>NZ_SLWS01000008.1:542267-614947 GCF_004345645.1 Actinocrispum wychmicini | reverse complement strand
TCGCCCGCGAAATCTACCCCCGCCTCATGACCGACCTCACCAACCTCCACAAACACCACCCCACTCCTTGACACACCATAGGAGCTTCCTGGGCGAAGCCAATCACATCTGGCAGGTGGGGTCCACACCCACGGAACCCAAGAAGGTCCGCCTACGGGACCCGACCAGGCTGGGTGCGATACGGACCGGAAGACCAAGCTGGACCCCACCTGACAGATGCGATTCCCTTGGGCAGGCCACACGGGAGGGAGACGCCACGATAAAACAACCCAACCACAGCAGCAATACCTAGGACAAGGGCTCCCTCTTGGCGGCCTGCCAGAGCGGCGAGCGAACATCTTTTGACAGTCACGAAAACAGAGGCCGCTGATCCACAATGGTCTTCATGACGATCGTCGACACCAAGCGCTGCACCCCAGGCAAGGTTGCCAGTTGTGAGTCGTAGAGTTCCTGGAAGGCGACCAGGTCGGTGGTCACGACTCGCAGGAGGTAGTCCGGGTCGCCGAAGAGGCGTTGGGCTTGGATCACCTGGGGTAGGTGGGCTACTGCTTCTTCCAGGTTGGCGACTGTTTGGCGGTCGCCTTGGCGCATGGAGACGAAGACCAGGGCTTCGAAGTTCAGGCCGAGTGTGGTGGGGTCGACGATGGCGCGGTAGCCGCGGATGGCGCCGGTGCGTTCCAGTTCGCGCAGTCGTCGATGGCAGGGGGACACGCTCAGTTTCACCCGGGCCGCCAGGTCGGTTACGGACAGGCGGCCGTCTCTCTGGAGCTCGGCAATAATTTGCCTGTCGATCCGGTCCATGCGCAAGAATATACCTCAGATGGCCGGGACCCGGGGTGAATTTGGAATCAAATGCCCTGGTCTGGAGCATAATGTTGCGCTCATGGAAATCAGGGCTGTGGGGGCTTTTCTGGTTGTCGACCTGCTTCTGATTCTGACGCCTGGGGCTGATTGGGCGTATGTCATCGCCGTTGGGGTTCGGGATCGGTCTGTGGTGCCGGCGGTGGTCGGGTTGGTTGCCGGGTATGCCGGGCACACGTTGCTTGTTGTGGGTGGGTTGGCGGCTGTTGTGGCCGCGTCGCCGGGGTTGCTCACCGGTCTCACGACTGTGGGCGCGGCGTACCTGATGTGGCTTGGTGGGTCCACGCTCGTCCGGGTTGCTGGGCCGGTGACCGAGGTTGTGGTTCCGCGGCGGGTGTTGGTGCGGGGAATCGGGATCAGTGGGTTGAACCCGAAGGGGTTGTTGCTGTACTTGGCTTTGCTTCCGCAGTTTGTGCGACCCGGGGCTGGGTGGCCGGTGGCTGTGCAGACCGGGGTCCTGGGGGTGCTGCACATGGTCGGTTGCGGAGTGGGCTACCTGGCCGTGGGGTTGGCGGCGCGGGTTGTGCTCAAGGCACGGCCGCGGGCGGCGCGCGTGGTCAGCAGGGCTTCAGGCGCCGCCATGATCCTGATCGGCGCCCTGCTCCTGGTGGAACGGCTCACGTAGGGCGCCGCTTGCGTGGGGTCAAGTGGATCGCGGGCAGGTCAGGCGCTGGGATCCGGTCGGTGCCGTGGTACGGGATCGTGCCGAACCTGGCGGGGTCCGCGCCTTCCCAGTCCGCTCGGGCCGCGGCGATGTCCGCGTGGCTCCGGCCGACGAAGTTCCACCACATCACCAGTTCGTCCGGAAACGGCTCGCCGCCAAGCAAAATCACCCGCGCGTCGCCCGTCACCGTGACCGAGTCACGGCCAGTCCCCAAGTACAGCAACGGACCCGGATCGACGGACACACCCGCCACCGCCACGGCGCCGGAGACGACCAGCAGGCCGTACTCCCAGTCAGGACGCAGCGGCAGCACGCCGGACCGCGTGACATCGACCTGCGCGCCGACCAGTGGCGAGTGGACGGTCGCCGGCGACACCACGTCACCCAACTGGCCCATGAACACCGTGGCCTCGATGCCGTCCGCGGACAGCGTCGGCAAGGTCGGGTACTGGGCGAAGTCCGGCTGGATGGCGTCGGACGCCGGCAGCGCCACCCACAGTTGCAGGCCGTGCAACGGGCCGGAGACCGAGATCTCCGAATGGGCGATGCCCCGGCCGCTGGTCATCAGGTTGAGCTGGCCCGGCCGGAGCACCACGTCGCTGCCCAGTGAGTCCCGGTGCCGGATCTCGCCGGTGAACGGCCACGTCACCGTCTGCAGGCCGGTGTGCGGATGCGGCAGGACCGTCATCACGTCCTGGTGCGGGCCGAAATGATCGAGGAAACACCACGCGCCGACCGTGGGCAGGCCGCGCTGCGGCAGGATCCGGTCGACGTGGATGCCCCGGATTCCGCCGAGCGGCACCGTCCGAGCCGGATACAACGAGGCTACCTGCGCGCCGGTGCCGGCGGCCACGCACTCGGTGACCGCGGGCGAGGCGTCGAGGTTACTCATCGCGGACGTCCTTGGGCCACGTCACATGGTCGTCGTACTTGTCCTTGTTGCGCACCACGAACTTCGCGATGAACGGGCACACAGGCACGATCCGTCGCCCACGAAGCACGACGTCGTCCAAGGCGCCCGCCGCGAGCACCTTTCCCAGGCCCTGTCCGGCGTACCCGTCGTCGATCTCCGTGTGCACGAAGACGACCTGGTCACCGACTACTTTGTACTCGGTGAACCCGGCGACCTGGTCGTCGACCCGCACCTCGTACCGGTTCGCGTCCGCGTTCGCCACGACACTCGGCTCAGCCACTTCGCACTCCTCGATCCGACAGGACACCGGGCCGGTGGGCGGGGACACGGACCGGCCCGGCGTGTGTCCTGTGTGGACATTACACCTGGTCTCCGCAGCACACCGCCCGGGGCCAGCACGTTCCACGCGGCCACCAACTGTGGGCCGCCCACCTCCATCAGAAGACTTGCTGGTTCGACGTTCACAGAACCACCGGCCCGCCGGATCTATTCCGGCTACGCGGATTTGCGTACGCGGAAATCCGCGCCACTGCGGACGACCAGAACCGGCCGCACCCGGACCATGGTGGTCATGAAACTGGCGAAGGGAACCCGAAGGGGCCTGCTGGTCACGCACATCGTGGCCGCCGGCACGTGGATCGGCATGGACGTGGTGATGGGTGTGCTCGTCTTCACCGCGCTCAGTGACCGCGACCTGCTCGCCGCCAACATCAACGCGCTGGCCCAGTTCGCGGTGTGGCCGCTGCTCACCGCCGGTCTGGTGTGCCTGGTCAGCGGGGTGCTGCTCGGGCTGGGCACCAGGTACGGGCTGGTGCGGTACTGGTGGGTCGCCGTCAAGCTCGCGCTGAACGTGGTGTTGTGCACGCTGGTGCTGTTCTCGCTGCGGCCAGGCGTCGAGGAGGCGGTGGCGACGGGCCAGCCCGGCGATTCGATGGCGTTTCCCCCGATCGTGTCGACGACCGCGCTGCTGTTCGCGACGTTCCTTTCGGTGTACAAGCCGTGGGGGCGCGTACGTAAGCGGACGTACGCGGCGGTAGTCGAGTCATGAAACCCCGTCGAGACCCGCCTGGTTATTCTAGTGCTAGAATAGTCGGGTGGCCGTTGACCTGACTCCCGCCGAGCTGACCCTGCTCGGCCTCCTGGTGGAGAAACCCCGACACGGTTACCAGCTGGAGGAGGTGATCGCCGGCCGCGGCATGCGGGACTGGACCGAGATCGGGTTCAGCTCCATCTACTACCTGCTGGGCAAGCTCCGCGACCGGGACCTGGTCACCGAGACCGAGTCCCAGCACAGCGGGCGGGGCAAGGCGCGCAAGGTCTACGCCCCCACGCCGGCCGGGTTCCAGGCGTGCGCGGACGCGGCCGAGCGGGCGGTCGCGCAACTGCGACCGGTGTTCCCGCCCGTCCTCGTCGGCTTGGCCAACCAGCCGGTCATCCCGCCCGAACGCCTCCGCCAAGCGCTCGCCCAACGCGCCGAGGCGCTCGCCGAACGCATCGCCATCGTCCGTCTCACGGCCGCCAACCAGCTGGACGCGCCGGGGTTCGTCCGCGCGATCTTCGACTACTCACTCGCCCAACTCACCGCCGAACAAGCGTGGCTGTCGGCCTACCGCAAGGAGATTGAATGACCGCCTACGACGTCAAACGGGAACTGAAGGACCTCTACGCGCCGAAGAACACCAGCTGGGCCCTGATCGACGTGCCCGAACAGCAGTTCCTCGCGATCGACGGCAAGGGCAACCCGAACACCGCGGACGAATACGCCCGTGCCGTCGAAGCGCTGTACGCCGTCGCGTACACGATCAAGTTCGCCGGCAAACGCGCCGGCAACGACCTGGTCGTCGCGCCGCTGGAAGGGCTGTGGTGGTCCGATGACATGGACAGCTTCACCGTGGGCGCCAAGGATTCCTGGCAGTGGACCATGCTGATCAGCCAGCCGAGCTGGGTCACCGCGGAGGACGTCAAGCAGGCGCAGGACGCCGCGTTGGCCAAGAAGAAACTCCCGGCCATCGCGAACATCCGGCACCTGAACCTGCACGAGGGCACCTGTGCCCAGGTGATGCACTTCGGGTCGTACGACGACGAAGCGCCGACGTTGGCCGCCCTGCACAACGAATACGTGGCCGCGAACGGCCTGCGGATGACCGGACTGCACCACGAGATCTACCTCGGTGACCCGCGCAGGACCGAACCGGCGAAGCTCAGGACCGTGCTCCGCCAGCCGGTTCGGCCAGCAACTCCGTGACGAAGTCGTTGCGGAACTTGCCTTCCGGGTCGAGCCGGCGAGTCAGGTCGCGGAAGTCGGCCAGCCGCGGGTAGCGGGACCGGACCACCTCGGGCGCGAGGGTGAACAGCTTCGCCCAGTGCGGCCGGGCCGCGAACGGCGCCAACTGCCGTTCGATCACGGACAGCACCGGGCGCACCGCGTCCGGGTCGGCGGCCAGCGTGAAGTGGATGCTGACCGCGTCCCGCTGGTAGAACGGGCTCAGCCACAGGGAATCCGCGGCGATCGTCCGGATCTCGCTGATCTGCAGCACGGGACAGATCCGCTCGCGGATCTCGTACACCGCCCGCAGGGCGGCCATCGCGTCCACGCGGGCCACCATGAACTCGGCCTGCAGCTCCTCCCCCGCGCTCGGCGTGAACTCGGGCCGGAAGTGCGGCATCCGTTCGTGCCACGGTCCCGGGACGCCCAACTGCTGCGTGCAGTTCTCCGCGGGCATGCCCGGCACCGGGTGCCGTGGGCCGTCCGCGGGTTTCGCGGGCACGGCGAGCTCCGGGTCGGTGGTCCGTTGCTTGACCCAGACCTGGTTGATCGTCGGCCCGGTCCAGTCGGTGAACAGGCTGACGCTGTACGCCCCGGCGAGGACAGCGAGCACGTCCTCATCGAACGCCAGTCCTTCGTAGACGTACTGCCGGACCTCGAACGCGGGGACCAGATCGAGCGTCACCGCGGTGACGATCCCGAGCGCGCCGAGCGCGACGACCGCGCCGTCGAAATCCGGGTCACCCCGGCTGAGGGTGACCGTCTCGCCCGTGGCGGTCACCATCTCCAAGGCGGACACGGCGGTCGCGAGGCTGCCGTTGCCCACCCCGGATCCGTGCGTCGCGGTCGCGCACGCTCCGGCGACCGAGATGTGCGGCAGTGACGCCATGTTCGCCAGCGCGAATCCGTCCACATGGGACGCGATCTCGGCGTACCTGAGGCCCGCCGACACCCGGACGGTCGACGCCGCCGAGTCCACATCGATCTGTCGCGGCAGTCCGTCCACCGAGACCAAAGCGCCTGTCGTGTCCGCCACCCGATGGAAACTGTGTCTCGTGCCCAAGGCCCGAATCCGATCGGTGGACGCCACCAGAGTCCGGAGCTCACCCAGGGATGTCGGCCGGTGGATCGCGGTCGCCCGGTAGGTGAGATTGCCCGCCCAGTTGTTCTCGTGAGTCACAGTCATGATGGGACCACGGCGGCGGACCGTTGGTCGACATGGCTTTGCTCAGTACTCGTCGTGATGCCGGACATCGGGGCCGCCGGCGGCCAGCAGCGCGCCGACGATCGCCCCGAAGGCCACGTGGTCGGCCCACTGCGGCAGCTGCGGGAGCTTCCGGATCGCCGGGTAGGCGCGACCGATCAGGTTCAGGTCGAGCGCCGCGATCGCCAGACCGGCCACCGCCCCGCCCGTCACACCGAGCTTCCTGCGCTGGTCGATCGCGGCCAGGACCACGGTCCAGGTCGCCGAGACGGCGAAGTGCACCAGGGCGCCCGCGGTGGCGTCCGGCCGGTCCTTTCGGCCTGGCACCAGGGTTCCCGCGGCTTTGGCAGCGGCCATCAGGTCCTTGCCGGTGAGGGCCGCGTGGACGGTCGACGGCAGACCGCTGAGAAGGGAGGCCGCGGTGCCGGCCAACAAAACCCTGGATGCTCGCGTCACCCGCCCACCTTAGTCTCGCCCTATGAACGGAATGCGACCACTGCCGGACGACCACTCAGGGGTGACTGTGCGAGCCGCCGGCGCCGAGGTGTCGTCGGCCGAGTTGGTGTTGTGGGAGACGCAGTTCGCCCGTCGGTGTTTGATGATGCTCAAGCAGCGCCTGGGTGCCGACCGGCTGCGCGAGCTGCTGGCGTCCGACATCGCCGAATCCACTCGCCGGTTCGGCGAGTGGCGGACGGCCTCCGGCGGCGAGCTCCGGTCGTTCACCGTGGAGATCGACATCGACGGTGTGACCGCCGGGCAGTTCAGCGGCTGGTACGCCGCCAACGTCAACGGGCCGGCGATGCTGGCCGCCCACCCCGAGCACTTCGTCTTCGAGGAGACGAACGGAACCGTGTCGATCATCGAGACGATGGGTGACGCGCCGGTGCTCCTGGACGTCGAGCCGCTGCCGCCGGACCAGGCGCCCGGACCACTGGACCCGGACTACCCGTACCGCGTGATCGGCGCCGGCCGGCTACCCGACGGCGAGGTGACAGGCGCCGTCCTGCACCAGTTCCGGGACGTGCCCGGCGGCTGCCAGGCCAAGCTGACGTGCTACTTCCCCGCCGCCACCCCGGACGACGTGATCGAAACCCACCAACGGCACGTCGCGGTGGAGTTCACCAACTGGCTCATCGCCGCCCGCGACGAAACGTAGGGTCACGGTGTCCAGCGCAGGGTCATATCGGGCAGCGCTGCCATGTTGCGGCTCCGACCCAGGTCCGGCATTCCGGCAGGAGCCGAATCACTACCGGGCTGTCACCATCCACCGAGGAACGGTACAAAGCCAGCGGACACCCGGGCCAACGATCAACCTAGGCGGCGGGTTCGTCGTGGTCCTGGGCGAGCAGTGCGGTGAGTTCCGCCAGAGCTTGGTCCGCGCCTTCGCCTTCCGCGGTCAGTTCGACTTCTTCGCCGCCCGCGACGCCCAGGGACATCACCGCGAGGATGCTGGACGCGGGGACGCCGGTCGTTCCCGGGCGGCCGATGAGCACCTGGACCGGTTGCCGGGCCGCCGCCTGGACGAGCAGGCCGGCCGGACGAGCGTGCAGACCCACCGCGGAGCCGATCTTCACCCGTGTGGTCGCCATGTGCACTCCCTTGCGTTTCTGGCAGAGAGCCAACGGTAACCACACCGAATGTGGTTACACAAGGGTTTCGTGTTGGTTTATGTTGGCTAGACTGTGATCACTTTGGGTCCGGCCGTGGCCATCTCGGCCGCGACCTCGCCGTCGATGCCCGTGTCGGTGATGAACGTGTCGATGTCGCCGAGATCGGCGAAGCGCGCGAAGTGGTCGTTGCCGACCTTGGTGTGGTCCGCGAGCAGCACGCAGCGTCGGCCGCACGCCATCGCCGCCCGCTTCACCATGGCCTCGGCCGAATCCGGCGTGGTGAGGCCGCGGTCGACGGACACCCCGTTCGTGGCGATGAACGCGACCTCCACGAACGTGTCCCGCAACGCCTGCAACGCCCAGGCGTCGACGGACGCGAGCGTGCGGCTACGCAGCCGGCCACCGACGAGCATCACGGTCAGGTTCGGGCGCGTGATCAGCGTCAGCGCGATGTTCACCGAATGAGTGACGATCGTCAGCTCGCGGTCCACCGGCAACGCGTCCGCCAGCCGGGCCGTGGTCGTGCCCGCGTCCAGCAGGATCGTGCCGGAATCGGGCAGCTCGGCGAGCGCGGCGCGGGCGATCCGGTTCTTCTCGTCGGTCATCACGGTCTCACGGACCGACAGCGCCGGCTCGAACCCCAGGCGTTCCACCGGGATCGCGCCGCCATGCACGCGTCGCAGCACCCCGTGCCGTTCCAGCACGGTCAGGTCGCGCCGGATGGTCTCCGTGGTCACCACGAACTCCTCGGCGAGCGCGGCCACGTCCACCCGGCCCTTGGTGCGAGCCCGCTCCAGGATGACCTGCTGCCGTTCCTCCGCGTACATGAATGTGACTTTATGTGGGTTTACCCGCGAGCAGCAACAACCATGCCCACATAGAGTATTGCAAAGCCACATGAACACATGCACAATCACCTGAAACCACGGGAAGACCCACATGGAGGCGGAACCAGCGTGTACGTCACGGTCACGGCCAACCCGAGCGTCGATCGCACGATCGAGGTGCGGGGGCTCGTGCGCGGCGGGCTGCACCGGGCCACCGCGGTCCACGTCCAGCCCGGCGGCAAGGGCATCAACGTGGCCAGGGCGTTGGTGTCCAACGGGATCAAGGCCCGAGCCGTGGTGCCGGCCGGCGGCGCCGAGGGCGAGCAGCTGATCAGCCTGCTCAGCGACTACAGCATCGACGTCGTCCGGGTGCCCGCGCTCGGGCCGGTGCGGATGAACGTGAGCGTCATCGAGCCCGACGCGACCGTCACCAAGCTGAACGAACCGGGCGCACGGCTGACCGCGACCGAGACGGCAGCCCTGGCGGACGCCGTGGTCAACGCGGCACACGACGCGTCCTGGGTGGTGGTCGCCGGCAGCCTGCCACCCGGCGTCGAGCCGCGGTTCTACGCCGACCTGATCCTGCGGCTGGCCCGTGCGGACGTCCGGGTCGCTGTGGACACCAGCGGCCTGGCGCTGCGGGCGGCCCTGACCGCCGGCCCCACCCTGGTCAAGCCGAACCACCACGAGCTGGCCGAGGCCGTGGACCGTCCACTGTCGACACTCGGGGACGTGGTCGACGCGGCCACGCACCTGCGCTCCCTCGGCGCGGGCGCGGTGCTGGCCAGCCTCGGCAGCGACGGCGCCGTCCTGGTCGACGACGACGGCGTCTGGCACGCGGAGGCCCCGGTCGTGTCGGCCCGCAGCTCGGTGGGTGCCGGCGACGCGATGCTGGCCGGTTTCCTCGCCGGCGGCGGAACAGGCGCACAGGCGCTGGTCAGCGGGGTGGCGTGGGGAGCGGCCGCGGTCTCGCTGCCGGGCAGCACGATGCCCAGGCCGGAGCACCTCCGGGGAGAACTGGTCGTCGTCCGGGCGGGGATCGAGGCGAAGCGACGGCTCAGCGAAGACCACTGAACAGAAGGTGTCGACGATGACAGAGACAGACGTGCGACCGTCCAGGACCCATCGGTTACGGGCCACGGTGCAACGCTTCGGCGGCCACCTCGCCGGGATGGTCATGCCGAACATCGGCGCGTTCATCGCGTGGGGCCTGATCACCGCGCTGTTCATCGATTCCGGCTGGACGCCCAACGCGCAGCTGGCCCAGCTGGTCAAACCGATGATCAGGATCCTGCTGCCGGTGCTGATCGGCTACACCGGCGGCCGGCTGGTGCACGGCCAGCGCGGCGCCGTGGTCGGCGCGGTCGCCACGATCGGCATCGCGGTCGGCGCGGACATCCCGATGTTCCTCGGCGCCATGCTGATCGGCCCGCTCACCGCGTTCCTGCTGAAACTGTGGGACGACTTCGTCGGGGTCAGGGTCAGTGCCGGCTTCAAGATGCTGGTGGACAACTTCAGCGCCGGCATCATCGGCGGCACCATGGCCGTCCTCGGCATGCTCGGCATCGGGCCGGCCGTCGAAGGCCTCACCAAGGCCCTCGGCAACGGCGTACAGGCGCTGGTCAACGAAGGGCTGCTGCCGCTCGTGTCGATCATCGTGGAGCCGGCCAAGGTGTTGTTCCTCAACAACGCCATCAACCACGGCGTGCTGTCGCCGCTCGGGGTCGCGCACTCCGCGGACACGGGCAAGGCGATCGAGTTCCTGATCGAGCCGAACCCCGGTCCCGGCCTCGGTGTCCTGCTGGCCATCACGCTGTTCGGCGTACGGTCGATGCGGTCCACCGCGCCCGGCGCGATCATCATCCAGTTCTTCGGCGGCATCCACGAGATCTACTTCCCGTACATCCTGGCCGCGCCGCGGCTGATCATCGCGGCCATCGCCGGCGGCGCCACCGGCGTGTTCGTGTTCAGCATCACCGGCGCTGGCCTGACCGCGACCCCGTCGCCGGGCAGCATCATCGCGGTCATGGCGGTCACCCCCAAGGGCGGGTACTTCGGCGTGATCGCGGGTATCGTCCTGGCCGCCGCCGTGTCCTTTGTGGTCGCTTCGGTACTGCTGAAGTTCGGCCGCACGGCGCGTGCAGAGGAACGCCAACGTGAAATCGCCAACGGAGGAGCAGCGGCATGAGCACGATCGACGGATCCGCGATCAAGAAGGTCGTCATCGCGTGTGACGCGGGCATGGGCAGCAGCGTCATGGTGGCGTCCCAGCTGGCCAAACGGCTCAAGCCGTACCAGGTCTCGGTGACGCACACCCCGGTCAACGACATCCCGGCCGACGCCGACGTCGTGCTGTGCCAGACTACTTTGCTGGCGAGGGCCAGGAAAGGCGCGCGGGAGAAGGTCGTGATCGGGTTCCAGAGCTTCCTCGGCGACCCGGTGTTCGACCTGGTGGAGGCGGCCATCCGGGACGGTGGTCCCCTTGCCGGCTGACCTTCTCGGCGTCGAAGGTGTCCAGCTTGGACTGACCGCGACCGACAAGGCGGACGCGATCGACCAGTGCGGCCGGGCCCTGTTGGCCGTCGGCGCGGTCAGCGTCGAGTACCTGGCGGCGATGCACGAACGCGAGGCCTCGGTGTCGACGTTCATCGGCGAGGGTGTCGCCATCCCGCACGGCACGGACGCGGCACGCGCCTTCGTGCTGCGCACATCGATCGTGGTGCTCCAGTTCCCCGAGGGAGTGGACTGGGACGGAAACCAGGTCACTGTGTGCGTCGGGATCGCGGCCAACGGGTCCGAACAGGTCGGGATCCTGTCCGCGCTGGCGCAGGTGCTGATGGATCCGGCCAAGGCCGCCGAGCTGCGTTCCGCGGCCGACGTCGACACCGTGCTCACCCTGTTGACATTCAAGGAGAACGAGTGAAGGTCGCGCGCTTCTACGCGCCCGGGGACATCCGGATCGAGGACACGCCCGAACCCGTCGCGGGGCCGGACGAGCTGAAGATCAAGGTGCACAACTGTTCCACCTGCGGCACCGACCTGAAGATCTTCCGGCACGGCCACCACCACATCGACCCGCCCCGGGTGATCGGCCACGAGATCGCCGGCTCGATCGTCGACGTCGGGTCCGATGTGGACGGCTGGACGGCCGGCGACCGGGTGCAGGTGATCGCCGCGATCCCGTGCGGTGACTGCCCGGACTGCCGGCGCGGCCGGCTGACGATCTGCCCGAACCAGAAGTCCATGGGCTACCACTACGACGGCGCCTTCGCCGAGTACATGATCGTGCCACGGGCCGTGCTGAAGGTCGACGGCGTGAACCGGATCGCGGACTCGCTGTCGTACGCCGAGGCGTCGGTCGCCGAGCCGCTCGCCTGCGTCCTCAATGGACAGGAGCTGGCCCGCGTCGGTGCCGGAGACGTCGTCGTGGTGATCGGCGCGGGCCCGATCGGCTGCCTGCACGTCCGGCTGGCTCGCGCGCGCGGCGCCGAGGCCGTGTACCTCGTCGAACTGTCCCGAGGACGGCTGGCGATGGCCGCCGCCCTGGTCAAGCCAGACGCGGCGATTTGTTCGGCGGATGTCGACCCGGTCGACGAGGTGCTGCGGCTGACCGACGGCCGTGGCGTGGACGTGGTGATCACGGCCGCGGCGGCGGGCAAGGCCCAGGAGGACGGGCTGCGGATGGCCGCCCGTCGCGGCCGGATCAGCTTCTTCGGCGGGCTGCCCAAGGACAACCCGGTCATCGCGTGCGACGCCAACCTCGTGCACTACCGCGAACTGACGATCGTGGGCGCCAACGGCTCCAGCCCGGCCCACAACAAGCAGGCCCTCGCGCTGGTCGCCGCCGGCGCGGTGCCCGTGGACGACCTGATCACCCACCGGATGCCGCTGGCCGGCGTGCTCGACGCCATCCACACGGTCAGCACCGGCGAAGCCATCAAGGTCACCATCGAGCCGTAAGGAATCCCAGCCGTCGCCCAGCCGTTGACCCGGTCATGAGCGCAACCACTCGTGGCCGGGTCCGGCTGGAACAAAGCGCCAAGCGCGTCCGCGTGTACCTCGGCGGTGTGCTGGTGGCCGACACGATCAATCCCACTTTGGTGTGGGAGGTCCCCTACTACCCCACGTACTACATCCCGTGCGCGGACATCAAGGTCGAGCTGACCGAGACCGGTACCACCGACCACTCCCCCAGCCGCGGCGACGCCACCCTTTACACTGTAAAGGCCGGGGGCAAGGAGGCGGTCGGGGCGGCGCGGTCGTACCTGACCTCGCCGATCGAGGAGCTGCGGGAGCTGGTCCGGTTCGACTCCGCCGCGATGGACTCGTGGTTCGAGGAGGACGAGGAGATCTACGTCCACCCCCGCGACCCGTACACGCGGGTGGACGTGTTGGCCAGTTCGCGACACATCCGGGTGGAGATCGACGGCACGACCGTGGCGGAGTCGACGAACGCGCGGCTGCTGTTCGAGACCGGCCTGCCGACCCGCTACTACCTGCCGAAGACCGCCGTGCGGATGGACCTGCTCGAACCGAGCGACACCCAGACACACTGCCCGTACAAGGGCTCGGCGTCGTACCACTCGGCGCGGATCGGCGACAAGCTGCACGAGGACATCGCCTGGTACTACGACACGCCGTTGCCGGAGAGCCAGAAGGTCACCGGGCTGATCGCGTTCTACGACGAGAAGGTCGACACGTACGTGGACGGCGTCCTGCAGGAGCGACCCAAGACGGTATTCGCCTAGAGTTGGTCGGCGCCGTCCGGTACCGGAAGCAGGTTCGCGCGGCGCCGCATCTCTTGGCGTAGCTCCTCTTTGCGCTTCTCCGTGGTGGCCGGGTTGCGGAGTTCCTCGTACAGGGCGTGGGTCTCGTCCGCGAGGGCCAGACTGTCCGTGGTGTGGAACTGCACCTCGAACAGCAGGCCGTCCTTGGTCCGGAACTTCATGTTGATACCCCGGTAGCCGCCGAACTTCTCCGGCTCCGCCCAGGCGTTCCCCTCTTTGACGTACGTGTATCCGGCGGCTTCCAGCTCGGCGCGGACCGCCGCGCAGACACGCATGTAGTCGAGGGTGTCGGCGACCACGGTGTAGCGCAGGACGTCGTCGATCTTGGCCGTCACTTTGTCCAGGACGACGTCCGTCGGCGGGCCTTTCACGGTCGCCCGGTCGTAGATCTTGCTGGTCAGGGACATCTCGTCCTTGATCTCGGTGTCCAGTCGGGCCAGCTTCGCGCCATGCGCGGCGACCGCGTCGCCCAGTGTCGCGCGGACGTCCGGGGCGACCGCCTCGGCGGCTTCGATCATGCGTTTCGCGCGTTCCCTGGCCGCGTTCATCGCCGGGGACGTGTCCTCCGCGGCGATGAACCCGCGGCCTTCCCGGTACGAGTCGACGTTCGATTCGTGCAGCTGGAGCTGGCTCTGGATGGCCTCAAGCTGGAGGCGGACCGACGCCGGGTCGCCGTCGTCCTGGCCGGTGAGCCGGTCGTTGAGCGCTTCCACCCCACGCAGCTGGGCGAGCAGGTCGACTTCGATACCGCGGAGTTTCTGGACCTCCAGCCGGGCCTCGAAGCCTTCGGTGCCGTACGACGGATGGCCGGTGATCAGGTCCCGGATCTCGCTCAGCAACTGCCGTAGGCGCCCGACGACGCCTTCGAACCTGCGCAGCTGCCGTACGGTTTCCAGGTGCTGGCGGATGTGCGCGGGTTCGACGGCCGGACCGATCTCGACGCGCACTTTGCTGTCGTCGCCGTAGCGTACGTGCACGGTCGTGCCGGTGAGTGTCGCGTTCTCGACCAGGTCGGTGTCCCCGCCGAGGGCGTTGCGCAGCGCGGTCAGGTCGGCTTCGCTACGGCCGCGTCCGTGGGTGAACAGGCCGGTGTCCACTGCCGTGGTGGGCAGCACGCCGTCCACGAGGTCCACACTGGACCGTTGCAGCAGCCCGTCGTGGAATGCCTTGAGGTTCTTCAGTTCCGCGTTGCTCTGTCCAGTCGACTCCAGGGCGGCGATCTGCGACTCCACGTCCCGCAGCAGGTTCTCCCGGGTCGCCGGGTCGTTCATCAGCGGACGGACCGCGTCGGCGAGGTCGAGCGCGGTGGTCGGCTTCGCGGTCGTGATCGCGGTCAACCCGGCCGTGACCGGCGACGCGACCACAGTGGTGAGCAACTGCTCCGCGTCCTGGGCGATGTTGACGGTCATGTAACCCCAGGCGCGTGCCTTCGAGAGACTGTCGGCCGTGGCCGCGTTACGGCAGAAGGCGGCGATCGACACCAGCGCGGCGACGTCGTTGATGCCCTGGGTGCCGAGATATCCCTTGTACGCCTGGGAAGCGGCCATGCCGAGCGGCCCGAGGCCACCCAACGTCAACGTGATCGCCGAGATCTTCACCGCCTCACCGATGACGGCGGCCAACGCGCTCGGCTCCAGCAAGGCCGAGAGCTGGTTGCCGACAGCGTGTTCGGTGTCGCCGATCGCGAAGACCGCCGCCACGCGGTACTCCATGCTCTGCCGTTCGGCGAAGAACGCCTCCAGGTACGTACGCAGGTCCCGGCCGAGTTGTTCGGTCAACGCCTCGCCGTCGGTGGGTCCGCTGCCGGCCGAGAGTTGACCGCGCAGAACCGTGATCTCGTCGGGCACTTCGGTGGTCTGTTCGCCGTCCAGATACCGCTCGGTGCTGGTCGCGGTCGCGCCCTCGACTCCCGCGGTCCGCATCGCCCTGGAGCCGATCGGACTTCCGTCGACCGTTGGGATGTGCGGTTTCGCGAGGGTCTCGGCTTGTTGATGGGCCGCGAGCAGGTACTGCGCGACTTCCGGCGGAACGACCTTGTGCTCGCGCGCGACAAGGTTCTCCTGGGAGTACACGTCGACGAGATAGCTCCACCCCTCGGACGCGTTCGTGGCCCGCAGGCCGACGATCGGGACCGCCGAAGGGCGTACCAGATCTGGCACCGCAGCCAGCGCGGTCGCCGTTGTCGCGGTCTCCAGTTGCCTGCGTTGCTGGAACTCCTTCCGGGACACGACCTCGTCCGTGCTCTTTCCCGGGTATAACTCGCCGTAGTCGTACTCCGGGGCGCTGGCGGTGCCGGTCGTCGCCGCTCTTCGCCGGGAGCCGTCGATCTGGTCGCCGAACTGGTTCGTCTCGCCGGTCAGCGACCCGCTCATCATGTCCACGGCCATGTTCATCAGGAACGCCCGTGCGACACCGCCTTCGGCCTTGAGGACGCCGCCGCCGACATCGGCTCCGGCGACCCGGTACGGCTCCCCCATCAGGTCGAGGGCGAGTTTGACGACCGGATCCTGTTTCTCCTGCGCACCGCTGGTCAAGCTGAACCACCGCTTGTGCACGGCCGCGAACTCGGCCAGCTCATAGGTGGGATGGTCGGGCACCACCCGGTCGTGCAGGTGCGCCACGTCCGCGCGCTGATCGCTGATTCGCGCGCTCAACTGTTCGGCGAACTTGAGTTCGGCCGCGTCCGTGATCTCGGGCAATGCCACCTCCGGCTCGACGACCGCCGTGGCGTCCTCGTTGTCCGTGACCTGGTGTTGGGTGAGCAAAGCCAGCTGGTCACCGAGCTGTGCGGTGGTGTCGTCCTCGGTCTGGGCGATGGTCCGGATCCGGGCGATGTCGCTCGCGCGCTGCTCCACCTCGGTCTCCAGTGGAGCGGTCTGGTCGTCCTCCTCCTGCAAGGATTTGTTCAGTAACAGTGCTTTCCGTGCGGACACACCGATCTCCGCGCCGAGCTGCGCCCGGGTGTCCCCCTCGGCGGTCGCGAACCGGCGGCGTTGGTCGATCAGCTCGTCGATCGTCCCGGTCAGTTCCAGGCGCAGCAAGGCGTTGGCGTCCTCGATCGCGCCGGCCGCTTGGGCCATGTCGTTGTCGAGTTCGGAGAAGTCCGCCGTGGCAACGGTCTCGGCCGCGTCCGTGGCGAGCGTCCGAATCACGTGCCGGAGCCCGGCGGAAACCGTTACGCCATCGAGGCCCGTGACGTTCCGGTGCAGGCCGTCCAGAGTCAGCAACACTGCCGGGATGTCGTAGGACTCGTCGTCGACTGTCGTTTCCGTAACGGCGATCCGCCGGGCTGTCGCCGCCGCTTCGGTGTCTGTCGCGGAGATCGCGCCGACCAGGTGGGCCGCGAAGTCGTACTCGACGATCTTCGACGCGTCGATCAGGACCTGTTCGATCGCCGGCCGGAGCCGGTCCGGCTCACCCAGGAGCCGGGTGACCGCGTTGTTGCCCGCGTTGCGTTGTAGCCAAAGAAGAGCCGCCGAGCCGTGCGGAAGGAAACTCTCCGTGGCCGACGTGCTGGTGTCGGTGACCGGCTCGGCCTGGGGAGCCGGTACGCGCTTTCCGTCCCGAACCACGGCGCGCCCCTCTCGCAGTGCTGCACGCTTATCGGGGCGACCGGATCTGTTATGACGGGATTGAGAAGTTTTCGTCCAGCCAGTCGAACACGCGTTGGTGCGTCAGGAGCATCGCGCCCATGTGGCAGTGCTCGCCCGCGCCTTCCGCCTCGGTGCCGACGACCAGCTCCTTCGGACAGGTCAACGCCTCGTACACGCGGGCGGCCTCGCCGCGGAAGAAGATGTCGTTCTCGGCGTCCAGAACCAGGGTCGGACAGGCGATCTGCTGGGCGATGCCGGCCAGCGTGTACGGCTTCGTCTTGCGGATGTAGTCGGCCGAGGACGAAGCGCCGAACGTCCAGACACCGTTACGCAACGCCCAGCGAACCGTGGTGTTGAACGACGTCAACAGGCCGGCCACGGCGAGCGCCTCCTCGTCCCGGCCGTCCTCGATCCACCGGGCCACGAACTCGGGCATCGCCCGGACGTTGGTGCCGTGGTAGTCGAACAGGCCGTCGTTGAGGATCAGCGCGGCGATCCGGTGTTCGAACGCGGCGGCACGGGCGACGAGCAAGCCGCCGAGGCTGTAGCCGTAGAGCGCGATCCGGTCTTCGTCCACCTCCGGCAGGCGCACCGCGTAGTCCACGACCGGGGTGATGACAGCCTCCCAGTCGGGCCGGAACGGCAGGCCCTGCTCGCGGATCACCGCGCCCTGGCCGGGGCCGTCGAAGGCGAGCACGTTGTAGCCGCGATCCAGGGCGCCAGCGGCGAGAGCGACGTAGGACTCTTCCAGGGTCGAGTCGAATCCGCTGTTGAACAGGACCGTGGGACGGGGCGCGCCGGAGTCGTCCACCAGGTACAGGTAGCCCGGCAGCGTGGTGTCCTGGTAGGGAATCGCGACCGGACGCACCGGCGTGTCGAGCAGGTTCATCGCTTGCGCGAAGGTGTCACGCGACAGGTGGTACAGCTCCCGCGCCCGTGGGTCGTGGGCTGGGTCGTCGCGCAGGTAGAACTCGGCGGTGCGGTAGTAGTTCGAGGCGCGCAGGAACGCCTCACGCGCGCTGACTGTGCGTCCCTTCGCCAGGCAGTTCTCACCGATGGTCCGGACCCGGTCCGCCGTGGCGCTCCACTCGCGCTGCCAGCTCGCCTCGTCGCCGTCGGTGATCCGGCCCGCGGTGGCCACCACCTCGCCCAGCTCGGCGCCGCGGTAGCAGGCGAAACCCGCCGCACGCAGCGTCTCGAACGAGAAGGACTCGTCGTCGAACAGGAACTTCATGATCTCTCCCACGTCGATACGGTTGCGTTTCGACGTTAGAACAGTTCACGTCGAAACGCAACCGTATCGACGCTGTTACGATGGCCACATGCCCAAACGCGTCCCCGCCGGCGCCGCGGTCCTGCAGCCACAGGTCACCGAGGCGATCACGATGGCGGCGTTCACCGAACTCGCCGAGGTCGGCTATGGGAAGCTGACCATGGAAGGCGTGGCCCGCCGGGCCGGCGTCAGCAAGCCGACGCTGTACCGGCGCTGGTCCACCAAGGAGCAGATGGTCCTCGCCATCGTGAACGAGGTCGCGATCGGCGCCGCCGACCTGCCCGACACCGGCACCCTCCACAGCGACCTGCGCGCCTACCTGAAGGCGACCGCCGAGGGCGTCACGCATCCGCTCGCGGCGCGCATCATCCCCGACCTGCTGGCCCAGGCCATGCGCATCCCCGCGTTGGCCGACGCGTTGCAGAACGGAATCGGGCGCGGTCGCCGCGCCAAGGCGGCCGAGATCCTGGGGCGGGCCATCGACCGCGGCGAACTCCCCGCCGACCTGGACATCGAACTCGCCCTCGACCTGGCCATCGCCCCGCTGTTCTGGCGGCTGTTGCTGGGCGGCGACCCGGCCGCGCCCGACTACCTGGACAAGGTGACCGACATGCTGGTCACCGCGTTCGGCGGCTGACACCCGACCGCCCTGGTGGCTATTTTCAGGCGATGACGCGCCGAATCGTTGTCGTTGGAGCAGGTCAGGCCGGCATGCTGCTGGCGTTGGGGTTACAGCGACACGGGTACGAGATGACCGTCATCGCCGAGCGCACCGCCGAGGAGTTGCGGACCGGGCGCGTGATCTCCAACCAGTGCATCTTCGAGCGTGCCCTGCAGCACGAACGGTCCCAGGGCCTCAACTTCTGGGACGAGAAAGCGCCGCCGGTCAACGGAATCGCCTTCGGCGCGGGCCAGCCCGGGGTGCCCGAACCGGTGATCCGCTGGGAGTCCCCGCTGGAGCAGCCCGCGCAGTCGGTGGACCAGCGGCTGAAGATGTCCGACTGGCTCACCGAGTTCGCCCGGCGCGGTGGCGAGATCCGGCACGACCGGGTGGAACCCGACGGCCTCGCGGCGTTGGCTCGTGAGTTCGACCTGGTGCTGGTGGCGGCCGGGCGTGGCCCGCAGTTCGGGCGGCTGTTCGCGCGGCGGCCGGAGTTGTCGCCGTTCACCGGGCCGCAACGGGCGATCGCGTTGATGTACCTGACACCCAACCAGCCCGAGTTCTACCAGGGCGTCACGTTCGCCCTGGCGCCCGACGGCGAATGGTTCTCACTGCCGGTGCTGAGCGTGACCGGGCCTGTGTACGGTGTATACTTCTCCGGTTACCTCGGCGGCCCGCTCGACTGCTGGGACGACATCCGCGACGTCGAGCACTTCTTCGAGGTCGCCACCAAGGCCGTCGACCGGCACTTCCCATGGCTGGCCCCGATCCTGCGGAACACCGCCCCCAACGGCCCGCTGGACTATCTCAAGGGCAAGGTCACGCCGGTCGTCCGCGACCCGGTCGGCACCCTGGACTTCGGCGCGAAGGTACTCGCGATGGGCGACACGGCCGTGACCAACGACCCCATCGCCGGCCAGGGCGCCAACATGGCCGCCCACTGCGCCGCCGCCTACCAGCAAACCATCCTGGACCAGGGCGACCGGCCGTTCGACGAGGAGTTCATGCGCCGCGCGTTCGACCGTTTCTGGCAGACGGCGAAACACGCGGTCCGGTTCTCCAACGACCTGCTCTCGCCACCGCCGCCACACGTGCTGGCGACGTTCCAGGCCGCACAGGAGAACCCCGTTGTAGCCCACCGGTTCGCGGCGTTGTTCAACGACAACTCCGACTACACGGCGTGGCTGACCGACGAGAAGGTCGCCATGGCGTACCTGGCCTCCCTCGCATAACCTCGCCGTGTCGCGCGTCGTCAACGCTTGCGCTTGGGCGGGGCCTTCAGTTCGATCGGCCCGGTGTCGGTGACCTGGCCCCGGTCGGTGCCGTTGACCGAGACCTTGTCGCCCACCTCGGCGGCTACCAGGAACTTTCCTTCTTCGTCCACTTCGGTGGCGCCGTGTGCGGTGGCGATGAGGGTGCCTGGTTGCTGGTCGGTTTGGCCGGCGACGAAGAGGCGCTCCTCCCTGGGGCCGTCGTCGCCCGCGGAGGTGACGATGGTGTAGCGGTGGACCGGTGGGCCGGCTGGCACAAGGAGTGCGCTGTCCACTGTGGCCGTTACGGTGACGTCGAGGCCCGGTTTGAGTTGGCCGCCGAGGGCGGACCAGAAGTCGGAGTTCTCCCGGCCGTCGCCGGCGGCGATCTCGATGCTGGGCACCGGTTTCACGGTCCGGTACGGGCCTTGCAGGTACTCCACCTGGATCTCGTCGTGTTGCAGCAGGGCCGTCAAGGTGGCGCCCAGCAGGGAGTGTTCGTCGCGGATGTCCGAGGTCCACGCCGTCACCAGGTAACGGCAGTCCACTCGGGGCAGTGGGGCGCGGCGGTGTGGGCGGCCGTTGTCGTCGTGGATGGTCTCCATGCCGAGCTCACGCTCGGAGGCGTTCCGGCGCACGTCCCACAGGTACATGTTGATGGTCGGCCGGGACACCCGGGCCGACCAGTCCTTGTCCGGCGCTTCGAACGAGATGTCGATCTCGCGTTTGGGCAGCGGCACCACCGCGCGGAGGAACTCCTCCAGCGACTCATCCAGCAGGTTCAGCATCGCCGTCCCCGTTCACCAGGTCGAAGTAGCGGTCGAACTCGGACTCGGTGCGCAGCCGCCCGAGCTTCTGGAACTCTCGTTTCAGGGCCAGCGCCACCCGTTCCATGGTGACCGGGCCGTCCTGTTCCGCGGCGAGGAAGCCGGCGCCGAGCGCGGCGTTGCGGATGATGCCGCCGGTGATCCGGAACTGCCGGGCCAGGAAATCGTAGTCCAGTTCGGCGACGGGCGCGCCGGACGGGAAGGCCTGCCGCCAGATCTGCTTGCGCTGCGGCTCGTCCGGGGCCTCGAAGTCGATCGCGACCGAGATCCGGCGCAGGAACGCGTCGTCGATGTTGCGTTGCAGGTTGGTGGCCATCACCACGAGCCCGTCGTACGACTCCAGGCGTTGCAACAGGTACGCGACCTCGATGTTGGCGTACCGGTCGTGCGCGTCGCTCACCTCGGACCGCTTGCCGAACAACGAGTCCGCCTCGTCGAAGAACAACACCAGGTCGCCGGCGGCGGCCGCGCCGAAGATCCGCTCCAGGTTCTTCTCGGTCTCGCCGATGTACTTGCTGACCACCGACGACAAGTCTACTTTGTACACATCGAGGCCGAGTTCACCCGCGACGATCTCGGCGGCGAGCGTCTTGCCCGTGCCGGACGGACCGGAGAACAACGCCACCACACCGGTCGACGGCAGCGGCGAGTACCCCCACTCTCTGTACACAGTGGACCGACGGCGGTAGCGCGCGATCAGCTCGCGCAGCTGCGCCGTCTGATCCGACGGCAGCACCAGGTCGGACATGGTGCGCCTGGGCCGGATCCGGACCGACAGCCCGTCCAGGTGGCCGCCCGCGAGCCGGCGCACACCGGCCGAGACCTGCTCGGGGTCACCCGCGGACGCCGCCGTGACCAGCCGCAACTGGTCACGGGACAACGGAAACGACGGATCCGGCGCGATCCCCAGCGCCTGCGCCCAGTCCGCGGACTCGGCCAGCCCGGAGTCCAGCCGGATCTCCCGCCACGGCCGGCGCGGCAGGCTGTCCAGCGCCAGCTCCCGCGGTGAGCTGAGCACCCAGCTCAAATGGGTCGTCCGGTCGATCCGGTCGGCCGCCTTGCGGTCCGGCGGCGCCTCCAGTTCCAGCACCACCGCGCGGTCGCCGACCCCGGCCTCCCGGACTACCGACGCCCACTCGGCGGCCGACGTGGGCAACGGGCAGACGAGCAAAGCCTTGCCGGGCCAGCGATCGCGGACCGCGGTGAGCCTGCTGTCCGCGTCCGCGCCGGTGACCAGCAGCATCTGCGGCTCGACCGCGCCGGTGCCGACCGGCTCCAGCCGGCGCGTCCCGGCGGGCAGCGCGGAGTCGGCCGAGTCGTCGTCGGCCATCGCCCACGTGACCCGCATCGCCGGCCAGCACATTCTGGTGGCCCACGGGCCTTCGGTGCCCAGTTCGACGAGTTCGGCCCGCAGCAGCGGCGCGTCCGGCGAGACGCTCCGGCCCGAACCCAGCATCCGGGTCAGGCTCGCCACGGTCAGCCGGGGCAGCTGCACGTTGTCCTGGAAGTACGACACCAGCCGCATCCGGTGCGGGGACCGTTCGACCGCGACCATCAGCGCCAGGGCCTGCGCGTCCACCTCGTCCAGGCGCGCGTGGCGGACCAGCCGGTCGAACACCGTGCCGCCCTGGTCGAGCGATTCGGCGAACAGCTTGCGGGCCAGCGCGAGCTCGGGTTCCAGTTGCCGCAGCAGGGCATCCACCCGCTCGGCGGCCGGGCCGGACGCGCCGGGCAGCTCGGCCAGGATCCGGTCGACCTCCTCGTGTCCGATGTAGAGCCCGGCGAAGTCGTGCGGCAGCAGGCCCTCACCGAGCCGGCACACCAACGCCTCGCGTTGCAGCAGCGTGTCGGCCATGACCTGCCATGGCGGCGCGGAACGCAGCCGGCCCTCGTCGCGCACGTCACCCCCAACACGCCAGAGACAATTCAGGGCCGAAGTTAACACCAGTGGGCCACAACCAGCGCAAACCATGCCCTTTTGGGCACACGAAATGCCTCCCGCCGGTCGCGGGAGTCAAACATAATGGCGGGCATGGCGCGATATACAGCCGAGCAGATCTACGCGTTCGCGCGCGAAGCCGGGTTCTCCCCCGACCGCGCCGCGACGATGACGGCTGTCGCCATGGCCGAGTCCGGCGGGACCAGCACCTCGCACAACCCGGTCGGGGAGAACAGCAAGGGCCTGTGGCAGATCAACCAGGCCGCCCACCCCGGGTTCGCGAGCATGGACCTGTTCGACCCTGTGCAGAACGCCAAGGCCGCGTTCCAGGTCTCGCACGGCGGTGACGACATCTCGCCGTGGACCACCACCCACGGCGGCGGCTCCGCCCGGTACGTGCGGTTCAAGGCGCAGGCCCAAGCGGCCGCGCAGGCGTACGGCGACGGCCCGAACCGCGGCATGTGGAGCGGCACGTCCGGTTACGGCGACCACGAGAGCGCGGGCAACGAGGCCGGCGCCGGCCAAGGTGTGCATCAGACGAGCAGCTCACCGGGCACCACGAGCAGCGGCAGCAGCTTCAGCTCTGCCGGCAGCGACAACGTCAACGTCAGCGCCCCACAGGCCACAGGCGCCGCCCAGCCCGGCGCGGACGGCCTCTACCACACCGGCACCGGCCTCGACTCCAGCGTGCCCCTCAGCGACGCGCCCGTAGCCCCCGGCGGCGTGCAGGGGTTCGCGGCGACCGGGGCGAACACGCAGCCGGGCGCGGATGGCCTGTACCACACCGGCACCGGCCTGGACTCCAGCGTCCCGCTCAGCGACGGCCCGGCGCCGCTGCCCGCCGCCACCGGCACAGGCACGACGGGCGCGGACCAGTCGCAGGGCCAGACGATGATCCAGGGCCACGGCGACGCCACCAAGCTGCAGACGTTCCTGGACAAGGCCGTCGCCCAGTCCGGCGACCGGTACATCTTCGGCGCCGAGGTGAACCTGAACGACCCGAACCCGAGCACGTTCGACTGCTCCGAACTGGTCGAATGGGCGTCCCACCAGGCCGGCGTCACCATGCCGGACGGCGCGCTGAACCAGTACCGGCACCTCAACGCCGAGCACGCCACGATGTCGGTCGAGCAGGCCATCCACACCCCGGGCGCGTTGTTGTTCAGCTTCGACGCCGACCCGCTCACCGGCAAGCCGACGCACTGCCACGTGGCGATCAGCCTGGGCAACGGCAAGACCATCGAGGCCAAGGGCACCCAGTACGGCGTCGGCTCGTGGGAGGCGAACACCAAGCGCTTCCAGTACGCCGGGTACATGCCGGAGATGATGTCCGGGCAGGGCAACGCGCCGTTCGTGCCCACACCGCCTCCGCCGCAGCCGCCTCCGCAGGACCATTTCGACGCGCGGGTGCAGAACGACCCGTCGCACATGGACCACAACCCGACGACCGTGGACACCAGCCACCAGATGACGCAGGCGGCACCTCCGCCGCCGCCTCCCCCACCACCGCCGCCGCCTCCTCCGGCGCCCCAGCCGGACCCGCATCCGGCCGACTCGAACCCGCCGCCGCAAGCCGGGCCCCCGGCCGACGACCACAGTGGTGATCACGCGGGCGACCATCCGGTGGACGTGCATCCGGTCGACGCCGGGTTGGCGCACGCGATGACGTGGACCGCGCCGCAGGACGACCCCAACCTGCACCCGGGGCCGGATCCGAACTTCCACGATCCCGGTCACGACGCGGTGACGGGGCACTGAGACATGACGACACCGACCCCGCGCAGCGCGGCCGAAAAGGCCGAGATGCTGCGACTGCTGGACACGTCGATCGCGGAGACCCGCTCGGCCGGCCGGCCCGACCTGGCCGAGAAGCTGATCAAGTGCCGGCGCCAGCTGACCACCGGCGCCTGGCACGTGCTGGTCGCCGGCGAGTTCAAGAAAGGCAAGAGCGCACTGGTCAACGGCCTGCTCGGGGTGCCGTTGTGCGGGGTGGACGCGGTGGCGTTCACGGCCGTGCCGACGATGGTCAAACACGGCCCGAACGCGGCCGCCGCGCTGATCCCGGACTCGGATGAGAACACCGAGGTGCTGCCGCCGCCGATCAAGGCGGACGTGAAGAAGGTCGCCGAGTACGGTCGGACCGGACTGGCCGACGACGGCACCCGGCTGCGCGCGATCGAGGCGACCCTGCCGCGGGAACTGCTGGCGGACGGCCTGATCCTGGTGGACACTCCCGGGCTCGGCGGCGGGTTCGCGGCGGCCGCGGCGGCGGCCACGATGCGCGCGCTCGCGTTGGCGGACGGCGTGATCGTGGTGACGGACGCGTCCCAGGAGCTGACCGCGGCCGAGGTGGACTTCGTCAAACACGCGGCGGACGTGTGCCCCAACATCATCTGCGTGATGACCAAGACCGACTTCTACCCGCAGTGGAAGAAGATCCTGGACATCAACAAGGGGCACCTGGCCGAGGCGGGCATCGAGGCGGAGATCATCGCGGTGTCGGCCGTCCTGCGGGAACACGCGCTGGACACCGGCGACCACGCGTTGAACGCCGAGTCCGGCTTCCCGGTCCTGGTGGAACGGCTGGGGTCGCGGCTGTTGGCCGAGCACGCGGCCAAGTCCGTGCTGGCGGCGTCCGGGATCGTGCGCAACTCGCTGCGTCAGGTCGCGGAGACACTGTCGACCGAGCACGCCGCGTTGACCAAGCCCGAGGAACGCCAGGCGACCATGCGCAAGGTCCAGGCGAACGAGCAGCGCGCGCAGGCCATGTCGTCGTCGCGGTGGCTGAACACGATCAACGACCGGTACGCCGACATCCAGGCGAAGCTGGACGCGGACCTCACGGAAGTGGTGCGGCGGCTGGACGGCGAGGCGGTCCGGCGGATCAAGGAAGGCGACCCGACCAAGGAGTGGTCGGAGATCGTTCCGTGGCTGTACAAGCGGACGAACGAGGAGATGACCGACGCGAACGCCCGGCTGATCGGCCAGATCGACATGCTCGCCGGTGAGGTGGCGGAGTTGTTCGACAGCACGGCCGAGGACGTCGACGCGGCGTCCGGCGTGGATCTCGTGCCGGCGCAGGACCTGAAGCTGGAGGCGTTGGGCAGCAAGAAGGGCAGCAAGCTGGAAGTGGGCATGAACGCGGCCCGCGGCTGGTCGCTGTCCAGCTCGGTGGTGACGACTTTGCTTGTCACCACACTGAATCCGGGTATTTTCATCGCGTTGCCGATCACCGCGGTGCTGGGATCGGTGTTCGCGTGGCGGGCCGTGCGCAGCTACAAGTCGACCAAAGTGGACGCGGCCCGCAACGAGGCGCAACGCGCGGCCACCATCTACCTCACCCAGGCCCGCGCGGACGCCCAGCGGGCGTCGTACGACCTGATCCGGCACAGTCGCGGCCGGATCAGGGACTACTACCTGGACCAGGCGGCCGAGATGGTGTCGGCGGCCAAGCACGAACAGGCCGCGGCCGCGCGTGCCGTGCAGGCCGAGGGCCAGGCCGCCGCCACCCGAGGCGCGGCGGCCAAGGCCGAACTGGACCGGGTGTCGGCGTTGCTCGCCGAAGCCGACCGCGTCGCTGACACCACCCGGAGGGTCCGGTGACCGTTCCCCTTGCCAATCGGGTCCGCGCCCTGCTGGGTGAGGCGGCCAACGCGTACCAGGGCCGGGCCGGTGGCCGGGTCCTGTCCGACGTCAACCACCACCTCGACGGGCCGCTGCGGGTGGCGTTGGCCGGCCGGGTGAAGGCCGGCAAGTCCACGTTGCTGAACGCGTTGGTGGGCACCAGGATCGCGGCGACCGACGCGGGCGAGTGCACCCGGATCGTCACGTGGTACGCCCGCGGTCCGGAGCCGCGCGCGACCGCGTTCCCGCACGGCTCCCGGCCGGTCGGGCTGGCCGTCGACAACGACGGCACCCGGTGGACCATGGACCTCGGCGGGCTGGACGTGGAGGCGATGGACCGGATCGAGGTCGCCCTGCCCAGCGACTGGCTGGGGCAGATGACCCTGGTCGACACCCCGGGCATGGGGTCGCTGACCGAGTCGGCCGGCCGCCGGACCCAGGACTTCCTCGGCGAGACCGGAAGCGTCGACGCGGTCCTGTACCTGATGCGGCACCTGCACTCCACGGACATCGACTTCCTGGACGCGTTCCACGACACGGACACAGCGGAAAGCACGCCGGTGAACGCCGTCGGCGTGCTGTCGCGGGCCGACGAGGTCGGCGGCGGCGAGGGTGACCCGTTGGCGGAGGCCGGGAAGGTCGCCGCCGGATACCGCGCGGACTCCCGGATCCGCAGCCTGGTGCACACCGTTCTGCCGATGGCCGGCCTGCTCGCCGAGACCGCGGCGGCCATGGGCGAGGCGGAGTTCAACGACCTGGCGGAGATCGCGAAGGCGGACGAGTCGGCGGTGGCGCCGTTCCTGTTGTCCGCCGGCCGGTTCGTGTCGCCGTCGCGGACAATCCGGGTGCCGCCGGCCAACCGTCAGCGACTGCTGGGCCTGCTCGGCATGTACGGTATCCGGCTGAGCCTGGAGACGCTTCGCTCTGGGACTTCCGACCGCAACCAGCTGTGCGCGGTGCTGCGTGAACGCAGCGGCCTCACCGAACTGCGAAGACTGTTGCTGACCCAGTTCGCCCAACGCAGGGACGTACTGAAAGCCGACGGCGCACTCCGCGCGATCGAATCGGTCACCAGAACCGACCCGATCCCGGCCGCCCCCCGCCTGCGGCAGGCAGTGGAACGCCTGCGAGCCGGCGCACACGAGCTGACCGAGCTGAAACTGCTGACCGAACTGCGAATGGGCTCGGTGCAGGCCCCACCGGACCAACTCGCGGTGATGGAACGCCTGGTCGGCGGCCAAGGCGCGGCCCTGGCCGACCGCCTGAACCTGCGCCCGGACACTCCACTTGAGACAGTGCAGGCGGCGATCACGGGAATGCACGGCCACTGGCGCCGGGTAGCCCAGAACCCCCTGATCGACCCGAGCGTGACCCGAGCGGCACAGGTGCTGCAACGGACATGTGAAGGCCTGGCCGCCGCGCTCCGCACAGCACCGGGCGGCCCGCCACCCCAGGGACGAGGTCCGCAAGGCTTCCCCGGCCAACAAGGCCCCCAGGGCGCGCAGCCTCCGCAAGGACCGGGCCCTCAGGGCCAAGGACCTGGACAGCAATCGGGGCCACGGGGTCTGCAAGGCCCCGGCCCGCAGGGACCTGGGCCGCAAGGCCCCCAGGGACCTGGACAGCAGTCAGGCCCACGAGGCCCGCAAGGACCCGGACAACAGGGCCACCAGGGACCGCAAGGCCCGCAGGGACCTGGGCAACAGGGGTCGCAAGGCCCTGGCCCGCAGGGGCCTGGGCAGCCCGGCTCCCACGGGCCCCAGGGACCGCAGCCGCAGGGGCCGCGAGGCCCCCAGCAGGGTCAGCCGCAGCAGGGTCAGCCACACCCGGGCCAGCAGCGGCCTGGCCCTCCTCCCCCGCAGCCGGTGCCGCTGACCCACAACATGCAGAACCCGGGCGTCCCCTCGCCGGACGACAAGACGACCACTATCTCGCGACCGACGCCGCCCGATCCGCACTCCCGCTAGATCACCCGACCACGAACGGGAGTTTCCCTGCCAGGTCGCCGAGTTCGGCCTTTTCCTCGTCCGTTGGGGCGCGTCGGCCGGTGCCGACCAGCAGGGCGTCCTTGTCGGACATCGAGGTGGGGAAGGGTGTCCCGGCGATCTTTTCGAGCATCTCGCGGGTTCGGGCGAGGCCTTCCGGCGGCGGGGAGGCTTTGTCGGGGAGGTGGGCGATCAGGTCGAGGTGGTGCAGGGTCCATTCCAGGACGTACGCGCCGCGGTAGTCGCCCGCGGTGAGGACGAAGTCGCGGGTGCTGACGTTGCGGTTGGGGTCGGCGAGGGTGGCGGCGCGGCCGGCGGCGGCGCCGACGTCGTCGAGGTGGAACTTCAGCAGGCCTGGGTCCTGGTAGGCGGCGGCCAGCCGGACGATCAGCGCGTCGAGTGGGTCGTCGCCGGTTGGGGGTGTGTCGGCCACTTCCCAGTAGGTCACCGCGTCCCGGGTCGGTTCCGAGTCGGTGGGGGTCACCAGGGTGATCAGGACGTCCTGGGCGTCGATGACCAGGTGGCACACCAGGTCCCGGACGAGCCAGCCGGCGCAGCCGGACGGCTGGGCGAAGTCCTCGTCCGTGAGTTCGGCGACCGCCGCGCGCAACGCGGCCCATGACTGTGCGAAAAGATCCACAATCGCAAGCTAGCAGCGCCCGGCCCGCCCCGCGAAGGATTTACTTGTGCTGGCCCACGGTCAGTGTCCAGATCGCCGCGTCGTTGCCGGTGCCGGACCGGGGCTGACCGAGGCCGACGACCACAATGGACGATCCGGCTGGGTACATTCCGTACAGCAGCAAGGGTTTCGGCGACCCATCATCCGCGGTGACGTCCCAACGTTCCCAGTTCTGGTCGGCTTTCTGGGTCCAGCAGCTCAGCGGCGGTGGGTTGCCGGAGCCGACCGTGCCGCACATCAGCAGTCTGCCGTCGGCCTGCTTCACGATGCCCTGCGGGCTGGGCGCGCCCTCCTGGGGCACGTACGGGGACGAGTCCCACTTGGCGCCATCGGTGGAGGTCCAGATCGCCGGGCCGAGCTTGGCGCCGTTGAGGACGGTGCCGAGGGCGACGAACGAGTTGTCGGAGCGGATCAGGCGCACGATGTCCTGCGGGCCGGAGCCGGACAGGCCGGTGGTCTGGACCGGTGTCCAGGTCTTGCCGTCGGCGGACGTGTAGGCCGTGGCGTCGCCGTCCGTCTTGTCCTGCCGGTCGTCGCGGGCCAGCGCGAGGAGCTTGTTGTCGGCGGTGACGGTGACCGCGGACAGTTGCTTGATCGCGGACTGCGGCCGGAAGTCACCGTCCGGGTGTTCCAGGTTCCAGGTCCGGCCGTCGCCGGACGTCCAGACCGCGGCTCTGGTCGTGTTGCCCACGCCGGTCCAGCCGACACCGACCACTGTGGACCCGAGGGTGGTGACGTCCAGGATCTTGCCCTGCCCGTCCTTGTCCACGGGCGACGAGACGAAGTCGCCGCCCTCCGCCGCGACCCACGCGCGCGGCTGCAGGTCGACCGAGAACCCGACCGCCACGGCGGACCCGTTCGGCAGCCCGGTGACCGCGGTCATCTGGTCGCCGCCGTCGGGCACCTTGACGAGCTGGCCGTGCAACGAGATCGTGCCGACCGACGGCCCGCCCGGGTTCGCGACCGGGCTGCTCGCGCTGCCTTTGGAGGCGGATCCGCTGTCGTTCGAGGACGACTTCTGCAGCACGAAGATCAGCACCGCCACCACGGCAACGATGATGACCACGACGAGCAGCGCGATCAGCCTGCCCTTGCCACCGCCGGACGGTTTGCCTTCAGTGGTACGGAACTGGGTGAAGTTGTCGCCGCCGCCCGGCCGCGGCGGCGGGGTCATGGTGACCGGCTCGGACGGCGTGATCTGGGCCAGCACCGACCGGACGTCGGTGATCCCGGTGAGCCCGGACCGGGCCAGGTCGACCTGCAGGCTCACCGCGGGCTCGGGTTCCCGCGGCGGCTGGCCCGGCGGTGGCAGTGGGATCCCGGCCTGGCTCTGCTGGCCGGGCATCGGCCGCTGCTGGCCCGGCATCGGCATCCCGGCCTGGCTGCGCTGCCCCACCTGCGGCGGCGGGTACTGCGGCTGGTAGCCGGGCTGCGGCGGGCGGTTGGTCGGGTACGGCCGGGACTGGGTCTGCCGGTTCGGGATCCCGCCCGGCGGGGTCATCGGCCGCACCGGACCGGGTGGCGTCATCGTGGCCGACGACCGGGCGCCGGTCATCCGGGGCGCGGCGGCGATCGCGGCGCCCAGGCTGACGGTGTACTTCGGGTGCGCGTCCACCGCGACCCGGATGCCCAGCTCGGCCGACAACAGCTGGCGCACCAGCGGGATCCGGCTGGACCCGCCGACCAGCAGCACGCCGTGGAGTTTCGACGGGTCGACGCCGGCCCGCTGCACGACCTGGCCGAACACGCCGACCGTGCCGAGCACGCGCTGGCGGATCAGGTCCTCGAACTCGGCGCGGGTGATCAGCACCTGCCGGCTCACCCCCGGCAGCACGACCGGGACCACCGCCTCGACGTCCGCGGACAGCGCCTCCTTGGCCTCCACGACGGACGCGAACACCTGGGCCATCGCGCTGGCGGTCAGCTGGTCGGACATGTCGAGCTGGCCGACGTCCACCCCGGCGGCCGTGCCGACGTGCCGGAACAGCGCGTGGTCGAAGTCGATGCCGCCGATCGAGTCGTCGCCGCCGGCCTCTCCGTAGATCTCGACGCCGGTCGCGGTCTTGCGGACCACGCTGGCGTCGAACGTGCCGCCGCCGAAGTCGTAGATGCCGATCAGCGACCCCGGCTCGATCCGTTCCTGGGAGGCGTACCAGGTGGCCGCCGCGACCGGTTCGGGCAGCAGCCCGACCTCGTGCAGGCCGCCCTGCACGGCGGCCTGGGTCAGCAGGTTCTTCCGGTAGTCGCCCCACGCCGCCGGGTGGGTCAGCACGACGTGCCGCGGCGGGCCGCCCTGTGACTCGGAGACGCGCTCGATCACGAACTTCAGGACCTCGCCGGTCAACTGGTGGGCGGCCATCCCGCGGCCGCCGATCAGGATCGGGATGTCGTCACCCATCCGCCGCTTGAACTCGCGGGCCTGGCGGTCCGGGTCGATGATCCCCCGCCGGGCAGCGGCCTCGCCCACGAGCATGCTGCCGTCCTCACGCAGGAAGAGCACGGACGGCACGGCGTTGGCGCGGTTACCGAGCGGAACGGTCTGCACTCGGCCTTCGCGCCACAACGCCGCCGCGGTGTAGGTCGTCCCGATGTCGACACCCAGCGGATAGGTCACCTGGCAAACAGTAGTGGCCGCGGGATAACGTCCGGGGTGGATCCCCTCAACCCGGTGACGTTCGGCAGTCGGGGCCGCCCGGAACGCTGCCCCAAGGGGCAGGCCCGAGCGAGCCAACCGGTTTAGCCTTCGCAGTGGAAAACGTTGCCATGAATCGACAGCGGGGGCGGCATGACCTACGGCACGCAGTTGGCCGAGCGCGTCGGATGGGTCCAGCGTAGGTGCAACGACCTGGTCCGGAACGTGGAGCATTTCATCCACGGCAAGACCAATGTCATCTGGAACGCCATGGTCGGCCTGCTGGCCGAGGGCCACCTGCTGATCGAGGACGTGCCGGGGGTGGCCAAGACGTCGTTGGCCAAGGCCATCGCGCACTCCATCGGCGGGGAGATGCGGCGCATCCAGTTCACCCCCGACCTGCTGCCGTCCGACGTGGTCGGGGTGCAGATCTACGACAACCACAAGGGCGAGTTCCAGTTCAAGGAAGGCCCGGTCTTCGCCAACATCGTGCTCGGCGACGAGATCAACCGGGCGTCGCCGAAGACCCAGTCGGCGCTGCTGGAGGCGATGGGCGAACGCCAGGTCACGGTGGACGGTGTCACGTACGCGCTGCCCCGGCCGAACTTCGTGATCGCCACCCAGAACCCGGTCGACCAGCAGGGCACGTACACGTTGCCGGAGGCCCAGCTGGACCGGTTCATGATGCTGCTGCGGATCGGCTACCCGTCGCCCGAGCACGAGGTGCGGATCGTCGGCGACGCCATCGCCCGCCGCCTGCCCGAGCAGTTGCAGCCGGTCTGCACGATCGAGGACATGCAGCAGATGATCGAGGTCGTCCGCGGGGTGTACGTGGCGCCCGCGCTGCAGGCGTTCATCGTCACGATCACCAACGCGACGCGGACCATCCCGCAGCTCAAGCTGGGCGCGAGCCCACGGGCCAGCAACGCGTTGGCCACCGCGTCGCAGGCCAGGGCCGCGGTGGACGGGCGCGCGTTCGTCACCGCGGACGACATCAAGCAGATGGCCAAGCCGGTGTTGGCGCACCGGCTGGTGCTCACCCCTGAGGCGGCGGTGCAGGAGTTCAAGCCCGAGGGGATCGTGGACCGCATCCTCGCCGCCGTGCCGGTGCCGCAGGCCCCCGTCGGAGCCTGACATGCCCACGAAGTCCGGTGTGGCGATGGCCGTTTCGGCCATCTTGCTGCTGGCCCTCGGCTGGCTCGCGGACTATCCGGAGCTGGTGGCGCTGGGGTTCGCCGCGTTGGCCACGCTGCTGGTCGCGGCCGGGTGGATGACGTTGCGGCCCGACCTTTCCGCCATCCGGGAAGTTCGGCCGCAGCGCGTGTCCGAGGGCGAGAAGGCGATGGGCGTGCTGACGCTGACCAACGAGTCCAAGCGCCGCAGCCCGCCGATCATGGCGTCCGAGCAGATGGCGACCCGGCAGGTCCAGGTGCCGATCCCGAGCCTGGCCGGCAACGGCACCCACACCACCACCTACTACCTGCCGACCAACCGGCGGGGCATCTTCCAGGTCGGCCCGATGAGCATCGGGCACACGGACCCGTTGCGGCTGATGCGGGTCGGCCGGGTGTTCTCCGCGTTCTCCACTTTGTACGTCCATCCGCGACTGCTCAATGTGGAGCCGGTGCCGACCGGCCAGACCAGGGACATGGACGGCCCGACGTCCAGCTACTCGCCGCAGGGCGGGGTGGCGTTCCACAGCCTGCGGGAGTACGTCGTCGGTGACGACTGGCGGCTGATCCACTGGAAGTCGACCGCGCGCACCGGCCGGATGATGGTGCGCCACAACGTGGTGCCGAACCAGCCGCGGCTGATGGTGGTGCTGGACACGAACTCGCTGGGGTACTCGGAGGAGTCGTTCGAGGCCGCGGTCAGCGCGGCGGCGTCGCTCACGATCGCGGCCATCCGCGGTGGTTTCCCGCTGGAGCTGCGGACGACCGGCGGTGGGGTGGCGGCCAGCGACCGGGCCGCCGAGGGCGCGGTGAGCGCGTTGGACCTGCTGGCGTCGGCCACGGCCACCCGGGACGACCCGGGCCTGGCGGCGTTGCCGGGCATGGTGTCCATGGACGACAGCGTGGCGCTCGGCGTGGTCACCGGTCAGCCTGACCCGCGGATGCTGTCCGTGCTGCCCACGATCCGCCGGCACTTCCTGATGGTCAGCCTGGTGCAGTTCGCGAGCCGGTACGCGGCCCCGCCGACCCCGCTCAACGGCGTGGTGTCGTTGACGGTCCGCAGCGCCGAGGAGTTCGCGAACGCCTGGAACAAGCTGGTCCGCACGTGAGGCCCGGGACTCCCCCGCCGCCGCCCGGAAACGTGGCGATCCGGCAGCAGTCCGCGCCCGCCGGGCCGGCCAGCGCGGGCGGGAACGTCAACCGGACGATCGGCCAGACACAGCAGGCGTTGCAGCGCAACCCGAACCCGCCCAAGGTGAAGAAACGCAGCTCGCAGCACCTCCCGCAGACCGCCCGCAAGGTCAAGGTCGGGCTGGTGCTGTACACGCAGCTTGTCATCGCCGGTGTCACGGCCGCTACGGCGAGCCTGGCGTACCTGCGTTACTTCAGCGGCCTGGGGTTCCTGATCTCGACGCTCACCGCGGCCGCCGTCGGCGCGTTCGTGGGTGCGCTCGCCGGCGCGCGGCGTTGGTCGACGTGGGTTACGGTCGGTGTGGCCGTCTTGGGCTACGCGCTGGTCGCCATCTTCGCGGTGTACCGGGGCACGCTCAGCCATGGCATTCCCACCTGGACCACGCTGAAGTCAGTCGGCACCGGGTTGGTGAACGGCTGGAACCGGATGCTCAGCGTCAGCCTGCCGGCCGACCCGGCCGGCGAGCTGGAGATGACCCCGGCGCTGGTCACGTGGACCGTGGCGGTGGTGTCGACGATCCTGATCCTGCGGACGAAGTCGCTGCTCGCGCCGATTCTCCCGCTGGTCGTGGCGTTCGTGGTGGCGCAGCCGTTCACCGCGGCCCGGCCAGTGGGCGGCATGGTCCTGGTCGGCGTGCTGCTCGCCGAGGTGCTGTTCCTGACGCTGGTGCGGGCCGGCGCGGTCGACCCGCTGGCCCGCCAGGTCGCCAGCAAGGCCACGCTCGGCCGGTTCCTGTTCGGTATCCCGGTGGTGCTGGTGGCGGTCGCGGCCGGGCTGGCCGGGATGCGGTTCGTGCCGCTCGCCGACGGCGACAGCCGGTTCGACCTGCGGAACGCCGTTCCGCAGAAGCTGGACGTGCACGACACGATCTCGCCGCTGTCCACGTTGAAGGCGCAGCTGAAGAAACCGGACGGGAACCTGTTCAAGGTCAAGCTCAGCGGGGACACCGCGGGCGTCGACCGGGTCCGGCTGGCCGCGTTGGACTCCTACGACGGCGCGACCTGGAGCTCCGACGACAGCTTCCTGCTCGCCGGCCGCACCCTGCCGCCGGACGAGTCGCTCACGAATCCCCGCCAGGTCACCCTGGACGTCACCATGAACGGCCTGGGCGGCCAGTACCTGCCCGAGGTGGGGTCGCCGGTGTCGGTGACCGGCATCCCGCGGTTCGGGTTCAGCAAGGACTCCGGCGCGCTCGCCACCGACGAGGAGACCCTGCCGAGCCTGACCTACCAGCTGGTGGCCGACGTCGGCCGGCCGGCCGGGCTGGACAAGAGCGTGCCGTACGTGTCGCCGGCGACCAGCGCGGACACCCAGCTGCCGACCGACCCGCCGATCCCGCCGGAGATCAAGGCCAAGGGCGACCAGCTGGCCGGCAACGTGGCCGAGCCGTACGCGAAGCTGCAGGCGATCCAGAAGTTCACCCAGTCGTTCCCGTACAACCTGGAGACCCGGCCGGGGCATTCGTACAACGCGCTGAGCCGGCTGTTCGGGGCGAACCTGAGTGAACAGGTCGGCTACGCCGAGCAGTTCGCCGCCGCGTTCGTGGTGCTCGCCCGGTCGCAGGGTTTCCCGGCCCGGGTCGCGGTCGGCTACATGCTCAACAACGACCACAAGGACGGCGACGCGTACCAGGTCAAGACGGGTGACGCGCACGCGTGGGCCGAGGTGAACCTGAAGGGCTACGGCTGGGTCACGTTCGAGCCGACCGACCCGAAGCGGCACACCGGCCAGGCGCCGAAGAAGCCGGACACCGAGACGCAGGCGGACAACACCCGGCCGGAGCAGAACTCCACCGCGTCCCAGCCGGCCGAGGACCCCAACCTGCCCGCGCTGGCCGGCGGCAAGCTGACCGTGCTCGACTGGGCCCTGTTCGTCCTCATCGGACTCGGCGGGTTGGTGGTGCTCACCCCGATCGCGGTCGCCGGTGAGAAGTTCCGGCGACGAAGGCTGCGTCGGTCCGGCAGCCGGGCGGCCCGGATCGTGGGCGCGTGGCAGCAGGCGACCGACCGGCTGCTCGAACACGGTGTGCCGGTGTCGGCCGCGCTGACCACGGCCGAGCTCACCGAGCAGGCCCAGGAACGGATCGGCAGCCAGGGCACGGGGGCGTTGGCCGTGCTGGCGCCCATCGTCACCTCGGCCATGTACAGCCCGGCCGAGCCCGCGGACACGGCGGTGCAGGAGGCGTGGCAGCTGGAGGCGCAGCTGCGCCGGGAGCTGCGCAAGGTCCGCAGTCCCTTTGTGACAGTCCGTGCCTGGATGGACCCGCGGCCGTTGTTCGCCCGGTGGGTCGACGAACGCCGGCGGCGACGTGACATGGACAGGCTGACGCGTGGCTGACACATAGGCGAGGAGCCGGATGCGGGTGAACTGGTCGCTCCACCGACGGTGGATTCTCGCCGGCGCGGCGGTGGCGGTCGTGGGCGCGATCGTCGCGTTCGGCGCCGACGACGGCAACCCCGCCACGGACATGAAGGTGCTGCCCGGCATGGCGTGGCTGACCTCCGCCAACGTCGGACAGCTCACGTTGCTGGACGGATCGACCGCTGAGGTGGTCGCCCAGATAGCGGTCGCCTCCGCCGGCAACGCCCTCGATGTCGTCCAGAGCGGTACGACCGCGTACGCCGTCGACCGGACGGCCGGCACTGTCCGCCGGATCGACGCCGCCACCTTCGAACCGACGCGGCCAGTGGCCCCGATCGCCAACGCCCAAGCCGGGCTGACCGCGTTCGCCGGCCCGCACGTGCTGTACGTGATGGACGGCCAGCGCGGGGTGTACGTCAACGCCGATCCCAAAACAGCGAGTCCATTGGGCGAACCGAACGCTCTCGCCGCACAACTGGACGACGGGACGGCCGGCCTGGACGACGTGGGCCGGCTGTGGCTGGTGGACAACGGGACCGGCGACCTCACCTCGGTCGACCACAGCCGGCGAACTACCACGCACGGTGTGGTCAGGCCCGGTCACAACACGCTCGCGATCGCCAACGGCTCGCCGGTGATCGTGAACGCGGCCGAGCACAAGGTGATCATGGTCGACCCGGACACCGGCGGGGTGGCCCGGGCCATCGACCTGGACCTGCGCTCCACCGACACGGTCCAGGTCAGTGGCTCTCCGCACGCGCCGCGGGCGTACGTGGTGGCGTCCCGCGGTGTGCTCAACGTCTGTGACCTCGACGCCGGGTCCTGTGATCGCACGATTCCGTTGGGCGCGGAGGGCCAACTGGGTGCCGCGGTGGAGGCGGCGAACCGGATCTTCGTCCCGGACTACTCGACCGGTCAGATCTGGATCGTGGACCTGACGACCGGCGCGGTGGTGGCCAAACCGGTGGTTCTCCGCCCGGCCGGCCGGTTTCAACTGCGCGCACAGGACGACATGGTGTTCTTCAACGATCCGAAGACCGAACGCGCCGGTGTCGTCCACTTCGACGGGAACATCGTGAACGCCGCGAAATACGATCCGACCAACCCGAGCAAGGGGCTGACCACTCCGCTGAACCACTCGAACGGTCCGGCTCCGGCGCCCGAACAGCAGAGCAGTGCGGTCCCGTCGACCTCGGCGCTTCCGCCCGGCCCACAGAACCCACAGACCTCACCGAACCCACAGGGCAGCCAGTCGCAGACATCCCGCGGCAGCACGACCCAGTCGTCGTTATCGAGCACCACGTCGAGCTCGAGCCAGGCGCCCGTGCCGAGCCTCGTCGTGTCGGCGAGCACCGCCGCCCCGGTCGCCGGTGACCAGGTGACCTTCAACGTGAAGGCGGCGGACAACTCGACGCTGACCAACGTGACCTGGACGTTCAACGGCAACGGCGGTGACGCTGGCAACGGGGCCGGCACGCCCATCAGCCATACGTGGGCGACCGACGGCGGTCCGTTCCTGATCACCGTGCACGCCACTGTCCCGGATGGACGGTCCACGGTCGGCTCCACACAGGTGACAGTCGCGAAGACACCGACGATCAACGTGACCCTGCAGGTGTCCGCCGGTGGGACGGTGTCCGGCGGCCCGTTCGGCAGCTGCGCGGGAACGTGCACGCAAGCTGTCGACCGTCGCCACGACATCACGCTCAAGGCGACCCCGGACAACGCCCACACGTTCGACAAGTTCAGCGTCGCCGAGTGCGGCCAACCCGGGGTGACCACCTGTGTGCTGCGCATGGCGAGCCATGCCGCCGACCTGACGATTCCGGTCACGTTCAAGGTGAAGCCACTGCCGACGACGACGCCACAGCCGACGACGCCGATGCCGACGCCGACAGGGACAGCGACAGGGACGACGCCGCCCGGAACGTCACCGCCCGGCCTGCGGATGCGCGGTGGCGCCATCGACGGCGCCGACGCCGCTGACCCGCGGCACGCGGCGCAGACCCAGGCGGCTCCCGGCACGTGCGACGGCGACACCAGCGAGACTTGCGAATCCCCGGCACACCGATGGGGCTTCGTCTGGATCCTGCTGGCGGCCGGGCTGGGTCTGCTGGCCGTCATCCGGCGGGGCAGGCGACGCAAGCTCACCCGCGGCTGACCGTCCTCGGCGACCCGTTCCGCCGACCCGTTCCGCCGAAACAATTGTCAGCTATTTTTTCGCCCGCACGAAATCACGGCTTGTGCTCGTCAAGCCCGGCTTTGAATACCTAGGCCCCGCTGTTGTCTCTATTCGTCTGGACCGAACGGTGCATTGACTCCCGAGAGGTCTAGACCTTGACTCTTATGTCGGCCTTGCACATCTTCCGTCCCGCGGCCAGGTCCGTCACATATGCGGCCCTGGGTGTCCGGGCAGATCGATCCTGCCTAAAGGAAGGCACAGCAGCACATGAAATCCTTGCGAAGCAAACGAACAGGGCTGGCGGCGTTCGCCAGTCTCGCGCTGGTCGCCGCCCTACCGGCGGCCACCGCGGCCGCGAATACCGCCGCGACACCGGAAAACCTCGCCGCGGCCGCGGCCGATCGGGCCGCCGCGACCGGTATTGGCGCCTTGGCAACAGGTTCGGGCGAAACCCTCCACCGGGTCGGTTTCACCCCGGGCGGCGGAGGGCTGTTCTACGCGGCCTATGAGCGCACCTACTCCGGCCTGCGAGTGGTGGGCGGAGACGCGGTGGTCGTCGCCGACGGAAAAGGCGTCGTCCGAGATATTGTCGCCGCAACCACCGCCGCGATCAGAATCGGCACCAAGGCGGGAATCGGACCGGACCAGGCGCGTCTCGTCGCCATCCACCAAATGTCTACCATGGACAGTGTGAGCACGCCCGAACTGGTCGTGCTGGCCGGCCGCACGCCCAAGCTGGCCTACGAGGTGATCGTGGCCGGCACCAAGGCCGCCGCCAACAACGACACCGCGCCGAGCAACTTGCACGTGTTCGTCGACGCGGGCAGCGGCGCTGTCGCGCAGACCCGCGACGACGTCATGGACGGCACCGGAAACGGCACGTACAGCGGCACCGTCACGATCGACACCGCGCGCCAGGGCGCCCGGTTCGCGCTGACCGACCCCACCCGGCCCGGCGTCAGCTGCGCCAACCAGGCCGGAACCATCTTCTCCCGCGCGAATGACGTGTGGGGCAACAGGTCCGGCACCAACCTCGAAACCGCCTGCGTCGACGCGTACTACGCCGAGCAGCAGGAATGGAACATGCTGCGCGACTGGCTGGGTCGCAGCGGCATCAACGGCCAGGGCCGCGGCTTCCAGGCCCGGGTCGGGCTGGACGACGTGAACGCGTTCTGGAACGGCACTTTCGCCTCGTTCGGCCACAACGCGTCCCGGTCCCTGCAGGCGACCTCGATCGACGTGGTCGCGCACGAGTTCGGGCACGCGATCTTCCAGTTCACCCCGGGCGGCGCCGGCACCGGCAACGAGAACGGCGGGCTCAACGAGTCCACCGGCGACATCTTCGGCGCGCTGACCGAGGCGTTCGCCAACAACCCCAACGACCTGCCGGACTTCCAGGTCGGCGAGAAGGTCAACCTGGCCGGCCAGGGCCCGATCCGCTTCATGTACAACCCCAGCCTCCTCCGGGACCCGAGCTGCTTCTCCGGCCAGATCCCCAGTGCCGAGGTGCACGCCGCGGCCGGCCCGCAGAACCACTGGTTCTACCTGCTCGCGCAGGGCTCCAACGTCACCCCCGCGAGCCCCACCTGCAACGGCACCACGGTCACCGGCATCGGCATCCAGAAGGCCGGCCAGATCTTCTACAACGGCCTGCTGCGCAAGACGTCCGGCTGGAACTACGCGGCGGCCCGCCAGGCCACCGTGGCCGCGGCGGCGGCGATGTTCGGTGCCACCGAGTGCAACGCCACCAAGGCCGCGTGGAGCGCGGTGAACGTGCCCGCACAGGCCGGCGAGGCGGCCTGCCAGCCGGCGCCGGCCAACGACTTCGCGGTGGCGACCGACCCGGCCAGGGTGTCCGTGCGACCGGGACAGTCGGCGACGGTCAAGGTGCTGACCCAGGTCACCGGCGGCAAGGTGCAGGCGGTGAAGCTGAGCGCGAGCGGCCTGCCCGCCGGTGCCACCGCCACGTTCACCCCGGCGACCGTCCAGTCCGGGGACGCGGCGACCCTGACCATCTCCGCGGCGAACGCCACCTCGAACGGCGCCACGCCGGTCACTGTCACCGGTGACGGCACCGACGCCGATCGCACCGCGCAACTGCGGCTGACCGTCGGCACCGCCTGCACGGCCGCGGAGTGGGCCCCGTTGACCCCGTACCTCCCAGGCAACCTCACGACCCGCAACGGCCGCCTCTGGGAGTCCACCTGGTTCTCGACGGGCTCCGAACCTGGTACCCCGCAGTCCTGGAGCACCTGGGCCGACCAGGGCGCCTGCTGACGCGTTCCTGGAGACGGAAACCGCCGCGCAACCGACCGCGCGGCGGTTTTCGGCACGTCAGCCTGCCCCTTCGGGCAGGGCTCGGCGGGAAAGCCTGGCCACCATGGAACTAGGAGGCCAGTCCGATCATCAGAGGGTTACGGTGAGCCAGGCACCAACGATTAGTCCCATACCGGCCCGCACGCGCCGGTGCGGGACCGGCGGCGGAGGCTGGGGACATGATCGGGTTACTGCGGCGGCCGTGGGCACGTGCCGGGTCGGGTGCGTTGACGGCCGCGCTCGTGCTCGGCGGGATCGTGCTGATCGGCAACCAGGGCGCCAATCCCGCGCAGAACATGCGGCTGCTGTCCGGCGCCGCGTGGCTCGCCTCGGGCCGGGTGGGGCAGGTGACCCTGTTGGACGGTTCGTCCGCCGAGGTGTCCGCCCAGGTGCAGGTGGCGCCCGTGGGTGACGTGTTGCAGCTGGCCCAGCAGGACTCCGATGTGTACGCCGTAGACCAATCGGCCGGGACGATCCGCCGGGTGGACGGCGCCACGTTCGACGCCGGCCCCCCGCAGCGGCCCATCGACGGCGCCGGCGCCGGACTGATGGCGTTCGCCGGCCCGAAGTCGCTGTACGCCCTGGACACCCGGCGTGGCCTGGTGACCGGCGCGGACCCGAAGACCGGCAGCGCGTTGAGCGAGCCGAGGTCCATGGCCGCGCAGGTCGCGCCCGGCACAGCCGGTGTCGACGACGGGGGCCGGCTGTGGATCGTCGACAACAGCAGCGGCGACCTCTACTGGACCGACGGCGGCATCCCGAACCGCCGGGCCAAGGCGGTCGAGCCCGGCCGCAGCCTGCTCACCATCGCCAACGGCCGGCCCGTGGTCGTGGACACCACCGGCCGCCGCGCGTTCACGGTCGACCCGGACTCCGGCTCGGCCGGCGCCCCGATCGATCTCGACGTCCGGCCGAACGAGGAGATCCAGGTCAGCGGGTCGTCGCACGGCGACCGGGTCTACGTGGTGACCCCGAGGGGCGTGCTGACCATCTGTGACCTGGCCGAGAAGAGCTGCGGCAAGGTCGTCCCGCTCGCGGACGCCACCAGCCGGCTGGGCGCGGCGGTCGAGGCCGGCAACCGGGTGTTCGTACCGGACTACACCACCGGGCAGGTCTGGGTGGTGGACTTCGCCGCCGCCAAGGTCGTCGCCCAGCCGAAGGTGCTCGACACCGCCAAGCAGTTCCAACTGATCAACCGGGACGGCCAGGTGTTCTACAACGACCCGGACACCGACCAGGCCGGCGTGATCAAACTGGACGGCAGCGTCCAGCCGACCAGCAAGTACGACCCGGCCGACCCGAACAAGGGCCTGAACAAGCCGGTGAGCGGCGCGCCCGCGACCCAGCAGGGATCCTCGTCCGCGCCGTCCCAGTCCGGCGGCAGCCAGGCACCGGACACGCAGTCGTCAGCCCCGACCGCGCCGTCGGTCACCATCCCGGTGCCTCCGCCACCCCCACCGCCCCCGCCGCCGTCGTCCACCAGCGAACAGCCGCCGCCACCGCCACCCAGTTCGAACGAGCCGCCGCCGAAACCGGCCATCGCGATCACACCGTCCAAGGCGAGCCCGGTGGTGAACGAACAGATCACCCTGCGGGTGGCGGACACCAACGGCGCCACGGTCACCTCGGCGACCTGGTCGTTCGGCGACGGCCAGACCGCGACCGGCCTGATGGTCCCGCACAAGTGGGACACCGCCCGGCCGTACCAGGTGAGCGTGCAGGCGAAGATGTCCGACGGCCAGGACGCCGGCACGTCCCGGACGATCGAGGTGACCACGCCGCCGGACTCGACTGTGCCCGTCGTCCTCGGCCAGACCCAGGGCGAGGCCACCAACGCCATCACCGCCGCGAACCTGCGCGTCGCGGCGGTATCGGCGCAGAGCAACACTGTCCCGCAAGGACACGTGATCACGCAGAACCCGGCCGGCGGCGGCAAAGCGCCGGCGCAGAGCATCGTGACCATCACGGTGTCCTCCGGCAAGCCACCCAAGATCGACCTGCTCGCCACCGCCGGCTCGGCCCAGTGGCGCAGCAGCTGGGGCCCGTTGTCCTACGACGGCAACGACGGCGACAACCACGGCTTCGTCAAGCCGCGCAGCGGTTGGGTGATGGAGGACGGGTCGGCCCCGCCGTTCCTGGAGACGCACCCGGAATGGGTGGCCAACGGGTTCACCGAGGGCACGTACACGTTGTCCCGGCAGATCATGGCCGGCGACCACTTCCGGGTGACAGTCGGCTTCATGGCGGTCCAGAGCCCGCCCTCCAAGGGCGACGGGACCTTCGTCGTCTCGGTGATCCGGCCGAACGGCGCCGCACAGGTCCTCAAGAGCTTGCACGACAGCGGCAGCGACGGGGTGATGCGGCCGATCGACGTCGACCTGACCCCGTTCGCCGGCTCGACCAAGTTCAGGCTGCACGTCGACGCCGGCCCAGACTCGTCGCAGGACTGGATGTCCTGGGTCGCACCACGAATCGAAGGATAGGTACATGGCTGTCGCGATGAAGGTGACCGTGGCTCCCGACCGGATCTCGCTGCGGCCCGGCGAGTCCGCCGACGTCGAGCTGACGATCCAGAACGCGAGCCAGGTCGTCGAGCACTTCGCCGGTTCGGTCGTCGGGCTGCCCAGCAACGACCTGTACACGTGCGAGCCGGAAGTGGTGAAGCTGCGGCCGCGGGAGGTCGGCACCCTGCGGATGAAGATCACGGTGCCGGACCGCGGCGGCCTCGTCGCCGGGCCGTACACCCTCGGTCTGGTGGTGAAGTCGCCGTACAGCCAGGAAGTCTCGCGCTGTGAGGAGCTGCCCCTGGAGGTGCAGCCGGCGCCCGCGCTGACCATGCAGGTGCAGCCGGAGGTCGCCACCGGCGGGAAGATCGCGCACTACGGCGTGAACCTGGCCAACGAGGGCAACATGCCGATGGCGGTGACACTGTCGGGCACGGACCCGGAGAACCGGGTGGGCTTCAAGTGCGAGCCCAAGGCGATGCGGCTCGAACCCGGCCAGGCCGCGGGCGCGAACGTCACGGTGAACTCCGACCGGCCGTTGACCGGGCAGGACGTCCGCCGCGCGGTGACACTGCGCGCGAACGCGGGCGAGACGGTGGTGGAGAAGCCACTGACGTTCGTGCAGACGCCCAGGATCAAGGGCGGGATGATGAAGTTCGGCGCGCTGGCCGCGGGTCTCGCGGTCCTCGGCGGCCTGACCTACGGCGGCGCGAAGATGATGCGCGACCTCAAAGCCCAGAACACCGCCCAACAGTCCCCGTTGAACCAGAACAACAACGGGAACAACAACAACGGCAACAACAACGGCCAGCCGTCCCAGTCCCAGCCGCCGCCGACCTCGGGCGGTGCCTCCTCGGCGCCCAACAGCCAAGGCGGCCAGAGTTCGGCTCCACCGCCCTCGTCGTCCCAACAGGCGGGGCCAGGCGCCACGATCCCGAACAACCCGAACGCGCAGATCACCACGCCGATCGATTTCACCGTCGACGCCTCCAACCAGCAGTACAACCGCACCACCCCGCTCGAACCCACGCACTACGGTCCGCAGGGCGTGACCATGACCAACGACCCGTCAGGGGCGACCACCGCGGACTGCCGCAACGCGACCCTGCAACTGGTCCGGATCAACCCGGGGACACCCGCTCCAGGGAACCCGACCGCCGGTGTCGGGGTCTTCCTCGGCTCGGGGCTCCCCGCGGCTCCTGGCAACTGCGCCGCTGTCCCCGTCCGGTTCCGGTTCGCCACGCCGGTGAAGGCGATCAACATCCAGTTCGCCGGCCTGCCCGATGTCGCCTACACGGCCGAGTTCACGTTCCAGGACGGCACCAGTCAGATCATCGCCGCGAACGGCGGGCAGCGCATCACCGACAAGGTGCTCATCGGGTGGGAGAGCAAGCAGAGCAACAACAAGAACGCCGTGTCCGTGACCTTCGGGCACCAGCGTGATCAACAGGACTCCAACAAGAACATCATCATGCTCAAGAGCCTTGGCTTCACCGTCGCATAAGGAAGGGGCCCCTCGCTTCGCGAGGGGCCCCATTTTCGTTGTGCTCTACAGGAAGTAGGCCAGCGCCCACACCGTTCCCATGGCCACCAGCGGCAGGCCGATCAGCAGCGCTGTCTTCCACCAGTTGCTCTTGCGCTTCGGGCCGGGCATCACCGTGGGCGGGTCGGGCATCCAGCGGGGCGGGAAGGCCGCGCCCGGCCACAGTTCCGTTCCGCAGATCTCGCAACGCTTGCGGTGTGGCGGGTTCACGTGCCGGCACGATGGGCAGTGCGGCCCCAGGACGCGGGCCTGTTCCGGCCCGCGCATCACCTGGGGCGGCGGTTGCCGCTGCATCTGTTGCTGCTGCGGCGGATACATCTGCCGCGGCGGCGGGTAGCCGGGTTGGGGCATCGGCCGCTGTTGCTGGGGATGTTGCATCTGGCCGGTGTAGCTGATGTTCTCCTGCTGCTCGGCCGGTTTGTGGGTGACCTTGTGGGGCTGCTGCTCCACCACCGCGGGTTTGTCGAGCAGCAGTGGGTAGCCGCAGGACGGGCAGAGCTTCACGCCCGCCAGCACAGGGCGACCGCACTCTGGGCAGTTCATCGTCGCTCCTGCTGTTCGGACCGGATCCGCAAGTCTACCCGCACACCGACCGGTAACTCCTCGGCGAGGAACGCCATCACCTGCTGTCGCGTCAACAGGCCGGTGTGGTCCAGCTCGATCACGACCACATCGGACGTGGGCGGCACGGTGTCCCGCGGACCGAACACGCCGCCCGAGTCGTGCACGTCCACCCGGCTGTCGGTCAACGCCTCCAGCAGGGTCTCCATGCCACGGCGGGTGCCGCGCCACACCAGGGCCTGGCCGACCGCGCGGATGAGCCGGCGTTGGGCGTCGCGCACCTGCGGGTCCGCCGAGGCCAGCATGGCCTCGTCGACGTCCACACCGATCCAGGACGCCATGTACGCCAACATCTCCGGCGACGCCAGGTTGACGTCCAGCTCGTACTCGACGTCGGTGACCTGTTCGCGGACCGAGTCGCCGATCTCCTCGAACGCGCGCACGAACCCGGCGATGACCCGGTCGCGCCGCATCCCCGCCGGCAGCTGTTCCAGCAGCCAACCCGCGTGTCCGTTCACACTCATTGCCGGACCACCACCCTGTGCGACACGGACATGAACAGCTCTTCCCGGGACAGCCGGACGCGTTGGCCGACCTCCTCGGGCTGTTGCTGGCCCCGCAGGTCCGCCAGGAACATGTGCACGGTCTCGGCGCGGATCACACCGGCGACGCCGCGCAGCACCGAGAAGATGTCCCCAATGGACAGATCGGTGTCGAACGGCCAGCCGTTGCCGCTGGGGCCGCCGGTGACCGGGTTCACGAACTCGTACAGCGCCTTCTCCGCGTCCTCCCGGACCTTCTCCGGGCGAACCGTCGGCGCCGCGTGCACCTCGGCGACCACGGTGATGCCCTGGTACGACGGGGTGTCGATGCGGATCTGGGTGGTGAGCAGCCGCCGGTCGTCCAGGTAGCCCTGGATCTGGGTGGTCAGGTCCGGCGGCAGCGCCAGGTTCTGCAGCTTCAACGACTCGGGCGCGATGTCCACCCGCGGCACGACCAGCAGCCGCACCGGGTCGCCGTTCTTGGCCGGCGGCAGGCATCGGGCCCGCGCCGCGCCAGGTGCCGCGGCCAAAGTGAGCCGCTCGAAGTCCTTGGCGGTCACGGCCCGATGTCCGCCGCGCAGGTACAGCGGGCCGCGAACCTTGGCGTTGTCCACGCTTTCGGCGTCGACACCGCCGGTCGCGGGCTCCAGGTTCTTCACCGAGTCGACGGACTGGATGGCGCTCAACGGAACCGTCAGCTTGTTGGCGCCGACGTTGCCGCGCCGGCCGCCGCCGTAGCGGTAGCCGGTGACCCAGATCTGTGCCTCCTCGTCGGGGACCGCGCCGTACTGGCGGACCCGGCCCTCACGGTTGATCACCCGTGGCCCGAACCGGATCTCGCCGGTGGCGCCGTTCCACGTGTAGACCTTGTCGGCTTCGGTCGCGTCGGTGAAGTCCGCGACCTCACGCCACGACACCGGCTCCTCGTCCACGCCTGGCTCACGCCGGACGGGCACGATCTCGACCCGTTCGCCGCCGCGCCGAGGCAACACCGGCGCGCGACGGACGACGTGCACCTGGCCGGGTTCGCCGGTGCTCGCCCCGAGCAGTTCGCGTGGCGCGGGCTCGGCGTGGTGCGCGGCGACCGCGCCGCCCAGGCCGGTGACCGCGACCGAGTCCAGCAACGGCGGCGTGTCGTACGTCTGGCCCGGCACGTCCGGCTCGACCAGCTTGGCCCGCACCCAGTGCGCCCGCACCGGACCGATCGCCAACTGCTCGTGCCGGCCCTTGAGCAGCATGGTCACTTCGCCGGTGGTGTTGAAGCCGTCACTGGTATCGGACAGGACACGCGCGTTGGTCCAGTCCCGGCCGTTCCAGCTCTGCCACACCCGCGGCGGGTTGCGCGGGTCGATACCGCGACCGGCCGCGCCGCTCACCTCGATGTCGACCCGGATCAGGTTGCCCTCAAGGCCTTCCTCGAAGCCCAGGTACATCGCGTCGTCCACGTGCAGCGACGGGAACACCGGGATCTGGGTGTTCTCCAGCCCCAGCTCCTCGGTGTGGTTCTCGAACCGGCCGTCGGTGCGGGTCAGCAACGCGGTCAGGTTCGGCTTGACCAGCATCAGGTCCGTGTCCGTCATGAACACGATCTGGTCCTCGCCGTGGCCGCGCTCGGTGCCGACCTGGGTGCCCGCGGGCACCCGGATCGACGAGTCGGGCGGCGCGGCCAGCGTGAACAGGATGTCCGTACGGGCCGGCGACGCCGACGCCAGCTCGATGCCGACCAGTTCGAGGAACTTGATGTACAGCCGGTCCGGCACCTGGTTGAGCCGGTACAGGATCATCTCGGTCATCCACGCGAACAGCTCGATCAGCGCCACCCCGGGGTCGGACACGTTGTGGTCCGTCCACTCCGGACAGTGCCGGGCGATCCGCCGCTTGGCCTCGTCGACGATGTCCTGGAACCGGCGGTCGTCGAGATTGGGTGCTACTAGACTCACGGTGCCGGCTCCTCCTGCGGGATCACGTAGAACGGGTAGACCAGGTTGCGGTGGTCGTTGGTGGCCTTGACCCGGTAGGAGATGTCGATGGCGATCATCGAGCCGTCCCCTTCCGGCGCCGCGGTCACCTGCTCGACCTCCACCCGCGGCTCCCACCGCGTCACGGCCTCCCGCACGGACTGCTCGATCAGCCCGAGCGTGCTCGCGTTCACCGGCGCGAACACCTGCTCCCACATGGAACAGCCGAAGTCCGGCCGCATCACCCGTTCCCCCGGCGAGGTGGTCAGGATCATCCGCAGCGCCCCGTCGATCTCCTCACCACCTTCCACCAGGCGCACACTGCCGCCCGGGGTGATCTGGCCCGGGAACGCCCACCCGGAGCCGATCAGGTCGCCGTTGCGCGGCTCGCTCATCGTCCACTTCCCCACTAGTTCAACTTGATGGGCTTGCCGGTCGCGGTCAGCGTGCTCTTCGCGTTGACCTCTATCGTCTGCGCGCTGAGCGTGAGCTTCTGGTCCGCCTTCACCTCGATCTGCTGCGCGCTGATGGTGAGCTTCTTCTCACCGGTCAGCTTGGACTCGGACTGCTCGAGGTGCAACTCGCACTCCGCGTCGCCGAGCTTGATCACGATCGAGGTCTTCGGGTCGTCGGTGATGACGATCCGGTTGTCCTTGCGGCTGGCCATGATCCGCTGCTTGACCTTGCCGTCGCCGATCGGCTTCGGCTCCGGCGGCTTGTCCTTGCGGCCCCACAGTCCACCCAGGACGATGGGCCGGGCCTTGTCGTCGTTCTCGAACCCGACGAGCACCTCGTCGCCCACCTCGGGCAGCCACTGGATGCCGCGCGAGCCGCCCGCGCCGATGGTCGCCACCCTGGCCCACGCGCTCTCGTCGTCGGCCAGGGTCGGGAACTTCACCTTGACCCGGGCCTGGCTCTCCTTGTCGTCGTTGTTGGTGACCACGCCGACCACCAGGCTGCCCCAGCCGCGGTGCTCTTGCCGGTTCGACGTGCCACCGCCGCCCAACACGTCGACGAGACTGTCGGCTTCCTTGGCGCCGCAGACGAAACGCGTCACGTACGGACGGTCGGCGCCGTACGTGTGCTCGACGGTCGTGACCCGGTACTTGCCGTTCATCCGACGGCCGACCTTGTCCAGCGTGACCTCGTTGCCCGCGCCGATCCACGGGTTGCCGACGCACTCGCCCTTGAGGATCACGCCGCCGCCGGACGCCTTGAGCATCAACGCCTGCGCGCGGGCGTCCGCCTCGGTCTGGCTGGCCGCCGGGAACTGCCCGGCGCGCCGGGTGACCTGGCCGAAACTGCGCTTGGCCGCCGCGGCCATCTGCGCGGCGGCCGGGGCGTCGGTACCGGGGTCCGGGGTGTTGGCGCGCCCGGTGATCGTCTTCTTGTCGACCGGATCCCACGCGGTGACAACGACTTCGTCGCAGTTGTCGACCGACGCGAACCGGACCTTGAAGCTGCGCAGGTTCTCCCCCCAGGTCAGCTTCGGCGCCTGGGAGCGGGCGCTGGGCTTCTTCTTGAAGTGGAACTTCTGGTCGCTGACCCAGAAGTTGTACCCGATCGAGCCGGCCAGCCGGCGGACGAACGCGAAGTCCGTCTCGCCGTGCTGCAGCATGTGCTGGCGGACCTCGCTCGTGCCGTCGATGTCGGGGTCGAGACCGTACTCCCCGGCGATCCGGCGGGCGATGTCCGCGTCGGTCATGTTGGTGAACGCGCGGGACTTCCCGCCGCGGGCCAGCCGGTGGCTCAGGTCCAGGCCCGTGACGATCAGCTCGTGCCGGCCGGACACGCCTGGCTCCACCGACACCGCGGTGACCTCGCCGGACGTCACGACCACCGGGTCGCCCTCGGCCCGGAACGCGATCTCGACCTTGGTGCCGGGCCGGAACTTGTCCTCGTCGAACAGCTCGAAGTGCGGGTCGTCGAAGTGCAGCGCGAAATGGTCCGGCAGCTGCACGGACTCCTCCACCTGCACGAGCATCAGCCGCCCGTACAGGTCGGTGGCCAGCGGCGAGCCGTCCACCTTCAGGATCACGCCGTCCAGGCGCCGCTGCTCAGGCATTCCGGCCGTCCCGCCACCGGGCGCCCTGCTCGGGGATGGCCAGCTGACGGCCCTTGGGCAGCCGCAACGGGTCCAGGATGCCGTTCGCCTCGGCGATCTGCCGCCAGCGCGTCGCGTCGCCGTAGTGGCGCGCGGCTACGCGGTCGAGCGTCTCGCCGGGGCGCAGCTGGTGCACGGTGTGCAGGCTCGGCGTGGACGACGTCGGGTTCTGCAGCGGCAGCTGGTCGTCGTCCTTCCACTGCTTCAACGAGACGTCCGCCTTGCAGCGCAACGGTTTTCCGTTGCTGGCGAAGTACGTGAACTTGACCTGCACGCGTTCCACGATGCACTTGAACGACTTGGTCTCGCCCCAGTGGAACTCCACCCACGGCGGCCGGGCCTTGTTGCGGCTCGGGTCGGCGCCGGCCAGGCCCGGGTTGACCTTCATCAGGTTCAGCAGCTTCGTGCTGTACGTGCTGACGTCCTCACCCTCGCGCGTGGTGTCGAACGTGAGCGACAGCGTCAGCGTGGCCGACTGGCCGGACTGGAACCGCAGCTCGGGCGCGTTCTTGCCCTTGGCCTCGCCGCCCTGCCAGCTGTTGGACTTGCTGATGGTCAGCTCGGCCGGGTTGAACATGCACTTGATCTGCTCGCCGTTCTCGGTCTGCAGGTAGGCCTTGACTGGTGCGGCCATCTCTAGAACACCCCCGCGTAGCGCCCGCCGCGGCGTTCGAGCTGGCGGAGCAGACGTTCCTCTAGTGCTTCGGCGATCCGGTCCAGGTCCTGGCCGGAGATCTGCGGCGCCGAGCCGGGGCCGAGGCCCATCGCGCCCGCCGCCTGGTTCATCGCGCCGTTGACGGCGCCGGCCGCGGCGTTCTCGGCGCCCGCGACGGCCTGCGAAGCCTGGTCGCCGACACCCTGCACCGCGCCCTGCGCCTGGGAGACAGCGCCGTTGACCCACTGGTTGACCTGGCCGCCGGCGCTGTCGACGAGGCCGCTGGCCATGCCCTGCGCCTGGCCGACCATGCCCTGCGCGGCCTGGGAGACCTGGCCGACGGCGTTGTGCGCTTCCGCCACGGTCGTGGCCGTGGCCTCGCGGACCGCGTTCTCCACAGCGGTGCGGGCGACCTGGGCGATCCCGCTGCCGCCGCCGACCGGCAACTGGTCGACCAGACCGGCTGACACGGCGCCGGCCTGGTTCGCCAGCGAGCTGCCGAAGTCGTTGGCCGCCGAGGAGAACCGGTCGCTCAGGCCGCTCGCCGCGCTGCCGAGCTGGCCGCTCACGTCGCTCGCGCCGGACCCGATCGCGCTGGTGGCCTGGTTCGCCAACCCGCTGACCGCGTTCGTGGCCTGGCCGCCGAGCCCGCCGAGGGCGCCGGTGGCCTGGTTGGTCAGGCCATCCATCATGTTCGAGCCGAACAGCCGCCGAACCTTCATCGGCGGCAAGCCACTGGTCATGGTCGGGCTCGCGGACACCGTGTCGGTGAAGGCATCGCCGACAGACCGGGCGTGCCGTTCGTCGGAGTCCATCGACCCGGTCGGCGCGTGCAGCATGAACCGCGGCCGGGAGATCGGGGACCGCGCGTGCGTGAGTTCGTGCGCCAGCACGCCCATGTCGGTGCCGGGCTGCTGCGCCAGGTGCACGACAGTGCCCGTGGTCGCGCCCAGGGCGCCGACTTCGGTGAGCGCGCGGCGGGTCGCCGGGCCGGTCGTGTACGAGACCCGCTCGGCGCTGCCGGCCAGCTGCGCCACCAATGGCCGCATGCTTGTGGGGAACGGTCGCGGCGACTCCAACGGCACGGACGCGACCGCCTCGCGCCACCGCTGTTCCGGCGACTTCGGCTCGTCCTCGGTCGAGGACTCGATCAGGGAGCTGGCCGCGAGTGTCTCTTGTGGACCACGTGGGCCGACCACGCTCATCGACGGGTACAGGCTCGTCGTCTGGCCGACAGGCTGGCTGGTCAACGCCTGGCTGGTCAACGCCTCGCCGGTAACCGACTGGTTCGTCGCCGTGGACCGCTGGACCTGGCCGCGTGGCCGGGACCTGCCAGACTGCCCGGAATGCCTGGTCTTCCCGGATTTCGCCGCCTGGGTGCTGGTCGACCGCTGGACGGTCAACGCCGGCGGCGGGGACAGCGAAACAGGGGCGGCCACCGGGGGCAGCACAACCGGCGTCCGCGCGCTTTCCCGACGAACCACGACCTCCGGTTCGGCGGCGGCGTTGACGTCGTCCGTCGCGTACTCGGCCTCGTCCTGCTGTACGACAACCGAAGCACGGCCGCCCACGAGAAGGTGCGCGGCCGACGTGTGGCTGAGCGGCGCGACCGAGTCCTTGGGGGCGGTGACAGTCATCGGCGGCGTCAGCGCCTCGGACCGGCCGGCGATCCCCGACCGCGGTCCGGTGATGGCCGTGGGCCGGTCACCCCGGGCCGTGGTCTTGCGGGGCCGCAGCACGGACGTCTTGCTGACCAGCGGCTCGCGGCGGGCCAGCAGCGGCTTGCGGGCCACGCTCACCTGCGGCCCGCTCGACTCCGCCTGGCCGTACTCGGCGCTCTGGCCGGCACGGAACCCCGGCCAGAGCCCAGCGACCATACGCTTGACGGCCATCCGCCACCACGGCGGGCGGACGGCCAGCCCCGACGTCGCGATCGGGGCGCGTTCCGGCTTGCGCTTGCGGAACGGGATCAGCCCGCGCAGGCGGCCACCACTGTCACTTCTCCGGTTTGAAGCCACAGTGGGTCACCTCCAACTCCTCGGTGGCCAGGTCCTTCGCGGTCGCCGCCAACTTCGGACCCGTCCACTTCACCGGGAACGCCTCGGTCACGTTCCACCTGCGCACCACCTTGCCCTTGCTGTCGAGCAGCTTGAGCGCCGCGTGCCGCCGGTCGAGCTTGTTGCCCGCGGCCTCCAGGCCCTCGCCGGAGCACTTGGCGAACCACTCGAACAGCGCGTCGGAGTCCGTGATCCCGCGCTTGAGCACGAGGTTGGGCCACTTCGTCGCCTTGGGGAACTTGTGCGTGAAGCCGTTCTGCCCGCCCTCGACCAGCTCCTCGGTGTCGATCTGCACGGACAGGCCGGACACCTCGGTGAACGAGCCGATGGTCAGACCGTCCACACTGAATTCGAACCTGCCGGCGAAGGGCGGATCGGGAGTTCTAGTCGTCGCCATCGATTCCCTGCCAGAAACGCTCGTTCAAACTGCTGACTTCCTCGAGCAACGCGATCCGGTCGCCGTGCTCGAGATCAAGCAACTGGTCCAACCCCCAGTGCAGGTGATAGGCCAGGTACGTCATCTCGCGCCACAGCTCCTTCGCGGCGTAACGGGTCAGCCCACCTCCGCCACCTCCTGGGGGAAAGGGCTGCCCGGCTCCATGCCCTCCAGGATCGACGGGTCACCGAAGTTGATCACCCGGTAGAAGTCCTGGAGGTAGCGGTAGTCGCTGGCGAACAACCGCTCGATGGTCCGGGTGGTGACCCGGCCGGACGTGCCCAGCTCGGTGACGACCTTGGCGAGCACGATCACGGTCGCGTACGCCTCGTTGTCCTTCACCCGCGGGTCACGCAGCGGCTCGATCTCGTCCCGGGCCGTCGCCAGGCGCATCACACCCTCGCGGTGGATCACGCCTTCCTCGTCCACGTAGCCCTTGGGCAGCGTGAACGGGTACTCGGTGCTCAGGCTCATACCCGCTCAAGGCCCTCGTGCGCGATGGTGATCTTCTCGGTGTTGACCTCGTTGCTGCCCGCGTCCAGGTCACCGCCGACCCACTTGGACGGCCACGCGTTGGTGAAGTTCCACCGCGCGACCTCCTCCATCTTGGAGTTCTTCGCGATGATCGAGCCGTGCCGGCGGGCCTTGTCGATGTCGCCGTCGATGACCTGCTTGCGCCACTCCCACAGGCCCTTGTCGGTGTCGACCCGGCGTTCCAGCGTGATGTCCGCCCACTTCTGCGAGCCGGGGGACTTCCGGATGATCATCTTGCCGTCTTTGGTGACCTCTTTGTACTCGATGATCTCCGACTCGTTCTCGATCCCGCTGACCTTGCGGAAACTGCCGAGCTGCTGGCCGTCCACCTCGAGGACGAAGACGTTCGTCGTTGTCAAGTCAGGCATGGTGGTGTCTCCCTATAACCGTGGTTGCCGTCCTGGAAAGCCGGTGTCACTCGCTGGTCTCCGCGCCACCCTGCCACTGGCTCAGCCGGAAGATCACGAACTCGGCCGGCTTCACCGGCGCGATCCCGATGTCCACGACCAGCTTGCCCTCGTCCACAGAGGACGCCGGGTTGTTGGTCTCGTCGCAGAGGATGAAGAACGCCTGCTCGGGCGTGGCGCCGACAAGCGCGCCCTGCATCCACATGTTGCGCAGGAACGCCGAGACCGTGCGGCGTACGCGCGCCCACAGGTCGGCGTCGTTCGGCTCGAACACGACCCACTGGGTACCGCGCCGGATCGACTCCTCGACGAAGATGAACAGCCGGCGGACGTTGATGTAGCGCCAGCTCTGGTCGACCGACGACAGCGTGCGCGCACCCCAGATCCGGATGCCGTTGGCACCGAACGAGCGGATGCAGTTGACCTGCGCCGGGTTGAGCAGGTCCTGCTCGCCGGTGGTCACGTCGGACTCCAGCCGGGCGATGCCACGGACGACCTCGTTGGCCGGGGCCTTCCACACGCCGCGGGCGGCGTCGGTGCGCGCCCACACACCGGCGACGTGGCCGGACGGCGGCACGGTGATGAACTTCTCGCCGTTGGTCGCGCCGGGGCGGGCCAACGGGTTCTGCACGACCAGGTGCGGGTAGTACGCGGCGCCGAACCCGCTGTCCTTGCCCAGCGCGGACCGCCACTCCAGGGCCTGCTGCGCGTTGAGTCCGGGCGGCGAGTCGAGGATGGCCATCTTGGTGCGGCTGCGCTCGCACCAGTCGACCAGCTTGCCCTGCGCGGCCAGGTAGCCCTCGTGGTCGAACGAGCCGTCCGGCCGGGTGGCGACCGTGATCAGGTCGGGGATCGCCACCATGGTGACGTCCTCGGCGATGGCCAGGCCCTCGTAGCCGGTGCGGGCCACCTCGGAGCCTTCGAACTCGGTGGGCGACACCGCCACGGCGGCCGGTGCGACCGCCTTGATGGCGTACTTGCCGGGCGCGGGGGCGCGCTCGGCGACTGACAGGCCCTGTGCGTTGCGGACCTCGACGCGGATCAGCTTGGACCGCTCGTTGATGGTCTTCTCGACGCTCTTCGGGCCGCGGCCCAGGTGGACGTTCGGGAACTCCTCGCGGACCTGCCCGTTGTCCACGACCTTGATGGTGAAGTCCTGGCCGGGCTGCTCCCCCTCGGCCGGTGGCGTGGTCTCGACGACGACCTCGTAGTTGCCCGCGGGGTCGATCGCCTCGACGTTCAGCGTCTCGATCTCGGCGCGGCCGGAGGCCGGCAGGGCGCGCTGCGCCTTGCCCGTGCCGACGCCGCTGGGGATCCGGACGATGTAGGCGATGCCGCCGCCGTTCTCGAAGAAGCCCTTCACCGAGTGCGGCAGCAGGATGCCCGGCGCGAAACCGCCGTAGATCCGCTCGTACTGCGGCCAGCTGGTGACCAGCTGGGGCTTCACACCGTCGGGGTCGGTCGGGTCACCCGCGTCGGCGTGGTATGTCGCGGTGAACCCCACGAACGCCGCGACAGCGGTGCCCACACCCTGCAGCGGCATCGACCCGCTCGGACGCTCCTCGATGTAGACGCCAGGGGCGCCGTAAGTCGCCGCCATGTACATGCTCCTTCTGCCTCGGCTTGGCTCGGCTTACAGGTTCTCGCGCGCGCTGGTGATCAACCCCGCCCTTTGGGGCAGCTATGCGTGCGGACCTGCCGGATGCTCGGTCGCAACGACCGTAACGGCGTCAGGTAACAAGTACTCGACCATGTGTTCGAGTTGACCCAAAATTGTCGGTGGTGCCAGGTACGTTGTCCCTATGAACCGAACCACTCGACAGACCACCCTGGTGGCGGAGCTGCGCGCGGCGGCACCCGAGTCGCGCACGGCCAGGTGGCTGGCGGATCACCTCGACGTGTCGGTCCGGACCATCGAGCGTGACCTCGCCGAGCTGCAGCAGTCGGACGTCCCGGTGTACGGCGACCGGGGCCGCCGCGGCGGCTACGTCCTGGACGAGGACCGCCTGCTCCCCATGCTGCACCTCACCCCGCAAGAGGCGACAGTGATGACCGTGGCGCTGCGCGAACTGCGGGGCGTTCCGCTCGAAGGCGCGGCCAGGACGGCGTTGGCCAAGCTGGCGGCGGTGCTCCCGGAACGCTCCCGGGACGAGGTGGACAAGCTCGTCGACCGGGTGCGCCCGGTCAGCCCGGCCGGCAACCATTCGGCCGTCCCCCGAAAGGTGGAGCGAGCCCTGAAGACCGGCCGAACCCTGCTCATCCGTTACCGCGACCGCAACGAGCACACCACCCACCGGACCGTGGAGCCGATGGCGCTCTTACACGGCCCCCGCGGCTGGTATCTGCTCGCCTGGTGCCGGCTGCGCAACGCGCCCCGCGGCTTCCTGCTCGACCGCGTGAGCTACCTCGCGGTCGGCGAGGAGATCACCGTCGACCGTCGGATCCACCTGGACACCCTCAGCCCCACGGGCTGACGGTCACCGGCCGGCACCGCTCGCCGGCCCAAGGCCAGCCACTAGGCGTAGGGGTCTGTGATCGCGCGGAGTTTGGTGAGGATGCGCCGGAGCTGCGCCATCTGTTGTTTGCCCAGGTGCGCCTCCCACTCGGTCTCGATCTCGGCGATCGCGGCATCCGCGATGGGGATCGCGCTCTTGCCACGGTCGCTCATCCGAACGAGGCGAGCTCGTTTGTCGGACGGGTCGGGCACCCGCTCGACCCAGCCCGCCTTCTCCAGTTGGTCCACCAGGAAACCGGCGGTCTGCTTGGTGACCTGGGCCTGTTCGGCGAGATCGGTCAGCCGGGTGCCGTCGGGCCCGATCCGCTGCACGATCTTCATCTGCGCGACGGTGATGTCGTACCCGGCCTTGGCCAACGCGTCGAACACGCGGTTCTCCAACCACCGGTACGGGATGTAGAGCAGCAGGCCGGTGTTCAGCGCTGCGTCGTCGGTCACGGGCACCCCTTGACATTAGTCAGAGAGTCTGACTAAATTGGTCAGTGTCTCTGACCGATGCTACTAGAGGACTCGTCATGGACCGGGAGCGGAGCTGGCAGGTCATCGAGAGCGAGCGGCTCAGTCTGGCCGATCTGCTGGACACACTGACCGAGCCGGAATGGGACCGCCCGTCGTTGTGCGCGGGCTGGCGGGTCCGGGACGTCGCCGCACACGTCGCGTTGGCGCCGCAACCACCCGGCCCGTGGACGATGCTCGCCGAGGGGGTCCGGGCGCGGGGCAGCTTCCACCGGCTCAACCACGACATCTCGGTCCGGCACGCCGACCGGGCCGGCGCCGACCTGGTCGCCGAGCTGCGTACGCACGCGGCCTCGCGCAGGTTGCCGCCGATGACCAACCACCGCAACATCCTCTTCGACATCCTGGTGCACGGGCAGGACATCGCGATCCCGCTCAGCCGGGACCGGACCATGCCGCTGGACGCCGCCCGCACGGGTGCCGCCCGCGTCTGGGCCATGGGCTGGCCCTTCTGGGCCCGCCGCCGACTCGCCGGAATCCGGCTGCGCGCCACCGACATCGACTGGACGGCCGGCCACGGCCCACACGAGGTTCGCGGCCCCATCGACGCCCTGCTCCTGCTGCTCACCGGACGCGCCGCCAGCCTCGACAGGCTCCGCGGCGACGGCGTGGCCACACTGACCGCACACCTGGCGAGGAATTCGGCCAGGTCGGGATACCTGCGGTCGAAGCGGTCCGCAAGGTGACCGCGGCGTTCGGCCTGTAGTGCGGCGCCGGTCCGTGATTCGCAGCGATATCACAGAGGTCCGCCAAGGGTTCTGAAGATCAGGGCGCCAGAGTTGACGGCATGAACTTCGGTCTGCTGACTCGGCAGTCGCTGCGTTTGTTCGAGATGGTGGGTGGTTGGTACACGGTCGCGGAGATCTTCACTTCCCGGATCGCGTTCCTGGTCGTCTATCCGATCACCGGTCGGGTGATGCTGTCCGCTTTGGTCGCCGTCGGGGCGGTGTTGGTGTTCGCGGTGGTTCGGGTGTGCACCGAACGGAAGTGGTGGCAGGCGGTCGGTGGGCTGGTCATGGTGGCGGTTTCCGCGTTGCTCGCCAGTAGCACTGGCCGTGGGGTGGACTTCTACCTGCCGGGTCTGGTGATGCCTGCGGGTGCCGGGGTGGTGTTCCTGGTGTCCATGGTGGTGGGGTGGCCGGTGATCGGACTCATCGTCGGCGCCGGGTCGGGCGAACGGTTCGGCTGGCGGCGGGACCGGGCGCGGCGGCGGCGCTACCAGCTGTGCACAGCGTTGTTCCTTGCGAAGTTCGTCGTCAATGTCGCCGTGGTGGTGCCGTTGTACCTGGCCGGGCAGGTGGTCGCGCTCGGCATTGTCGAGACGTTCGCCGGCACTCCCGCGCTGGGGCTTTGCGGCTACGTGTGCTGGCGCATCCTGCGTACCGAATCGGAGAACTCATGACACTGCCTTTGACTCAACGCCATCAGCTGTTCGACCCGTCCCCGGAGCTCGCCGGGTTGCCGGCCGTCAGCCCGCTTGTCTTTCCCAGTGGCGCAACGGGTTGGGTGGTGACCAGCGCGCAGGTGGGCCGGGAGTTCCTGGCCGACACGCGGTTCTCCGCCGACCGCGCACGAGCGGAGTCGCCGCTGCCGGGGTTCAAGTCCAAGCCACGGCCCGGCGACCAGCAGCGCCGGTCGTTCATCACGATGGACCCGCCGGAGCACACCCACTACCGGAAGCTGCTCACCGGGCAGTTCACCGTGCGCCGGATGAAACTCCTTGAGCCCAGGATCGGGCAGATCGTCGACGACCACCTGGATTCCCTTGCCCGCCAGGACACTCCAGCGGACCTGGTGGCCCATTTCGCGTTGCCGGTGCCCTCGTTGGTGATCTGCGAACTGCTGGGCGTGGACTACGCCGACCGGGCGGAGTTCCAGAGCTTCGCCAAGGCGTTCGTCAACCTCACCATCTCCGACGACGAACGGTTCGCGGCCCGCGTCAAAGCCATGACGTTCCTGCGGAACCTGGTCGAACACAAACGCGCGAACCCGGACGACGCCTTGCTTTCCGGTCTGATCGCCGACTCGGACCTCGATGACGACGAGCTGACCGCCATGACGTTGTTGTTGCTGTTCGCCGGGCACGAAACCACCGCGGCCATGCTCGGCCTCGGCACGTTCGCGTTGTTGCGGCATCCCGAACAGATGTCGATCCTGCGTGCCGATCCGGACCTCATGCCTGGTGCGGTCGACGAGCTGATGCGCTACCTGAGCATCATCGGGCCTGGCATCGTCCGGGTGGCCACCGAGGACCTCACTCTCGGCGGCGCACAGATCCAAGCGGGCCAGACCGTCGTCCTCGCGACACCGAAAGCGAACCGCGGCAACGAGCTCACCGACCGCCCCGACGAGTTGGACGTCACCCGGGAACGCACCCAGCACCTGGCGTTCGGCCACGGCATCCACAGTTGCCTCGGCCAGCAGCTCGCCCGGACCGAGATGCGGATCGGGTTCCGCCGCCTGCTTGACCGGTTCCCGAACCTCGCCCTCGCCGTCCCCGCGGACCAGGTCCCGCTCCGCACCGACATGGCCATCTACGGCGTCCACGCCCTGCCGGTCACCTGGGCAGCGTGACGCGGACCCGCGTGCCGGACCCATCGAGTCCGGTGTGGACACTGGCGGTTCCGTTGTGGGCGTGAGCGATGGCGGCCACGAGCGAAAGACCCAGCCCGGTGCCGCTGGCGCGGGTGTGGGCGGCGCGATAGAAGCGGTCGAAGACACGCAGATGGTCGGCGGCGGGAATGCCCGGCCCGGTGTCGACGACGTCGACCGTGACCGAGTGCCGGTCGACACCGACGGTGACGGTCGCGGGAGCACCAGACGGGGTGTGGATGCGAACGTTGGCCAAGAGATTGTCCAGGAGCTGGCGGATCCGGGTGGGATCGCACGGCAGGACCGCCGGCGCCGGGGCGGGGAGTATCCGCAGCGGCCGGTCGGGTTCGGTGGCGCGGGCGGCGGCGACCGCGTCGGCGGCGAGTTCGTTGAGGTCGGTGGGCCGAAGATCGAGCGGTCTGCCTTGGTCCAGCCTGGCCAGCAGCAGCATTTCGTCGACGAGCACACCCATGCGTTCCGCTTCGCTCTCGATGCGGGACGTCACCCGAGCCAGGTCCGCAGGTCGTGATGCGGCGCCACGGCGGAACAGTTCGGCGTACGCGCGAACAGTCGCCACGGGAGTGCGCAGCTCGTGGGACGCGTCGGCAAGGAACGTACGGAGGCGGTGTTCAGAGGCGCGTCGCTCATCGAAGGCGGTTTCGAGCTGACCGAGCATGTTGTTCAACGCACGGCCGAGCCGGCCGATCTCGGTCCGTGGGTCCACGAGCTCAACGCGTTGCGTGAGATCGCCGCTGCCGATGGCCTGGGCGGTGCGAGCGATCCGGTCCAACGGCCGCATCCCCCGCCGCACCAGCCACACCGCCAACAGCAGCACACCGACGAACGTGACCACGCTGGGAATGAGCACCGCCCGCCGGATCCTGGCCAGAAACTGGTCGGAGCCCGCCGTCCGCATCCCGACGACGAGCACAGTGCCGTCGCGAACCGGTTCGGTGTGCGTCAACGACGGCGCCGGGCCAGCGGACACGGTCTGCAACACCGTGCCGTCCGTGCCGCGCAGTTGGAAGAACGACGGCACGTCACCACGTTCCGCGAGCGCGGAGAGCAAAGGCGTGTTCGCGAGCGTGGCTCCCTGCGCGAGATCGGCGGCGAGCGTGCGGCTCGTCGCCGTGAGCGCGTCGATGTTGTGACTGTCACGCCAGTCGGACAAAGCCTGGGATGTCGACACACCGAGCGGAATCATCCCCATCAGCACCAGCCCACCGACCGTCAGCACCAGCCGAGTCCGCAGCGACATCGGCCTCACGGCGTGGGCTCCGGCGGACGCAGCACGTACCCGATGCGCTGCACGGTGTGGATCAACCGCGGATGACCGGTGTCCACCTTGCGGCGCAGGTAACTGATGTACGTCTGCACCGCGCCGTCGTTGCCGCCGAAGTCGTACTGCCACACGTGATCCAGGATCTGTCCCTTGGTGAGGACCGTTCCGGCGTTGACGGCGAGGTAGTGCAGCAGCTCGAACTCGGTCGGCGTCAGGTCGACCACCTGCCCGCCGACCCGGACCTGATGCGCCGCCACGTCGATCTCCAGATGCGCGACGACCAGAGGCGTCGGACCGCCCGACGACCCGGACCGCCTCAGCACCGCACGGATCCGGGCGATCAGCTCGCCCAGGCTGAACGGCTTCGTCAGGTAGTCGTCGCCGCCGATGGTCAGGCCCGCGATACGTTCCTCGGGCTCGTCCCGCGCGGTCAGGAACACCACCGGCACCTGCTGCGCGGACCGGCGCAACGCACGGCAGAGATCCAGCCCCGAACCGTCCGGCAGCAGGATGTCCAGCACGATCAGATCGGGCCGGTAGCGCTGAACGGCGCCAACAGCCTCCGCCCGCGTCCCGGCGACCGCCGTGTCGAACCCCTCGTACCGCAAGGCCGTGGACACCGCGTCGGCCAGGAACTCGTCGTCGTCGACGACCAAGATCCTCGTTTCCGCCATGTACCCAGTGTCATCACTGTCGCCCGACCGGGCGAAAGCTTCACAGAAGATTCCAAGAACTAGCCGACGACCGCCCGGATGGTCAGGCCGACGCCGACCAGCAGGACCATCCCGGCGGTCAGCACCGGCGCCAGCGCGATCAGCTTCTGGATCCGCCCACCGAACCGGTCCGTGGCGAAGCGGTCGAACCGGTCGCGGAACTTCACCAACAGCAGCCCGGCGGCGGTCAGCATCCCGGCCATGCCGATCCCGTACGCCAGCACCAGCAGCACACCGAACCACGTCCGCCCCAGCGCCACCGCCCCCAACAGCACCACCAGCGCCGACGGACTGGGCACCAGCCCACCGGCGACCCCCATCCCGATCAGGCTCCCCCGCCCGAACCGCTGCCCATGCCCGTGACCGTGACCATGGCCATGCCCATGGCCGTGACTGTGCCCATGGCCGTGACCGGCGAGCACGGGCGCACGACGGACAGCGGCCGACCGAAGCAGCACCACCCCGATCCCCGCGATCAGCAGCCCGCTGCCGATCCCCAACCACCGCAACACGCTCTCCCCCGCGAGCACGCTCGACACACTCAACAACAACCCCAGCACCAACACCCCGGCCGTGTGGGTCAACGTGACAGTCGCGCCCACCACGATCGCGTCCCGAGGCGTCCCGCGCCGACCCACGAGGTACGCGGCGATGACGGTCTTCCCGTGTCCCGGCAGGGCCGCGTGCGACGCGCCCAGCACCAAGGCCAACAGCACGGCCAGCATCCCGACCAACGGCGTCAACGACCGTCGTCCGACGAAGTCCGCCAACGCGAGCGAAGCGCGGTCCAGCATGCTCGCGTCGGCCGGACGCGGTGCGGACGCGCTCGACCCGGTGCCCGCGCCCGGTCGCACGGTCAACTGGGCGGTCCGGACGTCCATCGGGTTCGCGAGCAGGTCGTCCGGGTACTTCCGCAGCTCGTCACTGACGCTGTGGGCGGGCACCGACGAGTCCACGGCGACCCCGAAACCGAGAGCAGTGATCTCGTGCCAGCCGACGCGGTCGCCGCGGTACGCGTCGCTGAACGTCACCGGCCCGGTCAGCTCGGCCGCGGCGGTGAGTTCGCAGGTCAAGCGGGTCGTCGGCAGGTCAGCCTGGCCGGCCGGATGCTCCATTGTGGACGCGCGGACGGTGAATGTGAGCGGCCGCGAGGCGACGGTCGCCGTCAGCGAGCCGGCCAAGGTGGCGCACTCCCGCCCGGGATCGAGTGACTTCTCCTGCAGAGTCGGGATCTCCGCCAGGTCCACAATGGATCGGACGTCGACGCGGTCCGGGTGCAGCGACAGCCCGTCGTAGTGGTTGACGCTGAAGTTCCCCAACGGGTGCGCGTCGGCGTGCCCGAACGGAAGGAACACCAGCGGCGCGACCACCGCGGCCACGATGCCCGCGCGGATCAGCACCCTCATCGGGTGTTCCTCAGCTCGGCCAGTTTCTTCTTCGCGACCGGCGCGTGCACAGGAGAGAAGTACGGGTTGATGTCCAGTGCCCGCGCGAGGTCCTGTTCCGCGTCCGCGACCTGCCCGAGGCCGGCCTCGATCATCCCCCGGTGGTAGGCGAACGTCGCGTTGTGCCAGCCCAACGCCGCGGCCTTGGCCGTGTACGGCAGGGCTTCGGCGTCCCGGCCGTTCACGTGCAGGGCCCACGCCATCGCGTCGGCGACGAACACGCTCTGCCGCCGCCCCCACTCGGCCTGCGCCCGCCGCACCGCCTCGGCCTTGTCCCCGTGGTCGGCGGCCACCTGGGCCGCGCTCAGATCGTCGGTCGCCCCCGACGCTTCCAGCAACCGTTGCTGCTGCGTGATCACGGAGTACTGCTGAGCTGCCTCGTCCGGGCGCCCGGACACATCGAGCAGTTCCGCGTACTCCAACAGGTACTGCGGCAGCGGCGCCCGCGACACCAACCTCTTGTACAGGTCGAGCGCCTGGGCGTACTGCACCCGAGCGGCGAGGACCTTGGCGTGCCCCTCGGTCAACGAGGCGTCGTCGGGAACCACGTGCAGTCCTTGCGTGTACTGGGCGTCCGCGTCGTCGAGCCGGCCCGAGTTGAACGCCAACTCCCCCAGGTAGTACCGGCTGAACGCGATCTCGTCCGGCGCGCCGGCGGCGCCGAGGGCACGGTCCATCGCCGACCGTGCGTCGTCGTCACGGCCGTGCATCTCGAAGTAGTACGAGGCACGGGTGAACGACGACACGTTCGGCTTCAGGTCGAGCATCCGCTGGACCGCGTCCGCCGAACCCTGGTCGTCGCCCAGTTGGGTCAGGCTGTCCGCCAGCACCCCGTACACCTCGGCCGTGCTCGGCTGGGCCGCCTGTGCCTTCGCCCCCCAGTCCTTGGCTACCGTGAAGTCGTGGCGGGCGTTGGCCAACGCGCCCATGCCCATCATCGCCGGCCCGTTCCCGGCCGGCTTCAGCCGGATCGACCGCTCCAACGCGCCCTGCGCCTTGGCGTAGTACGTGGGGTCGACCGTGATCCTGGCCAACTCCACATAGGACGATCCGAGTCTGGCCCAGGCGAGCGGGTCGTCCGGTCGCTCGCGCAGGGACGCCTGCAGCGTGGCCACCGACTGCGCCAACAGGGTTTGCCGGCCCGCGTGCGCGGTGGACGGCACCGCTTCGATAGGCGCGGAGTACCCGGCGAACACCGACAGGACCGTGGCGATCCCGACCAACAGCGCCGGCACCGGCCACCACCGGCGCAGACCGCCGGCTTCCGGCTTGAGAAAAGGCGGTTCGAGCAACGCGGCCACTCCTCCGGGATCACCGTGGGCGCGGCCGGACAGGCCGCGCCCACGGGCGTCGATACGGACACTCACCAGGGCCGGTTACTGCGGTGACGGGCCTTGGTCGGGCGCTTGCGCCACAGGTACACACCGCCGCCGAGCAGCACCAGCGCGCCGATCGCGCCGCCGACGTACCCACCGATCGGGATGCTCGCCAGGATCGACGACTTGGTCGCCACCTGCGCCTGCACCGCCGAGTTCACCGCGGCGTTGTTCGGCACGGCCACGTACGGGAAGCGCGTCTCGAAGGCGACGTCATTGGCGTCGACCTTGTCGCCGGTCGCCAGTGCCTGCACCAGCTGGCCGGACTGGGCCGCGCCTTCCAGTGTCTGCAACGAGATGTCGATGACGTCGTCGGTGAGCCGGCGGCCGTTCGGGAAGCCCTGGTTGTCGCCGGCCAGCAGACCGAGCCGGTTCGGCTGCGGCGTGGCCCCGATCGCCATGTTCAGCCGCAGCATCTCGGACGGCACGAACTGGTTCGCGTACACGTCCGCGTTGTTCAGCTGCGAGTTGAGGTCGGCCTTGATCGGGCCGCCGGCCTTCGTGGTGATCCCGGTCAGGAAGATCTCCAGCAGGTCGTCGCGCGGCGCGGCCGGGGCCTTGATCTGGAAGGTCTGCTCGACCAGCTGCGGCAGCTCCGGCACCTTCACCCGGTCCACCAGGTCCTTGACGTTGTGGTCCTGGTCCGGGGTGAGGCCGTTGAACGCGTCCTTCAGGCCGGCCGGCGAGATCACCTCGTTGACCAGCGGGTTGCCCAGCCGGGACACCTGCACGAACGGGCCTTCGGCCTTCGCTGAACCGGGAGCGAGCCTCAGCGACTGCCGTTCGGTGTCACTCCAGACGCCGATCACCGGGTTGCGTTTGGCGTCCTGCTTGAGCGCCAACACGTGCGACGGGAGCTGCAGGGCGATGGTGTTGACGTTGTAGCCGCGCAACGTGTCCTGGCCGGTCTCGCTCAGGTTCCCGCCGTACAGCGAGTCGAACACGCGCAGGTCGGCGAAGAACGAGTCGTCGGCCGGGCCGGCGTAGCTCAGGCCGCCGCCGTACGTCTTGGTGATCGCCTGGTCCCGGATCGTCCGGAAGTCAGGCATCGACGCGGGCCCGACGTCGGACGGTGCGACGCGCGCGTTCTGCACGAGGTAGCGCGCGTTGCCGCCGTGATGGTCGATCAGCTGGACCGAGTAGTTCTGCCGGAACAGCAGGTTGGGGTCGTTGATCGACTTCACGACGCCCTTGTTGTACAGGAAGGTGTCCTTGCCCCGCCGGTCGTCGGTCGAGAACGTGTAGCGGAACGTCAGGTCGGGCTTGGCGTCGCCGTTGTTGTCGATGTTGACGTCGTAGTGCGCGTCGGTCGCGAACGGGTAGAAGTTCGGGCCGCCGTTGGGTTCCTGGAACCCCGAGAAGTTCGCGACCATGGTCACGGTGTCGGGTTTGTCCGGGCTGACGAACGCGTACAGGTCCGTGTTGTCGACCGTGGGGTCGGCGGCGATCAGCGGTGCTTCGCGGTGGCTGGACGCACTGGCCGAACCCGGAACGAGCCCGCCCACCAACGCCGCGCCCGCCGCGAGCATCATCGCTGTGGCACGTGTGCTCCTGGCAGCACGCACGGTATGCGGTTGTGACATAACCATCCTCATGGGCGGTTATGCGCCTCGGTCCTCCCTGGACATCACATATACGGAGCGGAGGGTGGGTTCGGATCGGTCTGTCCCGAAATTTCTCACCCGAACGGCCGGCGACCGCGTCATGGACCACTGCAACGCACGTCACACTCCGTACACGGAACACCGGGCACGCCCGGACAGTTGAACAGGACGATCGGTGCGGACCGTGTCCCCGGGCCGCAACCACAGCCATCAGGGAATACCAGGCAAGCTGGAGCCCTCATGCGCCACTCGCCGAGAGGCGACCGCCGCACCGATTACAGCCCACCCCCTGGCCTGCGTTCTCCCCCCTCCGCGGCCAGGGGGTGGCCTATTTTTGCTCCTGGCAGGTGCCCAGCATCTCCGCGAGCGCGTCGTGTTCGGCCTGGTCGACGGTGAGCTGGTAGGCCGCCTTGACCGTGACGTAGTCCTTGGCATACGTGCACCAGAAGGTCCGCAGCGGCGGTTTCCACTGCGCCGGGTCCTGGTCGCCCTTGGACCGGTTGGCGTTCGCGGACACCGCGAAGAGTTGCGGATTCGTGAGGTCGTTGGCGAACTGCTTGCGGCGTTCGTCTGTCCAGCTCGTCGCGCCGGACCGCCACGCCTCCGCCAGCGGCACCATGTGGTCGATGTCGACCTTGCCCGCCTCGGTGATCTTCACGCCGTCGTACGGGCTGGTCCACGTGCCGGACACCGCTTTGCACCGGTTGTCCCTGGTCACGTTCGCGCCTTGGCGTTGCAGCACGATCTCCCTGGTGTCACAGGAGTCCGGTCCGCTCGCCCACAGCGGGAACCGGTCCCGGCTGTATCCGCTCATCGGTCCGGGCGGCGCGATCCTCAACGCGGCCAGCTCGGGTGTGGTGACCGGCGGGCTGGCCACCGACCGGCGGTTCGCCCACCACACCACCAGTGAGATCAACACGATCAGCACGGCCACCGCCGCCAGGGTCGGGACCGAACGTTTGTTGCGCACCACGTGCTGGATCTAAAGCGATCACCTTCGGTTTCCCGGTGAGGCGCGCCCGAGTGCGGAGAACCCCGTCCGACGGGGTAACCGGCAGAACCATGGGCGAGAATCGTCGCGTGGTCGAACCGGAGAAGAAATCCCTGCTCAACCGTGTGCGGACGCGGCACGCGTGGTTCGACCACCTGATCCGCGCGCTCGACCGGTACGTCGACCACAACGCCTACCAGTACGCGGCGTCCATCACGTACTTCAGTGTGCTGTCGGTGGTGCCGATCCTGATGGTCGGCCTGTCCATCGGCGGCTTCGTGATCGCGGACGACGCCAAGGTCGCGAACGACCTGCGCGGCACCATCACCGACGCCCTGCCCAGCGGCCTGGCCGGGTTCGCCAGCGAGGTGTACGACAGCCTGTTGACCCAACGGGCCTCGCTCGGCGCGTTCGGTCTGGTGATCGGCCTCTACGCCGGCTGGAACTGGATGAACACGCTGCGGGACGCGCTGACCGCGATGTGGGACCTGGAACGCCCGGAGTTGCCGTTCTTCCGCACGATCCTGCGTGACCTGTTCGCGCTGCTCAGCCTGTCCGCCGCGCTGCTCGTGTCGTTCTCGCTGTCCGCGGCCGGTGGCTGGCTGAACAAGTTCCTGCTGCGGTGGGTCGGCCTGGACCACGAACCGTGGGCCGGCACCGTGCTGTCGTTGCTGTCCGTGCCGTTGGCCATCACCGCCGACTGGCTGGTGTTCCTGTGGGTGCTGGCCCGGCTGCCCCGGCAGAAGGTGGACACCCGCAACGCGGTCCGCGGCGCGCTGGCCGCCGCGATCGGCTTCGAGATCCTGAAACAGGCCGCCAACCTGTACCTGAGCCTGCTCGGCCGCTCCCCCACCAGCGCGGCGTTCGGCTCGGTCATCGGTCTGCTCGTCTTCATCTACCTGGTGGCCCGCCTGTTGTTACTGGTGGCGGCGTGGACGGCGGAACCTGCCCGGCCGGCCACACACGAACCCGACCGCCCAGCGGGGTACGGTGGGAGAGACGTCGAACCCGCACGTCCGATCCGGCTGGCCACCGCCGGCTGGCTGGTGGCCACGGGCGTGGTGGCGACGTTGCTGTTCCAGCGGAACTTCCGCAGGCGCGGACGCGACTGACCGAGCACAAGGGGGCGAATCGTTTGTCCGAGCGGAGGTACGACCCCGAATCGCTGCGGATCTCGGTGGATCAGGGCCATTCGGTCACGGTGGCGCACGTCACCGGCGAGATCGACCTGTCCTCGGCCGACGCCTTCCGGGAAGGCCTGGCGGAACGCCTGGACAGCGACGAGGTGTTCGTCCTCGACCTGGACGGCGTGACGTTCATGGGCTCTATGGGCTTCTCGGTCCTGGTGGAGACGCACCACGAGACCTCGCGCCGCAACATCCGCTGGGCCATCGTGGCCGGCGCCGGCCCGATCCGCCGCCCACTGCGGATCACCGGCCTTGAACAGGTCCTGCCGATCTACCCCTCGGTCCCGGAAGCCCTCGCCGCACTGACGACGAACAACTGACCCGCGGTCAAACCACCGTCATACCCGGCCGAGCGCGAGCCACATCGCGCCGACGGTCTCGACGGATGTGACTATCTGTTGGTCGCGCAGGACAGTCATGGCAGAACTCCCGTACGAGTCGCCGAGAAACGCCATCGCGAACGGCGCGCCTGGTGCCAGCACGTCAAGAAACCGGTCGACAGTCGACCACGAGACACCTTTGCGGTGCAGCATCGTGCCGATCCCGAAACCACCGGACGTGACTTCCTGGACACCGCCCCGCATTATGGTCACCCGACCACCGAACTCGGCCCGCGGATCACTCAGGCTCGCGTACAGGGGATGCCCGGACAGTTCGTTCCAGAACGGCTCCCAGAACGTCCACGACGGCCATCCGTTGTCGAACTCGTGGACCAGCCAGTCCAGATTGGGTCTGGCGTACTCCCACAACTCGATCCCGCTGCAGAACGGCAACATCGTCAACGCGGTGTGGAGATGACGGCCGGTGCCCATGTCGATGCCGCGGGCGTAACCGCCCAGGTTCCCGTCCGCGTAGGCATGGGCGAAATGGTCCCGTATCCGCTTGACGATCTCGCGGCAGTCGGCCCAGTACCCGTCATCGAGGTCGTCCGTGGTCGCCTTGGCCGCGGCCAACACGTCCTGTCTGCGGACGCGACCGGCGACCCCGGTGCCCTTGATCGAGGTCACGTCGATTCCGTAGTCCTCGGCGAGCTTCTTCACCACCGGAGTGACATAGGACGAGCCGGAGTCGTCGGCCTCGATCACGTCCAGGACGTCCTGCTTGCGGATCCGGCCGCCGATCCCGGTGCCCGTCAGCGACCGCCACTCGACCCCATGTTCGTCGGCGAGGTTTCGCACCAACGGGGTGATGTAGGGCGGCGTGATGACGCGGCCGTCCGTGGGCTCCGGGTCGGGCTCGGGTGTGGGCGGCGGCGCCACGGACTGGCTGGTGTCGTTGGTGAGGTGGACCAGCTTCCGGATGGCGTCCTGGGTGAGCGCCGCGTTGGGCGACAGCGCCAGGTCGACGAGTTTGCGCAGGCCGCGCTCTCGAATCGCGGGGTCCTCGCTGACCACGTCGATGAGGATCTCCAGCGGCACACCGGAATCGGCGCTCGCCGAACGGGCCGGGTTGCGGGCCAGGGCGAGCCGGTCGACGGTGCCCGTGGCTCGACGCTGCGGCTTCGGCAGGCCACGCGCCGACAATGCCTTGACCAGGTGGCTGTACGTCTGGTCCAGCGTGATGAACTCGCCGGCCGCCGGCACGCCGTCGGTCAACAGGGACAGCAACTCGCCGGTGAACGCGGTGTGGCGGGCGCCGGTCGGGGCGTTCGACGGCTGGTTGGCCGGCGACGAGGTGAGCGTGTAGCACCCGTGGATCTCGATCTGCCCGGACACCACCGATCCCGGGTCGCCCATGGCCTCGATGGCCCGGCCGGAGAAGCAGCAGTCGAGGATCAGCACGCGGTTGTCGGCCGGGCTGTCCAGAATCGCGTCCCGGACGGACTCGAACGGCAACGCGGTGACCCCGACGTGCTTGCTGCTGGTCCGCCGCAGGCCGAGATACAACCGGCCACGGTGATCGAGCAGGCCGTGCCCGGCGAAGTACACCAACAGGGTGTCCTCGGCCAGCGCGGCCTCGTCGGCGAGCAGACGGCCGACCGTGGCGATGTCGTCCGGGTCGGTGAGCACCCGGCAGAACCGCCCGCTGAACGCCCCGTCCCGCTCGTCGACCAGTCGCTGGTGGAAGTCCTGGAGATTGGCGTGCACACCAGGCAGGTCGTGCAGGCTCTCGTCCTCGTACCGCGCCACGCCGACCAAGACGGCGCGAGACCGCTCCATGTCAGGCAGGCGCACCAGTTGTCCTTCGTACCAACACCACCGGGCCTTCACTCTACTGAAGGCGGCGGTCAGCCCGACTGGGGCTGGATCGCCAACAGCGCGATGTCGTCGTGGTCGTTCCCGCCGAGCCATTCGCCGACCGCGGCGTTGATCTTGGTCAGCACCGTGTCGATCGGGGTGTCCTGGCAGCCCGCCAGCAGGTCCGCCAGCCGTTCGTCGCCGAACATCTCGTCGCCGGTGGGGCCGCCGCGCGCTTCGGTGATCCCGTCGGTGTACAGCAGGCAGACGTCGCCGCGGTTCAGTTCGACGGTTTCCTGACCGAACCGGGCGTTGCTGGTCACCCCGACCAGCATGCCCGGGATGATCACCTCTTCGACGGTGCCGTCGCGGCGCAGCACGAGCGGGCACGGGTGCCCGCCGGACCCCAGTGCCAGGCGCATCGTGTCCGCGCTGCGGGACGTCATCGAGCCGACGACCAGGCTCGCGAACCGGCTGCCGCCGTTGGTCAGCAACGTGGTGTTCACCAGGTCCAGCAGCCGGCTCGGCTCCCGCTCCACCAGGTGCAACGCGCCCAACGCGTGCCGGATGTTCCCGGTCAGCGCGGCGGCTTCCGGCCCGTTCCCGCACACGTCCCCGAGCAGGAACAACACCGTGCCGTCGGACCGGGGGTGCACGTCGTAGAAGTCCCCGCCGACGCGCAGCGGTCCGGCGGCCGGGCGGTAGTGGGCGGCCAGTCGGACGCCGGGCACGGTCGGCAGTTCGGCCGGATGCAGGGTGGTCTGCAGGCCCTGGATGGCCGACTCCTGCCGGCCGAACAGGCTCGCCGACCCGAGTGCCGCGCCGGCCCGTTCGGCGAAGTCACGGACCACCTGGCGGTCCATGTCGGCCAACGGCTCGCTGCGCGCCAGGATCAGCACACCGGGGGTGTCGCCGGTGCCGGAGACCAGTGGGACGGCGGCGATCTCGGCGAATCCGGCGAGCATGTCCCGCACCGCCGCCGGCAGGGCGACCACCTCGGCGGGCGGGACGATCCGGACCGTGGTCTGGGTGGCGAACATGGCTCTGGCCAGTACCGGCGCGGACGCGGGCAGCAGCCTGCGCACCTTGCCGTGGGTGGAGCTGCCGTCCAGGCGGTGGGCCCACCACTCCCACCGGCCCCGGGACGCGGGCATGAGCACCAGGGAGCGCTCGCCGAGCACTGGGCTCGCCAGTTCGGCGACCGTGGCCGCGGTCATGTCCGTGTCCAGGCTGCCGCAGAGACGCCCGCCGACTTCGGCGAGAAAAGCGGCGTCACGCTGCTGGGCAGCTTCGGCCGGACGTGCCGATGCCGTCGCATCGGTCATCCCGCACCTCGCTGACGCGTTGGCAACTTCGGTTCTACCGTAACGCCTGCCTGCCCGTCCGGGGCGCGGCATGGCAAGGTTGTACGCAGACCACGCCTCGATCGCCAGGAGAAATGCCGTGACCACGCGCATTCACCAAGATCCCGTGACCCAGGACGGCGAGGACACCACGCTGGACCGGCTGCTCGCCGCCATGGAGGACCTGCGCGAAGGGAACTTCCGCCGCCGGATCGTGGCCAAGGGCGACGGCCGGTCGGCCCGGCTGGCGGCCGCGTTCAACGAGATCGCCGAACGCAACCAGCAGCTGGTGAACGAGCTGCTGCGGGTTCGCGACCGGCTGGCCAGCGAGGGTGTGCTGCACGAACGCCTGCGGCCGGGCGGCGGGGCCGGCGGGTGGGGGGTGGCCACCGACGTCGTCAACGAGCTGATCGACCGGCTGTCCCGGCCGACGCTGGAGCTGAACCGGGTGCTGGCGGCGGTCGCGGAGGGTGACCTGACCCGGCGGATGGCGCTGGCGGCCGACGGCCGGCCGCTCACCGGCGACCTGCTGGAACTCGGGCACACCGTGAACGGCATGGTGGACCAGCTGTCGCTGTTCGCGACCGAGGTGACCAGAGTCGGCAAGGAGATCGGCACCGAGGGCATCCTCGGCGGCCAGGCGCGGGTGCCGGGCGCGTCCGGGCTGTGGCGGGACCTCACCGAGTCGGTGAACCTGATGGCCCTCAACCTGACCAACCAGGTGCGGGACATCGCGCGGGTGGCCACAGCGGTGGCGCGCGGCGACATGACCCAGAAGATCGACGTGAGCGCCCGCGGCGAGATCCTGGAGTTGAAGAACACC
>NZ_SLWS01000008.1:0-542168 GCF_004345645.1 Actinocrispum wychmicini | reverse complement strand
CCTCAACACCATGGTCGACCAACTCTCCGCCTTCGCCGACGAAGTCACCCGCGTCGCCCGCGAAGTCGGCACCGAAGGCATGCTCGGCGGCCAGGCCCAGGTCCCCGGCGTCGCCGGCACCTGGCGCGACCTGACCGACAACGTGAACGTCATGGCGGAGAACCTGACCACGCAGGTGCGCAGCATCGCGACGGTCGCGACCGCGGTGGCCAAGGGCGACATGACGCAGAAGATCATCGTCGACGCCCGTGGCGAGATCCTCGAACTCAAGAACACCCTCAACACCATGGTCGACCAACTCTCCGCCTTCGCCGACGAAGTCACCCGCGTCGCCCGCGAAGTCGGCACCGAAGGCATGCTCGGCGGCCAGGCGCAGGTCCCCGGCGTCGCCGGCACCTGGCGCGACCTGACCGACTCGGTCAACTTCATGGCCGGCAACCTCACCACCCAGGTCCGCAGCATCGCGACCGTGGCGACGGCGGTGGCCCGCGGCGACCTGACGCAGAAGATCAACGTCGACGCCCGCGGCGAGATCCTCGAACTCAAGAGCACGTTGAACACCATGGTCGACCAGCTCTCCGCCTTCGCCGACGAAGTCACCCGGGTCGCCCGAGAGGTGGGCAGTGATGGCCGGCTCGGCGGTCAGGCGCAGGTCCCTGGTGTCGCGGGGACGTGGCGTGACCTGACCGACTCGGTCAACTTCATGGCCGGCAACCTCACCGACCAGGTCCGCAACATCGCCCAGGTGACCACCGCGATCGGCCGGGGCGACCTGACCCAGAAGATCAACGTCGACGCCCGCGGCGAGATCCTGGAGCTGAAGAACACCCTGAACACCATGGTCGACCAGCTCTCCGCCTTCGCCGACGAAGTCACCCGGGTCGCCCGAGAGGTGGGCACCGAGGGCAAACTCGGCGGTCAGGCCCAGGTCCGGGGGGTCGCGGGAACGTGGAAAGACCTGACGGACAACGTGAACGTCATGGCCGAGAACCTCACCACGCAGGTGCGTGCGATCGGCGTGGTCGCCACCGCGGTGGCCAACGGCGACCTCGGCAAGAAGATCGCGGTCGAGGCGAAAGGCGAGGTCGCGGGACTCGCGGACACCATGAACGGCATGGTCGACACGCTCCGCGCGTTCGGTGACGAGGTCACCCGCGTCGCCCGCGAGGTCGGCACCGAGGGCACGTTGGGCGGTCAGGCGCGCGTGCCGAACGTGGCCGGCACGTGGAAGGAACTGACCGACAACGTCAACGTCATGGCCGAGAACCTCACCACGCAGGTGCGCAACATCGCGCAGGTGACCACGGCGGTGGCCAACGGCGACCTGTCCAAGAAGATGGACGTGAACGCCCGCGGCGAGATCCTGGAGCTGAAGAACACCCTGAACACCATGGTGGACCGGCTGTCGTCGTTCGCCGACGAGGTCACCCGGGTGGCCCGCGAGGTCGGCACCGAGGGCAAACTCGGCGGCCAGGCGAACGTGGTCGACGTGTCCGGCACGTGGCAGCGGCTGACCGAGAACGTGAACCAACTGGCCGGCAACCTGACCACCCAGGTGCGCGCGATCGGCGCGGTCGCCACGGCGGTGACCGCGGGCGACCTGACCCGGCAGATCACCGTGGACGCGTCCGGTGAGCTGGCCGAGCTGAAGAACAACATCAACCAGATGATCCTGACCCTCAAGGAGTCCACCCGGACCAACGAGGAACAGGACTGGCTGAAGACGAACCTGGCCCGGATCGCCGCGCTCATGCAGGGCCACCGCGACCTCAGCGCGGTCGCGTCGCTGATCCTGAGCGAGCTGGCTCCGCTGGTGCGGGCCCAATACGGAGCGGTGTTCCTGGCCGAGAACGACGACAACGGCCTGTGGGTCAAGCGGATCGCGAGCTACGGCCGCGCGGAGACCGACGGCACGTTGAAGTTCTCGTTCGGCGAGTCGCTCGTCGGGCAGGCCGCGGTGGACAAACGGACCGTGGTGGTCACCGGCGCGCCACCGGACTACATCAGGGTGTCGTCCGGCCTGGGGTCGGCCGCGCCGAAGAACATCATCGTGCTGCCGGTGTTGTTCGAGGGCCAGGTGCTCGGCGTGATCGAGCTGGCGTCGGTGAACGAGTTCACGTCGGTCCACCACGACCTGCTGGAGCAGCTGAAGGAGACCATCGGCGTCAACATGAACACGCTGCTGGCCAACGCCCGGACCGAGGCGTTGCTGGCCGAGTCGCAGCGGTTGACCCGTGAGCTGCGCGCGCGTTCCGAACAGCTGCAGGCCCAGCAGGACGAACTGCAGGACTCGAACACCGAGCTCGCCGAGAAGGCGACGCTGCTGGCCCGGCAGAACCGGGACATCGAGGTGAAGAACTCCGAGATCGAGCAGGCCCGCCAGGAACTCGAGGACCGCGCGCGGCAGCTGGCCACGGCGTCGAAGTACAAGAACGAGTTCATGGCGAACATGTCGCACGAGCTGCGGACGCCGTTGAACAGCGCGCTGATCCTGGCGAAGTTGCTGGCGGACAACCTGGAGGGCAACCTCACCCCGCGGCAGCGGGAGTTCGCCAAGACGATCTACTCGGCCGGCAGCGACCTGCAGCAGCTCATCGACGACATCCTCGACCTGGCCAAGGTCGAGGCCGGGCACCTGGAGCCGCACGCCACCGACGTGGCCCTGCCCGAGCTGGTCAGCTACGTCGAGTCGCTGTGCCGTCCGCTGACCTCGGAGAAAGGCCTGGACTTCGCGGTCATCGTGGAGCCGCCGGTGCCCGGCACACTGCACACCGACGAGCACCGCCTGCAGCAGATCCTGCGCAACCTGTTGTCCAACGCGGTGAAGTTCACCCACGAGGGCAGTGTCCGGATGCGGATCACCATGGTCGACCCGTCCGTCACGCACACGTCCCGGCTGGGCAGCGAGCCCGCGGTGATCGCGTTCTCGGTGGAGGACACCGGGATCGGCATCGCGCCGGACAAGCTCGCGGTGATCTTCGAAGCGTTCCAGCAGGCCGACGGCACCACCAGCCGCAAGTACGGCGGCACCGGTCTCGGCCTGTCGATCAGCCGTGAACTGACCCAGCTGCTCGGCGGCGAGCTGCACGTGACCAGCGAACCAGGGGCGGGCAGCACGTTCACCCTGTATCTCGGGGTGAGCACGCCGGTCGCGCCGATCAGGCCGATCGTCCAGGAGATCGTCCAGACCACCGAGGAGTCCACTTCGGACACGACGCCGATGCGGTTCCACGGCGAGAAGATCCTGATCGTCGACGACGACCTGAGAAACGTCTTCGCGCTGACGGCGATGCTGGAACAGCACGGCCTGGACGTCGTCTACGCGGACAACGGCGTCGCCGGCGTGCGCGCGCTGGAACAGTACAAGGACATCGCGCTGGTGCTGATGGACGTGATGATGCCGGAACTGGACGGAAACGCGACAATCGCCGCCATCCGGGAGATGTCGACGTACGCCGACCTGCCGGTGATCGCGGTGACCGCCAAGGCGATGGCCGAGGACCGTGAACGCACCCTGGCCGCCGGCGCCAACGACTACGTCACGAAGCCGGTCAACAACGACCTGTTGCTGCGGCTGATCGCGACCCACCTGGACGCGGAGGAAACCGTCGGCTGAGCCATTCCACCTGCTGGTTGTGTACTTTGCACACCCCGGCCCGGCACCGTCCGGAATGCGATCTATAGTCCCCTCCTGGTCCCTGTCACCTGGGAAGGGGAGAAGTCCGAAATGTCCACACCACCTCCGCTGATGCCGCCGGGCGGCCAGCCAGGTCAGCCCTACGGCCCGCCGGGACAGCCTGGCCCCGGCGGAGCGCCCTACGGTCAGCCACAGCCTTACGGCCCGCCGCAGGGTCAACCGTTACCGCCGCAAGGCCCGCCCTACGGCGGACCGCCACAAGGGCCGCCCTACCAGGGCACCCCGCCCGGTGGCGTCCCACAGCCCGGGATGCCGCCAGGGCAGCCGCCATTCGGTCCACCGCAGTCGTTCCAGGAGCCGCCCAAGCCGCGGCGTCGGTTCGGGGTCGGCCGGCTGGTCGGCGGCATCGTCGGCATCGTCGTGGTCGCGGGCGGCGTCTGGGCGTTCAACTACTTCACCAGCTCCGCGGCCCAGGCCAAGGTGGGCGACTGCGCCGCGGTGACCGGTACGAAGTCGAAGCCGGACTTCAAGACCGTGGACTGTGGCTCGGCGGACGCCAACTACATCGTCGGCAAGTCGCTGTCGGTGTCCGGGGACTGTGGCAGCAAGTACTACGACGAGTACACCGAGACCGAGCGTCGCGGACCGAGCACGAAGCTGTGCCTGATGCCGAACTGGACCGAGGGCACCTGCTACAACCTCGACGACGCCGGCAGCAGCGTCGGCTACCCGAAGACCGCGTGCAAAACCAGGGCGGTCAAGGTTCTGAAGATCCTGAAGGGCAAGGCGGACGAGAACGCCTGCGGCAACAAGGAAGCGACCGGGATCGCCTTCCCGGAGCCGGCGACCACGTTCTGCCTGCAGCAGCTGTAGGGGTGCCGACCGGGTGGGGCGGGGGCGCTCCACCCGGCTACCGTCTTGGCCATGCTGAGCTTGCAGGTGGCGGGCGAGTGGCCGGTCGACAACGTCGCGGTTGCCGTGGTGCGACGCGATGGTGAAATCCTGGGCACGTACGGGGATCAGGCGCGACCGTTCCCGCTGGCGTCGGTGACGAAGCTGTTGACCGCGTACGCCGTGCTGATCGCGGTCGAGGAGGGCGCGGTCGAGCTGGACGAGCCCGCCGGTCCGGAAGGGTCCACCATCCGGCACCTGTTGGCGCACAGTTCCGGGCTGGCCATGCAGGAGGACCGGGTGCAGGCCGCGCCGGGCACCCGGCGGATCTACTCGAACACGGGCTTCGAGGTGCTGGCCGAGCACGTCCAGCAGGCGTCCGGCATCCCGTTCAACGCGTACCTGGCGGAGGCGGTGTTCGGGCCGCTGCGGATGGCCGATTCGGTGCTCGCCGGCAGTCCGGCGTACGCGGGCACGTCGACGTGTGCCGATCTCAGCAGGTTCGCGGCCGAACTGCTGGCGCCGAAGCTGGTGTCCGGTGCACTGTTCGCCGAGGCGACCAGGGTGGCGTTCCCCGGGCTGGCCGGGGTGCTGCCCGGGTTCGGCAACCAGAAGCCGAACGACTGGGGCCTCGGGTTCTCGTTGCGGGACCACAAGAGTCCACATTGGACCGGAACGCGGAACTCGCCGGAGACGTTCGGCCACTTCGGACAGTCCGGCACGTTCCTGTGGGTCGACCCGGTCGCCGGGATCTCGTGCATAGCGTTGACGGACAAGGTGTTCGGCCCGTGGGCGGCCGAGGTGTGGCCGGTGCTGAGCGACACGGTGTTGGCCGAGGTCACCAGCTGAGCGGCAGGTGCGTGATGCCGTTGATGAAGTTGGACGTGAGCCTTGTCGGCGGACCGGCCAGGGTCACCGCCGGCAGCCGGGTCAGGAACTCGCGGAAGAAGATCCGCAGCTGCAGCCGGCCGAAGTGGGCGCCGAGACACAGGTGCGGGCCCTGGCCGAAGGCGACGTGGTCGTTCGGCGACCGCGTGATGTCGAAGCGGAACGGGTCGGGGAACTGCCGTTCGTCGTAGTGCGCCGACACGTGGTACACGACGACCTTGTCCCCCGCCGTGATCGGCTGGCCGGCGAGGACCACGTCCCGGGTCGCCGTCCGCCGGAACGTCAGCACCGGCGGATGCCAGCGCAGCATCTCCTCCACGGCCGACGGCACCAGCGAAAGGTCCGCGCGCAACCGTTCGTACTCCTCGGGATGCTCGACCAGGGCCAGGACGCCGCCGGGCAGCGCGCTGCGGACAGTGTCGTTGCCCGCGATCACCACCAGGAAGAAGAACATCTGCAACTCGGCGTCGGCCAGGTCGGCCTCGGCCAGCGCGGACATCAGGTCGTCCGCCGGATGCGAGCGCTTGTACGCGGCCAGTTCGCTGGCGTACGCGAACATGTCCGCCAGCGCTGCCGGCGACCGCGGGTTCACCGGCTGGCCGGCGGCGTCGCGTAGGACCTCGGCGTGCTCCGGGTCCTGGTAGCCGATCACCCGGTTCGTCCAGCGCAGCAGCATGGCCCGGTCGGCCGCGGGCACCCCGAGCAGGTCGGCCAGGTTGGCCAGCGGGAAGTCGTCGGTCACGTCCACCGGCAGGTCACAGCCGGGCGCGGCGGCGGCCAGCAGCGCCCGCGCCCGCCCGGTGATCTCGTCGGCCGACTTCTCCAGCCGGCGGCGGGTGAACACGGCCGAGACGAGCTTGCGCAGGCGCATGTGCTCGGGGCTGTCCATGTTCAGGATCATCCGGCGGATGAAGTCCAGGTCGGCCGGCTCCGGATCCCGGATCTGCGTGGCCCCCAACCACGACGAGAACACCTCAGGCGTCCGCAGCACGTGCCGGACGTCGTCGTACCGCGTCACCGCCCAGAACCCAGGCCCGGCGGGCCAGTCCATGACGGCGTGCTCCTCCTGCCACGACACCGGCGCCGTGTCCCGCAGCGTCCGGAACTCCTCGTGCGGCAGACCGCGGGCGAAGATACGCGGGTCGAAGACATCCACGCCCCAAACTAACCCATGATCAAGCTCACAATCCTGCACGCCGGGCAAAGTTGCACGGCGGGCAAGATTACTTCTAGTCTGGTCGTGTGACAGCCAAACCGGGGATTCGCGAGACGAAGAAGCAGGAGACGCGACGAGCGCTCGGCTTCGCCGCCTTCGAGCTGGCCTCGACCCGTGGGCTGGACGGCTTCGTCGTGGAGGACGTGACCGACCAGGTCGGTGTGTCCCGCCGGACCTTCTTCAACTACTTCAACCGCAAGGAAGAGGCCGTGGTCGCGGTCAGCGGGTTCATGTTCGACGACGCGCTGGCCGAGATGCAGCGCCGGTCGCCGGACGAGCCGCTGTTCACCTCGTTGCAGGCGGTGGTCAAGTTCGTGTGCGGCCCGAACAACCTCGTGTCCGGCAAGTACGTCGCCATCTGCAAGAAGTACCCCGAACTGGTGCCGTACGACCTGGCGGTCCGCGAGGTCATGGTGACCGAGGCATACAAGGCCCTGGTCGACCGACTCCCCTCGGAGCAACGCTCCACTTTCTACCCTCTCGCCCTGATCCACGCCGTGATCGCCGTGCTGGCGGCGGCGATGGACCGTGCCAGCGAGAGTCCCGAAGCCGATGTCGACGACCTCATCGACGAGGCGTTCGGCTATCTCCGGCACGGCTTCGACCCCACCTCGTCCACCTGATCAGCGTCGATCGTCCCGCACGCGAAAAGGAAAGATCATGGCCAAGTTGTTGTATCGCGTCGCGCACTTCGCGCGCCGCCGCCGGGGGCTCGTGCTCGGCGTCTGGCTGTTGATCCTGGCCGTCGCCGGCGCCGGCGCGATCGGTCTCAGTGGGTCGACGTCGAACCAGTTCACCATCCCCGGCACCCAGTCCCAGGAGGTGCTCGACCAGCTCAAGGCCAACCTGCCGGAGGCCGCGGGCGCGTCCGGCCGGATCGTGTTCGCCGCGCCGAAGGGCCGGACGATCACGTCACCCGACGCCCAGCACGCCATCCAGGCCGTGGTCGACCAGGTCGGCAGGATCAACCAGGTGGCGGGCGCGTTCGGCCCGGCCACCACGAAGATGATCTCCCAGCCGGACCAGCGGATCGGCCTGGCCCAGGTGCAGTTCTCGGTGCCCGCGCCGGAACTGACCGACCAGACCAAGACCGCCATCAAGGCGGCGACCGAGACGGCCACCAAGGCCGGCCTGGAAGTGGCCTACAGTCAGGAGATCGCCGGTCAGATGGTGGCCGTCGGCGCCACCGAGGGCATCGGTGTGGTGATCGCCGCGCTGGTGCTGCTGATGACGTTCGGCTCGCTCGTCGCGGCCGGGTTGCCGCTGCTCACCGCCCTGGTCGGGGTGGGTGTCGGCATCGCCGGGCTGTTCGCGTTGACCAGCGTGATCACGATGTCGTCGACCGCCCCGGTGCTGGCCATGATGCTGGGCCTGGCCGTGGGCATCGACTACGCGCTGTTCATCGTGCACAGGCACCGCAAACAGGTGATGTCCGGGATGGCCGTGGACGAGTCGATCGCCCGAGCCATCGGCACGGCCGGCAGCGCGGTGTTCTTCGCCGGCCTGACCGTGATCATCGCCCTGGTCGGCCTGACGATCGTGGGCATCCCGTTCCTGTCGGTGATGGGTCTGGCCGCCGCCGCGACGGTCGCGATCGCCGTGCTCGTCGCGTTGACGCTCGTCCCGGCGATCCTCGGGTTCGTCGGCAAGCGGATCGTGTCCCCGAAGGCCATGGCCAAGGCGGCGGCCGAGGAGTCGACCAAGGAGGCGTTCGGCTACCGGTGGGCCCGAGGTGTGGCCCGACGGCCGATCGCCGCTCTGGTGCTGATCGTCGTTTCGCTGGGCGCGCTGGCCATTCCGGCGTTCTCGCTGCAACTGGGCCTGCCGGACGACTCGACCGCGCCGGACGGCAGCCCGCAACAACGCGCCAACGCGCTGGTCACCGAAGGCTTCGGCGCCGGGTTCAGCGGACCGCTGGTGGTGGTCGCCACCCTGCCGTCCGGCGTGGACCCGAAGGCCGCGACCGGTGCCCTGGTGGGTAAGTTGAGCACTGTTCCGGATGTCACCCGGGTGGTTCCCGCCGGAATGAGCCATGACCAGAAGATGGCCGTGCTCCAGCTGATCCCGTCGAGCGGACCGTCCAGCGAGGCCACCAAGCAGCTGGTCGCCACCCTGCGCGACTCGCAGGGTGCGATCCACGCGCAGACCGGCTCGACCATCGGCGTCACCGGCCAGACGGCGATCAACATCGACGTGTCCCAGAAGCTGTCCGACGCCCTACCGCTGTACCTGCTGGTCATCGTCGGGCTGTCGCTGATCCTGCTGGCCGTCATGTTCCGGTCGATCCTGGTACCGCTCAAGGCCACCGCGGGCTTCCTGCTCACCGTGGCCGCTTCCATCGGCGCCGTGGTCATGGTGTTCCAGTGGAACTGGTTCGGTCTGGTGTCGCACGGCGGGCCGGTCATCAGCTTCCTGCCGATCCTGATGACCGGGATCCTGTTCGGCCTGGCCATGGACTACGAGGTGTTCCTGGTGTCCGGGATGCGGGAGTCGTACGTGCACGGCGACAGTCCCCGCGAGGCCGTGATCGACGGGTTCGGCCACAGCGCCCGGGTGGTCACCGCGGCCGCCCTGATCATGACCTCGGTGTTCCTCGGCTTCGTGTTCTCCGCGGACACCGTGATCAAGTCGATGGGCTTCGCGCTGGCGTTCGGCGTGCTGGTGGACGCGTTCGTGATCCGGATGACCCTGGTACCGGCCCTGATGACCTTGTTCGGCCGGGCCGCGTGGTGGTTCCCCCGTCTGCTCGACCGGATTACCCCGAACGTGGATGTCGAAGGTGCGGCGCTCGCCCGGCACATCGAGCAACTGGAGCAGCCCGAAAGGGTTCCCCAGCAGGTGTGAGTAAAAAGCGGCCGCACGGCGTAGGTTTCCTCGTGCGGCCGCCCACCGACAGGGAACCTGGTGATTTGAACGTCTGGGATGTAGCCGCCCAGTGGTCCGCCCGGCGATGGCTCCGCCGGCTGCGGTCCAAGCTGGCCGCCGGCCAGCGGGCGGCCGAGGACAGCCCGGCCATCTCGGCCGCGCTCGACCAGCATGTCCAGGCTGTCCGAGCCCAGATCAACGCGGACGTCTCGGCCCGCGAGGGCATGGTGCCCGCGCCTTACCTGGTGGTGCTGGCGATCTACACCGAAGCGCTGTATCGCGAGGCGCTGAAGGCCGGCTGGCACCCGCCGCAGGTGTGGAGCGCCGACGACGGCGTGTCCATGCGGCTGCTCGCGTGCTGTGAGGTGGCCAGTCGCCGAAACGGCCCGTCCGGTGCTAGTCGTCGAAACGGGTCCGTTCGACGCTGAGCCGGAGCGCTTCGAGCAGGTCCATGGCGTGGTCACCGTCCCGCTGCGGCGGGATGGGCGGCGGCTGCGCTTCCTCGGTGCGCGCCGCGATCAGCTCCGCCAGCGCCTCCTGGTAGTCGTCGGTGAACTCGCCGGGCCGGAAGCCGGAGCTCATGCTCACCACCAGCGACGTGGCCGCCGCCAGCTCCTGCGGTTTGACGGTCACCTCTCGTTGCAGGAACGGGAAGTCCGGCACCCTGATCTCGTCCGGCCAGAGCATCGTGTGCAGCACCAGCATGTCGTCCCTGGTGCCGACGGCGGCCAGGACCTCCCTGCGGCGCATGGCGACCTTGACGATCGCGACCCGCTGGGTGCGTTCCAGCGCGAGCCGCAACAACACGTACGGCTGAACGGCGTTGTCCTCCGGCTCCAGGTAGTAGCTGCGCTGGAAGAACACCGGGTGCACGTCGGCGACCGGCACGAACGTCACCACCTGCATGGACCGGTCGGCCGCGCCGGGCAGCAGGTCGAAGTCCGCCTTCTCCAGCAGCACCATCCGGCCGTCGGCCAGCTCGTAGGCCCGAGCCACATCGGTGTACTCGACCTCTTCGAGACACGCCTCGCACTCCCGGCGGTACCGGATCTGGCCGCCGTCCGCCCGGTGCACGTGCCGGAACCGGAAGTCGTGGTCCTCGGTCGCCGCGTACACCCGGACACCGACCGAGACCAGGCCGATGGACAGGGCGCCCCGCCACACCGTTCTCATCCTTCCGGAGTACCCGCCGCGCGGTCCCCCGGGCTACCGCCATTAGGGCAGTGCTACCACTGCTTCCACCTCGATCAGCAGGTCAGGGCTGACCAGGCCGCCGACCTGGACGAGGGAGCTGGCCGGTTTGGGGGCGTCGCCGAGGAAGCTGTCCCGGACGTCGCGGATGATCGCCGCCTGGGACACGTCGAGCACGAACCAGGTGTACTTGATCACGTCCGACCAGGTCGCGCCGAGCTCGTTCAGGATGTTCGCCATGTTGCGCAGACTCTGCTCGGTCTGGGCCCGCAGGTCGCCGGGGCCGACCAGGTTGCCGTCCGCGTCCAGCCCGATCTGGCCGGAGATGTACGCGACCCGGCCGGACGCGACCACGGCGTCGGAGTACCGGTTGGCCACGGGGTTGCCGGGGATGTTGGTCAGTCGCTGCTCGATGGGCACGCCCCGACGGTAACCACAAGATCGTCGACATCGCCACCGATTTCGGGTATCCAGGACGTCATGTTGACCTTGCCGCTGGCCGACGACGCCGAGCTGCGTGCCCTGGAACCGTGGAACGCCAAGGAGTTCGTGGATCACGTCACCCGGGTCCGCGGCCATCTGCAGCCGTGGATCTCCTGGGCCGCCACGGTGGTCGACGAGGAGAGCGCCTTGGACATCCTGCAGCAGTACGCCGACCGGATGGCGCAGGACGACGGCCGGCTCTACGGCATCTGGGTCGACGGCAAGCTGGCGGGCGGCACGGTGTTCCGGGTTTGGGACAACAAGGACGAGGTGTGCGAGGTCGGCGTGTGGCTCGATCCGGCGGCCAGGGGTCGTGGCCTGATCACCAGGGCCGTGACGTACATGATCGACTGGGCGGTATGCGTACGCGGCATGTCCCGCGTGGAGTGGCATTGCTCGTCCCGGAACGAACGCAGTATCGCCGCGGCACAACGGCTTGGTATGTCCCGTGACGGTGTTCTGCGGGAGGCGTCGAAGTTGGGTGACACCCGGCACGACATCCAGGTGTGGTCCGTACTCGCGGCCGAGTGGCGTGACCGAACCTAGAATCACCGGGTGACCGGAAAAGGTGACTTGGTCGGCGGCCGGTACCGGCTGACCGGCCGGATCGGCCGCGGCGCCATGGGGGTGGTCTGGCGCGCCCACGACGAGCGCCTGGACCGGACGGTCGCGGTGAAGCTGCTGGCGCTCGGCGGCGCCGAGGGTGACCAGGCCGGCGAGCGGGTGATGCGCGAGGCCCGGCTCGCCGCGAAACTCCAGCACCCCAACGCGATCGCCGTCCATGACGTGGTCGAACACGACGGGCACCCGTGCCTGGTGCTGGAGTACCTGCCGTCGCGGAGCCTCTCCGAGGTCATCGCCGAACGCGGCGCGCTGCCGGCCGACGAGGTTGCCAGGATCGGCGGCCAGGTCGCCGCCGCGCTGGCCGCCGCGCACGACGCCGGCATCGTCCACCGGGACGTCAAACCGGACAACGTCCTGATCGCCCCGGACGGCACGGCGAAGATCACCGACTTCGGCATCTCCCGGGCGGTCGGCGACGCGACGATGACCGGCACCGGCGTGATCGCCGGCACCCCGGCCTTCCTGGCGCCCGAGGTCGCGGCCGGCGACCGGGCGGCCTTCCCGTCGGACGTGTTCTCGCTGGGCTCGACCCTGTACGCGGCAACGGAAGGCGTACCGCCGTTCGGCATGGGCGACAACACGATCGCGCTGCTACTGCGAGTCGCGGAAGGCCAAGTCGCCCCACCGCGGCGGTCCGGGTCGCTCGCCCCGCTGCTGCTGTGGCTGCTGCGCACCGACCCAGCGGAACGGCCAACGATGCGGCAGGCCCAGCACCACCTGACCACGGGCGAACCACCGCCAACCTTCGCCCCGCGTACGGAGACCAAGACCCTGGCGAAACCCCGGCGGCGGGCGGTGTTCGCCACCCTGGGCGCGGCGGCCCTACTGGGCATCGGGCTGGTCGTGGGGCTGGCTTTACGTGACGCGCCGCAGCCGGTCGCGGCTCCCCCGCCGACTCTCGCCCCCACATGCCAGGCGACGTACAAGATCACGAATTCCTGGCCGACCGGCTACGAGGCGTTGGTGACCGTCACGGCGTCGTCGAAACCGTTGCGGGGGTGGACGGTCAGCTGGATGCTGCCCGGCGGCCAGAGCATCGGCCAACTGTGGAACGGCACGCTGTCGGTGGACGGCAGCTCGATCCGGGTCGAGCCGGCCACCTGGAACACCGCGGTGGACCGAACCACGAACTTCGGCCTGATCGCCAGCACCGACGGACCACAACCGGTGACACCCTCGGTGGCGTGCACCTCGCCTTAGGACGCCGCCCGCTCATCGGCTTCGAGGCCCTGGGGGACCAGGCGGTTCGCGATGGTGTCCAGGCGCATGCCGAGCCGCAGCACGTCACCGCGGAACGTGTTCGGCTTGGCGTCGCCGATCGTCCAGCGCTCCACGAACAGGCAGCACACGTCGAGCACGCGGTTGGCCGCCGCGATCGCGGCGGGCTGTTGCGGTGTCTCGGCCGCGAGCAGGTCGGCCATGTGGCCGGCCAGGTCCTCGACGTCCTGGACGACCTCTGCCACGGGCCGGTCAGGCAGCAGCACGGGGCGGTACATCACCAGATGCACCCACACGAGCGGACCAAGCATGCGGTCCTCGGCGCCCAAAAGCATGGCGCAGGATTACCCGAGTCCCGGATCTGTCAAACCCCTGTCGTCGGGAACTCGTCCGATCCCTTCGGAAGTTGGTCCGTTCATCGCAGTCGATCACGCGCGGAGGTACTCCTGATGGCCCTGACCCGGGTTTCCCGAGCTCTCGGCCTGTTCGGGGTGCTCACCGCAATCATCCTGATCGGACTGTTGCACCTTATCCCACCCTCGTCGAACGTCGACGCGGTGACCCGAACGCTGTCCGAATACGGCCTTTTGCCCGACGCGTGGGTCTTCAACGTCGGTGTCACCGCGCTCGCGCTCGGGTCGGTCGCGGTGGTCGTGTCGTTGGTGAGCCAGGAGGTGATCCGGGCGGTGTCGGTCACGTCGTTCCTGGTGGCGGTGTGGAGCGCGAGCCTGATGGTGATCGTGGCGTTCCCGAAGAACAACTGGGCGGTCGGGCCGAGCATGGGTGGGACGGTCCACCGGGTCGCGAGCGTGGTCGCGTTCGTCGCGTTGCCGCTGGCCGCCATCATCGTCGGCCGGATCACCCGCAGCCCGTGGCCGCTGTGGCTGGGTGTGGTGTCGCTGCTGTGGTTCGCGGTCATCCTCGGCGCGGTGGCGGCCCAGCCGTTCACCGGGATCCGTTGGTGGCTGGCCATTCCGTTGGGCGTGGTGGAACGGGGGATGCTGCTGACCGAGGTGCTGGCGGTGGGGTCGCTGGTGTTGGTCGACAGAAGGTCGACGGCACGTCAAGATCCTGTATCATCCGTCGGATGACCAGTCCGGTGGTGAGCCGACGACGGGAAGTCAGCCACACGAGCGCGCGGTCACTCCTGATGACTCTACTCGGCGAGTACGTCCTGCCCCGGGGGACCCCGGTGTGGACGTCCGCGCTGGTCGACACCCTGGCGTTGTTCGACGTGGAGGAGCGCTCCGCGCGGCAGGCGCTGGCCAGGACCGCCGCCGAGGGGTGGCTCCAGGCCGAGCGGGTCGGCCGGCGGGTGCGGTGGTCGCTCACCCCGCCCGGCCGCAAGCTGCTCACCGAGGGCGCCGAACGGATCTACGAGTTCGGCAGCGCCGAACCGCCTTGGGACGGCCGGTGGCTGGTGCTGCTGGCGTCCGTGCCGGAGTCCAAACGGGACCTTCGGCACCGGCTGCGCACCCGGCTCACCTGGGCCGGCTTCGGCTCCCCCGAGGCCGGGGTGTGGATCTCCCCCGACGCCAGCCGGCAGGACGAGGCCCGCGGCATCCTCACCGAGCTGGACCTGGACCGGGGCGCGATGTCTTTCGTGGCAACCTATGGCGACATCGGCGAGATCGGCGGGATGGTCGCGCGCGCCTGGGATCTGTCCGAAGTGGAGGCTCGGTACGCCGGGTTCATCGCCGAGTTCAGCGGGTCGCACCCGACCGACGGGCAGGAGGTGCTGCACGCCCAGACGTTGCTGGTGCACGAGTGGCGGCGGTTCCCGTTCCTGGATCCCCGGCTGCCCAGCGGGCTGCTGCCGGCGAACTGGCCGGGGTCGCGGGCGGCCGAGCTGTTCCACCGGCGGCACGTCGAGTGGCGTCCGGCCGCGCAACACCACTGGGACCAACTGCATTCCCGGTAGCGTGCCCTGGTGTAATTGACGGGTGGGACTGCTGCGCGGAGACATCGGGCTGGAACTGGGGCGTCGAGTGGCGGACGCGGTACGCGCCGCGCTCGACCTGGAGATCACTCCCGCGGAGGCGTTGATCCGACCGTCCAGCCGACCTGGCGCGGACTACCAGTGCAACGCGGCCATGGGCCTGGGCAAACGGCTGCGCCGCGACCCGCGGGAGATCGGCGAGTCGATCGTGGCCGCGCTGGACGCCGACGACCTGGTCGAGACGCCGGACGTCGCCGGCCCCGGGTTCGTCAACCTGACGCTGCGGACGCGCTGGCTGGCCGGGCACATGCGGGGCCTGCTGGCCGACGCCCGGCTCGGCATCCCGCGGACGGACGAGCCGCGCCGGATCGCGATCGACTACTCCAGCCCGAACGTGGCCAAGGAGATGCACGTCGGGCACCTGCGCTCGTCCATCATCGGCGACGCGATCGTGCGGATGCTGCGGTTCGTCGGCCACGAGGTCATCCCGCACAACCATCTCGGTGACTGGGGCACGCCGTTCGGGATGCTGATCGAGCACCTCGTCGACGAGGGTTTCGGCGCCGAGCACACGATCGGCGACCTCAACGGTTTCTACACCGAGGCACGCAAGAAGTTCGACGCGGACCCGGATTTCGCTGACCGCTCGCGTCGCCGCGTGGTCCTGTTGCAGGGCGGCGACGAGCCGACCCTGGCGCTGTGGCGGGACCTGGTGGACGAGTCCACCCGGCACTTCGAGAAGGTCTACCGGCTCCTGGGAATCGGCCTGACCAGCACCGACCTCTACGGCGAAAGTTTCTACAACCCGTACTTGTCCGACACGGTCGACGAGTTGGAGCGCAAGGGCCTGACCCGGATCAGTGACGGCGCGCTGTGCGTGTTCCCGGCGGGCTTCACCAACCGCGACGGCGACCCGCTGCCGTTGATCATGCGCAAGAGCGACGGCGGCTATGGCTACGCCAGCACGGATCTCGCGACCGTGCGGTACTGGACTGGTGAGCGCGCGGTCACGGACCTGCTGTACGTGGTCGGAACCCCGCAGTCCCAACACTTCCAGATGGTCTTCACCGCGTCCCGGGACGCCGGCTGGCTCACCGCCGAGCACCACGCCGAGCACATCGGGTTCGGCTCGATCCTCGGTGCCGACGGCAAGACCATCCGCAGCCGCGCCGGCGGCACCATCAAACTGGCCGAGCTGCTGACCGAGGCGGTCGACCGGGCCGCCGCGATCGTCGCGGAACGCAGCGAACTGGACGAAGCCGAACGCGCCGAGGTCGCCCGGAAGGTGGGCATCGGCGCGGTGAAGTACGCGGACCTGTCCAGCGACCGCGAGAAGGACTACGTGTTCGCGTGGGACAAGATGCTGGCGATGGACGGCAACACCGCCGTCTACCTGCAGTACGCCAACACGCGCATCCTCTCCATCCTGCGCAAGGCGGAGGCGGCGCCGGATGCCGCTGTTGTCGAGACTGGGGTGACGCTCACCGAACCCGCCGAACGCGACCTGGCCCTGCGGCTGACTCGGTTCCCGGCCGCGGTGCAGTCCGCGATCGACACGTACTCGCCGCACAAGCTCAGCACGTACCTGTATGAGACGGCGTCCTCGCTGACGTCGTTCTACGAGAAGTGCCCGGTGCTGAAGGCGGAGCCGGATGTGCGCGCGTCCCGGCTGGCGCTGATCACGGTGACCTCGAAGGTGCTCACGCTCGGCCTGGACCTGCTCGGCATCGAGGCCCCGACCCGACTGTGACAACCGCATGCCGGATCGGGTGGTCACAGTGCCCGGGTGGCGGTGGGGAACATCTTCGTCCAGGACTACCGTGCGGCCGGTGACGATGTCCGGCACGGGCCCGCGGCCATGCTCGGCGACGGCGAGGAGAAGGTCGTCGCGGGCGCCGGGTCCAGGCTGGTGCTGGCGTCCGGCCGGTGGGACGTGGTGCTCGTCGAGCCGTCGCCGGACAACAGGGGTCGGGTCACGTTCAGTCGCGGTTGACCTGGCCGGCCACGAAGAGTAGATCTTCAAACATGCCTGAACAGGTGCGGGCGTTGGGGGCGTTCTACGGCCTCGCGCTCGGCGACGCCATGGGAATGCCCACCCAGGCGATGTCCCGCAACGAGATCGCGCGACAGTACGGCCGGGTCCGGACCTTGTTGGCGGCCAACAGCGAGCAGCCGGTGGCGCCCGGCATGGCCGCCGGGTCCGTCACCGACGACACCGAGCAGGCGGTCCTGGTCGGCCGGCTGTTCGTCGAAGGCGCCGGGCACATCGACCCGCTGAAGTTCGCGGACGCGCTGCGGCGTTGGGAGGCCGACATGGTCCGCCGCGGGTCGCTCGACCTGCTCGGCCCGTCCACGCGGCGGGCGCTGGACCTGCTCGCGGGCGGCGCCCGGCCGGACGCGGCGGGCAGCGGCGGCGACACGAACGGCGCAGCCATGCGCGTGACACCGATCGGGATCGCGGTCCGGCCCGGCGACGACCTGGTCGACGCCGTGGTCGAAGCCAGCCAGGTCACGCACAACACCAGTCTGGGGATCGCGGCCGCCTCCGCGATCGCGGCGGCGGTCTCGGCCGGCGTCGACGGCGGCGGCCTGGCGGACGCGTTGGACGAAGCCGAACGCGCAGCGGAACGCGGCGCCCGACATGGCCACTGGGTGCCGGGCGGCGAGATCTCACCCCGGATCCGCTGGGCCCGGCAGTGGGTGCGCGGCATGGACCGTGCGTCCGTCGCCGACGCGGTCGCCTCGGTGATCGGGACTTCGGTGGCCGCACAGGAGTCCGTGGTCGCGGCGATCGCGTTGGTGGAGGCCCTCGGCGACGACCCGATGGCGGTGCTGACCCTCGCCGCCGAGGTGGGCGGGGACACCGATACCGTGGCCGCCATGTGCGGCGCGATCCTCGGGGCCCAGCACGGTCTGACGGGTTTCCCCGCGGACCTGCTCGACACGGTCCGCCGGGTGAACGACCTGAATCTCGAACCCTTGGTGGACGACCTGCTCAGGCTGCGATGACCGGCCGCTTCGTCCACACTGGACAGATCGTGGCCGACCTGGTGATGCGGGTGGACGCGCTGCCGCCGCTCGGCGGGGACGTGCTCGCGTCGTCGTTCGAGCAGCATGTGGGTGGCGGCTTCAACGTGATGGCCGCGGCGGCCCGGTCCGGCGCGGATGTGGTGTACGCGGGCAGCCACGGCTCCGGCCAGTTCGACGATCTGGCGCGGAAAGCGTTGGCGGAGGAGGGAATCATCCTCGCGCTGCCGCCGGACGACAACGCCATCGGGGTGTGTTTCGTCATCGTCGACCAGACCGGCGAGCGGACGTTCATCACCAGTCCGGGCGCGGAGGGCCGCGTCCGGCCGGTCGATGTCGACGGCGACATTGTATACATTACCGGCTACAGTCTAACGCATACAATCAACCGTGACGCGCTCCTGGCGTGGCTTCCCTCGATCTCCGCGACCGTCATGCTCGATCCCAGCCCGTTGGCCGCCTCGATCCCGGCGGAGACCTGGCGCGCTGTCCTGCCATACGTGGACATCTTGAGCAGCAACGCGGCCGAGGCCGCTGCTTTGTCCGATGTGGACGTTCCCATCCGGGTCCGGAGAGACGGCCCTCGCGGCTGCACGATCGTCTACAATAGCCAGACAACCCAGGTGCCAGGCTTCGATGTGTATGCTGTAGACACGAACGGCGCCGGCGACATCCACTGCGGTGTTCTCGCCGCGGAACTGTTGCGCGGCAACAATATTCTGTATGCCGCCCAGCGGGCCAACGCGGCCGCCGCGCTGTCAGTGACCCGGCACGGGCCGGCGACAGCGCCGACGCGAGCCGAGATCGACAAGCTGGTTCACTAACGCAAGGCGGCCAACAACATCGGCAGTGTCACCCCGGCCTGCTCGGCGAGGGTACGGACCTGTTCGGGCGCGGGTGCCAGCGGGTGGATGTCCCGCGTGGTGGGCAGGCCATCACCGCCGCCGAACTTGGACTGCGGGGTGGTCGGCGGCACGATCCGGTAGATCCGCCAGCGCGGGACCGTCGACTCGGCCATCGCCAGCACGGTGTCCCGCCACAGCAGGACAGTGGACTTCTTGGTGTTGCGTGCCAGGACCACGCACGGGCTGGCGATCAACGTGGCGGCTCGGGCGGCGGCCCGCAACGGGGTGCGGAAGTCACCGTCGATCACCCACACGCCTTCCATGTACTCGGCGTGATACCCCTCAGTCTCCAACGCGGCGATGATCTCCGCCCTCGGGTCGTCCGCGGCGGCCATCGCCAGCTCCACCACGGCCTGCACCTCGGACCCGGTGGCCACCCGCGCGTGCAGCTGGGTGGACGTCACCAGCTCGGCGGTGATGTCCGACTCCTCGGCGTACGCCACCCACTCCTGCACGAGCTCCCAGGCTGACCTGGCGATCTGGTCCGGCCCCGCGCCACCGTGCAGGTTCGCCTCCTGCAGCAGCAACGCCATCCCGATCGCGACCAACGCCAACTGCTCGCCGGACGCGTCCTGCTCCTCCGTCGGCCGAAGCCCGACAACCAGCTCCCGGACGTCGGCGCGCCAACTCTCGTCCGCGCCCCACACCCCGGCGGCCAGCAACCTGACGTACCCCCGGGTCACCACCATCCGCTGGGGCAACGCGGAATCCGGCCCGGCCGCCGCCAACCAGCGACGCGCCTGAACCCGGTACTCGGAGTGCTCCGGCTGCGGGATGGCAGCCGGTAACCGCTCGACCTGAGAACTGATGTCCGTGCCGGCCTGCTCGCTCAGTTGGCCCCCACCTCCACGCACGAGCACACCATACAACGTCAGCGGCGATCGCACCCGGACAAGATCGCTATGTCACCGATCACCGTTACGCCGAACGGCCCACCGGAAGTCGAACCAGGCGACCCGCGAGAACCTCAACCACACTGCACTGTCCCCTTTGGAATCACGTACAAGTACGGATTCTTGGCCGTGCTTGACCTCAACACAGTTGGAACCCGCACTACCGCTGCACACGCTCTTGTGCCATACCCCTGCACGCGACAGTCGACCTGTGTCCGATCCGCTCCCGAGATCTCTCATGCGATCTCCCCTCGCGTTGAGAAAGCCAACGGCGCGCCCGACCAACCGATCACCTCAAGAATACGAAAACACGGTACGACGGTTCTACGCCCGAGCGAGGGATCAGGAAGAGCGTTGGGAGGAGGGGATCCGAACGACTCAAGCCAGACAGAGCAACCGTGTCGGGCAACAAGCCGAGTCGCGATTCAGGTGTGTGTTCCCCACTCCTTCTCCACGCGAAAACACTGCGTGGTCATGATTCGGCCAGTACGGTGTCCACGATCTGGCCAAAATCCGCGGCCGGCCGTGCCACGTCCTCCAACTCGAAGAACGTCGCGACGTACTGACTGATCTCCTCGGGCGTCTTGGCCGTGACAATGCCCAGGGTCTGCTCGGGAAAAACGACGAAATCCTGGTCCGCACCGGCGAACTCGAAGATCGTGAACGAGCCCTTCATCCCGACGTACTCGCCCGCGGCCAGCGGCACCACCTGGATGCTGACGTTCGGCCGGTCGGCCAACTCCTTGAGCTTGCGCAACTGTCCGGCCATGACATCCCGGCCGCCCACCGGACGTCGTATCGCGGCCTCGTCCAAAACGAAGAACATCTGCGGCGGATCCGGCGCCTCAAGAATCCGCTGCCGGTCAAGCCGCAGAGCGACCCCGCGGTCAATGATCCGGTCGTCGTCGTCATACAACCGCATGATGGCGCGGGCGTACTGCTCGGTCTGCAGGATTCCCGGGATCATCGTCAGCTGGAACTGCCGGTTCCGGACGGCCGACGCCTCGTAACTCACAAATGTGATCAGTTCAGGAGAGAAGTCCCTGCGGTAGTCGTCCCACCACACGTGCTCCTTGGCCGACCGCGCGGCCTCGGTGAACTCGCTGATCTTGTCCTGGTCGGTGACACCGTAGTACCGCAACATCACGGACAGGTCGGCCACGTCCAGGGTGACCGAGCCCTGTTCGATCCTGATGACCTTGGACGGATGCCAGCCGAACTCGGCCGCGACATCCTTCTGGGTGCGCCCCGCCCGCTCCCGAGCCCGGCGAAGTTCAGATCGCAGCCATCGCAGCTTGGCGACCGGACTTCCACCACGCGTTGTCACAGTTCTTCTCTCCTGCCACCTGTCGACTTGAAGCACCGCATTCTGCGACCTGATGCGACATCGCATTTCACGACAATACATCTTCTGTCATCGCATAGCGCGAGCTAGCATCAACCTAACAAGAGCGACACCCACCTCGTTCAGCTACCCCCCACTACACAGCGTGACCATACTGTCATGCCCAAGGGTCAGGCCGCCGTGAACGCTTGGCACAGTGATCAGAGTCCGCCCCGGGAGACTTGGTCAGCCTCCCGCAGGGCTCTCGTCGTGGTCCGCAATCTCACGTCCTGGGACCGGCTGACCGACCTGCTCCCCTTGTTCGCCGGTGACCGGGCGGTCCGGGTCGAGTACACAGTGGACAGAGGGTCCAGCTTCTCCGCGGGCATCGAGCGGTACCTGGAGTCGTTGGGGGTCGAGATCACGCCGTGGGAGCGGGTCGTCGACGAGAGGACCGAGTACCCGTTGATCCTGGCCGCCCACGCGAACAGCCATCTGGGGCTGCTGAACGGTCAGGTGTTCGTTGTCCCGCACGGAGTCGGGCACGGCCGGAAGGTGGTCGAGAAGACCGGCCATCCGGAAGCTCCGTCGGGCGCGTCGGAACGGGAGCTCACCTACCGCGGTGTGGTGATCCCGACGGTCATTGGCGTGTCCCATCGGGATCAGATCGACCAGATCAAGAGTTGGTGTCCGGCCGCGGCCGATCGGGCCCAGGTCATCGGCGACCCCACCTATGACCGGATGGCGGCGAGTGTGGTGAACCGCCGGGACTACCGGCGCGCTTTAGGTGTCGGCGACGACCGTCAGCTGGTCGTGGTGTCGTCGACCTGGGGACAGCATTCCCTGATGGGCCAGACCGAGGACTTCGTGCAGCGGCTGGTGGCCCAGCTTCCGGTGGACGAGTTCCAGGTCGCGCTGGTGCTCCACCCGAACATCTGGACCGGCCACATCACGTACAACGTCAAGGAGATCTTCCGTGAGGCACGCGCGGGCGGTCTGCTGCTGATCCCGCCGGACAAGGGGTGGCGGGCCGCGCTGATCGCGGCGGATCTGGTCCTCGGCGATCATGGCAGTACGACGTTTTACGGAGCGGTGCTCCGGCGGCCGGCCGCGCAGGTGGTGGACGGGCTCGCCGAGCTCGATCCGGACTCGGCGTTGGCGATGTTCTGCCACAGCACGGTTCGGCTGGACCGCTGGGGTGGGCTGCACGATCAGGTGGCCGCGCTGATCAGGGACCATCGGCCGATGATGGCCGAACGCGTGACGCGGGCGGGGGTCGCGGCCCGGACCCGGTCGTTGGAGATCATCCACGACATCATCTACGACCTGCTCGACCTTGACCCGCCTGAGCCCACGCCGTGGATGTGGCCGGTCGACCCGCCGCAGCCGTACCCGCGCGGGACCACGACTTCGTTCCTCACCAGTGCCTTCGTCGACGTGCGGAACAAGCGGGTGTTCCTGGCTCGGTTGCCCGGAATGCTGGCCGAGCGGCACCGTTCACCGAGCGACACGACCGACTGGTTCCGGGTGGTGGAGGCGCGGGAGGTCCATCGGCCGGCGTGTGAGAACGCGGACGTCTACGTCAACCTGGAACCGTTGTCGGACGGCGACGCGTACGCGTGGACGCGGAACATGGCCAGGACGTACGGGGGCGCGAAGGTCGTGGCATCGGCGACGAACACCGGCTGTGTCATCTGGCTGCACGACACGTACTTCAAGATGTCCGGCGTCGACACGTTCGCGGCCGCGGCGGCGGTCTACGGCTGGGTCGTCACCGGCCAGCGGCTGCCCGGCGGGCTGACGGTGTCCATGGGATGCCTGCACCAGATGTTGCGCCTACGGAAAACCGTCGGCTGATCACGGCCGGCCGGTCTGGCTGTGCAACTGCCGCAGGCGTGACGTGACCGAGTCGTGGTCGTCGGCGTCCGGCGGCAGCACTTCGAGCAGGGCTTCGAGCGCCTGCACCTCCTTGATCGGCTGGCTGCGCTCCCGAGTTGTCGCGACGGCAGTGCGCAGCGAGTCAGCGGCCTCGTCGTTGCGGCCCAACGCATGTAGAGCCCTGCCCCGCACGATGTGCAGCCGTGCCTCGGCGAGATCGTCGCCGATCTGACGGAAGACGCTGGCGGCCTCAGCCAGTTCCGCCAGGGCCTGCTGCGGTTGGCCGCTGCGGACGAGCGTGTCGGCCACGTGGTACGACTGCATCGCCACGCCACGCTGGGCACCGACGGCTTTGTTGAGCTGACGGGACCGCTGGAAGTCGTCGATCGCGTCGGCGAGCCTGCCTTGTTGCCGGTGCAGGACACCGAACGATTCGATGACAGTCGCGACGGCTCGCCGGTCACCGGACTTGGCTGCCGCCTCCTGCGCCGCTTCCAAAGCCGCGGTCGCCAGGTCGAACTCGCCGAGCTCGATCCGCGCGCGGGCGAGGTAGACGTACGCTCGCGCCTCGGCGACAGGGTTGTCGGCCGCTCGGGCGGCCCGCGCGCCCAGTTCGGCGGTCTCCACCCAGTCCTGGTGGTGTTTGCCGCTGTAGTAGAGGGCCCACAGCGCCTCGCCGAACTGCCACACGCGGTCGTGCCAGCCGTACTCGGCGGCCAGCCGGACCGCGCCGAGCAGGTTGGCCCGCTCGGTCTCCAGCCACGCCATGCCTCCGCGCGCGTCGAACTCGTCCGAGACCGAGACCGCCGTCGTGTCCTGCTGGGCGAGGCGCCATCGTTCGCGGCCGAGCACCGCGATGTCGGCCGCGGCGGCACGGCGCAGATACCACTCGACGATCCGACGGGCGACCACTTCCCGCTCCTGGCCGGAAATCGCGTTCTCGGCACGCAGCCGGGCGTGCAGGCGTACCAGATCATGCGGCCGATACCGGTCGTCCGGCAGTTCTTCCATCAGATTCGCCTCGCACAATGCGCCAAGCAGGTCGTTTGCCGTGTCGTGGTCGACATTCATGGCCGTCGCGATCACATCCGGATCGAAATCGACGCCGGGAAGTATCCCGACAATGTGGTAGACGTCCTTCGCCCGCTTCGGCAGATCCTCGTAGGCCACGTCGAAAACGGTTTGTACCGCGTGATCGCCGTGCGCGAGCCGACGCAGCCGGCATTGTTCGTCGGTCAGATAGCGAACCAGTTCCGGCAACGACCATCGGCTCCGCGACATCAACCGAGCCGCCGCGACCCGCAGCGCGATGGGCAACCCGCCGCAGAGGCCGACCAGTTCGGCCAGTGTCCCGGCGTCCACACCCTCCCGCCCCAGCAGGCCGGACACCACGAGCGACCCGTCGGACGGGCCGAGCGGCTTCAGGTTCACCAGCGAGGCGCCGTCCACGAGTAGGCCGCTGAGCTGCCTGCGGCTGGCCACCAGCACCACGCTCGCGCCCGCGCCGGGCAGCAACGGCCGGACCTGCGCCGGCTGCTGCACGTTGTCCAGCATGATCAGCATCCGGTGCGCGGTGGTCCGGGTTCGGAAGAGCGCGGCCCGTTCCGACAGGCCGATCGGGATGTAGTGGTCGTGCACGCCGAGCGCGCGGAGGAACGCGCCGAGGACGTCGGCCACGTCCACGGCGCCCCGGCTGCGGTAGTCGGCGAGGTCCGCGTACAGCTGGCCGCCGTCGAACTCGTCCCGGTGCTGGTGTCCCCACCACACACAGGTGGCCGTCTTGCCGACCCCGGCCAGCCCGGTGATCACGGCCACCGCCGGTCCGTGGTCGGTCCTGGCCCGCTCGGCCAGTTTGGACAACGCGGCCAGCTCACGGTGCCTGTTCACGAACGACCGGGCCGCGGGCGGCAACTGTGACGGTGCCCGCTTGACCGGGTCGGGCAGGCTGAAATTGACCGTGCCGACCGACTGGGCCTGAAGAACGTTGCCGACCGACCGGGCGCGCACCACATGGTCCATCTCGCTCTGGGGGTTCATCGGCGTCCTTAACTGCGGTGAAGACCAGGAACCCGACAGCCCATCAAGTATCGACGCAACCTTGATCCTTCGCCAGACGTCAAGCAGGTTAACGAATCACCGAAAACGGACCTGGGGGTTGAATCTGGTGCGCACGCTCCCCGTGCTGCTCACGGTCGCGCTCGTCTTAGCCGGGTGCAGTACGTCAACGCCCGAGAAGCCGAATCCGGGGATGGCCCCGCGCGGCACGACGATGACCACGGCCAAACCGACCCGGCAGGACCTGACCAACCGGGTCAGCCTGACCGGCAAGGTCGCCATCGACCCGGTCTTCGGGATCGTGGCCCCGGTCGCCGGGCAGATCAGATACCTGGACGTCAAGGCGCCGGAGAAGACGCCGACCAAGCCGACCAAGGTCGCCACCATCGGCAAGACGTCGATCGAGGTGCCGGCCGGTGCCATCTTCTCCGGGCGGCTCGTGGACGACAAGGCGACCGTCACCGCCGGCATGCCCATCGTGTCGGCCAAGCATGTTGGCTACGGCATCGTCGCGGAGATCACCGGCGATCAGGCGTACAAGCTGTCCGACGCGCTGTCGTCGGTGCAGGCGCAGATCAAGAACGGACCGGGGCCGTTCCCGTGCACGGCTCTGGGCACCATCGCCGCGTTGCCTGCCGGAACCATCCCGGATCCGCCCGTCGACCCGAACCAGCAACCACAGCAGCAACCAGGCGCGAACCTGCCGCAGCCACCTGGACCGCCCCAGCCGCCGGCCGGCCAGGACAGGAAACCCGGCCAGCAGCCGTCGACCGCCACCGGCATGCGGCTGGTGTGCACGCCGGCTGCGGACGTGAAGCTGATCAACGGCGCCGAAGCGACCGTGGAGGTCGTCACCGAGACGGCCGCGAACGTGCTGGTGGTGCCGGTCGAGGCGGTGGCCGGCGCGCAGGGCAAGGGCAAGGTCGACGTGCTGGCGTCGGCCGGCACCCGGCAGACCAAGGACGTCGAACTGGGGCTGACCGACGGCAAGGTCGTCCAGGTCAAGTCCGGCCTGACCGGGGACGAGACCCTGGCCGTGCCCGGCCCGAACCTGCCGCCGGGACCGGACAACGGCGGCGGCGGGAAGGGCGGCATGCTGGGAGGTCCGAGCAAGTGACCCGGCTGATCCAGCTGACCGGTCTCACCAAGACCCTGACCGGGCAGCAGCGGCCACGGACCATCCTGGCCGGCGTGGACCTGACCGTCCACAGTGGAGAGAGCGTGGCCGTGCTCGGCCGGTCCGGCTCGGGCAAGTCCACGCTGCTGTCGTTGATCGGCCTGTTCGACCGGGCCGACGGCGGCCAGTACCTGCTCGGCGACGCCGACATCACCCGGGTCCCGGAACGCAAGGCCGCGGCGCTGCGCAGCGCCCAGTTCGGCTTCGTGTTCCAACGGTTCTTCCTGCTCAAGAACCTGACCGCGGCCCAGAACGTGGCCATGGCGCTGGTGAACGGCCAGGGCTGGCAGCCGCGACGCAAACGCAGGGCGCAGGTGATGGCGGCGTTGGAGCAGGTCGGCATCGCGCACCTGGCCAAACAGAAGCCGCCGCGGCTGTCCGGCGGGGAGCAGCAGCGGGTCGCGATCGCGCGGGCCCTGGTCCGCCGGCCCCAGGTGCTGCTGGCCGACGAGCCGACCGGCGCGCTCGACACCGAGACCGGAAACCTGGTGGTGGACGCGCTGCATTCGGCCACCCAGTACGGCTGCGGGCTGATCCTGGTCACCCACGACCACGACCACGCCAACCGGATGGGCCGGGTGCTGCGCCTGGTCGACGGACGGCTGGCCCCGGCGAACGAGCAGGTGGTCGTGTGATCGGGCTGTCCGGGCGGCTGCGGTCCGCGCTCATCATCGGCGGACAGGGCATCCGGGCCCGCAAGCTGCGCACGTTGCTGTCCATGCTGAGCCTGTTCCTCGGTGTGCTGGCCGTCGTCGCGGTCCAGACCGGGTCGGAGTTCGCCCAGAAGGAGCTGCTGACCGACGCCGAACTGAGCATGGCCAAGGACGGCACCCTGCAGATGTACCTGCCGCACAACGCCAAAACCGGTCCGATCGCGCTGGAGTCGTTGCGCGGCCGGCCGGACGCGGTCGGCTCGTTCAGCATGCAGGCCACCATCGGCGAGCCGAACCTGACGCCGGTGAACCCCGGCGGCATGCCGTTCGACCGGCCCGGCGGTGGGCCCGGTGGCGGGCCGATGATCATGCGCTGCAGCGCGAAGGGCGACTGCACGGTCGGCCCACAAGGTGACGCCCCGCCCACCGGCGCGGCGATCGAGGTGAACCTGGTCGCGCTGACCGGGGACATCCGGCAGTTCCGGCCGTTCCGCACCGAGTCCGGCCAGTGGCTGGACTTCGCCGGGACCCCGGGCCTGGCGCCGCGGATCGTGCTCAACAAGGAGGCCGCGAAAGGCTTCAGCCGTTACCGCGTACCCGCGCAGATGCACGTCCAAGGCGCCACCGCGGACACCACACCGCAGATCATCGGCGTCATCGAGGACGGCAACGGCTACCAGGCAACGGCCTACGTCCGCGCCGACGAGCTGCTCAACTGGCTGCCGGCCGACCAGACCAGCTCACAGAACTACTACGGGAGCGGCGTGAGCATCCTGATGGACCCGGCAGGCAGCGACCTGGAACGGATCCTGCGGTCCAAGCTCGAAGGCGCCGGGGTGAAGGACCAGATCTACACCCAGGTGGTGAACTCCCGGGAACGCGTCGAGTCCCAACTGCGGCTGATGCGGCTGGTGTTCCTGGCCATGGCCGCGCTGGTGCTGCTGATCGGCACGGCCGGCATCCTCAACGTCGGCCTGGCCACGGTCGGCGAACGGGTGGAGGAGTTCGCGTTGCGCCGGGCCGTCGGCACACCTCGTGTGCTGCTGGCCGGGATCGTCCTGGCGGAAACCCTGCTGACCGGGCTGATGACGGCCATGCTCGCGATCGGCACGGGCGCGCTCGGCCTCCGGTTCGCCGCGTCGCTGTTCAGATCCCGCTTCCCCTCCCTCAGCGGAATCGAATTCCCCTGGCAGGCGGGGGTCGCCGGAGTCATCGCCGGCCTGGCCGCCGGCCTCCTCGGCGGCCTGATCCCCGCCATCCGAGCCGCCCGAATCCCGATCGCCACAGTCATGCGGGCATGAAAGAAGGCCGCGGCTTCGCCGCGGCCTTCTCAGGGGGCTATTCGGGTTTGCGCTGCTGTTCGGCCAGGAAGCGTTCCAGTTCGGCGCCCAGTTCGTCGGCGCTGGGGATGTTCTCCGGGTCGACCAGCAGGTTCTGCTTGTCGTTGGCGTCGACGAAGGCGTCGTACTGGCGTTCCAGGGCCGCCACCACTTCGGCCACCTGGTCGGATTCGGCGACCTGGCGCTGGATCTCCGCGTCCGCCCGGCGGGAGCTCTCGGCCAACGCCGCGACCGGGAGCACCAGGTCGGTGGCCTGCACGATCGTGTCGAGCAGGACCAGGGCCGCCGCGGGATACGTCGACTGCGTCAGGTAGTGCGGCACGTGCGCGGCGAAGCCGACCGCGTCGAGACCCGCCTCGCCGAGACGCAACTCCAACAGGCCCGACACGTTCCCCGGCACTTGGACACGGTTGAAGAAGGTGTCGTGGCCGGCGGTCAGCTCAGGTCGCGTGCCGTGCACGGTCACGCCGAGCGGACGCGTGTGCGGCACGCCCATCGGGATGCCGTGGAACCCGACCGAGAGCCGGACTCCCCACCGCTCGACGAGGTGGCGCACCGAGTCCACGAACGCCTCCCAGCGGAAGTCCGGCTCCGGGCCGGTCATCAGCAGGAACGGCGTGCCGGCGCTGTCGTGCAGCAGGCGGACCACCAGCTCAGGGGCCTGGTAGTCCTCCCAGTGGTCGGTCACGAACGTCATCATCGGGCGGCGGGAGCGGTAGTCCAACAGCCCGTCGATGTCGAACCGCGCGACCACGCGGTGCTCATAGCCGCTCAGCAACTGCTCCACCAGCGCACCACCGGCGGAACCGGCGTCCATGAAGCCGTCAAGGTGGTGCAACAGCACCGCGCCGGTCAGATCCGGCACATCCGAGTCGACCTCATACAGGTTCTCCGGGTCCAGCACCACGGCCTCCCAAACAGTCACTCCACGTCGACGACTACAACGCGGAGTTCACCCCGTTCCATTCCGCGCCCGCCGGAAACGCCAAGCCGCTAGGGGTGATCGAGATCACCGGTGAACGTCCACTGGCCGGCCGGGGCCAGGTGGACCTGGAACCCGGCTTCGGCACGGACGAACCGCACCCCCGGCGGCGCCGTCACCGACGACCCCGGTACGAAAACCTCGGCTGCGCAACCAACTGGCACCCCGACAGTGAGGTGCATTGTGGAGCCAACCATGTTCCAGGCTACCGAAGCCGCCCCGCGCACGGTGGATATGGCCGCCTGTGCCCAACTGACCCCTACTCGCGCGTCCGGACGCACGGTGAACCGCTGATAACCGGCGTCACCTGGGCGCAACCCGGCCACGTTCTCGTAGAGCCACTGCACGACCGTGCCCTCGAAGTAGTGGTCACGGGACCGTGAGTCGGTCGGCCACATCTCCCACATCGTGTCGGCGCCGTTGTCGAACCAGAAGCCCCAGCTGGGAAATGTCCGTTGGGTCGCGATCGCGTGGGCGACGTCGGCGTGACCGTTCGCGGTCAGCACCGGCAGCAGTACACTCGTTCCCAGACAACCGGTGTTGAGGTGGTTGCCGCGCGCGCTGATGTCCGCCAGCAGGCTGTCCACCACCGAGGCGACCGAACCCGGTGGGACGAGGCCGAACGCCAGCGGGACCGCGTTCGACGTCTGGCGGTAGCCCGGGTCCTTCGCGGTCTGGTAGTGGCCGTCCTTGAGGAAGGCCACATTGAGACGGTCCCGGCACCGGTCGGCGACCGCTCGATAACGTGCGGAGACTTCGTTGTGTCCCAACACGTCGCCCAGCTCGGCGATGGCCGTGAGGGCTCGGTGCAGGTACGCCGTCGCGGTCAGGCGTGTGTCCTCCGGCGGGTTGCCGCCCGTGCCGGGTGACAGGTAGTCGCCGAGTTCGGTGAGCGCCAGGCCGTCCCGCAACCGGGCGATCTCCCAGTCCAGGTAACGCACGACCGTGTCCCAGTGTTCGGCGGCCAGCTTGTCGTCGCCGTAGATCCGGTACATTTCGCGCAGGGCGAACGGATACACCGTGGTCCACTCCGGCGACGGGCCCAGTTCGTTGTATCCCCAACCACCGCTGGGCACGATCACCGGCAGTTGTCCGGCCGAGGTCTGACAATCCCGGATGTCGTTCAGCCACTTCGTCACGAACCTGGGCACGCCGTAGGCGAACATCATCGTGGGCAGGCCGAGCTGCGCGTCGCCGGTCCAGCCGTTCTTCTCGTACATCGGCGTGTCGGTCGGGATGCCGTGCAGGTTGTTCAGGATCGTGCGGCGCATGGCCCGGTCCAGTTGTTCGTAGAACGGTTCCGAACACCGGAACGTGCCTGTCTGCGGGACGTTGGTGTGCACCACCCGGCCCACCAGGGCCTCCGGCCGCGCGCCGGTCACCTGCACGTACCGGAAACCCTTGTAGGAGAAGCGCGGTTCCCACGTTTCGGCGCCGGTGCCCGCGCAGATGTACTCGTCGGTCTGGTACCTGCCGGAAACGTGACTGCCTTCCCACTGCACGCTGCCGTCGGCCTTGAGCTTCTCGCCGTGCTGTAACCGGATCACCGTCCCGGCGGGCGCGCGGACGGTCACTTTCGACCAGCCGGCCATGGTCCGGCCCATGTCGGCCACCCACACCCCGGGGCTGAGCTCGGTGACGGCCGGTGTGACGTCCTCGACCACCTCGATCGGCTCGTGCTGCTGGCCTCTGAGTGTCCCTTGTGGAGGGTCGACGACCTGGGCCGGGCGCCAGGTCGGGGTGACGCGGGCGTCGTACGTCTCGCCGGCGTAGATGGAGTTGGTGACGGTCGGGCTGTCGGCCAGCAGCCAGTCCGGGCCGGTGGCGACGGTCGTGTGGGACCGGTCGGTGTGGTCCACCTCAACCTGGGCCAGCAGTCTCGGCTCGCCGTGCCAGCTGGCGTTCTGCCAGTTCCAGACGTTCGGCGTGGTCAGGCCGTAGAAACCCCGGCCGAGTGTGACGTCGATCCGGTTGCCGCCCGGCTTGAGCAGCCTCGACAGGTCGTGGGTGGCGTACAGGACGGTCTTGTCGTAGTCGGTGAACCCGGGGTCGAGCACCTGGCTGCCGACGCGGGTTCCGTTGACCACGACGTCGTAGTAGGCGAGGCCACTGATGTACAGCCGCGCTGTGACGACCGGCCGGGTGAGCGTGAAGTCCTTGCGCAGCAAGGGAGCGGGGGCCTCTGGGGTCGGCACGGACACGTTCGCGCCCCACAGGCCGCCGCCGTAGGGCGCGAGCACGGCCGCGCGGTCCCATCGGCTGTCGTCGAATCCTGGCTGCTGCCAACCGGTTTGCTCGGTGGCCGTGACTCGCCAGCCGTCGCCCGTGACGAGTGTCGTCTGTCCGTTGACGACCAAGCGGACCAGCAGCCCGGCGGGATTGCCTGGATGGGCCGTGCCGCGGTTGGTCGCCACCGCGGCGACAACCACCCGGCCGGAGACCAGGTGCGTGACGTCCGCGACCAACCCGGTCCGCCAACTGTCGGTGGCCTCGGGCGCGAACAGGACCTGTTGTCCGCCAACGTAAAGCGTGAAGTCGTCGTCCGCTGTGGCCACGATCTTCGCGCTGGTCACCTGACCAGGCACGTCGACCGCGGCCCGGAACCAGCGCGGGCCGACGGGAGCCGAGTCAACCGTGCCGTCCAGCGACCAGATCCACGATGCTCCGTCCACAGTGGGCGGTGCGGTGGCCGCGGGCGCGCCGATCCAGCGGGCCTGCCACGCACCGCCGAGGAATCCGGTCTCCCACCAGCGGACCGCGCTCCAGTCCGACGGCTGGTCCTGCGCGTCCCACACCCGGACCTGCCACGAGTAACGGGTCCGCGGCCGCAGCGGTGGGCCCGCGTACGGCACGGCGACCGAACGGTCGGACGTGACCTTGCCGGAGTCCCAGACGCCGTTCACCCGGACCTGGTACGCCGTCTGGTGCTGGCCGTTCTCGCTCGCGCCTAGCACCCACGACAGTCGCGGGTTGAGCGCGTCCGTGCCCAGCGGGGCGTCGGCGTACTCGACTGTCGTCCGGCCGACGGACAGGGCGCCGCCGCCCGCCGCGTCGGCCGGCCCCGGTGGCAGGGCCATCATCCCGGTGGTCACTGCTGCCCCCTGTAGGAAAAGCCGGCGGCTCACGTTCTCGCCCATCACTGTGCCCTCCGTTGGGTCGCGATGAAACTTGAAACGTTTCAAGAATAACCGGGGTCACACTCCGGGCACAACCGCCTCCGGTAGGCTGGGTGTCCACATCGTGAAACCAGCCGATGCCCCTGCACCCCACCGGCGGAACTGTCAACTGTTGGGTGGGATTTCCCACGTGACATCAGGCATAACCGTGTGTTCACATTACTGTCACGAGAACCCCCGGATGACCTCCGGGCCCTCGCTCGCTCTGCCGTCCCGCCATCCGGGAGCTCGCAGGGCCAGGCGTTCGCGCACAACGGAGTGCGGCACCAGTTCCCATTCTTTCCCCGGGGAGGGCCGCTTCAGTGACCCGCCACAAGACCGAGGGCCTCTACGACGCGCAGTTCGAGCACGACGCCTGTGGCGTCTCGTTCGTCGCCGACCTCGCTGGCCGCCGGAACCACCACATCGTCGCCCAGGCGTTGACCGCCCTGCGAAACCTGGAACATCGCGGTGCCCGAGGCGCGGAACCGGACACCGGTGACGGCGCCGGACTGCTGATCCAGATCCCGCACGACTTCTTCACCGAAGTGGTGGCCTTCGAGCTGCCGCCGGCCGGCGAGTATGTGGTCGGCACGGCGTTCCTGCCGATGGACGTCACCACGAGAGCCCAGGTGGTGGCCGGAATCGAGGCCATCGTCGCCGAGGAGGGCGCGCGGGTGCTGGGGTGGCGTGAGCTGCCCGTCGACCCCGAGCACGTCGGCCCGACCGCGGCGAGCGTGCGTCCGTATCTCGGCCAGCTGTTCCTGGCCGCGGACGGGTGTTCCGGGCTCGTGTTGGAGCGCCTGGCGTTCTGCGTCCGCAAACGCGCGGAGCATACAAACGACGTGTATTTCGCGTCGCTGTCCGCGCGGACGATCGTATACAAGGGCATGCTCACCGAGACCCAGGTCGACCGGTTCTTCCCCGACCTGACGGACCCGCGGGTGACCAGCTCGATCGGCCTGGTGCACTCCCGGTTCTCCACCAACACGTTCCCGTCGTGGCCGCTGGCGCACCCGTACCGGTACGTCGCCCACAACGGCGAGATCAACACGTTGCGTGGCAACGTGAACTGGATGGACACCCGCGAGTCGACGCTCGCAAGTGACGTCATACCAGGGGACTTGTCCCGCGTACTGCCGATCATCACGCGCGGTGCCAGTGACTCGGCGTCGTTCGACGAGGTGCTGGAGCTGCTCCACCTCGGCGGCCGGAGCCTGCCGCACGCCGTGCTGATGATGATCCCGGAGGCGTGGGAGAACCACGAGGAGATGGACTCGGCCCGCCGGGCGTTCTACGAGTACCACTCGACGCTGATGGAGCCGTGGGACGGGCCGGCGTTGGTCGCGTTCACCGACGGCACGCTCATCGGCGCCGTGCTCGACCGCAACGGCCTTCGGCCGGCCCGGTACTGGGTCACCGAGGACGGGCTGGTCGTGCTGGGCAGCGAGGCCGGGGTGCTGGAGCTGGACCCGGCCACGGTGGTCCGCAAGGGCCGGCTCGAACCGGGCCGAATGTTCTTGGTGGACACCGCGTCCGGCCGGATCATCGACGACGACGAGGTCAAGAGCGAGCTGGCGGCCGAGCATCCGTACACCGACTGGCTGCACGCCGGCCTGATCGACCTGGCCGAGCTGCCGGCGCGGGCGCGTGAGGTGCCGACGCACGCGTCGCTCGTACGGCGGCAGCAGGCCTTCGGGTACACCGAGGAAGAGTTGAACGTCCTGCTGCGCCCGATGGCCGCGACCGGCGCCGAGCCGATCGGGTCGATGGGCAACGACTCGCCGCTGGCGTCGCTGTCGCACCGGCCAAGGCAGCTGTTCGACTACTTCACGCAGCTGTTCGCGCAGGTGACGAACCCGCCCCTGGACTCGATCCGGGAGGAGCTGGTCACGTCGCTGCACACGTCGATCGGGTCGTCGCCGAACCTGCTGTCGTCGATCCCGGGCGCGTGCCGGCGGATCACGCTGTCGTTCCCGGTGCTGGACAACGACGAGCTGGCCAAGATCGTGCACATCAACGACGACGGCGACCTGCCGGGCTTCCGGACGTTCACCGTCCGTGGCACGTATGACGTACACGGCGGCGGTGACGCCTTGCGGCGCCGTCTCGACGAGATCCGCGCGGAGGTGTCCGCGGCGATCGCCGAGGGTGCGCGCCTGCTCGTGCTGTCCGATCGCGGCGTGAACACCGAGCACGCGCCGATCCCGTCGCTGCTGCTCACCGGGGCCGTGCACCACCACCTGATCCGGGCGAAGAAACGCACCCAGGTCGGGCTGATCGTCGAGGCCGGCGACGCCCGCGAGGTGCACCACGTCGCGTTGCTGATCGGGTACGGCGCCGCGGCCGTCAACCCGTACCTGGCCATGGCCAGCGTGGAGGAGACCGCGCTGGATCCCGAGCACGCGACCCGGAACCTGATCAAGGCGCTGGGCAAGGGTGTGCGCAAGACCATGTCCAAGATGGGAGTGTCCACAGTGGCCTCCTACACCGGCGCGCAGATCTTCGAGGCGATCGGTCTCGGCCCGGAGGTGGTCGACTCCTGTTTCACCGGAACGACGTCCCGGCTCGGCGGCGTCGGCTTCGACGTGCTGGCCGAGGAAGTCGCCCAACGGCACCTTAAGGCGTTCCCGCCGGACGGGATCCACGCCAGCCACCGCGAGCTGGACACCGGCGGGGACTATCAGTGGCGTCGCGAGGGCGAGGCGCACCTGTTCAATCCGCATACAGTATTCAAACTACAGCATTCCACGCGGTCCGGCCGGTATGAGGTCTTCAAGGAATACACCCAGGCAGTCGACGAGCAGTCCGCGCGGATGATGACGTTGCGCGGCCTGTTCTCCTTCAAGGACCGCACACCCGTGCCTCTGGAAGAAGTCGAGCCGGTCGTCGACATCGTGAAGCGGTTCGCCACCGGCGCGATCTCGTACGGCTCGATCTCCAAGGAGATGCACGAGGTCCTGGCGATCGCGATGAACCGGATCGGCGGCAAGTCCAACACCGGCGAAGGCGGCGAGGACCCGGACCGGTATACAGTCGACGAGAATGGCGACCTGCGCCGGTCGGCGATCAAGCAGGTGGCGAGCGGCCGGTTCGGGGTGACGAGCGAGTACCTCGTCAACGCCGACGACATCCAGATCAAGATGGCCCAGGGCGCGAAGCCCGGCGAGGGCGGGCAGCTGCCGGGCACGAAGGTGTACCCGTGGATCGCCCGCACCCGGCACTCCACCCCCGGTGTCGGGCTCATCTCGCCCCCGCCGCACCACGACATCTACTCGATCGAGGACCTCGCGCAGCTCATCCACGACCTGAAGAACGCCAACCCGAAGGCGCGGATCCACGTCAAGCTGGTGTCCGAGGTCGGGGTCGGCACAGTCGCGGCCGGCGTCTCCAAGGCGCACGCCGACGTGGTGCTCATCTCCGGGCATGACGGCGGCACGGGCGCCTCTCCCCTGTCGTCCATCAAACACGCCGGCGGCCCGTGGGAGCTCGGCCTCGCCGAGACGCAGCAGACGTTGCTGCGCAACCGGTTGCGGGACCGGATCGTGGTGCAGACCGACGGCCAGCTCAAGACCGGGCGGGACGTGCTCATCGCGGCCCTGCTGGGCGCGGAGGAGTTCGGCTTCGCGACCGCGCCGCTCGTCGTCTCGGGCTGCATCATGATGCGCGTCTGCCACCTGGACACGTGCCCGGTCGGTGTCGCCACCCAGAACCCGGTGCTGCGGGAGAAGTTCAGCGGCAAGGCCGAGTACGTGGTGAACTTCTTCGAGTTCGTCGCGCAGGAGGTCCGGGAGTACCTGGCGCAGCTGGGTTTCCGGTCGCTCGCCGAGGCGGTCGGGCACGCCGAGCTGCTGGACACCCGCGCGGCCGTCTCGCACTGGAAGGCCGCCGGTTTGGACCTGACGCCGATCTTCCACGTGCCGGACCTGCCGCCGCGGGCGTCCCGGCACCAGAGCACGGCCCAGGACCACGGCCTGCACAAAGCGCTGGACAACACGCTCATCCAACTGGCCGAGGGCGCGTTGGCCTCTGGTGACAGGGTTCGGCTGGAGTTGCCGGTAAGGAACGTGAACCGGACCGTCGGCACCATGCTCGGGTCCGAGGTGACCCGGATCTGGGGCGGCGCCGGACTGCCCGACGACACCATCGACATCACGTTCACCGGCACGGCCGGCCAGTCGTTCGGCGCGTTCATTCCGTCTGGTGTGACGTTGCGGCTGGTCGGGGACGCCAACGACTATGTCGCGAAAGGACTGTCCGGCGGGCGGATCACGCTGCGGCCGGACCCGTCGGCGCCGTTCGCGGCCGAGGAGAACATCATCGCCGGCAACGTGATCTGCTACGGCGCCACCTCGGGCGAGATCTTCATCCGCGGCAAGGTCGGGGAACGGTTCTGTGTCCGCAACTCCGGCGCGCTGGCGGTGGTGGAAGGGGTCGGCGACCACGGCTGCGAGTACATGACCGGCGGTCGGGTCGTGGTGCTGGGTTCCACCGGCCGCAACTTCGCCGCCGGGATGTCCGGTGGGGTCGCGTACGTCCTGGATCTGGCGGCGCGGCGGGTCAACCGGGAGATGGTCGACCTCGATCCACTGGACGACACGGATCGCGCGTTTTTGAAGGAAACCGTCGAACGCCACCTCGCTGAGACGGATTCCGTCATCGCACGCGAACTTTTGCTGGATTGGGACACTGGCCGCTTCACGAAGGTGATGCCGAAGGACTTCAAGCGGGTGCTGGCCGCGCGGGCCAGCGCCGAGCGGGACGGACGGGACGTGAACGAGGCGATCATGGAGGCGGCACATGGCTGACCCCAAGGGATTTCTCACCACACCCCGGGAGAACGCGTCGACCCGCCCGGTGTTCCTGCGGCTGCGGGACTGGCGTGAGGTCTACGAGGACTTCGCCGGCGACCGGACCCAGCGCCAGGCCGGCCGCTGCATGGACTGCGGCATCCCGTTCTGCCACCAGGGCTGCCCGCTCGGGAACCTCATCCCGGAGTGGAACAACCTGGTGTGGCGCCAGGACTGGCAACTGGCCGCGGAACGCCTGCACGCCACCAACAACTTCCCCGAGTTCACCGGGACGTTGTGCCCGGCGCCGTGCGAGACGGCTTGTGTCGTGGGGATCAACGGCGATCCGGTGGCCATCAAACGGGTCGAGATCGCCATCGTCGACCGGGCGTGGGACGAGGGTTGGGTGACCCCGCAGGTCCCGGTCAGCCGGTCGGGCCGGAGCGTGGCCGTGGTGGGCTCCGGCCCGGCTGGGTTGGCCGCCGCCCAGCAGCTGACCCGAGCCGGGCACGACGTGACCGTGTTCGAGCGGGCCGACGCGGCCGGCGGGCTGCTGCGGTACGGGATCCCCGAGTTCAAGATGGAGAAGTGGCGACTGGACCGGCGGCTGGACCAGATGCGGGCCGAGGGGACCACGTTCCGTACCAACGTGAACGTCGGCGTGGACGTCACAGTGGCCGAACTGCGGTCGTCGTTCGACGCGGTGGTCCTGGCCGGCGGCGCGACCGCGTGGCGTGACCTGCCGGTCCCGGGGCGGTCTTTGAATGGGGTATACCAGGCTATGGAATACCTTCCGCCGGCCAACCGGGTGGCGCGGGGCGACATCGACTCGTCCCCCATCAGTGCTGCCGGCAAGCACGTCGTGGTCATCGGCGGCGGCGACACGGGTGCGGACTGCGTGGGCACGGCGCATCGGCAAGGCGCGGCCTCCGTGACGCAGCTGGAGATCATGCCGCGGCCGCCGGAGATCAGGTCGGCTCAGCATCCGTGGCCGACGTACCCGATGATCTACCGGGTCTCGTCCGCGCACGAGGAGGGCGGCGACCGGGTCTACTCGGTGTCCACAGTGGAGTTCCTCGGCGACGCCGGCGACCTGCGCGCGTTGCGGCTCGTGGACGTGCGAATGGACAACGGGCGGTTCGAGCCGGTGGCCGGGACGGACCGGGAGATCCCGGCGCAGCTGGTCACCCTCGCCATGGGTTTCCTCGGCCCACAACAGGAAGGCCTGTTGACCGAGCTCGGGGTCGACTACGACCCCAGGGGCAATGTCGCCCGCGACGAGAACTTCGCCACCAACGTCGATGGCGTCTTCGTCGCGGGCGACATGGGCCGCGGCCAGTCCCTGATCGTCTGGGCCATCGCCGAGGGCCGGTCGGCCGCGGCCGGGGTGGACGCGTACCTCACCGGCCGGTCGGTGCTACCCGCGCCGATCGCGCCGACAGACCGGCCGATCGGGTAACTAGCGGGGTTGGACCTTGTCCACCCAGAACTGGTGGATGGCGTTGCCCGTCACGCCTTTCGAGTTGACCGTGTTGTTGAGAACCGCGCACGTGGTGCCGGCGTCTGTCCGGTAGAAGACGCCGGTCACCGACTCGTTGGCGTTGTCGAGCGGGGCGAAGGTGACGTCCTGCCAGGTTCCCTTCCGGCTGTTGCCGGACCAGGTGCCGCTGCGCCCGGCGTTGAACCCGAGACCGCTGACCACGCCGTCGCACGCGGACTTGCCGGCCGCGGACATGAACTCGATGGCCAGCTCGTAGCCCGCTGGGGTCTGCATCAGGCACCGGACCTGGGTCCTCGAGTTGAACTTGTCGGTGGCGGCGCCCTTGGAACTGGCGCACTGGGTGGCGTTGTCCACCGCGGGCACGGCCAGCCGGAGGAGTTCCTGGTCGTCGCCGAACACCTGGCGTCTCAGGTCGGCGGAGTCGTCGGGAGCGGCGGCCAGCGGCTGCTCGGCTCCTGGGCCCGAGTTCGACGCCAGCAGCACGATCGTGACCACCACGAGCGCGATGGCGACGATCGCCGCCGACACCGGAATCAAGCGGGACTTCCGCCGCGGCGGCGGTGCCCAGCCGGGCTGGACCACAACGGTCGGCCCCGGCGGAGGGGGCGGCGGCGGGGCGGCGACCATCGGTGCTGACACAGGGGCCGCGAGCACCGGTGCTGAAACCGCCGGCTTTCGCACGTCCGCGAGCGCGCCCAGCGCGACTGTATTCTCCGGGGATTCGAGAACGACCGGTTGCATACCCGTGCGTTCCCGGACCAACGACGCCAGCAGCGGCACCCGGGTGGAGCCGCCGACGAGGAAGACGCCGGCCATGTGCTGGGGACGGGCGCGGGCGACCACCTCCACCAGGACGTCGACCATCTTGGCGAGCAACGGCCGGATCAGCGCCTCGAATTCGCCGCGGGTCATGTGCGCGTCCGGTAACGGGGGCGGCATCGGGATGTCCGTGTGCGGGTACCGGGACAGCGCCTCCTTGGCCGCGCGGACGTCCTCGGCCAGCGTCCTGGCCACGCGCCGGGCCGCCGGGGTGGTCGGGCGGCCCAGTTCCGTCCACACCGGATCGTTCGTGCGCACGTGCTGGAGCAGCTCGAAGTCCAGGTCCCGGCCACCGATGTCGGCGCCGCCGTCGGCGAGCACCTGCCAACCCTGCGGTCCGGCGAGCACGACGGCCACGTCCGTGGTCCCGCCGCCGACGTCCAGGACCGTGAGCGACTGGCCGGGCGCGAGCGACACGTTCGGCAACGTCACGAACCGCGCTGCGGCCGCAACTGGCTCGGGTACGAGATGGGTACGGCACCTGACGCCAGCGACGCGCGTCGCCGTCATCAAGGCGTCGCGGCGGCTCGGTCCCCAGGCAGCCGGGTGGGTGAGGATGAGCTGGTCGGGGTCGCCGCCCAACTCACGACGCGCTTCGGTGAGCACGTGCCGGAGCAGCGCGGCCAAGAGGTCCACCACGGGCACGGTCGTGTCGCCCAGCAGCACCTGTCCCTCGCTGACGCGCAGCTTCGGCGTCGGCTCGAACCGGGACGCGTCCAGCCGCGCCTGCCGTTCGGCGTCGCGGCCGACGACGAGTTGGCCGCTCGGGTCCAGCCACACCGCGGACGGCAGCGACTCCCCGAGCAACCGGGGTTCGGCCGTGCCGATTCGTAACGCTGCCACCGTATTCGAGGTGCCAAGGTCAACCGCTAGCGTCCGCACCGCGGAAGCGTAACCAGTGCGCGAGCCCGCCGCGGACGATCCCCGACAATGGCTCGCATGGACACCACTCGCCCGGCCAAGGTGATCAACGCGTACACGTCGTTCTTCGCTTCCGAGCCGCGGGAGCCGGACATACTCGGCCTGTTCCAGTCGGTCGCCGCGACTGTGCCCGCCTACCAGCGGTTCCTCGCCGCCGCTGGGGTCGACCCGGCCGCTGTCCGGACCATGGCGGACTTCCAGCGGCTGCCGTTCACCACCAAGGACACCTACCAGCGCCGCTATCCACTGCCCCAGCTGTGCCGGGACGGCCGGCTGGACGGGTGCGACATGATCGCCCTTTCGTCGGGCTCCTCGGGCACCCCCACGATCTGGCCGCGCGACCTCGGCGACGAGCTGCACATCGCCGACCGGTTCGAGCAGGTCTTCCGGGACGGTTTCGACGCGGCGGACGTGAGCACGCTGGCCGTGGTCTGCTTTCCGTTGGGCACGTGGGTCGGTGGCCTGTTCACCACGGCCTGCGTCCGGCACCTCGCCGCGAAGGGATACCGGATCACGGTCGCCGCGCCCGGCAACAACAAGGCCGAGATCCTGCGGGTCGTCCCCGAGCTCGCCCCGCACTTCGACCAGGTCGTGCTGCTCGGGTACCCGCCGTTCATCAAGGACGTGATCGATTCCGGCACGTGGAGCTGGCCGATCCGGATGGTGTTCGCGGGCGAGGTGTTCAGCGAGGAGTGGCGTGACCTCGTCGCCCAGCGAGCCGGAGTCACGGATCCCGTGCGGCACATGGCTTCGCTGTACGGAACGGCCGACGCGGGTGTCCTCGGCAACGAGACCCCACAGTCGGTGTCCATCCGACGGTTCCTGGCCGGCCGCCCGGACCTGGCCCGGGAACTGTTCGGCGACTCGCGACTGCCCACCCTGGCCCAGTACGACCCCGCCAGCCGGTACTTCGAGTGCGTCGACGGGACCCTGCTGTTCTCCGGCGACAACGGCGTTCCGTTGGTCAGGTACCACATCGCCGACGAAGGCGGCCTGGTGTCGCACCCCGACCTGATGGACTTCTGTTCCCGCAACGGTTTCACACCGGTCCCCGGGCCGTCGTCACCGTTCGTGTTCGTGTTCGGCCGGTCGCTGTTCACGGTGTCGTTCTTCGGCGCGAACATCTACCCGGAGAACGTGACGGTCGGCCTGGAACAGCCCGGCATCAGCGACTGGGTGACCGGCAGGTTCGTCCTGGAGACCTATGAGGACAGCGACCGCGACCGACGGCTGCGGGTCACCGTCGAGCAGGCCTCCGACGCCGCCGACCCGTACGTCATCGCGGCCTCGATCCACAGCCAACTACTGCGGCTGAACAGCGAGTTCGCCAACTACGTGCCGGCCGGGCGGCAACTCCCGGAAGTCGTCCTGCGGCCGGCCGGTGACCCCGAGTACTTCCCGGCCGGCGTGAAACACCGTTACACCCGGGGCTGAGCTTGTGCGATGCTGGCGGCATGCCCGTCGACCAGCACTTACTCCTGGCGTTCACGCTGACCACGATCATCGCGATGATCGCCCCGGGCCGGACATGCTGTTCGTCCTGGGATGCGGGATGCGCGGGCTGAAAACAATGCCCTCGCCGGGCGGGCTGATCGACCAGGAGACAGGGGAAGGGCCGCGTCCTGTCTGTTGCGCGGGCACGCGCTGAGCCTAGCGGCGCGGCGAGCGCAGTCTGTGAACCAACGGGGACTAGCGCCCTTCGAGGTCGCCCTCGGTGTTCAGGTACACGGTCCGCAGGGCGTCCAGTGTGGACTGTTCTGGGTGCTGCCACATTCCTCGATCGGCCGCTTCGAGCAGACGTTCCGAGATTCCGTGCAGGGCCCAGGGGTTGGCTTCGGCCAGGAACTTCTGGTTCTCCGGGTCCAGTACGTAGCTGGCCGCGAGTTGCTCGTACATCCAGTCGGCGACAACTCCGGTGGTGGCGTCGTAGCCGAACAGGTAGTCCACTGTGGCCGCTAGTTCGAACGCGCCTTTGTAGCCGTGCTTGCGCATTGCCGCCAGCCAGCGGGGGTTGACCACCCGGGCGCGGAAAATGCGTGTTGTCTCTTCGTTCAGGGTTCGGGTTCGGACGGCGTCCGGGCGGGTGCTGTCGCCGACGTAGGCCGCGGGGGTTTTGCCGGTGAGGGCTCGGACGGTCGCGACCATTCCGCCGTGGTACTGGAAATAGTCGTCGGAGTCGGCGATGTCGTGTTCGCGGGTGTCGATGTTCTTGGCGGCCACGGCAATTCGACGGTACGCGGTTTCCATGTCCGGTCGCGCCTGGACTCCGTCCAGGTCACGGCCGTAGGCGTACCCGCCCCAGACGGCGTAGACCTCGGCCAGGTCGGCGTCGTCCCGCCAGTTGCGGGAGTCGATCAGGGGCAGCAGCCCGGCGCCGTAGGCTCCCGGTTTGGAGCCGAAGATCCGCATGGTCGCCCGGCGCGCGTCACCGTGTGCCTGTTGGTCGGCCTGGGCGTGCGCGCGGATGAAGTTCTGCGCCGAGGGTTCGTCGAGGGCGGCGACGGTTTGGACCGCGTCGTCCAGCAACGCCACCACGTGCGGGAAGGCGTCCCGGAAGAAGCCGGAGATCCGGACCGTCACGTCGATCCGCGGCCGGCCCAACTCGTCCAGGGGGATCACCTCAAGGCCGGTGACCCGGCGGGACTGCTCGTCCCACACCGGCCGGACCCCGAGCAGCGCGAGGACTTCGGCGATGTCGTCGCCGGCGGTCCGCATCGCGCTGGTGCCCCACACCGACAGTCCGACCGACGGCGGCCACTCTCCGGTGTCGGCCCGGTAGCGGGCCAGCAAGGAGTCGGCCATGGCCTGGCCGGTTTCCCACGCCAGGCGGCTGGGGATGGCCTTCGGGTCGACGGAGTAGAAGTTGCGGCCGGTCGGCAGCACGTTGATCAGGCCGCGCAACGGCGACCCGGACGGCCCGGCCGGGATGTAGCCGCCGTCCAAGGCGTGCAGCACATTGTCCAGTTCGTCGGTGGTACGGGCCAACCTTGGCACGACTTCGGTCGCCGCGAAGGACAAAATGTCCGACACAACGGAATCGGCCCGTCCCAATGCCGAGGACACCACATCCAGAATGGCATCCACAGACCATTCTGCTGTCTCCATACCGTATACCAAGGCGCGTGCCTGGGCCTCGACCGCGTCCGTCGCCGCCCTGTCGGAGTCCGTTTCGGACAGACCGAGCGCCTCGCGCAGGCCGGGCAGGGCCGCCACCTGACCACCCCACATCTGCCGGGCCTGCAACATCGCCAGCACCAGGTTCACCCGGGCCTCGCCTGTCGGCGCGACGCCGAGGACGTGCAGGCCGTCGCGGATCTGGACGTCCTTGATCTCGCACAGCCAGCCGTCGACGTGCAGGATGAACTCGTCGAACTCGGCATCGTGCGGCCGGTCGTCCAGGCCCAGGTCGTGGTCGAGCTTGGCGGCCTGGATCAACGTCCAGATCTGCGCCCGGATCGCCGGCAGTTTGGCCGGGTCCATCGCCGCGATGGTGGCGTGCTCGTCCAGCAACTGCTCCAGCCGGGCGATGTCGCCGTAGCTGTCGGCACGGGCCATCGGCGGCACGAGGTGGTCGACCAAGGTGGCGTGCGCGCGGCGTTTCGCCTGGGTGCCCTCGCCCGGGTCGTTCACCAGGAACGGGTAGACCAACGGCATGTCACCGAGGGCCGCGTCCGGGCCGCAGCCGGCGGACATGCCCACTGTCTTGCCCGGCAGCCATTCCAGGTTGCCGTGCTTGCCGACGTGCACCATGGCGTGCGCGCCGAACTCGTCGGCCAGCCACCGGTACGCGGCCAGGTAGTGGTGGCTCGGCGGCAGGTCCGGGTCGTGGTAGATGGCGATCGGGTTCTCGCCGAACCCGCGCGGCGGCTGGACCATCACCACGAGGTTGTCGGCGCGCAACGCGGCCAGCACGATCTCACCGTCCGGATCGCGCGACCGGTCCACGAACAGGTCGCCCGGCGCCGCGCCCCAGTGCCGTTCGATCTCCGCCCGGGTGTCCGCCGGGAGCGTCGAGAACCACGCCCGGTATCGCGCCGCGGCGATCCGGACCGGGTTGCCGATGATCTGGTCCTCGGTGAGCCAGTCCGTGTCCTGCCCGCCCGCGGCGATCAGCGCGTGGATCAAGGCGTCCCCGTCCAGGGCCGCCACACCGGGCAGTTCACCGACCGTGTAACCGCGTTCCTTCATGGTCGTCAGCAGCCGCACGACGCTCGCGGGCGTGTCCAGGCCGACGGCGTTGCCGATGCGGGAATGCTTGGTGGGATACGCCGACAGCATCACCACGATCCGCCGGTCCGCGGGCGGGATGTGCCTGAGCACCGCGTGCCGGACCGCGATGCCCGCGACCCGGGCGGCTCGTTCCGGGTCGGCCACGTAGACGGTCAACCCGTCCGGGTCGATCTCCTTGAACGAGAAGGGAACCGTGATGATCCGGCCGTCGAACTCGGGGATCGCGACCTGGGTGGCGGTGTCGAGCGGAGACAGGCCGTCATCGTTCTCGTCCCAGCTCGCCCGGCTCGTAGTGAGGCAAAGTCCTTGCAGGATCGGCACATCCAGCGCCGCCAACGCGCCGACGTCCCACATTTCGTCGTCGCCACCGGCACTCACCGCGGCCGGCTTCGTCCCGCCCGCGGCCAGGACGGTCACGACGAGGGCGTCCGCTTTGCCCAAGGTGTCGAGCAGTTCCGGTTCCGCGGTACGCAACGAAGAGCAGTACACCGGCAAAGCCTGGCCGCCGGCCGCCTCGATCGCGTCGCATAATGTATACACAAACGCGGTGTTGCCGGCCATGTGATGCGCCCGGTAGTACAGAACCGCGACCACCGGACCCTGGTTCTTGCTCTCGTACTCCAGGATTCCCCAGGTCGGCGTGGGCGCGGGCGACGCGAACCCGAAACCGGTCAGCAGGACCGTGTCGGAGAGGAACGCGAACAACTCCGCCAGGTTCGCCGGACCGCCATGGGCGAGATACGCGTGTGCCTCCGCGCAAACGCCGCCCGGGACGGTGGACAGCTCCATCAGCTCCGCGTCCGGCGCCTGCTCGCCGCCGAGCACCACGACCGGCCGTGGCCCGGCCAGCAAACTGTCCAGGCCTTCCTCCCACGCGCGCCGGCCGCCAAGGATCCGGACGACCACCAGGTCGGCGCCGTCCACCAGGTCGGGGAGGTCGTCGACGGCCAGTCGGGCGGGGTTGCCGAGACGGTAGTCGGCGCCGCTGGCACGGGCCGACAGCAGGTCGGTGTCGGAGGTCGACAGCAGGACGATCACGCGGCACTCCACTCCCCTGAGGTCCTCGCCTCAGAACTCGAGCGACGGCGGCCGGAGTATCTGGCTGTGACAGTGGCGGGACCGCGCGGGACTTGCACCCGCTTCCTCCCTTAACCGCCGTTCAGGACGACCATACCTGTTGACGTGCTCCCCGCCACAAGGCCGGGGATTCCCACGCGGTCATGTCGCGTCTGATGCTTCCTGGTTCATCGCCCTGTGCCTCCCCGGAAGGAGGTCTTACCGAGGCTCCCCAGGCGTTTTGCCTCTCCACACGCCCTGCGGCGAGGATGTTGATCGCAGCGTTGTGGTCCCGATCGTGCGCGACGCCGCGGACAGCACACACCCAGTCGCGGACCTTCAACGGCATGGTGTCCATGACGTGCCCGCACGCTGAGCAGGTCTTCGAGCTGGGCAGCCAGCGGGACACCTTGTGCTGGGTGCGGCCGTAGCGTTCGGCTTTTTCCTCGATCAGCCGGAGGAACTGCGCCCATCCGGCGTCGTAGATCACTCGTGCCAATCGACGGTTGCGGACCATCCCCACGATGTACAGGTCCTCCACGTAGACCGCTTGGTTGTCGCGGACCAGGTTGAGAGCTTGCTTGTGGTGATAGTCCCGCCTCGCGCGAGACACCTTGCCGTGCTGGATCGCGATCTTGCGACGCGTCCTGGCCCGATTCTTGCCGCCCTGGCACGGCGGGTCTTCTCCCGCTCCAAGCGGGCGAGCTTGCGCTGCTTCCGGGCGAGGTACTTCGGGTTCTGCACATCCGTCCGCCGACCGGTCGTATCGGCGATAGTCGCGAGCCGAGCCAGACCGAGATCGACCCCGGCTTCTTGCTCCACCGGTGACGGTTCGATCTCGACCACGAATGAGGCGTAGTAGTGGCCGTCCGGATCGCGGATGATCGTGATCGACGACGGTTCTGACGGCAGGTCGCGGGACCATCTCACCCGCACGTCCCGATCTTCGCCAGACATACCCGACCGTCTGAGCGGAGACTGAAACCGTTACGGGTGAGGCGGAACGACTGCCGGTTGTCCTTGCGGGACTTGAACCGCGGCCGACCGACCTTCCGGCCCTGGCGGCGGCCAGTCGCCGAGTCGAAAAAGTTCGAAAAACGCCTGATGCGCGTCGCGAACGGATTGGACCAGCGCTACTGATGCGACATCGGACAGCCAGCCACGCTGCTCGGTGGTCTTGGCCTGGGTGATCACCCGCCGCTGTACCTGGGCTCGATCCGGTAGCGATACCTGGCCTGCACGAAGATCAATATAACCTGTTGGCCCATGACGACAGCACAGGACCAAGGACTGGCCGACAGTGTGTTTTCGGAATGCACGTTCATTTGGTCGTCGTGACAAATTATCGACGTGACGTGCTCACCAGAGAACACCATGACGTCCTGTGCGAGGTATTCGACAAGGCTTGCGCCGAGGTGTATCTGCGCGCCTTCTGCGGCAGCGATACCGTGGGCACCCACGGCGACCACCTATGGTCCCCTCGTACTTCGCCGCTTCCTGCAGTGGTTGGGTCACGACGTAGCATCCAGCTCATGCCCGCCGACGAACCGACCCGGACGCGCCCGGACGCGTGCCCCGGCGCGATCGTCCTGCACCAGGCGGCGGACGGTGGCCTGGCGCGGATTCGCGTACCCGGCGGGACCTTGACGAACGCCCAGTTCGCGGCCATCCGGGCGGCTTCGGCGGACCTCGGCGACGGCGGGCTGGAACTCACCTCCCGGGCGAACGTCCAGATCCGCGGGCTGGCGCCGGGAGCCCAGGTCGAGCTGGCGGACCGGCTGTGGCGGGCGGGACTGCTGCCGTCGTTCACGCACGAGCGTGTGCGCAACGTCATCGCGTCGCCGTTGGGTGATGATCAGCACCTTGTGAACGAGCTGGACCAGGCGATATGCGCGATGCCAGCGCTCGCGGACCTGCCGGGACGGTTCCTGGTCACGGTCGATTCGGGCGCGGGTGACGTGAGTGGGCTCGGCGGTGACATCGGGCTGCAGGAAGACGCGCTGCTGCTGGCCGGGCAGGACACGGGACTGCGCGTGTCGGATCCGGTCGCCGCGGTCGTACGAGCAGCTGAGGAGTTTCAGGCGATCCGGGGCTCGGCGTGGCGGATGTCCGAGATACCAGACGGAGTTCCCCGAATCGTTTCCCTCCTGGGAACCCCGGGCGCGGAGCGGCTGACTGTGCGACCGCCAGTGGCGTTGCCGCCGGGGCCGGTCGGGGACGTCACGGTGGTCGGGGCCCCGCTGGGTCGGCTCACCCGGCAACAAGCACAGGCGTTGGACAGCGCGTGGGTCCGGCTCACGCCGTGGCGCAGCGTTGTGGTTCCGGGACAGCCGGATCTCAGCGGGTCGGGCTTGGTCACCGACCCCGACTCACCGTGGCACGACGTGACCGCGTGCACAGGGCTGCCCGGGTGCGCGAAGTCGTTGACGGACGTACGCGCGGACGCCGCCGAGTGGGTGGCGACGAGGACATCGTCCGGGCCCGTGCACTGGTCGGGTTGTGCGCGGCGGTGTGGGCGGCCGGCGGGCGCCGTGGACATGGTGGCCACCGCCGACGGGTATCGGAGGAGTGAATGACGTATGTCAAGGACGGCGCGGAGATCTACCGCCAGTCCTTCGCCACCATCCGCGCGGAGGCGGACCTGGCCGACCTGCCGGCGGACGTCGCCCAGGTCGCGGTCCGGATGATCCACAGTTGCGGAATGGTGGATCTGGTACGCGACATACTGTATTCACCGAACGTTGTATCCAAGGCGAGGACCGCGTTGCGGGCGGGGGCGCCCGTTCTGTGTGACACGCAAATGGTGGCATCGGGTGTCACGCGACAGCGTCTGCCAGTTTCCAACGAGGTAGTGTGCCTGCTCGGCGACGCACGCGTTGCTCCACTGGCTGCGGAGATGGGCAACACGCGCAGCGCGGCCGGGTTGGAGCTGCTACGCGACCGGTTGGGCGATTCCGTTGTGGCCATTGGGAACGCACCGACGGCATTGTTCCACTTGCTGGAAATGATCGCGGCGGGAGCGCCTCGGCCGGCGGCCGTACTGGGCATCCCGGTGGGGTTCGTGGGCGCCGCGGAGTCCAAGGAAGCGTTGGTGGCGAACGAGTTCGGCCTGGAGTACCTGGTCGTGCGCGGCCGGCGCGGCGGGAGCGCCATCACCGCGGCGGCAGTGAACGCGATCGCGAGTGAGGTGGAGTGAACTGTGTCTGACCAGCCCCCTGCGGGGGCTCCCACCCCCGCCGCCCCAGACGGTCGGTTATGGGGTGTCGGGCTCGGCCCTGGCGATCCGGAACTGGTGACCGTGAAAGCCGCGCGGCTGATCGGCGCCGCCGACGTGATCGCGTTCCACATGGCCAGGCACGGCCGCAGCATCGCCCGGTCGATCGCCGGGTCCTACATGCGGCCGGGCCAGGTCGAAGAGCCGCTGATGTACCCGGTCACCACGGAGACCACCGACCACCCCGGCGGTTACCAGGGCGCCTTGGACGACTTCTATGAGGCCTGCGCCGGGCGGCTCGCCGCGCACCTGGACGCCGGCCGGGACGTCGTGGTGCTGGCCGAGGGCGATCCGTTCTTCTACGGCTCCTACATGCACCTGCACAAGCGCCTCGCCCACCGGTACTCCACCCAGGTGGTGCCGGGTGTGACGTCGGTGAGCGCCGCGTCAGCCGAGTTGGGGCGGCCGTTGGTGGAACGGGACGAGGTGCTCACGGTCCTGCCCGGCACGCTGCCGCCCGCCGCCCTCGCCGACCGGCTGCGGGACACCGACTCGGCCGCGATTCTCAAGCTGGGCCGCAACTTCTCCGGCGTTCGGTCCGCTTTGGAGTCCGCCGGCCGGCTGGCCGACGCCTGGTACGTGGAACGTGCCACCACGGACAAACAGCGGACCGAACCGTTGGCTTCGGTGGATCCGACGACGGTTCCGTACTTCTCGTTGGCCATTCTCGCGAGCCGTGCCGTGTTGCCCCGCGAGCCAACGATTCGGGTCGCGTCGGCGGGCTCGGTCACGGTGGTGGGGCTCGGGCCGGCCGGGCGGGAATGGCTCACGCCAGAGGCTCAGGAGGCGCTGGCCACGGCGACGGATCTGGTGGGATACAAGACGTACGTCAACCGAGTGCCACCGAATCCACGTCAACGGCGGCACGCGTCGGACAACCAGGTCGAGATCGAACGCGCCACCTACGCCCTGGATCTGGCGCGGGGCGGGTCGCGGGTCGCGGTCGTCTCGTCCGGCGACCCCGGTGTGTTCGCGATGGCGAGCGCGGTCATGGAGGCGGCCACGGACTACCCGGACGTGCCCGTCCACGTCCTGCCCGGGGTCACCGCGGCGAACGCCGTGGCCAGCCGGGTCGGCGCGCCTCTCGGACACGACTACTGCGTGCTGTCGCTGTCCGACCGGTTGAAGCCGTGGGACGTGATCGCGTCCCGGTTGTCGTTGGCGGCCAAGGCGGACCTGGTGATCGCGATCTACAACCCGGCGTCCCGCAGCCGCACCTGGCAGGTCGCGGCCGCCCGGGATCTGTTGCTGGAACACCGTTCCCCAGGCACCCCGGTGGTGATCGGCCGGGACGTCGGCGGCGCCACCGAGACCGTCACCGTGGTGCGTCTCGCGGACCTGGATCCGGCCGCTGTGGACATGCGGTGCCTGCTGCTGATCGGCTCGTCGAGGACTCAACTGTCCAACGGCAAGGTGTTCACGCCACGTCAGTACCCAGCCACCTGAGCACACCGGCCACAGAGTCGACGGTCGGCACATCGGGCAACGGTGGCCGCCGCACGATCACCACGGGCAGGGCGAGTTCCCTGGCCGCGGTGAGCTTGGCGGCGGTCATCTCTCCCCCACTGTCCTTGGCGACCAGGACGTCGACATCGTGGGCGCGCATCAAGGCGATCTCACCGTCCACAGTGAACGGTCCACGGTCCAGTAGCACGTGTGTCCGATCTGGCACCGGTCCCACGGGCGGGTCGACGCTCCGGACGAGGAACCACTGTGGCAGGTGCGCGAACTCCTTGAGTTCCTCCCGGCCGATCGTCAGGAACACCCGCTCCCCCGGCAGGCTTCGGGCTGCCTCGCTGACGCTGTCCACCCATCGCCAGTCGTCTCCCGGCTGCTGAACCCAGCCGGGACGCCGCAGGACGACGAACGGGATTCCCAGTTCCGCGGTCACTTGAGCGGCTGTCGCCGTCATCGTCGCGGCGAACGGGTGCGTGGCGTCGACAACGGCGTCGACCGGGTTCGCCAGCAGCCACGCGCGAAATCCTTCCACACCACCAAATCCGCCGACCCGCACCTCGCCAGGCGGCAGCCTCGGATCACGCACCCGGCCCGCCAAGGACGATACGACCCTGAGCCGACCGGCCAAGCTCTCCGCCAGCCGCCGGGCCTCACTCGTGCCGCCCAACAGGAGCACTGTTCTCACCGACATCCTCCAAACAAGGGAGACTCTCCCAGAAATGCGGGAGATTCAGCCGCTTTGTTGGCGCCGCGCGGAAAACCTCGTGTTGTCTGGGCAGGGCAAGACACTACCAACCGTTACCAATCCCGGTCTCCCGGGAGAGTCCAAGATGCGCAGCCTTATGACGTCCCGCCTTCGCGCCCCGGCCGTAACCATGGCCCTGTCGCTGGCCATGCTCGGCGGCACAGCGCTCGCCGCCACCCGCGTCCGCCCAGCAAAGCCCGATCTACATCGACGCCAACAGTGCCGTGTACAACTCCAGTCTGCCCGGCCTCTCCTGGCTGAGGGACATGACGAACTCCACCACCTACACCCTGAAATGGGAGCAGGGCGACAGCTCCGCCGAGACCAACATCAAGGCGTTCCCGGACAAAACCGTCGCTTCTTGCATCAAACCTGTCGTCCTACCGGTACACCGGGTCGCTGACCACGAGTCCGTACAGCGGCAATGTCCAGTGGATCCTTCTGCGGAACTCGGTCAGCTCCAGCTCCGACAGTGTCAACGCATTCCAGAACCGGGTCCCGCCGAACACCCGGGAGGAACAGCGGATCCAGGGCGGCACCACGGTCCGCCGCGACTTCTGACATCGCTCAGGGAGTGGTTTCGCGTACCCGACCGACTGCATACAGATGACTGTCGACGAATTCGGTGGCGGTCAACGATTGGCCGACGATGATGACCGCGGTTCGTTTGATTCCCGCGTCGTGGACCTTGGCGGGGATGTCCGCCAAGGTCCCACGCAGGATCACTTCGTCAGCTCGGCTGGCGTACGCGACGACCGCGACCGGGCAGTCCGGACCGTAGTTGGGGAGCAGGTCGGCGACCACCGCGTCGATCCGTTGCACGGCAAGGTGAAGCACCATGGTGGCGCGGCTGCCGCCGAGGGTCGCCAGATCTTCGCCGGGCGGCATCGGGGTGGCGCGGGCCGAGGTGCGGGTCAGGATCACGGTCTGGCCGACACCGGGAACCGTGAGTTCGCGGCGGAGCGAAGCCGCGGCGGCGGCGAAAGCCGGGACGCCGGGGGTTACGGTATACAGGATCCCGGCGGCGTCGAGGCGGCGCATCTGTTCGGCCATCGCGCTGTAGATCGACGGGTCGCCGGAGTGCAGGCGGGCCACGTCGAGACCGTTCGTGTGGGCGTCCTGGAGTTCGGTGGTGATCTGGTCCAGGTCGAGGTTCGCGGTGTCCACCAGGCGGGCGCCGGGCGGACAGTGTTCCAGCAGCTCGACCGGAACGAGAGCGCCGGCGTACAGGCACACGGGCGAGGAGGCGATCAGCTGTTGGCCGCGCACAGTGATCAGGTCGGCGGCCCCCGGGCCGGCGCCGATGAAATGCACGGTCATCTTTCCTCCTTGGATACTGTCCACACAGTGACGGGCATCATCGGCCGCCAGCCGGTGAAGCCGCCCACCGGCGAGCCCCGGCTGATCGCGATCCGGACCAGGTCACCACCGAGTTCGGCGTGCCATCGTGCCACGACCGCCTCGGCCTGGACAGTGACCGCGTTCACCACGAGCCGCCCACCCGGCCGTAACGCGTCCCAACACCGTTCGACCATCCCCGGCCCGGTCACTCCCCCGCCGACGAACACGGCGTCCGGCGCCTCCAGGTCAAGGGCGTCCGGCGCGGACCCGACGACAACTGACACCTTGGGCACGCCCAACGCCGCAGCATTGCGCAAGATCCGCTCAGCACGCTCAGCGGACTGCTCGATCGCGATGGCCCGGCAGGACGGATGCGTCCGGCACCATTCGATCGCGATGCTGCCCGCGCCCGCGCCCACGTCCCACAGCAACTGGCCGGGAACGGGTACCAGTCGGGACAGGGTGATCGCCCGGACTTCGCGTTTCGTGAGCTGGCCGTCATGTTCGAAGGTCTCGTCGGGCAGGCCGGGGACGTTGGGCAGCAGCGAACTCCCTCGGCATTCCACCGCGACCACGTTCAACGGGTCGACCGGCCCATCGAACTCTTCAGCACGGCAGGACACCGTGCCTTCATTCCCTCCCAGATTGGACAAAACGGTCAGCTCACTGGCCCCGTAGCCCCGGGACACCAGGTGATCGGCGACGGCGGCCGGCGAGTCGGCGTCGGCGCTCAGCACGAGCAGCCGTCGACCGGGGTGCACGACCGCCCCCAGTTCGGTCACGTGCCTGATCACGTGCACGTCCTCCACCGGCCACCCCAGCCGGGCACATGCCAACGACACCGAGGACACGTGCGGGACGACCCGGGCCGGGCCGATCTTGGACCCGACGCCGTAGAACATCGGGTCGCCGCTGGCCAGCACGCACACCGCCTGGTCACGATGCTCGGCCAGCAGGGCGGGGACAGCGGGCATCATCGGCGACGGCCACGCGACCCGGACAGCCTGGACATGCGTCGGCACCAACTCCAGCTGCCGCCGGCTGCCCATCAACACATCACAGGACAGCACCGCGGACTGGGCCTCGGATGTCAGCCCGTCCCACCCGTCCGCCCCGATCCCGACAACCGTCACGCCCACACAGGAGACCCTAACCTGTCCTTTTCGGCGTCCACTGTTCGTCGGTGGGGCAAACCACTCACCGACCACCGGAAGGACCCGGCCATGCCGAATATTGTCTCCGCCGACGGAACGAAGATCGCATACGATCGCGCAGGCAGCGGCGACCCACTCATCCTCGTCCTGGGAGCCTTCAACGACCGATCCACCCACACAGCGTTCGCCGCGGCACTCTCCTCGAACTTCACCGTCTACAACTACGACCGAAGAGGACGCGGCGCGAGCACCGACACAAAGCCCTACGCGGTCGAGCGCGAGATCGAAGACCTGGAAGCACTGATCGACGACGCCGGCAAGGCCGCGTTCGTCGTCGGCTACTCCTCAGGCGCGGTGCTGGCGTTGCGCGCCGCCGCCGCAGGTGTGCACATCGCGAAACTCGCGCTCTACGAACCACCCGCCGGACACCCGAATCCGCCAACCGACACCCCTGAACAGCTCCAACGTCTGATCGACGCCGGAGCCCGAGGTGACGCGGTGGAACTGTTCCAGACAAGAGTGATCGGCATGCCCACCGAACTGGTCGCCCAAACCCGGCACGCACCCTTCCGCCCGTCCCTCGAAGCAATGGCCCACACCCTCGTGTACGACACAACCCTCACCCGTGCGGCCACAGACGCCGCCGGTCTCGCTGACGGCGTGAAGATCCCCACTCTGGTACTGGTGGGCGACAACAGTCCCATTTGGATGCAGGCAGGCGGCCGTGCGATCGCGGCGGCCGTGCCAGACGTGGGCGAATACCGGCAACTCACCGGCCAGAACCACGACATCGTGCCCGCGGTCGTGGTCCCTGAACTCGTCGACTTCCACACAGCCACCGGGGACTAGTCCGCCGGGGTGGGTTGTGAAAGACCCGCGCCGGCACGGAACTTCGTCAACAAGCGCCAGGCGAGCTGGGAGTCGATGGCCATTTGTTGCCGGGCTTGGGCCAGTACTTCGGTGCCGGGCATGTCGGGTTCGGTGAGGTTGTCGTCGAAGGTTTCGAGGATGGTGGCGCAGAACAGGATGAAGCATCCGCTTTGGCGGCGGAGGGGGTTGATGGGGTGGGTTTCGTTGTTCTTTTGGATGTTGGTGAGGCGGGTGGCTAGTTGGACGAGTTCTGGTGGTTCGGCCGTTTGTCGGACACTGACCAGTTCGGCCATCAGGTCGGAGAGTTCCGGGGTGTCGTCCAGGGTTCGGGCGGTGCCGGCGAAGGCGTGGGCTTTGCGGTCCAACTCGCGACGCACCAACAACTTTGTCACGGTTGCCAGGTTTGGGTGATAGACGTCCGTGGTGATGTCGAGCATCTCAATGGTGTGTCTACGCAGGTCTCTTGGCAGGCCGCCGGACAGGCAGTGGCAGAGGTGGCTGAACTGCTCGGGCACGTTCCGGACTCGGCGGTTGATCCAGGTTCGGCTTTCGTCGAGGGTGAAGTACTCGACGTGGACCATTTCGGAGAACGCGCTGTCGAAGGCGTCGCGCACGGCGATTCCGCGGCGCTCGAACGTGCTGAGCGCGTCGTCGGACACCGACACGAGGAACAGACAGCCTGGGACGCCGAAGATCCCTTTGATGTCGTTGACGAACTCGTGGGCTTTCTCGGGTTCACCGATCTTGTCCACTTCGTCGATGGCGATCACTAGGCGGTCGTTGAGCCCGAGGGACTTCAACTGCGTGGCCGTATGGGCGGCGAACCTGCGGAACTCCTCGACCACCTCCGGGTAGGTCGGGCGTTGCTCGGCCCGCTGTGTCGACCACGTGCGTGCCGCCTCGCCGCTGAGCGGTGTGCTGACCTTGCCCGACCACCCCGTGGTGAAGGTCTGCAGGAACCGGATCCGGTCCAGTTGTCGTTCGGCCAAGCCGGTGAGCAGCACGAGATCCTCTCGCGGCGGCACGAGCCGACGGACCAGTCGGAACAGGCCGCCGAGGGCCACGAGCACCACGTCGACGGCGACCACGACCGCGTAGCCCACCGTGGCCACGCAACCCAGTAGCAGCCCCACCTCGGACAATGGCAAGCTCCACACGGGAAATCCGGTGACGACCGACTCGACAAGCAGCCGTAACCTGGCGAAGAACGACAACGGCCCGATGTGCCACACCAAGCTGCCGGCCGCGACGATGCCGGCCAGCAGCACGCACAGGATCAGGACTCGACGGATCCAGCGCCATGACGCGCGGCGACGAGCCAGTGTCTGACGTTCCCGGCCGTCGGGCACATTGTCGGCGTAGCGCGGGTTGATCCGGGCCAGGATCGCGTTGCAGAGCAGGGCATGCAGGTGCAGGACGAAGTCACGGGCGTCGTACCGGGCCGGCGCGGACGACTGGATCGCCAGCGGCGGACGCCCGGTGGCCGGGTCGCTGAGCAGGCCGCGGGACACCGACCGGATCGCGGTCGTCTTACCCGAGCCGCGGTGGCCGGCCAACGCCACCGCGCCCGACTCGGACCGGGACAGGATCCGTTGCAGGTGCCGGCCCGCACCGGTGACGATGATCTCCGCGTCGTCCTGCTCCGCGTACAACGCCGGTCCCGGGCTGGCGGTCAACGTGGTGGAGTACAACGGTTCGCGGTGGTCGTTGATGAACTGCCACAGCTCCGGCAAGACGACCACGGCCAGCATGTACTGCCGCTGCGACCCAGGCGAGGCCCGCTCTGGATCCAATCCGAGCCACGCCCGCACCGACGGCATACCGTCGACCGCCCACAGCACCGACAACCCCAGCACGGGCAGGAAACCGACAACCACGAACGCCTGTAACACGAACGGCATCGCCGACCAGGCCCAACGAACCAACGACAGGTAGCCCACGCCGAACATGAAGATGGCACCGAGCCACAGGATCTCCCCCGGTGTCATCGGCGAGCCCGCGTCGACTTCGACATAGACGTCGTCCGGTGACAACCGCAGGGTGTCCAGGCGTTCCTGTTCCTCCCGGAACCGGGCCTGCACGGTCCTGTTCTCCGCCACCGCGAGACGCGCCGCGTCGACCGGGATCCGCCTGGCGGCCAACGCGTCCAGGATGTCACGGCGGGACAGGGCTTCGGTCAGAACCAGGTCAAGCGCGTGGCGAGCGGCTTTCCGCCCCGAGTCGTCGGGCGTGAATCCTGGTTGGCTCATGTCCCGGCGAATAGTAGTGGAACCTCATGCTGTCTCGGAGTGTTACGGCGTAACGCCGAACACGTCAGCCAGGTTCAGTCCCGGCACCGAGCGAGCGTTCGCCCGAATGGCGTCCCGCAGCGCCGGCTCCGCGTTGTCCCGCACCATCTGGTCGACCAACCGGTGCGCCGCCTGGTCGTGCACGCTCAGGTCGTCGCGGATCTCGCCCGCCGCCAACGGGTTCTCCTGCACGACCGCCGTCGCCAGCAACTGCAGGAACAACGTGCCGATGTCCTCGTGGATGATCGTATACGAGGCGGACACGTGCGCGCCCGAGGTCAACGTCACCGACGACACGCGCACGACCGGCCAGTCCTGCCCCAGTGCCCGCAGGTTGACGTTCGGTCCGCCGCCGGAGGCGCTCAACACCACCGACGAGATCCGGATACCGCCCGCGCTCGACGGCACGCCGCCCGCCAGGGACGCGGTCGCCGTCAGCCGCATGCCGGACGGGATGACCAGGGTCACGCCGTGCCCGACGTCCCGGGTGATCTCGCCGCTGACCGCGAAGGAGCCCTCGATCTGGGCGTTGGAGGTCCGTGGCATGGCGCCGCCGCCCGCGGCCGACAGCCGGCCGACCAACGCGGTCAGGTCGGTCGCCAGGTCGGGATCGGTGAACGGGTTGTAACCAGGCGTGTTGGTCCGGGCCGGCAGCTGGTTCAGCGCGCTGTTGAAGGCCGAGAAGAGTTCGTCGCCGACACCGCCGAACCAGTTGACCGCGTTCGCCGCCGTCCACTCGGCGTGCAGCATCTGGGTGGTGAAGTTCCAGCTCAGCCGGGTCAGGTCGATGTCCACGTCGATCCAGCCGATCGCGTCTTCCTTGGTGATCGTCAGTGACGGGCTGAAGTCGATGGACAGTCCGGTCGTGGTCACCGAGACCCGCACGGTGGTGTCGCTGTTGGTGTGGATGATCTTCCCGCCGCTGCTGGACAGGGTCTGGCCGCCGGCGATCGTGGCCGACGCGGTCAGCGACTGCCCGGCCGTGGTCCCGCCGACGGCGGCGTCAAGGGCCCCGCCCGCGGAACCGGGCGGCCCGTCGCGCTGGACCATCAGCGCCGACGTGACCGCCCGGTTCCCCGCGAATCCCTGTAACGAAAGGAGATCACCAGCCAGGGGCGAATGCCCCCTGGCCAAGCCACCCGTGGATGGCGCAAGCGCGTTCTCCGGCGAACGGCGGGGAGCCACGTCGAGCGCGGGCCCGCTGTCCTGGACGGTGTCGAACTCCGGCATAGGCGGCATCGTAGATCCACGCCGAAAGTCCTTATCACACAACGGATTGCAATATCGTGCCCGAAAGGGCGGCGGTCAGGGGTGAAGTGTGTAGTTCGGGAAGTTGCCGGGCAGCCGTTCGTCAGCGGGCCCCTCGGTGACGGCCCGGACCAACAACTCACCACCCACGTACGCGCCCCGCCAGGAAGCACCGAACCCGCCGAACAGTTCGTCCCGGTCACCGCGCGACCGCGGTACGTTCACGCCGACCTTGAACGCGCGCACCTCGTCCGCCAACCGCTTGGCCGTCCGCTCCTCGTCGCACGAGATCGTTGCCACCAAAGCACCATTGCTGGCGTTCATGGCCGCGAGCAACTCGGCCTCGGTGTCCACGACGACGATCGTGTCGACCGGACCGAACGGCTCGGCGTGGAACAACGGCGACGACCGCGGCGGGTTGAACAACGCCACCGGTGGACTGTATGCACTGGTGTCCTGGCCGGGCAGGAAATGTCCGTCCGTCAACGTACCGTGGTACAGCGGGACGGCGCCGCGGTGGACGGCCTCGGCGACCTGGTCGGCCAGTTCCTTCGCCTTGGCCGCGTTGATCACCGGACCGAAGTCCAGCGACGGCAACGGGTCGTCGGGCGCGGCGACCGCGAGCGGGTGGCCGAACTGGATCGACCGAACGGCCGGCAGGTACGCGGCAAGGAACTGGTCGAACAGGCCCCGCTGCACGATGAACCGCGGGTACGCGGTGCAGCGCTGTTTGGCGTAGTCGAACGTCTTGCGGATCTGGCCGGACAGCGTGTCCCAGTCGCCGTACTCCCACACGCCCCAGCAGTTCAGGCCCTCCTGCTCGAGAATGTGCCGCTTGCCGAGGTCGGCCAGGGACCCGGCGATCTGCCCGCCGACGTCCCGTCCGCCCACAAAGGACACACAGCCGATGCCGGGGTCCCGGACGAGCACCGCGGACAGCTCGCCGCCGCTGCCGCTGACCAGCGTCACCGGCAGTCCCTCGCGGGCGGCCAGCGCGGTCGCCAGGGTGAGGCAGCACAGCCCGCCGTCGGTGGGTGTCTTGGCGATCGCGCCGTTGCCAGCCAGGACCTGCACGAGCATGGCGTGCGCCAGGACGCTCATCGGGTAGTTCCAGCTGGCGATGTTGCTGACCGGGCCGGCGAGCGGGGTGCGGCCGGCGAGCATCCGGTCGATTTCGTCGACATACCACCGGACCCCGTCGATGCAGCGGTCCACGTCGGCCATGGCCAGCCGCCACGGCTTGCCGATCTCCCACACCAGCAGCATGCCGAGCAGCTCGCGATGCTCGGTCCAGGCGTCCAGCACCGCGTTCACCCGGGATTTTCGTTCCGGCAGGGCGACCTCGCGCCAGGCTCGGTGCGCGTCGACGGCCGACCGGACGGCTGACTCGGCGGTCTGCGCGTCGAGCCGCGGCGGGCCTTGGATGGCGGAGCCGTCGACCGGTGAGGTCGCCGATCCGGGCTGGCCGTCGTGCCGCCAGCTTCCACCCCAGTAGTTGGCCACGCGGTCGGCCGCGAAGGCCTCCGGCGCCGCCTCGATGCACCGGGCGAACGTGTCCGCCCAGCTGGTGCCTGGCTTGAGGATCGCCATTCCGTCCCCTAAAGCAGTTGTCGGGCAAGGGTCGCGGTCTCGCTCGGGGTCCTGCTGACCCACACCCCGGCGGCTTCTAGAGCATCCTTTTTGGCCACCGCGGTACCGGCCGAGCCTGCGACGATAGCACCCGTGTGGCCCATGGTTTTGCCTTCTGGAGCGGTAAAGCCGGCGACATAGCCGACAACCGGCTTGGTCACATTGTCCTTGACGAACGCGGCCGCGCGTTCCTCGGCGTCCCCGCCGATCTCGCCGATCAGCACGATCAGCTCGGTGTCCGGGTCGTCTTGGAACGCCTTGAACGCGTCGATGTGCGTGGTGCCGATGACCGAGTCGCCGCCGATGCCCGCCGCGGTCGAGAAGCCGATGTCCCTCCGCGTCCGGTTGCCGGCGGCGACGGCGTGCGCCCAGAAGTACACTGAGTCGTGGACCGGGATGCCTTCGGTGATCACGACCGCGAGGCCGATCTCGGCGTCGATCGCGGCCGCCCTGGCGAACTTCGGCGGAACGAAGATCACGGTCGTGTCGGCGCCCGTGTCCGCCATCGCCTTGGCCACACTGTCGTACACCGGCAGGTCTGTCCCTCCGATGTGGACGGTCTGACCGCCCTTGCCGGGGGTGACACCGCCGGTCACGTTGGTGCCGGCGGCGAGCATGCGTGCGGTGTGCCCGCGTCCTTCGGAGCCAGTCATGCCCTGCACGATGACGCGGCTGTCGGCGTTGATGAAGATCGCCACGTCACACCTCTGTGCAGATGCTCGACCCGGCAAGCAGGTCTTCGGCTAGTTCGGCCGCCCGGTCGGCAGCCTCGTCCATGGTGTCCACCAAGCGGACGGTCGGCAGCGCGGCCTCCGCGAGGATACGACGACCTTCCGCCCCGTTGTTACCGTCCAACCGCACCACAATATTGATGCTCGACCCCGCAAGCGGATCTTCGGAAGGCTTGTCCACTCTGCCAACAGACCGCACAGCCGTCACAATCCCATTGGCGACGGCGTCACACGCTGTGATACCGCCGAACACGTTCACGAACACACTGCGGACGTCCGGGTCGGACAGTACGATCCGCAGCCCGTTCGCCATCACGTCGGCCGACGCGCCGCCGCCGATGTCGAGGAAGTTGGCAGGCCGGACGCCGCCGTGCCGCTCGCCCACCAGCGCCATCACGTCCAAAGTGGACATCACGAGCCCGGCGCCGTTGCCGATGATCCCGACCTGCCCGGCCAGTTTGACGTAGTTGAGGTCCTTCGCCCTGGCCGCGGCTTCAAGGGAGTCCTCGACGTCCACGAGGTCCGCGCGCCTGGGGTGCCGGAACGTCGCGTTGTCGTCCATGGTGACCTTGGCGTCCAGCGCCATGATCTCGCCGCGCGAGTCCTGAATCAGCGGGTTCATTTCGACCACCGTGGCCTCCTCGGCAGTGAATACTGTCTACAGCTGGACGATCACCGGCGCCGCACGGTCGGGGAGCCCGGCGGACGCACAGATCTCGCGCGCCTTGGCCAGGCCTACTCCCGCGATCGGGTCGACCGGGATCCGTTCCGCCGAGTCCGGGGTCTCCTCGATGTCCACGCCACCGGACGCCGACGCGAGGGCGAGGAACGTCCGACTGGCCCGGTCCAGCAGGAAGGCGAAGGAGAACTCCCGCTCGATCTCGGCGGCCGGGGTAACCATCACCTTGCGTACCAGGTGACCCTTGATGTCCAGGCCGAGAACGGCCTTGGCGGTCGCGGCCACCGCTTCGGTGGTGGCGGCGACTTTCACCCCACCCGCCTTGCCGCGCCCGCCTACTTTCACCTGCGCCTGATCACCACGGGCAGGCCGAGGATCCGCGCGGCGACGACGGCGTCCGTCGGCGAGGTGACGACCCGTTGCGGGCCTGTCGGAACACCGTGTCTGGCGAAGAGTTCTTTGACTTGATACTCATACAGGTCCATATTGTAGACTGTATTCAGTATGGAGGGAGAAGACAATGGCCCTGCGCGACTGCTTCGGACGTGAATACCAGGTCGGCCCGGCGCCGGCGGCGCTCTTGGGGCGGTCACGGGAGTCGATGGCCTGGCTCCCGTGGGCCGCGATGGCCGTCACCGGGGTGTCGCAGTACGCCTTCGGTTCCCTGGTCCCCCGGCTGACCGAGCGAGGCTGGTCGGCGACCGGGACGTTGTGGCTCCTGGCGGTCTGGACGGTGTTCCAGGCCTGCGCCGGCTTCCCCACCGCGTACCTGCGAGACCGCCGCACGCGAGGACACAGTTTGCTGGGACCGCGCACGGTGATGGTGCTCGGCGCCGCGCTGCAGGTGGTCGGGCTGGTGTCGTTGGCGCACTTCACGTCGCTGCCGTTCGCCCTGGTGGGGTACTCGGTACTCGGCGGTACCGGCGCCGGCCTCGTCTACGCCACGAGTACGTCCACAGTGGCCAACTGGCACCCGGACCGGATGGCCGCCCGGGGCAGTTTCGTGACCGGCGCGTTCGCCTATGGCGCGGTGCCGTTCGCGGTCGCGTTCCTGTTCACACCCGTGCCGCTGGCGTTGGACGTGACCGCGGCCGTGGTCGGGATCGTCGTGGCCGGCGCCGGCCTGTCCTTCCGTGACCCGCCGCCGAACTGGTGGCCACCGGACGTCGACCCGCGGGCGTGGGCGACGGACCGCAGGCCCAGGCCGGTACGGCAGTTCTCGTTCACGGAGGCGCTCCGGACCGGGGTCCTTCCGGTGATGTATGTGGTTCTGCTGGCGGCGAGCGCGGTGTCGCTGTTCACCGTCACGTTCTTCGCGACACTCGGCTTGAGCATGGGCGTGGCGGTGGTCGCGGTGGGCACCGCGATCTTGTTGGGCGCCAACGGGCTTGGTCGCTCGATGGCGATCCAACTGGCCGAGCGCGTCGGCCGGCGGCGCGCGATCGGCGCGGTCCTGGCCGCGCAGGCCGCGGGTCAGGTGTGCCTGGCCGGAGCCGCGTCCGCGCATTCCACAGTTTTGTTGCTGTTCGCCGCGATTCTGGCGGGTGTCGGTGGCGGGGCCTGCTACCCGCTGTTCGCCGCCCTGGCCCGCGAGTACTTCGGCGAACGGGACGTCGCCAGGACCCACGCCGTGGTGTACAGCGCCAAGGCCGTCGGGGGTGTCGTTGGTGTTGGACTGGCGGCGTTCGCGGTACCGTCATGGGGTTTTCCAGGAGTCTTTCTCGTCGCCGCGACAATCGCTCTCACGTCGGCGATACTGGCCACCCGGCTGCGACGCCCAGGGCACGTGGCCACGTTGCCTATAATGTATGTTGTAGACACAACAACACTTCAGGGTTCGGGAGGAGCACCATGAGCGAGCCCGCGGCGCCGCTTCCTGAGCCGGTCTCAGGCGGGCGACGGAGCGGCCGTGGCGCGTTGAGCGGTACCGCCAGCCAACGGGTCGAGCGGCCCGCCCCGCTGCGCGAAGCCGTCCACACCGCACTGATCGAGCTGATCATCAACGGCACCCTGCAGCCCGGCCAGCACCTGGTCGAACTGGAACTGGCGCAGTACCTCGGGGTCAGCCGGCAGCCGGTGCGGGAAGCGTTGCAGCGGCTGCAAACCGAGGGCTGGGTGGACCTGCGTCCGGCGCAGGGAGCGTTCGTGCACACGCCGACCGAGGAGGAGGCCGACCAGTTGCTGTCGGTCCGCTCGGTGCTGGAGACATACTCCGCCAGACTGGCCGCCGAACACGCCACCGAGGCGGACATGGAGCATCTGCAGCAACTGCACGACAACGGTGTCCAGGCGATGCTCGCCGACGACGCCGAGGGCATGGTCGCCGCGAACGCCGCGTTGCACACGTTCATCACCCGGATGTCCCGCAACGAGGTGCTGGCCGAGCACGTCGCGTTGGTCGACCGGCGAGTCCGGTGGTACTACCGGCCGATCGCCCGCCCCCGCGGCCGCGACGCGTGGGCCGAACACGCCGAACTGATCAGGGCGATCGGCCAGCACGACGCCGACTTGGCCAGCATGATCATGAACCGGCACACCGAACGCACCCGGCAGGCCTACCACGACCAGCGGGCCGCCGAGTCCTCGTGAGTGGTCCGGCGGACCACTCACGAGGGTTTTCTCAGGGAGCGACGGCCATCCCGCCCGCGGCGGCAGGTGCCTCGGCGGGTTGGTCGACTTCCTTGGGCCGGCCCGGCTGTTTCAGGAACAACGTCAGGCCGGCCGACAGTAACGCGATACACCCGGCGAGGATGTACGCACCGGTGTAGCCCCACGCCGTGACCACCGCGGACGCGACACCACCGCCACCGACGCCGCCGACCAGCTTCGCGCTGTACACGGCGCCGTAGTTGGAGGCGTTGTAGTTCTCACCGAAGTAGTCCGGCACCAGCGCGGCGAACAGCGGGTAGAACGCGCCGCCGCCGAAGCCGTTGATGAACGCGAACACCATGAACAGCCACAGGTTGCCGGACTTGCCCCCGTACAGCACGCCGAACTGGGCCAGCGCGGCGATCAGCAGCACCAGGGTGAGCGTCTGGCGGCGGCCGATCTTGTCCGACAGCCAGCCGACCAGGCCCCGGCCGACCCCGTTGACCGCGGCCAGCACACCGGCCGACGACGCCGCCACGAACGGTCCAAACCCGCTGGCTTTCGCGAACGGCACCTGGAAGTTGATGCCGAACAGGGACACGCCGCCGATGATCACCAGGCAGACCCACATCAGCGGCAGCATCCCGGTCCGGAACGCTTCCTTCGGCGTGAACTGCTTCACCGCGGGCGGGTTCTTCGACAACGCGCCCGCCTTGCGCTTGCCGGCGCCGTTCCAGGTCAGCGGGTCGACCGCGGCCGGCCACCAGTTCTTCGGCGGATCCTTGAACAGGAACCCGCAGATCCCCACGACCAGCAGCATGTACAGGCCGATCAGGTCGAACACGAGCGAGAAGTTCGACGGGTGGAACCAGTAGCTGAACACGAAGATGAACGGGATCGTGCCGTAGGCGAACCCGCCGTTCACGAAGCCGGTCCGGGCGCCCCGCTTCTCCGGGTACCACTTGCCGACCATGTTGATGCAGGTCGCGTACACCAGGCCGGCGCCGGTGCCGCCGAGCACCGCGTAGCCGATGAACGCCAGGACAAGGTTCCCGCTGTGCGCGACGGTGAAGTAGCCGATCCCCGCGCACACCGCGCCGGCCAGCATGGCCGTCCGCGCCGAGATCAGGCCCTTCTCACGCAGCCGGCCGGCCGGGAACGCGACACCGGCCTGGAACACCACCCAGATGCTGGCCAGCCAGAACGCGTCGCCCTGCGACCAGCCGTGCACCTTCTCGATGGTCGATACGGCGGCGCCCCACCCGTATTCGAAAACACTCACCGCCATCATCGCGATCCAGGGCAGGAACACCATCCACGCCCTGGAGCGGCCCATGATGTCCCGCGGGCTCTCGCCCACCCGGTACACCCGGCCGTTCGAATCCGTCAACTCTTGGACACTGGTCGTCATGCAAGCCTCTCCAGACCGACTACCCGAATCGGATTGGTCAGTTCTCGGACCGGGAACGGCACGCGCCGCTCCCGGCCTGCCCACGACCGCAGGCCGGCGAAGCGGACCGGTATCGCTTGTCCGCCAACGCCAAGCGCGGTGTCACCCGAGCTGGCGCGGCACCGCGACCCGGCCTCATGTCCAGCTTGTAGACTGCATACTGAATGGGGCCTCGCTCGATAGTGGCCCTCATCACCCTGAGATGTCCAGATGGACACCACAGGAATTCCGGATAGTTCCGGATAGTTACGGAAACCGCCGAAAACGGACGCAGAGTCACCTCTGGCGTCGCTCACTGTCGAACGTATACACCATTCTGACTACCCAGTGAAGTCGCCTTCATCGTTCACGCAAACCGGTCGCGACATCGCGCGCATTCAGTCGTCTCGGCCGTCGTCGAGCAGTCGCCACGCGGTCAGGGCGAGCCTGGCCCGCACGAGTCCGGTCGGCTCGGTGAGCTCGATGCCCAGGGCCTTGCCGATCTGGTCGAGCCGGCGGGCGACGCTGCTGTGGTGCAGGTGCAACAGGTCGGCGGCGCGGCGCAGGGAACCGGCCGCGCAGTAGACGTCCAGGGTCGCCAGATCATCGGCGCTACCGGCCAGTCGGGCGATCGCGGCCACGTCCGCGTTGTCCCGCGCGACTTCTGGAGGCACCTGGGCGAGCAACGCCAGCGCCCCCAGACTGTCGTAGTGGACGACCGACTGGCGTGCGGTGGTGAAGCGCAGCGCGGTACGGGCTTCCCGCCAGGACCTGTCGGGGCGTCCGGCGGCGCCGATGCCCGCACGCACGCCGTCCGGAAACCCGGCCGGGTCCAACGTGGTGGCCAGGATGACGCCAACGTCGGCGACGGGCGCCGCCTTCACCGGACGGGCCGGGCAGACCAGGCCGCCGATCTGGTCGAGCGGGAGCCGCGACCGGACGGCGGCGACCCGGACCGGCACGTCGGCGGCGAAACCCAGCAGCCGCAGCGCCCGGTCCCTGGCGGCGTCGTCGCTGCCGGCGCTGATCACCAGCTCGACCAGCGCGGGGTCGGCCATGGTGGTGCGGGCCGGGCCGTACCGCTCGACGACCGCCGCGACGGCGATGACGAGCCGGTCCAGCAGCATCTCGTCGAGCGGGCTGGGGGACGCGGGGCGTTCCAGCCACGCGGCGCCGATCTCCTCGTCGTCGAGGGTCACCGGCACCGTGGTGGACGCGGGTTGCTGCGGGGCGGACGTTTCCTTGCCGTCGGACGAGAAGCGGATCGTCCGGCCGGTGCCGTGCAGCCGAATCCCGACCACGCACTCGGCCAGGCCCGCCGAGGCGCGGGCGAGCGCCGGGAGATCCACCCGCCGGCGGATCAGCGTGTCGTAGAACATGACGACCCGGATCGCGCCTTCGACCTGCGAGTCCAGCTGCGACAACCGTTCCGCCAGTGCCTCCATGACCGGAGGATACGCGCGGGTCGGTGCGTGATCAGGGCACCGGAGTCACCCGGCCACGCGGCAGGCCAGGTGCAGAGCCAGGCGTTCGTCGCGTTGGGTCAGGTCGACACCGAGCAGGCCTTCAACGCGTTCGATCCGTGCCGAAACGGTGTTTCGGTGGACACCCAGTGCGGCCGCGGTCTCCGTGATCGACGATTCCGCGTCCAGGTACACCGCCAAGGTCCGGACAAGGTCGCCAGGCTGTCCGCGCAATGGCGCGAGCAGGGCGCGGGCGGCGGGTTCGAAGGTGTCGGTCCGCGTCCACTCCAGCAGCAGCTGTGCCATGCCGAGCTGGTCGACGTGCAGGAAGTGGCCGCTCTCCGGCCGGGTCGCGGCCAGTTTCGCGGCGTCCGTGGCCTCGGCGACCGTGCTCGCCAACCCCTCCGGCCGTGGATGCGGTCGCCCCACACCCATGTACGCGCTCACGGTGTCACGCAGCCTGCGTTGCGCGGCGCGCAGGCGCGCGGCCACATCATGTACCTGCGCGGCCGTGGGTTCCTGGTTGAACGTGCTCCACGCGGTCCAACCATCACCGTGCTCGACGACGGCCGCGTCGATCCCCTCGGCCCGCAACGCCCGGCCCACATCGGGTTCGCGCGTCAGCACGTCCACGCCGGGCCGGGCGCCGATCCGGATGCCCACGTGCCATCCGCCCAGCCGCCACCCCTCGTTCGCGACCCGCGCCCGCAGGTCGGCCGAGGGTTCGCCGTCCAGCCGCAGCAGGTCGCCGAGCAGCGCTGACCGGGCCCGCGCGTCCCGTTCCCGGTCGATCCGGTTGGTCAGCAACCACCGCTCGACCGCGTCCGACCCGACCGCGAGTGCCGGCGGCACAACGTCCGCACGAGCCGCCGCGTCGCCGCGCAATTCGGTCGCCAACCACAGCGCCGGGCGCCCGGCCGGATGCGCCAACAACACCCCGTCGTCGAGCGGAACTCGTTGCGGGACAACACGTTCCAGTCGCAGGCCGGTAGTGTCGGAGACCTCCCCCGCCAACGGTTCGCCCCGGTCGTCGAGCAACGCGACCGGCGCCCGCAACAGCGCTCGAAGCGTGCTGACAACGACGTCCGGCGGCCGTAGCCGGCCACTGAGCCGTCCGTGGACGGCGAGTACCAAAGTCGCCCGGTCCAGGTCCGGGCTGGCCAGCAGCAGCCGCGCGGCGATCACCAGGTCGAGCGGGACAGCGGTGGTCACAAGCAGGGGAACACCCAGCCGATCGGCCAACAAGAGCGTGCTCCGCAACGGCTCCCCCGGCGCTGAGATCAAGACACCCGCGCCGTCGGCGTCGGCGATTCGACGGAGCAGGGTGTCGATCCGCCAGTCAGTGGGCGCCACAGGTTCGGTCACCACGGCGAGTTCACCGGCGGCGACCGGGCGGTCGTCGCCGGGGGTTAGCATCGGCCGCACGGACCGCACCGGGCGTGCGGTGCCTGTCGCGCCGCCCAGCACCCGGACTGAGTCGGCCCATTCCGGCAGGGTCAGGATTCGCCGCACGTCCACTGTCACAGCAGCACCGGATCGCAGTCGATGTCATAGGCCCGGGGAGCCACAGCCGGCAGGTGCCGTGGGTCGGTCCAGAACTCGGCGGTTGGCAGGTGCAGCACAGCCACCTCGGTGCCTGCCCGGATCAGGTCGCACGAGATCGGCACGCCCGTCCGGCGGTCGACCACGGTCAGAATGTCCGGTGTGGACGCGGTCACCGCGCCGTCCCGGATCGCCAGGAGGTATTCGTTCTCCATTTCCAGTCGCAGCAACGCTTGTGTGCCGTGGTCGGCCACGACCACGCTCCCCCGGCCGAACGTCGGCTGGCCGTGCCGACCCACGCCCGGTCGACGCGACACCTCCATGACCCGGCCTTCGGCGAGCACCCGCCCGCCCACCTCGGTCACGAACGCCGTCGGGTGCGCCAACGCTCGGCGACCGAGGTCGATCGCGTGGGTGACTGTATTCGGCATCGAACAGCCAGGCAGGTCACGCACGGGAATCGGGGGCAACGCGAACGCCGCCCACCCGCCGGCGCTGGTGAGGAACGCGCGAGCGGTGCGTTCCACGTCCGACGCGGAGCCCTGCGCCAGCACGAGCACCTGCCCGCTCGGTTCGGCGAGCGCCGCCGGGGTGACATCGCGGCCGGCGGCGGCGAGCGACAGCTGGTCCAGCCGGGGCAGGCCGCGGCCGGCGAGGTCCGCGTCGACCACGGGCAACCCGAGGTCGCAGCCGACGACCAGCGGGATCACCCCGTTCATCCCGCCGATCTCGATCGACACCACACTGTCGGCCGTGGTTCCGGTCCACCGCTCCACGGCGGCGACCGCGGCACCGAACTCGGCCCCACTGGGCAGTTTCTCCGAGAACACGGCGGTGGCACCGACGACACCGACCGGAACGACCCTGGCCTCGGCCGGCAGTTCGGCAAGGTCGAGGACGACGACATCGCGGCCGGCCGCGAGCCGTTGGCGCAGGAGCAACGCCCCCAGTCCGCCGTAACCGCCACCGCCCGACCCCAACAGGGAGACGCCCCGCTCCAGTGCGGCGACGTCGTGCGTGTCGATGCGCATGCCGACAGCGTGCCCGAAAACCGCCGGCACAGCCCGGCCCGACTCACCGAAACGTGTAACCACCGTCCGGATACAACGTGGAGCCGGTGGTGTACCCGTTGGTGAGCAGGTACAGCACGGCATCGGCCACTTCGGACTCGCGGCCGAGCCGGTGCAGCAAGGTGGCCCGCCGGTACTGGTCGAACGCGGCCTCCCGCTGCGCCGCCGGCCGGGTCGACCACAGGTTGCCGTCGATGGTGCCCGGCGCGACCACGTTCACCCGGACCGGCGCGAGCTCCACCGCCAAGCCACGGCCGAGCCCCTCGATCGCGGCGTTGCACGCCACGTACGCGGGCGCCGGACCAGGCGGCCGGACACTCGCCGCGCCGGACATGAGCACGATCGACGCGTCCGCGGACAGCTTCGCGGCGGCGTGCTTGACGGCGTGGTACTGGCCCCAGAACTTCGACACGAACGGGCTGGCCGCGTCCTCGTCGGACAGTTCGCGCATGGGCCCGACCCGGTAGGACGCGCCCGGCGTGAACAGGTGGTCCACCCGGTCGATGCCGGCGAAGAACCCGGCCAGGGACGCCTGCTGGGTGCTGTCGACGGCCCGCCAGGTCGCCGCGGGGCCCAGTTCCTCCGCCGCTTTGGTGAGCGTCGCCACCGACCTGCCGCCCAGCACGACCCGGGCGCCGGCGGCCACCGCTTGGCGAGCCACTGCCAGGCCGATCCCGGACCCGCCGCCGATGATCACCAGGGTGCGATCCGCAGCGCCGCGCACCTTCCATTCTCGCGAACGCTCAGGAACTCGACGCCGAGTTCCTGAGCGTCCCGATACGTGTCCGTCTGGTCACGCATTGATCTCCTCCACCGGCCGGAACTCGTACGGCAGCCCGAACGCGGCTGGGCCGAATGTAGCCAACGCTTCGGGTGTGCGCATCAGGTCAGGGGTGGAGATGCCGATCACGGTCACCCGTTGGCCGTACCGCAGGGTCTCGGTGGTGATCGGCTCGGCCCGTTCGGAGTCCAGCACACAGACGAGGTCCGGCACCACGCACCGGACCTCGTCATCCACCAGTGCCACCAGATTCTCGTTCTGGAACAACACTTCCAGCTTGTGCCCGCCGTCGAAGGACACCGCACCCGCCCGGCCGCGCGCGAACCCGGCCTCGGTACGCCGTTCGACGTCCGAGATCTTGCCGCGGAACAACACGCGCATGTGCCCGTACAGCGTGTCGCCCAACACGGACCCGAGGTGCGCTATCGGGTCTTCGTGGTTCGAGCGGGCTTCGCGGATCGCTTTGCCGACCGTATGGGCGAGGGTGAGCGTGCGTGGAATGGCCGTACGCTTGACCTCCGAGCCGGACATCGCGTACTCGGCGATGTGCGCGACCCCGCCGAGCCGGATCGTCACACCGCGGGCCAGCCATTCCATTCGCCGGTTGTCAGTGCCGGTGTCGATCACCGTTGTCTCACCGCGTTCGCCCGCGATGGCCATTGGCGACCCAGGGACGCCGTACACCCCGAACGTCTCCATGTGCAGTTCCGGGAAGGCGCGGCCCATGCCGTCCGCGTCCACCACGGGCAGGCCCGTGCGGGCGCCGACCACCAGCGGGATCATCGAGTTGATCCCGCCGCACTCGATCGGCATGGTCGCCGCGGCCCGCCTGCCCAGCCGGGCCTCCAGCGCCCGCAGCGCGGTGACGGCCTCGGTGCCCGCCGGGATCTTCTCGAACACGACAGTGGGCGCGCCCATCTGCGCGGTCGGGATGACCAGACTGTCGTCGTCCACTTCAGACGGGTCCAGCACGGTGACCGGACCGTGTTCCCTGATCGCGGCTCGCACCAGCAGACGGCCGACGTACGGGTCGCCGCCACCACCGGTGCCCAGCACGGCGGCGCCTCTGGCCAGGTCGGCGAGATGGTCCTCGGTCAGCAACCAGCTCATCCGCGCACCGGCTCGTGGTCGTAACCGAAGTAACGCGGCCCCGCCAGTTCGAGCCCGGCCGGGGTGTGCCAACGCGGGTCGGAGGGCGCCGAGATCACGGCGACCCGCTGCCCGAACCGCAACGCCTCGGTCGTGATGGCCTTGCCAGTCTCACGGTCGAGCACGCAGATCAGGTCCGGCACCGACGCCACCACAGTACCGTCCACTTCGGCCACCAGGTGTTCGTTCTGGAAGCGCAGCAACAGGTTCCCCACGTACCCGTCCATACCGGCCAGCTCGGCCGTGCCGACGGCGAAACCGGTCGACGTACGGCGGCTGACGTCGACCACCTTGCCCGAGAACAGCCGACGTCCGCCCAACCGGGTCACGATGGCGTCCACCGGGTCGCTGTGCTCGGCACGAGCCTCGCGCACCAGCGCGCCGAGCTCGCCACATAGGCTCAACGTGCCGGGCACGAGCGAGTCACGCGCCTGCGTGCCCGTCATCGCGTACGTGCTGATCATCGCCGAACAGCCCATCTCCACGGTCGCGGTCCTTGCCAGCCGTTCGGCCCACCTATTGTCGACTGTATCCAGTATCCCGTGGTTGCCTTTCTCGTCCGCGATGGACATCGGTGTGGCCCGGATCCCGTACAGGGTCGGCAACACCATCTGGATCTCGGGGAACGCCCGACCCATACCGTCCGCGTCCACCAACGGCAGGCCGAGCTGCGCGGCGGCGACCACGGGAATCAACGAGTTCACCCCGCCTGCCTCGGCGCACGCGATGTGCGTCAGCTCGCGGCCCAGGTACTTGGCCAGCGCGACGGCCGCCTGCGCGGCCTGTTCGACGGACGGCACCTTCTCCACCATCACGGTCGGCGCGCCCATCATCGCCACAGGCATCACCGTGGCGTCCGGTGGGACTTCGTCCAACGGCACCATCGAAACCGTGCCGTACGCGCGCAGCGCGGCCCCGGCGAGCAGGCGGCCGATGTGCGGGTCCCCGCCGCCACCGGTGCCCAGGACAGCCGCACCCGTCGCGATGTCGTCCACATCGGACAGCGTGATCTCCCGCACGGTTCAGCTCCCCAGTCGCAGTTCGCCGACGGCCTTCACCCGGATCCGGGTGGCGTTGCCCGGCAGGTACGGAATCGGCACCTCGTCGAAGTCCACAATGGACACACTGGCCGGGCTGGCGCCGGCGGCCACCGCCCGGTCCACCGCCTCCTGTTTGGCCTCGTCGACTACAGTCTCCCGGCGGCCCGGTTCGACCGCATACACCCGGTCCACCTCACCGCCGATCTGTGCGATCGCAGCGCCGATCGCGTTGGCCACGGCGTAGTTCTCCGGCCGGTGCACCTGGCCCGCGCCGGTGAGTTCGTCCGGCAGCAACGCGGATCCGCCGCCGACCGCGACCACCGGCAACGGCTCGGCCGACGTACGCATCCGTTCTACCGCGTCAGACACATCCGACGCGATCCGGTCCAACGCGGTACGGACAAGCGAGGGGTCCAGGTGCGCGACCAGGCTGCGGTCGCCGATGTCGGCCCGGCCGGCGGCCACCGCGATATCCGTGGCGGTGAGCGTGTTCCCACCGAAGACCAGGGCTTTCGACGTCAGCTCGAAGCCGACCGAGTCCGGGCCCACGGTGTCACCGTCGTGGATCCGGCTGCCGCCGCCGAGGCCGATCGACAGCACGTCCGGCATCCGGAAGTTGGTCCGGATCCCGGCGACGTCCACGTCCGTGGTCGCCTCACGCGGGAACCCCTGCCGCAGCACGCCGACATCGGTGGTGGTGCCGCCGACGTCGACCACCGCGCATGTGTCCAAACCGGACAGTACGGCGGCGCCGCGCATCGAGTTCGTCGGCCCGGAGGCGAACGTGGCGACCGGGTAGCGGCGGGCGAAGTCGACGTCCATCAACGTGCCGTCGTTCTGGCTCAGGTACAGCGGCGCGGTGATGCCCGCCCCGGCGATCGCGCCGGCCAGGCCGTCCACGATGCCCGCGGCCAACTCCCGCAGGGCGGCGTTGATGACCGTGGCGTTCTCCCGTTCCAGCAGCCCGATCCGGCCGATCTCGTGGGACAGCGAGATGGCCACGGCCGGCAGCTCGGCCGCGATGATCTCGGCCGCCCGCGTCTCGAACTCCGCGTTCACCGGCGAGAACACCGACGTGATGGCGACGCTGCGGACGCCCGCGCGACCCATCTCGTCGGCGGCCTTGCGCAGCTCGGCCTCGTCGAGTTCGGCGATGTGCCTGCCGTCGAACTCATGCCCGCCATGACACAGGTAGCCACGGCCCGAGATCGCGTCGACCAGCCGCTGCGGCCAGTCCACCATCGGCGGCAGTGACGCACCCGCGGGCAGGCTGAGGCGGACGGCCGCGGTCGGCGCCAGCCGCCGGGCCTCCACCAGGGCGTTGATGAAGTGGGTGGTGCCGATCATCACCGCGCGCACGTCGGCGGGGACGAACGGCCGCTGCCGTTGTAGACCGTCTACAGCAGCCACAATGCCGCTGGTGACGTCTTCAGTCGTGCTGGTCTTCACCGCGGCGAGCACCGCGCGGTCGTCCAGCAGCACGGCGTCGGTGTTCGTACCGCCCACGTCGATGCCGATACGCACTCTGTCTCCTTTGTTTCAGACCGAAACAGGCTCTGCTGTACGACTCACACCGACTCCGCGCACGAGGCCGAGCCGTCCGGCGATCACATACAGCACGAACGCCAGCACGAGCGAGTTGATGCTGCCGAGTCCCACTTCGACGAACTTGCCGAACAACGCGGCGGCCAGCCAGATGACGAGCGTGGCGGGCACCCATGTGGGCGCGGTCGGCGGTACGGTCCCCGTCGCGCGGGACGTCTCCAGGTCGCCCCGCCAGCGCCGGACCACGAAGTACTCGGCGACCATGATCCCGGCGATCGGCGGGAACGCCACCCCGAGCACGGTCAGGAACTCGATGAACTGGTCCAGGATCCCGGCCGCGGCAAGCACGCTGCCCACGACGCCGACCACGGCCGTGGCGACACCACGGTTCACGCGCCTGCCGAACACCGTGCCGACGAACGTCACCAGGCCAAGCCCGGACGAGTACAGGTTCCAGTCGTTGATCTTGACCGTGCCGGCGACGACCACCAGGATGCCCACCCAGCCCACCGACGACGTGACGATGGTGGTGATGTCCGGCGACCGCACCGCGTGCGCGAGCAGCACACCGGCCAGGCCGATGGCGTACTCGCCGAGCGTGATCCCCAGCAGTGTCTGCTTGACGACGTCCGCCGCGGACCGGTTGAACCGGGTCATGTCCGGCGTGATCACGGCACCCACGATGAACCCGCCCGCGACCAGCGTGGTGCCCTGCAACAGGGTCAGTTGCGGCCCGGCCGGCGCGGACGCGACCAGGCCACCGAGGTCGTGCCGGGACAGCTCGGTGATGATCGACCAGCCGACCAGGATCAGGAACGCGGGCACAGTGACGTATGCGGTCCACGTCATGGAGTGGAACCCACGCAGCACGATCGCGGTGACCAGCAGGCCGAACACCAGTGACCACGCCCACGCCGGCAGCCCGCCCACCAGCAACGCCAGCCCTTGCGCGGATACTGCCGACTGTATGCCGAACCACCCGATCAGGCTGATCCCGATGGCCAGCCCGATCAGCGCCGACCCGGCCCGCCCGAACCCGGTCCACCGGGCGAGCATCGACGTGGACAGTCCCTCCCGGACCCCCATGATCCCGACGAAGATCGCGACGACCTCAAGAATGACCGCGCCCAGGGTGAGCGCGAGGAAGGCGTCCCAGAACTTCATGCCGAAGCCGAGCGTGGCGCCGAGCAGGAACTGGCTGAGCGCGGAGATCTGACCGAACCGCTGTACCGCGACCGACCACCACGAATACCGCGCGCCTAAGGGAACTCTTGTCGTGGCAAAGTCGTCAACGCCGACGGACGACGCCATGGTGACCTCCCGCTACAGCTGGCCCCTGTATAAGGGCTACCGTATGCGCCGGTCACCGGCTCGTCAGTGTGCAAAGCGCCCAGTCAACGGCCGCCGACTGTGCACAATGCCCAGCTATCACCTCGGGAGTTTCAGCAGGCCCGCCGCGCGAGCCCAGCGGTACTTGGCGCCGAGCACGGCGACGGGCTTCTCAGTGGTGTACGGGTACGCCACGATCCGTCGCTCGTAGAGGTACTCGGAGGCGCGTTCCACCTCGACGTCACCGGCCAGCGAGGCGACCACCGGCTTGTCGATCCCCTTGGCCCGGGCCGCCGCCACGACCCGGGCCGTCACCTCGGCGAACACCATCGGCGGGGTGACGATGGTGTGCCAGTAGCCGAGGATCAACGCGTGGATCCGCGGGTCTTCCAGACCCAGTCGGATGGTCGCCTCGTACGTGGACGGTGGTTCGCCGCCGGTGATGTCGATCGGGTTGCCGGCCGCGCCGAACGGCGGGATGAACTTGCGGAACGCCTCGTCCAGGTCCGGCGGGATGTCCATCAAGGACAGTCCTTCGGTGACCACGGCGTCGGACAGCAGCACGCCCGAGCCGCCGGCGCCGGTGATGATCACGACGTTCTCGCCTTGTGGGGTGGGCAGCAGGGGCACGCCACGGGCGTACTCCAGCATGTCGTTGAGACCAGGCGCGCGGATGACGCCGGCCTGCTTGAGGATGTCGTCGTAAACCTTGTCGTCGCCGGCCAGGGCGCCGGTGTGCGAGCTGGCCGCCCGCGCGCCCATGGCCGTGCGGCCGGCCTTGAGGACGATGATCGGCTTCTTCCTGATCGTGCGCTGAGCGGCTTCGACGAACGCGCGGCCGTCCTTGAGGTCTTCCAGGTGCATGGCGACGACGTTGGTGTTGTCGTCCTGCTCGAAGTACGTGATCAGGTCGTCCTCGTCCACGTCCGCCTTGTTGCCCAGGCCGACGATCGCGGACACACCCATCTTGGTGGACCGGGCGAACCCGAGGATGGCCATGCCGATGCCGCCGCTCTGCGACGACAGCGCCACGCCGCCCTTGACGTCATACGGTGTACAGAATGTCGCACACAGGTTCTGCGGGGTGTAGTAGTAGCCGTAGATGTTCGGGCCGAGCATCCGGATGCCGCGCCGCTGCCCGATCTCCACGATCCGCTCCTGCAGTTCGTGGTTCCCGGTCTCGCCGAAGCCGGACGGGATCAGCACCGCCGCCGGCACGTTCTTGTCGCCGCACTCCTCCAGCGCGGCGGGCACGAACTTGGCCGGGATCGCGAACACGGCCACGTCGACGTCACCCGGCACGGCCGTGATCGACGGATACGCCTTCTTGCCGAGGATCTCGTCGGCCTTCGGGTTGATCGGGTGGATCTCGCCCGCGAAGCCGCCGTTGATCAGGTTCTTCATCACCGAGTTGCCGATCTTGCCGGTCTCGGCGGACGCACCGATCACGGCCACCGACTTCGGGTTCATCAGCCGCGTCATCACGCGCAGGATCTCGTCCGGTGCGATGCGCCTGCGCTCCTGCACAGGACCGGTGGACAGGATGATCCGCACGTCCGCGGCAACCGCGCCGGACGCGCTGGCAAACACCGGGTTCAGGTCGAACTCGGCGATCTCCGGGAAGTCCGACACCAGCTCGGACACCCGGCGGATCACGTTCGCGAGGACGTCGGCGTCCACCGGTTCGGCACCGCGCGCGCCCTTGAGCACCTCGGCCGCGGCGATTCCGTCCACCATGGACAACGCTTCCGCCTGGTCCAGCGGGGCTAACCGGAACGTGATGTCCTTGAGCACCTCCACCAGCACGCCACCGAGACCGAACGCGACGACCTTGCCGAATGTCGGGTCGGTGGTGGCGCCGATGATGACCTCATAGCCGCCGCCGACCATCTGCTGCACCTGTACGCCATTGATCACGGCGTCACTGTTGTACTTCTTGGCATTCGCGACGATCGTATCGAATCCGGATCGAATGTCTTCTACAGAAGACACTCCGACGAGGACACCGCCGGCCTCGGTTTTGTGCAGGATGTCCGGTGAGACGATCTTCAACACGACCGGGAGGCCGATCTCCTCGGCCAACACGAGAGCCTCGTCCGCAGTGGTCGCCAACCCCTCGCCGGGTGTCGGAATACTGTATGCGTCGCACACGCGCTTGCCCTCAGGCGCGGTCAGCGCCTCCCGGCCCTCAGCCCGCGCCTTGCCCAAGATCTCCCGGACGGTCTCGGCGTCGTAAGTCATGAGATCAGATCACTCCGTTCGCGGCGAGCTCAGCCAGCTCCGCTTCGGCGACACCCAGCTCGTGGACGTAGATGTCCTTGTTGTGCTCGCCCAGCAGCGGCGAACGGTCGACTTCGGCGGGCGAGTCGGACAGCTTGATCGGCATGCCGACCGTGGTGAACTCGCCGCGCTCCGGATGCGGCACCTGAACGACCATCTCGTTGGCGCGCAACGACTCATCGGCCACTATCTCCTGAGTGGACAGAATCGGTCCACAGGGGATGTTGTGACTGTTCAGCGCGGCAAGCACATCCCACTTGCCGTGGTTGCTCGACCAGTCCTCGATCAGCTGGAACAGCTTGTCCAGCTTGTCCAGCCGGGCCGCCGGGGTGGCCCACTCGGGGTCCTCGGCCAGTTCCGGCCGGCCGATCAGCTGGGTGATCGGCCCCCACCCGATCGGCTGGACGATCACGTACACGTAGTCGTTCGGGCCGCCGGGCGCGCACTTGACCGCCCAGCCGGGCTGGCCGCCGCCGGAGGCGTTGCCGGACCGTGGAACCGTGTCGCCGAACTCCTTGTTCGGGTACTCCTTCAACGGACCGTGCGCCAGCCGCTGCTGGTCGCGCAGCTTGACCCGGCACAGGTTCAGCACCGCGTGCTGCATCGCCACGGTCACCCGCTGGCCGCGCCCGGTCTGTTCACGTTGGAACAACGCGGCCAGAATGCCGGCCACGACGTGCATTCCGGTGCCGGAGTCGCCGATCTGGGCGCCGGTCGCGAGCGGCGGGCCGTCGTCGAAACCGGTGGTGCTCATCGAGCCGCCCATGGCCTGCGCGACGACCTCGTACGCCTTGTAGTGCGTGTACGGGCCTTCGCCGAACCCCTTGATGGACGCGTAGACGAGGCGCGGGTTCAGTTCCCGCAGCTTCTCCCAGGGGAAGCCCATCCGGTCGACCGCGCCGGGGCCGAAGTTCTCCACCATCACGTCGAACTTGCCGATCATGTCGACGAACAGCTGCTTGCCGCGCTCGCTCTTCATGTTCAGCGTGATACTGCGCTTGTTGCAGTTGAGCATGGTGAAGTACAGACTGTCCACATTGGGCAGATCGCGCAGCTGCCCACGGGTGATGTCCCCGGTCGGCGCCTCCACCTTGACCACGTCCGCACCGAGCCAGGCCAGGATCTGGGTGGCCGAGGGCCCGGACTGCACGTGTGTGAAGTCCAGCACGCGGATGCCGTCGAGTGCCTTGCCCATCTCGCTCTCCTATGTGTCCGTGGTCCTATTTGTACATTGTCTGGTTCATCGTGCCCGGGGCGTAGACCTCCGGGTCGACCCAGACGTTGATCAGGGACGGTTTGCCGGACTCCCGGGCCCGGCGCAGCGCGGGACCGATGTCCTGGGGATCGCGCACTTCCTCGCCGTAACCGCCGAGCATCTTGGCGAACTCGCTGTAACGGACGTCGCCGAGCGTGTTGCCGACCCGGCCGCGGCCCTCGCCGTACTTGGCGATCTGGCCGTACCGGATCTGGTTCATCGACGAGTTGTTCCCGACGACGCCCACGAACGGCAGGTTGAACCGGACGAGTGTCTCGAAGTCCCAGCCTGTCAACGAGAACGCGCCGTCGCCGAACAGCGCGACGACCTCCTTGTCCGGCCGGGCGTACTTGGCGGCCATCACAAAGGGGACGCCGACCCCCAGTGTCCCCAGTGGACCGGGGTCCATCCAGTGGCCGGGCGACTTGGGCTGCACGACCTGGCCGGAGAACGTGACGATGTCGCCGCCGTCGCCGATGTAGATGGAGTCCTCGGTGAGGAACTCGTTGATCTCGTGCACCAGCCGGTACGGGTCGATCGGGCTGGCGTCGGACAGCTGGCGCGGCAGGCGTTTCTGGTACGCCGCGTCCTCAACGCCCCGCAGCTCCTCCAGCCATGCCTTGCGGTTCGCCGCGCCCGTGCTGGTCCGGCCGGACGTAGCCTGGGTGACCGCGGCGAGCACCGCGCCGGCGTCGCCGACGATGCCGAGGTCGACGTCCCGGTTCTTGCCGACCGTACGGTAGTCCAGGTCGATCTGCACGACCGTGGCCGACGCCGAAAGCCTTTTGCCGTAACCCATCCGGAAGTCGAACGGGGTGCCGACGATGATGATCAGGTCGGCGTTCTGGAACGCGTACCGGCGCGCCAGCTGCAGGTGGTGCGGGTCGCCGGGCGGCAGGGTGCCCCGGCCGGAGCCGTTCATGAACGCCGGGATGTTCAGGGTGCGAACGAAGTCGATGGCGTCGTCACTGCCGCGCGTCGTCCAGACCTGGCTGCCCAGCAGCACGCACGGCTTCTCGGAGTGTGCGATCAGGTCGGCCAGGCGCTCGATGTCCGCGGGGTCGCCGACCGACCGGGTGGAGGCGCGGTAGCGGCCCGTCTCGGGGACACGGGCCTTGGCCAGCGGGACGCGTCCGTCGAGGATGTCGCGCGGGATCTCCAGGAACGACGGCCCAGGGGCGCCGTTGAAGCACTCGCGGAACGCCATGGACACCAGGTCCGCGACGCGTTCGGTGTGCGGGACGGTCGCGGCGAACTTGGTGATCGGGGCCATCATGTCGACGTGCGGCAGGTCCTGCAGTGAGCCCATCTTGTGCTGGCTCAACGCACCCTGGCCGCCGATCAGCAGCATCGGGCTCTCCGCGCGCAGGGCGTTCGCGACGCCGGTGACCGCGTCGGTCGTGCCTGGGCCGGCGGTGACGACCGCGCAGCCGGGCTTGCCGGTGATCCGCGCGTAGCCGTCGGCCGCGTGCGCCGCCACCTGCTCGTGCCGTACGTCGACGACCTCGATGCCCTCGTCGACGCAGCCGTCGTAGATGTCGATGATGTGGCCGCCGCACAGGGTGAAGATGACGTCGACGCCCTCCGCCCTCAGCGCCTTCGCCACGAGGTGACCACCGGAGATCATCTCGGGCTCAGCGGCCTCGCTGTCGGGCACGACTTGGGCCGGTTGTGCCATCTGTGGTCATCTCCTCGATCTTCTGGATACTGCATACCGTATGGACGTCATAGTGCATGCGTTCCCGTCCGCTGTCCAGAGCCTCAGTCCCGCCAGTCGACCCCGCGCCAGCGCTCCACCAGGGCGGACACCCGCGTAACCGCCTCGACCAGCGACATACCGCGGCCGACCGCGATCCCGACCAGGTAGAACGTGAGTGGCGCGGCGGCCCCGCAGACGTCCCGCGCCACATATCTCGACAACGTGAGGACCTTCGCCGTGTCCAACTCCATGGCCGGCACACCCAGTTCGGCGGCGGCGAGGTCGGTCCACTCGGTGATCACGTTCATTCCCGCCATCCCTTCAGCCGCCGTTGGCTGGTGTCGAGCCGCTCGGTCACCCCCTGGACGTCGAGCAGTTCAAGCAGTGGCACGGCCACCCGCCGGCTGGTGCGCAACACAGTGCGGACCTCGGCCACGGTGAACCGTTCGGGCAGGTCGCGCAGGGCGGCCGCGGCCAGGTCGACGGCCTCCGGCCGGAGGTACACGCCGTCGGCGAGGCAGATCAGGATCCCCCGGGCCACCGCCGAGTCGAGCCGTCTCGCGGTGAGCCCCAACTCGTTCAGCCTGGGTCGTTCGGGCGCGGCGAACGGGTCAAGCGCGAGCGCATCGCATACAGTCTCCAGCGCGTCCCGTGGCCCGATGACCAACCGACCGGCGAGCATCCGGACACCGAGGCCGCGCGAGGCCCGCGCCAACGGCTCGACCAGTCGCCGGTCAGGCAGGCCAAGCGCTTGCGCCGCAAGGGGTTTCGGCATGGCCGGGTCGTCCGGATGGGTGCCGGCGTAGTCCTGCACGGCGGCCAGCAGCGCGCCGCGTAACTTCTGGAACCGGTCGGGGTCGAACAGCCAATCCCCCACTGAAGGCGCGCGCGGGACGGTACAGCCCATGGCCACCAGGTCACTCTTGCGGACCATGCCGCGCCGCCGTAACTCCGCCAGACCGTCCGTGGTGATGTCGCGTTTGGACAGTTCGACGGCACGGTCGACGACCGCGTCCGTCCGTAGGACCGGAGGCAGGATGTCCAGCACGGTCACCCCCGCGATCACGCGGTGCCTCGCGGGGTCGCGCAGCAGGCCGGAATCCCCGATCCGCAACGGCAAAGCGGACTCGAGCGTCAACCGGGCGACCGCCGGCCCGAGATGACGGACCCGCGCTGCGACCGCCGCCGACCCGACGTGCAGGACCAGTTCCCGCGCGGGCATGCCGGACCGGTCGAGCGTGCTCAGCCGCACGTCGATCACGGACACGAACCGCCACCGGCCGACACTCACCAGCGCCTGGCCGGGACGGACCCGGCGGCGGTCGCCGCCGCCCAAACTGACCGCGACCCGGCCGGCGGCGGGCACCTCGGAGGTGGACCGGCCGAGCCATTCGAGCGACTCGACCTTGACCCGTCGCCCGGTCGGCGCCACCACGAGTTCGTCGCCGGTATGCAATGTGCCGGCGGGCAGCGTGCCGGTGACGGACGTGCCGGTGGCCTCGTCCACCCAGAGCCGGACGACCGCGTCCGGGTCGGGCGGCGGCATCCGGTCGGCGAGCCGGTCCACGGCTTGGCGTAAGTCGTCGATACCTTGGCCGGTAAGGGAACTGACGATGACCGGCTCGGCCTCGGCGAGGCTGGTGCCGGCCAGTTCGGCACGGGCCCGGCGTAACGCGGGCAGCGGGTCGGCCAGGTCGCTGCGGGTGATCACCAGCAGGCCGTGCCGGATGGCGAGCGCCTGGAGAGCGGCCAGGTGCTCGCCGGACTGGGGCAGCCAGCCCGCGTCGGCGGCGACCACGAACAGCACCGCGGACACCGGGCACAACCCGGTGATGGTCGAGTCGGCCGGCATGTCGACGAGTTCGACCATGCGTCCGGACGGCAGGGCGGTCCACGCCGAGCCGGCGACCGGCGGCATCCCGGTGAGGCGGTGCACCAGTGTGGACTTGCCGCTCTCGGCGTGGCCGGCTGTGGCCATCACCCACATCGCTCTCGCCTACCCACCGGGCACTCCTCGACGCCGTTGACCGAAGATACGTAAACAGTATACTGAATACACTATCGACGCAAGAACGGAGCCGCCTGTGAGAGTCGCTGTTCTTGGCGCCGGTGCCATCGGCGCGTATGTCGGAGCCGGGCTCCACCGAGCTGGAGTCGAGGTCTCCCTGATCGCCCGCGGACCCCATCTGCGGGCGATCAAGGCGTCGGGACTCAGGGTGCTCAGTCCCCGCGGGGACTTCGAGGTGCGCCCGTACGCAACCGACGACCCGGAGGAAGTGGGCCCGGTCGACCACGTCTTCCTCGGACTCAAAGCCAACCAGTACGCCACGGCCGGACCGATGGTCCAGCCGTTGCTGCACGAGACGACCACGCTCATCACGGCCCAGAACGGCATCCCGTACTGGTACTTCCACGGCCTGCCCGGACCGTGGGCGGACCACCGGATCGAGAGCGTGGACCCGGACGGCGCGGTCAGCCGGGCGCTGCCCGTCGAACGTGCCGTCGGCTGCGTGGTCTACGCGGCGACCGAGATCGAACAGCCCGGAGTGATCCGGCACCTGGAGGGCACCCGCTTCTCCATCGGCGAACCGGACCGGTCCGTGTCGGCGCGGTGCCGGGAGTTCGCCGACGCCATGGTGGCCGGCGGCCTCAAGTGCCCGGTCGAGCCGGACCTGCGCGACGACATCTGGATCAAGCTGATGGGCAACATCGCGTTCAACCCGATCAGCGCGCTGTCCCGGGCCACCATGGCCGCGATCTGCGAACACCACGCCGCCCGCCAGTTGGTGACGCGGATGATGCGCGAGACCCTGGAGGTCGCCGCCCGGGTGGGGTCCCGCCCGGAGATCTCGATCGAGCGCAGGCTGGCCGGCGCGGAACGGATCGGCGACCACAGGACGTCCACCCTGCAGGACCTGGAGAAGGGCAAGCCGCTGGAACTGGACGTGATCACCAACGCGGTGGTCGAACTGGCCGACCTGACCGGCGCCGACGTGCCCACCCTGCGCGCGATCGCCGCCGTGGCCGATCTCCTCAACGAGACGCGCAGGGGCTAGAACCGCGCGCCGAAGATGATGAAGTCGTCCGTCGCGGTCAGTTCGGTCAGGCCGAGATGGCGGTAGAAGCCGATCGCCCGGGTGTTGCGGGCCCAGACCCCCAGGTGCACGCCTGGCGAGCCATGGGCCCGCAGCGCGGCGAACATCGTGTCCATGAACCGGACGCCGAGTCCTTCGCCCTGCATCCGGGCGACGATGTCGATGTGCAGGTGGGACGGGTGGCCCGGGTACGCCACGTCCGGCGGTGGCGGCGGGTTGTGGATGAGGTCAACCATCCGCCGGTCGTGCTCGCCGTACTCGCCGTCCAGCGGGTACCGGGCGCGCAACTTCGGCCACCACTCACGTTCCAGCGTCTCGCCGAAAGCCAGGGTGTCCAGGGCGCCGATGATGTAGCCGCCGACCCCGGCCCCATCTTCTGCGACGAACGCGAGGGACGGCTCGAAAATCGGGTAAGGCGCCGCGAAAATATGGCCGACGAGCTGCGGATCGTCGAACAGTTCAGTGCCGTCGCCGCCGTCGTCAGCCGTCTCGAGACAGACCTTGTACAGTGCGTCGGTGTCATCCGGCCGGGCCACTCTGATCTCGCTCACGTGCCCAACTTAGTTGACATGAATCCGACAGTTTCCACGATCTGCGAAATTTCTTCCGACTTGAGTCGTGGCACCGCCTGGCACAGTTCTTTTCGTCGGTTCAAACAGAAGCGCCCGACGTGGGATTTGACGAGAGCGCTGCCGCCGGCCACCCACCCTGCAGAGCCCGGCCACCACGACCGCTGGGCTCTTCCTGAGAGGCACGACGGCAGCGCTCACCGCCCCTAGGACACCATCACCTGCAACGGCGCACTCGACGCCGAATGGTTCCCAGACGGGTCAACGGCCTGAACCGCGATGGTGTAGGTACGGCCAGGTAAGGCGTGGCAGTACCGCACCAGATCGTCGACGTTCACCGACGTCGTTCGCGGCCGGTACGCTTGGGATCCGTTCACCAGGACCGAGTAGTGGTTGATACTGCCCGAGTTGTCGGTGGACGCGTCCCATCCGAGTACCTGTCTTCCGGCGAAAGAACCGATCTGCCGAAAGTTCTGCGGTGCCGACGGCGGAGTGGTGTCCGTCGCGGCGAGAACATTCGGCGAGAACAGCAAAAGTCCCGCGCCGACGACAAGGCCGAGTCGCATTATCACCATTGAACCCGCCCCTCAATGCGGAGAAATGCGAACGCGTACTACTACGCGCCCCCTCTCCGGGCGGTTCAGTCGGATGTGAGAGGAAGTTCGACGACCGCCTGCGCGGTCGGATGTTCGGCCACCACGGTGAAGATCCGGGCGTCGTCCGGCGGACCGGGCTCGTACATCCGGTTGTCGACGATGAGCTGCGGCCACAGCGATCCGGTGCTGCTGTTGCTGCGGTACTCGGTGCCCTGGTCGTCCCAGCCGCGCCAGCGCAGCCGGGCGTCCAGGTACTTCGGCTGGTCGTCCTCGTCGTAGGTGCGGGCGGTGCGCACGACGAGCATGGTGGACCAGACCTCCAGGCTCACCAGGTGCAGTGTCTTGTCGGCGATCGTGAACGACCTGCCGGCCAGCGACACCACCCGCTTCAGCACCGGCAGCGGCGGACGTTCGGCGACCGCGCCGGCCGGGACCCGGGCGACGGGCATGCTCGTGGAGACCGTGCCCTGGCCACCGAGCGTGACGACCTTGAGCATGCCGGCCTCGGTCATCTTGGTCCGCAGCCAGGTCATCACCTGGTCGGCGTCCTGCTGGTCGAGCACGCCGGCGGCGACCAGGCCGCGGGCGATGCCCTGGATCTCCCAGCGGTTGACCATTCCCTTCCCGCCGGCAAGCTGCTCCTTGGCCACCTTCTCCAGAAACGCCCGCCCGTTCATGGTCCTATTGTGCTGTACGGTGCAACCGTGACCCCGCTGCTGGTGGCATATGGAATCGGATCTTTGCTTGTGCTGCTGTGGATGGCCGCCCGGTTACGACAAACGCCCGACAACCTGCCCCTGTGGGCGATGACCGGCTTGGTGGGGTGCTGGGCGCTGGCGTTCCCGTTGGGACTCGCCGCGGACCACAACACCGTGATTCTTGGTATACCGCCGGCGGTTTCCCGTCTGGTCCAGTATGGAGTGTTGCTGCTCGGGGTGAACTGCCTGATCTCCTTCTTCCTGTTCTCCGCATTGCCGGCAAAACAGGCGTGGCGGCGGACATGGCTGTTCCTGGTCCCGCTCGCGGTCGCGGTCACGATCCTGACCGTCACGACGACGTTGATCCCGGACGGCGTGCGCACCAAGGAATACACCGTCACGAGCGTCGCCGCATTCTGGATAACAGCCGACGTCTATATGGCGTTCGGGTTCGCCGCCACCGGCATCTGGGCCCTGCGGTTCGCCCGCACGGCGCATCGCCGCCTCGCTCTCGGCCTGCGGATCGCGTCGGTCGGCCTGGCCGGCATCGTGATCGCGGACTGTTTCTTCGTCCCGGCGATCGTCATCCGGTGGAACGGCGGCGACGCCGCGCCGTCCCTGGACGGGTCCGCCGAGACCACACTGGGCTTCTACGGCGCGGTGTTGTTCCTGCTGCCCGGCATCGTGCTGTGCCTGATCGGGGTGACGTTCCCGGCCGCGATGACCCAACTGGCCGCGTTCCGCGTCTGGCGGCACCACCTCCGGTCCTACCAGCGGCTTGGTCCACTGTGGACACACTTGAACGCCAGATTCCCTGAGGACGCACTGCATCGCGTTCCCGGCGTGGGCGGTGTACACCGCCGCTACTACCGGCGGGTGATTGAATGCCGGGACGGTCTCGTGCGGATCAGCCCGTATCTCGACGGTGACGAGGAACTCGCGGTGGCGCTGAAGACCGCGCTGAGGACGGACCACGAACAGGCCTCCCAGCAGGCGGTCCCGGTGGCGATTCCCGAGCGGGACGGTCTGGACGCCGACGTGGAGCAGCTGATCAGTCTGTCCGAAGCGCTGCGCGTCGCTCGGTAGCGGCGATCGCGAACGACGCGCCGACCGCCCCGGCCACAGCACATCCGATCCCGTACCAGAGCGACGGCTCGTGTACGGCCATCACCGAGACGAACAGCCACGCCGCCAGCCCGAACAGCGCGCCGAGGATCGACGAGGTGTACCGCGCCGCCGGCCGCCGGTAGCCCCGACGCAACGTTCGCATGGTGGATTCCAAGTACGCCAACGCGAACAACGCCAGCAACAGGCTCCCTGTGCCCATCGCGCTCGCCAGTGGGTGCTGCTGTGTCACCAACGTGAAGTCCTGCACCACCCGCGAACCGTCCACCTCGGTCCAGCTGACCGACCCGGTGACGGCCCCGCCGACGATCCACCGCGTGATGGCCGGCATCTCCACCTGCGCGCTGAAACTCCCACCTCCACCCGGATTCGCGGCGCGGGTGGCGGAACTCAACGGCACCGACGCGCCCGCCAGGCTCACTTCGACCGGCCCCTCCACTGAGCCTCTGCCAGTGACCTCCAGCGGTTTGCTGAGATCGACGGTGGCCGGGCCGGTGGCCGGCGCTCCCGCGACAGACACCGGAGTCACGAACGAATGCGGCAGCACGGCCGGCGACAGGAAGGCGACCACGAACACGGCAACCAACGCCACCCCCGCGACCAGCCCGGGGATCAGCGGGCGTCGCCGAACCGTGACCGGCCGGGGCCGGCCGACCAACGTCGGGTCGGCGGCCGGCGGCTTCGGCGTGACCACGGTGGCGCCGTCGCGGTACGTGCCGGGCGCGGTCGTCCCGCTCAACGCGGACAGCACGCGAGGAGTCAGGTGCAGCACCGGGATTCCGGATCGTTCCAGCCATCCCTGCCCGAACACGGTCGTCGCGGCCGTGGCGAGGTCGACCGCGAACGACTCCGCCTCGCGATACCGGTCGTGCTGCTCGCGGGCCACACCGCGCATCACCACCGACGCGAGCAGCTCGGGCACCCGCTGGATCGGCTTGGGGTCGGCGAACATGTGCTGCCGCATCAACGCCAGCCCGCCGCGGGTCCGGTCGAACGGGATCTCCCCGCTCAGCAGTTCGTAAAGGACCGTACCGGCCGAGTAGACGTCGGCGGCCGGGCCCAGCGCCGAGCCCGACGCCTGCTCGGGCGCGATATACGCCGGTGTGCCAACCACTTCGCCGCTGTGCGTGACCAGGGTGGCGCCTTCACTTATCACGCGCGCGATGCCGAAGTCCGCAACTTTCACCACGCCGTTGCTGTTGAACAGCAGGTTTTTCGGTTTGACGTCCAGATGGAGCACGCCGGCGAGATGGGCGGCGTGCAGGCCGGCGAGCATCGCGAGGGTGATCGCGCACGCCTGTTCGGGATTGATCCGGCCGGCATGAAACCTGTCGGACACGGTCCCGCCGTCAAGCTTCTCCATCACCAGCAGGTTCTGCACATAGTCGTAGACCGGCACGATGTGCGGGTGGTCCAAGCTCGCCAGCACCCGTGCCTCGCGGTCGAACTTGCTGCTCGCTTCAGCCCGGTCCGAGACCTCATGCGGCAACTGTTTGATAGCAACGTGCCGGCCCAACGAGCGGTGAACTCCCGCGAACACCACGCCCATGCCGCCTTCGCCGATCTTGTCCCCGATCGCGTACTGCGGCAGGGCGTTGACCATGCTCAGCGGCGCGGTCACGCGAATTCCTGGGTGGTGTGGTCGAACCGCTGGGTGTGCATGGCAATCGTGGGATCATCATCCCTTGTGGACGGCGGTGGCGGCGGCGCGGGATGCGGTGTCAGGTAGCCGAGCAGCAGGCCGATGGCCGCGGCGCCGAGCACGACCGGGATCTCGATGGCAGGCGCGGGCGGCACGAGCCGCAGCACGGACAACGTGATGACCGCGACGAGTCCGGTCCCGACACCGGCCGACAGGAAGCGCAGCGCCCGTCGCCACCGGTTCGGTGACAGCCGATGCCGGGCCATGGCGATGAACGCCGTGAGCCACGCGAGAACTGTGAGGACGAGCAGCGCCAGGCCGAACATACCGTATACAGACCACAATGTACCGCGTACATCGCTGACCGTATCCGTGCTGGCGAGCACGTCCCGTTGCCCGCCGACGACTTCGACCGTGGTCGGCAGCAGGCCGATCGCCTGCCCGCCGAGGTCGCCGAAGTCCAGCACGAGGGTCCGGGTCACCTTGCTGTGCGCGGGCACGTCGAACGGCATTGTCGTGTCATAGGAGAAGAAGGTGAGCGCCAACGCCACACCAGTCACCCGCACGCTGCGCACCCGGACGACGCCACTGGAGTCGTTGGTCGCGACCACGGTCAGCTCGGCCGGCTTCCCCGGGTCGATCGTGACGGTGTTTCCGTCGGCGCTGGTGCCGTTGAGGCTCACCGAGATCTGCAACATGTCGCTGGCCGCCGCCGGCGAACCGACGGACATCACGGCACAAGCCGCGAGCGCAACCATCGCCGCAATCACGCGTCTCATGGGTATCCCGTGTGGTCGAGTGAGATGACTGGTAGGGGATGCTACAACGTGCGAGTTAGGGTCTCCCGTAACACGGCGATTGAGGTAACCATGAGAACGGTGTCGCGGGTGCTCGCCGGCCTGGCCGCGGGTGCGGCCGTCGCGTTGGCCGCGGCACCCGCCGCGCCGGCCCAGACGACCAGTGCCCAGCCGCCCCATCCCGCCATCTTCCTCAAGCCCAACACCGGGCCCGCGGGCAGCGTGTTCACCATCGGCTGGTCGGACTTCCGGCCCGCCTGCCGGTACATCGACTTCACCTGGGCCGGCACGTTCCTGGCGCGGTCACCCGGTGGCCCGGAGCCAACTGGATCGGTCACCACGACCGTGCCCGCGTCGGCCAAGCCGGGCACGTACACGATCACCGCGAGCGTCCCTATTGGAAACTGCACGAAACTAACCGCCAGCGCGACATTCACGGTACCCGGCAACCCGACCACACCGGTCACCAGCGACCCGCCAGTCACCACGTCGGTGTCCCAGCCACCGGTCACGAACCCGCCCGTCACGGGCCGGCCGTCCACGAGCAAACCCCCGGTCACCAGCTCCACCCCGCCCACCACGGACACGCCACCGCCCACCGGCGACCCGAGTTCGTCCATCGTGGACACCCCGGTGTCCACCGGATCCGGCGGCGACCTGGTGCTCGACCATCCGAGCATCGGCCCAGGTGATCCACTTTCCGCCTCCGGCAAAGGATGCGTACCGGGATCGTCGGTCACCCTGACGTCCGGCCGGGATCAGGTGGGCCGGGCGGTCGCGCAGACCGACGGCACGTTCTCCGCGCCCGTGCAGTTCACCCGGATCGAAGCGGGCCGGCACCTGGTCACCGCGAGTTGCGGCATCGTGCTGACCGGGTTGGTCGACCAGGTCGTGACCAGCTCGACCGGATCCAACAGCGGCACGATGATCGTGTTGGTGTTCTTCGTGTTGGCCGGGGTCGCGGTCATCAGGTTCAGATAGCCGCCAATCCTCCCCACCGGGCGCGCCGAACATCTGGTGCGCCCGCCAGCGACGCGGGCGCGGGGAGGAAACCATGCATTCCTTACGTGGCAGAGCAAAGCCACTGGTGGTGACTGGCGCGCTGGTGCTGGGCACGGCACTGACCGGCCTCGTTCCGGGTTCGGCGAGCGCGTCCAGCCACCGTGAGGCGCCACTGATCGCGGCTGATCCCGGCGCGGACAACACCGACGTGTACGCGTTCGTCAGCCCGGACAACCCGGACACGGTCACGGTGGTGGCCAACTGGTTCGGCCTGCAGGAGCCGAATGGCGGCCCCAACTTCTACCCATGGCCCACCGACGCGCACTTCGACATCAACTTCGACAACGACGGCGACGCCAAACCGGACCTCACCTACCGGTGGACGTTCGAGACGGACGACCGGCGGGACGGCAAGACCTTCCTGTACAACAACGGTCCCGTCACCTCGCTCGACGACCCGAACCTGTTGTTCCGGCAGAACTACAAACTGGAGGTCTGGGACTACGAAGGCCGCAACAAGACCGTGGTGCGCAAGGGCAGGGTGGCACCGTCCGATGTGGGCCCGGCCAGCATGCCGGACTTCCGCACGCTGCGCGACCAGGCGATCACCAAGTTCCCCGGCGGCGGCCTGAGCTACGTCGGACCGGCCGACGACCCGTTCTTCCTCGAACTGCGGGTGTTCGACTTCCTGTACGGCGGAAAGCTGCAGGAGGTCGGCCAGGACACGTTGCGCGGCTACAACGTGAACACGATCGTCCTGCAGGTGCCCAAGAAGGAACTGGCACTGAAGGGCGACGCCAACCGCAACCCGGTGGTCGGGGTCTGGAGCGACACCGAACGCCGGTCCCTGCGCCTGTCCCCCGGCCAGGCCAAGCCCGAGGGTCCGTACGTGCAGGTGTCCCGGTTGGGCAACCCGCTGGTCAACGAGGTGGTCTCGTCGAACGACCTGAAGGACGCGTTCAACGGGCTGACCCCGGACAAGGACGGCACCGTCAAACCGTTGCTGGACCGGGTGACCAACCCGGAGGTGCCCAGGCTGATCGAGTCGATCTACGGCGTCAAGGCGCCCGCCACTCCGCGCAACGACCTGGTGGAGATCTTCCTGACCGGCATCACCACCAAGGCCGGCGGACCGATCAAGGCGGACCTCAACTCGCAGCTGAACAACGCGGACGTCCAGGCGAAGCGGTTCGTCCCGTCGGAGATGTTGCGGCTCAACATGTCCATCGCGCCGGCCGCACAACCGAAACGGCTCGGCGTGCTCGACGGTGACCTGCAGGGCTTCCCGAACGGCCGCAGGCTCACCGACGACGTGGTGGACATCGAACTGCAGGCGCTGGAAGGCGCCGCGCAGACCGGGAAGATCGTCGACGCGCTCGCCGCCGGGGACAAAGTGGACGCCAATGACGTTCCGTTCGACACGAAGTTCCCTTACGTGGCACTGCCGCACGACTCAGCCGTGAACTCGCAGACCACGTCGGCCAACGTCGCGCCCAGCGCGAACGTGACGGGTGACAGCTCCTTCGGTCCGGCGATCGCCGGCGCGGCTGGTGCCCTCGGCCTGATCGGCGGCGGCGCGTGGATGTGGCGTAGGCGCCAGTCCCGGCCGCGGCACAGCGCAGTCTCGTAATCACCGCACCACCAAGCCTGGAGGCGCGGCCCGATCCGCGCCTCCAGCCTCCCGCGCGCGAAAAACCGGAGGTGTCACCATGAAGATCTTCCTGACCCTGCTGGCCGGGGCAGCGATCGTCGTCGTCGCGGTGGTTCTGACCCAAACCCCCACGCCGCAGGCGGCGACGCCGGCCGCCCGCCCGAACCGGCTGCAGGACAATGTTTCCGCGTTACAGGACCGACTGCGTCGGGTGCCGGGCGACTCGGCCGGCTGGGCCCAGCTCGGGGCGTCCTATGTGGAGCTTGCCAGGGTCACCGCGGACAGTACATACTACGGAAAAGCCCAGGGCGCCCTGGAAAGGTCGCTCAGCGTCAAGCCGGACGGCAACGGGCCGGCCATGATCGGCATGGGCGCGTTGGCCAACGCCCGGCACGACTTCACCACCGCCAAGGACTGGGCGCTCAAGGCCAAGGCCGTCCTGCCGAGCACCGCCGAGGTCTACGGGGTCCTCGCGGACGCGTTGACCCAACTCGGCGACGACGCCGGCGCGGCCGACGCCGTGCAGCGGATGCTGGACCTTCGACCGAACGTGGCCGCGTTCACCCGTGCGTCGTACCACTTCGAGCTGCACGGCCAGGACGCCGGGGCGAAGGACACGATGGAACTCGCCCTGCGCTCGGCGACTTCGCCGGACGAGATCGCGTTCTGCCGGTACTACCTCGGCGAACTCGCGTTCAACGCGGGCAACGTGGACTCGGCGGCGGACGAGTACGACCAGGGCCTGACGGCGAGCCCGCAGGATCCCGCCCTGCACCAGGGCAAAGCCAAGGTCGCGGCGGCCCACGGCCAGATCGACGCGGCCCTGGACGGCTACCGCGAGGTCGTCGCCCGCGCGCCACTCCCCCAGTACCTTCTCGAATACGCCGAACTGCTGCGGAAAGCCGGGAAGGACGCCGAGGCCGACCAACAGTTCGCCCTGATCGCCCAGCAGCAACGCCTGCTGGAGGCGCAAGGCGCGACCGACGACCTCAGCGCCTCGTTGATCGCCGCGGACCATGGCGACAAAGCCGAGGCCCTGCGCCGAGCCCAGGCCGAATGGTCCCGCAGGCAAAGCGTTTTCGTCGCCGACGCGATGGCATGGGCACTGCACGTGAACGGCCGTGACGCCGAGGCACTGCCGTACGCGGACAAAGCGGTCTCGCTCGGCTGGCACAACCCGACCGTGGTCCGCCACCGGGCGGCCATCCTGGCCGGTGCGCGATGATGCTCCTGCCCGCCCTGGTGGCCGGGATCTACCTGGCGCATCCACTGGGCAACTTCAGCGTCAACCACTACGACGGCCTCACGCTGCACCCATCCCAGGTCGCGGTGAAGTCCGTTGTGGACCTTGCGGAAATCCCCACCCTGCAGGAGAAGTCACTGGACGCGACGCAGGAATGCGGAACGCTGGCCAGATCACTGCACGCGACCGTGGACACCCGCTCACTGACCTTCACGGTGACCACCTCGACAGTGGAGCACCCCAAGGGCCAGGCCGACCTGCCGACGACCCGACTGACCTGCACACTGACCGCGCCTGCCGAGATCCGCGGACCGGTGACGGTCACCTTCGCCGACACCTACCGCGCCGACCGCGTCGGCTGGCACGAGATCACTGCTCTCGGAGATGGCGTCACCCTGGACTCCTCGGTGCCCACCCACTCCGTGAGCGACGAACTCCGCCGATACCCGGACGACCTCCTCACCTCCCCACTCGACGTCCGGGAGGTGCGGATGCGGGCCGAACCCGGCCCCGGTACCGCGGCAACGACCCAGAGTCCGGGGGTCAGCAGCGGATTCGGGCTCGCCGAGTGGTTCAACAACCTGGTCGGCCGGCACGACCTCACACCGTGGCTCGGGGTGCTCGCAGTCCTGCTGTCGCTGGTGCTCGGCGCCTCCCACGCGGCCCTGCCCGGACACGGCAAGACGGTGATCGCCGCGTACCTGGTCGGCCGCAAGGGAACACCGAAGGACGCGATCCTGGTCGGCGCGACCGTCACCCTCACCCACACGGTTGGGGTGCTGGTCCTCGGCCTGCTGGTCAGCGTGTCCAGTGCGCTGGCCGGTGAGTCCGTGCTCCGCTGGCTGGGGATCGCCAGCGGGGTGTTGATCGCCGGGATCGGCGTGGCCCTGGTCCGCTCCGCGCTGAAAGGAAAGGCCGCCCACGGACACGGGCACGGCCACGGGCATGGGCACGGCCACGGCCACGGCCACGGGCACGGGCACGGGCACGGGCATCGGCGCAGCCTTTGGCGACGGCACGGACATGGCCATCTCGTCGACCCCGGCCATGGCGACGAGCCTCAGCAGGGCCATCCCGATGACCACCGTTCTGGGCGCGGGTTCAGTCGGGTGAGCCTGGTCGGGATGGGCATTGCCGGTGGCTTGGTGCCCAGCCCGTCCGCCCTGGTCGTTCTGCTCGGCGCGATCGCGCTCGGGCGCACGTGGTTCGGTGTTCTGCTTGTGCTCGGCTATGGCCTGGGGATGGCGGCCATGCTCACCGTTGCCGGTCTGCTGTTGGTGAAGGTACGGGACAGGTTCGAGCCGCGCATCCGCCGGTATACCAGGGTGATGCCGGTCGTGACCAGCGCGATGGTGTTCCTGGTCGGCACCGGGCTGGCCGTGCGGGCGGTCGTCGGGTAGATTTTTTCAAGCGTAAGGAAAGCCGCACACCATGGCGAGAGCGCTTCCATCCGGCTCTTGACGTCGTCTCCGCGAGGGGTGAGGATCGGGCCGCCGATGTTGCCGGAGACGGGACCGCCTGATGAATCTGAGAGCCATGTCCAAGGGCGCGGTGGTCGCGCTCCTTGGGGCGTTGTCGCTGACCGGGGCGTCCGCGTCCGCCCACCCGGGGACGGCAAGCCGGCAGCCGGTGATCGGCCAGCCGGACTTCGACCACGGGTGCGCCGAGATCGAACACCGGTTGCCCACCCTCGCCGACTGGCCCCAGGTCCGCAGCAAGGTGGTCAAGACGCCGTGGGACGAGTGGCGGATCCGGCAGATGGTCGCCCACATGACGCTGCCGGAGAAGATCGGCCAGATGACCCAGCCGGAGATCAGCGCGATCACCCCGGACCAGGTCAAGCAGTACAACATCGGTTCCGTGCTCAATGGCGGCGGCTCGTGGCCGGGCGGTGACAAGCACGCCACCCCGCGGGACTGGCTGACCCTGGCCGACGCCTACTGGACGGCGTCCACCCAGTCCAGCACCGGCATCCCGGCGATCTGGGGCATCGACGCCGTGCACGGCAACAACAATGTCTTCGACGCCACGGTCTTCCCGCACAACATCGGTCTCGGCGCGGCGCACGACCCGTGCCTGATCCGGGACATCGGCCGGGCGACCGCGACGCAGGTCCGGGCGACCGGCCAGGACTGGGCGTTCGGGCCGACCGTGGCCGTGCCGCAGGACGACCGTTGGGGCCGCACGTACGAGGGCTACTCCGAGGACCCACGGATCACGCGCGCGTACGGCTACGAAGCCGTGCACGGCCTGCAGGACAGCAACGTCTTCCGGCTACGGGACGACGGCGTGATCGCGACCGCCAAGCACTTCATCGGCGACGGCGGCACGACCGGCGGCAAGGACCAGGGCGTGAACGCCTATGCCGAGGCCGACATGATCAACCTGCACGGCCAGGGCTACTACGGCGCGCTCGCCGCGGGCGCCCAGGCCGTGATGATCTCCTTCAACAGCTGGACCAACCCGGACCTCGGCATCACCGAGGGCAAGGTGACCGGCAGCCGGAAGGTGGTCACCGACATCCTCAAGCAGAAGATCGGCTTCGACGGCCTGGTGGTGTCCGACTGGAACGCCATCGGCCAGGTCACCGGCTGCACCAACGCCAGCTGCCCGCAGGCGATCAACGCCGGCGTCGACATGGTGATGGTCCCCAACGAGTGGCAGGCGTTCATCGCCAACACAGTCGCCCAGGTCCAGAGTGGACAGATCGCGGTGTCCCGGATCGACGACGCCGTCACGAGGATCCTCCGCGTGAAGCTGCGCGCGGGCGTCCTGGACGGCGAGAAGCCGTCGGATCGGGTGCACGCCGGGCAGGCGGACGCGTTGCAGGCCAAACAGGTCGCCCGCAAGGCCGTGCGCGAGTCGCAGGTTCTGTTGAAGAACACCAACAAGGTGCTGCCGTTGTCCCCGAAGTCAAAGGTGCTGGTGGTCGGCAAGAGCGCGGACAGCATGTCCGATCAGACCGGCGGCTGGACACTCACCTGGCAGGGCACCGGCAACACCAACACCGACTTCCCGCACGGCACAACCGTTCTCACTGGCCTCAAGCAAGCGCTTGGTGACGCGAACGTCACCTACAGCGCGAACGGCGACGGCGTCGACCCGGCCAAGTTCGACGCCGTGATCGCGGTCATCGGCGAAACCCCGTACGCCGAGGGTGTCGGCGACATCGGCAAGCGCTCGCTCGAAGCCGCCAAGCTGTATCCCGGCGACTTCACTGTGCTGGACAAGGTGCACGGCAAGGGCGCCCCGGTCGTCACGGTATACCTGAGCGGGCGTCTACTGTATACAAACAAGGAGATCAACCGGTCCGACGCGTTCGTCGCCGGGTTCCTGCCCGGCACCGAAGGCGAAGGCGTGGCGGACATGCTGGTACGCGGCCGCGACTGGCACGACTTCACCGGCAAGCTGTCGTACTCGTGGCCGCGCGCCGCCTGCCAGACCCCGCTGAACGCCGGGATGCCCGGCTACGACCCGCTGTTCCCGTTGGGCTACGGGCTGACCAGCCGGCAGACCGGCAACGTCGGCCCGCTCGACGAGACGTCCCCGGCGAGCTGCACCCCGGGCGGCGGTGGCACCGCCACCGACGACCTGGAACTGTTCAACCGCGCGGACATCGCGCCGTGGAAGACCTACATCGGGTCGCCACAGAACTGGGGCGGCACCGAGATCGGTCCGACTGGCACGGCCGCGCACACCAACATCACCGTGGCCCCGACGGACGTGAACGTCCAGGGCGACGGTCGGAAGACCACTTGGACCGGCAGCGGCCCCGGCCAGGTGTACGTGCAGAACCCCAACGGCGGCACAGACCTCAGCGGATACCTCAACGCCCAGTCGGCGCTGGAGTTCGACGTGATCGTCAACCAGCCGAACGCGGCCAGAACCGTGATCAGCACCCACTGCACATACCCGTGCCAGGGCGAAACGGTGGCGACCAAGCTGTTGCAGAACCTGCCGGTTGGCCAGAAGACGACCGTGAAGATCCCCATCCAGTGCTTCGTGGACAAAGGCCTGGACATCACCGCCGTGAACACCCCGTTCCTGGTGTACACCGAAGGGGCGTTCACAGCCTCCTTCGCGAACATCCGCTGGGTCCCGAAAGGCGCGAACGACCCGGACGCCCAGAAGTGTTCGGATCTCGTGGACCAGTGATGGCATAGCGATCAACCGTCGTAGTCGGCTACCGTTTCCAGCTGTGACGTACGTCGGGGGAGACTTGTACGAGGGTGAGCGGGTTCTCTGGACCGGCTCACCCTCGCGCTATCCGATCTTCAACCGTGGCGACATCTTCCTGGTGCCGTTCAGCATCGTGTGGTGTGGCTTCGCCATATTCTGGGAGACGACCGCGGCGCGGACCGGTGCCCCACCGTTCTTCCTGCTCTTTGGTGGGTTCTTCGTCCTGGCCGGGCTGTACCTCGTGGTCGGCCGCCTGATCGCGCGATACCTGTTCTTGTTGGGTTCCGACTACCTGGTGACCGATCGACGCGTGACGGTCAGCACCATCGTCCTGGGTAGGCGGCGCGTCCGGTCCGTCTACCTCAAGGACCTCCCACCGCCGATGATCTCGGCCGAACGCGGACCGGTTGGCACGATCAAGTTCGGTGACTCGACGTTCGTCAGCGAGATCATTGCCGCGCGGCGCGAGGGCTTTCTCGGTCGACGCACCGTCGCCCCTTGGCCGACACTCGTCCAGGTGCACAGCGCACGGGAGGTTCGCGACATCATCGCGGCGATCCAGGCCGGGCGCGTCCCACCACGAACATGGCGCGACGATCTCGCGGACGAAGACGACTATGCCGAGGACCACGAGGACTAACCCTCCTCGGGCGCGGATTCCCTGCTACAGCAACTTGTCCAATGTGATCGGCAGGTCGCGGATGCGCCTGCCGGTCGCGTTGTACACGGCGTTGGCGACCGCCGCAGCCGCGCCGACTATGCCGAACTCGCCGATCCCCCTGGCGCCCAACGGGCTCAGCAGGGTGTCCGGGTAGTCCAGGAACTCGACGTCGAAAACGGGCGTGTCGGCGTTCACCGGCACGAGGTAGGCGGCCAGGTTGGCGTTGGCGAACCGGCCGTCGGCCTCCATCCGGGTCTCTTCGAGCAATGCCTGCCCAATGCCCATGATCAGGCCGCCGACGATCTGACTGCGCGCGGTCTTCGGGTTCACGACCCGACCCGCGTCCACCACGCACACCATCCGGGTCACCCGTGGCTCAGCGGTCCACCGGTTCACGCGGACCTCGCAGAACGTCGCCCCGAACGACCGGAAGACGTGCACCGGGTCGCTGATCTTCGGCGAGGACGCGGTCGCCTCAACGGCGGGCACGTCCATGGCCGTTAGCAAGGCACCGAAGGTCATCGACGTCGTCCCATCCGTCAGCGAACCGTCCGAATAGCTCGGTGCGGCCCGGAAGAACGGTGACTGCGCGGCGAACCGCACGAGTGCTTTCACCGCCGCGTCGGCCGCGACCTGGACGGCCGGGCCGTTCGTGGACGTGGACGACGAGCCGCCCGCGTTGGCCGCCGTTGGCGACGACGAGTCGCCCAGTTGCGGAATGACCCGGTCGACGGGGATCCCGAGCCGGTCCGCAGCGAGGATACTGAATACTGTGGACTGTCCGGTGCCGAGGTCGGCCGCTGTCCCGGCGACCACGACCGTGCCGTCGGCATGGAAACGCACCTTCATCGACGCGTCACCGCGTCCGGCGGGGTAGGTCGCGGTGGCCATACCCATCCCCACCAGCCAGTCACCGTCCACAACGGACCCGGGCAGCGGATTTCGCGCGGCCCAGCCGAACTTCGCAGCGCCCCTGTCGTAACACTCGGCCAGATGCTTGCTCGACCAGGGCTTGCCGTTCCCCGGATTCACCGCCGTGTCGTTCTTTCTCCGCAGCTCCAATGGATCCAGGCCGAGTTTCAGCGCGAGTTCGTCCATCGCGCTTTCCAGGGCGAACGAACCGTTGGCCTCCTGGGGTGCGCGCATGATCGTCGTCGGCGGCGCGTCCAGCGGGACGACCTGACGGGAGACGTGGATGTTCGGGCTGGCGTACAGCGTCGCCGACAGGTTCGCCACCGGCTCGAAGAAGTTGCTCGCCACGGACATCTCCGAGACGCCGTCGTTCTTGATCGCGGTGAGCGTGCCGTCCTTCCTGGCGCCCAACGAGACCGACTGACGCGACGCGGGCCGGTGGCCGACGACCGTGAACGTCTGCTCCCTGGTCAGGATCGTCTTGACCGGACGGCCGAGCGCGCGGGCCGCGGCGGCGGTGACCGGGGTGTGCGCCCAGTTGCCCCACTTGTTGCCGAAGCCGCCGCCGACATACGGATTCACCACGTGGATCTTGGCCTGCTCGACACCGAGCGTGGTCGCCAGCCGCGCGGTGACCAGCCGGACACCTTGGCTGACGGTGTAGATCACCAGGTGGTCGCCGATCCAGTTGGCGAGAGTGGCGTGCGGTTCCATCGCGTTGTGGTTGTTGACGGACGTGGTGTACGCGCCCTGGACAGTCACCTCGCTGGCCGCCAGCGCCGCGTCGATCGACGGGACGCCCGGCGCGAGCACGTCCTGCGTGGGCGAGCCGCTCGGCGGGTTGACCGGTGTCCCGTTCGGGAACGACGTGGCCGGCGGCTGTTCCTGGTACGTGACGCGGATCAGCGCGGCCGCGTCCCGCGCCTGCTCGAACGTCTCCGCCACCACCAGCCCGATCATCTGGCCGTAGTAACGGACCGTGGTGTCCTGCAGTGGTGGCCGCGTTTCGTCGTTCTGCGCCTGAGTGTATGCAAACAACTTCAGCGTATTGTATACACTATACACAGCGAGCACGCCCGGTGAGTCCGGGACCTGCATGCTCGTGACCGTGCCGCGCGCGACGGTACTCGTGACGACGTAGCCGTACGCGAGGCGATCCAGCTGATTGTCTGCAGCATACAAAGCGCTGCCGATGACCTTCAGTCGACCGTCGACGCGGTCCGCGGGCTGCCCGATCATCGGACACCCCGCAGGCCCATCAACGCGCGGACAATGGTCCGCTGCACAAGGATGACCTTGAAACCGTTGTGCGCCAACGGCCGTGCGCCCTGCACGGCGAGCTTCGCCGCCTCGGTGAAGCTTTGTTCGTTGGCGGGCTTGCCGCGTAACGCCGCCTCGACCTGAGGGAGTCGCCATGGCTTGGTGCCCACGCCGCCGACCGCGACCCGTGCCTCCTGAACGGTCCCGCCGACGATGTCCGCCGCCACCGCGGCCGAAGCGAGCGCGAACTCGTACGACTGCCGGTCCCGGACTTTCACGTACGCCGAGTTGTCCGCCCACACCAGCCGCGGCACCAGGATCCGGGTGACCAACTCCCCCGGCGTGAGGACGTTCTCCACGCTCGGCGTCGCCCCGGGCAACGTGTAGAACTCGATGAGCGGAACAACCCGTTGGCCCTGCTTCGATTGCAGCACAACATGTGCGTCCAACGCGACGAGCGCGACAGCGAGATCTGAGGCGTGCGTCGCCACGCACGCGTCACTCGTACCGAGAACCGCGTGGCCCCGGTTGTCGCCGCCCAGCGCGGGACAGCCAGTGCCGGACTGCCGTTTGTTGCACGGCGAGTGGACGTCCCGGAAGTAGTCGCATCTGGTGCGCTGCAACAGGTTCCCGCCCATGCTGGCCATGTTGCGCAGCTGCCCGGACGCGCTCGCCAGCAGCGCCTGCGCGATCACCGGGAACATCGTCCGCACGTCCCGGTGGACGGCGACATCGCTCATCCGCTCCAACGCGCCGATCGCCAACCCGCCGCGGTCCCGGACGATGCCGCGGATAGGCAGGTCGTTGATGTCGATGACCCGGTCCGGGGTCAGCACGTCCAGTTTCATCAGGTCGACCAGGGTGGTGCCGCCGGCCAGGAACGCCGACCGGTCCGCGGCCAGCGCCAACGCCTGGTCGGTGGTGGTCGGGGCGGCGAAGTCGAAGCCGTGCATCACGCACCCCCGGCCTGGCGGATCGCGGCGACGATGTTCGGGTACGCCCCGCAGCGGCAGATGTTGCCGGACATCGCCTCCTGGATCTCGGCGTCCGTGTGCGCGTGCCCTTCAGCGATGACGGCGGTCGCGGACATGATCTGCCCGGGTGTGCAGAACCCGCATTGCAGGCCGTCACAGTCGACGAACGCCTGTTGTACGGGATGTAACTGGTCGCCGTCCGCCAAACTTTCGATCGTGGTCACGTGTTTGCCGCGCAAGGTCGCCGCGAGCGTCAGGCAGGACACCACGCGCCTACCGTCGACATGGACCGTGCAGGCCCCGCACTGGCCTCGGTCGCAGCCTTTCTTGGTGCCGGTGAGACGCAGGCGTTCCCGCAACGCGTCGAGCAACGTGACCCTCGGGTCGACGGTCAGGGACACGGGTTTGCCGTTGAGGACGAACTCCACCGCGCCCGGGTCGGCGGCTGCCTCGCCCGCCGCCGGGGCGGCGAGGGCGACACCGGCCGAGATCGCGGCCGCGTTGGCGAAGAAACCCCTTCTGGACAGGCCGTCGTTGGCCATCACAGAGACCTCCACATGTTCCTGCGGCGGAACGGGCGGCGGCGGGACGGCCAGTCTATCCGGTCAGTGGTCGGCTTCCTGGTCTTCGGCTTCCTGGATGACCTCGTGGGCGAGTCGGACGCAGCCGTCGCAGATGTAGACGCCTGGACCGGCCACCAGCTTCGCGACTTCCTTCTCGGTCTTGCCGCAGAAGCTGCACGCCAAGGCGGTTCTTGTGGTCATACCGGCCACGTTAGTCCTAGCGTTGGACCAATGGAACTGTTGTCGCAGGCTCAGGAACTCCTGGCGATCCCCTCCACCGCCGACCGGCCCGACGAACTGCACCGGGCGCTGGAGTACGTACTCGACTTCGTCGGGACCGGGCACACGGTCGAGCGGTTCTCGTCGAACGGCAAGCCGAGCGCCCTGGTGTACGCCGGGCCGTCCCGCCGGCACTTCCCGCTGATCCTCAACGCGCATCTCGATGTTGTCCCGGCCGGCGACGAACAGTTCCGGCCCCGCGTCGAAGGCTCCCGCCTGTACGCCCGCGGCGCGCACGACATGAAGGTGGCCGCTCTGGTGGAGGCCCTCGTCTTCCAGGAGGCGACCACCCCGGTCGCCTTACAGCTGGTGACCGACGAGGAGGTGGGCGGCCGCAACGGCACGCTCCACCAGCTGGAAAACGGTGTGACAGCCGACTTCGTGGTGATCGGCGAGCAGAGCGGCCTGCGTCTGGTGAACGAGTCCAAGGGCATCTTCACCGCGGTCCTGCGCGCGACCGGCCGAAGTGGACACTCGGCGTACCCGTGGAACGCGGACAGCGCCCTGCTCAAGCTGACCACGAGCATCCAGAACGTGATCGACAAGTACCCGGTCCCCACCGCCGAGGCCTGGCGCACCACGGTGAACGTCGCCCGGATCGGCACGTCCAACACCGCCCTCAACCAGGTCCCGGCCGACGCGACCGCGTGGCTGGACATCCGGTACCCACCCCAGGACACCGACTTCACCGGCCACTCGCTTGAGGAGATCGCCGCCTACCTGGAGTCACTCTGCGCACCCGACGTCACCGTGACCATCGAACGCCTGGATCCGCCGCACCACGCGGCCGACGACAGCCCCCAGGTCCTCGCGCTGCAACGAGCCGCACGGAACCAGGGCTTCAGCGGCGACTTCCTCCGCAAACACGGCGCCGCGGACGGCCGTTTCTACTACCAGCGGGGTGTCGACGCGGTGATCTTCGGCATCGGCGGCGACGGCCTGCACGGCCCGGCGGAGTACGTCGACATCACCACGATCGAGCCCTACTACCGGGCACTCACGGAATTCGTTAGCACGATCTAGCACAATGGACTGATGGACTGGGCACAGTACTGGCGGGCGCCCGGCCGTGATCTAGAGGCCATGCACGCCCACTTCGAAGAGCACGTCTACCACCGGCACAGCCACGAGACGTACTCGTTCGGCGTCACGGAACTGGGTGCCCAGTCCTTCACCTGCCGCGGCGCCGCCCGGGTCAGCGCCGCCGGCATGGTGATGGCGTTCAACCCGGACGAGCCGCACGACGGCCGCGCCACCACGGACCTCGGCTTCACGTACAAGATCGTCCACATCGGCACCGCCCTGGTCACCGGCGTGCTGTCCGACGTGACCGACCGCCCCACCGGCCTCCCCCTGTTCACCGCCCCGGTCCTGGACGACGAAGTGCTCGCCGACGCGCTGCGCCGCCTGCACCGCGCCCTCAGCGCCGGCACCCTCCTTGCCCAGGACGAAGCCCTCACCGCCACCGTCCACGCCATGGTCCGCCGCGGCGCCGACCAACCGGTCGCGCCACAGCAGGCGCGCTCTGTCCCGGCGGGCGTCCGCCGCGCCCGCGACCTCCTGCACAGCGCCTACGCGACGGACATCTCAGCCACCGACCTGGCCGAAGTCGCCGGCTGCAGCCGGTTCGCCCTGCACCGTGCCTTCACCACGACCTACGGCATGCCACCGAGCGACTACCAACGCCAACTCCGCCTCCGCGCCGCCCGCAAACACCTCACCGCCGGAAAACCACCCGCCGAGACCGCCACCGAAGTCGGCTTCGCCGACCAAAGCCACCTCACCCGCTGGTTCCGCCGCTACTACGGCCTCACTCCCGGCGCCTACGCCGCAGCGCACCTAGTGGGGTCACATAGGGCTGTGTAATACTTCCTACGCGTACTACATACTACACGGAGGCAGGCGATGCGGTTAAACAGCAAAGGGCAGGTCACCATTCCTGCCTGGCTCCGGAAGAAGCACCACCTCAATGAAGGCGACGAGGTCGAGGTGATCGAGGACGGGAACGTGCTTCGCATCCTCCGCGTCGAGGGCGACACCCATGGCCAGCGCCTGGCACGTGGCATGCGTGGAAAGGCGACGACGAGAATGAGCACCGACGAGTTGATGGATCTGCTACGTGGCGAGTGATAGTCGACTGCGACTGGTGGACCCTGATCCTGAGCATGTTGTGACTCTCGTGGACACTTGCGTCCTGCTCGACATCTTCACCGACGATCCGAAGTGGGCCGATTGGTCAGAGCAGGCTGTCGCGGATGCTCGTGACTCGGGCGACCTGGTGATCAACCCGATCGTCTACGCCGAGGTCTCCGCGGGGTTCGACACGATCGAGGATCTCGACGACGCACTGCCCGCCACGGACTTCAAGCGAGAACAGCTTCCCTACGAAGCAGGTTTCCTGGCATCACGGGCATTCGTCGCCTACCGGAAGCGCGGCGGTGAACGGCGGTCACCTCTGCCCGACTTCTACATCGGTGCACACGCCGCTGTGAGCCGATACCAGTTGCTCACCCGTGATGTCGCGCGCTACCGCACGTACTTCTCAAACCTCCGACTCATCGCGCCTGACACCTCAGCTGTGTGACAAGGGACGGACAGCTCGCCCTGAGGCCGATGAGCGACGCCGAGTTGCGGCCGCGATCAGCCGGCCCGCCGCGGTCGCCGGGCTGGACATGGAGCCGGGCCTGGTGGAACTGCTGATGCTGGACGTCGGCGACGGCCCGGGCGCGTTGCCGCTGTTGTCGCAGGCCTTGTTGGCAAAATGACGACAAGGCGATGGGTGGATGCTGACCGTCGCCGGACACGAACTCACCGGCGGCATCCACGGCGCGGTCGCCACCACGGCCGAGCGGACCTTCGCCCGGCCGGGCAGGACGTCGCCCGGCCGGTGCTGCTGCGCCTGGTGCACGCGGCCGCGGACACCGGTCAGACCCGCCGCCGGGCCATCGTGGACCAACTGCGGCGGCAGGTGCCGGACCCACAGGTCAACCGGGTGCTCGGCGAGTTCGTGCGGGCGAGGCTGCTCAACCGGGTGCTCAGCGTGGCCTTCGACACCGACGGCCGGACGCCCGCGGCCGGCAACACGTCGGGCACGTTCTACCTCTGACACGACCCACCTTCGCGGGACCGGGCAAGGTCAGTGCCCTGGTCGCCGCCCGCAGCCGGGGCATGGCGACCGGCGACACACCGTATGAACCGCCCTGCAAATGACCGTTTCCCACCGTTGACCTTGCTGGGGGGAGAAGGGAAACCTCTGGACCGCCGAACTCGCGCCGACCGACGCTGAGGAGGCACGACGAGTGCGCTGAACTGGGAGTACGGGGTGGTCGCCGCGCCGATTCGACGATCACCCTGTCATGTGACATGGCTCACATCACCCTGAGATCGGCACCGCCCAGGCGCCGGAAATTCGTTTGACAGCAGGTCAGCGAGCCTGTCCGATGAGGCACCACCTCACACGCCCCTTAGGGGTCGCCCATTAGGGTGCGCGGGTGCATTTCGATTCGATCTCGAACCGATCACCACTCGCCCCGCGTGTCATGTGCATGACGTTGGACACCGCACGGTGACGCTGTGGTTGGTGGCCGCCGTGGCAGGCGCGCCGCTCGTCGCCCTGGGCGCCGCCCTCCAGCAGAACGCGGCTGGGCACTGCCAGAGCCACAGCTTCCTGCGGTTGCTGCCGCACCTGGTTCGCCAGCCCAAGTGGTTGCTCGGCGCGCTCACCACGCTCGGTGGGTCCGCGATGCACATCATGGCCCTCTCGAACGGCCCGTTGACCCTGGTTCAGCCGTTGGGCATGAGCGGGTTGCCGTTCGCTGTGCTGATCGCCGCGGCCATCGACCGCAGGCGGGTGAAGCGCTTGGAGGTGCTGGGCGCCATCGCGGTCAGCATCGGCCTGGTGAGCCTCCTCATGCTCCTGCCGCACGAGTCGACGCCGCCCACGCTGAACGGGTCGTCCGCGGTGGTGTTGTCCGGTTGCGTGTTCGCGCTCCTCGGCGGGTCGGCTGTGATGGCGAGGCGGCACAGGGGCGCGGTCAACGCGCTGTTCCTCGCGATCGGCTCGGGATTGGCGTACGGCACGTTCGCGGCCATGGTCCGGGTCAGCGGCAGCACGGCGTTGCGCGAGGTCAGCGGCACGGTTTTCTGGGTCGCCGGGCTCGCTGTGCTGTTCTGCGTGCTGGGCCTGCTGTTCCAGCAGAACGCGTACCGCACCGGCCGGTTCGCGATGAGCTACGCGACGCTGCTGGTGGTCGACCCGATCACCGGGTCGCTGATCGGCGTGCTCGTGCTCAACGAGCAGCTGCCCAGTTCACTGTTCGCCAACCTCGGCGTGCTGGCCGCGGGCGCGGTCACCATCGCGGGTGTGGTCATCCTCGCCCGGCTGCGGCCGCACCACCACGTCCAGCCGGCCGAGATCGACCCGGTGCGGAAACTCGTCCGGGTCTGAGCGTCGATCTCAGCTCCTCTCGTTCGACGTCCCGGCAGGGAGAGTGCGAGAGGAGCACGGCATGCGGTTCGTGATCAGCGCCCAGCCGGCGATCACCCGGTTCACCGAGCAGCTGGCCAGGGCGGGCGTCCTGCTGGAGGCGCACGGCGGCACGTGGCTGGTGGAGGTGTCCTCATCGGAGGAGGCCGCCCGGTGGGCCGCGATGGCACCGTTCGACGACGCCCAGGTAGCCCGATAGTGGGACAACCCCAGGGCCATCCGAGTGACTACAGATCCGTAGAACTCATCAAAGTATGACAATAGGTGCGTGCGTAACAGAGTCGTCGCCGCCGCGGGTTCGGCTGTGTTCTTCGTACTGGCCCCGGGAATCGTCGCCGGCCTGCTGCCCTGGCTGATCACCAGGTGGCAGGTGGAGCCGATCTGGCCGCCGCTGCGGGTGCTCGGCTGGGTGGTCCTCGTGCCGTCGGTCGCCGTGCTCGTCTCGGCGTTCGTCCGGTTCGTGGTCGAGGGATTCGGCACGCCCGCGCCGGTCGCACCGCCGGAGAAACTCGTGGTCGGCGGCTTCTACCGGTACGTGCGCAACCCGATGTACCTCTGTGTGCTGGGTGCGATCGTCGGCCAGGCGCTGGTCTTCGGCCAGCCCTGGGTCCTGGCGTACGCGCTCGCGGTGTCCGCGGCCTTCTACTCGATGGTGCACTGGCACGAGGAACCATCGTTGCGGCGCAACTTCGGCAACCAGTACGACACGTACCGGAACGCCGTGCCCGGGTGGTTGCCACGGTTACGTCCGTGGCAACCACCCAGCGCGTCCTCCTAGAACGGCCAGTCAGCGTCCCTTCCGGCCTCCAGCAACGGGATCATCCCGAAAGCACTGTCCGACAGGCCCCCGAACGTGTGCCGGTTGCTGGACCCGCTCGGCGCATGCCCGTGCCGGTACCCCGCGAGGTTCCATGTGTACAGCGGAACCTCTTGTGGCAGCACGGTTCCTACGTTACCGTAGGCTGCCTGCTCGTCCGTCACGATCACCACACGGTCGTGCTTACCGAAGTGCTTTCGCAACGCGATCGCCGTTTCCGTGCCGCTGTTGAGGAAGTACCCGCCCTTCCGCCACCGCTCCACGGCCCGCAGCAGCGACTCGCCGTCCCGCATCGGGAAGGGCTTGCTGGTGGACGCGAACGACACCACATCGGCCTCCGCGCACCGCATTCCCAACGCGATGCCGAAGACCGCGGCGCCGTCCCACCGCATCAGTTCGCTGCGCGCCGACAGCGGGCCGCTCATCGACCCGGACGTGTCCACCAGGATCAGCGTCCGGCCGCCGAGCACCGGCACGTTCGCCAGCGAGTGCGTCAACGCCTGCTCCAACGGCCACGACCACCGGACGGACGGCGCCGCCCGGTAAGCGGACAGGAACCGCAACGGCAGCTGCCGCGACCGCGCCACCTGCTCCGGGTCCGCGAGCCGGTCCGCGACGGCCTTGGCCGCCTTGTCCGACACCCGTGCCTGGTCGAAGTTCCGCAGGTTCCGCAGCTGGGCCATGAACCCCATGGACGGCATGATCGCCTGCCACGCCATGGCGTCCATCGGTCCCTGCAGCCAGCCCGCCAACGCCTCCCACGTCATCCCGGCCTCGCGCAGGCGCTCCGGCGTCCGCAGCACGGCCCGACGCTCCTGCTCCGGCAACGCCATCAGCTCCTGCCGCTTGCGCAGCAGGGTCAGGCGCTCCGGGATCGGCTCGTCCCGCCCGTGCCGGCGGTCCAGGGCGTGCTTGTAGAGATCCGCCTGGACCAGACCGGAGTTCGACGGGTGCACGAGGTCGATCACGTCACCGAACCGGAAACCCTTGGCATCGCTGTCGTACTTCACCAACGCGCGCTCGTCGTACAGGCGCCGCACGGCATCCGCCACGCCACGCTTGACCGGCTTCGGGATCGCGCGGCCGTGCACGGCCGTCCAGTAGGCGAGCATCTCCCCCGGCTCGTCCGGGCGCTGCAGCACAGAATCCACGACCTGACGCGACATCCCGTCAAGCCCGGCCGACAGTCGCGCGCGAGCGAACTCGGCGGCGCCCACCAACGACGCCGTCCGCATGTTCGCGCTCGACCGCAGCCACTTCAGCAGCCGCGCGGTCCACTCCGGATCCGCCAGGGTGGCCTGCCCGACCAGCTCGGCGTACCGGAAGTCCCGCTGACCGGCGGACTCGTAGAACGTGTGCTCGCCGACCATGTTGGTGACCGCTAACAGGAACAGCTCGGACTTGGTGTCCCGCCGGTAGCCGGCGCCGCCCTCGTACGTACGTCCGGACGGAACCGCCTCACTCACCACGGCGGAGCGTACTTGTGCCTTCACACGGGCACGGTTGAACTTGGCCATCAGTGTCCCCCACTGCACGACAAAGGGGGTCAGATCCAGACGAGGCCCGAGATCAGAATCGGTGACGGCACATAGCTGCTCTAGCCGGACTGAGCTACTGCACCACGAGTGGTGCAGGCGGGATTCGAACCCGCGACCCGCTCATCCAAAGTGAAGTAACCGTAACCTGCGCACCGGGCACTCGTCTGAAGTTGTGACCCCCGAGATCACAGGTGCCAACGGGCTTGTTTTGCAGAAAGAAGTAACCGTTGGCTTCGCACCGGAGATGCTGTACGGAAGACTACTCAAGATCGTCGGCGCGGCAACCGATTATCCGCTGTCACACGATGGGGTGGAGCGGGCTTCCTTGACGGCGTCCCGCTTCTATAGTCGATGTGGGAGCACGATCCCGACCGCGTGCCGAGGTTGCACCATGTTCCTGTGGATCTACGACTTGCCCGACTGGGTGCTGTTCCTGATCTTCACCGTCGCCGCCCTCGGGCTGTCCTGGGCGTTGGTGTTCGTGTTGCGCCCGGTGATGCGGCGATGGTCCGGCGACGGCGCCGACGACTCACACAACCACACGGTGGAGTTGGTGGCGGCGGGCACCGGCCTGCTCTACGGCCTGTTGCTCGGTCTGATCGCGGTGGCCACGTACAGCACCTACGCCGACACCCAGAAGATCATCGACGACGAGGCCAACGCGTTGGGCGGGTTCGCCCGCGACGCCTCGTTCTACCCGGAACCGTTACGCGGTCAGGTCCAGAACAGCGTGAAGGAGTACATCCACTACGTGGTCACCGAGGCGTGGCCGCAGCAGCGTCGCGGGGAGATCCCGGGCGGCGGGGTCGAGCGCATCACCACCATGTACCGCCTGATCTCCGCCTACGAGCCGCCGTCCGCGGGCACCGCGGCACTTCAGAGTGAGACGATCAGCCAGTTCAACAAGTTCATCGAGAACCACCGGAAACGGCTCGCCGCCGTGCGGTCCGGGCTGCCGGCTTCGCTCTGGACCATGCTCGTCATCGGCGCCCTGGTCAATCTCGTGCTCATCGCCATGCCCGCCGTGCGGAGCCTCCGCCTGCACCTGACCTTGACCGGCATCCTCGCCCTGATGATCGGCTCGGTCATCTTCCTGATCGCCGCGATGGACAACCCGTTCCTCGGTGACTTCAGCATCGAACCCACCTCGTACGAGGTCGTCCGGGACCAGCTGGTGAACCGGATCTAGCGAAGATCACCGGCGCGGCAACCCATTCTCCGCGCCGGTGACCCCGTCTCCCTTACGGGAGGGGTTCGAACTCCCGCATGGCCGCGATGGACACTCCGTTGGCGGTGTTGGCCTCGCGCTCGATCATGATCTCCACGAGCACCGGGCGGCTGGTGGCTTCGGCCTGTTTGCGGGCCCACGCCAGGGCGTCGGCGATCTCGCCGGGTTGGGTCACGCGCCGGCCGGAGCAGCCGTACGCCTCCATGATCTTCACGTTGTCCGAGCCGGTCAGGTCGTAGTGGATGTCGACCTCGTAGTTCATGTCGTAGCCGCCGTGGTCCTCGGCCATCCGGATCAGGCCGAGGTACTCGTTGTTCAGCATGACCAGCACGAACGGCACGTCGTACTGGGCGGCCACGGCCAGCTCCTCGACCAGGAACTGGAAGGAGTAGTCACCGACCACACCCACGACTTCGGCATGCGGATCACTGTTCTTGAGCGCCTTCTTGACGCCGATCGCGGCCGGGATCTCCCAGCCGAGCGGGCCGGCCTGGCCGCACACCTGGTAGTGCCGGGGCTTGTGCGACCGTTGGTGTTGGCCGGACCAGATCTGGTACAGGCCGATGGCGGTCACGAAGTACGTGTCCGGGCCGTAGAACTCGTTGATCTCCTTGAACACCCTGGGCGCCTTGACGGGCACGTTGTCGAAGTCCTCGCGTCGGGTCAGCGTCGCCTTCAACTCCCGCACGCGGGCGACCCACGCGCCCGGCTGGCGGGTCACGTTCCGGGACCGCGCGAGCCGCAGGACGGCCTGGAGGAACAGTTTCGTGTCCGAGACGATCCCGAGGTCGGGTCCGAACACCCGGCCGATCTGGGTCGGCTCGACGTCCACGTGGATGAACGTCCGGGTGCCGCGGTACGTGTCCAGGTCGCCGGTGTGCCGGTCGCCGAACCGCGCGCCGAGCGCCAGGATCAGGTCCGACTCCAAAAAGGACGCGTTGCCGTACCGTTGGGACGTCTGGATTCCGGTCATCCCCGCGTACAACGGGTGGTCCTCGTCCAGCGCGCCCTTGCCCATCAGCGTGGCCTGCACCGGGATCTGCAGGTACTCCGCCAGTTCACGGAGTTCCTCGTGCGCCTCGCCGAGGATCACGCCGCCGCCCGCGAGCAGCAGCGGGCGTTCGGCCGCCAGCAGCAGGTCCAGTGCCCGTTCGACGCGCGGCAGGTGCGGCTCGACGCGTGGCACCGGCAGCGGCACGTCGATCGTGGCGTCCCACTCGATCTCCTGCTTCTGCACGTCCAACGGCAGGTCGATCAGCACCGGGCCGGGGCGTCCGGACCGGGCCACCCGGAACGCCTCACGGAAGATCCACGGCGCCTGCGCGGCCTCCTTGACCTGCACCGCCCACTTGGTGACCGGCTTGGCGATCTCGACGATGTCGACCGCCTGGAACGCCTCCTGGTGCAGCTTCGTGGAGACGGCCTGGCCGGTGATACAGATCATCGGGATCGAGTCGGCCTGCGCGGTGTACAGGCCGGTGATCATGTTCGTGCCGGCCGGGCCGCTGGTGCCGATCGCGACGCCGACCCGGCCGTTGGTGCGGGCCCACCCGTCGGCCATGTGGGTGGCGCCCTCCTCGTGCCGGACGATCAGGTGCTCGATGCCGCCGACGACTTCCATCGCCTTGTACAGCGGCAGGATCGCGGCGCCGGGGCAGCCGAACGCGGTGTCCACGCCCTCGGACTTGAGCACTTCGACGACCGCCTGCATGACGGGGATCTTGGCCATCTTCCTGGTCCCTTCAGCCGCGGCCGGACAGTGCTTCGGTGACTTTCAGCAGGGCCGAGTGGTCGAGCCCGCCGTGGCCCATCGCGCGGGCGGCGGCCACCAGCTGGGCCACCAGCCCGGTGACCGGGAGGCTCACGTCGGCCTGCCGGGCGGCGGCCAGCGCGATGCCCATGTCCTTGTGGTGCAGGTCGATCCAGAAGCCCGGGGCGAACTGGCGGTCCACCATGCTCGCCCGCTTGAGGTCCAGGATCCGGCTGGCGGCCAGGCCGCCGGCGAGCACGTCCAGCCCGGTCTTGGCGTCCACACCGGACGCTTCGAGCAGCACGATCGCCTCGGCGACCAGGGCGTACGTCCCGCCGACCACGAGCTGGTTGGCGGCCTTCACGACCTGTCCGGCGCCGTGCGGGCCGACGTGCACGACGGTCTTGCCGACCTGGTCGAACAACGGCTTGGCGGCGGCGAAGTCCGCCGCCTCGCCACCGACCATGATGGACAGTGCGGCCTGCTTGGCGCCGGCCTCGCCGCCGGACACGGGCGCGTCCAGCACGCGCACGCCTTTGGCCTTGCCGGCCTCGGTGATCGCGAGCGAGCTTTCCGGCCGGATCGTGCTCATGTCGATCAGCAGCAGGCCTTCGCGGGCGTTGGCGAGCACGCCGTCGGCACCGAGCACGACCTCTTCGACGTGCGGGTGGTTGGGCAGCATGGTGATCACGACGTCCGCTGCGGTCACCGCCTCGGCCACGCTGCCCGCGGTCTTGCCGCCCGCGTCGGCGAGCCTGGCCAGCGCGTCCGGGCCGAGGTCGTAGCCGGTCACCTCGTGGCCGGCGTCGACCAGGTGGCCGGCCATCGGGCCGCCCATGATGCCCAGGCCGATGAATCCCACTGTTGTCATGATCTCTCCCCACGGGGTAGCCAGTCGAAGCTGTCGGCGCTGGCGCCGGAGGGCTTGTACTCCAGGCCGATCCAGCCGTCGTATCCGTTGTCCGCCAAGCGGTTCAGGTAGCCTTGGAGATCCAGGCCGCCGGTGCCGGGCTCGTTGCGGCCGGGGTGGTCGGCGATCTGTACGTGCCCGATCCGCGCGGTGTGCCGCGCGATCACGTCGTCCGGGTCGTCGCCGTTGACGGCCAGGTGGTACAGGTCGGCGAGCAGCGCGATGTTCCCTGTGCCGGACTTCTCGATCACGGCCAGTGCGTCGGCGGCGGTCTTCAGCGGGTACGCGGGCGCGGCGCTGAGCGGTTCGAGGAGGACGACTCCGCCGATCCGGCTCACCGCCTTGGCCGCGATGGCCAGGTTCTCGGCCGCCACCTCGTCCTGCTCGGCCGCTGCCACGCCGTCGATCCGCAGGCCGTAGAGCGCGTTGAAGGCACGGCAGCCCAACTGTTCCGCGATCTCGACCGCGACCGCGATGTTGTCCCGGAACTCGGTCACCCGGGCCGGGTTCGAGAGCACCCCGCGCTCGCCGCCGGGCATGTCACCGGCGAAGAAGTTCAGCCCGACCAGGCGAACACCCTCGTCCCGGACCGAACGCACGAAAGCGTCCACTTCGGACTCACTGGGCACGGCGACGCCGAACGGCCACCAGAACTCGACCGCGCCGAACCCGGCGGCCTTGGCCGCGCCCGCGCGACGCAGCAGATCCAGTTCGGTGAACAGGATCGAGAGGTTCACGTCGTACCGAAAGCGACGGCCCACCACCAGCTCCTCTATTCCGTATTGCGGAAACTATCTTCCACTTAACGAAACAATAATCCGAGCTGAGGACATGCGTCAACCCACCTCGACCGCTCGGCCGAGGTGGGGTCAGTCGGAAAACGTGATCAGGCCAGCATTCCGGCGCGTTTCCAGAGCATTTGGCTGGGGCCGGCGATGAGGTCGGCGTCACGCAGGAACCGCACGAGACGACCGGAGGCTTCGGTCATCACCTCGCGCCGATGCGGGTTGTTCCGCGCGATGGCCGCCGCCCGGCGCGGATCCGGCAGGCCGGCGCGGGCGTACTGCGCCGGCCTGGCAAGCAGTTGCCACATCAGCAAAGCGCCGACCGCCACGACATGACGGGTGAACTCCCGCGTAGGCCAGCTGGAGCGGTCGAGTTTGCGGAGCAGATCCTCACGCGCGTACCGGACGTGCCGGGCCTCTTCGGTGACGTGGATGCGCATGACCGCTCGCACCAGAGGCTGGATCGAGTCGTCGTGCAGGTGCTCGCGTTGCACGGCGTCGAAGATCTCCTCGCCGATCAACGTGGCCACCCACATCGGCGCGCCCCGCAGGATCAACGGCAGCGCGTGCGCGGGATGTTGCAGCAGGGCGTGGTTGCGGTACGGGGTCTCGCCGACCTTGTCGATCAGCATCGCGAACATCGTGGAGTGCCGGCACTCGTCGGCGATCTCGGTCAACGCGTAGCGCACGTGGTGGGTGGTGGGGTCGCGTTGGTACGACATCCGCAGCAGCATCTGCATCAGGATGATCTCGAACCAGATGCCCACGCTGACCGTGTTCACCATCTCCTGTTTGGACAGTTCGATCCGCTGCTCGCGGCTCATCCCGTCCCACAGCTTGGTGCCGTAGAGGGAGACGGTGTGCTCCGGGATGAACATCTTGTCCTCGGCGAGGGGCGCGGCCCAGTCGATGTCGACCACCGGGTCGTAGGACAGCTTCGCGCTGGACTGCAGGAGCCGTTGTGCCGTGGTCTCCCGGTCGCTGGTCTTCGCCATCCGCGTCTCCTCGGGCTCGCGATGTGCCACCTACAGAGAAACGCATGTAACAACTTCCGTCAAGATGTAAAGCACGTAAACTGCGGTGATGCGAGCGGGCAGGGACTTCCTCCAACGGGCGATGGACACGGACGTGCCCGCGGACGAGAACACCGACCGGATCCTGGGCGCCGCCCTGGAACAGGCCGAGGACTTCGGGCTGCGCCGGTTCACCATCGACGACGTGGCCCGCCGGGTCGGCCTGTCCCGGGTCACCATCTACCGCTACTTCGCCAAGAAGGACCAGCTGCTCAACGCGCTGATCATGCGGGAGCTGCGGCGGTTCCTGACCAAGGCGGACGCGGTCATCGCCGCCCAGCCCACCCCCGAGGCCAAGCTCGTCGAAGGCCTGACCTTCTGCGTGACGTTCCTGCGCGGGCACCGGCTGCTGACCCGGCTGCTGCGCACCGAGCCCGAGTTCCTGCTGCCGTACCTGACCGTCAAGGCGGGCGACTTCCTCGCCGCGGCCCGCAACTGGATCGCCGGGCACATCCGCGCCGAGGTCGTCGCCGGGCGGGTCGCCCTGCCCGACGAAGACATCGACGCCGCCGCGGAACTCCTCGCCCGCAACGTCCTCTCCCTGGTCCTGACCCCGGAGACGGTCCTGCCGCTGGACTCACCGGAGGGCCGCCAGCGGCTGGTGGACCTGTACTTCGTCCCGATCGTCCGGGCGATGCGCCCTTAGCCCATGGTCTTCTGGCCGTCGATGGCCTCGCGGAGGATGTCGGCGTGGCCGGCGTGCTGGGAGGTCTCGGCGATGATGTGCAGCAGGCAGCGCCGGGCAGACCACCGTGCGCCCTGCTCGAACCACGGCGCTTCCGGCAACGGGTGCGACGCGTCCAGGTCGGGCAGGGAGGCGACCAGGTCGTCGGTCTTCTGGGCGACCTCGTCGTAGGACGCCAACAGGCCCGCCAAGGTCTCGCCCTCGAGCATCTTGAACCCGTTCTCCCAGTCCGCCGGCTCGGCGAACATGCCCTCGGCGCCGGCCACGATGAACCCGGCCCAGCCCCGCTCGGTGGCGGCGACGTGCTTGATCAGTCCACCCAGGCACAGCTCGCTCACCGTGGTGCGGGTCGCGGCCTGCTCGTCGGTGAGCCCGGCTACGGTCTGCCGGAGGAAACCGCGGTGCTTGCGCAGCGTCTGCAGCAGGTCGGCCCGCTCGCCGGTGAGGGTCTGGGTGCTGGTCATAATATGGCCACCTTTCGTTGTTTTCCCTGTTGAGAGCAACGATAGAGGCCATTGCGGTCATTTCGCGACCGCAATGAAAAGTCGGGTACGGTGACCACGCGCAAAGGGGGCTGAAGGATGACCACACCGGATCCGCTGGCTGACCCGACGGGCTGGTTCGAGCACAGATACGCGGTCGCCGAGCAGGGCGAGGCGACCGTGCCGTGGGATGCGGGCGCCGCCTACGACCTGCTGACCCACTGGGCTCCGCCCGGCGTCGGCCGGACCGCGATCGTCGTCGGCTGCGGCCTGGGCCATGACGCGGAGTTCCTCGCCTCGCTCGGTTACGACACCGTGGCCTTCGACTCCTCCGCGACCGCCATCCGGCAGGCCCGTGCCCAGTTCCCCGACTCGAAGGTGCACTACCTCACCGGCGACCTGCTGAACCTGCCGGACGGCTGGCGCGGCTCGTTCGACCTGGTGGTGGAGATCCGGACCGTCCAGTCCCTGCCACTGCGCCTGCGGGCCGACGCCATCGACCGGATCGGCGAGCTCGTCGCGCCCGGCGGGACGCTGTTCGTCGTCGCCGGCGTCCGGGACGACAGTGAACCACTGGACGGGGAACCACTGGACGAGGGCCCGCCCTGGCCGCTGACCCGGGACGAGGTCACGTCCTTCGCCAACGAGACGCTGAAACTGCACGACATCACGTCGTCCCCGGACCCGCAGCGGCCGCAGTGGCGACGCTGGCACGCCCTGTTCACGAACATCGAAGCTATTTCGCCCGAATCTCACTGACGGCCTTGGCGATCCGCCGCTCGCGGGTCGCCGCCGACTTGGCGTCCTCAATTGACCGGACCCACTCCTTCTGGTGGCTGTACGACATCCGGTCGAACGCCGGCCGCGCCTCGCCCAGTGCTGCGGCGAAGTCGTCCGGCACGGTGACCACGCGCGGCTCGGTGTCCAACTCGATCCGCACTTCGACTTCGGCACCGGCCTCGACCCCGGCCGCGGTCCGGTTCTCCGCGCTCAACGGGACCATGTACCGGCCGCCCATCCGCGCGACCGTGGTCCGGTACGTGAAGCCCTCGATCGTGATCTTCACGGCGGGCCGCTTGCCCGCGTCGAAGCCGTCGACGATGTCGTCCGGCACGGCGATGCCGGTCGCGGTCTTGCCGCCCAGTTCGACAGTGGTACGGAACTTCATCGCGTTACTCCCCGGTACAACCGCACGGACACGACAGCCAGCCACGCCGAGGCCAGCACGACCGCGGCGGTGAAAGCAAGGTTAACCGCCACGTTCCCGGCGGCCGACGCGATCCCCGCGAACGCCGCGAAGAACACCACACCCGTGATCCGCGAGAACACAGCCAGACCCGTTCGGGCCAGCACGAAGCACGCCGCGATCAGGCACAGGAAGCCGACACTCCCGGCGACCAGGTGCGCCATTCCGTGCCACGACACGGAAGTCGCCCGTCCGGCGGGTGTGCCGACCGGGAAGCCGTCGGCGGGATCGGCGGTGAAGACGCCCGCGGCGACCATGCCGACGCCGTACCCGGCAACCAGCAACGGCCCCCATTTCAGGCCTGTTCGGCGCATGCCGACCGCGGCCGCGACCACCATCAGGCCGCTCAGCACCAGGTTCGCGATCTGGATCCAGCCGGCGGGGCCGGTCGCGAGCAGGCTCCACTCGTGCCGGGTCAGGTCGAACCCCTGCGTGGTCAGTGCCTGCAGCAGGGACACAAGCACGTAGAACGGGCCGGCGAGGACGCCGTAGCCGAGCAGGGAACGGGTCACGTTCGTAGCCGGGTCGCACACCGGCCGTTGCAAAACCTGAGCCATCGGACTCACCTTTTCACCAGGTCGACGGGTCTGTGAGAACTAGACCGTACAGTACTCAGCTGAGTACTGGTCCGTCTAGTACCATCGCGGTGAGGAGGTCGGACAGGTGACAGTGGTGGATGAGGGCAGGTCGGCCCGCAAGCGCCGGTCGATCATGGCGGCGGCGGCGGAGCTGTTCCTGCGCAACGGCTACCAGGGCACGAGCATGGACGAGATCGCCGCGCTGGCGGCGGTGTCCAAACAGACCGTCTACAAGAACTTCGCGGACAAGGAACGGCTGTTCCACGACATCATCATGGGCATCGCCGGGACGGTCGAGGAGTTCCTGCAGTCGGTGAGCGACACCCTGCGGGACACCCAGGACCTCGCCGGGGATCTGCACGTGTTGGGGCGTCAGTACATTCAGGTCGTGATGCGCCCGCAGGTGCTCCAGATGCGACGGCTGCTGATCGGCGAGTCCGCGCGTTTTCCCGAACTGGCCCGTACGTACTACGAGAAGGCGCCCGAACGCGTACTGACCGCGCTCGCGCCCGAACTGGCCCGGCTCACCGAACGGGGACTGCTCAACGCGCCCGACCCGACCCTCGCGGCCAGGCATTTCGCGTTCCTGATCCTGGGCACGCCACTGGACAAGGCGATGTTCGTCGGCGACGACATCGGTTTCACCGCAACGGAACTGGACCGGATGGCGGACGCCGGTGTCCGGGTGTTCCTCGCCGCCTACGGGGTGCAGTCATAACCTGGTTGCGATTGGACGGCCGGATGTCCAAGCGTTTCGGGTGCGTCCGTTCTGTCGGTGAACTCGGGCATAGTGGACGGCATGGGAACGGGATTGTTCTGGGACATGCTGGCCGGCCGGACGCCGATGCCCCCGGCAGCCGCCACGCTCGGCTGGAAACTGCGGGAGGTGGACGCGGAGGCGGGCACCATCGAGGTCGAGTTCGAGGCGACGGCCGCCTTCGCCAACCCGGCCGGGCACGTTCAGGGCGGGTTCCTGGCCGCGATGCTCGACGACACCATGGGCCCGGCGCTCGCCGCCACTCTCGGGCCCGGCCAGTTCGCGCCCACCCTCGACCTGCACGTCCAGTTTCTCCGGGTGGCCTGGCCGGGCACCCTGGTCGGCCGCGCGAGCGTGGTCCGGCGCGGCAAGCAGGTGTGCCACCTGAAGGGTGAGCTGTTGGACGGATCGGGCCGATTGGTCGCCACCGCGATCGCGACCGCGATGGTGCAGAGTGGCGAACGGATGAACCGCGTACGAACGTCCCCCGTCGGCTGAGGGGTGCAGCACAATGCTGATGGGTGCGAGCACGGCGACGTGCGCGACCCTTCCCCGTTGGAGGACAGATGGCCGACACGCCCGTGCTGCGCTCAGACGCCCGTCGTAACTACGAGCAGGTGCTCACCGCGGCCCAGGAGGTGTTCGTCAAGGAAGGCATCGACGCGTCCCTGCGGGAGGTCGCCCGCCAGGCCGGCGTGGGGATCGGCACCCTGTACCGGCATTTCCCCACGCGGGAGGCACTGTTGGACGCCCTGCTGCGGGCCGGCGTCGACCAGTTGCGGCAACGCGCGGACGTGTTGGCCCGGGAGCAGACCCCCGACCGCGCCCTGTTGACCTGGCTGCACGAGTTCGTCGAGCGGTCCAGCAGCTACCGCGGTGTGCCCGCGTCGATCGCGGCCGCGCTGCACAACAAGAAGTCGGACCTCTACGCCTCCTGCGAGGCCATGCGACTGTCCGCGGCCCAGTTACTGGCGCGAGCCCAACAAGCGGGCGCGGTCCGGTCGGACGTCACAGCGACCGAGGTGTTCGCCATGGCCAGCGGTGTAGCCCTGGTAGCCGACCAGATGGCCGGCGGCAAAGCCATCGTCGACCGCCTGCTGGCCCTGGCCATGACTGGCCTCGCCCGCCGCTGACCCGGGTACGGTAGGGGCATGGCGTTCACTCGGCTGCGGATGGTGCTGGCCGTTGTTCTGCCTGTTCTTTTTCTCTTTGTCGGGTTGGACGGGTCGGGGCAGCTCGCGCTCGCGTTGACCGCCGCGATCCTGCTCACCGTTTGTGTCCTGCCGGCGCCGACTGGGGCGCCTGCCCTGGTCCGGGCCGTCGCGCTGCGGGAACGGGCCCGGCACAGCACTTTCCTCCGTCTTCGGGATCCGGACGCGTCGGGGCGGCCTCGGCCGAGAGCTCCGTCGGCCGCGCTCGCGGCCGCCTGACGTTTCAAGCGCGGCCGCTTCCGCCTGCCCGAATCCAGATCAAGACGGAGTGCTGCCCACCATGTTCGGTTTCCTTGACGTGCCCGCGCAGGGCGCGTACCACCTTGTGTCCTGGCTGGCCGGCGCCACCGGCGTCACGTTGGCCATCGTCCTGTTCACCATCTCCATCCGGCTGATGCTGCATCCCTTGGCGCGCATGGCTGTCCGGGGCGAGAAGACGCGCGCCGCCCTCGCGCCGCAGGTGACGAAGCTGCGCGAGAAGCACAAGCGCAATCCTGAGCGGCTGCAACGGGAACTGATGTCGCTGTACCAGAAGGAGGGGACGTCCGCGTTCGCCGGCTGTCTGCCTGTGCTGCTGCAGCTGCCGTTCTTCATGGTCATGTACCGGCTGTTCTCGGCCACCACCATCAACGGCGCCCCGAACGACCTGCTGGCGAGGACGTTGTTCGGGGCGCCGCTCGGCAGTCATTTCCTGACGTCCGGGTCGGTCGTGTTCGTCGTGCTGTTCGCCGCGTTGCTCGTGGTCGGTTGGTTCTCGTCGCGGGCGATGCCGGCGGAGTCCCCCAGGTTCTTGCGGCTCATGCCGTTCGGCACGTCGTTGGCGGTCGGCGTGCTGCCGTTGGCCGCCGGGATCTACCTGGCCACCACGACGACGTGGACCGTGATCGAACGGTTCTACCTACGCCGATAGCCGGTACGCCTCAAGGCGTTCAACCAGGTCGAGTGGACGGGCGAACGCCGGCAGGTGCCCACCGGGCATCTCGTCCGGCGTGATCCCGAGCCGCTCCTTGACCACGCGGCGCTGGAACTCGGCGGGGAAGAAGCGGTCGTCCTGGCACAGCAGGAACCTGGTCGGCACGTCCGGCCAAGCGTCCAGCGGCCACGGCTGCCCGAACGGCCCGTCCGACTGTGGCCGTTCCGGTTCGGTGAACAGCTCCTCGGTGACTTTCGGGTCGACGTCGTGGAAGAACGTGAACATGAAGTCGAACGGCTCGTCCGCCGACCGCCCGAGCGCCTCGTCGGACTGCTGGCGGGCTTCGGCGGATCCGGTGTTCACCCACCAGTCCCCTGGTGACTCGCCGGGTTTCGGTGTCATCGCGGCGACCATGACCAGCAGGTCCACCTTGACCCGGGTGCACACGATCGGCGCGGTGAAGCCGGCCATGGACTGGGCCACCAGGATCAGGTCCGTCCGGTCGCCGATCGCGTCGACCGTGACGTCGACGTACTCGGCCAGGCCGGCGGAGTCGTCGCTGCCCGGCAGGTCGACCGCGACCACGTCATGTCCGCGTTCGCGCAGGAGCGGCTCGACGTAACGCCAGTAGCCGGCGTCGCCGCCGGCGCCTGGGATGAGCACATACGTGGCCATGGGCAGTCCCCTTCTCGGCAGTGATGGTCCTACACTAACACCAGGTAGTGCGAAATTAGGAGTAGCCGTGTCGGATCGCAGTTACGACGAGCCGTGCGGGATCGCGCGAGCGCTCGACATGATCGGCCAGCGCTGGGCGCTGCTGGTCGTCCGCGAGCTGCTGTACGGGCCGAAACGGTTCACCGACCTGCGCGCCGGCCTGCCGACCGCGAGCCAGAACGTGCTGTCCCAGCGCCTGCGCGAACTGGAGGACAACGGCCTGGTGGTCCGCCGCCGGCTCGGCCCGCCGGCCAACGCCTGGGTCTACGACCTGACCGACCGTGGCCGGGCGCTGGAGCCGGTGCTGATCGAGCTCGGCCGGTGGGGCAGCCTGACCCCGCTGGTGTCGACCGCCGGGATGAGCGTGTTCGCGTTCGTCCTCGCCCTGAAGACGACCTTCCGCCCGGACCTCGCCGGCGAGGTCGGCGGCCACTACGAACTCCGCGTCGAGGACGACCGCTTCCACGCCGAGATCGCGGACGGCAGGGTGGCGTTCACCCGGGGCGCGGCAGCTGACCCGGACGTGGTGATCGAGGGGACCGTCGCGGTCCTGCGGTCCATCGTTTTCGGCGGCCGGCCGGTCGCTGACGCCATTCGCGCAGGTCACGTGCGGATCGAGGGGGACGGCGAGGCGGCCGCGCGCTTCCTGGCCGTGTTCCCGCGGCCGTCGTGACATCCGGATGTCAGCGATGTGACAGGGCGCTCTGCTGTGATCAGCCCCAGGTCGGGCTCTCATGGGGGTGAGCCCGACCTTTCGCACCGGCACCATCCGGGATTCGGCCGCGCCCACCTCGGCGGATAGCTATTGTGACGGCATCGTCGAGCCGAGGCGGGGACATGCGCGTCACGATCGCTGAAGTCGCTCGCCGGGCGCGGGTGAGCAAGGCGACCGTCTCCCGGGTGCTGAACAACAAGGGAGACGTGGACGCGTCCACCGCGATCCGGGTCCGCGAGGTCATCGCCGCCACCGGCTACACCCCGAGCGCCCGCGCGGTCGGCCTGGCCAAGGGCCGCACCGAGACGGTCGGCATGCTCGTGCCCGGTCTGACCTGGCCGTGGATGGGCGACGTGCTGCAAGGCGTGGCCGACGTGCTCGAAGCCCGAGGCTACGGCCTGCTGTTGAACACCATGAACCGCGGCGCCGACTCGTTGACCCAGTTCGCGCGGCACGTGTCGGCCAACGCGTTCGACGGGCTGCTGCTGATCGAACCGCCGAACTCGGTGGAGTACATCACCACCCTGCACAAGTCCGGTCTGCCCGTCGTGATGATCGACGACCGCGGGCACCACCGCGGCTTCGCGTCGGTCGCGACCAGCAACCGCGAAGGCGCCGCGGACGGCGCGCGGCACCTGCTCGCGTCGGGCCGCCGTCATTTCGTCGTGGTGACGGGGCCGGCGGAGTTCGGGTGCACGCGGGACCGGACGGCCGGGTTCACCGACGTGCTCAGCGCCGCGGGTATGGAATCCGTTGTCGTGGAAGGTGATTTCACCCGAGACGGGGGCAGGGCGGCGATTCGGCCACTGATCTCGTCGGGAGCCGCGTTGGACGCCGTGTTCGCCCAGAACGACCTGATGGCCGTGGGTGTCCTGGACGCCTTGCGCGAAGCGGGTCGAGCCGTCCCCGACGACGTCGCGGTTGTGGGCTTCGACGACATCGCGATCGCCGCGCACACTCAGCCGTCCCTGACGACTGTGCGTCAGCCGTCGCGGGAGATGGGCGAGGCGGCGGCCCGAATGCTGCTGTCTCATCTCGACGGCACGCCCCTCCCGCCCGACCCGCAGATCGTCCCCACCGCACTGGTGGTCCGCGAATCCGGGTAAGCTATCCATAGCTAAGCTAAACATTGGACGCACGGGGGCAGTTGTGACGGAATTGTCCGATGTGTCACGGACCGCGGTGGGGGTCGCCCGGCTGCGGGCGCTGGAGACCAACCGGCCGGACCGCCTGTTCGCCGACCCGTACGCGTCGGCGTTCGTGCCTGAGGGAACGCCGGACAACCGCGCCGGCACCTCGGTCTTCCGGCTGCACATCGTGATCCGCACCAGGTTCTACGACGACTATCTGCTCGCGGCGACCGCGGCCGGCTGTCGTCAGGTGGTACTGGTGGCCGCCGGCCTGGACACCCGCGCGTTCCGGTTGAGCTGGCCGGCCGGCCTGCGACTGTACGAACTGGACCTGCCGGCCCTCTTGGCGTACAAGGAAAAAGTGCTGACCGCCGAAGGGGCGACACCTTCGGTCGCGCGGACCGTGGTCCCCGTCGACCTGCGTGAGGACTGGCCCGGTGCACTGCGTGCGGCGGGATTCGACCCGACTGTGCCGACCGCGTGGCTGGTCGAAGGTCTGCTGGTCTACCTCACCGCCGAGGACGCCGCGAAACTCCTGACGTCGGTGACCGACCTGTCCGCCCCGGGCAGCCAGGTGGCCTGTGAACACCGGGACGCGGACGGCCAGCACTCCCCCGGCCGGATGGCCAAGGCCACGCCGGACCTGGCGCCGCTCACCGCGATGTGGAAAGGCGGCATCCCCACTTTCGACTGGCTGGCCGGGCACGGCTGGAAAGTGGAAAGCCACAACGGAAACACCCTGGCGGCCGGCTACGGCCGGGACACCGACGGCCCGACCGGCAACTTCGTTATCGGCACCCGCGCCTAAGGACCGGGAATGGTGGTCACGGCGTTCGCGGCCAGGCTGGTGGCCAGCCAGTCCAGTGTCGCTTCGGTTCGGGTGTCGTCCCGGTCCACCAGCCAGTTCAGCAACACGCCGTCCACTGTGGAGATCAAGGCCCGGCCGAGCACGGCGGCCGGGGTCTGCCAGTGGGTTCCGTTCGCCTCGGCCACTTCGGCCAGGAAACGTTCCGCCAACAGTCCTAATCGGCCTTGGTGCCGGCGGGCGATCCGCTCCGCCGCCGGCCGGCGTAACCCGTAGGCCATCAGTTCGAAGACCACCTTGTGCCGGGCGGGTTCGGCCCGGTAGTTGGCCCACATCCGGTGCAGTGCGTCCCGGATGGACTTCTCAGGCGTTCCCCTGGACTTCAGGGCGACCGCGGCGACCGAGGTGGCCTCCTCGAAGACCACCACCATCAGACTGTCGATCAACTCGTCCACCGAGTGGAAACAGTAGTGGACCACCGCCGCCGGGAGCTTGGCCTCGTTGGCTATCCGCCTGGTGCTGGCGGCAGCCACGCCTTCCCGGGCGACCACGCGGAACGCGGCAGCGACCAGCTGCTGCCTGCGTTGTTCGGCCGGCACGTGCGCCACCGCAGGAGCATAAGCTACTTTCGGCTCTGCACAACGGCATCGTGCGAAACATAGCGTCCCGGCCATGTGGAGACGCGCACTGGTGACGGCCGTGGTGGCGGTGGTCCCTTTCCTGACAGCGATTCCGCCGGCACAGGCGGCGACCGGGACCGTGGTGCCGGTCCGGATCACCGGCGACCCGGCCAAACGCTTCAACATCGTGATCGTGGGTGACGGCTACACCGCGGCCGACATGCCCAAGTTCCGGCAACACGTCGACAAGCACATGAACGTCCTGCTGAGCCTGGAACCGTTCAAGTCCTACCGTGGCTACCTCAACATCTACGCCGTCGAGGTGCCGTCCGCGGTGTCCGGGATCAGCTGTGACCCGAACCTGACGTCACCGCGCCGGGACACACCGCTCCACATGGGATTCTGGGGCGGCTGTGACCCGCAGAGCGTGCAACGGTTACTGACCGTCGATGACACCGCTCTCACGCAGTACGCGAACCTGGTGCCGGGCACGAACTCAAGCAACCGGCAACTTCTCGCCATCGGCAACAGCGACACGTACGGCGGCGCGGGCGGGACGTACGCGACGGCGTCCGGCGGCAACGCACTGTCAGCGTTGATCACTCCGCATGAGCTCGGCCATTCGTTGGGTGGCCTGCAGGACGAGTACGACTACCTGACACGAGGTGTGCGTGGCGGCGCGTACACCGGCGGCGAGCCGTCGTCGGTGCATCACACCGTGCTGACCGAGCAGCAGATGAAGGACCAGCACCAGAAGTGGTGGCGGTGGCTGGGCGAGCCGAGCCTGTCCGGTGGCACGATCGGCCGGTATGAGAGCGGCATGTACGACAGCACCGGCGTGTGGCGGCCGAGCAAACACTCGATGATGAAGACCCTCGGTTACTACTTCGACCAGATCAGCCGGGAACGGATGACCCAGCGGCTGTCCGGCAAGACGACCATCCTGCAGGACGGGACGCCGAACACCGCGTCGGTCGGCGCCGACCGGGTGGTGTGGGTCGAGGCGCTGCACCCGTCGAATCACACACTGGACGTCACCTGGAAACTTGACGGCAATGTGCTCGCCACCAACGGCAGCCGAAGCGTCGACCTGGCCGCGTTGCAGGTTTCCGCCGGCCGGCACACGTTGACCGCGACCGTGGTCGACCCCACGGACTTCGTCCGTGACCCCGCGGTCCGCAACTCCTCGGCGCTGACCCGGACACGCACCTGGACCGTCGACACGACGATCACGACGCCTCGCCCGCCGACGACGGCCGACTTCGTCTCGTCGACCCCGACGGACCGCCCGGTCAGCGGCCACGACGTGGTGTACGCCGAGCCGACCCGGCCGGTGGACAAGGTCGTCCCGGTGTCGTGGGCGATCGACGGCCGGCCGGTGGCCGCCCCCGGCAACGACCGGGACCTGCCGCTGGACGCCTTCCATCTCAGCGGAACCCACACGCTCACCGCGTCCGTGCCGGGTCACACGCTCACCTGGCGGATCGACGCCACCGACCCGGTGCCGAACTACGAACTGTCCACTCCGATCTCGAAGGTCGTCAAGCCCGGCCAGCCGCCGGAGTACGTGTACAACAGCCCGTTCACCATGAAGCTCAGCGCGACCGACGACACCGCCGGGTACGACATCAACGAGTTCCAGACCGACGGCGACGGCTGGTTCAACTACTTCGGCTGGCCGACCGACGCGAACAGCCCGTGGCAGTTCACCGCGAACGGCACCAACATCGACAATCTCGTCTACGGCAAGCTCGGCGAGCCCCGACTGTCCCCTTGGGACACTCCGGCACCCGCCTTCGGCACGCACACCATCGACTACCGGGCCAAGGACCCGACCGGGAACATCAGCGCGGCCGGCACGTTCAAGGTGACGCTGCTGCGGCCGCCGCCCGCGTGCACGACCACGATCACCGGCCGGCACAACGGACCGATCGTCGCGCTCAGCGGTGTGACGTGTCTGTCCAATGCGGACGTCAACGGGCCGGTCGCGGTCCTGCCCGGCGCGTCGCTCGTGGCGACGAAGGCCAAGATCAACGGGCCGATCAGCGCCTACCGGGCCACCGCGGTCCAACTGTTGAGCAGCACGGTCAACGGTCCGGTGGCGCTAACCGACACCACGGACAGCCTGGTCGTGGCCGGCGGGAAGATCAACGGGCCCACCGCTTTCACAGGTCATCCGGCCGAGTACTTCACCGAGCACTGACAGGGCTTTGCGCAACAAGCTGTCCGGTAGGTGGACGTAACCGAGCAGCAGTGCCTGCGGCACGAGCTCAGGCGCGAAGTAGTACGGGGCAAGCGTTTCCGTACGGACTCCGCGCCTGAGCAGTGCCGACGCCACGTCCGTGGCCGGCCCCGCGGTCGGCACCGCGAACGTTGTGTCCACTGTGGAGAACGCCGGTTCGACGATGGCCCGCTTCCGGGCACGCAACTGGCGTAGCCTGTGCATCAGCCGGATCGCGCCGCCGTTGGCCATCAGGTGGGCCGCCGCGAGTTGCATGATGTGCGACGGCCGGTCCAGGTGGCCGATCCGACCCACCGCCGTTGCTCGGCGGACATGATCCGGCCGGTCACGGTGTGCCCGTCCGGGCTGACCACGACGGCGCCACAAGAACGGACGGAAGTGCCCAGCCGAACCGCGGGATGTGGTTCGTCACGTGCCCCGCAGGACCTGCCGTGCCCGATCGACCAGGGCTCGGCCGGCCGGGCTGCCCGGGGCGGCACCGCGCCACACCAGCGCGAGCGTCCCGCGCAGCCCGGCCAGGGAGATCCCGTGCAGCTCGGGGCGGCTGCCGACCAACGACTCGGGCAGGATCGCCATCCCCAACCCGCGCCGCGCCAGTTCGGCGAGCATCGGCGGCGTGCCGGCCTCGAACGCCACATGTGGCCGGAAACCGGCCTGGGCACAGGCTTTCTCCAGGCTCGACCGGACGCCGGTGCCCAGCGGCAGGCAGATCAGGAGCCGGTCCCGCAGGGCGTCGATCGAGAGACTTGCCGTGCGTGCCAACGGATCCGAGTGAGCGACGGCGGCGACGATGGGCTCGTCGACGAGGACGTGCACGCCCAGTCCCTCGGGCGCGTCCCCGGCGTAGCCGATGATCGCCGCGTCCAGCCGCCCGGCGAGCACGTCCCGGACCAACACGTCGGAGTTCGCCTCGGACAACGTGATCTCCACCGCCGGGTGATCGTCGTGGAACCCGGCGAGCAGCCCTGGAATGTCGAAGGCGTGCGACGTGATCATGCCGAGCGCCACGTGCCCGCGAACCAACCCGGCCAGCTCGTCGACGGCCAGCCGCGCACCCTCGACGGCGGCCAGCGCGGCACGTGCGAACGGCAGCACGGCCGCGCCCACCTCGGTCACCTGAACCGACCGGCCGCCCCGGTCGAGCAACTCGTGCCCGAGTTCCCGTTCCAGCTGCCGGATCTGCGCGCTCACCCCGGGCTGCGCCACGTGCATCCGGGCCGCCGCCCTGGTGAAGTTGGCCTCGTCGACCACGGCCACGAAGTACGCCAGCTGCCTCAGTTCCACGCTGGGTGATCCTAAAGAACACCGGTACCGGCGGCTCGCCGGTACCGGTGTTCGGACCGCCCGGTGTCAGCTCTTCAGCCAGAGAGCCGGAACGTTGGGCGGTTCCCAGCCCACCATCGAGGTGTGGCCTTGCCGGCAGGTGTAGGTGCTGCCGTTGAAGGTCACCTTTTGCCCGGTGGTGTAGGCGGTGTTGGGCGCCCACGCGGGGACGCCTGGAGGCGGCGTCGACGAGCTCGTAGGTGGTGTGGTCGAGCTGGTCGGCGGAGTGGTCGAACTCGTCGGCGGGGTCGTCGAGCTCGTGGGTGGTGTGGTCGAGCTCGACGGCGGTGGCGTCGAACAGTTCGGCGTCGACGAGTTGAGGCCGTTGACGACCGCGTTGAACAATGTGGACGCCGGGTCGAGGTCGTACAGCGAGAACATCATCGCGCCGCCGAGGCCGGTGCAGTGGATGTAGTCCGTGCGGGCCTTGATCGACTGCGGCGACGCGCCGGTGTAGAAGTTGTTCCCGTCGTAGAACCAGGACGACTGTCTGGTCGCGTCGTAGAACGTCATGGCCGGGTTGTTCACGACCCCGGACAGTTCCTTGTACATCGCGACACCCGGCACGTTGCCGCTCAGGGTCTTCCCGGCCGACGGCCCGGAAGCCGTCGAGTACAGACCGTGGTTCGAGCCGGCCGTGACGCCGGTCCAGCCCCGGTAGTAGAACGGGATGCCCATGGTCAGCTTGTTCGCCGGGAACCCGCCGGTGATGCCGTACGCGCTGTTGCCGTTGATGTAGTCCTTGATGATCGAGTCGGCGTTGTACTTCTCGGTCCCCGGGGTGATCACGTTCGACGGGTCGTTCGCCGACGGGAACACCGGGTCCTGGAAGTTCGTCGGCCCGGTCGCGTCCCACGCGCCGTGCATGTCGTAAGTCATCACGTTGCCGAAGTCCAGGATCTTGCCGATCTTGTCGGTCTGGATCTTCGCCACCTTGTCCTGACCGCCCGGCAGCGCGGCGGACAGCGTGTAGTGCTTGCCGCCCAACGCGTCCAGCTCGGTCCGGAACTCCGCCAGCAGAGCGGTGAAGTTCGCCGTGTCATTGGCGTTGAAGTGGTTGCCCAGGTGACCGGTGTTGACGGCCGGGTACTCCCAGTCGATGTCGAAGCCGTCGAAGATGTTCGCCGCGGTCCCCGGGCCGCCGAAGCCGCCGGACGCCGGGATGTTCCCCTTGATGAACATGTCGATGCAGGAGCCGACGAACTTCTTGCGGGACGCGTCAGTGGCCGCGGCGTCGGAGAAGTACTTCGAGTAGGTCCAGCCGCCCAGGGAGAGCAGCACCTTGAGGTTCGGGTGGCGGGCCTTGAGTTCCTGCAACTGGTGGAAGTTGCCGGCGATCGGCTGGTTGAACACGTCGCCGGTGCCGTCGACGCTGATGTCCGCGCCGAACGACTTCTGGTAGTCGGCGAACTGGTCCTCCGCGCCGTCACCGGCGTTGGGGTTGTTCTCGCCGCCGGGGTCGGGATCGGTCGCCTTGGTGGCCTCGAAGCAGGTGAGCGAGCTGGGGTTGATGTTCTCGAAGTCGTAGAGCAGGACGTCGAGGTTGTTGGCGATCGAGTCGACGTTCTTCAGGTAGTAGGCGTTCTGGTAGATGCTCCATTGGTCGTAGTAGGCGATTCGCACGCCGCCGGACGTCGCGGCGGCGGCGGTGGGCGCGACACCGGCCGGGGCTGCGACGGCCAGTCCGCCGACGACCGCCGCGGCGGCGGCCGCGGCGAAGATCGCTGTCCTTCTGGATACTTTGGGTTGCATCGTGCTCTCCTCGCGCTGGCGGTCCGCCCACCTCCGATTCGCGCCACTGCGAAGGAGGGCGTACCCGGCATTCGGTCACGAGCGGGTCCGAGACCCGTTCATGAAATGTGCGCGGACGACCCGCCCGGTGTCAATACTTTGGACTAGACCAATCCGGACAAGTGCCGGTTCTCGGGTGTTCTGTCCGGTTTTTTCACCCCAGTACGTCCAGGAACGCCTTGACGAACTCGTCCGTCATCGCCGTGCCGCCCAGATCCCTTGTGCGCAACGAGGTCTTCGCGAAGATCGTCGCGATGGCGTCCTCCACGTCGGCCGCCGCCTCGACGTACCCCAGGTGGTTCAGCATGATCGCGGCCGTCCAGATCGCGCCGACCGGGTTGGCGGCGCCCAGCCCCGCGATGTCCGGCGCGGAGCCGTGCACCGGCTCGAACATCGACGGGAACTCCCGCTCGGGGTTGAGGTTCGCGGCCGGCGCGATCCCGATGCTGCCGGCCACCGCGGCCGCAAGGTCCGAAAGTATGTCGCCGAACAGGTTCGACGCGACGATCACGTCGAACCGCCCAGGATCGAGCACCAGCTTCGCGCACAACGCGTCGATGTGCTCCTGGTCCCAGGTCACGTCCGGATACGCGGGCGCGCACTCGGCCACCAGCTCGTCCCAGAACGGCAACGTGTGCACGATCCCGTTCGACTTGGTCGCCGACGTCACGTGGCCGCGCCGGGTCCGCGCCAACGTGAAGGCGTAGTCCACCACCCGGGTGACCCCGGTCCGGGTGAACACCGCCTCCTGCACGGCCATCTCCTCCGGGAAGCCACGGTTCATCCGGCCGCCGATCTCGCTGTACTCGCCTTCCACGTTCTCCCGGACCACCACCAGGTCGACCGTCCCGGACTTGAGCGGGCCCTGCACGCCGGGGAACAGCCGGATCGGCCGCAGGTTGACGTACTGCCGGAAGCCGCGGCGGATCGGGATCAGCAGGCCCCACAGGGACACGTGGTCGGCGACGGCCGGATCACCCACCGCGCCAAGGAAGATCGCGTCGTGGTGCCGGATCCGTTCCAGCCCATCGGCGGGCATCATCGCGCCTTCGGTGAGGTAGCGCGCGCAGGACCAGTCGTACGTGTCGTACTCGAAACGAACGCCGTGCCGTCGACCGATCGCGTCCAGGACCGCGCACGCCGCGGGAGTCACCTCGTTGCCGATCCCGTCGCCAGGGATGAGAGCAATACGATGAGTATCCATGGGTCGATACCACCAGTAACGGACGACCAGATCGTTGGTCATATCGGGTGGTAAAACGGTCACCCTGTCCTTCGCCATGAGCGCGGCGACTTGCCGTAGGCGCGAGTGAACGCACGGCTGAAGGCGGCTTCGGAGGCGTACCCGACCCGCTCGGCGACCCGCCCCACCGGCTCGGTGGTGGACAGCAGCAGGTGCGCGGCCCGTTCCAGCCGCTGCCGGTGCACGTAGGCCGCCGGCGGCTGGCCGAGCAACGTCGCGAACCTGGTCGCGAACGCCGACCGGGACAGGGTGGCGAGGCGGGCGAGTTCGGTGACCGACCAGTCGCGTCCCGGCGCCTGGTGGATCGCGGACAGCACCGGCCCGAGCCGCGGGTCCATCGCGGCGGTCAGCCAGCCGGGACTGGCGTGCCGGTTGTCCGCCGCCCACGCCCGTAGCGCGTGGATGAACAGCAGGTCCAGGACCCTGGACAGCATCACCCGCGAACCGGGCCGCGGGGTGACCAGCTCGACCAGGATCAGGTCGAGCGACACCGACAACCAGGCTGTGTCCGCGCGGATCACGACCACCGGCGGCAGGACGCCGAGCAGCGGGTCGGCCACCAGGTTGTCCACCACGAACTGGCCGGTCACCCACTGCGCCGTCGGGACCGCGCGGATGGTGTGCGCGTCACCGCGCGCGAGGAGCGCCAAGTCGCCGACACCCAGGTCGACGACCACGCCACCCGGACACTCGACACGGGCGCTGCCGGTCTCGACGATATGCAGCAGTCGGGTACCGGACGGGTGATTCACGTGGTCGGCGAACACCCGTTCCATGGCTCCGCCGTGCAGGTGGACAGCCTGCAGAACGTCGGACAGCGCGTCCCCGTCATGTGGTGAAACGGCAAAGTTCAGCGTCGTTTCGGCCATAGTTTTTGCCCCATCCTCCACGTAGCTTGGTGGTCAGTATCCCAAACCAAGGAGGATCCCGGTCATGGCAACCGTGCTGTTCGTTCACGGCTTCTGGGGCGGCGCCGCCCACTGGGCCAAGGTCATCGTCGAACTGGACAGGCGCGGCCACCGGTCGCAGCGCGCGGTGGAGAACCCACTCACCTCGCTCGCCGACGACGCGGCCCGGACCCAGCAGATGATCAACCAGGTCGACGGCCCGGTCCTGCTGGTCGGCCACTCCTACGGCGGCGCGGTCATCACCGAGGCCGGCAACCTGCCCAACGTCGCCGGCCTGGTGTACATCGCCGCCTTCGCGCCGGACACCGGCGAAAGCCTGGCCACGATCGGCGAGGCGTACCCGGCGCCGGGTGGCGCGAACGTCGCCCCGGACTCCGACGGCCACCTGTGGATCGCGCCGGACAAGTTCCACGAGAGCTTCTGCCAGGACCTCCCGGCCGACGAGGCCCTGGTCATGGCGGTGACCCAGAAAGCACCCCTCGGCGCGGCGTTCGTCGCCCCGGTGACCGAACCCGCGTGGAAGCACAAGCCGTCGTGGTACCAGGTGTCGACCGAGGACCGCATGATCCACCCGGACAACCAGCGCCGGATGGCGGCTCGGATGGCCGCGCGGAAGACCATCGAGGTCGCGTCGGGCCACGCTTCTCTGGCGTCTCAACCGGTCGCGGTCGCTGATTTGATCGAATCGGCTCTGCGGGCCGTCGAGGGGTGATTGTCGCCGGGCGTTAGGTGCCCACCACGGTTCGGTTTGACATGGGGACCCCCACGGTGGGTGCAAGCCGACTACGCCGGCAGGCCAAGGGTTCCTCGTCTTGTCCCCCACCGGTCTGTCGCTGGGATGTCTTTGGGCCTGCCGCCATAGCCAGCTTTAAACCCACCGTGCCCCATGTAAAACCGAACCTTCGCTCACCAACCAACTCCCGCTCACCAACAAGCATCCGCTCAGCAACCAGCCCCCCAACTAGCCCTCGCTCACCAACTAGCCCCGCTTGGCGCTCCGCGCTTGGCCTCCGCCTGTCGCTTGCCTCGGTGGTCGACTGCCGCTCTCAGTGTCCTGTGTGGATGCTTTGCTTTGTCAGTAGTTGTCGCCGCCCCAGAATTCGGCTTCGAGGTTGTCCGCGGCGCCGGCTATCAGGGCTAGTGGGTCGGTGAATTCGTTGATGTCCAGGTTTTCCAGGGGCAGCGCGTGGCGGAGCACTACGTGGTCTCCCATGATGGCCGCGCCGCAGGCGATCGTGGTGTGGCCGATCGACTCTAGGAGTAGGTGCAGGTTCACGTCCTTGGCCAGGCCGATGGGGGTGAGGATCTGTACCCATTCGTACTTCCGGTCGAGCTCTTCGCGGGCGATGATCATCACTTGGGTGCGATCTTCGTCCTCCCACTCGAACTCGACCCGGATCTCGTCCTGCGTCTTGGCCACCACCCGGTACTCACCCTGGATGAACTCGACCAAATCTTCCCACGTCGCCATCTTGGGCCCTCCCTCGTTCCGCCCGCACCGCTGAACATTACCCGGATTGGCCGCCTGTGGTCTGGTGGGCGACGTTTGTGGGCGGGCCGTACCGGATCGGGCGAACCTGGTATGCGGCCTGTTTCTCCGATTCGAGGGTGGTGAGCCCGAAACTTGTCACATTCGGGTCAAGAACGGCCGCCACTCGGAAAAGGGTCTCACCGGGTGTGCGCACTTCGAGAAAGAAACCTTCCTCGTCGGTCGAGTTGTCGGTCCAGGTGAAGTGGATGCCGTTCGGGTTCACGATCGTCGGGGTCAACGCGGTCGGCGCCGAGCGTGGGTCACGTACGCCGGCGACGGCCGGTGGGCCGCCCGGGATCGTCGCCGGTCGGGCCCAGTCGCCGTTGTCCGATGTGGACTGATCGACGTCGCCGGGCGGCAGGGTCACGTTGACGGGGGTGGACGCGGTGCCGTAGTAGGGTCGGATCCGGTAGTAGAACGGTGTTTGCGGGATCAGGTCGGGGTGGCGGTAGGTGGCCAGGTCCGGCGGCACGAACGCCAGGATGGTGTAGGGCGAGCCGGCTTCGTTGGTGTACTCAACGATCTGGCCGGCCGCCGCCGGGTCGGTCGGGCGCCACGTCAGGGTGATGTCGGTCGGCGCCGTCAGGGTGGCCGTCAGTTGGGGGCCCGTGGTGCCGGCCGAGCAGCCGGCCAGCACCACGAGCAGCCCGAACAGTGCGCGGATCACTTCTGCCAGAACCGGATCCCGCTCCACACGACCGTGATCGGCCCGGCGCCGCTGGCCGTCCGGTACGCCCCGAACTTGTCGTAGTACGAGTGGTTCGGCGAGGACGTCGTGTTCTTCAACGACCCGTTGATGTACGTGCGGTGGGTCGACCCGACCTGGTTGACGGTGTTGACCCGGACAGTGGTGCCGACGGTCGCGCCGGTGGCGATGGTCGCGCCGCCTTCGACCGAGTACAGCCGGCCGCCGCGTTCGACCGCGAGCAGGAAGAACGGCCCGCTCGCGCCGAACGTCTGCTTCAGGCTGATCCGGCTGCCGCCCATGCTGGTGATCCGGAACGAGCCCTCGAACTGGTGGGTGCCGGTCGAATAGGTGGTGTACCGGCGTTCCGCCCGCTGCTCGCCACTGCCCGACGAGCAGCTCAGCTTGAACGTGAGGTCGTCGACCGTGCCGCAGCCGACCTGCTGCACCTTGAAACTCGGCGACCACGGGGTCCAGCCGCCGCCCTCGACCTGCGCGTTCGCCGGTAGTGCCGGCAACAGGAGGCCGCCCGCCAAAGCGAGCGCGCCGACAACACGGATTCTTTTCGCCACAGCGATCCTCCGGTGCGGGTTACCAGAGGCGGCGGTGCGTCCAGGGTAGGTCGGGTGTTCGAAAGAGGGCAAGAGTTTTCCGGAAACAACGGCGAACGGGCACCGGTGCTACCGTCTTGACGTGCGAGACCGGCCGGCAACGAACAAACGGGTGACCATCCGTGACGTCGCCAAGTCGGCCGGTGTGTCGTACCAGACGGTGTCCCGAGCCCTCAACGACAAGGGTGAGATCGACGGGACCACCAAGCAACGCGTGCTGGACGCCGCGCGCGAGCTCGGATACCGGCCGAGCCGGTTCGCCCGTGGGCTGGTCCGGCAGGACAGCACGTCGATCGGGTTGGTCATCCCGGACCTGATGAACCCGTTCTTCACCGAGGTCGCCTCGGCCGCCCTGGTCGCGGCCCGCCGCCGGGACTGGCACGTGGTGGTCTACGACACCGCGGACGACCCCGCCCAGGAGCAGCGCACCCTGGCCGTGATCGGCTCCCAGGTGGACGCGATCGTCGGGTACCTCAGCCTGCCCGACGACGTGATCGACCGGCACACCACCGGCCTCCCGGTCGTCCACATCGGACGGTCCACCAGCGGTGCCCACACCACCGCCATCCACGTGGACGGCGAGGAGGGCATCCACGCGGCGGTCGCCCACTTCGCCAGAACGGGCCGGCACCGAATCGGCATGCTCGACCACGAAGACCGCCACGGCCCGAGCCTGCGCCGCACCTGGTTCCAGAACGCCATGACCAACCACGACCTCAAGGGCACGGTGGTCGCGGCCGGCCAGTCGATCGACGGCGGCCAACGGGCCATGGTCACCATCCTGGACACACAGCCCAAACTGGACGCCCTGCTCACCTACAACGACGTGATCGCCATCGGCGCCATGCGCACAGCCCGCCACCTGGGCCGCCGAATCCCCGAGGACCTGGCCGTGATCGGCTTCGACGGCCTGCACATCGGCACCATGGTCGAACCACCCCTCTCCAGCGTCTGGATCGACACCCAGAAACTCGGCACCACAGCTATCGACCAAGTGGAACACCTGCTCGCCGGCGAAGACCCCGAGCCGGTGACGATCCGCGCCAGCCTGCTGCTGCGCGGCTCGGCCTGACACCACTTGACTCCCGCAAGCCGAAGTCCGAGACTCGTCCGTGACCGTTCACGTGACCGTTCACGACAGCGAAGGTGGCCATGTCCTACCTCGACGATGTGTCCCCGGGACACGGCGCGTTGCCACCGCGGGCGGCGTTCACCTCGGACGCGCGTTCGCTGTGCCTGGACGGCGACTGGCAGTTCCACCTGTCCCCCAGCCCTGCCGACGCCCCCGCCGGGTTCGAGCTGGACAGCTTTGACGCGACCGACTGGCCGACTTTGCCCGTGCCGTCGAACTGGCAGATGCACGGCCACGGGCAACCCGCCTACACCAACCATCTTTACCCCTTTCCCGTCGATCCGCCGTACGTTCCGTCGGACAACCCCACCGGGGACTACCGCGTGGAGTTCTCGGTGCCCTGGGACGGGCCGACCGTTCTGCGGTTCGAGGGCATCGACTCGTGCGGCCGGGTCTGGCTCAACGGGGTTGAGTTGGGGGTCACGCGAGGTAGCCGGTTGCCGGTCGAGTTCGACGTGACCGGGGTGCTCAAGGCACGGAACCTGCTGGCGGTGCGGGTTCACCAGTGGTCGTCGGGCAGTTACCTGGAGGACCAGGACATGTGGTGGCTGTCCGGGATCTTCCGGTCGGTCACCGTGCTGGAACGGCCGGTCGGCGGTGTCCCGGACTTCTTTCTGCGCGCGTCCTACGACCACGTCGCCGGGACCGGCCGGGTCGAAGTCGAGACCGACGCGAACGCGGTGTTGTCCATCCCCGAGTTGGGCATCGACGCACCGGTGGGCCAGCCGATCGATGTCGGGTTGGTGGAGCCGTGGACCGCTGAGACACCAAGACTTTACGACGGCGTCCTCGCCACGGACACCGAACGGGTGCCTGTGCGCATCGGCTTCCGCACAGTGTCCATTGAGGACGGCCTGCTCAAGGTCAACGGCAGGCGGATTCTCCTCAAGGGTGTCAACCGGCACGAACACCACCCGGATCTGGGCCGCGCGGTGCCGTACGTCCTCGCGCGTGAGGACGTGCTGTTGATGAAGCGGCACAACATCAACGCCGTCCGGACCAGCCACTACCCGCCGGATCCGCGGTTCCTGGACCTGTGCGACGAGCTCGGGCTGTGGGTGGTCGACGAGTGCGACCTGGAGACCCACGGGTTCACCGAGGTCGGCTGGGAACGCAATCCCTCCGATGATCCACAGTGGACATCAGCGTATCTGGACCGGATGTCCCGAATGGTCGAACGGGACAAGAACCACCCCAGTGTCATCCTCTGGTCGTTGGGCAACGAGTCCCACACCGGTCGCAACCTCGCGGAGATGGCTTCGTGGACACGGCAACGCGACGACACGCGACCCGTGCACTACGAAGGCGACTACGACTGCGCGTACGTCGACGTCTACAGCCGGATGTACATGACCCACGCGGAGGTCGAAGAGATCGGCCAGGCCCAAGGGATGCCGTTCATCCTGTGCGAATACGCCCACGCGATGGGCAACGGGCCGGGCGGTCTGCTGGAGTACCGTGACCTGTTCGAGAAGTACCCAAGATGTCAGGGCGGGTTCGTCTGGGAGTGGATCGACCACGGCATCCGTCAGCAGGACGCGAACGGCCGGGAGTTCTTCGCGTACGGCGGCGACTTCGGCGAGCTGATCCACGACGGCAGTTTCGTCATCGACGGCCTGGTCTTCCCGGACCGAACGCCGTCACCCGGCCTCGTCGAGTACGCCAAGGTCATCGAGCCGGTCCGGATCGACGGCCGGCGGGTGACGAACCACTACGACTTCCGCACGCTGGCGCACCTCGACTTCGACTGGATCCTGGAGGAGGACGGCCAGGAGCGGGCCGCCGGCACACTCGACCTGCCCACTGTCCACCCAGGACAGAGCACCGACCTCCCCTTCCCCGAACTTCCGGCGACGGCCAAGGAGTCCTGGCTCACCATCCGAGCCCACACTCGAGAAGACACCCCGTGGGCGGCAAAAGGGCATGTGGTGGCGTGGGGCCAGGTCAACGTGACCCCACGACCGGCGACGACCACCCGGCCCGCGCGGCCCTTCGACCACACCCCGGGCACCCTGCTGGGCATCCCGGTCGAGGAACCCCGGCTGGACCTCTGGCGCGCCCCGACCGAGAACGACCGGCCCGAGAACGAACGCGCCTGGCGGGACGCCGGCCTGCACCGGCTCCAACACCGGGTCGTGTCCGACGAGACCACCGGGATGAGCCGGGTCGTCCGGACCCGGGTCGCCCCACCGGCACGGGCCCAGGGCATGGCGGTCACGTACACCTGGACAGCGAGTGACGCCGCCGTCCACCTCAACGTCACGATCGAGCCCGAGGGCGAGTGGCCGGTGCTGCCGCGGCTGGGCCTCCGGATGGCCCTCCCGGGCGGATACGACCAGGTGGAGTGGTTCGGCCTTGGTCCGAACGAGGCGTACGCCGACAGCCGGACCTCGGCCCGCGTCGGCCGGTTCCGCAAATCCGTCGACGACCTGCAAACCCCGTACGTTTTCCCCCAGGAGAACGGGAACCGCGCGGACACCCGCTGGCTGGAGCTCACCGACAACGGGACCGGCCTGCGAATCGAAGGCGCCTTCGACTTCACCGCGCGCCGCTGGACCACCGAAGATCTGGACAAAGCGGCACATACCCACGAACTGGAACCCGGCCACTGGATCCACCTCAATCTGGACATCGCGCAGAACGGCCTGGGCTCGGCGTCCTGTGGACCGGGCGTGCTCCCGAAATACCAGCTGCACGCGCGGAAGACCGCGATCGAACTGACGTTCAGGCAGGTGACCCCAGCACTGCCGGGGTGAACACCGACCAATGCACCACTGCGGATGAATTCGACACAGGTGCGCTCTTTGGGCAAACAGGGCACAATTCCCGGTGTTCGCGGTCCGGATTCTCCGGTTCGCGAACTGAGCGGTTGAAGACCTGGTGAATTCCCTGTTCTCCGACCTCCGGGGGCAGCGTTTTTCACTTTCCGCTCGCATAATTCGTCCCTGGTAGTCCGTTCGAGCGACAGGAGTGGGTGCGGGGTGCGTGCCCGTTGGGTGGTTGGCGGGGTTGCGGGTCTGGTTGTCGTCGCGGGCGCGGTCGTCCTGCTGTGGCCTGGTGCCGACGGGCCGACGGACCCCGAGATCGCGATCTCCCGGTCGACCTGCGGCACCGGCTGGACCGACCCGAAGCCGGGGCCGCAGACGTTCCGGCTGCGCAACGACGGGTCGGTGACCGCCGAGGTCGACCTGATCGACCCCGCGACGGGCGTGATCTACGGCGAGGTGGAGGGTCTCGGCGCCGGCACCACCCGGCCGCTCCAAGTCACGCTCGGTAACGGCGACTACGCCTTTCGGTGCCTGCCCGAGGACGCGTCCGCCCTCGTCGGTCCGACGTCGACCGTCAAAGGTGGCGCGGAGCGGTCGCCAGGTGTCGCGCCGGTGACCAAGAACGACCTCCTGGGGCCGTTGAAGGCGTACCACCAGCACATCACCGACGCCCTTGGCGGACTGATCAACGACACGACGGCGCTGAAAGACGTGGTGCACCGCGGCGACCGCGCGGCGAGCAAGGCGGCCTGGCTGACCGCGCACCTGGGCTACGAGCGGCTCGGCGCGGCCTACGACGCCTTCGGCGACCTGAACGGCTCGATCAACGGAACCACCGACGGCCTGCCGAAAGGCACCGCGGACGACGGCTTCACCGGGTTCCACCGCCTTGAGTACGGTCTCTGGCACGACGAGGACATGGGCGCTCTGGCCGCGGTCGCGGACCAGCTGGCTGTCGACGTCCAGAAGCTCAAGGACACGTTCGGCGACAGCCAGGTCGACCCGAACGACCTGGGCCTACGCGCGCACGAGATCGTCGAGAACGCCCTGCAGTTCGAACTGACCGCCCGCACCGACTACGGCAGCGGCACGAACCTGGCCACCGCGCGGGCCAACCTGGACGGCACCAAGGCCGTCCTGGACGTCCTGCGGCCGCTGCTGGAACCCCGCTACCCCGGCCTGCCCACAGTGGACAAATGGCTCGGCCGGACGGCGTCCGACCTGGACCGGACCCGCCGACCGGACGGCACGTGGACCCCGGTGGCCCACCTGGACCAGCACACCCGGCAGAAGATCAACGGAGACGTGAGCGAACTGACCGAGCAACTCGCCCCGATCGCGGCCATCGCGGAGCCGAGGAGGGTGTCGTGAGCACACGTCGTTCCTTCCTGCGCGGCGCGGTCGTCGGCGCCGGTCTGGCCGCCACCGCGGGCACAGTCACCGCAAGTGCCAGCGGAAACCCCCAGACCGTCCCGTTCCACGGCGCACGTCAGGCCGGCATCTTGCGTGAGTTGCCGCAGCAGAGCGTGGTGGCGTCGTTCGACGTGATCGCCGAGAACAAGGCCGAGTTGACGGACCTGATGAAGTCGATCACCGACCGCGCGCGGTTCCTGACCACCGGCGGCGCGCCCGCCACGCTCGGCATCACGGCCCCGCCCGCCGACTCCGGCGTGCTCGGACCGGTCGTCCCCACCAGCGACCTGTCGGTGGTCGTCGGCGTCGGCGCGTCCCTGTTCGACGACCGATATAGCCTGGCGGACCGGAAACCGGCCAAGCTCAAGCCGATGACCATGTTCCCCAACGACGCCCTCGACCCCACCCAGTGCCACGGCGACCTCAGCCTCATCCTGGCGGCGAGCGACACGGACACGGTCCTGCACGCCCTGCGCGACCTGGCGCGGGCGACCCGCGGCGGTATGCAGTTGCGTTGGAAGATCAACGGGTTCAGCTCGCCGCCCCGACCGGCGGGCACGCCGCGCAACCTGATGGGCTTCAAGGACGGCATCGCCAACCCCGAGGGCGCGGCCGTCGACCGTCTGGTGTGGACCGAAGACGGCGGCAGCTACCAGGTGATCCGGCTGATCCGGATGCTGGTGGAGTTCTGGGACCGGGTGTCCCTGGCCGAGCAGGAGAACATGTTCGGCCGCCGCCGCGACACCGGCGCCCCGCTCGACGGCGCCGACGAGAAGGACGTGCCGCGGTACGCCGAAGACCCGGTGGGCACGGTGATCCCGTTGACCAGCCACATCCGCCGGGCGAACCCGCGGACGCCGGAGACCGACGACAGCCGGATCCTGCGCCGCGCGGCCAACTACGACCGTGGCGTGGACACCAACGGGAACCTGGACATGGGCCTGATCTTCACCTGCTACCAGCGGGACCTCGAGCGGCAGTTCGAGGCGGTCCAGCAGCGGCTGGCGGACGAGCCGCTGGTCGACTACATCTCCCCCTATGGCGGCGGCTACTTCTACGCGCTGCCAGGCGTTACCGGTCCGCAGGACCACTACGGCCGGGCGTTGCTCGGATAATCCCCCATCACGAGAGGAAAACCAGTGAACTTACGACGCCGCAGAACACTGTACGGCGTTGGCGCCCTCGCGTCGGCGGCCGTGCTGGCGGTGGTCACTGGCTCCGCCGCGGCCACGGCGGAAGCGCAACCGCTACACCGGCTGCCGGCCGAGTGGCTGCCGACGATCACCCCGATCAAGCACGTCGTGGTGATCTTCGGCGAGAACATCTCGTTCGACCACTACTTCGGGACGTACCCGAACGCGGCCAACACCGACGGCACGCCGTTCCAGGCCAGGCGGGGCACCCCTCGCGTCAACGGGCTCAGCCATGACCTGTTGACCCACAACCCGAACGCGTACAACCCGAAACGCCTCACCCACGAGCAGGCGATGACCTGCGACCAGAACCACGGGTACGGCGCCGAGCAGGCCGCGTTCAACGGCGGCAGGATGGACAAGTTCGTCGAGAAGACCGAGACGGACAAGTGCACCGGACAGCCGATCCTGTTCGGTGAGCCGGGTCTGGTGATGGACTACTACGACGGCAACACCGTCACCGGGATGTGGAACTACGCCCAGCACTACACGTTGAACGACAACTCGTTCAACACCGTGTTCGGCCCGTCCACCCCGGGTGCCCTGAACCTGATCTCCGGCCAGACACACGGCGCGCAGGCGGTCACCTCGGTGACCCACGAACCGACCACCGACGCGTACGCCGTGGTCTCGCCGGACGCCAAGGGCATCGGCACGGTCATCAACGACCCGGACCCGGCGTGGGACGACTGCTCGGACAAGAACCACACCACCAAGGACAACCTCGCCGACCTCAAGGGCCGCAACGTCGGTGACCTGCTGAACCAGCGGCGGGTGACGTGGGGCTGGTTCCAGGGCGGCTTCAAGCCGACCGGCACCGCCAACGGCTTCGCGGTCTGCGGCGAGACCCACAAGAACACCGGCGGCTTCACGGTGGGCGACTACAGCCCGCACCACCAGCCGTTCCAGTACTACCGGTCGACGGCGAACCCCAAGCACCTGCCGCCGTCGTCGGCGGAGGCCATCGGCCAGACCGACCAGGCCAACCACCAGTACGACATCACCGACTTCGACACCGCGCTGAAGGCCGGGTCGATGCCCGCGGTGAGCTTCCTGAAAGCCCCCGAGTACCAGGACGGGCACGCCGGGTACTCGGACCCGTTGGACGAACAGCAGTTCGTGGTCAGCGAGATCAACAAGATCCAGCACTCACCGGAGTGGCGGTCCACCGCGATCGTCCTCGCCTACGACGACTCCGACGGCTGGTACGACCACGTCAGCTCGGACATCGTCAACGGCTCCCACGACGCCGCACAAGACCAGGCCGTCTGCACCGCCAAGCCCACCCGGCTCGACGGCTACGCCGACCGCTGCGGCTACGGCCCACGCCTGCCCCTGATGGTGATCTCCCCGTTCAGCAAGCCGAACTTCGTCGACCACACCCAAACGGACCAGGCCTCGGTCCTGCGCTTCATCGAGGACAACTGGTTCGCCGGGCGAATCGGCGACCACTCGTTCGACAGCCGCGCGGGCGGGCTGTGGAACATGTTCAACTTCTGGTGGCCGATGGCCGACCGCCTGACATTGGACCCGGCAACAGGAGCAGTGGCCCGCCACTGACGTGTTACCCGACCCCCGCGAGTCCCCGGACTCGCGGGGGTTTCCGTCAGGGACGTTGCACGTCGCTACAAGACAGCCCCTCGCTGGTGAACCGGTACTCCAGGAAGTACGGGGAGGCCGGCAGGTCCCCCATGGCCGGGATGGGGAGATCGACGTTCAGGATGACACCAGGTTTGCCGGTGTTCTCGAAGCACAGCTGAGGACGTCCCAGGGCCAGTCCCTCCCCTGGAACCTCCGCGGGCAGCTCGCCGCGCAATGTCCAACCAAGCGGAGGCAGTTCGGTCTTGTAGTAGTCGAGGAACGCCGAGTCGGCGCCGGAGAAACCGAAACCGATGCCCACTTGTCCGATGTTGTCGTCGTCCTTGCACGGCTTGGTCACGTACCTGTAGACGCTCGACGAGTTCGGCGGGACGAGTCGCAACACTGTGCTGTCGGCAAGCTCTTGCGCCATCGCCTCCTCGACGTCGGGACAACTCGTCTTCCCGACGTGCAGAAGGACAGCGCCGGCAAGGACTCCGATCGCGGAGACGCCCACCACCGACAACACGATGATCACTACAACCTTCGTCCGCGACAACACTCACGGACCGTACCGGCTTTCATGGGGTCAGGGCCTGTTTGAGGAAGTCCAGGTAGCCGGCGCGGGCGGCGACCGGCAGGAGTTTCCCACCACTGGCGCGTTGCGCGTGGACGAGGCCGATGTACGCGGTGTAGGCCAGTACCGCACGGTGTCGGGCCTGTTGTTTCGTGAAGCCCAGTTCCAGTAGGCACTCTGTGATGAACGCGACGCGACGCTCGGTGACCAATGCGAGCACTGGCGCGACCATGGGGTCGTCCGCGTCGGCGAGGAGGGCCAGGTCCACGCGGTTCTCCAGGGCGTGGCTGAAGACGGTGGCGAACAGGCGGTCCAGGCGATCTGCGGGTGGGGCTTTGCCCACTTCGCGGATGACGGCCTCGGTGTGCACGTCGACCCATCGCTCCAATGTGGCCGCTACCAGGGCGTCTCGGTTGGCGAAGTGCCAGTAGAAGCTGCCCTTCGTGGTGTTGAGCCGGGCGGCGATGGGTTCCACCGCGATCGCGGCGAGCCCACCCTCCGCCAGGGCTTCCAGGGCGGCGTCCGTCCAGTCGGTACGGCCAAGGCGCTTTCTTGTCGCCATTCCCGTACGGTACCGTATGGAAGAACATACGCTACCGTACGGAGGCCGTTGATGATCACGGCGAGCAACTGGGGAGCGACGGAAACGGAACGGGCCCGTCCCTACCCCGCCGGCGACTGCCTGACCGGCCCGGTGCGCGTCCTGGACAGGGCGGTGACCGTGCACGCGCCGGCCGACCTGATGTACCGGTGGATGTGCCAGATCTCGTTGGCGCCCTACAGTTACGACCTGGTCGACAACTGGGGCCGCCGGAGCCCGACCGAACTCGTCCCGGGCACCGAGAACCTGACCGTGGGACAGCGGCTGATGGTGTTCGACCTGGTGGACGTCCAGCCAGGCCACCAGTTCACCGGCCGCGGGCTGCCGTCCGCCGAGCGACTGTTCGGCCGGATGGCCATCACCTACGCCGCCGAACCCGCCGGCCCGGACTCGTGTCGACTGGTGTGCCGGCTGGTGGTCGACCGACACCTGCGGGGCCGCCTAATGGCATGGGGCGACCTGCTGATGACGCGCAAACAGTTGCTGACACTGAAGAAGTACGCAGAGCGCGACCACCGACGCGGCCTTCCCGGATGACCCCTCAGGCAGCCGGAAAGGCTCCGCTCGGTTTCCTGTCAGTGCTAGATCGCGTGTCGACGCATGCAGAGCTGCCGGCGGCCGGCCACCTGCCAACGCACACAGACCTGCCGGTGACCAGTCATCTGCCGACGACCAGACACCTGGCGGCGGTCGGCCGCCTACTGACGACCAGACACCTACCGACGACCGGGGACCTGCCAACGCCAGCAGGCCTGCCCGCGGCCGGCCGCCTGCCGGTGCCCGGCCGCCATCGGCCCCTGGGCAGGGCCGCTCGTTCACTACTTGTCAGCGGTGAGTTTTCCGGCGGCGCCCCAGCTGTCCGTGGGGACTTCGTGAATCCAGACCTGCACGGTTTCCGCTGGGATCTGGTAGGCGGTCACGAAGGCGTCGGTGATCTGCTTCACCAGTTCGCGCTTGAGTTCGGTGGTTCGCGGGCCCTGCTGGACCGTCACGATCGGCATCTCGTTCTCCTTGGTGTCACTAGGTTTTCTCGCTGACACCAGTCCACAGGGGAACGGTCCGCCGACCAAGACCCACTCTGTTCTCGCTGCGATCACGAGTCGTGATCGCACGCCCTAAGCAGTTCGTCCAGGTACTTTGGCGGGCTGGATTCGGACACGGCCAGCAAGGTGGTCATGCGGATCGGCGTGGTGGTCCGGCGGAACGCCACGCGGGGTGTCGGCAGACGGCGGGCGTGCGACTCGTACAGCACGGTCCAGGTGTCGCTGCGGCCGATGCTGGCGAGGGTGTCCTGCATCGTGGTGAACGGCGGGCCGAACACGGGGTCGAAGCCCGCTGCCCGGCAGGCGGTCACCACCAGGTCGTGCAGTGGTGTGTTCCGGCCGCGTTCGGCCAGCCTCAGTGGCATGTCCGCGAGGTCGGCGAGGTCCACCGACGGCGCGTCCGCCAGTGGGTGGTTCACCGGGAGCGCGATGGTGAGCTGGTCCTGCCACAGGGGGATCAGGCGCAGGCCAGGGCTGGCGCCGACACCGCGCACGAAGGTCGCGTCCAGTTCGCCGGCCCGCACCCTGTCCAGCCTCGCCTGGGTGGCCGCCGAGACCAGCTCGACCTCGAAGCTGAGCCGATCCAGCACGCGGTCCAGGTGTTCGCCGAGGCCGTCGCTGGTGCCGAGCCGCAGGACCGTACGGTTCAACGAGGCGACCACATCACGAGCCCTGGCCTCGGCCGCCAGCACGGCCCGCGCCTCGGGCAGGAACAGGCGGCCGGCGGCGGTCAGCCGGACCGTGCGCGGCGACCGGTCGAACAGTTCGACCCCCAGCTCCCGCTCCAGTTTGCGGACCTGCTGGCTCACCGCGGGTTGCACGATGTGCAGCCGGTCCGCCGCCCGCCCGAAATGCAGTTCCTCGGCGACCGTCACGAAATACCGAAGTTGGCGAAGCTCCACCCCAACAGTGTCACCCGAGCACGGCGTGCGCGATCACCGAGAGGGTCGACGGGACGACCGCGTCCGTCCTGTCCCAGAGCGCCCCGGGCACCGACTCACGTTGCCCGGCCTGCCAGATCGCCCGAAAGCCATGGCGTTCCAGGAGTTCGGCCATGTCGTCCGGGGTGAAGAAGCTGAGCCACGGTTCGCCGTTCTCGGCCGCGTGCGAGGCGACCATGTCCACATATGTCTGGCCGCGTTCGTCCCGAAGGTCCTCGGTGAGCAGATAGTCCAGAACCAGTTCAGTCCCGGACGCGCATTTCGCGATTTCAGCCAAGGTACGGTCAATTGCGCCCCTCGTGAGGTACATGACCACGCCGAGCCAGCTGATCACCGCCGGTTCGGCCGGGTCGAAACCGTTTTCGACGAGACGGGAGAGCAGCGCGTCGGATTCGAAGTCGACCGGCACGAACGTGGCACTGGAAGCGATGGACCCGGCGTCCAGCAGAAGACGTTTCCCTTGTTGGGTGGCCGGGTGGTCGACCTCGAACACCGCACGTCCAGCCGGGACCGGCAGGCGAACGAATCCAGGCCCGCGCCCAGGATCACGTACTGCCCGACCCCGCACGCGACCGCCTCGGCCAGCCGATCCTAGGTGAACCGGCTCCGGGTGACCACACTCGTCCGGGCACCGGACAACACGACATGGGCGCCGTGCAACCGGTGGTAGCCGACCAACTCCTCGGCCCGCGCGCCCAGGATGGCATACGCGAGAGTGTCCGCGAAGATCCGCGGTTCGGCGTCGACAATCAGGTGGGCGGCCCGCGCGGCAGCGGCCAGCAACGCGGTATTTTTCACAGCAACGCTATTCATACCAGCAGACCTTATAACCACCTGCGGCTATTATATCACATTAACAAATCTTTCGAAAGCGCCCGACGATAACTTATTCGTTGAAAAGTTCCGCGATCTCGATGTCCGGGTGATAGCCCAGCGTGAACGTGCCCGTTGACCGGTCGCCCTGGCTCACCGCGACCCGGGCGCCGCCCGTTTTGTCGTCCAGCCGGACCCAGGCCGCGACGGTGAAGTTGTCCTCGGTGTGGATCATCGGCTGGTCGACGCGTACCGAACCGGTCGCCCCGTCCAGGGTGAGCGATCCCGCGCCGCGGCGCCCCGGCTGCCAGGACACGCCGCCTGTCAAGCGGCCGGAGTGGCCGTTGCCGGAACTGTCCGCCGTGGCGGTTCCGCTGCCTTCGTCGAAGCTCCACGAAGCGTCGAGCAGGGCGGGGGCCTGAGCGAGGTCCTGGGGCTCACGGTCGCCCAGCGCGCGGTCGAAGACCTGGACGTCGTCGACGGCTCCCCGCCAGAAGGCCGGGCCGCCGCCGATGGACAGCGGCAGGGCCGCGGCCGACGTGGTCAGGTGGGCGGTGCCGCCGGCCTGGCGGCCGTTGACGTACAGCCGCAGTGACCCGGTTCCCGCCGAGTCGTACACCCCGGCCAAGTGGGTCCACACCTCGTGTTGCGCTGGGGCGTCCGCGACCGCCACGTCGACCTGACCGCTCGACCCGCGCACGGTGAACGCCCATTTGTCCACATCGGACGAATAGCCGAGCGCGAAGCCGCCGTCCTGGCTGATCGCGACACCGCTGCCGGCCCGTCCGGCGAGCCGGACCCAAGCGGACACAGCGAAGTTCTGCTCGGTGGGAACCGACGGCCGGACGGTGACGACGCGTGCGCCGTGTTCAGGCTGGCTGCTCCGCTGCCGATTCTGCCCTGGTGCCAGGTGGCTCCGCCGCGTAGCTCGCCGTCGTTGCCGTTGCCCGAGGTGTCGGCGGCTGTGGAACCGTGGTCGTCCAGCGGCCAATATCCCACCGGCGGCGTCTGGGTGTGGACACGGAAGGTGTATCGCGCGATCGGCCCGAGATTTCCGGCCGCGTCAACGGATCGCACGTAAAGCGTGTTGGTGGCGCGTCGCAGCGGCGTGATCCGCACCGTGGCGACGCCGCCTGGCCGGTCGGCGGCCAGGGGTGTAAACGGTGGATCGGCGAGGCCGTACAGGAACCCGGTCACATCGGTATCGCCGTCGGCGTTGACAGTGAACACCCCGACGTGCCCGACGCCACCGCTGACTTGGCCCGGTGGGTACGCTTGTCCCGCACGGCCGACAAATCCATGACGAAGAACGACCGGCTGACGTCCGCCGGGGCGGTGCCCAGGCCGACCGTGGCCGGACCGGCACCGTTCCAGGTCGAGGCGTCGGGTGACCCCTGAGAGACGGTACGACCAGAAGTCGCCCTGCCCGCCGGAAAGGTTGCCCGGCAACCAAACCCTCACTCAGATGGAGCACAGCACAGCCGACTACACCACCAGCGAAGTGAGCGATGTGGCCGTGCTGGGCACATAGTCGCGCCACGCGGACGCGATTCTCAGCACCGCCTCGGCGATGACGTCCGGTGGTTCCAGGTACGGGATACGCAGGTGGCGCTTGCTCTCGCCGGACACGTCCAGCGACACGCCGGGCAGCAGCGCGACGTCGTGCCGCAGCGCGCGTTGGGCGAACGAGGTCGCGTCCCCGTGCGGAAGTTCGACCCACAGGGTCTGGCCGCCAAGCGCCTGGGTGAACCGCCAGGACGGCAGATGCGCGGCGAGGCCCGCGCAGAGACGGTCGTGGCTGGCGCGCAGGGCGGCGATCCGGACCGCCCGCAGTGCGTCCAGGTTGGCCACCAGGTAGGCGGCGGCCAGTTGGGCGGGGACGTTGCTGCCCAGGTCGTGGATGGCTTTGATGCGGCCGAGTTGCATGATCAGCGCCTCTGGGCCGCGGATCCAGCCCACCCGCAGGCCGCCCCAGATGACCTTGCTCAACGAACCGACGGTGAGGACGGGCGCGTATGCCGCGATCGGCGGCGGCGGCGGCGCGTGATCGAAGCCGATCTCGGCCATCACCTCGTCCTCGATCACCTTCGTGCCGTACATCAGCGCCGCCTCGGCGATCCGCCTGCGCGCCAACGACGACAGCACCGATCCGGTCGGGTTCTGGTGGGTGGGAATGAGGTACACCGCGGCCGGGCTGTCCTCGCGCATCCGTCGCACGACCGCGTCGACGTCACCGGGGTCGACCGGCCGGAACACCGCCGACGACTCCCGGAACACCTCCAGCGCGCCCGGATACGTCGGCGCCTCCACCACCACCCGGTCGCCCGGCCCGACGAGGAGCTTCGCCAGCAGCGCCAACGCCTGCTGGCCGCCGGTGGTGACCAGGATCTCGGCCGGCGATGTCGGCACGCCGCGCCGGGTGTAGCGGGCCGCGATGGCCTCGCGCAGCAACGGGTGCCCGACCGGGCGGTAGCCGATGTCGCCGACGTAACTGATGTCGAGGGCGCGCATGTACGCGTCCTTCACCTCCGGTGGCACCACCTTCGGCGCCGCGCACGTCAGCTGCAGGACGTTGTCCAGGGGTTCGAGCAGGTGCATGAACAGCGGGTTGGCGCCGTCCACCGGCCGGCTCGGGTCGGACCGCAGTACGGCCGGCGCGACCCGGGTGCCGCTGCCCTGCCGCCTGATGATCTTGCCGTCCTGGGCCAGCAGGTCGTACGCGGCGACGACAGTGGTCCGGCCGACCGCGAGCCGGGCCGCGAGCGTGCGGTCCGGCGGCAGCGGGGTGTCCGGCGGCAGGGCGCCGTCGTCGATCAGCTGCCGTATCCGGGTGGCCAGCAGCACGTACAGCGGACCGTGCCCGGCCGACCAGCGGCCGAGCCGGGCGATCAGGTCATCCGGGGTGGTCACCAAACCAATGATGCCAGATTGGCCCTATGGCGGGTCCAATTCATCTTCGAGACTCGGGGCCATGACGTACCACCGCGAAACCCGAGCGGTCCGGCTGACCGCGCCCGACCCCGGACGGCCGCTCGCCGTGCCGCTGTACCAGACCGCGAACTTCGTCTTCGACGAGCCCGCGGCCGTGGGTGCCGCGATGACCGGCCCGGAGTCGTTCGTCTACAGCGGATACGCCAACCCGACCTCGCGGGCCCTCGAAGACGCGATGGCCTCCTTGGAAGGCGGCGTCGCAGCCTTCGCGACCGGCTCAGGGACAGGCGCGGTCAACGCCGTGTTCCACTCACTGCTCAGGCACGGTGACCACGTCATCGCGCAGCGCGCGTTGTACGGCGGCACGGTGTCGGTCCTGAACAACCTGGTCGACCGCTGGGGCCTCGAAGTCACGTACATCGACGGCGTCGCGCCGGACGAGCTGCGCGCGGCGATCCGCCCGACGACCCGCCTGCTGCACCTGGAGACCATCGCCAACCCGGTCGGCCACGTGCCGGACATGCCCGCGCTCGCCGCAGTCGCCCGCGACGCCGGTCTGGTGACGGTGGTGGACAACACCTTCGCCACTCCCCTGCTGTGCCGGCCGATCGAGCACGGCGCGGACATCGTGATCCACTCGGCCACGAAGTACCTCGGCGGCCACCACGACGTGATCGGCGGCGTCGCCGTCTTCGCCGACCGCGAGCGGTACCTCGCGGCCTGGCAGCACGCGGTCAAACTCGGTGTGATGATCGACCCGTTCGCCGCGTGGCTGATCGTGCGCGGCCTGAAAACCCTGCCGCTGCGGGTGGAACGGCAGTGCTCGAACGCCGTGTTCCTGGCCGAGCACCTGGCGGCCCACCCTCGGGTGGGGGCCGTGCACTTCCCTGGCCTGCCTTCGCATCCGAGTCACGAGCGGGCCGCCAAGCTGCTGAGCGGATACGGCGGCACGGTCGCGTTCGACGTGCCCGACGCCCTGGTGTTCATGCGGGCCCTGAAGCTCGTGCTGAACGCGCCTTCCTTGGGCGGCACGGAAACCATCGTGATGCATCCGGCGACGACATCCCACCGGTCGCTGAGCGACGACCAGATGCGGGCCGCCGGTGTCGGGCCGAACCAGGTCCGGATCGCCCTGGGGGTCGAGCACCCGGACGACATCTGGGCGGACGTCGCCCAGGCGCTCGACATGTGACGGTGCCGGGCCGGGCAAGGGAGAACCCGCGGGCCGCCACCGCTCCCCCTGGCGGATCCCCGAGGGCTGTGCCGGTGACGGCCAGTCCCTCGTAGTCAGATACGCCCGCGGGTTACAGCCGGTTCTCCAGCGTGGTGAGGACTTCGGCGATGCGTTCCGCGGACTCTTCCGGGCTCATCGCCACCCGGCGAATCGTGTCCGTCGCAAGCTCGTAAGCGGCCACATCGTCGTCGTCCACCACAAAGAGGCCGGCCCGGTGGTGTTCGATGTGCACGACTGTGCGGTCATAGTTGAACCTGTAGCAGTGGAACGATCCGGCGAAGCCGGGATGCCATTCGCCGTCCATCGGCACCAGCCGGATCGTGACCGGATCAAGTTTGCCGAGGTCCAGCAGCCGGCGCAGTTGCCCGGCCATCACGCGCGGACCGCCGATCCCACCGTGGATCACGGGTTCGGCCACCAGAAACGCGGCCTGTGGCGCGTCCAGGCGCATGAACGCGTCGCGCCGGCCCATCCGCACGGTCACCAGGGTGTCGATCTCCGCGGGCGTGAGCGTGCCGGACCCGAGGATGGCCCGCGCGTACTCGCTGGTCTGCAGCATCGCAGGCACGACAAGGGGTTCCCAGTTGGTGATCTGCTTGGCCGCGCGCTCGCACCGCAGCAGCCCGGCGAGTTGCTGTGACACGCCGGGCCAGGCGTCCTCACCGGTGTCCGTGGCGAGGGCGATGATGTCGTCGAGTTCCTCGCCGGTGACGCCGAGGAACGTCAGGAGCTTGGACACGTCGTCCGCGTCAGGCGCGCTCTCGCCGTTCTCCCACCTGCCGATCGTGGTGTGTACGACGCCCATGTGGCGCGCGACATCGCGTTGCGTCAGTCGCGCCCTGCGACGCGCGTTCCGGAGAGCCCCCGCGAGTGTCATAAGTCGCGGTACGCCGACGCTGGTTGTGCCCATGCAGCAAGAGAGTAGCGGTGACTCACGGCGACTATCTATCGCCCGATCGATACATTGCGTAGCAGATGCGTACCGGCAAAGATGGTGCGCACCAACCTGGGGTTCACGGGGAGAAACACACATGGGGCACACACCTGAGCCGAACTACTTCGGCCGCAAGCTGATCCGCGAAGTCCGGGCACTCCGGACAAGAGCGGGTCTCACCCAGGCCGAAGCCGGGGAACGGGCGCACATCCCGCTGAAGAAGCTGAGCCGGCTGGAGACCATCCAACTGCCGAGCTACCACGAACTCTGCGCCATCCTCGACATCTACGGGGTGCTGTCCAGCGACTGGCAGCCCTATCTGGACCTCTGGGAGCACGCGAGGAAACCACCATGGTGGCGCCCGTATCAGCTGAAAGACCCGCGATATCTCCGAATGGAGGACGAGGCGGCGACGAAGTCCGAGTTCCAGCTCGGCTACGTGCCGGAGCTGTTGCAGACCGAGGAGTACGCCCGGCAGGTCTTCGCCCACACCGGAAAGCAGCGCAGCGAGGAAGCCATCGACACCGAGGTCGAGATCCGGATGCGCCGCCAGCAACGCCTCTTCGCCGACCCGCCACTGACCCTGCACGCCCTGGTCCACGAAACCGCGCTGCACCAAGGAATTCCCCGGTCCCAACTGACCCAGCTGGCCGAACGCGCCGAGCTGCCGAACGTGACCCTCCAGATCGTGCCGAACGGCCAGACTGTCCACGAAGGACTGCGCGGATCCCTGGTGGTGCTGTCGTTCCCGGACGCGGACGACCCGGACGTGGCGTTCACCGACACCACCCTCGGGCTGGTCGCGGTCGAGGATCCGGAGCAGGTCGCGGACGCCCGGCGGATCATCGAGATGGTGGCCGCGTTGGCGTTGAGTCCGCGGCAGAGCCTGGTGTGGATCTGCCGGGTGCTCGCGCGCCTGTCCCGCGCCGAGGAGTGATCGCCTGCGTTAACCCTGTGTTGGCCTTGCACATCTACGGTGTGCGCATGATGGGCGTTTCCTTGATCGTCATCGTTGTCATCGTCACGGCGTTGGCGTTCGACTTCACCAACGGCTTCCACGACACCGCGAACGCGATGGCCACGTCCATCGCGACCGGTGCGCTGAAACCGAAAGTGGCGGTGGCCATCTCGGCGGTGCTGAACCTGGGTGGCGCGTTCCTGTCCGTCGAGGTCGCCAAGACGATCTCCAGCGGCATCGTGGACGAGGGCCGGATCAGTCCGGCGATCATCTTCGGCGGCCTGGTCGGCGCGATCATCTGGAACCTGGCCACCTGGTTGCTGGGCCTGCCGTCGAGTTCGTCGCACGCGTTGTTCGGCGGCCTGATCGGGGCCACGTGGGTGGCGTCCGGGTCGAGTGCGGTGCACTTCACCACGGTCGTGGAGAAGGTGCTCATTCCGGCGGTGGCGTCTCCGCTCGTCGCGGGCGTGGTGGCCGGTCTCGCGACCTTCATCGCGTACAAGCTGACCCGCCGGACCGACTCGACCACGCGCACGGCGGGCTTCCGTGCCGGCCAGATCGTGTCCGCGTCGCTGGTCTCCCTGGCGCACGGCACGAACGACGCGCAGAAGACGATGGGCATCATCACGCTCACGCTGATCACCGCGGGCTCGTTGGCTCCCGGGTCGCAGCCGCCGGTGTGGGTGATCATCTGCGCCGGCACAGCCATCGCCCTCGGCACGTACCTCGGTGGCTGGCGGATCATCCGCACGCTCGGCAAGGGCATCACGGACATCGAGAGCCCGCAGGGCTTCGCGGCCGAGGCAGCCGCCGCCGCGACCATCCTGACGTCGTCGAACGTCGGGTTCGCGCTGTCCACCACGCACGTGTGCTCGGGCGGTGTGATCGGTTCCGGCATCGGCAAGCGGCTGGCCGAAGTCCGGTGGGGCACCGCCGGCCGGATGGTCATCGCGTGGCTGCTGACACTGCCCGCCGCGGCCGTCGTCGGCGCGCTCGCCGGTGAGACCGCGTCCCAGGGCACGGCGGGAACGATCATCGTGGCGCTGATCGCGGTCGCCATCGCGGCCGGGATCTACATGATGTCCAGGCGTAACCCGGTGCACGCCGACAATGTCAACGACGTACCCGAGCTGGCGACGACGGGGAGCTGACCGATGCACGTCAACTGGAGTGGCCTCGGTGAGGTCTTCGTCATCGCGCTGGTCGCCGGCGTCGGGCTGGTCACGTTGTTCTCACTGGCCGTGGTCTCCTACGGTCGCCGCGCCGAAGGAGGCACAACCGCCCTGGCTGTGGCCGGCGTGTGCCTCCTCGCGTGCGCGGCGATCGTCGGGTACGGGATCTACCTCGTCGTCGCGAAGTAGCTGTCAGCCAAGGGCCGACATGACGTGCTTGATCCGGGTGTAGTCCTCCAGGCCGTACATGGACAGGTCCTTGCCGTACCCGGAGTGCTTGAACCCGCCGTGCGGCATCTCGGCGACCATCGGGATGTGGGTGTTCACCCACACGCAGCCGAAGTCGAGCCGGCGGGTCATCCGCATCGCGCGGGCGTGGTCCTTGGTCCAGACCGACGAGGCGAGGCCGTACTGGACGTCGTTGGCGAGGCGGATGGCTTCGGCCTCGTCGGCGAACTTCTGGACGGTGATCACCGGACCGAAGACCTCGGTGGTGACGATCTCGTCCCGCTGCCGCAACCCGGACACCACGGTCGGCGCGAAGAAGAAGCCGCGGTCGCCGACCCTGTTCCCGCCGGCCTGCACGGTCGCGTGCGCCGGGAGGCGGTCGATGAACCCGGCGACCCGCTCCAACTGTGCCGCGTTGTTCAAGGCGCCGTACGTGACGTCCTCGTCCGGCCCGCCTGTCCGGGTCTCGGCCGCGGCGGCGGACAGGGCCAGGAGGAAGTCGTCGTGGATGCCTTCGGCGACGATCACCCGGGTCGCCGCCGTACAGTCCTGGCCGCCGTTGAAGTAGCCGGCGCCGGCGATCGCGGCCGCGGCGGCGTCGATGTCGGCGTCGTCGAAGACCACGACCGGCGCCTTGCCCCCGAGTTCCAGGTGGACGCGCTTGAGGTCCGCCGCGGCGGCGCCGGCGACCTCCATGCCGGCCCGGACCGAGCCGGTGATCGACACCATCGCCGGCGTGGGGTGCTGGACCAGGGCCCGGCCGGTGTCCCGGTCGCCGCACACCACGTTGACCACACCCGGCGGCAGGAACTCCGCGACGAGCTCGGCCAGCAGCGCGGTGCTCGCCGGGGTGGTGTCCGACGGCTTCAGCACCACGGTGTTGCCGGCGGCCACCGCTGGGGCGATCTTCCAGATCCCCATCATCAGCGGGTAGTTCCACGGCGTGACCTGGGCGCAGACCCCGACCGGCTCGCGCCGGACGTACGAGGTGAAGCCGTCCATGTACTCCCCGGCCGACTTGCCTTCCAGGATCCGGGCGGCACCGGCGAAGAAGCGGATCTGGTCGACCGCGACCGGCAGTTCCTCCACCCTGGTCACGGCCAGCGGTTTGCCGGTGTTCTCGGCCTCGACCTGGTTGAACTCCTCGGCGCGCGCCTCCAGGGCGTCGGCGATCCGCAGCAGGCTGAGTTGGCGGCTGGCCGGCGTGGTGTCCCGCCAGCTCTCGAACGCCGCCTCGGCCGCCGCGACCGCCTTGTCCACATCGGACTGTCCGGACAGTGGCGAGGTGGCGTAGACCTCCCCGGTGGCCGGGTTGACGATGTCGAGCGTACGGCCGTCGGCCGCGTCGGTGTGCTCGCCGTTGACGAAATTGCGGAAGACTTGCTTGTCGGACAAGAGAATCGCTTCCTACTCGGACGGGACGGTGACCACCCAGCGGTTCGCCGCGCGGGGCCGCAGGTACAGCACCCAGTAGACGGCAGCCGCCACGAGTGTGGCAAGTGTGATCAGCAAGTCACTCCAGCTCTGCTGAACCAGAACGTAGATGAGCACCAGCGAGATCAGCACGGGCAGCACCGGCCAACCCTTCATCCGCCACGCCGAGGCCTTGCCGAACGAGCCGCGTCGACCGAACAGTGTGACGACGGCGACGCCGAGGTACATCGCGGTCACGACCACGCTTGTCACGCCGTTCAACGTGTCCACGGGCGCGAAGCACAGCGCGCCGCCGCCGAGGCCGACGATCAGCGTGGCGACCCACGGCGAACCGAACCGCTTGCTGACCGTGCTGATGGCGCGGTTGGCTACCGCAGGCCACGCGCGGTCGCGAGCGGACGCGTACAGCACGCGCGAGTTCTGAATGACCATGACGATGACAGCGTTGATGATCGCCAGGGCGATGCAGAGGCTGATGAACGTGCCCACGCCCGTGTTGCTCCATGACGTGACCATGCCCGCGACGTCGCCCGCGGTGAGAGTCGCGATGTCAGGCGCGCCAAGCGTGATCGCGATGACGGGAATGATCACCACGACCGCACCGATACCGAGCGTCCATAAGACCGTACGCACAACGGTCCGGCGCGGGTTGTGCATCTCTTCGGACAGGTACACGGCCGTGGTGAATCCCTGCAGCACGAACAGCGCGACGGCGAGTCCGGCGATGATCGTGAGCGCGCCCAGCGGCGACGACGGCTCCGTCAGGGTGGGGTGGACGAGCACGCCGACGGGGCGTGCGACGTGTGTGAAGCCGAGGAACGACACGACGGCGATGGCGATGATCTCCAGGCTCAGGAAGATGCCGGTGATCCATGCGTTCGCGCGCAGGTTGAGCAGGCCCATCAACGTCGACAGGATCATCACCGCCGCGCCCGCCACAGGCGCGGGGATGTCCACGACGGAACTGATGTAGTCGGCCGTGCCCAGGGCGATGATCGGCGGAATGATCAGCACGATGATGAACGACAGGACGAACATCATCCAGCCGGCGAACCTGCCGGCGAGCGTGCCGACCATCGCGTACTCGCCGCCCGCGCTCGGCACGAGCGTGCCCAGTTCCGAGTAGCACAACGCCACCCCGACGCACAGGATGGCGGCCAGGACGATGGTGAGCACGGTCCCGGTACCGGTCTGCCCGAGTAACGGGGGCACGACGACGAACAGGGACGATGCGGGTGTCAGGCAACTCAGGGTGAGCAGGGTGCCGCCGACGACCCCGATCGACCGAGTCAGCGGCCGCGGCGCGGTGTCGTTCAGGGTGGGCGCCGGCGTCGTCGCTGTGTCGGTCACCGTAGGTCTCCTCGGGATATCCGCCCCCTTGTGTGGTGTGACGCATCGAACAACGCGAATCCAGCGATGTCAACGTCCCTTTTACAACGAAATCCGTTGTCTTCAGCCGCTCTTGATCCGTTTTCAACGGTGACGGGTGTCGCGTGCCCGACCCGGCGGTGGCAGCGATAATGCCCTCGTGAACAGGAAGAACGCCGCTCAGCACCCCCTGCTCGACGACATCGCCAAGCGGATCATCGAGCTGCTGCAGGAGGACGGGCGGCTGCCGTACTCGACCATCGGCAAAATGGTCGGCCTGTCCGAGGCCGCGGTCCGGCAACGGGTCCAGAAGCTCTCCGACGCCGGCGTGATCCAGATCGTCGCGGTGACCGACCCGATGCAGGTCGGGCTGTTCCGGCAGGCCATGATCGCGATCAACGTGGAGGGCCCGCTCGACCCGGTCGCGGACGCGCTCAGCGCGATGGACGAGATCGACTACGTGGTGGTGTGCGCCGGCCGGTTCGACATCCTGTGCGAGGTCATCTGCGAGGACGACGCGAGCCTGCTGGACCTGATCTCCACCAAGATCCGCACGGTCCCGGGCGTACGGTACGCCGAGACCCTGGTCTACCTCAGGCTGTGCAAGCAGTCCTACCAGTGGGGGACCCGATGACAACGAAATCCGCAGATTTTGCGATCCGTAACCACGGATTCCCTTGCGATCAACGTTTCGATATGCGATAAACGAGGTATGACACCGCCGCCTGAAGACCTGTCCCGCTCGGCGGGTGAGCACCTGTGGATGCACTTCACCCGCCACTCCGGCTTCGCCGACAGCCCGGTGCCCGTGATCGTGCGCGGTGAAGGTGCCTACGTGTACGACACCGAGGGCAAGCGGTATCTCGACGGCCTCGCCGGCCTGTTCGCCGTGCAGGTCGGGCACGGCCGGACCGAACTCGCCGAGGCCGCCGCCCGGCAGACCGCCGAGCTGGCGTACTTCCCGCTGTGGGGCTACGCGCACCCACGCGCGATCGAGCTGGCCGAACGGATCACCGCGGCCGCGCCAGGCGACCTCAACCGGGCGTTCTTCACGGTCAGCGGCGGCGAGGCGGTCGAGACGGCCTGGAAGCTGGCCAAGCAGTACTTCAAGCTGACCGGGAAACCCACCAAGCACAAGGTGATCAGCCGCTCGCTCGCCTACCACGGCACGTCACAGGGCGCGCTGTCGATCACCGGCATCCCGGCCGCGAAGCAGGACTTCGAACCGCTGGTGCCCAGCGGGATCAAGGTCCCCAACACGAACTTCTACCGCGCCCCGGTCCACCAGGACGACTACGCGGCGTACGGCCGCTGGGCCGCCGACCAGATCGCGCAGGCCATCGAGTTCGAAGGCCCGGACACGGTCGCCGCGGTGTTCCTGGAGCCCGTGCAGAACACCGGCGGCTGCTTCGTCCCGCCTCCGGGTTACTTCGAACGGGTACGTGAGATCTGCGACCAGTACGACGTGCTGCTCGTGTCCGACGAGGTGATCTGCGCGTTCGGCCGGCTCGGCCACGACTTCGGCGCCAAGCGGTACGGCTACCAACCGGACCTGCTGACCGTCGCCAAGGGCCTGACCTCCGGCTACTCGCCCCTCGGCGCGGTGCTCGCCAGCGACCGCCTGATGGAGCCGTTCCTCAAGGGCACCACCACGTTCATGCACGGCTCCACCTACGGCGGCCACCCGGTGTCGTGCGCGGTGGCAATGGCCAACCTGGACCTGATGGAACGCGACGGCATCTACGACCACGTCCTGTCCAACGAGGACGCCTTCAAGTCCACTCTGGACAAGCTATACGACCTGCCGATCGTCGGTGACGTCCGCGGCGCCGGCTTCTTCTACGGCATCGAACTGGTGAAGGACAAGGAAACCAGGGAGACCTTCACCGCGGAGGAGTCCGAGCGCGTCCTGCGCGGCTACCTGTCCACGGCCCTGTTCGAGAACGGCCTGTACTGCCGCGCGGACGACCGGGCCGAGCCGGTCATCCAGTTCTCGCCACCGCTAATCTGCGGCCAGGACCAGTTCGACGAGATCGAGCAGACCCTCCGCAAGGTCCTCACCCACGCCTGGGACCTGCTCTAAGCGCGTTGGGTCAGCGCAGCGCCGCCAGGACCTCGCTGGCGGCGCGGGCGCCGCTTTCGGCGCCGCCGTTCATGAATCCCTGGAAGTCCAACGAGGTGTGCTCGCCGGCGATGTGGATGTTGCCTTGGTGCTGGCCTTCGTATCCTGCATACAGGTGACAATATGCGACCGGGAAACAGCTGTAGGCACCGTGGGAGTACGGGTTCAGGTGCCAGGCGGACAGGGTCGCTTTGCCTGTCCAGTGGCGGGTGATGCCGGGCAGGACGGCCTCGTACTGACGTAGCTTCCGGTGGACCGCCGCGCGGACGTACGGGTCGCTACTGGTGGCGAACGGCTTGCCGGGTTGGAATTCCTGGGCGCGTTCGCCGCCGCCGTACTGGATCGCGATTCCCGCGGTGCCGGCCTGGCCGGCGGTGGCGTCCCAGATCTGCTGGTAGCCGGTGTCGCTGAAGCTGGACCCGGTCGAAGTCCCGGGCCACGGGCCGCGGCCGAGCCACGGCCGGTCGGTGAACTGCATGTTGAGCTTGGTGTTGAACCCCATGGTGAGGTTCGCGATCGCGGCCTTCATCCTGGGGTCGAACCCGGCCCGCCGGTAGTCGATCCGTTTCAGGACACCGAGCGGCACCGTCAGGATCGTGCGGTCCGCGGTGATCTGCTTGTGGCCGTTGAACGTCAGGGTTTGGGTGCCGTCGGCGTTCCGGACGATCGCGTCCAGCCGCCAGCCGTGCCGGACCGTACCGTCCGGGAGGTGGCCGGCGATCGCCTCGGGCAGCCGCTGGTTGCCGCCGGTGATGTGGAACGTCTCGTCCGACCCGCCCCAGATCTCCGGATTGTTCAGGTCACCCTGCTCGGCCAGCAGGTACACCAGGTTCACGGCCGTCTGGTCCCAGGTCTCCCGGCCGTACTCGATGACGTAGGCGTCGTCGATGAACCGCGCCAGCCACGTGTGGTAGCCGCCAGGTACCCGGGTGGCGATCCACTCCTGGACGCTCATGTTGCTCAGCGCCGTCGACGCCGGCGTGCTCGCGTCCCACGTGGGGAAGTCCGGCGCCTTGGCGATGTCGTCCTGGAGTGCCTTGTACACCGGGCCGAAGTCCTGGACGAACTGCTTGTGCGAGTGGAAGGCGCCGTCGAAGAACAGGACGTCGTGGCTGCCCTTCGGGGCCGCCGCGCGGACGTCGGTGAGGCCGATGCCGAACCGGGCGCACAGGTCGCGGATCACCGTGTGCCCGGTGTCGATCCGTTCGCCGCCGTACTCCGACACCTGGTGGGCGTCCCAGTACGCGCGCTCCGAGTACATCCGGCCGCCGACCCCGTCCGTGGCCTCGTAGACGGTCGACGGAATACCCGCGTCGGCCAAGGTGAGCGCCGCGTTCAGACCGGCGATGCCGGCCCCGACGATCGCCACTCGCGGCTTGTCCCCCTTGACGACGGGAGCGGCTGCCGCCCGGCGGGGAACGCCGAGAAGCAGCGCCGCGCCACCCACGGCGCCACCGATCTTCAACACGGTCCGGCGGCTGAACGTACCGGCCTCGCGGGCCAGCCTGGCCTCGCGGAACTCCAGGACGGGCACGCCGAGGCGGTCGGCGGCGGCATGGTCGACAGCGACCCGACGCAGGAAGCGGAACATCTCGGTACGCGGCACACCCCAGATCGAAGCAGCACGAATTCCGCACTGTCAACGGGTGGAACGCAACGAAATCCGTGGTGAAACCACGGTGTTATGTCAGCTTTCGCGCCAGCCGGCCGACCCACGCCGTCACCTCGGCCGCGGCCCGGTCCGGCAACCCGAAGATCACCTCGGTCACCCCGATCGAAGCCAGGTGCGCCAACCGCTCCGGATCCGGCCGGGCACCCAACGCGGCGATTTCCGGCTCCCCCACCCGGCCGGCCGCGTGCCACATCTCCCGCAGCCGCGCCACCTGGTCGTCAATGTCCACTTCGGACGGCGTGGTGATCCAGCCGTCCGCGTTGGCCACGATCCACCGGAACGTCCGGTCGGTGCCGCCGGCCCCGACCAACACCGGAATCCTCGGCTGCACCGGCTTGGGCCACGCCCAACTCGGTCCAAAAGCGACGAACTCCCCCTGATAGCTCGCCTCGTCCATGGACCACAACGCGCGCATGGCTTCGAGGTACTCACGCAGCACCGTCCGCCGCCGCTCCCCCGGCACCCCATGGTCGGCGAGTTCGTCCACGTTCCACCCGAAGCCCGCCCCCACGGTGACCCGGCCACCGGACAGATGGTCGAGTGTCGCGATCGTCTTGGCGAGGGTGATCGGATCGCTCTCCACCGGCAACGCGACAGCCGTACCCAGGCGGATGGTGGACGTGACCGAGGCGGCGGTGGCCAGGGCCACCCAGGGGTCCAAGGTCCGCTTGTACCGGTCGTCCGGAAGGGACGAATCGCCGGTCCGCGGATGCGGCGACTCCCGTTTCACCGGGATATGCGTGTGTTCCGGCACGTAGATGGTGTCGAACCCGTGGTCCTCCGCGGCCCGCGCGGCATCAGCCGGAGTGATCCCCCGGTCGCTCGCGAACAACACGACCCCATGGCGCATCCACCCACAATATTAGAACGTGTTTCAGTTTCGCAACATGGCGGCCCTCACTATGGGTGAGACCCGTCCGGCGGTTTCGCAACCGTTGGTACCCAAAGTCGGGGCTCCACCAGATCGTCACGCGATGACACCATCCCCGGGGAACCTACCGCGTGGCTCGCGGGGTTAACGTTTGCCCACCAACCGACCAGGCGGGAGTGGCACGTGACTGCGACTTCATCGACATCACCGAGTTCGACCGGTCAAGAGCTGGTCATCGGGTTGTCCCATGACTACTCGACAAGCGATGCCGGGGAGGTGCCGCTGAGCCAACGGCGGTCGTTGTACCACTTCACGGCGCTGTGGATCACGCTCGCTGCCGGGTTCACGTACCTGTTCCTCGGATTCCAGTACCACGACGCCGGATACTCGTTGTGGCGCGCGGTCGGCGCCGGGGCGGTCGGCGCCGTGGCCTACCTGCTGTATGCCTTACCCGCGGCCTATCTGGGGTCCACGACCGGGTTGACGCACAGTCTGCTGACCCGGTCGATCTTCGGGAAGATCGGGTCGGTCGTGGTCTCGCTCATCCTCATCGGGGTCGCGGCCGGGTGGACGGCGTTCGCGTTCAACCTGCTGGCCACGTTGTACGACGGGTTGTTCAGCTGGGGCAACGTCGTTCTCATCAGTGTGGTCCTCGCCGTCGTCGGGGTCACGAACAACGTGTTCGGGTTCGGCGGGATCGCGGCGTTCGCCCGGTATCTGGTGGCGCCGTTGATGATCCTGTGGATGGTGTACCTCCTCGTCAAGGGCATCGCCACGGTCCCTGGCGCCGTGATGGGCGCCGGGACCAGCGACAACCTGCCGTTCCTGTCCGGCGTGGGCCTCGCCATCGGGGCCGTCATGTGGGGCAACGAGCCGGACACCTGGCGGTACGGGAAGCCGCGGTTCTTCTGGCCGACGCTGCCGCTCGTGGTCGCGTTCGCCATCGGGCTGGTGCTGTTCGTGGCCGGTGGGTGGCTGATGGGCGCGCTGTCCGGCGTCGGCCAGTACGACATCGGGCCGGCTTTCCGTTACTCCGTCGAGTATTCGCTGTTCGGGGCGCTGTGGCTGGGCGCGATCGTGGCGACCGTGCTGCAGATCGCCATCAACGACGGCAACTACTACGAGATGATCAACGCCGGCCAGAACCTGTTCGGCCAGGCCAAGGGCTGGCGCAGGCTCTACACGTGCCTGCTGATGGCCGGCGTGGCCGCCGTGTTCACCTGGTGGTTCCCGCACCTGCAGAACGGGTTCTTCAGCATCGCCGGGTGGACGTCGATCGCGTTGCCCAGCGCGACCGTGGTGATGTGCGTGGACAAGTTCGTCCTACCGCGACTGTCGCCTGTGGAGCGTCCGGCGGCGGTGCCGAGCTGGCGTGCGGCCGGCCTGGCGAACTGGCCGGCGATCGCCGCGGTGCTCGTGGCCGTCCTGTTCGGGGCTTGGGGCCTCGGCCTGCTGCCCGGCCAGGGGTCCACACCAAGCCTGGGGCTCGTTCCCGTTGAGGCATGGCTGATCGCCGGCCTCGTCTACCTCCTGCTCGGCACCGTCGCTGCCCGCTCGTCTGGCGCACGGACCCTGCTCGGGTTCGCTAGCGCGGACGTGGATGGCTGATCGGCGGCAACACCAGGCCGTCGGCGGTGGGCACGATCAGCTGAAGCTCGCCCACCAAACCTTTGTGGTGCAGGTCTAGGAAGAGGTCCGCGACGTCCGGGTCGAACTGGGTGCCCCGGCCGTCGCGGATCTCCACCCGGGCCTCGTCCTCGGTGCGCGCCGGCTGGTACGGCCGGTCGGAGCGCATCGCCGCCCACGCGTCGCACACCCCGAGCAGCCGCGCCTCGACCCGGATCTCGTTGCCGGACAAGCCCTCCGGGTAGCCCTGGCCGTCGAACCGCTCGTGGTGCTGGCGGATCACCCTGGCCACCCCGTCGTACCCCGGCAGCATCCGGGCCAGCCGGAAGCCGAAGTCGGGGTGGCTGCGCACCAGCCGCCACTCGTCCTCGGCGAGCGTGCCGGGCTTGCGCAGCACGGACTCCGGGATGACGATCTTGCCGACGTCGTGCAGCCGGCCGGCCATCTCCGAGCAGCGCACCGCGGTCGTGTCCAGGCCCATCCGCTCGGCCAGGACCGTCGACCACCGGCCGATCGCGCGGCTGTGCTCGTAGCTCGACAGCCAGCCGTCGACCTGGTCGGCCACCTCGCACAGGTAGTCGACGAGCATCCGGTCGACGTCCGGCCCGGGGGCGCCGTTGGCCGACAACAGGCCCGTGACCACGATCCGGTCCCGGCCCGACGCCTTCGCCGCGTACAGCGCCCGGTCGGCCATGGACACCAGCTCGCCCGGGGTGTCGCCGTGCACCGGGTAGCTGGCCGTGCCCACGGACACCGTGACCGGCACCGCGGTCTGCTGGGTGATCGCGATCGGACCGGCCGCGACCTGGGCCCGCAGGCGTTCCGCGACGATCGGCAGGGTCTCCTCGCTGATGTTCGGCACCACCAGCGCGAACTCCTCGCCGCCGTACCGGGCCAGGACCTCGCCGCTGCGGACGGTCCGGCTCAGCCGGGCCGCGATCTCGATCAGGACCCGGTCGCCGGCGGGATGCCCGTACCGGTCGTTGATCGACTTGAACCGGTCGACGTCGATGATGAGCACGGCCGCGGAACCGTTGGCGCGCCGGGCCCGCGCCAGCTCGATCGGCAGCTGGGCCTCGAAGAACCGTCGGGTGTAGAGCCCCGTCAGGCCGTCGGTGATGGCGAGTTTCCGTTGCGCGGCAACCAGTCCCACCATGCGGAGGATGGTCAGCAGGAACAGCACGGCACACGCGACCGCCACCACCAGGACGTCCTGCAGCGAGTCGGTGACGTACTGGACGACCAGCGTGGCCGGCGCGACGAGGACCGCGGCGAACGTGACGGCGATGCGCACCGGCCCCAGCCGGGACACCCGGGGCGGCGCCTTCTCGCCGACCCTGCTCATCGTCGGGTCGAGCGCGGCCGTGCCGAGCGCCAGGTTCGCGGTCAGCCAGATGGCGTCCAGGAAGTTCCCGGCGTGGTACGTGCCGGCGAGCTGTTGCAGGACGTAGATGGTGTCGGCGGTCATGATGCCGACCAGGTTGGCGGTCAGCAGGAAGAACGACCGTGGCCGGCTGCCCTCGCCCAGCACCAGCGGCAACGCCACGGACAGCAGCGCCAGGTCCATCACCGGATAGCCGAGCGACGCCAGTTTCGCCAGGATCGGTGAGTCCATCCGGGCCTGCGGCCCGATCACGTACAGCCACGACAACATGGCGGCCACCACCGCGAGCACCGCCGCGTCGAGCACGCCAGGCAGGTCACGCCCCGGCCTGCGCTGCCGGATCAACAACAGCAGCCCGGCGACGACCAGCGGGTAGTGCGCCAGGTACAGCGGATCGGCGACGGACGGGTAGTCCAAATCCCCTAGGAGGTAGTGCGCGACATAGAAGTACGCGTCGGCGGACGCGTACACCACCTGGCTCAACCCGAGCAGGATCCACGGCAGCGGCGGCCTCGGCTCGTTGCGCCACACGCCGACGAACACCGCGACGCTCGCCGACGCCGAGACCAGGCAGTACAGCACGACCCGGGCGACCACCCCGCCGCTGCTGGCAGGCACGAGGTAGTACACGACCTCGATGCCGAGTCCTACCGCGAGATACAACAGCCAGGCCCTTGCGGGCCGCGGCGGGCGCCCGCTCATGCGGCTCCCTTGACTGTGCGCACACGGACACTATTGCAGACGCGCGCACGCGGGGCCGAACCGCGACCATTCGGTTCGGACGAGTCAACCCATTGGGACTAACCGACATCCGGATCGTGGTACTGGCCGAAGAACGACGCCTCGTCGAGTATTCGCAGACCGCGGCGACCGAAGACGAGAAAACCGGTCGGCCGGAGCTCGTGTTCGCCGCACCGGTCGCCGAGGACGCCGACCAGGCCGTCCGCGCCGTCCCGGATGGCGAAGTCGACGTCCGGCGGGACCAGTCCCTGCTCCCGCAGCCGGGTGACCCACGCGCTGATCTCCGGCAGGACCGACGCGTCGGTGTAGCGGGCGGCCCGCACCGGCGTCGGCCACGGCTGGTAGACCCTGATCACGCGACTCGGCATGACCTTGAACCTACCATATTCGTCGAACAGGTGTTCGAGTAACGGGCTAGCCGGCCAGCCGGGTCGAGGAGCCCGCCGGGCCGTCCCCGTCCAGCAGGCCGAGCCGTTCGGCCGCGGCCCCGGCCTGAAACCTGTTGTCCGCGTGGAGCATCTCGTACAGGCTCGCGATCCGGCGGGCCAGAGTCCTTGGCGCGAGGCACATGCGGCGCGCGATGGCGGTGTCCGGCAGGCCAGACGCGAGCAGGTGCAACAGGTTCCGCTGTTCCTGGTCGAGCACGACGACGTGATGATCTTTCCGCGAGCGTGTCTGCATCTCGGCGGGCTCCCGAAGCAACCGTAGGAGGACCTGGTGTGGCGCCGACACCGACGCTACCGAGGAAAGTGCCGTCCGACGGGCCCTGATCAGTGAGTTTTGGTGCACACCGGAGTGTCCGTTCGGGCATTCCCCCAGCTCGACTGGTGACTGTGGACAGTTCGCCTGCGCACCAGCACGGCCGAGGTGACAAAGCCGGCCAACGCCGACAGGACGTGGCCGATCGTGGCGAAGTCCGGGACCCAGCCGTACCACTCCGCCGCCACGAACGGGACGAACAACACCACCAGCGCGGCCGGAACCCGCGCCCATCTCGGCAGGAAGCCCGTGACCGCGGCGGCGCACCCGATCGCGCCGTAGCTGATGCCGTAGTCGAGGTCGTCCCGGACGGCCGGCGGGTAGAACCCGGTCCGGACGCCGACCACGACGACCAGCAACGTCAGCAACGTGACACCTATGTGGACCGCGAGGAAGATCCCGAACGCCCTGGCCGCCCCGAAGCGCCGCTCCAACCATCCCATGGAGCCGATGACGCCGGCCAGGACGAGCACCAAGGTGTACGCCGACGGGTCGGCGACGAGCCCGCTTGCCAGCAGCCGCAACGGAAACAGCCAGTCGACGTTGGCCAGGTTCGTGCTCACCGATCGCAGCGCGTCGTCCGCGGCGTCGTCCGGCAGGATCCCGAACACCACCAGCGACCCCGCCAGGAGCAACGCCAGGTAGGCGACGGTTCCCGGGTTGCGCCGCACAAAGGTCACTTTTGAACGGTAGTTCACCGATGAGTTCGCGCGCCGCCTGAGGTCTGTACTCACAGCGGACTCTCGGGAAAGCTCGGGAGAGCCACTGCCCGATTGGGCGATTTGTCACACCCGGTCGGCGGGTGATAGTGGAACGTGGAGGTGGCTCGATGCCGGCGAGCTGGGCACTGACGGTCGTCTTCGCCGCCGCGGCGACGTGGTTCCTGGTCGGGTGCGCGCGGCCGGTCGCCTGTACTTCTGAGCGGATCACCCGCGGCACCCACGTCCTGATGGGCCTGACCATGATCGGCATGGTCTGGGGCACCGAACTGCCGGTGTGGCTGCAGGTCACGTACTTCGGCGCGGTCACGTTCTGGTTCGCGGGCCTGGCCACGGTCCCACACCGGTCCGAGGGCCTGCCCGCGATGCACCACGCCCTGATGGCGGCGGCGATGGCGTGGATGGTGGTCACCATGTCGGTGGGCCGACTATCGGTGATCACGGTCGTCACCGCGGTGCTGGCCTGGTACTTCGTGGTCGCGTCGCTCCCGTTCGGCTATGGGGCGCTGCGACGGCGGTTACGCCCGTTGGACGCCGCCGGCCACGCCGCGATGAGCCTCGGCATGGGCGTGCTGCTGTTGACCATGGTGTGAGGCCGGTTCGGTCTTTCGCAGCGCTGCCAACTGCTGTTCGAACGGCAGCACAGCGGGCGGCGCGGCCACGATCGGCCGGTTCGCCATCAACGCCGCCAGCTCGCCCGTGGCCCGGGACACGCGTTCGGCCAGGCCGGTGTCACCCCAGTCGTCGGTCGCCACATACACCGAGGTCGGCGCCACGATCATCCGGAGGTAGACGAACATCGGCCGCACCGCGTGCTCCAGGGCGAGCGAGTGCCGGCCGGTGCCACCGGTGGCCGCGATCAGGACCGGCTTGCCGACCAGCGCGGTGTCCTCGATGACGTCGAAGAACGACTTGAACAGGCCGCTGTAGGACGCGGTGAAGATCGGCGTGACCGCGATCACGCCGTCCGCGCCGGTGACCGTGTCGACGGCGGTCCGCAACGCCTGGCTCGGGTAGCCGGTGACGAGGTTGTTCGCGATGTCCACGGCCAGGTCCCGCAGCTCGATCACCTGGACGTCGACGTCACCCAGGTCGGCCCGGGTCGCGGCGGTCAACCGGTCGGCGAGCAGGCGGGTGGACGAGGGCTGGCTCAGGCCCGCTGAGATCACGGCGAGTGTTGTCACACGCTGTGCAACACCCGTCAGATAGTCACTATTCCTTACTATCCTTGTTCGCTGTCGGCGCAGACGGCCCAGCCCAGGCCGGCCATATGATCCACACATGCCCACGTTCGTGTCGTACGACGGAACCGAACTCGACTACCACGTCCTCGGGACCGGCCGGCCGTTGCTGTGCGTGCCCGGCGGGCCCGGCCGAGCCGCGGCGTACCTCGGGAACCTCGGCGGCCTCGACACATCCCGCCAACTCGTCCTCCTGGACCCGCGAGGGGTCGGCGACTCTCCCGATCCCGCCGACCCCACCACGTTCCGCGTCGACCGGCTCGTCGCGGACCTCGACGCGCTGCGTGCGCACCTCGGCCTCGACCGGATGGATCTGCTCGCCCACTCGGCCGGCGCCATCCTCGGCACGCTGTACGCGGCCGCCCACCCCGACCGCGTCGCCAACCTGGCGCTGATCACCCCCAACCTGGCCGCGATCGACGTCCACGGCACCGACGACGAACTCGCCGCCGCCCTGCGGAACCGAGCGGGCGAGCCGTGGTACGCGTCCGCACGCGCCGCGCTCGACAAGATCCTGGGCGGCGACCTGACGCTGGCCACGTTCCACGAGTCCCGGCCACTGTTCTACGGCCGGTGGGACGACGCGGCGCGCGCGCACGCGGGTGTCGGGATCGCCGAGCGGCACGTCGCCGCCCGCGAGGGCTACTTCGCCGGCGTCACCCTGGACGCCCCGGCGACCAAGGCCGCTCTGACCGAACTCACCGCTCCGGTCCTGCTGTACGCGGGCGAACTGGACGCGATGGTGACACCCGCGACGCTGCGCACCGCGATACCGCGTTTCCCCGACGCGACCGTCGTCGTCGGAGCCGGCGCCGGACACTTCCCGTGGGTGGACGACCCGACCGGCTTCGCCGCCGCCGTCAACGCGTTCCTGGGCTAGCGGTGCCTGCTGTCGTCGGAGACCTTGAAATGGGCGCGGGCCATCGTGTCCGCGTCCAACTCGGCCTCGTCGATGGCCTCGATCACGTCCTCCTCCACCACGACCTCGGCCCAGTTGCCGGCCGCGCCGCACGACGCACACGTCCACGTGTGCAACAGGATCGTGGGCTCGTCCGGCCCGGGTAACCGCAGCTGGACATAGCCGGCCGAGGCCGCCCGCTCCGGGGTGACGGGCAGGTCGTCGCCGATGGTCAGGTACGCCAGATTGGGCTCGGCGCGCAGCCGCGTGGTCATCTCCAACATCTCGTCGGCCTCCGCCACCAGCCCACACCGAGGACAACGCAGCGGGGCCACCAGATAGTCGAACCGATACCCGGAACGAGGCATGCCGAACGATAGCGCCGCCCATGGCGTACACATAGGGTTCGGAGTGGACATTGTCGCCCGGCGCCCAGCCAACTGGCTCGACCTGTGCTGCGGCAGCGGACGCGCGCTGTTGGACGCCGCGTCGGTGTTGGACACCCGGATCACCGGAGTCGACCTGGTCGACTTCTTCGCCGGCCCGGCACCGGCCACAGTGGAGCTCGTCGCCGCGCCCGTCGGCACGTGGCGGCCGGCCCGCGCGTACGACCTCATCACGTGTGTGCACGGCCTGCACTACGTCGGCGACAAGCTCGGCCTGCTGGCGAGGGCGGCGTCGTGGCTCACGCCGGACGGCCTCTTCGTGGCCAACTTCGACGTGTCGTCGGTCAAGGCACCGAACGTCACGAAAGCCTTGCGCCTAGCCGGTTTCCACTACAACGCCCGGACCAGGCGGATCCGTCTCGACGGGCACGCCGCGGTGGATCTGCCGTTCGACTACCTGGGCGCGGACGACAGCGCCGGTCCGAACTACACCGGCCAACCGGCGGTCGACTCGTACTACACATACCACGGATAGCGTTTGCCGAGCCGGTGCTGGCGCATGATCACGCCGGGCAGGAACAGGCCCAGGCTGATGGTCAGGTCGAAGACCCGGCTGTTGGTGTAGTCCCAGCGCTGGACGCCGGCCCAGTCCAGGATCACCCCGCCCAGGTACACCGCGACCATCAGCCCGCCGACGATCAGCAGGGTGCGTTCGACGCCGCGCTCGACCTTGGTGGCCGGCCGGATCACCCGCCGCCACGCCAACGACCACGGAAACCGCAGCCGCAGCCGGCGCTGGCGCATCCACACGCCGATGCCGAGCAACAGCAGCGAGAACGCGAGACCCGCGGTGATCTCGGTCGGCGTCTTGTGGTCGAGGGCGTCGTCCAGGACGAACCCGAGGAACATGAACCCGAGCGTGAGCAGGGTGCCCTCGGTCAACCGCCGGCCCGGCGTGTCGAACCGGGACACGCGGGCGGTCGGCGGGTCGACGTATCTGGGGATCGGCGTGGTGTGCGCCGGGACCGGGAAGATGGGCGGCGGCAACAGTGGCGGCGGTGGCGGTGTGGCCCGTTGTGGGCCGGCTCGCCACTCGCGGAACGGGCGCGTCGGGTCCATCGGGATCGCGGCGCCGTTGCCGCCGGTGGGGATCAGGCGGACCAGGACGTCGAAGACCTCCTTCGCGCTCGCCGGCCGCGCCCCGGGGTCCTTGGCCAGCAGCCGGGAGACGAGGTCGGCCAGGTGCGGGTCGGTCTCCGGGCGTAACGCGCTCACCGGCGCGGGCACCTCGGAGTAGTGCCGGTGCATGATCGCCAGCGCCGTGCTGGCGTCGAAGACGTGCCGTCCGGTGATCAGCTCGTACAGCACACAGCCCAGGGAGTAGAGGTCGCTGCTCGGGCTGGAGACGCCGTGCATGGCCTGCTCGGGCGCCATGTACGCGGGGGTGCCGACGGCCTCGGCGCTGCGGGTGATCCGGGTCAGGTCGGCGTCGCGCAGCACCGCGATGCCGAAGTCCAGCACCTTCACTTCGCCGGAATGGGTGATCATCACGTTGCGCGGCTTGAGGTCCCGGTGCACGAGCCCGGCGGCGTGCGCGGCGGTGAGCACGGACGCGATCTGCGCGCCGATCGCCGCGACCCAGCCGATCGGGACCGGCTCGTTCTCCGCCTCGAACTCGGCCAGGTCCGCGCCGCCGATCAGCTGCATGACCAGGTACAGGTCCTCGTGGTCGGTGCCGGTGTCGTACACCGCGGGCACCCCGGGGTTCTCCAGCTTCGCCATCAGCCGCGCCTCCCGGCCGAACCGGCTGATCAGCGTCTCCACATCGGAGCCCGCGGGCAACGAGCCGGGCCGTAACAGCTTCACCGCGACATCCCGGTCCAACCGGGTGTCCCGGCCGAGCCAGACCTCCCCCATCCCACCCCGGCCGAGCGGACGGACCAGTTCGTACCTGTTGCCGACGATCCGATCCATCCCCCGTGTCCTTCCCCTAGCTTGGCGGCCTCGGTGGCGCCACCAGACCGTCCACCAGACCATCCACAGTGGCCTGGATGACCTGGTCGGCCAGTGCGCCGGCGCGGCCGAGCGCGGTAGAGAAGGTACCGAGGGCGGAGAACACCGCCGCGAACCGGTACTGGTCCGGCAGCGGCATCCGTGGGATCTCGCACCGCCGCACGTCCAGCCGGGCCGCCGCGGACAGGTGCGTGCTGGCCTGCCGGGAGTTCGCCGAACCGGTCAGGAACCCGGCCAGGAACCACGGGTCGAGCACCTCGCGGTTGGCGCGCAGCAGGCACAGGCCGCGGCCGAGGACCGCGCCGGCGTCGTTCATGACCCGGGCGACCAGCTTGTGCCCGGCGGTCGGCAGCACCACGTCACCCGGCTCGACCCGGACCGCCGGCCCGGCCACCTGCCGGGACATCCGCCGGGTCGGCGGCCGGTCGGCCAGCACGTCCGACAGGTCCAGCACGGGCACCGTGTCGCCGCTCGCGTCCCCCGCGGGCGCGTCGGACTGGAGGAACGTCAACGCGCCGGTCTTGATCAGTTCGCCGATGGTCATCGTGACCCGGCGCTGCCGGTTCGGGCCGGTCCAGTCCAACGCGGGCAGCATCGGCACGAGCGCCGACAGCCGCGCGCTCAGCTCGCGGTGCCCGGCGAGGAGTTTCTCCGCGGTGTCCGGGGCGGACGTCACGGGCAGGTTGCGCGCGGGGGTCAGGTCCACCTCCTCCCCCAGCAGGTCCAGCACCGGGATCGAGCGCACCACGCCTGGCCGTTCGTCGACATTCCCCTGCCCGCTGTCGAATGTCCGCCAGGCGGAGATGACCAGCTCGGCGGCCTGATCCCATTCGGACGCCGTGCTCTCGATGACCAACAGGTTGTGCGCCGCCTCTTGGGCCGGCCGGCGCAGCATCCACAGGTGCACGGGTCCGGGCAGCGCGATCACCGCCCGTAGCGCGCCGCGACGGAGCAGCTCGGCGCGGATCCGCCGGCCGGATCTCCGGGCGGCGACCGACGGCGGCATCAGGATGGCGACGAGTCCGCCTGGCTTGACGTGCGCCAGGCAGTGCTGCACCCACGCCAGCTCGGACTCCATCCGCGGCGGGATGCCGTACTCCCAGCGTTCGTCGTGCAGCAGGTCCTCGTGTCCCCACTGGCGTTCGCCGACTGGCGGGTCGCACACGACCACGTCCACCAGGCGTCCCCGGAAGGCGTCGTTGACCAGCGAGTCCGCGACGTGCAGCTCGGTCGGGACACCGCGCAGTGCCAGCCGGACGTCAGCCAGGCCGGTCAGGCCCGGGTCGATCTCCTGGCCGAGGGAATGCAGCAGGCCGTGTCCGGACACCGCGGCCAGCAGCGAGCCGGCGCCGCAGGCCGGGTCGAGTACGACTCCTTTCGCGTCGACGAGTTCGGCGATCAGGCGGGCGGTCTCAGGTGTCGTGACCGCGATCCATCGGGCGTTGGCCTGCACATACCGTTCCCACAGGGATTCCGCCGTGCCCATCGAACCGTGCACGGCCGCGAGCGTCTCCAGCTCGGGGATCAGAGCTGGCGGGATCTGGACGGGGCGGCCCAGCATGAACGCGCCGATCGCGGCCAGGAAGTCCGCGGGCTCGCTGTCGCCGCGGTGCGCCTCGACGAGCTGCCACAGCCGTTCCCATGGCGATCCGGCTTGGAGTTTTCCCTGGTCCCGTAGCCAGCGTTCGACCTCGGCGAGGGTGAACAGCGGGCTGTTCGGGGTGCCGCCGACCGGTGCGGGGAAGTCCTCGTAGCGGCGACGCCAGTTGCTCACCGCGGCGCGGCCGACCCCGGCCAGCCGGGCGATGTCGGCCGCGGTGACGGCTGCCTCGTTCGACACCAGGGTCGCTCCCTTCGAGTTCACACGGCGAATCAGATGGAAACATACCTCATCACCGATTCATGTGTTGACAGAGTTCACAAGCACATGCTGATAATACTCCGCAACACCGATTCGGAGAGGAATCCCATGTTCAAGGTCGCTTGCCTGCGGTTCGGCGTTCTCGGCCCGCTGACCGTCGTGAACAGGGACGGCGCACCGGTCGCCCTGCGCGGCAGCCGGCTACCGGCCCTGTTGACCGAACTGCTGTTCAACGCCAACAAAGCGGTGTCGTTCGGCCGGCTGGTCGAGGTGTTGTGGGGTGACGAGCCACCCAAGTCGTACGTGTCCAATCTGCACACTTACGTCTCGCGGCTGCGGGAGCGGCTCGATGGCGTGCCGATCGACCTGGTCGCGGGCGGCTACCGGATCAGCTTGGACACAGCGGACCTGGACCTCCTCGTGTTCCGCGCGGAGACCGAAGCCGGCCGAGCGGCAGCCGCCCCCACCCTCGCGGCCGCCCACTTCCGCCGCGCGCTGGACCAGTGGCGCGGCACCGACTTCGCCCAACCCCACCTGGAACTGGAAGCGGTCAGGCTGGAAGCAGAACGGATCATGGTGGTGGAAGAGTGGGTGGACGCCGAACTGGCCGCCGGCCGAGCAACAGCGGTGATCGGCGAACTCACCACCTACGTACGCGAATACCCCTTACGAGAACGATTCGCCGCCCAACTGATGGTGGCCCTTGCCCGAGCCGGCCGCCGAGCCGAAGCCCTGACCGTCTACCACCAAACCCGAACCGAACTGATCGACCAACTAGGCATCGAACCCGGCCCCCTCCTCCGCCGAATCCAATCCGAAGTACTCGCCACCTGACCCCTGCCTACAACGCCCACCTTCTTGCTGAGCCTGATGACGCGAGCACCGTCGCCGCCGGTTCATCCAGTTCGTCCGGCCCGGGCCGCCACGGTGCTGACCGCTCGGTACGGACCGCTCGGCGCGGACCTTTTGTTGCCGCGTAGCACTTTGCTCGTCTTTCGTTTCCTGGCAAGGACCTTCTCGCTCGCTGCTGAGCCCACCTTCGGCCGATCTTCCCGCTTGATCCGGGGAGCGGCGCGAGCCTTTCGCTCGCTTCTCGGTTCAGCGTCGTCCTCATCTGTCCCTTCAGGATTAGATCCTTATCGTTAGGACTGCCAGCCTTGCCCCTGACTGGCTAGGTTCTCGCTTGGCGCCGGTTGTTCTTCGCTGTCGCAGTAGTTTCTTGTTGCCGGCTGCGGACTTCCTGGGTGCAAAAGATTGTTCGCTCGCCGCTCGGGCAGGCCGCCAAGAGGGAGTCTGTTGTCGTATTTTGCTGGTGTGGTTGGGGTGTTTGGTCGTGGCGTCTCCCTCCCGTGTGGCCTGCCCAAGGGAATCGCATCTGTCAGGTGGGGTCCAGCTTGGTCTTCCGGTCCGTATCGCACCCAGCCGTGTTGGGTCTCGTAGGCGGACCTCCGGTTGGGTTCCGTGGGTGTGGACCCCACCTGCCAGATGCGATTGGCTGCGCCCAGGCCACACGGGAGGGAGTCACCACTCTAGGATAGTTGCGTTGCGCGGGCACGCGCTTCTCCGATGGCTCTTAAGTTCTATTGTTCGCCGACAGCTGAATGCTTTGCATTCCAGCATGTCTACCTTGTTGTTTGCTAGAATTGTTGCATGGTAACCACAGCGCCTCTTTGGCAGGCCAGCGATTCTGAGCTGGTCGATGCCTACTCCGCTGTGGTACAACGCCGTCGGCAACTGTATGCCGAAGAGCTCCGGCTCTTGGCTGAGATGGAGAGTCGTGGCGTCGCCACCAAACTTGGGTACAGCAACACCTCCGCGCTGTTGATGCACACCGCGCGGCTCAGTCGGGCCGAAGCTCGGCATCGGCTCGCCCAGGCTCAGGATCTGCATGCCATGACGACACCGACCGGATCGGTGATCGAGCCGGTGTTGCCGCAGACCGCCGAAGCGTTGGCGCGTGGCGAAGTTGGGTCCGAGCACGTGGACGTTATTCGCAAGACCTTGGCGAATCTGCCGCACCTGGATGCCGAGCAGCGGGCCACCGCCGAGCAAGTGATGCTCACCCGCGCCGCTGAGGACGACCCGAAAGCCTTGACCCGGTTCGGCACCCGAGTCCGAGACATTGTCGACCCGGATGGGCCACCGCCTCGGGAGGAGCAGCCAGCGCGGCCAGCGCGGATGTTGCGTCGGCACATCCGCCGGGACGGCACCATGGAGTTCAAAGGTCACCTGGACCTCGAATCGGCGCAACTGTTCGAGAACCTGTTGAAGCCGTTCGAGAAGCCGCACACGGAAGGCGGCGACACCCGAGGGTATGCCGAGCGAGCTGGGGACGCTTTCGCGGATGTGCTGCGGATGGCGGCGAACTGTCCGGAGTTGCCCACCCAGAATGGTGTGCGGACTGAAGTTGCGGTTACCATCTCGTTTGAGGAACTGCAGCGGGCGTTGGATGATGTTGTGTTGTCGGGTGACCGGCGGATGAGCGCCAGTGAAGCGCGACGGATCGCTTGCGATGCCCATGTACTGCCAGCTGTGTTGGGTGGGGACTCGAAGCCGTTGGATGTGGCGGTTCCCGCCTACACTACCCCGGCGCACATTCGACGGGGGCTTTACTTGCGGGACAAAGGATGTTCGTTCCCCAGCTGCGAACGACCGGCCAGCGTGTGTGACGCCCACCACGTCGTCCCGTGGGCGCAGGGTGGACCGACCAAATTGGACAACTTGGCGTCATTGTGTCCGAGTCACCACCGACTGATCCACAACAGTGCATGGACAGTCGAGATGGTTGACGGTAGACCGTGGTTCACACCACCGGCCTATGTGGACCCGTCACAGAGACCGAGACGCAACGAACTACATGCCCCACTTCCTCGCACAGCAGCCTGAAACCATTGGACTGTACGAAGAAGCGCGTGCCCGCGCAGCAAACCTGGCCCGAGTGGTGTCTCCCTCCCGTGTGGCCTGGGCGGAGCCAATCGCATCTGCCAGGTGGGGTCCACACCCACGGAACCCAAGGGAGGTCCGCCTACGAGACCCGACCCGGCTGGGTGCGATACGGACCGGAAGACCAAGCTGGACTCCACCTGGCAGATGCGTTTCCCTTGGGCAGGCCACACGGGAGGGAGGCGCCGCGACCAAACAACCTAACCACAGCAGCAAAACCCGACAAGGGACTCCCTCTTGGCGGCCTGCCCGAGCGGCGAGCGAACAATCTTTTGCAGCGCGGAAGCCTAACCTACAGCCACGACCCGATTGTGACGATAGACGTATGCGAAACCCAAACTGCACAAGGCAACCAGCGCACCGGCAAGGGGAAGCCAAGCCACACCTGGGTCGATCAAGATCAGACCGCCGAAAGCGGAGCCGAGCGCGCCGCCGAGGTAGATGGCTGAGCCGTTGAGGCCGAGTGCCACTGTGGGGGCGTCTGGGGCTATGGCGAAGAGTCTGTGCTGTTGCGGGACCATTATCATGCCTGCGAACGTGCCGACGGCGGCGACGACCAGGATGGTGCCCACCAGTGTTTGGGCGCCGACTGTCAGTAGGGCCATTCCTAGGCCCATTCCGGCGAGGGAGATCATTCGCACTCGGTCTGTGCCGAATCTGTCTGTCCAGCGGCCGGACATGTTGTTGCCGGCGACTTGGCCGATGCCGTAGCCCACCAGGACCCACGAGAGCACTGTGCCGGTCGCTGAGGGTGCGACCACCAATGGCAGGTAGACGAACACTGTGAAGGCGGCGCTGATGCCCAGGACCGTCACCAGGAGCACCTTCAGGACCGCTGGGCGGACCAGCACTGACAGGCGGACTTTGAGGGTGACCGCAGGGACACGGACTGAGGGGAGCGACGGCATTGCCAACGCGCCTAACAGGGATATCCCGCCGATTGCCCACATCACTGCGCGCCAGCCCAGGTCGTGCGCGAAGAACACGCCGATGGGCACTCCCAGGACCATGGATACGCTCATGCCGCCGGCCACCGTTGCCAACGCGCGGCCGCGTCGGGCGTCGGAGGCCAGTGCGCCGGCGACGACGTAGGCGTTCGCTTGGAAGGCGGCGGCTCCCACGGCCGCGAGGATTCTGGAGAGCACCATTGTGGTGTAGTCGGCCGCGAGCGCTTGGCCCGCCATGCCGACCGTGAACAGGGCCAGGCCCCCGGCCAACAGCGTCCTACGGTCCCACCTTCCCGTCGCCGCGGCGATCAGCGGGGAGGCGATCGCGTAGGTCAGGGCGAAGCTGGTGGTCAGCTGTCCGGCTGCGGACTCGGATACCCGCAGGTCGTGGGCGATCACTGGGAGCAGGCCGTTCAGGACGAAGCCGTCGGTGCCCACGATGAACGTGCCGATGGCGAGGACGACAAGTATGTTGGTCGACAGCCGATCGTTTGATGGACGTCGAATAGTCATGGTGGGTATCCTGGAGGAACCCTTCGACCGTTGTCAAACAATCTAAGGATGAGGGAGGCTTGGTGACCCGCCTACTGCCGCAGCCCAGCCGGGGCGACATCGACATCGTGACGGTGCTGCACGCGCTCGCGGACCCGGTGCGGCTCGAGCTGATCCGGGACCTGAGCGTGGCGAGCACCCCGAAGACGTGCTCGTTGTCCGGCTACGAACTGGAGATCACCGCGCCGACGCTGTCGCACCACTGGCGGGTGCTGCGCGAGTCCGGGCTGACGAGCACCGTGGTCGACGGCCGGACTCGGTGGGTCGAACTGCGCCGGGACGACATCGAGGCCCGCTTCCCCGGCCTGCTCACCGCCGTCCTGGCGGACATGGTCACAACCGCGACACGAGCCGGGCGTAACGAGTGCCCGCGGCCAGGAGAATGAGGCCGGCGCACAGGAACGCTGCCACCCGCGCCATCCCGTCCAACGCGGACAGGTCGAACAGCACGAGCTTCAGCACCGCGGCGCCGACGAGCACCAACCCGACCACGCGCAGCGCACGGACCGCGATTCCCTTGAGCAGCAACATAAGCGCGGCAACGGTCCACGACACCGTGATGACCACGTGCCCCAGCAGGAACCCGGACCGGTCCGGCTCGATCAGCAACGCCGCGGACAGCACGAACCCGGCGGCGCCGTACAACGCCGCGGCGCCGGCGAACAGCCACGGCGCCAGGGCCTTCGACGCCGGTTCGAGCACGCCCATGGCCGTCGCCACCCACGGCAGCGCCACCGCGACCGCCACCACCAGCAAAGACGAGAACAACGAAGCCACCAGGCCACTCGGGGCCGAGGTGGGCTCGACGACCAGAAAGGTCGGCGGAACGTCCTTGACGAACGCCAGAGCCGCCCCGGCCGCGCCGAATCCCACCGCACCCCACAACGTGGGCTGGTCCCTCAACGCCAGCGCGAGCACCGCGAGCAACACAGCCGCGCCCATGAGCGCCACCGACCGCGCGGACCCGTCGAACGCCGTGGCCGTCGCCTGAAACGCTGACACGAGCGTCCCGATCGCGGCAGCGTTCTTCATCGGTGTGATCACCCACACGCACAACATCACCGCCGCCGCGGCACCCGCGACCGCCACAGCCTGCCATTTGGGCAGGAACAGCGCCGAGAACAGCACGGGTGCCGCCGCCCACACCAACAGGCCGAGCGCGACCTGGTCGTTCCCCCCTCGCCTGCTGGAGATCACGGCCAGCACCGCGCCGACGACAAGCGCGGCCAGTGCCACGAACGCGCTCGGCAGCGGGTCCACGACGTGCGTCCGCGCGGTCGTGATCATGGACGCGACAAGCGGCGCCGAGCCGCCCACGAGCGCCACCGACGGCCAGGTTTTCCGCAGCTGCACAGGTGTTGTGGCAATCTGCAACATCAGCAGGAACGTCACCAGTTCCGGCGTGAAGCCCTCGGTGATGAACGGCGCGAGCGCCGCGCAGCCGATCACCACGGCGGTTCCCAGCATGGGCGAGTCCCAACGCGCCGCCAACAGCAGCCCGCCGACCGCCACGGCGAGTCCCACCACCAGCCCGCCCCATTCCGGCAGGTAATGGAACAGTGTCGTGGCCGCGATCGTGTCGAGATACAACGCGGCGACTCCGGTGGCGGCCAAGGCGAACGCACCCGAACGCCCGTACGGCGAGCGGTACGCCCACAGGCCACTGCCGACCAGCGCCGCACCGAGCACGGCCCCGCCGAGCACCCGACCGGGCGGGCCCAACCATCCACGTTGGACCGCGAGAACGAGCAACAGGACAACGCCCAGCAACGTCACCACGCCGCCCACCCACGCCAGCAGCCGGCTGCCCGCGCCGTCCCGACCGAGCCGTTCCATCAGCGACGGACCACGCGGCGGCGGAACGTACGCCTGATAACCAGGCGGCGGCAACACCGGCGGCGGCGCCGGGTAGGTCACCGGCGTGGGCCGGGCGATCGGCCTGGTCAGCTCGTCCTGGGTGTACGAGCGCAGTTCGGCGCTGATCAGCTCCAACCGGCGGCCGAGCTGGGCGACCTCGTCGGCCAGGCGGTGTAACGCGTCCATGCGCACAGGGTGCTGACGTTGTTCATGGCGCGTATCCGTAACACTACTCAATTGTCTGTCACGATTCGGCGCTGCCCGATCGGGCAGCCGTTACCCGACCGGGTAGTGATCCACTGTGGACGGGGACGGTCCGTGCGCCGACCGAATCCGAATCGCAACCTGTTCGTCGGTATCACCGCTAACAGATCGCGCTCTTTTCCGTATCACGTCAATGTGGCGCCTTTTTCGTCATGGCCGTCGCATCAGGTCGATTGTAGATGAGGGAGACATGGACACGATCTTGTTGCCGGGCAACACCGAGCCAACCGGTATGGGTTGGCTGCCGGACCGCCCCGATGTTCGGGACCTGACGCACGAGTCGCCCGAGGTCCGTGATGTGCTCAAGGGTTCCGCCTCGAAGTCGTTGCAGCGGCTGGGGAGCGCGGAGGCGGCGGACAGTGGCGTGCCGGCGTCGGTGGACCTGCGGCAGTACTTCTCGCCCGTGGAGGACCAGGGACAGCTCGGCTCGTGCACGGCCAACGCCGCGTGCGGCATGGTCGAGTACTACCAGCGCCGGTCGTTCGGCAAGTACGCCGACATGTCCCGGCTGTTCGTCTACAAGGTGACGCGCCAGTTCCTCGGCCTCACCGGGGACACAGGTGCATACCTGCGCAGTGTCATGGGCGCGCTGGCGCTGTTCGGCGCCCCGCCGGAGAAGTACTGGCCGTACGACGTCTCGAAGTTCGAGGACGACCCGCCCGCGTTCGCCTTCGCGTTCGCGCAGAACTACCAGGCGTTGAAGTACTTCCGGCTGGACCCGGCCGGCCAGTCCGCCGACCAGACGCTGACCACGGTCAAGACGAACCTGGCCGCGGGGGTACCGGCGATCTTCGGGTTCACGGTGTACGCGTCGATCCAGAAGCCGAAGAAGCCGGGCGAGATCCCGTTCCCGGCCAAGGGCGAGAACGTCCTGGGTGGACACGCCATCTGCGCCGCGGGCTACGACGACGCCAAGAAGATCACCAACCCGACCGACAACAAGACCGCCACCGGCGCGTTCCTGATCCGCAACTCGTGGGGCACCACGTGGGGCGAGCAGGGGTACGGCTGGCTGCCGTACGAGTACGTGACCCAGAGCCTCGCCGAGGACTGGTGGGCGATGACGTCGGCCGAATGGGTGGACTCGTCCGCGTTCGACGAGGGGTGAGCGCCACCGCGCGTTGACGGGTGAACGCCCGGGTCGTTACCGTCCCGGGCGTTCACTCGTGAACATAGTTCACATACACGAACAGCGAGGTGTGTGTATGTCCCTGCGCGCGCTCCTTCTTCCCTTGCTCCTCGTGGCTTCGGCGCTGGCTGTCCCGTCGGTGTCCGCCGCTCCCCTCGTCCGTCCGGTGACCAGCCTGAACAGCGCCTGGAAGTTCCTCCGCAGCGACGCCACCGGCGCGCAGGCGCCCGGGTTCGACGACTCGGCGTGGTCGTCGGTGACCGTCCCGCACACCTGGAACGCCCAGGACGGCCAGGACGGCGGCAACAACTACTACCGTGGCGTCGGCTGGTACCGCAGGCACGTCACGCCGTCGGCCTCGCTGGCCGGCAAACGGCTCTGGCTGCAGTTCGACGGCGTCAACACGGTCGCCGACGTGTGGGTGAACGGCACCAAGCTCGGCACCCACCAGGGCGGCTACGCCACGTTCCGGTTCGACGCGACCGCCACGCTCAAACTCGGCCAGGACAACGTCGTCGCGGTCCGCGTGACCAACGCGGCCAACCCGGACGTCCCGCCCCTGTCCGCGGACTTCACGTTCTTCGGCGGCATCTACCGGGACGTCACGCTGGTGGCCGTGGACCCGTTGTCGGTTCGGATGGGCGACTTCGGCGGGCCCGGCGTGTATCTCACCGAACGGTCCGTGTCCGCGGACTCGGCCAGCGTAGACGTCACGACCAAAGCGTGGAACAACTATCCGGACACGCGTCAGGCGCAGGTCCGCGCGACCGTGACCGACGCGTCCGGTGCGGTCGTGACCACCACAACGGCGGCGACCCGTTCGGTGGCCGCCGCGACCGGCTTCGACACTGTCCAAAATGTTCTGATAACCGAGCCGCGTCGCTGGCAGGGCAAGGCGGATCCGTATCTGTACCACGTGACCGTGGAGATCCTGGACGCCGGCCGGGTCACCGACTCGGTCACCCAGCCGCTCGGCCTTCGATCGGCCACTGTGGACGCCGCCAGTGGGTTCTCCCTCAACGGCCAGCACTTGGGCCTGCATGGCGTGAACGCCCACCAGGACCGGCTGAACGAGGGCTCGGCGGTGTCGCCGGCACAGCGCGTCCAGGACTTCGACCTGATGGACGAGATGGGCGTGAACGCGCTGCGAACCGCGCACTACCAGCAGGCCCAAGTGGTTTACGACCTGGCCGACCAACGCGGCTACGCGGTGTGGGTGGAGATCCCGTTGGTGAACCGCGTGACGGACAGCGCGGCCTTCCGTGCCAACGCGCAGCAGCAGCTGTCCGAGCTGATCCGCCAGAACTACAACCACCCGTCGATCTTCTTCTGGGGCATCGGCAACGAGCAGGCCAACGACGACCCGGTCACGAACGCGCTGCTCACCCAGCTCAACAGCCAGGTGCATGCCGAGGACCCGACCCGGCTGTCGACGTACGCCAACAACAAGGGCGACACTGTCGGCCTGGCCAACCACACCGACGTCATCGGGTACAACAAGTACTTCGGCTGGTACTCGTCCGGCACCGGCCCCGGCTCATGGGCGGACGCGTTGCACGCCAAGGACCCGGCGCGGAAGATCGGGATCAGCGAGTACGGCGCCGGCGGCAGCGTGAACCAGCATCAGGAGCCGCCGCGGCAACCGGTGACGACGTCGACCTTCCATCCCGAGGAATACCAGAACCTGTTGCACGAGAACAGCTGGAAGCAGATCGCGGCCCGGCCGTACCTGTGGGGCACGTTCGTGTGGAACATGTTCGACTTCGCCTCCGACGGCCGCGCCGAGGGCGACACCCCGGGCCGCAACGACAAGGGCCTGGTCACGTACGACCGCGGCACCCGCAAGGACGCCTTCTACTGGTACAAGGCGAACTGGACCGACACGTCGTTCGCGTACATCACGAGCCGAACGTGGACCCAGCGGACGGTCGCGGCGACGACCGTGAAGGTGTACGGCACCGCGGACTCGATGACCCTGTCCCTGAACAGCAAGGTGGTCGCCACGAAGACGTCCGCCGACCACATCTACACCTGGCCGGTCACGCTGGTCAGCGGCAGCAACACGGTGTCGGTGACCGGGACGAGGAACGGAACGACGGTCACGGACTCGGTGACGTGGACGCTGGGTTAGCCCGCACGATCGCCACGTTGATCGTGCGGGTGAGCTGCTCGTAGGGGGCTCTGTGGTCGTCGCTGAAGAACACCGCCAGCGGCGTCCACACCCCCACGACGAAGAACGACAGCACGATCCCGACCAGGATCAGCAGCCGTTCCGGGTGGTCGGCGATGGCCCACACGTCCACCGACAGCGCCAGCCACGCCAGCCAGAGCGGCGACAGGAGCACCGCGTACCGCACCAGCAGCGCCAACGGCCCTGCCCGGCGGCCGTTGGTTCGCTCGACGCGTAGCAGCATCGCCCGTTTGCCCAACGTGGACCCGGTCAGCGCCGGGTTGAGCACGAACCACACCAGGCCGACTGTGATCACCGGCAGCCCCTGGTGCTCGGTGGGCTGGTCGAACAGCCGCAGCAGGCCGAAGCTGAACGCGAGGAGCAGGGCGAACCCGGCCAGGTCGGCGGCGAGCGCGAACAGCCGCCGGGTGACGGTGACCTTGTCGGCGTACCGCTCCAGGTCCCGTTTCGGCGCCAGCTCGGGCAGGATCCGGCGCAACGGCCCGCCGAGCAGGGCGCCGACGAACGCGCCCGCGGTGTTGAGGATCAGGTCGTCCACGCTGAACAGCCGGTACGCGCACGGGTAGATGAACCACAGCCCGGTCAGCTGGGTGAGTTCGAAGAACAGGGACGCGCCGAAGCCGACGGCCGTGGTGGCCACGATCCCCAGCTTGGTGGTGTACCGCAGCAGGATGCCCAGCGGGAGCAGCAGGATCACGTTGAGGGCGGTCGACCACAGCACGCCGTTGTGCAGGATGCCTGTCAGGCTCCAGTCGCCTCGGGCGCGCTGCCGGATGATGTCGACGAACTCGAACGGCCGGAGCTGGGGTGTGCTGGCGTAGTGGTGGGCCGTGCAGTACGCGCCGCCGTCGCGGGGCAGCGGGATGATCGTCTGGAGGAACGCGGCCAGCAGGTAGAACAGGAACGAGTAGAAGACCACGGCGGTCCAGCCGCCCGCCCGGCCCCGCCGCCGGTAGCTCACCACCGCCACGGGCACCATCACCACCAGCACGACCAGCGGAAACACCCACAGCGCGGTGGCAACGGGCAACAGGAAGGTCTCGACCACGGGGAACTTATACCCCACCGGGCGTCAAGTGATGCGGATCACAACACTGCCGGGTGGTCGGACTCAACAAATGACGGGTGTTCGACAGTTTCCCCACCGCACTCGACGTCGGCTGAAAGGAGTGGCGGTGCCGGACGGTTTCGACCAGTTCGTGGGCGATCGCCTCGATCGGCTCCTGCGGTACGCCACCGCGATGTCCTGCGACCGCTACCTGGCGCAGGACATCGTGCAGGAGGTACTGCTGCGGGCCCAGCGCAGGTGGGACAGGATCGCGGCGATGGACGCGCCCTACCTGTACGTCCAGCGGATGGTCACCAACGAGTACCTGTCCTGGCGTCGCCGGCGGGCCGCCAGGGACATCGCGTCCGCGCCCGGGGTGATGGAGGCGCTGACACCCCCGGTCGGCGACCCCGCGACACGGCACGCCGAGCGTGACGCCATGCGGGCCCGGATCGCGGTGCTCCCCCGCAAACAGCGCGCGGCGATCGTGCTGCGCTACTACGAGGACCGGACGGACGCCGAGATCGGGACCGTCCTCAACTGCTCGGAATCGACCGTACGAAGCCACATTTCCCGCGCGCTGACAGCGTTGCGCGCGGCCAGCCGTGCCATGGAGGTGCTGTGAACGACGAGCTTCTGATCCGTGAGGCGGTGGCGGAGGAGGCGAACCAGGCGGTCGATTCCAGCGCCGTCCTGGCTGTGCTCCGCTCCGGCCGCCGGCCACAGCGTCGCCGCACGGGGATGCTGGTGGCCGTCGCCGGGTTCGCGGTGGCCGCGGCCGTGGTGGCGGTGGTCGTCCCGCTGTCGGCGTCCCGGGACGCCACGCCGGCGCCCCCGGCCGCGACGACGCTGCCGGCACCTGTGGCCGAGCAGAACATCCTGCTGGTGGGCATGGACGACCACGCGCTCGCCGACACCGTGCTCCTGGTCCGGCGCGGCGTCGACGGCTCGTTCCGGGCCATCTCGCTGCCTCGGGACACGTGGGTCACGGTCCCGTATCGAGGCAACACCAAGCTGAGCAAGGCCTACATCATCGGCGGCAACACCAGCGTCGATCCGCAAAAATTCGAGCCCGAGCGGGCGAAAGCGCTGGTCGACACCGTCACCGCGGTGACCGGGGTGAAGATCGACCACTTCGCCTTGGTCACCATGAGCGGGTTCAGCAAGCTGGCCTCGGACATCGGCGGCGTGGAGGTGTGCCTCAAGGCGGCGGCGAAGGACGACTTCGCGAACATCAACCTCCCCGCCGGCAGGCAGACCCTCACCGGCGACGACATCCTCGGGTTCCTCCGCCAGCGGCACGGCCTGCCCAACGGCGACCTGGACCGGATCACCCGTCAACAGGCGTTCCTGCGGGCCCTGATCGCCAAGCTGGCGACCAGCCGGAACTTCGTCAAGCTGGCCGACGCGGTCAAGGCCGACGTGCGCGTGGACCCTGCCTGGGACATCGTGCAGTTCGCCAACGAACTGGTCGCGGGCGTGCCGGTCACGGCGGCGACGATCCCGTACAAGGGCGAGGACCAGCGGGGCACGAGCGGCGAGGTGGGCTTCACCGTCGACCCGGCCGAGGTGAGCCAGTTCGCCGCGAAGTTCCTGGCCGGGAACGCCCAGCCACCGGCGGCTCCGGGCAGCGCCCAGGCCGGCGGCTCGCCGGGCGACGTGCCCTGTGTGAACTGACGAATGGGGCGCCGGAGGCGCCCCATTCCACCCACTGTCGACCTAGCGCGAACTCCCCACCTGTCCCGCGATCTCCCGCAGGACGTTTCGCCGCACCTTGCCGGTCGCCGTCCGGGGCAGGTCGGTCATCTCGATGACCCGCCGCGGCCGTTTGAAGGACGCCAACCCGTCCCGGCACCACTGGATCAGCTCGTCCTCGTCCACCTTCTCGCCTGGCGTGCCGACCACGCACGCGACCGCCCGGTCCAGGCCGTCCTCGTCGGGCACGCCGACGACGGCCACCTCCGCCACCGCGGGGTGCTCCAGCAGCCGGTTCTCCACCTCGCTCGGGGTCACCCAGATCCCGCCGGCCTTCAGCATGTCCCCGGTCCGGCCGAGGCTGCTGTACGTGCCGTCGTCGTTGCGGACGTACGTGTCCCCGGTCCGTGTCCAGTCGCCGAGGAACACCCGGCGCGACGCCGAGGTCCGGCACCAGTAGCCCGTCGCCGCCGACTCGCCTTTCACGTACAGCTCGCCGGAGACGCCGGGTTCGGTGATCAACGAGCCGTGCTCGTCCCGCAGCGCGATCTCGTATCCGGGCACGGGAACGCCCGAGGACGCCGGCCGGACCTCGCCGGGTCGGTTCGACAGGAAGATGTGCAACAGCTCGGTGGAGCCGATGCCGTCGAGGACTTCGACGCCGAACCGGTCCAGCATGCCGTGGTACATCCGGGGCGGCAGCGCCTCGCCGGCCGAGATTCCTTGCCGTACCGTGGAAAAACTGTCCGACGGCAGCTGGCTGGCGAGCACTGGACCCCAGAAGCTCGGCGTTCCGAACAGGAGCGTCACGTGCGCGTCGGCGGTCAGGCGCGCGATCAGGTCGCCCGTGGGGCGGCTCGGCTGCAGCACGGCGGCGGCGCCGACCGACAGCGGGAAGAACATCGAGTTTCCCAGGCCGTACGCGAAGAACAGCTTGGCCACGGACAGGCACCGGTCGTCCGGTCGGACGCCCAACACCTGCTGGCCGTACGTCTCGGCGACCACCCGGATGTCCTGGTGGGAGTGCATGGCCGCCTTCGGCTCACCGGTCGTTCCCGAGGTGTAGAGCCACAACGCGGGCGAGTCCGGCCAGGTCGGATACGGCGAGTCCAGCGAGCCCTGGCCGATCAGGTCCCACTCGTCGTCGAAGATCACTTCGGTCACGTCAGGCGCGTCTTCGACGGCCGTGGTGACCGCCGGGGCGTACATGCGGGAGCCGAGGACCATGCGAGCCCGCGAGTCGAGAACGAGCTTGCGCAACTCCGGTCCGGTGAGCATGGTCGAACACGGCACCGCGATCGCGCCGGCGTACATCGCGCCCAGAATGGCCGTGTACAGCTCGATTCCGTCGACCATGCACATCAGGACACGTTCTTCGGGCCGCACACCACGGGCCCGCAGGCCGGCGGCGACCGCCCGGACTTCGGCCGCCAGCTCCGCGTAGGTGAGGGTCCGGCCGGCGGTGACGACGGCGGTCCGGCCGCCGTCCTGTCTGTCCACTAAGTACTCTGCGGCGTTGAAGAGCGTCATGATGTCCTACAGATATACGTACTCGTAGTCGAACGGCTTCTGGTTGACGCCGTGCGACGGTGGTGCCACCCAGCTGGCGATCTTGCCGCGCTCGTACACCGGGTGCATCAGCGACCGGACGAACGCCAGGTCCTGGTTGGTCGGCAGCCACTTGTGCCGGCCGGCCCGCCAGGTCCCGGCGTCCACGATCGTGCCGTCCGGGGTGATGTGGTGGCCGGCGTGCATGCCGACCTGCCGGTTGAACCCCACGTGCGGCAGGGCGAAGGAGTAGCCGACCTCCGCTTCGGCCAGGATCCTGTTCCAGCGTTTGATGCCGCTCTGGCAGTCGGCGGTGTACTCGCCGCGCAGGTCCAGGTTGAGCGCCAACAAGGTCTGGACCTCGTCGCGCGACCAGGTGCCGTCCGGGTTCGGCCGGTCGACGAACGTGCTGCCGTCGGCCAGCGTGTGGTCGTCCCCGCGGCGGGTCTCCTGCCAGCGGCCCTTGAGGCCGGCGGTGTAGTAGTTGGCCGCGTTCGTGGACGTCTCACCGCCGAACAGGTCCAGGGACACGGTGTAGTGGAAGTTGATGTACTTCTGGATGACGTCCAGGGGGATGCCGCCGTGCCGCGCGATGTCCAGCGTGTCGTGCTCGCGGATCAGCTCGGCACTGCGCGCGACCACGCGGTCGACACCGGTGGTGCCGACGAACATGTGGTGCGCCTCCTCCTTGAGCATGAACTCGCACGTCCGGGACAGCGGGTCGAACGCGCTCTCCTTCAACGTGCCCAGCTGGTACTTGCCGTCCCGGTCGGTGAAATAGGTGAACATGAAGAACGCCAACCAGTCCGCGGTCTCCTCGTTGAACGCGCCGAGGATGCGGGGCGCGTCCGGGCTGCCGGAGTTGCGGACCAGCAACGCCTCCGCCTCCTCCCGGCCCTCCCGGCCGAAGTAGGCGTGCAGCAGGTAGACCATCGCCCAGAGGTGCCGGCCTTCCTCCACGTTGACCTGGAACAGGTTCCGCAGGTCGTACAGGCTGGGCGCGGTCAGCCCGAGGAGCCGTTGCTGCTCCACGGACGCCGGCTCGGTGTCCCCCTGGATCACGATCAGCCGCTGCAGGTCGGCCCGGTACTCGCCGGGCACCTGCTGCCACGCGGGATCACCCTTGTGCTCGCCGAACGCTATGCGGCGGTCAAGGTCCCGCTCGGCGAGGAAAATCCCCCACCGGTAGTCCGGTACGTTGACGTGGTCAAAATGAGCCCATCCTTCCCGTCCGACGCTCACGGCCGTCCGCAGGTAGACGCCGTGTGTTGCCAGGGTGGGGCCCATCTCGCCCCACCAGTTGAGGAACTTCGGCTGCCAGCCCTCAAGGGCGCGCTGCAACCGCCGGTCGTCCTTGAGGTTGACGTTGTTCGGGATCTTGGCGTCGTAGTCGATCCGCTCGGGCACCGCGGTCACACCCGCTTCCGGTCGAAGGCGGCCTTGCGACCGGTGCCGTACCGGCGCAACGCGCCGTCCGCACCGGACGCGTTGGGGCGGGTGAAGATCCAGTTCTGCCACGCGGTCAGCCGGCCGAAGATCTTGGTCTCCTGGGTCTCCGGGCCGACGAACCGGTGGTTGGCCTCCATCCCGGTCAGCGCGTCCGGCGACAGCGACGCGCGGGCCTCCACCGCGATCCGGATCTCGTCGTCCCAGTCCAGGTCGTCCAGTGCCTCGGTGACCAGGCCGAGATCGTCGGCCTCACGCGCGGTCAGCGGCCGGTCGACCTCCTTGCGCAGCCGGTCGAGCCGGTCGGCGTCGCGGTAGAACCGGGACTCCAGCCGGGACAGCCCGTTGCCCATCGGGAACGTGCCGAAGTTGTGCCGGGACAACGTGATCGTCGACCCTTCGTCGTCCAGGACGTACTGCCGGTCGCAGGCCAGCGCCAGTTCGAGCAGCGGCCCGGCGAAGCAGCTGCCCGGCTCGATCAGGGCGATCAGGCTGCGGCTGGTGACGTCCAGGCGTTTCAGGGTCCGCTTGTAGTAGTGCGTGATCTCGTTGGCCAGCCAGTGGTCCCGGCCGATGGCCGCGGCCTCGTGCCGCAGGACCTCGGCCGGGTCGCCCCGGGTGCAGATCAGCCAGGTGCCCAGCTCGGGCTCGTTGGTCCGCAGCCGAAGGATCAGGTCGTCCAGCTCGCGGGTCAGGGTCAGCAGCCAGTCCTCGTCGCCAGGACCGTTCACGGTGATGTCGACCGTGCGGGCCGACCGGTTGTACTTCGCCTCGACGTAGCGGTACCTGATGCCGTCCGCACCGACTTCCCGTCGCAACGGTCGCAGCCTGATGCCGTCCACGTCCGGCCGGTCACTCGCCGCGGCCAACTCGAACGCGCGCCGACGCACGTGGGCGGCGAAGTCGCGACGCGGTGCGAGTTCGTCCACCAGGTTCCACTCGACGGCGGTCCGGCCTTTGACGCCGTCGCTGCGCGTGGCGAACACGTCCGCGCGGTCCTTGCGCACCCGCCGCTTCTCCACCACCCTGGTCAGCCCGCCGGTGCCGGGCAGCACACCGAGCAACGACACCTCGGGCAGCGCGACCGTGGACGAGTTGTCGTCGACCAGGATGATCTTCTCGCAGGCCAGCGCCAGCTCGTAGCCGCCGCCGGCGCACGAACCGTTCACCGCGGCCAGGTACGTCTGGCCGGAGTGCTCGGTCGCGTCCTCCATGGCGTTGCGGGTCTCGTTGGTGAACTTGCAGAAGTTCACCTTCCACTCGTGTGACGACGAGGCCAGCATCCGGATGTTCGCGCCGGCGCAGAACACGTTGTCCTTGGCACTCGTGAGCACCACGGTCCGCACGCCGGGTTGCTCGAACCGCAGGCGCTGGACCGCGTCGTAGAGCTCGATGTCGACGCCGAGGTCGTACGAGTTCAGCTTGAGCTCGTAGCCCGGGACCAGGCCGCCCTGTTCGTCCACGGCCATCTCCAGCCAGGCCACCGGGCCGTCGACCCGCAACCGCCAGTGGCGGTAGGAGTCCGGATGCCGATCGAAGCTGACCTCGGGCATGGCCTCATTCTCGACACCACTTCAGACAGGCGTCAAGCTTGTGTAGAACTTTCCCGCCCTCCGTAGTGGTCCGCGAGCCGGTCATGGGTCCATCGGCCGTTTCCGATCACCAGCCGGTACCGCAGCCGCAGGGTGTCGTCCGTCGCCAGGGTGAGCGGGCGGTAGAAGGCCAGGGACGGGTTCACCACCGGGTACGGCTCGGTCCGCACGAACCACCGTGCGTCCGCAACCGGTGTGTCGTTGAGGAACAGCAAAGTGGACTGACGGTCCACTTCGTCGTGGGTGCCGATGTAGGCCAGCCAGTCCGCCTGGGTGCCCATGGGATCGTCCGGCCCGGTGGACGCGAGGACGGTGCCGCCGGTGAAGTCGCGTGGGCCGCGCCAGAAGAACCCGCAGTAGCCGGCCAGTTCCCGGCCGAACACCGTGGGGCTGCCGAACTCCAGCTCCGCGCCGCGCACGTTGCGCAGGTCGAAACCGAGTTCCAGGACCCAGAAGTCGTCGCCTCGGTGGTACGCGATGGTCCGGGTCTCCTCGATCCACGTCTCGCCCGCGGCCGTCACCCAGTCCACCCGCTCCACCCCGGGCCGCACGAAACCCTGGTGCCGCAAGGAACCCACGTTCGGCCGCAGCTGGTAGCCCTGGCCGCGCACCCACGACACACCGCCCCAGAAGTTCTGCCCGGACAGGTGCGACGCGGTCATCGCCAGGCCCTTGTGCCAACGGTGGTCGTGCGGCCGGTAGCCGGTGACCACGTCGCCCGCGAGTGTCCTGATCGGATGGAAACTCGGGCAGGGACACTCGACCGCCGCGACGTCCGGCCGGTAGGTGTACGTGAACAGCCGGACACCCTCGGCGGTGAGTATCAACGCCTCGCCGTCATCCCGCAGCTCCATCCGGCGAGTGTAACCCGATCCGGTGAACGCGCCCGGCCGTGTTGTCCACAGTGGATTACGTTCGGTCCGACCGGGTAAACCTGGCCGAAATACCGAAGGGAGCTGGCTGGCATGCAGTCAACGAATCTGGCGGCCGTGGACATCGGGGCGGGGCTCACCGACGCGTGGCGGGCCATCGTCACCTTCGTGCCCAAACTGCTCGCGTTCCTGGTGATCCTGCTCATCGGGATCATCGTCGGCCGGATACTGGCCAAGGCGGTGGCCAAGATCCTCGAACGGATCGGCTTCGACCGGGTGGTCGAACGCGGCGCGCTGAAACAGGCGATGGCCAGGTCGAGTTACTCCGCGTCCGACGTCGTCGCGAAGATCGTCTACTACGCCATCGTGTTGATGACCCTGCAGATCGCGTTCAACGTGTGGGGTCCCAACCCCGTGTCGGATCTGCTCACCGCCGTGGTGGCCTGGCTGCCGCGCCTGATCATCGCGATCGTCATCGTGGTCGTCGCGGCCGCGATCGCCAGCGCGGTGAAGGACCTGATCACCAACACCATGAGCGGCCTGTCGTACGGGCGCGCGGTGGCCACCATCGCCTCGGTGTTCATCCTGGCGCTTGGCGTGATCGCCGCCCTGAACCAGATCGGCGTGGCCACCACGGTCACCACCCCGGTGCTGATCGCCGTCCTGGCCACGATCGGCGGCATCGCGATCGTCGGTGTCGGCGGCGGCCTGATGCGCCCGATGCAGCAGCGCTGGGAGCAGTGGCTCGACAAAGCGGAACACGAGATCCCGCGCATGCGCGAAACCATGGAAGCCCACAACGGCGAACCCGGCCGAGCCATGGCCCGCGCCGGCGCCGGTGCGATGGACAACCAGGCCGAGAACAGCGGCCCGCCCACCGACCAGTTCCCGGCCGCCGGCAACGGGACGACCGGGCGCCCAACCGACGAGCCGCCCAAGAACTGACACCGCGGCCCTGCCAGTCAGGGAGGCGGTCCGGCGGAAAGAGCCCGGACCGCCTCCCCACCACCGGTAGCTGGGATACTCAGCCCTGTGGGTGAACGTTCGTGGGTCGACGTGCCGGTCGGTGTCCGGGCCCACCAGTGGATGACCGTGCCCGCGGCGAAGCGGGTCCTGGTCATCGCGCACAACCTGACCACGGTGACCCGGCTAATGGACGTGCTCAGCGTGTTCGACTCGGACTTCCGGGTGCAGGTGGTGGTCAGTTGGAGCGGGACGGACCCGTTCACCCTCGGTCTCGACGACTTCATGCGGCGGCTCGGCGTGGTCACCATTCCGTGGGAGCAGGCGTTGCGGACCGAGTTCGACCTGGCGATCGCCGCCAGCCATCACGGCGGCGGACTCACTGAGATCAACGCCCCCGTGGCGATCATGTCGCACGGAATTGGATACACTAAATACTCGCCGGGAAATCGGAAATCGGAAATCGGAAATCGGAAATCGGTGAACGGCCAGCGGCAAACGTTTGGCCTGTCCCCGCAATGGCTGCTCTACGACGGCCAGCCGATCGCCGAAGCCCTGGTGTTCTCCCATCCCGAGCAGGTGGCGCGACTGGAACGGGACGTTCCCGAGGCCGCGCACACCGCTGTCATCGCCGGCGATCCGTGTTATGACCGGATGCTCGCCAGTCTTGGCCTGCGCCGGCATTACCGGCGGCTGTTGGGTGCTGATGACCGGAAAGTCGTGACGGTGTCGTCGACATGGTCCGACGGTTCGTTGCTGGGTTCGTGGCCGGAATTGTTGCGTAGTCTTCTCGCTGAGTTACCGATTGACGAATACCAGGTGGTGGCGTTCGCGCATCCGAACGCGTGGGCGGCGCACGGGCCGTGGCAGATTCGGACCTGGTTGGCTGACTGTCTGCGGGCCGGTTTGGTGCTGGTGCCGCCCGCGGAGGGGTGGCGGGCGGCGTTGATCGCGGCGGACGTTGTCGTCGGTGATCACGGCGCCACCACGACGTATGCCGCCGCCATCGGCCGCCCGGTGCTGCTCGCCGCGTTCCCGGACGACGACGTGGTCGCCGAGTCCGCGGTGGGTCTGCTCGGTCGCCTTGCCGGCCGGTTGGACCGCCGCCGGCCGTTGCGTGCCCAGCTCGACCGGGCTGTGTCGGTGCCCGAGGTCCGTGACCTGGTGACGGCCGTGCCGGGCGAGTCGACCCGGCTCCTGCGTGCGCTGTTCTACCGGCTGATGGGCCTCTCCGAGCCGCCGACCGAACCGGTCACCGCCCGGATATCCGACTCCGGGTTGACCGCGCGGCCGGCCCCGACGGCCGTCTCCGCCCACGTCACCCTGGACATCCCGAACGGCCAAGCGACCATGGTCCGGTACCCCGCCGAGATCCAGCCGGCCGCCGGCACGCACCTGATGGTCCACATCGGACATCCACAGCGGACACTCCGGGCCAACGCGGACATCCTCGGCACCGACCACGAAGACCCCACGGACCTCCTGGCCGCCCACCCCGGCTGTGCCATGGTGGCGACCCCGGACGGCACGCTGACCACCCGCGACGGCAGGCACATCGACGTCGGGAACCCCGACTACGCCCCGGTGATCCAGGCCTGGCTGGACTCAGGCGAACCGTTGCCCACGACCATCACCGTCAACGGGACGCCGGTTCACCCGAGTTCCTCCGCGAGCGGGAACTCCCCCAGCTCGCGGTAGATCGCCGCGGCCCGACGACGCAGCACCAGAGCCGTGTCCGGGTCCACCAGCCGCGCCAACGACACCAGGCCGTCGGCGAGCAGCGACCGGGCATGCGCCTGGGTGAAGAGCTCCACCGCCCGCTCCAGCAACGGCCTTGCTTGCGTGGGCGGCAGGATCCGGCTGAGGTTCTCCTTGACCCGGCCGGTGTTGACCGCGTCGCCTGTGGTCTCGAAGTACGTCTCGGCCTGGCGAAGGTTCGCCAGAGCCTGGTCGACCGCGCCGGTTTTGGTCTGCACCCGGCCGGTGTGCATGCGCAGCAGCATGAGCGCGCGTTCTCGCCGGTCCGGGTCCGGTACCTGTTCGGCGAACACTCGTGACCGGTCGAAGAAGTCGAGCGCGGTGTCGTGGTCGCCGAGTCCGTCGGACACGATTCCCAGCCACTCCAAGTTGCTTTCCTGGCCGAGCACGTCCTGGATCTCCTCGGCCAGCACCAGCGAACGCTCGAACTGCGCCCGCGCCTCGGCGAACTCGCGCAGCTTCTCGTGTCGCGTACCGATCTCGTTGTGCATGCGCATGGCGACCTTCTTGTCGCCCAACCGCAACGCGGCGGCCGCACCCAACCTGTGGGTGGTGATCATGTCGTCGTTCCGGTCGGTGTTGTAGTACCAGGCCCACAATGCTTCGCAGAAGGCGGGAATCACGTCGTCGGCGGACAGTTCTTCGGCGGCGAGCACCGCGGCGAGCATGTTGGTGCCCTCCAGCTTGAACTCGGCCAACGCCCGCGGCACCGCACCCTCGCCGTCGAACAGGCGAGGGACCTGCGTGAAGATGTCCGCCGCCCACCACCGCCGGGTGATCACCTTGGCGAGCCCGACCGCCCGTCGCAGGTACCAGTCGATGGCCCGGCCGGCCGCGCCCGGTTCGTCCTCGGATCGACGGGCGTGCGCGCCGATCAGGGAGTGGAAGCCGTAGCGGTCGCCGAGCCGGCGCAGCAAGTTGGCTTCCGCCAACGCTTCCAGCAGGTCCTCGGCGTCGGGTACGCCCAGCATCGCCGCTGCCACCTCGGCGCCGAACTCCGGCCCGAAGTGCCGCCCGAGGACCCGGTAGGCGCGCTGCTCGTCCGGCGTCAGCTCCTGGTAGGACAGGTCAAGGAGCTGGTCGACGACTTCAAGCGCGGCGTCGATGCGCGCGACGAGAGCGGGCACGGACCGCCGGCGCAGTCGGTTCGCGGCCAGCTCCAGCGCGAGCGGGAGCCCGCCGCACCTGGTCAGCAGCGTGCCCACCCCGGGCTCGGCGGCCAGTCCGTCCTTTTCGGACAACGTGGACACGAGCGCCAGTGCGTGGTCGTCGGCCAGCGGCTCCAGGACGATCTCGCGGAACGTCCCAGTGTCGAACATCAACTGCTTGCGGCTCGTCACGATGACCTTGCACGACTCCGACGACGGGAGCAACGCGCGCACCTGGGCCATGGTGTCCGCGTCGTCGAGCACGATCAGCATCCGCCGGTCGCGCGTCGCCGACCGGAACACGTTGCCCATCTGCTGCTCGCGCTCCGGCGGCTTGGCCACCCCGAGGAGTTCGAGAAAGTGCTGCAACACCTCCGCGGGAGTGGCCGGGGCCCGCGTTGATCCGCCCAGGTCGTAGTACAGCTGGCCGTCCGGGAACAGCTCGGCCGAACGGTAGCCGAACTCGACGGCTGCCGTGGTCTTGCCGACCCCGGGCTGGCCGGTCAGGAAGACGTGCCTGGTGGCGGCGTTGAACCCGCGGTACTCGTCGCCCCGGTCGACGAACAGGGACGGCCGTGCCGGCAACAACCGTGGCACATCAAGCATCGGGCAAAGGTATCAAGTCACGTGCCGGCGCAGCAGTTCGGCGGCGGTGTCGGCGCCGGCCGTGAGCCTGCTACGAATCGCCGCGACGGCGGCCCGCACCCGCTGATCAGTGGCTAGGCGCTCGACCGTCGCGCGCAGACCCGCCAGCCCGGGGTCCAACTGGACTCCGACCCCCAGGGCGACCAGTTGGCGGGCGACCAGGAACTGGTCACCGGCCCGAGGTGTCACCACCATCGGCACACCGGACGCCAGGGCCTCCAGCGCCGAGTTCATCCCGCCGTGCGTCAGAAACACCGTGCTGTGCCGTAACAACGCGAGCTGCGGCACGGTTCGGCGGGCGATGACGTTCGCCGGCAGCGGCCCCAGCTCGCCGGGATCCACCCGGCCGGTGGCCATCACCACCACCCATTCGGTGTCCCCGAACGCGGCCGCGACGGCCCGGAAGAACGCCGGCCGGCGGGCGAACACCGTGCCCGGCGACACGGCCAGGGTCGGTCCACTGTGGATGGCGGGCCAGGGCAGGTCGCCGGCTTCCGGTTCGCGGTCCCGCAGCAGCGGGCCGACGAACCGGACCTCGGCGCCGAGGCTGTCGCGGGCCGGCTGTGTCTCCGGCAGGCTGTTGACCAGCACCAGGTCCCGCCGGTGCCGCCGGACCCGCGGATGCAGCCGGAACAACGGCCGCGGCACCGTGACCCGGTATCGCGACGACATCCACTCGGCCATGACGTGCTCGTTCGTGGCGAATGTGGTGCTGAACAGGACGGTCGGCAACGCGACCCGGCGCGCGGCTCGCTCAGCCCACGCCGCCATCGGGTCCGTCACCACCAGATCCGGCCTGGCCCGCGTGAACTCGCTCGCCAGCAGCCGGCTGGCACCCCAGTTCGCCGCCACCCGCCGGGCGAGAACGAGCGACCGCGTCACGCCCGCGAAGCCGTCCGGCACGTGTACATCGAAGTCGACAGGCAGCCGGATGACCTGGGCGCCGACCCGGGTCATGGCCGCCGCGTACGCACGGCCGACCAGGACCCGGACCCGTTCGCCGCTGTCCACCAGCCGCGCGACGACCGGCAGCATGGGGTTGACGTGCCCGTGGGCGGAGTAGGGGACGAAGAAGAACTCCGCCACTACGGCAGCATCTCCAGATAGTGCGCGTTGTACATCACCCCAAGGATATTGCCGAACGGGTCCACCACGGACGCGGTCACGAACCCCTCGCCGCGCTCCCGGATCGGGTCGTGCTCCTTGGCACCCATCTCTAGCAGGCGTTCCATCGCCGCGTTGACGTCGTCGACCGCCCAGTACGTGACCACGCCGCCCAGCCCGGCGGGATGCGGCCGGTACTTCCCGTCGACGATGCCCAGTTCGTCCTGGCGGTCGCCGATCCGGAACTCGATGTAGCCGCCGTCCCGCTCGAAGTAAGGTGCAACACCGAGAAGCTCGGTGTACCACCTCTTGGCCTCGGCCAGGTCGTCCGCGAACAGGCTGATCGTGCACATGCCTCGCAACATCTCGTCCTCCGTCGATTCGGTGTTGAGGACGATCCTGCCGGCTAAAGTGCTCACCAACTGAGCACTTTTCCTGCGAGACTTCCGACATGCGCGCCGACAGGTTGGTAGCCGTCTTGCTGTTGATGCAGTCGCGCGGTCGGGTGACGGCCGCCGAGGTGGCCGAGGAACTCGAGGTCTCGGTGGCGACCGCTCGCCGCGACCTGGAGGCACTCTCGACAGCCGGCATCCCGGTGTATCCGCAGTCCGGCCGGGGTGGCGGGTGGTCGCTGCTCGGCGGGGCCCGCACCGACCTCAGCGGACTCACCGCGACCGAGGCCCAGGCGCTGTTCCTGCTGGTCGGCCCGGCCGCCGCGGTCGCGCCGGAGGCCAAGGCGGCGTTGCGCAAGCTCGTCCGCGCGCTGCCCGACACGTTCCGGCCGACGGCCGAGGCCGCCGCCAACGCGGTCGTCATCGACCCGGCCACCTGGGGCGATCCCGACCGGCAGCGACCGGTGCACCTGGGCAGTCTCCAGTCGGCGGTGATCCACCGCCGCCAGGTGCACATCACCTACCAGGACCGGCGGCGACTGGTCGACCCGTGGGGCCTGATCGACAAACACCAGGTCTGGTACCTGATCGCCGGCACCCCGAACGGCCGGCGGACGTTCCGGCTCGACCGGGTGACCGGCGTCGAACCCACGGATCTGCCCGGCGACCGTCCGGACGACTTCGATCTCGCCCAAGCCTGGGACGAGGTGGTGGCCGAGATGGAACAGCGGCGATCCACGGTCGCGGCCACCGTCCTGATCGAGGAGAGGTACGTTCGTGTCCTGCGCGATCAGTTCGGCCGGCACTGCGAGGTCGAAGCCATCGAACCGGACGGTCGAGCCCGGGTCCGCGTGGCGGCGCACATGCCGATCGGCATCGCCCAACACCTAGCCGGCTGGGGCGCGCTGGTCGAAGTGGTCGACTCCGAACCGGTCAAAGCCGAACTGGCCCGCCTCGGCACCGAACTCGTCGCCCGCTACGTCAGCGGGTGAAGAAGATCATCGGGTTGTCTGTTCCGCTATGGATCGGCTCGGTCAGATCAAGCCGCGCACGCGCCCACATGATCTCCTCGTACGCGTCCGGTGCGGCTTTCCTCGCGGACGTGAAGTACGGGATGTTGTTCTCCTGGAGCCAGCGCAGCACGACCGGCCCTTCGCTCAGCGGCATCGCACGACGGCCATGGAAGACGTCGTGCACGCTCACCGGCGTCCCGGCCGTTATCCGGGAGAACACCGAGGCCGTGTACCACCGCGCGAACGGGGCTGTGTGCGCCGCGTCCACGAACAGGTAGCCGATATCCGACGGCAGCAGCGCGTTCCGGACGTCGCCGTGCACGAAGGTCCACCGCGTGGCGAGATCCCTGGGCACGGCGTAGCGCGCGTGGTCGACCACGTCGTACGAGAACAGCTGCCCACTTCCGTTGTCCCGCAAGGCATGCAGGATCCACGAGGTGGACCATCCGTGCAGTGCGCCGATCTCCACGACGGACTCCGGCCGGGCCGCCCGCATCCGCAGGTACGTGATCTCCGCTTCGATGTCGTCGAGCTGGGCCTTCATTCCCGTGCCGTGCAAGGCCCGTTGCGCGGTACGGACCGCGCGCAGGTCGTCCAGGTACTTCTCGTACAGCGCGACGACGGAGTCGACAGTGAGCGGCCCCTGGTTGGTGTGCAACGTGATCTCCCCTGTTGGTTCGTGACTTGATCACGATCCCAACGGGGAGCACGTCTCAGACAGCCAGAGCGCCCCCAGCGCCGCCTGGGGGACAGCCCCCAGTCAGTCACATCAGGCGTCGTACGCCAGGTTCGGCCGCAGCCAGCGCTCGACCTCCGCCTTGGGCAGACCGCGCCGGGCGGTGTAGTCGTCGATCTGGTCCTTGTCGACCCGGCCGACGGTGAAGTACCGGGACTCCGGGTGGGCGAAGATCAGGCCGCTGACGCTGGCCGCCGGGGTCATCGCGAACGACGTGGTCAGGGCCATCCCGAGGTCGGTGGCGCCGAGCAGGTCGAACAGGTCCTGCTTGAGGCTGTGGTCCGGGCTGGCCGGATAGCCGAGGGCCGGCCGGATGCCCCGGAACCGCTCCGCGTGCAGGTCCTCCATCGCGGGCTGGGCGTCCGGCTCGAACCAGTCGCGACGCGCCCGCAGGTGGATGTACTCGGCGAACGCCTCGGCGAGCCGGTCGGCCAACGCCTTGACCATGATCGCCCGGTAGTCGTCGTTGCGCTCCTCGTACGTGGCCGCGAGGTCCTCGGCGCCGTGCACCGCCACCGCGAAGCCGCCCAGGTGGTCGCCCGCCGGGGCGATGTAGTCGGCCAGGCAGCGGTTCGCCCGGCCGGTCGGCTTCTCGGTCTGCTGGCGCAGCATCGGGAAGCGCACGCCGTTATCGAGCAGGATGTCGTCGCCCTCCGAGTGCGCCGGCCAGTAGGCGTACGCGCCGGCCGCGTGGAACTGGTCGTTGGCGATGATCTGGTCCAACAGCGTGTTCGCGTCGTCGTAGAGTTCGCGGGCCACCGGCTGGTCCAGGATCGCCGGGAACTTGCCCTTCAGCTCCCAGGCCAGGAACAGGAACTGCCAGTCGATCATCTCGCGCAGCTCGGCGATGGCCGGCCGGACCACCCGGACCCCGGTGAACGCCGGGGTCGGCAGGTCCTCGAACGAGACCTTCTCGCGGTTGGCGCGCGCCTGCCCGATCGTCAACAACTTCTTCTGCTGGCGGCCGTGGTGCTGCTCCCGCAGCCGCTCCTGGTCCGCGAAGTTGTTCTGGGCCAACGTCTCCGCGCGGACCGGGTCGAGCAGGTCGGACACCACGCCGACCACCCGGGACGCGTCGAGCACGTGCACGGTCGCCTTGTCGTAGGCGGGGGCGATCTTGACCGCGGTGTGCTGGCGGGACGTGGTCGCGCCACCGATCAGCAGCGGCAGCTTCAGCCCGCGGCGCTGCATCTCCGCCGCGACCGAGACCATCTCGTCCAGCGACGGCGTGATCAGCCCGGACAGGCCGACCGCGTCCGCGCCCTCGGCCACCGCGGTGTCCAGGATGACCGACGCGGGCACCATCACGCCGAGGTCGATGACCTCGTAGTTGTTGCAGCCCAACACCACGCCGACGATGTTCTTGCCGATGTCGTGCACGTCGCCCTTGACGGTCGCGAGCACGACCTTGCCGTTGCCCCGGGAGACGTCGACGTGCCCCTCCAGGCGCATCCGTTCCTTCTCCTCCTCCATGTACGGCTCGAGGTAGGCAACGGACCGCTTCATCACGCGCGCGCTCTTGACGACCTGGGGCAGGAACATCTTGCCGGAGCCGAACAGGTCGCCGACGATCTTCATGCCGTCCATCAGCGGGCCCTCGATCACCTGCAGGGGACGGTCCTTGAGCTGCCGTGCCTCCTCGGTGTCGTCTTCGATGTAGTCGACGATGCCGTGCACCAGCGCGTGCGACAGGCGCTCCTCGACCGTGCCCTCGCGCCACGACAGGTCCACGACCCGCTGCTTGCCCTTGCCACTCACCGTCTCGGCGAAGCTGACCAGCCGGTCGGTCGCGTCCTCGCGGCGGTTGAACAGCACGTCCTCGACCAGTTCGAGCAGGTCCTTGGGGATGTCCTCGTACACAGCCAACTGGCCGGCGTTGACGATGCCCATGTCCAGCCCGGCGCGCACGGCGTACAGCAGGAACGCGGAGTGCATCGCCTCACGGACGACGTCGTTGCCACGGAAGGAGAACGACAGGTTCGAGATACCGCCGCTGATCCGGACACCCGGACAGCGTTCCTTGATCCGCGGCAGCGCGTCGAGGAACGCCTTCGCGTAGTCGTTGTGCTCGGCGATGCCCGTGGCGACCGCGAGGACGTTCGGGTCGAAGATGATGTCCTCGGCCGGGAACCCCACTCGCTGGGTCAGCAGGTCGTAGGCGCGTCCGCAGATCTCCACCCTGCGGTCGGCGTTGTCGGCCTGGCCCTGCTCGTCGAACGCCATCACGACCGCGCCCGCGCCGTAGTCGCGGATCCGGCGGGCGTGCTCCAGGAAGACCTCCTCGCCCTCCTTGAGGCTGATCGAGTTCACCACGCCCTTGCCCTGCACGCACTTCAGGCCTGCTTCGAGCACGGTCCAGCGGGAGCTGTCGATCATCACCGGGATCCTGGCGACCTCGGGCTCGGTGGCGATCAGGTTCAGGAACGTGACCATGGCGCGCTCGCTGTCGAGCAGGTCGGCGTCCATGTTCACGTCCAGCAGGTTCGCGCCGCCGCGGACCTGTTCGAGCGCCACGTCCACCGCGGTCTGGTGGTCGTCGCCCTCGATCAGCCGGCGGAACTTGGCCGAGCCGGTGACGTTGGTGCGTTCACCGATCATCACGAAGCCGGTGTCCTTGCCGATGGAGAACGGCTCCAGCCCACTGAACCGGGTCGCGTGCGGCGGGTTGGCGACCTCACGCCGCTGCTTGTCCTTCATGACGTCGGCGATCGCCTTGATGTGCGCGGGCGTCGTCCCGCAGCAGCCACCGACCGCGTTGACCATGCCCGCGTCGGCGAACTCGCCGACCAAGGCGCTGGTCTCGGCCGGCGTCTCGTCGTAGCCGCCGAACGCGTTCGGCAGGCCGGCGTTCGGGTGGCAGGCGACGTACGTGTCGGCGAACCGGGCCAGGTCCGCGACGTGCGGCCGCATCTCCGCCGCACCCAGCGAGCAGTTCACACCCACGACCAGGGGTTTCGAGTGCTCGATCGAGCTCCAGAACGCCTCGACCGTCTGCCCGGACAGGGTGCGGCCGGACAGGTCGACGATGGTCACCGAGATCCACATCGGGAGGTGCGGCGCGACCTCACGGGCCGCGGCGATCGCGGCCTTGCAGTTGAGCGTGTCGAAGATCGTCTCGATCATGAGCAGGTCGACGCCGCCCTCGGCCAGCGCCTGGATCTGCTCCGCGTAAGTGTCCCGGACCTGGTCGAACGTGACCGCGCGGTACGACGGGTCCTCCACCCGCGGCGACAGCGACAGGGTGACGTTCAGCGGGCCGATCGAGCCGGCGACGTACCGGCCGCCCGCCTCGTCAGCGGCCTGCCTGGCCAGCTGGGCGCCCTGCAGGTTCATGTCCCGCACCAGGCTCTGCAGGCCGTAGTCGGCCTGGCCGATGCCGGTCGCGGTGAACGTGTTCGTCGTGGTGATGTCCGCGCCCGCGGCGAGATACTGCCGGTGCACATCGAGAATGACGTCCGGCCGCGTGATGTTCAGCAGGTCGGGGTCGCCCGTCACGTCGTGCGTGTGGTTGTCGAAGCGGCCGCCGCGGTAGTCCTCGGGGGTGAGCTTGGCGTTCTGGAGCATCGTGCCCCAGGCGCCGTCGAGCACGACGATCCGCTGGTCCAGCAGCTCTTGCAAGGACTTCACCAGGCAACCCTCCCACGAATAGGAGGCGCCCTTGTTCGGTGGTGTACAGCCGAGCGTGGCGGGCGTCACGCCCGTTGCAGCGCCTCTCGACCTTTCGAAAGGTTACCCGGTGCCCGCCTGATGTGTGGTCAGCAGTTGTGCCGCCGCGGCGCCTGCCGCCCGGGTCGGCCAGTGCCTGTCCGCTGACCTGAGGATTCGCTGGTAGCTCAGCAAATGACGGTCTCTCAGACCGCTCTCCTCCACAGTTGGGTGTCCCATGATGTGAGAGCGGCTGGACAGCCACCCCGATCGCGACCCCAGTCCCCCGGCCGTCCTATCCGGACTTGTCCGCGACCCCTACCCACGGCTGCTAGGTTGCGCGCGTGGCAACGATATCCCGCGATCCCGACCGGCTTGTCCTGTTCACCGACGCGGTGGCCGCGATCGCGATCACCCTGCTCGTCCTGCCCCTGGTGGACCTGGCGCGCGAGCCCAAGGCGCACGCGATCGAGCTGATCACCGAGAACTGGACGCCGATCCTGAGCTTCCTGCTCAGCTTCGCGGTGATCGCGCGGCTCTGGCTGGTGCACCACCGGATGTTCCAGCACGTCCGGGCCTACACCCCGGCGCTGGTGGTGTGGAACATGGTCTGGTTGTTCACCGTCGTCGTGCTGCCGTTCCCCACCGAGATGATCAACCAGCCCGGGTCGACGGACCCGTTCCCGCCGGTGTTCTACCTCTGCACGATCCTCGCCAGCAGCGTCTGCCAGACCGTGCTGGTCTGGATCATCGACCGCAACCCGGACATCCAGGTCGAGGACAACAAGCTGAAACCGTCGGCGGTGGTCAGCGCGGTCAGCGCGACCGGCCTGTTGCTCGCCGGCCTGATCCTGTTGATCGCGGTGCCGCAGGTGCGTTACTACGCGCTGTTGTCCTTGCTGCTGAACCGATTCGTCGTGATGGCGGTGCAACGCCTCCGCCCGACCTAAGCCCGGATCGTCATCCGGGACACCAGATCGCCGTCCACCCGGAACATGAAGTGGCTGGGGCCGTTGAACCCGTTGCCGCCGACCTGCGCGGTGACGACCGTTTCGCCGTCGTCGCGCTCCGTGGAGCTGTCGACGTCCAGGCTGACCTGCTTGCCGATGAACTCGGCGTCGCTCCAGCCGCGGATCTTCTCGGCGCCACGGAACTCACGGCCCCAGTCGTCCACCACACCGTCCTGAGTGAACCCCGCGAGGAAACCGTCGATGTCGTTGGCGTTGACCGCGTCGAGCAGTACTTGCACGGGCTTGGGAATCATGTCCGGATGCTAACCCGGCACCCGCGTCCGCGCAGTTCAGGCCAGCGGGCCGAACACGAGGGTGCCAGGTGCGGCCGCGTTGTCACCCGCCCAGAACTCGTACCACAGTTCGCGGAACTCCGAACGGGACAGTCGGCCGTCGCCGTCGCCGTCCAGCAACGGGAAGACCGTGTCGGTGTCGGTGTCCACGCCGCGCCAGGCCTCGATCATCTGGCGGTACTCGCCCGCGTCCACCAGTCCGTCGGCGTTCTCGTCGGCCACGGTGAACATGGCGTCCGCGGTGGCTTCGACGACGTCGGTCATGGTGGGCAGCCGGTCGACCACCGACAGCACCTCATCGAACGTGACCTTGTTGTCCCGGTCCAGGTCGGACGCGGCCAGCAGGGTCGCCCACCAGCCCATCATCACCGACCGCACGGCGGCGTCCGGGGTGCCGCGCAACTCCAGCCACCGGTCGGTCAGGGCCACGAAGTCGGACTCGGTCAGGAAACCGTCGGCGTCCGCGTCCATCGCCGTGAACACGGTCGTGATCTTGCGTCGCTGCAGATCGCTCGTCACGCGCCCACGATAGGCTGAACGACCTAGCGTTCCTATCGGCCATTCGGGTTCCCGGTCCCGCCCCGTCCCCGGGGCGGGACCGGAAGGTCACACCGTGATCTTGTCGACGTTCGGGCCGCCGTTGGCGGTCGTCGCGGTCGCCTTGATCTTGTTGGCACCGGCGGACAACGTGACGTGCACGGTCACCGTCTTCCAGGTGTCCCAGTTAGTTGTGGACGCGAAGGCCACGTTCGTCGCCACCACGGTCCCGTTCACCGCGATGGTCATCGGCCGGTTCGTGGTCGTGCCGTTGGAGAACCGGATGACGACGTCCGCGCCACCCGCGGCGGACGCGTTCACCGTCCACTCCACCGCGCTGCCGGTGACGTTGTCGTAGTTGACGAAGCCGGTCCCGGTGTAGCCGGCGTGGTTGGACTCGACCGCGCCCTGGGTGACGACCGCGTCCTCGGCCTGGTAGTCGACCGGGCCGCCACCGCCACCGGACGTGGTGGCGCTGATCTGGTTGCTCTGCCCGGAGTTGTTACCCGCCGCGTCATGCGCCCGCACGGTGAACGTGTGGGTGCTCGACGCCGCCAGGCCCGACACCGTCGCCGTGGTGCCCGAGACCGTCGGTCCCTGCGCGCCGTCGACGAACACGTCGTAGCCGGTCACGCCCACGTTGTCGGTGGACGCGTCCCATGCCAGCGACACGCTGCTGGCCGTGACGCCGGTGCTGTGCAGGTTCGCCGGCACGGTCGGCGCCTGGTTGTCACCGCCTCCGCCGCCGGCCGGGATGGTCTGCGTCCCGGAGTTCCAGCCGGCGACCCGCACCGATGGCGCGGCGCCCTTGAGGTCCGCCGTCCGGTAGGTGGCCCTCAGCGTGGTCGACTCACCGGGCCAGAGGCTGACCTCGTTGTCGTTCCACGTGATCGGCAGCACCGGCGCACCGCCCGCGCCGACGACGTGAGTGTCCACATAGAACGCCGGCACCTTGCCCGACGAGGTGTTGCGCAAGGTGACGGACGTGGTCGTGGTGCCGTCGGCGTTGTTCGTGGAACTCGCGGTCGCGCCGACCGTGACCTGAGCCATGCCCTTCAGCCCGGACAGGTCCGCGTAGGACGACGTGGGCACGAAGTACCAGTCGTTGCCGGCCCAGTCGATCACGTCCTGCTTGGTGGACAACCAGTACACGTTCCGGCTGACCTCGGTGCCGGACGAGTCGGCCAGCGTCAGCTTCACCAGGTACGTGGTGGACAGGCCGCTGATCGCCGGGATGGTGAGCGCGGTCGCCTTGGCGCCGTCACCGTTCACGGACAAGGTCTTGCTCTGGTTGAACTTCTCCGTACCGTCCATGTTGTACACCTTGGCGGTCGCGGTGAGGTTGCTTGCCGCCGCGTGGTTCTGGTTGACCACGACGACCGACTGGTTGTCGTACGAGTACTGGACGTGCAACGGCTCGTTGGCCTTCTTGGCGCCGAAGTAGGCGCCGTTCTGGTCCAGGTAGTAGTCGAACAGCTGCCAGTGCAGTGACGTCCAGCCGCTGTTGAGCATCCAGTAGATGAGCCCGGTCGACGGGTTCGAGCCGTCGGTGAAGTTGCGGTTGTGCGACTCGAACTCCGCCCGCACGTTCTCGTACTGCGCCAGTTGGGCCTTGCGGACGAAGTCGTCCAGGTTCGCCGCGTTGCCGTACCGACCGTTCAACGCGTCGCCGAACAGCTTCAGGTTGTTGAACGTCGTCGACTGCGACCGGTGGTACTGGGCGGTGGACGGGCTGCTCCACATCGTGTTCAGCTCGCTCGGCGACATCATCCGGTTGAGCGTGTCCATGGTCGGGATGTCCGGGCCCGCGCTGGTCTCGGAGTTGAAGTTCCACGCGCCGCCCGCGTCACTGTGCGCCTTGTCGTACCAGTAGCCGGGCGGGATCCAGTCGTACGGGCCGTTCATCTTCATGCCCGAGTTGCCCAGCTTCGGCGACGGCTTCGCGGACGCGGCCGGCACGACCGGGTTCGGCCAGTCCGCCGCGCTCAACGCGTCCAGGTAGTTCTTCTCGATGGTCGCGTCCGGGGCGAAGTCGCTGCCGATCAGGAACGAGATCACGCTCGGGTGGTCGCGCAGCCGCTCGGCCTCGCCGGTCATCGACGCCTTGGCGACCGGGTAGTCCGCGGCGGTCCACTTGTCGCCGGGCTCGCTGCCGTTGACCTGGCCCTCCCACTTGTCGCAGCACTCCCAGCCGGGCAGGGTCAGCACGCCGTACTGGTCGGCCAGGTCGAAGAACTCGTCCGGCTCGATGTGGCCCTCCAGCCGGACCGTGTTGAGACCCAGGTTCAGCACGTACTTGAGCTTGTCCGACACGTACTGCTGGTTCCAGCGCAGGAACAGGTCCGGCGACCAGCCACCGCCTTTGACCAGCAACGGCCGCCCGTTGATCGTGTACGACCGGCCGCCGCTGGAGTTGAGGGTCGCGGTCACGTTCCGGACCCCGAACCGAGTGTGCGACACATCCGATTCGGTGCCGGAGACCGCCGCGCTGATGTCCAAGTTGTACAGTGGTTGACCACCCATTCCGGCCGGCCACCACACATTCGGGTTGTCGATGCCGACGTTGCCGAACGTGACGGTCTTCTTCTCCTTGGCGGCCAAGGAAACCGTCTGCGTGATGGGGACGCCCGCGACCGTGCCCGAGACGGTCGTCGACACCGCTGCGGTGGAGTCGTTGCGGACGTCGGCCTTCACGGTCAGGTCCACGTGCCCCAAGTTGGTCGCCAGCTTGGTGACCACATGCGCGCCGCGCACCGCCACCGGGCCGCTGCGGCGCACTAGGACGTCCCGCACGATGCCCATGTTCTGGTCCGGCGGGGTCTGCGCCCAGTCGATCCAGCCCATGGTCAGGTTCTTGTTCGGATCGTTCGGGTACACCTTGAACGCGACGCTGTTGGCGCCCGCGTGCACCTGGGCGGTGACGTCCAGGTCGTGCCGGGTGTAGGCGCCGGTCACCGCGTCCTTGTTGGCGACCAGGGTGCCGTTGACCCACACGTCGGCCATCGACAGCACGCCACTGAAGTCCAGGTACGTGCGTTGTCCGGTGTCGTCCAGGGTGACGTCGGTCCGGTACCACCACGGCACCGAGAAGTCGGCCTTGGGCACGTCCTTCATCCGGGTGGAGTAGAACGGGTCCGGGTGGACACCGTTCCGCAGCAGCCCGGCGTACACGGTCGACCGGGCCGAGACCGGGTACCACCCGGCCGTCGGGAACCCGGGCTTCGACACCGCCGAGTCGTCCGAGACCTGCTTCGAGCTCTGGATGAGATAGCCGGGAAGTGCGGTGGCGGTGCCGGCGGCACGCACCGCGACCGACGGTTGCGCGATCGCGGCCGGGGCCGCGGCCACACCGCAGGCCGCGGCGACCACCGCGCCGATAGTCAGTATTCGCAGGGGGATCCGGGGTCTCACAGGCGCGCCTCCTCGGGCACCACGCGGCGGCGGAGTGGCAAGGATAATTGTTAGGGAACTTTCCTAACTATTACGGGCATGATAGCCGCCCGGGTGCCCGAGAACAATGCCGCTACCGCTCGGTCAGGAGCCGTCGCCCAGGTTCGCGGCGAACCCGCCGAGTTGCTGGTCGAGTACGCCGTGGCCGCCGTCGGCCCGGACGATCTGGCCGGTGACCGCGACACCCGGTTCGGCCAGGGTGACGATCACCTGGGCGATGTCCTCGGGCTCCAGGATCCGGCCGGACACCGACCGGTCGCTCAGGTACGTCAGCAGCGAGCCGTTGAAGACGTCGGCGGTGGCGTCAGTCCGTACCGCTCCGGCCGCGACGGTGTTGACGGTGATGCCGTGACGGCCCGCGTCGGCGGCGACGTGCTGGCTGAACAGGTTGAGCGCGGATTTGGCGATCGAGTGGGCCATGACGGTGCCGACGTGGTCGGCGGCTGTGCTCGACACGTACACGATCCGTCCGGACCGTTGGGCGCGCATGAGCGGCAGCACGCGTTGGGTCAGGTGGTAGGCGCCGGCCAGTTCGCCGTTGATCTTTCCGGCGAACGCGTCCCAGGAGAGCGCCTCGAACGGTTCGAACGGGGGCATGACTGTGTTGGCGTTGCAGATCAGGACGTCCAGGGTGGTGAACCGGCCGACGAGGTCCGCGACCTGGTCGGCGTCGGTCACGTCGGCCTGGATCGCCTCGGCGGTGCCGCCGTCCGCCTCGATGTCGGCGACGACCCGCTGCGCGGCGGCTTTGTTGGCGAGGTAGTTGACGATCACGTGGTATCCGCGCCGGCCGAGTTCGCGTGCGGTCGCCGCGCCGATTCCGCGGCCGGCGCCGCTGATGAGTGCTGTCCGAGTCATGGCGCTGACATTAGGATTTGAGCTTTCTTTTGGTAAGGACATACCTTCAGGTAAGCTCAGTGCGTGAAGGCTAGCGAGCTGATGGGATGGGACGCGTCGACCCCGGTGGGTGACGTATACAACAGTGAATGCCCCGGCCAGATGATCGTCGAGCACGTGACCAGCCGGTGGGCGCCGCTGATCGTGACCGCGCTCCTCGACGGGCAGCTGCGGTTCTTCGAGCTGCGCGACAAGATCGGCGGCATCACCGAGAAGGTGCTGTCGCAGAAGCTGCGCACGCTCGTCCGGGACGGCCTGATCGAGCGCACAGTCGAACCGTCCACCCCGCCGAAGGTCAGCTACGCGCTCAGCGACCTCGGGGAAAGCCTGGCCCAGCACCTGACCGGGCTGTTCGGCTGGATCGTGGCGAACGGGTCAGCGATCCTGGCCGCCCAGCAGGAGCACGACGCTACCCAACGTTGACGCGCAGCGCGGTGACTCGTTGGGCGGCGTTGTTGAACGTCGCGCTGTCGAGCGTGCCGGAGCTGAGTCCGTTCGCGAGAGCGGTCACGGCGTCTTCGCCCTGCGTGACGTTCCGCGCCGAACACAGCACCAGGTCGATCCCACCTTTGGCGGCCAGCACTGTGCGTTGCCCGGTCGTGCCGTACGCCTGGAGCGCGCCGGCTTCAATCGCGTCGGAGATGGTCACACCCAGGAACCCGACGCGACCGCGGAGCTCGTTCTGGATCACAGTGGGTGACAGCCCCGCCGGCAGCGACCCGTCCAACGCCGGGTAGACCGCCCAGGACAGCATGACGAGCTTGGCACCCGCGGTGTACGGCTTCTCGTCCACACCGCGCAAAGTGGACAGTGGCACGTTCAGGGTGACCGGCCCGTTGTCGGTGTTCTGCTGCGCGGACGCGGACCCCAGGCCCGGGAAGTGTTTCCCGGTCGCGGCCACACCGGTGATCTTCTGCTGCGCGTTGACGAACTCGCGGCCGAGCGTCTGCACCACCGACGGGTCCTGGCTGTACGAGCGTTGGAACTGGTCCAGGAAGTCACCGGGTTGGCGGTAGACGTCCAGCACCGGCGCGAGATTGACGTTCATCCCGGCGCCGCGCAGGTTCTCCCCCGCCGTCGTGCCGGCCTCCTCAGCGGCCGGAATGGGATCGGCGGACTGGCCGATCTGCTTCTCCGACAACGCGGGCGCGCCAGGCAGCCGGCGGACCAACCCGCCTTCCTGATCGGTCATCATCAGCAGCGGCGCCTTCACCGGACTCTGCTGGTTGGCCGCGGCGAACTGGTCGATCACCGAGTGGACCTGGCTCGCGCTGCTGATGTTCTCCTTGAAGAAGATCACCCCGGCGACCTCGCCGTTCCGAATGTCCCGCAGCAGCGAAGCCGGCGGCGTCAGCCCCGCGTACGAGTAGATGACCCGCTGTCCGGCCAGTTGGCGCGGGGTGAGCGTGGCGACTTTGGCGGGCGAGACGGCGAACGCGGCGAGGACGGTGGTGAACAGGGTCGCGATGAGCTTGGCCATCGGCACTCCTTCCGCCTCGCGTCACTCTAACGGGATGACTAGTGTCGCGTCAGTGACAAGCGCACAACTGCTCATCGACGCTTTCGGTCGGGTCCGTGACGTGGTGCACGAGGTCGTCGACGGACTGACGGCCGAGCAGCTCGCGTACCGGGTCGACGAGGACGCCAACTCGATCGCCTGGCTGGTCTGGCACCTTACCCGGATCCAGGACGACCACATCGCCGAAGTCGCGGACACCGCCCAGGTGTGGACGGCGAAGGGGTGGTTCGACCGGTTCGGGCTGCCGCTCGACCCGACCGACACCGGCTACGGCCACACCAGCGACCAGGTCGCCCAGGTCCGGGTCCCGGCCGGCGACCTGCTGACCGGCTACCACGACGAGGTGTACGCGGAGACGGTCGCGTACATCAAGGACCTGCGGGACGACGACATGCCGCGGATCGTGGACTACAACTGGGACCCGCCGGTCACCCTGGGTGTCCGCCTGATCAGCGTCATCTCCGACGACCTCCAGCACGCCGGCCAAGCCGCCATCGTCAAGGGGATCCTGCCTTAGTCAAGCAATTCCAGGTCCGGGGGCACCAGGGTGGTGGACGTGACGAGTTCCTTGAACAGGTTCTCGTTCAACGCGTTGCCGACCGGTTCGTCCAGTTCCTCGCGGCGCAGCCCGAAGACACCGCCTCTGGACAGCCGGTCGCGCACGTCCGCCACGATGTGCTCGACCTTCTTCGCGGTCCACTTCTCCGCCGGCTCGAGTTCCATCAGCTGGTCGGCCGCGCGTTGGCGGGCCAGCGGCTGAGGGTGCGCCTCATGCAGCAGGTACCGCTGGCCGACGACCACCAGGACCAACCGTTCCTGATCACTCAGCCGCCACCGCTGCGGCGGCTGGGTCACGGCGCCGTGCAGCAGTGGCGGCTGGCCGCCGTCGGCGTCGGCGACGTACAGCTCCAGCAGGTGTTCCCGGGACGCTGACCCGCGCAGGAACAACGGTGTGTACCCGGTGGCGAGCGGGACCGGGTCGCCTTCCTTGTGCAGCATCAGTGAGTTCGGCAGCCGGATCGGGGTCTGGCCGGTGTTCGCGACCCACCACTGCCCGCCCTGGTGGGTCAGCAGGCCGTGCTGGCGACTCACCCGCAGGTCGTCCTCGCCGACGCACACGTCCACCGACGGCCGGTTGCGCCCGAACCGCACGGGCCCGTCCGTCGGCAACGCCATCACGCCGCCGGTGACGGCCAACGCGCTCAGCGCGCCAGGACGGGACTGGACGCCACGCGCCAAGCTTCCTCTGAGGTTCAGAACTTGAGGGCTCACGTCGGTCAGCGTCCTCCTTACTGCCCGGGAGGGGTCCCTGGACAGGGTAGCGATCGGTAATGATGTTGCGTTGTGAGCGTTGAGGCGTCGGTCGACGAGGTGACGTTCCGGGTGCCGGACGACGGCCCGGTTCTCGCCGGTATGCGCCTGTTGCCCGCTTTGTCCCTCGACGCTTCGACTGAGTTCGAGCACGTGGACGGCGTCTGGACGCGCACGCTGAAACGTCCGCCCGTGTGGCGGATGGAGTACAAGCTCCAACTGCGCCATCGGGACGGCGGCACCGAGGAGATCTGCGACCCGGACAATCCGCTACGGGCACCCGGCGCGTTCGGCGACAAGTCGGTGGTCGAGTTCCCCGACTACCAGGCCCCGGCCTGGCTCGGCGCAGACCCGGTTCCCGGCTCGTACGTCCAGGTCACGCCCCAAGTGAGTGTCTGGTCCCCCGGCGACCCCGACGAGCCCCTACCGTTGCTGGTGGCCCACGACGGACCCGAGTACGACCGGCTCGCCGCGCTCACCCGGTACACGGCCACCCACCTCCGGCACCGCGTCGCCCTGCTGCAACCAGGCGACCGCAACGACGAGTACTCGGCCAATCCCACATACCCCCGGAGCCTGGCCGGCGTGATCACCGCGGTACGGCGGGCGGTCGCGGTACGAGGTCCCGTTGTCGGCATGGGGGCGAGTCTGGGCGGTTTGGCGATGCTGCACGCCCAACGACGGCGCCCTGGCTTGTTCGGCGGGCTGTTCCTGCAGTCCGCGTCGTTCTTCACCCGCCGGCTCGACCCACAGGAGCAGGGGTTCGCCTGGTTCCCCCGGGTCGTCCGGTTCGCCGGGAACATCGGCCGCGGACAGCCCGTGCCGGTCACGCTCACGTGCGGGCTGGCCGAGGAGAACCTGGCGAACAACCGGCGGATGGCCGAGGTGCTGCGGCGCCGGGGATATCCCGTGCGGCTGGTGGAGAACCCGGACGCGCACAACTATGTGGGGTGGCGCGACGCGTGGGAGCCCGCGCTCACCGATCTGCTGCAGGAGGTGTGGGATGCGACGTGAGCACGTCGACCTGCCGGGCGGCACAGTGATCGCGTACGGCCACTACGGCCGTCCGTTCCTGGTGTTCCCGGCCGAGCAGGGCCGGGCGTGGGACTTCGAGAACAACGGCATGGTCTCGGCGGTCACGGACCTGGTCAACGCCGGCCGCGTGAAGCTCTACTGCGTCGACTCCCGAGACTCGGCGACCTGGTCCAACCGGGACATCCCCCTGGAGGAACGCGCCCGCCGGCACGGCGACTACGAGACGTGGATCCATCGGCAGGTCCTGCCGTTCATCTACGCCGACTGCGACGGCCGGCAGGATGTCGGCACGATCGGGTGCTCGTTGGGCGCGTTCCATTCGGTGCTGTTCGCGTTGCGGCGGGCCGACCTCTTCCCGTTGGCCATGGGCTTCTCCGGCAGCTACGACCCGTCGACCTGGTACGGCTGGGGCGACCGCGGCGACGCCATGTACTTCGCGAACCCGATGGACTTCGTCCCGAACCTGCACGGCGACCACCTCGCGTGGTTACAGTCCCGGCTCTCGGTCCTGTTGGTCGTCGGCCAGGGCCAGTGGGAGGACACCACGGGCTCGTTGCGCTCCACCCGGCATTTCGCGGGTGTGTTGCAAGGCAAGGGATTGCGTTGCGAACTCGACGTGTGGGGCCATGACGTCCCGCACGACTGGCCGTCCTGGCGAGCCCAGCTCGCCCATCACCTGCCCCGGTTTTGCTGAGGAGGACAAGTGCGCACTGAGCATCTGCTGGGTCTGCTGTTGGGCACCGAGGAGGACTGGCCGCGCGCCTTCGAGGAGCTCGTCCGCCGTCTCGGTCCGGTGAGCGCGAACGGCCGCGACCACACGCTGGCCACCGAACGGATCACCATCGAACCGTTCGACCTGCGCGCGAAACCCCGCTACCACCTAGTGATCGACCGGCTCGCGTACTGGTACTACGTGCCCCGCGAGTGGCTGAAGAAGATCGCGCTGATGGACGACGTGTACCTGCTGAACAGCCCGTTCACGTTCCAGTCCATGGAGAAGCACGCGGCGTACTGCGCGATGATGCGCCTCGGCCTGAAGGTGCCGCCGACCTGGCTCGTGCCGTACAAGAACCCGGTCGACCACGCCAAATACGCCTACACGGCGGCGAAGTACAACCAGCCGTTCGACCTGGAGGAGGTCGCCGGGCACGTCGGGTATCCGCTGTTCATGAAGCCCTACGACGGCGGCGCGTGGCGTGGCGTGTCCCGGATCGGCGACCCGCGGGCGTTGCACCAGGCGTACGACGCGTCCGGCGAGATGTTGATGCACCTGCAGGCGTCCGTGGAGAACTACGACTCGTTCGCGCGGTCGTTGACCATCGGACCGGACGTGATGGCCATGCGGTTCCGGCCGGAAATGCCGATGCACGAACGGTATGCCGTGCAGCACGACTTCCTGTCCGCCGAGTCCGGCGCCGAGGTCGTCGCGATCTCGCGGCTGATCAACGCCTTCTTCCGGTGGGAGTTCAACTCCTGCGAGAGCCTGGTGGTCTCCTCCGAGGTGTACCCGATCGACTACGCCAACGCGTGCCCGGACATCTCGATCACGTCCCTGCACTACTACTTCCCGTGGGCCATCGGCGCCCTGCTGAAATGGTCGGTGTTCTGCGCGGTCACCGGCCGGCGCGCCCAGGTCGACCTGGACACCCGACGCTACTTCGAGGTCGCCGACTCCGACCGGACATACTCCGAGAAGCTCGCCGAGTACCTGAAACTGGCCGACGAGTACTTCGACACCGAGCACTACCTGGACTTCTGCGCGACCTCCCTGGCGTTAGTCGACGACATGGTCCGCGACTGGGTCGACTCGGCCGCGTTCGACGCACTGTTGGTCGACACGGTCCGCGCGACCTATCCGGCGGCCGAGCACGACAAGTTCGTCGCGCACTTCCGTGGCCTGATCGGCTTGTGGCTCAAGGAGAACTGAGACGCCACAGCCGCACGGTTCGGTCCTGGCTGCCGCTGGCCAGCGTGCGGCCGTCCGGGCTGAACGCTACCGAGTTGACGAACTCGGCGTGGCCGAACAAAGTCGCGGTGGGCTGACCCGTCGTCGGATCCCACAGCCGCACAGTGCTGTCTGTGCTGGAACTGGCCAGGACGCGTCCATCTGGACTGAAAGCGACCGAGACCGCGTAGCCGCCGTGCGGGGTCAGGACGCCGGTGGTCTGTCCAGTGGCCACGTCCCACACCCGGATCGTGGTGTCCGCGCTCGCGCTGGCCAGCAGACAGCCGTCCGGGCTGAACGCGACCGCGTGGATGCCACTGGAGTGGCCGGTGAGCAGGGTGCGCTCACCACTCGCCAAGTCCACCAGTTGCACTGTGTCGCGTCCGCCGCTGGCGGCAAGGGTGTGTCCGTCCGGATGAAAGGCAAGCCCCTCGCCGTAGCCGTCGGGTAAGGACGACACAACGGTGTTCTCACCCGTGACCACGTCCCACAACCGAACCACTTGCCGCTCCTTGGTGGCGAGCGTGCGGCCATCGGGGCTGAAGGCCACCAAGCGGATGTCGCCCGTCACTGTCGGGAGGGTCGTGATCTGCCCGGTCGCGATGGTCCACAGCGACACCACTCCGTCTGCGTCCGCCACGGCCAGGTCGTGTCCGGTCGGGCTGAGGGCCACCGACGACACGTGGACTTCGTCGGTGAGGACCGAGACACCCTGTCGGGTGGTCAGGTCCCACACTCGGGCAGTGACGCCTCCCGCGCTGACCAGGGTGCGGCCGTCCGGATGGAAGGCGACTGAGTGCGCCCCACCGGTGTGGCCGAGCAGAACCACGTCTGTGGTCATGGTTTTGACAGGCGCGCTCACCCGGAGGCGGGATTCCATGCTTCCACTCTACGTATCTGATAGGTTCTGTAACTACTAGTATGTACAGACACGCACAGGGGAGCCTGACATGCCTTTTGTCCGTATTGATGCTTTGCGTGCCGCCCCGGAACGGCTCGAAGCGCTCGGCCGAGCCGTGTACGACGCCATGCGCGAGACCATCGACATCCCGGTGGACGATCTGTTCCAGGTCCTGACCAGCCACGACGGCACCAGCGGCACACTGCGCTACGGCGAGGACTACATGGGCGTCCACCGCGACGACGGGATCGTCTTCGTCGCCATCACCATGCGCTCCGGTCGGCCGCCTGCGAAGAAACAGGCCCTGTACCGGCGGATCACTGAGCTGGCCCAGGAATACGCCGGTACAGAGCCGCGGAACGTGTTCGTCACCTTGACCGAGAACGAGCCGATCGACTGGTCGTTCGGTGACGGTGTGGCGCAGTACGCCGCCGCTACCGCACCGTGATCGGGATGGTCACCTCCTGGGTGGGCGCACCGGGGTAGGTGACCGTGATCTTGAGGGTCGCCGGGCCGGTGTGCCGCCAGATTGTCGGCAGCGGCAGGAAGAAGTTGCCCGCGAACGGGTCGTACAGCGGGAACAGCTGCGGCAGGGACACCGCACCGGTGGCCGAGACCTTCACCCGGCCGGACGCCAGCAGCAGCACCGCCGGCAGAGGCGGGACCGGCTTGCCGTTCGCGTCCGTCAGCTGGAAGCTCAACGGGATCAGCGAGCCGGACGGGATCGAGCTGCCCGGCTGCGGCGAGATCACCTTGACCGCGTACTGCACCAGCTGGGTCAGCGAGCCCGAGCTGGCCAGGAACGAGTCGGTGCCGGAGTAGGCCGCTGTCACCGCGTGCTGGCCGAGATCCAACGCGGCCGGCGCGCTTGCGGCTGTTCCGTTGGTCACCGCGACCGGACCGCCGAACGGCTTACCGTCCACTGTGAACTGGACGGTTCCGCCGGTGGCCGCGAGGCCGTTGCCGGAGACCGTGGCGGTGAACTTGACCTGTCCGCCGACGATCGAGGGGTTCGCCGGCGAGGTCACGACCGTGGTGGTCGCGGTCGGGTCGACGTGCACTGTCCCGTTCACCGACACCGTGCCGAACGGGTTGGTGGCGGCCAGGGTGAAGGTGAAGTCGCCGGCTGCCGTCGGCGTGCCCGCCAGTGTCCCGTTAGGACTCAACGTCAGGCCGGGCGGCAGCGTTCCCGAGGCCAGTGTGACCGTGGGCGAGGTGCCGCCGAGGGTGTACGCGAAGGAGTACGCCGAGCCGACCTTGCCGCCCGGCGCGGTGCCGGTGAGTGCCGGCGCGACACCGAGGTCGAGACCGGCGAGGACGGGGTCGTGGTCGCTGGTGCGGAAGCGGTCCGGCGCGTACAGCGACTGGACCTGGCCGGGCGACTTGAAGTCGGTGTTGTAGTCCAAAACGGACGGTTCGTCCGCGTTGTGGTGCGCGTCGCCCGCGCCGGTGACCTGGCTGGTCAGCGACGCCGAGGCGAGCACGTAGTCCAGGTAGCCCCACTGGGCGCTGAAGACGTACGAGTACGCGTCGTTGCCGTGGAACTTCTTGACCAGGTTGGTGTAGCCGGCGCCTTCGAGCGCGGCGATCGGGTCCTCACCGGCGTACGAGTTCAGGTCGCCGACGACGAGCACGTCCGGGTCGCCCGCGCCGGGGACCACGGTGTCGTGGATCCACCGGGCCAGTTCGTTGGCCTGCTGGGTGCGGTGCGGGTTCCAGCAGCTCTGGCCGTCGCCCTGGTCGGTGTCCGGACCGGAGGTGGGGCACGATCCCTTGGACTTGAAGTGGTTCGCGATGACCGTGAACTTGGCGCCGGCCGGGGTGGTGAAGGTCTGCGCGATCGGGCGGCGTTCGTACAGGTCGTTCTGGTCAACGAACGTGGCACCCGCGACCGGTGTCACCGCGGCGGTCTTGTACAGCAGCCCGGCTTTGATCGCGTCCGAGCCGGCGACGTCCGTCACGCCCGTCGCCGCGTCCGGGTTGATGAACGCCCAAGTGCCGGGACCGTCGGCCGCGTTGAGCGCGTTCACCAACGCCTGGACAGCGCTGTCTGAGCCGTAGCCGTTGTTCTCCATCTCCATGTAGCCGATGACGTCGGCGTTCAGGAAACGCAGCGACGCGACCTCCTTGGCCAACTGGCGCTGGTACTCGGTGTCGTTCGTGGCGCCACGGCAGTCGGCCGGGCCGCCGAGCGTGCCGAAGCGGCAGTTGGTGAACGTGTTGAAGAAGTTCAGCAGGTTCGCGCTGGCCACGTGCACGCCACCGGTGCCGGTGTCCGGCCGGGCGGTCGGGCGGTCGTTGACCGCGTCGAAGATCGCCTTGCCGCCCAAGGCGTTCACCGGACGCAGCCGGTAGGCGTTGCCGCTGGCGGCGTTCCCGGCCCACGTGTAGGTCAGCACGCCGACCGGGTTGGTGGTCGTGTCACCGCCGCGCAGGGTGTTGCTCGCGGACAGCGGCTGACCGCCGCGGCCGAACACGATCGGATCCGGGTTCTGACTGTTGTCGGCGTCGTCGATGAGCAGCTGGTTCAGGTTGTTGGCGTTCTGGGCAGCCTGCACGGCCGCCTGGTCGGTGGCGCGGATGTCCGCGGTCGGCTGCCGCAGCCGGCCGTTCGCCGACACGACGACCTGGCCGAACCGGCCGAGCTGGAAGTGCTCGGTGACGGTCAGGGTCTGGTTGAACCGCACCAACATGCCCTCGTACGGCTCAAGGTCCGTCGCGGACGCGCGCGGGAGCGTGACGTCCGCCGGTGTCACGGTCGCCTGACGGCCGCACGACTCGACGCCGCTCGTGGACGCCGTGATCTGCGTCTGGCCCTGGAATTCCGACACCGGACCGGTCACCTGCACGACGTCCCCGTCGGACACCAGGTTGGCGCCGTTGTCGAAGACGAAGATGCCGTCCGAGGTGGACGGATTGCCGTCACCCGTGTCCTGTAGGTAGAACCCGCGCAGCGCGGGCTGCGGGCCTTCGTAGTCACCGACGACCGTGCCCCGCACCGACACCGTCTGGCCGGCGACCGGGCTGGTGTCGGTCGTTCCCTGCACCGAGCCGATCGGCACGACGTCCGTCGAGCACGCCGGCGGCGCGCCGACCGGAACGGTGACCGTGGTGGCCTTGCGGATCGGGAGCGGCAGGTCCTTCGCCGCGGTTCCGTCGCCGTACCAGGCAGTGTCGCCGGAGTCGGTGACGACCTGGATCGCGCTGGCGTTCGTCAGCGGGCTCGGGACGTCGACGATTCCCTCGGGCTTTCCGGCCGCTGCGACGGAATCCAGCGAGCCGGCGCGCAGCAGCGGCTGGTGGGCCGGGTTGCCGTCCCAGGAGTAGAACCTGAAATCGGCGGGGCCGTCGCCGCTGGGGCCGGCGATGATCAGGTACTGGTTCGCCGCGTTCTTCCGGATCTCCCGGACGCCCCGCCCGCCAAGATCCCACAGCAGAGCCGGGCCGAAGGTCGCGGTCACCCCGGTCGTCGGGTTGGCGGCGACCAGGTCCGCGATGTTGGTGACCGGCACGACGATCGCCTTGCCGTTGTTCACCGGACCGCGGAAGCCGAGGTACAGGGTCCGGCCGTCCGGTGCGAACTCGGCGCCTTCGATGTTGACGCCGTCCGGCTCGGGCGCCTTGGTCGCTGCGGCCTGCAGGCCGAGCGGGTTGCCGTTGGCGACGTCCCACGCGACCAGGTCGTCCCGCAGGTGCTGGTAGCTGCCGCCGAGGGCGAGCGTGGTGCCGTTCACCGTGGTGGTGAACAGTTCCTGCCGGTTGAGGCGCGTCTTGGCGGACGAGTTCTGGCCCTGCGAACCGAACCAGTAGATGGTGTTGCCGTTGCGCGCGGACGCCTCGATGTCGATCTCGCGCGTCACGTCGTCGTCGCGCAGAGCCAAACCGGCGGCACGTACGTCGAATTCCTGCGCGGGATAACGAGAGTGGCTGCGGTCGTAGACGCGCAGGACGTTCGTTTCGTCGTCGGCGACGACCATCGTGCCGTCACCGAGGTCGACGGCTGTGCTCGCGTCGCTGGCGCCGTACAAGTTGTGCGTGCCCGCAGGCAGCGCGCCGGAGACTGAGACAGGGAACGGCGTGCTGGCCGTGAGGCTGCCGTCGGACACCGTCACCGTGAGGGTCGCGTGGCCCACGCCGACTGGGTTGACGGTCAAGGTCCTCGTCGTGCCTGTGCCGGTCGTCCCGCCGGTCGCGACAGCCGGGTTGCTGCTGGTGACGGTCACGGTCAGCGAAGTGGTCTCGGCGTCGTGGACGTCGACCGTGCGCAGGGCGGGCGGATTGTCCGGGTCGCCGATGGTCAACGCCAGGTCGGGAACGGGGTTCGGGCCGATCGTCGGCGGCGTGTTGGGCGCGGACGTGACCGTCACCGTCGCGGTACGGCTGTCGACGTGGCCCGCGGCGTTGCTGACGCGGACCCAGTAGGTCGCGGTCGCGGTGAGCGCGGGGGTCGTGAACGTGTCCCCAGTGCCGACGGGGTTGCTAGTGTCACCGCCCGCGTACCACTGGTAGCTCAACGGCGCGGTGCCGTTCGCGGCGACGGTCAGAGTGGCCGTGCCGCCGCTGTTGATGGTGCTGTCCTGCGGCTGCGTGGTGATGGTCGGCGCGGTCGGTGCCGTAGCGGGCGCGAACGCCACACCGCGCAGGGCCGTGTTGGTGGCACCGGTCTTCAGGACGGTTGTGGTGCCCGCGATGGGCGCGTTGAACGCGGCGGTGTCGTCCACTTTGACCAGTGTGTTGGTGGTCGTGGTGGCGTACAGCGTCGAGCCTTGGCCGGTGATGCCACGGACTCCGCTGCCGCTCGGTCGTAACGATCCGCGCGCGGTCCATGTGGTGCCGTCGAAGGAGAACTTGAGAATGCCGCCGCTCGCGGAGTCGTCGGCGACGTACAACGTGTCCACACCAGGGACACCGGGATCGCGGTCCAACGCGACGAACCCGTACGGGCTCGGCGCGGCGGCCGTCAACGTCGGCGTCTGGCCACCGGTGGTCGGCAACCCGCTGCCGACCGCGTACACACCGGTCGTGCCACTGCCCGTCGAGATGGACAGTTGACCGCCGCTCACAGAAACCGCGCGGATGTTGGTCGGCGCCGCGGAGTTGATCTGAGTGGTCGTGCCCGCCCCGAGGTTCGCCAGCCGGACGCCGCCGTTCGCGCCCACAACCCAGAACCTGCTGCCGTCGTCCGTCGCAGCACCGCGAACGTTGTTACCACTGAACGCGTCGGTCACACCCGTGGACGTGTCGACCCCGCCGACTCCGTCCACTCGCGCCACAACCCGGCTCGCCACGCTCGTCGTGGAACTGGCCACACTGGCCGTCCCCGGATCGGCGTCATAACCCGCAAGGGTGAGGTAACGGCCGTCCTGCGAGAGCGCCAACGCGCCCTCGGATGTCGCCGAGCCACTCATCGTCAACCGCTTGTTCACACCCGAACCCGCGGTCGGCAACGGCACCGACTGCACAAGATCCCCGGCAGGCGTGTACTCGTCCAGGAAAACGGCCGCGGCCGCACTGCTCAACGCGGAATCCCCAGCCCCCACCCGAGCCACCACGACGTCACCGGGACTGAACCCGACCGCCTGGGCCGGCGCGGCACCCGCCACCACCACCAACGGCACCACCAGCGACGAAACCACCGAACCCACAAGTGAACGGCGTAAGGACGAACGCACAGCGACTCCAGCGGCGACGGGGACAAGGCAACCTGGAGGACGCTATGTTCCCGAACGCGCAACCGGAAGAGCCATTTGGACAACGTTCAGCATTCGTCACCCACGCGTCCACCTTTCCCGGACGGGGTGCCGTCCGGGAAAGGTGGCCAGGCCGCTCAGGTCAGATCGCGCTGAGAATGCCGGCGCCCCAACCGTCGCCGTCCCGGTGCACCGACCGGGCCGACAGGATGAAGCTCAGCAGCACCGGCGGCGCCCAGCGGCCGAACTGCTGTTTCGCCAACGCTGCCACACCGGCCGCGCTGGGGGCCGCGGCGGAGGTGCCGAAGAAGCGGCAGTCGCCGGGTTTCACGGCCGGGCAGGTGCCTGCGCCGAACGGGCCAATGCCGCTGACCTGAACGCCGTCCGACGCTGTCCAGTTCGGAGCGGGCGCGGTCCGCGGCCGGTGGCCGGGCACGCCCTTGCACGGGCCGATTCCGTTGCCGGGGCAACGCGTTGTGCTCATGACCTGGACGGGGCCGGCGGCGCTGAAGGTCTCCAGTGGGATGGCCGCCGGGTCGACCGAGACGCTGGCGTTGGCCGCGGCGGCGCTGGTGGCGAAGCCCAGGTAGTTGGAGTCCGGGTTCAGGGAGCCGTCGCGGTCTCCTGGGTCGAGCGTCTGGACGCCGGCTGCGAGGGCGCGCCACCGCAGGTCCAAAGTGGGGATGGCTTTGGCGGTGGAGGTGCCGGCCACGTCGACGACCAGGCGGGCGGGTTGGGCGACACCGGTGGTGTTGGTGTACGTGAACTGCTCGATGGTGTCACCAACGCCGTTGGCCTGTTTGGCGTTGCTGTACGCGAGGCAGTTGCCGGCCGCGTCGACCAGGTACAGGTTGAGGTCGGTGAAGCCGCCCTGGCCGGTGGTCGGGAAGACCGCGCGGGGCTCGCTCCACTGCAGGGTCGGCATCACGGACGCGCCGGGCAGCAGGTTGAGGTTGTACGTGTTGTCCGTGCCGCGCAGGTTCACGGTGTTGTGGATCGCACCGGGGCAGCCGGTGAACGAACTGGCCTGGTCGTCCGGGGTGCGGCCGGTGCCGGCGGCGGGGACGCGCGGGGCGTGCCGGGCGCCGAGGTTGCCGGCGGACGAGCTGACCCAGATGCCGTGCTTGGCCAGGTTCTCCGCGGTGGTCGCGCCGATTCCTTGCTGGAAGGCGGGTTCGTCGTCGAGCGCGAGGTCCTCGGCGATGATCGTGGCACCGGCGGCGGCCAGGTCGTGGAAGCCCTGGACGTACTGGGCGGTGGTGTCCTGCGCGGAGGTGTACACGAACTTGGCGTCCGGCGCCATGTCGTGGATGATCTCCATCATCGCCGTGCCCTCGTCGTCGTCATAGGTGGCACGGTTGATGACCTGGACGTCCGGCGGCAGCTCGCCGAGGGCGATCGAGTCGGCCAGGTGGTCGACGTCCCCGGACATCACGCCCACCTTGACGCCGCGGCCGGTCAGCCCGCGTCGCCCGGCGACGTCCGTCTTGTGCAGCGCCACGGCCTCGGCGGTGTTCGGGCCGACGTCCACGGCCGGGCGGATGACCGGCCGCAGCGTGGCCACCCACGGCAACGCGGCCACGGCGTCCAGCTTGTCGGCCGGCACGACCGCGCTGACCAGGCCGACGTCCGGCAGTTCGACGCCGGGCACGGCGGCGAAGTCGGCCGAGCTGGTCCTGATGGTCGCGCCGAGTGACCGCAGCTGGTCGGTCTCCCGGGCGCCGACGGATCCGGTCGCGTACACCTCGACCCCGAGGCCGCCGGCCGCGAGCGACGACGCCTTGGCCCGGGCCACCTGGTCCGCCTGCTGGCGCAGCATGGACGGGATCTTGTACGACGAGTCCGCCGAGTCCACAGCCGTCGCCGGACCGGCTAACACTGTGATCATGGGCGCCACGAGCGCGACGCCGGCGATCAGCACGCGCAGTCTTCTAGCCACTTTCCCTCCTCATAACCCCACTGAAGGGGGTCACTCTATGGGGGTAAGCGGTCGCTGAACACGGCCATCCGGCGGGAAAGTAGGCCAAAAAGGGCATGTGCTGGCGGCGCTGAGTGACCATACTTCGTGGCTATGTCCCCATCATCCGACGTCCCCGAGCCGTTGATGCCCTTCGACGAAGGCCACCAGCAGCCACCCTCCTATGCGCAGTACCCGGGTGGCCCGGTGTACCCGGTGTACGTCGATCCACCGCGCCCACTGGGCGGCCTGGCGAAAGCGCTGTACGTCCTGCTCGGAGCCGCGGCCCTGGTGTCAGTCGGGGGCGCGTTCATGCGCTTCAGCCGCGCCTCGTTCGCGGCCGACTACCGGCAGTACCTCGGCTCGATCGCCGAGGCGGACGCGGCGGACAGCCGGGTCGCGGTGTTCGCCGTGCTCTTCATCGCGGTCTTCCTGGCCACCGCCGTCGTGTTCATGATCTGGCAGTACCGGCTGGCCATGAACGCGCAGGCGACGGGTCAGCTGGGACTCGGCCCCGGGTGGGCGATCGGCGCCTGGTTCATCCCGGTGGCGAACTTCATCATGCCCGCGCTGCAGATGCGCGGGTCCGCTCGCGCGTCCGGCTTCCGGCCGCCGGCTGTAGTAGTCGTGTGGGCCGTTGTCTTCGCTGCGAGCAGCGTGACCTACGGGACGGCCAACCGCCAGCTGCCGGATGAGCCTCCCGTCGCGACCGTCGCCTCAGTCGACAGGTTCTTCGCGGAGCTCGCCAAGGGGGACCGGACCGCGGCCGTCGCGATGATCATCTATGTGGTCGCCGCGCTGCTCGCCATCGTGATGGTCCGCGCCCTGACCACGGGTCAGGAGGCCGCGGACGCCGCCCGGCGCAACCCCGGCGGTTACCGTCCGTGACAGCTGTTCTTGATCATATGTCAGGCGGACTTCACACCCGGACCGCTACGTTGGGATCATGCCCAGACGCCGCCCCGGCATCGTGGCGCTCGCCATCTGTCTACTACTGATCGGGGTGACGATCGTGGGCGAGACCACGACCTCCACGACCTCCCTGCCTTCGGCGCCGGTCCGGCCCGCGCTCGGGCCGTTGAAAGTGAGCCAGAACGGCCGTTACTTCGCCACCCCCGACGGCCAGCCGGTGCTGCTGACCGGCGCGCACACGTGGCAGAACCTGCAGGACACCGGCAGGTCCGACCCACCGCCCACGTTCGACTACGGGAAGTACCTGGACATCCTGCGGCTCGACGGCCACAACTTCTTCCGACTCTGGACCTGGGAGCAGGCCCGCTACAGCAACGAGATCGAGTCGGACGACTACTTCTACTCGCCGCTCCCGTACCCGCGCACCGGCCCGGGGACGGCTGTGGACGGTCGGCCGAAGTTCGATGTGGACCGGTTCGACCAGCGGTACTTCGACCGGCTGCGGGACCGGGTCCAACAGGCCGGGGCCAAGGGCGTCTACGTGTCGGTCATGCTGTTCAACGGCTGGAGCATCGAGGCGTGCAAAGGCCAGGAGTGCAAGAACAATCCGTGGCGGGGGCATCCGTTCAACCCGGCCAACAACGTCAACGGCGTCGACGGCGGCAGCGCCGGGATCGAGACCCTGGCGAACCCGGCGGTCACCCGGCGGCAGGAGGCGTACGTCCAGAAGGTCCTCGACACGGTCAAGGACCTGGGCAACGTCCTGTTCGAGATCACCAACGAGGGCCCGCCCGACTCGGTGGCCTGGCAGTACCACATGATCGACTTCATCAAGGCCCGCGACGCCCATCCGGTCGGGATGACGTCGACGTACCCGGACGGGCACAACCAGGACCTGCTGGCCTCGCCGGCCGACTGGATCTCCCCGAACGGGGATCTCGACAACCCGCCGCCGACCACCGGGGCCAAGGTCGTGCTGGCCGACACGGACCACCTGTGCGGCCTGTGCGGCGACCGGGAATGGCCGTGGAAGTCGTTCACCCGAGGTGAGAACCCGATCTACATGGACGCCTACGACGGCGCTTACGGCATCGGCGGCAGCCTGTCCGACAACAACGCGACCGCCATCCGCGCGAACCTGGGGTACGTACGCCGGTACGCCCTCAAGATGGACCTGCTGACGGCCGTGCCCGAACCCGAACTGTGCTCGACCCGGTTCTGCCTGGCCGGACCGGACGAATACCTGGTGTTCAGTCCGAACGGCGGATTCGCGCTGGACGTGAACGTCCGCGGCTACACCGGCGAATGGTTCAGCCTGGACAGCCGGGAGACCACCCGGGCCGAGGTCGACGACGACCGGTTCACACCGCCGTTCACCGGCCCGGCCGTGCTGTACCTCAAGCGGTCGTAAGGACCCGTTCACCAACAGTTCACTGCGCACTGCGTCAAATGAGGCACAAACGCAGGATGATCCAAGCTGGACTGTGGGCATGGTGACTGGGGAGGCGACCGCAGGGTGAAGCGGCGGCTGTCGATAGCACTCGCGGTGGTGCTGTTGGTCGCGGTGGTCGTGGTGATCGTGTTGGACCGGAGTGACGGTGCCAGCACACCCGCGACACAGCGGGTACGTGGTGTGATCGGCTCGGAGAAGGTGGCGTTCTTCCGTGACCAGCGGGTGATCGACAGTTTCGCCAAACACGGTTTGACGGTGGAGGTGGATTCGGCGGGGTCACGGCAGATCGCCACCACGGTCGATCTCGCCAAGTACGACTTCGTGTTCCCGTCCAGTTCGCCGGCGGCGCAGAAGATCCAACGGGACCGCAAGATCACCACGGCGTACACGCCGTTCCAGTCGCCGATGGCGGTGGCGACGTTCGAGCCGATCGTGAACCTGTTGACGGCCAACGGGGTCGTCCATAACGGCGTCCTGGACGTCGGCAAGTACCTCGCGATGGCCAAGGCCGGGACCCGGTGGGACCAGCTGCCGAACAACACGGCTTTCCCAGCCCGCAAGAACGTGCTGGTCACCACGACCGACCCACGCGACTCGAACTCGGCCGCGATGTACCTCGCGATCACGTCCTTCGTGGCGAACGGTAACAACGTTGTGTCCACACAGGACGCGGAGGCCCGGCTGCTGCCGGAGCTGACCCGGCTGTTCCTGGGCCAGGGGTACACCGAGGGCAGCACGGACGGCCCGTTCGGTGACTACCTCGCGACCGGCATGGGCAAGACCCCGATCGTGCTGATCTACGAGTCCCAGTTCCTGGACCGGCAGATCCGGGCCGACGGCTCGATCCGGCCGGACATGCGGATGCTGTACCTGTCGCCGACCGTGTACTCGAAGCACACGCTGCTGCCGCTCAAACCAGCCGGCGACCAGGTGGGCCAGCTGCTCACCACCGACCCGGAGCTGAGCCGGCTGGCCGCCACGTTCGGCTTCCGCACCAACGACCCACGGGTGTTCGGCCAGACCGTCGCCGACCACCAGCTGACCGTGCCGGCGGACCTGGTGGACGTGATCGAGCCGCCGTCCTACGAGACCCTGGAACGCATGCTGGACGTGATCGGACAACAGTACCGATGAGCGACTTCACTCTCACCCCGCCGGACCCGGTCGAGCCGATCCCGGCGACCCGCGCCGCCGGCCTGATCCCGCTGGGCGAGGACGTCCAGCAGGACATCACCGCCCGCGCCGAGGAGTTCACCCGGCAACTCGCCGCACTGGACCCGCGTTCCCCGGACTTCGGGACCATGCTCGACGAGGTACTCACGGTCGGCTCGGCAGACATGCGGATGGCCGCGACGATCGCGGGCGCTCTGCTCGACCGTTCCGCCGCGGCCCTGGCCGGTGCCCGCGGCGAGAAAGTGTCCGCGCAGCAGGAGATCACGCTCAGCCTGGCGGAGTTACGCAAGACGGTCCGCGAGTTGGATCCGACGAAGCTGCCGATCACCGGACGTAAGCTGCTGCGCCTGATCCCGGTCGCGAACGAGGCCCGCAAGCTGCTGTCCCGCTACCAGGCCGCGAGCGAACCGGTGAACGCTCTCGTGGTTCACCTGAAGATGCGCCAGGACCTGCTGAAACGGGACAACGCGGCGATCAAGAACGAACGCGAACGCCTGTGGCGGAACATGAGCAAGCTGTCCGAGTCGGCGGCGTTCGCCAGTGCCGTGGACGAGGCCGTCGACCGGCAGGCCGCGATCCTCGATCTGGCCGATCCGGCGATGGCCAAGGCGCTGCGCGCGGACATCCTGCATCCGATCCGCCAACGCCAGCAGGACATCCTCACCCAGCTCGCGGTGTCCGCCCAAGGCTATCTCGCGCTCGACCTGTTGCGGCGCAACAACGACGAGCTGATCCGTGGCGTGGAACGGGCGGTGGTGACCACGGTGTCCGCGTTGCGGATCGCGCTGGTGATCAGCGGCGCGTTGGCGCACCAGCGGGACGTGCTGGACGAGGTGGCCGCCCTTCAGTCCACAACGGAGGGTCTGATCGACTCGAACGCCCGGCTGCTGACCATGCAGTCCGAGGAGATCCGCCGCGCCAGCAGCGACCCGGCCGTGGGTGTACGGACCATCCAGGCGTCGTTCGACCAGATCTTCCAGGCGATCGACGCGATCGACGACTTCAAGACAGGCGCCGTGCACAACATGGCGTTGACCGTGTCCGCGCTGTCCTCGGAGTTGCGCCGCGCCGAGGACTACCTGCGACGTTCCCACACCGCTGAGAGAGCTGGATGAAGAAGCTCCTGACCGTACTGACCTGCCTGGTTCTCGCGGCTTGTTCGTCGACCGACGCGCCCCAGCCGCTGGGTCCGCCCGTTCCCGGAACGCTTCGGGTCCTGGCCGGCAGTGAACTCGCCGACATGCAGCCGATCCTGGACAAGGCGGCGCAGGCGACCGGGGTGAAGGTGACGTTCACGTTCACCGGCACGCTGGAGGGCGCCGAACAGCTGGCGAGCGGCACCGCGGCGGGCAAGTACGACGCGACCTGGTTCTCGTCGAACCGGTACCTGCAGTCCGTGCCGGACGCGAACAAGCGCTTGGGCAACCAGGTGAAGATCATGAACTCGCCGGTGGTGCTCGGCCTGTCCCGCTCGGTCGTCCAGCGGCTGGGCTGGGAGGGCAAGCAGGTCACGTGGGGGCAGATCGCCGAAGCCGCCGGCAGCAAGGCGTTCACGTACGGCATGACCGACCCGTCCGCGTCCAACTCGGGTTTCTCCGCGCTGGTCGGGGTCGCCTCGGCGCTCGCCGGAACCGGGACCGCGGTCACCGCGGACCAGATCGCGGCCGTCTCCCCCGCGCTGACGAAGTTCTTCAGCGCGCAGGCGTTGTCGGCGGGTTCGTCGGGGTGGTTGTCGGACGCGTACACGAAGCGGACCACCGGCGCGGATCCCGGCCAGAAGGTCGACGGCCTGGTCAACTACGAGTCGGTGCTGCTGTCCATGAACGCGGGCGGGAAACTGTCCGAACCACTGTCCATTGTGTACCCAAGCGACGGCGTGGTGACCGCCGACTACCCGCTCACTCTCCTGTCGGACGCGAACGACGACGCCCGGTCGGCCCACCAGCGCCTCACGGACTACCTGCGCACCCCGGACGTCCAGCGGCAGGTCATGGACACCACCCGCCGTCGGCCGGCGGTCCCCGGCGTCACACTGTCGGACCAGTTCGTCCAGCGGGACCTGATCGAACTCCCCTTCCCCACCGGCCACGAGGCGATCGACGCGCTGCTTTCCGCGTATTTCAACAAGATCCGCCGCCCCTCGCGGACCCTGTACGTGCTCGACACCTCGGGCTCGATGGAAGGCGACCGGATCAAGGGCCTGCGCTCCGCGCTGACTGGACTGACCGGCGCGGACAACACCCTGGTCGGCCGGTACCGCAGCTTCCACAACCGGGAGGAGATCACGCTGCTCCCGTTCAACAGCAAACCGTCCGCGCCACAGACGTTCACGATCCCGGAGACCGCGCCCGAAGCCGAACTCGGCAAGGTCAAGGGTTTCGCGGCCGGCCTGGACGCGGCCGGCGGCACGGCGATCTACGACAGCCTGACCCGCGCGTACCAGATCCTCGGCGGCGCCGACCCGGACCACTTCACGTCGATCGTCCTGATGACCGACGGCGAGAACACCAACGGAACGGGCCTGAGCGGCTTCAAGTCGACGTTCCAGGCCCTGCCCGAAGCCGCTCGGCACATCCCCGTGTTCACGGTCCTGTTCGGCGAGGGCAGCCCGGACGAGCTGAACCAGGTGGCGACCCTGACCGGCGGTAAGGTGTTCGACGCCCGCAACACCCCGCTGGCCAACGTGTTCCAGGAGATCCGCGGCTACCAATGAGATATCTGGGCTCCACCAAGAACCTGGCCGGCTGCGCCCTCGGCCTGCTGGGTGTGCTGCTGCGCCTGGTCGGCGTCCTCGGCCCCTACTGGCCCGTGGTCGTGGTGGCGCTGTACGCGGCCGGCGCCCTGCTCGCCCCACCCGAGCGAGTCCGTCTGCTCCCGCTGAGCTCCAGCCAGGAGATCTCCCAACTGCGCGCCGACCTCGCCACTCTCCTGGCCCAGGCGAACGCCCACGCGAACCGCCTCCCACCCACAGCCCTGGACACGATCCGAAACGTCATCGAGATCCTGGACGGCCTCCTGGACCGCCCAGGTGACCTCACCGCCGACCCGGAAGTCCTGCACAACGTGATCCGCCTGGCCCGCCAGGACCTGCCGACATCGATCCAGTCCCACCTGAACGTCCCCCGCTGGCTCGCCAGCCGAGACCAACTCCTGACCCAGCTGGCATTGTTGGAAAAAGAAGCCCACCGAATCGCGGAAGCCTTCTACCACAAGGACATCCAGCAGCAGACCGACCATACGACGTACCTACGGGAACGCGACCTGGACTAGGTGGACTCAACGACCTGTACAGCTGGTACTGCGTCTACTGACCCCATATCCTGACCGCGACGTCCACCGCCGCGATCAGCGTCCGCCAGACGAGCATGATCAGCTGGACGGGCCCGGAGAAGTGCGCCGGTACCTCGCTTCGCCTTCCTTTGTGCTTCATCGCCACACCTTTCTTGTCACTGGTGATGTTCCTGAGTCCGTTATAGGTGGAGAATCGTGCCCGAGACAGGTGTTGCGGCCTGTTCGCGTGTCATTCGCGCCCCATCTGCGAGGAGATTCCTGGTGCCGACCAAGCCAGACGGCCGGAACACCCCAGCGGTCGACGCCTTCGTTCAGTTTCTGGAAAGGCTCAGGGATACCGCCGGCATGACGTACGCCGAGATCGCCGCGGCCGGCGGACCGTCCGAACGCACCCTGACGACGATCTTCGGTGGCGAGAACGTGAGCTGGAACAGTGTCAAACGCATGTGCGCGACTGTTGGTGCCACCGACTCCGAGATCCGCGAGGCTGTCCGGCTGCGGAACGAGGCCGCGCGGGAGTTGAAGCGATCCAGCAAGGCACCTTCGGCGCTACCCGACGAGCGGGCCAGGGCACTGCGCGGCGCGGGATACCTCGAGACACTGCGCCAGCTGTACAACCAGCAGCGCTTCCCTTTGCTACACCTGTTCGGCGCGGACATGCCGATCTGTGCTTTCCCCACCCCACCCGACCGCTGGGACGACGTCGAGTCCGCAGTCGGCGATCTTCTCGGACGCGACGTGCCCACGCGGCTGGAACGAGACAAGTCGCGGTGGCCCGGTGACTACGACGAGCGGGGGTGGGACCGCTACGCCGAACTGGTCGCCGCTGGCGAGAACAACCGGCGTTGGGACGGTCCGACCTGGGCGCTCGACACCATGCACATCGACTCGGCCACAGGGGCGGTCCGAATCGACTGCGTCCCGGGCCGTTACTACCGATCCCTGGCGACGAGCGAACTGTTGGACGCCGAGTTGATGAACGCGGTGGCCGACGACCCGGACCGTCCCGTCGGACTCGAGCGTCTTCCTCGGCGGGCGTGGCTTCATCAACAGGCCGGCGGCCCGGACGCGGCGTTGCTCACCGGGCGGCACCGCTGTGCCGCGGTGTCCGTCGCGGCCGCTGTTGTCATGCGCCGCGCCCACGGCTACGACGTTCTGCTCACTCCGCGTTCCGAGGACGTCGAAACACACAAGTTCTTCAACCACGTGATCCCGGCGGGGATCTTCCAACCGCTCGAACCCGGCGGCAGCCACCTCTCCGACCATTTCGTCGACGCGGAGTTCACGGTACGCAGGACTTTCGAGCGCGAGTACATCGAAGAGCTCTTCGATGCCGAGAACTACGCCGACGTGGGCGGTGAACCCATCCTCACTCCCGCGAACGAACCAGAGATCCAGCGACTGCGCGACGAGCCTTCCGCCAAGCTGTACTACACGGGTGTGTCACTCAACCTGTTGACGCTGCGTCCGGAGATCTGCCTGCTGCTGCTGATCACCGATCCAGGGTGGCTGGAACGGGAGACCGCGACGGCCGCGGAGCTCAGCGGCCGCGGTGGGCGTCCCATGCACTACGGGTGGGAGATCGTCCAACGCGAGCGCGACATGCCCCCTGGGCACTCGTTCGCTCGGGTGCTGTCACTGGACACGGATCTCCGGCCGATCGGCGGCCAGGAGACGCTGCGGTCTGATCTGCTCGTGCCCAACGCGGCCGCGGCGATCAGCCTCGCGCTCGACGTCGTAGCGGCGAAGATCTGATCACAACGAGGACAGTGCCTCGCGTTGCCGTGTGGTGAGCCGTTCCGGTCTGGCGATCACGTCGTAGGCGCCGGTTTCGGTGTGGCGCAGGGCCACCGGATCGGCCATACCTGGGCTGTCCGCCGCGCTTCGTAACGCTTCGCCGACGCGGTCGGCTGTCCAACCCAGCGCTGTGGCCAGTTCTTGCGCGGACAGTGGGCGTCCGGCGTGCACAAGGGCCGCGAGTACGGTCAGCGCGTCGCCGACCGTGGCCGCTGTCACTCCGTTGAGCATGTCCTGGTGCAGGCGCTCGAAGAACTGGCCCAGGTATTCCAGGCGGGCGCCCGCGGGGGTGTGCGGGCCGAGGATCTCCGCTCCCCGCAGGCTGGCCGACGCCCACATCGCGTTGGTTCGCGTGCTCGCTGTCCACGCGCGCAGCTGGAAGTCGTCGTCGACCACGTACCGCTCGCGTCGACGGGTGTCACGTTTCCGTTGCAGCAGGTCGATACCTTCCAGGTACGCGACTGCTTTCGAGATCGAGGCCGGGCTCACTCGCAGCGACTGCGCGAGATCCGCCGCGGTCAAGCTGCCTGAGTCCGTGAGGTACAGGCGGGCGAGCACACGCGCGGCCATCCTCTGCAGACCCGTCTCCACGACCATCGCCACGAACTGCTCTTCGAACGCGGCCACCGCGGTCGCGTCGCGTCCGTGGTTGTCGTCGAGCGGAGCCACCGCGGGCAGTACGGGTTTACGGCGGCGGGCACGTGCATGTGTCGCGCGGGTGGCGAGGTCGGCGCGGTAGCCGTGGGGCCCGCTGTTGCGCGCCACTTCGCGGGTGACCGTCGATGTCGGTCGGTTCAGGCGTCGGGCTATCTCCGCGTACTCGAGCCCGGCCGCGAGACCCGCGGCTATCTGTTCCCGGTCCGCCGGGGTCAACCTGCCTCCTGGCACCCGCCCATTGTGCGTTCACGACCATCTCATTGCAACGGTCGTTGCGTTCAGTGTCATCGCCATTGCAATGATTCCCAGGAAAAAGGTCGATTTAAGTTGAGCAGTATGGAAACGCAACGTAGCTTTCAGTCATGACCGAAGAGACGCCGATCGCTGAACTGCCCATGGACCGTCCGGCTGGCCGTCCGTTCGATCCGCCCGAGGAGCTGACCCGGCTCCGCGCCGAACGGCCGCTCGCACGCATGACCTATCCCGACGGCCACCTCGGCTGGCTGGTCACGAACTACGCGTTGAACCGCGCCGTCCTCGCCGACCTCCGATTCAGTTCACGCCAGGAACTCATGCACTCACCGTTGCCGGGCGCGGGCGCGATGGTGGGCACGATGCCGCCCGCGCCGCCTGGGATGTTCATCGGCGTCGACCCACCCGACCACACGCGGTACCGGCGCCTGCTGACCGGCAAGTTCACCGTCCGCCGGATGCGCCTGCTGACCGAACGCGTCGAACAGGTCGCCGCCGACCACCTGGACGCCATGGCGAACCACGGACCCACGGTGGACCTCGTGTCGGCGTACGCGCAACCCATCCCGGCGATGATGATCTGCGAACTGCTCGGCGTGCCCTACGAGGACCGCGAGTTCTTCCAGAAGCACGCGACGACCATGAACAGCTCGCACGACACCACGCCACAGGACCAGTACGAGGCATTGACCGCGTTGCAGGGATACCTGACCGACCTGGTGCTGGCCAAGCGGAAAGACCCCACCGACGACCTGCTCAGCGACCTCACCACCGAGGACCTCACCGACGAGGAGCTGGGCAACATCGGCACGCTGTTGCTGGGCGCCGGCTTCGACACCACCGCGAACATGATCGCGCTGGGCATGTTCGCCCTGTTCGTCCACCCCGACCAGCTCACCCGGCTGCGCACCGACCCGGGCGTGATCGACCAGGCCGTCGAGGAGTTGCTGCGGTACTTGAGCATCGCGCACACGGGCGCGCGAACCGCGTTGGCGGACGTCGAACTCGACGGCAAGCTCATCAGGGAAGGCGAGTGCGTCACCGTGTCCGTCCAGACCGCCAACCGCGACCCGGAACGGTTCCCCGACCCCGATGTCCTTGACCTGACCCGTCAGGCCAACGGCCACGTCTCCCTCGGCCACGGCATCCACCAGTGCCTCGGCCAGCAACTCGCGCGCGTGCAGATGCGGGTCGCGTTCCCCGCGCTGCTCGACCGGTTCCCGACCCTGGAACTGGCCGTGCCCCAGGAAGAAGTGCCGCTGCGCACGTACGCCGACATCTACGGGCTGCACGCGCTGCCGGTCACCTGGCAGGCGTGACGATCCCGTACTCGTGGATCTTGCGGTAGAGCGTCGCCCGGGACATGCCCAGCAGCCGCGCGGCCTTGATCTTGTTGCCGTCGGTGTCCTCAAGGCTGTGCACGATCGCGTCGCGTTCCATCGACTCCAGGCGGTTCAACGGTCGCCGCGCCACCGCGCGGTACTCCGCCGGCAGGTCACTGGGTTGAACGGGGCCGACGCGCCGACGCTGGCCCACGTACTTCAGCACCTGGCAGAGCTGCGGCACGTTGCCCGGCCATGAGGCGCGCATCAACAGGTGCATGGCGGCCGGCGAACACGTCAGCTGCCCGCTCAACCTGCTGAGCAGCAACGGAACCAGCTCGCTGAGGTCCTCCACGTGCCGGCGCAGCGGCGGGATCTGCACGGTCCGGGGGAACAACGCCAGCAGCGGGGCCAGGTCCTCGGTGTCGGACGTCAACGTGACCGCGACCCACGGCGGCTTCGGCGCCGACCGGACCTCGGCCAGAACGGCCACAAGGGACTGGACGGCCGCCGGGGCCAGCTGGTCGACGTGCCGGATCACCAACGTGTCCACCGGGTCGTCGATCAGCTCCCGGCGCACGTCGGCGATGTGCGCGACGTCGAGCACGTGCACCCGGCCGATCGGGTTGCGCCGCTGGTGCACGCACCGGGCCAGGGTGCACTTGCCGACGCCGGGTTCGCCGGCCAGCGCGACCCATTCCGCTTTCGCATAGCTCGCGTCCACCTCATGACAGGCGCGCAACCATACCGGCGCGGATCCGACCACACCCGGCAGGAACATCGGCAGCCGCGGCGCCGCCGTGCTCTCCTCCTCGTCGGACTCGATCAGCCGCACCCGGACCACGCCGCCGGCGATGTCGCCGCCGCGCGGGCCGGGCACGGTCCGGCACTGCATCCGGACCTTGCTGCCGGTCGGCAGGGCCACGGTCGCCGAGCCCCGCCCCTCGGCCAGGACCTGGGTCGCGTGCCCGAGCAGCACGGACTGGTCCGCGGGGTCCAGCAGCCGCCGCGCCCGGTCGTTCATCATCACGACGTCCTCGTTGAACGCCAACAGGATCCCGGTCGTCCGCCGGCACGCCCTCAGGTACGCCTGGAACAGCGCCAGCTCACGGATGTCGCTGTTGCCCAGCAACGCCTGCCGGATCTGCTCGGCCGTGGTCCGGGCCAGCGCCACCAGCAGCTGGCCGGCGTCCTTGCGCCAGCACGTCAGGTCGACCGCGCCGATGGTCTTGCCGGAGATCGGGTCGTGGATCGGCACTCCGGCGCACGCGAGGTTCTCCAGGTTCTCCGCGTAGTGCTCGTGCCCGAACACGTGCGTCGGCCGCCCGTCCGCGAGGGCTGTCCCGATCCCGTTCGTGCCGACGAACTGCTCGCCGTAGCTGAAGCCGGGCGCGAGTTCCACGCTCTGCAGGTGCCGGTGCAGGTCCGGGTCACCGGTGTACTGCTTGAGGACGACGCCGTTCGGGTCGGTGAGGATCAGGCTGATCGGCTGGCCGTCGAACTGTTCGCCGAGCCGCGCCAGGACCGGCTCGGTGGCGCGGATCAACGGGGTGTCCAGGTTCGGGTCGGTGACGTACGGCAGGCTGATCCGGTCGGCCGGGACGCTGCTGCGCCGGGACCGCAGCCAGGACGCGAGAATGCTGTCCCGCACCTGGTCCGGTTCGACCGACTCGCTGGTCAGGAACTGGACGCGGGTACGCGCTAGCCCAGGGTCGTCCGTTGGGACAGGCCGGTCCGCAAGCCGCGCTTCATCCACGTCGAACACCCTCGGTCACAGGCAGCAGGTGCGCCTCAGGACACAGCGTAGGCCCGACCACGCCGGGATGGTGTCTCAAATTGAGACAGCCATCCGGGGGCGGATGGCGTGTCATGGAGTGATGGCCGAGGAGACGTACAACCCGTGGACCATCGTGAACGTCGTGTTCCAGCACCTCGCCGACCAGGGCCTGCACCCGGTTCTCGGGGAGACAGGCCATCCCGGCGAGCCGGCCGCGCAGTTGCTGCGGGCGCTGGGCATCCAGCCCCGCGCCGAGGGCGACATCCGGATGGCCCAGGACATCCACGATCACTTGGCGCGGATGCGGGCTTCGATGGAGGGAGTGAGATGAGCCGCCAGAGCGTGGCACGTGCCCACCAGAAGATCCAGGAACTGTCGTGGGAACCGGCCTACCACCAGCCGGTGTCCCACTACGGGACCGACTACACCTTCCGCAAGGCGAAGAAGAAGGACCCGCTCAAGCAGGTTCTGCGCTCGTACTTCCCGATGCAGGAGGAGAAGGACCACCGCGTGTACGGCGCCGAGGACGGCGCGATCCGCGGCAACATGTTCCGTCAGGTCCAGGAACGCTGGCTGGAGTGGCAGAAGCTGTTCCTGAGCATCATCCCGTTGCCGGAGATCTCGGCGGCGCGGGCCATGCCGCTGCTGTTCCGCACGGTCCCCAACCCGGAACTGCACAACGGCCAGGCGATCCAGATGATCGACGAGGTCAGGCACTCGACGATCCAGCAGAACCTCAAGCGCCTGTACATGAACAACTACATCGACCCGGCGGGGTTCAACTCCAGTCTGCGCAACTTCCAGAACGACTACTGCGGCACGATCGGCCGGCAGTTCGCCGAGGGGTTCATCACCGGTGACGCGATCACCGCGGCGAGCATCTACCTCACGATCGTCGCCGAGACGGCGTTCACCAACACGCTGTTCGTCGCCATGCCGGCGGAGGCCGCGGCCAACGGCGACTACCTGCTGCCCACGGTGTTCCACTCGGTGCAGTCCGACGAGTCCCGGCACATCAGCAACGGGTACGCGACGCTGCTGATGGCGTTGTCGGACGAGTCGAACCACCAGCTGTTGGAACGCGACCTGCGCTACGCGTGGTGGAACAACCACCGCGTGGTCGACGCGGCCATCGGCACGTTTATCGAGTACGGCACGAAGGACCGCCGTAAGGACCGCGAGAGCTACGCGGAGATGTGGCGCCGGTGGATCTACGACGACTACTACCGCAGCTACCTCGTCCCGTTGGAGAAGTACGGCCTGGTCATCCCGCATGATCTCATCGAAGAGGCCTGGAACCAGATCTGGAACAAGGGCTACGTGCACGAGGTGGCCCAGTTCTTCGCCACCGGCTGGCTGGCCAACTACTGGCGGATCGACCCGATGACGGACGCGGACTTCGAGTGGTTCGAGTACAAGTACCCGGGCTGGTACGACCGGTACGGCAAGTGGTGGGAGAACTACAACCGGCTGTCGCGGCCGAACGGCCACCACCCGATCGTGGCGGAGAGCGTCGACTACGTGTACCCGCACCGCTGCTGGGTCTGCATGGTGCCGTGCCTGGTCCGCGAGGACATGGTGGTGGACAAAGTGGACGGTCAGTGGCGGACGTACTGCCACGAGGCCTGCCGCTGGACCGACGCGGAGGCGTTCCGCCCGGTCTACCAGGGCCGGAACACGCCGAACATGGGCCAGCTGATCGGCGCCCGCGAGTGGGAGACCCTGTACCACGGCTGGAACTGGGCGGATGTCGTGTCCGACATGGGTTTCGTGCGGGACGACGGCAAGACCATGGTCGCCCAGCCGCACCTGGACCTGGATCCGAAGAAGATGTGGACCCTGGACCACCTGCGCCGGATGCCCGCGGTGCAGAGCCCGAACGTGCTGCTCAACCAGATGTCCGACGAGGAACGGGCCGCGTTCGTCGCCGACTACAACCGGCAGGGCCCGGCCGGCCGTCCCGCCCCGGCCCAGTAGCGCCATGGGCGAGAAGCATCGCGTCCGCTTTGAGCCGGTCGGTGTGGAGATCGAGGTCGACGAGGACCAGACGATCCTGCGTGCCGCGGCCGAGCAGGGCGTCATGCTCATGCATGGCTGCAAGGAGGGCCAGTGCGCGTCCTGCAAGTCGTTCATCCTGGACGGCGATGACGTCGAGCACGACCGGTATTCCACGTTCGCGTTGCCGGACTACGAGAAGGAGGAAGGCTTCACGCTGCTGTGCCGGGCGCACGCGTACGAGGACCTGACGATCGAGCTGCTCAACTACGACGAGGAGATGATCCGCTCGGGCCTGCCCATCCAGCAGGCCCGGGTGGAGGTCGTGTCGAACGACCACGTCACCCCCGACATGCGGCATCTCGTCGTCCGGCTGGTGGAGCCGACGTCACTGAAGTTCTTCCCCGGCCAGTACGTCGACTTCGCGGTCCCCGGCACGGCCGAGACCCGGTCGTTCTCGATGGCCAACCCGTCCAGCGGCCCGGCCGGGCTGCTGGAGTTCGTGATCAGGATCTACCCCGGCGGCCTGTTCTCCGGTTTCCTGGACACCGAGGTCGCGGTCGGTGACATCGTGGAGATCACCGGGCCGTTCGGGGTGTTCACCTTGCGCGACAACCCGAACGCCGATCTCCTGTTCCTGGGTGGCGGCGCCGGGATGGCCCCGATCCTGGCATTGCTGCGCTCCATGGCCGAGCGCGGTATCCATCGCCGGGCGACGTTCTACTACGGCGCCCGGCGCCGCCAGGATCTGTGCTTCGCGAAGGAACTGGCCGCGTTGGCCGAGACACTGCCGAACTTCCGCTATGTCCCGGCCCTGTCCGAGGACGACTGGGCGGGCGAGACCGGCCTGATCACGGACGTGGTGCGCCGGTTGGAGTCCAATCTGGACGGTACGGACGCGTACGTCTGCGGACCGCCGCCGATGGTGGCGGCGGCGCTGGACCTGCTGCCCTCGCTGGGTGTCGCGGACAAGCGAATCTTCTATGACAAGTTCACCACCACCGGTGCAGCGGAGGACCGATGACAACCACCCAGGAACGCAGCGTTCCGAAGCCCGTCTTCACCGACGCGGAGGCGGGCGCGAAGGTTTTCCCCGACTCGGACGCCCGCCGGTTCAACTACTTCACGCCGGCCAAGCGCAAGCAGTCGCACTACGAGGACGTCACCGTCGAGGTCCAGCCCGACCCACGGCACTACCTGTCCCAGGGCTGGCTGTACGGGTTCGCCGACGGCAAGGGCGGCTACCCGCTCGAATGGACCGCGCTCAAGGCGTGGGGCTCGGACCGGCCGGAACCCGAGCGCGGGCCTGGTTCGGGCGGCCAGGGCTACGACTGGCCGGCGTTGGGGTGGCACGAGTTCCGTGACCCGAACGAGGAGTGGGAGCTGACGCTCTACCGGTACAACTCGAACGTGGTCCGGCAGCTGAACCAGAACATCGAGGCCGCCCGCCAGTCGAAGGCGTTCGACCAGTGGAACCGCAACTGGGTCCAGTTCGTTTCGCAGCACGTGGGCGCGTGGATGCACGTGGACCACGGCCTGGGACTCTACTTGTTCGCCAACGCCAACCGCAGGGCGCCGACGAACATGCACAACAACGCGATCTCGGTGAACAGCATGCACCGGATCCGTGCGGCCCAGGACCTCGCGCTGTACAACCTGACGCTGTCCGAGGAGCTCACCGACTTCGACGGCACGGCACACCTGGCGACGTGGAACGACGACCCGGTGTGGCAGGGCGTGCGGGAGACGGCCGAGCAGCTCACCGGGATCTGGGACTGGTGCGAGGCGGTGTTCGCGGCGAACGTCGTGTTCGAGCCGCTGGTCGGCGAGTTGTTCCGGAGCAACCTGGTCCAGCAGGCGGCACCGGCCAACGGGGACTTCATCACGCCGACGCTGATCGGCGCGGAGGAGTACGACTTCGCCGAGCGGGACCTGCGGTACACCAAGCCGATGTTCCGGCTCCTGGTCGACGACAGGGAGTTCGGCGCGGAGAACCGCAAGGTCCTACAGCAGTGGCTGGCCACGTGGGTGCCGCGGTGTCTCAAGGCAGCCAGGACGTTGCAGCCGCTGTGGTCGCAGCCGGACGCGAAGCCGCCGCGCTTCGAGGACGGCCTGGACCGGGCGAAGAGCCGGTTCTCGGCCGTGCTGGCCGACCTGGACCTGCAAGCACCGAAGGAGTTGGCCCAGTGACCGTGACATTCCAGCAGAACAGCACCGCGTCGAACATGTGCGGCTTCACGTTGATGAACAACCAGGTCGGCGCGATCGTCGCGGAGGTGATGCGGCACAAGGACAACGTGACCATCACGCCGTTGCCGTCGATGATCAGGGTGGACGCGAAGGGCCGGATGGACGTGGTCTACGCGGAGATCGACGAGGCGGCCGGTGAGGAGGAGGGCTGGTTCAACGCGGCGGAGTTCGAGGAGAGCATGTCCACCCACTACGGCCGGATGATCCACGAGGACGACCGGACGATCATGTTCGCCAACCCCGAGGACGCCGCCGAATATCTCGACTTCGACCTGATCGCGCGCTCATAAAGGGGTCACTGCCGTGTACGAGAAGGATGGCGAGAAGTACTTCGTGGTGGACGGCCACACCCATTTCTGGGACGCGAGCCCGGCGAACTGGGTGCCCGGCCAGGAGCAGTTCGCCCAGGGCTGGATCGAGTGTTTCCACGCCTACCAGGGCCTCGGCCCGGCCGAGACGCACTGGTCGATCGACGATTTCATGAAATACTCCGAAGAACGGATGATGACGGACGTGTTCGACGACGGCCACGTCGACATCGCCGTCTTCCAGCCCACCAACCTGCGCCAGTGGTACAAGGAGGGGTTCAACACCACTGAGGTCAACGGGGCCATGGCCGAGCGGCACCCGGGGAAGTTCATCGTGAACACCAACTTCGACCCCCGCGAGGGCTCAGCGGGCCTCAAGGCGTTCGAGGAACGGGTGCGGCGGTGGGGCTGCCGCGGTGTGAAGCTCTACACGGCGGAGTGGCGTGGTGACTCGCGGGGTTGGAGCCTCCGGGACGCGGACGCCGCCCGGTACCTGGAGAAGTGCCAGGAGCTGGGTGTCACGAACATCCACGTGCACAAGGGCCCGACCATCTGGCCGTTGGACAAGGACGCGTTCGACGTGTCCGATGTGGACTACGCGGCGACCAACTTCCCGGCGTTGAACTTCATCGTCGAACACGTGGGCCTGCCGCGCATCGAGGACTTCTGCTTCATGGCCACCCAGGAGCCCAACGTGTACGCGGGCCTGTCGGTGGTCGTCGGCGGCCTGATGCACGCCCGGCCGCGGTTCTTCGCGAAGGTGATCGGCGAGCTGATGTTCTGGCTCGGCGAGGACCGGCTCGTGTTCGGCGCGGACTACGCCATCTGGGAACCGAAGTGGCAGGTGGAAGGGTTCGTGGACTGGCAGATGCCGGACGGCGACGAGTTCTCCGACTACGCGAAGCTCACCGTCGACCAGAAGAAGAAGATCCTGGGCCTGAACGCGGCCCGGCTTTACGACATCAAGATTCCGGCCTCGCCCCAGCCGGTCGGCGTTCCCTCATGAGGGAGCCGCAGGACCAGACCGCTTCCCGCGAGGCGGTCTGGTCCGCGCTCGGCACCGTGCTCGACCCGGAACTCGACGAACCACTGACCGACCTGGGGTTCGTCGCGGAGTGCCGGGTGGTCGGCGGGCACGCCGTGGTCCGGCTGCGGCTGCCGACGTACTTCTGCGCGCCCAACTTCGCGTTCCTGATGGTCGCGGACGCCTACGACGCGGTCAGCGCGCTCCCAGGCGTCACGTCGGTGGATGTCCGGTTGGTGGACCACTTCGCGGCCGACGTGATCAACAACGGCGTGGCCCGGCGGGCCGGTTTCGTGGCGTCCTTCTCGGGTGAGGCCGTTCAGGAACTGGACTCGCTGCGGGCCGACTTCCTGCGTCGGGCGGTCCTGGCGGGCACCGACCGGGTGTGCCGGGGCCTTGACCGTTCGTCGCTGCCCGGCTTGACGCTCGGGGATGTTCCGCCTGGTCCGGCGGTGGAAAGGCTGCGGGCGCGTCGACGGGAGCTTGGGTTGCCGTGCGCGGACTCGTCGCCGTTGCTGATCGACCCGTTGTCAGGTGAACCTGTCCGGGATCCGCGTCGTCACTTGGCGTTCGCGCGGGTGACCAGGGTCAGTCAGGAAGCCAACTCGGGGGTGTGCCGGGGGATGCTGGCCGCCCGTTATTCGGAGGAGACGACATGAAGGCCGTCCGGCTGCACGCCTACCACCAGCGGCCCGTGGTCGAGGACGTCCCGGAGCCGACCGCGAAGAACCCGCTTGACGTGGTCGTCCGGATCGGCGGCGCCGGGGTGTGCCGCACCGACCTGCACATCATCGACGAACAATGGGCCTCCCGGTCCGGCGTGTCCCTGCCGTACACGATCGGTCACGAGAACGCGGGCTGGGTGCACGAAGTCGGTTCCGCGGTGACCAATGTGGCCGTTGGGGACACAGTGATCCTGCATCCGACGTCGACGTGCGGCCTCTGCCCCGCCTGCCGGGCCGGCAACGACATGCACTGCACGGACAGCGTGTTCCCGGGGATCAACGCGGACGGCGGCATGGCCGAGTATCTACTGACTTCGGCTCGTGCGTGCATCAAGTTGGATCCCGCGACGCGTCCGTCGGATGTGGCGGCGCTCGCGGACGCGGGGATCACGGCGTATCACGCGGTCCGCAAGGCTGTGCCGTTGCTGTATCCGGGCACGGTGTGCGTGGTGAACGGCGCCGGCGGGCTCGGGCACATCGGCATCCAGGCGCTCGCCGCGATGACCGCCACCACCATCGTCGTCGTCGACCGCAACCCGGACGCGTTGAAGCTGGCCGCCACGTTGGGCGCTGACCACACGGTTCTGGCTGATGGCGGCCACGTGTCGGCTGTGCTGGACCTCACCGGCGGTAACGGCGCCGAAGTGGTGTTGGACTTCGTCGCCGAAGAGGGGGCGCAACAGGACGCGTTCGCGATGACCCGACGCGACGGGTCGCATTTCGTGATCGGGTACGGCGGCAACGTCGACATCCCCACGATCGACATCATCTCGACCGAGCGGAACATCGTCGGCAACCTGGTCGGCACGTACAACGACCTGGCCGAGCTGATGGTGCTGGCGCAGGCCGGGAAGGTCACCCTGCACACCAGGCAGTACCCGTTGGACGCCGCGCTGGACGCGTTGGCCGACCTCGACGCCGGCCGGGTCCGCGGCCGGGCCATCCTCACCCCGTAGGAGCATGACATGGCCAAGGAACTGCGCTTCGGCTCGGAAGCCCGAGACCTGCTGCTCGCGGGGGTCGACCAGCTCGCCGACGCGGTGAAGTCGACGCTGGGGCCGAAGGGGCGCAACGTGATCATCGAGAAGATCACCGGCTCGCCCGTGGTGACCAACGACGGCGTGACAATAGCCCGCGAGATCCACCTGAAGAACCAGTTCGAGAACATGGGCGCCCAACTGGTGAAAGAAGCGGCGATCAAGACCAACGACGTGGTCGGCGACGGCACGACGACCGCGACCGTGCTGGCCCAGGCCATCGTCCGCGAAGGCATGCGCGCCATCAGCGCCGGCGCGAACCCCGTCCTGGTGAAGCGCGGCATCGACATGGCCATCGGCCACCTAGTGTCCTATTTGGAGAGTGTGGCGCACCCGGTTTCGTCCGAACAGGACTATGCCCGCGTGGCCGCGATCTCCGCGAACGACGACGACACGGTCGGCGAGGTCATCGCCACGGCGCTGCACACCGTCGGCGACGGCGGTGTGGTGACGGTCGAGGAATCCCAGCGGATCGGGATGTCCGTGGACTTCGTGGAAGGCTTCGAATTCGACAACGGCTACATCTCGCCGTACCTGGTGACCGACCCCGGCCGGCTGGAAGCGGTCGTGGACGACCCGTACATCCTGATGTGCAGCGAGAAAGTGACCAGAGTCCAGGACCTGATGCCGGTACTGGACAAGATCATGCGCGCGCCCCGCCCCCTGGTGCTGATCGCCGAGACAGTCGAGGGAACAGCCCTGAGCATGCTCGTGCACAACCACGTGAACCGCACATTCCAGGCGGTCGCCGTACGCGCCCCCGGCTTCGGCGACCGACGGCTGCACAAACTCGAAGACCTCGCCGCGGTGGTCGGCGGCGCAGTACTGTCCCGCCAATCCGGCTTCACGATGCAGAACATGACACTGGACCAGATGGGCCGCGCAAAGCAGGTCCGCGTCACCGAGAACACAACAACAATCGTCGGCGGTTACGGCTCCGCCGAGGACATCTCCTTCCGGGTCACCCAACTACGCGCCGAGTTGGAACGCGCCCAGTTCGGCGTGGACGAGGACGTGCTCACCGAGAGAATCGGCGCGTTGACCGGGAAGGTCGCCGTGATCCGCGTGGGGGCAGCAACTCCGGCGGAGTTGAAAGAACTACAGCACCGTGTAGAGGACGCCCTGTCCGCGACCCGGGCCGCGATGGCCGAAGGTATCGTCGCGGGCGGTGGCGCAGCTTTGCTGCACGCGGTACACGCTTTGGACGATCTCACGGTTTCGGGTGACTACGCGATCGGTGTGGACATCGTGCGCCGGGCGTTGCCTGAGCCCGCTTTCCTGATCGCCGCCAACGCCGGACACCAGGCCGCGGACGTGCTTGCCCAGACCCAACAGATGGGACTGGATGAGGGATTCGACGCGCTGCATTCCCGGTATGGCAACATGATCTCGATGGGGATCGTTGATCCGCTTCGGGTTTGCCGGTCCGCGTTGCAGAACGGGGCTTCGGTGGCGGGGTTGCTGTTGACCACGAACTCGTTGATCGCCGAGGAGCAGACTCCGTGGGGTGGGAGTTCGGCTTTGATGACCGAGTTCGGGCCTTTGGATGAGGGGTTGCACCAGCCTTCTCCGGATGCCAGCACTCCTCAGTCTCTGGGGCTCGGGCCTTCGGTGGGGTGATTCGCTCTCCTTCGCCCTTTGGCTCACTCTCCTTGGCCCTTTGGCTCGCTCTCCGTGGGCCTTCGGCTCGCCTTACGGCGGGCTTTCGCTCGCTTTCCGTGGGTCTTTCGCTCGCCTTTCGTGGGGTGACGACTCGCTTTCGGTTCGGTTTGACACGGGGACCCCCGCGGCGGGTGCAAGCCGACTACGCCGGCAGGCCAAGGGTTCTCCGGTTCATTGCCACAGGCCCTTCAGCGGGGCCGGCTTTGGGCCTGCCGCCATAGCCAGCTTAAACCCACCGCGCCCCGTGTAAAACCGAACCTCGTAGGCACACCCTCACCGCCACCTCCCACTTCACCGCCATCCACTTTCACCACCGTCCGCCGCCACTGCCCACTTTCACCGCCATCCGCCTTCATCCACTTTCACTACGGTCCACTGTCACCGTCCACTGTCACCACCTTCCACCCCACCGCCGCCACATCCACTCCAACCCACCACCACCCAGCCTCTCCCCCACCACCCTCTCCCCCGCCTACCCTCACCACCCTCTCCCTGCCCACCTCCACCAGCCTCTCCCTCGCCCACCATCGCCACCGCCACCCTTTAGCCCAGCCATCTCCACTGCCCCCCAACCTCGCCACCCTCACCCTCACCACCGGCCATCTCCACCATCGGCCATCTCCACCCCGGCCATCTTGACCGCCACCCAACTCCATCGCTGCCCACCGTCACCCCCCGTCCGTGTACCTGATTCAGCGGCTGTAGTACCGGAGCGTCACAATCCCTGAGGTGTGCGATTTGCTGTGCACCAACTCCAGGTTTGCGCGCTGGCTCAGGTCGGTGAACATCGGTTGGCCCGCGCCCAGCACCACTGGGTACAGCTTGATCCAGTACTCGTCCACCACGCTGTGCTGGATGAACTGCTGCGCGGTGCTGGAGCCGCCGAACAGCACCATGTCCTTGCCTGGTTTGTCCCGCAGGGCTGCTATCTCGGTTGGGATGTTGGCGGCTACCCGCGAACCGTCGTCCAGTGTGGTGAGGGTGGTGGAGAACACGACTTTTGGGGTGTCCACCACCCAGTTGGCGAACGAGACCAGCTCTGGTGGGCTGGCTGGGTCTGCGGCCTGGGCACGGAACGACTGGTCGGCCCCGTAGTAGAAGTTACGGCCAGTGAGGATCGTGTCTACCCGGTCGCGCAGTTCGTCGGACAGGGTCTGGTTCATTTCCGGGTCTGGGAGCATCCAGTCCAGCTCGCCGTGCGGGCCCGCGAGCATGCCGTCCAGGGTGACGTTCACGTACAGAATGACCTTGCGCATCAGAGTTTCTCCTGTTCAGTCGGTGTTGACCAGAAGTCTCGCGACCCGTCGGGACTGGAACATCAGCCACCTGGCCGACGTCAGCCACCCAAGGTGGCCACCACATCGCCCGCGAGCTGGGCATCGTGGCGGTGCGCGAATAATGTTCGGCCACGGGCCTGGCTTCGTGAGATGCTCACCTGTCGGGAGGGCAGCACATGGAGCCGCGGCTGACCGGGCGGGACAGCGAGACAGTGATCCTCGCGGGCGTCCTCGACGAGGCCGAACGAGGTGTGGGCCAGCTGGTGTTGCTGTCTGGGGAGCCCGGGATCGGCAAGACGCGACTGGCGGGTCACGCGTTGCGCGCCGCTCGTGAGCGTGGGTTCGCTGTGTTGGTGGGTCAGGCTGACCCGCTGCAGACGGGGTTGGCGTACGCGCCGGTTGTTGCTGCGTTGCGCGGCAGGCTCGACACGGATCTGTTGGTGGGGCTGGCTGACTTGGGGCGGCTGCTGCCGGATCCTCGGTTGCCGGTGCCCGAACCGGGTGGGGACGCGGCGTTGAACCGGACCAGGATGTTCGAGGCGGTCCTGCAGTTGCTGCGCCGGATGGCCGCGCGGACCCCGGTCCTGGTGTTCGTCGACGACCTGCACTGGGCCGACCACGGCACCATCGAACTTGTCCACTACCTGGGCAACGGCACGGCCGGCGATCGGCTTGTGGTGATCGGCGCGGCGAGGACCCCGCCGGCTGGGTCCCGTCTGGCGGACCTGGCCACCTTGGTCCGCCGGCACGACCACGGCACCGAACTCGCCCTCGGCCCGCTCAGCGAGGCCGACACCAAGTCGCTCGCCCAGGACGTGCTGGGCACCCAGCCGCCACCCGCGATGCTGACCGAGCTCGCCACCCGCACCAAAGGCGTCCCGCTGTTCGTCACGGCGCTGGCCCAGCACACCGGTCGCGGACCGTTGCCGACGATCGTCCGTGACGTGGTGATGAGCCGGTTGCAGACGCTCAACGAGTCCGAACGCGACCTCATCGACCTGATCGCGGTCGCCGGCATGTGCGCGACCGTCGACGTCCTCAAGGCCGCGGCCGCCGCCGACATCGAGACCGAACTGCACGACCTGCTGCGGCAGGGCCACATCGACGAGCAGCTCAACGACCACGAGGTGTTCTACCGCGTCATCCACCCGTTGTACGCGGAGGTCGCGTACGCCGAGCTGACCGAGATCGAACGCCGGAGGCTGCACGCCACCCTCGCCAGGACGATCGACGACGTCGCCCCGGACAACATCATGGCCATCGCGCCGCACTACCGCGACGCGGGTGACTACGTCGATCCCCAGCGCGCCATCGATGTCCTCGCCTCAGCCGGCCAGCGCGCCTTGAACGTGTACGCGGCGACAGAAGCCGTCGACTACCTCGCTCGCGCGCTCAGCCGCGCCAGGACTGATCGCCGCGACGCCGTTCCCACCCTGCTCGACTCGTTGGGACCGGCCTACCAGGGCGCCGGGATGCTCGACGCGGCCGCCCAGGTCTGGCAGGAGCGGCTCGCGACCGAGACGGACGTCGACAAGCAGACCAGCCTGCGGCTGCACCTGGCGCTGTTGGAGTCCGACCGGGGCAATCCGGACAGGGCCGACGCGCACATCTCGACGGTGCTCGGCCGGGCGGGCGACCACGACATCCAGTCCCTGGGCCAGCGGATGGCGATCGCGGCCCGGCACTGGGACATCCCCCGGGCCCGCGCGCTGTACCAGTCGGTCAGCGAGTCGTTGGCGGCCAGCCCGCGGCCGGCCGCGCGGTCGCTGGCGACGTACGCCCGGGGTGTGCTGGCGTCCATCGACATGGAGATCGGCGAGGCGCACCGGCTGTTGACCAAGGCGGCGGACCTGGCCGACCGGTTCAACGACGACAGCATGTTCCTGAAGTTCCAGCCCCGACGGATCCTGGCCGGGCTGCGCGTGCTCGTGGGCGACATCCCCGGCGCGCTCGACTGCGCGGAGAAGGGCACCGCGGTCAGCGCCAACTTCGTGCTGCCGGCGGCCACCCACTCGATGATCATGGTGCACACCACCGCCCGGTACTTCGCGGGTGACGTGCTCGGCTCGCTGCCGGACGTGGACGCGCACATCGCCAGCAGTTCGGCGACCGGCCTGGACCGGATCCGGTCACGGATGCTCACCCACCGCGCGTTCCTCCTGGCCGAGCTGGGCCGTCTCGACGAGGCGTCGGCGTCGCTGGACCAGGCGCGGCCGTGGCTGCATCTGTTGCAGGACGGGAAGGACTACGGCTGGGAGATCGCGGCGACGATGATCGCGGTGCACTCCGGCCACCCGGAGAAGGCGCCGCCGCTGGACACACCGGAGTTCTCGTTCCGCGACCCGATCGTCAACTGTATGCGGGTCCTCGTCGCTGGCCAGGCCGCCATTGCCGCGAACGACGAAGCCAGGGCCCACGACATCCTGGAGTTCCTGCGCGGGATCGGCCGCACGGCGCCCCTGCTGGACGCGTTCGCCGACCGCCAGGAAGGTCTGCTCACCGGCTCGACCGAGTTGCTGCGGCGCGCGGCGCGGCGCCTCGCCGACATGGGCGCGCCGCTGCTGTCCGCCCAGGCCGACCTGGAGGCCAGCGAACTGGACCCGGACCAGGACGTGATCGTGCGGTGCCTGCGCCGATTCCAGGACGCCGGCACGACACCGTGGCTGGACCGGGCGCGCAGCCTGGCGCGCAAGCACAACGTCACCGTCGCCATCGCCAGGACGAGCGGTGACCTCACCCAACGCGAACACGAGATCGTCCGGCTGGTCGGCCACGGACTGTCCAATGCGGACATCGCGGCCCGGCTGTTCCTGAGCGAACGGACCGTGGAGTCGCATCTTCGCAACAGCTACCGGAAGCTGACCATCACGTCCCGGCTCCGCCTGGCGCAGTGGGCGGTGGCCAACGACAAGGAGCGCCCCTGAATGGCCGACCACACCCTGCCCGTCACCCGGGACACCGCGATCAACTACTTCAGCCGGGACACCCCACCCGTGCTGACCGTCGATCCGGGTGACACGGTCGTCGTGTCCTCTTTGGACTCCGGCGGGCACCTGGAGCCGATGCGGGCACCAGGCGAGCGGCCGCCGATCATGTTCCCGGACCGGCGCGGCCACTGCCTGACCGGCCCGATCGCGGTGCGGGGCGCGGAACCCGGGGACACGCTGGCCGTGCGGATGACCTCGCTGACCCCGGGCAGTTGGGGCTGGACCATCGCGGGCGCCAAGGACAACGCGCTGACCCGACGCCTGGGCGTGGCCGGAGACGTGTCCTGGCTGTTGTGGGACATCGACGGCGACACGGCCACCAACAACCTCGGCCACACTGTCCACTTGGCACCGTTTCTCGGCGTGACCGGGGTGGCGCCGGCGGAACCCGGCGAGCACTCCACGGTCCCGCCCCGCCCGTCCAGCGGCGGCAACATCGACTGCCGGGACCTGGTCGCCGGTTCCACCCTCTACTTACCGGTGAACGTGCCGGGCGCGCTGCTGCACCTCGGCGACGGCCACGCGGCCCAAGGCGACGGCGAGGTCTCCGGAACCGCCATCGAATGCCCGATGACCACCGAAGTGACCCTTGACCTCGTCGCCGCCGAAATCCCCGGGGTGCACGCGGTGACGCCGAGCGGCCGGATCACGTTCGGCTTCGACGAAGACCTCAACGCGGCCACCGCCGACGCCTTGGACGCGATGCTCGTCTGGATGCAGTCCCGCTACGGCCTGGCCAAGTCGCCGGCCCTGGCGCTGGCCAGTTCGACCGTGGACCTGCGGGTCACCCAGATCGCCAACGAGACCTGGGGTGTCCACGCGGTCCTGCCGCACAACGCCATCCGGTGACCGCCCGCACGACCGCGCTCCGACCCCCAGACAGAGCGCGGTCGCGTTCGGTCAGCTCAGCGTGTGACACATGTCCTCACGGGATCCGACATGGACGGGCACGTGCCGGCGGCCGTCCGGGTCGAACGTGATCACCGTGAACCCGTCGAACCGGTAGTACCCCTGCGGATAGTCGTCACCGGTCTTGAACCGGGCGCCGAACGGCCCCACCACGGTGAACGACTTGCGGTTCACGCCGTCCGGGTACAGCTCCTCCCACCCGGTGCCGGACAGGTCGCGTTCGGCCGACTTGCCGTTCCCGACGAAGTTGACGATGAGCTTGCCCCGGTACTCGTTGACGTGCACGGTCCCGTCCGGGTAGCGCGAGTCGACGCGGATCTGCTCGTCGTCCGCGACGATGTCCAGGTTCAGGTCGAAGGCGCAGTACAGGCCGCCGGGCAGGGTCACCGGGGTGGAATGGAACGGCCGCCACGGCTCGGGCTTGAACTGGGCCGCGTCCGCGGTCGCCGGAAGGGCCGCGACCAGGGCGAACACCAGCGCTGGAACGAGTCGAGAGAGTCTCATCGGGCCAAGGTAGCCACGGCCGTTCGGACCGGCCCAGACCTTTCACGCCGAACCAAAACCTGTGTTATGTCCCACCTGGCGTTGCATGTCCGAACCCGTGGTCCATATAGTCAACTTTAGTGACTATCACGGATCGTTTCTTTCTCGGGGAATACCCCTGGACGGTCGGCGGTTACGAAGGTTGAGTGTTCAACTACTTCGTGGTGAGAGGGTGAGAACGGTGCAGTTCGGGATCTTCAGCGTGGGTGACGTCACCCAGGATCCGACCACCGGCCGGACGCTGAGCGAGCACGAGCGGATCAAGCAGATGGTCGAGATCGCCGTGCACACCGAGGAGGTGGGCATGGACGTGTTCGCGACCGGCGAGCACCACAACCCGCCGTTCGTGCCGTCGTCGCCGACCACCATGCTCGGCTACGTCGCGGCGAAGACCGACAAGCTGATCCTGTCGACCGCGACCACGCTGATCACGACCAACGACCCGGTGAAGATCGCCGAGGACTTCGCCATGCTGCAGCACCTCGCCGACGGCCGCGTCGACGTGATGCTCGGCCGCGGCAACACCGGCCCGGTGTACCCGTGGTTCGGCAAGGACATCCGGCAGGGCATCAGCCTCGCCATCGAGAACTACTCGTTGCTGCACGAACTGTGGCGCAAGGACGTGGTGGACTGGGAAGGCCGGTTCCGCACCCCGCTGAACGGTTTCACGTCCACGCCGCGGCCGCTGGACGGGGTGCCGCCGTTCGTGTGGCACGGCTCGATCCGCAGCCCGGAGATCGCCGAACAGGCCGCGTACTACGGCGACGGCTTCTTCGCCAACAACATCTTCTGGCCGAAGGAGCACTACATGCGGCTGATCGGCCTGTACCGGGAACGGTTCGAGTACTACGGCCACGGCACCGCGGACCAGGCGATCGTCGGCCTCGGCGGGCACGTGTTCATGCGCAAGAACTCGCAGGACGCGGTGAACGAGTTCCGGCCGTACTTCGACAACGCGCCCGTCTACGGACACGGCCCGTCGTTGGAGGACTTCATGGCCGAGACACCGCTGACCGTGGGCACCCCCGACCAGGTGATCGAGCGGACCCTGAAGTTCCGCGAGCACTTCGGTGACTACCAGCGACAGATGTTCCTGGTCGACCACGCCGGCCTGCCACGCAAGACGGTTCTCGACCAGATCGACCTGCTGGGCGAACACGTCATCCCGGTGCTGCGCAAGGAATTCGCGAAGGACCGGCCGGCGGCGGTGCCCGACGCGCCGACCCACCAGAGCCTGCTCGCCCAACGGGACACAGCCACCGTCGCCTGACAGCGCCTGCCAATCACCCGGGCAGGCACACCCGCTCCGGCACCGACGCCGCCCGGCCCAAACCGCCGACCCAACACAGCCGGGCCAACACACAACAACGGCACCCACGCCGCGACGGAGGTAACCCGGAGGGGGTCCCCCAAAACAAACACTACGGCACACCACCGACAATCCTGGCCGGCCTTTCGAGGCCGGCCAGGCTCGTTGTCATGTCACCGCACGACTTGGACGACGTCACCGACCCGCAGCGTGTTGAAGAACGCCTGCGCGGCGGCCCGCGACAGGTGCACGCAGCCGTGCGACTGGGCTCGCAGGCTGCCTTGGTGGAACGCCATCCCGCCGTTGAAGAAGACCGAGAACGGCATGGGCGCGTTGTGGAACTCCCTGCTGCGGTGGTTGCGGTCCTTGAACGTCACGTGGAAGGTGCCCGGCGGCGTCTCGAAGCCCCTCTTGCCCGTGGTCACCGGCACCGGGCCGTAGAGGACGTTGCCGTTGTCCATCAGCCACGCCTGGTGGCCGGACAGGCTCAGGCACGCCTTCGCCGCCGGCCCGCACGGTGTCGCCTGGGCCGCCTCGGCGGTCGCGGGCAGCAGCAACGCCGTCCCAGCGAACAGGGCCAGTGGCGCGATCGCGGCCAGCACAAGCCGTCGTACTCGCATAGGAAACTCCTGCCTTCCTCGTACTACCACGGGTTGGTCAGTCCTCCACTGCTCATTGGACTACCCGACATTCGCCCTCGCAAACCGTGCCGGACTAGCCGCACGTGGCACCCCTGTTGGAGGATGAAACCCCGGGCGAAAGGGCGGTGCCGGATGGGCCAGGACGTCGAGCGGCGGACATTCACCCGCGAGGACAGGACCCGGTACCGGCACAAGGTCCGCCGTTGCCTGGACGCGTTCGCCAAGATGCTGCAGGAGTCGCGGTTCGACTTCGAACGCCCGATGACCGGGCTGGAGATCGAGTTGAACCTGGTCAACGCCAGGACCGAGCCGGCCATGCGGAACGTGGCGGTGCTCAGCGCGATCGCGGACCCGGACTTCGTGACCGAACTCGGCCAGTTCAACATCGAGATCAACGTGCAGCCCCGGCGCCTGGCCGACGGCGGCATCACCCAGTTCGAGGACCAGGTCCGGGCCAGCCTGAACGCGGCCGAGGGCAAAGCCCGCCAGCAAGGCGCCCACATGGTGATGGTGGGCATCCTGCCGACCCTCCGGGCCGCCGACGTGACCCGTGAGGCGCTGTCCGACAACCCCAGGTACGCCCTGCTCAACGACCAGATCTTCGCGGCCAGGGGCGAGGACCTGCACATCGCGATCGACGGCGTGGAGCGCCTGCACACCACGTGCGACTCGATCGCCCCGGAGAGCGCGTGCACGAGCGCCCAACTGCACCTGCAGGTCAGCCCGTCCCAGTTCGCGGCCTACTGGAACGCGGCCCAGTCGATCGCCGGGGTGCAACTGGCGTTGGCGGCGAACTCGCCGTTCCTGTTCGGCAAGCACCTGTGGCAGGAGACCCGGGTTCCCCTGTTCGAGCAGGCCACGGACACCCGGCCGGAGGAACTGAAAGCGCAGGGTGTGCGGCCCCGGGTGTGGTTCGGCGAACAGTGGATCACCAGCGTGTTCGACCTGTTCGAGGAGAACGTCCGGCTGTACCCCGCGTTACTGCCGATCCTGGACGACGAGGACCCCTTCGAGGTCCTGGCCCGCGGTGATACCCCGGCGCTGGGCGAACTCCGCCTGCACAACGGCACGATCTACCGCTGGAACCGGCCGGTGTACGACGTCGTCGACGGCCGCCCGCACCTGCGCGTGGAGAACCGGGTGCTGCCGGCCGGCCCGACCGTGGTGGACACCTTGGCCAACGCGGCGTTCTACTTCGGTACGGTCCGGATGCTGGCCGAAGCCGACCGTCCACTCTGGTCCCAGATGTCGTTCAGCGCGGCCGAGGAGAACTTCCACAGCGGCGCCCGCAACGGCATGGAAGCCCAGATCTACTGGCCCGGCCTCGGCTTCGTGCCCGCGGCCGAGCTGGTGCTGCGCCGCCTGCTCCCGCTGGCCCACGAAGGCCTGGACCGCTGGGGCGTCACCCCGGCCGAGCGGGACCGCCTACTGGGCGTGATCGAACAGCGCTGCCTGACCGGCCGGAACGGATCCGCCTGGCAGGTGACCCAGGTCGCGCGGTTCGAACACGACCACAACCTCGACCGCCACGACGCCCTCCGGGCGATGCTCGCCCGGTACGTCGACCACATGCACTCCAACGACCCCGTCCACACCTGGGCGGACTGACCGGGGGTCACGCCGCCAGGCGGGCGGTGAGGTCGTCGAGGATCTTGTTGGCCGCGGTGACGCCGATGCCGGTCATCCAGATCTCGTCGTTCACGGTGTACACCCGGCCGGCCGCGACCGCGGACAGCTTGGTCCACAACGGACCGGCGGTGACCTCGGCCTGGCGCTGGGCGGCCTTGTCGCCGAAGGCGGCCACGAAGATGACATCGCCGTCGACCTCCTGGACGCGTTCCGGGCTGACCTTGTCGAACCGCTTGTCCTTCTTGTCGGCCAGCAACTGGCGGTCCGTCCGGGGCACTCCCGCGTCCTTCAGCACGATCCCGCAGAACGAGTCCGGGCCGTACACCCGGATCTCGTCGGGCGTGAAGCGGACCACGGACACCTTCTGGCTGGTGCGCTTCAGCCCGGCCGCCCGCGCGGTGTACTTGTCCAGCAGCGCCTGGGCTTCGGCCTTCCTGCCGAGCGCGTCGGCGTCGAGCAGGAAGTTCTCCTTCCAGGTGATGCCGACGAGCTCGGTGAACACGGTCGGCGCGATGGTGGACAGTTCGTCGTAGAACTTCTCCTGGCGGAACTTCGAGCCGAGGATCAGGTCGGGCTTGAGGGCCCGGATGGCGTCCAGATCCGGCTCCTGCAAGGTGCCCACCGCCTTGAGGTCGGTGACGCCCAGGTACGCCGGGAACTGCATCTTCTCCGCCGGGGCCGCCGCGCCCACCGGTTTGAGCCCGAGCGACGCCAGGGTGTCGAGCTTGTCGGTGTCGAGGACCACGACGCGCTGCGGTTTGTCCGGGACCTTGGTCTCGCCCATCGCGTGCTTGACGGTCCGGGTGGGGCCGCCGGCCGCTTCGCCGCCGGGCGGTGTGGTGCCTGTGCCGCAGGCGCTCAGAGCGAGCACAGCGGCCAGCATTGTCGCGATCTTCCGCATGGTGTTCCTTTCCTCAACGCTTGCGGCGCACGAGCAGCCAGATCAGGTACGGCCCGCCGAGGGCGGCGGTCAGCACACCGACCGGAAGTTGGGTGGGTGCGAACACGGTCCGCGCCGCGGTGTCCGCGACAACAGTCAGAACGGCGCCGGTGACTGCCGCGCAGAACAACGGTGGGCGCTCAGTTTTCGCCAACTGCTGGGCGATCTGCGGCGCGGCGAGCGCGACGAAGTCGACGGCCCCAACCTGAGCTGTGGCGAACGCGGCCAGCAGCACCCCCGCGACTGCCAGGACGAGCCTGCGCGCGCCGACGCGTACCCCGATCGCCTTGGCGACGTCGTCGGACAACGCGGACGTGTCGAGCGCTCGCCCGGCCCATAGCAGGATCGGTGTCAACGCGACGATCACGATCATGACAACGGTCGCTTCTTTGTAGCCCCAGCCGGCGAGTGTGCCGACGAGCCAGATCTGCGCGCGTTGCCCATCGATCGGCGCGGCGCCGACGATCACGATCTCCGTGACGGCTTTGAGCGCCACCGCGACCGCGATGCCCGCGAGCACGAACCGGTTCCCCCGGCCGAACGCCAGAACCACCGCGGCGGCGCCGAGCCCACCGAGAAGGGCCATCGGAGGCAGGACCGCGATCGGCGCGCCGGACACGATCACGACGCTCGCGGCGAGCCCCGCACCCTGGGACACACCGACCACGTCCGGGCTGGCCAGCGGGTTGCGGCTCACGCCCTGCAGCAGCGCGCCTGCCAGGCCAAGCGCGGCGCCGACCACTATCGCCAGCACGGTCCGTGGCGTGCGCAACTCGACGACCTTGTCCGCCCAGGTGGGGACGTCGACCAGCGCCCTGAGCACGCCACCTGGCTGAACGAACGTCGACCCGATGCACAACGCGGCCATCGCCGCCAACGCCAGGGCGACAAGGAGCGCCAGCCCGGTCCAGATCGCGCGTTTGTGCAGCGTGAACGAGATGGCCGGCGCCGGCCGGACCACAAGCCGCGTCATGCCAGCACCAGCTTGGGCCGCCGCACCAGCACAAGCAGGATCGGCGCGCCGACGACAGCGGTGATGACCCCGGCCCTGACCTCGTCCGGCAGGATCACGACCCGCCCGATCACGTCCGACGCCAGCAGGAACGCGGCCCCCAACGGCACACTGACCGCCAGCAACCACCGGTGGTCACTGCCGACGAGTGCCCGCGCGAAGTGCGGGACGGCCAACCCGACGAACCCGATCGGCCCGGTAGCGGATACCGCGGCCCCAGTGAGCAGCACCGCCCCAGCGGCCGCCGTGAACCTGGTCGCGGCCACCCGACCGCCCAGCCCGACGGCCACGTCATCACCCAGGGCCAAAGCGTCGAGCCCCCGCGCCGACACCACCGCAAGCACCAGCCCGACCACGATGAACGGCAGAACCTGGCCGGTCACCCCGGCGGGACGGCCGACCAGGGACCCGATCACCCAGAACCGGTACTGGTCGAACGTCTGCGCGTCCACCGTCAGGATCGCGATCACGACCGCCCCGAACGACGCGTTCAGCGCCGCCCCCACCAGCGCGAGCGTGACCGGACTGCGGCCCGTCCGTGCCGCCAGCACGTACACCAGGAACCCGCTGGCCAACGCCCCGCCGATGCCGAACCACACATACCCGGGCAGCGTGTCGACCCCAACCACGGTGATCGCGACGACCACGCCCAACGAAGCGCCCGAACTGACCCCCATCACCCGCGGGTCAGCCAGCGGATTGCGGGTCAAGCTCTGCATGAGCACCCCAGCGGCCCCCAGAGCGGCGCCCGCGACGATCCCCAAAACCGTCCTGGGCACCCGCTGAGTGCGGACAATCAGGCTGTGCGCGGAGTCATCCGGACGGAACACCGCCTGCCAGACATCCCTGACCGGAATGCCCAAATTGCCGACAGCCAAGCTGAGCACGGCCGTGACACCCAGCACGACGCAGGCACCAACCAGCACCACCACCCGCCGCCGCCGCTCAGACACGGTCACCCTCACTGTTAGGAAAGCCAAACCTAAGTGACCCGAAGTCTAAGCATCTCGGTATACCACCCGCGACGCCCGGGGGTGTCGACTACTGCTCGACGAGGGAACGGCCCGTTAGAGCAGGGGCGCCCGAAGACGACACACCGTTGGTTTCGGGAGGGCATTCGCGGTGCCCACCCGCCGTGCGGGCGCTTCGTCCTGGTGGACGCCGACCCGAAGCCAGCCATGGCGGCACCCGTCGTGGCAGACCTCAACGTACTCAAGAACCACCAAGCTGGCCCGGCACATCACCGTGCTCAACCCAGCTTGGCAGGTGGCCATGAAACGCCAACCACGCACCATCTTGGTGGGCAAGACGGGTCGACCGACTGGTAGCGGTCGGCTGCGAGCAATGAACTCATGAGAGTCCCCCACTCGCAACGGTCACAGCCGATCAGCGTCAGCAATGACCGCCAACATGAACTCCCCCACCAACCGCGGCACCTCGGTGAGCTCCCGACTGCCCCACGCAGTCCACGCACCCAGGCCAGTCCACCTGCTCAGGCCAGTTCGCCCAGCCCGGCCGGCCAGTCCGGTTCGAGTCGTTCGCTCGGTCAGCGCCAGCTTGAGGAGTGGATGCCAGCGTGGGCCGAATGTGTCCATTGCGTACTCGATGGCCTCCTCCTTGGTGAGGATGTTGCCTGTCGCGATCGTGTGGTGCAGTCGTGGCGGCCCGAACAGGCGGGCGGCCGCCACCTTTGTCGGCGGGACGAACGGCTTGCGCGGCGGCGAATCGGACATGCACTTCTCCGCGAACACACGCCAGTGGTTGTGCAACTGATCGAGGTTCCACTCGCGGAGCCGGGTGGGTTCCGGGTCGAGTCCGAGTTTGTCGGGTGCCGGGCCTCGAACTGTCATTCCTTTCTCCAGCAACACCTTCCACATCACGGGGTTCACGTCAAAGCCGCTGCCCACCTTGAACGAGCGCCCGCTGTGCGACGCCAGGGGCCGGATCTCGGTCACCGGCCTTCTCATGTCCTCACTGGCCACGAAGACACCGTTCATCGTTCCCGGGATGTCGAACCGGCCATGGGCCAGCGAACGCGCCGCGGTCGAGACATTCCCCCATCCGTGCAGTAGCCGAAGCCTGCGGACGTCAACCTGCCCGTCGACCACAACCACGAAGTCGACATCGCTTCGATCCACCCGCCACGCGCCCAAAGCGGCCGAACCCACCAGGTAGAAGCCGGTGACCCGACCCGGCAGCAACCGGTCGGCGACAGCCAGGTATCGACTGACGATTCGATCAAGCATCCGGCGAGCCTAGTGCTGTGACCGGGCGTCAACACCTTCGGCGAGGTTGGAACAGTGTGTTGACAGGGCGATTGAGATCCGTACGTTTCAGGTTGCGTCGTGGAAGACCAGGCCGAGGGTGTGGCGGCGGCCGGATCGGATCGTCGACACACCATGGCGCACAGGCGCGGCCGACCAGCCACGGACGGACTTGACCGGACGGTCCCGAGTGGTGAAGACCAGGCCGTGGCCCTGCGGGATGAGGGTCGATGTGCCCCGCGACTGGGCCCGGGGACGTTGCTCCACAAGTAAGAACTCGCCGCCGGTGTGGTCGACCCCGGGATCGTTCAGGTTGATCACGACCTGTAAAGGGAAGACCTTGTCGCCGTACAGGTCGCGATGCAGAGCGTTCCAGTCGCCCTCGTGGTATCGCAACAGAATCGGTGTCGGCCGGGTCTGTCCGGCCGTGTGGCAGACGTCGAGCCATTCGTCCAAAGTGTCCGGCCACTCCGGATCCCGCCCCAACCGACGCCACCAGTCCTGCGCGATCGGCAGCAACCGAGGGTAAAGCGCCTGCCGCAGCCGCTCAACCGGCTCAGGGAAAGGAGCGGAGAAGTACCGGTACTCCCCCTCGCCGAACCGATATCGCGCCATGTCGATGGTGGCCCGGAAGTGCGAAACGTCGTCATACAGGTCGGCGATCTGGGCCGACTCCGCCGGAGTGAGCAACTGCGGCAGCAGAGCGCACCCATGGCCATCGACCTCATCGGCGACGGCCGCCCAGTCAGCGGCAGCGACACGTCGGGCGAACTGATCACTCATCAGGTCTCCAAGAAAGACTTTGTTGGTGTACTAGGAACAGCCCGAAACCTGGCTCCAGCGGGGCGGTTCCTGGCGTCGCCGCGGGAACGCCTCATACTGGGTTGATTCGGGTGTTCCGGCGGTGGTGTCAGCGACCGCATCCAGCCCGGCTGTCGCGGTCGGGCCTCGGGCACGGCCTAGGCGCCCCGCGCTGCCTGGACCACGTCAGATGTCCGATCACGACTGCCAGTCAGCAACCGGTCCCTGACAGCACGTCCCTATCACCGTGTACTCGCGCCGTCGACCGGCGACACTCGGATCCACGGTATTCTGCCCTCGGTTGGGATGCCTGACACAACCTGGACGGACAGCTCATTCAAGTCGGACGGCAGTCGGCTAAGCGCGTTCTCATCTGTCAGTGAGACTCCAGGGCGAGGAGTTTCTGTTTGGCCTCCTGACCTCCTACGTACTCGCCGGGCTTTCCGTCGGAGCGGACCACTCGGTGGCACGGCAGGACGACCGGAAGCGGGTTGGTCGCACAGGCCGTGCCCACCGCTCGGACCGCACGAGGGCTTCCACTGTCCGCGGCCACTTCGGCGTAGCTCCTGGTGTAGCCATATTCGATGTTCAGTAAGCGGCCCAGGACCAGACGACGGAAACCCTTGGAGAGTCGCAGGTCCAAGTCCAGTTCGAAATGCCTGCGCTTGCCGGCGAAGTATTCGTCGATCTGGTGACGGGCGCGGTCCAGCCGCCGAGGGGTGTGCAAGATCCGCGGACTCACGGCGTCCGCCAGCCGTTCGAGGACCGATTCGTGGCCTTCCCGTTCGTAAGCGACCCGCACCAAGCCTTCCGGGGTCGCGACAAGCAGCAGGGCGCCCAGTGGCGTCTCGACCGTTTCGTAGGTGAGGTCAAGGATTCCTTGCTCCTCCGCGACCTCGATCAACCTGGCCCGCAACCGAGCCTCAAGCTCGGAGTCCACCTGGTCAAGAGCTTCGAATGGTGAGCTCATCGTTGTCCTCCTCTCTCAAATTCAGCGCCTGACGCAGGGATCTGATCCCGTCGGACGCGGCACGGCGGGCCGCCGCAGCGGTGCCGCCGAGGATCGCGGCGACATCCTTGTAGGCCAGGCCGCCGACATGGTGGTAGGCAACGGCGGCGCGTTGTTTCTCAGGCAACGCCGCCAGTGCGTCCCACAGTTCAGGATCCGGTTCGGGTGGGCTGATCCCACGCTCGGGCACGGACTCCACCGCGATCGGGTGGCGCGCCCGCGCCCTGGTGAGGTCGATCGCCTTGCGGTGCGCGATCCTGACCAGCCAGGCCTCCACATTCGTGTCGGGTGGCTGCTCCGGATACGCCTTTAAGGCGGCAAGGAACGTCTCCGACCAGGCATCCTCCGCGTCGACCGGGCCGACCACGGCCCGGCAGACACGTAGGACCATGGGGCCGTACGCGGTCACGATTTCTTCGAACGGTTGCAAGGGTCATACCTCGTAGACGTGTGGGGGGTGGGGAACGTGAGATCAGAACAGCCTTGAGTCGGACTGCTCCAGATCAAGTAACTGGCGCTTGCGCACCAGCCCACCCGCGTATCCCACCAGCCTGCCATCGGCGCCCACAACGCGGTGGCAGGGAACGATCACACACAGCGGATTCTTGCCGTTCGCGGCCCCGACAGCCTGCGCGAGAGACACGTCGCCCAGCTCGCGCGCGAGGTCACCGTACGACCTCGTCGAGCCGTATGGGATCGCCTCCAGCAGCTCCCACACCTTCAACTCGAACGGGTCGCCGGCTCGGGCCAAGGGCAACGAGAACCGCGTTCGCTCGCCGGCGAAGTACTCACCAAGCTGCCTTCGGACCTCGGTGAACCTAGAGTCGGTGTACGGGCCGACCGAAGCCGGTTTGCCACGGTGCTTTTCGAAGTACAGACCGGTGAGCGCGCCTGTCCCGTCGGCGACCACGGTGAGCTCACCGAGTGGCGAGTCGACGATCGTGTGCATGGCTGGCACCTTTCTGGTTCGGAGCTTTCGTTGGGTAGACGTTCGGGGACGCGAAAATGTGAGGTCGCGCTGGTCAGGACTTTCGCCGAGGTGCCGCGAGTGGGCAAGTCGAGCCTGGTAAGCGTGCGCTTACAAGGGCGGGCGGCTGGCGGGACACACAAGCCCGCGGAGAGTGGGACGGCAGACCTTGGACGATGGGCGGAATGGCCGGTCGCCCAGCGACAATGGCGGTACGAGGGACGAGTCCGCGGCGGACGGCAGATCGGGTACCGCTACGGCTCCGTGGAGGCAAGACTGGTGGCGATGGGCAGCGGGTGCGTTGGCACCGGAGCGGGTCCGGAAACGCACGAGACGCGACCGCCACACGACCCGCGACGATGGTGCGGCGGCACGCCGACAGCAAACCGACGCTGGTCACGGACCAGCATGAACGCCGACCCAGGACCAAGTGGCCGGTGGAGCGGCGGGCCACTCAACAAAACCGCGTGGCAGGCGCGTACAGGAACGGGAGACACGGCGCGCTGACCGGGCAGGCCAGCGTCCACCCACTCCTGCTCGATGCCAACCCGGCCAGGTCCGCGAGATCCTGGGCCATGAGGGTTCGCCAGGGCCGAACCCGACGGTCTCGACGCGCAGCGCCATCGTCAGGTTTAGCCCGGGTGGCCAGGAAGTTTGTCATGGGTCGTCCAGGACCCGGGCCCCTATGCTTGGAGCACAACTCAGATAAACGTGACGTCGACTCCGTGACGTACACGCCGGTATGGAAGCATGCGTCCAAGCAGGTCCGCTGTGGCCCGCGCTGAGAGGGTTCGCCATGGGCGCTGGCGCCGCTCAATTGATCGACCGTCTGCAGGGAGAGACTGTCTTGCACAGCTTATTTCGGGCGGCCGCCCCTTCAGGGTTTCGATTCCGCGCACGCCCGGTCCGCGGGCTTGTGCTTCCGGCGGAAGTTCTAACCGTCGGTAGCCCAAGGTGCGGGCTCTGGCATGCGTAGCAGCAATCGGGGGTACATGGCGTCGGTGGACCATCTGCGGGCCTTCGCCGCGGTTCTGGTCGTCGCGTATCACGGAACTCAGTTGCTCAGCGTGGGGATCCACCGGGGGGACATCGAGTTCAAGCCCGGACAGGACTGGCTGTACTCCCACAACCCGATCCTGACGGTCCTGTTCGAGGGACACACGGCCGTCGCGTTGTTCATGGTGCTGAGCGGGTTCATCTTCACGGTCGGCACGCTCGGGCAGGACGTCTCCTGGCCGCGCTTCATGGCCAATCGCCTGTTCCGGATCTACCCGATGTTCGTGGTTCTGCTCATGGTGGGATACGCGACGCAGCCGCAGGCGTTCCAGTTCTTGAGCCTCCTGCAGACGATCACCGGATTCGGCAACTACCAAGGATCCGCCGATCTGGGCTCGGTGTCGACCATGTTCTGGGCGATCGGCGTCGAGATGCAGTTCTATCTCATATTCCCGCTCCTGAACCGGATCCTCAGTCGCCTGGGGATCGGCACGTTCCTGCGTTTGTTCCTGGCGATCATCGTCATCCGCGGCCTCGCGTGGGGTGTGCGGTACACGACCGCCGGGGACCCGCACATGACGCAGATGATGTACCTCAACATCACGGGGCGCATCGACCAGTTCCTCCTGGGCATGATCGCGGCCTGGCTCTACATCCACCACCGGACCAAGTTCGCCGGATGGTGGAAGCTGGGCGTCTCGGTCGGCGCCGTGATCTTCGCGCTGTGGTACTTCAACCAGGTGCACGGGTTCATGTCCGACTCGTCGTGGCGCCTTGCCTGGGTGGATGTCGAGGGCCTCGGCTGGGCCGCCGTGGTCGTCACCTACGTCGCGACATCCAAGTCCACGGGCCGGATCTCGACACTCTTCGCCAAGCTCGGCGAGCGCAGCTACTCCATGTACCTGATCCACTTCATGGTGATCTGGATCCTGTTGTCCTGCGGGGCGTGGATCACCATTCCCGGCCTGCCACCGGCCTACGACGCCATGATCACCACGGCGCTGTACGTCTTGCCGGTCGTCATCGGCATCTCGATGCTCACGTACAGTGGCGTCGAGGTTCCCTTCCTCAAGATGAGGATCAAGTACCTGAGGCCGGCCCCCACGGCCGCCATCCCCGGGCACCAGCACCCGGAGGCCGGCAAGCAGACGTCCGCCGAGCCGATCGCCGTCGGTGTGGGCGAAGGCAAGGGTGCGGAGTGACCGCCGCCGATGATCAACGTGAAGCGGGCCCGGGGGTTGGGCCGGACCCGCTTCGGTGTCGGATCAGCGGCCCTGCAAGGACTTCACGTTGTTGCCGAACGTCCAGTTCTTGGAGCCGTCCCAGTTGATGGACCAGGTCATCAGGCCTTTCAGGTTGGTGCCGAAGCCTCGGTAGGCTTGGGAGACCAGGCCGGTTGACATGTAGCCGCCGCCGGCGCCCGGCTGGGCGGGCAGGCCGGGGACCTGCTTGTCGAACGGGACTTTGATGGTGGTGCCCTGGATGACGAGGCCGTTGTTCAGGCAGTTCGTCTGCACTGTGAAGCCCTGCACCGTGCCGGCCTGGTAGGAGTCGCCGGCGCAGCCGTACATGCTTCCGTTGTAGTACTGCATGTTCAGCCACCAGAGGCGGCCGTTGTCCGCGTACTTCTTGATGATCGGCAGGTAGGCTCCCCAGATGGAGCCGTAGGTGACGCTGCCGCCGGTCACGTACGCGGTCTCGGGGGCCATGGTGAGGCCGAAGTTGGCGGGCATCTGGGCGAGCACGCCGTCGATGATCCTGATCAGGTTCGACTGCGACGTGGACAGCTGGTTGATCTTCCCGCTGTTGGTCAGGCCCGTCTCGATGTCGATGTCGATCCCGTCGAAGTTGTACTGCTTCAGGATCGGCACGATCGTGGACACGAACTTGTTGGCCACCGCGGTCGAGTTGAGGTCGATGCCGGCCGCGGCGCCGCCGATGGACAGCAGGAGGGTGGCGCCGGCCGCTTTGGCCGCGCACATGTCGGCGGGTGGGGACACCTTCACGCCGGCGTCCATGCCGTCCTGCCAGAGAGCCGTCCCGTCGTTGAGGATGACCGGGAAGGCCGCGTTGATCACGTTGTATCCGTGGGCCATGATGCGGCTGTCGGTGATCGGCACCCAGCCGAACGGTGGGTGCACGCCGTTGGCCGAACCGTCCCAGTTCTCCCAGTAGCCCTGGAGGACCTTGCCGGGTGGGCGGGACTTCACCGCGCACGTGTCCGCCTGGACCGCGGCCGATGTGGGCGCCGCGCAGGTGATCGCGAGGCCGAGACCCAGCAGGCATGTGAGCAGACGACGCATACCTGACTCCTTTCTGGCTCGCGGACCAGGACTGCGTCCGGGTGCAGGGCGCGAGCCGACGTACTGGCTCGCGCCTGCCAGAAATTTGTCGTTCTCACGCACAGTAAGCGCTTGGCGTCACCGGGGACAACCCTTCGAATGGTTGAACCAATCGAGTCAGGGGTCGCGAAGGCGCGATGACCGGTGGTCTGGGGGAGTTTCATGGTCCCGGAACGCGCGACACACCGTCCGGGAACGCGAGACACGCCGAGTCAGGTCGCGGCGACGGTGTGGTTGCGGCCGGTGGCTTTCGCGTCGTAGAGGGCTTGGTCCGCGGCCAGCAGGAGGGGGGTGAGCTCGGTCGCGGTGTCCGGGTAGGAGGCTGCCCCGATCGATGCGGTCAGGCCGGTTATCGGACGGGGGGCGACACAGTTGATGGCGTGCACCGAGACGTTCACCCGGCTGATTTGGGCTCTTATTCGGTCCGCTACGACAATCAGGTCGGCGCCGGCGGTTCCGGGCAACAGTACAGCGAATTCGTCACCGCCGTAGCGGCCGACGAAATCGCCGCCGCGGACCTGGTCGCGAATTGCGGCGGCGACCGCGCGGAGCACTTCGTCGCCGGCGAGGTGGCCGTAGTTGTCGTCGATTTCCTTGAAATGGTCGATGTCGATGATGAGGATTCCGAGGGTGGAGCCGAGGCGCTCGGCGCGGACCAGTTCGCGGCGGGCGACCTCGGTCCAGAAGGACGGGTCGAGCAGCGCGGTCTTGGAGTCTGTCCGGGCCGCGGTCTGGAACTGGGGCAGCAGCAGGCCCAGGTGGAGGGCGAGTGGGGTGGCGGCGAGCACGGGGAGTAGCCATGGACGCACAGTCACCACGAGGGCGATGCCGGCGCCGACACCCACGGCCGCGTTGACTATCAGCACGTCAGAGAGGTTCCCGAGGGCGGTGCGACCGGGGTTGGCGGGGTTTGTCGCGATGATGACCGCCACCACCATGGCGTAGTTGACCAGGAAGTAGACACCGCCCGCGATCACGAGCGTGACCATCCCGCCGAAGCCGTCGAGGTGCTGCATGTAGGGCCCAAGATGCCCGCCGGTGCCCGCGTGCAGGACGACGCCCGCGGCCGCGCACGCGAGGAGAACGGTGGCCGCCGAGAACACTTTTCGGTGCAGCACGCTGCGGCGACGGTAGACCCGAACCCACGAATGGGTGTAGCTGACCGCGATGACGACCGCGACCAGCGGTGGCGGGAGGAGCAGCAGCGCGGCGAAAATCCAGATCGACTGCAGGTGCATGTGTGGGCGGCCGTCGGCGCCCAACTCCCGAATGCGTTCGATGCCGCGTGCCGTCTCCAGGTGAGCGATCTCACCGAACAACAGCAGGCCGAACCAGAACAGCGACCGCGGGGTCACCGGTACCAAAGTGACCGTGACGCCCACGATCACGAGCGCCAGCACCTCGACCACTAACAGATAGGCGAGCACCGGTCGGCGCAACGACCACACCGACCAGCGTCGCGGGTCGTACCCGTTGTTTCGTCGGCGGGCATCGGCCTTGGACAATCGCACCACGGACACCCCTGCCACACACGGAGAATTCGCACTGTAATCAGGTTGGATCTTCGTGTCATTCCGCCAGAGGTGGCCATTTACATCACCCAGCGCAACCAACCGCTCCATGCCGAGGAGGCAGCCATGACCACGACCTCGTCCGCCGCCAGGACCGGGCGTCCCACCGACTGGCGCACCCAGCGCCCCACCGACTGGGCTCGTCGCTGACGGCTCAGGCGGGCTGGTCCTGGCCGGCGCGCCGCCAGGACCAGCCCGCACGGGCCGCGAACCCCATTCCCAGCAGCCCCGCGAACGCCACAACAATATGTGGCGCCACGTATTCGGCGGCAATTCCAGCACCGACTACGCCGATTCCCTGGGAAACCCGAAGCGCGGTGACGGCGATACCGAATGTCCGCCCGCGTTGCGCGTCCGGCACGGACTGCACGAAAAGGGTCGACGCCGTCAGGTTGTACGCACCGGCGGCTCCGGAACACGCGAACAACAACATTGTGACCGCAAGCCCCGGATGTGCCAGACACACAGTCAGCGGAGCGCACGACAAAATCGCGAGCGGCACCAGCGAACTCCGCCTTCGCTCAGGCACCAAGCGTGCGACGACGGCCACGCCGACGACGTTGCCGACCGAGTACGCGGCCAGCAGGAGTCCCACCGCGACAGCGCCGCCGCCGATCCCCGCCGCGTACGGCGCGACGACGGCCTCCCCTGCGATGTAGAACCCGGACACGCAACCTAATGCCACCAACGCTTTCAGCCGCACGTCCGCCAACACCAGGGCCAGTCCGAACCACCCGGTCACTCTGGACTCCTGGCCGGGCAGCGAGCGGTCACGAACTCCGTGCCACACCAGCAACGCCGAACACGCGAACGTGCCCGCGTCCACCCATAACGCCCCGTTCGGGCTGACCGCGGCGACGACCAAGCCGCCCAAAGCGAACCCCAGCACCTGCGCGGTCTGCGTGGTCACGGTGAACACGGCCATCCCGACGACGAACCTGTTCCCCGGCAGCACCTGCGGCAGAAGCGCCGCCCGTGCGGCTGTCCACGGCGCGTTCATCATCTGCACCGCGACAAGAAGCACAGCCACGCCGGGCAACGGCATGCCCGGCCACGCCATCCCCGCGACGAGCACCACGCGTGTCACGTCCGCGACCACCATGACCGAACGCCGAGAAAACCGGTCCGCCGCGCCGGACAGCAGCGGACCACTCACGATGTCAGGCAGGAAAGTAAGCGCATACGTGACCGCGGTCCACGCTGGTGAGCGCGTCCGGGCGTACACCAGAAGGGACACCGCGACCCGCGCAAGCTGGTCTCCCGCAACGGACACGAGTTGCGCGGCGAACAGCGCCCGGAACTCGCTGACGGCGAAGACGTCCTTGAAGGTGGCGCGAGTCATGGGGCTGCACCTGCCACTACCGAACGTAGTGTTACTCAGTGCAACCTATCCGCTACAAGCCAATGTTGGCCAGCCACCGTTCGAGCAACGCGTGGTCGCCACTGACCGTGACCGCCGCCGGCGGAATCCGGCGCGTGAACGCCAACAGCAGGTCCCGCGCAGGCCCGCTGACCACCACGTCAGCAGCGTCTCCCCCGCGTTCGGCGGTCATCCCGTCCGGCGTGAGGGTGATCCGCCACGGCGCCGCGTCGTTGGGCCGCACCAGAAGCGTCTCGCCAGTCCCGGGCTGCGCGTGGGTCTCCTCGAACAGCCGCAGTCCCTCGCTGATCGCCTCGGCCGCCAGTTCCGGCGCGACGTCGTACGGCTTGCCCGCGGTGAAAGCCGCGTCCGCCCGGTGCACGACCAGGTCACACAGGATGCGCCGGAGCCAGAAGGACGCGGGTCGTGGTCCGACGACGGTCCACACCTCGACGTCCGGGTCGTCCGCGACGGACTTGACCAGGTCCGTGGCGCCGGCGTGCAGCCATTCCGGCCATTCGCGCTGTGGTCCGGGGTCGGCTTCGGTCGGGTCAGGGATCGCGGCGGCCGCACGCGTCCGGACGATTCCGGCCGCCCAGCGCGGGGCTTGGCCCATGTGGGCGACCAGAACCCGTAGCGACCAGTCCGGGCAGGTCGGCACGCGCGCGTCCGGATTCGCGTCTTTGACCAGGTCGGCGAAGGCGTCGGTCTGTTCGATCAGGTGATCTCCGAGGTTCATGCGATTACCGTAGGATCTCCACCAGGGTGGAGGTTCAAGTGCAATTTCGGACCACTTTGGGGATCGGCGAGCTGGCCCGGCTCACCCGGGTCCCGGTGCGCACCATCCGGTTCTACTGCGACACGGGCATCCTGACCACCGTGCGCAGCACCGGCGGGCATCGCCGGTTCGCTCCGGACGCGGTCGACCAGCTCACGCTCGTCCGGCGCCTGCGCGGCCTGGGGCTGGGACTGCCGGCGATCACCGATGTGCTCGCCGGCCGGCGGTCGATGGCGGACGCGGTGGCGGCGGCACGTGCCGAACTGGACGTCTCGCTGGCCGAGCTGGCGTGGCGACGGGCCTCGCTCGTCGCGGTGGAGCAGTCCCGGCCGACGGAACGTGCGGCGCGGTTGGACCTGCTCACCGCCGTCACGGACAGCCGTGCCGCGCATGACACGCTCGTGGAGTACTGGCGGCGGGCCGTCGCGAACCCGTGGCCGGAACCGGTGTTCGAGGCGTTCGCGGCGATGGTCGTGCCTGATCCGCCCGCCGAACCGACCGCCGCGCAGGTCATGGCCTATGCGCAGATGGTCACGCTGACCGCGAACCGCTTGTTGCCGTCGTTGCTGACCGAGCACGTCGTCGACCAGCACTCCATGCTGGCGGGTGTGGACGAGGCGATCGGCCTGGCCAGTCCCCTGGTGTCGGCCGGAACGATCCCAGGTCCGGGGCCGGTGCTGGACCAGTTCGTGGCGGCGCACGCGGTGGGCCGCGACCGGCGGGACAGCCCCGCGTTCCGTCAGGAGCTGCTGACCACGCTGGCTTCCGGCCGGGAACCCGGGTTCCGCCGCTACTGGGGGCTGTACGCCGAGGTGACTGGCGAGACGACCACGCTGGGTGGCACGCACATCTGGCTGCTCGACTCGCTGGCGGAAGCCGTTGCGGCCCAACATTGAGCACAGGTGAACGCCAGGTGACGTCCGTGGCGAATGTGACTCTTCGTGAGCGTTCGAACGGATCCCGGGACTGATTGACCCGGTCCGCCGGTGGATCTAGTCTGCGCCATAGAAAGCGCTTTCTATCCCAACGGAGGCGAGCCACGTGCAAAGACGCATGGGCATCATCATCAGCGCGCTGCTGGTTCTGGGGGCATGCTCGCCAGGCACGACCGACGAGGGGGCGAAGCCGTCGACCAGCGGCCCCAACCAGCTGACCTACCTGTACTTCACCGACGGACCCGACGAGCAGACCACCCGGGACCTGATCAAGCAGTTCGAGCAGCAGACCGGATCCACCGTGGAGCTGCAGATCGTCCCGTTCTCCGGGTTGGACCAGCAGTTGCAGGCCAGGATCTCGGCGAACAACGCGCCGGACGTGGCCAGGGAGAGCACGCTGACCGGGTTCCGGGACGCACTGCTCGACCTCAACAAGGCCGGTCAGGACATCGGCGGGCAGTACCTGGACGAGACCCAGCAGTACGTGCACGGCAAGAACGGCGAGTTGCTGGCGTTGCCCAGCGACCTGACCATGAACGGCCCGTTCGTCAACCTGGACCAGTTCGCGAAGGCCGGAGTCACGCCACCGACCCCGGACAAGCCCTGGACCTGGGACGAGCTGGTCACCAACGCCAAGAAGGTCCAGCAGGCCAACGGAACCCCGTTCGCCATCGCGTACGACAAGTCCGGGCACCGGGTCGCCGGCATGATCAACCAGTTCGGCACCAACATCTACGGCTCGGACGGCAAGGTCCAGCTCGACCCGGCCAAGACCGCTCGGGCGGTGCAGTTGTTCGTCGACCTCACCAAGCAGAACGTGATGTCGCAGGACTTCTGGATCGAGTCGGGCACCAAGTACAAGGGCGGCAACGACATTTTCCTGGCCGGCGACGCGCCCGTCTACTTCAGCGGCAACTGGCAGGTCAGCCAGTTCGTCAAGGCGGCCAAGTTCAAGTGGGCCGCGATCGCCAACCCGTGCGCGGACAGGTGCGGCGGGTACCCGGGCGGGAAGTTCATGATGGCGTTCAAGCAGAGCAAGAACCCGCAGCTGGCCGCGAAGTTCGTGGCGTTCATGAACTCGCGGGAGGCGCAGACCAAGTACGCCAAGGAATCCCAGTTCCTGCCCACCCGCAAGGACCTGGTCGCCGAGGGTGTCCAATACCCGCAACGGGCTGAGGACATGGCTGTGTTCTTGGCGGACGTGAAACGCACGAATCCGGACAGCTACGCCAGCACCTACAGCGTCGGCTTCTCCCCCACCGCGACCGCGATCGTCAAGGAACTGGCGAACGCCATCGCGGGCAAACAGTCGGTCGCGGACACGGTGAACAACATTCGGGCGGCCGCGGAGAAGAACCTGAATGGCTAAGCGCGTCAAGCCGTGGAACCAGCGACTGGCGCCTTACTTCTTCGTCGCGCCGAACATGCTGATCTTCGGGGTGTTCATCATCTATCCGGCGATCAACGGCTTCAACATCAGCGCGTACGACAGCTCCAACGGCCGGACGTTCAAACCGGTCGGCACCGACAACTACCGGAAACTGTTCAGCGACAGTGAGTTCTGGTCGGCGGCACAGGCGAGCGTGATCTTCGTGGTCGCGTTCGTCGTGCTGTCGACCGTGGCCGCAATCGGGCTGGCGTTGTTGCTGACCCAGCGGATCCGGGCGCGGGGATTCTTCCGGGCGGTGTTCTTTCTGCCGGTCCTGCTGTCGCCGGTGGTGATCGGGCTGCTGTGGGGGTGGATTCTGCAACGGCAGTCCGGCGGGTTGAACTCGTTGCTGGGCATCGAAGTCGGCTGGCTGGTGAACGGACCGCTCGCGCTGGGCGTGACGATTTTCGTCGCGGTGTGGATGCACGTGGGGTTCTACACGTTGATCCTGATGGCCGGCCTGCAGGGCATCGACGGATCGTACTACGAGGCCGCCAGAATGGACGGCGCTTCGGCGTGGCAACGTTTCCGGCACGTCACCATGCCGTTGTTGCGGCCGACGACGCTCGTCGTGGTCATTCTGGCGATGATCACCGGGTTCCAGGCGTTCGACTTCGTCTACACGTTGACCGGTGGCGGGCCGTTGGGCGCGACCACGTTCATGGTGCAGTACATCTACGAGCACGCGTTCCGGTCGCCGATCCAGTACGGCTTGGCGGCGGCCGGATCCGTGGTGTTGTTCTGCACGATCTTCGCCCTCACACTGGTGAACTTCTGGTATGGGCGCCGCAAGGAGTCCATATGAGGCGGTGGACCGGAACACGGGCGGGCGAGCCGCCGACCGCCGGCAAGGTGCTGATGTACGCGGGGCTCATCGCCCTGTCGATTCTGTTCCTGGCGCCGGTGGTGTGGTCGGTGTTGTCGTCGTTCAAGGATCGGACGGAACTGGCGGCCCGCCCGCCTACTCTGCTGCCGAACTCGTTCGATCTGACGAACTACACCGAGGCGTTGTCCCGGTTCGACTTCGGGGTGTATCTGCGCAACAGCACAATCGTCACGATCTCGGCGACCGTGCTGACCCTGGTGATCAACTCGTTGGCGGCGTACGCGCTCGCGAAGTACAACTTCCGCGGCCGGAACGTGTTGTTCCTGATCACGCTCGGCACGATCATGGTCCCGTTGCAGATCATCCTGATCCCGTTGTACCGGACCGCCTCGGACCTGGGGGTGACCAACTCGCTGCTCGGGATGATCATTCCGCCGGCGGCGACCCCGACCGGGGTTTTCCTGTTGCGCCAGTACATGCTGACGATTCCGGACGAGATGATCGAGGCGGCCAGAATCGACGGCGCCGGTGAGCTGCGCATCTTCCTGCGGCTCGTGCTGCCGTTGTGCCGGGCCGCGCTGGCGGTGGTCACGATCTTCTCGGTGATCTGGCGGTGGAACGACTTCCTCTGGCCGCTGGTGATCGCGCAGTCACAGGACAAGTACACGCTGCCGGTCGCGCTCGCGCAGTTCAACAGCGAGGAAGTGGTGCCGTTCAACTACATCCTCGCCATGTCCGTGGTGAGCATGATCCCTGTGGTCATCGTGTTCCTCATCATGCAGCGGCACATTGTCAAGGGAATCGCACAGACGGGATTCAAATGAGCGAGCACGTGCTCGACGAACGCGGTGGTGTGCGGGACTGGCTGGTCGCCGGGCCGTGGAGCGAGCCCCTGGATCTCTCGATCCTCGACAGCGAAGGGTCGCCGTGGGGCGAGAACGGCCGTTGGGTGTTGACGAACGGGCCGGACGTGACCCCGCTCAAGGCGAAACTCTATTCGCTGTCACCGCTTTCGGAGGAGGCGGTGACTCCGCTGGTGGAGGGCGAGCCGGTCGACTACGCCGGGCATTCCGGCGAGTGGCGGCGGGCGCACACGGCGTCCGACGGGTTGGTGGACTTCAGCGAGTTCTGTTTCACGCCGGCGAAACGGGTCGCGCTTGCCGGCACTGTGGTCGAGGTCGACCAGGCGGAATGGCGGACGCTCGAACTCGCCAGCACCGGGCCGGCGCTGTTGTTCGTCGGTGGCAAATGTGTTCTGCGCACGACCAGGGTGACGTACATGGAGCCACACGCCCACAAGGTGGACGTGTGGCTGCCGGCTGGACGCACCGAGGTCGTCACGGTGTTGTGGCAGGTCGGTTTCCGGGAGTGCCGGCAGGTGGTGCGGCTGCGGGTCGGCGGGCTACCGGTTCGCGTTGTGGTACCTGGCTCGCCAGCGAACGCGCTTGCTGACCAGGTTCTTGACGCCGTGGGGGTGCCACGGTGGGGCCTGGCCACGCCAACGCTCGAACTGACCGGGCCAGCCGGGGTTGAGCTTCGGGTGCGGTGTGGCCCGGTGGACCGGATGGTGACGTTCGTCGACGGCAAAGCCGTCGTACCAATATCCGGCGACGAGGACACCGGCGTCGGTTCGGCGTCGATGCTCACGACGGGTGAGCGGACGGTCCGGGTCTCGATGGGGGCACAGTTCCGGGAGTTCGGCGTGTGCGTGCTGCCACCGAACCGGGTTTCGCCGGTCGGCGAACCCGCCGACTGGCGTCGGGAACTGCTGGAGCACGCCGCCGCGAGCGCGAACGGCTGTGCCGCCGAGCTTGCCTCGCACGCCCTGGAACCGTCCCACCAGGTCCGCGTGGAGCGGTTGGAACGGTCGCTGTGGATGATCTCCCAGCGAGCGGACTGCGCTGACTTCGAGGCGCTCGGGTTGCTTCATCTGTGGCATCGGGTTCCTGGGTGTCCGGACGAGGTACGGTCGGCGTTGCTGGGTCTGAAGTATTGGATCGACCAACCGGGTCTCGACGCAATGTGTTATTTCACCGAGAACCATCAGTTGGTGTGGCATACGGCCGAGCTGCTTGCGGGACAGGCGTTCGGCGATTCGACGTTCGGCAACACGGGCTGGGACGGGCGCCGGCACCGGGAGCACGGCGAGTCGCTGGCGGTGGAGTGGCTGACGCGCAAACTCGCCGGCGGTTACAGCGAGTTCGACTCCAACGCGTATCTCGCCGTGGACGTGCTGGCGCTGACGTCGCTGGTGGAGTTCGCCGAGAACACGAGGATCGTCGAGTTGGCGGCCGGATTGTTGGACAAGACGTTGTTCACGCTGGCCGCCAACTCGTGGCGGGGTGCGCACGTGTCCGCGCACGGCCGCTCGTACGTGCAGACGCAACGGACCGCGCGGCTTGAAGAGACCGCGTCCATCATGTGGCTGTGCTGGGGCATGGGGGCGTTGAACCACGCCACCCTGCCGGCGACTGTCCTGGCTACCGCGAAGCGTTATGTGTTGCCTCCGGAGATCGCTTCGGCTGCCGCCCTGCCCGCAGAGTGGGTCGGTCGACAGCGTTATCGTGGGACGTACCGGGTGCACAACGATCTTCTTGACCGAGAGTACGCTTCGGATCTGGTGGTCTACAAGACTCCGGACGCGATGCTGTCGTCGGTCCAGGACTACCGGCCGGGTCTGCCCGGGTTGCAGGAACACATCTGGGGTGCCACGCTCGGTCCGGAGACGCAGGTCTACGTGACGCACACGCCGAACGACGCGACGCACTCGTCCGCGCGGCCGAACGCGTGGGCCGGCAACCGCGTTCTGCCGCGAGTTCGTCAACACCGGAACGTGGTGCTCGCGGTCTACCGGATCCCGGCGGACGACCCGATGGGCTACCCGCACGGCTGGTTTCCACTGTGGACGTTCGACGAGCACGTCTCGGCCGGGCCGTGGCTGGCCGGCCGGGTGGGCGACGGCTATGTCGCGCTCGGCTCCGACGACGGCTGCCGGATGCTCACCCGTGGGCCCAACGCCGGTCAAGAAGTACGGGGCGGGACCGTGTGGGTGTGTGTGGTGGGACGGCGGGCGGTGGACGGGTCGTTCGCCGACTTCGTCGACAGCTTGGGAAATCCGGAGTTCGGGCCGTCCGGTGTCGACTACCGCGGGATGAGCCTGCACTGGGATCTGCCGTTCACCGTGGACGGACAGGTGGTCGACCTGGCTCCGCAGTACCATGTGGACAATCCGCTGTGCCGCATTCCCTGGGGAGCCGAGGAGATGCGGATCGGGTCGCATGTGATCTCGTTGACGCACGGCCGGCCGCTATGACGGCAGGAAGTTGATCGGGTGGTCGCCCGTGGCCCACAGGTACTGGACGGCGTAGGCGCGCCACGGGCGCCACGCGGCCGCGTGAGCCGTCAGCGCCGCGGGGGTCTTGGGCAGGCCGACGTCCTCCGCGGCGCGGCGAACACCCAGGTCGGTCGGGTTGAACGCGTCCGGGTCGCCCAGGGCGCGCATGGCGATCGTCTCGATCGTCCACGGACCGAAGCCGGGGAGGGTGGCCAGCTTCGCGCGGGCTTCCTGCCAGTCGCTACCGACGCTGAGGTCGATGCCGGGCAGGGCGTCGAGCAGCCTGGTGAGGGTCGTACGGCGGGATTCCGGCATGGCGAACGTGGCCGGGTCGAGCGCGGCCAGCGCCTCCGTCGTGGGGAAGAGATGGGTGAGGCCGCCCTCGTCGTCGCTGATGGCCTCACCGGCCGCAGTCACCATCCGGCCAGCGTGGGTCCGCGCGGCGGCGGTCGACACCTGTTGGCCGAGGACGGCACGGATGGCGAACTCCGGCCCGTCCGCGGCCCGCGGGACCCGCCGGCCCGGTGCCTTGGTGACCAGCGATGCCAGGAACGGGTCCTGGTGCAGCAGGTCGTCGATGGCGATCGGGTCCGCGTCCAGGTCCAGCAGCCAGCGGCAGCGGGTGATCGCCACCGACAGGTCCCGCATGTCGCTGAGGGTGAGCCGGCAGTCGATGTAGTCCGGGGTCGGGCGGAGCGCCGCGATCCCGTGGCCGTGCGGCAGGCGAAGCGCCCGGCGGTACGAGCCGTCCCGCCACTCCTCCACGCCCGGAACCGCGGTGGCGACCAGGTGCCCGAACAGGTTGTCCGGGCAGAGCGGGCTGCGGAACGGGAGCCGCAGCGCCAGGGAACCCGGGGTCGTGATCACGTTCTTGGACCGCGTCCGGAGCTCACCCGGGGTGAGGCCGAAGACCTCGCGGATGGTGTCGTTGAACGAGCGGACGCTGCCGAACCCGGCCGCGAACGCCGCATCACCCAGGGGTGTGGCGGTGGTCTCGATGAGCAGCCGCGCGGTCTGGGCGCGTTGTGCCCGCGCGATGGCGAGCGGGCCGGCGCCGAGCTCGGCGACCAGCTGGCGTTGGATCTGGCGGACGCTGTAGCCGAGGCGAGCGGCGAGGCCGGGGACACCGTCGCGGTCGACCACGCCGTCGGCGATGAGGCGCATCGCGCGGGCAACAAGGTCGGCACGTTCGTTCCACTGTGGAGAGCCCGGGGTGGCGTCCGGACGACAGCGTTTGCAGGCACGGAAACCGGCTTGCTGGGCCGCGGCGGCGCTCGGGTAGAAGCGCATGTTCTGGACCTTCGGCGGGACCACCGGGCAGCTGGGACGGCAGTAGATCCGGGTGGTGACGACCGCCGTGTAGAACCAGCCGTCGAACCGGGCGTCCTTGGAGTGGACCGCCCGTACGCAGCTCTCGGTGTCCTCGTGCATGACCCCAGCATTGCTCAGTTCCCCGTGCCGGACTAGCGAGAATGCGACACGGCGGTCGAGCCGCGGGCGAACACGGCCAGCCCGACCACGACACCAGCGAGGAGCAACACCTCAACGGTCGGTGCAACACCTGTTGCCGGGATGTCGGTACGACATCCAAGACGTTGGGACCGGCGCTGCGGCTGGGATGGATGGTCTTGCCGGCGCTCGGACATCTGGGCGACCGGTGGCACCCGCCCGGCGACCATCCACAAGGGATCATCGTCGGCTACGGCACGCCGCCCGAGCACGGCTACGCCGCCACGCTCGATGTCTTCGCCCACGTCCTGAGGTCCGTCACACCTCGGATGATCAGATAATCCGCGTCGGCGGGCGGTTCATCGGGCGGCTTGCCTGCCTTGCCAGCGAAGAGGATGCTGTGCCCGATGAACCGGCGTACCCCACCTCCGTTGCAGCCGATCGGGCCACGCAGTTACGACGAGAAAACCCCGAACGCGTCCCGGATGTACGACTACTACCTGGGTGGCGCGCTGAACTTCGCCGCCGACCGGGAACTGGCCGAGCGGGCGAAGACAGTGCTGCCGGTGACGCCGGCGTTGGCGCGGCTGAGCCGGTCCTGGCTGCGCCGGGTGGTGAACGCCTGCCTGGACGAGGGCATCGACCAGTTCCTCGACCTCGGCTCCGGCATCCCCACCGTGGGCAACGTGCACGAGATCGTGCAGCAACGGAATCCCGACGGCCGCGTGGTGTACGTCGACTACGACTCCACGGCCGTGTCCCACGCCCAGAAGATCTTGCGCGGCAACGCGAACGCGGCGATCCTGCATGCCGACATCCGGGACCCGGAGAGCGTGCTCGACGCGCCCGAAGTGCAGACCCTGCTGGACTTCTCCCGGCCGATGGGCATGCTCATGGTCGGCATCCTGCTGTACGTGGCCGACGACTACGACCCCGCCGGACTGGTCGCGACCTACCGGGACCGCTGTGCGCCGGGCAGCCTGCTGCCGATGTCGATCATCACCCTGGACGAGGTCCAACAGCACGATCCGGCCACGTACGAACAGGTTCTCGGGCTGGTCAGCGTCTACGACGACGCGAGCGAACAGCTCCACGTCCGTGGCCGCGCCGAGTTCGCCGCGTACTTCGACGGGCTGACGATGCTCGACCCCGGCATCGTGGTGCTGCCGGACTGGCGGCCGGACGGCACGACCGAGGCCGACGCGCACGGCCCGGCCCGCTGGCTCGGCATCGGCGGCATGGGCCGAATCGGCTAACGGCCGTCCAGCAAGGGCTGCCGTGGGTCCCAGGCGTCGCCGCGGCGGCGGCGCGCGATCGCGGACAGTGCCTCCAGGACGACCCGGTTGGCCAGCGCGGCCGTGATGTCCGCGTGGTCGTACGGCGGGCTGACCTCGACGACGTCCACGCCGACGACGGGCAGTTCAAGGCAGATGCGCCGGACCGAGTCGAGCAGTTCACGTGCGGTGAGCCCGCCCGGCTCGGGGGTGCCTGTGCCGGGCGCGTGGCCCGGGTCGCAGACGTCGATGTCGACGGACAGGAACACGCCGTCGCACTCGTCGGTGGCGATGGCGAACGCCTCGGTCAGGCATTCCGGCAGGCCACGGGCCACGATCTCGGTCATCTCGTAGGACCGCATCCGCTGCTGCGCCATCCAGCCGAGGGTCTCCGGCCCTGGCCAGTACCCGCGCAGCCCGATCTGCAGGAACCGGTCGCCGCGCAACGCCCCGGACTCGATCAGCCGGCGCATCGGCGCGCCGTGCCCCCACAACGACCCGAACTCGATGTCGCCCGTGTCCGCGTGCGCGTCGAAGTGGACCATCGACACCCGGCCGTGGCCGAGGACGTCCGCCACGCCGGACGCGTCGGCGTACGTCACCGCGTGGTCGCCGCCGAGGATGACCGGGATCGCCCCGGCGCCGGCCACCTTCGCCACCTCGGTGCGCAGGCCGGCCAGGGACGTCACCACGTCCCCGGCGAACATCTCCACGTCGCCCGCGTCGTAGATCCTGAGGTCCACCAGGCCGTCGGTGCGCAGCGCCAGGCTCGGCCGGGAACTGTCGTGCGGCAGGTAGTCGGTGGTCCGGATGGCCTGCGGCCCGAACCGCGTGCCCGGCCGATGGGTGGTGCCGCCGTCGAACGGGGCGCCGACGATCACCACGTCGGCGTCCGCGAAGGTCGACGGGTCGGTCAGGTCACAGCGCGGAACGCCGAGGAACGTCACGTCCGGGCCGAACTGGGGGCCGTAGCGAGCCATGTCCGCGGATCTTAGCCGCGGCACTGAAGGTGTCGCCCGATTAAGTCGATACAGGAAACAGTTCCGCCGCCGGCCCCGAACAAGGAGCCTGAGGCCATGGCCGCCCTGATCGTGGACACCGACCCAGGCGCCGACGACGCGTTGGCGCTCATGCTGCTGGCGGCCCAGCCGGACACCGAGATCGTGGCCGTCGGCAGCGTCCATGGGAACGTGCCCGCGGCGCTCGCGGCCGACAACGCCCTGCGTGTCCTGGACGTGCTGGGGTTGCCGCACGTGCCGGTCGCCATGGGTGCGGACGTCCCCTATTCGGGGGAGGAAAGCACCTTCACGGCCCTGCACGTGCACGGCTCGGACGGGCTCGGTGGCTACGCCGGGGAGTCACCGAGCCGCAAGCCGACAACCGAGTCCGCGGCCGAGCAGATCGTGCGGCTCGCGCGGGACCGGTCCAACCTGGCGTTGCTCGCGTTGGGGCCGCTCACCAACCTCGCGCTCGCCCTGGATCTTGAGCCGGACCTGCCGTTGCTGCTGCGGGAGGTGGTGTGGTGCGGCGGGGCTGTGCACGCGGCCGGGAACGTGACCGCGCACGCCGAGGCGAACGCGCGCAACGACCCGGAGGCCGCGGAGAAGGTCCTCGCCGCCGGGTTCACCATGACGATGGTCCCGCTGGACGTCACCGGCCAGGCGTGGGCGGACGGCGCGTGGCTCGACCAGATCGGCGGCGGCGCTGTCGGGCGCTCAGCGGCCCAGTGGATCGGGCACTACGTCAGGTTCTACAGCAAGGCCAGCCGGGGGTGCCTGCTGTACGACCCGCTCGCCGCCGCGATCGCGGTGAACCCGGAACTCGCCCGCTACGAACGCCACCGGGTGCGGGTCGAACTGGTCGGCTATCCGCGCGGCGCCACACTGCTATGCTTCCGCGCCGGTGAGAACGAGCGAAGGCCTGTGCGAGTGGCGATGTCCGCGCACGTCGACGTCATGCTCGACCAGCTGCGGCGCGCCTTGCGGTGAACATCACGGTGAACCGACCGGGAGAGCTCGGTGGACCTGACGAGGGAACGGAAAGGCATCGACCGGGTCGCCGAGGATGAACGGCACGGCACGCCACGGGCGCTGTTCTGGCCGTGGACGGCCGCCAATCTGAGCCTCTTCCCGGTCGCCTCCGGGATCTTCGTGATCGCCCTCGGCCTGAGCTGGTGGGAGGCGGTCGTCGCGATCGTCGTCGGGCTGGTCGTGTCCTATCCCCTGGTCGGTTTGACGGCGCTCGCCGGGGTCCGGGGCGGCGCGCCGACCATGACGTTGAGCCGCGCCACCTTCGGCCTGCACGGCAACAAGATCCCGACCGGACTGAGTTTCCTGTCCACGGTCGGCTGGGAGATCATCAGCGTCGCGCTCGGCGCGCTGGCCGCCCGAACCGCGCTGGCCCGGCTCGGCCTGGCCGGGAACGGCACGCTCGCGGTGAGCTTCGCGGTGATCGCGCTGGCGACCATCGTGATCTGCGTGTACGGCTACGACGTCGTCATGCGCGTGCAGAAATGGTTGGCCATCACCGGCGCCGGCCTGGCCGCGATCTATTTCGTCATCATCATTCCGCACCTGCGTTTCGCCGCCGAAGGTTTCAACACCGAATCCCCCACTGGCACGGTGCCGATTGTCGCGGGCGTCATCATGGTGGCCGCGGGCGGCGGGCTGAGTTGGGCGAACAGCGGCGCCGACTACAGCCGCTACCTGCCGGTCACGTCGTCCAGGAAAGGCGTTGTCGGCTGGACGACGTTCGCGGGCGTCCTCACGCCGTTGGTGCTGATGCTTGCTGGAGTGGTGCTCAGCGCCGGCGCGCCGGACCTGGCCGGGCGCGTCGCGAAGGACCCGTTCGGCGCCTTGGCGGAGCTGCTGCCGACGTGGTTCCTGGTCCCGTTCACGATCAGCGTGATCCTGTCGTGTGTCGCGGGCGCGGTGATGAACCTGTACTCGTCCGGGCTGATCCTGCTCGCGCTCGGGGTGCCGTTGCGGCGCGAGATCGCGGTCGGCATCGACGGCGGCCTGATGGTCCTCGGCGGGATATACCTGATCTTCGTCGCGCCGACGTTCTTCGACCCGTTCATGTCGTTCCTGACGCTGTTCGCGGTGCCGAGCGCGGCCTGGGCGGCGATCTTCATCACCGACATGCTCCTGTACCGCCGCGACGGATACGCCCAGGACGAGCTGTACCCACCGCGTGCGCGTGCGGTGCGCCCGGCCGCGGTGCTCTCGCTGGTCGTCGCCGCGCTGGTCGGTTGGGGCCTGGTCACGTCCCGCGACCCGAACATCGACTCCTTGCTCGGATACTGGCTGCCGGACAGCGCCAGGCACGGCAGCTTCGCCGCGTCCAACCTCGGGGTCTTCCTCACGTTCGTGCTCGCCGGAGTGCTGTACGCGGGGTCGACTTTCCCTTTCCCGGCACAACGGCGTTCCGGATCGGGCAGGATCTTCGGCCATGGGGAAGAAGTCGGTCGAACTGATCACCGTGCGGCGCCGTGACCTGTGGCGGCAACCGGCTTGGGCAGGGGCGCCGGCGGGGACGGTCGAGCAGCGCTACCCGTCGAAGCGGTCGCTGCGGACGACACTGGCGTTCGCCATCGACCTGATCGTGCACGGCGGCCTCGGGTTCCTGCTCGCCTACCAGGTGCTGCACCGCACGTCGCCGGACTTGTTCACGCTCATCCTGCTGAGCGTGCTCGTGTTCGCCGGTTTCTCTATTGTGGACCGGATCTTCGTGCAGTGGCTGTGCCAGGCCACGGTCGGCAAGTTCGTGACCGCGCTGCGGGTGGTCCGCGAGGACACCGGCGGCCGGGGCACGCTCTGGCACTTCACCCGGGACTGGCTGCTCGGCGTCTTCGGGATCTTCGCGTTGCTCCTGCAGTAGCGACCCACGGACGTACCCGTTTTCGGACCAGGTGACTACGCTCAGTTCACTATGAGCGCGGGCGAGTTGTTGGTTCTCGGCAGCGTGCAGGCGATCGGCCCAGGTGGACCGGCTTCGCTCCAGGGCGCCCGGCAACGGGCGGTCCTGGGCATGCTCGCCCTGCACGCCGGTGAGGTGCTGCCCGTCGCCAAGCTCGTCGACGTCGTCTGGGGTGAGGATCCGCCGCGTACCGCCGTTCGGACGCTGCACAGCCACGTGGCCCGGATCCGGCAGGCGTTGGACAAGGCCGGATTCGGGCCGGTGCTGCGGACGGTCAACCCGGGTTACGTGCTCGACGTGGACCCGGCCATGGTCGACGCCGTCCGGTTCGAGCGGCAGGCCCGGACGGCGAAGGACCTCACCGGGCTGCGGCGCACGCTCGACCTGTGGCGGGGTGAGGCGTTCGCGGACGCCAGCCTGATGGGGTGGGGGCTGCGCGAGGCCGAACGGCTGCAGGAACTCCGGCTGTCCACAATGGAGGACCGATGGACGGCCGAGTTGCGGCTGGGCAACCACGAGGACGCGGTCGGCGAGATCGCCCGGCTGCTGGCCGAACATCCCACCCGCGAGGTGTTGGCCGGGCTGCACATGCTCGCGCTGTACCGGGCCGGCCGGCAGTCCGACGCCCTGGCCGCGTTCCAGATGGTCCGGGTGCGGCTGGCCGCCGAACTGGGCGCCGAGCCCGGACCGGACCTGCTCGCGCTGCACAGCCGGATCCTGCGCCGCGACCCGGACCTCGAGGCGCAACGGCCGGCCGGACCGGCCCAGCTGCCGGCCCGGGTCGGGCACTTCACCGGCCGGGCGGACGAGCTCGACGCCCTGGACGACGTGCTCGCCCACGACGAGCCGCCGGTCGTGGTGATCTCCGGGTCCGCCGGGATGGGGAAGACCGCGTTGGCAGTCCAATGGGGACATCGGGTGGCCCCACGTTTCCCGGACGGACAGCTGTTCGTCGACGTCCGCGGCCACGACCCGCGCCGGGTGATGTCCGCCGACGACGCGCTGGCGCATCTGTTGCGCAGCCTGGGGATGCCGGACGAGCGGATTCCCGGCGGGGTGAACGAACGGGCCGCGCTGTACCGATCCCTGGTGCACAACAAGCGATGTGTTGTCGTCGTTGACAACGCGGGCGACGTTGAGCACGTGCTCCCGTTGGTGCCAGGAGCGGGTCGCACCCTGCTCGTGATCACGAGCAGGCGCGCGCTGGCCGCGCTCGGCGCCCGGTACGCCGTGCACACGGTCGCGTTGGACGCGTTGCGGCATCAGGCTTCGGTGGAATTGCTGAGCAGTGTCCTCGGGGCTCGGCGGGTGGAGCGGGAACGTGGACCCGCGGCCCGGCTGGCCCGGCTGTGCGGTGGGATGCCGTTGGCGTTGCGGATCGCGGCTGCCCGGCTCGCGGGCGAGCCCGCGCGACCCATCGCCGAGCTGGCGGGCGAGCTCGCCGGGGCGGGCCGGTTGGACGCGCTGCGGGTCGACGGGGACGCACGGACCGTTCGGACCGTGCTGGCCAGCGCGTACCTGCCGTTGGAACTCGCGCAGACCCGGATGTTCCGGCTGCTGGGCCTGGTGCCGTCGACGACGTTCACGTCATCCCTCGGTGCCGCGATGTGCGGTGTCGCCGCGGTGGAGGGGCGGCGGGCCACCGCGGAGCTGAAGTCCGCGCACCTCATCACGGCCGTCGGCGACGACCGGTTCCGGTTCCACGACCTCATCCGGGAGTTCGCGCGGCAGTGCGCGCGGGCCGACGAGGCGGAGGCGGCCATCGCCGAAGCGGGACACCGGCTCGTCGACTGGTACCTGCGGGTCGCGAACGAAGCGAACAAGGCGATCGACCCAAACCGCGACCTGGTCACGCCGAGCCTCCGCCACTCCCCGCCCGAACTGCCGTTCGTCCCGGACCGGCCGGGGGCGCTGGCGTTTCTCGAGGGGGAACGGCACAACTTCGTGCCCGCCGCCCGGTTCGCCAGGGAAAGCGGCCGGCTCACCGCCGCCTGGCACTTCACGTACCTGCTGACCAGCTTCTACGACGCCACCGGGCACTGGCAGGACCGGGTCGAGCTGTGCCGGCAGGGCGCCGCGGCCGCCGCCGAACTGGCCGACCCGTTCGCCGAAGCCGAGATGCTCCGCGCGCTCGGCGTCGCCTACTACATGACCCGACGGCTGCAGGACGCCGTCGACACCAACATCCTGGCCCTGCGCGCGGTCCGCGCCGCCGGGGACCTCGGCGGCGAGGGGCACGTCTACAACAACCTCGCCAACGCGTACGCCGAGATGCGCAGGTTCGACGAAGCCGTTGAGGCACACCAGATGGCGGTGGCGCGGTGCGCGGCGACGGACAACCATCTCGGTCACGCCCTGTCCCAGCGCAACCTGGGCAGCACGCTGATCCAGATGGGTCGGGCCGCGGACAGCCTCGAACCGCTGTCCGAGGCGCTGGCCCGGTTCCGCAAGCTGGACACCCCCAGGTTCGAGGCGGGCACGCTGGACACGCTCGGCGAGGCGTACCTGGAACTCGGGGACGACGACCTCGCGTTGACCACGCTGCAGGAAGCTCTCACGCTCGTCCGTTCGATCGGCTATGTCTGGCTGGAGATGGAAGCCCTGCTGCACACCGGCACGGTGTACCTGGGCCGGCGCGACTTCCCTTCGGCGTCCGAGCAGTTCGAGGCCGCTCTGGCGTTGGCCCAGGAACACCGGGCGCCGCACATCGAGTCCGTGGCGCTCGATCGCCTCGGCCGCACCTGCCTCGGCCGAGGCGACCTGCGCGCCGCCCATGAACATCTGGAGGCGGCGTTGGTGATTCGCCGGAACGTGCCCGACGGGTACGAGCATGCTCATCTGGAACGTGACCTGGCCGACCTCGCGGATCGGTCCGGCCAGGCGGCCGCCGCGTCCCACCACCGGGCGAGGGCAGCAGAACTGTACCGGCGGGAGAACGCGACGGCCGAGGCGCTGGCTATCGAGTCGTCATGACCGTCAGCTTGGTGGTCATGTTCCCTGCGTCGACACCTCTGGCCAGGCCGAAGAACTGCAGCGGGACGGTCATCCGGCGGTTCGCGGTCAACTGGATCCGGACGGTCGCGCGCAGCTGGTCGCCGTCGACCTTGATCACCTGGTCCCTGATCGGCACCCAGCCCTCGTTGCCGCCCGACTCGTCGGTCCGCACGTGCACCTCGCGCGGTGGCCCGTCCTGGTACGAGAAGTGGAAGTCCGCCAGGACCTCCCGGATGTCGTCCGGAATCCAGCAGATGCCGCTCGCCGGCACGGTGCCCTGGCACGGCACCTTCTGACAGTCGGTCTGCGGTGGCGGCCTGCCGTCGTCGTCCTGGATCCAGCCGGCCGCCTCGCCGTGGCTGACGGACACGTTGTTCGGGGTGTCCAGCTGGACCCAGAACACCCGGGTGTGCTGCGGAACGGTGTTGCCGAACGTCGGCACCTCGATGTACTGCGTGGCTGGTCCGGGCCACTTGAGCACGCCCGACCTGGCGCCGTAGTCCACCCCCGCCCTGGCCGGGTCGTGGTCGCCCGGCGACCCGTCCACGGTGTGGAAGCCGACCGAGCCGGGCTCCAGCGCCGGACACGCCGGCAGGATCCTGAACGTGACCGGGAACCGGAACACGCTGCCTTCGACCTGGGCGACGTCGCCGATGTCCACGGTCGGCCGGCAGCTCAGCCCGGCCGACGCGACCGCCGGCAGCATCGCGGCCAGCAGCGTGATCGCCAGCCCCACTATCGCTTTCCTCATCCACCCCTCCCTGGAGACTCCTCTCAGGGGTCCGTGTCTACCTCAGGGGTGTTGTGATTCGGTTGTGAGTCGCGGAAGACCACCCAGCGCATCATGCAGTACATGTACACGGCCTCGCACCCGCCCGCGGCGATCCGCGCCAGCCGGAAGTCCAGGCCCAACGCGGCCAGCCCGGTCGCCACCCCCAGGATCCACGCCAGGTAGTTGACGACGACAACGACCACGTACACGGCGACCTGCGGGCCGACCGCGGCGTGCGAACGGAAGTTGAAGGCGCGGTTGAGCGTGTAGCTCAGGCCGAACGCGCACACGTAGGAGATGGTGATCGCCGCGGGCAGCCACAGGTCCAGCCACGAGTGCAACGCGGTGAGCAGGGTCAGGTCGACCGCGAAGGTGAAGCCGTTGATGACCGCGAAGCCGAGCAGGCTCGGTGGGATGATCCTGGACAGTCCGAACGGGAGCCGCCGGACGACCGCGGCCATCGCCGCCCCGAACCGCTCTCCCCTGTCCTGCGCACGTGTCGCCTGCGGCATGTCCGTGAGTCTGCCCATCCCGGGTGACCACCAGGCGAACGAGGGCTTAGCTGTGGGTGATCTCGGTGACCGCGACCCGATAGAGCGCCGAACCATGCTCGTTACGGTGTTGCGCGGCGAACCACGGCTCCCCTGCGTCCAAAGTGGACACGTCGGTGCGCAGCCGGAACCCGCGGTCGGCGAGGAACGCCCCGACCTCGTCCGGGTGCAGGCCGAACGTCCACGGCTCGCCGGCCCTGGCCACCGCCCGCACCCACCGGCGCGCCTCCGGGAACGGCGACGGCTCGGCCAGCGCCCGAACGTCCACATAGGTCACGATCAGCGTCCCGCCGGCGTGCCCCAGGTCGTGGATCACCCCGAGGGTGCCGTCGATGGCTTCCTGGGTGAGGTAGTTCGTCACGCCTTCCCAGACGAACACCGTCTCCCGCGTCCGGTCGAAGCCGGCCGCCGCCAGTTGCTCGGCCAGGTCGTCGCGTTCGAAGTCGACCGGCACGTACGTGACGTGCTCGGTGTTCAGGTCCAGCTGCGAGATCACCCGCCGTTTCGCGGCCTGCGTCAGCGGATGGTCGACCTCGAACACCCGCTTCGAGGCCAACGCGGGCAGGCGGTGCGCGCGCGTGTCGTACCCAGCTCCCAGCAGCACACACTGCTCGGCGTCGGCCTCGGTGAGGGCGTCGTCGATCACCTTGGTCCGGACGATCGCCGACGGCCGCGGGCCTGGCCCGGCGACCGCGTCGTACAGGCCAGACGCCAGCCGCCGCACCCCGAACACACCGCTCGCGGCCGCCAACGTCCGAAGTGTCGGCCGCAGAAACGCGTCGGCGTACGGGTCGGCGAACAACCGGCTGCGCACCGGTCGCTTGGACTCGAACGCGCGCTGCAACGCGACCGTCTCAGCCGTGAAACTCGCTCGGGAATCCACCTTCTACCACCCCCAGGTCGGTTTAGCGGCTGATCCTAAGGGATCATGCCGCCGCGCCGGGGCCAGGCAGCACGTCGATGTCGCCCGGGTGCATCGGTTCGCCGCAGTGGGCGCACCGCAGGTCGACCCGGCTGATCTCACCGCAGGCGTGGTGGCGGTAGAGCACCGGCGGGCCGGCCTCGCCGGCGAGCCACTTGTCGCCCCAGCCGACCATGACCATGAGCAGGTCGACGAGCTCGGTGCCCTTCTGGGTCAGGACGTACTCGTACCTGGGCCGCCGGTCGTAGGGCCGGCGTTCGAGCACACCGTGCTCGATGAGGTGGTTCAGCCGCTCGGTCAGCACCTTGCGGGAGATGCCGAGATCGGCCTGGATCTGCTCGAACCGGCTGAACCCGACCCACACGTCCCGCAGGATGAGCGGCGACCAGGGCTCCCCGATCACGTCGAGCGTGCGCGCGATCGAGCACGCCATCTCGCCGAAGTTCGTTCGCTGCATGCGTCCAGTCTAACAATTGGGGTTCCCTTAGGGAACTCGTCCTGCTACGGTCATGGAGTCTCTTGAAGGAACCCTGGAAGGATCGCCGAGATGACCACCATGCTCAACGCAGAAGTCCGCCGCGTTCTCGACGGCACCCCGATCGCCCACGTCGCCAGCCTGCTGCCGGACGGCGCCCCGCACTCCGTTCCGGTCTGGATCGGCACCGACGGCGACCACGTCGCGATCCTCACCGGGCCGGGCTCCCGCAAGGCCCGCAACCTGCGGCGTGACCCGCGGGTCGCGATCTCCCTGACCCCGGCCGACAACCCGTTCGAGCCGATCATCATCCGCGGCGAGGTCGTGGCATGGGTGGAGGGTGACGCCGCGTGGGAGATCGTCGACCGGATCGCCACCAAGTACATCGGCGGCCCCTACACGCGCGACAACGAACGCGTCATCGCGCTCATCAAGCCGGACCGGCAGATCGTGGGGATGAGCTGATCTCCGGGGTCAGCGGACGGTCCGCTCGTCCGGCAGCGCGGCGGGCTCGTCCGGCTGGGCCGCCGTGAGGCTGCCGAGCATCGTCAGTTTCTCCGACATTTCCGAGCCTTTCTCGGCTCGATAGATCTTGAGTTGAAGGTCCGGAGCCCCGTTCGGCTTGAATGTCTCATATGTCAGGTCGAGATCGCCGACAATCGGGTGGCGCAGGAACGACTGGCCCGAGGTCTTCTCCAGCACCTCGGCCTTGGCCCACCGTTTGCTGAATTCCTCGCTGCGCACCGTCAACTCGCCGACCAGTGCCATCAGTTCGGCGTTCACCGCCGGATTGCTCGCGGCCGCCCGAATTGAGGCCACAATCGTGCCGGCCACATTGTTCCAGTTGCGGTAGAACGTCCGGCCGGCCGGATCCAGGAACACCAGCCGGGCCAGGTTGTCGCTGTGCTGATGGCCACCGTAGATCGCCCGGCCGAGGTGGTTGGCCACCACGATGTTGTGACACGGGTCGGTGATCAGCGCCGGGTGGTCGGTCCAGTCGTTGACCAGCCGCAGCAGGTTGGGGCTGAGCTGGCGGCGCACGGGCGGGACGGGCGGGCCCTGGGTGGCGATGGCGAACAGGTACCGCTGGGCGTCCGGGCCGAGCCGCAGCACCCGGGCCAACGAGTTCAGCACGCTCGGCGAAGGGTGCTGCTCACGGCCCTGTTCCAGGCGGGTGTAGTAGTCCACGCTCAGGCCCGCCATGGCCGCGACCTCCTCGCGGCGCAGCCCCGGCACCCGCCTGGTCCCGCCGGGCGGCAGGTCCACGTCCTCGGGCTTGACGCCGGCCCGCCGCGCCTTGAGATAGTCACCCAACTGGTTGGCCATATGACCATGGTATGCGCGGCGCTGGGGCCGAGGGTGGGTGTGGCACAACCAGGGTGCCGCTCACCCAGGTGGTCCCGGCCGTTCTGGATTAGCGTTCGTGGCATGGCAATCGAACACACTTCACTGGGCGGCCTCGACGTTTCCCGGATCGGGCTCGGCGCCATGTCGATGTCCGCTTTCTACACCGGTGCGGGCAGCGACGACGACGAGGCGATCCGCACCATCCACCGCGCGTTCGACCTCGGTGTCACCTTCGTCGACACGGCCGAGATCTACGGTCCGTTCACCAATGAGGAACTGGTCGGTCGCGCCATCGCGGGCCGCCGGGACGATGTGGTGCTCGCCACGAAATTCGGTCTGCTTTCGCACCCGAACGTGGCCGAACGCAACATCGACAGCTCCCCCGCGAACATCCGGACCGCGCTGGAAGGCTCCCTGAAGCGGCTCGGCACCGACTACGTCGACCTCTACTACCAGCACCGCGTCGACCCGAACACGCCGATCGAGGACACCGTCGGCGCCCTCGCCGACCTGGTGCGGGAAGGCAAGATCCGGCACATCGGCCTGTCCGAGGCCGGCGCGGAGACCATCCGGCGCGCCCACGCCGTGCACCCGATCACCGCGCTGCAGACCGAGTACTCACTGTGGACACGTGACCCGGAGGACCAGATCCTGTCCGTGGTCCGCGAACTGGGCATCGGGTTCGTGGCGTACTCCCCGCTCGGCCGCGGCTTCCTGACCGGCGCGATCCGGTCGACCGACCAGTTCGACAGTAGCGACTTCCGCCGCAACCACCCGCGGTTCGCCGACGGCAACCTCGAACGGAACCTGCGGATCGTGGACGAGGTCGAAGCCGTCGCCCAGGAAGTCGGCTCGACACCCGCACAGGTGGCGTTGGCGTGGCTGCTCGTCCAGGGCGACGACATCGTCCCCATCCCGGGCACCAAGCGGGTCTCCCGGATCGAGGAGAACGCGGCCGCGCTCGACGTCAAGCTCACCCCGGAACAGGTCGACCGGCTCACCGCGATCGCGCCGCCCGCCGGCGACCGCTACGCGGACATGTCCCAGGTCAACGTCTGACCGTCCGGCTGGCGGGGACTCACGGCTTCGTCCCCGGCCAGTCACCCCGGTCGACCATCAGGAGCACCAGCGCGGCGATGTTCCACGCGTCGTCGTCGCCGCGATGGTGCCGTCCTTCCAAGGGAAGTTCGGCGATCTTGAGAGCGGCCGCCATGCCCACCGGCCGGGGCAGGCCGAACGTCTCCGCGAACGTCGCCTTCGCGTTGACGTGCCGCTGACCGAACGGGTACCGAACAGTGGTCGCGGCGCACTGGCGGAGGAACTGCTTGCGGTCGTAGTCACCCCAACTGGCCCACCCCAGCTTCCCCGCCTCGTGGTCCTTGGCCAGGACCCGGCACGCCTCCTCGAACGGCATCCCGGTGTCCACCTCGGCCTGGGTGAGCCCGGTCAGCCGGGTGCAGAAGTCGCTCACCTCGGACCTGGCCGGCTTCACCAGGATCCGGTGTCGCGCAACGCGTTCGCCCGCGACCAGGTCGACGACGGTCAACCCGATCTCGATGATCTCGTTGACCTGGCCGCCCGGTGACGGCCCGTCCCAGCACGTGGCCTCGACATCCACGACGTTCAGCAACACGCGGCGAGCGTAGCCACACCGTCGCGAGTGGGGCACTCGGTTTTACAGTGAGGTCACGAAGATGTCCGTGGGGTTCTGCGAATTCGCCGTGGTCATGGGGAAGAACGGGATGACCGCCCGGCCCGTCGCCACCAGGCCGTGGTAGTCGCCGAGGTAGTACGACGAGTTCGCGCGCGGAGCCAGTGCCATGTCGAACGGACCGGCGACGTGCCGCTCGAACCAGGTGCTGCCGCCGTCAATGGACGTGGCCAGCCAGATGTCGGTCAGCAGGGTCGCGGGATCCGCGGTGTTGTTGCGGAAGTCCGAGTAGGTGACGAAGACCGTCCCGTCCCGCTGCGCCGCGACCGCGCTGGAGAACGCCTGGGTGGACAGATCACGGTTCACCACAGTGGGCGCCGACCACGTGCGGCCGGCGTCGGTCGACCGGGCGACCGCGATGCCGTTGCGCAGCCCGTTGGTGAAGCGGGAGTCCTGCCATGTCAGGTAAACCGTGCCGCGTCCGTCGACGGCCAGTTGCGGCAGTTGGCCGCCGTCACGGACCTTGGCCTGGGTCTCCGGGTCCGTTGTGGGCGCGAGCCGTTGGTCGGCCACCTTCGCGGGCGCCGACCAGGTGACGCCGTGGTCGACCGAACTGGTCGCGGCGATGTCGACGAGGATCTCGTGCGTGCCCGGATCTTCCTTGTACCGCGCGAAAGCGTTGACGAGCGTCCCGTTCGGCAGCACGACGAGCCGGTTGGCCGTGGTCTGCGCGTTGATCCCGGGATCGTAGACGGCGGTGGCCGGCTGCCAGGTGAGGCCGCCGTCCGTGCTGCGGCGCATCAGCGTCGGCCCGACCGAGTGCTCCGGGTCGATCACCCGGATCGCCGTCCACACCACGTAGACCAATCGGGCGTCGGTGGGGTCCGCGGTCACCGACGGCAGGTCGTTGAACAGGTTCTCGTCGCCGGTCGCCAGCAGCACCGGATCACTCCACGTGACACCGCCGTCGGCGGACCGGGTCACGTGCACACCGTTGACCGAGCCGGGGGTCAGCGCGGCACCGCTCATGGACAGCGTGGACAGATAGGCGGTCCCGTCCGGCGCGATGCTCGCCCACGAGTCCGTGGCGCGATCGAAAGCGGTGTTACCGGTACAGCGGGACATCCGCGGCGTCGACTGCCGCCACGACAAGCCGCCGTCAAAAGAGGCCACTGCGACCACACCCTGCGCGGCCACGTCCGACCAACGGTCTTCCTGGTACGTGCCAACGAGATGGCGCGGATTACGTGGGTTCACCGCGAGATACGGCTGCACTTCGGCGTTTCGGTACAGCGTCGCGGAACCGGTGGCACACCCCACGGCGAACGGCGTCGGGCCGGAGACGGCGCGGACACCCTGGCCGGCCGCGGCCTGGCCACCCAGTAACAGCACAACAGCGGCAGTGGTGACGATCCGGCTCTTCATGGCGAACCCCCCGTATCGCCTATATATTACCGCGTCCGGCGCCATCACCGCCGATCAGACTTCGGCGCCTGCCACCCTTCAGGGCTCATGCCGAAGAGTTCACGCTCCGTCATAGTGCCGATGGCACACGTCACCTGACGGACAAAGTCACGACACCGGAGACATAGCGGCCGCCTTTGACGTCACCGTCGGGAATCAGCTGCGGGTGCGCCAGCCCAGCCCCATCCTCCACCGTGGACAAAAGCAGCGGACGACGTTCGCCGAGCGTGACCATGGCCCCATATCCGTCGTCACCCACCGCCGTGACAGCACTGCCCGACGTCGGCAGGACTCCGGCGAACAGCAGAACCTCGGCCAGCGACGGGCCTTTCTCCGTGTGGGTCTGCGGGGTGGTGCCGGCCAGGAACGTGACCTTGACCGTCCGGGCGGGCAGGTGGGCAAGCAGCCAAGCCGGGAGGACCACTGTCCTGTGTGGAGTGACCACGCGCAGCCCGGGGCCAGTAGATGGCGTGGTCCGGTCGACAAAGACGTTGACACCACGGACATCCATGACATCGCGGCGGTTGTCGCCGGGCAGGACGAGGTCGATGCCGTGGTCGGTGGTGAGGACCGCGGGCTGGGCTCCGAACCCTGGATCGAGCTCACCGAGCGCGAACGTCGACGACCGTCCGTGCTTGCCGGTTACCCGGACCCCCACCCGCAGTTGCGTGTTCTTGCCCGGCGGAACGACCGGGGCGGAGTGGACGACAAGGTCCAGGAGACTGGTCCCGGTGACCGTCCTCGACGTGCCGGGAACGGGATACGTCCGCTGACCGAGCGCGACCAGATCGGACCCACTGTAGTCCCGCGCAGAAGCCACATCGCCGCTCACAGTGACGGTGGCGGTCGGCGCGGCCATGGCGGGAACGCTGGACACAACGACGGCCACGACAACACCGGTGATGATCATCGGCAGTCTCATGGCCACACGCTACATCGCCGCAGAGTCGGAGGAAACGGCCTCATGGGTCCGCGAACACGGATCCGAACATCTGAATACAGGTCTTTGTTCAAAGGATGCCCTCGCCGGGCGGGCTGATCGACCAGGAGACAGGGGAAGGGCCGCGTCCTGTCTCCCGCCCGACCTGCCAGAGGCAACCACAGGCGTCAAGAGGCCGGTTCCCGCGCGGGGTTGCTCGCCGCTTTCAGCCTCTTGACACCTGTAGTTGGGCTGCGCCCAGGTCGGCCGGGAGACAGAACGAGGCACAGGTCTGTTGCGCGGGCACGCGCCTTGGATTTCGGATGCCAATGATCAAGGAGACACCACCGACAGCGATGCCGGGCTTGCCCGCTCTTGGCTCTAGTCCTCGTAGGGAGAGATTCCCGCCGCCAGCCCGCGCAGGATTCGCTTGGTCGATCTGTTCACGAGGTGCCACAGGCCGCCGCCCATCGAGACCCGGGCGATGCCGATCTCGGCCAATGTGGACAGTGTGGGGCCGCCGGGCATCAGGTTGCCGTTCACTGGTCCGACCGTGTCCACGAACGACTTCAGCAGGTCCGGCGACTTGAGTGTGATCGGGTAGACGCAGTCGGCGCCTGCGGTGCGGTAGGCGGTGGCGCGTTCCAGGCCGTCGTCCAGAACGGCTTTGGGGTCCTCCGCGCGGAGGAAGACGTCCACTCGGGCGTTGAGGACGAGGTCTGGGGCGGCCGCTCGGAGTGCCGACAGGTAGTCGGCGTGTCGGGCGGTTTCTTTCAGACCGCCGGCTTGGTGATCGGTGTCCTCGATGTTGCAGCCGACCGCGCCGGCTTCGGCCAGTCGGGCGGCGAGTTCGGTGGCGGGCAGGTCGTAGCCGCCTTCGGCGTCGACAGTGACCGGTACGGACACGACTCGGGTGATTCGGCGGACCGCGTCGAACATCTCCGCTGGTGGGGCACCTTGGTGGTCCTCGTAGCCGAGGGACTGGGCCACGGCGACCGAACTTGTTGCCACTGCGGGGAAACCTGCTTGTTCGACCAGGGTTGCCGAGGCCGCGTCCCAGGCGTTCGGCAACAACAGTGGGTTGCCGGGGAGGTGCAGGGCGCGGAGCTTGGTTGCCGTCATGCCGCGCGCCTGGGGAGCTCCGAGCGGCTGGGGACGCCGATTCGGTTGTAGCCGTTGATGACCATGACCATCCACACTACCGCCCGGTACTGGTCCTCGGTGAAGACGTTGACCGCGCGGTCGTACACGTCGTCGGGCACGTCCTGGTTGTCCGGCAGCCTGGTGAGGACTTCGGTGAGTTCCAGGGCCGCGCGTTCCTGCTCGGTGAACAGGTCAGTCTCCCGCCAGGCGTCGAGCAGGAAGATTCGGCGCGCGTTCTCGCCGAGTTTCAGCGCGTCGGTGGTGTGCATGTCCAGGCAGAGGGCGCAGCCGTTGATCTGGGAGGCCCGGATCTTGACCAGTTCGAACAGGGACTGGTCCACCCCGGCCGCGTTGCCGGCCTGGGTGACTTCCTCGGCCAGGGCGAACAGGGCCTTGCTCGCCTTGGCGAAGCCGTAGATGTTGATCCGCTTTGTCATGACACGAACGTTAGCGCCAACTTGTCCACGGGTAGAGTCCAGTTCTATGGAGGATTCGTGGTCCAGTTCTGTCGACGTGCACCTGGACTGGACGCCAGGCAGCGGCCGGCACGCGCTGGCGAACGCCGTTCGCGCGGCGATCCGGGACGGCAGGTGGCGGTCCGGCGCGATCGTGCCGTCCACCCGTGCCCTGGCCCACGACCTGGGCATCGCGCGCGGCACGGTCACCCGCGTGTACGCCGACCTCGCCGCTGAGGGCTACCTGCACACCAGCCAGGGAGCGCCGACCCGGGTGGCCACGGCCGGGGCTGAGGCGCTGAGCTCGCCCGACCCCGCGTACACCCATCGGCCACCCCGCCAGTGGAACCTGATGGTCGGGCGCCCAGACCCCTCACTGTTCCCCCGCGACCTGTGGACAGCCGCGGCCAAGCGGGTCCTGCAGCACACTCCGAACGAGACATTCGGCTACGGCGAGCCGCGTGGCTCATCGGTGCTACGCACCACGTTGTCGGCGTACGCCGGACGCAGCCGAGGCGTACGGACGGACCCGGCGCGGATCGTGATCTGCGCCGGGTTCAGTCACGCGATCGGTGTGCTCGGGCGAGCGTTGCGGCGCGTCGGGATCACCGAGATGGCCTTCGAGGACCCGTCGTTCGTCCGGTTCCGCGCCTTCGCCGCCGCCACCGGACAGCACGTTGTCGGCGTGCCCGTCGACGAGCAGGGCATGGACGTCACCCAACTCAACAGCCCCGCGGTGGTGGTCACGCCCGCCCATCAGGCGCCGATGGGCGTGACGATGGCGCCGGCGAGACGGACCGCGCTGGCCCAGTCCGGCGCTCTGGTCATCGAAGACGACTACGACGGCGAGTTCCGGTTCGACCACCACCAGGTGGGCGCGCTCCAGGCGCTCGCGCCGGAGAAGGTGATCTACGCGGGCACCGCGAGCAAAACCCTGGCGCCGTCACTGCGGCTCGCGTGGCTGGTGCTGCCCAGGGCGTTGGTCGACCCGGTGGTGTCGGTCATCGAGGCCGAAGGTGTCTACGTCCCCATGCTCGACCAGCTCGTCCTCGCCGACATGATCAGCTCCGGCGCCTACGACCGGCACGTCCGGCGCTGCCGGCTGGAATACCGGGCCCGGCGCGACCGACTCGTCGCCGCCCTCCCGCCGCACCTGATCCCCCGAGGCATCTCCGCCGGCCTGCACCTCACCATCCCGATGTCCTTTTCGGACGAGTCGGCCGTGCCCGCGCTCGCCGCCCGGCACTCGCTGGCCATCGCCACCGTCGGCGAGTCCAGGATCGACGCGGACGGACCGGCCGGGCTCGTGGTCGGCTACGGCGCCCCACCCAAGAACTCCTTCGGCGGCACGCTGGCCGCCCTACTGGCCATGCTCCAGGAGATGTAGCCGAATTATTCCCACCGTCCCAACCTGTGAACGCCATCCCCAGACACGGCCGCTTCCCGCACGATGAAGCGCATGGCCAGAACACAACCGCAGCTCGCCGTCGCGTTGGACGGGACCGGCTGGCACCCGGCCGCGTGGCGGGAACCCGACGCCCGCCCACGGGACCTGCTCACCGCCGGGTACTGGATCGATCTGGTCCGCGAGGCGGAGGCCGGCAAGCTCGACTTCGTCACGATCGCCGACTCGTTGCGGCTGGACCGCGAGCCCGGCCGGTTGGACGCGGTGCTGATCGCGTCCAGAGTGGCGCCGCTGACCAACCGCATCGGGCTGGTGCCTGCCGCCATCGCCACGCACACCGAGCCGTTCCACCTGTCCAAGGCGATCGCGACACTCGACTACGTCAGCCAGGGTCGCGCCGGCCTGCACGTGCGGACGACCTCGGACGTGGCCGAGGCACGGCATTTCGGCCGCCGTACGGACTTGACGGACCTGGCCGGCGAGGCCGCGGACTACGTCGAGGTGCTGCGCCGGTTGTGGGACAGCTGGGCGGACGACGCGGAGATCCGGGACGTGGCCACCGGCCGGTTCGTCGACCGGGACAAGCTGCACTACATCGACTTCACCGGCCGCTGGTTCACGGTGAAGGGGCCGTCCATCACGCCGAGGCCGCCACAGGGCCAACCCATCGTGGCCGCCGACGCACGGATCGGCGGCGACCTCGTGTTCGTCGAACCGCATGAGGAAGGCGACTTCGCGGATGTCGTCGTCTTCCTGGACGAGACCACCACGGCCGCCGTGGACCGCAAGGCACGCCTGGACGACCTGGCCGAGCCGCCGCCAGGCACGGTGTTCACCGGTACCCCGGAGGAACTCGCGGACCAGTTGGCGGCGTGGGACTTCCGGGGCTTCCGCCTGCATCCGGCCGCGATCCCGCACGACCTGACCGCCATCGTCCGCGGCCTGGTGCCGCTCCTGCAGGGCCGCGGCGAGTTCCGGCGTGAGTACGAGACAACGACACTGCGGGGCCACCTGGGGCTCAGCCGGCCCGCGAACCGTTACGAGGTTGCCTGATGACCAAGCAGATCCACCTCGCCGCGCACTTCCCCGGCGTGAACAACACGACTGTGTGGAGCGACCCGCAGGCCGGCAGCCACATCGAGTTCAGCTCGTTCGTCCATCTGGCGCAGACCGCGGAACGGGCCAAGTTCGACTTCTTCTTCCTCGCCGAGGGCCTGCGGCTGCGCGAGCAGAACGGCCAGATCTACGACCTGGACGTGGTCGGCCGGCCGGACACGTTCACCGTGCTCGCCGCGCTGGCCGCGGTGACCGAGCACCTCGGCCTCACCGGCACCATCAACTCGACCTTCAACGAGCCCTACGAGGTGGCCCGCCAGTTCGCCTCGCTCGACCACCTGTCCGGCGGCCGCGCCGGCTGGAACGTGGTCACGTCGTGGGACGCGTTCACCGGCGAGAACTTCCGCCGCGGCGGATTCCTCCCCCAGGACCAGCGCTACGAACGCGCGGAGACGTTCATGCGCACGGCCTGGGAGCTGTTCGACTCGTGGAACGGCCACGAGGTCTTGGCGGACAAGGAATCCGGTGTGTACGTGACCGAAGGCGCGGGCGCGTTCGACCACCACGACGCCCATTTCGACATCTCCGGCCGGTTCAACGTGCCGCGCAGCCCGCAGGGCCGCCCGGTGATCCTCCAGGCGGGCGACTCCGACGAGGGCCGGGAGTTCGCCGCGGCCACCGCGGACGCGATCTTCTCCCGCTACGGCACCCTGGAGGCGGGCCAGAAGTTCTACACGGACGTCAAGCGGCGCCTGGCCAAGTACGGCCGCACCCACGACCAGCTGAAGATCCTGCCGGCGGCCACGTTCGTCCTCGGCGACACCGACGCGGACGCCCGCGAACGCGCCCATGCCGTGCGCCGCCAACAGGTCAGCGGCCAGACCGCGATCAAGTTCCTGGAACAGCTGTGGAACCGCGACCTCGGCGGGTACGACCCGGACGGGCCGCTGCCCGAGGTGGATCCGCTCGTCGGCGAGAACACCGTCGCCCAGGGCCGGGCCAGTGTGCGGATGTACAAGGATCCGCTGGGCACCGCCAGGGAGTGGCGCGCGCTGGCGGAGGCGAAGAACCTGTCGATCCGCGAGCTGATCATCGAGGTCACCGCCCGCCAGACCTTCATCGGCTCGGCCGCCACGGTCGCCGACTCGATCAACGAACTGGTCCAGGCGGACGCGAGCGACGGCTTCATCCTGGTCCCGCACGTCACCCCGGGCGGCCTGGACGAGTTCGCAGAGACCGTGGTGCCGCGGCTGCAGGACCGTGGCGTGTTCCGGACCGAGTACACCGGCCCGACCCTGCGCGACCACCTGGGGGTTCAGCCTTTTCGCACTACTTGAGTAATTCGGCGACAGTTTTCAACCGCTGTTCGCCCGGCGTTCGCCCAGGCACCGGTGTGGCAGTGACGATCGCGGCTCAGGGTCACCTCCATGAGCGAACTGACACGTCGCCGTCTGCTGGGATCCACCGCCGGTGTCGCGGCCGCCGCGGCGGCCGCGACCCTGATGCCGCCGAATGTCCAACGCGCCCTCGCCGACGAGGCGCCCAAACGCGGCTCCCTGCGGGACATCGAGCATGTCGTGCTGTTGATGCAGGAGAACCGGTCGTTCGACCACTACTTCGGCACGCTGTCCGGGGTACGCGGGTTCAACGACCCCGACGCCGCCAGACTCCCCAACGGCCGCACGGTGTTCTACCAGCCGGACGCACAGAACCCGGCCGGGTACGCGCTGCCGTTCCACCTGGACACGCACGCCACCAACGCGCAGAAGATCCCGTCGACCTCACACGCCTGGCAGGTCCAGCACGACGCCTGGAACGCCGGCAGGATGGACAACTGGCTGCCCGCGCACCGGAAGGCCGACGGCAAGAACGGCCCGTACGTGATGGGCTACCACACCCGCGCCGACCTGCCGTTCCAGTTCGCGCTCGCCGAGGCGTTCACCATCTGCGACGCCTACCACTGCTCCGTCTTCGGCCCCACCTGGCCGAACCGGATGATGTGGATGACCGGCACGGTCGACCCGGACGGCGAGCACGGCGGCCCGATCCTGGACAACCACGCGCCCGCCGGCGGCTACACGTGGAAAACGTACGCCGAACGGCTCACCGAGGCCGGTGTCAGCTGGCGCGTATACGAACAGGACGACACGTACGGCTGCAACATGCTTGAGCAGTTCGCGTCGTTCCGTAACAGTCCCAAGGATTCGCCGCTGTACGTGAACGGCCTCACGCACCGGCCGGAAGGCCAGTTCGAATACGACGCCCGCAACGGCAAGCTGCCCACGGTGTCGTGGATCATCTGCACGTCGACCGCGTCCGAGCACCCGAACTTCACGCCCGCCGAGGGCGCCGCGTTCGTCGCCAGCAAGATCGACGCGATCGCCTCGAACCCGGACGTCTGGGCGAAGACCGTGTTCATCCTCAACTACGACGAGAACGACGGCCTGTTCGACCACGTCATCCCACCGACCCCGCCGGCCGGGACACCGCACGAGTTCGTCACCAAGACCTCCCCTGGCGGCACACCCGGCAACGGCCTGCCGGTCGGCGCGGGCTACCGCGTGCCGGCGATCATCGTGTCCCCGTGGACCGCGGGCGGCTGGGTCTGCAGCGAGAACTTCGACCACACGTCTCCCCTGCGGTTCCTGGAGAAGGTCACCGGGGTGGCCGAGCCGAACATCTCGGACTGGCGCCGCCGGACGTTCGGCGACATGACGTCCGCGTTCCGGTTCCACGACCACAAGGCCGACCCGCCCGTCCTGCCGGACACCAGCGGCCCGCTGGTGCTGTCCCGTTACGAGGCCGCCAACCTGCCCGCGCCGGCGTTCCCCGGCAAGGACCAGAAGCCGCCCACCCAGGAACGCGGCCGCCGCCCGCACACCCGCCGCCCGAAGGGGCAGCCGCAGCCGCCCGATGCGGCACCCGAGGATCCGTCGTAGCGGGCGGCCACACAGCCGGATGCTGGGCGGCGTGCCCTACCATCAGCCGGTCGAACGCGGCCGTGAGCAGCAGGATGAACCCGCAGCACGGCCGCGGGCGGCCGGCCCGATGGGCGTCCTGGACGTCCAGCGCCTCGCCGGCAACCAGGCGATGCGGTCGCTCATGACACCTGTGGTGGTGCAACGGTTCGAGTCGGATGAGCACCTGCGGCTCGGCGACCAGGGAGCGGACCGGGCGCACGCCGAGATGGTCCCGCTGGCGCCCGGCTACCAGGTGACGTACGGCGAGATGATCGCCATGGCCGGCGACTTCTTCGGCAGCCTGAGCCAGTTGCAGGGCATCGCCCAGGTCCCGGGCACTGGCGCGGGCACCCGGGAGGAGATCGAGTACGTCCGGGTCGTGAAGGTGCACGGCGACAAGTCCAAAAAGGACAGCTATTCGGAGTCCGCCGTGCGGGCCGCCGACCACCGGTACTACGAACTGGCGCTGAGCAACCGGTCGCACTTCGTCAACCCGGAGGGCGAGGCCGGCGACACCGCTGGCCGCGCCGAGGGCGCCCACCAGGAACTCCGTCTACAGTGGACAGGAATCCTGCCGGGGTTCGTGAGCGAGCTGGTCATCCCGCGCGCCGGGGCCGGATACCGGCACTACCACATGGAAGCGTTGTTCCAGGCCTATGTGGCCGGGTTCGAGGGGCAGGGCATCGAGGGCGCGCTCGCCCCGGAGGCGTTCGGCGCGCACTACCTCACCGACGCGTTCTCCGGCGGGCACCTGCGGACCGCGCGGTCCAGCATCCAGGACTACTGGAACCCCAAGGTGCCGATGTTCGGCTACAACCTCACCGGGTGGATCGCGCAGGAACTGGCCGCCCGGATCGGGGACGCGCACTGGTACGGCCGCGACGTCGCGTACCACGGTGTCCCGTGGCAGGCCGGCGCGTTCGAACAGGTCGCCTCGAAGCTGGCGGAGAAAGGCGCGCTCGGGTTCGGTGACGTGGTCTCCGGCACGATCCACGACCTGGACAGCGAGCGAGGTGTGCTCGCGGACGTCAACGGCCAGCGCATCCAGCTGATGGGCGACGGGCACCTCGGTGGCGACACCGAACGCGTCGCCGTCGAGGCGGTGAACTACAGCCACAACGACCTCACCCGGGCGTGGCTGATCGGGCGCCGCCGTGGCCCGTTGCAGGACGTCCTGCCGGACGTGACCGCGGGCAAAGTCCTTGGCGCCGAACAGATGCTGCCGAACGTCGTACCCGACAACGAACTGCCGGACAACCAGAAGTCGGTACAGTGGGAGGTGGCGTCCGCGCTGGACCTGCTGAGCGACCCGACGTTCCAGCGGGGACTGCGGATCTTCGGCGTCAACAAGGCGAACGAACTGGCCGAGGTCGCCAACACCCTGGAGCCCGACGTGCGGCCGCACTTCGACCCGGCCGTAGTCCAGCCGTTCCGCACCGACCCGGTCACCACCCTGCGCAAGGTGTTGAACTGGACCCCCAACACGGGCGGCGGCCTGCTCGGACACAACCAGGACGACAACGCGCTGGACTACTACAACGAGGCCAGCGGCAAGAACGCGGTCGGCACGTTGACGGTGAAGCAACGCGTCGACCTTATCCGGAACCTGCTCGACGGCTACACCAGCGGCGAGGAGGAGAACGCGGCGTTCGACATCCTCACCGCGAACTCGTCCCACAGCCAGGACGTGATCCGCCAGGTCGGCTGGGACCGCCTGGAGGACGAACTGGGCAACCGGTTCAGCAACCGGTTCCCCAAGTCCAGCTAGTCGTCCAGGCCCAGCACCAGCTGCGGCTGCGGGATGCTGTGGTCGTCGCGGAGCGGGCGCACAGCCGTGCCGATCGCGAAGAACTCCGTGGTGTGCCCACTCCAGGCATGGTTGTGCTGCTGCAGCTCCACGCCGACGATGCCTTCGGCGTGCAGCGCCTCGGCTTCCTTCTGCATGCGTTCCATCGCCAGCTCACGGGCGTCGTACAGAGCTTGGGTGAACTGCGGCAGTTCGGTGTTGCGGCCGACGTTGGCGATCACGTTGCCGAACGTGCGGTGCGCCACGTGGTATACGCACGAGCCCATCACCATGCCCAACGGCATGTACCCGGTCTGCAACAACGTCCAGAAGTCCTGGCCGGACAGGTCGGAGGTGAACGGTTTGTTCCTGTTGTTGCGCCAGTCGCCGCCGTGCTCGGCTTTGACCGCCGTGCCGATCGCGATGAACTCGGCGATGTCCGAGCCCCACTCCTTCAGCTCCACCCGCAGCCGCACCGCCACGATGCCGTCCGCGCCGAGCACGTCCGCCTCGGCCTCCATCCGGTCCATCGCCAGCTCACGCGCGTGGTACATGGCCTGCGACAGGGTCTCCAGCTCTTGGTTTCTGCCCCACCGCCGGAACTGGATGCCGACGTGGTAGATGGACGTGCCCAACACCATGCCCAGCGGCCGGAAACCGGCCTGGCGCACCAGCAGGAACTCGTTCACCGACAGGTCGGACGTGAAGATCGAGCCCGGCTTGCCCGGTTTGAGCTCGTTCAGCCGGGTCATCGCGTCGGCCGACATCCCCAGCTCGCTGGCATCCATTCCCGGTGTCTCCTCTAGCTCAGCCGCAGCATGGGTAGGGGCGCGGCGGCAGTTCTTTCCTTGCCGCGCTTGAAGGGGGTGATCGCGGTGCCGATGTAGACCGCTTCGGCCAGGTGGTCATGCTGGTGGTCGCCGCCGTTGGCGCACGCCTGGTGCCACACCCGCAGCGACGACGTGCGGATGACGACTCCGGCGGCGCCGGCCTGCCCGGCTTCCTCGCGCATTCGCCTGCGGGCCGCGGACCGGGCGATCTGCACCAGCTGGGTCTGGCCGGTGATCTCGGTGTTGTACCAGGAGCCCTGCTGCATCTGGGTGCGCCAGTCGTCGTGCCGGATGGTGACCGACAGGCCAAGGGTCAGTCCACAAGGGACCCAGCCGGCGCGCATCAGCTTGGCGAAGTCCTGACCGGTCAGATCGGACAGGAACGGGTGTTTCGGACGTACCTCGCCGTCCGCCCGCACGGCCGTGCCGATCGCCTGGAACTCCAGGCCGCCGGCGGGAAAGGGCTCGATGGTCAACGTCACCGCGACCACGCCGTCGCCGCCGAGGCCGGCGGCCTCCTGGCGCATCCGGCCGATCGCGAGCATCCGCGCCTCGTACATGGCCTGGCGGACCGACACCGCCTCACGGACCTGGGCCGCGTCGGTGTTCCACCGGCCCCACCCGCTGTAGCCGCAGCTCATCCGGCCCATGTAGCCCACGTGGTAGACGCAGCTGCCCATCACCTGGCCGACCGGGCTGAACCCGACCGACCGGATGGCGTGGTGCTCGGCCACCGTCAGGTCGGAGGTGAACGCGTGGTCGGCCCGCATCATCGCCAGCCGTTGCTGGGCGCGGACCGGCAGCCGGCCGTGCTCCAACTCCTCGATGCTGGCCGCCTCGACCTCCTCCGGCGACAGGCCGTCGAATCTGGTCACGGCATTTCCGGCGACGTGAGCTTCTGCAACGCCTGCGCCGCGGCCGCGTGTGACTTCGCGTACTCGGCGAGCGCACTGGCCAACTGGCTCGACCACACGTCCATGCCGACGGTCTCGGTGCGCATGACGACACCGCCCGACTCGTGCCGAATCTGGGCGACGACGGGCTTCCCGACACCTTCACGCCGCAGCGTGTAGCGATGGTCACCGAACAGCACGCCGACGCTGAGCACGGGACTGTCCTCCTTCGCGCGGCCGAACAGGCCGCGCTTGCGTTCGACCTCGACCATCTCGGCCGGCAGGCTCGCCGACAACGTGTTGATCAGGAAACCCGCGTACATCGACAGGTCGCCGCTGTCGGCCCGCAAGGACGCCGCGAGCACCTCAAGATCCCAACCGGACACATGTCCATACTGCTCCGCCGGAGGTGAAGCCCGCAAAGGAACCACCACAACGGGCCGTAATGCCCGATATGTCCCCGAATACCACAACAGCTCCGCGCTCGCAGCGCCACCGGACGAGCACGCACCAGGACAGGCGGCAAGGCGATAGTCTGTTCGGCCGAAGGGAGACCGTCCAGCGATGAGCACCGAGCCGAACTGTGCGTCGTGCGGTCAGCCGCACGGTTTGTGGGCCACCGACCGGTTGACGTTGTTGCTGGACAGGTGGGGGTGGGACGACCGGGCCGCGGCGGTGCTCCGCGAGTCCAAGCCGACGTCGTTGCTCGTGGTCGATGTGGACAACTTCAAGCGGGTGAACGACCGGTTCGGTCACGTCGCCGGGGACGAAGTGCTGAAAGGCGTGGCCGAAACGCTGCGCAGGATCACCCGAAAGAGTGATCTGCTGGGTCGGTACGGCGGTCAGGGCGGCGACGAGTTCCTGGTGCTGCTGCCGGAGACCGGGATCGAGGACGCGCGGGTCATCGCCGAACGGATCCGGGCCGGCATCCGCGACATGGCCGTCACCGCGCCGGTTCCCGGTGGGACGACGACCGTCGAGTCGGTCAGCGTGTCCATCGGAGTGTCCGTGGGTGATCCCGACACCGACCTGGAAAGCCTTGTGGTGGACGCGGACGCGGCGTTGCGCAACGCCAAGCGCGGCGGCCGCGACCGGGTGGGAACGTCCAAAGAGCACAGAAGACGCGCGGTGCCGTGGCGGCTGGCGGCAGTGGGGGCGTGCGTCGCGGGCGCGATGATCGCCGTTGTGACAACGGACAAACCAGTGCCTCCCAGGGATTCGGCCGCGGACCACCCTGCCGCGCCGCCGCCCTTCCAACTGACCGTCACCGTCCCGGCCACGGTCACCGCGACCCCGGTGCGGACACCGCAAGCGCCCAAGCCGCACACCAAGAAGACACCAGCCGTCCGGGAAGACACACCGACACCCAGCACGACCACGCGGTGCGTCCCGTGCGAAATGATGACCAGCGCGGTCAACAAGATGACACCGTTCCTGCCGCACTGACCACGAGCGGCGGACTGGGCCGCCGCCCGTTTTCGCACTACTTGGCCTCGCCGATTTCCTTCTGCTCCGAGGTGCCCAGGGTTCGCTTCACCGACTCGAAGATCGCCAGGCCCTGGCCGACCAGGCCGGCGGCCATCTCGCCCATGCCGTCGGCGCCGTTGATGATGTTCACGTTCGCGCCGGACATGCCGCCGGCCGCTTCCTTGACGATCTGCGGCAGTTGCTCGATCAGCAACTGGTCCAGGGAGACGCGGTTGTGCGACGCGGCCGCGGCGGCCTGGATCTCGGTGGCCTCCGCGTCGGCCTTGGCCAGGATGCGGACCTTCTCCGCCTCGGCCTGGGCCGGCTTGATCACCTCGGCGACCAGTTGCTGCTCGCGCAGCAGCGCTTCGCGCTGGGCCAGGTCGGCCTTGGCGTCGATCACCTCTCGCTGCGCCTGGGCCTGGGTCAGCGGACCGGCCTGGGACGCGAGCGCCTGCGCTCTGTCCACTTCGGCCTTGTACTGGGCCTGGACGACCGAGGTCTGCCGGGCGAACTCCGCCTGCCGGCGCTGCGACTCCTGGCCGGCCTCGGCCGCCTCCTGGTCGGCCCTGGCCTGGGCGATCTGCGCCTCCCGCTGGATGGCGGCGTTGTGCGGCGCGGCCATCGCGGCGATGTAGCCGAGTTTCATGTCGTCGATCGACTGGATCTGCAACGAGTCGATGGTCAGGCCGATCTTGGCCATCTCCACCGCCGAGCCGTCGAGCACCTCGTTGGCCAGCTTCTGGCGTTCGGTGATGATCTCCTCGACCGTCATCGAGCCGACGATGGACCGCAGGTGGCCGGCGAAGATCCGGCCGGTCAACACGGACATCTGGTCCTGGTCGGACAGGAAGCGCTGGCCGGCGTTGACGATGCTCTCGGTGTCGTTGCCGACCTTGAACGCGATCACCGCGCGGACGCTGAGCGCGATCGCCTGCTTGGTCACACACGTCTCGGAGATCTCGGCTTCCACCATACTCAGTGACAGGAACCGAACTTTCCGGAAGAACGGCATGATGAAGGCACCGTGGCCGGTGACGACCCGGAAGGGTGCCCCAGCGTTGCTCCCCCTCATCTTGCCCCCGGAGATCAGCATGGCCTCGTCAGGCGCGGGGACACGGTAACCGAACATCGCTTGCGCTCCTATGTAGCTTGTGTGGTGAAGGGATCAGACCACGGGGCGACGTGGACTGTCCGGGATTTGCCGCATTCAATCACCAAAACGGTGGAACCTTTGGGCAGCGGCTCGTCGGAGTACGCCAGGTACGTCTCGGACCCGCCGCGGATCCTGACCAGGACCTCGCCCGGGCCGTCCGAGCCACGCGTCCCGACCAGCAGGACACCGATGTGCCCCAATGGCGACAGATCAGCGACCACCGCACACCCCCGAGCCGTGACGACCACCCAGGTCATCAAGGTCAAACGCTAGAGCATCACCACCACAATGCACCGGTTTGTCCCCTCGTGGCGAATTTCGTGCTACAACAGTATGATAACGTGCTGTCAGGCACGAAATCAGGGGGTGCGGTGGCGAACGCGACGAGCGGGACGTGCATGCAGTGCGGCCGGAAGATTCCCGCCCAACGCGGAAAGGGCCGACTTCGGCAGTACTGTGACAGTACCTGCCGGAGCGCCGCCCGCCGGTCGCGATCGACTGGCGTCAAGCCAAGCTTGACGCCGTTGTCACGTAAAGGCATGCTTGACGTCGTGCGCACCGAACCGCTGCCCGCGGTGGCCATGGCCCGCGCGGAGCTCGAACGAAGCGAGCAGGCGCTGCGCGACGCGGTCGACCATGCCCGCGAGCGCGGCCACACCTGGCAGGAGATCGGGGACGTGCTCGGCACCACCAGGCAGGCCGCCTTCCAGCGGTTCGGCCGCCCGGTCGACCCACGAACAGGAGCCCCGATGACCGGAACCGCCCTGCCGGGCGCCGCGGACCACGCGGTCGAACTGCTCGGCGACATCATCGAGGGCGAGTACGAGAAGGCCCGCCGCGACTTCGACGACAAGGTGCGCGACGGGCTGAGCGCGACCCAACTGGCCGCCGCCTGGGCCCAGATGGCCGGCATGGTCGGCGCGTACGAGTCGATGGGCACCCCGCACGCCTATCCGGCCGGCGACTACACCATTGTGGACATCCCGTTGTCGTTCGAGGCAGGCGACCTCACCGGCCGGGTCACGTACTCGACCGACGGCAAGGTGGCCGGCCTGCACCTCATCCCGAGAGGCAAGTAACACGGCCGGTTGGAAAAGGCAGTTGCGTTCCCCCTCGCCGCGAGCTACCGTTGGTAGATCTTCATCCTGTGGATGTCGGCTGAAGCCCCCACGGGATCCCTTGATCCAGCACCTGATGACCGGTGCTGTGGATCCATATTCGCGAAGGGGTTACCCACCCATGCACACAAACGGCATTCTGGACATTGTGGACGGCCGAGCGGCCGTCCGGACCGACGGCTACCTGCCCGGCCCGGACGACGTGACCGTCCCGATGTCCTTGGTACGCAAGCACAATCTTCGCCGAGGCGACACCGTCGCCGGCGAATCCGACAACAACCGGCTCACCACCCTCGACACGGTCAACGGCCAGCGGTCCCTCACCCGGGCCAACTTCGCCGACCTCGTTCCGTTGTACCCCAACGAACGCCTCCGTCTGGAGACCGAGCCGCACATTCTCACCACCCGCGTGGTCGACCTGTTGACGCCGGTCGGCAAGGGCCAGCGGGCCCTGGTCGTGGCACCGCCGAAGGCCGGCAAGACCTCGGTGCTGCAAGCGATCGCGCACGGCATCAGCAAGAACCACCCGGAGTGCCACCTGATGGTGGTGCTCGTCGGGGAACGTCCCGAGGAGGTCACCGACATCGCCCGGTCCGTGCCCGGCGAGATCATCGCGGCGACCTTCGACGAGCATCCGAGCAGGCATGTCGCGCTCGCCGAGCTGTCCATCGAACGCGCCAAACGCCTGGTCGAGATGGGCCGGGACGTGGTGGTCCTGCTGGACTCGCTGACCCGCCTCGGCCGCGCCTACAATCTGGCCGCCCCCAGCAACGGCCGAACCCTGTCCGGTGGCATCGACGCCGGGGCTCTCACCCCGCCCAAGCGTTTCCTCGGCGCGGCACGGAACATCCAGGACGGCGGCTCGCTCACGATCTTCGCCACCGCGCTGGTGGACACCGGTTCGGTCGGCGACAACTTCCTCTTCGAGGAGTTCAAGGGAACCGGCAACGCCGAACTGCGTCTGGACCGCAAACTGGCCAACAAGCGCGTGTTCCCGGCCGTCGACATCGCGCAGTCCAGTACCCGCAAGGACGAACTGCTGATGTCCGCCGGCGAACTGGCCGCCACCAAGGCGCTGCGCCGGGCCCTGTCCGGCCGCGAGATCGACGTGTTGCTCGACGGCCTGCGCAAGACGCACACGAACATCGAGTTCCTCAGCCAACTGGGGCGCTGAGGGGCACCGGGAAGTCCCTGAGCCGCCGGATCCGGCTGGCCAGCAGGATCAGCACCGACGCGGCCGACAGCCCGGTCATCAGCCACATCGTGGTCCGTACGCCGAAGGCGTCCGCCAGGCCACCGCTGAGAACACCGGCGAGCGGAATGGTCCCGTAGTTGACCACCGACCCGCTGGCCATGATCCGGGCGAACATCTCGGGCGGGCAGTACCGCTGGCGGAACGTGCCCTGGATGACGTTCGACGCCACCACACCCACACCGGCCGCCAGCACGCCGACGCCGAAGACCACCAGCCCGATTCCCGGCTGCGTCAACGGAATCAGCAGCGCCGGCGGAAGCCCGAAGACCTGGCAGAGCAGAACGGCACGCGCGGTGCCGAACCGACGCGCCAGCCGCCCGGCGATGAGCGAGCCCACGACACCGCCCATGCCGCCGACGGCGAACATCACTCCGACGATCGCCGAGTCGACGCCGACATCCCGGACGAGGAACACGACGGCGAGCGACTGGTATCCGGTCAACGCCAGGTTGGAGACGGCGCCGAAGCACGTCAGGACGCGCAGCAGCGGGTCATGCGCGACGAACCGCAGCCCCTCGCCGATCTCCGTGCGCAACCGTTGGCGCGGTCTCGGCGCCTGCCGGTAGTCGCCCGTTTTTCTCAGGTACAGCAAGGAAACCAGGAAGCTCAACGCGTCGACCAGGACACCGGTGGCAGCGGTGAGGATCTGCGCCAGCAGGCCGGCGAGCCCCGGCCCGACCACCTGCGTCGTGGACTCGCTGGCCTGCAACTTCGCGTTCGCGGTGAGCAAGTCGTCGCCTCGCACCAACGCGGGCACGAAAGCCCGGTACGCCATGGTGAAGAAGACCTTCGCGCACCCGCCGACCAGCGTCGCCACAAGTACGTGCGCCACGGTCAGCGCTCCGAACCAGGCCGCGACCGGCACGCTCGCGAAAGCCAGGAACGACACGGCATCGCCCGTCATCATCACCAGCCGGTGGCGGCCCAACCGGTCCACCCACGCCCCCGCCGGCAGGCCGATGGCCAGCCACGGCAGCCAGTAGGCGGCGTTGACCAGGCCGACCGTGAACGGGTCGGCGTGCAGCGTCACCACGGTTACCAGCGACAACGCCACCGAACCCACGCTGCTGCCGAGCAGGCTGACGGTCTGGCCGAACCACAGCCGCCGGAAGTCGCTCATGGCCGGCCCGGTGTGCCGAACGCGAACAGGAAGACCGGCTTACGCTCCTGCTCGTCGTCCGGGACGTCCCGGTCCGACCACCGGTTGAACAACGCGATGACCTCGGCCGACAGCTCCTTGAGCTCGGCGGCGCTGAGATCGATCCAGGTATCCGTGGAGAAGGGCGCACCCTTCCATTCCTCGGGGTAGCTCTCCCAGTTCTCCAGCCCGGAACGCGCGATGTTCATGGCGTGCTCGAGGTTCAACGAGCTGGCCGCGTAGAAGATCGGGTCGTCGGGAAAGTCCTGCGCGGACCACCGCAACCGGCCCGGCACCCGGCGCCACCAGCGTTCTCGCCGGTCACGGGCCAGTTCGGGGGCCTCCTCCACCAGCTCGCACTCGGCGAGCACCTTCAGGTGGTGACTGATGTTCCCCACAGCCTGACCGGTGTACTCGGCCAGTGCGCTGACCGTTGACGGGCCGTTCACCCGGAGGACGTCCATCAGGCGTCGCCGCACCGGGTGCGCCATCGCGGCCAGCACCTTCGAGTCCTTGATCTCCCGCGTCTCCCGCTCCATGGGCCCGAGAGTAGATGTACAAGAGCTCTTGTGCAACTACTCTTGTATACTTGCGTGGCGTAAGGGTGTGCAGGTGATGGCCACGGCTTGGACGACGAGGCCGCCGACAGCGATCCACATCGCGGTCCGGTTGCCCAGCGCGTCGGCGAGCGCGCCGCCGAGGGGCGCGCCGATGACGATCATGCCGCGGTTGAACGAGCGGATGGTGGCGTTCATCCGGCCCTGCAGGCGGTCCGGGGTCACCGACTGGCGGAACCCCATCTCGGCCGGACCGTCGAACCCGATCGAGAACCCGAACAGCAACTGGCCGAGGCAGAGCACCACCAGCCCGGCGGTTCCGTTGGTGGCCAACGGAATCAGGCCGTATCCGAGTGGCGTGAACCAATGGCCGGCGATGATCGTCGGCCCGGCTTTGAACCGCCCGGACAGGCTGGCGCCGAGCACTCCCCCGACCCCGGCGAACGCGTACGTCACCCCGAGCGCGAACGCGTCGAACCCCAACTCGTTGAGCACGAACACGACCATGACCGTGCTGACCATCCCGTTGAACAGGAACCAGGCGTGCGAGCCGAGCGCCAGCGGCGCCAGCATCCGGTGCCGGTACACCCACCGCACGCCTTCCTTGAGTTCACGGCCCAGATGCCGGTGCTCGACCGGGGCGGCCTTCTCCTCGGTCGCCAGCGACCTGAGAACGAGTCCGGACACCAGGTAGGAGACCGCGTCGAGCAGGATCGCCATGGGCGCGGTGATCACGTTCACCAGCCACCCGGCGATCATCGGCCCGGCCGCCTGCGCCACCGAGTTGGTCTGTTCCATTCGCGCGTTGGCCCGCGTCAGCAACGCGGCGGGAACCAGGCGAGGCAGATACGACAGCTGGGCGGCCTCGTACACCAACGAGAACAGCCCGAAGACCACCATCAGTCCGATCAGGACAGTCATGGTCAACGACCCGGTCGCGGCCAGGACCGGGATCAGCCCCAGCAGGCCGGCCCGGATCAGGTCGGCCGTCACCAGGATCGGCCGGCGCCGCCACCGGTCCACCAACACCCCGGCCACCAGCCCGACGACCAGGTACGGCAGCCACCGGGCCCCGCCCAGCACTCCCAACGCGGTGGCCGACGCCCCGAGGTTCACCACCGCCAGCACCTGAACGGCCAACCCGGTCACGTAGGTGCCGACCAACGACACAGTGTCCGCCACCCAGAACCGCAGGTAGTCCGGATACGCGGTAAGTTTCCCCCTAGTCACGCCTTCAGTATCGTGAATCATGCGCATCGCTGTCCTCTCGGACATCCACGGCGTCCTGCCGGCGCTGGACGCCGTCCTCGCGGAGCCGGATGTCGCCGCCGCGGACCGGATCGTGCTCACCGGTGACACCGCGGCCGGTCCGCAGCCCGGCCCGGTGCTCGACCGGCTGCGCGCGCTCGGCGACCAGGTCCGGTGGATCAGCGGAAACGCCGACCGGGAACTCGTCGAGTACCGAGGCGGCGGGCCGTGCACGATCCCCGATCCCATCGCGCCATGGGCGGCCGACCAGCTCACCGACGAACAGGTCGGTTTCCTCGCCGGGCTGCCGAAGACGTTGCGGATGGGCGAGGTCCTGTTCTGTCACGCGACGCCGCGTGACGACGAGGAGATCGTCCTCGTCGACTCCCGGCTCGAACGCTGGAGCGAGGTGTTCGCCGGTCTCGACCCGTCGGTCGCCACCGTGGTCTGCGGCAACACTCACATGCCGTTCGTCCGGCTCGCGCACGGCAGGCTGGTGGTCAACCCGGGCAGTGTCGGCATGCCCTACGGCCGTCCTGGCGCCCACTGGGCGCTGCTCGGGGCGGGGGTCGAGTTGCGCCGCACGGTGTTCGACGTCGACGCGGCCATCGCCGACATCGTCCGCGACAGCGGCTATCCGGACGCCGCCGAATGGGCCGACTATTACCTGAAGGCCCGCGCGTCGGACGCCGAGGCTATCGGGGTTTTCGGCGCACGGGACGGGCGTGAAACTTAAGTATGTAGTACCGGCCCAGGAATGGTGAAAGGATTCCGTCGCCGTGCCATTGATGGCACATGGACGGGAGGGTCCGGTGAGACGTAAAGGTACGTCCGTTTCATTTCTCGCGGTCGTTTCGACCGCATTGTTGTCGGTGATGGCCGGTGGGGGTTCGGCTGCCGCCGGTCCGCTTGGCGTGGCCCAGGACGGGCCGGACCAGGCGGTGATCGTGATCATGCGGAACCAGCGGCCGGACCTGAAGCCGAAGGCACAGGCCGAGCAGCGGCAGCAGGCCGTCGACAGCGACCAGAAGCCGGTGGTCGACGACCTGAAGGCGCACGGCGCCAGCAAGATCGAGCAGCTCACCACGGTCAGCGCGGTGGCGGCGACGGCCAAGCCGGACGAGGTGCGGCGGCTGCAGGCCGACCCGCAGGTCGCCGCGGTCGTCCCGGACCGCACGCTGATCTCGCCGCTGGCCCGCAACAACGGCAGCAAGGCCAAGGGACCCAAGCTGGACCAGCGGATCTGCCCGCCCGACCCGGGCCGGCCGCTGCTCGAACCGGAGGCGCTGGACCTCACGCACACCGAATCGCAGGATCCGCACGCGCAGCAGGCGCACTCGATCGCCACCGGAAAAGGCGTGAAAGTCGCTTATGTCGCGGACGGTATTGATGTGAACAATCCGGACTTTGTTCGCCCGGACGGCAGCCATGTCTTCTTCGATTTCCAGGACTTCTCCGGCGACGGCGTGAACGACGACTCAGGCGGCGGCGAGGCATTCGGCGACGCGAGTTCCATCGCCGCCCAGGGCAACCGGGTCTACGACCTGTCCACCGAACTGCCGTTCTCCGGCCTGCCCGCCGGCTGCACGATCCGCATCCGCGGGATGGCGCCGGACAGTTCGATGGCCGGCATCAAGACGTTCGGCCAGTTCGGCGCCACCACGTCCGGTTTCGTCCGCGGCATCGACTACGCCGTGAACCACGACAAGGTCGACATTCTGTCCGAGTCGTTCGGCTCGAACCCGTACCCGGACACCTCGCTCGACCCGATCTCACTGGCCAACCAGGCCGCGCTGGACGCGGGCGTGACCGTGGTGGCGTCCACCGGTGACTCCGGCATCGGCGGCACGACCGGCTCGCCCGCCAGTGACCCGCGGTTCATCGCCGTCGCCGGCACCACGTCGTACCGGCTTTCCGCGCAGGCCAAGGGATACACCGGCTGGGTCAACAACAATATCACCGGGTTGTCCTCCGGTGGCCCGACCCTGAACAACCGGCTGCCCGACCTGGTCGCGCCGGCGTTCGGCGGGATGGCCGACTGCACGGTCGACCCGACCAAGTGGGGCGACTGCGTCTCGCTGACCGAGCCGTTCGGCGGCACGAGCCAGTCCGCGCCGCTCGTGGCCGGCGCCGCGGCCCTGGTCATCCAGGCGTACGCGGACTCGCACAACGGACGACACCCGGCGCCGGAACTGGTCAAGAAGATCCTGACCGGCACCGCGACCGACCTGAACACACCGTCCGGCGAGCAGGGCGCCGGCCTGGTGAACAGCTACCAGGCGGTGCTCGCGGCGAAAGCCATCGACGGCGGGCACGGGCAGGGCGGCAACGGCCTGGTCCCGTCGACCACACAGCTCAACCTGATCGGCACGCCGGGCTCGACCCAGCACGGTTCGGTGACGCTGACCAACACCTCGTCGCAGCCGCAGGTCGTCACCCAGACGTCCCGTGAGCTGGGCGGCCCGACCTGGAAGGTCACCAAGAACGAGCAGGTCACCGGCACCGCACCGGCCGCGGGCAACCCGCCGGCCGGCCCCGCCGAAGGCCCGGAGGCAGCGCCTTCGTTCACGTTCAACGTCCCGAACGGCACGCCGTTCTTCGACACGTCCATGGTGTGGCAGGGCACCCGGACGTCCGGCCAGCTGGTGATCGAACTGTTCGACCCCAAGGGCCGGCTGGTGCAGGAGTCGTACGACTACGGGTTCACCGACTTCCAGCACATCGACGTGCACGACCCCGTCCCGGGCACGTGGACCGCGAAGATCCTGTGGGGCAACGGCCGAGGCCACTACCAGGAGCCGGTGCCGACCCCGGGGACGTTCCGCGGCCCGATCTCCGTGCAGATCACCGGGCACGACTGGACCTCCTTCGGCGGTGGCCAGGCGAAGGTCGTCCCGGCCGGTGGTTCGGCCGCGTTCGACGTCTCCGTGCCGCTGCCCGCGCAGGCCGGTGACCGGCCGGCGGCGCTGCAGTTCGACACCAACCTGGGCACCCACCTGTCGGTGCCGGTCGCGCGCCGGTCGCTGATCCCGGCCGTGGACAACGCCACGTTCAACGCCACCATCACCGGCGGTGTCGGGCGCGTGCTCGGCCAGTCGCTCGGTTACTACCTGGACGTCCCGGCCGGCAAGAGCAGCCTCACGCTCGACCTGACCTCGCCGGACCCGGCCACCACGCTGGTGTACTACCTGGTCAGCCCGGACGGCCAGATCCTGTCGGTGGACACGAACGTGACCGACACGAAGTGGGGTGACGCGTCCAGCGCCAAGCCCACGAACACGGCCAGCATCACGGCGAACCAGCCGGCGGCGGGCCGCTGGCAGCTGATCGTCTCGTTGCCGGGCAACGTGGCCGGCAAGGAGTTCAGCGAGCAGGTCACCGGCCGGGTGCACTTCAACGGCACCACGGCCCGTCCGGTGAACCTGCCGAACAGCCCGAGCACCAAGATCAAGGCCGGCCAGACGGTGACCGCCTCGATCGAGGTCACCAACACCGGTGCGGCCGGCCAGTGGTTCTTCCTCGACCCGCGGCTGACCGGCGAGGCGGGCGTCAAGCTGACCCCGTCGAGCGGTGACACGGCCATCAACCTGCCCGAGGACCAGGCCACCACGCATCCGCCGACGTGGTGGGTGCCGACGCACACCAGCAAGCTCAGCGAGACCGTGGCCGCCTCCGCCCCGGTGGACGTGGACCTGTTCCCGTTCGCCGGCAACCCGGAGACGTTCAAGAAGGCCGGCAACGGCCACAACACGGTCGACACCGCACTGGCCAAGCAGTTGGCCACCGGCAACTGGGCGACGGACATCGCCGAGGTCGGGCCGTTCCCGAACGGCGCGCCCGCCGCGACAGCCAACGTCTCGGCGACCGCGCAGACCATGCCGTTCGACGCGGCCGCGCACGGCCAGACCGGTGACATCTGGCTGGAGGCCGTCGGTGGCGGTCCCGAAGCGCCGGTGTACGTGGTGCCTGGCGTGAGCCGCAACATCACCCTGGCCATCACGCCGTCCGCCCCGGCGGGCACGGTCGTGCACGGCGTGGTGTACGTGGACACCTTCAACCCCGAGGTGGCCAACGGGTCCGAACTGGTCGGTATCCCGTACAGCTACACCGTGGGCTGACATTTTCCGGCGGTGCCCGCCCGTGTCCCGGGCGGGCATCGCCGTTGTCATGGGCTCAGACTGGAGGCATGCGAAGGCGCATTGTGACTCTGGCGATCGCGGCCGCGGTGCTGGCGATCAGCCTGTTCGGCCTTCCGCTCGCCGCCGGGGTGGCCAAGTACAACCTGGATGCCGAGCGCACCGAGCTGGAACGGATGGCGGCACGGGCCGCGTTGACCGTCGCCGCCGAACTGCCCGGCGACCAGCCGCCGTCGGTGCAGTCGCCGGAGCCGGAGACCGTGATCGGGCTGTACTCCCCGGACGGCGCCCTGCGGTCCGGCAACGGACCGTCCACATCGGACCAGGTGGTGCGCAGGGCACTGCGGGACCAGGTGGCCGACGGCAGCGCGAACGGGGACGTCGTGGTCGCCGTCCCGATCGACGTGAACGGGACCCTGGTGGGGGTGGTCCGGGCCGCGACCCCGTACAGCGAGGTGATGCTGCGGACCGGCATGATCTGGCTCGCGATGGCCGGGCTTGCCGCGATCGCCGTGGTCCCGACCTGGCTGGTGGCCCGCAGGATGGCCGCCCGGCTCGCGCATCCGCTCGAGGACCTCAGCGCCGCGGCGGGCGTGTTGGGGGACGGCGACTTCACGGTACGGACCGCGCGGACGGGTATCCCGGAGATCGACGCGGTCGGCATGTCCCTGGACACCACCGCACAGCGGCTCGGCGAGACCCTCGAACGAGAACGATCGTTCTCCGCGAGCGCGTCCCACCAGTTGCGGACCCCGCTCGCGGGCCTGCGGCTGCAACTGGAGGCCGCGTTGGAGACGCCGGACATGGACCTGCGGGCGGCGATCCGCGCCGGCATCGACTCGGCCGACCGCCTGGAACGCACGGTCACCGACCTGCTGGCGTTGGCGCGGCGGAACGGTGTCGCCCGTGGACCGGTCGCCGACGTGGCGGCCCTGCTCGCCGACGTCCGCACCACCTGGCACACCCAGTTGGCGTCCGAGGGCCGCGACCTCACGACTCGCCTGCGGGCGGCGCCGCAGCCCCGGGCGGCCGAGGCGGCGCTCCGGCAGATCTTGAACGTGTTGGTGGACAACGCGTTCACGCACGGCTCCGGGAACGTGACGGTCACCGCACGGGACGCCGGCGAGACGCTCGCGGTGGACGTCGCCGACGAGGGAACAGGGATCGACGAGCAGCACGACCCGTTCACCCGGCAGGTGGACGGCCACGGCATCGGCCTGTCCCTGGCGCGTAGCCTCGCCGAGGCCGAGAACGGCAGGCTGATCCTCAGTTCGGCCACCCCGACCTGCTTCACCTTGCTGCTCCCGACGGTCGAGTCACCGTGAGTTACGCTCCGCCTGTGTTCCGCGTACTGCTGGTGGAGGACGACCGGACAATCGGGCAGGCGCTCGAGTCCAGCCTCCGGTTGAACCGCTACGAGGTCTACTGGGCCGTCACCGCGGCACAAGCGCTGGCGCGGGCCGGGGACACCCCCTTCGACCTGATCCTGCTCGACCTCGGCCTGCCCGACATGGACGGCGTGGACGTCTGCCGGCGGCTCCGAACCATCACCCCACCGTCGGTGCTGGTGATCCTCACCGCCCGCCAGGACGAGATCGACGTGGTGGTCGGCCTCGAAGCCGGCGCCGACGACTACCTCACCAAGCCGGTCCGGCTCGGCGAACTCCTCGCCCGCGTCCGCGCCCACCTCCGCCGCGGCCCGGTCGGCGCCCCCACCCAGGCCACCATCACGGTCGGCGACCTGCGCGTCGACACGGCCGGCCGCCGGGTAAGCGTCGCCGGCCAGGAAATCCCGTTGCGCGCCAAGGAATTCGACCTGCTCGCCCGGCTGGCGGAACAACCAGGGGTCGCGGTCAGCCGGGACACCCTGATGACCGAAGTCTGGGACGCCCACTGGTACGGCTCCACCAAAACCCTGGACGTGCACATCGCGGCCCTGCGCCGAAAGCTGGCGGTGACGCCGTGCCCACCGGAGATCTCGACGCTGCGCGGCCACGGCTACCGGTTGGAGATCCCTACGCGCTGAACGAGTCCCTGACCACCCGCCCACGCTGCACCACCAGAGCCACCCCGCGGACGAACAGCTCGGTGTCCGCCAACGGGTTGCCCGCGAAACCGGCGATGTCCGCGCGTTTACCCACTGTGATCGTTCCTACTTTGTCCGCGATGCCCAGGATGTCGGCGTTGACGCTGGTGGCGGAGACCAGGGCGGCCATCGGGTCTTCCACTTCGGCGCGGAGGACCAGTTCGCGGCCTCGGCTTTCCTGGTTCGGGCCGATCAGGTCGGAGCCGGAGCCGATTCGGACTCCCGCCTTGCGGGAGGCGTGGATGGCGTCGATCTGTCCTTGCCAGACGGTGCCGACTCGGGAGGTGATGGCCTCTGGGAGTCCTGTCGTCGTGAGGGCGCGGACCACCGCGAGGGTGGGGACGTGGGCGACTCTGTGGGCGGCCATGAGGGCGGCTGTCTTCTCGTCGATCTGGGAGCCGTGTTCGACACAGCGGACGCCGGCGGCGATCGCGTTGCGGATGCCTTCGTTGTTGTGGGCGTGCACGGTCACGTAGGTGCCCCGGGCTGTTGCTTCCTGGACCGCGGCTGCGATCTCGTCGACCGTGAACTGGGTGTCGGTGAGTTCGTCGTGACGGGACACCACGCCGCCGGTCACGCACATTTTCAGGAATGAGGCGCCGCGGCGGAAGGCTTCACGTGCGTTGCGGCGCACCGAGTCGGGCCCGTCGCCCAAGAGGGACAGGGTGCGCAGGCCGGGGACCGAGTGGTCGACCCAGTCCGCGGTGGGTTCCCAGTCGGTGGCGAAGTGGCCGTGGCCGCCGGTCTGGCACAGCACCGGTCCACAGTGGATGATGTGCGGGCCGGGCACTTTTCCGGCGGCGACCACACCGGCCAGGCCGTTGTCGATGCCACCGGTGTCGCGGACTGTGGTGAACCCCGAGTGCAGTGTCCGGCGGCAGTTGTCGAACATGTCCGCGGCCAGCTCGGCCACGGACACCGCCCGGGTGACGCTGGCGTTGATGTCACTGGACAGTCCGAAGTGGACATGGGCGTCGATCAGGCCCGGTGTCAGTGTCATCCCCGTGCAGTCGACCACGTCCGGGCCGGACGGCCGGCCGCCGACCTCGGTGATCACCCCGTCCTCGATCCGCACGGCCTGGTCGGGCACGGGATCCGCGCCTGTGCCGTCCACCACTGTCGCGCCTGCCAGCCACATCGTGTCACTCACGCAGTCAGACATACGGTGTTACGCTGCCATCCGCAACCGCCGATGGCAGCGAACATGGTTACGGCGGCCCTTCGTGCAGTACGCGACGAAGCCGAAGCCGCCCGCGCCCAAGCCGCCGGCTCGGCCACCCGCTACCCGATCGGCTCCATCGACTTCACCCGGGACGACTGGATCGAGCACTACGGCGACCTCCAGTAAGGACGCAACAGAAACAGGCGAACGGCAACTACACCAGTGTGGTGCTGATCGAGGACAACTCCGCCGGCAGCGGCCTGGCGAACGCACGCCTGCACGGCGGCACGCTGGTGCTCGTCTGTGTCCTGCTGCTCGCCGGCTGCGGCGTCCGGCCCAGCGGCACGCCCGCACCGCGCGGACAGGCCGAGGGAATCGTGCTTTACCTGGTGCACAACGGAAAGCTCACACCGGTGGTCCGCACTGGCACGCGGCCGCCGATCGGCGACCTCGTCACGTTGCTGGCCGCCGGTCCGCTCCCCGAGGAGGAGGGCTACACCACCGAGGTGCCCCAGGGCACCAAGCTGCTGTCGACCGGCCAACCGCCGCCGGAGCTGACGTTGTCCGTGGATGTGGCCGCGCTGTCCGACAACGCGGTCGACCAGATCCTCTGCACCGCCGGATACCGCAGCAGGGGCGTCATCCTGATCGGGCAAGGTCAGAGCCGCGGTCCGCACCGGTGCACCGTGGAGTGACCCGGGTCACCCCACATGGACCATGGGCCGGCGGGCCGGGTCTGTCTCGGCCTGCCGCAGCACCTCCCGGGTCAGCGGGGGGACGTCGCCGGAGCCGGTCAGCACGTAGCCGAGCAGTTGGATGATCGGGTTCGTCTCCATCCACGCGAAGTACACGTGCGGCAGCTTCCCGGTCACGTCCCGCACGTGCAGCAGCAGCGCGGCGATCGCGTTGGGCACGGCGGGGGCCTCGACCCGGAGGATCCGGTAGCCGAACCGTTCCTCGCCGCTGACCCGCAGCACGTCCTCGAACTCCGAGGAGTCCGGCACGGTCACTTCGAGGAACAACACCGCGTCCCCGGCCGGGATGTGGTGGTCGGCCCGTTCCTCCGCCTCCTTCTCCCGGTACTCCTTCTCGTCCCGCTCGTCCGGCTCGTTGGCCACGATCCGGATGTCCTCGCCCTGGTACTCGGTCAGGAACTTGCTGGCGAGCTCATCCATCTCCACGCCGGTGACCCGCAGTTCGAACGACCGTGAGGTGCGCGAGATCAGCGACAGCGCGATGATCGCGACGATGAAGAACGCGGCGATCTTCACGCCATCCGGGCGCTCCACGATGTTGGCGCCCGTGGTGTACAGGAACACCAGCGTGATGATTCCGAAGAGGACTGTCCACCTGCGTGACCGCCGCCGGTACGCGGTCAGCGTGACCGCCAGCGCGGCGGACGTGATCAGCACCAGCACACCGGTCGCGTACGCGCCGCCCTGAGCGTCCACATCGGCGTCGAAGATCAGCGTGATGGCGAACGCGATCAGCGTGAACACCACGACCAGCGGCCGGATCGCCCTGGTCCAGTCCGGTGCCATGCCGTACCGCGGCAGGTAGCGGGGCACCAGGTTGAGCAGGCCCGCCATGGCCGACGCGCCGGCGAACCAGAGGATCGCGATCGTGCTGAGGTCGTACCCGGTGCCGAACCACTCCCCCAGGTACTCGTGCGCGAGGAACGCCAGCGCGCGGCCGTTGGCCTCGCCGCCGGGCTGGAACTTGTCCTGCGGGATCAGCAACGTGGTGGCGATGCTGCTGCAGATCAGGAACACGCTCATGATCAGCGCCGCGGTCGTCAGCAGCCTACGGGTGTTGCGCACCCGGCCAGGCAGGTCGTCGCTGTGCACCAGCGGCATCACCGACACGCCCGTCTCGAACCCGGACAGGCCAAGCGCCAGCTTGGGGAACACGACGAGCGCGATGGCGACCGCGACCCACCAGTTGTTGTGTTCGGCCCGCAGCAGGTTGGACCAGTCCACGATCAGGTGCGGCGCGGTGATCACGTGTTCGAGCGCGACCGAGACGACCACCGCGTTGAGCGCCAGGTAGATGATCACCAGCCAGACCGCGATCCCGATGGCCTCCTTGAAACCCTTCAGGAACACGCCGCCGAGCAGGGCGACCAGCACCAGCGTCACCGGTACCTGCCAGCCGTTCAGGAACTCCGGCACGAACGGGTTCTCCAGCACGTGCGCGGTGGCGTCGGCCGCGGACAGCGTGATGGTGATGATGAAGTCGGTCGCGGCGAAGCCGAGCAGGACCAGCACCACCAGCTTGCCCCACCACTTCGGCAGCTGCTTCTCCAGCATCGCGATGGAGCCCTGCCCGTTCGGGCTTTCCTTGGCGACCTGGCGGTAGACCGGCAGGGCGCCGAACAGGGTCAGCAGGATCAGCACCAGGGTGGCGATCGGCGAGACCACACCGGCGGCGAGCGCGGCGATGCCCGGCTGGTAGCCCAGGGTGGAGAAGTAGTCCACACCCGTCAGGCACATGACCTTCCACCAGGGCTTGCCCTCGTGGCCCACGTCCTGCACATGCGGTCCGGACAGCTGGCCCTGGCGCTGCGGAAGCCCGTCGAGCAGCCACGTTCGGAGTCTGGAGTTCGTCGGCACAGGACCGGAGACTACCTGTGGACCCTCCGTCCGCCGGTTGTCGGCCTTGTCCTTACCGGTGTCCGGCCACAGCCGGCCGAGGGCCGGTGATCTTGACGGTTTCCCGACGTGTCCTCATGCGACGACCTGGCGATTTTGACAGAATCCTTACGCCGCCGCCGACGATGGTCGCGGCGACCGCTGTCCCGCCCAGCAGGATCGCGGCGTGCAGGCTGGCGGAGCCCAGCGCGAGCTGACCGGTGTGCCCGATGATGAAGCTGGCGTACAACAGCCAACTCTGCAGCGCGACGATTGCCGCGCCGGGCAAGGTTGTCACCGCCGAGACGACCGCGACCATCAACACAGGCGCGGTCAGGTCGCCGGTGGCCGACGCGACAATGGTCGCCATGATCCCGCCGGCGAAGCCCAATCCGGTGCCGTACAGGGCCGAGACCCTCGGCCAGCGTTCCAGGGACGTCCGCATGACACTGAGTGAAACCCGCCCAGCACCAGGCGATGCCGGGGCTTGACGGAATCCTGACGCGGCGGCCGCACGGTTTGACGGCATGCCGACGTGATCAGTTTCTACGCTGGGGAAATGCGCGACATCTACCACGACCGACTGGACCACCTCGTCGACCGGCTCGTCACGATGTGCCAGCTCGCGGCCGACGCGATGCGGGACGCGACGGCCGCGCTGATGACGTGCGACCTCACGGCCGCCGAACGGGTGATCGCGGACGACCGGGTCGTCGACATGGCCCGGTCGACGTGTGAGTCGGACGCGCACCTGTTGCTGGCGTTGCAGGCGCCGGTCGCGGGCGACCTGCGGCTCGTGATCATGGCGATGCACGCGGCCGACAGCCTGGAGCGGATGGGCGATCTGGCCGAGCACGTCGCCGAGACGGTCCGCCGCCGTTACCCGCGGCAGGTCCTGCCCGCCACGTTGCGGCCGAGGTTCGCGGCCATGGGCGGCATCGCGGTGACCCTCGCCGAGAACGCCGCGACCGCGTTGCGCACGAGGGATCCCGCGATCCTGGCCGCGGCCGACGAAGCGGACGGGGAACTGAACGACCTGCACCGATCCCTGTTCGCGATCCTGGAATACCAGGACTGGGCGTACGGCGCGGGCGCGGCGGTCGACGCCGCCCAACTCAGCCAGTGCTATGAACGTTTCGGCGACCACGCGGTGTCGATCGCCCGCCGGGCAACGTTCGTGGCGACCGGCACGATGACCCGGGAGGCCAGTTAAGGGAACTTCATGGTCCCGCAACGCGCGACACGGCGATTTACCGGTAGGTGGGTTGGAAGCGGTAGCCGGTGCCTGGCTCGGTGATGAAGTGGCGTGGCTCGGCGGGGTTCTCTTCCAGTTTCTTGCGCAGTTGCCCGACGTACACCCGCAGGTAGTGCGCGTGGTGCACGTGGTCCGGGCCCCAGACCGCCTCCAGCAGCTGCCGCTGGGTGACCAGCCGGCCCTGGTGGCGGATCAGCATCTCCAGGATCGCCCACTCGGTGGGGGTCAGGTGGACCTCGGTGCTGCCGCGCCGGATCTTCTTCGCCGCCAGGTTGACCGTGAACGACTCGGTGTCCACGACGAGGTCCTCCTCGACGTGCTGGCCGGCGTTGGCCCGGCGCAGCGCGGCCCGGACGCGGGCCATCAGCTCGTCCATGCCGAACGGCTTGGTGACGTAGTCGTCGGCGCCCGCGTCCAGCGCGCCGATCTTGCTGCTCGCGTCGGTTCGCGCGGACAGCACGATGATGGGTATGTGCGTCCAGCCGCGCAGCGCGGTGATCACCTGGGTGCCGTCGATGTCAGGCAGGATCAGGTCGAGCAGGACCGCGTCGGGGGCGGAGTCGGCGGCGGCCGTGAGCGCGGACCTGCCGTCGTGCACGGTGATCACCTGGTAGCCACGGGCGACGAGGTTGATCCGCAGCGCGGTCGCGATCTGCGTCTCGTCTTCGACTACCAGGATCCTGGTCATCTGTGCTCCGCTGGGAACGAGATGACCACGGTGAGGCCGCCGCCCGGGGTGTCCTCGGCCCGGATCGTGCCGCCCATCGCCTCGGTGAACCCCTTGGCCACGGACAGGCCGAGGCCGACCCCCGGGGTGGCGTCCCGGTCGCCGAGCCGCTGGAACGGGGTGAACAGCGAGGTGTCCTCGGCGCCGCGCGGCACGCCTGGTCCATGGTCGACGACGCGTAGTTCGACCTGGTCGGCGTGCGTGCTCGCCCGGACGGTCACGCCGCTGTTGCCGTGCCGTACGGCGTTGTCGACGACGTTGGCCACCACCCGTTCCAGCAGCCCGGCGTCGGCCAACACGTCCGGGAGGTGCTCGGCGATGGCGACGGTGACCTGGTTGCGTCCGTCCAGTCCGGCGAGTGCCCAGCCGACCACCTCGTCGTACCCGACGGGCAGCAGCACCGGCTCGACGGCGCCGGTGGCCAGCCGGGACGAGTCCAGCAGGTTGTCCACCAGGCCGGTGAGCCGGTCGGCGGACTCCTCCACGGTCGCCAACAGTTCCGCCGTGTCCTCTTCGGACAGTTCGAGGTCGGGTGCGCGCAGGCTGCCCGCGGCGGCCTTGATCGACGTCAGCGGGGTCCGCAGGTCGTGGCCGACGGCCGACAGCAGGGCCGTGCGCAGCTCGGTCGTCGCGGCTTTCCGCTCGGCCGCGATCGTCTGGGTCGCCATCCGCTGCTGCCGCAACGCCAACAGCGCCTGCCCGGCTGCGGCCTCCAGCACCCGCCGGTCGGCGGCGGGCAACGTCCGGCCCCGCAACGCCAGGTGGACCTCCGCGTTCACCGGGATGTTCACGTCCGCGTCGCCCGGCTCCCGGCACGGGTCGTCGCCGGTGCAGGCGACCACGGTCCACTCGCCTTGTTTTTCCAGCAGGGACACCGAGGTCAGCCCGAAGTTCTCCTTGACCTTCGCCAGCAGCCGGTCCAAGGGCCGGTCGTGGGACAGCACGGTCCGCGAGTAGGACGCCAGCAACGCCGCCTCGGTCCGGGCCCGTGCCGCCTGCTGGGCCCGCCGGACGGCCCGGTCCACCACCAGCGACACCAGGATCGCGACGACCACCATGATGATCAGCGTGACCAGGTTCTCCGGTTCGGCGATCGTCAGCGAATAAATGGGCGGCACGAAATAGTAGTTGAGCAGCAACCCGCTCAACACCGACGCGATCAGCGCCGGCCCGAGACCGCCGACCAGCGCGACCACGATCGTGGCCAGGAAGTAGTCGATCACGTCCGTGGACACGGCCAGGTCCTGCCGCAGCACGGCGCCGATCACGGTCGCCAGCGCGGGCAGCATCAACGCGAGCAGCCAGCCGATGGCCTTGCGGCGGCGCGGCAGCGAACTGCGGGTGAACAACGTGGCCCGCAACCGGCCGCTGGTTTCGCCGTGCGTGACCATGTGCACGTCGATCGGCCCGGATCGCTGGACGACGGACGCGCTGATGCCCTCGTCGAACAGACGCGCGAAGCGGGTTCGCCGCGAGGTCCCGAGGACGAGCTGGGTGGCGTTGACTCCGCGCGCGAAGTCGAGCAACGAGGTGGGAACGTCGTCCCCGACGACGGTGTGGAACGTGGCGCCGAGGTCACGGGCCAGCTTGCGGTACCGGGCCACGGACTGAGGCGAGGCGCTCGCCAGGCCGTCGCCACGCAACACTTGCAGCACAAGCAGTTCAGCGCCGGCACGGGCGGCGATCCGGCTGCCGCGGCGGATCAGCGTCTCGCTTTCGTTGCCGCCGCTGATCGCGACCACGACTCGTTCCCGGGCTTCCCACGTGTCGGTGATGTCCTTCTCGACCCGGTAGCGCTGGAGGGCCACATCGACCTGGTCGGCGACCCACAGCAGGGCCAGCTCACGCAACGCGGTGAGGTTGCCTGGCCGGAAGTAGTTGCCCAGTGCGGCGTCGATCCGGTGGGCGGGGTAGACGTTGCCGTGCGCGAGGCGGCGGCGCAGCGCCTCCGGGGTGATGTCGATCAGTTCGATCTGGTCGGCCTGGCGGACCACCTCGTCCGGGACGGTCTCGTGCTGCTGGGTCCCGGTGATCCGCTCCACCACGTCGTTCAGTGACTCAAGGTGCTGGACGTTCACTGTGGACAGGACGTCGATGCCCGCTTCGAGCAGCTCTTCGACGTCCTCCCACCGCTTGGCGTTGCGCGAGCCGGGGACGTTGGTGTGCGCCAGCTCGTCGACGATCACGATCTCCGGCTTTCGCGCCAGGACGCGGTCGACGTCCATCTCCTCGAACTCGAGCCCGCGGTGCCACATGTGCCTGCGCGGCACCGCTTCCAGCCCGTCGAGCAGTTCCGCGGTCTTGGCCCGGCCGTGGGTCTCGACGAACCCGGCCACGACGTCGGTGCCGCGTTCCTGGCGCCGCCGCGCCTCCCCGAGCATGGCGAAGGTCTTCCCCACACCCGGGGCGGCACCGAGGTAGATCCGAAGCTCGCCCCGGCGGCGTCTGCCGTCCATGACCCGTCCCGCGGCCGTCTGCGTCGACATCTCAGTGTTTCTCTGCCTGCACCGCCAGGTTGAGCTTCAGCACGTTGACCCCGGGATCACCGAGCACGCCCAGCCCACGGCCGATGGTGTTGGCCTCGACCAGTTCCCGCAGCCGTTGCTCGGACACGCCCGTCACCCTGGCCACCCGCGGGACCTGCAGTTGCGCGTACGCCGGACTGATCTGCGGGTCCAGGCCCGAACCGGACGCGGTGACGGCGTCCACCGGCACCTGCGCCGGGTCCACCCCCTCCCGCTTGGCGACCCCGTCCTTACGCTGCTGGACGATGGCCAGGTAGTCCGCGTTGTCCATGCCCTTGTTCGACGCGCCTGAGGGCGTGGACAGGTCCGCCTGTCCCAACGGGTCCTTCGCCAGCGCGGAGGGTCGGGTGTGGAAGTACGGGTCGTGGTCCGGGTCCTTGGCCTGCGGGTCGATCCCGATCAGCGCGGAGCCGACCGGCTGGCCGTTCTGGCTGACGACCGAGCCTTCGGCGTTGGCCTCCAGGCCCGGGATCCGGCTGACCAGCCATACCCCCAGGGGGTACAGAACCCCGAGGACGACCGTCATCACCAGCAGGATCCGCAGGCCGGCGAGTGTTTGCTTCACCATCGTTGTCACATTCCCGGAATCAGTCGGACGAGCAGGTCGATCAGCCAGATGCCGATGAACGGCGTGATGATCCCGCCTATCCCGTACACCAACAGGTTGCGCCGCAGCAGCGACCGCGCGCTCGACGGCCGGTACCGCACACCCCGCAGTGCCAACGGGATCAACGCCACGATGATCAACGCGTTGAAGATCACCGCGGACAGGATCGCCGACGCCGGCGAGTGCAGCGCCATGATGTTCAGCTTGCCCAGCGCCGGATAGATGCCGGCGAACATGGCCGGCAGGATCGCGAAGTACTTGGCCAGGTCGTTGGCGATCGAGAACGTGGTCAACGCACCCCGGGTGATCAGCAGCTGCTTGCCGATCTCGACGATCTCGATCAGCTTCGTCGGGTTGGAGTCCAGGTCCACCATGTTCCCGGCCTCCTTGGCCGCCATGGTGCCGGTGTTCATTGCCACCCCGACGTCCGCCTGGGCCAGCGCGGGCGCGTCGTTGGTGCCGTCACCGGTCATCGCGACCAGCCGGCCGCCCTCCTGCTCCTTGCGGATCAGGGCCATCTTGTCCTCGGGCTTGGCCTCGGCCAGGAAGTCGTCCACCCCGGCCTCTTCCGCGATGGCCTTGGCGGTCAACGGGTTGTCCCCGGTGATCATGACCGTCTTGATGCCCATCGTGCGCAGTTCGTCGAACCGCTCCCGCATGCCGGGCTTGACCACGTCCGACAGCCGGATCACGCCACGCACCAACGCGATGCCGTTCGCGTACTCGGCCACCACAAGGGGGGTGCCGCCTTCGCCACTGATCTTGTCGACGGTGGTGTGCACCTCTTCGGGCACCCGGCCGCCCTGTTCCTCCACCCACGCCCGGACCGCGCTGGCGGCGCCCTTGCGCACGGTCCGGCCGTCCAGGTCGATGCCGCTCATCCGGGTCTGCGCGGTGAACGGCACGAACTCGGCGGTCTTCTCGTGGTCGGTGGGCTCCGCGGACAGCCCGTACTGGCGGGCGCACAGGTCGACGATGCTGCGGCCTTCGGGCGTGCCGTCGGCGAGGCTGGACAGCCGGGCCGCGACCGCCAGGTCCTCCACTGTGGACGTGCCGACCGGGATCAGCTCGGTCGCCTGCCGGTTGCCGAAGGTGATCGTGCCGGTCTTGTCCAGCAGCAACGTACTCACGTCACCCGCGGCTTCGACCGCACGGCCCGAAGTGGCCAGGACGTTGCGTTGCACCAACCGGTCCATGCCCGCGATGCCGATCGCGGACAGCAACGCCCCGATCGTGGTCGGAATCAGGCACACCAGCAACGCGGTCAACACGATCACCGACTGCAGCGACCCCGAGTAACGGGCCATCGGCTGCAGCGCGACCACCGCGAGCAGGAAGATGATCGTCAACGTGGACAGCAGGATCGTCAACGCGATCTCGTTCGGCGTCTTCTGCCGTTCGGCGCCTTCCACCAAGGCGATCATACGGTCCACAAAGGACTCACCGGGCTTGGTCGAGATCCGCACCACGATCCGGTCGGACAGCACGGTCGTGCCGCCCGTGACCGCCGACCGGTCACCGCCGGACTCGCGGATCACCGGCGCCGACTCGCCCGTGATGGCCGACTCGTCCACCGTCGCGATGCCCTCGATGACGTCGCCGTCACCGGGGATCACCTCGCCGGCCTCGACGACCACCAGGTCACCGATGGTCAACTCGACCCCGGGAACACTCTCCTCGCTGCCATCCTTGCGCAGCCGGCGGGCGACGGTCTCCTTCTTGGACCGGCGCAAGGTCTCCGCCTGCGCCTTACCGCGTCCTTCGGCCACCGCCTCGGCCAAGTTCGCGAACAGGACCGTGAACCACAGCCACAACGCCGTGCCGATGGTGAACACACCCGGCGAACCGATCGCGAACACCGTGGACAGCACCGACCCGACCCACACCACCATCATCACGGGGTTGCGCATCTGGTGGCGCGGGCTGAGTTTCCGTAACGCGTCCGGCAGCGAGGTCAGCAACTGCCGTGGGTTGAACACCCCCGCGCTGATCCGGCCCGCGTTCTCCACGTGGTGCCGAGTCTCCTGCTCCGGGCCACGCACCGGAGTTTTCACGCTGGTCATGCCAAAGCCTCCGCAATCGGCCCCAGGGCCAGAGCCGGGATGAACGTCAGTGCCGCGACGAGGACGACCGTGCCGGCGAGCATGCTCGCGAACAGCGGGCTCGTCGTGGGCAGGGTGCCCGCGGTCTCAGGCACCTTCTTCTGTGCCGCCAACGAACCGGCCAGACACAGCACCGCGATGATCGGGATGAACCGGCCCAACGCCATACACACGCCCAAAGTGGACTGGAACCAGTCGTTGGTGACCGTGATTCCGGCGAACGCACTGCCGTTGTTGTTGGACGCCGACGTATAGGCGTACAGCACTTCGGAGAAGCCGTGCGCCCCTGGATTGTTCAACGCGCCCAAGTTGTCCGAGATCATCAACGCGCCACCCGTACCGAGCAACACCACGGTCGGCATCGCCAGGATCGCGATCGCCGCGCAGGTGACCTCGCGTTTGCCCAGCTTCTTGCCCAGATACTCCGGCGTACGGCCGACCATCAGCCCGGCCAGGAACATCGCGATGATCGCCATCACCAGGATGCTGTACATCCCGGTGCCGACACCGCCAGGCGACAGCTCACCGAACATCATGTTGAGCAACGTGCCGAACCCACCAAGGCCGCTGAGGCTGTCGTGCGCCGCGTTGATCGCACCGGTCGACGTGCCCGTCGTAGTGTCCGCGAACAGCGACGACGCGGCGATCCCGAACCGGGTCTCCTTGCCTTCCATCTGGCCACCGGCCAGGATCGCGACCGGCCCGTTCGGGTGCGACTCGGCCCACCAGATGATCGCCAGCACACCCGCCCACAGCGCGCCCATCACGCTCAGCAGGACGTAGCCCTGCTTCTTGCTCTTCACCAGCACGCCGAACGTGCGGGTCAGCGACACCGGGATGAGCAGGATCAGGAAGATCTCGACCAGGTTCGACCACGAGTTCGGGTTCTCGAACGGATGCGAGGAGTTCGCGTTGAAGATCCCGCCGCCGTTCGTGCCCAGCTCCTTGATGACCTCCTGGGACGCGGCCGGCGCGATCGGGATGGTCGACGTCGAACCGTCCAGGTTGGTCACGTCCACACCGGACTTCAGGCTCTGCACCGTACCCAGCGCCACCAGCACGATCGCGAACAGGAACGAGATCGGCAGCAGGATCCGGAACGTGCCCCTGGTCAGGTCCACCCAGAAGTTGCCCAGCCGGTCGGTCTTCGACCGGGTGAACCCCCGGATCAACGCGATCGCCACCGCCAGCCCCACCCCGGCGGACACGAAGTTCTGCACCGTGAGGCCGATCATCTGGGTGAAGTGGCCCATGGTCGTCTCGGGGTAGTACGACTGCCAGTTCGTGTTGGTGACGAAGCTGATCGCGGTGTTGAACGAGGTGCCTTCGTTGACCGTGCGGCCGTAACTCCACGGCATCAACGGTTGCAGCCGTTGGATCAGGTACAGCAGCAGGATCGAGACGAACGAGAACCCCAGCACCGCGGAGGCGTAGGTCTTCCAGTGCTGCTCGGAGTTCGGATCCACCCGGACGACCTTGTAGACGGCCGCCTCCACCCGGGAGTGCTTCTCCCGGGTGAACACCCGGGCCATGTAGTCGCCCAGTGGCTTGTACACCACCGCGAGGGCGAGCAGGAGGAGGCCGACCTGCGCGAGGCCGGCCCACGTCGATGACATCAGAACTTCTCCGGTCGGATCAGCGCGATGAACAAGTACACAAGTAAGGCCAGGGCCAGCACACCGGCGACGATGTTGGCCACGGCGCCCGTACCACTCACAACTTCTCCAAACCGCGCAGGGTCAACGCGAGAACCACGAATATGCCGATCACCAACAGGGCATAGGCCAAGTCGGCCATACCTGCTCCCTCTCCACGGACTCGGTCACCCGGGGCGGTGACTCGCCTGAGCTTGCATCACCGGCGCGACGGAGAGTGGCTGTCTGATGGGCTCTTGACGCCTGCTGACGGCGCATTGACGCGATACTGATGTGCCCCGATCGGGGATCGACCGATTCGGCGACGCTCCGCTACCACCAGTGACGAGCCGGACACACCCCACTGTCCGAAACGGACTGTGGCGCGCTGCTGTGCGTCTTGACGCTTTGTTGACGTAAGGTGATGCGCGGCGCGCCGGGAAGTCTGGTCGGCACTCATGGTCAACGTGGGAGGTCGCCAGTCATGCGTGGGGTCGAGACAGTGCTGTTCCTGGTGGTGCTGGCCACGGTCGTCGCCACGTTCGCCCGAAGACTGCGGGTGCCGGCGCCCTCGTTGCTCGTGGTCGCCGGTGTGGCGGTGGGCCTGGTGCCCGGTGTGCCTGCGATCGCGATCACACCCGAAGTGGTGAGCCTGGTCGTCCTGCCGCCCCTTTTGTTCGCCGCCGGTGAGGAACTTCCCTGGCGTGACCTGCGTGCCGTGTGGCGTCCTGTGGCCGTACTGGCCGTGGGCCTCGTTGTGGTTTCCGCCGCCGCGGTCTGCGCGGTGGCCGTATGGCTCACGCCGTTGCCCATTGGTGTGGCGTTCGTCTTGGGCGCGGTGCTCGCGAGCACGGACCCGGTAGCCGTCTCCGCGCTCGCGCGTCGCCTGTCGTTGCCGCCGCGGGTGCAGGCGCTCGTGCAGGCCGAGAGCCTTTTCAACGACGCGACCAGCCTGCTGCTGTTCCGGGTCGCGTTGTCGATGGCGATCACGGTCTCGGTGTCGTGGCGGCACACCGTCAGCGAGTTCGCGATGCTCGCGGTCGGTGGCGTGCTTGTAGGGGCATTCGTCGCGCTAGGGGCGTACCTCATTCGGCAACGGACCGAGGACCCCGTACTGGAGACGGTCGTGGCGCTCGTCACGCCGTACGCGGGATACGTCCTCGCGGAGTCCATCAGCGCGTCCGGTGTGACCGCCGTCGTGGTCGCCAGCGTCGTGCTCGGTACGCAGGCCACGCGGCTCACGACGTCACATATCCGGCTGCAGCTCGGCGCGGTGTACGAGACCGTCGTGTTCCTGCTCGAAAGCGTGGTGTTCGGGCTGATCGGGCTGCAACTCCCGGCGTTGATCCACCAGCTCGCTGACGTCGACAGCAAGTGGCCGCTGTACGCGCTGGCGATCGCGGCCACCCTGATCGTGGTCCGGCTGCTGTGGGTGTTCCCGCTGTCGGCCATCCTGCAACGCCGGCGTGGCAGTCGCCCCTCGTGGCGGGTCCCGGCGGTGGTGTCGTGGGCCGGCGCCCGGGGTGTCGTCCCGCTCGCGGCGGCGCTGTCCATCCCGCTGGCGTTCCCCGACCGGAACATGGTCCTCCTGCTGACCACCGCGGTGATCGTGGTGACGCTGGTCGTGCAGGGGTTCACGCTGGCGCCCCTGGTCGGCCGCGCCGGGATCGCCCTGGACCCGTCCAGCGTCCGCCAGGAACACCAGCGGGCCCGGCTGCACCTCGCCCAGACCGGGCTCGCCCACCTGGAACACCTCGCCGAAACCGAATCAGCCCCGGAATTCGCCGTCGACCAGCTCCGACACAGTTGGCAGGCCAGAATCGACCGGATCAAGAACCAGGACGCGGCGGACCCGGACAGTTCAGCGGGCGCGGCCTATTTCCGGCTACGGCGAGAACTGCTGCACAGGGAAGGCGTGGAACTCACCCGTCTGTACGACACCGGGGTGATCACCGACACCACCCGTCGACGAATCCAACGCCTCCTGGACCTCGAACACGCCGGCCTCGGCGACGACTAGGCGTTGCCGCTCTTGATGGTCGCGATGATGGCGTGTGCCAACGCGTCCGCGTCCGTGCAGGGCGAACTGTAGTTGGTGCTCTTGGGATCCGTGGCCGTCGAGACGACGGTGATCACCGAGTCGTCGGCGACGCCCATGGTCAACGTGCAGCGGCCATGGTCGGCGGCGGCCGCCTGCGGATCCGTGTGCACCGCCGGGAAGCCGCCGATCTCGGTCGGTTCGAAGAATTTCAGTGTGGATCGGTTGCGGTACAAGGTTTCCAGCCCGCCGGACGTGGTGTCCACAGTCGCCGTGTACGTCGGATACCGGGGTTTCGCGCCTTGCCAAGTGCAGGTGCTCCCGGCCGCGGTGCCGGCGATCACGTCGTGCGTCACAGGCTGGCTGGACTTCAACAAAGTGCAGGGCGCGCCGACGAACCGCGAGGCATCCAGCGGAACCAGCACGGGCGGCGACAGACGGGACGAACTGGATAATCCCGCGCTTCCGGTCTGCGATGTCGTACACGCTGCCAACAAGAGCACGCACGCGAACACCGCCCACCGCATCCGGTTCCCCTTCCGTCAAAGGCAGGATATTCGCGGGCGTGTCACGTGCAGATGAACTCGTGCGCCGGACGGGTGACACGAGGCCGGAAGTATCCCGCCCGATGTCCTGTTTGGCCAGAATCAACAGAGTGGCGGACGAGGCTCGGGCCAACCGGATCGAGGGCACGTTCCAGTCCCCGGTGGTGCAGGCGGGGACGGTCCACGGCGGGATCCACATCCGGACCGGGCCTGAGGACGAACTGGATGACCTGGCCACCGCCGTCTACCGGCAGTGGGCGGTGGAGGAACGGATCAGGCGGGTGCACGACCCGTTCCCGATCCCGATCCGGTGGACCGCCGACGCGGAGCTGTCCGCCAGTTGGGCGAGCATTCACGGCACCCCCGACCCGCCCGAACCGGTCGACCTGGGCGGGCAGACCGGCCAGGTCGACGAGATCGTGGACGTGTTCGCGCGGGTGCCGTCCGGGCGGTTGGTGGTCCTGGGCGACGCCGGCGCCGGCAAGTCGATCCTGACGTTGCGGTTCGCCCTGACGTTGCTGCGCCGACGGACACGCGGGCGCCCTGTCCCGATGATCTTCCCTGTGGGCTCGTGGGATCCGGCCGCGGTCTCGTTCCGCCGATGGGCTACGGCGCAGCTTGTCACCAACCACCCCAGGCTGGCCGGGTCGGCGGCCCGGCTGGTGGACAGCGGGCGGATCCTGTTCGTCCTCGACGGCTTCGACGAGATCGCGGAGCGACTGCGGGCCCAGGCCGTCCGGATGATCAACGCGGACCTGGACCACAGCCACCAGCTCCTGCTCACCAGCCGCGCCAGCGAGTACGCCGAAGCGATCCACCAGGCCGGCACCCTCGGCCGAGCGGCGGTGATCCGGCTCAGCGACCTGACTCTCGACGACCTCGCCAAGTACCTGCCCAACACGATCACCCGGCCCGACCGGCAGACCAAGTGGCATCCCGTCCTGGACCGCCTGCGCGAGGCAGACGACCCGGTGGCGACCGTGCTGCGGACCCCGCTGATGGTGGCCCTGGCCCGGACGATCTACAGCGACACCGACGCGGACCCGATGGACCTGTTCGTCCAGCGCGAGACCGATCTGGAGGACCGATTGCTGGCCGGGTTCATCCCCGCGCTGTACTCGGACGCCCCACAGGACGTACGACTCGAAGGTGCACGACGTTGGCGACGCGAGGACGCGCTCCGCTGGCTTCGCTTCCTCGCCGAGGCGATGACCCGCCGGGAGACACTCGACTTCGAATGGTGGCGAATGGCCAGCATGGTCCGCCGCTCGGCGGTCGGCGTGCTCAGTGGGCTCGTCGTGGCCCTGATCCTGGCCGTCTTTTCGCTGTCCGCGTGGTTGTTTGTCCGTAACCTGGGTGACTTCGACGGCACCTGGTTGCTCGTGAGCATCGGGCTCGGCCTGAGCCTCGCCGCGACCGCGGGCATGGCAGTAGCGAACGCTCTGTTGAACCGGCAGACACCGCGTCGGACCAAGATCAAGCTCAAGGGCCGGTCGCGGGAGATCGCCGGGCGGGTTCGGATCGCGTTCTCGAGCAAGGCCGGCGCGATCTGGATGACAGGATGGTCATTCGCCGGAACCATCATCGGCATGTTCAGCGGTGTGGTCGGCGCCAGCGTCGGCGCGGCCGTGGGATTCGCCGCCGCCTTGGGTCTCTGGTTCGTGGGCGCTCTCACGGCGGCGCTCAACAGCCCGATCCAGGTCACTGAGGCGCTGAGTCCCGGGAGCCTCCTTTCGCACGATCGCCGGACCGCGATCTCGGAAGGAATTCTCGTCGGATTCGGCGGGACCGCGCCTCTTTGGCTCGCGGTGTGGGCGGGGATCGAACCGGCCTACGGCGTGTCGTTCATGGTGGCGGTCCACCACATGCCGTGGCTTCCCTTGCTGATCAGCGGACCGCTTGGCCTGGTGGGCTGGATCCAGATCGGCACACTGTGGGGTCCCTGGCTCCTGGCGCGGACCTGGCTGGCTGTGACCGGCAGGCTTCCCTGGCGGCTCATGCGTTTTCTCGGTGACGCGCACCGGCTCGGCGTGCTTCGGCAGTCAGGGGGCGCGTACCAGTTCCGGCACCAACGGCTCCAGGCGTATCTGGCCCGATCAGGCTCCCAGGCAGGTCCGTAGGGCGGTGTCCAGGATGTCGATCGCGATGTCGATCTCGTCGGTCGTGATCGTCAGCGGTGGCGCGAGACGGAGGCAGTTGCGCTGCGAGCCGTCGCCCTTGACGATGTTCATGGACAGGCCCAGTCGCAGGCACTCCGCGGTGACGGCGGCGCCCAGGTCGTTGGCCGGCTCCCTGGTTTCCTTGTCGGTCACGAGTTCCAGGCCGACCAGCAGGCCGCGGCCGCGGATGTCGCCGATCTGGTCGTACTTGTCCCGCAGTTCGCCCAGCCGGTCGGTCAGGTACCGGCCCATGTCCTGGGCGCGGCCCACGAGGTTCTCCTCGGCGATCACGTCCAGCACGGCCAGGCCGGCCGCGGCCGGCATCGGGTCGGAGACGTGCGTGGTGATGTGCAGGAATCCGTTGTCCACGGCTTTCTGTTCGATCTCGGCGCTGGTGATCGTGGCGCCCAGCGGGACGCCGCCGCCGAGGGTCTTGGAGACAGTCAGAATGTCGGGCACCACGTCGTCCTGCTCGAAGGCGAACATCGAGCCGACCCGGCCGAGGCCGGTCTGGGCCTCGTCGACGATCAGCAGCATGTCCCGTTCCGCGCACTTCCGCTTGGCCGCGCTCAGGTAGCCCTCGGGCAGCGGGATGATCCCGCCGGTGGACAGCACCGGCTCGACCACCATCGCGGCCAGCGAGCCGACCGACGCCTGGTCCACGATCTCGAAGCCGACGTCCAGGCACGTCATGTCGCATCTCCGCACGCAGTGCCGGATCGGGCAGCGGTACTCGTACGGCGCCGGGATCGCGAAGCTGCCCGGCATCAGCGGGCCGTTTCCCTTGTGGCCCATGGAGAACGTCACCGAGTTGGTGCCGGCCAGCAGGCCGTGGAAGCTGCGGGTGAGGCCGACCACCTCGAACTTGCCGGTGAACGCCTTGGCCAGGCGCAGCGCCACCTCGTTGGTCTCCGAGCCGGTGTTCAGCAGGATCGAGCGTTCCAGCGGGTCGGGCAGGAGCTCGGCCAGCCGGCGGGCGAGTTCCAGGACGTCCTCGTTGACCATCCAGGAGTTGAGGTGGATGCCGGTGCGTAAGGACCGTTCGATCGCCTCGACGATCCTGGGGTGGTTGTGCCCGAGGGTGGAGCTGATCTGGCCGGACGTGAAGTCCAGGACGCGCTGCCCCTCCGTGGTCAGCACCCAGGCGCCCTCGGCCTTCTCGACCACGAACGGCGCGAAGTCACCGGCATAGCGGATCAGGAACCGCTCTCGCTCGTCACGCATGCCCACTCCTCGTCCAGGAAACTGGAACTAGCGTCTATGATAGTGACGGACCTGTCAACATAGTCGACGTCTGATCGAGTAAACTGGATCGATGCCGTCCCGACCAGCCGACCAGCAGCTAGGCCAGCACATCCGCGAGGCCCGCACGGTCCGTGGCCTCACGCTGCCGCAACTGGCCGAGCTGACCGGGCTGTCCCGCAGCTACCTCAGCAACGTCGAACGCAACGTCAACAGCCCCACGATCAGCACCCTGCGCGTGATCCTTGACGCCCTCGGCGTGTCACTGGCACAGCTGTTCCGCGCGGTCGAAGGCGGCCACAAAGGCGTGGTACGGCCGGACGAACGCGTGGAGATCGTCCGCACGGGCGACAACTCGATCCGGTACGAACTGCTGAACCCGAACCCGGTCGGCCGCCTGGAGATGATCATCATGTCGGTCGAGCCCGGCGCCTCCTCGGACGGGATCTCCCACTCCCACGCGGGCGAGGAAGTCGGCTACATGATCAGCGGCCGGCTGCGCTACTGGGTCGACAACGAGCAGTACGACCTGAACCCCGGCGACGCCATCAACTTCGAGTCCACCCGCCCACACCGCTACGCGAACCCCGGCGACGAGACGTCGGTCAGCCTCTGGGTGCTCACTCCTCCGAGCTTCTAGTCCGCAGCCGCCAGAAGCTGGGTGGCCGCCAGTTCGGCGTAGAGCGGGTCCTGGGTCAGCAACTGGTCGTGGGTGCCGATCGCGCGGACTTTTCCGGTGTCCATCACGACTATCCGGTCGGCCATGGTCACTGTGGACAGTCGGTGCGCCACCACCAGGACCGTGGTGGTGTGGGTCACGTCGGCGATGGTCTCCCGCAGGGCGGCCTCGTTCACCGCGTCCAGTTGGGAGGTCACCTCGTCCAGCAGGAGCAGCCGGGGGTGGCGCAGCAGGGCGCGGGCTATCGCGACTCGTTGGCGTTCGCCGCCGGAGAGCTTGACGCCTCGGTGGCCGACCGGGGTTTCCAGACCGTCGGGCAGCCGGTTCACCAGGGCGTCCAGGCGGGTCAGGGCCAGCACTTCGGCGAGTTCCCGCTCGGCTTCGGGCGCGCCGAACAGGAGGTTCTCCCGCAGGGTTCCGGACAGGACCGGGGCGTCCTGCTCGACGTAACCGATGGCGGTCCGCAGATCGGCCAGGGGCAACGTCTGGATGTCCTGGCCGTCCAACAGGATTCGACCGGCCGTGGGGTCGTAGAAGCGTTCGATCAGGGAGAACACCGTTGTCTTCCCCGCGCCGGACGGGCCCACGAACGCCGTCATGCCGCCGGCGGGGATGGTGAAGCCGACGCCGTGGTGGATCTCCGGCAGGTCCGGGCGGTACCGGAAGTGGACCTCCTCGAACGTCACCGCGGCGGGTGTGCGAACCGGGGCCGCCGTCGGTGGGTCCCGGGGTTCCGCCGGGAGGGACTCGATCTCACGGATCCGGGCGATCGCCGCCGCCCCCACCTGGTACTGGGCGGCCACGTTGGCGAGTTGGCGCATCGGCGGCATCAGGTAGAACAGGTACAGCAGGAACGCCACGAGCGTGCCCACGTTGATCGCGCCCGACACCACGCGGGCGCCGCCGAGGCCCAGGACGACGATGAACGACAGCTGAATCGCCAGGCCACCCATGTTGCCCGCGATCGCCTGCCACTTCGCCGCACGCACCCCGCCGCGCCAGGCATCCGTGGCGGCCGCGTGTAGGTGCGCGCTTTCCCGTTCCTCAGCGGTGGACGCCTTGACCGTACGCAGATTGCCCAGCACACGCTCCAAGGCGGCGCTCATCGTCCCCACGGACTCCTGGGCCTGCTTCGCCGCCCGGCGGATCCGCGGCACGACGCCGACCACCACCTGCGCCAGGATCAATGCCGCCAACGTGACGGCGAGCAACACCGGGTCCAGCGACGCCATCAGGACCACGGTGGCGAGCAGGGTCACCGCGTTCGTCACCACTGACACGAGCGACTGGGTGCTGACCTCACGCAACAACGTGGTGTCCGCGCTGACGCGGGACATCAGGTCGCCGGGTTCCCGCTCGTCCAGCGCGGGCACCCGCAGCCAGAGCAGCTGCGACACCAGGCGTTGCCGGGCCACCAGGACCACCGATTCGGCCGTCCGCTCCAGGATGAACGAACCGAGCGCGCCGATGGCCGCGTTGAACACCACCAACACGGTCATCAGCACCAAAAGGCCCACAATGCCCCGGTCCGCGCCGAGCCCCTCGATCAGGCCGCGGACGACCATCGGCAGCGCGAGACCGGTCGCGGCGGTCGCCAGGCTGAGCAGCCCGCCGAGCAGCAGTGATGTCCTAAAAGGACGGATATAGCCGAGCAGGTCCCGCCACGCGCCATCAGCCATTCACCCACGGTACCGCGATCACCGGGAACAGCGCGGTCCGATCGACCCTACTGACGGCTTGTCCCAGCGCCCTAACTTCGCCTTGGGCCGGATCCGGCTCGTCACGTCGAAATGGGGAGCATCGATGCGCAAAACTCTGTTAGCAATGGCCTTCGTGGCCGCTGGTGTGTTGGTGACGGCTGTGCCCGCAGCGGCGTCCACGGGCCACTACGGGCCGAAAGGCAACCCGAACCTGGTGCACGCGAACGGAATCGACGCGCTCACCTTCATCTACGGCTACGCCGCCCAGTCCGCGACCGCCGACGGGTCGTCCGCGACCATGACGGTGGCGCAGCCGACCCTGGCCGCCGCCGACTTCCACTCACTGGCCGAGATCGCCGCGGAGTCCGCGGACGGCCAGCAGATCGTGGAGGTCGGCTGGAACGTCGACCGGGGTCTCAACGGCGACGCCGCTCCGCACCTCTTCGTCTTCCACTGGGTGAACGGCACCGCGACCTGCTACAACGGCTGCGGTTTCGTGCCAGTCGGCCCGCCGATGGCCGGGATGACCGTGCCGACCGGGAACGCGCAGTTCGCCATCCAGCACTTCCAGGGCAACTGGTGGCTCGGCTACAACAACACGTGGTTCGGCTACTTCCCGGATTCGCTGTGGAACGGCACGTACACCAAGGTCGGTCTGACCCAGTGGTTCGGTGAGGTCGCCGCCAACAGCGCCTCTCCCTGCACGGACATGGGCAACGGGCTGTTCGCCTCATCCGTGAGCGCCGCGACCATCAGCGGCATCGGCTTCTTCAACGGCCCGGCCGTGAACTTCAGCGCGAACGCCACCAACCCTGCCCTGTACACGGTGAACAAGACCGACTCGACCACCATGCGCTTCGGCGGCCCCGGCGCCTGCTGACCCCTGGCCTCGCCGGGATCCGCCGCCTAGGATCCCGGCGAGGCCAAGGAGCTCTTTCATGGAACACAACGTCGTGACGGCGACGGTGGCGGCGCGGCCCACTGCCGTGATCGCCGCGGAGACCACGTGGCCGGAGTACCCGCAGGTGTGGCGCCGCCTGCTGGACACCGTGCACGGCAACGTCGTCTGGGGTGGCAGCGGCCGGAAAGGCCGCAACGTGATGCTGTACCTGACCGACGTCCCGCACGTCGAGGTCGGCGTGGAACTCGACCAGCCCGTCGAGATCGGCGGCCCGGTGGTCCGGTCCGCGCTGCCCGCCGGCGACGTGGCGATGACCGTGCACCAAGGCCCCTACGACGGGTTGGGGCTGGCGCACGAGGCGGTCATCAAGTGGTGTGCCGAGCAGGGGCTGCGCCGGGCCGGCCCGCGGTGGGAGATCTACGGCCACCACCACGACGACCCGGCCCAGGTGGTCACGGAGGTGTACTACCTGTTGGCATGACGGGGCTGCTGTCCATGGTGGACGGTTTGCGCGCCTCGGCCCGGTAGTGCGCCAGGATGTCCTCGCGCAGCAGGTCGCCGAAGCCGGCCGCCTCGATCCGCAGGCCCAGTTGGGCCTCGGTGACACCGAGTCCCACGGCCGCCGACGGCAGGTGCCAGTCGTAGCGTGCCAACTGGGTCAGCAGGTAGCCGCGGCGGATCTGGTTCTCCGACAGGCGGAAAGTCTTGAGGTACGCGGTCCGGCCGCGGTGGTCGGTGATCAGCTCGCCGATGTGGTTCTCCCGCTTGAGCTGGAACGACGGCAGGAACCGGGACAGCGTGAAGTCGCCCAGCTCGTACACGCGCCGCGCGTCGTACTGCCCGTCCAGCAACCCGGCGGCCATCGTGCCGTCGTGGAACTGGCTCCAGGCAACGAGTTGCTGGTTCGCCGCGGCACGCAGGTCGGCGACTGTACGGACATGGCTGCCGGACAGCTTCGCCTCGAACTGCTGCACGGGCATGGACAGCATCGCATAGTGAAAGATGAGTTCGCCGTACAGGTCTTCGATGGCCGTGGCGTGCAGCGCGCGGTAGTCGTCCGGGTGTGGCACGACGAACGCGGCGGCCAGCGCGTCGGCGACGTAGACGAGCATGCCGCACTGCCCGGGGTGGATCTCGAAGATCCGCAGCGCGTCCGCCAGCCCACGGACGTCGGCGCCGACGAAGGCGTCCTCTTCACGCGGGGAAAGGCCGCGGCTGATGGCGCGTTGCGACCAGTGCTCCCACACCACCTGTGGGCCGCCGAAATGCAACGCGAGGTAGCCCTGGATGGCCAGGTTCATCGGCAGGAACCGCAGCCGGTTCTTGTCCGTGCGCTTGGCCATCCGGCGGTGGAAACGCAACGGCATGCAGCCGCACGGAAGCGCGTCCTGACGCATGATCTCCGTGCCGTACGCGGCTGCCGCCATACCGTCGTCGGTCCAGGTGGCCACAAAGCCGTGCGGGATGTACGACATGTAGTCGGTACGCGGGTCGACATCGACCAGTCCGACCGCGGGCCCGTAGAGCTGGGCGTGCAGCCGCAGGGACGTGATCGGCTCGTCCCGGACCAACGGCACGAGCCGGACGCCGCCCCACACCTGCGCGGGCCGGGTGGTCAACCCGGTCAGATCGAGCTTCACCGGTCCTCCAGGAAACGCCGGGCGCGGTCGTCGAAATGGGCGGTGAGCTGGGCAAGGTCGGTGAGGCCCTCGGTGAACCGGGCGAACTCGACCAGCGTCGGCAGGTCTTCGGCGTCGCGCACGCCGACCGTGGGCACGCTCGGTGTGAGCCGCTTGACGTCGAAGTCGTCCACGTCGTACACCGGGTTGAGGTGGACCACGCTCACCTTCCGCTCCGGGTCCACCCGCTCGCGCCACACCCGCAGCACCTCCCCGGCCAGGCCGTAAGGAGCGTTGTCCCATCCGTCGGACACGATCAGCACGCGGTCCGGCTCATGCTCCAGCGCGTCCAGGATCCGCTCCCCCAGCGGCGTCGCGCCATGCGGGTACGCGAGCAGCGCGTCCGTTCGGCCTGACGTCCACAGTGGAACAAACTCGTCCGCGAGCACTTCAAGCAAATACCGGCAGGCCAGCGCGACTGCGAGCGGCCTCTGTCGCTTGTGGACGGACCCACGCGCGGAGAAGCTGTCGTCCAGGACGGCCGCGACCTTGCCCCACGTGCCCTTCGCCCGGCCGCCGGCCCTGGCCGCCGCGGCGCGCAGGGCACCGGTCAGCTCGGCCCGACGTTCGCGGCGGTCCGCGATGGGCAGCGACAGGACGTACGAAGCCAGCCGGGTCAACGGCATCTGAGTGAGATCCGTGCTGCTCGCCTGGACGCGCAGTCGTTCCAGCCGGGTCATCCGGGGTGCGATGCGCTCCAGGAACACCTTGCGGTCGATCTTGTGCTTGGCCGCGAGCCCCTCAGCCACCGTGTACGGCAGTTCGTACACCGCCGCCTGCTCGTAGTGGGCGCGGCGCCAGGTCTCCAGAATCGGCGTCTGATAGCGCGGACGGCTACGCGGGGCGAACAGGAACGGCCCCAGTTCGTCGTGGACAGGCGCGGTGTGCGCGTGCCGCAGCGCCTCCTTCAGCGCGCCGCGGTACTTGACCGCGTCGAACGCGGGATCGGGCCGCGCCGCGATCCAGTCCCGGATGATCACGCGGGTGCGCCGGTTGTTCACCCGCGCCCGCCGAAGCGCCCGGAACAGGTCGTACACGCGTTGCGGCGCGATCAGCCGAAGGCGCCGGGCGATCAACCGGCCCTCTCGCTCGCGCTGGTCGGCGGTGGCCTCGGCGGACGTCTCCAGCAACCGTCGGACGATGGTCGTCGCGTTGTGCTCGTTGATGTCCAGCGCGAGGGCGGCACTGTACAGGTCCCGGTAGTTGCCGAGCATGTACTCGTGCAGGAAGGCCAAGGACAGCCGCTGCTGCCCCACCGAGCTGTGGAACTCCCGCTGCGCGGTCGCGGTGGTGGCCGCGTTGACGAACATCAGCATGTCCCCGGCCGTGACGCTGTCCATCTCTCCCCGTTCGACGAAAGCGCCGACCGGGGAATGGGGGCACGAACGGCGAATCATCGCTTAACAAGGCGGGTTCCGGAAGTCGCACCTGAGTCCCACGGTCGGCGCCAAGATCGTAACAGGCAGAGCCGACCCCGGGCCGCCGAATTACGCGGTCGCGGGGTCGGCGTGGCGCCGGCAAGTCACGCCGGGGCCGCCATGGCGTCCATTGCCCGCGGTTGTGGTCGTTTGGCGTCCCGCCACAGGGTTTGGCCTTTCACCAACCAGGAGACACCGAATGCGAACACCGCGATGGCCTCCAGCCACAGCACTGGACGCGCCGACCTCATCTGCGCTTCCAGCAGCCAGCCGAAAACCGCCGTGAGCACCATGCAGGCCAGAATGGCGACACCGCAGGCGAGGTAAACACGGTTACGGACCCGTTTGCGGGCCGGGTCCGGCAGTGGGTCCTTTTCGTTGCGGGGAAAAAGGAACAGACAGAACGCGGCGAGGGTCAGGAAGAACACCGCGGCCGACGCGAGGTGGACGTATCCGAAGGCTTTGTCCAGCGCCGTGGGGCTGTCCGCGGGCCTGGTCGGGAACACCGCCACCCCGAGCGCGGCCGCGCCCGCGACCCAGCTCAGGGCGTCTTCGAGCGGGTCGAGGCCGCGGTAGCAGATCAGGAACACCCCGATCGCGCACATCGACCCGACGAAAACGTTCCGCAGATCGCTGTAGTAGTAGCCGCTGATCGACGTGAGCAGGTCACCGGATATCGCGTACACCCCGGCGATCAGCACCACGGGCAACGCCATGCCGATCAGCCCGATCGCGCGGCGCAGGAACAGGTAGGAATGAACAAACGGGTTGACAGGCAGCACAAGTCGCACACTCATGGCCGCTCCGATCCCTCTAGCGGCAAAACTGATACCTTGGTTATCGGCAAGTCCTCGCCCGGATATTCCGGATGACAGTCAATTCGTTTCCCGGTCGTGTCGGATCGGTTATCCACAGCCGGAGGTAGGCCCAGGTCCACCCTGGACCGGGGAGGTGGACCGGTCGTGCGGACGGCCCCGGTTTCCTAGCGTCAGGAGGGGACCACGGCCGAACGAGCGAGGAGCTGACCGGTGAAGGATCGCACGAAGCACAGCAGTGACACGGCGAGCGGGTTGCTGTGGGTGGCGCTGACGCTCGCTGTCGCCGGGAACGTGGTGGCTCAGTTCGCTTCGCTCGGCCTGGTCGTCCATCTGGTGTGCGGCGTGGTGGCGGTGGCGTCCGTCGCCGGGCTGATCGCCAACCACATGCGCAAGCGTTGAGGGGTCGACGTGCTGGAGATGGCGATGCGGATGGTGCGCCACCGGATCGGCGCGCTGGTCGCAGTCATGTGCGCGGTGCTCGGCGGCGCCGCGCTGGTCACGGGCACCGCGGTGCTGGCGGAGTCCGGGATCCGATCACATGTCTCAGCGCCCCGGATCGCGGGCGCGGACGTGGTGGTGTCGGCCGCCCAGACCCTGCCCCAGGACGAGGACCTGCCGGTCGCGCTGCCCGAGCGGGCCGTTGTCCCGGCTGACCTGGTCGGCAGGCTCGCCCGGCTCCCTGGCGTCACCACCGCCGCCGGTGATGTCAGCTTCCCTGTCGCCGCGGTCGACGGGCAGCGCGTCGTGCCAGCCGGTGACGCCGCCACCGCGGGGCACACATGGTCCTCGGTAGCGCTCATGGGCGATCCGCCGATCCAGGGTACGCCGCCTACGCGCCCGAACGACGTCGCGTTGGACGCGGCCACCGCGAACGACCTGAAGATCGGCCCAGGCGGACAGGCGCATCTCGTCGTCGCCGGACGGCCCGCCACGCTCCAGGTGTCCGCGGTTGTCCACGGTCCCGCGCGCGGGGTGTTCTTCGCCGATCAGGCGGCCTACCAGCTGGCCGGGCGCGCGGACGGGCCGCACAAAGGCCCAAAAAAGGACACAGTGGACCTGATCGGGCTGCGCACTCAGCCCGGCGCCGCGGCCACAGTGGCCGACGAGGCCCGGAAGCTGGGATTCAAGGTGAGTACCGGCCCGGACATCGGCGACATCGCCACCCCGAGCGCGGCCGCGGCCCGGTCCCTGCTGATCCTGATCGCCGGGTCGCTGGCCGGCATCACCCTGCTCATCGTCGGCTTCATCGTGACCGGCGCGCTCACCGTGTCCATCGGCGGACAGCGCCGCGAGCTGGCGCTGCTGCGGGCCGTCGGCGCCTCCCCCAAGCAGGTCCGCCGGCTCGCGGCGGCGCAGGCGACCGTGGTGTCGGCGGTCGCGCTGGTGCCGGGTGTCCTGCTGGGATACGCCCTGGCCGGGCAGTTCCGTTCGCTGCTGGCGACGCTCGGCGTGCTGCCGGACGCGCTGCCCCTGACGATCAGCCCACTGGCCGCGATCGCCGCCGTGCTCCTGCTGCTCGGCGTCATCCAGGTGGCCGCGCGTCTCGCGGCCTGGCGTACGTCGAAGATGCCCGCCACCGAGGCCGTCGCCGAGTCACGCGTCGAGCCCAAGAACCCGTCGCCGGTCCGCACCAGGATCGGCGCACTGCTGATGGTGCTCGCGACCGCGATGTCCGTGACGCCACTGATCCTCAGGAACCAGTTCGGTGCGGTGGGCACGGCGACGTCCGGGATCGTCGCGGCGATCGGCCTGGCACTCGCCGGGCCCGCGCTGGTCCGGTCGCTCAGCGGCGCCCTGGCTCGTCGGCTGCCGAGCCGGGTGCGGGCCACGACCTGGCTCGCCGTGTCCAACAGCCACGGCTACGCGTTGCGCGTCGCCGGCGCTGTGTCCACTTTGGCCATGGCCGTGCTGTTCACGCTCACGTACACGATGACCCAGACGACGATGATGTCCGCGTCGTCCCAGGACGTCGACCAGGGCATGCGGGCCCAGGCCGTGGTGGCCGCGCCGGAGCTCGGCGGGCTGCCCGCCGGCACGCTCGACAAGATCCGCGCGACACCAGGCGTGCGCACGGCGATGCCTGTCAACACGACGACCGTGCTGTGGCCGCACCAGGAGGAAGGCAAGCACCGGGTGGAGTCCCAGCCCGCGCTCGTGCTGACACCGGACGCACCGGCCGTGCTTGATCTGGACGTCCGCGCCGGCTCCCTGGCCGGCCTCACCGGCAACACCGTCGCGGTCAGCGCCGACACCGCGTCCTTTATGGACACCGCGGTGGGTCGGGACGTCGACCTCCTGCTCGGCGACGGCACGCCCACCAAGGCGAAGGTGGTGGCCGTGTACGGGCGCGGCCTCGGCTTCGGGCCGATGGCGATCTCCCGTGACCTCGCCGCCGGGCACTTCGGCACCGGGCTCGACCAGGCCGTTCTGGTGTCGACCGACGGCAGCGCCGCCGGGTTGGCCGCGCTCGGCGACCAGCCGGGGGTGAAGGTCGACACGTCGAATCCGCGGGCCGGTCTCAGTGGCGTCGGCGGCGCGCCCCCGGAGGTGTACGTCAACCTGGCCCTGCTGGCCGTGCTGCTCGGCTACATCCTGCTCGGCGTCGCCAACAAACTGGTCGCCGGCACGACCCAGCGCCGCCACGAACTCGCCGCGCTCCGGCTGGTCGGCACGACACCCAGGCAGGTCCGCGCCATGATCCGCCGGGAGAGCGCGCTGATCAGCGTGGTGGCCGTCGGGACCGGACTGGCGCTGTCGGTGATTCCGTTGGTACTGCTGGGAATCGGCTTCCTCGGCCGGCCATGGCCGGCCGGGCCGGGATGGCTGGCGCCGGCCACCGTCCTGGTGGTCGTGGCGATCGCGTTCCTCGCCACCGAACTGCCGGCGCGTCGAGCGTTGCGCACCCCACCGGCCCAGGTGCTCGGCAGTCACGAATAGAGCACCTGGGCCGGCGGGGCAGGGCCTAACCGACCGCGATGGTCACAGCTGCGGTATGCAGCGTGCCGTCGGTTTGGAACTGGATGAACAGCCGCCACTGACCTGCCTTGGGCAGCTTCGCCTCGAAGGACAACGCCGGGCCGTTGGCCGGGTGGAGATGGGTGAACGCCTGGTCACCTTCGTGGAACGCGGTCAGGTGGGCGTACGTGTCCAGGTACGGCTGGAGGTTGTCGACAGGTTTGCCGTCGCGGGTGATGGTGACGGTCAGCTCGCGGCTCATGCCCGCCATCAGCTGACCACCGCCCAACGTGACGGTATAGCCGTCGACCTGCGTCGTTGTGGCGGCGGGCGGCAACGGTGTGGTCGTTCCGGTGCCAGGTGCGGTGACCTTCTGGCTGAGGACCAGCGGAGCAGTCTTGCCACCGGCGATGAACGAGGCGTAGGCCCGATACTCGCCAGGTTGGGTCTCGGCCAGCGGCGCGCTCCACGTCCCGTCCGCGGCCATCGTGGGATGGACGTGTTGGAAGCCGCTGAGGTCGGACCGGATCAGGTAGAAGTGCATCAGCTTGGTCTGGTCCGGTTCGAACAAGGTCACCGCCCGACCGCCGGCGTCCTCGATCCGGAACCGGAACTCCGAGCCGAGCACGGTCGCGGTGGGGACAAAGCGAAATCCGTCGGCATGGTCGGCCAACCCGTCGCCGGCGGGCATGGCCTGGTGACCCGGCATGGCCGACATGTCAGGGGAAGTCGCCGCACCACAAGCGGTCAGGAGCAGACCGGCGGCGGCGACCCCGAAGAGCGCACGAGCAGAAGTCATCATTGTGGAATCTTTCGGACAGCGCACACTTACGCGTGCGGAAGTGGACAGGGTTCGACAAAACCCCTGTCACGTCCGGGAAACACACAATGTGGTGAGCAGATCCGCTTTGGCCAGCGGTGGTCCGCGGTCCCGAGGGCGGCGAGGGTGGACAGTCCGTGTGGGAGGTGTGCTGGTCACCAGGACCGGCGTGACACCCGACGACGTATCGGATCCGCGTGGGGTGAGGGTGGCCGCGCACACGGATCCGTGCCCCGACATGGCAGGCGCGGCAGCATCACCGGATGTGGGCGTGGCGTGGTGGCTGGTGGCGTCCGCAGACATGGCCTCGGACATCACCGCGCCCGCTCCGCCGGGGCAGGCTTGTGCTGGCAGGCCGTGCATCGCGAACAAGCCGGCGAGCACCGCGGTCACGGTCAACAGCCGGGCGATCGCCCTGGCTGGGACCGTCCTGTGCATCGCGTCTCCCGTTGTTCCGGCTTGGGGTCACCCTACCCGCGATGTCCTGTCGCGCGTGTCACAGTGACAGCCGTGATCAGCCCGGCTAGGGTCGGCGCGACAGGATACCCCCGTAGGGTATGAGAGGGAGGGTTCTCGTGGACGCGGTTGGGCGTGCGCTGTCTCTGGCCGGGTCGATGACCTGGGAGATCCTGTGGGCGTTGATCCTGGGGTTCGCGTTGTCCGCGGTGGTTCAGGCGGTGGTGCGCAAGTCGACGATCGTCCGGCTGATGGGCGACGACCGGCCGCGGACGCTCGCGGTGTCCTCGTTGCTGGGGGCGGCTTCTTCGTCCTGCTCGTACGCGGCGGTCGCGTTGGCCCGGTCGCTGGTTCGCAAGGGCGCCGACTTCACCGCGGCCATGGCGTTCGAGATCGGGTCCACCAACCTGGTGGTCGAACTCGGCATCATCATGGCGTTGCTGATGGGCTGGCAGTTCACCGCCGCGGAGTTCGTCGGCGGGCCGATCATGATCGTGCTGCTGGCGCTGCTGTTCCGGCTCTTCGTGCGGCGACGCCTGATCGACAAGGCCCGCGAGCAGGCCGAGAAGGGGCTCGCCGGGTCCATGGAAGGCCACGCCGCCATGGACATGTCGGTGGCGGGCCCCGGATCCTTCTGGCGGCGCCTGGTCTCCCCGGCCGGCTTCACCTCGGTTTCGCACGTGTTCGTGATGGAATGGGCCGCGATCCTCCGGGACATGGTGGTCGGCCTGCTGATCGCCGGCGCGGTCGGGGCGTGGGTGCCCGACGGGTTCTGGCACGCCTTCTTCTTCACCGACCACCCGGTGGTCGCGGCGATCTGGGGCCCGCTCGTCGGACCGCTCGTGGCGATCCTGTCGTTCGTGTGCTCGATCGGGAACGTCCCGCTGGCCGTGGTCCTGTGGAACGGCGGCATCAGCTTCGGCGGCGTGATCGCCTTCATCTACGCCGACCTGCTCATCCTGCCGATCCTGAACATCTACCGGAAGTACTACGGCACCCGGATGACCCTGGTCCTGCTCGGCACGTTCTACGCGGCCATGGTCGGCGCCGGCTACCTGGTGGAGTTGCTGTTCGGCGGAATCGGCCTGATCCCCACCCAGCGCGACGCCACGATGATGCAGGACGGAATCTCCTGGAACTACACGACGTGGCTCAACATCGCCTTCCTGATCCTCGCCGCCGTGCTGCTCGTACGGTTCTTCCGAAGCGGCGGAAGGGACATGCTCCGGATGATGGGCGGCAACCCCACGCCATGAGTGTCAGGCGAGGTCATACAGCAGGCGGTAGTAGGCGATCCGTTCCTGGTCCGGTTCGATCCCGTACGCGTCGTACAGGATCCCGTCGAAACCGGGACCGTAGTTCCAGCCCAGGCTCCAGGCTGCCACCGCCAGGTCGGCCCACCGGTCCGCCACCCCGAGCGACCCCAGGTCGACGTGCGCGGCGAACGTGCCGTCGTCGTGTATCAACGTGTTGGGAACACAGGTATCCCCATGGCATACCACGAGCCGGTCGATCGCCGGTGGCGCACCGATCCGTTGTCGTGCCTCGGCCAGCTCAAGATGCCGATGCTCGGGCGCCCAGTCGGCCGGTCCCCCGCCCTCGGCGATCCGTTCGTCGGCGCGGACGAGCCGCCGCTCCACACTCCAGTCGAACGGGCAGTCGTCCACCGGTACGGTGTCATGCAGCAGGCGCAACCCGTGGCCGATCGCGGCCGACGCGGTGACGGGCTCGGCTTTCCACCTGGGATCCACCGCGGACGTGCCAGGGACGGCCGCGGTGACCAGCCAGTCGCCCGCTGAATCGGTGCCGTGGTCGACGACTCGCGGCACGCGTGCCCAGCGCCGCGCCCATTCCAGACGTTCGGCTTCGCCGGGCAGGTCGATTTCCGGAGTGCCCGCGGCGACCCATTTCACGTATCGGTCGTTGTCGAGCCGGAACGTCAGGCCGCCGAGCTCGTTTCGCCACACCGGGGTGATGACGGCGGCGCCCGCGATCTTCGCGACGACCTCGGGCACGGGTACATGTCCGGTCGGCGCCTCGGCCGGGGGAACGCTCATAAGATCATGTTAGCCACCGGACCTACGTGGACCACCCTGCGTCGATGTCGTCAAAACAAAAAAACTTCTCCGGAGGATGTCGAGGACGGCGACACAGCTTCTACGTCACCTGTGAACGCACACCACTGAGGAGGACACGATGATCGACGCGATACGGACCGTGGGCATCCCGGTCAGCGACCAGGACCGGGCACTGGAGTTCTACGTCGGCACCCTGGGCTTCGAGAAGATCATGGACGCGCCGGTACCGCGGTTCGGCGGCCGGTGGATCGAGCTGCGGCCGCATCGGTCCAGCACCACCATCGCCCTGACCCCGGCCCGTGACCAGGAGTTCGCGGGCGTCGACACCGGAATCCGCTTCACGACCGAGGACGCGGCGGCGCTGCACGCCCAGCTGTCGGATGGTGGGGTGGATGTCGACGAGCTGCTGAACTGGCCGGGTGTGCCGGTCATGTTCGACTTCCGGGACCCGGACGGGAATGTGCTTTATGTCAGCGAGGTTGTTCGGGGGTAAGTGGACCGCCGGTTCGATTTGACACGGGGACCCCTCGCGGCGGTGCAAGCCGACTACGCCGGCAGGCCAAGGGTTCCCCGTTCCTCCACCCCGGACTCGGCCGTTTCGGCGGCTTTTGGCCTGCCGCCGCAGCCAGCTTATACCGCCGCTTCCCCGTGTAAAATCGAACCTCTAACCATGGCCCAACCCCACCTACCAGCCACCTCAACCACCAACCCCGCCCGCCAGCCATCTCAACCACCAACCCCACCTACCAGCCCGCCCGCCTATCAGCGTCTCGCCTGCCAGCCGCGCCGACTGCCTCGCCTGCCAGCCATCCCCGCTGCCAACCCCCGCCTACCAACCGCCTCGCCTGGCAGCCGTCCCGGCTGCCGACTGCCGGTTGGCGGCCGCCTTTGTTTGCCGGTCGGCCTCGGTGTCGGTTGTCCTTGTCTGGTTCTACTCCGGCTTTCCGGCTTCGATCCATTGGCTGAAGCAGTTGAGCTTTTCTTGGGGCCAGGGGCCGTCGCAGGGCATGGTTCCGTTGCTCAGGCGGGCCAGGATGTGGTCTGCGTGCTGGGATACGTCCTTGTAGGACCAGAGGTCGAAGACGAACTTCATGGAGTTTCGGTCCGTTCGGCGGAAGAGGGTCTTCACGTGCTTGGCGTAGCTGACCGGTTCGCCTTCGGCCGGGAGGACCGCTGGGTCTTCTTCGGGTTCGGCCAGGGCTGAGACTCGGGCTCCTGGGGTCGCGTCGCAGACCCACCACCAGTGCGGCATCGGCATGTTCATCGGGGGCTTGGACTCGGTTTGCGAGTTCTCCACCGCGAGGCGGGTGCCCCATTCGATGTAGGACACGAAGGCGGCTCGGAACTCCGCGTCGTTGGGGAGCATCACGTCGTTGGCTGCCTGGACCATCAGTTGGGACCAGCGGGCGCGTTGTTCCTCGGTGAGGCACTTGCCGATGTGCTCGCCGATCATCCTGGAGTAGCCGCCGTAGTGGCCGCTGTAGAAGTCCGGGCCGCCGAAGACCTCGGACAGCCAGCTCGCCACCCGCTCCGGGTGGTCCGGGGACATGTTCGCGAACAGCGGGGACAGCAGTGGATCCTCTGGCACGTAACGGGAGTAGAAGGTCTTCGTCAGGCGCAGCAGGGCCGGGTAGCCGCCGGCCCACTGGAAGATCGTCGGGTCTTCGGGCAGGGGCGGGTCGCTGAAGTTCACGTACCAGTGCATGCCCGAACAGAACGGTTTGTTCTGGGACTGGCCGCAGCGGCAGAGCGCGTAGTGTTCGTGCGAGGCTCCTTGGGGGCGCTGGATTTCCTCGCCTTGGTCGCCGGTGAGGGCGATGCCGCCGGTGATCCGGTAGGGGCCGTCCTTGGAGATTTCGATCTGGGCGGGGCGTTGGGTTTGGTCGACCTGCTCGCGGGCTTCCCGGCCGTCGACGCCGTAGCTCAACGCGCCCGAAGGGCAGGCGCGCACCGCCGCCACGATCTGGTCCATCCGACCGCCGCTGGGTGTCACGAACGGCTCGCTGCCACTGTGGAACACCGTGCTCAACCGGTCGGTACAGAATCCTGAGTGCTGACACAGGCCACGGTTGTCGTACACGGTCACCGTGCCGCCCTCATAGGTGTCGCGGCGGTCCGGGACGCGGTTAGGGTCCTTGTCGCCTGTGAAGCCGGTATGGGCGTGGCTGCCGTCGCAGAACGGCTTCGACTCCGACGCTCCACAACGGCACAGTGCCATCTGTGGGCGGGTCCCGACAGGTTCACCGAGGTACGTACGCAGGTTGTCCGCGCCCGTCACCAGATACGGGCCGTTGTGCGCCACTCGGATTCCCGGGCGGGCACCCGCCTGCAGCTCGGTGAGCTCCGCCAGCAAGGAGGTGGCGGCCTCGTCGGACTCCGAACGGGCCACTCGCAACGCCAGGTCCTGCAGGGCCGCGGCCGCCTCGATCACCTGGGCGGGGACTTGCGCGGACGCGGTCAGCCGAGTCACCGATCTGGTCAGGTCCACCAGGTCCACAGAGGAAGCTGGGCGCCCTGCCAGGTCGCCGGCCGCGGCGGCCAGCGGACGGATCACACTCGCCCGCAACCGTTCGGCACCGGCCGGCCACTGCTCCGCGAGGGCGGTCGCGGTGGCGGCAGCGTCGGCCAGCTGCTGCGGGGAGGGCGCCGCACTGCTGTGTTCGTCGGTTTCGACGGTCGTGTCCACGAATCGACCCTTCCCGTTCGGCGTGCCCGAATCAAGCGACTTTCCAGCCGCTCAGCCCCAGGGTGCCGCACGCCCGGACACCCCGCTCGCGTGTTCGCCAGTGGCGAACCTGACCGTGGTGGCGGTGGCGCGGCCCAGTGGGTGTGAACGGGTTACCCTTTGGGGCCTAAGTCTGGATTTGGGGGTCAAGTGACTGAGCCGTCTACCCGTGTCCGTCGATGGTCCCGGCCGATGCCGTTGCGGGACCACACCGAGCCGCACCGCGCGAGCACCCCGCTCGAGCTGCTGTTCGACCTGTGTTTCGTGGTGTCCGCCGCGATTCTGGCCGACGAGCTGGCGCACGCGGTGAGCGCGGGGCATGGGCTGGACGGCGCGATCCGGTACTCGCTGCTGTTCGTTCCCGTCTGGTGGACGTGGATGCTGTTCTCGTGGTTCGGCAGCGCGTTCGACAACGACGACGTCACGTACCGGCTGCTGACCCTCGTCCAGATGCTTGGCGCGCTGGGGATCGCGGCGAGCATGCCGTCCGCGTTCCACGGCAACTACGTCCCGTTGACGCTCACGTACGCGGCCGCGCGCATCCCGTTGGTTCTGTTGTGGACGCGCGGTGCCCGGCACCACCCCGCTGAGCGAACGTTCGCCATGCGGTACGCGAAGGGCATCGCCGGGACCACCGTGCTGTGGGTCGCGCTGCTGGCGGTCCCGCTACCGATCCGGTACGTGGGCTTCGTCGTGGTCATCCTGCTGGAGCTGTTCGTTCCGCAATGGGCGGTGAAGGGCGGGAACCGGCAGGCGTTCCACCTCGGCCACATCACCGAACGCTACGGGTTGTTCACCCTGATCGTCCTCGGCGAGTCCATTCTGGCCGCCACCATGGCCATCGAGGGGTCGTTCGAGCACGGCGTCACCCTGCCGTTGCTGCTGATCGGCATCGCCGTGCTGGTGTCCGCCTTCGCGGTGTGGTGGCTGTACTTCGACTTCGTGGACGGACGCGCCCTGATGTCCAGCAACCGGGTCGCGTTCCTGTGGGGCTACGGGCACCTGCTGGTGTTCGCGGCGATCGGGGCGATGGGCGCGGGTGCCCAGGTCGCGGTCAAGGCGTACGAGACCCACGAGTTTGGCCTGGGCGCCCAGCTCGCCATGGGCCTGCCCGCGGCCGTGTGCGTCGCCGCGATGGCGTGGATCAGGTCGTTGTCGATCGGCGCCAGCTTGTTCCTGACGGCGGTCCGGATGGCGTCGGCCGTGCTGATCGTGCTGGGCGCGGTGCTGGCCGGGCCGGGCGGTCCGGCCGCGACCGCCGGGGTCGTCGCCCTGGTGATGGTCGTGCACGCCGCCGCCGAGACGGTCTGGCGGGGCCTGCGCATCACCCCGTGAGGTCGACGCGGACAGTCAGCAGGTCAGTGCCCATCGCGCGGACAGCGGCGCTGTTCAGGCGCGGCAGCGACCTGAGCCGGGCGCGGGCGTCGTCGTCCGGGAGCAGGTGGGCGGTGCCTGAGTGCCACCGGCCGCGGATCCTGACCCGGACCCGCGGGTCGGCCTGGATGTTGCGGACGTACTGGGATTTCGTGCCGAACTCGGACACGATCCAGAACTCCTGGCCGACCCGGCGGCCGCCGACCGGGGTCACCCTGGGCTGGCCGGAGCGCCGGCCGGTGGTCTCCAGCAGGGTCTGGACGGGCACCCGCCGGAGCACGGGGTTGGCGACGTGCCGCTGGAACGTGGTGACGAGCCGGTGCTTGAGGGCGCTGACACTGATGGCAGCGGGGTGACAGCGAGCGCTCAGGTGGTTGGCAGCGGGATCGCCGATCGTCGGGGCCATGATAACGACATTACTCGCCGCGACGCTCGCGGTCGGGATGATCACGCCCAGTCAGAGCCCGGTCCAGCAGGCCATGGCCGAGCTGGTCGCCCTCGGTGTCACCGGGGTGCAGGTGCGGATGCACACCCCGCGCGGCGACTGGACCGGCTCAGCCGGCTCGACCCGACTGGGTGACATGACACCGCCGCCGACCGACGGCCGGTTCCGGGCCGGGAGCGTCACCAAGACCGTGGTGTCCACAGTGGTCCTGCAGCTGGTGGACGACGGCCGGATCGGCCTGGACGCACCCGTCGACCAGTACCTGCCGGAGTTCGCGCTGGACCACCGGATCACCGTCCGGATGCTGCTGCAGCACACCAGCGGTATCTTCAACTACACGGGCGAGCCCGGCTCGCCGGGGATTCCCATGACCGGCCAGCCGTTCCTGGACGCCCGCTGGCACACGTACCGGCCGGCCGACCTGGTCCGGCTGGCGCTCGCCAAGCCCGCGTTGTTCGAGCCGGGCACCAGCTTCTCGTACTCGAACACCGACTACGTCCTGGCCGGCCTGCTGATCGAGAAGGTCACCGGCACCCGGTACGCCACCCAGGTCGAGCAACGGATCCTGCGTCCGTTGGGCATGCGTGCCACGTTCCTGCCCGGCAGCTGGCCGTTCATCCCAGGCCCGCACGCGCACGGCTATTTCCGTTACGAGAAAGGCGTTGTCGACATCACGGCGTTGAACCCGTCGTGGGCGTTCAGCGCCGGTGAGATGATCTCCACCACGCACGATCTGGACACGTTCCTGGCCGCGCTCCTCGGCGGCAGGCTGCTGAGCCCGGCGATGCTCACCGAGATGCGCAAGCCGCACCCGGTGAGCGGGTACGGGCTGGGGCTCAGCCAGTTCGACGCGGGCGCCGCGTGTGGTGGCACCGTTGTCGGCCACAGCGGCAGCATCCACGGCTACTCCACGGCGATGTACGGCACCGCTGACGGCCGGATGCGGTTCGAGATGTCGGTGACGGCCGGCGCTACCGAGATCGACCCGACGAGGTTCGCGATGGCGGAATCCAAGGTCCTGGGCGCCGCGTTCTGTGGCAACGCCACGGTCACGAGCTGAATCGTCGTTGATACGCCGCCAGGTGGCGCGGGTCGGACGTGAGGAACGGCCGGTCCGTGGCCACCATGTGCCGGATCACCAGCATCGGCACCGGGCAGCCGAACCAGGGCGGCCCGCAGCAACGGTGGCTTCGCGAGGTCGAACGGTTGGGCGGCGAGCGCCTGAAACACCGCCTCGGGGTCGTCGCAATGGTCGTGGCGGGCGAACGGAACCGGCCGGCGGTTCGAGTCAGTTCGCCGGTTCGAGCACGAAAACCGGGATCTGCCGGTCGGTCTTCGTCTGATACTCGGCGTAGGCCGGCCAGACCTCGACCGCGCGCTCCCACCAGACGGCCTTCTCGTCGCCGGTCACCTCACGGGCGGTGTAGTCCTTGCGGACCGGGCCGTCCTGGAGTTCGACCAGGGGGTTGGCGACGACGTTGTGGTACCAGACCGGGTGCTTCGGCGCGCCGCCCAGCGAGGCCACGACCGCGTACGTGCCGTCGTGCTCCACCCGCATCAGCGGCGACTTGCGGATCTTGCCGGACTTGTTGCCCTTGGTGGTCAACACGATCACCGGCTTGCCCTCGTGCTCGGTGCCCTCGGTGCCACCCGAGCTCTCGTACTTCTCGACCTGTTGGCTGGCCCAGTCGAAGGGGCTGGGCTCGTACTCCCCGGTCAATGGCATCGTCGCGGTCCTTTCTCGGTGTTCGTCACCTCACGATCGTCAACCGAGGAGCCCCCGTGCGCATTCCGGAGCGGCCCGATCACGCCAGCGCGGCCAGTTTCTCCTGCTGGACCCGCAGCAGCTCGTCGGGGGCGCGGCCGCCGAAGTTCGGCACCAGCCTGCTGGCGACCAGCCAGTCCAGCTGGTCCGGATCCCGCTGCCAGCGCCGCAGCGCCGCGACCGACGCGCGGGTCGTGGTGATCCAGTGGGCGTCGATGCTGGGGTGCGGGATCGGGGCGCACAGCTCGTTCTTGGTCTCGTCGTCGGTGCGGGTCGCCTCGACGTGCGCGATCATCGCGGCGCTCGCGACCTGCTGGCAGACCAGGACCGCCTGCAGCGTGAGGTGGTCGCCGGCGAAGACCGGCACGACCGGGCGCGGCGCCAGGCCGTCGGCCGTGCAGTCGACGTGCACGGTCCCCGGCGTCGTCGGGATCGTGCCGTGGTCCAGGACGATCTCGTCCACGCCGACCTTCCGCACGCGTCCCATCCGCACCACGTCCTTGATCCGCTGGAGCTGCCCCAGCTCCAGCCGGGTGACCGTGGCGCAGCGGTACGCCGTGGGCCGGACGTCCTGGGACAGCCGCATCAGCCCCTCGCACGCCTCCAGACGGTCGAACAGGTCGTGCCGTGACGTCGCATCGACAACGGCCTGGGCGCGGGCGGCCATCATCCGGCCGATCGCGTCGGCGTGCCGCGGGCCCTGCTGGATGTTCGCCCGGTTCAGCAGCCACGCGTCGCGCGGCACGATCCACGTCAGCCGGTCCGGGTCGGCTCCCTGCGCCAGCAGCCACAGGCACGCGTCGATACCGGTCTTGCCGCCGCCGACGACGGTGTAGTGGTCCGCTGGGCTGTCCGTGCGCGCCAACGCGTTCGGTGTGACGCAACGCGCCCCTGGTGCCACCTCGTACGCCGGCGGTCGCATGGCCGGTACGGACACCTTCATGTACGTGGCGTCCACGATCCTGCGCGCGCGGACCTCGAACTTCTCGCCCGTGACCAGCGAGTGGAACCGGCCGGCCCCGCGGTACTCGGACATCGGGAAGTACGCCACGCGGCCGCTCGGCAGGAACCGCTGGCGCATCACCTGATCGAAGTACGCGCACACCTCCGGGCCGGAGGCGAGTTCGTCCAGGCCGGCGTTCCAGCCGACCTCGTCCGCGGTGCCGCTGCCCAGTTCACGGGAGTTCACGCCGTAGAACGCCGACGGCTGGTGCAGCCGCACGTACGGGTAGGCGATCGTCCAATGCCCGCCGGGCTGCTGGTACCGGTCGACGATGGCCACGGTCGCGTCACTTTCGGTCAGCAGTGTGTCGACGAACGCCATACCCATCGCGCCCGCGCCGACAACCAGGTAGTCGACGTCGATCATGGTCGTTCCTCCTTCGAAGTGCCCGAAGATCCGCTCGATCGACGGTCCGGCAAGGAACGCGGCCGCGGCCAGCGCCGTTTACTCTGGGTGTCGTCAGCGCTGGTCATCGCGGTGGGGACAGGGGTGAGTCGTTTACATGCGCAACGCCGGGCAGACCCGTGCAGCGATCCACCGCGCGGCCCGGACCCTGTTCGGGCTGCATGGTTACGCCGCGACCACGGTACGGGCGATCGCGGCCGAGGCGGGGTGCAACCCGTCGCTGATCAGCCGCTACTTCGGTGGGAAGGCGGCGCTGTACGCGTCCGTCCTGACGGAGCGGATGGCCGACTACGACACGCCGACCGGGGACGTGACCACCGGGCAGCGCGCCCGCGAGATCCTGGTGCGTCAACTGGACATGGCCGACGGGCTGACCGAGGCCGAGCGGCGCACCCGGGTCAGGGTGCTCACCCGGTCGGTGGACCCGGGCAAGCCGGGCACCGCGGCCCGCGAGCTGACCCAGGCGGTGATCGCCGAGATCGCCGGGACCGTGACCGGGCCGGACGCCGAGCTGCGCCGGGCCCTGATCGTCGGCCAGCTGCTCGGTGTGGCGCTGCTGCGCGAGATGATGCGCCTGCCGGAACTGGCGAATGTGCCGAAAGAGAAGATTGTCTGGTACTTCGCGCCGGCCCTGCACCAGCTTTTGGCGCCACGTCGGCCGTTTCCCCGCGTCCGCTGACCCAGCTGGGGCAGAATCCCTTGGGGGAGACCGGGAGGGACGCACATGTCCGACGAAATGACCGAAAAGTCCACAGTAGAGCATCACACGCCGTTGGCCGTGGCCCGCTCGGTCCGGGCCGAACTGGCGAGACTCGAGGAGATGCTGTGCCACGGGCACCATCCGGTCGAGGCGGTCGCGACCGGTGTCAAACACGTGCCGGCCTGGCTACGGCAGACCAAGGGCGAACCGCGGTGGGTGGTCAGCCTCGCGGTGCTCGCCGCCGTCGCGTTCCAACTGCTGCTGCCCGACGTGCTCGCCCTGGGCCCCAGCTGGCTGCTGCCGGTGCCCGAGTTGGTCCTGTTCGTCGTTCTGGTGGTGGCGAATCCGGTTCGGATCTCCCGCGAGTCGAAGTTGTTGCGGCTGGCGAGCCTGACGCTCATCGCCGTGATCAGCGTGGCCAACGCGTGGTCCGCGGGCACCCTGGTAGTCGGCCTGACCCAGGGCAGGTTCGGCGAGGACGCCGGCCCGCTGCTGATGACCGGGGCGGCGATCTGGCTCACCAACGTGATCGTCTTCGCCCTCTGGTACTGGGAGTTCGACCGCGGCGGCCCGGTCGCCCGCGCCCTGGCCCGCAAGCCACTGCCGGACTTCCAGTTCGTGCAGATGCAGAGCCCCGAACTCGCCCACCCGGACTGGGAACCGGCGTTCATGGACTACCTGTATCTGTCCTTCACCAACGCGACCGCCTTCAGCCCCACCGACGTCCTGCCACTGTCCCGCTGGGCGAAGGCGACCATGCTGCTGCAGTCCGCGATCTCCCTGGTGACAGTCGCCCTGGTGATCGCCCGCGCGGTCAACGTGTTGAAGTAGCCGTTCACGATTTCCTAACGGACATCAAGAGGGTGGCTCGCTTGGCCGCGCCGGTCATTTACGCCGCGCAACACGCCCGACATCGCCCCGAGTACAGCGGCGGGCAGGTCAGAGCGGAGATGTCGGTCGCGTGGGGCGCGGTGGAAATGGCCGGCTTCGGGCGGCCAAGCCGTCCGAGCGGAGCGAGGACAGACAATAGTGTCGGTGCCCGCCGCTCGCGGCGGGCTGTTCGCTGTGCCTTTCGGTCGTGGGGTGTTGTGTTCGGTTGCGTTGAGTCTTGACGCATGCGCGGGGTGTTCTTACCATCCGAGTGTCACGATGTGCGCGTTCGTGATCGAAAGATTGACCAAAGGTGCACGACTGCTCAACCTGTTCGCCGCCGTAGTCGACTGTTGGGAGTGCCCGTGAACCGCCGCACGCTGCTGCTCGTCAGCCTGTTGAGCCCCCTCGCCGGCACGGCGAACGCCGCCGGGCACACGTTCGGGTTCTCCACCGACGGCGCGAACTTCCTGCTGGACGGCGCCAGGTTCCAGATCCGCAGCGGCGAGATGCATCCCGCGCGTATTCCCGTCCAGTACTGGCGGCACCGCATCCAGATGGCCAAGGCGATGGGTCTCAACACCATCGCGCTCTACCTGATGTGGAACTACCTGGAGGAACGGCCGGGCGTGTTCGACCTCAGCACGGACCGGCGGGACTTCGTGTCGTTCATCAAGCTTTGCCAGGCCGAGGGGATGTGGGTGCTGCTGCGCCCCGGGCCGTACGTCTGCGGCGAGTGGGATCTCGGTGGGTTGCCGCCGTACCTGCTGGCCAACTCGCCGGTCTCGCTGCGGGTCCGCACCAGTGCGGACACCCACTACATGGCGGCGGTGACCAGGTACGTGACCACGATCGCCCCGGTGATCAAGCCGCTCATGGTCGCCAACGGCGGGCCGGTCCTGATGGTGCAGGTCGAGAACGAGTACGGGTCGTACGGCAACGACGGCGTCTACATGGAGGAACTGCGGCAGCTGTGGGTGCAGGCCGGGATCACCGGGCCGTTCTACACGCAGGACGGTCTCGGCCAGGTGACCGGCAACCACACCAACGTCACCGGCGGCGCGATCGGGCTCAGCGGCGGTGACGCCTCGTCGATCGCCAGCTGCCGGCGTTCGTTCCCGGCCGTCCCCGCGATGGCCGGCGAGGTCTACCCCGGCTGGCTCACCCACTGGGGTGACGGCACGTTCGCCGGTCTGGACACCGACATCTCCGGCACGCTGCGCGGCTTCATGACCGGCAACCTGTCGTTCAACCTGTACATGGTCCACGGCGGCACCAGCTTCGGGTACTGGGCGGGCGCGAACGCGGGTGACTCCGGCAGCGGCTACCAGCCGGACATCACCAGCTACGACTACTCGGCCCCGATCACCGAACAGGGCCGGCCGACCGCGAGGTACACGGCGTACCGCGGGATCGTCGAGTCCGCACTGGGCGCCCCGCTCCCGGCCGTCCCCGCGCCCATCCCGACGATCACCCGCACCGGCGTGACCCCGACTGTCTACGCGTCACTGTGGGACAACCTGCCCGCCGCGGTCTCGGCCACCACCCCGCAGCCGATGGAGAACTACGGCCAGAACTCCGGATTCATGCTGTACCGCAAGACACTTTCCGGCTACTCCAGCACAACTCTGAACGTCACGTCCGTGCACGACTACGCCACGGTCTTCCTCGACGGCGCCTACCAGGGCGGCATCTCCCGCCCCGCGGTGTCTTCGGCGTACGCGACGCCGCTGAAGGTCACCACCGGATCCAGCCTGGCACTCGGGTCGGCGGGGTCGAGCCCGACGCTGGACATCCTGGTGGAGGGCATGGGCCGGGTCAACTTCGGCCACGGCCTGGTCGACCGCAAGGGCATCACCCAACAGGTGTCCCTGGCCAACGGCGGCACGCTCACCAACTGGCGGACATATCCCCTGCCGGTCGACGAGGCGTTCGTCGCGGGCCTGCGCCCCACGGTCAGCGACCCCAACCGGCCCGGCCTGTTCTTCCGTGCCACGGTCACGTTGAGCCAGACCGGCGACACGTACCTGGACATGTCCGGCTGGACCAAGGGCGTGGTCTGGGTCAACGGCCACAACCTGGGCCGCTACTGGTCGATCGGCCCACAGCAGCGCCTCTACTGCCCGGCCCCCTGGCTCACCGCCGGCGACAACCAGATCCTGGTGTTCGACCTGCACCAGACCCGACCGAAGCCGATCACGTTCGAAGCGTCCCTGTCCGGCGCGCACAGCGTGGTGAACCGCCGCTCCGGCAAAGCCCTGGACGTCCCCGGCTCCTCCACCACCAACGGCACCCAACTGATCCAGTGGCCCTTCCACGGCAGCGCCAACCAACAATGGACTGTCAGCACCGCCGCGGACGGCACCAGCACACTGTCCAATGTGAACTCCGGCCTACTGGTCGACGTGCAGGGCAACAGCTCCGCCGACGGCACCCCCATCATCCAGTGGCCGGCCAACGGCGGCACGAACCAGCAGTGGCGGCTCGTCCCGACCGACAGCGGTTACGTCAAGCTGGTCAGCGTCAGGACCGGCAAGGTGATCGGTGTCGCCGGCAACTCCACCGCCGACAACGCGGCCATCGTGCAACAGACCGACACCGGCGACACCAGTCAACAGTGGACACTCACCTCGATGTGATCAGTGCCGCAGGACGGTGTGCAGCAGCACTTGTGCACCAGCCACGAGATCTTCGTCGGCGGTGTGCTCCTCGGGCACGTGGCTCACGCCGCCGACGCTCGGCACGAAGATCATCGCGATGGGCGCGACCGCCGCGATGATCTGCGCGTCATGGCCGGCGCCGCTGGGAAGGACGACGGACGGCAGGTCCAGCGCGTCCGCGGCGTCGCCGATCAGCGCCCGAAGCCTGTCGTCGGTGCTCCGCGGGTCGACCCGGGTCGTCACAGTGACGCTGATCGGGACCGTGGTCCGCTCGCTGATCTCCTTGATCTCCCTGCGCACCTCCGCCTCGGCGACCAGGAGTGATTCCGTTGTGGTGTCCCGGATCTCGACGGTCAGCCGGACCCGGCCGGGCACGACGTTCGTGTTGTTGGGTGCCACGCTGATGTGCCCGACCGTGGCGACCCGGCAGAGACACCGCTCGGCCGCGATCCGTTGCACCGCGAGGATCACGTGGGCGGCCGTCGCCAGTCCGTCCCGGCGCATCGACATCGGCGTGGTCCCGGCGTGCCCGGCCGTTCCGTGGATCTCGACGTCGAACACGGTCCGGCCGACGATCCGATCGACGATCCCGATCCGCGCACCCGTCCGCTCCAGGACCGGTCCCTGCTCGATGTGCAGTTCCAGGTAGGACTCGATGGTCCCCGGCGGCCAGGCCGCGCCCTGGATGTCGGCCGGATCGCCGCCCGCCAGCCGCAGGGCGTCACTCAGCGAGTGGTCTTCGACTCCGACAGCTGGGACGGTCGTGTCCGCCAGCCCGCCGGCGATCGCCAGCGAGCCCCAGAACGGCTGCTGGAACAGCGCGCCCTCCTCGTTGGCGAAGGCGACGACCACCGGCTCGCACCGAGTCGGCGGGCCCGACGTGGTGATGGTGGTGAGCACTTCGATGGCCGCCAGTACGCCGTAGCTGCCGTCCAGGCGCCCGCCGTTGACCACCGTGTCGATGTGCGAGCCCATCAGCAGAACAGGGCGGTCGCCGGACCTGGCGCCACCGCGGATGATCAGGTTGCCCGCGGGGTCCACTGTGGAGTGAAGGCGGTCGGCCCGCACGGTGTCGCGGAGGTACTGGATCGCGGCCCGGTCGGCGGCACCGAAGCCGGGCCGGGTGACGCCGCCGAGCCGGTCGGCGCCGATCGCGGCGAGTTCGGCGATCCGGCGCAGCAGCCGGCCGGCGTCAATGCTTGTGGTGGGATCGACGTTCGTGGACATCAGTCCTGGCTGCCTGTCTTCGTCGCCGCGTCCGCGGCCATCCGCCTGCGCAGACTCAACGGCCGCATGTCCGTCCAGACCAACTCGATGTGCGCCAGGCACTCCGCCTTGGTCCCCGCCCGGCCCGCCGCGGTCCACCCCGCCGGGGGCACGCGGTCAGCCGGCCAGATCGAGTACTGCTCCTCCTCGTTGACGACGACCGTGTAGACGCGGTCGTCCTCGCTGTCCTCGGCCACGGACCGACTCCTTCCTGGGTCACCCCTCGTCGAACATGCTGGCGGCGAGCCGTCTGCTTGGCTTGCCGTTGGCCAGTTTCGGCAGCGCCGCCACCGGTCGGATCCGCGCAGGCTGCTTGTGGGCGCTGAGATGCTCCCGGCAGTGCGCCTTCAGCTCGCGGACCGCCGGCGCCGGGTCGCCGAGCACCACCAGCACGGCCACGTCCTGGCCGAACACCGGATCGTCGACGGCGGTGGCGAGACAGTCCAGCACCCCTGGATGGGCGGCGAGCGCCTCCTCGACCTCGACCGGCGAGATCTTGAACCCGCCGCGGTTGATCAGCTCGCTCGATCGGCCGAGCAGCTTGACGTAGCCGTCGGGGGCGATCTCGGCGATGTCCCCGGTCCGGTACCAGCCGTCGGCGTTCAGTGCCCGCGCGGTCAGGTCGGCCCGGCCCAGATACCCCGTGAACAGCGCGTCCCCACGCACTTCGAGCTCGCCGGACGGGCCGGTCCGGACCTGGACCCCGGTGGGCCGGCCCACCGTCCCCAGCCGCCGCCGCCCGTAGTCCGGCGCGTTGGCGGCCGCCTGATGGCTGGTCTCCGTCATGCCGTACGCCTCGGCCACCGGGCAGTCGAACACCATCTCGACCCGGCGCGCCAGGCCGGTCGTCAGCGGAGCCGACGCGGTACGGATGAAACGCAAGGCAGGCAACGGGTTCTGGGCCGCGGCCGCCGACTCGCAGAGGACGGACAGCTGCGGTGGGACCGTGGTCAGCCAGGTGGGCGAACACGTGAAGACACCCGACTCCACCAGGTTCGGTGTGCCGGGGACGACAACGGACGCGCCCGCCGCCACCGACGACAGGAGCTGACCGATGAGCCCGTGACCGTGAGTCCACGGCAGCAGAGCGACACTCTTGTCCGCCGGGCCAAGTCCCGTGGTGCCGAGCACGGCCTGGATCCCGGCGCGGAGATTGCCCGCCGTCAGCCGCACGCCCTTCGGATCCCCGGTACTGCCGGAGGTGAACAGCACGAGGGCGTCATCGGCACCGACTTCGGGCTGGTCGTCCCGAGCGGGTGAACGCACCCACTGCGTGCCGGGTGGGCCGTCGATCAACGTCCCCTCGCGCAGGACCGGCGATCGCAGGACCCGGGAGTCCGGATGCGCGATCACGATGTGCGGTGCTGACACGCGCATGACCCGCTCGAACTCGGTCGGCGTGAGCGCGGGCGGCACAGGCGCGAAGATCGCACCCACGGTCCGGCAGCCGAGGAACGCGGCGAGGAATCCCGGCCCGTTCGGCATCGCCACCACGACGGTCGACCGCGGCCCGGCGCCCACCGCGGCCAGGCCCTTCGCCACCTGGTCCGACTCCCGCGCGAGCTGTGCGTACGTGATCCCGGAACCGTCCGGCAGCAACAGCGCCGGGCGGGTGTCGTGCCTGGTAAGCAGGTCGTCCATGCTCAGGTCCTCACTCCGGGGATCGGCCGGTCAACAGGCGTCGTACCTCCGCGTCGGGCAACCGCGCCACTTTGGCGGCCACCGCGTCCACGACGTACGGGGTGAGCGCGGCGACCGTCTGCCGCTCGAAATAGGTCCGCACGGGGATGTCCACACCGAATCGCCGCCGGATCCGGGCGGCCACCTTCATCAGCATCAGCGAGTGGGCGCCGAGGTCGAACAGGTTGTCCTCGACGCCGAAGTCGTCGCGCCCCAGCACCTGGCCCCACACCTCGGCGACCGCGGCCTCCACCGGCGACCGCGGTGCGACGCGTGCCCCGGGACGGGCCAGCCGGTCCCCGCCGAGGCCCGCCAGCCGGTGTCGATCCACTTTGCCGTGCGGTGTCAGCGGCAGCCGGGGCAGAGCGACGAAGTCCGCGGGCAGCATGTAGCGCGGGAGCCGGTCGGCGAGGAACACCCGGAGTTCGTCGGCGTTCAAGGACGTGTCCGGGGCGGCGACGACATACGCGACGAGGGACGACCCGGCGACGCCGACCACGGCGTCACCTATTCCGGGGTGGCCACGCAGGGCGTTCTCGATCTCGCCAAGCTCGGCCCGGTAACCACGGATCTTCACCTGGGTGTCGGTTCGTCCCCGCAGTTCCAGCAAGCCGTCGGCCCGGCGCCGGGCGACGTCGCCGGTGCGGAACAGGCGCCCCGGCGCGAACGGATCCGGGACGAAGTTCCGCGCCGTCGCGGCCGGCTGACCGAGGTAGCCACGGGCAAGACACCGGCCACCGAGATACAGCTCGCCGAACAGGCCGGCTGGGACCGGCTCCATGTCGCCGTCCAACACCCGTGCGACCACACCGGGCAAAGGACGTCCGATGGGCACCGTCCGGCTGTCGTCCTCGGTGAGGTCAGCCGCGACCGTCGCGACCGTCGCCTCCGTGGGGCCGTACGTGTTCAGCAGGCGGACCGTCGAACCGGCCAGCCGACGCCACACCGCGAGCGCGTGCGGCAACGCGCTCTCGCCACCGATCACCACCAGCCGGACGCTCGCCGGCAGACGTTGTCGTTCGTGTTCCAGCCAGGAGCACAGCTCGTGCCAGTAGGCGGTCGGCAGGTTCAGCACCGTGACCCGGTGGAACGCGACGTCGTCCAGCAGTTGCCGGACCGAGAGCGCCGCGTCCGGGCCGCGCATGATCAGGCACGCCCCACCGCACAACGCGGGATGGATCTCCTCGGCGTGTGTGTCGAACGTCGTCGTCGCGAACTGGTAGACCCTGTCCGCGGGCGTGATGCCGAAGAAGTCGACGGTGCCGGCGACGAACCGGGTGATCGAGTCGTGGTCGACGACGACCGCCTTGGGTCGCCCGGTCGAGCCGGACGTGCTGATCAGATACGCCATGGTGCCCGCCGCCGGGCGGGCCGGCTCGCCGGTCCAGCCGTCGACGGGAACGGTGAGCGTGGCGACACCCGGGACGCGGTCGGCCAGATCGTCCTGCGTCACCACGAGCCGGATGTCCGAGTCCGCGACGATGCCGGCCAAGCGGCTCGCGGGGTCGCCGAGATCCAGTGGGACGTAACCGCCGCCGGCCTTGAGGATGCCCAGCATGCCGGTCACCAGCTGGATCCCGCGCTCCAAGAGGAGACCGACGGGCCGCTCCGGCCCGGTTCCGAGCGCACGAAGGTGACTCGCGAGCATGTCGGCCCGGCTGTCCAGCTCCTGGTAGGTCAGCCGTTCGGAGCCGTGCACGACAGCAGGAGCGTCTGGTGTCCGTGCGACCTGCGCCTCGAACAGCTCGTGCAGGCGGCCCAGCGGAGGCGTGACCGGCTCCGGCCAGGTGGCCTCGGTCGCGAGGGCGATCCGCTCGTCCGGGTCGAGCAGGCGGAGCCGGCTCACCGGCCGTGCCGCGTCGTCCGCCAGGCCGCCCAGCAGGGTCACGTAGTGGCGGGCGAAGGACTCGACCACCGGCCGGTCCAGGAGATCCGCCCGGTAGTGGACCACGCCACGCATCCCGTCCGGCCCCGCGTCGGTCAGCGTCACCGACAGGTCCACAATGGACACAGGTAGGTCGACGGGCACGCGTTCGGCCGGCAGGTCACCGAGCCGGGCGTGCTCGTCCTGGGCGCTCCTCACCTCGAACATGGTCTGGAACAACGGGTTGCGCCGGACGTCCCGCTCCGGTGCCAGGTGCTCGACGAGCTTGTCCAGCGGCAGGTCCTGATGTCCGTAGGCATCGAGGGCCACCCGCCGCGTCCGGGCCAGCAGATCCAGGAAACCGGGATCACCGCTCAAGTCCGCGCGGAACACGAGGGTGTTCACGTAACAGCCGATCAGGTCCTCGTCCGCGGGCCGGTGCCGCCGCGAGACGGGTACGCCGACCGTGATGTCGGACTGGCCGCTGTATCGCGAAAGGACGGTCACGTACGCCGTCAGCAACGTCACGAACAACGTCGTCCCCGCCGTGATCCCGACCACCCGCAGTCGGTCCGTCAGGTCGCTGGGAAGCACGAACCTGTGGCTGGCCCCTGGACCGGCCGGCTCGTGCGGACGCGGCCGTGCCATGGGCAGTTCGAGCGCCAGCAGTCCCGCGAGCTGCCCACGCCAGTAAGCCAACTGCTCGGTCGCTAGGGCTTCCGGCAGCGCTTCCCGTTGCCAGGAGGCATAGTCCGCGTACTGCTCGGTCAGGTCCGGGATCCGGGCGGCGCGGCGACTCCGGCACGCTTCGTACAGTTCGCTGAGCTCACGCCGGAGGATCTGGAACGACTCGGCATCCACCGCGATGTGGTGAACCACGAATACCAGGGCATGGTCGTCGTCCGCGAACTGAACGACACGGGCCCGCATGACCGGGCCGGTGGCGAGACGAAACGGCACGGACGCCTCGTCTGCCGCCAGCCGTACGAGCACGGATTCCCGCTGCCCGAACGGCACGTCACGGCGGTTGACGTGATGCAGGACCGGTTGCGTGTCGTTCGCCGACCACGGCTCCCCGTCGACGACTTCGACCCTCATCCGCAGCACCTCGTGGCGCCGCACAAGCAACGCGAACGCGTCGTCCAGCGCGGAAAGCTCAAGGCTGCCGTGGACGCGTAGGGCGAGCACCATGTTGTACGCCGTACTGTCCGGGTACAGCTCGGAAAGAAACCAGAGCCGTTGCTGTTCGAACGACAGCGGCCTGCGTGTCGCCGGTGCCGGGCGGACAGTCCCCACCGCCGGTTCCTCCGGCGACTCCAGCCGCGCGGCGAGTTCGGCCACCGTCGGAAACTCCAGCACGGTACGCACGGTGACCTTGACACCCAGCCTGGTCCGCAGCCGGCTCGCGACCCGCGCGGCCGACAGCGAATGGCCGCCCAGAACGAAGAAGTTGCTCCGCGAGCCGACCTCGTCGACGCCGAGGATCTCGGCGAACACGGCCGCGACCTGTCGTTCGGCGTCCGATCGCGGCGGCTGCGGCGAACCGTCACCGACCGCGGGCGACTGGATCCTGGCCAGTGCGGACCTGTCCACCTTGCCGTTCCTGGTCCTCGGCAACGAGGCCAGTGCCGAGAACGCGGTGGGCACCAGGTGGCCCGGCAGTGTGCCGGCCAGAAAGTGCCGCAACTGGAGCATGTCCGGCCGGGCACCGGTTCGGGCCGGCACGACGTGCGCGGCCAGGCCGGTCACCACGGCGCCCGTGGTGACCGCGGTCACGGCGGCGTCGGCGACCCCCGGGTACCGACGGATCGCCGCCTCGACCTCGGTGAGCTCGGCGCGCCTGCCGCGGATCTTGACCTGCAGGTCCCGGCGGCCGGTGAACTCCAGGACCCCGTCCGCGCGGATCCGCCCGAGGTCGCCGGTGCGGTAACGACGACGACCCCGCCCGGCCGGATCGGGCAGGAAGGCCGCGGCCGTCTCGGCCGGACGTCGCCAGTACCCGAGCGCCAAGTGCTCACTCCCGATGAAGATCTCCCCCACCGTCCCAGCGGGACAAGGGACACCGTCGTCGTCGAGCACGGTCAACGTTCGCCTGTCGAGCGCGGTGCCGACCGGAACCGAGTCCCCCGCGGGGGAATCGTCCACGGGCATGACGGTCGCGAGGATCGACTCCGACGGACCGTACAGATTGAACAGCCGGACCTGAGGCCACTGACGGCGGCATTCGGACGCCAGCGCGGTGGCCAGCGCCTCGCCCGCGACCAGCAGCAGACGTAGATCGGACCGCCCGCCGGGCCGCCCGGCTTCGACGAGTTCGGCCAGGAAGCTGGGGACTGTCTGGAACACGGTGACGCCGGACTCGTCGAGCCACTCCCGGACGCCCGCCGCGTCGCGGCGATCGTGCGGACCCGGGCAGCAAAGCGTCGCACCCACGGCAAGGGCGCCGAAGATCTCGGCGTATGCCGCGTCGTAGGACTGCGGCGCCCACTGCGCCACGCGGTCACCTGGCTCGATCCCGATTCTGTTCGTCCAGGCGGTCAGGAACTGTGCCAACGCGGGCCGTGGCATGACGATCCCCTTGGGCCGCCCGGTCGAGCCCGACGTGTACGCGATGTAAGCCGGCTGCGACGAGGGCGTCGGCACCCTGGTGTCCTGGCTGGGACGTGCTTCGTCGCACGCGTCGAACGACAGCGCGATCGCCCCGGCGGATCGGCACCACTCCAGGACCGTGTTCCGCACCTCCGCCGACGTCTCGTGGAGGACCAGCGCGGGCGAGATGTCGTCGAGTTGCTCCACCAGACGGGCGGCGGGCGAGTCCTCGTCCAGGACCACGAACGTCCCGCCGGCCCGGAGGATCGCCAGCATCGCGACCACTCCCCGGATCGCCGACCGGGTCAGTACGGCGACCGGCGCCGGCCGCCACGACGGCGACCGGCCCAAAGCCTGGGCCAGACGCCAGGACCATTGCTCAAGTTCCTGGTACGTGTACTGGAGTTCGCCGTCGGTCACCGCCGTCCGGTGCGGGAAACCCGCCGCCTGGGCCAGGAACAACCCCTCCGGGCTCGGCCCGTTCAGAGGCCGTTCAGCAGACTGTGGACGGCCGTCCGCCATGCGGCGATCATCTCCCGGACGGTCGCCTGGTCCAACAGATCCGTCGCGTACTCGGCGCATCCCTCGTAACCTCCCGACGCCGGCGTCAGCATCATCGCCAGGTCGAACCTGGCTCTCCCGGTGGGCACGAACGACCCGGCCACGCTCGCCCCGGCCAGCCGCAGCCGGGTCAACGCCGGCGGTTCGAAACCGAACGACACCTGGAAGACGGGCGCGTGCTCGACCGTCCGGTTCGGACGCAGGTGCTCGACGATCGTCTCCAGGGCGATCTCCTGGTCGGCGTGGGCCGCGAGCATGGCCTGGAGAACCGCGTCCAGCACATCCGCGCCGCTCGACCCGACGGGCACGCGGACACGCACCGGAAGCATGTTCACCAGGCAACCGACCACCCGCTCGCTGCCCGGCCGCAGCCGGTTCGCGAACGGCACCCCGATGACCAGGTCACCGGTGCCGGTGTAGCTGTGCAGCATCTGCGCGAACCCGGTGAGCAGCAAGGGAAACACGGTGTGGCCGCGCTGCCTCGCGGCCAGCCGGAGCCGCGCGGTGAGATCGTCGTCCACCTCGAACGTCTCGGCCCGGCCGCGACCGTCCCGGATGCCCGGTCGTCGCCGGGCGGTGGCGAAATCGAGCCGCTCCGGCGCACCGGCCAACGAACGCAACCAGTGATCCAGCCGTTCCCCCGCCACCGGCGTGTCCGTCCACTCCCGCCATTCCCTTGCCACGTCGGCGATCCCCCGGCGCACCGGCGACAGGTCCGGCGAACGACCGGAGTAACACTCACCCAGTTCCGCCAGCAGGACCTCCAGGCCCCACGCGTCCAGCAGAATCTGGTGGTAGTTCAGCAGAATGACATGGTCGGCCGGGCCGCGACGGATCACCGACACCGACCACGGCGGGGCCGCCGAGAGGTCGTAACGACTGGTGGCACCGGCGCTGACGAGCTCACGCACGCGCTCCTCGCCGGCCCACATCCGCACCGGGACATCCGCCTGTCCGACGACGCCGGTCACCGTGGAGTCCTTCTCGTGGAAGGTCATCCGCAACACGTCATGCCGCCGCGCCAGCGTCTCGAAGGCCGACCGGAGCGCGTCGAAGTCGAAGCGGCCGGTCACGTCGAAGCGGACCACGACGTTTCCGGCGACCTGATCGCCCGCCAGCTCGTGCAGCAGCCACATCCGTTCCTGGGAGTACGTCAGTGGTACGGCCGACGAACGACGTGCGGCGACCGGCTCGGGACTGGTGGCGGTGCCGCCGTTCGCGCCGAGGTAGGCGAACAGCTTGGCGACAGTGGGAAACCGGAAGACCAGGTCGCCGGGAAGGTCCGGGCCGTGCTGGGCGCGCACCGCGGTGGTGATGCGGATGGCGGTCAGCGAGTCGGCCCCCAGCTCGAACAGATCGTCCGACGGGTGAATGCCGTCCAGGTCCAGATGTTCCGAACAGATACGCAGAAGTGAAGCCTCCAACGGACCAGCCGCCGGTGTGGTGTCAGCCATCGCCAATCCCAGTCCTCACATCGAACATGGGGAATCACGCAAGATCCAGAACCGACGTCCCCCTTGGTACCAATGACCGTGATCGAAAGCGTTTCGCTTGATCGAACATCAATTGGCAGATTCTTGCCCTCGGTATGCAATCTACTGTAGGGTGATCGGAGCGTCAACCCCTCACCTGGGGAGGGTTCGACCGTCGCAAGTAGACGCCAACCGCAGTTCACCGGAGCGTCCTCGCACAGCCATTGAAGAACCCGTCTGAAGAACACTGTCGACAAGGCACAAGATCGACCCGAGCATTGCGTGCCGGCGGAACACCTCATGCCGCCGAGTACCTAGGAGGTGTACGGGTGGCCGACATCGTTCCCGATCTTTCCGAACCCCGGCGCGCACTTCTGGATCAGATCCTCGCGTCCGGAGTCGACGCGCCGGCCGCCATCGGCAAACGGCCGGATCATGTGCGCGTTCCGCTGACCGAGGCGCAGCGCAGGATCTGGTTCCACACCGAACTCCATCCGGAAAGTCCGGAATACAACATTCCGCTGGGCGTGCGGATAACAGGCCCGTTCAACCGTAGCGCGTTCTCCGCCGCACTGAACGAGATCTGCGACCACCACGAAATACTTCGGGCGCGGATCATGTCGGTTGCCGGCGAACCCGTTCAAGTGTTCGCCGAGAAGTCGGAAATCGACATGGACTTCCACGATCTCGCCCACCTGCCACGCGCGGCGGTGGAGCGCCGGACGGCCGAGCTGGCCGACCGGATCGCGGCGAAACCGTTCCGGCTCGACCGTGATCCGCTGCTCCGCGCGGCCGTGATCCGGGTGGCGCCGGACGATCACGTGCTGCTGACGGTCGTCCAGCACATCCTGCTCGACGGCTGGTCGGCCGCGTTGTTCGTCCGTGACCTGTGCGCCTGCTACAACACCGTTGTGGCAGGCCGGCGCCCAGTTCTCGACGACCTGCCCGTGCAGTACGGCGACTACGCGGTCTGGGCGACCGAGGAGCAAGAGCCCGCTGATCGGGAACTGGAGTACTGGCGCGGGCAACTGCGTGGCGTACAGCCGCTGGAACTGCCCACGGACACACCACGCCCGGCGCGGCGGTCGGGCCGCGGCGGCAAGGTCCGGTTCGAGATCCCGGCGCCCTTGCCGCACGCGCTCCGTGAGCTCTGCCGACGGTACGACGCGACCCCTTTCATGGCGTTTCTGGCAGCGTTTCAAGCATTGCTCTCGCGGTACACCGGGCAGCAGGACATCGCCGTCGGCACACTGGTGTCCAGCCGGAACCGGCCCGAACTGGAGAATGTGCTCGGGCTGTTCATGAACACTGTCGTGCTGCGTGGCGACGTCTCCGGTGATCCGCGGTTCGCGGAGTTCCTCGGCCGGACGCGGGAGGTGACGCTGGCGGCGCTGGCGCATCAAGATCTGCCGTTCGACCGTGTGGTGGAGGATCTGCAACCGGAGCGCGATCTCGGCCGGACACCCCTCTTCCAGGCATTTTTCGAGCTGTACCAGGATGTCGCACAGACCTGGGAGCTGGCCGGTGTGGTCGCGTCCGCGTATCCGGTGAGCAACAGTACGGAGAAGTTCGATCTCACTATTTCGCTGACCGACGAGCGCGATCGCGTGTCCGGCCAGTTCAGCTACAACACTGACGTGTTCGAAATTCGAACGGTTGAACGCCTTGTCGAACACTTTCTGAATCTGCTACGCGCGATCATCACTGATCCCGAAGTACGGATCAGCGAGATCGACCTGCTGGGAGACGTGCAGCGGCAACAGATCATCTCGGCCGGCCATGGTCCCGTCGCCGAATACCCGCGGGATCGTTGTTTCCATGAGTTGTTCGAAGATCAGGTCAATCGCACACCCGACGCGACAGCGGTCGTCTTCGGTGAACAGGTAGTCACCTATCAGGAACTGAACGCCCGAGCCAACCAACTCGCCCACGAACTGCGATCATGGGGAGTCGGACCCGAGACCGTCGTCGGCATCTGCGTCGAACACCGCCCCGAAATGCTCATCGGCCTCTTGGCCATCCTCAAAGCAGGCGGCGCCTACCTACCCCTCGACCCCGACCACCCCGCCGAACGCCAAGCGTTCATGCTCCACGACACCCGAACCACGATCATCCTCACCCAACACAACCTCGTCGAACGACTACCCCGGACAACAGCCCGACTGTTCCGCCTGGACCAGGACTGGCCCACGATCATCACCCGGCCCACCAGCAATCCGTCACCGCTGGCAAGTCCGGACAACCTCGTCTACATCATCTACACCTCAGGCTCCACCGGACGCCCCAAAGGCGTCATGGTCGACCACCACGGCCTCAACAACTATCTCACCTGGGCCACCACCGGCTACGGCCTGACAGGTGAACAAGGCGCCGCCATGCTCGGCTCCATCGCCTTCGACCTCAGCATCCCCAACCTCTTCCTCCCCCTCCTCGGCGGGCGAGACGTCACCTTCCTCCCCCACGACAAAACCCTCCAACACCTCGCACACCTCCTCCAACAACCCCACGACTTCAGCCTCCTCAAAATCACCCCCTCCCACCTCGACGCACTACGCGCCCTGCTGCCCACCGGGACCCGGCTGGACTCAGTGCGAACCTACGTCGTGGGTGCCGACGAGGTGAAAGCCGAAACCGTTGTGGCGTGGCGAAACATCGCCCCCAATGCCCGCATCATCGACGAGTACGGTCCTACCGAGACAGTTGTCGGCTGCTCTGTCTACCTCGTACCGGAGGACCAGGACACCAGTCGTCCGGTCTCGATCGGCAAACCGATTGCCAACACCCAGATGTACGTCCTGGACCAACACCTGCAACCGGTCCCGATCGGGGTGATCGGCGAACTCTACATCGGCGGCGACGGCGTCACCCGCGGCTACCTCAACCGCCCCCACCACACCGCCGAAAAGTTCCTCCCCAACCCCTACCCAACACACCCCGGAGAACGCCTCTACCGCACCGGCGACCTCGCCCGACTCCACCCAGACGGCAACCTCGAATTCCTCGGCCGTATCGACAACCAAGTCAAGATCCGCGGCCACCGCATCGAACTCGGCGAAATCGAAGCCCACCTCCTCACCCACCCCCACATCACCGAAACCATCGTCACCGTCCACGAACACAACGGCGACAAACAACTGGCCGCGTACCTGGTGCCCACCAACTCACCGCCCACCGTCGACGAAGTACGCCAGCACCTCACCCGCACCCTGCCCTCGTACATGATCCCCACCAGCTACACCTACCTCGCCACCCTCCCTCTCAGCCCAGGCGGCAAAGTCGACCGACGACTGCTCCCCGCACCCACCGGGCAAAGCCACGAATCCCAACACACCTACCAGCCACCGCGCACCCCCACCGAGGTCCGGCTCTGCGACATCATCACCCGCACCCTCCACATCGACCACATCGGCATCCACGACAACTTCTTCGACCTCGGCGGCCACTCGCTGACCGCCATCAAAGCGGTCGGCCGGATCCGCGAGGAGCTCGACGTCGAACTGGACGTGCGAGACCTCTTCGAATCCCCGACGGTGGCCGGGATCGCGGGCCTGATGCGGCGTACGCCGAGTTCGTATCCGTCGATCACGCGCCGGCCCCCGCACAGCCGTCCGCTCGCGTCCCATGCGCAGACCAGGCTCTGGCTCCAGGACCAACAGTCCAAAGTGTCCGACTACCACGTACCGGTGGTGCTGCGGCTGCGCGGCCCGATCGACCGGTACGCACTCGGCCAGGCCCTGACGGCCCTCGTCGACCGGCACGAGGTACTGCGGACGTCGTTCACTTTCGCCGACGGCGAAGTGCTCCAAGTGATCGCGCCACCCGGCCGGGGGTTCCCGCTCGACGTCCACGACCGGACCGAGCGGCCGGCGGAGGAGTTGGTGGCGCGAACCATCGACGCGCCTGTCGACCTGGCCACCGATCCGCCCCTCAGGTGCTCCCTGATCCGCCTCGCCGAGCACGACCACCTGTTGCCGATCGTCTTTCACCACATCGCGGTCGACGACGTGTCGACGGACATCTTCGTGCGGGAACTCGTCGAGCTGTACCGGGCGTTCAGCCAGGAAGCGGAGGCCGCCCTCGCGCCACTGCCCGTCCAGTACGCGGACTACGGTCTGTGGCAACGAAACTGGTTGCAGGGCGAGCGAAGCGCGTCGCTTCTCGAGTACTGGCGGGAGCAGCTGCGTGGCGTGCCGCCGTTGGAGTTGCCCACTGACACCCCGCGCCCGGCGCGCAGATCGGGACGCGGCGGCATTCACCGGTTCGTGATTCCGGCGGAGCTCGCCGACGCGTTGAAACACCTCGGCCGACACGTCGGTGCCACTCCCTTCGTCGTCGTGCAGGCCGCTTTCGTAGCCCTGTTGTCGCGCTACAGCGGGCAAGATGACATCGCGGTGGGCACGCCGGTGTCCGAGCGGAACAGGCCCGAGGTGGACGGTGTGATCGGCCCGTTCTTCAACGTCCTGGTACTGCGCGGGAACCTGTCCGGTGACCCGCGGTTCGCGGAGTTCCTCGGCCGGACGCGGGAGGTGACGCTGGCGGCGCTGGCGCACCAGGATCTGCCGTTCGAACGCCTGGTGGAGGATCTGCAACCGGACCGCGACCCCAGCCGGACCCCGCTCTTCCAGGTTCTCTTCCAGTACGACGTGACGCCGGACGACACCTGGCGGCGGCTGGTACCCGACCTCAGTGTCGAACGCGTGCCACGCGACGCGGTGAAGGCGAAGTACGACCTGTCACTGATCATCACCGACCACGGTGACGGCCCACTCGGCGCGGAAATCGAGTACAGCGCTGATCTGTTCACCGCGGCGACAGTCGGGCGTCTGGCCGGGCACTTCCTGAATCTGGTCGGCGCGGTCGTGCGGGATCCCGAGGTGCGGATCAGCGAAGTCGAACTCCTGGGAGACGTGGAGCGGCGGGAGATCCTGACCGTTGGGCGGGGACCGGTGACCACGTACCCGCGGGATCGTTGTTTCCACGAGTTGTTCGAAGACCAGGTCAACCGCACACCCAACGCCACCGCGGTGGTCTTCGGCGAACAACGACTCACCTACCGGGAACTGAACACCCGAGCCAACCAACTCGCCCACGAACTGCGATCATGGGGAGTCGGACCCGAGACCGTCGTCGGCATCTGCGTCGAACACCGCCCCGAAATGCTCATCGGCCTCCTCGCCATCCTCAAAGCAGGCGGCGCCTACCTACCGTTGGACCCTGACCACCCCGCCGAACGCCAAGCGTTCATGCTCCACGACACCCGAACCGCCATCATCCTCACCCAGCGAGATCTCCTGGCCCGGCTGCCCGAAACAACAGCTCGGCTGTTCTTCCTGGACGAGGACTGGCCCACCGAACAACCCACCAGCAATCCGTCACCGCTGGCCGGTCCGGACAACCTCGTCTACATCATCTACACCTCAGGCTCCACCGGACGCCCCAAAGGCGTCATGGTCGACCACCACGGCCTCAACAACTACCTCACCTGGGCCACCACCGGCTACGGCCTCACCGGCGAACAAGGCGCCGCCATGCTCGGCTCCATCGCCTTCGACCTCAGCATCCCCAACCTCTTCCTCCCCCTCCTCGGCGGCCGAGACGTCACCTTCCTCCCCCACGACAAAACCCTCCAACACCTCGCCAACCTCCTCCAACAACCCCACGACTTCAGCCTCCTCAAAATCACCCCCTCCCACCTCGACGCACTACGAGCCCTCCTACCAGAGCACACGCGGCTGGATTCCGTACGGACCTACGTCGTCGGCGCGGATGAAGTCAAGGCAGAAACCGTGCTCGCGTGGCGAAACATAGCGCCGAACGCGCGCATCATCGACGAATACGGTCCTACCGAGACAGTCGTCGGCTGCTCGACTTACCTGATCCCCGAAGACCAGGACACCAACCGACCCGTCTCGATCGGCAAACCCATCGCCAACACCCAAATGTACGTCCTCGACCAACACCTACAACCCGTACCCACTGGGGTGATCGGCGAACTCTACATCGGCGGCGACGGCGTCACCCGCGGCTACCTCAACCGCCCCCACCACACCGCCGAAAAATTCCTCCCCGACCCACACTCACACCAACCAGGCGCACGCCTCTACCGCACCGGCGACCTCACCCGACTCCACCCCAACGGCAACCTCGAATTCCTCGGCCGCACCGACCACCAAGTCAAAATCCGCGGCCACCGCATCGAACTCGGCGAAATCGAAGCCCACCTCCTCACCCACCCCCACATCACCGAAACCATCGTCACCGTCCACCACCACAACGACGACAAGCAGTTGGCCGCCTACCTCGTTCCCGACCACGAACCACCCACCACCACCGAACTACGCCAACACCTCGCCCAAACCCTGCCCCCGTACATGATCCCCACCAGCTACACCCACCTCACCACCCTCCCCCTCAGCCCCGGCGGCAAAGTCGACCGACGGCTCCTGCCCGCACCCACCACCCAACGCACCGAACCACACACCTACCAGCCACCACGCACCCCCACCGAAGCCCAACTCTGCGAGATCATCACCCGCACCCTCCACATCGACCACATCGGCATCCACGACAACTTCTTTGACCTCGGCGGCCACTCGCTGGCGACGATCCAGGCGGCCAGGTTCGCGGCGGACGCCGGGCTGCACATCGAACCGGCCGACATCTACGAACGGCCGACCGTCGTGGCCCTTGCCATCGCGTTGGCGGACAGGCAACGGGACGGCGGTGCCACCGGGCCCGCCGACCGGCCCGGACAGTTCACGTCGCTGGTGCGTCTCAAGCCGGACGGGTCCCGGCGGCCCCTGTTCTGTGTGCATCCCAGTGGCGGCAGCGTCGCGTGGTATCTCGGCCTGTGCCAGGCGACCGACGCCGACCAGCCGGTTCTCGCGTTCCAGCCGGCCGGGATGGCGCGCGGCCACCGGCCGCACGACAGCATCGAGGACATGGCCGCCCACTACGTCTCGGAGATGCGTACCTGGCAGCCCGACGGGCCGTACGCGCTGCTCGGCTGGTCCTTCGGGGGTGTCATCGCCTACGAGATGGCGCGCCAACTCGGTGTCGCGGGCGAAGTGGTCGACCCGTTGCTGCTCGTCGAGCCGTCGCTGCCCGGCGATCAGGCGCAGATGGCGAAGGATCACCGACACATCGCGTTGCTGCGCCGGGGGGCGGCGTTGATGAGCCTGGTTCTCGGCGGTGGTGTGGACCGGGCCGGCGCTCGGGCCGACCTGGACCGCTGGCTCGACGAGATGGGCTGGGCCAAGTCCAGCGTGAGCCCGGAGACCGTGCCCGCGTTGCACGCTGCCGCGGCGATGCTCGTCGGGTACCGGAACTACGAGGCAAGGCCGTACCCGGGCTCGATCCAGCTCATCGCCAGCGACGAATGCCTTGACAGTTCCGAACAACGGCCGTCCCAGATCTCCGGCACGTCCTTCCCGGACTATCTGGCGCAGTGGCAGGCGCTCGCGGACGGACCCGTCACCGTCCATCGGTCGGCGAGGGAGCACGCCACCATGTTCGTCGGCCAGAACGTCAAGGACGTCGGCGACCTGTGCGGCCGGCTCATCCAGGCCGCCGACAAACGACTGACCGCGTGACATGGCCACGCGTTCAGTCCGACCGCTCCTGACACTGTTCGTCGCGAATGGTCTTTCCCTGACGGGCAGCGCCGTCAGCTTCGTCGCGTTGCCGTGGTTCGTCCTCGCCACCACCGGCAGTCCGGCGTCGACCGGGCTCGTCGGCTTCGCCGGCGTCACGGCCATGGTGCTGGCCGGCGTGGTCGGCGGCCCGGTTGTGGACCGCTTGGGGCACCGGACGATGAGCGTCGTCGCGGACCTGCTGAGCGGCGTCGCCACGGCCGCCATTCCGGCCGTGTACCTCCTGACGGGCATCCCGCTCTGGCTGGTCGTCGCGCTCGCGGCGGTCCGCGGGTTCAGCGACTCCCTGGGCGGGACAGCCCGGATCAGCCTGCTGCCCGACCTCGCCTCGGCCGCCGGTGCGCGCCTCGACCGGGTCAACTCCGGATGGTCCATGGTGGTCCGGTTGTCGTCGGTGGTCGGCTCACCCTCGGCCGGCGTCATGATCGCCCTGGTGGGCCCGGCCAACGCCCTCTGGATCGACGCTGGCAGTTTCCTGCTGTCCGCGGCGCTCATGGCCTCGACACCCGCCCGCGGCCGAGTCAAGGCCGGCGTGTCGCTGCGGTCGTACCTGGGCGAACTGGCCGGCGGGTTCGCCTACACCGTGCGGGACAAGCTGATCCTCGCCATCACCCTCAGCCTCATCCTGGTCAACTTCATCGAAGGCCCGCTCTTCGGTGTGGTCCTTCCGGTGCACGTGTCGCGCACCTACCAGAGCGCGGTCGACCTCGGGCTGTTGTTCGGGGCCAACGCGCTCGGCGGGCTGATCGGCGCACTGCTGTTCGCCGTCCTGGCGCCACGCCTGCCGCGGCGGCCGACCTTCCTGCTGTCCTTCCTGGCGCTGACACTGAGCATCGGCGGCCTGAGCGTCGCGCCGACCCTCCTCACCGCCGCGATCGCCTTCTTCTGCTCCGGACTCGTCTCCGGCCCGATCAACCCGCTCATCTTCACGACCGTGCACGAACGCGTGCCGGACGAGCTACGCGGCCGGGTCATCGGCATCGGCAGGTCGCTGTCGTTCGCGGCCAGCCCGCTCGGCACGCTGGTCGCCGGTTACGCGCTCCAGTCGGTCAGCACCCAGTCCGCGCTGTTCGCGGCCACCGGCCTGTTCACGATCGTCACCGTGATCATCTGGCTCAACCCTGCCTTCCGCCGCATGCGGCAACCGCTCGAACGAAACATCGCACGGTAGTGCGCTACCGCGCCTGAAGAGGGGACTTCGGCACCATGGTTCTGCTTTCGGGGAACGACCTGTCTGTTCTGGATGTCGAGCACGTCGCGATCGGCCGGGCGACGGTCGAACTCGATCCGGCCGCTCTGGACCGGGTGAACACCGCGCACCAACGGGTTCAGGACTGGGGCGCTCGCGGCTACCCGATGTACGGCGTGAACACCGGATTCGGCGAGACCGTGCACATGGCTGTGCCGCCGCGGTTCGCCGAGACGTTACAGGTGAACCTGCTGCGCGGGCACGCGGCCGGCGCCGGTGGCTTCTTCGCCGAGGACGTCACCCGGGCGATCATGCTGGCCAGGCTCAACTGCTTCCTCAAGGGATACTCGGGGGTGAGCCCGGCCACGGTCGTCCTCCTGACGGACCTGCTCAACCAGGGGATCCACCCGCTGATCCCGCAGCAGGGGTCGCTCGGCGCGAGCGGCGACCTGGCCCCGCTGAGTCACCTCGCCCTCGTGCTGTGCGGGGCCGGCGAGGCCATCGTCGACGGCGTCCGGACCGACGGCGCGAGCGCGCTCGCCGGCCGTGGCCTCGCGCCCGTCCGCCTCGGATACAAGGAGGGCTTGGCACTCGTCAACGGCACGTCGGCGATGACCGGTGTCGCCGCCATGTCGCTGATGCGCGGCTACCGCCTGCTCGACATCGCGATCTCCCTGTCCGCCGTGCTCGTCCAGGTCCTCGGCGGCTCGACCCGGGCGTTCGACGAGCGTGGCCACGAACTCAAAGGCCATCACGGGCAGATTGCCGTGGCGGCGGTGCTCCGGAGCCTGCTCCAGGGCAGCAAGCGGGTCACCCGGCACGTCGACCTGATGGCCGCGATGGCGGACCGCCGGGGTGACGCCCAGGATGTCGTCGACACCGGCGTGATGATCCAGAACGCGTACACGTTGCGGTGCATCCCGCAGATCCTCGGCCCGGTGCTGGACACGTTCGACTTCTGCCGGGACGTCGTCGAGCGGGAGCTGAACTCGTGCAACGACAACCCGCTCATCTTCCAGACCGCCGAAGAGTCGTTCCACGGCGGCAACTTCCACGGTCAGTACATCGCGATGGCCGCCGACTACCTGGCGGTCGCGCTGGCCGAGATCGGGGTGCTGGCCGAGCGGCAGGTCGACCGGATCCTCTCGCCACACCTGAACGGGGACCTGCCGGACTTCCTGGTCCGCGGGGACAGCGGCCTCGGCTGCGGCCTGATGGGTGCGCAGTATCTCGCGACGAGCATCGCGTCGGAGAACCTCGACATCGCCGTCCCCGCGTCGATCAAGTCCATTCCCTCCAACGGCGGCAACCAGGACGTGGTCAGCATGGGCCTGAACGCGGCCCGGCGCTGCGCGCGGCTGTGCGACAACGTGGAGAACATCCTGGCGGTCCTGGGTTCCGCGTGCTTCCAGGCGGTGTCCATCGTGGGCCCGGACGACTTCAGCGCCTCCTGTGCCGACTGGTACGCCACGCTCGCCGACCGGACCGAGCCGTTCGAGGACCAGGAACCGGTCCACCTGTTCGTGGAACGCGTGAAGTCCGTGCTGCTGGACAACTACGAGGCGCGGTACTCCGCAGCCTGGGCGCGCAACCGGGCGTGGACGGAGTCGTCCGAGGTGGCCGGCGGCAGCCATGCCTTGCGGACCTTGGCCACCGAGGAGTAGTTCGTGTCGCAGACGTTCGCCAACGGTGACTCGACCGCCTGGGACAGCAGTTGATAGGCGTCCATTTCGGACAGACCACGGCCGGCGGCGACCCACTGGACGAGATCGAGCTGGGCGATCCGGAACGCGTCCTCAAGTGGTCGCGCGGAGCCCACGGACATGATGTGGGTGTCCGACTCGATTCGGGGCCATGGGGTTGCGCGGCCTTTGATCAGGTCCACTATGACGATGGTGTTCATCGCTGTTTCCACTGCTACGCCGCAGGTTTCTCCTTCGCCTTGGCGGGCGTGGCCGTCGCCGAAGCTCAGCAGGGCGCCTGCCACGTTGACGCCGAGGTAGCAGGTGACGCCCGCGCGCATCTCCGGGGTGTCCATGTTGCCGCCGTGCAGGTCGGGGACCAGGGCTGACCGGACCTCCAGGTTGGGCGGCGCCACGCCGACTGTGCCGTGCATGGGGTCCATGGGCAGTTCGACGGTTATGTCGTTGTCGCGGGCGGTGAACGTGCAGGTGCGGCGCGCCCGGTCGAGGGCCCAGATCCAGACCCGTTCCGGCAGTGGGGGTTGCAGGGTCGCGGTGGTGTGGGTGGAGGTCAAGGCGCCGAACAGGGGCACTGTGGTGGACGCGGCCCAGTCTCGGGCCGGTTCGATCGAGACGAAGTGCACCGCCACCGTGTCGCCTGGTTCGGCGCCTTCGATGTAGAAGGGACCGGTTTGGGGGTTGAGGAAGGGGAACTCGCAGACCTCGGACACCAGGTCGCGTTCCGAACGGACCCGGCCGGCGAAGCAGTCCTCGGTGAAGACGTCCAGGACTGTGCCGGGTTTGATCCGTGCCAACGGGGCCGCGCCGCCGAACGTCCAGACATACTGGTCGAACGAGGGACGGACAGTCAGCACGTCGGTCATAGTCGCTCCTCCACGAGCCCGGTGTCGATCACGCGTTGCCGGTGACGTGTCCACAGATACACCAGGTAGGCGATGCCGAGCAGCATCCACACGCCGACGATGATCCCCGCGTACGACACCGGCGGGGTCAGCGGGGTGACGAACGAGAACACCGGGATGCCCGCCGCGGTCAGCAGGGCCGGCACGAACGCGGCCATCCCCAGCAGCGGCAGCACCAGGTGGCGCAGCCAGTTGAACTCGTCCCGCCGGACCCGGGCGAAGAAGCCGACGCACGCCGCGTTGACCACGATGTACACCGACGCGATGACCACGACGACGATGGTCGCCAGGAGGTAGAAGGCGTCTCTGACGGTGAACACGAACGCGAGCGGCAAGGTCACGAGCGTGATCACGAACTGGGTCCAGATCGCCGTGGTGGGCGAGCGGAACGACGAATGTACGTGGCGGAGCGCGCGCGGGAAGACGCCGACGCGGGCCAGCGCGAACGCGGTGCGGGTGGAGACGTTGGCGCCGGCGTTGGCGTTGGCGATCGCCGAGTTCACCACGGCCAGGAACACCAGGATCCAGAACAGGCCGAACGACGCCCGCGAGATGCCCGCCCACGACTGTGGGCCTTCGATGCCGAACGCGGAGAAGTTGTCCGGTCCGACGAACACGGCCGCCGCGTACGTGGTGAGGATGTAGATCAGGCCGATGCCGATGGTGGCGCCGACGACCGCCCGCCGGACCGTCTGCCGCGGCAGCTTCGCCTCCTCGGCGAGCGGTGCGGCGGCCTCGAACCCGCCGAACGCCAACACCGTGTACACCGAGCCGGCGATCACCCCGGTGATCCCCGGATAGGCGTCCGGTGTGTGCGCCGTGGTGAAGACGGACAGGGTGTTCGCGCCGCCGGCCTTGACGATCAGCATCACCGCGAGGGCAACGAAAACGATGATCTCGAACGCGCCGAGGATCGTGCCCAGCCGCGCGGACGAGCGCACGCCGCGATACCCGACGACGGTGATGATCACCGAGCCCAGCAACGCCCATGGCCACCACAGGCTGTCCGGGTAGGAGTTCCACTCGGCGTGCAGCGTGTCGGCCACGGTGTACCCCAACTGGATGAACAGCAGGGTCGGCACCAGCGCTTCGACGAACACGTATCCCCACGCCACCAGGAAGCCCAAGGTCGGGTGCAGTCCTCGGGTCGTGTACGTGGCCACGGATCCCGCGCCGGGCAGATGCCGGGCAAGCTCCGCAATGGACAGAGCGGCGAACAGGCACGCGACGAGCGCGACGAGCACCGACAGCGGCAGCGCGCCGCCGGCGAACGCGGCTCCGGATGGGATCGACGCGGCGATCGCCGCGCCGGGCGCCATCGCGGTGACGCTCTGGAACAGCATCTCGCGCAGGCCAATCGCGTTGCGGCGTAACTCAGGCTGATCGACGGCTGTGTCAGTGTCCACGATGATCACCCCTCACCCGGCTGAGCCGACCTTAGGAGTGGGACCGGTCCCACCACAAGCGACGATCTGTGTGAATAACGGGTGGCCACCGGGCCTACTCACGGGTCTGTCGACCATCGATTGTATGCAGTATGGTGGGCCGATTCCCCTGGGAGGCGCCATGACAGCGTCACGCGTTCTGATCACCGCGATCGCCTTCACCCTGCTCACCGGCTGTGGCACGATCAACAACGGGCAAGCGCCCCCACAGCAGCCCAGCACCGACACCCGCCCGATCAGGTCGGGCGGCACATTACGGGTCGCCCTCAACGGCGAACCCGACAAGCTCGACCCGTCCCTGTCCCGCACCCTGGTCGGCCGCGAGGTCTTCCAGGCCATCTGCGAGAAGCTGTACGAGGCCGACGAGAAGCTCACCCTGGTCCCGCAACTGGCCGCCGCGCTGCCGGACGTTTCCCCGGACGGCAAGACCGTGACGATCAAGCTGCGCACCGGCCTGAAGTTCGCCGACGGCACGGTGATGGACGCCGCCGCGGTGAAGACCTCGCTCGACCGGCACCGCACCCTCACCGGGTCGCAGCGCAAGAGCGAACTCGGCCCGCTCACCGACGTCACCGTGGTCGACCCGGCCACCGTCGCCCTGCACCTGTCCCAGCCGTTCTCGCCGTTGGTGTCGCAGCTCGCCGACCGGGCCGGGATGATCATGTCACCGGCCGCCCTGGCCAAGACCCCGGACTTCGGCACCGCGCCGGTGTGCATCGGGCCGTTCAAGTTCGCCACCCGGGTCGCCCAGGACCGCACCGAGGTGGTCAAGGACCCGAACTACTACAACGCGGCGAACGTCAAGCTGGACAAGATCGTCTACAAGACCGTCGCCGACCCCACCACCAGTTTCAACAACCTCCGCTCCGGCGACATCGACATCCAGTTCAACGTCAGCCCGATCAACGTCGAGGAGCTCAAGTCCATCCCGAACCTGCGCCTGCTCAGCACCGAGTCCCTGGGCTACCAGGGCATCACGGTCAACGTGGGCAACGCGAACGGGGTCGGCCAGACCCCCGGCACGCTCGCCGCGCCCGTCGTCAGCCCGATGGCGACCGACGCGCGGATCCGTCAGGCGTTCGCGATGAGCATCGACCGGGAGGCGATCACCAAGACGGTCTTCCGTGGCGTGTACAGCCCGGCGTGCGGCCCGATCAGCCCGGCCGCGCAGCTTTCGTCGGACGCGGCGCAGGCGTGCCCGAAGCACGATCCGGCGGCGGCCAAGCGCTTGCTTGCCGACGCGGGCGTGCCCACCCCGGTGAAGATCAGCCTGGTCGTGGTGAACGACTCGGACAACCGGCGGGTCGGCGAGGCGATCAAGTCGATGGCCGCCGACGGCGGGTTCGACGTGCAGCTTGAGCCGACCGAGTTCGCCAGCTCGCTCGACCTGACCGACGCCGGCAAGTACCAGATGTTCCGGATCGGCTGGTCCGGCCGGATCGACGCGGACGGCAACATCACCACGTTCGTGCAGACCAAGGGCTCGCAGAACATCGCCGGCTACTCCAACCCCCAGGTCGACCAGTGGCTGAACGACGCGCGGGCGACCCAGGACGTGGCCGCGCGCCGGGAGCTCTACGGCAAGGTCATCGCGAAGATCCAACAGGACTCGCCGTTGATCTACCTGTACCGGGCGAAGAACCTGATCGGGCTCAGCGACAAGGTCGGCGGGGTCAAGATGTACGCCGACTTCATCATGCGGTTCGACACCGCGGGCTTCGTCCAGTAATGGGTCGCTACCTGGTTCGCCGCCTGGTCGAGTCGCTCATCACCCTGTTCCTCGCGATCGTGGTGGTGTTCTTCGGCATCCGCGCGCTGCCGGGCGACCCGGCCAGGACGCTCGCCGGCGAGGAGGCGGACCCGGCGGCCATCGCCGAGGTCCGCCACCAGTACGGGTTCGACCAGCCGCTGCCGGTGCAGTTCGGCCGGTACATCGGCAAAGTGTTCACCGGCGACCTGGGCACGTCCGTGCGCACCGGGCTGCCGGTCACCGACACCGTGGCGCACGCGTTGCCCATCACGGTGGAGCTGGCACTGCTGGCCATGCTCGTCGCCATCCTCATCGGACTGATCGCTGGTGTGGTCGCGGCCGTACGCAGGCGCGGCCCGCTGGAGTGGGCGGCGAACTCGGTGGCGCTGCTCGGACTGTCCATTCCGAACTTCTGGTTCGGCCAGATGGGCATTCTCTTCTTCGCGATCTCCCTCGGGGTGCTGCCGGCGTCCGGGTTCGTGCCGTTCTTCGACGACCCGGCGGACAACCTGCGGCACATGGTCATGCCGGCGATCGTGCTCGGCTCGGCGATCGCCGCGGTGATCATGCGGCAGACCCGGTCGGCCATGCTGGAGTCGCTGACCGCCGACTTCGTCCGGACCGCCCGCGCCAAGGGCCTGTCCCGACGCCAGGTCGTCTTCGGGCACGCGTTGCGCAACAGCCTGATCGTGGTCACCACGATCGTCGGCCTGCAGCTGGGGATTCTGATCTCCGGCGCGGTGGTCACCGAGTCCATCTTCGTGCTGCCCGGCTTCGGCCGGCTGACCCTGGACGCGGTGTTCACCCGGGACTACCCGCTGATCCAGGGCGTCGTGCTGATCACGGCGACCGCGTACATCGTGCTGAACCTGCTGGTCGACCTGCTGTACTCGGTGATCGACCCGCGGATCCGGATCGGGGGTGCCGCGCTGTGACCGAAGTCCTGGTCATCAACCCGCCGATGCGCCGGCGGGTGCTGCGTCGGGTGTTGCGCAACCCGTTGGCCGTGGTCGGGCTCGGCGTGGTCCTGGTCGCGGTGGCGGCCGCGGTGTTCGCGCCGCTGATCGCGCCTTTCGCTTACGACGCACCGGATTTCACCGCGCCATCGCCGCAGGCGCCGTCCCTGGCGCACTGGCTGGGCACCGACGAACTCGGCCGTGACCAGCTCTCCAGGGTGCTCTACGGCCTGCGCGTGTCGGTCATCGTCGGCGCTTTGGCGGTGGTGCTGTCCGTGCTGATCGGGGTGCCGTTCGGGCTGCTCGCCGGGTTCTACGGCTGGCTCGACCCGATCGTGTCCCGGTTCACCGACCTGTTGCTGGCGTTCCCGTTCCTGATCCTCGCGGTCGGGCTGGCCGCGATCCTCGGCCCGTCGCTGCTGACCGCGGTGGTCGCGATCGGGGTCGCGCAGATCCCCGGGATGATCCGGGTGACCAGGGGGGAGACCCTGCGATTACGCGGACTGGACTACGTGGGCGCGGCGTTCGCCAACGGCGCCGGCGACTTCACCGTGCTGCGCCGGCACATCCTGCCCAACGCGGTGAACGCCATTCTGGTGCAGGCGACCGTGTACGTGCCGATGGCGGTGATCGGCGAGGCGGTGTTGTCGTTCCTCGGCCTCGGAGTCCGGCCGCCGACGCCGTCACTCGGCGTGATGCTCGCCAACGCCCAGCAGTTCTACCACGACGGTCCGTGGATGGCGGTGTTCCCCGGGCTGGTGATCGTGGTGCTGACGCTGGCGTTGAACCTGCTCGGCGACGGCCTGCGGGACGCCCTGGACCCCAAGGAACGCCGATGACACCACTGATGTCCGTCGACGGTCTCACCGTCCGGTTCCGCACCGAGGACGGCCCGGTCCTCGCCGTGGACACCGCGTCGTTCACCGTGGCCGAGCGTGAAGTCCTTGCCCTGGTGGGAGAATCGGGGTGTGGCAAGTCGGTGACCGCGATGGCGCTGACCGGTCTGCTGCCGGCCAACGCCGAGGTGCGGGGCTCGGTCCGGCTGACCGGCCGGGAGCTGCTCGGCCTGTCGGAGAACCGGCTGAGTTCGGTGCGCGGCAAGGAGATCGCGTACGTCTTCCAGGAGCCGATGACCTCGCTCAACCCGGTCATGACCGTGGGCAGGCAGATCCGTGAGGTACTCTACCGGCACCAGCGGATGGCCCGCGCCGGGGCCCGGAAGCGGGCGCTGGAACTGTTCGAGCAGGTCGGCATCCCGGAGCCGCACCGACGGCTGCGGGAGTACCCGCACCAGCTGTCCGGCGGTATGCGGCAACGGGTGATGATCGCGATGGCGTTGGCGTGCCGGCCGACGCTGCTCGTCGCCGACGAGCCGACCACGGCGTTGGACGTGACCATCCAGGCCGACATCCTGGACCTGCTGCGGACGTTGAGCGCCGAAACCGGCACGGCGGTGCTGCTGATCACGCACGACCTCGGTGTGGTGGCCGACATCGCCGACCGGGTGGTGGTGATGTACGCCGGCCGGATCATTGAAGAGTCCAAAGTAGACAGTCTGTTCGCGACACCGTCGCACCCGTACACCCGCGGCCTGCTCGACGCGGTCCCCAACCCGGCCCGGCGCGCCGACGGCGGGCTTCGGGAGATCCCCGGGCTGGTGCCCGTGTTGCGGTCGGCGGAGGACGTGTGCACGTTCGCCGACCGGTGCGGCCATGTTCAGGAACGTTGCCGCGCGAGCAGGCCGACGCTGGCTCCTGGCCCAGTCGGGCATCCCGTGGCGTGCTGGTATCCCCTGGGAGGGAGGGTTGATGAGCGAACTGGACTCAGCGGCGCCCGTACTGGAACTGGTTGACCTGGTCAAACACTTCGGCAGCGGACCGCAGGCGGTGCGCGCGGTCGACGGGGTCAGTCTCACCCTGGTCCCCGGCGAGGTGCTCGGCCTGGTCGGCGAGTCCGGCAGCGGCAAGACCACCCTCGGCCGCTGCGCGGTCCGGCTGGAGACCGTCACCGCGGGCCAGGTGCTCGTCGGCGGCGTGGACATCGGGCCGATGCGGCGCCGGCAGGTCCGCCGGATGCGGCGGTTCTTCAACATCGTCTTCCAGGACCCGTCGTCCTCGTTGAACCCCAGGATGTCGGTCGCCGACATCGTCACCGAACCGTTGCGCCTGCACCACATCGGCACCGCGGCCACCCGCCGGGACCGGCTCAGCGAACTGTTGGACCAGGTCGGCCTGCGCCCCGAAGTGGGCACCCGCTACCCGCACGAACTGTCCGGTGGGCAACGCCAACGAGTGAGCCTGGCCAGGGCGCTGTCGGCCGGTCCCGCGCTGCTCGTCGCCGACGAACCCACGTCGGCCCTGGACGTCTCGGTGCAGGCGTCGGTGCTGAATCTCATCGCCCGCCTACAGGCCGAACTGCGGTTCGCGTGCCTGTTCATCACGCACGACCTCGCCGCCGTCGAGTTCCTCGCCCAGCGGATCGCGGTCATGTACCTCGGCCGGCTGGTGGAAGTGTCCGACCGAGCCTCGCTGTTCGCCGCCCCACGCCACCCGTACACCCAGGCACTGCTGTCCGCCGCGCCCATCCCCGACCCGCCTGTGCAGCGCAAACGGGCCCGGATCATCCTGGGCGGCGACGTCCCCAGCCCGGTCCGGCCACCGAGCGGCTGCCGGTTCCACACCCGTTGCCCGGTCGCCGAAGACCGCTGCCGCACGGACGTTCCGCCGCTGCGCCCGGTCGGCTCGAACGGCTCTTTGGTGGCGTGTCACCTCGTCAGCGAGGACGGCACCGGTCCCCGGCTGGTCGAGCCCTCGCGTTAGCCGGCGGCACCGAGCGCGGCGGCCATCTTCGTCAGGTCGTCGCGCAGCGGCCCGAGGTCCGCCCGGCTCACGCAGCCGGTGGAGATCTCCACGTACAGGCCTTTGACCTCGGGAATGTCGATCTCCACGTCGGTGACCGGGTCATCGATGCGGTGCAGGTAGTCGAAGGACGCCATGCCGGTGTCGCTGCGGAGCTTCGCTTCGTACGCGTCCGCCATGGCCCGCGGCATGTCTTCGGCGACCAGCTTCATGTGCAGGTCGATCACATCCGGCGACGGGCCGAGGAACGCGTAGTTGTTCCTGTCACAACGCCATTCCTTGTACTCGGCCGGGACACCGGGCAGCGGCGCGTACCCCTTGAGATCCGCGGTGACCGAACGCAGCACGTTGGAGGTGGCCGCGGACGGGTACGGGCCATCCACAGTGGACCGGTCGAACAGCTGGACACTGAGCACGCCGGCGAACAGCACCCACGCGGCCAGCCCGGCCACGAGCAGCCCGCCGCCGATGGACAGCCTCGGTGTGAAGTCGACCGCGACGGTCCTCCGGTCGACCCCGTAGGTGATCTCCAGGTCGGGCCGGCTCTCCCGGACGGCCGCGACGAAGTCGTCATGCGGGACATTGCCGCGCCAACGCAGCCGGGCGCGCCGGTTCTCGGTGCCGATCTCGACGACCTGCCGGTCGAACGTGTCGGCCGGGATCAGCGCGACGATCAACCCGCCCAGCAGGGACGTCGGGAGCCAGGCCGCCAGCCAGAACGGCTTGGCGGACACGTCACCGAGCCGCAGTTCGGTGATCGCCTCGTACCGGATCCGCTTTCTGTGCAGCACGATCCCTTCGGCGTCGAACACCGCGTACCGCGGCCACTGCAGCCCAACTCCCAGTGCCGTGACCGCGACCAGCAGGTCCAGGACGGTGATCACCCAGAAGAACGGGCGCTCCGGCGTGTCCGTGATCCCCCAGATGTGCCATCCGGCGGCCACGGTCGCCACCGCTGCCACACCCCATGCCCAGTAGGCGGCCTTCGACAACCAGACCACGCGCTGTGTCTGACTCACACCTGGATGACGCACACCACCGATGATCGGTTCCGACCGTTACCGAGGGTTCACCCGGTTGGCGCGGCGCGCGGCGGGTAGGTTCGGCACATGGTCGAGCCGCAGACGTGGATCCCGGACGATGTCGACACCGCCAAGCCGAGCTCGGCCCGGATCTATGACTACCTGCTGGGCGGTGGGCACAACTTCGAGGCCGACCGGGAGATCGCGGAACGGTTCGACCAGGCGCTGCCCGGGTCCCGGGACATCGCCCGGCTCAACCGCGCGTTCCTCCGCCGGGCCGTCGTCCACCTCGCCGAGCAGGGGATCCGACAGTTCCTGGACATCGGGTCCGGCATCCCCACGGTCGGCAACGTGCACCAGATCGCCCAGAACACCGACCCGGCGGCCCGCGTGGTGTACGTCGACCGGGACCCCATCGCGGTGAGCCACAGCGAGATGCTCCTCGGCAACAACGACAACGCGACCATCGTCCGCGGGGACCTCCGTGACGTCGAGGGGATCCTGGACCGCACCCGTCGAATGCTGGACTTCCAGCAGCCGGTCGGCCTGCTCATGGTCGGCGTCCTGCACTTCGTCCCGCCGGACGAGGACCCGGCCGCGCTGCTCGCCCGCTACCGGACCGCGCTCGCGCCCGGCAGCCACCTGGCCCTGTCCCACTTCACGGCCGACTCCCGACCGGCCGAGATGGCCGCGATGGTCGAGGTGATGAAACGCAGCGCGGACCCGATCCACCCGCGCACCCGCGCCGAGTTCGTGACCTTCTTCGACGGATTCGACCTGGTCGACCCCGGTGTGGTGGCCACCGCGGACTGGCGGCCGGCGGGTCCCAGCGACAGCACCGAAGGCCCGGAACGCGACCAGATCCTCGCCGGCGTGGGCCGGCTCCGTACGTCCTGAGCGTCACCCCCGGTCGAAGTAGACGTCGAAGTCCTCCAACAGTTTCTCGTCGGCCAGCAGCTCGGCGCGTGTGTTGCCGCCGAGCCGCACGGCCACGTCCGTAGCCAACGCTTGGACCACGGCGATGAACGCGGTGAGCGACCGCATGATCGTCACCCCGCTGGTTTCGATGTACAGGGTGACGTCGGCGTGTTCGGCCAGGGGTGAGCCCGCGTTGTCGGTGAGCGCGATTGTTTGCAGGCCGTGGGCTTTCGCGTACGCGAGCGCGCGCACGGTGTCCGCTGTGTACCTGTGGATCGAGACGGCCACCAAAGTGTCGCCTTCGGACAGATCGCGCAGGTCGTCCACCAGCAGGCCGGGTGTGGTGGCCAGTTGGCGGACGCCGGGCCGGGCCACGTGCAGCAGGTAGTTCAGCAGGTACGCCACGGTGAAGCACTTGCGCAGGCCGATCACGGAAACGGCCGGGGCGTCCGCCAGCATCTCGACCGCTCGCTGCCACCGGGCCGGGTCGATCATGGCGAACGTCCGCGCCAGGTTCCGGCCGTCGTGTTCGGCGACGGCGGCGAGCAGCGTGTCCGGGCCGCTGTGCTCGCCGGCCTGCTCGAACCGGCGGACGAGCTGGGCCTGCTCGGCGAGCTGGGCCCGGCACAGCTGGGCCAGCGCCGGGTAGCCGGACAGGCCGAGTGCGGCAGCGAAGCGGACCAGGGACGACTCGTGCACCTCGGCCAGCTTGGCGGTCTCCGAGATGCTCCGGAACGCGGTGCCCTCGGGGTCGGTGAGCAGCAGGTTCGCGATCCGGCGCTGCCCGGCGGCCAGCTTCGGCCATCGGGTCCGGAGCAGGTCGGCGAGTTGGTCGTAGCCGGCCGGCGGCACAGTTTCCACGCACTGAGCCTCTCACGGAACATATCTTGCGTTTTGCTAGACTGACGCAATGATCATTGCGCATCAGGGTCGGGTCGGCCACACTCGGGGGCCATCAGTCCGGTCCGCCCCCTGAGGAGCCCCTATGGCTACCGAGACACCAGTGACCGGCCAGTCGTTACGGCACAGCCTGTCGATCAGGCAGATGACCATGATCGCGATCGGCGGCGTGATCGGCGCCGGCCTGTTCGTCGGCAGCGGGTCCGCGATCAGGACCGCCGGCCCCGGCGTGCTGATCGCGTACGGCGTGGTCGGCGCGGTGGTGGTCCTGGTCATGCGCATGCTCGCCGAACTGGCGGTCGCCGCCCCGGACAGCGGCTCGTTCTCCACGTACGCCGGCCGCGAGATCGGCCACTGGGCGGGCCTGGCCATCGGCTGGCTCTACGCCTACCACTGGTGCGTGATCATCGGCTTCGAGGCCATCGCCGGCGCCGCGATCGCGCACCGCCTGGTGCCCGGCGTGCCGTCCTGGCTGGCCGCACTGGTGTTCATGTGCGTGCTCACCGGGGTGAACCTGGTCAGCGTCCGGTCGTTCGGGCGGTTCGAGTTCTGGTTCGCGCTGATCAAGGTGTGCGCGATCGTCGTGTTCATCGCGCTCGGCCTGGTCGCGATCCTCGGCCTGTTCCCCGGCCGGGCCGCGCCCGGCTTGGACAACCTCACCGGACAGGGTGGGTTCCTGCCGCACGGCCTCAGCGCGGTGATGGCCGCGATGCTGGCGGTCTTCCTGTCGTTCTTCGGCACCGAGGTGATCACGGTCGCGGCCGGCGAGGCCCAACGCCCGGCCGAGGCGGTCCGCCGCAGCATGCGCAGTGTCGTGTGGCGGATCCTGGTGTTCTACATCGGGTCGATCTTCGTCGTCGTCACCTTGTTGCCGTGGAACTCGACGGAGGTGACGGCAAGTCCGTACACCGCGGTGCTCAAGAACCTGGGTATTCCAGGCGCCGGCACAGTGATGGACCTGATCGTTCTGACGGCCGTGCTGTCGTGCCTCAACTCCGGCGTCTACGCGTCCTCGCGCATGCTGTACTCGATGGCGAGCCGTGGCGAGGCTCCGGCGATTTTCGCGCGCCTCAACGCGCGGACCGTGCCGGCGGCCGGGGTGCTCATCTCGTCCGCGGTCGGGTTCGTGACCGTGGCGGCCAACTACTTCCTGCCGACCGAGGTCATCTTCCAGTTCCTGCTCAACTCGTCCGGCGCCGTGGCGGTGGTGGTGTACCTGTGCATCACGGTCACGCAGATCCGCGGCCGGCTGCGACTGCGGCGGACCGGCGCCGAGGACACCCTGTCCGTGCGGATGTGGGGCTTCCCGTACCTGTCCGGCCTGGTGCTCGTCGTGCTCGCCGCGGTGATCCTCGGCATGGGCAACGACACGGGCAAACGGGAGTCCCTGGTCCTCACCCTCATCGTCACCGCGATCGCCGTGGTCGCGGGACTCGTTCTCCAGCGACGAAAGGAAATCCGGTGATCCGCCACTCGGCGACCCTGGCCGTCAACGAACTCGTGCGGGCAAAGCAGGCCCGCGGCGAGCGCGTCACCCACCTTGCGTTCGGCGAAGCCGGCCTGCCGGTGCTGCCGGAAATCGCCCAAGTCCTCGCCGAGTCCACCGACCGTAACTCCTACGGCCCGGTCGCCGGTTCTGCCGCCGCCCGCCAGGCCGCCGCGAACCACCTCACCCGCCGCGGCCTGGAAACCACCGCCGACCAGATCGTGTTCGGCCCCGGCAGCAAGTCCATGCTGTTCGCGGTGCTGGCCGCGCTGCCCGGCGACGTGATCCTGCCCCGGCCGTCATGGGTGAGCTACGCCGCCCAAGCCGCACTCGTCGGCAAGCGTGTGTCCACAATCGACATCCCGGGCCACGCCGGCGGTGTCCCCGACCCGGATCTGCTCGACCGCCACCTGGCCACCGCGGGCCCCGGGGGTGTCCTGATCGTCACCCTCCCCGACAACCCGACCGGCACCCTCGCGTCCCCCCAACTGGTGAAAGAGGTCTGCGAGGTCGCGAACATCCACGACCTGGTGATCGTCTCCGACGAGATCTACCGCGACCTCAGCCACACCGACCCCGTCCACAGCCCGGCCCTGGAACTGCCCGAACGCACGGTCGTCACCAGCGGACTGAGCAAGAGCACTGCTCTCGGCGGATACCGGATCGGATACGTCCGCGTCCCGCACGGCCCCCTCTTCACCGAACTGCACGCCGAGATCATCGGTGTGGCCAGCGAAGTCTGGTCCGCCCTCCCCGGCCCGATGCAGGCCGTCGCCGAGTACGTCCTGAACGACCCACCCGAGATTCGCGCCTACATCGACGCCGCCCGCAACCTGCACCGAACCCTGGTCACCGCGGTGTACAACGAAAACATCGCGGCCGGTGCCTCCTGCCGTGCGCCCCAAGGCGGGTTCTACCTCTACCCCGACTTCTCGCATGCCCGCTCCACGCTTGGCATTCACACCGGGGAAGGACTCGCTCGCCACCTGCTTGACCGGCACGGCGTCGCCGTTCTCGCGGGCGAGGCTTTCGGTGACGACGGCTTGCGTTTCCGCGTCGCGACCAGTCTGCTTTGCGGGGTTGACACTGAACAACGATGGACTGCCATGCACAGCTCGGATCCGTTGCGCCTGCCGTGGATCGCGGACTCCCTTGAGCACATACGCACCGCGTTCCGGTCGTTGATGGGGTGAGTGGCATTGGGCAAAGAATGCCCTCGCCGGGCGGCAGATCGACCAGGAGAGGGGAAGGACTGCGCGCTCCCTCCCGGCCGACCTGCCCGAAGGGAACCATGGGCGTCAAGGGGACCTTCGCCGCTCGGAGTTGGGTTCCGCTTTCAGTCCCCTTGACACCCATGGTTTGCGAAGCACAGGTCGGCCGGGAGAGAGCACGAAGGACCCGCTTGTTGCGCGGGCACGCGCCTCTAGTCTGTGTGGGCGCGGGTGGGGAGCCAGCCGGCCATCGCGCGGACGCCGTGGGCGATGGCTCGCTCGTCGGGGTTGAAGGTGCCGAAGTGCGGATAGCTGGTTTCGATGCGCGCGCCGGGCCTCCGCACGCCGAGGAAGGTGTACGTGCCGGGTACCTGGTTGAGGAAGAGGGCGAAGTCCTCGCCGCTGAACGGGACGGCGGCGTGCAGTGTTCTGACCCTGTTCTGGCCAAGGGTGCGACGCAGGTACCGTTCGACGGCGTGGCCTTCCCGTTCGGGACAGATCATGGCGGGGAACGGTGCCGGTGGGAAGGTCACCTCGGTTCCGTCGTAGGACCGGGCGAGGCGGTGGATTTCCTCGCGGATCGCGACGTACCGCTCCTGGGGCCAGCAGCGGTAGGACACTCGCACTTCGGCCCGGTCCTGGGGTACCTGGGTGCGCAGGAACACGAACTCGGTCAACGGGCCGTGCGGTGTCTGGATGTCCGTCACGAGTTGCTCAAGGGCCGCGGGCGACGTGGGGGCTGAGACGGTGCTGAGCGCACCGATCTCACCGGCGAGCCGCTGTGCCCGCGCCATGGCGTCCGGGCCGGCGACGGTGATGATGCCGCGATCCTGGCCGGGGAGTCCGTACCCGGCCGTCACGGCGAACTCGCCGACTGGGAAAGGACCACAGTGCAGGGCATGGATCTCCGCCGGGCGAGTTGCGGCGAACACACCGTCAGCCAGCATCGCGGCGGCGCCGGTCAGTGCTTCCTCAGCGGGTTGGAACACGAACATCACCGTGCCGGCGAGCCGGTCACGCAGTCTCGCCAGCACCTGCGCGACACCCACCGCCACGGCGGTGTGGATGTCGTGCCCGCACAGGTGGGCCGGTGTCGGGCCGCCTTCGACCTGGTCGCTCGGTGGCACCGCGTCCATGTCGGCCCGGTACGCGATGGTTCGTCCGGGCCGCGCACCGGTGAGGACTCCGACGACCCCGTGCCCGCCGACGTCCGTGGTGACGTCGAGGCCGGCTGTGCGCAGGTGCCCTGCCACCAGTTCGGCGGTTCGCTGCTCCTGGCCCGCGATCTCGGGATGGCTGTGGATGTCACGACGTAACTCGATCAGTTTCTTGTCCAGCCGGTGTGCCACGGCGTCCACCGAACGCAGGTCGATCGCCCCGGACGGGAAACGGTTGTCGGCGAAGGCGAAACCTTCCGGCACCGCGACGGTGCCCACGACAGCGGCCACCGCCCCACCGAGTAGAGTCCGCCGGCTGACGGCACGATGTGAGTTCACGATGGTCCTTCCGGTAGTGAGGTGTCACAGGGACGCCGCGGGAATGCTCAGATTCTTTAGCGGGCAACGGAAGGACACACGGAGTCCAGCACCACTGTCAGTACTGGTGCTGGCCATACCGCCGAACACAGGTGATGCGGCGGGCTCTCAACCCCAAGGACTCGCCACGAGCCAGGTGGTGTCCTCGGTGTAGAGGTTGGCGGCGTCGTAGACGTGGGCACCGCCGTTCGACGCCACCCAGACCTCGGCCGCGTAGTGACGCATGTGGGTGCCGAGCTCGTTGATGGAGGCGAGTCGCACTGCTCCGCCGGTGGTGCTGGGTTGGGCGCAGAATGTGGCGTCGCGGCGGTAAAGGTCGGTGTTGTCGTTGCCGCTGAGGTGGACGCGGAAGTTGGCGTGCCGCAGGAAGCTGCCGGGGAAGTTGCGGGATTCCAGGGAGTAGCATGTCGGTTCCGCCAGGCCGCGCCGGACGATGAACGTCGAGTCGGCCTTGGTCAACGAGTCGCTGGCGTTGTTCACCACGTCTGTGCGGGCGAGGCCGAACTGGTGACGCAGGAACCGGTTGGTGACGCCGGGTGTGGTCGCTTGGAAGGAATGTGCTTGGTCCAGCGGGAGATCCGCACCGCTGCGCCACCACGCGGTCGTGACGGCCCATGTTGTGTCGGCGGGGAACGTTGTGGGTGTGTCCCATGGGTTGGGGCCGCCGGACTTCGCCAGGTAGACGGTCTCGTTGTAGTGCCTGATGAAGTAGCCGGGGTTGTTGTAGGACTCCAATGACGTGCCGCCTTCACCTGCGCGTGGGCAGAAGGTGGCGTCGGCGGGGTTGGTGGGCACGTCCTTGACGATGTGCCAGTTCACGTTTTCCAAGTAGTGGCCGGGGAAGTTGCGGGACTCGAACGACAGGCACGAAGGGGAAGCCAGGCCGGGGCGGGTCCAGAAGGTACCGTCCTGTTTGAGCAGGTCGCTGCCGGCGGACGTGATCACGTCAGTACGCGCGGATCCGTTCTGGTGCCGCAGATACCGGTCCGTGAAGCCCTGTGTGGTGACACGCAACGACACCAGTTCGCCCCGGTTGACGTCGGTGCCGGCGGCGATGGCGAGCACCCGCTGGTTGACCTCACGAACCCGTGACTCGGTCATCTTCAGTACTTGGCGGTCGTACGTGTAGATCCCGTTGACCTCGTTCTCCACGTCGTACGGTTCGGTGTAGACGGACGCGGACAGCCCACGGGTGTGGATGAACCGGCCGAGTTCCTGGGTGATCGTCACGTACCTGGTGGTCAAGGACGTCTCGTCGCCGTACAGGTCCCCGTACCCGAATCCCGCGCCTGGCTGCCATTCGTGTCCTGGCACGCGCCGGCCGAGACCGCCGAACTCGCCCAGTGCCGCGATTCGCGTCGCAGTCGGCGTCCGAGTGCCGCCGGACATCTGGTAGGCGTGATCGTCGACCACGTCGTCGTTGCCGGGCTCGGGATCCGACAGGCAGCAGTTCGACCCGGAGTCGTGGGTGACCAGCCGGGTCGGGTCCAGTGACCGGACCAGGTCGACGATCCGCTGGTTGTCGTACTCGCCCCAGCCCTCGTTGAACGGGATCCAGTCTACAATGGACGTCGTGCTCCTGAGCTGGGTGACGATCCGGCCCAGCTCCGACTCGAAGTTCGCCTTCGCGGCGGCCGGCGGGTCGTTCACGGTCTCCAACGAGGGCATGTCCTGCCACACCAGCAGGCCCAGCCGGTCGGCCCAGTAGTACCACCGCGCCGGTTCGACCTTGATGTGCTTGCGGACCATGTTGAAGCCCAGGGCTTTCTGCCGTTCCAGGTCGAACCGCAGTGCCTCGTCGGTGGGCGCGGTGTAGCTCCCGTCCGGCCAGAAACCCTGGTCGAGGGTGCCGAGTTGGAACACGAACTTCCCGTTGAGCACCGGCCGGAGCACGCCGCCGACAACGGCCTTGCCGATCGACCGCATCCCGAAATAGCCGGTCACGACGTCCCCGCCGGCGAGCCGGACGCGCAGGTCGTACCGGAACGGGTCGGTCGGCGACCACAGCCGGGCGTTCGGGATCGGGATCCGGATGTGCGACCCGACCGTGCCGTTCGCCGACGCGACCACCTGGCCGCCGGTCAGCACCTCCGCCGTGGCCTGCTGGCCGGCGGTGCCCTGGACGACCAGGTCAAGGGTGCTCGCCGGGACATCCGGCGTGGTGTCCAGCCGGGTGACGTTGGCAGTGGCCACCGGCTCCAACCATACTGTCTGCCAAATCCCGGACGAAGCGGTATACAGTATCCCGCTCGGGTTTTTGCGTTGCTTGCCGACCGGGAACAGGTTCCCGTCGACCGGGGAGTACGCGCCCACAATGATCTCGTTGGCACCGACGCGCAACGCGCCGGTGATGTCGAACGAGAAGCTGTCGTAGCCGCCGGTGTGCCGCCCGACCTGGGTGCCGTTCACCCACACCCGCGTCTCCCACGTGACCGCGCCGAAGTTCAACCGCACCTGACGGCCCGCCCAGCCGTCGGGGATCGTGAAACTCCGGCGGTAGAACATGTTGTCCTCATGCCGTTGGATCCCGGACAGCGCCGACTCGATCGGGTACGGCACGAGCACGCTCTCCGCCAGCGTCCGGCCCACTGGCGGCGAGTCCAGGTTCGGCGCGCCCGCGAACTCCCACACCCCGTTCAGGTTCAGCCAGTCGGCCCGGACGAGCTGCGGACGGGGATAGTCCGGCAACGCGTTGGTGGGCGACACCTGGCTGGTCCACGGCGTGGTCAGCGGCGGCGTCTTCGGCTGCCAGGTGGCGGCGGACGCACTGGGAGCGCACGCGAACACGAGACCCGTGACGAGTAGCAAGGCGCGACGCGTTCGGGACATGTGGGCTCCAGGTGCAGGGAAGGGCCCGGAACCCTATTTTTACAACGATGTACTAACGATGTAAAGCCTTCGCGGCGACCCGCTGTGTCCGCCAGAACCACAGCGCCCCGGCGATGGTGAGCGCGGTGGCGACGAAGAAGTTCAGCCGCAGGCCGAAGAAGTACTGCGACGAGTCCACGCGCAGGGTCTCCTCGAAGATCCGGAACGCCGAGTAGCCGGTGACGTACAGCGCGAACAACCCCGGCGGCTGGATGCGGCGGTGGCGGCCGAGCCACACCAGCACGGCGGCCAACAGGAGGTCGAAGAGAAGCTCGTAGAGAAAGGTCGGGTGAAACGTGCTGTACTGCGCGTAACCGGCTGGCCGGTGGGCGGGATCGATCTCCAGCGCCCACGGCAGATCGGTGGGCGAGCCGAACAGCTCCTGGTTGAAGTAGTTGCCGACCCGGACGATCGCCGACGCGACGAGGAAGCCCGGGGCAGCGGCGTCCATGAACTGCCGCACGGACGCTCCCCGCCTGCGTAGCCGCCAGATCCCGACCGCCACGCCCAGCGCGACACCGCCCCAGATGCCCAGCCCGCCCTGCCAGACCGCGAACGGCCCCCACCAGTGCGGCGGGATGTCCTGCGGGGTGGTGAGACAGAAGTAGATGCGGCCGCCGATGATGCCCGCGGGCACGCACCACCAGACGATCTCCTCCACCACGTCGGCGTCACCGCCTGTCGCCCGCCAGCGTCGCCGGGTCAGCAGGAACGCCAGGCCGATGCCGATCACGTACGTCAGGCCGTAGACCCGGATGTCGAGCGGGCCGATGTGGAACCCGTTGAACGACGGGCTGGGGATACTCGCACGCATTTCGCCAGCTTAGGAGCCTGCTGTGCGGACACTGTAAAGATCCATTTACATGATCGCGAGCTGCCCGCCGTCGATCACCAGCTCGGTGCCGTGGATGAACGACGCGTCGTCGGACGCGAGGAACGCGTACGCGGCGGCCACCTCGTCCGCCCGGCCCGGCCGGCCCAGCGGGATGTGCTCGGCCGTGTAGTCCGTGACGAAGCCCGGGTCGTCGAGGGACGCGGTGATCGACTCGTTGAGCGGCGTGATGATGTAGCCGGGACAGAGGGCGTTCACGCGGATGCCGCGCTTGCCGAGTTCGACCGCCATGGTCTTGGTCAACGCCAGCACGCCCGCTTTCGAGGCGTTGTAATGGGTGTAGTCACCCTCGCCGCCCAGTCCGTTGGTGGACGACATGTTCACGATCACGCCACGGCCCGCCTCGGCCATGATCGTCGCCGCCGCCTTGGCCACCAGGAACATGCCGCGCAGGTTGACCGCGATGATCCGGTCCCAGTGGTCCGCGGTGATCTCCAGGAACGGCTCACGCCAGGCGATTCCGGCGTTGTTGATGAGCACGTCCAGGCCGCCGAGCGTGGTCCGGGCCGTGTCGACGAGGGCCTGCGCGTCCCGCTCCGCGCTCACGTCCCCGGCCGAGCCGGTGATGGTGCCGTGCTCGGACAGCCGGGTCACGACCGCGTCGACCTGGGCGCCGTCCAATCCACCAATGTGGACGGTCGCGCCCTCTTGGAGGAACCGTGACGCGGTCGCCTCGCCGATCCCGCTGCTGCCGCCGCTGATGAGAACTTTCCTGCCAGTCAACCCACGCATACCACAAGCGTACAGGGGTATCGTGACAGCGTGAATGACATGTCCCACTTGCCTTTGCGGAACTACCGGCCGCGGTCGGCGTCCCGCGTGCCGCGGACCGAGGTGCGCACGCCGAAGTTCCCGGCCATCGACTCCCATGTCCATATCGGACGATGGTTGTCGCCGGACGGGTCCTGGGTCGCCGATGACGTGGCGGCCCTGGTCTCCTTGATGGACGAGTGCGGCATCCAGGCGATGGTCAGCCTGGACGGCCGCTGGGGCGACGAGCTCGCCGAGAACCTCGCCCGCTACGACCACGCCTATCCGGGCAGGTTCGCCACGTTCTGCCACGTCGACTGGACCGAGGCGCTGGCCGGACCCGGCTTCGGCGAACGGTTGGCGGCGAACCTCCGCGTCGCCGTGGCGGCCGGCGCGGCCGGGCTGAAGGTGTGGAAGGACCTCGGCCTGCACGTCCGCGACCACTCTGGCGAGTTACTGCTGCCGGACGACCCACGCCTTGATCCACTGTGGACGGCGGCGGGCGACCTCGGCGTGCCGATCGCCATCCACACCGCCGACCCGGTGGCCTTCTTCGACCCGGTTGACGAGGTCAACGAGCGGCTGGAACAGCTGCTCGCGCACCCCGAATGGTCTTTCCACGACCCGAGGTTCCCCCGGTTCGAGCGCCTGATCGCGGCGCTGGAGTCGGTGGTCACCCGCCACCCGCACACCACGTTCATCGGCGTGCACGCCGGCTGTTACCCGGAGAACCTGGGCTGGGTCAGCGGGATGCTCGACCGCCGTGCCAACTTCCACATCGACATCGCCGCCCGGGTCGCCGAGCTGGGCCGGACGCCGCGGGCCGCCCGTGAGCTGATCCTGCGGCACCCGGACCGGGTCCTGTTCGGCACCGACCAGATCCCGCCGACCGCCGCCGAGTACGCCATCCACTACCGGTGGCTGGAGACGGCCGACGAGAACTTCCCGCACTCGACGGAGGACCCGCCGCTGATGGGCCGGTGGACCATCAGCGGCCTGCACCTCCCGGACGACGTGTTACGGAAGGTCTACGCGGCCAACGCCGCCCGGCTCGTGCCTCGGCTTCAGGGGCACAGTTCGTAGTGGTAGCCCGAGGTTCCGCGCGGCACGACGTCGCGGTCACGGCGAATGATCGACACGGTCGCGCCATGGTCCCGGCAGGCGGCGCGGAACTTCGCGGCATTCTCGTCGGTGTACTCGATCTCGAAGTAGTTGTTGCCATAGGCCGCGGCGTACTCACCGCACTCGCCGTAGAAGCCGCACTCCTCGGCGATGGCGAAGTTGAAGCCCACCTCGGTCCGGCCGCTGGTGCCGAACTCCGAGTTGGTGTTCTTCTGCGCGACCGCAAGGCCCTTGCCGTGCGCGTACGTCACGAACGCCTTCATGTACTCCTTGTCCTTGGCGAACGTGAACGCGCCCTTCGAGCGGCTGTACGAGTCCAGGTTGTCCGGCTCGATCGCCTGGAAGCCCGAGGTCTTGCAGCCGTCGATCCACGGCTTCTCGATGTCCAGGATGGCCTGTTGCTTGGCGGTGGTGGACACGTCCAGGACGGCCTCGTGCCAGTCCGGGTCCAGGACCGGCTTGCCCTTGCTGTCCTTGACGATCAGGTCGTTGTGGTACTTCACCCACCACGACACGGTGTCGTACTCGGGCTCGCCGCCGCCGGAACCGGAGTCGGCCTGGCTCTGCAACGCGTTGATGTAACAGATGTTGTACTTGCCGGCCACCGGCGCGGCGGAGAAGTCCCGGTCGACGATCGCGACCGAACTGTCCGGGGTGTACGCACCTCCGATCTGGTAGTCGAACTGGCCATGCGCGGGCGGCAGCGTGATGGTGTCGGCGTTGGCGGCGTTGACGCACAACACCAAGGAGCCGGCGGCAGCCGCCAGCGCAACGGTCTTTCGTAACATGGAGATTCCTTCGTATCACAGGGAAAGGAATACGGTCAGCCCTTGAGCCCGGAGAAGGTCATGGTCGCGACGAACTGCTTCTGCGCGAACAGGAAGAAGCCGATCAGGGGAGCCGTCGCCACGACGTTCCCGGCCATCAGCAGTGACCACTGTGTTCGCCTGGCCCCCAGGAAGTCGGCCAGACCCAACTGCAAGGTGTAGTTGTTCTCGTCGCTGATGGCGACGAGTGGCCAGATCAGGTCGTTCCACGAACCGATCAGGGTGAAGATCGCCAGGGTGGCCAGCGCGGGCTTGGCCAGCGGCAGGATGACCCGCCAGAACGTGCCGTACGGCGTGCACCCGTCCAGTTTGGCCGCCTCCTCCAGCTCCCTGGGCAGGGACAGGAAGAACTGGCGCATCAGGAAGATGCCGAACGCGCTGGCCAGCCACGGGACGAAGGCCGCGGCGAGAGTGTTGAGCACGCCCAGCTTGCTGAACATCACATAGGTCGGGATCATCAGCAGCTGGGTGGGGATCATGATGGTCGCCACGATCATGAAGAACCCCATGGTCCGGCCGGGGAACTTCAGTCGGGCGAAGCCGTAGCCGGCGAGCGAGCACAGGATCAGGTGCGCGACCACCGAAACGCCGGCGACGATCACGGTGTTCATGAACCAGTTCGCGATCCGCGACTGGTCGAACAGCTTGGTGTAGCCCTCGAACGTGATCCTGGACGGGAAGAACCGGGGCGGGAACTTGTTGATGTCCGACTCCGGTTCCAGCGACGTCATCACCAGCTGGACCAACGGGAACAGGAACACCAACGAGATCGGGAACAGCAGCAGGTGCCACCGCGAGAACCTGGCGCGCATCAGAACGCCTGCACCTTCGACCGTCGCGAGTACACGACCATGGCGATCGTGATGAGAATGGTCACCGCGAACAGGCCGTACGCCACGGCCGACCCGTACCCGAACTTCAGGCCACGGAACGCCTGATCCCACAGGTAGTACACGACCGTCTGGGTCGCCCCCAACGGGCCGCCCTTGGTGGTGACGAAGACGAGGTCGAACAGCTGCAGCGCGGTGATCGTCTGCCAGATCGTGGTGAACACCGTCACCGGCGCCAACTGCGGCACCACGATGTGCCAGAAGACCCGGAACGACGACGCTCCGTCCACTCTGGCCGCCTCGACCAGGTCGACCGGGATGTCCTGCAGGGCGGCGAGGTAGACCACCACGGTGAAGCCGAGCTGCTGCCACAGCGCCATGATCGCGATGATGACCATCGCCTGGTGCTGGTTCTCCAGGAAACCCTGCTGCGGCAGGCCGATCACCCGCAACAGGTTGTTGGCCACCCCGAACTGCGGGTTGAACACGTACGTGCTCAGGATGCCCGTCGCCGCGGCGGACACGACGAACGGCACGAAGATGCACGTCCGGTAGAACCCGATGAGCCTGATCTTCCGGTTCAACGCGACCGCGAGCAACAGTCCCAAGAGGATGGACGCGGGCACGAACAGGCCGGTGAACAGGAGGGTGTGCTTGACCGCCTCGCCCAGGGTGGGGTCCTGGGCCATGCGTTCGTAGTTGGCCCAGCCGACATCCGTCGGGGCGCTGAAGCCGTTCCACTTCTGCTGGGAGAGGAAGAACGCCCAGACCGCCGGGAAGATCGACAGGCCCAGAACTATGAGCGTGCCGGGCGCGGTGAACGAGAGGCCGACCCCCAGCCGGCCCAGCGTGCCGCGTCGCCTGCGGCGCGGGCTGGGCGCGGCCCGGGTGTCCTTGTCCGACGACAGTGTCAGGGTGGCCATCAGTTGCCCGCCAGCGCCTGATCGGCCTTGGCCGCCGCCGCGTCGAGCGCTTCCTTGCTGGTGGCGGCGCCCTGCAGGGTCTTCGAGACCGCCTCACCCACCGCCTGGGACAGGCCGACGTATCCCTGGACGGTCGGCCGCGGCTTGGTGACGTTGACGGCGTTGGCGGCCATCACGTCGATGCCGGGCGCCTGCTTGCGCAGGTCCTCGAACGCCGGTGTGGCCGTCTCCGAGGCACGCAGCGGCAGGTTGCCCATGGCCAGGTTCCAGCGGGCGTCCTGCTCGGGCTCGGTGAGCCACTTGGTCAGCTCGTACGACCAGTACGCCCGGTTCGGGTCCTTGTGGTCGAGCAGCACCCACAGGTCGGGCCCGGAGATCGAGGTGTGCTTGCCCTCGAACGCCGGCAGGTAGGTCACGCCGTACTGGGTGTTGTGGGTGGTGAGGTCATGCAGCATGTACGGCCCGGAGATGATCATCCCGATCTGGTTGGAGTAGAACAGCGGACCGTACTTCTCGGTGGTCTGGTCCAGGTACACGCTCTTGTCGTCCACCGCCATCGACCGCAGGAAGTCCAGCGCCTTCACCCCGGCCGGGCTGGCGAACGCGGACTTCTTGCCGTCCGGGCTGAGCACGTCGCCACCGAGCTGCCACAGCAGCGGCCACAGCTGCCAGGTGGTGTCCTCGCTGCCTTCGACCGTGAAGCCGAAGCCGTAGGTGTTGGTGGCCGCGTTGGTCAGCTGCTTGGCGGCTTTCCGGAAGTCGTCCCACGTCCAGTCGTTGGTCGGATAGGGGACGTGCGCGTTGTCGAAGACCGTCTTGTTGTACAGCAGCGAGAGATTGTCGACCAGGGACGGGAAGCCGATCACCTGTCCGCCCGGGGTCGCGGTCTGCCGGGCCGCTTCGGGAAACTCCGACCAGCGCACCGCCGGGTCGTTGACCTTGTCGGTGATGTCCAGCGTGCGGCCGGACGAGGCCAGTTCGCTGGCCCAGCTGCCGTAGGCGTACGAGATGTCGGGGTACTGGTCGCCGGCGAAGCCCGCGGTGATCTTCTGCAGCAACGCGTCCGTTGTGGACGCGCCGGAGGAGACGTTGATGGTCACGTTCGGGTGTGCCTTGTGGAACTCGGCGGCCAGGTCCTCAAGGACCTTCTCCGGGTCCGCGGCCTGGCCGGTCCACCAGGTGATCGTGACGTTCGCGGCCGGGTCGACGGGCCCGCCGGCCGGCTTGCCGGAGCTACACGCGGCCAGCAGGAGCGTGCCGGCCGCCAGCAACGCGATTTTTCTCGCCATCACGTTGTCGTCCTTTCTCAGTCCGGAACGATGACCGCCTTGGCGATCGCGGTGTCCCCGTTGGCCAGTGCGTAGAACACCGACTCCGCCTGTGCGAGCGGCACTTCCTTGGTCCATGTCAGGTCGAGATCCGGCGCGAGCGCCACCGCTGCGGCGAAGTCGGCCGGCGTGTAGGCGAACGAGCCGACCACTCGTTTCTCCTGGCGCACCAAGGGATTCCCGGCAAAGTGCACGTCGTCGGACGCCAGTCCGATCCACACCGCGGTGCCGGCTGGGCGGCACCGTTCGATCGACGCGGCCCGGGTGGGTTCGGCGCCGACGGCGTCGAACACCACGTCGTACTCCCCTGCCAGCGCGGTGGTCGCGGCGAGCCCCAGCGACTCGGCGATCGCGCGCCGGCTGTGCGACGTCTCCGCGATGGTGACCTCGGCACCGTGGTGCCGAGCGACAAGCGCGCAGACAAGACCAATGGCCCCGGCGCCGATGACACCGACCCGTTCGCCGTTCGCCTGCGACCACGCGTGCACCGCGTTCGCCAGTGGTTCGATGAGCGTCGCCGTGCTCCAGCCGATGTCGTCGGGTAACGCGTGCAGCGCGCCCGTCGGAACCGCGACCTGCTGGCCGAAGCCACCGGGTCGGCTCACCCCCAGCAGCTCACGGGAACGGCACACTTGAGGAGCGCCGCGGCCGCACGAATCGCATGTGCCGCACGCCAGGAGCGGGTTGATCACCACGCGATCACCGGACTCGGTGACGCCGGCGAACTCGTGCCCCATGACCAGCGGCGGGACCCGCATGCCGACCGAGCGGAAACCGTGCAGCTCGCTGCCGCAGATGCCGCTGGCCTTGACGGTGACCACGGTCTCCGCCGGTCCCGCCTCGGGAGCCGGGATGTCGAGCAACTCGACCCGCCCCACGGCGGTGAAGACCAATGCCCGCATGCGTCCTCCGTCCTTCAGGTGGCAACGACCGTAGCAGTGATCCGCTCAGCGGACTAGCGTTTCTGTCAGCGGAATGTAATAGTGGATCAGTGGCCACCGACTCATCCCCACACCAGGCCGTCGACCGTGCCCTTCAGGTCCTCACGTTCCTGGGCCGGCATTCGGCCGGCGCTTCCCTGCAACAGATCTCGGCCGGGTTAGGCGTCCCCAAGCCCTCGCTGCACCGGATCCTGTCGTCCATGCGGGCCCGCGGTTTCGCCACCCAACAGGAGCCCGGCGGGCCGTACCTGCTCGGCCCGGCCGCACTGGAGGCGGCGTTCACCTTCCACGCCGGGTTCGACCTGCGCCAGGTGCTGCACCCGCTGGTGCTCGCCATCCGGGACCGTTTCCAGCAAACGACCCATCTCGCGTGCCTGTCCGGTGGCGAGATCAGCTACATCGACAAGGTCGAGGCCAACCTCGGCGTCCGGATCACGTCGGTGATCGGCGGCCGGAACCCGGCGCACGCCACCGGTGTCGGCAAGGCGATGCTGGGACAGCTGCTCACCGACGACTCCTCGGTGCGTGACTGGGTCAAGGAACACGGCCCGTTGGTCCAACGCACACCCCACACCGCCACCACCGCCGAGCAGCTGGCGGACGCCCTTCGTGCCGTACGCGAGAAGGGCTGGGCGGTCGACAACGAGGAAAGCGAACTCGGCCTGATCTGCGTCGCGGCGCGCGTCCCCATGGTGTTCGGCGAACTTTCGCCGCTCACCGCGATCAGCGTCACCGGACTGCGGGATCCGATGTACGCCCTTGGCGTGGACCGGATCGGCGCGGACCTCCTCGACCTGATCGCCCGTTTCGACTACTCATCCGAAAGGACTGGCCAGCAGTGACCGTCATCAGCTTCATCGGCGCGGGCAGCGTCGAGTTCACCCGCGACCTGGTCGCCGACCTGCTTCGCTTCCCCGACCTCGGCGACGTCGAGCTCAGGCTGCACGACATCGACGACACCAGGCTACGCACCGCCGAAGGGGTGGCACGGTCGATCGCCACACAACTCGGCGCGGCACCGACGATCGTGGCCACCGCCGACCGCCGCGCCGCGCTGGACGGCGCCGACTTCGTGGTGAACATCGTCCAGATCGGCGGCCTGGCCGCGACCAGGACCGACTTCGCGGTCCCGGCCAAGTACGGGTTACGGCAGACCATCGCGGACACCCTCGGCGTCGGCGGCATCTTCCGTGCCCTGCGGACATTCCCGTTCCTCTCGGCGCTCGCCAAGGACATCACAGAGCTGTGCCCGGAAGCGTTGCTGTTGAACTACACCAACCCGATGGCCATGAACATCTGGTACTTGTCCCGCGTCGCCCCTCAGGTGCGCGCGTACGGCCTGTGCCACTCGGTGTACTGGACGGTCGTCGGGCTCTGCGAGGTCATGGGCGTTCCGTACGAGGAGGTCGACTACCACTCGGCGGGTGTCAACCACCAGGCGTGGCTGCTGTCGATGGAACGCGCCGGCCAGGACCTGTACCCGTTGCTGGACGCCAAGATCGACGCGGACCCGGAGCTGCGCCGGCGGGTCCGCGTCGACATGTACCGCCGCCTCGGCTACTACCCGACCGAGACCAGCGAACACTCCAGCGAATACGTCCCCTGGTACCTCAAGGACCCCGGCGAGATCTCGCGGCTGCGCATCCCGGTCGACGCGTACGTCGCCATCAGCGAGGAGAACGTGGCGACGTTCGAGCTCACCCGGGACATCGTGGCCGCCGGCGGGCAGGTCACGATCGAGTCGGGCGCCACCGAGTACGCGCCCCAGGTGATCCACAGCGTGGTCACCGGAACCCCCCGCCGCATCCAGGTCAACGTCCCCAACACCGGCCTGATCACCAACCTGCCCACCGGCGCCGGGGTGGAGGTACCGGCCACAGTGGACCGAAGCGGCGTGCATCCGTGGCACGTCGGCGACCTGCCCGTCCAGTGCGCCGCGTTGAACCGCTCGTTCCTCAACGTCGGCGAACTCACCGTCCAGGCGGCCGTCACCCAGGACGCGCGGATGATCCGACAGGCGGCCATGGTCGACCCGAACGCGGCGGCCACCCTGACCGTCGACAGGATCTGGGCCCTGTGCGACGACCTGGTCACCGCCCACGGCGACCTGTTGGAGCCGTGGACTGTCCGTTAAGGCTCTCCGGTGTGATCCAAATGGCGGGTGACATCCAGCACCCGCCCTTTGCTCGGGAAGGGCCGCTGGCATCCGGACGCCGTGCCCGTTGCCGAACGGTCGATTTTCCCCTCGGGCCGTATCCGGGTGCCGGCGGGCTTCGTACGCTCCACCGGAAAGCCTTGCCTGATCACGGAAAGGTCGTCATGTCACGTAGATTCGCCGGGATGGTCGGGATTGTCGCCGCCGTCCTGGTGTCGGCGACGGCACCGGTTTCGGCCGCGGGGTGGACTCAGGTCGCGGTCCCTCCCCCGGCTGGCAACAACATCATTCTCAACAGTGTCGACATCCGCACCAATACGGACGCCTGGGCTGCCGGAACCGCTTTCGCGACCGCGGGCGGCAGCACGTTTCTCCCGATATACCACTGGAACGGCGTTTCGTGGAGTCTTCTGCCGACGCCGCCCGTCAGCACTGTCGGCGCGTTGAAGTCGGTCAATGCGAGCAGTGCGACGGACGCGTGGGCCGTCGGGTTCACCGGGACCAGTTCCCGGGTGACCAACGGGGTGGGCCTGCACTGGGACGGGACCGCGTGGACCTCGCCCGCGAACACGGGTGCGGTGGCCAAGCTCAACGGTGTCGCCGATCTCAGTGCCACCAACGCTTGGGCGGTCGGCGTCCAGGGCCGGTTCAGTCCGGCCGCGGTCCAGCACTGGGACGGCACCACATGGAGTTCCGTCACCATCCCGCATCCGACGCCGCAGGGGTCCGGGCAGGGGGAGAGCCTGGTCGCGGTGTCCGCGCGCACCGCTTCGGACATTTGGGCGATCGGGTCGTTCAGTCCGGAAACCGGCCCGAGCCAGACCTTTGCCCTGCACTACGACGGAACAACGTGGTCCCTGGTGCCCATGCCGTCGTCGGGTGATCCACAAACGACATTCGTGCTCAACTCGGTCGCCGCGGTGGGCGCGAACGACGTGTGGGCGGTGGGCCAACGGGTCGCCGCCGGTGGCACCCCGGTCGCCACTCTGGTCGAACACTGGGACGGTACACAATGGACGGTTGTGCCGTCCCCGTCGATCGGTGTCTTCCCGCACCTCAACGGCGTCTCCGCGCGTGCGGCGAACGACGTGTGGGCCGTGGGATACTCGCCGACCGCGATCGGCGGCCAGGAACAGAACGCCGCCCTGCACTGGGACGGCACGGCGTGGACGGTCTCGTCGACCCCGATGGTCACCGACTTCAGCCAACTGTGGTCGGTGTCCGCCAAGCCCGGCACCGCGGTGTGGGCCGTCGGTGTCTCCCGGAACGGTCCGTTGGCACTGACCCATCCATAGTCACCTCGTGAGTGGTTTGGTGCGTCAGAACGCACCAAACCACTCAAGAAACAAGCGCGGTGACATAGAAGCACGTGTTGTGAAGCACGTACGAACCGTCGGTCCGCCGGTAGGGCGAGATCGACTCTGTGACGGTCTCCACCACCCGGTCCCGACCCGAGTAGTTGATCGCACAGGTCGCCGAGCCGGTCGACAGCAGTCCGCGCAGTGCCGTGTCCAGGTCCTGGTACACCCACGGGCACGGAACGGTCCGCCACGGCGACGGGACCAACCCGGCACGCGACAGCAGTCTGTGGAGCGTGCCGGGATCCGACAGGTCCAGAGCCGGTTCCGGGCCGGGCGGCATGAGCCCGCCAAGGTCGAGGAGATATGTCAACGCGTCGCACTGCAGGAGCGGTCCCCAGGTCGCGACGACGATGCGGCCGCCCGGCCGCGTGACTCGCATCGCCTCGGCGACCACGCGGTCCGGGCTGCTGGCGAAATGGAGGCTGTTGAAGGCCGTCACCACCGAGAATTCGGCCGCTGGGAACGGGATGTGTTCCATGTCCCCGACCAGGAACCGCCCGGTCGGGTTCCGGGCACGGGCGATCTCGATCAGCGCGGCGGACGCGTCCAGCCCGCTGACCACCGCGCCCCGGTCGCCGGCCAGCTGGACGAACTCCCCGGTGCCGCAGCCGACGTCCAGGAGCGACTGCCCGGCCCAGGGCCCGAGTTCGTCGAGCACGGCGAGCGACGCGGGCAGGATGGTCCGTTGCTGGACCTCGGCCCAGTCCCGGGCCCGCGCACCCCAATGCTCGCCGGCCAGTTCCGCCGGCGTGCCCGTCACCCGCCCGCGACCGCGGTGAAGAACTCGATCTGATCGTCCTCGCCCAGCCTCATGGCGACATCGGGATCCGGGATCATTTCGCCGTTGAGGACCACTCGATGCGCTTGCCGCAACTTTCCGGAGTTGTCGAGGAGAACCCGCCGCACCTGGGGGTACATGTCCGCCAGTTCACGCACCGCGCCGGCCAGTGTCGTGGCCGTCACCGCCACCGAACGGTTGTTGCCCGCCGCACGCCGCAGCATGCCCGTGAGCTCGAAGTTCATCACCGGCCGCCCTTCTCCTTGGTCCGGCCCGCGCGCGCCACCACACCCGCGCCGAGGTTGACTTCCAGGATGTCGTTGGTCCCCGCGACGAGGGTGAGCCCGCTGAAGTCGCGCATGTACCGGCCCAGGTGCGGCGTGCCGTAGAAGCCATAGCCGCCCAGCACACGGAACGCCGATTCGAGGACGAACCGGATCTGCTCGGCCGCGAAGTACTTGGCCGCCGACAGGATCGGATCGAACACCGGCTCGGCGCGACCGGCACCGACATGGGAAAGCGCGTGGTACAGCATGACCCGCGCGGTCTCGACCGCCACATACATCCGGCCCAGCGTGGACTCCACGTTCTTCAGTTCGGCGACCGGCTCGCCGTACCGGATGCTGGTGGACAACCGGGCGGCGCAGTCCTCCAGGACCCGCTGGGCGCGCCCGAGCGGGCCGCAGGTGATCCACAGCCGCTGGTTGCTCAGGAACCGCTGCGCGTGCGTGAGCCCGTCGCTGGCCTGCAGTATCCGGTCCGCGGGCAGCGGGACATCCTCGAAAGTGAGCCCCGCCGCACCGGCTGTCCGCATCCCCAGCGGCTCCGCCGGGGTCACTGTCACGCCGGGATCGTCCCGCTCCACCAGGCACGCCACCATGTCCCCGACCTCGTCCAGCGGGTAGGTCAGGAACACGTCGCTCATCACCCCGGCCGTCACGTAGGACTTCGCGCCGGACAACACGAAGTCGTCGCCTTTCCGGCGCAGCACGGTGTGGAAGGACCACGGGTCCGCGTCCTCGGTGTAGGCGATGCCCGCGCCGATGGTTCCCTCGCCGATCGGGACCGCGTACCTCTTGATCAGGTCGGCGCGACCGGACTCGTGCACGAACCGCGCGATGTCGATGGTGTGGTTGATGATCATCGGCAGCGCCGAGTCCGCGCACCGGTAGCCGATCTGTTCGAGCACCATTCCCCAAGTCAGGACGTCGACCCCGGCACCGCCGATCTCCGGGGACAGGGACAGCCGGTGCAGTCCGGCCGCCGCGAGCGCGGCCAGCAGGTCCGGCGGCGGAGGTTGACGCGCCTCGTCCCGCTCGACCACGGTCCTGCTGACCTCGTCGAGCAACGCTCCCCAGCGGGTGTCGACCAGTTCTGCGATCTCGGCCCGCCGGTCCGACAGGTCATCCACGGCTTCGCCTCCAGTCGCTGGGTGAACTGTCAGTACACCTTCAGCCGATGTGGTGGCCCAGCCGGTGCGCGCATCCTGGGTGTTGAACGTGTTGAACACTGGCAACGTTTCCTCCCCATCCGCAGGAGAGACCATGCCACCGGGCGCACGCAACGACCGGCTCCGGGCGATGCTGCGGGCGACGGCATGGACCTTCGGCGGTCTGGCACGTGCGGTGAACATCGCGGGTGCCGAAGTCGGGTTACGGCTGCGCTACGACCGAACCGCTGTCGCGCACTGGCTGTCCGGCGCCCGCCCGCAGGACCAGGTCCCCGCGCTGATCGCCGAGGTGCTGACCCGCAGACTCGGCCGGCGGGTAACCCTGTCCGAGATCGGCCTGTACCACGCTGACGGTGGGACGGACGGTTCCGGCGGTGTCGACGGCATGGTCGACCTGGCCGAACTGACCCGCGCTGACCTGGACCCAGCCGGCCACGCCGTGCTCGCCCACACGGTCTACCAGCTGGATGCACTGGTCGTGGCCGCGTCGCCGGGGACAGCCCGGCGAGTCCGGCTGCACCGCGACCTCGACCGGACGGGCTCGTTGTCCCAGCCCACCATCACCCAACACATCGCCGAGGTCTTCGCCGCCGCCAACCACCAGTTCGGCAGCGGCGCCACCAGGACCGCGCTGACCGCCTACCTCGTCCACGACGTCCTGCCCAGACTCGGCACCTCGGAAACCGAGATCGCCCATCGGGACCTGCTGGGCGCCGCCACCGACCTGGCACTGCTGATCGGGTTCATGTGCTTCGACAGCAACGAGAACGGCCTGGCCCAGCGGTACTATCGGACCGCGCTGGACCTTGCCGTCCTCAGCGGCGACCCCGTGCGATACGCGGTCGTGTTGCGCCACCTCAGCCAGCAAGCCTGTCACCTCGGCCACGGAGTGCAGGCACTTGGCCTGGCCCTCACCGCGCTCACGGCAGGCAGCGGCCTCGCCACACCGCACACCAGCGCCTTCCTGCACGCTCAGGTGGCCCTCTGCCATGCCACTCTCGGCCACCACGAGGACGCCGTCGCCCACCACTGCAGCGCCCGCGACAGCCTCCGGGACGCCATCGGACCACCGCCGACCTTCGGCTCCTATCACCAAGGCGAGCTGGCGTACCACGCCGCGTCGATCCTCACCCTGGACTGCGACACCAACGGTGCGATCACCGCGCTCCACACCGCGCTACGCCACTACCCTGCCACCGAACGGCGCTCTCGCCTGCTTGCCCTGGCCGCGCTCGCCGAACGGCAGCTCGACATCGGGCTGCTCGTCCACGCCTGCTCCACCGCACACCGCTTCCTCGACGACTACCCACACGTGTTCTCCGGCCGTGTCACCACCGCCATGGATACCTTGCGCAAGCGCCTTCGGCCGCTGCGGGGCCACCCCTCGGCTCGACGGTTCCTCCTGCGCGGTGCCAGCCTTTGATCCCTTGTCACACCACGCAGAACTCGTTGCCCTCCGGGTCGAGCAGCACGAAGTGGTCGGGCTTTCCGTCGATCGCGTCCTCGCGGACGATGGTCGCCCCCGCCGCTGTCAGCCGCTCCACCGCTGCCAGCACGCGGGGCCAGCGCGTCTCCCACGGCGTCTGGCGGCCACCGCCGGCCTGGATGTCGATGTGCACCCGGTTCTTCGCCACCTTCGACTCGGGCACCTGCAGGAACGACATGGTCGGGTACACCCCGTCCGGGTCGGTGAGGTAGGCGGCTTCGTCGTCATCGTCGCGGGAAATGCCGAGGTGGTCGAACCAGTCGTCCCAGGTCGCGAAGCCCTCCGGCGGCGGGCGTTCGATGTAGCCGAGGGCCAGTGCCCAGAACTCGGCCAGCTTCACCGGTCCGGCACAGTCGAACGTCACGCTCCACCTGGTCGCCATCCGATGATCCTAGTGTCCCGCGGCGCGGGACACTAACGGTCGAGCGGGGTCCGGACCGGGGTCAGCGACAGCTCACGGGACAGCGCCAAGGCCGCGGTCCGGACCGCGGGGGCCAGCCGATCGAGGTCCAGCGTGCTCGCGTTACCCGTGATCGACAGGGCGGCCACCACCCGGCGGCGCGCGTCGAACACCGGGGCCGCCACCGCCGACACGCCCACCTCGTATTCCTCGTGGTTGATGCCGTAGCCGCTGGACGCGGCACGGGCCAGTTCGCGGCGCAGCCGGCCGGGTGCCACGATCGTCCGAGGCGTCCAGCGGGTCAGGCCGGCGACGGCGATCCGGCGGAAGTACTCCGGCGACCCCATCGCGAGGAACACCTTGCCGGTCGCGGTGCAGTGCAGCGGCAGTTTGCCGCCAACCTCGGAGCCGATCGGCATCGACCGGTGCCCGCTCACCTTCTCCAGGAACATCGTGTGCATGCCGTCCTGCACGGCCAGGTGGATGTTCTCGTGCGTGGCCTCGTACAGGTCCTCCAGGTACGGCAGGGCCGCCTGGCGCAGGTCACGCCGCCGCGGCACGCGCTGGCCCAGCTCGAACAGCTTCATGCTCAGCCGGTACCGGCCCTCGTCACGTTCCAGCCCGCCCCACGCGACCAGCTCGGCGACCAGCCGGAACGCCGTCGCCTTGGGTAAGCCCGTCCGTTCCGCCAGCTCGGTCAGGGACAACGAGTCGTCGCTGGAGCAGAACGCGTCCAGCAGGCGCAGTCCACGGGCGAGCACGGATTTGGGCGGGCCGTCGGTGGGCATCTCGTGATGATGGTCGGCTGGCGCCACTTGGGCAACCTCACTAAGTCTGGGGGTCACGACCCACCACCGTAGCCGTGCTCGACGGCGTGGCTGCGGATCGGCACGTCGACCAGCAGCGGCCCGGCCAGCTCGCCGACACCGGCGATGGTGTCACGCAGTTCCTTCGCACTCGTCACCTTCGTCGCGGCGATGCCGAAGAACTTCCCCGCGGCCGTCCAGTCCACTGTGGGCGGAGCCAGGTCGAGACCGGGGTACCGGCGCAGCCGCGCGGCCGTGCCGCCGACGTTGTCCAGAGTCTCCTTCAACGTCCGGTACTCACCGTTGTTCATCACGACGAACGCCACGGGAACGTTGTACCGGGCCGCGCTCCACAGCCCTTGTATACCGAACATTGTGCACCCGTCGCCGAGTACGGCGACCACCGGCCGGTCCGGCGCGCCCAGGCGGGTGCCGATCGCGGCGCCAATCCCCCAGCCCAGTCCGCCGCCGACAGTGTGCACATAGGACCGAGGCCGAGCCGGCCGCAGCACGCGACGCAGCTTCAGCCCCACTGTGATCGCCTCTTCGACCACCACCGCGTCGACCGGCAGCCCGGCCGCGATCGCGTGCGCCGCCGCCAACGGGTCCAGCGGCGAATCCCCATACGCGGCAAGGGCTTCGGCGTCCACGTCGGCGCGGGCGGTCTCGGTCAGCACCCGGGCGGCTTCGAGCCTGGAAGCCGCGTCCGGCACCCGTCCCACGGTGTCGGTCAAGGCGGTCAGCGTGGGCCCGAGCGCGCCGACAAGCCCGGCCCGGACGGCGAAGTTACGGCCGATCTCGGCCTGGTCGGTGTCGAGCTGGACGACCGTCGTCCCCTCTGGCACGGCCGGGCCGGGTGTGTAGTGGTGCGGCATGAACGCGTGACAGCCGACCACGAACACGAGGTCGTGCGCGGCCAACGCGGTCCGGATGCCCACGTTCGTCGGCGGCAGCATCCCGGCCGACAGCGGATGCGTGCCGGGAAAGTCGACGCCGTCGAACATCGGCTGGTGGTACACGGTCGCGCCGAGCGCTTCGGCCAGTTCGGTGAGCTCCTCGATGACGCCGTCCCGGCCGACGGCGTCGCCCGCGACGATCGCCGGCCGCCGCGCCGCGGCCAGGACCTCGGCCGCTTCGCCGATCCCGGTCGCCACCCCCGGTCCGTGCAGGGTCGACCGGCCCAGCACGTCGACTTCGGTCTCCTCGGCCAGCAGGTCCATCGGGATCGACAGGAACACCGGCCCTTCCGGGGGCGTCCGCGCCAAAGCGAACGCGCGTCGCAGCAGCACGGGCAGATCCCGCGCGTGCTGGACTTCCACCGCGTGTTTCACCGCGGGTGTGGCCAGGCCGACGAGATCACCGGACAGCATCGGGTCCTGCACCAGGTGCCGACGATCCTGTTGGCCCGCCGTGATCACCATCGGCGTCCGCGAGCGCAACGCGTCCAGCATCCCGAGCAAGCCGTTCGCCACGCCGGCCGCGACATGCAGGTTGACGAACGACGGGCGTCGGGTCGCGCGGGCGTATCCGTCGGCCATCGAGACCGCGGTCAGCTCGTGCACCGCCAGCATATAGTCCATATCGGACACTCCGGCCAGCGCGTCGATCAGCGGAAGCTCGGTGGTGCCCGGATTCCCGAAGACCCGGTCAACTCCTTCCTCGCGAAGGATGTGCAGGACTGCGTCGATGGGCTTCACCTGGCGAACTCCTCGGCGATGTGGGCGGCGACCCTCGCAGCCAACGCCATGATAGTGAGGGACGGGTCGACCGACAGGGACGCCGGGACGAGTGATCCGTCACCGACGTACAGTCCGTCGACGTCGTGTGACCGCCCGTGCGCGTCGACGACGGATCGCGTGGGTTCGTCGCCCATGGGCGCGCTCCCTTGCATATGCGTTGTGGACAGTCCACTCCAGACAACTTCGTGTGCCCCGGCCGCGTGCAGCACGGCGATACCGAACGCCAACGCGTCGTCGAGCCTGTGCTGCTCGGCGAACGAGAACCGTTTGCTCACCACGACCTCGTCGCCGACGCCGAGGTCGATCTGGGCGGTGTTCTCGTCGGTCGCCATCACGAGCAGGCCGGCCCAGTGCCGGTACTGGGCGGCGGTGTCGACCAGCCGGCGCCCCCACATCGGCCGGTTCGCCTCGTCCACCAGACTCTCCGCGAACCCGACCGGGTCCTGGATCGTGGTCGCCGCCACGACGAAGTCCTGCTGGTGGTCGAGGCAGTGCGCGGTCAGCGGGTAGGACTGGTGGCAGTCCTGCGGTTCGGTGAACCGGCCGTACACGATCCGCGCCGGGTGCAGCCCGAGCGTCCGCCCGACCAGCCGCGACGACGGCGTGTCGATACCGGTGTTCTCCTGTGTACGCAACAAGATCTGTGGTGTGTTCAGCGCCCCGGCGGCGAGCACGACGACCGGTGCCCGCAACACGCCGTCACGTCCGTTGTGCCGGTAAGCCACCCCGGTGACGCGCGGCCGGGCACCGGACTTGTCCACGATCACCTGTTGCACGACGTGCCGGGTGCGCAACCGGAGCCCGGCGGCCAAAGCGGGCGCGAGGAACGTGTTCAGCGTCGACTTTCCGGCGTTGGTGGGACAGCCCTGCGGGCACGAGCCGCAGCGCGTACAGTTGTGGTCGGTGTGCGACCGGGTCGGGCACAGTGTCGCGCCCAGGCTCACGAATCCCTTCTCCACCTGGTAGACGCTGGATGTCCAGTCGGATCGTTCGCGCACCCCGAGCCGCTGTTCGATCCGCTCGTACCACGGTTCGAGGTCTGCCAGCGCGAACGGTCCGCGCTCGCCGCGCAACCCGGTCCGCGCGTGGAACCTGGCGATGTCGCAGTCCGGCGCGCGCATGGCCACCTTGGCGTCGGTCACCGTCGATCCGCCGACGCACCGCCCGGCCATCAGGGCGATGCCCTGATCGTCCGATGTGGACGCCGTGCGCGGCGGCCACCAGAGCCGGCGCCTGGCCTCCAGTTCGAACCGGGTGTGCGCGGCAGCCGGCTCGTACCCGCCCGCCTCCAGCAGGAGCACGTCCAGCCCACGGGCGGCGAGGTCGGCGGCGATCACCCCGCCGCCCGCGCCGGACCCGACGACGATCACGTCGGCCCGGTCGGGACCGGCGGGTGAGTACCGGTCCCACGGGCCGGGCGTGCCCGACGGCTCGGAGAGGAACCGCCAGTCCTTGCGCACCCGGACAGCCTGCGGCGGCGCGAACCCGATCACCTCGTGGCCGGTCGGCCCGGGGTGCTCGGGTGGCGCGTAGTCGCCGTAGAACGCCTCGATCGCGACCCGGCGCAGCCGGTCGAACGCGGCGCCGCCGGCCAGGCGGGCCATCGCGAACGTGTCCGTGACACCGGCCAGCACGCCGATCGCCGAACGGACCGCGTCTTCCTCAGCCCTGGACAGGGCAGGCAGAACCGAGGCGAGATAGCGGTCCGGGCGCACAGCGGCCGAGCCGGGCACGAGCAGTTCGCAGGCGCGGTTCACCACGTCCGCCTCCCCGGCGCCGAGCATGATCACCCCCTTCGGTCGCGGGTCGTCAATGCAGGGCCGACCCGCCGTCGACGTTCAGCGTCTGCCCGGTGAGAAAGCCGCTGCCCTCGTCGCAGACGTACCGGAGGGTCGAGGCGAGGTCGGCCGGGCGTTCAGTACGGGGCACCGCCTGCATCGCGCGGACACGGTCGAACCCGCCGCCCGCGCCGGTTGTGCGCGCCGCGGTCTCAGTGGAGGTCAGGCCGGGCGAGATGGCGTTCACCGTGATGCCGTCCGCGCCGACCGCGTTGGCCAACGCGCGGGTGAAGCCGACCAGCCCGGCCTTGGACGCGGTGTACGCCACCAGTTCGGGTGGGCCGAGGAAGACGACCGCGGACACGATGTTGACGATCCGGCCCCAGCCGGCGGCCCGCAGGTGCGGCAGCGCGGCCTGGGTGACCAGGAACGGCCCCTCCAGGTTCACCCGCATGATCAGCCGCCAGTCGTCCACCGTGGTCTCCTCGAAGGCGATCGGCGGGTAGATCCCGGCGTTGTTCACCACGATGTGCCAGCCGCCGAACTCCTTCACGACCAGGTCGGCCGCGGCCTGAACCGCGGCCGGGTCGGTGACGTCCACCTCGAGCGGCAGGTACTTCTCCCCGGCCAGCGCCATGGTCTCGGTCTGGTCGTCGACATCCCAGCCGCACACGTGGTGCCCGAGGCCGGCGAGCGTGATGGCGAACTCCCGGCCGAGACCGCGAGCGGCGCCGGTGACGACGGCGACACGACTGGGGGGCGTCATGAACCGCAGCGTGGGTGTTCTGCCGGGTTTCGACAAGGTCACCGTTTCACCCAACGAAACGTCCGTCTTGCCGTACCCACGTGGTGGCTGGTCATCTTCACCCTTAGTGACCAGCACCCGCGGGAGCCGCCGATGTCCACTCGCCTGGCCGATCGTTCCGCGAGTGCCGCCGCGCCTTGGTACCGCCACCTCGTGCGCGACGAACTCGGGGTCGTGCTGGTGCTGGTCACGCTTGTGGTCGTGGTCGGGGTGGCGCACTCGGACTTCCTGCGCGTGTCGAACCTGCTGTCGACCGCGCAGAGTTCGGTGTACGTCGGCCTGATGGCGTGCGGCATGGTGTTCCCGCTGGCCATGCGCGAGGTCGACCTGTCGCTCGGCGGGCAGTACGCGCTCGGGATCGTGCTCGGCGCGGTCCTGATCCGTGACGGCTGGTCACCGTGGCTCGCGTTGCTGGCGATCCTGGTGGTCGCCACCGGCCTCGGCTGTGTGAACGGACTCGTCACCACGTACCTGAAGCTGCCGTCGTTCATCGTGACGCTCGCCAGCGCGATGCTGTTCCGCGGGGTCGCGCTCGCGTTGGCCGACGGCAAGCAGATCAGCGGCATGCCGCTCGACCACGCGTTCTTCGACGTGTTCGGCGGCTCGCTCGCCGGGGTGCCGACGTCGGTGTGGGTGCTGCTGGTCGCGACGGTCGCGCTGACTGTCGTGTTCACCCGGACCCGCTTCGGCGCCCGGGTCCGCGCGATCGGCTCGAATCCTGACGCCGCCGAGTTCAGCGGGCTGCCGATCGCCCGCACCCGCGTCGCCGCGCTTGGGCTCTCCGGGTTCATGGCCGGCGTCGCCGCCGTGCTCGGACTCGCGTTCTTCGGCGCGGGCGACCCGACCGTCGGCAACGGCTACGAGCTGACCGCGATCGCCGCGTGCATCATCGGCGGCACTCCGCTCGCAGGTGGGCGCGGATCAGTGCCCGGCGCGATGATCGGCAACCTCATCCTCACCACCGTCGCGGCCAGCCTGGTGTTCCTGCAGGTGCCGATCAACTGGACGACGTTCGCCACCGGGGCGGTCATCCTGGTCGCCGTCGCCTTCGACAGCGTGCTGCGCCGAACCCGCGGCCACGGCCTGTTCCCTCGGCGTGCCCGGCCGCCGAAACAGGAGGAGACCTCATGAAACGTATCCCGATCCTGGCGTTGGCGTGCTGCCTGGTGGTGTCGTCGTGCGGGGCCAGCGAGTCCGCTGGGGACGGCACGCTCAAGATGGGCATCGCGGTCGCCAACATCAGCCTCAACTTCGCCCACGAGATGGTCGAAGGCGCCCAGCTGGCCGCGGAGAACGAAGGCGGCGTCAGCTTCAAGGCGGTCGGCCCGCCGAACACCGACGGACCGGCCGAGCAGCAGCTGTTCACCAACCTCACCACCACCAACCCGGACGGCGTGGTGCTGGAGAACCTCGACCCGCCGATCTTCACCCGGCCCGCCGCGCAGGCCGTCGACAAAGGTGTGCCGGTGGTCGCGTTGGACACCGCGCCCACCGACGGCAGCAAGATCACGTTCTACGTCGGCAACGACAACTACAACCTCGGTGTGATGCTGGCCGACGAGCTGCTGAAACGCCTGCCGCCGCAGCCGAACGGGTCGGTGGTCGTCGGCGTGCCGAACCCGGGGACGCCTGTGCTCGACAGCCGCGCCAAGGGCATCAAGGACACGTTGAACCAGAAGGCGCCGGGCATCAAGGTGCTCGGCCCGTTCCAGACGTACAGCGACCCGAACCAGAACTACGGCGCGTGGGCCGCGTTGGTGCACGCGAACGCGTCCGCGCTGGCGTTCCTCGGCGTGGGCGACGCGGACAGCTACGACCTGGCGAAGATCAAGCAGACCGAGAACGGCCAGTACCTGGTGGCGGGCGCGGACGTGGACGCGAAGACTCTGCAGGGTGTCAAGTCCGGCCTGGACTTCGTGACCATCGACCCCGAGCACTTCCTGAAGGGGTACGTGGTGACCGCGCTGCTCATCCGGTCGGTGAAGCAGAAGAAGCCGCTGCCGAAGGGCTGGCTGAACATGCCTGGCCTGGTCGTGGACTCGTCGAACATCGACGCGGTGTTGCAACGCCAGACCTCGCCGAAGGCGGCGTACGAGTTCTACAAGCCGGAGATCGACAAGATCCTCGCCGACCCCAACGCCTACCTGAAGCCCATGTCCGATGCCCGTTGAGGCGGTGGGCCTGAGCAAGCACTACGGCGGCGTCACCGCACTGTCCGATGTGGACTTCGAGCTGGCGCCCGGCGAGGTGCACGCGGTCGTCGGCGAGAACGGCGCGGGCAAGTCGACCCTGGTGAAGATCCTCTCCGGGGTGGTCCGGCCGGACAGCGGCGCGATCTCGATCGACGGCACACCAGTGACGTTCGGCAGCGCACGGGACGCACTCACCCGTGGCGTCGCCTTGGTGGCCCAGGAACTGGCGGTGTTCCCGGATCTGTCGGTGATCGAGAACCTGTTCCCGCTGGCGCCCATCCGGCGCGGGCCGCTGCTCAGTCCGCGACGGATGGCCGCGCTCGCCGCGCCTGTGCTCGACGAACTCGGCCTGCACGTGCCTTTGGGTGCACGGGCGGGGACACTGCCGTTGGCGGACCAACAGTTGCTCGAAATCGGCCGGGCGCTGCTGCGGCGTCCGGCCGTGCTCATCCTGGACGAGCCGACGTCGGCGCTTCAGCGTGAGGCCGTAGACCGGTTGATGTCGGTGCTGCGCAGGCTTGTCTCGCGTGGTGTCGCCGTGCTGTACGTGTCGCACTTCCTGGAAGAGGTGCTGCGGATCGCCACGCGCGTCACGGTGTTGCGGGACGGCCGGGTGGCCATGGCCGGCGTCTCGACGTCCACAGTGGACCTCGACGGCGTGGTGACCGCGATGCTCGGTTCCCGGACGATCGAGCGTCGCCCGGTCACCCAACGGCACACTGCGGGAACCGCGATCGCGGTCAAGGGGCTGAGCGTACCCGGCCAGCTGACAGACGTGTCGTTCACGGTGGCGGCAGGGGAAATCGTCGGCCTCGCCGGCCTGCAGGACGCCGGCCACCTCGCCGTCCTGGCCGCCCTGTCCGGCCGGGCCACCCCCACCGGACACGTGCGGATCAACGGCGCCTCAGCCCCCCGCTCCCCGCGCGCCGCCGTGCGTGCCGGCATCGCCTTCGTCCCCAGCGACCGCAAACGCTACGGCCTGATGCTCGACAAACCCGTGTGGCAGAACACAAGCGCGGTGAGCTGGCTCGGAATCGGCCGCGCCACCTGGTGGCTGCGCCAACAACAACTGATCGACACCGCCTGGCAGTACGGCACCCGCCTGAGCATCCGCGGCGCCCCCACCGATCTGACCGGCACCCTCTCCGGCGGCAACCAGCAAAAAGTCGTGATGGCCAAATGGCTCGCCGCCGAACCCACCGTGATCCTCCTCGACGACCCCACCCGCGGCGTCGACATCAGCGCCCGAGCCGAGATGCACGCGGTGATCGCCGAACTGGCCGCGGCGGGAAAGCCGGTCCTGCTCGCGTCCACCGACCTGGCCGAACTGTGCGAACTCTGCGACCGGGTCCTGGTCTTCCAACGCGGCCGCCTGGTCAGCGAACTACCCCACACCGAACTGTCGGAGCAGGCTCTCAGCGTCGCCATGAACGCGGGATTCGGTCAACGCTGAGCTGGCTGCCAGGCGCGCAACACCCGCTCGACGTCCTCGCAAGTGAGCTGGTCATCGAGGCCCCAATACGGTCGGGCACGGTTGAGCTTGGTGGTCTGTCGGCTGATCAGCGACCGCTCCTCGTCGACGGTCCGTACGCCTGCCGCGAACAGCTGGGCGTAACGGACAGTGTCGACGATCGCCGACTTGACCCGTTCGTGCGTCAGATAGCTGGCGAGATCAGCTTCCCACCCGGTCGTGCACTCGACGGGCATGACTGCCAGCCAACGCGCTGCCCGGCGATCCCGGTGAGAACATCGGATTCCGGCCAGATCCGCAGGTCCATCGTGTCCGCGCCGGGGATGGGAATACGGACGATCACCGGACCGCCCGGAGTCTCCAGCCGGATGTTGTGGTTGTAGAAGCCCGCCGCCGCCTCCGCACCGGCCATCGCCGCGTGATAAAGCTGAATGGCTTCACATTCACCCCTGTCATTCAGATGGCGCAGAACGTTGAACCCAGGGCGGCGTCCAGGTGTCGGCGTTGTCGTCGGGGCTGTGGGCGCGGAGATACGTCCGCAGGGCGGTGAGGGTGGGGTGGGGGTTGTCGTGGCGCCAGATCAGGGAATGGGGGTAGGCGGGGGTGGGGTGGTGGATGGGGATTCGGCGCAGGTCGTAGTAGGCGGGCCAGAGGATTCGGGTTTGTTCGCCGACGAAGGTGGCGATGTCCGGGGAGCCGGCGATCACGTCGAGGAGGGGTTCGATGCCGAAGTTGGGGCCGGTCGCGTCGATGGTGAGCCCGAAACTCGCTGCCAGGTCGGCGTAGTAGGCGGCCCATTCGGTGCCGGTGACGATGCCGGGCATCCAGATGCGGTGGCCGACCAACTCCGCGGGGGTGACGGCTGGGGTGTCGGCGAGTGGGTGGGCTGGTCCGGTGAGCAGTTCGATCGGTTCGTTCAGGACGCGGGCGGTGGAGACACCGTCGGGGCGCTTGGTGACCGCGCGGAAGGAGGCGTCGATGGTGCCGGAGCGGACGGCGGCGATCGCCGAGTCGGCGTCGAAGAGGGTGACGACGTCGAGTTCGACGTCCGGATGCGCCCGGTAGAAGTCACGCAACAGCCCCGCGGGGGCCAGCCGCCGGCCGATCACGTCCACGCGCAGCGCGCGGGAACCGGGTCGCACGGAGGCGACGGCCCGATCTGAGGCGTGCAGGAGGGTACGCGCGTGCGGCAGGAACGCCTGGCCGTCGATGGTGAGCTGGGAGCCGCGGGCGGTGCGGGTGAACAGCCGGACCCCCAACTCCTTCTCCAAGGTGGCGACGCGTTTCGACACGGCCTGTTGGGTGACCGACAGCTCGACCGCGGCGTCCTGGAACTGACCGGCGTCAGCGGCGGCGACGAACGTGCGCACGGCATCGAGATCCACCCGTCCCACGGTAGAGACACAACCGGACGTTGTGGCTCACCGACACGACGGTTGTTTGATCCAGGGACCCGCCACCCGGTTCGATCACCGCCGTGGGTAGGCGATTCGGATGGTTGTGGGCGGCTTACACGATCAGCACGTTCGGCACGTTTCTGGCGTTCGACGCGTTCCCGTTGATCGCGATCTACGTGCTGCACGCTGGAACTACCGCGGTTTCGGCGCTGGCGGCCGCGGGTCTGGCGGTGGGCGCGGTGGCGGCGGTGCCGCTCGGCGCGTGGTTGGAGTTCCGGCGCAAACGACCGGTGATGGTCGCCATGGACCTGGTCCGGTTCGCGGCCATGCTCAGCGTCCCGGTCACGTTCGCCCTCGACATACTGAGTTATCCACAACTTCTGGTTGTGTCTATTGTGGTCGCCACGGCTGACATCGCGTTCCAGGCGGCGTCCGGCGCGTACCTGAAAACGCTGGTCGCACCGGGCGACCTGCTCGTCGCGAACGGACGGTTCGAGTCGACGGCCTGGACCGCGACCGCGCTCGGTCCGCCCCTCGGTGGCGCCGCGATCGGCGTGTTCGGCCCGGTCACGACCGTCCTCGCCAACGCGGTCAGCTTCCTGCTCTCGGCCGTGGGCATCCGCGCGATCGGCGGCGACGAACCGCGGCCGGAGCGAGCCGGGCCACCGCGACCCGGCGAACTGCTCGAAGGGTGGCGTTACGTACTCAACCACCCCGCGCTGCGCCGGCTGTTCCTCAACCAGATCCTGGTCGGCGGCCTGATCATGGCGACCGCACCGCTCCTGGCCGTGCTCATGCTCGGCGACCTCGGCTTCGCCCCGTGGCAGTACGGCCTGGCGTTCGCGGCACCGTGTGTCGGCGGCCTCATCGGCGCGCGCCTGGCAAGGCGTCTGGTCAAGAAATTCGGGCAACGCAGGATCATGCTGGTCTTCGGAACGTTGCGCGCGTGCTGGTCCATCGGGCTGGCGTTCGTCGGTCCCGGCGTCGGCGGACTGCTGCTCGTCATCGCCGTCCAATTCGGCCTGGTCAGCTGCATGGGCGTGTTCAACCCGGTGTACGCGACCTACCGCCTCCAGCAGATCCCGACCGACCGCGTGGCCCGCGTCCTGACGGCCTGGTCGGTCAGCAGCAAGGCCACGATCGCCACCCTGACCGCACTGTGGGGTGTGCTGGCCGGCATCACCGGACCCCGCACCGCCGTCGCGATCGCCGGGGTGCTCATCCTGATGACGCCGCTCCTGCTGCCGCGAGACCGGCACGTCCGTCAAGCAGGATCCGACCAAGATCGACATACGGACCCACCTGCATCTCCTGCAGCACCGACCGCCACCCGTCGGACGTCGCCAACGCCATGACGTCCTCGGTCGGCACCGACACCCGGAACTGCTCGTCCTCGGCGGACCACAGCACCATGTCCACCGACGTCGAATCCGCCGACACGACCCGAGGACGGCGGCTGGGCGCCACCACCGCGCCCGTCCGCATCAGGATCGCGAGCTTGGCCACCTCCACGGCCCGGTCGTCGAGCCCGGCGTCCAGCAGCCGGATCTTCTCGGCGAGCGCGTCCAGCCCGAACACCGCGCGGACGGTGAAGCCGTCGGCCTCGGCCCGCAGGAACGCCGGGGCGAGATCGATGAGCGACTGCCGGAACACGTCCATCGGCTGCTGTTCCAGGTTCGCCCACGCGCGTTCCATCGTGCTGGGGAACTCGCCGATCCACCGTTTGCGGTCGAAGTCGACGTAGATGAGCGGGCCGTCGGCGCGGTAGCCGATCCCGCAGCCGGCGCAGGTGAAGCACTGGAACGTACCGGCCACAATGGACTCGACGATCTCAGGGACGCGGGAGCCGTGCAGGCTCATCGCGACCGTCTCGACGTTGGCCGTGCCGCACGCGGTGCAGGTGATGGTCTGGGGACGGAATACGGACACGGTCGCCCTACCTCGCAGGATTGTCGTGACGGACTTCGAAGCTCCCGTCGGCCTTGCGGAAGACGCGCGAGCGCCACGGCGGCGTCCGGGACGTCTTGTTCCAGTACTCGACGACCTGCTGCCCCTCCACGGAAACGAGTCGCGGCAAGGTCATCACCGCCGGGTTGCCGGACTGGTCGATGGCGAACTGGGTGAGGAACGGCGTCCCCGGGTTGCCTTCGAGCTTGCCGACCGCCCCGGCGACCACCATCGGGTCGACCTCGCGTTCGCCGTAGCCGAGCGCGCGCAGCACAAGCGGCAGCGTCACGTCGAAATCGGTGCGGACCTCCCCGTCGAACACCCCGGTCACGCCGACCCGAGAGTCCTTCAGGTCGTACGCGTAGAAGACGAGCATGCCCGGCACGGGCGGCCCGATCTCCACCCGCAGGCTGTCCTTGGGCATGTCGAACTGCTTGCGCAGGGCGGACCGCAGATGTTCCTCGTCGACCATGTTCCCCGATCCTTGTGGACTAGACGTCGCGCACGCGCCCAACACCAGCACGGCGACGATCATGATCACGACCCGCGACACCTTAGGGGAAACCAGGTCCCGTGTTCGGCGCGGGCAGTGCCGGGCCGGTGCCGCCCGCGCCCTCACCGCCGGTGGCGGCGTCCACGTTGACGTCGAACCACGCCTTCGTGGCGGGGTCGACGGCCGCGAGCAGCACACCTTTGGTGGGCGGTGTGTAGTAGACGTTGTACGCCTCCGCGATCCATTCGCCCGGCGCCCGGAACTGGTACGACGACACCTTCCTGGACCGCGCGACGGGATCGTAACTCCACCACTGGCCGGGATACGCCTCCTGGTAGACGCGGCCCGCGATATGGATGCCGCCGGTGTCCGACGGGTTGTACCACGGGTCACCGGGGTTCTTGTTCGCGAAACAGATCTGCAGCGCCTGCACGGCGTTGTCGTTGAGGATCGCGGTCTGCGTCGCCGGCGGCAGCGAACCCCAGAACGGCAGCGCCTGCAGATGGGCCTGGATCTGTTCCGGCGTCCGGTCGGTGATGGCCGACTGCAGGACTTCGACCACAGCGGTCTTCTGCTCCGGCGGCAACCCCGCGATCGCCCCCGCGCTGGCCGTCACGAGCGTCGACGCCAGGCCACCGCCGTCGCCGTGGGCCTGCCAGTTACCGCCGGACGCGTGGCCGACGCAGTAGCTCGCCGCCAAGCCGAGCCGCCGGTCCACGGCATGCCCGACCTCGTGCCGGACCACCCCGTCGAACAGGTTCTGGCCCTGCAGCGGCACAGGCACGACCCCCATCCCGCCGCCGCCCGGGTTGCCCGGACCCACGACCGCGTTCAGGGCGCGCAGGTCGCCGTAGCCCATGGCGATCCGCCCGTCACTGCCGTAGTAGCCGCCGGCGAGCCCAGCGTCCTTGTACCGGTCGATCCGCGCCAGGTCCGGGTTGGCCTCCACCGCGCCCGCGGGCAGTCCCTGCAACACGTTGTACATCCGGCGCAGGCTGGCGCCGTCCCATTCCTCGGCCGTCTCACCGCGGTGCGTGTCGGTGCCGAACTCGATCCGGAACCGCAGGTGCAGCCACGCTTTCAGGGTCTCCACCTCGGTGTCCGGGGTGGCGTCGAACAACGTCCGCAACGCGGCGTGCTCGGCCTCGCCGATCGTCCCCGACCGGGCGAGGTTGCCGGCCAGCCGGGACCGGAACCCACTGCCGAGCTTCTGCGCCAACGCGGTCTGCTGCGCGGGCTGCAACGCCACGAAGATCCGGAACACGCCCAACGCGTCCGCGTCCGTGATCGCCCAGTCGAACACGCCGTAGCTGAGCAGGTTCTCCACGTACGGCTGCACGGCGTCCGGCCCCATGGCGACAAGGACCTTGGTGAACGCCGACGTCTGCCGCGCGCTGCCCGGCAGGTTGTCCAACAGGCGCGTCTTCGCCGTCTGCGACAGCCGCCCCAACGCGGACGTCAACGCCGGCGCTGGGAGCGACGCGAGTTCGTTGAGGGACTCGGTCGCCTCCTCGTCGGTGACCGCCCAGTCGGTGGCCGAGTACGACATCTTGTCCTCGACGTCGCTCACCACATCCCGTTGCACGGTAACGGGTGTGCCGCCGGACAGCAGTCCGCTCAGCGCCCTGTTGCCCGCTCCTTGCAGCGCGGCGACATCCCGGACGGGCAGCGCCGGCCTGGCCTGCTCCTGCCCGTCCGGCTGCCGGTCCACGCTCTGGTGACTGTCACCGCTCATGCCCGTCCTTTCCCGCTAGGGCGGACCGTAGGGCATCAGACGGGCTGCAGCATGCCCAAAAGGGCAGTCGGGCGGGCCTCGTCAGGCGGCGTAGTTACGCAACAGCCGCAACGCGGTGGTGCTGTGCGGTCCGGTCGCGGTCAGGCCCGACTCCTCAGGCGTCAGCCGGCGGGCGCCGACCCGGCAGAACGCCCCGGCCGGCCCGCTGATCACCGACTCGGCGTCATCCGGACCGTACCGCCAGACGTCGCCGTCCGGGCCGGTCAACTCGGCCCGCACCGGGGCGAACTGTTCCTCAGCCAGCGCGAACGCGTACGGCAACGTGCGGTGTCCGAGCCACGCGATGTGCCGCAGCCGCGCGGTGTCCGGGTACGGGATGCCCAGCGGCACGGTGATGTCCAGGGCGTGCGCCCAGTGCTCCGCCAGCCGCGTGGTCGCCAGCGCGGCTGGCCGCAACGGCGCGGACGCCCACGGCGTCCTGCGATCCGGGTCAGCCGCGCGCAGCACCTCCACGGACCGCCTCCGCGCCGCCTGCCAACGCGGATAAACCACGTCCGGGCCGGCGCGCTCGGCGTCGACCCACATCGCCATCGCGTCGTCCACGCTGGTCGGGCCGCGGTCCCCGGCCAGCCTGTTGGGCATCACCGGGCCACCGGTCACGGTCGCGGCGACGGTCTCCTCGCTCTGCGCGAGATGCAGCACCACGTCCACGTTCGTCCAGCCGGCCGCGTCCGACGGATGGTTCCAGTCGGCCTCGGACAACCCGGCGAAGATGCCGTCAAGCCGCTCGTACTCGGCCTCAAGGTCGTCGAAGATCTCCATTACCGAACAGTAACCTCCCGGACGCCGGATGATCGAGACCCGCTTGGCCACGCCGGTCATTTACGCCGCGCAACCCGCCCGACATCGCCCCAACTCCAGCGGCGACCAGCTCAGAGCGGAGATGTCGGTCGCGTGGGGCGCGGTGGACCGGTGGGGGTGGGCGGCCCCCGTAGGGGGTCGGCGATGGGCACAGGCCGGCTTCAGGCGGCCAAGGCTGTCCGAGCGGAGCGAGGACCATCAACACTGTCGGTGGCTCGTGCGACCCTCGGGGCATGGTCATCGACTTTGACGCCAAGTTGTGGGAGTGGGACGCTCGGCGGGCTGACAGTTGGACGTTCGTCAGCCTGCCCGCCGAGGCGTCCGAGGACATCCGCGAGCTGTTCGGCGGCCCGCGTCGCGGTTTCGGCTCGCTTCGGGTCCGGGTCGCCGTCGGCGGCAGCACGTGGACGACGTCGATCTTCCCGGACCGCGGCCGGGGCTACGTGCTGCCCGTGAAGAAGGCGATCCGCAAGGCCGAATCGCTCGACGTCGGCGACACCGCCAGCGTCACCGTGGAGTTGCTGGGTTTATGACTCTGGCCCATCCTTTGCGGAACCGGGTGACTCCGGAGGGCGATCTGATCGCCACCGAGCACCGCGGGACCATGTACGGCAACAGGGGCATCCTGCACAACGACGACCTGGTCATCGTCCGCCGCCACCAGGTCCGCCGCTGGCTGGTGTGCGTTCTGGAGTTCCGGGGCCGCCGCCGGAGGATCATGCAACCGCACCGCTACACCGAACTGTTCTTCCTGGACGAGGCGGTCGCGCTGGCAGCGGGACACCGGCCGTGCGCGGAATGCCGGTATCCGGAGTACCAACAGTTCCGGGCCGCGTGGGCCCACAGTGGGCCGAAACCGACAGCTGACGAGATCGACAACGTCCTGCACACCGAGCGCGGCCTGATCAACGGTGCCCGAACCACGCACCAAGCCGCCCCGGACACCCTGCCGGACGGCGTCTTCATCCGACACAAGGAGGCAAACTGGCTGCTGCACAACAGAAAACTGCGCCTGTGGACACCGGCAGGATACACCGAGTCACGGACGTTGGCTGACGGCCCGGCGGACGTGCTGACCCCGGTATCCACTGTGGACACGATCAGGGCCGGCTACCGGCCGGGTGTGCACCCGTCGGCGAACGTCTGATCAGGGGATCTGCACTTCGCCGAGGATCTCCAGGGTGCTGTCGCACTCGTACCAGGCCGACACGCCCACGTAGACGTGGCCGTCCTCGCCGGTGTAGTAGTCGACGAAGAGCTTTCCCGGGCAGTCGTGGCTGAAGGCGGCGGCGCCGACGCCGGCCTCGCTGGCGTACATGGCGCCCAGGATGGTGACGTTCGACGAGTTCCTCTTTTCCCGCAATGCTTTCGCCGCGGCGGCGTCGATCATGGCGAAGCGGGTGCTGCTGGTCCAGCCGGTCTGGTTCTGGCCGGTCCGCGATGCGGTCATCGGTGTACTCCGTTCATCCGTGGATGTCGGTACAGACGGCCGAGAAGCCGCGTTGATACACCTGACTTTCAGGAGAGCCAGCGGTCGACGGGACCGACGGTGATCAGTCCGCCACCGCCGAGTTGCCCGGCGGCGGGCCGCAGCCGAGCCCGCGTCCGTGCCAGCACAACGGAGTCGTCGAGCTGAAGCGCGAGGGCGGCCTCAACGCAGCACAACACCTCGTACAGCAGGTCAGGGGGCGGTTCCGGGAGCGCCCGCAGTGCTTCCCGGGCGTCCGGCAGGGCGAACGGTTCCGCCCACGGCCGGTACGGGCCCCAGTCGTCCCGCATGTCCACATCGGGCGGCAGGCCGTGTGCCAGACGCAGGCACAGCAGGGCCAAAGGCAGCAGGCCGTGCTCCAGCCCAGGCATCCCGGCGCCGTCCAGCCGCGTGGCGGCGGCCTGGTAGGCGGCCTCGGCGAGCGGGCTCCCGGTGGCGGCCTGACGCAACGCCCGGTACCACTCGGTGAAAACGCCGACGAGCGGCAGTTCGTGGCGCTCGGCCAGGCGATCCACCGCGGAAGCGTGGTGGTCGGCGGTGGTCAGGTCGCCGAGGGCGCTCAGCGACTGGACGCGGATCAAGTGGCCGAGCACCTGGTACGTGACCAGGTCGTGGCGAGTGGCGAGGGCGAGGACTTCGGCCCCGATCGCGTCCCGGGTCGGCGCCAGGCCGGCCGCGGTGCAGGACTGCATGAACGTGCCGTTGAGGGCGAACGCCAACAACGCCGGATCGTCCAGGCTGCGCGCGATCCGCTCGGCCTCCCGCGCCGCCTCGGGCCCACGCGGCGTACGGACACCGCGTGTCTCCAGGGCGATGGTGGCCAGCAAACGACAGCGTGTGGACGAAGCGTCCGCAGGCAACGCGGTGAGCGTTCGCTCGGCCGCCGCGACGAGCTGCCGCGCCATCTCCGGGTCGTCGCTACGGGTCCAGATCGCGGGGACGTCGTACGCGCCGATCACCCGGGCGGTCAGCTCGGGGTCGCCGGTCTCCTCAGCCGCGGTGACGGCCGCCAGGCGATGCTGCCGGGCCGCCTCCAAGCCACTGCCACCGGTGACTGCGAGGTTCCGCAGCAGGCCGACGGTGGATTCGAGGCGGGCACGGGCGCCTGCGGCGACCACCCGGTCGTACGCCTGAGTCGCCTGCGCCCACAGCTGGGCCGGTGGATCCAGCCGTGGGTCCTGGGCGAGGACCTCGGCTTCCAGGCGGCGCAGGCGCGGGCCCGGGTCCACGCCCAGGTGCTCGATCAGCATCGCGCGGGCTCGGCGCAGGACCGCGAGCGCGTCCGCCTGGCGACCCGTCCGGTAAAGCGCCAACGCCAGCAGCCGCCAGGCGTCCTCCCGCCAGGGGTGTTCGGCCAGGTGCGCGTCCAGGTCCGGCACCGCGTCGGCCGCCCGGTCCAGGGCCAACAGCGCCTCGGCCCGCTGCTCCACCGCACGCAGCCGCAGCTCGGTCAGCCGGGTCCGCTCAGCCCGTGACCAGGGCTCCTCCGCGAACTCGCCGTAAACGGGCCCACGCCACAGCCCGAGCGCCGCGTCCAGCTCGCTCAGCGCCCGCGAAGGCGGCAGCTGCGAAGCCGCCGTGACGATCGAGTCGAACCGCCACGCGTCCACGGCCTCGGCGCGCAGCGCGTAACCGACGCCCTCGGTGACCAGCAGACGCGCCGGAGCACGACGCGGCCGCTCCGGCTCCAGGACCTGTCGTAGGTCCCCGACGAAGGTCCGCAAGGCGCCCACAGCGCGCGGAGGCGGCTCGTCCCACAGGTCGTCGACCAGGCGATCAACCGAAACGACCCGCCGCCTGGCCACGATCAGCCGAGCCACCACGGCCCGATGCCGCGGTCCTCTCAGCGCGAGCGGTTCGCCGCCGCGCTCGGCCGTCACCGGCCCGAGCACACCGAACGTGACCTCGTCCACCCCCACCTCCGTTCACTGATCGGCTGCTGATCCGGGTCCAGCATGCTCGGGTCGAGGAAAGGATCACCCATGACACCGACCATTCCAGGCTTCGACTACCAGCGCGTGACGGTCGCCGACCGGGTCGCGTTGAACGTGGCCGTCGGCGGCTCCGGCAGCCCGGTCGTGCTGCTGCACGGCTTCCCACAGACCCACCTGATGTGGCGGCACGTCGCCGCCGACCTCGCGACCGACCACACCGTCATCTGCCCTGACCTGCGTGGCTACGGCGACAGCGACAAGCCCGCCGACACTGACGGCACAACCTACGCGAAACGCACCATGGCCGCCGACATCGTCGCCCTCGCCCGCGAACTCGGCCACGAACGGTTCGCGCTGGCCGGGCACGACCGGGGTGTGCTGGTGGGATTCCGGGCGGCGCTCGACCACCCGGCCGCGGTGACCCATCTCGCCCTGCTCGACACGCTGCCGACCCTGGACACGTGGGACGTGCTGCACGGCAGGTCCGCGGCCGTGGCGTTCCACCTGTACCTGATGGCTCAGCCGCCGGGCCTGCCCGAGCAGCTCATCGGCGCCGCACCGGACGCCTTCTTCGGCCACTTCCTGGACGTGTGGAGCGTGGGCGCCATCCCCGCCGACGTACGCGCCGCGTACCTGAAGGCGTCCCGCGAGGCCGTGCCCTCCATCGTCGCCGACATCCGCGCCTCGGCCGGCATCGACATCGAGCACGACCAGGCCGACCGGGACGCCGGCAGCCAACTCCGCATGCCGGTCACCGTCATCCAACAGGACTGGGGCGCGGCCCTCGGTTTCGACGCGCCCGCCCTGTGGCGCGCCTGGGCCACGAATCTTCGGTACCTGACGACCACCAGTGGTCACTTCATGGCCGAGGAAACCCCTGCTGAGATCAGCAAAGCCCTGCGCGACTTGATCCACTGAGGACCTGGCGGACCGGCGGTCAGCCGGTCATACCGCCACGCGAGAGCCGACTGAGCCCAGCATGGCGCGGCCATTCGGGACACTCGCCCGGCTGCTCCGCGAGGGCTGGAGCAGCCCGACGTGAAAGGCGGTCGCCACAGCGTGCGCACGATCTCGCGCGGCCAGCTTCTTGCAGATGTTCTTGACGTGCGTGCGGACCGTCTCGGCGGAGATGAACAGCGCGGTGGCGATCGCCTTGCTCTGCAGGCCCTCGGCGATCAGCAAGAGCACCTCGTGTTCCCGCCTGGTCAGCTCGACGCCACGGGCACCGCAGGTCTCGGCGGCGTGCTCGGCGATCCGGGCGAGCGCGGGGTGCAGGTAACGGTCCCCGCCGAGCACCTTGTGCATCGCGCCGAGCATCTCGTCCGATGTGGACGTTCGAGGGATCATGCCGCGCACGCCGGACGACAGGGCCGTCTGGACGTACGCGGCGTTGTACAGCGGCTCACGCACGACCGCCAGGATCGCGACGTGCGGCTGCGAGGCGGTGACGAAGTTCGCGAAGTGACTGTAGGGATCAAGTACGGCGTCCAGCACGATGACATCGATGTCACGTTGCACACGGGGGTCGGCCGCGACGCTGAGTGACGCCGTCGCGCCGAGCAGCCGCATGCCGCCGGCTCGCCGGACCTGCTCGGACAACGCGTCTCGGAACAGCGGGATGCTGTCGAAGATCGCTACGTTCACGACCCGCTCGGCGGCTGAGCCTAAGGAGACGCTCGGGTGGCGAAGCCTGAGTGGTGCGGTCATCTCGTCACTCCAACGTGGTCAACTAGGGGTGACCGAACGCTAACCGGCTACGCATGGTCGCAACAGCGGTTGCGCCGGCCAGGTTCGTCGCAACCTGCCGTGTCTGTCCTGAAAGGATTCAATCGTTCCCAGGTCGGCGGTTGGTTCCGAAGACAAAACCTCGATTCGGCGAGCCACCGGCGCAGCCGATGAAGCCTTCGGCTGCGCCGATGACATCGCCCAGCCGGGTTACCTCTTGAGTGCGCCGGGCAACGCGACCCGCCTTGGCCGACCATTGGCGGTCGTCAACAGTCGGCCGCGCCGGCGCCCGACGGTTCCAGGTGCGGTACGGCAGGATGAAGGTATGCCGCGGCAGCCGAAACCGAGACGGACGACGGCGTGGTGGTGGCTCGCGGCTGTTCTTGTCGTGGTGGTGGCGACTTCGCTGAGTGTCTCCGCACGGGACAAAGTGGACACGACTTCTCCCTGCGCGAAAGCTCCCGCCGCGCGGCTCGGCGCGTCCTTCGTGCAGCCGACGATCGACGCGGCGGACGGCCGGCCGTGGCGTGCGGACCAGGCCGTCGCCGAACTGGCCGACGCCTGCGTCGACACCGTGACCATCCAGTGGACCGCGTACATGACCAACGCGCAGTCATGGACGTCCTACGGGGGCACGCTGGACGCCCAACTGGCCGACTTCACCCAGGGACCCGACTTCGTCACGGGTGTCCTGGAAGCGGCCAAGGCCAGGCACATGAAGGTGTACCTCGGGCTGGTCGCGGACGACCGGACCGCGCCAGCCACACCCAACTGGCGCGCCCTGTGGAACTTCACCCCGCAGCGGCAACTCGACTATCTGACCAGGCAGGCGGCGATCCAGCAGGCGGTCGCCCGCGACCTGTGGAACGCCTACGGCACACGGTTCGCCGACACGATCGCGGGGTGGTACCTGCCGTTGGAACTCAGCAACATCACGGTGCTGCACCCGGCGGTCGGCCAGCCCGGTGTGACCCGGATCGTGACAGCCCTGTACCAACCCGTTGTGTCCGCTTTGGACGTCCTCACTGGACGCCGGCTGGACGTCGTGACCTCACCGGCGTTCAACACGTGCACCGGACAACTCGACCGCTGCCAGGCGACCGACCAACAACCCGCCGACCAGAACCAGGTCAACGGCTGGTACCGGACGTTGCGGAGCATCGTGTCCTGCGGCGGCCCGAACGTGCTCGCGGTGCAGGACGGCGTGGGCGCCGGCCACGCCAGTTCCGACGACTCGGTCACCTGGCTCCGCGCCGCCGCCGCCGCGATCCGGGACGGCGCCAGGAGCCAGTGCGACCTGCCCGGTGTCTCGGCGAGCCCACGGGCAGGTGCGCGACTTCGCGCGGTCATCGAGACGTTCAAGCCGAACCCGCAGGCAGGCGCGGCCTTCGTACCGGGACCGGTCCTGCCGTCCGACGGGCCGGACGACTGGACCACGCGGATGACCAGGATCGCGAACGACCCGGTCATCCGCGCGTCCGGCGTGTGGAGCGACGAGATCTGGGGCTTCTCCTACGAGCACTACGACAGCCCCCAAGCCGGCTACCCGACCCAACACCGTCAGTACCGCCGCTACCTCGGTCTGCTGCCCTAGCAAGCGCCGCGTTCGGGGCGGCGGGTCGCGGCCGGCAGCATCATGTTGATCTCGCAGAGTTCGCGCGCGAATTCTGCGCACTGGTCACAGTGGGCCAGGTGGGTCTCGATCCGGGCCTGGTCGCGCGATGACACGGGCCGCGGGCGCGGGGTGTACCGCACCGGATCCGGCGCGTGGCCGCGTTGACCGGGCTCGCGCCGAGCCGGCCCGAGGACCTGCAACTGCTGGGCGGCGCGCTCAGGGCGTGGCGGGCGCGAGTCGCGGAGATCACGTCCGGCCAGGCCGAGCGGCGGCCCAACTGGCCTGCGACCTAGTAACCTCAACGAGGGCACTTCGCCGGAGTGGGCAGGGCATGATCGACTACATCGCGACCGCCGATGACGTCAGCAAGGTCCGATTCTGGCGGCCGTGTTCTCGGCGCTGAACGAACGCGTCGAATGGAAGGACGGCCGGCTCACCGTCCAGACCGGATACGAGTTCCACTCGAACCTGGACGGCCAGGGGGCCACGTGCGAACCATTCTGATCGACAACTACGACTCCTTCACCTACAACCTCTACCAGCTCCTCGGCGAGGTGAACGGGCAGCCGCCGGTGGTCGTGCGCAACGACGTCGACTGGGCCGACGTGCCGATCGCGGCGTTCGACGCGGCAGTGATCTCCCCCGGTCCCGGCCGGCCCGACCGACCGCGGGACTTCGGCGTGAGCGCCCGTGCCATCGAGAGCAAGCTGCCGGTGCTCGGAGTGTGTCTCGGCCACCAGGGCATCGCGCACCTGTTCGGCGGGCGCGTGGGGTTCGCGTCCGAGCCGATGCACGGACGTGTCTCCGCTGTGCACCACACTGGGGTGGATCTGTTCCAGGGGCTGCCGAATCCGCTCCACGTGGTGCGGTACCACTCGCTGACGGTCACCGAACTGCCCGCCGACTTGGAAGCGCTCGCCTGGACCGACGACGGCGTGCTGATGGCGGCACGGCACCGAACCCGGCCGATCTGGGGCGTCCAGTTCCATCCCGAGTCGATCAGCAGCCAGTGCGGCCGCGAACTGCTCGCCAACTTCCGCGATCTCGCGATCGGCACGCGAACCCCGACCTTCACCCCTGAGCCGATCGCAGTTCCCCGACAGAGCACAGTGAACAGCTATCGGGTGCATGTTCGACAGCTGGACGCGCTGCCCGATCCCGAGACCGCCTACCGCGAGCTCTTCGCCGACGGCGAGCACAGCTTCTGGCTGGACAGCAGCGCGGTCATCGACGGGCTGTCCCGGTTCTCGGTCATGGGCGACGGCAGCGGTCCGCTCGCCGAGCACGTCACGTACCGGGTCGCGGACGGCTTCGTCCAGGTCCGCCGGTCCGACGGCTCGACGGAGACCGTCCCGCGGCGCTTCTTCGACTATCTCGACGACCAGCTGCGGCAACGGGCCGTTCCCGTTCCGTCGGGCCTGCCGTTCGACTTCAACCTGGGCTACGTCGGCTATCTGGGCTACGAGCTGAAGGCGGACACCTGCGGCCAGGCAACACACCAGGCCGAGACGCCGGACGCGGCGCTGCTGTTCGCAGATCGGGCGGTCGTGTTCGACCACCGCACCGGGACCAGTTACTTGCTGGCGCTTAGCCGGGACGACTCGCCAGCGACCGCGTGGCTCGCGGAGACCAGCGACAAGCTGCTCGCCTTACCCCGGCACGAACCTGGACCCCACACGAAAGTACTCACCGCGGAACCCGATGTCCTGGTCGAGGCACGGCACGACCGCGAGGCGTACCTCAAGCGCATCGACGAATGCCTGGACGAGATCCGCAACGGCGAGTCCTACGAGATCTGCCTGACCAACTCGGTCACCGTGGACGCCTCGATCACGCCGCTGCGCACGTACAGCCACCTGCGCCGGATCAGCCCGGTTCCGTACGGCGCGCTGCTGGACTTCCCCGGTGTCGCAGTGCTGAGCGCGTCACCGGAGCGGTTCCTGTCGATCAGCGCGGCCGGTGTGGCGGAATCCAAGCCCATCAAGGGAACCCGGCCGCGCGGCCGGACGCCGGCCGAGGACGAGGCGTTACGTCGTGACCTGCTCAGCCAGGAGAAGGACCGCGCCGAGAACCTGATGATCGTCGACCTGGTCCGCAACGACCTCAACAGGGTGTGCGAGATCGGCTCGGTCGGTGTGCCGAAGCTGTTCCACGTCGAGACGTACGCGCCGGTGCACCAACTGGTGTCGACCATCCGCGGCGAGCTGCGCGCCGGGCAGTCGGCCGTGGACTGCGTGCGGGCCGCGTTCCCCGGCGGGTCCATGACGGGCGCGCCGAAGGTCCGCACGATGGAGATCATCGACCGGCTGGAGGAAGGGCCTCGGGGTGTCTACTCCGGCGCGCTGGGCTGGTTCTCGCTCAGCGGCGCGGTCGACCTGAACATCGTGATCCGCACCCTGGTGGTGACCGAGGGCTCAGTGAAGTTCGGTATAGGTGGGGCGATCGTCGCGCTCTCCGACCCGGCCGAGGAGTTCGAGGAGACGCAGGTGAAGTCCCGGGCCATGCTCACCGCCGTCGCGGCGACCAACGCCCAGTGGGCCAACGGTCCCTTGTCCCCTCTCTTGCATAGGATCACACCGTGTTGCGACCCGACTACCCGCTGACCTCGGAACGGCTCGTCCTGCGCCCGTTCACCCACGACGACTTCGACGACTTGTACGCGTACAACTCACTGCCCGAGGTGGCCCGATACCTGTACTGGGACGCCCGCGACCGGGACCAGGTGCGAGCGGCCCTGGACAAGAAGGTCACGCAGACCGAGCTGACCGAGGAAGGCCAGTACCTGATCCTCGCGGTGCACTGGCCGGCGGCGGGCAAGGTGGTCGGCGAGGTCAACCTGGAATGGCTGAGCGTGGAGCACCGCCAAGGTGAGACCGGCTTCGTGTTCCACCCTGACTACCAAGGCAAAGGCCTGGCCCGCGAGGCCGCCGAGGTGATGCTCCGGCTCGCCTTCGAAGACCTCGGGCTGCACCGCGTCATCGGCCGCTGCGACCCGCGCAACGAGCCGTCCTGGCGGCTGCTGGAACGGCTCGGCATGCGCCGCGAGGCCCATTTCGTGCAGAACGAGATCTTCAAGGGCGAGTTCGGCGACGAGTACGTCTACGCCATGCTCGGCTCGGAGTGGAAGGACCGTCAGGCGTCGACCACGAGCACCTCGTAGGTGGGGTTGGTGGGCGGATAGCCGGTGTCGAAGTGCGCGTTGGCCACGGCGAGCTTGTCGCCGAACTTGGCGGCGCCCAACGGAACCCGGAAGTTCTGCGGGTCGACGATGTCCTTCTCGAACGTGCCACCGCCCAGGTCGTCGCTCAGCCGCCACCGGCTGATCTTGTTCTGGAAGGTCTGCACCGCCCACAACTCGTGCCCGTCGAGCACCAGGCCGTCGGTCTGGGGCACGTCGACGCCGGCGACCACCGCACTGGCGCCGGTGAACGGGTTGATCCGGACCAACTTGCCCAGGTCCTGCGGGACGACGAACAGCGCGTTCCCGGAGGCGGTGGCGGCGATGTCGTTGACCGTGAAGTGCCCGGGGTCGCCGGCCGCCGGGCCGCTCAGGTTCAGGGTGCGTACCGGTCCGGGAACCCCGAACGCCGTCGGCACGAAGTACAGCTTGGGCTGCAGGGAGTCGGTGAACCACGCGCCGAACGGGGTCGTCACCACGTCGTTGATGAACGAGGTGGCCGGGTCACCCAACTTGTAGCTCGCCACAAGGGCCCGGGTGCGCGTGTTGTAGACCTCCGCCGTGCCACCACCGCCCGCGACGAACAGCAGGTCGTGGCACTTGTCCACATCCAAGCCGACAGCCATACCGCCCGGCCGCTGGATGAACAACTCCGCTGTGCCCTTGCGGACATCGCCACGGTAGATGTCACCGTGGAACAGGTCGCCCGCGTAGAACGTGGTGCCCGTGCCGGCCGCGACGGGCTCAACGGAATGGGCGCCGGGCAGCGTAATCACCCGTGTCGGGGATGCGGCGGCGGCCGGCGTGACGAACGCCACCACCATGGATAACAGCAGCAACGGCAGGACAAAGACCCTTCGCATCGCGATTCCTCCCAGTAGACCGGTGTCCGGCTGCCATCGTGCCGTACCGGTCAATAGCATGGGATCATGGCGCCTTCGCGCATAGCAGAACTGAACGAGCGCGGCCTGCACCTGGCGAGCACCGGCCGACTCGACGAAGCGCTCGCGGTGTTGCGTGAAGCGGTCTCCCTAAGCCCTGTCGATCCTCTGGTCCTCGGCCGGGTACTGAACAACCTGGGCCTCGTGCAAGCCTGGCTGGGCAGGTCCGCCGAAGCGACCGCCACCACCGAAGAAGCCGTGCGCGTCTACCGAGAATCAGCGAACACGGCCCCCACACAGATCCGCCCACTGCTCGCGGACTCCCTGGACAGCCTAGGAAACCGACTCGCCGCCCAAAGCCAACACCACGCCGCCTTCACCCCAGCACAGGAGTCCGTGGACATATTCCGCGAACTGGCAAAGTCCGATCCAGACACCCACACCCCCAACCTGGCAAGAGCACTGAACAACCTCAGCATCCGCCTCTGCGACATACACCGCCACAACGCAGCCCTCGACGCCACCCAAGAAGCAGTGAACCTGTACCGCCAACTCCACCTCACCGCTCAGTCGGGCCTGACCACCCCATCCCTTCTCGCCAGCCAATCCGGTCTCACCGATCAGTCCGGCCCCACCACCCCATCCACCCCGACCGGCCCGTCCAATCTCGCCGATCAATCCGGGCTTGCCACCCCATCCAATCTCCCTACTCCAGCCACTCCCGCCGACCCAGCCACTCCCACCGACCCAGCCGGTCTCGCCGGCCAATCCGGCCTCGTCTACCTGTCCGGCCTGGTCTCGGCCCTGGCCAACCTCGGCCTCCGACTGGCCCGCCTCGACCGCCCCACCGAGGTCCCCGCACCCACAATCGAAGCAGTCAACCTGCTCCCCACCTTGACCGACCACCACCCCGCGAACCAACTCAGCGGCGTCGTCGAATCCCTGACCTGGCTCGGTTGGTACCTCAAGAAACACGGCTACCGCCGCGAGGGCCGCACCACCACCAAGGCCGCCACCACCCTCCGCCGCTCACTCACCGCTTGAGCTTCTGGCTGATCACTTTGCCGCAGTTCTCTGGACTGTCGGGGATTGTCCACTCGCTGCGTTTCTTTCGGACTGCTGACAGATGTTCGCTCGCCGCTTAGGCAGGCCGCCAAGAGGGAGCCTGTTGTCGTATTTTGCTGCTGTGATTGGGTTGTTTGGTCGTGGCGTCTCCCTCCCGTGTGACACTGTTGGTTAATTCAATCTTTGTTGGTAGGGCATGATGTTGGTGTCGTGGTTGCCAGGTTTGCTGGGAGGTTGTCGGGATGTCGCTGCGGGCAGGAGTGATGGGTTCGGTGCCGGTGGAGACGGCGCGGGTGGCGCGGGCGGCGTTTCCGAAGGGCTCTCCGGCGATGCGGCTGCGGGATGCGCTGGGGCCGTTGTTTCGTGATGCGCAGTTCGTGGATCTGTTTCCCAAGCGAGGTAAGCCCGGGTTGTCACCGGCGTTACTGACGATGGTGTCGGTGTTGCAGTATTGCGAAGGGCTGACCGATCGGCAAGCAGTGCAGGCGATGGCGGGTCGGATTGACTGGAAGTATGCGTTGGGTGTGGAGTTGACCGATACCGGGTGTGATTTCTCGGTGCTGTCAGAGTTCCGGGACCGGCTGGTCGCGCAGGATGCCGGAGTGCGGATCCTGGATACCATCCTGGACGCGGCGCGGGAGAAGGGCCTGGTGAAGAAGCGGGGCCGGGCGCGGACGGACTCCACTCACGTGGTGGGCGCGATCCGGCAGATCAACCGGCTGGGGCTGGTCGGCGAATCGTTGCGGGCCGCGCTGGAGCAACTCGCCGACGCCGCACCCGAGTGGTTGACGGAGCATGCCGACCTGGACTGGTTCGACCGTTACGGCCGACGGATCGAGATGTTCCAGTTGCCTGCCAAGGACACCGAGCGGGCCGCGCGGGCCGCGCGGGTCGGCGCGGACGGAATGCGACTGTGGCAACTACTCACCTCGACACAGGCTCCGGCCGGGTTGGCCCATCTGGAGCGGGTGGAGTTGTTGCGGCGGGTGTGGGTGCAGGAATATCACGTGACCGACGGGATAGTGGTGATGCGGGACCCAAAAGACCGCCCGCCAGCCGGGGTCCGGCTGGTATCCCCGTATGACCCCGACGCACGGACCGGCAAGAAACGTCACACCTACTGGGACGGCTACACGCTACATGTGACCGAGACATGTGACCCCGGCCTGCCCCGGCTGGTCACTCATGTGGCCACCACCTCTGCGTCGGTCACTGATGTCGAGACGACCGAGGTAGTCCATGAGGGACTTTCCGGGCGGGGTTTGCTGCCAGGCGAGCATGTGGTGGATGCCGGGTATGTCACCGCGCACACCCTGACCCGGTCCGCTGCGCGTGGGGTGAGGGTGGTGGGACCGGTGTTGCCGGACACTACGTGGCAGACCACCACCGCGCGGGGGTACGCGGCCGCGGACTTCCGGGTCGACTGGGGCGCCGGGGTGGTGACCTGCCCGCGTGGCAAGCACAGTACGGGGTGGGCGCCCCGCCCGAATCGGCATGGCACGCCGACTATTTCGGTGTCGTTCCCGGCTGAGGCGTGCCGGCCGTGTCCGGTGCGTGAGTTGTGCACGACCAGTGTGTGGAAGGGACGAACGCTGACTCTGTTGCCCCGGCCGGAGCATGAGGCGCTTACCCGCGCTCGTCTCGCGCAGCGTACCGACACCTGGCAGGACGACTACCGGTCCCGAGCCGGGATCGAGGGGACTCTTAACCAGGCGGTGAACACGTTGGGTGCCCGTCGTGCCCGCTATCGCGGGCTGGCAAAAACCCATCTACAACACCATTTCACAGCGGCTGCGCTCAACTTCATACGGATCGACAACCATCTCACCGGCAGGCCACTGGCCCCCACTCGCGTCAGCACACTCGCCGCACTCAAGCCCGCTGCCTGAATTGACCAACAGCATCCCGTGTGGCCTGGGCGAAGCCAATCGCATCTGCCAGGTGGGGTCCACACCCACGGAACCCAAGGAAGGTCCGCCTACGAAACCCAACAAAAGACGGAAGCCATACGGACCGGAAGACCAAGCTGGACCCCACCTGGCAGATGCGATTCCCTTGGGCAGGCCACACGGGAGGGAGACACCACGACCAAACAACCCAACCACACCAGCAAAACCCGACAACAGACTCCCTCTTGGCGGCCTGCCCGAGCGGCGAGCGACCTGTCTTTGGCGAGCGCCAGCGAGGTGCGCCCGCAGACGACTTCCAAGCCATGGGGCAAGTGTTGGTCGGCTTTGCCGCGGTTGTCACGGTGTGGGGCGGTTGTCGTTGCGATCGTCGCCAAAGGGGCGCCTGCTGGTGTGTCCTCAGCCGGGTCGGCCACAGCGGTCGGCGTTGTGCGCGATGGTCCGTTTCGGGTGAACAGGCGCGGATCGAGAGGTGGTTCGCTGTGCATGATTCCGCTACCCGGGTGGCGTCCCGGCTGTCGGGCCGGAGCGGATTGGTGAGGCGCAACGACAAGTGGGTGTGCCGGAGGGCGCTCTCGGCTGGGACATCCGTGCGCTAGGCGGCCTTGACCAGGATCGCCCGGGTGTAGAGCAGGTCGAAGCCGCTGCGTTGGGCGTTCTGCTGGGACTTGGAGCCTGGTTGGGTGGTGATTACGGCCAGGTCGCATCCTGCGGCGACGGCGTCGGCGAGCCGTGCGGACAGCATCGCGGTCTGTACGCCGCGGCGGCGGTGGGTTGGGGCGGTTGTGGCGCCGGCGAGTTGGGCGATACCGTCCGATGTGCGCATGCTGGCGGCGCCGGCGAGCGTGCCGTCGCGCAGGGCGAGGTAGCGGTGCACGTTGGCCACTGTGGACAGGTCGCGCACAGCGTTTCCGATGACTTCGCGCGGGAATTCCTCGTGCGACGGCACTCCTTGGGTGTCGGGGTGGGCGAAGCCGTCCACCACCACGTCCAGCCACGGCTCGAACTCGTCGTCCCCGCTCAGCCGGACCTCCACTCCGGGGGGTGTCACCCGTTCGTGGCCACCTGTGAGGTCCCTGCCCAGCACGTTCTCGAACGACACGAGTCGGTAGCCCCGCCCGGTCAGCAGGGCACCGATCGCTGGGTCGGCCAGGTGCGTGAGCTCGACCTGCACCGGCGCGCCCCGGGCGGCGAAGGCCCGCTCCACCTCGTCGAGTACGGCAGTGTCCGGCACCCCGCCGAACCCGAGACCGAGCACCTTGTCGAGCGGTGAGTCCGGCTCGGCGTAGCTGGCGGCGCCACCGGCGACGGGGATCACGAAACCCCCGGTCTCCGGTCGGCGCCGCAGGGCGGCCTCGCTGCCCTTGACGATGAACTCGGTCTCGGCGCGCTCGATACGCTCGGCCAAGGCGATATCGCAGAACAGTGACTGCCGTGGGGCGAGGTTGACCATGGGGTAGTTATATCGCCCCCGCAGAACGAAACGCGCCCACGTCAGGGTTGGCGCACCCGCCAGAGGTCCTCGTCGAGCAGCTGGACGGACGGGTCGTCCGACTCGGGCGCGTGCCGGTCGTTCGCCCGTGGAAAGCTGAACGACGCGTCGCCGTTGCCTGACCTGCCCCGCAGTTCCGTTGGCACACCGTCGGTTCCGTCGCTGGCCCGCCGGGTGCCACGGGAACGGCCGGTGGGCTGGCCGACCGAGCCGGGACGCAGGGTGCCGGCCTGGCCGTGGCCCATGTGTGGCGGCATCATCGGGGGAACCCCGCCACTGGACGCCTTCGTGCCCGCCGCCGTCGTGGCGGCTCCCGGCTTGATCTCCTGCGCCAGCTCGGGCGCCCGCTTCCCGGCCGCCGGCCCGGCGATGGGGAGGCCCGCGCTCGCGCCGCCCACGCCGGCCGTGCCCAGCCATCCGGTCGGTACCGGCGGAGCGCCCACCGACGGCATGCCACCGCCACCCACCGGCAAGCTGGCCAGCGCGTCGACGCCAGGCAGGGTCGGCGACCATCCGGCGAGCGACGGCCCGCCGTGTCCGCTGCCGGAGCCGACACCGGACAGGTCAGGCATGCCGGTGAGACTCGCGCCGCTGCCGTCGGTCAAAGACGAGAAGAGACTCTTGACTTCGCTGCCCGCGCTCACCGTGGCCTCGGCCGCGTTGACGAAGTCGGTGGCCGAGTTGCCCGTGGTGCTGGTGGTCCCGGTGGACTCGGTCTTGGGCAGGAAGTCGGTCGGCGAACTGATCCCGGCGGCCTGGCACACCTTGAGCATGGCCATGTCGAAGTGCCCGCCGAGCACGTCCAGCTGCGCGGCCGAAGCCTGCTGGAATCCCGGCATCAGACCCCAGGCGAGCGGGTTCGTCGACGCGGCGACGTAGTCGCCGTACAGACCCATCACGACCGCGTGGGCCTGCGGAATCGCGCCGGCCAAGGTTTCCAGCGTCTCGGACACCTGGGAGGAGTCGATCCGGTCGGCCCACATCTTCAGCTCCGCGTCGGTCCGCTGGATCTTCGCCTCCAGCGCCCGGCCCGCGTCGTCCGGCCAGTGCGGCAACAGGTTCTGCGACCGGGTCCGCAGTTCGGTTCGGGCGTCCTCGATCCACGTGCGCACCCCGCGCCACATGGTCGCGGCTTCGGTGAGGTCGTTCACCTGGCCCAGCTGGGCCGTGATCATGTCCTTCTGGATCTCGATCGGGGTGGCGTGGTAAATGGGACCGAACATGGCTGCCTCCTCAGACCGCGGGGTGGGGGTCGGCGTCCGGGAACAGGCCGGTCAACGTGCCGGAAGCCTTGTCCCCGCCAGGTTTGTCGACGGACGGGTGGTCGCCGCCGGTCTGGTCGCCGGTGCCGGACTTGTCGGTGCCGGTGCTGGTACCCGCGCCCTGTTTGACCAGGCTGACCACCTGGTTGGCGAGCTTCGCGCCGGAGCCGACCAGCTTGGCCGCGGAGGCGAAGTCCGCCGCCGTGTAGGTCGCCGCCGCCTGGCCGACCTTGGTCGCGTAACCGTGCACCTCGTCGGTCACCTTCAACAGGTACGCGTTCACCTCCACGGTCGCCGCCTTGTCCAGCAACGACATGCCGATGCCCTCGAGCAGCCCGGTCAGCTTCGGCGGACTGCCCAGCCGCTGCGTCAGCGGCGCCGGGATGTTGGGCACGGCGACCTGCTGCGAGAACACCGTCATCAGTTCGGTGTCCGCCTCGATCTTCTCTCCGGTCATCTGGCCATCCCTCTGTGTTCCGGACGTTCGTCGTGCTGGCCCACCTGCCAGAGCTCGTCGTCGAGCATCTGCAGGCCGTCGTTCTCGGTGTCCCAGGGCCGTGGCGACGTCGGTGCCGATCGCTCCGACCTGCCTCGCGCGGTGCGGCCGCGCAGCGCCACCCCGGGGGTGCCGTCCGACTTGCGGCCCCGCTGCCGACCGGTGTTGGCCGGATGCTCGGCGGCACCGGGCTTGATCCCGCCGCCGTTCCTGGACGCCCCGGTCTGCGGCGGGTACATCGGCGGCGACATCCCCGACGGCCCCGTGCTCCCCGCCGTGCCGCTCGACGCGGCCGCCAACGGAACCGAGAAGCCGTTCACCGGCAACGAGTTCCCCACCGGAGACACGGCCGGTAGGCCGCCGCCCGCACCCACGCCACCGCCGCCCACCGGACCTCCGCCACCCGCGCCGAGGCCGCCGGTGTCCAGCCCGGCCAGGCTCGGCGACCCGGAACCGTAGGACGTTTCGGGCGCCGTGTAGTCCGCGTAGTCGACGGGGGTCACGTTCGGGATGTCCGGCAGGGACACCGGGTTGGTCACCCCGGACCCGCTCCCGCCGCTGCTGAGCAGCTGTGACGCCGAATCGGCCAACGACGCGAGCGAACTCAGCAGACTCGACGTGCTGTCCGTGCCCGTCGTCGTCGTGTTCGACGGGTTGTTGTTCGCCGGCACGACGTCCTGCGGGTCCGGGGTGGGTGTCCCTGGGTTGGGATTGGGTGTCGTCGATCCGGGACCGCCGCCGGTGGGCGACACGTTGTTCGGGCCGCCGGGGTACGGTCCGGTCCCGCTGTGCGGGTTCTCCTTGGGGATCGCCGCGGTCGGGCCGGCCCACGGATCGCCGGTGGCGGCCTTCACCGCGTCGATCGCCGTCCGGTACTTCGCCTCGGCCTTGTCGACGATCGGGTTCAGCCGCTCCAGGGCCGCCGAGTCGGAGAACGCCAGCTCGTTCTGGGTGATTCCCCTGAGGATCGCGGCGTTGCGATTCGTGTTGTACGTGTAGACCACCGGGTAGATCTCTTCGAGATATCCGGCCAGTTCGTCCAGCCGGTCGACGACGCCTGACGTAGTGACCTTGCCCCCGAACGTGCCGTGGGCCCCCCGGGACGACCACGACTTGATCGAGTTGATCCCCTTGTTGGCCTGCTCTCGGAACCGGTCGCGGGCGCGGTCGTTCCAGACGTCGCCCCTGGTGAGTTCGCTGACGTCCTTCTCCAGGTTGTCCGCCTGGTCGGCGATCCAGGACTTGACCTCGACCCACATCGTCGCGATCTCCCGAAGCCGGGGCGCGTGGCGCTCGCATTCGACGATGAGCGCGTTGAGGATGGTTTCAACGTCCCTTTTCACGCGGCATCCTGGTGTCCGGTGGTTCGAGTGACGGGTCGATGTCCGGCAGGCCCTCTTCCCGGTGGCTGACGTCGAGCGACGCGAGCATCGCGGTTCGAGCGTCGTCGTCGGCCGCGAGATAGGCGACGGCGGTGTTGTGCACCCACGTGCTGTACGCGGCGAAACCCTGTCGCATGTGCGTGACGAACTCGTGCATCTTCTTCGTGCTTTCGTTGTCCGCGTCGACCATCTCCCCCCATTCGGGCATGCCGCCGGTGCGGCGCAACGCGTCCCGCCGGCGAACGAGGTTGACCGTGTAGTCCTCCTGGAGTTGGGCCAGAACGTACGCCTCGAACCGCTTCATCCCGTCCGTCTCGCCCTGCAGCTGGTCCGGAGGTGCCATGTGCGCTCCCCTTCTCCTTGTGGTCCAAGACAAACACGTTCCCCGGCCGGCCGGGCCGGCCCGACAGGAACCGGCCATCTAGGCACTGGGCGGCAACCAGGCGAGCTGTACCAGACCCTTGTGGCCGCGACGGTCCACCAGCCAGCCCCGGCCCGGCGGCAGCACCTGGGCACGCATGCTGCCGAGCAGCGGTCCTTCGTCGCGGTCGCCGGACATCATCAGGCCCGGTGTGCCGACCTCGCGGAGCCGGTTCAGGAACGGCTCGTACAGCCCACGGCCGGCGCCGCCGGAACGGCGGGCCAGCACGGCGTGCAGGCCGATGTCCGTGCCCTGGGCGGCCAACGGCAGCAAGGACATCAACGGGTGGTCCTCGTGGGTGGCCACCATGTCGTAGTCGTCCACCAGCACGAAGATCTCCGGGCCACGCCACCAGTTCCTGGCCCGGAGCTGCTCGGGCGTGACGTCCGGGCCGGGCAGGCGTTCGGTCAACGCCGCCGCCACCTCGCCCATCAGCCCGCGGCTGTGCGCGTCGTTGGTGCCGTAGCCGATCAGGTGGTCATCGCTGACCTCGCCGAGCAGCCCGCGACGGTGGTCGACGAGCACGATCCGGGCCTGTTCGGGGGTGTACGCCTGGCTGATCCGGCGGGCGAGCGTCCGCAGGAACGACGTCTTGCCGCACTGGGTGTCGGCCAGCAGGAAGAAGTGCGGGTCCTCGGCGAAGTTCAGCCGCATCGGGGACAGGTCCCGTTCGTGGATGCCCACGGCGAGACCGGCGTCCGGACCGGTCAGCTGGTCGGTCTCGGGCAGCTCCTCGATCGGCAACATGCCCGGCAGCAGCCGCACGGCCGGCGCGCGGGTGCCGCGCCAGGCCGACGCGGACGCCTCGACGAGGTTCCGGGTGCCCTCGGACAGGTTGTCGGGGTCGATCGACCCGTCGATCCGGGGCAGTGCGACCAGCATCTGGTGGCCGCTCGCGGCGATGCCCCGGCCGGGGCTGTCGGCGGGCACGCTCATCGCGGCGCGGCGGTCGATGAACGAGTCGATCGGGTCGCCGATCTTGAGCTCCAGCCGGCTGCCGAACAGGTCCCTGACGTTCATCCGCAGGTCGAAGGACCGTGCGCAGCTCGCCACCACGTGCACGCCGTACGACAGGCCGCGGGCGGCGATGTCGCCGACCAACGCCTCCTCGTCACTGAAGTCGTTGCGCAACGTCAGCCAGCCGTCGACGACCAGGAACACGTCCCCGTACGGGCTGTCGGCGAACCGGCCGTCGGCGCGCATCCGCCGGTACGTCGCGATCCCGTCGATGCCGTGCTGGGCGAACATCCGTTCCCGCTGCGCGAGCAGGTTGTTCACCTCGGCCACCGTGCGGCGGACGGCGCCGGTGTCCAGCCGGCCGGCAACCCCGCCGACGTGCGGCAGGCCGGCGATCGACGCGAGCGTGCCGCCACCGAAATCGAGACAGTAGAACTGCACTTCACGCGAGGTGTGCGTGAGCGCGAGGCTGGTGATCAACGTGCGCAGCGCGGTGCTCTTCCCCGTCTGCGGTGCGCCCAACACCATCACGTGCCCCGCAGGCCCCGACAGGTCGAGCACCAGCGGATCGCGGCGCTGCTCAAGCGGCCGGTCCACGATGCCGAGCACCGGCCGCAGCCCACCTGACCCAGCTGTGAGCCCACGTTCGGCGTCGACGTCCAGGGCGGGCAGCAGCTGGTCCAGGGTCGGCGACTCGGCCAGCGGCGGCAGCCACACCTGGTGCGCCGGCGTGCCGCGCCCTTCCAGCCGGTCCACGAGAATGTCCAGCAGGGTCTCGCCGACCGCGGTGTCCTGGTCCGGCTCGGGCTTCTCCTCCTCGGCGGTGTCCAGTTCGGGCGCGACGTAGAACGTGGAGTACTCCCGCAGCACGAGTTGCTGGCTGGTGGACGTGGCCGCGGCGGCACCGGTGCGGCGCTGGTACACACCGGACACGTAGGCGGCCCGGAACCGGTCCATCGGTTCGGTGCCGACCTTGAGGAACCCGTGGCCCGGCGCTCGCGGCAACCGGAACGCGTCGATCACCCCGAGCACCGCCCGGCTGTCCATCTCGGAGAACGTGCGCAGGCCGACCCGGTAGGACAGGTGCGCCTCCAGGCCGCGCAGCCTGCCTTCGTCGAGTCGCTGCGAGGCCAGCAGCAGGTGCACGCCGAGCGACCGGCCGACGCGTCCTATTTGGACGAACATGTCGATGAAGTCCGGCTTGGCCGACAACAGCTCGGAGAACTCGTCGCAGATCATCAGCAGCGTGGGCACCTCGGGCAACGGGGCGCCCGCGGCGCGGGCCTTCTCGTAGTCGCGCAGGGACGAGAAGTTCCCGGCCGCGCGCAGCAGTTCCTGGCGGCGGATCAGCTCGCCGTTGATCGCGTCGGTCATCCGGTCGACCAGGTGCAGTTCCTCGGCCAGGTTGGTGATCACCGCGCTGGTGTGCGGCAGCTTGTCCAGCCGGGTGAACGTGGCGCCGCCCTTGAAGTCGACCAGCGCGAAGTTCAACGAGTTCGGCGGGTGCGTGATGGCCAGCGCCAGCACCAGGGTGCGCAGCAGCTCGGACTTGCCGGACCCGGTGGCGCCGATCAGCAGGCCGTGTGGGCCCATACCGTCCTGGGCGGACTCCTTGAGGTCGATCTCGATCGGGCCGCCGTCGGACTGGATGCCGAACTTCACCCGCAGCCGTTCCCGGTTCGGCCGCGGCACCCACGTCTCGTCTGGGTCGAACAGGAACGGGTCGCCGAGCTCCAGCAGCTCCGCCAGGCCGAGCTCGGCGCTCATTGGCGCCTCACCCCGTGCGCCGGCGGTCAGCCGCAACGGCGCCAACTGCCGGGCCAGCCCTTCGGCGGCGACCACGCCGAGAAAGTCCGCGTGCCCCAGGTGGGCGTCACCGTCGAAGGTCTCGCTGGTCAGCTCGCCGTCGGCGTCGACCGCGAGCACCACCGCGTTCCGGTCCAGCACCCGTGGCGGCGGCGTGGTCAGGTCGACCACGGTCACGCCCTCCACGCCGCCGGCCATCAGGTGGCCGGAACCGGCGACCGATCCGCCGTCGATGACGACCACCAGCTGCGGCCCGGACCACCTGGTGTCCATCTCCGGGTCGAACCGCGGCCGCTTGGCCAGCTCGTCGTCCAGCACCGACTCCAGCGCCGGCACGGTCGGCGCCACCAGGCGAAGCGGGCCGAGCGCGTCGGTGAGGTCCGGGTGCAGCGCGTGCGGCAGCCACTTGGCCCACTCCCAGTCCGCACGGTACCCGTCGCCCACGCACACCGCGATTCGTACGTCGTCCGGCGCGTGCAGGGTGGCCAACTGGGCCAGCATCGCACGCAGCATGCCGAGCGCCGCGTCGCGGTCGCCGCGCAGGTAGATCCGGCTGAACCCGTTGACCGCGATCGCGAGCGGCAACCGGTCGATGGTGGCATAGGTGGTGAGGAACCGGCGCAACGCGAGCGCGGACAGCGGTTCGAGTTCCTCCAGCGGCTTGGTGTCCGGGGCGATCAGCGTGTTGGCCGGGTTCTGCGGGCCGATGCCGATCCGGGCGACGCCGAAGTCCGAGTCGTCCTTGCGGCGCTCCCACAGCCGGTAACTGGCGGCCAGCGACCACAGCACGGCCGGATCCGGATGGAGGTACTCCATCACGGTCCGTTGCGTGCTCACCGACCGACGCAGCCGAAGCCGGTGCTGGGCGAGGTGGCGCAGGTACTTGCGGCGGGCGTGGCCCATCTCCCGCTTGCTTGGCCCGCCGCCCTGCAGGAAACCCATGACGACCATGCCCAGCATGCCGACCCCCATCAGGCCGTACACGGCGAAGCGGATGTAGCCGGTCAGCGAGCCCGAGAACAGCAGCATCGAAGAGCCCATCATGGCCACCATCGGCAGCACCATGAACACCTGCGCCCACTGCCGCGCGGGCGGGGGCGGGATCTCCGGCGGCGGCTGCAGGATCAGCTCGCCGGACGGCATCTCCGGCGCCGGCCGGCGGGCGGGTCTGCGCACCACGACTGTTGCCACGCCCGCGATCGTGCCGTGATCACGGCGCTGAGCGGGCGCGATGGCAGGAAGGTGCCGAGCGGCCCGGGGCCCGATCCGGGATCCGTAGCGTGCGAAGCGAAACCACACCACATGACAACGGCAAGGGAGTAGCGGATGCCCAACGGTTTCCTGCACGGCGATCCCGTTCAACTCGCCAGGCTGGCGGACAACACCGACACGCACACCGAGGACTTCAGCCAGCTCGGGACGAAGCTCGCCAACAACAACGGCATGATGTACGGGAACTCCTGGACCGGCGAGGGCGCGAACGCGTCCAGCCAGGCCGACCAGCAGCTGCTGGACGGCGGCACGCAGCTGGCGAACAGGCTGCAGGCACAGGGTGAGGCCACGCGCGGTGCGGTCAACACGTACTCGGCCGCCGACGCGGACGGATCAAGCTTCCTCCGCATCAACATCAACCACTGATCACTGTCTGGAAAGGACGGACGATGACCGAGATCAGGGCGGTCTTCGGGGAACTCGAGAGCGCCGCCGGGCGTATCGAGGCCACCGTGGGCCACAAGACCGACTTGGGCGACAAGCAGTTCCAGTTCGTGCAGAACGCCCGGTCGTCGTACTTCACCGACGCCGGTGGCGAGAAGCTGGGTGTCAACCAGTCGATCTGGGCGAAGTACCTCGACGAGCACAACCAGTGCGGCACCCAGCAGGTGAAGGGCACCAGGGACTCGAACGCCGGCTACCAGCACGCCCTCACCCAGGTCTGCAACTCCTTCGACGCCTAGATTCCCCCCACATCGACCCCGGCACACCGCACTGTGTCGGGGTCTTTTCACACCAGGAACGTCTCCTCGGGCGGCTCGGCCACGACAGGCTCCGTGGGCAGCGTTGCCGCCCACCCTAGACGCCACCGGCGGCGTCGGCCGCGTGGCCGGAGCACGGCGACGAGCACGACCAGCACGACCGCCCCGAGCACAGCCAAAGCCATCCACTTCGCCACGCCACCGACGTGCCCCTCCCACGCGACCCGGTCGATCCGCGCCTGGTCCGGCGCAGCGGGGACGTACGCCGGCAGCGCCGCCGGTTTCGCCAGGTCGAGCCCGTCGGTCACGGCCCGGTACGGGTTGACGATGCCGGCTCCGTACGCGGGGCTGTTGATGCCGCCTCTGGCCGGGCTCGCGGTCGCGATCAGCCGCTGCGCCACCTCGGCCGCACTGAGCTTGGGCCACGCCGCCCGGACCAGTGCCGCGGTCCCGGACACGAACGGCGCCGCGAAGCTCGTACCGTCCACATAGGCGTGACCCTCCACTCTGGTCGGGGTCAGCACCTGGGCGCCCGGCGCGGTGATGTCGACGTACCTGCCGACCTGTGACCCGGTCATCCGCGCGCCGTTGATGTCGATCGCGCCGACCCCGAGGACACCGTCGTAGGCAGCCGGGTAGGAAGGCAGTTCGACGGACTCGCTGCGCTGGCCCTGACCGTTGCCCGCGGCGGCGACCACCAGGGCGTCCCGGGACACCGCGTACGCCACTGCCTCACGGACGACGGCGTAGTCGTCGTAGCCGGCGAGCGACAGGTTGATCACCTTCGCGCCCGCGTCCGACGCGTACCGGATGCCGTTGGCGAGGACTTGCGGGTCGATCCGGAGCGTCTCACCGCGGTCGTTGACGTCCCGGTCGCTGATCCGGACCGGCAGGATCGTCGAGTCCGGGGCGACCCCGTGGAAGCCGATCCCCGGTGTCGGGTCGGCGGCGATGATGCCGGCCACCCCGGTGCCGTGCGACACGCAGTCGAACGCGCCCGGCCCCGCGCCGGGCAGGACGAAGTCCCGTCCGCCGGCCACTTTGCCCGGCCGGCGCAGCTGCGGGTGGTCGACGTCCACGCCGGAGTCGACCACCGCGACCAGCACCCCGGCGCCCTTGCTGTACGGCCACACCAGCCGCGGGTCGAGCAGCCGCTGTGCCCACGGCAGCTCCCGGACCGGGAAGCCGCCCTGGTCGGAGTTGCGGCAGGCGCCGGGCGGCGGCGCGGCGTACGCCGTCGTCTGCAGGACTGTCGCGGCCAGCACGGCGACGACGGCCGCTACCCCATGTCGTCTCATCGAGGCCATCGTCCGCCGGGAGCCGGTCCTGGCTCGTCGATGTGGCCGCAAGAGGCCACACGTCCTTGCCCGACGCCAGCCCGACGCACACTGAGGCGGACGCGACCGGGAGGGCATCGTGCACGACACTCCTATGCACCTCAGCATGTTCGCTGAGTACGAGCAGCTGGCCGAAGACGTGCGGACCGCGCAGCGGCGGATGGCCGACGTCCGGGCCACCGCGGACTCCGACGACGGGTTGGTCAGCGCCACGGTCGGCGGCGGGGGCGAACTGGTGGAGCTGTGGCTGGATCCGCGGATCTACCGGGCGCCCGACTCGGCGGCGCTGGCCGCGGACATCCTCGACACAGTCCGCCAGGCCGCACGGCTCGCCCAACAGGAGTGCCTGACCATCGTGTCGGCGTTCATGCCGCCGGACGTCGACGTGGACACCGCCGACCTGCGGTTCGACCCGTTGCTGCGCGAACTGGACCGGCAGGTCGCCGGGGGTGAGTCGCGGTGACCGACGTCGACAGGAACCGCGACGGTGTGGTCGACCTGCACGTCGAGGCCGCCACCAAGGACCTGTGGAACGTGGGCCACATCGGCACCACGTTCAGCGGTGCGTGGCAGGCCGCGCTGGCGAAGATCCGGGCACCCGGCTCGATCGGCAAAGGCAGCATGGGCAAACAGTTCACCAGCCAGTACGGACCGGCGGCGGAGTCGGTCATCGCCGAAACGTCCAAAGTAGAGGGTTGGTACAAGAAGCTGGCGAACAACGGTTACCGCGGCGTGCAGATCTACCAGGGCGTCGACGCCGAGGCCGCGGCCAGACTGTTCCCCGAGTAGCCATGAGCGGGGACGTCGAGGAGCCGAACAACCTGCTGTGGCGGTGGATGCTCAAGGCATACCACTTCGCCAAGGACTCCCTCTGGCCGCCGGACAGCGAGTCGGACGCGAAGGCGTTGGCGCAGGCGTGGGAGGACGCGGCGCAGGCGTTGGAGAAAGCCATCACGGCCGCGGAAACGTGGGCGACGAGCTTGGACACCTCCTGGCCGGACCCCGCCGGCTGGGCCAACGTCCAGGCCATCCGGAAGCTCAACGGGGGCATGAACACGCTCGTCAAGAACATGCGGGACCGTTCCACGCAGTGCAAGAACTACGCGACCCAACTCGCCGACACCAAGAACCAGGTCGTCGCGGAGGTCGCCCTCAATGTCGGCCTGTTCGCGCTGGCCGCCCTGGGCGGCCCGGCCGGGATGACCCTGTTCGCCAGCCGGATGGCCGCCCAGGTCGCGGCGCGGGTGGCGTTGATGGGGGCCCGGGTGGCCAGTGTGGCCGAACGGTTCGGCAAGGTCGGCGAGATCGGCTTCGAAATGCTGCTCAAAGAGCCGTTCGAAGAAATGGCCATCGACTACGCCGGCCAACAGATGAGTATCCAGCAGGGCTACCGCGACAACTACGACCCGACCCAGACCATCACTGCCGGCGTCGGCGGCGCGGTCGGCGTGCCGTTGAACAGCGCGCTGCACAAAGTCCCTGGATTCACCCAACTCACCCAACTGCCGGGCAAGGCGTTGGGCAAGGACGTCGACGCCTTCGCCCAAATCGCGATCCCCAACGCCCTGACGTCGCCGATCTCCAGCCCGGCAGCCCAGGGCATCGTGGACGGATTCACGAAAGGCGACTGGAGCGGGCTCACCGACGTCCACGGCTACGTCACGTCCATCCGGGACAACGCGATATCGTCCGCGGCCCTGGCCGGCATGCGCGGCAACGCCCACCACAGCGGCAACCAGGTGCACAACGCCTTCACCGGGGACAAGGCGCCATCCTGGCACGAGGCCTCCGACCGCCTCAACCCACCGGACGACCCACCGAACAATCCGCCTGACAACCCACCGAACAACCCACCGCCACCGAACTCGGCGTCGAACCCGGCAGGGGCAGGAGCCGGCTCGACGAACCACGCGAACCAGGCGGGCGACGCGAGCCAGTCAGGCGAGCAGTCCACGGGCAAGACGTCGCCGGAATCAGGGGCGAAGGGATCGCCTTCAGGGGCGAACAACCATGGGACGGGCGGAGGACAAGAACAAGGCTCGCCCGGAACCACCCGCACCACCGGCCAAACCAACCCCGGCAGCGCCTCCGGAAACCCCACGGCCAGCACCAACAACCACACCACCATTGACAACAGCAACCACGACGCGAACAACCACGACACCACCAACCAGAACGCCACCAACCAAGACACCGCCACCGACACCACCAACGGCAACGGCAACGGCAACGGCAACGGCAACGGCAACGGCAACGGCAACCAAACCACCGACAACCACGGCACCACCACCGACGACGGCACCATCGGCGATCACGGCACCATCGGCGATCACGGCACCGACTCCGACCATGCCGCCACCAACCATGACACCAGCACCGACGGCACCGCCAACGACCACGGCCAGGACTCCAACCAGGCCACCGGCTCCACCGAAGACGGCAGCACGAACAACCAGGCCACCGGCGACACCGACCACCAGGCCACTGACCAACACACCACCAACACCCAGGACTCCAGCGGCACCAACCAGCGATCCGGCGACACCGCCACCCACCAGACCACCGGCGACCACACCGCAGCTCCAGTAGCCAACGGCACCTCGACGGTCGGCGCGACCCCGATCACGACCTTCGTCGGCCCAACGGCACCGGGCTCACCCCGGACGTCGACAACGCCATCGACCACCAGCCAAACCAAAGCCGACCCGAACCGGGCAAACCCCAACACCACCAACGAAGCCACAACAACCGACGAAACCCAAACCGGCGACCCAACCGTCGACGAAACCCACACCGGCGACTCGACTGCCATCGCGACCCCCACCGATGCTTCGACCGCCAACGAGACCCACGTCGGCGACGAGTCCGACACCGCCGACGCGGAGGCAACGGCCGCGGAGTCCCCCACCGAACCCAACCTGCCCGGCGACCAGTCTTCCACCGAACCTAACCTGCCAGGCGACCAGTCCCCCAACGGCGAACAGACCGCCGACCGCGAGCAAACCTCACCCGGCCAACAGTCCCTCAACGGCGACCAGTCCCCGAGTGGCGAGCAAACCCCATCCGGCCAACAAACCGTCAACCCCGAGCAAACCCACGACGGCCAGCAGGCCCTCAACAGCGAGCAAATCCCATCCAGCCAACAAACCGCCAACCCCGAGCAAACCCCCCACGGACAGCAGATTCCCCGTGGTGAGCATGCCTCGGATGCCCGGACACCGGCCTCCAATTCCCCGGCACCCGCCGGAGCACCGACTGGGCGGCGGTTCGTTGAGGCCGTCAGGAAGTTCGGGCTGCCGTTTCACAAGCCGGGGAACCCTGCCGCCAAGGGGCAGGGATTGCCTGAGTCCGCGGTGACCCGGGAGCAGCTCGCGGCCGCACTCGGCAATGAGCAGGCGCTTCGTGACCTCGCTCGGCGGAACGACCTGACTTGGCCTCAGCTGCGGCTTTTGCTGATGCAGCACGATCTTTTGCCGCCGGGGGCACGGGTTTGGCACATTCGGGACGTTGCCGCTGTGTTCGAGGCTCATCGGGTTCGCGGCGATATCGCCGGGCGCGTGCAGCAGGCTGTGGATGACGCGACCCGGGAGTTCAATTCCCGTGCGCCTGAGGACAGGATCAGCAACGAGGCGAACGCCAGGAAGATCGCCGAGTTGCGGGCGAAGCTGGCCGAGGCTCAGGCGGCGCGGGCGGAGTCACCTGGGGATGCGCGGCTCGTCGAGAACGAACGGATGGCCGCGAAGGAGTTCTCCGACGAGTGGAGCAGGGTCGCCGGGATGGAGGTGCACCGGATCTTCGGCCGCCTCGTCGCCGAGCGGAACGACCTCATTCTCGGTCCACACCAGGAAGGTTACCGGCTGCGGGCCAATGTCTACTTCGGCCTTGACGGGGAATCCGGCAATCACCAGGACCACGAGTTGGACCTGGTGCTCGAACAGGTGGACCCGAACACCGGTCGCACCAGGGTCATCCACGTGTACGACCTGAAAACCGGCAACCAGAAACTTGCCACCAAGAGTATCTGGACCACCGAGAACACCGCGCGGCCGTTGCTGCGGCCGGAGCAGCTCAAGTCCCTGGAGCCGCTCGCGACGCACACCGCCCCGGACATCCAGTCGACCGATCCGGCGCCCGGTGTCCAGCCGGACGGCGTACACGAAAGCAACGCACCCACCGGACTACTCCAACGCATATTCCCCTGGCTCAGCAGCATCAATCCCAACTTCCACACCCTCGACGGCTACCAACTCAACTGCACACAAACCGCCCTGCACACCGACCAGGCCCTCGCCGGCCGCTTCGGCCACCCACCCCACCCGCCAGGCGCCGACCCCGCCGAGGCCGACGACGGGTCCGACTGGCGCCACCAGCTCGCCGCCGCAGCCGGACAACCCAACGGACACTTCCAACCCGTCAACCACTTCGGCGACATCGTCACCCTGCTCCGGGAGCTCGGCCCCGGCGCGCGGGCGATCGTCCACGGCATGAACTCCGTCAACGGCATCCCCACCCCGGGTCACCTGTTCAACACGGTAAACATCGACGGCGAGATCTACTTCATCGACGGACAGAACAACACCTTCGCCGACATCACCAACTTCGACAACGGCGTCGAGATCCTCGTCACCGAGGACAACGGCGCGACCCGACACGAGGACGCACCGGACAACGGCCAAGGGCCTGCGCCACAAGGAAGATCGAACGACTCGCTGGCACGGCCGCACAAGCTGCACGCCCTGCCCGCGATCCAGCACGACACCCTGAGCCCACGTGAGGGCGCGCGGTTCATCGCGGCGAGACACCCGGAGCTGTCCAAGGTCAACCCGAACAGCCGGGTGCCCGGCTGGGTCGCCGACCCCACGCGGAGCGTGGTGGCCTATGTCCGCCGAATGCTGGGGTTCAACGTGACCGCCCCGCAGGCATCGCACGAGATGACGTGGACGGCCGGCATGGAGTACCTGGCCGACCTGTTGGGCGGGTACTGGAGCGACCACGACTCCTACGACAGCGTCATCCTGGCGATGAACGACCGGCCGCACAACGCGATGGCCGTGATGGACGTGGCCGTCACGAGGGCGGACGGGCAGATCGAGGTACACCGGGGTTTCGTGGTCCACGACCGGGAAGGGGTCGCGTTCCTGGACCCGATCACCGGCAAGCTCATGGTTCTGCCCTCGTGGCCGCAGGCGATCGCCCTGCTGCCGTTCACCGACGCCGAACTGCCATGGCACCACGCGCCGCGCCAGTACAAGCCACCGGCGGGGAAACTCAGCCCGTTCCGGCCGGAGCTCGCCGCCGACCGACAGCACACCGTCCCGGAGCCCACCGAGCAGAAGCCGACCGAGCCCGTCGAACCGGCCCCGGCCCTGCCGGCCGACCAGGTCGCGCAGGCACTGACCAACCTGTCCGCCGAGCAGAAAGCCGAACTGGGCCTGCCCGGCCTGGTCATCGACGGCCCACGCGACACCGCCGACCCGACCTCCCTTCGCGGGCGGCTCGCCGATGGCACCGAGGTATGGATCGACATCAGGGAAACCGGGCGCATCGAGGCGCTGCTCGGCCAGGTCCTGCGCGAACGCACAGAGGCCCCGAAACTGGTCTACCTGTTCACCGGCCGGGTGACCGACCAGTTCGCCGAGGGGCTCGTCGGACTCGGTGTACACACTGTGCTGCACAACGGTCCTGAGGGGTTGGCTGTTGCCGCAACGGAAAACACCCGGCCCGCCCCGGAAGGTGTGACCGATCCAGCGCCTGGTGTCCAGCCGGACGGCGTACCCGAAAGCAACGCACCCACCGGACTACTGGAGCGGATCTTCCCCTGGCTCCACAACATCAACCCCAACTTCCACACCCACGACGGCTACCAACTCAACTGCACACAAACCGCACTACAAACAGACCAAGCCCTCGCCGGCCGCTTCGGCCACCCACCCCACCCACCAGGCGCCCACCCCGCCCAACCCGACGACGGATCCGACTGGCGCCACCAGCTCGCCACCGCAGCCGGACAACCCAACGGACAGTTCCAACCCGTCAACCACTTCGGCGACATCGTCACCCTGCTACGAGAACTCGGCCCCGGCGCCCGAGCAATCGTCCACGGTATGCGCGCCGTCAACGGCACCCCCACCCCAGGACACCTCTTCAACGCCATCAACATCGACGGCGAGATCTACTTCATCGACGGACAGAACAACACCTTCGCCGACATCACCAACTTCAACGACGGCGTCGAAATCCTCGTCACCGAGGACAACGGCGCCCGGCAGGCGACCACGCCGAGCGCACACCCGCAACGCACCGGCCCCGCCCCGCAGGGCCGTACCAACGGGACCACCTTCGGCGTCGAGCAAACCCCGGCTTTGAGCTTGCGAAACGGCGAACATCAAGCTGATGTCCACGCGTACGCGCACCAGGCGCTGCAGAACGCCGCCCGAGACGCCGGGATGAGCTCGGTCGAAAGCCAGACCAACGGTCCCGGCTACACGGTCACGGATCGGCACGGCAACACTTTCACCGCCAGCGTACGAGCCGGCGAGCTGAGCGGGAACCTCGTCGCACAGTACACAGTGGACCACACGCGGAACTCGGTGGAGATCATCGTGTCGAACCGCGCGACCCGTGACTCGGCGACGGCGGTCACGGTTCAGGTGGTCGCCACAGTGGCCGCCGAGCTGGCCAACGGACCCGTCGGCATCAACGAATCCGAATCGCTGCACCTGCGGAACCGGGCCAACCAAAGGGCGATGGAGGCCCTCGCGCACCGCGCGCTCCAGAACGCCGACGTGCGCTCGGTCGAGCGGCAGAACAACGGCTACCTGGTCACCGACCACGACGGCAACACGTTCACCGTCACCTTGCGGGCCGGTGAGCTGAGCGCGCACCAGGTGGGGCAGTTCACAGTGGACTATCGAAACGGGTCGGTCGAGGTCGTCGTATCCAGTCGGGCCGATCGCAACGCCGTCCCCCTCGTCGTGCAGGAGGCGCTCACGTCCGCCGCGACCCAGCTGGCCAGTGCGACTGACATGCTGAGTGTGGACGCCGACCCGTCCGGTGACCCGCAGCTGAGCCCGACCGACCAGGGCCGGGTCGCGCGGCTCCGCGCGCTCGCCAACGCGTTGGCCGATCACCCGCTGCCGCCGAGGCGGGGCCGGCTGCGGGACGCGATCCGCGAGACCATCAAGGAAATGGGCCTGGCGCCGCACCAGGACGGCGCCGAACGACGAATGTCCTTGTTGGACAGTGACGAGCTGCGGGACGCGGTTCGGAAGTACGCGCCGAAGCCCGACGCCCTGCCCGGCTTCCTGGCGCACACGACCACGCGGATCCTCACCGGCAGCGCGTCGAACACCGCGTACTTCCTGGCCACTGGGCTAAGTACGGCGCCCGCGTACTCGTTGCTGGCTTTCACGGTCCTCCGTTCCCTGGGACAGGGAATCTGGGACCGGCCGGTCGCCGTCCACGAGGACATCACGAAGTCGGCGAAGCAGGAAGCCACCAACCGCGCACTGACCGAAGCGATCGAACCGTTGCGGGAGGCCAACGTCCGCTACCTGATGGCACGGTTGGCCGCGATTCGGGAGAGCATCGCCACCGGTCAGCCGGTGGCGGACGTCGCCCCGGGCGACTTCACGCCCGAGCAGAGGGAACCCGTCGAAGAGGAGTCCGTCGCGGTCAAGAGGTGGCGGTATCTGATGCGGCGGTTGACCTCCGGGGTCGGCGGATCGGTCGGCGCCGGCGCGACCGCGCAACTCGGCGGCCCCCTCCTTACTGGTTCACTGGTGGCCGCGAGCTGGTCGCCGACCGTCCTCGGCTGGATCGCCGACCGATACCTGGCACGGCAGAAGATGACCGACAAGGTGGGCCGGACCAGCCGGGTCACCGAGGAGGTCCTGGCTGCGCGCGTCCAGGACGAGCAAGAGTTGTTCGAGGTCGGGCACAGTTTTCTCGATCTGGTGGAGCAGGAGGCCAACCGACGGGCCGGCGTCCCCACCCAGGGGCGTGAGGAGACGAAGCCCATCGCGCCGGCCAAGCCCGCCGAAGAGGAGCCGGCCAAACCGCCGACCCGGGCGAGCAGATGGTCCTTCTTCGGCCGGGAGCTCAACGAGGGAGCGCAGCCCGTCGGCCGGGGGCTGGTGCCCAACGGCAAGCCGGACGTCGCGGACCCGTCTTGGATCTCACGGCCGTTATCCGCGTTCCTGGAGTACTTCACGCTCCGGGTGGCGCAGGGGGTCACCAACTTCGTGGCGACCGGGCTCACCAGTGCCGTCCAGTTCGTCGCCGACCAGGACGCCAAGGACGAACGCAGGCTCCACGACCAGATGGCGCGGGAGCAGGAGGTCACCGAACTGCGGCACGAGATGGTGCGGGCGGTCCTGATCAACCTGGCGGCCAACGACCTCGTCGCCGCCCTGGTGAACCCCGAGCAGCTGCTCGAACTGGCGCAGCAGGCCGAATGGGCGGCCCCGGAGGGTCAGCAGCGGCCGCCAGCTCTCTCCTCCTGGCTCTTCCTGGGCACCGGCGCGGTGACCGGCGGGGCGAAACTTGCCGCCACCGCGGCCGTGACCATCCCGCTCGGCATTCCTGACATTGTCGTGCCCACTGCCGCTTCCGCGGCCGCCGAGGCGCTGGTTCCGGTCATCGAGCGCCGATTCAAGCACAGGGAACTGGCGGCTGAGGACGAAGCCGCCGAACCGGCCGACGTACAGCGCCGCGCCGAGCAGGCCGCCCTGGGTGAGGCGTTCTACGCCTACCTGTCCGACCTGATCGAGAGCGCCCTCACCCTCCCGGACCAGCGGCCGTGGTGGCACCCGAGCCGGCTGCTCGACCTGGCCAGGGGCCTGACACCGGCCGCGCCCGACCCGGACGTGACGTCGGCGACCGGCCAGATCCGCACCGAGGCCCACGACTCGTACCAGCAGCTCCTCGACCAACCGGGGGAAAGCCGGGACCTGCTCGCCCGGCTGGCCGCGCTCAGGGCCGTCACCGCGAAAGCCGACCAGGTGGACCGCATGGTCGAGGCGGCCGCGAGAACGGGACAGTCCCATGCGGAGCTCGTCGCACGCGAGGAACTCGTCGCCGCGATCCGCCAGTACAACGAGCTCGCCCCCGAGGATCAGCTGACGCTGGGGCAGGCGTTCGACGGCGTGCACGCGCACAACGCGACCGAAGAACAGTTCCAGCAACTCCTGCCGAACCTGCAGGCGGCCGTCAACAGCTCGGCGAACGACCCGATGCACTGCCAGATGGCGGCGGTGCTGACCGATCAGCACCTCGCGGGTACTGCCACGACATCACACGACACGCTGGGCCGGCTGACGGACCGGCGCGGCTGGGCCGCGCGGATCGCCGCCGCGGTCGGGCTGTCGGGGCAACAGTTCCAGGCCGTCGGGTCCATCAACGACGTGGTCCAGCAGCTGCGTGAGCTCGGCCCGGGTGCGCGGGCGATCATCCACGGCAAACGCACCGACCAGGGAAAACCCGCCTCCGGGCACCTGTTCAACGCGGTCAACATCGACGGCGAGGTCTACTTCGTCGACGGGTCGGTCAACGCGTTCGCCGAGCTGACCGAGTACGACTGCGGCCTGGAGATGCTGGTCACCCAGGACAACAGCGCGCCTAGGGCCCGGTCGGTGGCCAGCCGGATGCGCGGGATGGCCAGCGACCGGGTCGGCCGGCTGCGCTCGGACGCCACGGCGCCGACCGGTGTCGACATCGCGTCGATCATCAACCCCGACCTGGAGTACACCGCACTGAGCAGGTCCGGTTCGCTGGGGACGCCCTGGCGTCGGCCGAGCGAACCGATACCGCCGCCGACACCACCCAGTTATGAGTGAGCCCGCTGACCGCGGCCGGTGCGAGGGCCAGCACTACCCTGGAGTAGCAGGTGTGGCCGTAACCGGACACGTGGCCGTGCGGCGGCACCGCCGTCGGCACACTGGACCAGGACCACGAAAGAGGGAGACAGGGCAATGGAGTTCGCCCCGGCCCGCGAGATCGCGTTGACGACGCTCGCCCGGATCGACTCGCCGGACGAGCCGCTGGCGCTGTTCCCCGACGACGAGATCGTCGACGTGGGGTGGGCGTGGGTGTTCGGCTACACCACCGCCCGCTGGCTGGCGACCGGCGACCCGGACGCGGTGCCGCCGCCCGGCGGCGGGCCGATCGTGGTGGTGAAGGACACCGCCGAGGCGTGGATGCTGCTCGGCTCCCGTTCGTACGACGGGCAGCTCAAGCAGTACGCCGAGCAGCACGGTCACGTCCACACCGTGCGCTACGGGTAACCGCCGCATGCGTCCATTGTGGATATACCTGGCCGCGGCCGCCGTGGTCGTCGCGCTCGCTGTCGTCCTGCTGGCGAAGCTGAGCGAGCCGGAGCTGATCCAGATCGGCGCGCCGAGCAACCGCGCGGTGACCATCGCGGGCACTTTGGACATCGATCCCGCCGCGCCCGCCGCGGGGAACACGGTCACTGTGCGCGCGACCATCAGCACCGACCGGCGAATCACGCTGCGCAGGCTGACCGTCAAGGTGCGCGACGAGGCGGGGACGTACCACGACTTCCCCGAGCGGACGAACATCCAGCTCGACACCACCCCACGGCAGGTCGAGTGGACGGGCCGGTTCGACCAGCCCGGCACCTACCGCTACTACCTGGCCTACCAGCTGGACGCCGACTGGGTCAGCCTGCCGCCGTTCGAGGAGATCACGGTCCGCTGACCGGCAGACGCAGCTCGAAGATGGCGCCGCCCTCGACGGCGTTGTACACCGACAGCGTGCCGCCGTGTGCCTCGGCCGCCCAGCGCACGACCGACAACCCCAACCCGGATGACCCGCCGGTGCTGGAGAACCGGTCGAAGGCCGCTTCCGCGAGTGTGGCGTCGATGCCCGGACCGTGATCGGCGACGGTGACCGTGCCCGCCCGGACCGTGATGTGCACGATGGCGGTCGCACCTGGCTGCCGCCCGTACCGCAGCGCGTTGTCCAGCAGGTTCCCGATGGCCCGCTGGATCAGGGTCGGGTCGACGTCCACTTTGGTCGGCGCGGCGGTGACGGTGACCTGTGCGCCGTCGGCCGGGGTGTTCTCGACCACGCCGCTCACCAGCTGGTCGAGCCACACCGGTTGGATGGCCAGTTGCTCGACCCCCGCGGCGAGCCGCGCGCGCACCAGCAGGCTGTCGATGATCCCGCCCATCCGAACAGCCAGGTCGACCGTACGCGGCAGCAGATCGGCCCGCGAGGTCGGATTCTGCAGTGCCGTCTCGGCAAGGGCGCGCAGCGCCGCGACCGGGGTACGCAGGTCGTGCGCGGTCTCGGCGAGCAGGACCTCTTGCTGCTGCAGCGCCGCGGCCGCGGGCCGGATCGCCCGTCCGGACAGCACATGGCCGGCCAGCCCGAGCCCGACGACCAGCACCACACAGCCACCGATGACGAACAGCACCAGCCGTTCGTGGTCGTCCTGCACAGGGCCCATGTCGGTAACCGCGACCACCGCGCCGATGGGCCGGCGATCCGGGTTGAGCAGGCGTTCCGCGCGTACCCGGACCAGGCCGCCGCGGCTGCTCTTCTGGTACCCGGTCACCAGACCGGTGCGCACCGCGTCGGCGGCCAGTCCACTGAGCACCGCGTTGTCCATGGGCACGCACTCTTTCTTGGACAAGTGTGCCTTGAACGAGGGCGCGCCGCCGGGCATGATCGCGAACTGTGGACAGCCGTTGTTCAGGTCGTCCGTGTTGACCAGGCTGAAATTGACGGTCGTGTTGTAGATGACCTGTCTGCTCATCACCGACGTCACCCGGTACAGGTCCGCGTCGGTCTGGATCTCGCCCTGCCGGGCGTCGTCCCTGATGATCCACCAGGCGAACGCCACCAGCCCCAGGATGTTCATGGTGGTGAACAACGCGGTCAGCGCCCACCGCAGCCTGCGCAACCGGTCGGCGGCGGAACCCGTCATGCGGAGCCCAGGCGGTAGCCGTGGCCACGGACCGTGTGGATCAGCTCGGGCTCACGCAGCTTCCGGCGCAACCGTTTGACCACCACATCGACCACGTTGGACATCGGGTCGGTCCCGGTGTCCCAACAGTGCTCGATCAGCTGGCCCCGCTCCACCGCGTTCTCGGCGTTGGCCAGCAGGTACTCCAGCACCGCGAACTCCTTGTCGGACAAGGTGAGCAGCACCCCGTCCCGGCGTACCTCGCGGCGCGCGCAGTCCATCTCCAGGTCGTCGTGGCGCAGCACCGCCGGCCGGCCGGTCCCGGAACGGCGACAGAGGTTGGCCACGCGCGCGGTCAACTCGGCCACTGAGAACGGCTTGACCAAGTAGTCGTCACCGCCGTGCTCGAACCCCGCCACACGGTCCGCGAGGGCGTCGCGCGCTGTGAGGAACAACACGGGCACGCTCCACCCCTGCCTCCGTCGCGCGTGGACGTACGAGATCGCGTCACCGTCCGGCAGCATCCTGTCGAACACCACGCAGTCGTAGTCGCCGGCCCGCAACGCCAGGTCCGCGGTCGCGATGTCGTGGGCGGCGTCCACCCGCAGGCCCTCGGCGCTCAGCTGCACGGTCACCGCCACCCGCAGATTCTCGTCGTCCTCGACGACCATCACCCGTGTCATCAAAACCTCATGTGTCCCGGCGGATGGTGGGCGCATGCACTTCCACGTCCTCGGTCCACTCGAGGCACGCACCGCCCGCGGCGTGCCGATCGAGCTGAGTGCACGGAAGCCAGCCACGCTTCTGGCCGTGTTGCTCCTGAACGCTAACGCGTCGGTGAGCATAGACCACCTGATCGCCGCGATCTGGCATGAACAGGACGCGCCCACCTCCGCGGTCCGCAACCTCCGCAGCTACGTGTGCCGGCTGCGCGCCGTCTTCGGTGACCGCCTGGAAAGCCACCCCGGCGGCTACCGGCTGCACGTTCTGCCCGGCGAACTGGACACCGACCAGGTCGAGACGCTGGCCGCGGCCGCCCGCCTGGCCATCGCCGACGGCGCCCACAGCACTGCGGCCGGCCAGCTCGCCGAGGCACTGGCGTTGTGGCGGGGCCGCCCGTTCCACGGCCTGACCTTCGACGCCGCACGGGCGGAAGCGACCAGGCTGGACGAACTGCGCCGCGAGCTGCGCGAACTGACGGCCGAGACATGGCTCGAACTGGGCCGGCACGCCGAAGCCGTAGCACTGCTCCGCGAGCTGGTCGATGAGGACCCGCTGCGGGAGGGAACTTGGGCCCGGCTGGTACGAGCCCTGCACCAGGCGGGCCGGCCGGCCGACGCTCTGGCCACCTACGACCGAGCCAGGCGCGTGATCATCCGCGAACTCGGCGTCCAGCCGGGCAAAGAACTTGTGGCAGCCGGACAAGGCAATGGAGGTCCAATCATGAACACCGCGCAGTCCGGCGGGCTCACCCTGGTCGCCGGAGGCGGCCCTGTGCTGGGGAACACCGGGATCGACGCGCTGCTCGCGTCGGCTGTCGAGGACGTTGTGGTGATGAGCGCCAGCGGGGGTGTCGGGTCGATCGGGGCGTTCCGCCGGATCGACCGCGTGAACCTGCGGCGCGGTGTCCGGTACCGCGTCCTGTTCCCCGATTCGGTGCGGCTGTCCGGCCAGCTCGGTGGCTTTGCCCGCGCCGGCGCGGAGGTGCGGACCGACATCGAGGTGCCGATGGAGGCCGTGGTGGTGGACGGGGTCATCGCGTTGCTGCCGATGGATCACGGCGCTGGTGTCGCGGTCTTCCGGCAGCCCAGTGTGGTGGCCGCGACCATGGCGTTGTTCGAACGGATCTGGCCGGCGGCGGTTCCGCTCATCCCGTCGGCTCCGGAGGGTGCCGTCTCGGACGCGTCGGTGCCGACCTGCCGTGAGCGGGACTTGCTTACTCTGCTGTGCGCGGGCTGCACCGATGAGTCGGCCGCGGCCCGGTTGGGCGTTTCGGTCCGTACGGTCCGGCGGATGGTCGCGGACCTGATGAACCGGCTCGGCGCGCGCAGCAGGTTCCAGGCCGGCGCCAAGGCGGCCGACCGGGGCTGGCTGATGGACAGGGCCAGCTGATGGCTGGCCGGATCCTCCTGGTCGGCCAGCGGCCCGGCGCGTATCCCACGATCGGTCACGCGCTGGCCGACAGTCCCGACGGCGCGGTGATCTCCATCGCCGAGGGCACGTACGCGGAGACCCTCGACCTGACCAACGCGCGTGTCACGTTGGCCGCCGCACAGGGCGCGCGGGTGATCATCGACGGCACCGGAGTGGGCCGGCCGGTGCTCCGCGCCCGCAATGGAAGCCTTACGTTGCAAGGGATCGACCTACGCGCCGACTGCGGCGCTATCGCCGTCGACGACGTCGAGCTCACCGTCCACCGCTGCACGATCACGGGCGGACGCGGGCCGGCGATCGTTGTCCGCGGCTCGACGCCGTTCGATGTGGTCGCGTGCACCCTCACCGAGGCCGAGCAGGGCATCGTCATCGAAGGCTGCCCCGGCCAGCTGACGGACACCACGATCTCGGACGTGACCGGCGACGGTGTCATCGTCGGACTGGGCGCCGACCCGACCATCCGCGACTGCACGGTAACCGGGTGCGGCCTGCGCGGGATCTACGTCTACCAATATGCCCGGCCGGTCATCGAAGGCTGTGAGATCTCGCACGCCGGCGCGGAGGGCATCGCGGTGGCCCACCAGAGCGCGCCGGTGATCCGCCGCTGCTCGGTCAGTGACGTGCGCGGGGTGGGCATCGGGTTCGCGGCTGGCTGCGGCGGCACCGTGGAGGCGTGCAAGGTGGCCAACACCGCGCAGCCGGGCATCGCGGTGGCGGACGGCGCCACGCCCACGGTGACCGCCGCCAAGCAGGACGGACCTGTGGACGAGCAGCTCGACGCGTTGCTCGCCGAGCTGGACGGCATGATCGGCCTGCCCGGGGTGAAGGCCGAGGTGCGGGCGCTGGTCGACGAGCTGCAGGTGAACGACTGGCGGCGGAAGGCCGGGCTGCCGGTCGGCCAGGCCAGCCACCACCTGATCTTCGCCGGCGCGCCGGGCACCGGGAAGACGACCGTGGCCCGGATCTACGGCAAGCTGCTCAACGCCATGGGCGTGCTGCCGTTCGGCCAGTTCCGTGAGGTGTCCCGGCGCGACCTGGTCGGCCAGTACATCGGCCACACCGCGGAGAAGACCACGGTGGTGTTCGAGGAGGCAAGAGGTGGGGTGCTGTTCATCGACGAGGCGTACACGTTGTCCCGGGCGGCCGGCTCCGGCGACTTCGGCCAGGAGGCGATCGACACCCTGGTCAAGCTGATGGAGGACCACCGCGACGAGGTGGCCGTGATCGTGGCCGGCTACACCGGCGAGATGGTCGACTTCCTGGCCGCCAACCCCGGCCTGGCGTCCCGGTTCGGCAAGACCGTCGAGTTCGAGAACTACAGCCCGGACGAGCTGCTCGGCATCGTCGGCCGAATGGTCACCGCGGGCGACTACCAGCTGGACCGGACCGCGGACCAGGTGCTGGTCGACTACTTCGAGCGGATCGCCGACGACCCGAACTTCGGCAACGCCCGCGACGCGCGCCGGCTGTTCGAGAGCATGCGCAAGGCGCAAGCGCAGCGCCTGCGGCACCTCGGCCGGATGCCTGACGTGGACGAACTGCGCGGTCTGCTCGTCGACGACGTGCTGGCAGCCGCAACGCACTAGAGGCGTGCCCGCTAGCGTGCAGGTGTGCGGGTGTTGGTCACAGAGGATGACGAGAACGTGCGGGTCGCCGTGGAGGTGGCCCTGCGAGGCGCCGGGTTCGCGGTGGACACCGCGGCCGATCTGCCCGGCGCCGACGAGGCACTGTACGTCAACTCGTACGACTGCGCGGTGTTCGACCGGATGCTCCCGTCCGGCGACGCGCTCCGGTACGTGCACCATCGGCGCCAGGGCGGCTTGCAGGTGCCGGTGCTGTTCCTGACCGCACGGGACAGCGAGGCCGACCGGCTCGACGGGCTGCGTTTCGGCGGCGACGACCTGCTGGTGAAACCGTTCGCCATGGCGGAACTGGTGGCCAGGGTGCGCGCCCTGTGCCGGCGCGGCCCGACCGGCCGGCCGGCGGTGCTGCGCTGCGCGGACGTCGAACTGGACAGCGCCCGGCAGCGCGTGGTCCGGGCCGGCGTGCTGCTCACGTTGACCCGCAAGGAACAACTCGTCCTCGAACGGCTGATGACCACGCCGGGACGGCCGGTGGCCCGGCAGGAACTGATCTCGCACGCGTGGGACGAGATGGCCGACCCGGCGTCGAACGTGCTCGACGTGGTCATCGCCCAACTGCGCCGAAAGCTGAGCGACCCGCCGCTCATCCACACCGTCCGTGGAATCGGCTACCTGATCGCGGGTTAGCCACTGTTGGGATCCAGCCGCCGCCGCTAGCCTTTCCTCCCCATCCGCGCTGAGCCCCGGCAGGCCGCTGTGACCCAGACCTCGACGATCACCCTGGACGCGGACGTTCCAGTTGGTCCGGAGCCGCCAAGCCGGCCGTGGTTCGGCGTTGCCGCGCTGTGGTTGTTCGCCGCGGTTCCGGGTGGGCTCGCGTTGCTGTCGGCGGTTCGTGCGCCGCGGATGCACGTGCTGCCCGACTACTGGCATGTCCTGGAGAAGGTCACCGACGACGGCGGTCACCTGCTGCTCGGGCAGGTGTTCACCAACCACCTGGACCAGCCGTTCGTCATCCCGTCCGTGCTGTTCTGGGTCGACGCGGCCTGGTTCGGCGGCGACAACCGGGTTTTGACCGTCGTCACTGTCCTGTTGGTCGTGGGGATCGTTCTCGCGCTGCGCTCGATGCTGCCCTTTTCACCCGTCACCAAGGCGGCGCTGACCGCTGGGGCCTCGTGGGTGTTGCTGTCGTCGCACGCCGCCGAGTTATGGCTGCAGGGAACCAACGGCATGAGCTGGGTGCCGGCGGTGTTCTTCAGTACGGTCGCGATCGCGTCCGCCCACCGCGGGCGTCGTTGGATCGCTTACACAGCGGCGTTGTTGGGGTGTCTGAGCTTTGGGGCGGCGCTGCCGGTCTGGTTCGTGCTCGGCCTGGTCGCCTGGCTTCGCGGGGACGGCCGGACGCGCGTTGTCGTACCGCTCGCCATCGGCGTTGTCGTCGTTTCCGCTTGGTGGGTCACCAAACCGGCCGGGCCCCAGTCGCTGGCGACGTCGGCGTTCGATCCCGACGGGCGACTGTCGGTGGTCGGGGCTGCCGTCGGTGGGCTGTGGTCGGCCGACAATCCCACGATCGCTGTCATCGCCGGCGCCGTAACCCTTGCCCTGCTCGCACTTCTCTTCGGCAGGACGAAAGCGCGGGCCGGTTGGGTCGGTCTGGCCGGCTACAGCGTCGCCTTGGCCGTCATGCTCGCCCTCGGACGTACGACAAGTCTGGTGCCCGGCGGCAATGTCGGTCTCGTCAGCCGATACGTCCTCGTCTCGGCGCTCGCGACCGTGGCGCTGTTGGCTTTGGCCGCATTGAACCGTCCACAATGGCCACATCGTTACGTGGTCACGTCCGTCGCCGCCGTCGCGCTCGCCACACACGCGATAGGTGGTGTGAAGGCCGACAACGTGAGACGCAGTTACGTGCCCCTCAACCTCGCCGCGGTGGCATTCCGCGTCGACGCACCCAAAACGCTCGACGCCCTGCGCATCCAACGCCGCGCCGCCCCAGCCGCCCAAGCGCTGCACGCCTATCCGTTCTCGGACTCGTTCACCCTCGGCTGCCACGGTCCCGAACTCGGCGATCACGTCGACCTCGCCGCCGCCCAGCCGCTGCCGACCACTGCGACCGGGCCGACGCACGGTGAAATCGACACCAGCACGGTGACCGGAGACGTGATCATCACTGGATCGGCCGTCATCGACGGAACCCCACCCGACTGCGTCCTCGTCGTCGACGCCACCAAGACCGTCACCGGCGCCGGCATCACCAGCCTGCCACGCACAGCCGACCAGCCACCGACCACACCGGACGGCGTGACCTGGCAAGCCGTCGCGAGTCCGAACACGACCGGCGCGACCGTGCTCGCGGTCAAGAACGGCACGCTCTACCGGCTGAGTCAGTGAGCGATGCCGATCGGCAGCGTGTGGGCCATTCCCCAGGCGTGCTCGCCGTCGAGCCGGGCCATGCTCACCCCCCACGCGCGGACCAGCCGGGACAGTTGGCCGCTCGCGCTCTCCAAAGCCGCGGGGCCGACGGACGCGATCCGCATCGAGGCCGTGACCACCGGCTCGACGTCAGCGGGCGACTGGCGCGCGGTGACGGACACAGTCACCGCGGCCTGTGGCGCGGCCGTCAACAGCCAGCGCAGCAGCTGGGCGGCGACCGGTGCGGTGAGCTCGCTCCAGCCGTCGAGCCGGAACGCCGCCTGCGTGATCGGTCCACTGTGCCACTGCCGCCACCGTTCGCGGACCTGTCCCCGGCCGGCGTTCACGTGCGCCAGCGCGGCGAGCATGCCCAGCGTCTCGTACTCGGCCAGGGGCCGGACCGGGAGGCCGTCCCGGCGCAGCCGGCGTCGCACCCGGCGGACGGCATTGCCGAGCACCTGCTGGACGTCAGCGTCCCGATGCACGTCGACAGTGCGCAACGCCTGCAGGGCAACCCAGATCCGCGGGTGGCGAGCCCGGTTGAGGCCGGCGTGGTGGATCACCTGGGCGACAAAAGCAAGCGCTTGTTCGTCCTGTGCTGGCAGGAGCTGCTGCGGAGCGGGCATCGCCTCGGCCGAGTCCAGCGTGGTGGACGTCGGCTGCAGGACGGCGGTGATCCCGGCGGCCCGGCTGACCATGTACACCGGGTCGCCGTTGACGGTCCCGTCGATGCCTGTCGTCTCCGGGGAGATCAGCCGGAGCAGCGCCGGTCCGCTCCCGTCCATTGCGGTCAGATCACGGACACGGTCCCGCAGCAGATACCGCACGCACAGCGCGACCCACTCGTACAGCCAACGTCCACGGACGCGCACCGCGGTCAGTGCCACGACGACAGCCGCCGCCACGCCGACCGCCGCGATCGTCGGCCACCGTTGATCCAGTACGAGGACGACGGCGACCAGCATCAGCTGCCAGCAGACGATCTGCAGGACGCGGATCGCGCCGAGCGGGCCGGCTGTTCGACGCTTCCCCGGCGCGGACGGCGGTGGTGACGGTGGTGACGGTGGTGGGGGCGGCGTTCCCGGTCCTGGGCCGACCCCGGTCGACGACACGAACGACGGCGGCTGGCTGGCAGATCGAGCAGTGGCCAGCGCGGTGAGAGCGGCTTCGCGTGCCGCGGCCGTCGATCCCAGGGCTGCCGGAGCGGCGAAGACGGTGGCGACCGGCTGGGTGGCCGGCACCGGTCGCGGTGGCGCGTACGCACTGCCTTGTTCGCCCTGTGGCACACCGAAACCGGTCACCTTGGCAGCCTCCTCCGGTCCTTGTCTGTGTCAGACTGCACGGCGAACGTGAGATTTCGATGACACCGGGCCCACGCTGGTCGGACCCACGGCGAGTTGCTAGCGTGCTGAATATGAACGCAGTTCGGATCCGGAGTTCGGATCACAGTGGCCGGATGTACCGGCGCTGTATCCGTGATCACTAGGGTCGCCGCGTGACCATGTCATCGACGAGCTCGAAGCGGTCGGGTCGCCGCCGGCTCAACGCCACGGCACGCACGCGCCTGGCGGTCGCGGTGCTGCTCGCCGGCAGCGCCGGGCTGGTCGGCGTGGCCGTTTCCGGCCAGGCCGCGACACCCCCAGGACTGGATTTCGTCCAGGTGGGGCACTGGGTCTACAACGACGGGCTGGAGTCGGCGTTCCACGTGGACGGATCGACCAACCAAGTGGACGCCCAGGTCCCGGTGCCCGGCGTCGAACGCGGCAGCCAGGTCGTGCAGGGCGACCACTCGGGCTATGTGGTCGAACGGTCCCGGATCACCGAGTTCAACAAGTCGACGCTGAGCGTGGAGAACGCCACCGCTCCCCCGGCCACCGAGCAGCCGGCCGTGCTGGAGGTCGCCGGCGGCCCGTACCTGGTGTACCGCAACGCCGGCCAGATCGTCCGGCTCGGCGACCCGCCCGCGACCGTCCCGGCGGGTGGCCCGCTGTCGACGCCCGTGGCGACGGGTGAGCGCAGCTCGGACGGGGCGACCGTGTGGCTGCACCGGATCGACAGCGGCGCGCTGTGCGAACTGCCGAAAGCGGCCACCCGGCTGGCCTGCCCCGCGCAGCTGCCCGAGGGCCACACCGGGTCGTTGACCGTGGTCGACGACCAGCCCGCGGTCGTGGACATCACGGCGAAAACCCTGCGCCGGATCAGCAAGGACGGGTTCGGCGAGCCCACCGCCATCGGCGTCGACCTGCCGGCCACGGCCCTGGTCGCGAGCGGCACTGTGGACGGCCGGCTGGCCGTGGTCGACCCGGAGCGCAACCGGCTGCACCTGATCGACACCGCCGGGCTGCAGAACCGTCCCACGGTCAAGCCCGTCGCGGTCGACCTGCCGAAGGACGGCAAGTTCGCCGGGCCGGTCGCCACCGCGCGGACCATCGCGCTGGTCGACCAGACGCGCAACGAGCTGCTGACCTACGACAGCAACGGGGTGCGTAAGAGCACCACGAAGGTGCCCGGCGAGGGCGGGGCGCCGCGGTTGGCCCGTGGCGAGGACCGCAAGATCTATGTGGACAGCCCGGACGGCTCGCACCTGCTGGTGGTCAACAGCGACAGCGGCACGGTGGCCGACGTGACAGTCGCCCCGGCGCCCGGTGGCGCCACCCAGGCCGCCGCGCCGCCGTCGAGCGGCAACAACACCCCGGCGCCGCCCCAGGAAGAGCCGAAGAAGTCAGAGCCACCGCGCCAGCCGGTGAAACCCAACCCGCCGCCGGTCGCCGCCGCGACCGTGCCAGGTGCGCCAGGCGGGGTCTCCGCGGCCGCCAAGGACGGCTCGGCCACCGTGAACTGGAAACCTGCCGCCGCGAACGGCGCCGCGGTCACCGCGTACCTGGTGTCCTGGCCTGGCGGGTCGACGACAGTCGGCGGGTCCGCCCGGAGCGCCACCGTGTCCGGACTGAAGAACGGCACGTCCTACGTGATCACCGTGGTGGCGCAGAACTCCGCCGGCCGAGGTCCGGGTGCGAGCAGCGGCGCGGTCATCCCGCAGCGCCCAGCGGCCGCACCAAGCGTCTCGGCGAACAGGGACGCCGGTGGCACGGTGTCGGTGAGCTGGAACCAGCCCGACCTGGGCGGCGGCACGCTGGTGCACTACCAGGTGAGCGCGCAGGGCCAGGCCGACCGCCAGCTGACGGCGACGTCCACCCAGTTCACCGGGATCGCTGGCGCGGTCACGGTCCGCGCGGTGACCAGGTTCGGCCCGTCCGGTTCGCCGAACGTCACCGGCGCGCCCGGCTCCGCCAACGTCCCCGCGCTGCCGCCCACCGTGAAGATCCTTAAGGTGGTGTCGTCCAACACCACGTTCAAGGTGACGGTCAAGGCCGACGACAAGGGCTCGCCGGCGACCTGCCAGGTCAGCGCCAACGGCGGAACCCCGTCCGCTCCGGTCCGCTGTTCCGGCAACACCGTCATCACCTTCCCGCACGGCGGGTGGGCCGGGGCGGTGCCGTTCCACGCCACCATCACCAGCGCGGGCGGGACCGATTCGGATGACATCCAGGTCGTGCCGGAGATCGGTGGGGTCGTCTGGCTGTTGCCGGTCACCGCGCTGGCGGCGTTGCGTCGCAAGAGAAGGAAAGGCAAGGTTTCGTGACACCCACACCTGGGGCCGCGTATCAGATGATCGCCGACAACATCCAGTCGGTGATGCGCGGAAAGCCGAACGTCGTCCGGCTGGCGGTGGCGGCCCTGTTCGCCGAGGGCCACCTGCTGGTGGAGGACGTGCCGGGAGTCGGGAAGACGACCTTGGCGCGGTGTGTCGCGGCCAGTGTCAGCGGCCGGTGGAACCGCATCCAGTTCACCCCGGACCTGCTGCCCGGCGACATCACCGGCGTGATGGTCTACCACCAGGGCGCGGAACGGTTCCAGTTCCACCCCGGCGGGATCTTCGCCAACGTGGTGCTCGCCGACGAGATCAACCGCGGCACCCCGAAGACCCAGTCGGCGCTGCTGGAGGTGATGGCCGAGCGCAAGGTGACGGTCGACTCGGTCAGCCACGACGTGCCACGGCCGTTCCTGGTGGTGGCGACCCAGAACCCGATCGAGCTGGAGGGCACGTACCGGCTGCCCGAGGCGCAGCTGGACCGGTTCCTGATGCGACTGGAGATCGGCTATCCCGACCATGACGACGAGGTGCGGGTGGTGCTGGGCGACTGCGCCGGGGTGAGCCCGGACGAGCTGCCTGCGGTGCTCGGTCTCGGTGACCTGCAGCAGGTGATCGCCGAGGTGCGCCGGTCCCATCTGGCGCCGGAGATCGTCTCGTACGCGGTCCGGCTGGTCGAGGCGAGCCGGACGCATCCGGCGGTCCGGTACGGCGCCAGCCCGCGTGGCAGCATCGCCCTGATCCGCGCGGCTCAGGCGTTCGCGGCCACGCACGGCCGCAACTACGTGATCCCGGACGACGTGAAGGACGTGGCCCACCCGGTGTTGCGGCACCGTCTCGTGCTCACGCCGGACGCGGAGCTGAACCAGCAGCAGGCCAGCCAGGTGGTGGACGAGCTTTTGATCCACACTGCCGCCCCGACGGCCGCGCCCAGGAGATAGGCGTGCGGCTCACCCCACGCGGCTTCGCCGTGCTCATTGGAGCCGTCTGCCTTTACGCGCTCGGCGAGCTGGCCGGGTACGCCTTTTTCCGAGTGCTGGGCGGGGCAGCGGCTGGTGGCGTGCTCGCCGCCGTCGCCGTCACGATGGTGCGGCCGAGGGCGGAGGTCAGCCGGACCGTCCACCCGGACCGGGTCGAGCGGGGCAAACCCGCCCTGGCCTCGTTGGTCGTGCGTAACCCCACCGAGCGACGGCACGGCGGTTTCACCGCGGGCGACCGGGTCGGCGCCGAGGTGCGCAAGATCCAGGTCAGGCCGCTCGCGCCGGGCGCGGAGGCCACGTACCACTACGAGCTGCCGACCGAGGCGCGCGGCCGGCTCCAGGTCGGCCCGCTGGAGTTGAACCGGTTCGACCCATTCGACTTGGTGCGCAACAACCAGACCTTGGGCAGCACGGCGACTGTGTGGGTCTATCCGCGTCGGCATCCGGTGCGGCCGGCCCAGGTCGGGCACGCCCGGCACGACTACGACGGGCCGATCACCGACCCGCCGTTGCGTGGCTCGTCGGACCTGCGTGCGGTTCGGGAGTACGTGATCGGAGACGAAGTGCGTTTCCTGCACTGGAAGGCGACGGCCAAGACGGGTCAGCTGATGGTGCGGGAGTACGTCGACCCGGCCCAGATGCGGTGCACGGTCGTCCTCGACACCCGGCCTGACGCGATGGGCGCCGCGGTGTTCGAGGAGGCCGTGGAGGTGGCTGCCTCGGTGCTGTACGCGTCGGCCGTGGCCGGCCAGCTGTGCCGGCTGATCACCCCGGCCGGCACGGACGTCCCAGCGGGCAGCGGTGCGCGCGCGGCCAGGGCGTTGCTGGACGAGCTGTGTCTGGTCGGGCAGGACGCGACGAACGACGCGCCGCTGGTGCCGCCTCGGCTGGCGACGGCCCGACCGAGCGGCGCGCTGGTACTGATCACCGGACCGGCCGCCGAGCTGGGCTCGGCCGGGCGGTGGCGGCCGGACACCGTGATCCGGCTGGGCATGCCGGGGCAGGGTTCGCTCGACAACGCCGGGTTGATCCTCGCGCGGGACGCGGTGGACGCCGCCGCCAAGTGGAATCTGGGTAACCGATGACGCGGCCTGACCTGAATCGGGTGGCGGTCATCGGGTTGCTCGGCTCGACCGCCGTGGCCGGCCTGTTGTTCGCGCCGGTGTTCGGCCTGCCCGCGCTGTTGGTGCCGGTGCTCGTGGTCGTCCTGGTCGGGTACGGCTGCGTCGAACTGGCCGCGCGCTGGCCGCGACTGGCGCCGTTCCGGCCACTCTTGGTCGTGTTCCTCGGGCTGCTCGGGCTGATCGAGGCCGTGCTGTTCCCGTCCACTGTGGCCGGTCTGCCCACCGCGGCGTCGCTGCGCGGGATCCAGCTCGGGTTCAGCGAAGGCTGGCGGCTCACGTTGCAGTCGACGTTGCCGGCCCGGCCGGACGCCGAGCAGCTGCTGTTCGTTCCGCTGGCCGTGCTGCTCGCCACCGTGCTCGGCGTGGAGCTCCTGCTCCTGCTCCGGCTGCGCAAGCCGGCGGTGGCTCTGCTGCCTGGCTTGGTGGTGGCCGGTCTTTCCCAGATGTACCAGGCGTTGTCGGGCGGCTCGGCTTTCCTCGCCGTGGCCTGTTACGCGGCTCCGGCCGCGTTGCTGCTGTGGGCCGAACGCCCGAGCAGGTCCCGGGGTCACCGCCGTCGACTGTCCAATATGGACGCGTGGGTGGCGGTGCCGACGGTGGTCGCGGTCACGGTCGGCGCGGTCGCTCTCGGCTTCCTCGATCCGGTCGGCCGCGATCCGTACCAACTCGGTGACCAGCAGGCGGCGGCGTTGCGGCACAACAGGATCAACAATCCGCTGCAGGACGTCGCGCACCGGCTGACCCAGCCGGACCAGGAGGTGTTCCGCTACCGCGGCGACGGCCCGGTGGACCGGTGGAGCCTGGCCGTGCTGGCCGGTTTCGACGGCGCGAACTGGTCGGCCGACGTGCGGTTGCGCCGGCTCGGGGTCGGGTTGGACGCGGCGGCGGGTAGCACTACGCGTAGTGCTGACGTACGGGTGCGTGACCTGTCCGGGCCGTGGCTGCCGAGCCAGCCGAAGCCGTTGGGGGTAACCGGGCTAACTCCACTGGTGGACCAGTCCACCGGCACCCTGCTGCTCGACCAGCCGACCGACCAGGCCCGTGCCTACCGGCTGACCTGGTCGGAGTCCACAGTGGACGCGACAGCGCTTGGCGTCGGTTCGGTGGACACCCAGGCCGTGGGTGGGCTCGGCGAACTCGGCGCCGTGCCCGCCGACGTCGACCAGCTGGCCAGGAACGCGGTCCGCGGCCTGCGCCCGACTTTCCAGTCCGCCCTGCAGTTGGAGCGGTTCCTGGGCGAGAACTACAAGATCGCGCAGGACAAGAACCTGCCGACCGGCAACGGCTGGCCCCAACTGCGGCACTTCCTGCTCACGAGCAAGGTCGGCACGAGCGAACAGTTCGCCGCCGCGTACGTGCTGCTGGCCCGGATCAACGGGATCCCGGCCCGGCTGGTGGTCGGCTTCAAGGGCGGGACCGAGACCGACGGCGGCTTCCACGTCGTGCGCAACCGCGACGTGCTGGCCTGGCCGGAGGTGGCGGTGGCCGGAGTCGGCTGGGTACCACTCGACCCGACGGCTCGGGCGGCCGCGGCCGACCCCACCACGGCCCAAGCCACCGGCCTGGCCAAGGCGACCGCGCAAGCCAGGAAGACATTGCCCGCCGAGCAGGACCTGCGTCCACCGCAACTGCCTGGGCAGCAACAAGAAGACGCGGCCGACGAGTCCACCGGCGCCGGCACGGGCGTGGCGTTGATCGTGACGGCCGGTGTGCTGGCCGTACTCCTTGTCGGTTGGCTGTTCGGTCTGCCGCTGGCGAAGGCGATCCGGACTCGACGACGACGGCGCCGCGCCGGAACTGACGCCGTGATCGGTGCCTGGGACGAGGTGTGCGACCGGCTACGGGCGCATGGCGTGCCGTACCGGATCGGGATGACGCCCCGCGACTTGGCCGAGTCGGCGGCCCCGGTGCTCGGCGAACAGACCGCGGCACCTGTCCTCAATTTGGGACAGGTGCTGGACATGGTGCTGTGGTCCGGCGTGCCGGTGACGAACGGCGCGGTCCGACGCGCCTGGAACGACGTCCAACTGGTCAGCCAAGGCCTGGCCAAGCTCCCCTTCTCGGCCCGACTCCGCGCCACCATGGACCCACGCACCCTGCTGCGGCCCAAGGACCGCTCACGCTAGATCTTGCAGTGCGCCCCGCGGATGGGGATCGGGTCGCTGGAGTAGATCTGCCGGCCGTCGGTCCCCCGCACCTGGAAGCAGTACTTCCGGGTTAGGTCCACCGGCACCCGCATGGTCCGCTGCCGGTGGGCGACCAACGTCATCGTGTCGATCTGCTCCCCCGCGACGACAACGGCGAAGTCCAAGTCACCCTCGGCCCGCCAGGTCAACTCGACCTGACTCCCCTGATCGTTGGGCGGTGCCAACTCAATGAGAGCCTTCGGCGCCTCAACCGACACCGACGCCGGCGCCTCCGCAACCGCCGACGGTTCACCATGCGGCTGCGGACTGTCCTTCCCGAGAACAAGCGGAATCGCAGTCACCCCCGCGACCACAACGCCAATACCCACCAGCGCCCCAACCCGCCAACGTTTACGCGACTTAGTACCTGCGGGCGGACTGCCGGCCGTCGTGTGAAGGAGAACGCGCCCACCCGGCGGCACGGGTTCCATCGGGACAACACGCGGAGTCGGCACAGTGGCCACAAAGGGCACTGACGGCTCGGGAGGCCGAGGAGAGGGCGTGGGTACGACCGGGACAGTCTGGTCAGAAGGCTCAGTCGGCCCGGGTGACACCATCGGAACGGTCGAAACCGACGGCACAGAAGGAATCGCCGGCGGAGGCGACACAGTCGGCATTTGCAACGGAGGCGACACGGCAGGCATCTGCGGCGCAGACGGCGTCGGCGACACAGTAGGTATCGGCGGCATCGGCGGCGGAGTCGGGTTCAATGGCGCGGCCGGCCCACGCGGCACGGTGGGCGTCGGCGGCACCAGCGACACAGGCGGGTTCGGCGGCACGGTCGGCGTTGGCGCCGTGGGCACAGGCGACATCTGCGACCCAGTCGGCACATGCGGCGCGGTTGGGTTCGGCGGCACCGTCGCCCCAGGCGGCACGGCGGGGGTTGGCGGCATCTGCCGCCCGGTCAACACCTGCTGCCCGGTCGCCATCGGCGGCGCCGTGGCCCCAGGCGGCACGACAGGGGTTGGCGGCATCTGCCGCCCGGTCGACACCTGCGGCACGGTCGGGCTCGGCGGCACAGTCGGCGTTGGCGCCATGGGCGGTGTCGGGCTCGGTGGCGCCGTCGGCCCACGCGGCACAGTAGGCGTCGGCGGCACCTGCGGCCCGGTCGACATCAGCGGCGCCGTGGCCATCTGCGGCATCTGCGGTCCGGTCGGCACCTGCGGCGCCGAGGCCATCTGCGGCGCGGTCGACATCGGCGGCCCGGCCGACATCGGCGGTGTCATCGGCGCTGGCGCCATCGGCGGTGCCGTTGGCGTTGGCGGTGCTGTTGGTGCGACGGTGTGGGCTGTTTCTCTGCTGGCGTTGTGGACTTCGGCGAAGTCGTCGAAGTCGAAGTCGTCTGGGTCTCCGCCCTGGTTGTCCACCGGGGGCGCGCTTCTGTTGCCGACGGGCACTGGAGCGGGCGCGGGCGTTCCCCGTTGCAGACTCTCGAACAGGCCCGCCACGCTGGCCGCGTCGGAGGGCCGGGTCGCTGGGTCTTTGGCCAGGAGTTGGTCGATCACCACGGACAGCTCGGCCGGCACACCCACGCCCCGGACCGGTGGCACTTCCTCGCGCAGTACCCGCAGGATCCGCTCGCCCGGCGGCTCGCCGGCGCGACGGGGAAATGGTGGCGCGCCGGTCAACGCGGTGTACAGCACGGCCCCCAACCCGTACAGGTCGGACGCCGCTGATCGGGTGTCGTCGCGCAGTGTTTCCGGGGCTGTGTACTGGAGTGCGAGCATGGGGTCGCGGGGGAAGCGTTCGCGCAGGGCCAGCCCGAAGTCGGCGAGGACGAGCTCGCCGGTCCGGCGGTACAGCACGTTGTCGGGGGTCACGCCGCCGTGCACGACTCCCACTCGGTGGGCCGCGGCGAGGGCGGTGGCGACCGCGACACCGACGCGGAGCACGTCCGGCACGGCGAGTGCCACGCTGAGAAACCCGGCGATGGAGCCCTGGCACAGTTCCATCCGCACGCCCGAGCGGCCGTCGTGCTCCACCAAGTCGTCGATGGGCAGGATCGAACGCACGGACCGCACGGTGTCCAGTGCCGCGCGCTCGCGGTCGAGCCGCGACGCGGTGTCGCGGTCGAACTTGGTGGCGAACATCTTGACCGCCACCTCGTCGCCGGTGCCCATCAGCCGACCCATGTACACAGTGGCCACCGGGCCGGTGGCGAGCGCTCTCGGGGCGATGACGGAGTTCGCGTCGATGGTCATGACTCCATACCCGGTTCCGCCTTCGGCAAGCAGCACGCGTCCACCGTATGGTCGCGGCAGAGCGTCCGGTGGCGCGCGGCAGCTTCCTGCCTGTGCCGCCCGTTGCCGGCCGGCACCGTCGAAGCTGCTGTCATGCAGACTACCGGCCTGGTCAGGGTGACCGTAGCCACTCCGCATCGGCGCATCGACATGGCGCTGCCTGAGCACGCCGCGGTCGCCGAGATCCTGCCCGGCCTGCTGGCCAGGGCCGGGGAGGGCATGGCCGACCAGGGTGCGGCCGGCGACGGTTGGCTGCTGCGCCGGGCCGACGGGACGGCGTTCGAGCTGGATCGCACGCTGGCCGCGCACCGGGTACGGGACGGCGAGATCCTGCACCTGACGTCCCGGCGGCTGGACTGGCCCGAGCTGGAGTACGACGACCTGGTGGACGCCATCGCCACGGGCTCGGGCCGCGGCCGGGTGTGGGGTCCGCGGCACACCCGGCAGGCCGGGCTCACGGCCGGGGCCGCGGCGGTGCTGCTCGGCCTGATCGCGGTGTTCCGTGCCGGCCCGCCATGGACGACGCCGGCGTTGTGGACGCTCGGGGTGTCGGCTCTGCTCCTAGCCGCCGCAGTGGTGATGGCCCGCGCGGTCGGCGACGCCAGTGCGGGCGCGGTGCTCGCGGCGGTCGCGCTGCCGTTCGCTTTCATCGGCGGTGGGCTGCTGCTCGCCGGCGACAAGCCCGTCACCGAACTGTCCGCGGGCCACCTGCTGCTCGCCGGCGCCTCGTTGCTGCTGGCGGCGCTGGTGGCCTTGCTCGGTGTGACGGCCGCGCCGGCGTTGTTCACCGGGGCGATCGTGGTCGGGCTGCTCACCGTGATCGGCGGCTGGCTGGCCACCGGTGACGTGGCGTCGCACGAGTCCGCTGCCGTGGTCAGCGGTGGACTCCTCGCGTTGTCCACCGCGTTCGCGCCGCTGGCGTTGCGGCTCGGCCGGGTCCCGATGCCGGTGCTGCCACGAACGACCGCGGACCTGGTGCGGGACGCTCCGCAACCGCCGCTCGCCCTGGTTCACGCCGCGGTGGTCCGGGCGGACGCCCTGCTCACCGGCATGCTGGCCGGGTCATGCCTGGTGGTGATGTGTTGCCAGGTGGTGCTGATCCGCGGCGACGCGGTGGTGCTGGTCGGGGTGCTCGCCGCGGGCTTCCTGCTCCGCGCACGGCTGTATCCGATCCTGCGCCAGCGGATACCGCTGCTGCTCACCGGGATGTTCGGGGTCGGCTGCCTGCTGGTCGGCCCGGCGATGGCCGACCGGACCGTGGCGCTGCTGTCCGCGGGGCCGGCGTTGCTCGCCATCGCCGCCGGGGTGATCGCGGCCGGCATCGGGTACAGCACCCGCCCGGTCAACCCGTATCTCGGCCGGTTCGCCGAGTACTTCGAGATCCTGGTCATGATCGCCGTCGTCCCAGTGGTCTGTTCGGTGCTCGGCCTGTTCGGTTACGTGCGCGGACTGGGGGGCTGAACCGATGGCGTCCAAACGGGACCAACTCCAGGCCTACCAGTTCCTCGTGCAGCGGGCGACGTCCGCGTTGGTCACCGGCGAGACCGACCCGGAGCAGCCGCCGTTCCGCCGGCCGGCGGGCGCGACGTTCGCGGGTGTCGCGCTGGCCATCGTGGCCCTCGCGTGCGTCGGGGTGTACGGGCTGATCGTGCCCGGCGGCAACAACGCCTGGCGCAAGGACAAAGCCGTGATCGTGGAGACCGAGACCGGCACCCGCTACGTCTTCCTGGGCGGCGAGCTGCATCCGGTCGCCAACTACGCGTCGGCGTTGTTGCTCTTGGGCGCGCACGGCACGACCGAGCGGGTGTCCAGGAACTCGTTGGTCGACGTCCCCCGCGGCCCGCGGATCGGCATCCCGGACGCGCCCGACGCGATCCCCGGCCCGGACCGGCTGCTGACCGGGTCGTGGTCGCTGTGTTCCGAACCGGCCGACGACGTGGCCGGCACCCGGATCGAGGAGTCGGTCCTGCTGGTGGGCGCCCGGCCGACGGCCGGCTTAGGCCTCGGCGAGGAGGCCCTGCTGGTGCAGCTGGTGCCGACCGGCGAACGGTACGTGATCTGGCACGGTTACCGGCACGCGATCAGCGACTACGGCGCGGTCGGCACCGGGCTCGCGCTGACCGGTCAGTCATGGGACCGGGTGGGCCGGCCGTGGCTGGACGTGCTGCCCGAGGGGGCGCCGATCGGGCCGGTCGCGGTCCAGGACGCAGGGACGCCGTCCACGGCGGTGCCCGGCCGAACCGACATCCGCGTCGGGACGTTGCTGGTGGTGCAGTCGTCGGGCGGCGGAATGCAGTACTACCTGGCCGAACGGGACGTGCTGCGGCCGATCACCGAGCTGCAGTACGACATCCAACGGGCGTCCTCGCCGACCCTGGCCGCCTACCAGGGCGGTGACCCGAAGGCGGTGCCACTGGCCCCGTCGTTGGCCGCGGGGGCGAAGCAGCTCCAGCCGGTCGGCGCCGGCGTGGGCGAGGCACCCACCAGCCGGCCGGCCATCGCCAAGTTCCTCGACCAGGAGACCAAGGTCTGCGCGACGTTCGAGCCCGGCGAGTCCGTCCCGAAGCTGACCGTGGACCCCGCTTTGCCGCGGACCGACCCGCTGGCCGCGACCACCCGCCGCAGCCCGAACGGGACACCGATGGCCGACCGCGTGCACGTGCCGCCGGGTTGGGCGGCGGTGATCGAGTCGATGCCGTCGGACCAGGCACCGGCCGGCACGCTGACCGTGGTCACCGACATGGGCCGGCGCTACCCGGTGGCCACGCCGGAAGTGCTCACCACGCTCGGCTATCCGGGCGTGCAGCCGGTGCGCATGCCGGCCGGCCTGGTCGCCCGGCTCCCGGAGGGTCCGAGCCTGGATCCGAACGCCGCCACCCGCCAGACCCTCGACGGCTGAGGAGTCATGGCGCCGCGTAGGTGTTGATCAGGGCCTGGGTCAGCAGGTCGAACGACCGCAGGACGTCAACGTCGTCGTTGAGCAGCTTCTGTAGCTGCAGGCCGTCCAGGACGGCGATCACCAGGTGCGCCAGCGCTTCGATGTCGACGTCGGTTCGACCGTTCACGGCGGAGCGGAGTGACGCGGCGAATGTGTCGGCCGTGCGGGCGTATCGGTCCACAAAGTACTGGTGCGCTGGATGGTCCGGGTCGGTCGCCTCCGCGGCGAGGGTGATCAAGAGCCGGAACAGCCCCGGTTTGTCCGCTCCCCGGGTCAGCAAATCCCGGGCGTAGGCGGCGTTGCCTGGCAACGTGTCCGGATGGTCGATCGCCGCTTCCTGCCGGTCGTACCGGTCGAGGACGGCCAGCAACAGCTCGCGTTTGGACCCGAAGTGGTGCAGCACCCCGGCCTCGCTCATGCCGACCCGCTCGGCGACCTCACGCAGTGACGCGCCTCGGCCGCCGGACCGGGCGAACACCTGCATCGCCGCGTCGAGGATGCGGTCCCGCTGGGCGGCGGTCTTGGCGTACGGACCCCGTGGTGCACCTGGCATATCCCCAGTCTAGGGGACCTCACATCAAAACCTAGCGGTCACTCGGTTTTTAATCTACGATCCCGGCATGCCGCACACCGAGCGTTTCCCCGCTGGATTCGAATGGGGAGTGGGCGCGTCCGGCTTCCAGACCGAAGGTGCCCTCGCCACCGACGGCCGTGGACCGTCGGTGTGGGACATGTACGCGGCCCGTGAAGGGATTGTCCAGAACGGCGATTTCCCTTCCACGGCAGCGGATTTCTATCACCGGTACAAACAGGACATCGGGCTGGTGCGCGAGCTCGGGGTGGACGTCTACCGGTTCTCGGTGGCGTGGCCGCGGATCCTGCCGGCCGGGTCCGGCCCGGTCAACGCCAAGGGGCTGGACTTCTACGACCGTGTGGTGGACGAGATGTGCGCTGCCGGCCTGAAGCCCGCGCCGACGCTGTACCACTGGGACACGCCGGTGCCGATCGAGGACGCCGGCGGCTGGCTCGAACGAGACACGGCGTACAGGTTCGCCGACTACGCGGCGACCGTCGCCGAGCGGCTCGCCGACCGCGCCGAATACTGGATACCGTTGAACGAGCCGGTGGTACTGACCCAGCTCGGCTACGCCCTCGGCCAGATGGCCCCGGGGAAGACACTGCTGTTCGACGCGCTACCCACCGGGCATCACCAGTTGCTCGCGCACGGCCTGGCCGTGCAGGCGATCCGCGCGGCGGGCGGGCGTGGCATCGGCACCGCGAACCCGCACGCGCCGCAACACCCGGCCAGCGATGACCCCGAGGACGTCACGGCGGCCGAGCTCAGCGACACGCTGTTCAACTGGATGTGGGCGGACCCGATCCTGACCGGACGCTACCCGGACGGCTGGGCGCAGGCGATGCCGGGGCCGGTCGCGGAGGACCTGGCGGTCATCGCCGAGCCGCTGGACTTCTACGGCGTGAACTACTACAGCCCGTCGACCGTCGGCACACCCCGGCCAGATCGGGACGCCACGTACGGCGGTATCCCACTGCCCGACGGGATACCGTTCGTCGGGGTCGACACCGGACTGCCCAAGACCGGGCTCGGCGGCGACATCGACCCCGACGGCCTGCGGGACATCCTGCTCACCCTGACCCGTCGTTACGGCGATCGCCTGCCGCCGCTCATAGTCACCGAGAACGGCACGTCGCAGCAACCAGGCACCGAGGAACCCGGCCAGGACGGCAAAGTGCACGACAGCGGCCGGATCGCGTACCTGGACAGGCATATCGACGCGGTGCGGCAGGCCATCGAGCAGGGCGCCGACGTCCGTGGCTACTGGGTCTGGTCGCCCACCGACAACTTCGAGTGGAACCACGGCTTCACCCAACGGTTCGGCCTGGTGCACGTCGACTACGCCACCCTGGCCCGGACGCCGAAGGACTCGTACTTCTGGTTACAACGGCTGATCAAGGACAGTCGGTGACGGCCGGGCGGGTCGAGCCACGCTGGATCATCGCGTTCTGCGTGGCGGTCGTCGGCACGTTCGTCGGCTGGTACGGCCCGTTGCAGATCCTGCTGGCCAAACAGGCGGACGTGTTCTCCCCGGCCGGCAAGGAGGACGTGCTCGCGGTGGTCGCCCTGCTCGGCGCGGCGGTGTCCATGGTCGCCAATCCGGTCTGGGGCGCGCTGTCCGATCGCACCACGTCCCGGTTCGGCCGCCGGATCCCGTGGGTGGTCGGCGGAACAGCCGGTGGCGTGGTAGGTCTGCTGGTGCTGGCGGCCGCGGAGTCGACGGGCATGATGATCTTCGGTTGGTGCCTGGTCCAACTGGCGTTGAACGCGCCCTTCGCCGCGTTGTCAGCGGCCATCCCGGACCAGGTCCCCATCGCGCGCCGCGGCACCGCGGGCGGGTATTTCGGTCTGGCGCAGACAATCGGCGTAGTGGCCGGCACCGGACTGGCCGTCGCCGGTGGCTCGGTTGTCGGCGGCTATCTCGCCTGTGCACTGTTCGTCCTCCTCTCTGCTGTGCCGTATATGTTGCTACGCAAGGACATTGTCATCACGCGCGAGTCGCTGCCGAGCTGGAACTGGCTGGCGTTCCTGCGTGGGTTCTGGATCAGTCCGCGAACGCATCCGAACTTCGCGTGGGCCTGGCTGACCCGGTTCCTGCTGAACCTGGGCAACGCGATCGCCCTGCTGTACCTGCTGTTCTACCTCAAGGACGCGGTCGGGGTGGCCGACCCGGACGGCGGCGTGCTGATCCTGACCGTGCTGTACTCGATCACCCTGCTGATCTCGGTGATGATCGGCGGCTCGTGGTCCGACCGCCTGGGCAGGCGCAAGGTGTTCGTGCTGTGGGCCGGCGTGATCATGTCGGCGGCCAGCCTCGTCATGGCGGGGTGGCCGACCTGGTTGGGCGCGGTGGTGGCGGCAATCGTGCTCGGCTTCGGGTTCGGCGCGTACACCTCGGTGGACTTCGCGCTGCTCACCCAGGTCCTGCCGCAGGCGCAGGACCGCGCACGCGACCTCGGCGTGCTCAACATCGCCAACTCGTTGCCGCAGGTCCTCGCCCCGGTGATCGCCGCGCCCATCGTGCGCCACCTCGGCGGCTACCCCACGCTTTACGTCACCTCGGCTCTGGTGGGCCTGGCCGGGGCGATCCTCGTGTTCCGGATCAGGTCCGTCCACTAGAAAGGCACTGACAGTGGCTGCACAGTTCGGGCCGGACTTCGTGTTCGGCGTCGCGACGGCGTCCTACCAGATCGAGGGCGCCGTGCGCGCGGATGGCCGGGGACCGTCCATCTGGGACACTTTCACCGCCCAGCCGGGAAAGATCAAGAACGGCGACACCGGTGACGTGGCGTGCGACCACTACCACCGCTACCGCGAGGACGTGGCCCTGATGGCCGAACTTGGGGTGGACGCGTACCGGTTCTCCATCGCCTGGCCCCGGATCCAGCCCACCGGCAGCGGTCCGGCCAATCCCGCCGGGCTGGACTTCTACGACCGCCTGGTGGACGAGTTGCTCGGCGCCGGCATCACGCCAGCCGCCACGCTGTACCACTGGGATCTGCCGCAGGCGTTGCAGGACGCGGGTGGCTGGACGGTCCGGGACACCGCCGAACGGCTGGCCGACTACGCGACAATCGTGGGTGAACGGCTCGCTGACCGGGTCGGCATGTGGATGCCGCTCAACGAACCTGTGGTCGTGACGATGTTCGGCCACGCCATCGGCGGGCACGCGCCCGGCGAGACACTCGGCTTCGGCGCGCTTCCGGTCGCGCACTACCAACTCCTCGGCCACGGGCTCGCTGTGCAGGCGTTGCGCGCCGCGGGATGCGGCAACATCGGCATCGCCTCCAACCACAGCCCGATCTGGCCCGCGTCGGACTCCCCCGCGGACAAGGAGGCCGCCGACATCTTCGACACCCTCACCAACTGGACGTTCGCCGACCCGATCCTGCGCGGCGAGTACCCGGACGAACTGATCACGATGGCCATGCCGGACACCGCGGCCGACGACCTCAAGGTGATCAGCACTCCCCTGGACTGGTTCGGCGTCAACTACTACCAACCGACCCTGGTCGGCACACCGGGATCCAGCACGGCCGCATCGCCGGTCCTTGAGGGCGCCGTCCTGCCACCGGACATGCCGTTCGAACTCCGGGAGATCACCGGCTACCCGACGACCGACTTCCGCTGGGCGGTCGTCCCCGACGGCCTGCGTGAGATCCTCACCACGTTCCAGAACCGTTACGGGGAAACACTTCCCCCACTGTACATCACCGAAAGCGGATGCTCGTACCACGACACGGTCGGTCCGGACGGCGCCGTGCACGACCAGCCCCGAATCGACTACCACGAAGGCCATCTACGCGCCCTCGCCGCGGCCATCGAAGACGGCATCGACGTCCGCGGCTACTTCGCCTGGTCCATTATGGACAACTTCGAGTGGGCGGAGGGCTACACCGAGCGCTTCGGCCTGGTACACGTCGACTTCGCCACCCAGAAGCGCACTCCGAAGAACTCCTTTCGCTGGTACCGAAACCTGATCGCGGCAAACCGCCTGTGAATTCCAGGCCTGGATGCTGGCCCAGACCGCGCTGGACAGTCCCTACCCCGAGGACCGCCGCCAGGTGGTCGCCGACCTGATCGACATCCGGGCCGGCGCCACCTGCGTCTTCGGCGACTTCGCCGGAATCAACCGCTCGTGATGTCGTCGATCTGGATCCAGGTGTCCGTTCCGGGACCAAAGAATCCCGTGTAGACGGTCACCGTGTTGGTGTTGGCGGGTACGGTGATCGTGACCTGCCTCAGGGTGTAGTCGGCTGTCGCGCCGAACTTCGTCTCGCCAAGGACAGTGGCGCCTGAGCGGACGCCGAACCGGGCGTCGGTGAGGGCGGGCGACGAGCGGACCCACGCGCTGAACGTATAGGTCTTCCCTGGGGCCACCGGGACCTGCTGGGTCAATGCGCTCCAGCCGGTGCCCGAGCCGCGGATCCAGCCGTTGTTGGCACCGGAGTGGGCGAAACCCAGACCGGCGTCGACACCGTGCCCGGCGTTGCCCTCGAAGGCCCACGCCGACGGACCGCCCGGCGGTGACTCGAATCCGCCGTTCGCGACCTGCGTCAGGTACCGGGCAGTGACCTCGGCGGCCGAACTGAACGTCCGCGTGCCGCCTGGGACACCGATGACCCGTACCCCATCCGCGTCCGCGGGCAGGAAGGAGATCGTGTACGTCTGGTTCGGTCCCGCGGTGGAGTCACCGGGGTAGACCGGGCTGACCGTCTGCGCGGTGGCATTGGTCCACTCGCCGTTCTGTCGCAGTTGGACACTCGGCCGGCCGACGAACCAGCCGCCCTGGGCGGAGACGTCACCCGTGGTGAACTCGACCTGGTTCATCCGGTACTTGCGTGGCCAGGTGTAACCCCACCAACTGGCCGACTTCACCTCGTCGTCGAAGTCGTTCACGCTACCGGTGAGCGCCCCGTCGTTGAGCACCCGTAGGTCGCCGTCCCGCGCGGACTTCGAGATGGGAACAACTCCCGTGGACCTGGCGAGGTTCGCCGACGGGTCGGGATTGTTGGTCGCACCACCGGGCGCGGCCAGTCCCAGGGTCAGCTTCCGCAAGCTGTAGTGGTAGACCGACGTTCCGGCGTTCGCGCACGGGCACACGTTGGCCTGCACCCACATGCTGAGCCCGTCGGCACTGAGGAACTTGGACGGTATTGTGGTGGCGTAACCGCCATGTTGGTTCGCTGTCCACGGGTATCCGCCGAAGTCCTTGCTGAGGAAGCGTTTCCACGGCCCCCATGGCGTCGGCGACTCGTAGAACTCGAAGGTGTACTCCGACCAGGAGGTGTAGATGTAACGCTGCAACGGCTTGTCGTACGTGACGCTGCCCTGGCTGACCACGGTCAGGTTGCTGATCCGGTTGGCCGAGTAGACCTGTTGGTAGACGCGCCGTCCGTCGTGCAGCACCGGCGCGCGGTCGGCGATGTTGCCGCTCCAGCGGGGTCGGCCGCGGTTGTCGGCTCCCGTGTAGAAGTCCCACGCGCGCCGGTCCTGCACGCGGTCACGTGGCACGCGCGCGAGATAGACGTCCGTGGGGTCCGGGACGGTGTCGTCGAACGAGTCGCGCCAGTTGTGGTCCAGACCGTACGCGTAGAGATACCGGTCTGGCGCCCAGGCGCTGTCCTTGCCGAAGTCCGCGAACCAGATGGTGGTGAAGACGTGGTTGTCGAACATCGGCTTGCTGCGGTCCCACGTCCAGGTCCGGCCGTGGTCGGTGGACTTGACGATGGTCGCGGCGGGGACATCGTTGAAGGACAACGAAAGGTCCTGCACGGCCAGGTAGATCGTACCGTCCACGCAGGCCATTCCGGTGGGCTTGCGGGTGTAGCCGCCGCCGCTCCAGACGCTGCCGACCGCGTCACCCTGGGCCAGGGTCGCGCCGGACAGGTTCGGCGGTCGTCCCTCGATCCGGTTGACCGTGATGTCGGCGAACGGCCCGGTGGTGGTGAAGCCCTTTCCATCGCCGTTGGCGGCATAGAGGTTGTCGTCGTTGGACCAGCAGGACGGCCACAAGTCGCCGTCGCTGGACGTGCCGACCGCTTCGTGCGTGTCAAGGCTGGCGGTCGCGACGGCCGTGCTGGGCGGCGCGTCCGGGAGCGATGCGCCGGCCTCGATGGGTGCGGCGAGCTGGGATAACGCGACCGCGATGACGGGTAACAGAAGTCTGTAGCGGGGCATGGACGTCCTCCTATTTGAGGCCGGACAGCTTCATCGAGTCGACCAGCCGGCGCTGGCCGATGAGGAACACCACGACCGTCGGGATCGCCGCCACGAACGCGGCGGCCAGCACCAGGTTGGCCGCGCTCGCGTACTGGCCCTGCAGGCTCGCGATGCCGAGTTGCACGACCCGCAGGTCCGGGTCACGGGTGATGGTCAACGGCCACAGGAACGCGTTCCAGTTGGCCAGGAAGAACAGCACGGCCAGCGCGGCCAGCGCCGGACGGCTCAGCGGCAGCACGACGTGCCAGTAGCGGCGCAGGTAGCCGCAGCCGTCGAGATCGGCGGCCTCCTCCAGGTCCACCGGAATGTTCAGGTAGTACTGGCGGAGCAGGAAGATGCCGAACGCGTGGAAGACGCTCGGGATGATCAGCCCGGCGTAGCTGTCCAGCAGGCCCAGCTGCTTGGTGATCAGGAACAACGGCACCAGGATGACCGGGAGCGAGACCAGCAGGGTCGAGATGATCAGCCCGAAGACCAGCCCGCGGCCGGGGAATCGCAGCCGGGCCAGCGCGTAGGCGGCCATCGAGTGCGTGACCAGGGCGACGCCGGTGACCACGACCGAGACCAGCGCGCTGTTGAGCATGAACCGCACCAGCGGAAACCGGACCAGGACCTGGGTGAGGTTGTCGAACGTGAGCCGGGTCGGCAGGCCGACCACGTACAGCTCCTCGGCCGGCTTGAGCACGCTGATCACCAGCCAGATCAGCGGTGCCACGGTCACGATCGCCAACACATGGGCGACGATCGGGCGAACCTTACCCATCGAACCGCCCCCCACGGGTGAACCGGAACATCACGCCGGTGATGACGACCAGGAAGCCGACCATGACGGTCGTGATCGCCGCGGCGTAGCCGTAGTTGCCGAACGTGAAAGCCTGTTTGTAGATGTAGAAGACGATCGTCGAGGTCGCGTTGGCCGGACCGCCCTTGGTCAGCACGAACACGAGGTCGAACGCCTGCAGCCCGGTCACCGCGCTCACTGTGGACGTCACCACGACGAAGAAGCTGGTGGGGCGCAGCAACGGCCACGTGACGTGCCGGAACCGTTGCCACGCGCCGGCTCCGTCGATGCGGGCCGCGTCGTCGAACTCCTTGGGGATGTCGTTCAGTCCGGCCAGGAAGATCAGCATCTGGTATCCCATCAGGAACCACACGCTGATCACCACGTAGCTGACGAACGCGAGGGTGGGGTTGCCGAGCAGCGACACGTCGCCCAGGCCGATCGTGGAGAGCAGGTTCGCCGCGATGCCCTGCTTCTCCACCAGCAGGAACTGCCAGAGCAACCCGACGACGACGAGGCTGATCACGTTGGGCACGAAGAACGCCGTGCGTACCCAGCCGACACCGCGGAAGTGGTCACGGACGAGCATCGCCAACGCCAGGCTGACGACGAACGCGATCGGCACGAACGTGACCACGTAGACCGCGGTGACCCGCAGGCTCTGTCCCAGCGCCGCGTCGTTGAGCATCCGGTGGAAGTTGTCCAGCCCGACAAACGTGTATCCGCCGAATCCGTCCACTTTGAACAGTGACACGCCGAGCGCCAGCACCATCGGAACGACGACGAAGACCAGTAGACCGATCAGGTCAGGCGCGAGGAACGCGTACGCGGCCACGGCCTCGCGCCTGCGGCGGGACATCCCCATCAGCCACCGCCTCAGATGATCGGGGCGCCTTGGTAGCCCTGGAGGAAGCTGTCGATCTTCGCGGACGCGTCCGCGGCGGCCTTGGCCGGATCGGCGCCGCCCAGCTGGCTGGCCTGGATGGCGTCGGACACGGCCTGGTAGATCTCCGCCGGGTAGCGTGGCTCAGGACGGCCGGCCGGGGCGATCTTGTTGGCGAACGTGGCCAGCACCGGCGTGGCGAACGCGCCTTGCGCCTCGGCGGCTTTGCTGACCGACAAACGCGGCGGCAGGTTCGTTTTGATGACGGTGTTCCACTGACGTTGCCGTTCCACACCGGCCTGGTCGGTGGATCCCAGTGCCCAGGTGATGAACTTGGCGGCGGCCTCCGGGTTCCCGCCCTTGGCGTTGGCCACGAAGGCCCACCCGCCCATGTCGGTGGCGCCCTTGCCGTTGGGCGGGGTGGGCAGCGGGAACACGCCGTACTTGAAGTCCTTGGCGTTGGCCGTCAGGTCGGACACCGACCAGATCCCGGTCTGCTGCATGGCGCACAGTCCGGCCACCATGTTCGCCGTGACGTCGCCGCCGCCGTCACCAGCGGGTTTCTTCAGCCCCAGGCCACGTTTGGCGACGTCCTGCCAGAGCTTCAACGCCTGCACCGTGGCCGGTGAGTCGAACCCGCTCTTGTTGCCGTTCACCGCGCTGCCGCCGCCCATCCACATGAACGGGTACCAGGTGAAGTTCTGGTAGTAGCCGGGCGTGGTCTCGAACATCAGCCCGAACCGCTTGTTCGTGGTCAGCTTCTCCGCGACGTTGAGCAACTGGTCCCATGTGGTCGGGATGTCCGCCTCGGACAGTCCGGCCGACTCGAACGCCTGGACACTGTAGAACATCGCCAGCGGCTCGATCTCCATCGGCAGGCCGTACACCTTGCCGTCCACCATCCGGTTCTCCAGCACGCCGGGGCGGAAGTCGGCCTTGGCCTCGGCGGACAGGTGCGGCGTCAGGTCCTGCAGCACGCCGCCGTTGTAGTAGCGCATGAAGTCACCCGGGCTGACCACGAAGATGTCCGGGCCCTGGCCGGCGGAGAACGCGGTCTGCAGGCTGGAGCCGTTGATGTACTCGGCGACCGGGATGTAGTGCGGCTTGACCTTCACGTCGTTGTTGGCGTTCCAGTCGGCGGCGAGCTGGGTGAACCAGCCGCTGACGCGTTTGCTCTGCGGGGTCGCGCCGTCCTCGTTGGGGCCGTAGAAGTTCCAGAAGGTCAACTCTTTGGCGTCGCCCGTCGAGCCGCCGCCGCACGACGCGACGAGCGGCAGGGCGGCCGCGGCGAGGGCTCCCTGTAAGAAGCCGCGACGGTTCATGCCGGGGACTGGGTGTGACATCGGTGTCGCCTCCCGGGCAGACGGGAAATCGATTTCCGAAAGCTACGGGCAAGGCCACCGGCCCGTCAAGATCCAACGGGAAATCGATTTCTCGGAGGCGGTGCGTACCATGGGCGAGGGTCGCGCGGGGTGAGACGATGGCAACGATCTACGACGTGGCGCGCGCCGCGGGCGTCTCGCCGTCGACGGTGTCGCGGGTGCTGAGCGGCCACCGACGGGCGAACGCCACCCTGGCCGCGAAGCGGACTACATAGCCGCCGTCCTGAGCGAGCAAGTAGCGGGCGTGATCATCTCCCCCTCCGACCACGTAACCCACCTACACCAGTCCGGGATGCCCATGGTCCTCATCGACCGCCAAGTCCCCGGCCTGAAAGTGGACACGGTGCTGGTGGACAACGAACACGGCTCAGCCGAAGCCTGGCCGGCTACCTCCGAGCGCTCCGCGAAGCCGGAAAACCCATCAACAGATCCCTGATCCGCCACGCAAACTTCCGAGAAGCCGGCGGCTTCAAAGCCATGAACTCTCTCCTGAACTCCCCCAAACCCCAGACGCCGTCTTCATAGCCAACAACCTGATGACCGTAGGCGCCCTCGAATGCCTCGCCCAGCAAAGCGTGCGAGTACCGGAGGGCATCGGAATCGTCGGCTTCGACGTGGTTTCCTGGGCCGATCTCGTCCGCCCCTCCCTCACCACCGTGGTACAGCCAACATACGAACTGGGCTGCGCTGTTTGTTGGTCGATCGCATCTCTTCCCCCCAGTCGCGCTCCTTCACTGGTCACGCTGCCTACCGAGCTTCGGGACAGTTCCCTTCCTCGGTCTGGTTGAGCACTGTCCCAAAAGATAGGTCGCTCGCCGCTCGGGCAGGCCGCCAAGAGGGAGTCTGTTGTCGTATTTTGCTGGTGTGGTTGGGTTGTTTGGTCGTGGCGTCTCCCTCCCGTGTGGCCTGCCCAAGGGAATCGCATCTGCCAGGTGGGGTCCAGCTTGGTCTTCCGGTCCGTATCGCTACCGCTTCTTGTTGGGTCTCGTAGGCGGACCTCCCTCGGGTTCCGTGGGTGTGGACCCCACCTGGCAGATGCGATTGGCTTCGCCCAGGCCACACGGGAGGGAGACACCACTCGGGCCAGATTTGTTGTGCGAGCACGCACTTCCTCACACAGGTTGCTACCCGGGCACACACTTCCTCGCGCCAAGTTGCGTGCGGGCCCACACTTCCTCGTGTCGAGTTGCTATGCGGGCATCCGCTTCACCCTCAGGTTCCTGCTTCGTTTCAGGGCTGGCATCCGGCTCCGATTCCCGCTTCACGTGCTTGGCCTGACTTCAGGCTCTGAGTCCTGCACCTACTCTAGATCCCGTGCACAGAGAGCAACACCTTCTCTGGCCGCGAATTCATTGTTCGCCGATAGCGAAAAGCTATATACCCCAACACATTCATCCTCGATGTTCGATAGAATCGTTGCATGGACACCACAGTGCCACTATGGCAGACCAGCGACACCGAGCTGGTCAACGCCCACACCGCTGTGGTCCAACGCCGCCGTCAACTATACGCCGAGGAACTCCGCCTGGTGGCCGAAATGGAAAACCGTGGCGTCGCCACGAAACTCGGCTACAGCAACACTGCCGCGCTGTTGATGCACACTGCTCGGCTCAGTCGCACCGAAGCCCGCCACCAACTCGCCCAAGCCCACGACCTGCACGCCACCACCACCCCCACCGGGTCGGTGATCGACCCAGCGTTGCCCCAGACCGCTGAAGCGTTGACGCGCGGCGAAGTCGACTCCGAACACGTGGACGCCATCCGCACAACCCTCGCTGACTTGCCACACCTGGACGCCGAACAACGCGCCACAGCCGAGCAAGTCATGCTGACCCGCGCCGCCGAGGACGACCCGAAAGCCCTACTCCGATTCGGCGCCCGAGTCCGCGACATCGTCGACCCGGATGGGCCGCCACCACCGGAGGAAGAGCCGATCCGGCCAGAGCGGATGCTGCGTCGGCACATCCGGCGGGACGGCAGCATGGAGTTCAAGGGTCACCTGGACCTCGAATCGGCCCAGCTGTTCGAGAACCTGCTCAAGCCGTTCGAGAAGCCGCACCCCGAAGGCGGCGACACCCGAGGGTATGCCGAGCGGGCTGGGGACGCGTTCGCGGATGTGCTGCGGATGGCGGCCAACTGCCCGGACCTGCCCGCCCACAACGGCGTCCGCACCGAAGTTGCCGTCACCATCTCCTTCGAACAACTACAGCAGTCCCTGGACGACGTGCTGCTCTCCAGCGATCCACGGATGACCGCCCGAGAAGCCAGGCGCCTCGCCTGCGATGCGCACATCCTGCCCGCCGTCCTCGACGGCGACTCCAAACCGTTGGATGTGGCAGTCCCAGCCTACGCCGCCCCAGCCCACATCCGACGCGGACTCTACCTACGAGACAAAGGATGCGCCTTCCCCGGATGCGAACGACCAAGCAGCGTCTGCGACGCTCATCATGTCGCGCATTGGGCGCAGGGTGGACCGACCACAATGGACAACATGGCGCTACTCTGCCCCCAGCACCATCGGTTGGTGCACAACAGTGACTGGGCGGTGAAGATGATCGACGAGAGACCATGGTTCATCCCGCCAACCTATGTGGACGCGTCACGAACACCAAGACGCAATCACATCCACGCGCCCATCCCCAGTGCGGCATGACCGGCCGCACTGGGGGGCAAGCCCTGCAATCCTCGTGTCCACACAGCACGGTCGGAGCGCGAAGCGCTTGCCCGCGCAGCAAACCTGGCCCGAGTGGTGTCTCCCTCCCGTGTGGCCTGGGCGAAGCCAATCGCATCTGCCAGGTGGGGTCCACACCCACGGAACCCGAGGGAGGTCCGCCTACGAAACCCAACAAAAGACGGAAGCCATACGGACCGGAAGACCAAGCTGGACCCCACCTGGCAGATGCGATTCCCTTGGGCAGGCCACACGGGAGGGAGACACCACGACCAAACAACCCAACCACACCAGCAAAATACGACAACAGACTCCCTCTTGGCGGCCTGCCCGAGCGGCGAGCGACCTGTCTTTGGCAGCCCGAGAGACTGGCAGCGGCAAGCAAGCCGTTACATCGGCCTACAAAGCCAAAGCAAGAACCTGCCCACGCACCAAAGCAACCCTCTCCGAAAACCCAACCCGAACCCCAGAAGCATCCCGAGAGAAGCGCAGCGGCAAGGCAGAACCATCAAGGAAGGCGCGGTAACCGGAGGCAGAGTCACCTGAGATCAGCAGCTCCCGAATCTCCAACCGACCGCCGGTGCATTCAAGGGTGAGCCCAGCCGAAGACGGAGACCACAAACCCCAACCTCCACTGGCGACAAAAGGAACCGACCACTCCGGACGCCGAAACCTGAACACCCCAGCCGAAGCGTCCTCGCTGAACCCGGCGAGCGCCTCCAACACCGACCACCCGGCCATGGCACGAACGTAGTGGTCGCCGCATTCGATCTGGTTGTACGGGTTACGTCGTTGTCCGTTGTACCGTGCCCACAGGGCGTCGAGGATGAGTTGGGCTTCCTCTGCCAGGCCTTCCCACAGGCAGTGGGCGGCGACTTGGTATTCGGTGCCGGTCCAGACTTCGTCGGCGTATCGGGTGGGGACTGGGGGGCGGCCGCCGTGGGGCCAGGTGCAGACGAGGAGTCCGGTGTCGTCTGTGTCGGCGAAGCTTCGGTATGGGTGAACGAAATCGCGGAATCCGTGGCGCAGGTTGTGTTTGACGATTGAGCGCAGTGCGGTTTGGATGTGGTCGGGTGGTAGTAGGTGGCCGAGGCCTAGTTGGTGGGCCCACCATTGGCCGATGAGTTGGTCGGCGAGGCAGCCGTTGACCCATTGGTAGTCGGTGTTGTCGCCTGGTTGGAGTTGTTGCACGTAGTACTCGCCGTTGAACAATGCCGAATCGTAGGCGTGACTGGCTTGTTCGAACGTGGCGCGGTAGTTGTCGGCGGCTTTGGAGTCCACCAGGCGGGCCATTTCTTCGGCGGCCCTCAGGGCGGCGAGCCACAGGGTGCCCTGGAAGGTGTTCAGGCCGGCCAGGTCTATGTCGTGGGTGCTCGGCTGAACACCTGTGAGCATTCCCGTCCCGGTGACATTCCAGGTGCTGTCGACGTGACGCATCAGCCGGACCAGAGAAGGCCAATAGCGTCGTAGCCAGTCGAGTCCCGCGCCAGCGCGGTATTCGCGGTACGTTTTCAGGACCGTGCCAAGCATTCCGTCGAGCGCCGGCTGATCGGGACCGCCGATCGGCGAGTCCCACAGCTGCCGCAGATAGGCAGGCGCGATGACCCGGTGCGGGACAAAGCCCTCCGGTGCCTGCATGATCTCGAACTCCGTCGACCGCATATCGCGTTCCAACTCAGGGAACACCTTTGCCAACGCCTGCGCGTAGTTCCACACGTGCGTACAGTTCAACGGGCAGGAACCGCCGAAAGCCCCCGACCACATCACGGTCGAAGCGCCGAGCGTCCCCTCGAAACCGAAGAAACGCCCGTCCGCCGCACGAAAACAAGTAGGACTACGGATCGGCACAAGTTGAGCCGCGAGATGCGTGACCGCCTCGGCATCAAGCCCCGAACGGGTCAGCGTGCCCGTCCACTCCTCAGTCGCGGCACGCAACGAATTCCACTCACTCCGAACACGGGAGAACACATCCCGCGCGTCGGTGTAACGCGTCGCATAATGGTTGCCAAGCCAGAACTTCGAGCGGCCCCACTCCGGACGCGCCGGCCCGAACTGCTCGAAGTTGACGTACCGGTTGGGAAAATGCCAGGTGAGCGCCACCCGAATCTCCCGAGTCTCGCCCGGAGCGAGCTGAAACGGCACGGCGATACCTGTATTCCACGTATCCCCCGCCGGACTCGGACCGACCGCGCTCGCCGGAGCATGCCGTTGCGGATCAGGCGTTCCCGGCGCATAAGCCAACCGAGGCGCGCCACTGGCCAAAGCACGCGAACGCAAGAACGCAACAAACTCGTCAGGATCCCGCCACTGCAACAAAACCGACGCATCGTCAGAGTCGGCCGCCAGCACAAGCCCACCGGCACCAGGCGCGTCGTCGGCCAACGCGACATTCTCCAACTCCACCGCGGTCCACCCATCAGCCCTGCGCAGCCGGTTGACGTTGCCGCCATAGCCTGCCCCGCGCACACCTTCGATCGGGCTGATGCCGTCCCAGCCGACCGCGTTCTGCACCGCGATCCCTAGGCTGCCGTGGATGTCCAACGAGTCGGTGTTCACCAGCCGGAACGTGAACATCGCCGCCGGGATCGAGCTGGCATCGACATCAAGCGGCACGAGCGGAGTGAACGCGTGCAGCGTGATTTCCAACGGTAGCAAGGAGTCCTCGTACCGGACAGTCGCCTCAGGATACGTGGCCGTGAACGTCGTCCGCTCGACCCCAGGGTGCCGGGCGAGCAGATCACGTTGCCATTGCGGCACTTCGTCGTCGTTGACCAGAGGAGTACCAGTGGACGCAGGCGGCACCGACTGCAGGATCCGAACTGTGTCCAGCGGCGGCTCCCACCGGGTGGCGCGGACCGCGAAGAAGGACGACGGCAGCGCGCCGGCATGGTTGCCGATGTTGTGCAACTGCCACTGTCGCAGGCTGCCGTCCGCGCAGATCGCCACGTTCCCGGTGCCGATGCCGCCCAGCGGCATCGCCATGTGTGGGACGTCGAAACCGTTGGTCATCAGAGCGGATCCATCGGTTCGCCACCGACCGCCAGGTCGTCACGACTCGGCAGCGTCGGTCCGGCCGCGGCCGGCGTGTCCAAATAGAACAGAGCGGTGGACGCGATGTCGTCGTGCAACGGCTGATACCGGTGCCCGGACTTCCACCCTAGTGCCTGGATGTCCACGCGTAGGTCGGTGTGGAAACGGATCGGGTCCTGGACGTGCCAACGGTACATGCCGAACCGCTGCTGGCTGCGGTAGAGCCCGTCCGGGCGCAGCACCTGGTGCAGGCCAAGGTAAGGCGTGGAGTAGGCGGTGTAACCCGAGCCGGGGACGTCGAAGTTCCACGCCCCGCCGAAGTAGTCCTCGGTCCCGGTCCCGCAGATCGTGGGGTACTCGTCGTCACCGTCCAGGTAGAACTTGATCTCACCCTCGCCCCACCAGCCCGGCCGGTTCACCCCCCACGCGAGGTAGGCGCCGACGTACTTGCCCGAGCCGGACACCCGGTCGACGATCGGGTGGGTCTGGCCGGTCGGGAGCGGGTTGCTGCGGTGGAACTGGGTGTGCAGATAGCCGGTGCCGGCGACGTCCACGTCGATCTCGTAGCTGATCTGGTAGTAGACCGTCGCCGTGGCGGACGACAGGTTCTCCACCGTGAGCCGCGCGGAGCCGGCGAACGGCATCGGCCAGTACGAGTTGAAGCCGCCGTGCGGGTTCACCGCGACCGGCTGGGACGACAGCTGCGCGAACTCGCACCAGCCCTGCCCGAAGAAGTCGCCGAGCGGCACCTCGATCGCGGGCCGCTCGCTGCCGTCCCAGTAGGCCCGCAGGACCAGGCTCCGCCAGTTGTCACGGTGCGTAGTGAGCCACATGTGGGTGATCACCGCGGGTCCCTCGATGGCGGCGAGTTCGAACGTCGCCCCGCCGGGGATGTCGACGCTCGGTGAGATCTTCCACCCCACACCCAACTCCGCGGCACAGGCCGCCCCGGTGCCCTCGGTGGCGCGTCCGCCGCCGCCCTTGGATCCGTCGAAGTTCTCCGGACTGATCGAGCGTGACTGTCCGCGGCCGAGGAACGCCAGCCGATCCAGACTCATTCGACAACTCCCGTCAGACGTATGTCCCCACAGAGATGAACACTGACCCCGAGCGCGTCGAACAGGGCCGCCTTGACGGTGGCGGCGTGATCGGCTGTCTCGGCGTCAGGCGCGTACGCGACCTGCACGTGGTTGGCCCGATGCTTGGCCATCAACTGGTCACGCCCCACGCCATGCAGTACGGCGTGCATGATCGGCCACTCCGGCGTGGTGAGCGACAGGCGGCGCTGGGTCTCCTCCGCCGGCAGTTCGGCGACGTGCCCACGGCCGATGTCGACGTGCAGCCGGCCCTGCTCGATGTACACCCGCGACCAGACGATCTCCCCCGGCTTCGAGCAGCCGCTCAACGTGCCGCCGCCGAGCGGGAAGTACATCGGCGGCTGGCGCCGGCTGTACGAGTGGTGATACCCGCCGTTGTGCGACGCGGGCACCGAGCCGGAGATCATGAACGTCCAGACGAACTCGTCGTCGTACGTCTCGCCCCAGCGGATGTCGTGCAACGTGGTCGCCGGGTCGAACCCCATCGCCGTCCAGATCCGGTTGGTGACCAGCGCGTCGACCGCGACCCCTTCGTCGACCTCGTTGAAGTGCGGCAGCGGCCGGCCGGCGTACAGCTCCCGCGCGCCGTCCCGGCTGCGTACCGGCGGCCGCTCCACGTTGTTGAGCAGCCCTTCGGCGAGGTCGCTGGCCGGCGCCACGTCCTTGAGGCCCTGCTGGTACTGGATGCCCACCGCGTCCAGCCCGAAGTCGTCGGCGATCCGCAGCGCCGCGATGTACATCTTGAGCTGGCCGCCGACCTGCGCCCGGGTCAGCTCCCTGGCCTCGTCGGCGCCGAACTCGAACCGCAGTCCGGCCGCGTCCAGCCAGTCCTTCGCCGCGCCGGCCTCGGCGTCGCCCACCTGGTCCATCTCGGCCACGAGCGCGCTCTGCGACAGCCGCTCCTTGTAGATGCCGAGCGGGTTGAGCAGTTCGTCGTCGAAGATCGCGTTGTACATCCCCATGCAACCTTCGTCGAACACGCCGATGATCGCCTTGTCCCGCCGCAGTTCCTCGGCCAACGCACGGCCCAGCGCGACCTCAGTGGACGCGTCGTCCAGGGTCGGCAAGGGCCGGACGTGGTCGGTGGGGTGGGTGAGCTTGCCCGTGTCCAGCCAGGTACGCAGCCCGTCACGGGCCCACTCGTCGGTGAAGTCGACGCTCCACAGTGCCGAGTGATCGACTCCCGCCTTGGTGAGGCTGGCGGTCAGGCCGAGGAGCCCGACCAGGCCCGGGTACGTGCCGCTCCAGTTGGCGAGCACCATGATCGGGCCGCGGTGCGTACGCAGTCCGGCGAGCAGGTGGTGGCTGTACTGCCAGACCGCTTCGACCACGAGCAACGGCGCGTCCGGCGGGAGCGTCGAGAACACGTCGATGCCGTGCCGCTGGCTGTCGATGAAGCCATGCCCGGCGCGCTCGTCGACGGGGTGGCCCCGAACCACGTTCCAGCCGAAGGACTCGACCGCGCGCGTCACGTCGGCTTCCAACTGCTGCTGCACCGGCCAGCACTGGACGTTCGCGGACGGGCGAAGGTCGCCGTTCGCGACGAGGTAGGCGGTGCGCGGCGGTGTGCTGACGATCGGTCGCGGCTCGGGAAATGCGTACTGCGTCATGGATTTGCCGCCCTTCCCAGCCCGGTGCCGGGCCCAAGTGGGAGATCTTGAAACCCGAGCCTAGGTCCCGAGTAATCGATTACGCAACGCCGGACCCCCACGCGATCCACCGATGGTTGGGGAATTTCATGGTCCGGGAACGTGCGACACACTGTCTGGGAACGCGCGACACGGTCGGGGGACTTGATGTTGACATTGCGGCTGGGGGGCGGCTAGGTTCCTGGCACTTGGTCAAAGTAATCGATTACTCAGCCAGCTCCTCGGCGTGAAGGGAGCGAGATGGCAACGGCAACCTTGTCCCGGCGTGGGATGCTCCGACTGATGGGCGTCACCGCGGCGGTTCCGGCGATGTCCGCCCTCGCGGGATGTGGCGGCTCGTCGGGTTCGAGTGGTGGCTCGTCCGGCCCGAGTGGCGCCAGTGGCGAGTTGAGCCTGGCGTACCTGGGCGACGCCACCCAGCAGAAAGCTTTCAACGACCTGTTCACGGCCTTCAACAAGGCCAATCCCGGGATCACGGTCAAGGCCAACGGCATCGCGGCCAAGGACTGGGCGAACTTCGCCAACACGATCTCCACCCAACTCGCCGGCGGCAAGAAGTACGACATCGTCAGCGTCGCCACCGAGGGGCAGCTGCTGATGTCGTCCAAGGGCGTGCTCGCGCCGCTGGACGACTTCATCGCCAAGGACAAGGCCGTCGTCGACGCCTACTACGCGGGCATCGACCCGCACCTGCGGGAGTGGACGAGCAAGTACGGCTCCCCGGACGGCAAGACGTACTTCATCCCCGGCGGGTACAACGCGGTCGTGTTGTACTGCAACACCGAGGTGTTCGCCAAGGCCGGTGTGGACATTCCGACCGGCGACTGGACGTGGGACGAGTTCAAGGCCGCCGGCGCGCGGATCAAGGAGAAGACCGGCGCCTACCTGATCTCACTCGGGGGCGGTGGCGACTTCCCGTTCGTCGAGATCATGCCGTGGCTGCTCACCAACGGCGCCAGCACGACGGACGCCGACTGGAAGACGCCGACGTACAACTCGCCGGCCGCGATCGAGGCGGCGACGTTCGTCAAGGGACTGATCGACGCGGGGCTGGCACCCAAGGTGGGCGGCAGTTTCGACGCGCCGAACCAGTTCTCGAAGGGCGCACTCGCCACGCTCGGCGGCGGCCGGTGGCCGACCCTGGACATCCGGCGGCTCAACCTGGTCGACAAGACGCGGATCGTCAACTGGCCGACCAAGGCCGGCAAGGGCGCGCCGATCGGCTGGGACGGCTGGCCCATCCTGAACAGTTCCACGAACAAAGAGGCCGCGTGGACGTTCATCAAGTGGCTGATGTCCCCGGAGGCGTCCGAGTTCTACGCGAAGATCGGCGGCACCAACATCCCGGCGCTGAAGACGGTCGCGGCGAGCCAGTCCTTCCTGGACAACGCGCCCAAGGGCTCGGAGTTGCTGCCGGCGGCGATCGGCTACGGCACGCCCATCCCGTCACCCAAACAGGGCGCTGAGACACAGAAAGTGATCAGCACGGGCTGGAAGAACGCGATCACCGGGCTCAAGCCGGTGTCCGACGCCCTGACGGAGGCGAACGACCAGCTTCGGCCCCTGCTGTGACGACGTTGGCGGAGGCACGCGAGTCTCCGGGACCGGCCGGCGGCGCGGGCCGGCCGGCCCCGGCACGTTCCCGGCGGCGCTGGGAGGGATATCTCTTTCTCAGCCCGGCCCTGCTGCTGTTCGTGGTCTTCGTCGCGGGCCCGCTGGTCGCGGCGATCGTCCTCGCGTTCTTCCAGTGGGACCTGCTGACCCCCGCGAAGTTCAACGGGGTCGACAACTTCACCACGATGTTCTCCGATCCGTTGCTGTACAAGGCTTTGGGCAACACCTTCGTCTTCACGGCCGCCTCGATGGTGACGCACATCGTGGGCGGCCTGCTCCTGGCGCTCGGTGTCAACCACCTGAAGAACAAGTGGCTGTCGTACTTCGTGCGGACTTCGCTGTTCTTCCCGTTCGTGATCTCGTGGGCGGCGGTGGCGCTGCTGTGGAAGTACGTGCTCGACCCGACGTTCGGGGTCGGCACGTACTATCTGAACAAGGTCGTCACGGCGCCAGACTGGTTCACCGACCCGGCCTGGTCGCTGCCGGCGATCATCGGCATCGACTTCTGGCACACCATCGGGTTCACGTTCGTGATCATGCTCGCCGGCCTGCAGACCGTGCCGAAGGACCTGATCGAGGCGGCCCGCAGCGACGGCGCGAGCGGATGGCAGACGCTGTGGCACGTAACGCTTCCGATGATGTCCCCGACGATCTTCTTCTCCTCGGTGGTCACGTTCATCGGCGCGTTCCAGATCTTCGACCCGATGCAGATCGTGACCCCGCTGGGCGGGCCGGACAACGCCACGATCAGCGTGGTCATGTACATGTACCAGAAGGGTTTCCAGTCGTTCCAGGTCGGCTACGCGTCGGCGGTGTCCCTGCTCGTCTTCGTGGTGACGATGCTGGTCACCCTGCTGCAGTTCTGGGGGTCGAGGCGATGGGTGCACCAAAGGTGAGACGCTGGCGGCTGACTCCGACGCGGGTGGCGATCGGGCTGGTCCTGCTGGTCGTGGGTGTGCTGATGGTCGCGCCGCTGCTGTGGCTGGTCGTGCAGAGCCTCACCGAGGAGGGGGCCGCGTTCGAACTGCCGCCCAACTGGCTGCCGAAACCGTTCACAGTGGACAATTTCGCCGGCATCGACGGGTTGATCCCGTTCGGACAGATGGCGTTGAACAGCCTTGTGGTCGCGGTCATCTCCACGGCCGGGTCGATGCTCGTGAGCGTGTTGGCCGGCTATGCCTTCTCCCGGCTGGCCTTCCCCGGCCGCAACGGGCTGCTGCTCGCCATGCTGAGCGCGTTGATGGTGCCGGTGCAGACCACGGTCATCCCGGTCTTCTTGTTGATGCGAAACCTCGATCTGGTCGACAACCTCGCCGCGCTGTGGCTGCCCGCGCTGATCAACGTGTTCGCGATCTTCTTCTTCCGGCAGTACTTCAACACGATCCCGCGCGAGTTCGACGAGGCCGCGCGGATCGACGGCGCCGGCCACCTGTGGATCCTGTTCCGAATGATCATCCCGATGTCCGGGCCGGCCATCGCGGCCATGACGATCCTGGCGTTCGAACTGTCCTGGAACAACTACTTCGGCCCGTTGATCTTCCTCAGCAGCCCGGAGCACATGACGCTGCCGATCGGCCTGGTCGCGCTGCAGAACGGCCAAAGTGGATCGTCGGTCGTGGTGTTCGCCGCGATCACCGCGGTGGTGGTGCCGGTTCTGGTGGTGTTCCTGGTGTTCCAACGAAGCTTCGTCGCCAGCATCGCCTCAGCGGGCCTGAAGGGGTGACAGCTATGCGCTCTGACACAGTCATTGTCACGACTCTGCGCGGCGCATGGCCGTGCCTGCCCGCACTACTCGTCGCCAGCGCTGCGTTGTGCGCGGCCGCGACCGTGCCTGTGTTTGTCGTGCCAGGCGTCAATCCGATCGCCGTGTTGCTTTACGCCGTGCTCGCCGCGCCTTTCCTCCCGGCTCTGATCGCGGTCGCGAACGCCGCCGCTTTCGACGAGGTGGCGACCATCCGAAGCTGGGCACGGGCACTGCGTGCGCACGCTTTGTTCGGTATGCGGCATTGCTTGGTCGCCGCCGGAGCCGGCGAACTTTTCCTCGCCGCCCTGGAGGTTTGGTCACGCGGGCGTCCAATGTGGATGTTGCCCTCGCTCGCCCTGACGGGAGCGGCGACCGTGGTCACCTTGTCCGGCTTGCTTGCGGTCCTGCCGTTGGGCGTCGCTCGGCCTGGTCTGCGCGGTGTCCGCCTCTGGATCACGGCGCTTCACCTGGTCGCTCGCCGGCCCGTCCGGTTCGTCGCGGTCTTCTCCTTGGTGGGACTGGGCCTGTGGGCGGCGACCAGTTGGAGCGCGTCGGTGCTGCTCCTGCTGCCGGCACCGGTCACGCTCGTCATGGTCGCCGCCGTGTGGACCACCAAAGCCGATCTTGCCCACCCCCAGTGAGGGCAAGGCGTCCTAGGCGTTGACCGGGAAGTTGCTCCGGAACACGCCCAACGGATCCCGCTTCTGCTTGATCTCCCGAAGCCGCGTGACGGTTTCGGCGTCAAAGACGTCCGAGACCGACTCACCCGACGCGAGGCCGTTGAACGGCTTCCGTCCCGTGGTCCATGGCGCCAGCGCACGGCTCAACTGCTCCTGCTTGGCACGTACCGCGGTCCCCACCTCGGGCGTGAACGGAACGCCGAACAGGGTGACACCGTAGGCCGCGGTGAGTGGGCCGGCCGGGCTGGCGGTGGGACGGGCGAACGCGCCGCCGAAGTGTCGCAGTTGGACACTGAGCAACGGGGCGATCGGCTCGGCGGTCAGTACCGCGACGGCCGAGTCAAGGTCGGTCAGCAGCTCGGAGCGCATAATGCCGGGTGCGGGGTCGGTGGGCTCGGCGGTGATCGCGGCCAGGTCCGTCACGCGGATGACCGCGCGGGTGTCGGACATCGGGTCGCCGATCTCGTCGAGTGGACGCAGCAGGGCCCGCGCGTCCCGCTCGCCACCCAGGTAGGTCGCGTCGATCGCGACCATGGCGGGGGCGTCGCCGGGGAACTGGAGCAGGTCGCACCACAGGGTCAGCTCGTCGGGGGCGTCGGCGGTGATCCGCCGGAAGGCGTCCAGCACCTGCGCGGTCTTGGCCGCCGGCCACACGATCCGGCCGCCGAACAGCTCGGGCACCTCGTGCAGCCGGTACTCGAGGGCCGTGACGATGGCGTAGTCGCCGCCACCGCCGCGCAGTGCCCAGAACAGGTCCGCGTTCTCGTCCCGCGTGACCCGGACGATCTCGCCGTCGGCGGTCACGGCGTCGAAGGCGATGACGTGGTCGGCCGCCCAGCCGTACTTGCGGCCGAACCAGCTCATGCCGCCGCCGAGGGTGTAGCCGGTGACGCTGACCACCGCCGAGCTGCCGGGCAGTCCGGTCAGGCCGTGCTCGGCTGCAGCCGCCTGGATCTGGCCGCCTTTCACCCCGGCTCCGATCCGTGCCGTCCGGGCGGCCGGGTCCACGTGGACGTCGTCGAGGTTGCCGGTGCGCAGCAGGATCGTGCCCTGGACGTCGCCCGTGGCCCCGTGGCCGTTCGGCTGGGTCGCCACGGTCAGCCCACGGTCCCGCGCTACCTGGACCAGAGCGACGACGTCCGCCACGTCGGCGGCCTCGACCACGGCCGAGACATCCTGGTGGACGGCCAGGTTCCAGGGCCGGCTCGCCGGGCCGAAGCCGTCGTCGCCGGGCAGGAGCACCTTGCCGCGCAGGGTGGACCGCAGGTCGTTCAAATCGCTCATCGTCCTCTTCCAGCTCGGTACACGATACGTGTCGTGTCTTGACGCCGAGCATGCACAACACCCGGCAAGATTGTCAACACGACACGTTCCGTTTCCTCTACGATACGGATCCATGACAAGCGCACCGAACGCGCTGCGCCGAAGCGAGAGCAGTCGTCACGCGACCCTCGACGCCGCCATGGCCCTCTGCGCCGAACACGGCTACGGGCGGCTCACCATCGAGGCGATCGCCGCCCGCGCGGGGGTGAGCAAGAAGACGATCTACCGGTGGTGGCCCTCCAAGGGGTCGGTCGTCCTGGAAGCGATCTACGAGATGGGCCGGCAGACGGCCAACTTCCCGGACACCGGCGACCTGCAGGCCGACCTGCACACCCAGCTGTCCGCGGTGATCCGGCTGCTCACCCCGCCGTACCGGTCCGCACTGACCGGGGTGATCGCCGAGGCACTGAACGACCCCGACCTGGCCGCCGAGCTGCGGGAGAGCCTGATCCGCCCGTACATCGCGCAGTTCGAGGACCGGCTGCGCCGCGCCCAGGAGCAGGGGCAGCTGCATCCGGACGCCGACCTGACCGTGGCCCTGGACCTGGTGTACGGCCCCATCTACCACCGGCTGGCCTTCCACCTCGGCCTGCCGGAGCCGTCCTACCTGGACACGCTCATCGAGCACGCGCTACGAGCCCTCGCGCCGGGCGGACGTCAGGCGCCGACGTAGGCCGCGAGGTGCTCGCCGGTCAGGGTGGCGCGGTCGGCGACCAGGTCGGTCGGGGTGCCCTCGAACACGATCCGGCCGCCGTCATGGCCGGCGCCGGGGCCGAGGTCGATGATCCAGTCGGCGTGCGCCATGACCGCCTGGTGGTGCTCGATCACGATCACCGACTTGCCGGCGTCGACCAACCGGTCGAGCAGGCCGAGCAGGTGCTCGACGTCGGCCAGGTGCAGGCCGGTGGTCGGCTCGTCGAGGACGTAGACGGCACCTTTGCCGCCCATGTGGGTGGCCAGTTTGAGGCGTTGCCGCTCACCGCCGGACAACGTGGTCAGTGGCTGGCCGATGGTGAGATAGCCGAGCCCGACGTCGGCGAGCCGGTCCAGGATGGCGTGCGCGGCCGGGGTGTGGGCGTCGCCAGCGCCGAAGAACTTCTCGGCCTCGGTCACCGACATCGCGAGCACCTCGCTGATGTCCCGGCCGCCGAAGTGGTACTTCAGCACCGAACTGTCGAACCGCTTGCCCTCGCACTCCTCGCAGGTGGCCGCGACCCCCGCCATCATCGCCAGGTCGGTGTAGATGACGCCGGCGCCGTTGCAGTTCGGGCAGGCGCCCTCGGAGTTGGCGCTGAACAGCGCCGGCTTCACACCGTTGGCCTTGGCGAACGCCTTGCGGATCGGCTCAAGCATGCCGGTGTACGTCGCCGGGTTGCTCCGCCGCGAACCGCGGATCGGGGTTTGGTCGACCGCGACCACACCGTCCTGGTCGGACACTGAGCCGTGGATGAGCGAACTCTTGCCCGAGCCCGCCACCCCGGTGACCACGACGAGCACACCCAGTGGGATATCGACGTCGACGTCCCGCAGGTTGTTCGCGTCAGCCCCGCGGATCTCCAGCACGCTCGACGAGGTCCGGACCGACGGTTTCAGCGACGCGCGGTCGTCCAGGTGCCGCCCGGTGAGCGTCCGCCCAGCCCGCAGCCCTTCGACCGTGCCCTCGAACACCACCTCGCCACCCTCGGCGCCGGCGCGCGGACCAAGGTCGACGACGTGATCGGCGATCGCGATCGTCTCCGGCTTGTGCTCCACCACGAGCACGGTGTTTCCCTTGTCCCGCAACCGGAGCAGCAGTCCGTTCATCCGCTGGATGTCGTGCGGGTGCAGCCCGATCGTCGGCTCGTCGAAGACGTACGTGACGTCCGTGAGCGACGACCCGAGATGCCGGATCATCTTGGTGCGCTGCGCCTCGCCGCCGGACAGCGTGCCCGACGTGCGGTCCAGGCTGAGGTAGCCGAGCCCGATCTCGACGAACGAGTCCAGGGTGTGCGCGAGCGACTCGAGCAGCGGCGCGACGGACCGCTCGGACAGGCCGCCGACCCATTCGGCGAGGTCGCTGATCTGCATCCCGCACGCGTCCGCGATGCTGATCCCCTTGATCTTCGACGACCGGGCCTCCGCGCTGAGCCGGGTGCCTTCGCACTCGGGGCAGACGCTGAACGTGACCACCCGCTCCACGAAGGCCCGGATGTGCGGCTGCAGCGAGTCGACCTCCTTGGCCAGCATCGACTTCTGGATCCTGGGGATCAGGCCCTCGTAGGTCAGGTTGATGCCGTCGACCTTGATCTTGGTCGGCTCCTTGTAGAGCAGGTCGCCCAGCTGCTTCTTGGTGAACTTCCGGATCGGCTTGTCCGGGTCGAAGAAGCCGCTGCCCCGGAAGATCCGGCCGTACCAGCCGTCCATGCTGTAGCCGGGGATGGTGAGCGCGCCCTCGTTGAGCGACTTGCTGTCGTCGTAGAGCTGGGTCAGGTCGAAGTCGTTGACCTTGCCCCGGCCCTCACACCGCAGGCACATCCCGCCGGTGATGCTGAAGCTGCGACGCTCCTTCACCGTGTGTCCGGCGCGTTCCACCGTGACCGCGCCGGCTCCGCTGATCGACGCGACGTTGAACGAGAACGCTTGCGGCGAACCGATGTGCGGCTGCCCGAGCCGGCTGAACAGGATGCGCAGCATGGCGTTGGCGTCGGTGGCGGTGCCGACCGTGGACCGCGGGTCGGCGCCCATCCGCTGCTGGTCGACGATGATCGCGGTGGTCAGCCCGTCCAGGACGTCCACGTCCGGCCGGGCCAGCGTCGGCATGAAGCCCTGCACGAAGGCGCTGTAGGTCTCGTTGATCAGCCGCTGCGACTCGGCGGCGATCGTGTCGAACACGAGTGAGCTCTTGCCCGAACCGGAGACCCCGGTGAACACCGTCAGCCGGCGCTTCGGGATCTCGATGCTGACGTCCTTGAGGTTGTTCTCGCGCGCGCCGTGCACGCGGATCAGGTCGTGGGTGTCAGCGACGTGCTGCTCGGGCGGTTGTGCAGCGGTCTTCTTGGGCTTGCTCACTCGTGTCTCCATCTTGGTTGGGCGGGGCCGCCCGCAACGGCCCCACCGACGTCGTGCCTCAGCCGACTTCCTGGATGCGGACCAGGTTGCCCGCGGGGTCCCGGAAAGCGCAGTCGCGGATCCCGTACGGCTGGTCCGTCGGCTCCTGGACCACCTCGGCGTCGCCGGCCTGCACCCTCGCGAACGTGGCGTCAAGGTCCTTTGTGGCCAGGTTGACGGCGGCGTAGGTGCCCTTGGCCATCATCTCGGCGATCACCCGGCGCTCGTCGTCGGTGAGGCCGGGGAAGGCGGCCGTCGGCTGCAGGACGATGGACGTGTCGGGCTGGTTCGGCGGGCCGACGGTGATCCAGTGCATGCCGCCGTACTCGACGTCGTTGCGGACCTCGAAGCCGAGGGTGTCGCGGTAGAAGGCGAGGGACGCCGCCGCGTCGTCGTGCGGGAGGAAGCTGTGGTGAATGGTGATGTCCATGCCGGTCACACTATGTGCGGCCCCGGGCCGCCGCTTCTCGATTCCTGATCGGTCTGGTCACCTGTTTCGCGACGCACGGCGGCATCCCCTCGGTCGCGCCCGCCTGCTCCTGCCGGTAGACGCTCGGCGGCACGCCGACCAGCTCGGTGAAGCGGGTGCTGAAGGTGCCCAGCGACGACGAGCCGACCGCGAAACAGACCTCGGTGACGCTCAGGTCGCCACGACGCAGGAGCGCCATCGCCCGTTCGATCCGCCGGGTCATCAGATAGGAATACGGTGACTCACCGTAAGCGAGCCGGAACTGCCGGCTGAGGTGCCCGGCCGACATGTTCACCCCGCGCGCCAGCGCTTCCACGTCCAGCGGCTCGGCGTAGTCCCGGTCGATCCGGTCGCGGACGCGGCGCAGGCGGACGAGGTCGCTGAGGTGCGGTGTCGGGGCGGGGCTCACATCGCGATCGTGCCACGTCGTGCGCCCGGGTCCATCACCCCATCGGGGCGGATCGCTCAGCCGTGAGCATGGCCGGCGGGTGATCACGGACCCACTGGGTGCACTGTTCGTACGCCTGCGCGAGTTGCAGCACGCCCAGGTCGTCGCGCGGCCGGCCGACCAGTTGGACGCCCATGGGCAGGCCGCGTGGGTCGAAGCCGGCGGGCATGCCCATCACCGGCACGCCAGCCAGTGACCAGGGTGCCACGGTCTCCATCCAGCGGTGGTACGTGTCCATCGGCCGACCGTCCACTTCGGACGGCCACGGCACCTTCGCGTCGAACGGGAACACCTGGGCGCTGGGCGCCAGGATGAAGTCGTACCGCTCGAACATCGCCTCAAGCGCCTGGTACCACGCCAATCGCGTGTCCACCGCCGCCGAGATGTCCGCGACGGTCAGCTCGATCCCGCGCTCGATCTCCCACACCAACTCCGGCTTGAGCGCGCCCCTCGTCGCCTCGTCGTCGTACAGTTCGCGCATCCACAGCGTGTTCCACCAGCGCCAGACCTGGAACGCGTGCCAGACGCGGTCCATTGGGAACGCCGGCAGTGCCTCTTCGACCACGCATCCCACGCTTTCGAAGGCGCTGAACGTGGTCCGACACAGGTCCAGCACGCCGGGCTCGGTCGCGAGGTGTCCGTCGAAGTCGCCGACCCACGCGATCCTGGTGCCGGTGAAGTCGCGCGCCGGCAGCGGCGGCCGAAACACGGCGGGATCGGCGTCCAGGCTGAGCGGTACCGACGGGTCCGGGCCGGCCAGCACTTCGAGCAGGGCGGCCACGTCCGCGACCGTCCGGCCCATCGGCCCGGCGGTGCCCAGCTGCGGCAGGAAGTCGGCGCGGGGCACCCGGCCCCAGGACGGCCGGAAGCCCAGCACGTTGGTGAACGCGGCCGGGTTGCGCAACGAGCCGCCGTAGTCGCTACCGTCCGCGACCGGCAGCATGCGCAACGCCAGCGCGGCGGCCGTTCCCCCGCTGCTGCCGCCTGCGGTCCGGGTCGGGTCGTACGGGTTGAGCGTGGTGCCGAACACCGGGTTGTAGGTCTGCGAGCCGAGGCCGAACTCCGGCGAGTTGGTCTTGCCGACCATGATCGCGCCGGCGGCCCGCATCCGCCGTGCGATCAGGTCGTCCTGTTCGCCGATCCGGTCGGCGAACAACGGCGACCCCTGTGTCCACAGCAGACCTGCCACGGACACGAGGTCCTTGACCGCCAACGGGAATCCGTGCATCCAGCCCAGGTACTGCCCGTCCGCGAGCTGCTGGTCCCGCTGCCGCGCCTGGCGGTCCAGTTCGGCCCGGTCGAGCATGCCGACGATCGCGTTCACCTGGGGGTTGACCCGGTCGATGTGGTCCAGGTAGGCGCGCATCACCTCGACGCACGACACCTGCCCTGTCTTGATGAGGGCGGATAACTCCAACGCGTCCAGATGCACGATGTCGGCCACGACCGGATCCTAGCGATCTTTCACGGCGAGCCGGGCGATCAGGACACCGACGGCGGCGACCGCCGTCAGGCCGAAGAGGAGCAGGTGGGCCGAGTGCACGGTGGCGGGGGCGCCGAGGTTGACCATGAGGCCGCCGAAGGCCGAACCGAACGCCAGGCCGATCGTCTCGACGGTGTTGATGCCCGCGCTGGCCTTGCGCGCCTCGTCCGGGTCCGATGTGACGTGCATCGCCGCGACCATCAGGTGCGGGAACGCGACGCCGATGCCGGAGCCGGCGACGACCAGTGCCAGGAACCACGCCACGACCAGCCACGGACTCGCGTTGTCCTGCTGCAGCAGCCCGGCCAGCAGCAGCCCGACGCCGACCAGGGCGGGACCGGCGACCCGCAGCCGCCGGATCGTCGCGGCCCGGGTGGCGTTGGCGCTGAAGAGCATGCTGGTCGACCAGCCGACCGAGACGGCGGCGCCGAGGAACCCGGCGACCAGCGGCTGGAGCCCAGCGAGGCGCTGGCCGAACAGCGGGGCGAACGTCTCGGCGGCCGCGCCCGTGGCGAGCACCACGATCGACAGGTAGATCCACTTCAGCGGGGAACCCGCGGTGTAGGTGGACTTCGGCAGGACGCGCACCTCGGAGCGCCGCTCACGCCGGACGAACCACCCCGCCACCAGCAGCGCGGCGACGATCGCCGCGACAATCAGAGCGGTGTCACTGAGGATGCTGGCGACGCTGATGAGGCCGGCGGCAGCGGCCAGGATCGTGAGCGACAGCACCGGAATCGGCTCGACCTTCGTCTCCGACCTGGACTGCGGCAACGCCCGCGGCACGATGAACGCGATCCCCACGGCCAGTACGGCGAGCAGCACGAACGCCAGCCGCCACGCCCCGAACTGGGCGAAGGCGCCGCCGATGGTCGGGCCGATCAGGGTGCCGACACCCCACATCGCCGACACCAGCGCGGTCGCCTTGGCCCAGAGCCGCTGCGGGTACGCGGACTGGATGACCGCGTAGGCGAGTCCGGCCAGCAGGCCGCCGCCGGCGCCCTGGACGGCCCGGCCGACGAGCATGACGGCCATGGTCGGGCTCATCGCGGAGATGGCCGTGCCGAGGATGAACGGGCCGAGCGCGATCAGGTACGCCAGCTTCGGCCCCCGACCCGCCAGCACCCGGCTGACCAGCATCGACGACACGACAGAGGCGATCGTGAACACCGTCGTGCTCCACGCGTACAGCCGCTCGCCGCCGACGTCGGTGATCGCCGTCGGCATCAGGCTGGTGGTGAGGAACAGGTTGATCGCCTGCAGCGCCACCCCGCCGACCAGGACGACGGACGTGGCGAGCCGGCCGGATCCCAGCAGCTCCCGAAACGTGCCCGCGGTCTGGCCGGGTTCGGCGTCCGTGACTGTCGTGTTCATGACCTGAACCTAGAACCACAAGTAAACTTGAGGTCAACAAGTCCGTCAGTGCTCCGTGCCCGAACTGCTCTCCTCGTCGGTGTCTTCGCCCTCGTCCCACACCGACGGACCGATGCACCAAGCCGCGCGGTACTCCTCGACATACGATTTCGTGAGGATCGCCGCGACCTTTTCGGTGACGTCGTCCCGAAACGCCGCGTCTTCGACGATCAGCTTGGCCGTGACCCGTTCGAGCAGCGACTGCCAGATCACGTAGAAGGGAACGCGCTCCAAGGCGGTCACCATCGCCCGCTGGACTATCTTGACAGCCTCTTCGATGTCGTCCCCCGCGTAGTCGACGAGCGTGCAGACGTTCGCCACGAAGATCTGCCGATCTTGCTCCGCGATGTGGTGCTCGTCCGGGACTTCCTGCTTGTAGTTGTCGTAGTACTTCACGGACAGCAGATCGAGCTGTTTCAAGGCCGCTCGTTCGCCGCCGCCGCCAGCTGTCTTGGCGGCTTTTCGAGGGAACGCCGTGTAGGCGCGTTTGTTGGCGGCCCTGACATAGTCCTGGATCAGGTCTTCGAGCAGCCGGTTCTGATCCTCACCGCTTTTGTCGGCGAATCCCTGGTAATGCGGTTGGTTCTTCTCGACGATGGCGTCCGCCTTGTCGGCCGACAGGGAACTGTTGATCACCAGGTCGAGAACGACCGCGAAGGCGTCGTTCCGACGCTGACCGACAACCTTGTGTATCACCCGGCGGAGCAACCCTTCGGCCACCGTGTGATCGCCTTGGCCGCTGGCGACATTCGTGGGCATCCGACCGGAGAACACCAGCTCCTCGATCACCCGCTCCGAACTTCCGCGCCGCTTTTCCTTCGTTCGCACTCGCGCGATCATCATATGGCCAGTCAAGCACCTTCAGTGACATTTGTCTGTCGGACGAACAGGTGTCCGTCGACAGTTCGGTGATTGACGAAAAAAGAATTGTTCGCTAACGCACGAGCCGGCCGGACTGCACGATGTGAGTGATATGTGCGGGGTCGGCGAGAACACCGATATCGGCAATCGGGTCACCATTGAGCACAAGCAGGTCGGCGTGGGCGCCGATGTCCACCGTGCCGATTTCGCCGGACATGCCGAGCAGGTCGGCGGCCGTGCTGGTGGCGGCGCGGACAATGTCCAGCGGTTGCTGCACTTCCCGGCGCAGCCGGAACTCGTGGTTCTGGTGCCGGTGCATGCCGCCGAGCAGGTCGCTGCCGTACACGAGTCGCACGCCGCCGCGGTCGGCCGACTCCAGCGCGCGCAGGCCGCCCTCCAGGACCTCGTCGACCTTGGCGCGGCTTGACTGCGAAAGCCCGGACGCCACTCCCTCGTCGGCGAGCGCCCAGTACGTGACCAGCGTGGGCACGAGGAAAGCGTCGTGCTCGCGGAACAGGTCGATGCTTCGGTCGTCGATCAGGTTGCCGTGCTCGATCGACCGGACACCCGCTTCGAGCGCCCGGTTGACGGCCCGTGCGGTGTAGGCGTGTGCTGCCACGTACCGGTTCGCGGCCTCCGCCTCGGCGACCACGGCACGCAGTTCGTCCTCGGAGTACTGGGTGGAGTCGATCCGGTCGGTCGGTGACGCGACCCCGCCGGACGCCAGGACTTTGATGTGGTGCGCCCCTTTGCGCAACTCGTTCCGTGCCGCCGTGCGGACCGCGTCGACACCGTCCGCCACTTGGCTGAGCCCGCCGCAGCACGACCTGTCGTCGCCGCGCTGACGTCCGTCGCCGTGTCCGCCGGTCTGGCTTAGCGCCCGACCACCGAAGGCCAGCCGTGGCCCTTCGATGAGCCCCTCCGCCTGCGCATCGGCCAGTCCGTGGTCCGCTCCGGCGACGTCTCGCACGGTCGTGAAGCCGCGGTGCAGCATCGAACGCATGATCCGGGCGGTGTGTGCGGCCAAATAGGACGGTGACCAGGTGGCGATGTCGGCCAGATCGGCGGTTGGCGCGGCCACGTGCACGTGGCCGTCGATCAGACCGGGCAGCACAACCGCGCCCCCGAGGTCGAGCACCTGGACGTCGTCGGGGGCGGTCAGGTTCGGCCCTGTCTCGACGATCCGGCCGCCGGCGCACCGGATGCTCGTCTCACGATAGTCGCCGGTGCTGACGTCGAGCACAAGTCCTTGGCGCAGCAGCAGATCAGTCATGTACGAGCCTCCCGGTCAGGTCGAGCCCCCTGTCGAGCAACATACGCTGCCCCTGGCCTTGATGATCGGCTAGCGTCGAGCAGTATGTCGTCGACCGAAAGCCCCCCGCTGGCCGGGGTGACCGTGCTGGAGATCGGCGCGTTCATGGCGGCGCCGTTCGCCACCATGCAACTCGCCGACCTGGGCGCCCGCGTTCTCAAGATCGAGAACCCGGACGGCGGTGAGCCGATGCGCGCGACCGGCCCGTTCGTCGACGGGGAAAGCTCCCCGTTCCTGCGGCTCAACCGCAACAAGGAGTCGGTCGCGATCGACCTGAAGTCGCGGGACGGCCACGCCGCCGTCCGTCGGCTCGCCGCCACCGCGGACGTGCTGGTGGAGAACCTGCGCCCGGGGGTGATGCGTCGCCTCGGGCTCGGCTACGAGACACTGCGGGCCGACAACCCCGGGCTGGTGTACGCCTCCGCGTCCGGCTGGGGCCAGGACGGCCCGTTGGCGGGGCTGGCCGGGTTGGACATCATGGCCCAGGCACGCAGCGGACTGATGAGCGTGACCGGGTTCCCCGGCGGCGACCCGGTCAAGGTCGGTGTCCCCGTCTGCGACCTGGTCTGCGGGCTGTATCTCGCGTTGGCGGTGACGGCCGCGCTGCGCGAGCGGGACCGTTCCGGGGAGGGGCAGCACATCGACGTGTCGCTGCTGGAGTCGGGCGTATCGCTGGCGGTGTGGGAGGCGGGCATGTACTTCGCCGACGGCACGGTGGCCTCGGCGCACGGCTCGGCGCACCAAAGCAACGCGCCGTATCAGGCGGTGCGCAGCGCGGACGGGCACGTCACCGTCGGCGCCATCACACCGAAGCTGTGGCACGCGTTCTGTGTCGCGCTCGGACTCCATGAACTGCTGGCGGATCCGCGTTACGCCGACGCCGCATCCCGGTTGCGCAACCGTGCGCCGTTGATCGAGGCTATCGAGCGGGTGACCGCCACCCGCACTACCAAGTCCATTGTGGAGGTTCTGGAGGCGGCCGGCGTGCCGTGCGCGCCGATCGCCGACTACGGCCAAGTGTTCACCGACCCCACCCTGGTGGACCGCGCCTTCTTCTGGGACGCACCGCATCCCACTCTCGGCACGGCGCGACAACTCGGTTCGCCGATGCGACTGTCCCGTACACCCACGGTCCGGTCGCACGCCGGTCCCCCACTCGGGAGCGCCCATGAGTGACCTGGAGATCACGGCCGACGGGCCGGTGCTGACGGTCACCTTCAACCGTCCCAAGCAGCGCAACGCCATGACTTGGGGGATGTACGAAGGCCTGGCCCAAGCGTGCTCCCAGGCCGACGCCGACGACACGATCAGGGTGATGGTGTTGCGCGGCGCTGGCGGGCAGGCGTTCGTCGCCGGCACGGACATCACCCAGTTCGCCAAGTTCTCGTCGGGCGAAGACGGCGTCGACTACGAACATCGGGTCACCGACATCATCGACCGGCTGTCCGATGTGGACGTTCCCACGGTCGCGGTGATCGACGGCTACTGCGTCGGCGGCGGCCTGGGTATCGCGTGCGCCTGCGACCTGCGGATCGCCACCCCACGTTCGGTGTTCGGCGTACCCATCGCCCGCACCCTCGGCAACTGCCTGTCCACCGCGACGCTGGCCCTGCTCACCCACCACTTCGGCCAGTCCCGTACCACCGAACTGCTGCTCACCGCCCGGATGATGGCCGCCGACGAGGCCCGCGCGACCGGATTCCTCAGCGAGGTCGCGGAGAACCTCGACGACGTGCTCGCCCTCCTGGTCGAGCGCTTGCTCGGGCACGCCCCGCTGAGCATGTGGGCGACCAAGGAAGCATTGCGCCGACTCAGACGCGCCGGTGTCGTCGACGACACCGACATCATCTCGCGGGTCTACGGCTCGGCGGACTTCCACGCCGCCGTCACGGCCTTCACCGCCAAGAAACGCCCAGAATGGACAGGCCACTGACCCGTTATTGGCAGTACTGGCCAGTGACGTCCAGCCGGCCCTGCGCGGTCCCGTAGGCGCGCGCAGTAGAGCAGTACGAGGCCGCCGCCGGAGGCGTGTCAAGAAAGATGACCTGCCGGAAACTGCCTACCGGCCCGACGCAGTCCTGCGCTATGGCGGCGAACATCGGCGGCCCGAACGGGATGCTCACAAAAGCACATTTGTAGTACACAGGCGCGGCGTTCGCGGTCCCTGTCACGACGAATCCGAGTCCGACAGCCACAGTCGTCACGAGCGTCAGCAGTCGTCTCATGAGCAGAACCTCCCGTCGACGTCCAACCTGCCCTGCCCGTCGCGATAGGTGAACCCCGACAAGCAGAACCTGGCCGACAACGGGGACGTGCTGTTGAAGGACACGGGGTGAAAACTGCCCTCCGGACCAACACAGTCGATCGCCGTCGCGTAGCCGCTCACCGGCCAGGTCGGCGGGTCCACCCGTACGCACTTGTACGACGCGGATTCGGCGTTCGCCGTACCTGCCACGACGAAACCGAGTCCGACAGCCACAGTTGCCATGAGCGTCAGTAGTCGTCTCATAGCCCGTGCGTCGACTCCGATCAGCGACCCGTTACCGGCGCAAGGACTCCAGATAAGTACGCAGGGTTTGGTTGGTACGTTCGGAACTCCAGATCTTCGTCGCCCGCGGATCGTCCGACGGCTGGGCGGTGTCAATGCGTTCCCGGACGGGCCTGCGCAACTGGAACTTGGACATGGCGTACACGTCGGCCGGCGCGGCGCAGAGCCCTTCCGCCCTGGCCAGTGCGGCGGTGAGCAGCTGGTCAGGCTCGACGACCTCGTGCACAAGGCCGATCTCGCGGGCCCGCTCAGGAGTCAGCCGGCCGGCCTCCAGCACCATCGAGTCCAGCGCCGGGCCGACGGCATGGCGCATGATCTCCAAAGGAACCGTGGGGAACGGCACGCCCGCGGCAAGCTCGGTCAGCCCAATGGTGCCGCCCGACATCAGCCGAACATCACAAGCGGCCGCCAGAACACACCCACCAGCCAGCGCGTGACCATTCACGGCGGCCACAACCGGCGCCGGATGCTCGAACACAGCCAGCATCGCGACGCTCAACGCCGGCAGGAACTTCTCGACGTACCGCGGCCCACCGTCGACGATCCGCTTCAGGTCGACACCAGCCGAGAACGACCGCCCCTGACCGGTCAGCACGACCGCGCGGGCGTCGGCGACGGCGGTGAGGGTCTCGGGAACGGCGGTGAGCAGCTCCAGGTCCAGCGCGTTCACCGGTCCGTGGTTCAACGTCAGGACAGCGATGCCGTCGTGCACGGCTATGTCGATCACCCAGCGATCATCGCGGGTCCGCCGCCCGGACGCCAGCCCGGCCTCACCGCCGGTCGGCGACGGGGATGGTCAGTCCTGGTTCGGCGAGGGTGATGCGGCCGGTGAACTCGCTGGCGGCAGCCATGGCCAGCCCGCGCAACCACTCCTCGTCCCCAGCGGCGAAGTGGGTGAGGACCAGGTGGTTGACGTCGGCGACCGCGGCGGCGGCGCCCGCGTCGGCGCCGGAGAGGTGGCCGTGGTCGGTGCGGTCGGTTTCGGCGAGGGTGGCTTCGGCCAGCAGTACGTCCGCGCCGGCGGCGAGGCCAAGCAGGGCTGGTGTGGGGCCGGTGTCACCGGTGTACGCGAGGGTGCCGGTCGGGCATGTCAGCCGGATTCCGCAGTTCGGCTTGACGTGCCGGAGTGAGTGCAGCTCGGCTGTGCAGTCGCCGATGGTGACGCGGTCGCCGGGCTGGTATTCGCGCACGTCGAAAGCCAGGTCGAAGGCACGGTCGAGGACGGGCATCGTGGTCACGGGGAACAGCGCGGCCCATCGTTCGAACAGCGAACGAGCACCGCTGGGCACGTACAGGGGTACCGGGCGGAAGTCGTCGGGCTGGGGTGGGCCGCCGGGCATCGGTGCCAGGCGCGCCAACAAGGACTTGCCCAGGGGCAGCAGGTCGTAGCAATGATCAGTGTGGAAGTGGCTGATCACCACGGCGTCCAGGGCGGTCGGGGCGGTCAGCGCGCTGAGCGCGGTCGCGGTGCCGGGGCCGCAGTCGAGCAGGATCCGCGCGCCCCCGGTCTGTACCAGATATCCGGAGCTGGGCACGCCGTCCGCGGGCATACCCGCGCGGCAACCGAGAACAGTGAGCAACACGTTCCCGACCGTAAACAGCGGCACCCCAGCCCCGATCAGGACAGCGGCGGGTCCTATCGGGCGATTGGGTGTGCCAATCGCGCCCGCGAAACACGAAGTCGCCTGCTGGACTCGGCGTTGTGAGCCGAATCCAGATCGATGCCGCGACGAAAACATTTGGCGCGGTCACCGCGGTCGACGCGGTCACCCTCGATGTGCGCCACGGTGAGTTCCTGGTTCTGCTCGGGCCCAGTGGGTGCGGCAAGTCCACGTTGCTGCGCATGATCGCCGGCCTGACCCCGCTGACGTCCGGCCGGATCCGGCTGGCCGGGCAGGACGTCACGCACACCCCGCCACGGGACCGCGACCTGGCGATGGTGTTCCAGAGTTACGCGCTGTACCCCCATCTGACGGTGGAACGCAACATCGGGTTCCCGTTGCGGGCCCGTGGCCGGTCCCGCGCCGAGATCCGGACCAAGGTCGGCGAGGTCGCCGAGACCCTGGGCCTGGCGGAGTTGTTGGGGCGTCGGCCGCGTGAACTGTCCGGTGGGCAACGGCAGCGGGTCGCGTTGGGGCGGGCGCTGGTCCGCGACCCTGGCGCGTTCCTGATGGACGAACCGTTGTCCAATTTGGACGCCAAGCTCAGGACCGCGACCCGCGCCGAACTCACTGAACTGCACCGCGAGTTGGGGTCGACGTTCGTGTACGTGACGCACGACCAGGTCGAGGCGATGACCATGGCCACCCGGATCGCGCTGCTGAACGGCGGCCGGCTGGAGCAGGTCGGCACACCCGAGCAGGTGTACGACGAGCCCGCGTCGGTGTTCGTGGCCGGTTTCCTCGGCTCGCCGCCGATGAACCTGCTCGACGCCACCCTGGTCAGCCGAGACGGCACGTTGTACCTGGAAGCCGCCGATGTGTCCCTGCCACTGCACTACAAAGGCGACCTGCCGACGCGGGACGTCGTCCTCGGCATCCGCCCCGAGCACCTGACCCACGGCGACGGACTCCGTGGCGTGGTGCGCAACGTCGAGAACCTCGGCAGCGAAGAGATCGCGCACTGCCTGATCGGCGACGCCCGGGTCTGCCTGCGCGGTCCGCGGCCGCTCAGTCTCCAAGCGGGCGACGCGGTGACGTTGTCCTGCCGCCCCGAACACATCCACCTGTTCGACCGGACCAGCGGACGTCGCTTGGTCTGGCATCCCGTCCTCGAAGGAGCCATGTCGTGAAGAGAAGCCTCGTGCTGGCGGCGGCCATGCTGGCGCTGGCCGGCTGCGGGTTGGGCAGCACCACCGCGTCCGGCCCGACGAGCGCCGGGCCCGTCCCCGAGCTCACCTCCGGCCAGCAGGTGTCGATCGTGTTCGAGAGCTACAACTTCGGCCAGGCCGGCGCGTGGACCGACACGTTCAACGAGCTGATCGCCAAGTTCCGGCAGAAGTTCCCGAACATCACCGTCACCGCGCAGAAACCGCAGGGCAACAGCCCCAACCCGGCCTCGGACACGGTGTCCAGCGTGCAGAGCCAGCTGGTCACCGGCCACCCGCCGGACGTGGTGCAGCTCGGGTTCAGCGACCTGGACTTCACCGTCCACGGCCTGCACGCCCAGCCCCTGGACGACCTGTTCGGCAAGGACGCGGTGCAGCGCAACTTCACCGGCGCCAAGCACCCCTACGCACCGACCGCTCGAACGCTCGGCGACTGGGACGGCAAGACCTACGGCGTGCCGTTCGTGTTCTCCACGCCAGTGCTGTACTACAACGCCACGCTGTTCGGGCAGGCTGGGCTCGACCCGAACAGCCCGCCCAAGACGTGGGACTCGGTCAAGGACGCGGCTTTGGCGATCAAGGCGAAGACCGGCAAGGACGGCGTGTACCTGGACTGCCTGACCAAGGCGGCCAAGGACTGGTGCCTGCAGAGCCTGGTCCGGTCCAACGGCGGCCAGGTGATCTCCGCCGACCGCCGCTCGCTGACCTTCGCCGACGACCCGGCCGTGCGAACCGTGACCATGGCCAAGGGCCTGGTGGACGCGGGCGCCAGTCCGAAGCTCACCCAGCAGCAGGCCGACGAGGCGTTCGCCCGCGGCGACATCGGGATGATCCTGGAGACCAGCGCCCTGCAGGGCACGTTCATCAAGGGCGCCAAGGACAAGTGGGACCTGCGCGCCAGCGGCGAACCCAGCTTCGGCACCAGGCCGGTGGTGCCGACCAACTCAGGCGCGTCGCTGTTCCTGCTCGCCAACGACCCCGCCAAGCAGCGCGCCGGCTGGGAACTGATCAAGTTCCTCACCAGTGAGGACGCGTACGTCACGATCGCCAGCAAGATCGGCTACCTGCCGTTGCGCACCGGCCTCGTCGACGACCCCGCCGGGCTGAAGGAGTGGGCCACCAAGAACCCGCTGATCAGGCCGAACCTGGACCAGTTGGCGACGATGGAGCCCTGGACCTCCTTCCCCGGCAACAGTTACCTGCAGATCCGCGACGGCATGATGGCAGCCGTCGAGAAGGTCGTGTACCAGGGCGCCGACCCCGCTTCGACGCTCAAAGCCGAGCAGGAGCAAGGCATGAAGCTGATGCCCGGCGGCGGCAAGTGACCACGCTCATGATCCGGTTCATCGCCGACCTGACGCCGGAGGAATAAGCGTGTTCGTCGAGGTGCCGGTGCCGGTTTCAGGCGCGGTCCCGGTGGTCGCGCGACCGCCGTTGCGCCGGAGGCTGCTGCGCGCCGCGCCGCCGTACCTCTACCTGGCGCCGGCGCTGATCCTGCTGGTGGTCTGGACGTACCGGCCACTGGTGGAGACCGCACAGTTGTCGTTCTACTCGTGGAACCTGTTGCCCACCACGCCGATGACACCGGTCGGCCTGGACAACTACGAGCGGCTGCTCGACGTTCCGGAAGTAGGTGACTCGGCCTGGCGCACGGTGGTGGTGATCCTTGGTCTGCTGCCGTTCTCGGTGCTGATCCCGGTGCTGGTCGGCCTGCTGACCCGCCAGGTCCGTGGCCGCGCCCGGACCGTGTACCAGGCGATGGTGTTCGCGCCGATGCTGGTCGCGCCCGTGGCCAGCGCCGCGGTCTGGCAATGGCTGCTCGCGCCACGGGCGGGCGCGGTGAACCGGGTTCTCGGCACGACCACCAACTGGTTGCAGGAGCCGGGTTCGGCCCAGTTCGTGGTCATCCTTGTCACCGGCTGGCACGTGCTGGGGTTCGCGGTGCTCATCGTGGCCGCGGGGCTGTCCGGCATCAGCGGCGACTACGCCGAGGCCGCCGCGCTGGACGGCGCGACCCGCTGGCAGACCACCCGGTGGGTCACCCTGCCGCTGCTGTCCCCCACCTTGGTGTTCCTGGCCCTGATGACGGTCCTGCTGTCCGCGCAGTGGACCTTCCCGCTGATCGAGACCCTCACCCAGGGCGGCCCGGCGCACGCCACGACCAACATCTACTACCTGCTCTGGGACGTCGGGTTCCGCAGCTTCGACGCGGGCCTGAGCGCCGCGGCGGGGATGCTGCTGTTCGTCGCGTTCGGCCTCGTCGCGGCCGGTCTGGTGTGGTTGGCCGACCGGCTCACCTTCCACGACAACTAAGGAGTCCACAGTGGAGCGCTGGCGGACCGTACGCGGGCACGTGCTGCTCGGCGGCCTCGGGCTGCTGTGCGTGTTCCCGATCTACTGGCTCTACGCGACCTCGCTGCGCGAGCCGGGTGACGTGCTGTCGTTGTCGCCGCTGCCGTGGCCGCTGTCGTTACGCAACTACGCGGACGCGGCCGACAAGGTGGACGTGGTGCGGCTGCTGCTGAACACCACACTGGTGGCCACGCTGACCGCGGCCGGGCAGCTACTCACTGGCCTGCTCGCCGCGTACGCGTTCGCCGCGTGGCGGTTCCGTTTCCAGCGCCTGCTGTACCTGGCGTTCGTGGGTACCTGGCTGGTGCCGTTCCAGGTGACCATGCTGCCCAACTACGTGCTGTTGTTCCAGGCCGGGCTGCTCAACACGCTGGCCGGGGTGGTAGTGCCGACACTGTGCTCGGGCCTGGGTGTGCTGATGCTGCGCCAGCACCTGGACAGCTTCCCCAAGGAGCTGCTGGAGGCGTCCTCAATGGACGGACGGTCGTCGTGGTCCACATTGTGGACGGTGGTGGTGCCCAACCTGCGCCCGGCGTTGGCGGCGCTGACGATTCTGCTGTTCGTCAACGCCTGGAACGAGTACTTCTGGCCGGCGATGGTGTTGCAGCGCAGCAATGCCGTGCTGCAACTGGGTTTGCGCAGTTTCATGGGCACCGAAGGCAACGACTGGGGGCCGTTGATGGCCGTGGCGGGTCTGGCCTGCCTGCCGGTGTTCGCGCTGTACCTGGTGCTGCGCCGGCACATCGTGAACGCGTTCGTCCGCTCCGGGATCAAGTGACACCGGGCGCGCGGAACGGGCCGGCCGAGGCCATACTGTCCAGGAATGCTGCCACCAACGGGTTACGTTCCTCGACGCGCCACACCGCGTACAGATCGATCATCGGCACCGGGTCGTACAGGCGTACCGCGACCACACGCGCCCCGAGCGCGGAGGCTCCGAGCCCATAGGACGCGGACGCGAACGCCACCAACGGCTTCACCGACACCACGAACGCGGTGGCGCTCGGGTCGTCCACGCTTCGGGCGACGGTCAGCGCGATCCCGGAACGGCGGGCCGAGCCCAGAATCTCGTCGTACATCGCCGGGCACTGGGCGCGGTCGAACAGCATGCACGGCTGATGAGCGAGCTCGGCGAACGGCACGCCGGGCCGGCCCGCCCACCGGTGCTCCCGGCCGACCACCGCCACCATCGGCACCCGCAGCAGGCGTCGGGACGCGAACCGCGCGGTGGCCGGCTGGCCGTAGACCAGCGCCACGTCCAGCGTCCCGTCGGCGAGCGCGGCGAGCTGCGGCCCGGTGCGTAGTTCCCGCGGCTCCACTGTGACGTCCGGGTAGTCGTCGGCCAGCTTGGCCAGGGTGGCCGGCAGGATGTGCCGGCCGGCGAAGAAGTTGTAGCCGAGGTTCACGGTGCCCGCCCGGCCCGCGGCGGCCTCGCGCGCGGTCCGCTCGGCCGTCGCGAGCTGCGCCACAATCGTCCTGGCCTGCACCTCGAACGCCTCGCCCGCCGGGGTCAGCCGGACCACGTGGGACGTGCGCGTGACCAGCTCGACTCCCAGCGCCCGCTCCAGCCGTTGCAGCTGCTGGCTGAGCGAGGGCTGGGTCAGGTGCAGCTTCGCCGCCGCGCGGCCGAAGTGCAGCTCGTCGGCGATGGCCAGGAACGACCGCAGGTGCCGGAACTCCATGTCCATCCCTTCCTCGCCGGCATCCTGACCGCGACGGGCGAACTCCTGGTGAACGACGCCTGGAGCGCGGGCGTCGGCTTTCGCCAACAATGGGTAGTTCGGTGTTCTTGGTCGTGCGCGCTGAGCAATCCCGTACTCACGACACACCCTTGGCCCGTTCCTAGCGTGAGTCCGGTCGCACCTTCGAAACTTCGAACAAGGGAGGACTCGGAATGGCATCGACCCGTGAGGTCGTAGGTAGATGGCGTAGACGTGTAGTACTCGTGGTGCTCACGTTGGTGGCGGCGACCGTGACGCAGGGAACAGCGTCGGCGTCGGTCGCGGACTGCCCGGCGCCGTCGTGGATCAGAGTGATCCAGTCGAACTCGAACGGCTCGTTCACCGACCAGGGCAACCAGGTCAACTCCTACGAACCCGGCCGCACCCTCACCATCAGCATCTCCAACCCGGGGCTCCGGTACGCCGCGCACACCGGTGACGTCAAGCCGCGGACCAACGCGCTGTTCGAGTACTTCGACCAGTTCGGCAACCGGGAGTTCCTGCACCAGACCCAGCTGTCCCGGGCCAACGGCGTCATCCACCACGAGCCCGAGGTCAGGTCCATCCCCTTCGGACCCGGCGCGCACCTGACCATCTACGGGACGTACACCGACGAGTGCGGTCTCGGGACCAGAACCGTGTTCCTCGGGTACATGGATGTAGTCGACTAGTACCCGAGGACTAGTTCAGCAGCTCGCACAGCTCGGTCCGGCCGGACACGCCGAGTTTGGCGTACACCCTGGCCAGGTGGTTGTTCACGGTCCGGACCGAGAGCTGCAGGTGGCCGGCGATCTCCTTGCTGGTGGACGGCCGGGCCGCGAGCAACGCGATCTCCCGTTCCCGCTGGGTGAGCGACAGCGTCGGATCCTCGGTCCGCACCCCGGTGAGCCCGTTTCTCGCGGCGACCAGCCGGGCTCGTTCCGTGGTCGCGTTCGCCCGCCGGGACTGGCCGGCGGCCCGGTACGCGGCGCCGGCCATCCGCAGGCACTCCACGGCGGGTAGCGGGGCGTCGAGTTCCTCGAAGACCGCGGCTGCCGCGTCCAATCCGGACCCATCATTGTGGGCGCGTGCAGTCGCGGCAGTCGCGTACGCGAGAACCAGTTCGCTCTCCACTTCACGGGCGAGTTCGATGATCCGTTGGTGCACCTGGTTGACGTGTCCGTGCCGGACCGCGTCGTACAACAGACTCGCTTCCAGATAAGGCAATTCCGTTTCGCGGGCGAGTTCGGCGCCGCGCAGGGCGATTTCCGCCGCCACAGTGGGTTCGCCCGCCGCGGCGGCGACCCAGGCCCGGTTCTTCTCGGCCTGCGGCAGGAGTACGCGCGGTATCGCGACGTCGAGTTCCTCGGCGCGACGCAGGCAGGACTGCGCTTCGGCGACTTCGCCACTCATCGCGAGCACCCCGGCGAGCATCATCAGGTGGTGCCGGCTGTGCCCGATCGGGTCCTGCTCGTCGTCGATGGCGACCGCCTCCCGCAGCGAGGCGACGGCGGTGGTGAGATCGCCTCGGACCTGCGCGACCGAGCCCCGGAGCGTCGCCCACCACGCGACCAGGCCACGGTCGCCGATCTCGATGGCCTCCTGGTAACCCCGCTCAGCGGCGGTCCGAGCGTCCCGGAGCCGGCCGGCTGTCAGCAGTGAGTTCGCCCGCGCCATCAGCAGGTGCGGCAGGGCGAGCAGCGGCTCGCTGGAGTGCTGCTCCGCGAGCCGCGTCGCGTACTCGGCGTGGACAAGCGCCTGCCCGGTCCGGCCGAGCAACCCGCAGGCGTTGACCGCGGCGGTCGCCGACCACAGCCGCGTGTCCGGCGGCGCCGCGTCGTCGCCGAGCACCCCCAGGGCGATCCCCAGAGCCTGCTCACATCGGCCGTCGGCCATCAGCATCATGGCCCGCACAGCGCTGACAGCCGGGTTGTCGACCCTGATCGCGGCCACCTCGTCGACCGCCTCGGACAGCCGGGACAGGCCGAAGTACAGGTTCCGGGCGCGGGCCGCCAGCCACCTGCCGTGGTCGGCGTCGTCGGCCGGCCCGGTGGCCAGCAGGGCCATGCTCTCGTCGTGCCGGCCCTGCCAGTGCAGCACCTCCGCGAGCAGGGTCCGGGCGCCCTCGGCACCGGCCGTCATGGCCGCCCTGGCGAACCGCTCGGCCAGGACGAAGTCGTGCCGGACGAGCGCGTCGCGGGCGGCCGGCAGCAGCACCGGCACGTCCGGCGACAGACCGCCGGCGAGTTGCCAGGTGGCGAGCCGCAGCACGTCGTCCCGGCCCAGCAACGGGGTGGCGGCCAGGCGTTCGGCCAGGCCGCGGTGGATCTCCCGGAGCCTGATCGGCCCCAGGTTGGCCCGCAGCACCTCGCCGTAGATCGGATGCGCGAGCCGGATGTCCTCCTCGGCGAGGTCCAGCATGCCCGCTCGTTCGGCGGCGTCGAGTCCTGGCTCGGAACGCAGCAGTGCCAAGGAGATCGGCTCGCCACACGCGACCAGTTCGACGACCGTCCGGCCGGCCTCGCCACACGTCCGCAGGCGCGTCTCGACGAGATCGCGGAGCCGGCGCGCACCACGTGACAATCCGCGCCACTGCCAGACGCCGTCACCTCGCCACAGCGCGCCAGACTCCACGCCGTCGAACAACAATTCCCTCAGGTACAAGGGGTTCCCTGCGGCGAGGTCACGCAACGCGATGCGCGTGGACTCGGCGACGTGCCCAGGCAGGGCATGGCCGACCAAACGGTCGACAGCACTGTCGTCCAACGGGAGTACGTCGATCCGGCGGACCAGGTCGTCCTTCCACAACGCCGTCACGGCGTCGGGCGCCGACTCTCCACTGCGGACAGTCGCAACCAGCGTCGCGTGGCGGTGCGCGCACAGGTAATGCACCAACGCGGCGGAACCGTCGTCGAGCAGGTGCGCGTCGTCCACGGCGAGCACCACCTGAGATCCCTGCCAGCGTTGCAGCAACCGTAATGCTGCCAAGCGGAACAGGCCGTCGGGTCGTTGGTCGACGGATTCGGCGGACAGCAGGTGCGAGACCGCGCTCAGCGGAACCGAAGCGGCGGCCTGGGTGGCGGCGACGAGTTCGACCGCACGGCCGGCTTCGCGGGCCAACCCGATGGCCTCGCGCAGCAGCCGGGTCTTGCCGACGCCGGCGCCGCCGCACAGCAGCACGCCGTCGCCGTCGCACACCGCCTTGATGAGTTCGACTTCGTCCCGGCGCCCGGCCAGCGGCCAGTTGGCTTCCATCACAGCCAACCAGACCACACGATCGCCCGGATGGCGGCAAGCCACCAATCAGCGGCCATCACTACGGCTGACGCGTGTGTACGGTGGACGCGTTCGCCGGAGAGGGGCTCGCATGCTGACGGCAATCGACCTCCGCCGCGCCTTCCAGACCGGCGCGCTCTCGCCCGTCGAGTTCGCCCACGCCGCCAACGAGCTCGTGCGGACGGTCGATCCGGCGGTGGACGCCGTGCCCACCGCGACGGCCAAAACCGCGATCGCGGCGGCGGTCGAGTCCGAACGCCGTTACCGCGCGGGCACGGCTCGGCTGCTGGACGGGATTCCCTATGTGGTCAAAGATCTTTTCGACACGGCGGGAATCGTCACCGCTTACGGCTCAGCCCTGTTCACCGGCCATCGCCCGACGCGCGACGCGGCCGCGGTGACGCTGGCCGCGTCCGCCGGGGCGGTCATGGTCGGCAAGTCCGCCACGCACGAGTTCGGCTGGGGCTTCGCCACCAGCGGCGCCGCGCCGACCCGCAATCCCTGGGCGCCCGACCGGACCCCCGGCGGATCCAGCGGTGGCTCGGCCGCCGCGCTGGCCGCCGGGATGGTGCCGCTCGCGCTCGGGTCGGACACCGGCGGGTCGGTCCGGGTGCCCGCGGCGTTCTGCGGCGTGGTCGGCTTCAGACCCACGTTCGGCCGAGTCGACCGGGACGGACTGTTCCCGCTCGCGCCTTCGATGGACACCGTCGGCACTATGGCCCGGACGCCGGCCGACGCCGCGCTGCTGTTGGCCGCGTTGGGCGGGGTGACCGAGAACGTGCCGGCATGGCTCGACCGGAACCAGCGCGACCCGTCGAGCCTGTCCGGCAAACGGATCGGTGTGCTGACCGAGGCCCTCGACGGCGCGGTCGCCGAGACGGTCGCGAAGTTCACCGATCTGGGCGCCCTCGTGCTGCCGGTCGAACTGCCGCGGGCGATCCAGGACATCTACGTGCCGATCATGCTCACCGAGGCACTGTCGACGCATCGACGGCTCGGCCTGCTACCGCGACGACGCGACGAGTACGCCCCCGACGTCCAGGCACGGATCAGCATGGCCGAGGACCTCGACGAGGCCGAAGTGGCGCACGCGACCCAACGGCGCCAGGATCTCCGCAGACGTCTGGCGAAGTGCTTCGCCGAGGTCGACGTCCTGCTCGGCCCGGTCAGCACCGGCCCGCCGCCGCTGATCGACCCGGCCGAGCCGGTCGACCTGCGCCGCCAACTCGTTCCCTGGGTCGCCCCGCAGAGCCTGGCCGGCCTGCCCGCGTGTGTCCTGCGTGGCGGCTTCGACCACGACGGGCTGCCCGTCGGGATCCAGATCAGCGGCGCGCCGGGCGCGGACGTACAGATCCTGCAGATCGCCGCCGCCCTGTACGGAGCCGATCCCGATCTGCACACCCGATGGCCGGACCAGTCCGGCACACAATAGTCACAGCGCCGCCCGGAGCGCGGGCATGAGGTGGGCGAGCGCCTCGCGCAAAACATCGGCCAGCGGACGTGGGGGAACGACAACGAGATCCGAGTCCGGCATGGGACGGACCCAGTGCTTGATCGCGATGCGGGTGGCCGCCGACACCGCGGCCGCGAGCACCTTGGTCGCCAGGTCGTCGTCGCTGCCGGTACGGGCCGCGATCGCCGCCGCGAGTGGTTGTTCGATCGCGTTGACCGTGTTGACGTACTCCGCGCGCAGCGCCGGCGCGGATGTGATCAGCATGAACGCCTGACCGGCGGGTTCGCTCGCGTACTGCTCGACCACCGCCTCCACAACCGCCTCGGCAAGCGGTTCGTCGGCGGGGCGGGCTCGTAGGGCCGCGCCGATCCGCAGTGCGCGTTCCGCGGTGATCGCGGCGACGATCGCCTGTTCCCGGCTGGCGAAGTAGTTGTTGTAGGTCCTTGGGGACACTCCGGCGGCATCGGCGATGTCGTCGACGCGCACGTTGTCCGGACCGTGCTCCAGTGCGAGGCGCAGCGCCGCCGCGCTGAGGGCGGCCCGGGTGGCGATCTTCTTGCGTTCGCGGAGGCCGCTGCTGTCGTTCACGTTCACCTCGCCAGCCTACCCAATAACTTGCGTGCACGCAATTTTGCGTGCACGCAAGTTGTTCGCTAGGCTCTCGTTGGCACTCACCGCAGGAGAGTGCCAATCAGCGAGAGGAACACACGCATGGCCAAGTTGATCGCGTTTGACGAGGACGCGCGCCGCGGGCTTGAGCGCGGCCTGAACACCCTCGCCGACGCCGTCAAGGTGACGCTCGGTCCGAGGGGCCGGAACGTCGTGCTCGAGAAGAAGTGGGGCGCGCCGACCATCACCAACGACGGCGTTTCCATCGCCAAGGAGATCGAGCTCGAGGACCCTTGGGAGAAGATCGGCGCCGAGCTGGTCAAGGAAGTCGCCAAGAAGACCGATGACGTGGCCGGTGACGGCACCACCACGGCCACCGTGCTGGCGCAGGCGCTGGTGCGTGAGGGTCTGCGCAACGTCGCGGCCGGTGCGGACCCGCTGTCGTTGAAGCGTGGCATCGAGCAGGCGGTCGAGGCGATCACCGAGCAGCTGCACAAGGCGGCTCGGGAGATCGAGACCAAGGAGCAGATCGCCGCCACGGCGTCGATCTCCGCTGCCGACACGACGATCGGCGCGCTGATCGCCGAAGCGTTGGACAAGGTCGGCAAGGAAGGCGTCATCACCGTCGAGGAGAGCAACACCTTCGGCCTGGAACTCGAACTCACCGAAGGGATGCGCTTCGACAAGGGGTACCTGGCACCGCATTTCGTCACGGACACCGAGCGGATGGAGACCGTGCTTGAGGATCCGTACCTGCTGTTCGTCGCGTCCAAGATCTCGTCGGTCAAGGAGCTGCTTCCCTTGCTGGAGAAGGTGATGCAGGCCGGCAAGCCACTCGCGGTCATCGCCGAGGACGTCGACGGCGAGGCCCTGCCGACCCTGATCGTCAACAAACTCAAGGGCACCTTCAGTTCGGTGGCGGTCAAGGCGCCGGGCTTCGGCGACCGCCGCGAGGCGATGCTGACCGACATGGCCGTCCTCACCGGCGGCGAGGTGATCTCCGAGAAGGTGGGCCTCAAGCTGGAGAACGCGGACCTGACACTGTTGGGCAAGGCGCGCAAGGTCGTCGTGACCAAGGACGAGACCACCATCGTCGACGGCGGCGGTGACACCGAGGCGATCCAGGGCCGGGTCAACCAGATCCGGGCCGAGATCGAGAAGAGCGACTCCGACTACGACCGTGAGAAGCTGCAGGAGCGGCTGGCCAAGCTGGCCGGCGGCGTCGCGGTGATCAAGGCCGGCGCCGCCACCGAGGTCGAGCTCAAGGAGCGCAAGCACCGCATCGAGGACGCGGTGCGCAACGCCAAGGCCGCCGTGGAAGAGGGCATCGTCGCCGGCGGCGGCGTGGCCCTGCTGCAGGCCGCCGGCGAGGCGTTCGCCGGGCTGAAGCTGACCGGCGACGAGGCCACCGGCGCCAACATCGTCAAGGTCGCCGTCGAAGCCCCGCTCAAGCAGATCGCCATCAACGCCGGCCTCGAAGGCGGCGTCGTGGTCGAGCGCGTCAAGGGCCTCAAGGAAGGCGAGGGCCTGGACGCGGCCACCGGTGAATACCGCAACCTGATCGACGCGGGCATCATCGACCCGGCCAAGGTCACCCGCTCGGCCCTGCAGAACGCGGCCTCCATCGCGGCCCTGTTCCTGACCACCGAAGCCGTGGTCGCGGACAAACCGGACAAGGCCGCGGCCGCCCCGGAAACCGGCGGCATGGACCTCTGAGTCACCGGAGATCCAGCGCGCTCGCCGGTCGGCGCCCGGATTCTCCCTGCCCGGCAAGGCGTCGCGGGGTGACGTCCGCCGCGGCCAGGTCCTGGGTCGTCATTCCGGCAGCAGATCCAGCGTGCCCGTGCCGACCAGCACCACGTCGCCACCGACCTCGACCGAGGGGACGGACGTGCCTGTGCCGTAGGCGCGAATGGTGATCTCGCTGGGACGGCCGAGGAATCGCCCCTGCCGCAGAACCGCGGTGGTGCCCTCGTCGAGCCGCTCGTGCCGGCGCAGGTAGGCCGCGACGCATCCGGCGGCGCTGCCGGTGGCCACGTCCTCGACCACCCCGTCGTTGTTCCAGTGCCGCCCCTCCAACGCGGCGACGTCGACCAGGTACGCGAAGTCCGCGCCCATCGCGCCGAGGCGGGTCGCGAGGTCGGTCACCGCGATCCGAGCCCGGTCGAGCGCACCGGAGCGGACCGGCACGATCAGGTAGCGCAGTCCGGTGGACACGACCTCCAGCGGCAACGCGGCGTCGACGTCCCGCTCGTCCACCGAGAACCACGACGCCACCTCGGCACGTGTGCGGGCCGGCTGGCCGAGGAAGTCAGCCGGCCCCTGATCCAGGACAGCCGAGTAACGTCCTTGGGTGCGACGCTCCGTGGTCACCTGCACGGTGCGTGCCTCCAGTTGGATCGTCCAGCGCTCCTGAGCGGAGCCGCCGTGCAGTTCGTGCACCACGCATGCGGCGCCGATCACCGGATGGCCGGCGAAGCCAAGCTCCTCGACGAGGTCGAACACCCGCGCCCGCCAGCGATGATCGTCCCCGTCCGGGGTCAGGAAGATCGACTCGAAGTGCCGTAGTTCCCGGGTGATCACGCCCATCTGGGCGCCGTCGAGCCTGGTGGCGTCCGGGAACACGGCAAGGCTGTTGCCCCGGTACGGCCGGGGCGTGAAGACGTCCACGTGGTGGTAGTGCACGCCGTGACGCTACCCAGCGTGGTTCCCGGTGGTGTCAGCCCGCCCGGCGACCGGCGACCAGGACCCACCTGAGCCGGTCGAGCACCGGCGCGTACGTCTCGGCGTCGTTGAACACGAACGAGGCGCCCAGTTCACCCATGTCCTCGACCAGTTCCGGCCGGTTGTCCTCGATCAGCTCGCACAGCCTGCGCCAGCCCCGGTCGGCTTCCGGCATCTCGTGCCGGGCCTCGAACTCCAGGCCCGCCAGGCGCATCCGGTCGGCCCAGTCGATGACGGCGTCGGGTTCGGTGCTCTCGCTGAACGTGACGACGACCCGGCCGCCGGGCCGGGCGATCCGGCTGATCTCGCGCAGGGCGGCGTCGAGATCCTGGCCGAGGGGCAGCGCCCCGAGGCTGATCACGGCGTCGGCCGACGAGTCGTCGAGCCCGCTCTCGGTGAACGTGCCGATCCGGAACTCGGCGCCGTCCGGGCGCACCCAGTGCCCGATCCTGGCCCTGGCCTGTTCGACCAGGGACGCCGAGTGGTCCACGCCGATCAGCCGGGCCTGGAACGCGCGGGCCAGCCACAGCCCGGGACCGCCCCGGCCGCAGCCGAGGTCGGCCAGCACCTGGCCCGGTTGTAGTCGCAGGTACGAGATCAGCTGCCCGAACGTGGTCCACGAGGTGCTGCTGAGCGCTTCGACCTCAAGCGCGTACAGGTCACCCCAGGCCTCGGCCCACAGCCGGCGGAGCAGTTCACTGCCTCCGATCGCCCACGCCAAGTCGTTGGCGTCCTGGCTCAAACCAGCGGTTGTACTCATGTTCGCGACCTCCGCGAAAAGTGGGGGAAGGGTCGGCCGCACTGGTCCGAATGGCGGCCGTCCACCACAGCGTGTCCGCTCATGAGCACCCACGGTAATGGCGTACCAGGCTATCGCTGGAAGAACTCCTAGAGCCGGCGTGTTGGCATGGAACCGCCCATCTTGGACAATCCCCCCGGCGTCACCGCATGCTTTCCACGGCCGCGTCGTAGTGTTCCCGGTAGTACCACTCGGCGATCTCGTCGCTGGTCGCGAACCAGACGCCGGCGTGCCCGGTGATGTAGTCGAGCGCCCGGTCCAGGTACTTGTGGCGGAACGGCTGGTTGATGATGAACGGGTGCAACGCCAGGCACATCACCCGGCCGGTGTGCTCGCCCTCGGCGTAGAGCTGGTCGAACTGGTCGATCACGGCCTGGTAGAACTGCTCCCCGGTGAAGCCCTTGCCCAGGAACATCGGGATGTCGTTGACCTCGATGCTGTACGGGACCCCGATCATCCGGCCCTGGCTGACTTTCATCGGATACGGCTGGTCGTCGTTGCACCAGTCCAACACGTACTCGATGCCCAGCTCGGCCAGCAGGTTCGGGGTGTTGAACGTCTCGGTCAGGCCCGGCCCGAGCCAGCCTTTCGGCTGTTTCCCGGTGCTCTGCCCGATGGTCGTGACGATGTCGGCCAGGTACGCCCGTTCGTCCTCGGCCGACATGCCGGCCTGGAAGATCGAGTTGTTCTTGCCGTGCGCCAGCCAGGCCCAGCCGAGCTTCGTGCCTTCCTCGACGATCTCCGGGTAGTGCGCGCACACGTCGGCGTTGAGCATCACGCTGGCGCGCATGTCGTACTTCTTGAGCAGTTCCATCATCCGCCATACGCCGACGCGCACACCGTAGTCGCGCCAACCGAAGTTGAGCGGGTCCGGCTGGAGCATGGCGGTGCCGTCGAAGATGCTGGTCGACGGCTTGTCCAGCTCGAAGTGCTCGATGTTGTAGCCGATCCAGAACGCCAGGCGGGCCCCGCCGGGCAGGTCCAACCGAGGACGGCGGATCATCGGCCAGTAGTCGAACAGGTGGTTCTCCATGGTGGTCGGCACGCTCCCCTCCACACGCGGCGGGGCGACGATATCCCAGTCGTCACCGACCAACTGGCGATCCGAACGCGTAGTCGTCGACGGGGAAGCGCCTGGCTTCGCGGAAAGCGTTCACGGTCGATGACGGGCGGAGCAGGGTTGCCTCCCCGTGCGGGTTGAAGTAATAGCTGTTCGCGGTGGCGCACTGGCCGAGCTCGAACACCGTGTCGCCGACGCGTTCGGTCATCCGGGCCAGGAAGGCGTCGTTGGCCCGCTCGGTGACCTCGAACGTGTCCGCGCCGCGCCGCCGCATCACGGTGAACAGCCGGTCGATGTGCCGCATCTGCGACTCGATAGTGGTGAAGTAGGACAGTCCCGAGTAGGAATACGGGCTGTTCAGCGAGATGTAGTTGGGGAACTTCGGCACCGCGACCCCCTCGTAGGCCTGGAACCGGTTCTCCCGCCACCACTTGCCAAGGTTGCGACCCTCGCGCCCGATGGTCTCGATCGCCGGGAAGTTCGTCTCCCACAGGTCGAATCCGGTGGCCAGCAGCAGGACGTCGATGTCCCGCCGGTCGCCGGCCACGGTCACGATCCCGGTCTCGTCGACCCGGGCGATCGGCGCGGTCTCCAGGTGCACGTGGTCCTTGGTGAACGTCGGGAAGTAGTCGTTGGAGAACGTCGGACGCTTGCAGCCGAACGTGTAGTTCGGCGTCAGCTTGCGGCGCAACTGCCGGTCGCGCACCTGCCGCGCCAGATAGGCCCGGCACAACCGTTCGCCCAGCTTGTTCGCCAGCGGCAGCTGCCGGTAGTGCAGCACCCCGGTCACCATCAGCATTTCCAGCAAGGCGGATCCGGCGAACCGCGCGACCCGTTGGATCAGCGGGACCGCCGCGAACGCCCGCTGCACGGCTTTCGGCACCGAGAAGTCCAGCTTGGGGCTGACCCAGATCGGGGTGCGTTGGTACACCGTGAGTTCGCGGACAACCTTGGCCACCTCGGGGATGAGCTGGACACCCGTGGCGCCGGTGCCAATGACCGCGGCGCGCTTGCCGGTGAGGTCGTAGCCGTCGTCCCAGTCGGTGGTGTGGATGACCTTGCCGGCGAACGTGTCGATCCCGTCGATGTCGGGTTTCTTCGGCTGGGAAAGGAATCCGGTCGCGGCGAACAGGTATTTCGCGGTCACCGGTGTGCTACCCCGGACCGAGACCGTCCAGTGCTCGTGCTCCGCGTCCCACACCGCGCCCGTGACCGCGGTGTTGAACCGCATGAACCGGCGTATGTCGTACTTCTGAGCGACGTGCGCGGCGTAACGCTTGAGCTCGTCACCCGGCGCGAACAGCCGCGACCAGTACGGGTTGGGCTCGAACGAGTACGAGTAGGTGGCCGACGGGATGTCCACGGCCAGCCCGGGATAGCGGTTGACGTGCCAGGTGCCGCCGAGGTCCGACTCGCGGTCGAGGATGAGCAGGTTGTCGTAGCCGAGCCGGTTGAGCTGGATCGCGGCGCCCATGCCCCCGAATCCCGCGCCCACGATCACGGCGTCGTACTGCGTGGTCATTGCTGTTCCTCCAGACGGGCACGGTATCCCGCGCGTTCCGGGGTGTCGGGTCGCAGCGCGCGGTCGTCCCGGACCAGCCTGCGGATCAGGTTGAGCGCAGGCTCGGGCGTCACGGCGGCGATTGTGGCGAACACGCCGACATAGCCTGGTACAGCGACTTCGGCGGCGCGTGTGCGTACCGTCTGGACGATCGCGTCGGCGATCCGTTCCGGTTTGACCTTCGGGATGGGCCGCATGTCCAACCCGGACGCGAGGGCGGTGTCCACAGCGGACGGAAGCACGGCGGAAACGCTGACACCGTGCGGTGCGTACTCCAGCCGTGTGGCGGCGGTCAACCCGACCACCGCGAACTTGCTCGCGTTGTACACGGCCAGGCCTTTGACCGGGAACTTCCCGGCCAGCGACGCGACGTTGACGATGTGTCCGCGGCCGCGCTCCAGCATCCCGGGCAGTGCCAGCCGCATGCCGTGCAGGACACCGAAGACGTTGACTTCCATGGTGGTGCGGTTGATCTCGGCGGGAAGGTCCAGGAAGGCGCCGTTGGGCATGATCCCGGCGTTGTTGACCAGGACCGCGAGCGGCCCGTTCGCCTGCTCGGCCTCGGCGACGAAGGCGGCGAAGGACACCGGGTCGGCGACGTCGAGGTGGTGTGCGCTGCCGCCGATCTCAGCGGCGGTGCGCTTCGCGGCTTCGACGTCCAGATCACCGATGGCCACCCGCGCGCCCCTGGCGGCCATCGCCCGCGCGGTGGCCCGGCCGATGCCCTGCCCGGCACCGGTGATGGCCACATGCGCCCCACTGAGTTCGACGCTCGGGTACTTCGTCACACCGATACCCCCTTCCGTTCGAAGGCCCTGTCGATCAACGCCGGTGCGGTGATCCGCGCGGTGTCGAGAACACGTTCCCTCCGCCGTGGATCCATGAAGTTCGCGCCCATGGCATCGAGATCCCGCTGCCCGGGCTCGATCCGCACGACCCGCACCCCAGCCGCCCGCAACCGGCGCACTTCGGCGTCCACCCGTCTGGTCATCGCGTTCCGCAACAGACGTTCCAGCCGCGCCATACCCCGCGCCGGCGCCCCACCCTCACTACTCATCGGCGCGACCACAACAACCTCCCCCACGCCCTGATCGAGAAGGAGATCCGCGGACGTCGGCGAAACAGCACCACCGTCAACGTAGAACCGGCCCCCGATCTCCACCGGCGGAAACCACCCCGGAATGGCCCACGACGCGGCGATCGCATCCCCCAACCTCGCCCTCGGCGCCCCCACAGCCCCAAACGCCACCCGCCGCCCAACCCGATCAGCGGCCACAATCCACGTCGCCGGATGCCGCACCCAACCATCCACACCGGCCAGCGTCTCCCCAAGATCCCGCAACCAGGCCGCGTTCCCCCGCCCCACTGGCAACGCACCAGCAAGCCCAGCCAGCACATCCACATCACGCCGGAACGCAGCCCTCACCATCCCCGGCGCCGAAACCCGGAACGACGGCACCGGCGGAAACCGCCCAGGCACCCGACTCACGTGATCAGCAACCCGAAGATCCCCAGCGGCACGAGCATCACGAGCATCCCTAGCGACACGAGCATCCTTAGCGGCGCTAGATTCACCAGCGGCACCAACATCGCAAGCACCCCCAGCGGCACCAGAGTCACCAGCACCAGCACCAGCACCAGCACCAGCACCAGCACCAGCACCATGAGCATCGCTGATACCATGAGCATCACCAGCCCCATTCGCAGGGCTAGCATGACGACCATCTCTGTCGTCACGAGCATTCCTAGCATCGCTAGCACTTCTAGCATCGCGAGCATCCCGAACGACGCCAGCATCTCCAGCGACGCCAGCATCCCAGGCGGCGCGAGGATCACCAGCGCCGCCAGCACCTCCAGCGGCGCGAACATCACCAGCGCCGCCAGCACCTCCAGCGGCGCGAACATCACCAGCATCACCAGCATCACCAGCGGCGCGAACATCACCAGCGCCGCCGAGAGTGTCGAGGATCGCCCCAGCTGGAATGCCCGCTCCCAGCATGGCCACCGCCTCCGCCCCTGCCGAGGTCCCGACCAGTACGTCAGCTGTGTGCGGACACCAGCCGGCCCGCTCATCGAGCGCCGCCAGGATCGCCGCAGTCCAGGCGAACCCGAGCGTTCCGCCACAGCCGATCACCAGAGCCCGACCAGCCCCCGCAGCCTGGTGCTGCGCCCTACCTCGGCTGCCACTGTCCCCACCCACTGCGGAACGTGATGTCATATTCGGAATCGTATGTCACTTTTCTGTCGATGCAATAGGCTGGAGCGCATGACGACGGAGACCTCACCCGTCACCCGGGCCGAACGGAAGAAGCAGGAGCTGCGGCGCGAGATCATCGAGACCGCGTTCGACTGCTTCGCCGAGCGCGGCTATCACGCCACGGGCATCGCCGACATCGCCACCCAGCTGGGCATCGGCCACGGCACGTTCTACCGGTACTTCGAGAACAAACGGGACATTGTCGACCACGTCATCACCGACCTGGTCGAGCGCATCGTCGCGGCGCTGGTCGCGGACAACGCCCCGGAGGCGGTCAACAGCCTGGCCGGCTACCGCGCGCAGACCGCGCGGATCGGTGACGCGCTCGCCCGGATCTTCGGCAGCGACCCCCGGCTCGCCCGGTTCCTCCTGCTCGAAGCGGCCGGCATCGACGCCGAGATGCGCGAACGCGTCCTGGACTTCTACGACACCGCAGCCCAGATGACCGCCGAGTACCTGCACCACGGCGTCCGCGTCGGCTACCTGCACGCCGACCTCGACGTCGACGCCACCGCGCGGGCCATCAACGGCATGATCCTGGCAGCGGTCCTGTCCGAGCTGCGCAACCCGGATCCCAAAGCTCAGGCGCGCATGGGCGAGGCCATCCGTCGAGTCATGTACGACGGGATCGCCGCCCGCGCCTGACTTCCAGATGTCGTCTTCGAGCGTGGCATTCTCTTAGGACACCTTCATAGGCCGCCTAAAAGATTTTTCGCTCGCCGCGAGGGCAGGCCGCCAAGAGGGAGCCCTTTCCTGGGTGTTGCTGGTTGTTTTAGTTGTCTTAGTCGCGGCGCCTCCCTCCCGTATGGCCTGCCCAAGGGAATCATATCTGCCAGGCGGGGTCCAGCTTGGGTTCTCGGTCCGTATCGCTCCCGCTTCTTGCTGGGTCCCGTAGGCGGACCTCCGGTTGGGTTTCGTGGGTGTGGACCCCGCCTGCCAGATATGATTGGCT
>NZ_SLWS01000007.1 GCF_004345645.1 Actinocrispum wychmicini | reverse complement strand
TGGGGGCTGGGTAGGTAGCGTTCGGCGGTGAGGGTGGGTTGGTTGTGGTAGCCGCGGGTGATTCCGGCGCCGCTGAGATACAACTCGCCGATGCTCCCGATGGGGACGGGACGTAGGTTGGCGTCGAGGATGTGTGCTTGGGTGTTGTGGATGGGCCTGCCGATGGGGGTGCGCTGGTCTTTCGGCCTGGTGCGGGCATGGGTGGAATAGGTGGTGTCTTCCGACGGGCCGTAGAGGTTGTGGACCGCCTTCACGTGGGGTTGGTCGTAGAGAGCGCGGACCAATGTCGGACTGAGAGGTTCGCCGGCCAGGTTGATGGTGGAGGCATTGGCTGGCAGGGCGTTGGAGATGAGGAGTTCTTCGGCGACTGATGGCACGGTGTTGATGAGGGTGATGTTGGTGCCGAGGTCGGGGTTGATGGTGAGGTCGAGGGCGTTGTGTTCGGTGAGGGTGATGCTGCCGCCTGCCGCCAGTGGGGCAAAGATCTCGTAGATGGAGAGGTCGAAGCAGACGGAGGTGGACGCTAGGACGTTGGTCAACTCGGTGGGGGTGAAGGTGTTGAGGGCCCAGGTGATCATGGCGGTGGTTTGGTGGTGTTCGATCATCACACCTTTGGGTTGCCCGGTTGAGCCTGAGGTGTAGATGACGTAGGCGAGGTTTTGCTTGTCACCCGCAGGTATGAGTCGAGTGGTGGGGCCCGTCGCGTGGTCGATCAGGACCCGGTTGACATCACCGACGTTGGTGTCATTGGTGGTGATGAGTGCTTTTGCGTTGGCGTCGTTGAGGATGTAGGTGATTCGGTTGGTGGGGTAGGCGGGGTCGATGGGGACGTAGGCGGCGCCGCTCTTCAGCACGGCGAACAACGCGACGATCAGGTCGAGGGTGCGGGGTAGACATACTCCGACCAGGGTCTCGGGTGTGATGTGGTGTTGGTGGCGGAGGTGGTGGGCGAGTTGGTTGGCTCGTTGGTCGAGTTGGCGGTAGGTGAGTTCGCCGTCGACGGCACGGACGGCGACCGCGTCCGGAGTTTGATCGGCCTGGATCTCGAACCACTCATGCACCAAACGGTCCGGAACCGGGATCTGCTTGCCTTGGGTCAGTTCAGCGAGAAGCGTGACTTCTTCGGGCGGCGGCGCTGACACGTCGGCAAGGTGCGTATTGGGTGATGCGGTCAGCCTGTCGAGGAGGACCACGTACCTGGCCACCAGCCGCTCGGCGGTTGAACTCTCGAACAGATCGGTGTTGTAGACCAGTTCGCCGTGCAGCCCGTCTGCGGTCTGCTCAAGCCTCAGTGTGAGGTCGAACTGACTGGTGTGCTGGTCCGGCTGCCCGAATGTGCACTCGACACCGTCGATGTCCAAGGTCGGCAGAGGCGATTCCTGGTGGACGAGCATCGCTTGGCAGAGTGGACTGCGACTGAGGTCCCGCTCCACCTGCAATTCCGCGACAAGTTTCTCAAACGGAACCTCCTGGTGGGTGTACGCATCCAGGCACGTCCGTCGCGCCCGACCCAACACCTCGAGAAACGTGGGGTTGCGGCCCAAGTCACTGCGGAAAACCAAGGTGTTGACAAAGAAACCAATGAGATTCTCCACGTCCGGATGCTGACGCCCGGACACCGGCGACCCCACACTGATGTCGTCCTGCCCGGACACCCTGGCCAATAGAATCTGGTACGCAACAAGCAGCACAACAAACACAGTCGTGCCTTCCGCCCGTGCGATCTCATCGATCCGCTCCGCAACGCAACGGTCAACGTGCACAGGAACGGCGGCACCATTGAAGGTCTGGCGCGGCGGACGCGGAAAGTCGGTGGGCAGTTCAAGCGGCAAACTTCCAGCCAACTGCTTCCGCCAGTAGCCAACCTGTTCCGCCAACTCCCCAGCACCGAACCGGTCGCGCTGCCAGCTGGCGAAATCCGCGTACTGGATTTCCAACGGCGGCAACGGCTCCTCTGTGCCGGACAACCAAGCGCGATAGTGCACGCCGATCTCGTTGAGGAGGATGGTGAGTGACCAGCCGTCGGAGATGGTGTGGTGCATGGTGATGATGAGTGTGTGGTGGTTGTGTGTGTGGTGGATGAGGGTGGCTCGGAGGAGTGGTCCTTGGGTGAGGTTGAAGGGGTGGGTTGCTTCGTGGTTGAGGATGTCGGTGAGTTGTGAGGGGTTGGCGGTGACGTGGTTGAGGGTGGGCGAGGCGGAGTGGACGGACTGGTAGGTGTAGCTGGTGGCCGAAGCGGTGGGGCTGGTCTGGTTGGTGTGGCTGGTGGCGAGGGTAGTTCGGGTGGTCTGGTCGGTGTGGCCGGTGGCCGAGGTGCTGTGGGTGGTTTGGTCGGTGTGGGCCGTGGTTGGAGCGGTGTGCTCTGGGGTGGTTGTGGTGGTGCGCGGTGTGTGTCCGGTCTGCTGTGTGTCGGGATCGCTTTGCGGTGCGTTTGTGGGCTGAGTGTTGGGGGTGTGGTGGATGTGGGTGGTGGTGGGGGTTTGGTTGGTGTGGGTGGGTTGTTGGGTGTTGGGGGTGGTGTGGTGGAGGGTGGTGCGGAGGGTTTCGTGTCGTTGGGTGGTGGTGTGGAGGGCGTGGTGGAGTGCGGTGGTGTTGAGGGGGCCGTGGAGGGTTGCGGCGCCGGTCATGTGGTAGGCGGTGGTTGTTTGGGGGTCGAGTTGGGTGAGGAACCATAGGCGTTCCTGACCGAAGGACGCCGGCAGGATGATGCGGCCGTCTTCTTCGGTGCGTTGCAGGCGGGGGATTGTCTTGATGCCGCTTGCTGTGGTCAGTTCGTGGGCCAGTTCGGCGATCGTGGGGTGTTCGAACAGGGTGTGTGGGGGGATGGTGATGTGAAGTTGGGTTTGGAGTTGGTTGGTGATGCGGGTGGCGAGGAGGGAGTGTCCGCCGAGGGTGAAGAAGTTGTCGTGGATGCCGATGGTGGTGATGTCCAGTGCGTGTTGCCAGATGGTGGCGATGAGACGTTCGATCTGTGTTCGGGGTGGTTGGTGGGGTGTGGTGGTGGGTGTGGGGTTGGGGAGTGCGTTGCGGTCGATCTTGTGGTTGGGGGTGAGGGGGAGTGTGTCCAGGAAGACCCACAAGGTGGGAATCATGTGGGTCGGCAGGGTTTTGTGGAGGTGGGTTTGTAGCGGTGTGGGGTCGTTGTTGAGTTGGGGTGCGACTATGTAGGCGGTGAGGGTGTCGTTCTTGATTGTTACTGCGGCTTGGTTGATGTGTGGGTGGTTGTGGAGGGTGGTTTCTATTTCGGTGGGTTCGATGCGGTGGCCGTGGTGTTTGATTTGGTGGTCGGTGCGGCCGTGGTAGTCGAGTTGTTGGTCTGGTCGCCAGCGGGCGTGGTCTCCGGTGCGGTAGAGGCGTTGTCCTTGGGGGCCGGGGAGGTAGCGTTCGGCGGTGAGGGTGGGTTGGTTGTGGTACCCGCGGGTGATGCCTGATCCGCTGAGGTAGAGCTCGCCGATGCTTCCGATGGGGACGGGACGTAGGTTGGCGTCGAGGATGTGTGCTTGGGTGTTGTGGATGGGTCGGCCGATGGGGGTGCGGTGGTCGTTCGGGGTGGTGTGGGCGTGGGTGGAGTAGGTGGTGTCTTCGGAGGGGCCGTAGAGGTTGTGGACGGCGCGGATGTGGGGTTGTTGGTAGAGGGCGCGGACCAGGGTGGGGCTGAGGGGCTCGCCGGCGAGGTTGATGGTGGATGCGCTGGTGGGTAGGGCGTTGGAGGTGAGGAGTTCTTGGGCTATGGAGGGGACGGTGTTGATGAGGGTGATGTTGGTGTCGTGGGTGGAGGTGCTGTCGTGGGTTGGGGTGGAGTCGGCGCCGTGGGGCGGGTTGGTGCCAAGGGAGGAGTTTGTGGTGGAGGTTCGGTTCGTGGTGGGGGCGGGTTTGGTTTCGAGGGTGGAGTCGGTGACGTGGGGTGGATTGGTGCCAATGGTGAGGTCGGGATTGGCATCGAGAGTGGGTTTGGTGGTGGGGGTGAGGATGGTGCCTTGGGTGGGGGCGGTGCCGTGGGGTGGGTTGGTGTCAAGAGGGGAGCTTGTGGTGGAGGTTGGGCCGGTGCCGGTGCCGGTGCCGGTGCCAGGAGTTGGGTCGGTGGTGCGGGTGGGGTCGGCGCCGTGGGGTGGGTTGTTGGTGGGGGTTGGGCTGGTGCCGTGGGGGGAGTTGGTGCCGTGGGTTGGGTTTGTGATGAGGTCTAGGGCGTTGTGTTCGGTGAGGGTGATGCTGCCGCCGGTGGCGAGGGGGGTGAAGATTTCGTAGATGGAGAGGTCGAAGCAGACCGATGTGGACGCCAGGACGTTGGTCAACTCGGTGGGGGTGAAGGTGTCGAGGGCCCAGGTGATCATGGCGGTGGTTTGGTGGTGTTCGATCATCACGCCTTTGGGTTGCCCGGTTGAGCCGGACGTGTAGATCACGTAGGCGAGGTTGTTCTTGGTGGCGGTGGGGGTTAGGCGGGTGGTGGGGCCTGTTGCGTGGTCGATCAGGACTTGGTTGACATCACCGACGTTGATGTCGTTGGTCGTGATGAGGGTGGCGGCTTTGGCGTCGTTGAGGATGTAGGTGATTCGGTTGGTGGGGTAGGCGGGGTCGATGGGGACGTAGGCTGCGCCGGCTTTCAGCACGGCGAACAGGGCGGTGATCAGGTCCAGGGTTCTGGGGAGGCAGATGGCGACCAGGGTTTCAGGGCCTGCCGCACAGTGGGTGCGGAGGTGGTGGGCGAGTTGGTTGGCTCGTTGGTCGAGTTGGCGGTAGGTGAGTTCGCCGTCGACCGCGCGGACTGCGACGGCGTCCGGGGTTCGGTCGGCCTGCAGTTCGAACCATTCGTGCACCAGACGGTCAGGGACGGGGATTTGTTTACCCTCGGACAGTTCGGTGCGGAGTTCGACCTCGCCGGGGAATGTCATCGTCAGGTCCGCGACGGGCTGGGAAGGCTCTGCCACGGCCGAAGACAGCAATGTCACGTACCGGTCGACAAGTCGTTGGGCCGTCGCGGCAGTGAACAAGTCCTTGTCGTAGCCCAGGAATCCGGTGATTCCGTCGTCACCGGACCAGAGATACAGTTCCAGGTCGTGGTGGACCGCGCTCGGCTCCTGCAGGACAGGGGTCAACGACACGCCACCCAGTCGCAGGTCGGCCGGGGCGTCCTGGTGGACGAGCATGGCCTGGAACAGCGGGCTCAGCGCGGACTGAGAACGCGCTTCTTCAACCAGTTTCTCGAAAGGCACATCCTGATGGGCATACGCGCCCAAGCAACTGTGCCGCACCCGATCCAGGACCTCACGGAACGACACCGCGCCACTGAGATCCACCCGCAACGGCAGCATATTGACCAACGGGCCGATGACCTGCGGTGCCGACACCCGCTGCCGCGTAGCCGTCGGCGACCCAACAGTCACGTCGGTCCCACCGGACAACCGACCGAGCAACACGTGGAACCCGGCGAGCAACACCATGAACGGAGTCGTCCCGGTCTCGGCGGCAAGCGCGCGAACTCGCCCAAGAACGTTATATCCAATGTGGATAGAGTGAAAAGCGCTGTGGAATTCCGGCTTTGCCGGCCGAGGATAGTCGGTCGGCAGCTGCAGCGGTGAGTGGTCAGACAGCTGGTCACGCCAGTACGCCAGATCCGCGGGGGACGGCGCGACGCGGTTCTGTCGCGCGAGATCCGCGTACTGCCAAGGGACATCACCAACCGCGGTGAGCTCGTGCAGGAAGACTCCGAGTGACCAGCCGTCGGCGATCAGATGGTGGGCGGTGACGCTCAGCACCGACCGAGCTGAGGGCAATTGGTACACCGTGACCCGCAACAGCGGTCCGGCAACGAGGTCGAACGGTTCACGGGCAGCTTCGCGGGCCAGCTGGATCGCTTCGTCCTCGCTGGAAAGGACGACGACCTCGGGTTCGATCACCAGGTCCGAGTGGACGACCTGACGCGGCTCGCTGGTGAACGTGGTACGCAGGATCGAGTGACGTTGGCACACCTGGTGAACCGCGGCCGTCAGGGCGGCGATGTCCAGCGGCCCGTCCACGATGCCACAGAACGTCAGGTTGTTCACCGGGGTGCCGGGGTGCAGCTGCTCGAACAGCCAGATGCCTTCCTGGCTGAAACTCAACGGCGCCTCACCATCCTGTGTGGACTGTGAAGCGACGCGACCACGGCGACGCCACCGCTGGACGAGTTCACGGCCCATATCCTCGACGTTCACTGCGAGATCTCCTCTCCCGCCAGACGGCCCATCACGGTGCGGATGCCGACGCCTTCCTCGGCCCATCGCGTGGTCAGGTGGGCGGCCACGCGGCGAGGTGTCGCCTGGTCCAGCACGACCTCCATCGGCACGGGCAGCGCCACCGCGTCCTCAAGGGCGGCCGCGATCTCAGCCGCCCGGATCGAGTCGCCGCCGACTTCGACCAGCCGCTGGTCGACCCCGCAGGACGGGACCTCGCACACCCCGGCGAACACACCCGCCACGAACTTCGCCAGGAACTCGTTGTCCCACGACCCCAGCGCCGCCACCGCGCCCGGCAGCTCACCGGCGACCAGCAGCTCACGGCACCGGGCCCGTCGTACCTTTCCGCTCGTCGTCCGCGGAATCGACCGGACCGGGCAGAAAACCACGACGTCGAGCCTGGCTCCCGTCCCTTCCAACACGCGCGTGCGCAGCCGCCCGGCGACCGTCGCGTCGTCGTCCTGGGTACCTGGTGCGCGAGCCGCCACCAGCACGATCCGGTCGTCCGCCTGGAACGCGGCCGCGGTCGTCTGGACGGCCGGGTTGTCGAGCACGGCCGCCGCCTCGATGTCCGCGGCGTGATAGTTGACGCCCTGGCTGACGAGCACGTCCTTGCTGCGACCGGTGACGAACAGCTCGCCGTCTCGGACCAACCCCAGGTCACCGGTACGGAGGAAACGCTCGCCGTCGAGGTCGCCGAACAGGTCGTCGGTTCCGTTCAGATAGCCGGCGGTCACGCTCGGGCCGCGCAGCCAGATCTCGCCCTGCGTACCTGCAGGAACGCGGACACCGTCGTCGACGATCGCCACCTGCATGCCGGTGACACTGGGACCGCAGCTGACCCGTGGGCCGCTGTCGTCCGGGTGCCAGTGCCGGCCGGACACGATCAGCGTGGCCTCCGCCAAGCCGTAGCAGGGAAGGAACGCCTCCGGCCGGAACCCGTTCTCGGCGAACTGACGAGCGAACGCCTCCAACGTCTTCCGCCGCACCGGTTCCGCTCCGTTGAACGCCACCCGCCACGAGCTCAAGTCCACATCGGACAGATCGACCCGCTGAGCCCGGCGGACGCACAGGTCGTAGGCGAAGTTCGGGCCGCCGGTCGCGGTCACGCCCAAGTCGCTGACCTGGCGCAGCCAGGTCAGCGGGCTCTTGAGGAAATGCAGCGGGGACATCAGCCGCATCGGGAAACCCACCCGCAGCGGAGTGAGAACGCATCCGATCAGACCCATGTCGTGGTACGGCGGCAGCCACGAGATCGACCGCGAACCGGCGTCCAGACCGAAGACCTCGGCGATCGCCCGCGTGTTGTGCACGAGGTTCCCGTGCCGGAGCACCACGCCCTTCGGCTCGGTCGTGCTGCCGGACGTGTACTGCACCAACGCGACGTCATCCGAGCCAGGGAGGTGCGGCGCCGCGTCCAGGGATTCCAGCTCGGCGTCGACGCTGATCACAGGCGGAAGCGAGTGCTGCTGACCCAAGGTGGACAACACGCCGTCAACCATCGGGTCGGCCACGATCACCCCGGGCTGCGCGTCCTCGACGATCCTCAGGAACCGCGCCGTGCCACGGTCATTCTCGGTAGCGACCGGGGGGTACGCCGGCGCGGCTGGGACGCCGGCCAGCAAACACCCCCACAGTGCTGTCACGAAGCCCAGGCCGGGTGGGTACAGCAACAGAGCTACGCCTGGATCGCCACGGTCGACGAGACGTGCGGCGACCGCCGACGCCCGCGCGAACAACGTTCCGTAGGTAAGCTCCGCTACTTCGCCATCGGCGTGCAGGAATTCGTACGCAGTCCGGTCCGGATCCGACTGGGACCGTTCCACGAAAACCTGCACCAGCGAATCAGTTTCCCGTTCCAGCCCGGCAAGTGCCACCGTCGTCCCCTTTTCGCTCTGGCGCGATACCGCACGTGCGACACTATGTGCCGGACCTATCGGCGACCTCTCAGCCACCTATTCTTCCGCTCTCACAAGGTTCTTCGCGGCCTTGACGGGCTCCCCGCGACCGAGCCTAGTATCGACGCCAGTCGCAGTGTCAATTTCGGAATGAGTTGAAATGGCGTTGAATGGCATGGCGAATCCACGCGCGAGCCGGCCGGCCCTGGGCCGGTCTGGACGGTGGTTCGTGCCGTCGTCCGCGCGTCGTGCTTTGGTCTGCCTGCCGCACGCCGGGGGCAGCGCGTCGGTCTTCAGCGACTGGCAGACGCACACTGACGCGTTCGAAGTGCTCGCCGCGCGGTTGCCCGGCCGGGAAACCCGCGTCGACGAGCCCGCTTGTACGACCATGTCCGGCCTGCTCGACGCGTTGCTGGTCGAACTGGCGCCGGTCGCGGCTCGCGGATGTGTCCTGTTCGGACACAGTATGGGCGCGTTGATCGCCTACGAGGCGGCCCGCCGGCTTGTCCTGGAAGGGCTGCCCAAACCAGCAGCGCTCGTGGTGTCCGGCTGCGTCGCACCGCACGTGCTGCGTCCGGAACGGATGCACGACTTCACCGACGAACAACTCGTCCAGTGGCTGATCGACATCAACGGAGTCGACCCGGACATCCTGAACTACCCCAAACTGCTTCAGCTCATGCTCCCCACAGTCCGGGCGGACATGCGGCTGGTGGACGACTATCGTTACCGTCCCGGCGAATCGCTCGATATTCCGGTGCGAGTGTTGTGCGGTAAGGACGACGTCGGCACACCGGTCGCGCAGGCCAGGAAATGGCGCGAGCTGACCACCGGACGTTTCGCCGTCGACATTTTCCCCGGTGACCACTTCTTCTTCCGTGAGCACGTACCGAGAATCCTCTCGGCCATCGAGAGCGATATCCGGTAGTCGCACGTCTTCGAAAGGGTCTCAGCGCAATGGCCAGCTCGTCGTACCTCGGCGCGACCGGGGCCGGGAAGGAGCACGACTTCACCGGCTACTACGTGTTCCCGGCGTCCTCGGCGCAGAAGCGCCTGTGGTTCCTGTGCCAACTCGAACCGGAGAGCAACGCCGCGTACAACGTCACGAGCGCGGTGCGGATGACCGGTGACCTGGACCGCCTGCACCTCCAGCACGCCGTCGACGCCGTGATCGCCCGGCACGAAGCGTTGCGCACGGGTGTCGCGCTGGTCGACGGCGAGCCGCAGCAGGTGGTGGCCCCGTCGGCGCTGGTGGCCCTGCCCATGATCGACTGCTCCACGCTCGACCGGGACGCGAGGCTGAGGGTGGCCGTACGGGCCGAAGCGGGCCGCCCGTTCGTCCTGCACGAACCGCCGCTGGTGCGGATGGTGTTGTTGCGCATGTCCGCCGACGAGCACGTCCTAGTCGTCACGATTCACCACACGGTCTGCGATGGCTGGTCCATCGAACTGTTCTTCCGCGACCTGGCACGCGCCTACACCGCTGGGCTCGACGGCGAGCCGCCCATTCAGTACGCCGACTACGTGGTGTGGCAGGAGGAACACCTCGCCGACGGTGGAATGGACCGCCTGCTCGAGTACTGGCGTCCGCAACTGGCCGGCGTGCCCTCACTGGACCTGCCGACCGACCGGCCCCGGCCGCCCGTGCGCACGGTTCGCGGTGCGGTGCGTACCGAGTCCGTCCCGGCGGACCTGGTCGAACGGCTGACCACGCTGGGCCGGACGAACGACGCCACGCTGTTCATGGTGCTGCTGAGCGGGTTCAAGCTGCTGCTCGCGCACCTGTCCGGCCAGCGGGAGATCGCGGTGGGCACCCCGGTGGCGGGTCGGGAACACCCGGACGCCGACGACGTCATCGGGTTCTTCGCCAACACCCTGGTGCTGTCCGACGACATCGACGTCGAAGCGCCGTTCGCCGACGTGCTCGGCGCGGTCCGGTCGACGTGCCTGGACTCGTTCGCGCACCGGGAGATGCCGTTCGATCGCCTGGTGGCAGAGCTGCGCCCGCCGCGCGACCTCAGCCGCACCCCGTTGTTCCAGGTGATGTTCGCGTTGCAGACCACGCCCGGTGTCACGCTGGACCTGCCCGGGTTGCGCGTGGAGCCGATCGAGCTCACTGATGGCTCGGCCAAGTTCGACCTGTGGTTGACAGGTGTGCCCAGTGCGGAAGGGCTGAGGCTGCGGCTGGAGTACAACACCGACCTGTTCGACGACGCCACCGCCGAGCGCCTGCTCGCCCAGTACCTGGACATGCTGTCGCGGATCGCCGAGGACCCGAGCAGTTCGGTGACGCGCGTGGCCGCGGGCACACCCCCGCCGGAGTGGACGTACGGCCTGATCCAGCCGCTGACGGACCTGCTCGACATCCCGGCGGACGGAACGGCGATCGACGGCCTGACGTTCCCAGAGCTGCGTGACCGAGGGAACAGCCTCGCGCGTGGACTGCGTTCGGCAGGGGTGGCGCCAGGGCAGGTCGTCGCCGTCCACTTGCCGCGTACGCCGGAGCTGCTGGTCGGCGTGTGCGCGGTGCTGACAGCCGGCGCGGCGGTCCTCATGCTTGACCCCGACCGGGCCGAAACGATCCTGGCCGACGCGGATCCCGCGATCCTGCTCACCACGTCCGAACTGGCTGAAACCGTGTCCTGGCAACGAGTCCTGCTTGTCGACGCGCACCAGGCCGGTGGCGAAGTCGAAGACAAGCCAAGCCCGGATGACCTGGCCGCCGTCGTCTATCCACAGGGGACGGTCGACCCGGTACGGATCTCCCACCGGGCATTGGCCAACCTGGTCACCGGCGTTCGGGACAGCCTCGGCCTGTCCGGCGACGACGTCATCGGGGCAGTCGCCGAGCCAGGTTCCGCGCTCGCCCTGGTGGAGCTGCTCTTGCCGCTGGCCACCGGGGCTCGGACCACCCTGACGGACGCCGAGTCGACAGTCGTGTTCGGCACCGCCGCGAAGTGGCGTGCCCTGCTGTCTGCCGGCCGAACACCCGTGTCCCGTGCCGTGTGCGTGGGCGAGCCGTTCGAGGCTGAACTCGTGCGGAGCCTGCAGGACACGGGCGCGCAGGTATGGCGCGCGCACGGTGTGGCCGAGGCAGGGGTGCTGGCCGGCGTGGAACGGGTCGGGCAGGCAGGGCCGCCGCTCGCGAACACCTCACGTCACCTGCTCGACGGACGGCTTGAACCGGTACCCGTTGGCACGGTAGGGGAGTTGTACATCGGTGGTGTGGGCGAGGAGCTGTGCCGGACCGCCCTCCGCGCCCGGTACACAACGGACGGACAGCTTGAGGTCGTCGGACCGGCCGACGACCGGATCGAACTCCGCGACCACTGGGTCGACCCGGCGGTGGTGGCGACCGCGCTCGGCCAGCAGGAACACGTGGCCGAGGCCGCGGTGGTGGCGGGCGAGTTCGGCGACGAGACCACGCTCGTCGGGTGGCTCGCGCGTGGTCAGGGCCGACCAGGCACCGACGCCGAACTCGTCCGCCAGGTACGGGTCGCAGCCGCCCGACACCTCCCCGAACACCTGGTGCCGTCCGTGTTCGGCGTGCTGGACACGTTGCCCCGCAAGGAAAATGGCGCGGTCGACCGTCGGATGTTGCGGGCCAGGCAAGCCGAGGCGGTGTTCGGGTCGACCGACCAGACCCGGCCGCGCAACCGCGTGGAACGGATCATCGCCGACCTGTTCGGCGAGTTGCTGGACGTGCCGCGACCGGGTGTGCACGCGAACTTCTTCGGCCTGGGCGGCCATTCGCTGCTCGCCGCGAAGGTGATCGCCCGGGTGCGCCAGGAGTTCGGTGTGCCCGTCCAGGTCCGGGAGTTCTTCCGGCGCCCCACGGCCGCCGGGTTGGCCGAGTCGGTCGGCGCGGCCGAGGAGAGCAGGCAGGCCGACGACGCGACCGCGCGGGCGTTGGCGCGGATGTCGGACGACGAGGTGAACAGTCTGCTCGCCCGGATGCGGTGAGTGACCCAAGGAACGGAGGACAGCGATGAGCATCGACAACCCGGACACGGTTTTCCAGGTGGTCGTCAACGACGAGGACCAGTACTCGATCTGGTTCGCCGACCGGGACGTGCCGGCCGGCTGGACCGCGGACGGCACCCGCGGCACCAAGAAGGAGTGCCTTGACCACATCGAGAAGGTCTGGACCGACATGCGGCCCCGGTCGGTCCGCGCGCGGATGACCGCCTGACCACGCAGGCTACATACAGAAAGGGTCTGGTCGATGAGCCAGCAGCAACACGACCTGGAGTCGATGTCCGCAGCGGAGAAGCGCGAGCTGCTCGCTCAGCTGCTGGACCGCTCGCCGGAAGACGTGCCGTCCACCCTGTCCCTGGAGCAACGCCGGCTGTGGATGCTGCTCCAGCTCGACGAGACGAAACCCTGGCAGCTGTTCACCGCGTTGCGCGTCACCGGACCGCTCGACCTGGCCGCGATGCAGCTCGCGCTCACCGAACTCGTGCAGCGGCACGAGGTGCTGCGGATGGTGTTCGTGAACGTCAACGGGCAACCGGTGGGCAGCGTCGCCTCGGCCGTTACGCTCCGGCTGCCGGTGGTCGAGCTTGCGGACGACCTCGACGCCGAACTCGCCCGGCTGGCGGTTCGCGAGGCGCAGAGCCCGTTCGACATCGAGAAGGGCCCGTTGGTCCGGGCCACTGTCGTCCGGCGCGGGCCGGATGATCACGTCCTGGCGATCACCATGCACCAGCTGGTCGCCGACCGTCGGTCGATGCGGCTGTTCGTCGCGGAACTGCTCACGACGTACGCCGCCTTGGTTGACGGCGGTGACGCCAAGCTGCCTCCGGCGCGTGCCCACTTCAGCGAGTTCGTGACCGCGCAACGGGAATGGCTCGGCAGTGCCGAGGCGGCCGAGGACACCGAGTACTGGCGGGACCGCCTGACCGGGCTGGTTCCCCTCGAACTGCCGACCGACCGGCCGCGCCCGTTGATGAAGACGATCAACGGCGACTCGGTCGGGGTCGACCTCGACGCCGACCTGGTGTCCGCGGTCCTCGCGTACGCCGAACGCGGCGGCCACGATCTGTCGACCGTGCTGATGGCCGGGTTCGCCGCGGTGCTGGGCCGGTACTCGTTGCGGACCGACCTGGCGATCGGCATCGCCGGGCTCGCCGACACCGACACCTTGGTGGGCCCGCTGGAGAACATGCTCCCGGTCCGCGTCGACCTGTCCGGCGACCCGAGCCTGGACGACCTCGCCAACGGTGTCGGCCAGAGCATGACCGCGGCGCTGGCGCACGGCCGGCTGCCGTTCGAACGGATCGTGACGGCGGCCAGCCCGCAGCGCGACCTCAGCCACACCCCGTTGTTCCAGACGTTCTTCACGGTCGACGACGAGCCGCCGACGCGTGACCTCGCCGGCGCCACCGCGACCACCGAAGAGGTGGACAACGGCTGGACGCCGCACGACATCGACCTGTTCGCGGTGCGGCGCGGCCCGGACATGCGGCTGCGGGCGGACTTCAACCGCGACCTGTTCGACCGCGACACGGTCCGAGGCCTGGTGGAACGGATCGTCCTGCTGCTGCGGGCCGCGGTGGCCGAACCGACCCGCCCGCTCGGCCGGATCGCGCTGCTCGACGACGCGGACCTGGCCACGGTCCTGACCTCGTGGAACGCGACCGAGCAGGACTCCCCGAAGGACCGCTGCCTGCACGAACTCGTCGAGCAGGCCGCACGGGAGCACGCGGACGACATCGCGGTGATCGTCGGCGACGACCGCCTGACCTACCGCGAGCTGGACGACCGGGCGAACGCGCTGGCCGGGCGGCTGGTCGAGTTGGGTGCGCAGCCGGAATCGCGGATCGGGGTCCTGGTGGACCGGTCGGTCGACGCGATGGTCGGGCTGCTCGGCGTGCTCAAGTCCGGCGCCGCGTACGTGCCGCTGGACCCGGCCTACCCGACCGACCGGCTGAAGTACATTGTGGACGACGCGGGCATCGCCCTGCTCGTCGGCACGGCCAGGCAACTGGCCGACCTGCCCATGCTCCCGGTCACCACCATCGATATATCCACCGTGGATATAAACGGCAAGCCCGCTGTCCAGGTCCGGCCGGACAACCTGGCATACCTGATCTACACGTCCGGCTCCACCGGACGGCCCAAGGGCGTCGCGGTCGAACACCGCCAGATCGTCCACTCCACCAGCGCCCGGTCGGCATGCGAGACCACCGGGCTGCCCGAGCGGTACCTGGTGCTCGCGCCGCTGACGTTCGACGCGTCCGCAGGCGGCGTGTACTGGACGCTGACCAGGGGCGGCACCCTGGTGTTCCCGACCGACAGCGAGGTCTACGACCCGCGGCAGCTGGGCAGCCTCATCCGCCGGCTGGAGATCACCCACTTCGACGGCGTCCCAGCGCAGTACAGCGTGCTGCTGGACACCGACCTGGGCTCGCACGAGTCGGTACGCACCTGCGTGCTGGCCGGCGAGGCGTTGCCGCCTGCCCTGGTCCGTGACCACTTCGAGCGTTCGCCGAAGGCCGCGCTGTTCAACGAGTACGGCCCCACCGAAGCCACAGTGTGGGCGGCCGTGCACGCCTGCCAGCCCGAAGACGCCGACACCGTCCGCGTCCCGATCGGCAAACCGATCCCGAACGCCAAGATCTACCTGCTGGACGAGCAGTTCAACCCGGTGCCGCCCGGGGTCGCCGGCGAGCTCTACATCGGCGGCGGGGGCGTGACCCGCGGGTACGTCGGCCGGCCGGGCACCACGGCCGAACGCTTCCTGCCCGACCCGTACAGCGGCGCGCGGCTGTACCGCACCGGTGACCGCGCTCGGTACCGGCCGGACGGGTCGATCGAGTTCCTCGGCCGGGTCGACAACCAGGTCAAGATCCGCGGTTTCCGGGTCGAGCTGGCCGAGATCGAGAACGTGCTGCTGCGGCACCCGCTGGTCACCGAGGTGGTCGTGCGCGTGCTGGAGGACCAGCCCGGGGTGCAGCGCCTGGTCGCGTACGTCGTGCCGGTCGCCGGCCGGGTGGTCACCCACGACACGTTGACCGCCCACGCGGTCGGGCACCTGCCCGACTACATGGTGCCCGCGCACTTCGTGAGCCTGGAACGGCTCCCGCTGACCCGGCACGGCAAGATCGACATCGCCGCGTTGCCGGCGCCCGAGGAGATCTTCAGCGGTGGCTACGTCGAGCCACGCGACCAGCTGGAGGCCGACATCGCCGAGACCTTCGCCGCCGTGCTCGGCCAGGGCAAGATCAGCGCCACGGCCAGCTTCTTCGACCTGGGCGGCAACTCCCTGCTGGTGGCCCGGCTGGCCGCCCGGCTGTCCCGGGAGCACGACGTGGACCTGCCCATCGACGAGATCTTCCGGGTGCCGACGGTCGAGGGCATCGCCAGGACGGTGACCACCCACGAGCAGCGCAAGGACAAAGTGGACAGCGCGGCGCTGTACGCGCAGCAGTCCGCGGAACTGCTCGCCGACGTCAAGCTGGACCCGAGCATCCGCCCGGACGGCCTGCCGCACGCCGACTATCTCAACCCGAGGCACATCCTGGTCACCGGCGCGACCGGCTACCTGGGCGCGTTCCTCGTCGTCGAACTGGTCAAGCGGACCGACGCGACGATCCACTGCCTGGTCCGCGCGGAGAGCGCCGAGGCCGGGGAGGAACGGATCGAGCAGGTGCTGCGCCGCTACCTGGCCTGGGACGAGTCCTACCGGGCAAGGATCCGACCGGTCATCGGCGACATCGGCAAGCCCATGCTCGACCTGAGCCGGGACCAGTTCGACGAGCTGGCCGGCACGATCGACTCGATCTACCACAGCGCGGCGATCGTCAACTTCACCTACCCGTACGACGCCATGAAACCGGCCAACGTGCACGGCACCGAGGAACTGCTGCGACTGGCGTGCCGCACCAAGGTGAAGGCGTTCCACCATGTGTCCAGTGTGGACGTCTTCATGGGGACCGGGGCGAAGCGGCCGTTCACCGAGCAGGACCTGACGGACAAGCCGATCCGCGTGCCCACCGGCTATCCGCGCACCAAGTGGGTCGCCGAGAAGATCGTTGCCATCGCGCGCGACCGCGGCCTGCCGCTGACCATCCAACGGCCGTGGATGATCACCGGCCACACCGAGACCGGCGCGTCGCACCACACCGACTACCTGTACGTGTACCTCAAGGGGTTCCTGGAACTGGGCCTGCTGCCGCTGTACAACGACGTGGTCAACGCCGTGCCGGTGGACTTCACCGCCAAGTCGGTCGTGTACACGTCGCTGCGCGCGGAGAACTTCGGCAAGAACTTCAACATCACCAACGCCGAGCCGGCCACCATGACCCAGTGCTACGAGTGGCTGCGGTCGTTCGGCTACCGCCTCAACGTCGTCGACGAGGAGGAGGCCCGCACCAAGGCACTGGACGTCGACCAGGACCACGTCCTGTACCCGATGACCCCGATCTTGCGGGTGGCCACCATGCGGCACGCGGCCCTGGACCCGGACCTGCAGAAACAGGTGAACCCGGTGGACGAGTGCCGAGTCCTGCTCGACGCGCTCGACGGCTCCGGCATCGAGTGTCCGCCGGTCAACGAGGAGTGGGCGCACTCGTGCTTCCGCTACCTGGTGGCCACGGGTTTCCTGCCGGAGCCGGACAGCCAGCCGGTCGCCGCGGTCGGCTGACCGGACCATGTAAGGGGAGAAGGAACTCGCCATGACCCCGACCGTCGCCTACTTCGATCTCGCCGACGACGAACGCGCGCAGACCGACGACCTGCTGCGGACCCTGGCCGGACGCTACGACTCCGCGGAGGACCACGAGTTCGTCGCCTCGGCTGGCCGGCTGGCCGCCCAGTTGCCCGACCGGCTGCTCGATGCCGTCGGCGCGTTCCGCCGCGAGGAGACCTCGGCCAGCCTCGTGGTGCGCGGCCTCGGCGTCGACGACACCGAGCTCGGCCCCACCCCGCTGAACTGGCGCCACCGGGCTAACCCGGCGGCCACCCGGCGGTACGAGCTGTACCTGCTGCTCGTCAGCGCCGCGCTTGGCGAGGTGTTCGGCTGGTCCACGTTGCAGGACGGCCGGCTCGTGCACGACGTGCTGCCGATGCCGGCGGAGAAGGACGAGCAGAGCGGCCACGGCACGGTCCGCCTGGAGTGGCACACCGAGGACGGCTTCCACCCGTTCCGCTGCGACTACCTGCTGTTGCTGGGCCTGCGCAACCCGGACGAGGTGGGCACCACGGTGGCCGGTGTCGACGCCGTGTCGGTCACGCCGGAACGCCGGGCCGTGCTGCGTCAGTCGAGGTTCCTGATCCGCCCGGACAACGAACATCTCAACCGGGCCGCGGATCTCGTGGCCGGCACCGGCCGTACCCACAGCATGCAGGTGATGCAGGACGCGCCCGAACCGTGCGCGGTGCTGTTCGGCGACGACCAGCAGCCGTACCTGCGGGTGGACCCCGCGTTCATGGAACCGCTGCCCGGTGACACCGAAGCGAAGGACGCGCTCGCCGACCTGGTGAACCAACTGGAGGACCAGTTGCGCGAAGTGACCGTCGGTCCGGGTGACCTGTTCATCGTCGACAACTACAAGGCGGTGCACGGCCGCAGCGCGTTCCAGGCCCGCTACGACGGGACCGACCGCTGGTTGAAGAAAGCGGTGTGCTCGCGTGACCTGCGGAAATCCCGTTCGCTTCGGCCGGCGGCCGGTGCGCGAGTGGTGTGTTAGATGGCGTCGATCGTCGCGCCCGCGCGGTGGGGGTGGCCCGTGTCGGGCGAGCTGGACGTGGCCGAGCTGAGGCGGGCCGCGGGCCCTGTCCCGGTGACCGTGGTGGACCTGCGGCACAGCTCGCGGGACGGCCTGGAACAGCTCGCTGTCCAGGAGGCCCAGCGGCTCGGCCCGACCGCCCGGATCTGCCTGGTTCGGCTCGGCGAGCGCGAACAAGTCGTTCTCTGCACCACCCGACGGCCGCTCGCCACATCCGAGCTGGGCGCGATGGTCGCGGAGTTGCTCCAGGCCCGGGACGTCAGGTGGGTGCCCGGGGAGCCGCCGGCCCCGATGCCTCCGCTAGCCCTGCCGACCGACCGCCCCCGCCCGGCGACCCGGCGATTCCGTGGCGCGACGGTGTCCGAACGCCATAGCGACACTGCGTTGCTCACCTGGTGCGCGGACCACGACGTCGAGTTTGTCGACCTGCTGCTCGCCGGGCTGGCCGCGGTGTTGGCCAGGTACTGTGACGACGAGGACGTCACGTTCGCGGCCGATCTCCCGACCGGGGCCAGCACGGTCCGGGTGCCCTGGTCGGACTCGGACACGCCGGTCACCCTCGTCGACAAGGTGACCGCCCGGTCGCCCGGGGCCGAGGTGCCGGCGGGGCAGGTCCTTTTCACGTACGCGGAAGGCGTCGTCCCGATCGACACCGGATGGACCGACCGGGACCTGCGGGTGACTGTCCTCCGGGACACGGACGGCCTGGACGTCCTGGTGGACTACGACACCGACCTGTTCGGTTTCCCCAGCGCCCAACGTTTCCTCGCGCGGTTGGTCCGGGCTTGGTCCGCGATCACCGAATTGACCACAATGGACGAATTCTCCGCGCTGACCGACGCGGAACTGCACGCCGTGCTGACCGAATGGCAGGGCCCGCGTCAGTCCTTTCCGGACATTCCGGTGCACGAACTCGTTCGGGCGCAGGCGCCGGCGAAGCTCGCGGTGGTCTGCGGGAGCGAGCAGCTCACGTACGGCGAACTGATGGCACGTGCCAGCCACACCGCACGCGAGTTGAGGGAGCAGGGCGCTGGGCCGGAGCGTGTGGTTGGCGTCGTGGCTGATCGTTCGGTTGACGCCGTGGTCGGACTGCTGGCTGTGTTGTGCGCCGGCGCCGCGTACGTCCCGATCGATCCGTCCTACCCGGACGAACGAATTCGTTGGATGGTCCGGGATTCCGGTGCCTTCCTGCTGTTGGGCACCCGCGAACAGCTCGACGGTCTGCCGGCGCTGCCGGTGCCCACGGTCGAGCTGTCGCGCGGCCCGGTGGACCCGGTCGAACTGGAGCCCCACTCGGGCAGTTTGGCGTACCTGATCTACACCTCCGGGTCCACCGGGCGGCCCAAGGGAGTCGCGGTCACCCACCGCGGCCTGACGCTGTCCACGTTCGCCCGTCGGGTCGGCGGCTCCGCGCCTGTCGTGGACCTGGTGACCATGCCGCTGTCGTTCGACGGCTCCGCCGGTGGTCTGTACTGGACGCTCACCACTGGCGGCACGGTTCTGCTGCCCACCGATGCCGAGGCGCGCGACGCACGACTGCTGGCCAAGGTGGCCGAGGCGCGGTCCGTGACCCACATTCACTCGATCCCGTCGCACTACGCGCTGCTGCGTGAGGCGGGCGCCGAGCACGGGCTGGCCGGGCTGCGACTGGTGTCCGTCGGCGGTGAGCCGCTGCCGCCGAAACTGGTCGAACGACACTTCGCCGCCCACCCGAAAGCCTTGCTCCTCAACGACTACGGTCCCACCGAGGCCACTGTGTGGTCCGCCGCACACGTCTGCTCGCCCGCCGACGGTTCGGCGCCGTCCGTCCCGATCGGCCCGCCGCTGCCGAACTACCGCGCGTACGTTCTCGATCAGAGTCTCCGGCCCGTGCCACCCGGGATCAGCGGAGAGTTGTACCTCGGCGGTGACGCCGTGGCACGCGGATACCACGGCCGGTCGGGACTCACCGCCGAGAAGTTCCTCCCCGACCCGCACGGCGATCAGCCAGGTGCCCGGCTGTACCGCACCGGCGACCGGGTCCGCCAGCGGCCGGACGGCGAGCTGGAGATCCTCGGCCGGGTGGACAGCCAGGTGAAGGTCAGGGGTTTCCGGATCGAACTCGGCGAGATCGAGAACACGCTCCTGTCCCATCCCGCGGTCGGTGCGGCCGCGGTCGTCCTGCGTGACGACAGGCTCGTCGCCTATGTCTCGCCCGCGGACACCCTCACGCCGGATGAGGTCGGGACATGGTTGGCGGACCGGCTGCCGGCCTACATGCGTCCGGCGGACATCGGGGTGCTGGACGCGTTGCCCAGGAACGCCAACGGAAAGGTGGACACGCAGGCGCTGCGCGGCGACATCGAACCACCGCCCGACCAAACGTCCACAGTGGACGACCTGGCTTCCGGGCAGGTCGACCAACTGCTGCGACACCTGCTCGACCGGACCGCCGCGGAGAGGTGACGTCCGATGTCCACTTTGGAACGTATCATGGACCTGCGACCACGCCGCGTGATGCACATCGGAGTGGGATCGGGCGTGACGGTGTCCGCGCTCGCGCCGCTGTGCGACGAGTTGTGGGCAGGGGACCCGTCGGCCGACACCATCGCCGCGTTGCGGTCGTGGCTGTGCCGCGATCCGGAGGTGGCCGGGCGGGTCGAACTGAAGGTGTACCACGCCTTTTCCCTGGACGCGCTGCCGTTCGAACACTTCGACACAGTCGTGGTCAACGCCTCCGCGCTCGGCCTGTCCAACGAGCACGCGGTGTTGTGCCTGTTGCACGCGGTCATGCCCAAGCTCGCCGACCGCGGCGCCGTCTACTTCACCGGGTTGGGCAATCCGCGGTTGCTGGCCTACCGTAACGCGGTCAGCCGCGGTTCGGCCGGTGTGCGGGTCCCGCCGATCGACCCCGCCTTCTTCGCCGGGCTGCGCACCGACGTCCGTGGGCTGAGCGCGGTGGACGTGCGCCTGCCCAGGGGGAGCCTGCAGAACCCGCTGGCCCGTGACCGATACGACGCCGTGCTGTACAAACAGCCGGTCGAGCCGCTGCCGTTGGCCCAGGTGCCGACGTTACGGTGGCATCGCGAGGTCATCGACCTGGCCGGCATGGCCGCGCTGCTTGGCGGCCCGGCGCCGGACCGGGTCCGCGTGGTGGGCGTGCCGGACCGGTGGCTGCTCGGCGTCGCCCGGACCGGCAGGTCCCGGGCCGCGTGCGGGGTGGACCCGCTCGAAGCCGTCCACCTCGGCGAACGTCTTGGCTACCGGGTGCTGGTCACGTGGTCGAGCAGTGCCGTCGACCACAAGGTCGACCTGCTGTTCCTGCACCGGCAGTCGGCCGACGGCCACGAACCGGTCGAGCTGTACCAGCCGGCAGGAGGTGCGCGATGACGAATTTCGTGGTGTGCGGCGGGGCGGGGAGCGTGGGCGGCCTGTTCTGCCGGCTGTTCGGCAATTCCGGCGATGTGGTGACGGTCGATCGTGAGCAGGGCCGCCATGTCCAGGGCGATGTCACCCACCCTTCCCGGAATGTCAACGCTGTCCTCGCCACGGCGGACGTGGTGCTGCTGGCCCTGCCCGAGAAGGCCTGCGAAGCAGCGATTCCCGTTGTCGCGTCTACGATGCGGGCCGGCGCGCTGCTGGCAGACACGTCCTCGGTCAAGGCGACGGTGGCGGCACTGCTGGCGGAGGCCGCCGAGCGGCACGATCTGGAAACGTTGAGCCTGAACCCGATGTTCGCACCGACCCTCGATCCGGCCGGACGACCGGTGGCGACGGTCACGATCCGCGGCGGCCCACGGACGGACCTTGTCTGTCGGCTGCTGCGCGACGCGAGCCTGCGGCTCGTCCCAGTCACCGCGGACGAGCACGACCACCTGACAGCGCTGACGCAGGTCGCGACGCACGCCAGCGTGCTGGCTTTCGGCCAGGCACTGGTGGCGGGCGGCTGTGACGTGGACAAGCTCGTGCGGCTCGCGCCGCCGCCCCACCTGGCCATGCTGGCGCTGTTGGCCAGGATCGTGCGCGGCAGCCCGGAGGTGTACTGGGACATCCAGGCCGGCAACGCCGAGGCCGAGCGGGCCAGGCAGGACCTGCGCGCCGGTCTCGACCATCTGTCCACTGTGGTCACCTTCGCGCACCGGCCGGGCTTCGCCAGGACCCTGGACGAGATCGCCGACAAGCTCGGTCCGTGCGGCGGAGACCTGGCCGCGCGATGCGCCGAGATGTTGGCCAGGCCGGAACTAGGCCGTGTTTCAGATGTCCCGATCGCGATAGCCGGGCCGGATGCGGTCCCTGACGCCACCGGCGGAACGCCCAAAGACAACCAGTATTCGCGGCGTCCCGCCGGCGACGCCAGGAACCGCCCCGCGGAAGCCCGATTTCGGCCTCCGGCCGGGGCAGGCTCTCATCGACCGGGACATCTGAAACACGACCTACGGACATGAACGGGAGGGCGGCGATGAAAGCCGACGCGAAACTGGGGCCGTACCGCGCCGAGCTGGACGCGTTGGACACCAGGCTGGCCGAGTTGCTCGCGGCCCGGTTGACTGTGTGCGCGCGGGTCGCGGAGCTCAAACGCGCCGAGGGCATCCCGATGATGCAACCGGACCGGGTCGCCCGGGTGCGGGAGTCGTACGCCGACCGCGGCCGGCGGTTGGACCTCGATCCCGGTTTCATGCGCGCACTGGCCGAGCTGATCGTCGCCGAGGCGTGCCGGATCGAGGACGAGATCATCGACGGGCAATGCCGTTGACCGGCGCGCCCGTGTCCAGTGTGGTGGCGATCTCGGCGAGCAGCCACGCCGGGTCCGCGACGAGCCGGGTCGCCGAGTTCGGCCTGGACAGGCTGGCCGTCGACGGGATCTTCGTCCGGCACATCCGCGTCCGGGACTTACCCGCCGAAGCGTTGGTACGCGCCGACACCGGCGATGTGGCCGTGGCGCGGGCACTGGCGAGCGTGGCGAACGCCGACGGCGTCATCGTGGTGACACCGACCCACCACGCCTCGTACTCCGGACTGCTCAAAGTGTTCCTGGATCTGCTGCCGAGGTACGCCCTGACGGGGAAAGCCGTGCTGCCGTTGGTGATCGTCGGCAGCCGCGCGCACGTACTAGCCCTGGACTACGCGCTGATCCCGGTGCTGAACGCCCTCGGTGCCCGGCACGTGGTGCGTGGCTACTGCCTGGTGCGTGACCAGCTTCGCCTGATCGGCGACGAGATCGCGCTGGAGCGGGAAGCGGAGCGCACCCTGCTGGCCGACCTGGACAGCTTCCGGCAGACGGTCCTGGCTCTGCGGTACCAGGACGACCACAGCATGGTGGCCCGCTGACCCGAAAAGCGCCGGACTCCGCGGAGTCCGGCGCTTTTCGGTGTCTGTCAGGAGTCCTGGGTGGGTTCCATGTCTTCCAGGGCGTTGGCGAAGTGGTTCCACGCAGAGGCGTAGGCGCGGGCGATCCCGGCCAGGTCGCCGGCCCAGTACGGGGGCACGGCGTCGAGCAGGCGTTCGTGCGCGTCGGCGGTGATGAACTGGGGATCCAGCAGCCGCAGCAGCATCCGGCCGCACTCGTTGAACCGGACGGCCGGGTCGGATCTCAGGTTGCTCAGTGAGTGCGCCACGTCCGCCGGATTGCTGGGCGGGCCCTTGTCGTCGTTCTGGGCCGGCGGCTCGGCCGGGTCCGGCTTGGGCGCGACCCGGTAGGTGGGCGGCACCGGGTTGTCGCCGCGGTCCAACCGTTCCCGGACGTCGCGGACGGTCGACGGGGACACCCCGGACTCCTTGGCCACCTTGCGCAACGACAGGGACGGGTCGGCGGCGAGCAGTTCGGCGGCGGCGCGGCGGCCACTGGTGCTGTCCACCGGACGGACCCGGCCGTCCATGCCGATCCGCCTGGTCGCGGTGGGGATGTCCCGGGCGATCCTGGACCGGATGGCGCTGACCGTCTTGGCGGAGACCCCGGTGCTCAACGCGACCGCCCGGTCGGACCAGTCGGGACGGGCCCGGATGATGCGTTCGGCCGCGGTGCTGCGTTCGGCGAGGGACAGCGGCAGGCCGTGCTCGATGTTGGATTCGACCGCGAGGATGAACGCGTCCTCGTCGTCCCCGTCGAAGATCACCGCTTCGATCTCGTCGGCGCCGTTGAGCTTCGCGGCCTGCAGCCGGTGCATCCCGTCGATCACGCGGTTCGTCCGGCCGTGCACGATGATCGGCGGTAAGGGGGCCTCCGACTGGGCCAGCGCCCGCACGTGCTCCAGGTTCACCGCGTGCACCCTGGGGGAGTCGGACGGAAGCAGCTGGCTGACCCGGACGGGGGTGCAGGCGCTGACGGGTAACTGGTGTTCTCGCTCCCCGAGTGGGCAGCGAGACCGGATTTCGTCAGGTTTCCCCGTCGTCTGGACAGAGCTCATCGTTCACTTCCCCTCGGCGTGGGCTCGCCGATCCGCGCACATCGACACTCTGGTAGTACCCAGGGACGAATCGGGACGAACGTGATTGTCAAAGAAAAAACGGTCGGATGGCTCCGCGACAATTCAGCGGCATGACCGACCGGGCAACGTCGATCGGAATGCGGTACGACCGCGGATCGCATGGGAGAATGCACGATCTCGCCCCCGGCGACTCACCCCAAGTAGTTCCTCCCGGCAGTGCTTTAGACCATAGGGTGGCTACCCACCGCTGTCAAACGGACGCGGCCCGTGCGCGTTCGGCCAGGTCTCCCCGCGGGGAGACCTGGCCGGTTGGGCTGGTGCGGCGCGGTCCTCAACGGCGCAGCGTCGGCTTGCCGAGGGGCAGGCCCCGGCCGCCGGTCGCCACCATGGCGACGTGAACGAGCAGGTAGGCGCCCATGGCGACGAACCCGAACACGCCGATCCCGCCGATGAACTGCAGCGTCCGCCCCAGGCCGATGGACATGTTGTGGCCGTGGTTCAGGGTGCCGAGCAGTTCCATCCCCAGGGCGACCGTGATCAGCCCGAACCACGCGGTGATCACGGCCGGCAGCCGCAGCGTCGCCAGGGTGAACAGCAGCAGCAACGCGAACCAGCAGATGAGGAACATCTCCTGGGTGGGGATGGTGCCGTCCGGTCCCATCCCGAACCAGTGGTTGGCCAGGCCGAGCGTGGTGAACGCGTAGCTGAGCCAGAACACGCTGAATATCGCGAAGGCGCCAGCCATCAGGTGCTGTCCCCGGTTGGCCGCGCGGGAGGCGGCGATCAGCTGCACGATGCCGCCGACCGTGAGAATCGGGATGGGCGCCGCGACGGCGCTGTACGGCACATAGCCGACCAGGGTCAGCGCCATTGCCAGCGAAGAAGCAAGGAACGCGGGCATCCCGATGAGCGCCGCGTCACCGGACAGCGGGTCTCGCAGGTTCGCCTCCCGTGGTGGTTCGGCGTACCTCGGTTCCGCGTTCACAATTTCTTCGACGGTGGACATCAATGCTCCTTGTTTTGTGGTGGATGCACTTGACGGCATCCCACGATCATTGGCCGCGAGCGATGGGGAAGGAGCTCGGTTGGTCAATCCTTCATACCGCACTGAATTGGATCCCGCAATTCGCTCGAACCGCGGTTCGGTGACGGTGTTTTATGGGGATATCACGGTGGAAATGATTAATTGTCGGTGGCGGAGGGTATCCGGTGCGAGTGTCCGGGTTGCGACGGGGAGCAGGGCGCCGGACCTGCGGCGCGGCGTTCTTCCGTCCACTCAGGACATTCTGGTCGGCTGGACGGACGGTCTGGGATGTGGTCGCCGGCCGCGGCATTCTCGGCAACGCACATTGGTCCTTTGTGGACTCTGCGGTCTACCTGATGATCGGTGGTGTCGACCCAGGTCCAGCGCGCCCGGCCGGGCCGTGTTCAACTGTGGAAAATCGTCAGTCGCACACCGTGGCGAACCATTCACCGGTCGTGCTGTTAGCATCCAGCGGCAGCGGGCGGATCGCGGATTTCCCGGTTTGCCGATGTGTATCACTGTTTTGTTTTGTCCTGCCACGTTTTCCGTTCACGGCGGGTGGTCGTCGTCGAAAGGAATTCAGGCGCCGGAGACTTCCGTCGGGGAGGGTGTTCATGTTCTGCCGCCTGTTGGGACCACTGGAGATACTCGTGCACGGCAGCCCGTTGCCGGTCGGCCGGAACCGACAGCTGACGGTGATAGCCTGCCTGGCGCTGGAGGCGAACCGGGCGGTGTCGGCGCGCAGCCTGGTCGAGGCCGTCTGGTCGGGAACGCCGCCGCGAACCGCCGAGGAGCAGATCCAGACCTCGGTGTGGCGGCTGCGCAAGGCGTTCCGCACGGCCGGCGCGCCGGCCAACGTCATCGAGACGACCAGCCTCGGCTACAAGTTGCGGATCGACGAGGCCCAGACCGACGTCGCGGAGTTCGACCGGCTGGTCACCCGGGCCCGGTCGATCGCGGCGGCCGGCGAACACGCGCGAGCCGTGGACGACTACACGGCCGCGCTGAACCTGTTCCGCGGCCCGGTCCTCGCCGAACTGTCCAGCCCGGTGGTGGCGTCGGTGGCCGCGCAGTGGGAGGAACGGCGCTTGGTCGCCCTGGAAGAGGCCGTCGAGCTGGAACTCAAACTCGGCAAGTACCGCGAGGTGGTCGGCAAGCTGCGCCGGCTGGTCGCGCAGTTCCCGTTGCGGGAAGGACTGCGTTGCCTGCTGATGACCGCGCTGCACGGCTCCGGTCGCCGAGCCGAGGCGCTGGCGGTCTTCCGCGACGGCCGCAACGTCCTGGTGGAGCAGCTCGGCCTGGAACCGGGCCGGCGGCTGCAGGAGGTGCACCGGGAAGTCCTGTCCGGCAAGGAACGGATGGCGGCCACCGCCGACGTCACCGCGCTCGTCCGCGCCCCGGCCCAGCTGACCGCCGACATCAGCGACTTCACCGGCCGGGCGGACGTGGTCGACGGCATCGTGCGAGACCTCAGGGGAGACGAAGCCCACCGGATCACCGTGGTGGTCGGCAAATGCGGGACGGGCAAGACCACTCTTGCCGTGCACGCCGCACACCTGACCCGCCGAGGATTCCCGGACGGCCAGCTGTACGCGGACCTGGGCGGGACGCGCACAGAGCCGACCGACCCGGCCGAGATCCTGCGCCAGTTCCTGCACGCGCTCGGCGTCCCGGACCAGGCGATCCCACGGGACGTGCGTGAAGCCGCGTCGGTGTACCGCAGCCTGCTGGCCACCCGCCGGATGCTCGTCCTGCTCGACGACGCCGAAGGTGCCGAGCAGATGCGGCCACTGCTGCCCGGCACCGGGTCGAGCGCCGTCCTGGTGACCAGCCGGTCGAACCTGACCGAGCTGCCCGGCGCCCACCTGGTCGAGCTCGGACCGTTGCCCCCCGGTGAGGCCCTGGAACTGTTGCGCGGCATCGCCGGTCCGACAAGCACCGCGGACCAGGCCGCCGCCAAGGAGATCGTCGCCGCCACCGGCGGCCTGCCCCTCGCGGTCCGAGCAGCCGGCGCCCGGCTGCGGGCCCGGCCCCAACTGCGCCTGGTCCACCTCGCCCACCGGCTGCGCATCCCCGCCGTCCGCCTGGACGAGCTCACCCACGGTGGCCTGGACCTGCGTTCCCGGATCGCCGGCAGCGAACACCGGCTCGGCGACGACGCCACGGCGCTGTGGTACCGCCTCGGCCTGCTGGACGTGCCGGACTTCCCGTTCTGGATCGGCTCACCACTGCTGGACGTGGGCACGACGGCGTCCGAGAAGTTGCTGGACGAACTGGTGTACCGACGCGTGCTGGAGGTCGACGGCGAGGACGCGCTCGGCGGCGTGCGTTACCGGATGGACGAGCTGACCCGGCTGTACGCGCGGGACCGCGCGGTCGAACTGATGCCGACCACAGCCCGCCGTACCGCAGTGCGCCGCGCGGCCGAGAGCTGGCGATGGCTCTCCGCGCTGGCACGGACCGACAAGCGGGTCGATCCGTCGCAGTCCCGTGCGGCGGTTGGGGACGACGTGGTGGAAACGGTCATGGCGAACCCTGTGGGTTGGCTGCGTGCCGAACGAACCGCGGTGAAGTGGGCGGAGAAATGTGACGCACGAACGGTGGCCGTGCTCGCAAGCTGATATCGAAGTCAGCTGGTTGGTGGAGGGCTGGTGGCTACAAGAATGCCCTCGCCGGGCGGCAGATCAACCAGGAGGAGGGGCCGCGTCCTGTCTCCCAGCCGACCTGCCAAAGGCAACCACAGGCGTCAAGAGGCCGGGTCCCGCTCGGGGTTGCTCTCCGCTGTCAGCCTCTTGACACCTGTGGTTGGGCTGCGCCCAGGTCGGCCGGGAGACAGAACGAGGCACAGGACTGGTGCGCGGGCACGCGCCGGGGCGCAATGGCTACTGTCAACGCGTTCTCGCTCAGAAGTCGGGCTGGCGGGCTGACCGGGTCCCAACCAAAACGACTGGCGTGGCTCATCACCGTGAACGCCCGGCGCCCGAGGGCGCCGGGCGTTCACGTCCAGCTTTCACCGCAGGCCGTCGGCCAGCCAGAGCCACGTCTCCCCGTCTCCTGGGATCGCGCGGCCGTAGCTGATGGCGGGGTCGTTGTTGGCGTGTGTGTCGGTGCGCCAGCCGTGGCCGCCGAGCCAGTCGGCCAGGTCGTCCCGGGCGGACAGCCATTGCGCGCCCTGGGACTCGACCACGTCCCGCAGTGGTGCCTGTGGCGTCGCGAGTGAGTGCGCCGACAGGTGCTCCACCAACAGTTCACTGCCCGGCACCGACAGGTCGGTCACTTGGGCCACCAGCTGGTTGCCGGCCGCTGGGGTCAGGTACATCAGCAGGCCTTCGATCAGCCAGGCGGTCGGCAGGGTCGGGTCGAAGCCGGCGGCGCGCAGTTCGGCGGTCCAGTCGCCGGTCAGGTCGGCGGTGACGCCGACGCGGGTACATGTCGGTGTCAGGTTCGACCGGGTCAACAGATGTTCTTTGAACGCCGTCATCACCGGTAGGTCCACTTCGTACCAGTGGGTGCCGGGGGGACAGTGCAGGCGGACGGTACGGCCGTCCAGGCCGGCCGCGAGGCTGACCACCTGGCGCACTCCCCGGTGCATCGCGGTGATCAGGCGGTCGTCGAAGTACCGGGTCCGGATCGCGATGAACGAGAACCGCGGGCTGCGCAGCTGCTCGGCCAACGGGCTCGACCCGCGGAGGGCGGCCACCAGTTCGCCGGTGTCCGGCGCCTCGGCCAGTTCGGCGAGCACCTCGTCGGCGAAGCGGTCGTGGAACAGCGCGTCCGGGCGGGCGGCCTCGGCCGACCGGATCCAGGACACCAGGATCGCGGTCCGGCCGACCCCGGTGGGGACTTCGGTCGTCGTCATTCTCTTTCTCCTTCCACAAAACGTAATCAGAGGGCCAGCAGACCCCAGTAGACCGTCCACGGCACCAGGGCCAGCCCGCCGGCCAGCAGCAGGCCGAGGCGGACACGTTCGCCGCCAAGGACTTCCGTACGTCGCCGCCACCATGTGACGGCCAGTGCGACCGCCGCGACGAGCGCGACGACGGCGAGCACCCGGATCGCCAGGAACGGCACGGCGAAGCCCGCGACAACGCCCCCGGCCGAGCGGGTGAGCAGGACTGTGACCACGTAACCGAGCAACGCCAACGGCACGAGCAGGCCGGTGACCGCCAGCACCCGGGCCGGCCAACGCACCGGCGGACGCGTGGAGCGGTGGCGCAGCTTGCGCCAGCCGGCGACGCCGAGGTACCCGGCGAAGGCGGCCACGAACAGAACCAGCCACATGGCTTGCGACCAAGTGGATTCGTACCAGTTGTCAGATGTGACGGGCACGCTGGCGCGGTCCTCGGGAGGTGGTGGGTCGACGCTCACGCCGGCGGGGTGGCTGTTCACCCAGTTGTCCACCATGTCGAAGAACTCCGGGACGACTTGGGTCGCGTTCTCGAAGTCGTCGCCCGCGCGGGACAGGGCGTGGCCCACTCCTGGGAACACCTTCAACGCGTAGTCGCGGTTTCCGGCGCGGTCCAACGCGTTCCGGACGATCGACATCGACTCCGCCGGCGGAACCGTGTGGTCCTGCGCGCCCCACACCGCCAGCACCGGCTGACGGACCCGTTCCAGTGCCGGAACCGTGTCGTAGTCGGCCTCGGGGAACTGGCCGAGCCCGGCCACCAGCCGGACTCCCTTGACTGGCAAGTGTTCCGCCATCGAGCCGGAAACGCCGTCGCGGCGCAGGGTGTTCGTCAACTCCCAGGCGGTTTGCTGGGCCGGGGGCACGCCGCTGGCGGAGATCAGCACCAGGAAGCTGATCTCGGACGAACGGGCCGCCGCCAATGGCGTCACCCACGCGCCCTCGCTCGCGCCCCACAGGCCGACGCGTCCCGGGTCGACGTCCGCCCGCGCCCGGAGCACCTGGACGGCGGCCAGTGTGTCGTCGGCCAGTTGGGTGTACGACCGCTCGGTCACCGAGTAGCCGACCGTGCGCCGGTGTGGCACGAGCGCGACGATCCCGGCGCGCGTCAACGGGGCCATGAACGACCGGATCTGGGTCCGGGACGGTTCCGGCCCGGCGCCGGGAACGAGAACCATCGCGGGGTGGCGCTGCCCGTCGGCCGGCGGTGCGAACACGGTGCCTTGCAACGTGATGTCCGCCGCGGGAAACGAAACGTCCTCTTCGGACACTGATGGCGGCTCCGCTTGCGCGGCCGGGCTGGGCGTCGCCAGCGACATCGTCGCGAGCAGAAGCAGGATCTTTCGGGCTGCCGACACGGTATCTCCCGAATGTGTGACTCATGTGCGGCCCATGCTGCCCACCCGGCACGGTACGGGCAACCGGTCCGGGAAACGGTGAGACTCGATTGATAGTCGGCCAAGTTAGTTTCCTGTTGTGACTGTCCACCTGTGGCTGTCGGAGAGTCTTTGCTATGACGGACTATTCGCAACAGGTGCTGCCCGGCGAGGGCGCTGACGACTACGCGAGGTACATGCGCACCGATGCGCTGTTGGCCTTGCAGCGGCGGCCCGACCAGGTGGTACACCGGGACGAGCTGCTGTTCCAGGTCGTCCACCAGTCGACCGAGCTCTGGCTGAAACTGGCCTGCGCGGAACTGGGCGAGGCGACCGACCGGATCGCCTCGGGAGAACTTGACACCGCGGCCCGGCTGGTCGGCCGCGCCTCGCTCAGCGTGCAGCTGGTGACCGGCCAGTTGGAGATGATGCGACACCTGTCCCCGTGGGACTTCCAGACGATCAGAACGGTTCTCGGCCACGGCTCCGGCGCGGATTCGCCGGGCTGGCGGGGGATCCGGTGGCACGGCCGACGGATCGGCCAGGTCTTTGCCAGCCTGGTGGCCCGGTGCGGCACGGATCTCGTCGAGGTCTACCGCGCCGAGGCCGACAGCGCCGAGCGCCGGCTGGCCGAGGCGTTGATCGACTGGGACGAACGCGTCTCGCTGTGGCGGGCCTCCCACTACAAGATGGCGACCCGGATTCTCGGCCACGGGTCGGTCGGCACCCAGGGGAACGCGGTGGACTCGTTGGCCAAACTCGTCACGTACCGGTTCTTCCCCGAGTTGTGGCGGGTGCGCGGCGAACTGACCGACACCGGCCCGATGGGCGGCCGACCGGCGGGGGTGTCGACATGAAGGCCGGCGAGTTCCGCGGGCTCTTCCCGACTCTCGGCCAGCACGTCCACCTGGCCAGCTGCAGCCTGGGTGCCCGGTCGGTCGAGCTGGACGCGGCGATCCGGCAGTTGCTGGCCGACATGGCCGCCGGTCCGCAGGCGTGGCCGCGGTTCGAGGAACAGGTCGAACAGGCGCGGCGCCGGTTCGCGGCGCTGATCGGCGCCGACCCCGAGCAGATCGCGCTGATGCCGAACGCGTCCGTCGGCGCGTACCAGATCGCGTCCACAATGGACTGGGTAGGTCGGCCGCGGGTGCTCACCACGACGGGTGAGTTCCCGTCCATCACCCAGGTCTGGCTGGCGCAACGGCAACGGGGAGCCGAGGTGGTGCACGCCGACGACGGCGAAACGTACCTGGACCTGCTGGACCGGCGGACCAGGCTGGTGTCTGTGCCGCTGGTCACCTACCAGCACTCGTACCGGATGCCGGTGGCCGAGTTGGCGCGCAGCGCCCACGAGTGCGGGGCGCACGTGTTCGTCGACGCCTATCAGGCGGTCGGCGTGCAGCCGGTGGACGTGACCGAGTTGGACTGCGACTTCCTGGTGGCCGGCACGATGAAATACCTGCTCGGCATGCCCGGGGTGGCGTTCCTGTACGTGCGTTCGCCGGACGTGCTCGACCGCGACCCCGAGCTGACCGGGTGGTTCGGCCGCGCCGACCCGTTCTCGTTCGACCCGCGGATGCTGGACTTTCCGCGGGCCGCGACCAGGTTCCAGACGGGCACGCCGGCGGTACCCGCGTGCTACGCGGCCAACGCCGGGCTGCGCCTGCTGGACGCGGTCGACCTGACCAACGTCCGGGCGCACGTGCTGGACCTGGCCGAACTGGCCGTCGAGCGGCTCACCGGCCAGGGTGAGCGGGTGTCCGCGCCACCGGCGGAGCAGCGGGGCGCGCACATCGGGCTGGTCGATCCCGCCCCGGCCGGGTTGACGCGGCACCTGGCCGAGCGCGACATCGTCGTCAGCCCGCGCGGCGACGTGGTCCGGGTGTCGTTCCACTACTACAACAACACCGAGGATGTGGCCGCGCTCTGCGACACCGTCGGCGAGTACCGCCGCGCCGGCGCCAACAACAACCGATCACGAGCCGAGTGGTAGGTAGGTCGTCCCGTGCCCACAGCTGAGCTGAAGTCCTGGTTGCGTCAACCCGACCTGATGACGTTCCCGTACGGCGCCGTGTTGCGCGAGTACCACTGCGTCGGCAAGCACTTCGTGTCGCGGGAACTGATCGATCTGCTCGCCGCGGCCCGCGCCCGGCTGTCGACGATGAGTGGCCCGTGGCCCCGACTGCGCACCCTTGTGTCCTTTTTGGACACGGTGCTGGACAAGCCGGACGACCGCTACGACTACTCCAGCTACCTGGCCCTGCCGCTGTTGCAGCTGCCCGGCGCGGACGACCCGGTCGAGCAGGCGCCGTTCGCCCGCGCCCGGTGTGACCGGATCACCACCCAGATCGTGGCTGACGCGCTGGCCTTCGAACTGGCCAAGGCCGAAGGGCGGACCGGTCTGCTGCCGCGGATGCGACCGCCGGCCGGGCTGATCCGCAAGCGGTACAAGCACGGGGTGCGCGTCATGCGGCCGGGACTGGCCCGGATGTCGCTGGACTCCGACCTGACCGCCACGGACCCGGCCGACCTCACCCGCCAGGCGTGCTCGGCGGTCCGCGCGGACATGTCCGTGACCGAACGCCAGGCGCTGGAACTCAGCATGCTGCCCGTCTACACGGCCCACGACGAATACCTGTTCTTACGTGTCCTACAAGCGTTCGAGACCACGTTCTCGTTGCTGGCCACGCACCTGCGCGGGGTCATCACGGCGTTGCCTCGGGGCGAGGTCGACCAGGCGATCGGCTTTCTGAACGCCTCGGAGGCCGCGCTGCACGAGTCCGCCCCGCTGTTCTCCGTGCTGGCCACCATGCAGGTGGAGTCGTTCCGCACGTTCCGCCAGTTCACCGAGGGCGCCAGCGCCATCCAGTCGCAGAACTACAAGCTGGTCGAGTCGTTGTGCCGGCGGCCCGACCCGGACCGGATCGACTCGGCCGCCTACGAGTCCACGCCGGACGTGCGGCTGCGCGTCCTGGTCGGCCAGACCACGCTCGACGAGGTCTACTGCTATGTCCGCGAGACGGGCGAACTCAGCGAGTCGGACCACCGCAGGCTGGGCAAGGCGATGAGCGGGTTCGCCGGTGCGTTGACGCGCTGGCGGCGGACCCACTACCGGCTGGCCGTGCGGATGCTCGGCGAGGCAACCGGCACCGGCTACACCGAAGGCACTCCGTACCTCAAGGCCGTCCGGGACATCCCGGTGTTCCGCGCGGTCGACGAAAGGGCGAGGACGCGATGACCGAGATCGACGCCCCGGTGGGCATCGTCGGCGCCGGCCCGGTCGGCCTGGTGACCGCGCTGCGGCTGGCCGGCCTGGGCGTGCCCAGCGTGCTGCTGGAAGCCGACCCCGAACTGGTCAAGCAGGGCTCCAAGGCGTGCCTGGTGCAGGGGGACGTGCTGGAGGTCCTGGACAAGGTCGGCTGTGCGCGGACCCTCGCGGACGAGGGGGTGACGTGGACGGTCGCCCGGACATACGTGCGCAACCAGGAGATCCGCGCCGCCCGCTACCAGGGCGGGCTCGGCTTCGGCCCGTTCGTGAACATCTCCCAGCACCGCGTCGAGCAGGTGCTGACCGCGGCGGTGGCCGCCGAACCACTGTGCGACCTGCGCCGAGGCCACCGGGTGACCGCACTGACCCAGGACGCGGACTCGGTGACGGTCCGCGTGCGGACCGCGGACGGCGAAGTGGACCGACGGTTCAGTTACCTGGTCGGCTGTGACGGCGTCCGAAGTGGACTGCGGGACGAGCTGGGCGTGGCGTGGACCGGGTACACGCACGGCGACCGGTTCCTGATCACCGACATCCGCGCGAAGCTGCCGCTGGCGCGGGAACGCCACTTCCACTACGACCCGGTGTTCAACCCCGGCCGTCAGCTCGTGATGCACCCGCAGCCGGACGACATCTGGCGGATCGACTGGCAGTTGCCGCCGGACGCGGACATCGCCGCGGAACGCGCCGACGGCCGGTTCGACCAACGGGTGCGCGCGGTCATCGGGGACATCCCGTACGAAGTGGACTGGGTCAGCACGTACCGCTTCCACCAGCGGGTGGTCGACCGGTTCCGGGTGGGCCGGGTGCTGCTGGCCGGCGACGCCGCGCACGCCCTGCCGCCGTACGGTTCGCGTGGCATGAACAGCGGCATCCAGGACGCCGACAACCTGGCCTGGAAGCTCGCGTTCGTGCTGGCCGGCCACGCCGGCGCGGATCTGCTGGAGACGTACCACGTCGAACGGCACGCGGCGGCACGGGAGAACCTGCGCGTCACCGAGGCGACCTTGAAGTTCATGGTGCCGCCCAACCGGATGCGTCGATGGGCGCGGGCGGTTCTGTTGTCGTTGTCGCAGTCGCTGGGGATCGCCCGGCGTTACGTCAACAGTGGCAAGATGGCCGAGCCGTACACGTACACCGACTCCCCGATAGTCCAAAAAGGACATCCGGTGCTCGGTGCGTTCGCGCCGGACGGCTGGCTGCTCGTCGACGGCGTGCGGACCCGGTTGCGTGAACTGCTCGGGGACCGGTTCGTCGCTCTGCTCTTCGCCAGGAACACGGACGAGCTGGCCCGGATGGTGACGCGTTCGTGGCCCGTTCCGGTTGGGTTGGTGGCCGTCCTGCCCACGGACGTGCCCGCGCCCCCAGACGTCACCGTCGCGGTGGCCGAGGACGACCGGCTGGCCGCGGCCTACGGCGGCACGGACGCTCCGGTGTGGTGGCTGGCCCGGCCGGACGGTCACCTCGCCGCCCGAGGAGGACTCGACACGAGCCTGGCCGTCGCACTTGAGCACGCGGCGGGTGTGGCGAGGCAACCCTCAAGCGTTGGAAGGTGACTCCGATGGCCGTTCTCGCGGCACTGGTGGCCGGGCTGCGCAGTGGCGCGGTCGAGGTCGTCGACCTCACCACACCGCTGTCCGAACAGACCCCGATCATCGAGCTGCCGCCCGAACGGGGGCAGCCGTGGGCGTTCTCCCGCAAGGTCATCAGCTACTACGACGGTGCCGGACCGACGGTGTACTGGAACAACATCAGGCTGTCCGAACACACCGGAACCCACTTCGACGCGCCCGTGCACTGGCTGTCCGGCAAGGAGTCGCACGACGTCTCGCAGGTGCCGCCGGCCCGTCTGGTCGGTCCGGCGGCCGTGCTGGACATGTCCGACCACGTCGCCCGCGACCCGGACTTCCTGCTGCGCCGGGAGCATGTCGAGCGGTGGCAGGACGAGCACGGCGCTCTGCCTGACGGCGGCTGGCTGCTTTACCGCACCGGCTGGGAGCCCCGGCAGGGCGACCGGCACACCCCCGGGGTGGCGCCGGACTGCGCGCGCTGGCTGGCCGAGGAGACCCCGTTGGCGGGCCTAGGTGTGGAGACCGTGGGGACCGACGCGGGGCTGGCCGGTGAGTTCGACCAGCCCTACCCGTGCCACTGGTACCTGCACGGCGCCGGCAAGTACGGCCTGACACAGCTGCGCAACCTGGCGCTGTTGCCGCCTGTCGGCGCGGTGGTGATCGCGGGTCCGTTGCCGATCGTGCGCGGATCGGGCAGTCCGACGCGCGTGCTCGCGTTCGTGGAGCGATGACATGGACGACACGGGATTCCAGCGCGGGCAAGCCCTGCTGCGACGGCACCTGACCGATAGCCCGCCGAGCACGTTCAGCTTGCTCGGTCGGGACTGGGACCTGCTCGACGGGGTGTTCAGCCCGGCACAGACCCCGGTCACGGCGCTGTTCTCGACCTGGCTGCCGTATCCGGCCGGCGGCGCGTTCCTGGAAGTCGGTTCGGGTACGGGCGTGACCGCGGTGACCGCGGCCCTGTCCGGCTGCCGTGCGGTCACCGCGCTGGACGTCAGCACCGCGGCCGTCGCGAACACCCGGCTCAATGTCGCGCGGCACGGTGTCGAAGACCGCGTTCGAGTCCTGCACAGCGACCTGTTCTCCGCACTGGATCCGGCCGAGGAGTTCGACCTGATCTACTGGAATTCGAATTTCGCCGAAGCGCCCGACGATTTCGTCAACGAGACGGATCTGCATCACGCGTTCTTCGACCCGAGCTACCGCACGCACCGGCAATTCGTCGAACAGGCGCCGGCGCACCTGGCGCGCGGCGGACGGGTGATGCTCGGCTTCAGCACCATCGGCAACTTCGCGCTTCTCAAGCGATTCTGTGCGCACGCCGGCCTCGAACCCGTGGTCGTCCGTTCGGAAAGCCGGCAGGTCGACCCGGCCACAACGCTCGAATTCCAGCTCCTGGAACTACGCTGACGACCCCGCGTTCAACCGTGCCACCAGCCGGTTCGGCGCCACCAGCCGGTACGCCTCCTCGACGATCGAGGTCACCTCGGCCCAGTCCGGGTCGCGGTCCAGCCGCACGCCGAGCCAGCCGACCCCGCCGTACGGCGGCTGGTAGAACCGGTCCGGCTCCTGGGCGACCTGGGCTTCCAGCACCCCGGGCGGAGCCGGCGCCCACATCCCGATGAGATCCTCGCCGCGTTGCGGCCCGTCGTAGAACTGGACCACGGTTTTGCGTCGGATCACCCACGACGGCATTCCGTGGTTCAGTTTCTCGATGACCTCGGGTAACGCAAGACAGGTGGCCCGGAGACGGTCGAGCGGGTCGTTGGTCATAGCCCTATTCTCCCGCGAATTCGCACAGTTGCCCGTCGAGCGGCCAACTGAGATGCTCGGAACGTGGACAAGAACGCTTTGCGCGGCCGTGTCGCTGTTGTCGCCGGAGCGACCCGCGGTGCCGGGCGAGGTATCGCCGCGGCGCTGGGAGAAGCGGGAGCGACGGTCATCTGCACCGGCCGCAGCAGCCGGACCGGAAACGCCAAATCAGACTACGACCGACCGGAGACGATCGAGGAAACCGCGGAAATTGTCACCCGTTTGGGTGGCGCCGGCATCGCCGTCCAAGTCGACCACCTCGACCCGGACCAGGTCCGCCGGCTGGCCGAGCGAGTGGCCGCCGACCACGGCGCGATCGACGTCCTGGTGAACGACATCTGGGGCGCCGAGCGGCTGAAAGGCGCCCCACCGGAGTGGAACACCCCGATCTGGGACCACGACCTGGGCAGCGGCCTGCGCATCCTCAAGCTCGGGGTGGAAACCCACCTGATCACCTCGCACCACCTGCTGCCGTTGCTGGTGGCGAAACCCGGCGGCCTGCTCGTCGAGGTGACCGACGGAACCACCGACTACAACAGCCAGAACTACCGGATCTCGGTGTTCTACGACCTGGTCAAGGTGGCGGTGAACCGGCTGGGCTTCTCCCAGGGCCACGAACTCGCGCCGCACCAGGGCACGGCGGTGGCGATCACGCCGGGCTGGCTGCGCTCGGAGATGATGCTCGACAACTTCGCGGTGACCGAGGAGAACTGGCGGGACGCCCTGAAACCCGACCGAGGCGACGGCCGGCCGACCGCACCACCCGCGTTCGAGTCCTCGGAGTCGCCACGGTACGTCGGCCGGGCGGTGGCGGCACTGGCGGCGGATCCCGAGAAGGCGCGCTGGAACCAGCGATCGGTGACCTCAGCGGACCTGGCCAGGGAATACGGCTTCACCGACATCGACGGCCGGCAACCCGACAGCTGGCCCGCCTAGCCACTGTGGACAGACATCGGCCGAAGGCGGACTGTACGGAGACCGCCTTGAGAGCCGGCCACAGTAGCGTTGGACGCAGCGTCTCCTTGCGGCCAACGACCATCACGAGGTGAGACCCGAATGTCCATTATCGACCAAAGCGGGAACGCCGGCGCGGTAGCGGCGTTCTACGACATGGTCACCGATGCCTTCTCGGCGTTGTTCGACGGCTCTGTGCACGCCGGATACTGCGGGCGCGGGGCGACGACGATCGTCGAAGCCCAGGCGCACCTGAACGAAGAGGTGTTCGACGGTTGCTCGTTGCGGCCGGACGACAAGGTGCTGGACGTGGGATGTGGCGTGGGTGGCCCGGCCATGCACGCGGCTCAACGGCACGGGGTGCGCGTCTCCGGCGTGACCCTGAGCCCACAGCAGGCGGCGGCGGCCACCGCGGCTGCCGAGCGCTCGGGGCTACAGGTCGACTTCGCCGTCGCGGACATGGTGTCCATGCCGTTCCCGGACGCCTCGTTCGACGCCGCGTACGCCATCGAATCCATGCTGTTCCACGTGTCGGACAAGGCAGCGGCGTTCACGGAGATCGCCCGGGTGCTGAAGCCTGGGGGCACTCTGGTGGTCGCCGACTACGCGCTGAGCAAGCCGATGTCGCCCGAGGACGAGGCGATCGCGGAGCAGGCGTTGTGCGCGGTGCCGTTGGTCCCCGCCGAGCAGGTGCGGAAAACGGTGGAGCAGGCGGGTTTCGGTGACGTCGAGATTCGCGAGCTGACCGAGCAGGTACGGCCGAGCGCGCGGATGCTGGTCGACACGGTGACGGAACGCCGCGAGGAGCTGCTGGCGGTCGCCGGTGAGGAAGGTCTGGCCGGGGCGACCGAAAGCGCGCGCCGCTACACCGGGATGTTCGTGCTCGAACAGGACTACATCCTGCTGCGGGCCCGGAAGGCATGAATGACAACGAGTATCGCGCCTGCCGACCTAGGCGAAGTCACTGTGCTGGTGGTGGGTGACCCGCCGCAGTGCCTCCGGACCGGCCACACCACCGCGCTGCATGTCGTGGGTCGCGCCGCGCCCGGAACCGAAGCTGTCGCGGCGGTCGGCGCGTTACGCCCGGACGCCGTGCTGCTCGACGCCGGCACCGGGATCGATCTGCTTCGGGTGCTGGTGAACAGGTTCACGAACGTCCCGGTCGTCGTGACAGTGCCGTCCGGCGACCGGGACACCTTCCTGTCGGCCGTCCGGGCAGGCGCCCGCGGGTGCCTGTGCCGGACCGCCTGCCGCGACGACCTGATCCTGGCGTTGCGGGTGGCCCAGGCCGGCGGGGTGATGTTCGACGCCCGGTGCGGGCACTGGGCGGTGGAGCACCTCACCGCGGCCGACAAACCGTTCCCGGAACTCACCGACCGGGAACGGGACGTCCTCGAACTGGTCGCGGACGGCCGGGCGACCAAGGCGATCGCCCGGGACCTGGGATTGTCGGTGAAAACCGTCCGCAACTACCTCTCCCGGATCTTCGCCAAGCTGAACCTCGCCGACCGCGCCCAAGCGGCGGTGTACGCACGTCGGGCCGGACTCGGTCACTGAAACATGATCACTGGGGCACATCTGCCAGGACGGTCCGGGTCCGGCCCGCTTCCAGTCCGGAGGTCAGCTGGCCCAGGCACACGAGCACGACCAGGCCGAGCGGGGCGAGCCAGCCGCCGGTCGCGCTGTGCAGGAGACCGGTGAACAGCGGGCCGGCGGCGGAGACCGCGTATCCGATGCCCTGCGTCATACCGGACAGGCCGGTCGCGGTGACCGCGTCCTGGGCGCGCAGGCCGATCAACGTCATCGCCAGGCCGAACGCGCCGCCGAGGCTGAGTCCGAGCACGACCGCGGACACCCAGACGCCCCAGGGCACCGGTCCGACCGTCACCCCCACCAGACCGACGATGTTGACCACCGCCACGACCACGCTGAGACCGCGTTGGTCCCGCGTTCGGGCGATCACGGCCGGCACCCCGAGCGAGCCGACCACCTGCACCAAGGCGACGACGGACAGCACGAACCCGCTCGCCGTGGCGTCCATGCCCCGGTCGTGGCAGACCGTGGGCAGCCAGCTGAACACGAAGTAGTAGATGAACCCCGTGCAGGAGAAGAAGATCGTCACCTGCCAGGCGACCCGGTCCCGCCACATGCCCGGCGGGATGGGGGTGTTCGTGCGGGACCGCCCCGACCTGGTCAACGCCGGCGTCCAGCACAGGCAGGCGAGAACCCCGATCGGGACGGTGAGCACCGCCAGGGGGAGCGTCCACGCGGAGTCCAGCCCGTGGGCCAGTGGGGTGGCGAACCCCGAGGCCACGGACGCGCCGATGGTCAGGGTGATCGTGTAGAGCGCCATCAGGGCCGCGAACTTGTCCGGGAAAGCGCGTTTCACCAGCCCCGGGATGGCCCCGGTGACCAGTCCGATGGCCGAGCCGATCAGGGCCGTGCCGCCGAACAGCGCCGCCGCGGCCGGCACCATCCGCAGCAGGTTGCCGGCCAGCAGGAGGAACCCGCTGCCGGCGATCAGCCGTTCCTCGCCCCAGCGGCCGGTCAGCCGCGGTCCGAGGAAGGCGAACACCGCGAGGCCCACTGTCGGCAGGGCGGTCAGCACGCTCACCGCCGCGCCGGAGAGCCCCAGGTCGGATCGGATCGCCCCGAGCAGGGCCGACACGGCCGAGATCGCCGGCCGCAGGTTGAGCATGATCAGGACCAACGCCACCAGGAGCCAGACCCGGTTGCTGGTCAGACCCGCGGGCGGGACAGCCTGGGCGACGCCCGAGTCCTTGTTCACCGCGCACCTCCTCGCGTCGGGCCAGGAAAACTACTACCCGTTATCCGTTCCCGTTATTCACTCCCGAACGCGGGCGCCTGCCAACCATACAATTCGGCCAGGCGTTCCTCATGGGTGTTGAAGGCCGCCGGATCCCCGTCCGGGCCCTTCCACCTGGACAGCTGGACCACGTCCGCGATCCGCGCCGCCCGTTCCTCGGGATAGGCGGCGAGCGCGGCGCTCGTGTCCGGCTGCGCCAGCAGTGCCGCCGTCAACACGACGGCGTCCTCGAACGCCATGCCCGCGCCCTGGCCGAGTGCGGGGGTCATCGGGTGCGCCGCGTCGCCCAGAAGGGTGACCAGGCCACGGGACCAGTCCGCGACCGGGTCCCGGTCCCGGATGTCGGTCACCACGATCCCCTCGCGGATGTCCGTCCCCCGGATCACGCCCGCGAGCGTGGTGTCCCAGTCGGCGACCAGCGTGACCAGCTCGGCGAAGGCGTCGGCGGGCGTCATGGCCGGCCAGACCCCGGCGGCCGCCATGATCTTCGCGGTCCAGTACAGGTCGCCACCGCCGACCGGCGCGGCGAAGATGTCCAGACCTGGTCCTTTGACCACGAACCCGGATGGGAACTCGGCCGGCGCCCGGGTCCGGCAACGGACCGTGGTGAACCCGCGGTACCTGGGCGGGCCGTCGGCGAGCGTCCGCTCCCGGACGCCGGAGTGGATCCCGTCCGCCCCGACCAGGAGGTCCGCCACCAGGACCTGCCCGTCGGCCAGGACGACCTTCACCTGGTCGCCGTCGTCGACGTGGTCGTCGACCGCGACCCCCGAACGCACACCCAGCCCCAGTGCCCACGCCTCGCGGAGCAACGCGCCCAGAAGTGCCGACCGCAGCAACGAAATCTGTGGCGCGCCGAACCCGCTGGCGAGTCGCCCGACCGGATCGGCCGCGAACACCGCGCCGTCCGGGGTGAGCAGCGGCCGGACCTCCGCCGGCCCGGCGACGTGGCCGGCGGCCCGTACCGCACGGCCCAGCCGGGGGCTGATCACGTCCAACGCCTTGACCCCGTTGGGGTACAGCATGATGCCGGAGCCGGCCTGGCCCAACCGACCGGCCTGCTCCACCACGGTGACGTGAAAACCGTTGCGCCGCAAGATGATTCCCGTCGCGAGGCCGCCGATCCCGCCGCCGGCGACCACCGCCGCCCGCCCGCCCGTCACTGCTTCCAGCCCGCGTGCAGGCCGTGTGCGACGGCGAGGCCCGGGAAACGTTGGAACCTGGTGAACCCGGCTTCGCGCATCCACTCCTCGTAAGTGGACCACGAGTAGAAGGTGCCGTGCCCGGACGCGATCGCCAGATAGTAGGCGGGGAACAGGATCGCGTAGTCCGGGCCGTCGCGTTGGTCGTTCTGCAACGGGTCGAACAGCAGCACCTTCCCGTTGTCCGGCAGCGCCGAACAGACGTTCCTGAGCAGCTTCCGGTCCGCCTCGGGCGACCAGATGGGCAGCATGTGCGCGAGCAGGGCGGTGTCCGCGCCGGTGGGCAGCGGGTCGGCGAAGACGTCGCACGCGTGCACGTCGACCCGGTCGGCCAGGCCGTGCCGGGCGATGTTGTCCGCCGCCTCGGCGACGACGTTGTCCAGGTCCAGCAGGGTGATCCGCAGGTCCGGGTAGTGCTTGGCGAGAGCGATCGCGTTGGTGCCGGTGCCGCCGCCGATGTCCAGCAGGTGCCGGCTGTCGGCGAGCACGCCGGTCCGGACCAGGTCGGCCAGCGTCGCGTCCGAAGTGGCCCTGAGGTGGTCGTGCAGCACCTTCAACTTGTCCGGGTCGTGCTCAAGCCGGTCGTACAGGGACGTGCCGTCGCCGGGGAAGTGCCGGAGGCCCACGTTGGCGCCCGCGCGCACGGCTCCGATGAAGTCGCTGATCCCCGGGTTGACGATGTCGTGTACGAACGGCAGGTGCCTGCCGTCCTCGCCCTGGACGAAGCACTGTTCGACGAGCGGCGAGTTGCTGAGCCCGGAGTCGTCGCCGAGGACGAGTTCCAGGCCGCGCAACCCGGTGACGAGGACGTCGCAGGGATACCGCTGAAGCCCCAACGCCTCGGCGACCTGCGCGGTGGTCGCTCCGGGATGGCGCCCCAGGTGGTCGAAGACGCCCACGGCCCAGCCCGCGTGCAGCATCTCGAACGCGATGGCGCCGTACATGATCCGGTACAGCTCGTCCTCGGTCACTCCTCGACCGGCCGCCATGGCCACAGCTCCTTTCGTTCGCGCTACCGCGTGCCCAGCCACCGGCCGGTGGCCGGGCCGAAGGTCTTCCGTTCGTCGTCCCACAGGACCTCGCCGGCCCGGATGGTGGTCAGCACCCGGCCGGTCATGCTCCAGCCCTCGTACGCCGACCAGCCGCACTTCGACCGCACGTCCTCGGCGCTGAACATCCACCGCTGGTCCGGATCGAAGACCACCAGGTCGGCGTCGGCGCCGGGCTCCAGACGTCCCTTGCCGGGCAGGCCGAACAGGTCCGCCGGGGCGGCGCCAAGGCACCGCGCCAGCCGGCCGGCGGCCACGTCCGGGTGCTCGTCGGGCCGGCGCCGGCGCATCCCGGTCCACACCGCCGTCGCCAGCTCCTGCACGCCGGGAATGCCCGGGGGCGCGTCGGCGATCGGACGGGTCTTCTCGGTGCGGGTGTGCGGCGCGTGGTCGCTGCCGACCGTTGCTGCCTCGCCGCTGTACAACGCCGTCCACAGCCTGTCCTGGTCGGCCTGGCCGCGGATGGCGGGGGAGAGGCGGGTCCGGGCGCCGCCGCGGAGCGTGTCGCGGTCGATGAACGACAGGTGGTGGCCGGTGACCTCGAAAGTGACCGGCAGTCCAGTTGCGTGCGCCGCCGCCAGCAGGTCGGCTTCCTCAGCCGTGGAGACGTGCAGGATGTGCGTCTTCGTGCCGTGCCGTCGGACGAGTGCCAACACCTGCGCGACGGCCGAGATGGCGCCGGTGCGTGGCCGCCATCGCTCGTAGTCGCTGTACTCCTGGGGATCCGTGCCGCGCCACTGGTCGAGCAGGTCGAACACGGCCTCGTCCTCGGCGTGCAGCACCAACCGGACGTTGCCCGCGGCGGCATGGGCGAAGATCTTCTCCAGCTGCTCCGCGTCCCGCACCACCGTCGGCGCGGTGTGGTGCCCGGCCATGAAGACCTTGGCGCTGGTCGCGACCGACGGGTCGACCTCGGCCAGCAGCTCCGGGCGCTGCGGGTCGGCGCCCAGGTGGAACCGGAAGTCCACCAGGGACCGGCCGGCGACCAGGTCCGCCTTCGCGCACAGCGCCGCCTCGTCCAGCCCCGGCGGCACGGTGTTCGGCATGTCGATCACGGTCGTGACACCGCCGACCACCGCGGCTCGGCTGCCGTGTTCCCAGTCCTCCTTGTGCTCCAGGCCGGGGGTGCGGAAGTGGACGTGCGAATCGATCAGCCCAGGGAGCACATACCGGCCGCGGGCATCGATCACGCGCACCCCGTCCGGCGCGGTCGGCAGGATGGCGCTGATCCGTCCGCCGGACACGAGCACCGCGCCGTCCCGGGCCCCGTCGGGTGTCACCACGCGGCCCAAGACCGCCAGATCGATCACAGGTTCCATGCGTGGGACACCAACTCTCGGCACAGTTCGTTCGTCGGACCCATCAACGCCACCGCACGGGCGTCGGCGATCAGCCGGTTCACCTCGTGGCCGGTGACGTAGCCGGCGGAGCCGATCAGCCGGGCGACCTCGGCGCCGACCTGTTCGGCCACCGCGGACGCGAACAGCTTGCTGTGCAACGTGGTCAGGCCGGGCGCGGCCGAGACGCGCTGTCCCGCGTACGTCACCATGGCACGGACCGCCTCCACCTGCGTCGCCAGGTCGACCAGGCGACGGCGGGCGATCGGAGTGTCCACTTTGGCCACCTGGCGGGCGGCAAGGTCGAGCAGCGCCTGCGCGATGCCGACCGAGACCGCGCCCAGGGTGAGCCCGGACTCGCGGACGCCGGAGATGATCCGGGGCGCCCCGCCCAGCGGCCCCAGCCGGTCGGCGTCCGGCACCTCGCACTGTCGCAACGAGACGAACCCGGTGGCCGAGCCGCGCATGCCGGCCAGGTCCATGCCAAGATCGGGGCACAGGCCGGGATTGTCGGCCCGGACCAGGAAGAACGACTGCCCGGCCGAGCCGTACGCGCTCGTCGAGCCGTCGTCGGCGGGCCCGGTCCTGGCCAGGACGAGATAGAGGTCTGCGACGGTGGCGCCGGTCGTGAACGACTTCGCGCCGTCGAGCAGCCACCGGTCGCCGGGTAACCGTAACGCGGTGGTGCTGATCCGTTTCTTGGCCGCGCCGGCACCCGGTTCGCTCCACGCGGATGCCGCCAGTAACTCCCCGGATGCGAGGCGCGGCAACAGATCCGCCTGCTGGTCGGGTGTTCCCCACTCGGCGATCCGGGCGCTGACCGCGAAATGCTGGAACAGGATGATCGCGACCGACGGGTTGACCCGGGCGACCTGCTCGACCATTTCGTTGACCGCAGCCGCGTCGCCGCCGGCACCGCCGTGCTCGACGGGCACGCCGACCGCGAACAGCCCGGACTTACGCGTCTCCAGCAGTGCGTCGTCGTCGGGAAGTCCGGTGTGGACAGTGTGCTCGGCGGCCGCGCGCAGGACGTCGGCCAGGCTGTCCGGCAGGTGGGTCAGATCGACACCGACAGACATTCGGACACCTCCTCCGCCCGGAGGTCGGCCAACGGCCGCAGCAGGAACGAGCCGTAACAGGTGACCCGCCGGTTGCCCACGGTGATCCAGGTCAGCTCCCGCCCGCCGGTCGTCCCGCAGGTCGCCGCGGCCACGGTCGACTTTCCTCCTGGAGTCCGGATGTCGACGCCGCCTGTGGCGTCCTCCGGTCGTCCGGCCGCCTGCCACGGAACGGTGCCGGCGATTCCGGTTGCCGCGCCGAGACATGCGGCTCCGGTGAGCGCGAGCGTGGGGTGCCAGCTGGGAACCGAGATCGCGCGTACGGCGAGGCGGCCTTGCCCCACCGGAAGCGTGGCGGCCACTTTCGGGAACGCGCCTGTCGGCGGCCAGCCGAGGTGTCGCGCGCCGGCCACGTGGACGGCCATCAGCTGGTCGAACAACGCCGGGTCGTCGGCGAACAGTTCGTCCTCAGTGCGGACGCCCACCGTGTCGGCGGCCACGAAGACGTACGGATTCCCGGCGGAGACCAACGACACCGGCACAGCCCGGCCACGAACGTCCACAGTGGTCACCGGCTGGCCGGTCAGCAGCAACTGGTCGACCGGCATCGGCGGCTGGTACACGAAATGCACGCTGAACACGGCGTCGTCCCGGTTGACCTCGTCGATCTCGCAGACCACATGATCGCCGTTGTTCACCACGTTCACCCCGATCCGCACGCCCGGGGTCAGCCTGGGCAGCATTCCCGACCGCGCGGCGGTGATGATCGCCGAGAGGATCGAGTGGCCACAGGAGCCGCGCAGGTCGAACCGGTCCGGTGCCTCGGGCAGTGCCTGCACGAACCGGTAGTCCAGGTCGAACATCGGGTTCGCCGACGGTTCGACCAGGGCGATCTTCAGCACGTGGCCGCCGCCGGCCCGGCTGAGCCACCGGCGGACCTCGGTGAGGGCGGCGAGCAGGGCGGCCGGCTGCCGGGGCATTCGGGAGCCGTCCAGGACCAGCGTCGGGCACGGGCTTCCTTCCGCGTACGCGAGATGACCGAGCACCGTGTCACGTCCCTTCCGGGTTGTCGATGAATTGTTCGCGCCACACCTCGTGGACCAGCAGCGCCCACAGCGCGAGCGACGCCCGAGCGTCTGGGCCCACCGCCTGCACGTCGAACAGGGCCTGCACGGCCTGCGGATCGACCTGACCTGCGCGACGCAGGCGGTCCGGCGCCAGGAGGTCGTGTGCGTAGTCCCACAACGGCCACCCCGGGGCGAACATCGCGGCGATCGGCAGCGTGAACGGCTGTTTCTTCCTGGCCAGCACCGACGGGGGCAGACTGCCGGCGGCGGCCGCGTTCAGTGCGCGTTTCACCTTGCCGCCCTCGATCCTTAGCCGGTCGGGCAGTCGCCGGCCGAGTGCCACGATCTCCCGCTGGCAGTAGGGCAGCCGCGCCTCCACCGAACTCGCCATGCTCATGTGGTCGACCCGGCGCAGGTGGTACGCGGGCAGCCGGTGGGCCAGTTCGAACTCGGTGATCCGGTCAAGAACCGTGCCCTTGCCCCGGTCCAGGACGGTTGTCGCGGCGGCGGGCAGCGCGGGTTCGTCGCTGTCCAGTTCGACGGCGTAGTCCGCGGTGTAGAGCTTTCTGCGCATGTCCGTGGGCAACACCGCCAGCTCGTCCACATAGGACGATTGCCATGGCTGGCCGGCGGCGGCCGCCTCGGTCGCGGCTCGCATCCGCCCGTAGCCGCCGAACACCTCGTCCGCCCCGTCACCGGTGAGCGCGACCTTGAAGCCGGCGTCGTGGATTCGGGCGAAGAGGGCGTGGCTGCTCAGCGTGATCGGATCGGCGTTGGGCTGGCCCAGGTGCCGGACCACTTCGGGCAGCAGGTCGGGGAACGTGGCCGGGTCGATCTCGACCTGGTGGTACGTGACCCCGGCGTGGGCCGCGACCTCCCGGGCGAAATGCCGCTCGTCGTCGGGCCACGAACCGGTGTACGCGATGTTGAACGTGTGCAGGTCCGCCGCGACCTCCGCGGCGAGCACAGTGACCAGGCTCGAATCAAGCCCGCCCGAAGTGATCGTGGCGACCGGGACGTCCGCGGCCAGCAAACGATGAACTTCGTCGCGCAACCGGTCGCGGACAACGGTTTCCGTCGGATCGACCTCGGTTGTGGGCGATGTCCGGTGAATCAGGCAAAGTCCATTGTGGTCGCACACGGCGGTGGTCGACGGTGGCAGGGTCCTGATGCCGGCGAACATGGTCTGCTCGCCGAACGGGGTCTTGGTGGCCAGGTAGGCGTCCAGGCCGGGAGTCCACAGTGTCCTGGGCACCGCCTCGAACGCCAGCAACGCCGGTATCTCGGACGCGAAGAACAGCTCACCCTGCCCCGGATGCCACGAGTAGAACAGAGGTTTCATCCCGACGTGGTCGGTTGCCAGCACCAACCGGGGCTTGCCCCGCAGGTCCAGCACCGCCACCGCGTACATACCGTCGAGATGGTCGGGAAAGTCGTCCCCGTAGACGTCGTACAACGCCGGGAGGATCGACCCGTCGCAGTGGTCGGCGAAGTGGTATCCCCGGTGCCGCAGCGATTCGCGGAGCTCCCGGTGGTTGTAGATCTCCCCGTTGAAGGCGACCTGGACGGCACCGCCGGCCAGCTGGTACGGCTGCCGCCCGCCAGCCAGATCCATGATCGCCAGCCGATTGGCGCCGACCGACCACTCCGCTCCGGCGGCGCGCCCGTGTGCGTCCGGTCCGCCGTGCCGCTGCCGATCGGCAACCATGTCCAGGTGAGCCGGTGGGACAGCCGAGTTGAAGTGTCCATAGATCCGGCACATTCGCAAACCACCCCCGTGCTGGTGTTCCGGTCGTCCCGAAACCAGCTAACAGGGCCAGGTTCCCAGCGTCGTGAGCCATGTGTCCCGGCGAAACCTGGGACACCGGGGTGGTCAGGGGCGGGCTCGTCGAAGGTTGGCCTGCGCGCCGGGCACCAGTTCGTGCGGGTCGTTCCAGTGCCCGGCCGCCGGGTGGTCAGGCGAGGTGGAAAGCGGTGTCGGTGACGGGTGGGTGGGCCGCCTTGTGCGCGTCCAGCGAGGAGATGGCCCAGGCGACGTTTTCGAGCAGTCGGCCGGCGAGGTTCTCCGAGAAGCCGGGACGGCACACGACCCGGGCGATCATCACGTTCTCGGCGTCCGCGGGCAGGGGATAGGCGGGGACTTGCCAGCCGCGTTCGCGGAGCTTGGCCGACAGGTGCCCCAGGGTCCAGCCCCGGGTGTCCGGATCGGGCAGTTCGAAGCTGACCACGGGCAGGTCCGACCCGGTCGACCACAACCGGAAGCCCTGGTCGGTCAGGCCGGTCGCGATCATCGCGGCGGCCTCGCTGCACCGGTCGATGAGCGACCGGTAGCCGGCCCGGCCGAGCCGGAGGAACGTGGTGTACTGGTTGATCACCGGCGCCGCCGGGCGGGAGAAGGTGAGCGAGAACGTCTTGACCGGCTCCCCGCCCAACACGTTGACCTCGAAGCACAGGGAGTCCGGCAGCAGCGCCGGATCGCGCCACAGCACCCAACCGAGCCCCAGGTTGGTCATGCCGTACTTGTGTCCGGAGGCGTTGATGGAGGCGACCCGGTTGAGCCGGAAGTCCCAGGGAGCGACGTCACTTTGGAACGGAGCGACAAATCCGCCACTGGCCGCGTCCACATGCACTGACAGATCGAGGCCGTCCTGCGCGGCGCGTCGGTCCAGGGCCGCGCACAGCTCAGCGACCGGGTCGTAGCGACCGGTGGCCGGGTAGCCGAGCGTGGCGACCACCCCGATCGTGTCCGCGTCGCAGGCGGCGACGGCGGCGTCGACGTCCAGCATGCCGACACCGGTCGGGTCGGCCCGGATCGGGATCTTGCGCGGGACGACGTCGAAGTAGCGGCACGCCTTGTCCCAGCAGGGATGACAGGCAGTCGAGTACACCAGGTTCGGCATCCGCCCGTCGATGTTGTGGCCGTTATCGCGCCACCGGGTCCGCGCCGCGAGCACCGCGAGCAGGATTGCTTCCGAAGATCCGGTGGTGGCGACGCCGGCGAAACGCATGTCCTCGTCGTGCCACAGGTCGGCCAGGATATTCAAACAGCGGCGTTCCAACTCGACACTCGCCGGATATTCGTCGTGGTTGGTGATGTTCTTGGTCAGATTCTCCACGACGACCGCGGCCAGCTCCGGCTCCAGGAAAGTCGAGCAGAACGTCGCGGCGTTCAGTCGGGCCGAGCCGTCCAGAAGCAACTCGTCCCGCACAATGGCCGTGGCCAGCGGGGCGGACACCATGTTCTCGCAGAGCTGGAACCGTGGCACGACATCGGCGTCGATGTCATGTGCGTACAACGGCGAAACAGCGAGCGGTGCGTCCGTTGTGGTACCACGGCGATGGATGGTCATAATGTACTCCCTCGCCCCCAGTTCGTCGGCTGGCAGGTTTCCAACGCACAAAGGCCCAGTCTGCCGAACAGAGTCGCATGTGCGAATAAGCCAACCGGGTATTCAGTCGGCTCGACGATCGCCATCCGTCGAAAGGCGGACAAACCTCCCCGGGGCGACCGGGGCGCGATCGTCCATGTGGGTGGCGTCGGTCCCGTCGGCCCGAGGTGCGGTGTCCGACGGTCGGCTGGGCCCGGTGAACCATCCACCCAAGACTGTCCAAGCAGGAATGAGCGGCCCTGCGCGGTGTGGCGCGGAGCACGGCCAAGCCGAGGTTACATTTGTCACAGTGATTTCGTTCGAATTTTCGTTGCTCTCGTCAGTGCAGTGGCATGGGCTGAAGTCCGCAATTGCAGTGCCGGCTGTTTCGCCGGGTCGGAAATGCGGTAACGATGGTGAACGTGGATCACCCGAGCCCGGTGAGGAGCTCACATATGCGACCGCAGCTCAAAAGCATCGTGTGGGAGCGTGTCGACCGACAGTTGCGGCTTGTTTACGACGTCCGCGACCAGTTCGTCCTCGATGACGAGGATGGCGCTGTCGAAGCGCTGCTGGTGTTGCTGCGGGCAGGCGGCCGCACTGTGTCTGAGCTTGCCGCGGCATTGGGTGAGCAGGGCCGACAGGTTCCCGTTGACGACGTGGTCGCGGCGGTTGAGGTGCTCGACCATTATCGTTTGCTCGAAGACGGCGGTCATTTGGGTCGCCTTGACGAAACCGAGCAGGAACGCTATTTCAGCAATCTCGCGTTCTTCGAGTCGTTCGGTTCCCTGGCGCGCAGTCGTGAGGATTTCCAGGAAAGGTTACGCGGCGCGCACGTACTCGTGCTCGGCACCGGTGGGCTCAATTCCAACACCATTCCACACATGTGCGGCCTCGGTGTCGGCCGGCTGACATTGCTGGACCGGGACGCGGTCGAGTTGCGCAATTTCGCGCGCCAGTATTTGTATCGCCGGTCGGATCTCGGCGCGCACAAGGTGGCCGTGGCCGCGGACTGGGTCCGCGCGTTCGATCCGGCGATCAAGGTGGACGCGGTCGAAGCCCGGATCGACAGCGTCGACTCGGTCACCGAGTTGCTGGACCGCTTCCGGCCGGATCTGGTGATGTCCGGTGTGGACAGTCCGGTCGGCATCGACGGATGGGTGAACGACGCCTGCGTTTCGCGGCGCACTCCCTATGTCCGCGGCGGCATGTACGTCACGCAAGGGGTGGTGTGGTCGGTCAACCCCGGTGTCAGCGGTTGCCTGCGCTGTTCGCCGGATGACGGTCCGGGCGACGACGTCGATCCGCAGGAGCGTTCGGCCGCCGCATTGTTCCGCGGCAAACCGCGCGCCAACCGGGGGATCGGGCCGGTCGCGGGTTTGCTAGGTGCGTTCTGCGCCTTCGAGGTCCTGCGCTACCTCACCGACTTCGAACCGCCCGCCCATGCCGGACGGCCGCTGATCATCGACTTCGCCAACGCCTGCGCGACCCGGAACAACACCGTGTGGCAACGCGACCCCAGCTGCGCGATCTGCGGATCGCTCGGCCCGACCACAACGTTTCGGCAAGGAGGTGAAACAGAATGAAGCTCACGATCAAGCGCATCGAGAACACGCGGCTCACGGGTAGCTGCCACCCCACGCTCGTCGCCTCCGGTTGCGACTCGTGACCTGACGCCCCGGCGCGGGACTGTGACCGCGCCGGGGCCTTTCCCACCAAGGAGAAGACATGACCGAGACGGTGTCCGACGACGTGGCCGCCGCCATCGGCCGGCTGGTCGTCGCGCGCGACCGGGATGAGTGCGTCGTCGGTCGCCCGGACCTCGGTGTCTATGTCGCCGTCCCCGAGCCGGGGGCGGTGTTCGTGGAATGCCTGCAGTCGGGCGGCTCCCTGGCCGAAGCGACCGCCCTGGCGAGCGAGGCGGCTGGTGCCGAGGTCGACGGACCGGACTTCCTCGACGGACTCGCCGCCGCCGGCCTGCTCGATCCGCCTGGTCAAGTCGCCGCCGCGACCGGCCGGTCGCGGCAGATTCGCTGGATAGAAGGCGTCAGCCCGAACGTCGCCCGTCGGCTGTTCGGCCGGACAGCCTGGACCCTCTACTGTGCCGCGGCGGCGTTCGCGGTCGGGATACTGCTGCTGCGGCCAGATCTGCGCCCCTCGTTCGAGGACAGCTGGTGGCTGCCTGATCCGGGGTTGTCGGTGCTGCTGCTCATCCCCATCTGGTTCCTGGTCGCCGGTGTCCACGAGGCATGGCATTGGCTGGCAGGACGCGCCGTCGGCGTCCCTGCCGTCTTCCGGGTCAGCTACCGCGGCGCCTTTCTGGTGTTCGAAACCGACCTGACCCAGATCGTGACCGTGCCAAGACACAAGCGCTACAGCCCTTTCCTGGCCGGCATGGCCATCGACTCGGTCTGGCTGGCGACGGCGTTGGGTCTGCGGCTGGCCAATCGCACCACCGCGATCATCCTGCCGGGCACGATGGACCGGCTGCTCGCGGCGCTTGTGCTGACGCTGATCTACGGCCTGGTTTGGCAGTTCGCCGCGGTGTTCATGCGCAGCGACATGTATGCCGTACTGGCCAACGCCCTGCGTTGCAACGACCTCTACCGGGCGACGTTGCTCACCAACAAAGACCGCCTGTGGCGCCTTAGTCCACAGGAGACCGAAGAACTGGCGACCATCAGTGAGCACGACCGGCGGGTGGCCCGCTGGTTCGGCGTCGTCAACCTGGCCGGGATGCTCGCCGTGGGCTGGGTCTTCCTCGCCTGGATCGTGCCGTTCCTGCTCGGCATGGTGGTCTGGGTCCCGGGCAACCTGCTCAGCCCCGATCCGACCTCGGTCGCCTTCTGGGAGTCCGTGGCGCTGATCCTCGTGACTCTCGGCCAGATCGCCGGTCCCGTATTGCTGGCCCTGCGGGAGCGACGCCTACAACGCACAGGAGCGCTACGATGACCGAGACTCGACGCTGGCTTTGGCGAACCGGGCTGCTCGTGGCTGTTGTCGGCATCGCCGCGCTCCTCGTCGTCGGCCCGTACAGCTTCTCGTCCGCCACGATCACCGGATCCAAGGCGATACAGCGCGATTCGCCCTGCCTGCCGGGCACCGCAGTGTCCATTCTCGACAGTCCACACATCTCACCCGTGCGCGCGACGTCAGTGCGGTATGACTCAGTGCCGCCGACATCGGGCCCGCATTTCGCCGCGACCATCGCCACCGGCGTATACCCGAGTCCGGTTCCCGAAGGCCTGACTGTCCACGCGATGGAGCACGGTCACGTGGTCATCCAGTACGCCCAGAACCTGCCAGGGGACCAGATAGACGCGCTGAACAGCATCGCCAGGCGCTACGGGGCCGACGTGGTCCTCGCTCCCTACGACAAGCTCGACTCCGGGATCGCACTCACCGCATGGGGCCGCATCGACCACCTGGATCACTACGACGGGTCCCGGATCGCCACCTTCGTCGAAGGTCTCCGCGGCCGCTACATCCACGGCTGGACGCACTCCGACGACTGCTCACCGAACGCGGCGGTGAAAATCACCGCCGCGCCCGCATTGTCCTGCGGTTATTCGTTGGCGGCCATCGATGGGTCCTGTGGTGCGGGGTCGGCCTGCGGATGCTGCGCGACCTGCGACGACCGGTCCTGCTGACGCACCTCGTGTACGACGTGGTCAAGGAGACGCCGTGAGGTTGTCGACGATCAGGGTGAGGGTGAAGTCGAACCGGTCGTGTCCGCTGCCGGCGGTCAGTTCGGCCGCATAGCGTCGGGTGTACGGAAAGCGGTCGGCGGGCAGGGCGCTGAACCGGTCGACGAGTTCTTCACGGCTGAGCACCCAGCTGTGGTCGGGGTGTTGCTGCCGTTGTCGAACGAGTGAGCGTTCCAGGACGTAGGCGTTGACGTAGAGGGTGAGCGCGTCGCGTGCCCACGCGGCGGCCTGCGGTTCGATGCCGCCGGCCAGCAGGATCGCCAGGATTCCCTCACCGACCCGCAGTGTTTCGAGGTGGGTGGGGACCATGGCCAGGGCGGCGCGGGAGACACCGGGGTATTTCAGGTACAGGTCGCGCATCTGGGCGTACACGCCGAGGATCTGCTCCCGCCACCTGGCCGGGTCGGGCTCGGGCAGTTCGATCTCGGCGCAGAGCCGGCCGATGATCAGATCGTCGAGGTCGTCCTTGTTGAGGATGTGCGCGTACAGCGAGGACGGCCCGGTGCCGAGCACGGCGGCGACCCGGCGGATGGTCAGCGCGTCGTAGCCCTCGGTGGCGATGACCTGCAACGCGGCGTCGGTGACCCGGTCGGTCGTGATCGGTGTCTTGCGCTGCGCCGGCGGCGCGGGGTCCGGGTGGGGCTGTGCGTGCCGGGCCGCGCGGCGCTGTTCGGGGTCGGTGGGCATGTCGGTCACTATAGCTTGACACGAACTAAGTTCGTCATCTAGAACTTAGTTCGTGAGTACTGAACTAAGTTCGTTGGAGTCGGCTCGCCCGACTCCGCTTCCGCTCGGCCGGGCGTGGCTGGTCCTGGTGGTCGTGGTCATCGCCGAACTGATGGACCTGATCGACACCAGCGTCGCCAACCTCGCCGGCCCCTCGATCCGCGCCGACCTCGGCGGCGGGCCGATGACCCTGCAGTGGGTGCTGTCCGCCTACACCGCGGCCTTCGCGCTCGGCCTGGTCACCTCCGGCCGGCTAGGCGACCTGCTCGGCCGCCGCCGGCTGTTCCTGCTCGGCATGGCCGGCTTCACCCTCGCGTCACTGGCCTGCGGCCTCGCGCCCGGCGCCCGGTTCCTGATCGTCGCCCGCGTGTTCCAGGGCCTGTTCGGGTCCGTGATGATCCCGCAGGGCCTGGCCCTGGTGAAGATCGTCTTCCGGCCGGAGCACCTGCGCAAGGCGCTGATGCCGTTCGGCCCGATCATGGGGCTGGCCACGGTGGCCGGGCCGATCCTGGCCGGGTGGCTGCTGCACCTTGACCTGTTCGGCAGCCAGTGGCGCTCGATCTTCCTGATCAACGTCCCGATCGGCGTCCTGGCCGCCGCCCTCGGCTGGAGCGTGCTGCCCCGGCACGGTGGCGAGGACCGCCGCGCCCGCCTCGACTTGCGTGGCGTGGGCCTGCTGACGGCCGGTTCGGCGCTGTTGATCGTGCCGCTCATCCAGGGCCGCGACCTGGGCTGGCCGGCGTGGACCTACGCGATGATCGCCGCCGGACTGGTGGCCTTCGGGCTGTTCGTCGTGTCCGAACGCCACAGTGGCCACCCGGTCATCACCCCGTCGCTGTTCGGCAAACGCAGCTTCGTGGTCGGCCTGCTGATCGTCGGCGGGTTCTACGCCGCGCTCAGCGCGTTCGTCCTGGTCATCAACCTGCTGCTGCAGTCAGGCATGGGCTGGACGCCGCTGCACACCGGCTTCGCGCTGATTCCCTGGGCGGTGGGCACCGCGGTCGCCACCCTGCTGTCCGGAGCGGTGCTCGCCGAGAAACTCGGCCGCCTCAACCTGTCACTGGGGCTGGCCATCTCCGTCGTCGGCCTGCTCGGCCTCTGGTGGTCCACCGCACACTGGGGTGACGCCATCACCCTGTGGAAACTGGCGCCCGCCCTGCTCGTCACCGGCCTCGGTTCCGGCCTGCTGTTCATCCCCCTGTTCGACTTCATCCTCGGCGACGCCACCACCGAAGAAGTCGGTACCGGAGCGGGCGTCCTCAACGCCGCCCAACAGTTCGCCGGCGCCATCGGCGTCGCCGCGCTCGGCACCGTGTTCTTCGCCCGCGTCGGCGGGCCCGCCAACCCGTCCTACTTCGCCGCCGCCGAGCTGGTGTTCGGCATCTGCGCCGGCGTCTTCGTCCTGGCGCTGCTGCTGGTCAGGCTCCTGCCCAAGCACTCACAGCAAGCCCCGCACTAGCCACGGGGGAAACGGTTCGACTGCGTCGCGGCGTGCTGACACAGTCACACGCTATGACGAACGTCGAGCTTGTGACCGTCGCGGACGTGCAGCTCATGCAGGGTCTGGCGCAGCGCGTCACCGCCGTGCGCCTGGACCTGGTGAACAGCGACGCGTCGTTCGGCGAGCTGGCCTGGAACTGGGGCAAGGGGCACGCCGGCGCCGGCGAGACCTGGCGGCGTCGGCTGTGGTTCGCCGGTGCGGATCTGGTGGCGTGGGGCTGGGTCTATCTGCCACACCAGATGCGGCGGAGCGACGGGTCGGTGCGGGACGTCACCGGCGCCTATCTGGCGTATCAGGTCCATCCCGACCACGCCGAGCTGGTCGACGACGTGATCGACTGGTACGCCGCCACAGCGGGGGACATCGAGCGCACGGTGTCGCCAGGCGCCGCCGATGAGTTCGCCCTGAAGCGCTGGGCGGCGCACGGTTATCAGACCGACCCGGCCGGATCATGGACCCAGCTCAACGAGCGGGACCTCACCGACGTGGAACAGCCGGTACTGCCGGCCGGATTCCGGTTCCGCACCGCCGACGAAGCCGGGCCGGCGGCCGCGGTCCAGGCCCACCTGGACGCCTGGGCCCCGTCGACGTACACGGCCGAGGGCTACCAGGGCGTCCGGCAGAGCGCGACGTATCGCGGCGACCTGCACATCCTGGTGGAAGCGCCGGACGGGACGATGGCGTCCTCGACGATCATGTGGCTCGACGAAGCGAACAAGACCGCCGAGTTCGAGCCGGTCGGGACGCATCCGGGCTACCGGCGGCTGGGACTGGGCAGGGCGATGCTCCTGCACGGGATGCGTCAGGCGCGGGCAGCCGGGGCCACTCACGTGACGGTCGCCTGCCTGGGCGGGCCGGGACATCCCGCGGCGCGCGGGCTGTACTACAGCGTCGGATTCCGGGAGTTGTCGCGGGACGTGCCGCTCATCAGGACCTCGGGTCTTGCTAACGCGTAACCCATCGGTTACGCTTCTTGGGTGGATCAGATCGCTGGGGCGATAGCGGACCCGGTGCGTCGGGACATCCTCGTGATGCTGCGACACAGGCGGCTCTCGGCGGGGGAGATCGCCGCGGGCTTCGCGATCAGCCGGCCGGCCGTGTCCCGTCATCTGCGCGTGCTGCGGGACAGCGGCCTGGTGTACGACGAACTCGTTGGCAGGCAACGGTTCTACGCGCTTGACGCGCACCGGTTCGCCGAGCTCATCGAGTGGCTGGCCCAGTTCGTCCGGCCTTCTGGTTGGCAGCAACGCCTTGACGCGTTGGAGACCGAAGTCCACCGCACTCGTCGCGAACGCGTCACCCGCGACGCCACTGAACACGGAGAGGAAAACACGGCATGAGTCTCGTGCCCACCGGCCAACTGTTCCGCACCGCTGTCGGAAGTGACCTGGTGCTGCCCCGCACGTTCCGCGCGCCGATCACGGACGTGTGGGCCAGCGTCACCGAACCCGAACGCACCGCCCGCTGGTTCGGTCCCTGGGAGGGCGATGCCGCGCCCGGCCGGACGATCAAGGTCCAGATGGTGTTCGAGGAGCAGTCACCCTGGTTCGAACTCCGCATCGACGCGTGCGAACCGCCGCGGCGCCTGGCGGTCTCCTCGTCCGACGAGGCCGGCGCGTGGCGGATGGAACTGTTGCTGTCGGAACAGCAGGGCCTGACCGAACTTCGGCTCGTCAACCACCTGGACACCGTGGACAAGATCGGCGAGGTCGGCCCGGGGTGGGAGTACTACATGGACCTGCTCGTCGCCGCGCGCGACGGTTCGCCGCAGCGGGACTTCGACGAGTACTACCCCGCCATGAAGCCGTACTACGACGAACTCGCCGCTCGAACTGACCTCAGCGACCGGTGACGCGGCACAGGTAGTCCTCGATCGCCGCGGGTGTCTGCGATACCGCCCCGACATAGCCGTCGGGGCGGATCAGGAAGAGCGCGCCGTCGGCCGCGTCGTAGGTGGTCCGCACCTGACCGTCGTGCTGTCCCACTGTCCGAGCCCGGACCACTCCTGGGCGGCGGCGCTCGAACTCGGCCACGTCCACACCGAACCCAAGCAGGGTGAAGTGGGTGCCGCGGAAGACGTCGAACAGTCGAGCGCCGTCTGGACCGTGCACGGGACCGTCGGGCGCACGGTCGCCTGCCTGGAGCAGGCCCGGCGTGGCTCGGTTCTCCGCGGCGAGTGGGCCGCCGCGGTACCCGATACCGAGTTGGGTGATCGCTGGGCTCGTGCCGGTGTTGGATGGTGGTGCGAAGTTACGCTCGGCCAACGCGGTGCTCAGGCCGAGAACGTCTGCGGCCACAGGGAATCGTTCGGCTTCGTAGGTGTCGAGCAACGCGTTGGGCGCGCCGTCGAGCACTCCGGCGAGTTTCCAGCCGAGGTTGTACGCGTCCTGAACGCTGAGGTTGAGACCCTGGCCACCGGCCGAGGAGTGCACGTGCGCCGCGTCACCCGCGAGTAGTACCCGGCCTACCCGAAACTGTTGTGTCATCCGCGCGTTCACGCGGTAGAGCGAGATCGAGCGCAGGTCGTGCAGCCGGATGTCGGTGCGCCCGGTGCGTTCCAGGAGCAGGCCGCGCAGCCCGTCAAGGGAAAGCTCCGGAACCTGCTCGGTCGGCATGGTCACCACGAACTGGAAATACGGTGTGCACGGCAGGTTCCAGAACGAGAACCGGTTGCCGACGTCGCCGTCCCGGGTCAGCATGTGGCAGTAAACGCCGTCCAGGCCGTCCACCCGCACGTCGCCGAGCAGGGTCCGTTCGCTCTCGAAGGTCTCACCCTCGAAGCCGACGCCGATGCTCTTGCGGACCGTGCTGCGCCCGCCGTCCGTGCCCACCAGGTAGGCCGCGCGGATCTCGGACACGTCACCGTCACGGGAGACCGTGGCGGTGACGCCGTCAGCGTCGGGGCGCAACGCCACGAGCTCGGTCTGGAACTCGACGTCACCGCCGAGCGCGCGCAATCGTGCCAAGAGGATCTCGTCGGTACGCCATTGCGGCAGCAGCCACGGCAACGGGTACGGCGCGTCAGCTCGGTGCTCGATCGCGCCGACACCCAGCATCTGCTGCAGCGTCCGCTCCCAGACGATCTCGCGGCCGGCGTAGAGCCGGAACGACGGGAACGGCATGCCGGCGTCCAGCACCTCGTCGATCACGCCGAGGTCGTCGAAGACCTCCAGCGTGCGCGGTTGCAGGCCCTTGCCACGGGAGCTGGCGAACAGGTGCGGCGCCTTCTCCACGACGCGGCACGCGACACCCCGGCGGGCCAGCTCACAGGCCAGGGTAAGGCCGCTCGGGCCGGCGCCGACGATCAGGACCGGGTCCATAGTGGATTTCTTCCTTGTCATGAGTGGGACGTCGTCGGTGCCGTGGTGATGAACGCCGCGATCTGTTCCAGGGCGTGCGTGGCCTCGGGGATCGGGAACAGGGGCCAGACGTGCAGCATGTCGGGATACTCGTGCCAGGCCACCGGAACCCCTGCCCGGGTGGCCTTTTCGCGCAGCCGGTGGGCGTCGGCGTTGAGGATGTCCCGGGTGCCGGTGAAGATCGCGGTCGGCGGGAGGCCGGTCAGCATCCCGAACAGGGGGCTGACCACCGGGTCGCGCACGTCGAGGTCGCCGGCGTAGACGCGGCCCAACTCCGGCAGGCCGCGGGCGGGCAGGATGGGGTCGCGGTGGTCCAGTCGGGCGAGCTCGGGATTGCTGAACGTGGCGTCCGGGGCGGGGGACAGCAGCACGATCCGCGCGGGCTGGGGCATGCCGGCCGACCGAGCCTGCATAGCGAGCGAGAGCGCCAGGTTGCCGCCGGAGGAGTCGCCCATCACCGTCAACTCGCCCTGGGCGGCCAGGTCGGCGTAGAAGGGCAGCAGCATGGCGAAGGTGTCGCGGGCGGTGTGCTCGGGTGCCAGCGGGAACAGCGGCACGGTGACCGCGCAGTCCAGGCGCCGCGCCAGCTTGGCGATCAGGCCCCAGTGCGGCTCGGTGATCGACATCGTCCAGCCGCCGCCGTGCAGGTAGAGCACCCGCCGTGCGGGGGAGTCGCCGTCGCGTGGGGCCACTGTGTACACACGGCAGCTGCTGAACTCCTCCTCTCGCACGGAAAAGCGCTCGCGGACCTTCGCTGAGGGGGCGGCGGGGCCTTTGCGGCGGTCGCCGGCGACGGAGCGGCGGATCCGTTCAGGACCGTCGAACATTTTCTGCACACGCAGTGCCGCGACGGCGGCGGCCAGCAGGCGTGCTCGGATGCTGGGCATCAGGTTGGCTCCGAGGGGAAGTGGTGGGTCAACAGCGGGAGCAGGAGTGTGTCGACCAAGGTCGTCAGGAAGTCGGCGTCGAGTGGTCGGCCGAGCAGCATGTGCCGCAGGATCTGACCTTCGGCCACGTGGTGGGCCGGCCGTGAGTCGGTGTCGGCGGGCAGTTCGCCGCGGACGGCGGCCCGCACGACGATCACCTGGAAGGGTGACAAGTCCTCGTTGTCCACATGGGCGCGCAGGGCGTCGGCGAGGTCGGGCTCCAGCCGCATCGCGTGGATCAGGCCGGTCATGAGGACCACGTACCGGTCGTCGATCCGCGCGCAGGACGCGCGCAGCGCGGCCAGGAGATCGCCGCGCAGTGTGCCGGTGTCGGGCGGGTCGGCCACCTCATCGGCGTCAAGGTGGTCCAGGGCCGCCTTGACCAGTTCGGGCTTGCCGCTCCAGCGGCGGTAGATCGTGGTTTTGCTGGCGTGTGCCCGCGCGGCCACCGCGTCGATGGTCATCGCCGCGTAGCCGACCTCGCCGAGCAGTTCGAGCGTCGCGGCCAGGATGGCCTGCTCGCGTTCGGTTCCTCGGACCATGTCACCTCGAAGTGTACGATACGGTATCGTACACAACATAGCCCGAGCTCGACGGCGGCGCAACGTTTGGGCGTCGCTCGCGATGAGACACAACACGGGTCGTGGAAAGGTGTCGCTACGGTGATCGGGTTGTGGCCGCAAGGGTGGGCCCAGTGGCTCACGTTGATCGTCTCGCTGGCGGCGGGGGCGGCGCTGTCGTCGTGGGGGTGGCGCCGGGTCGGACGACCGGTCTGGCCGGACACGTTCGCGCTGGAGTACGTGGTCTGGGAGCGGGACCGGGTCGCCGCGCTGGCCAAAGGCGCCGCGACCAGCGCGATCGGGTTCCTCGTCACGGTGGTGGTCGCCCTGCTCAAGCAAGAGATCAAGGCGGCTGTGCCCGGTGTGGCGGTGCTCGGCTGCCTGCTGGGTGCGGTCGGGCTGCTGATCTTCGCCGCACGGATGAGCGTGAGCGTGCGAGTGACCGACGCGGCTGGCCGAGGTGTCCGATGAGCACTGACCAGCTCATCTATCTCGTCATCGGTGGTGTCGGGCTGGGAGTGTTCGTGGCGGCCTGCGCCAGTTGGTTCCAGCGCGACCCGGGACCGCCCCAAGCCACAGCGTCAGACAAGGAACCGGATGAGCAGCCGCCCCCGCCACAGCCTCCGAAACCCCCCGACCCACCAGACCCCGCGACACAACGAAGAACAGCCGCGAGGCGGCAACGAGCCATGAAGGCCAAGAAACCCGGGCGCGGTCTGCGCTTGCGCGCGACCACGGACGACTGACAAGCAGTGTCCCAGATCGGCGCCGCTGGTCACTGGCGCCGTGCTGTGACCAGGACGTAGCGGGCGGTGGCCTGGAAGGCGGCCGGGTTCTCGTTGCCTTCCGTGAGCAGGGCGATCGCCCGTTCCTGTGCGTCGGTTTGCAGGTCGTGCTGGCGCAGCAGGGGGCCGAAGGCGAGGGCGAACGGGTGATCGAGTACCTGGTTCTGCCAGTAGTCGGCGACCGAGGCCGCGGTGAACGTCAGTTCACGTTCGTGCAGTCGCACGTCGAACCCGTGGGGGCGCAACAGTTCGCGCACAGTGGCTTCGTCGTGCCAGGCGAACATCGGGCCTGGCGGGCCGCCGGTGGCCTTCGCCACTGCTTCCATGAACACGCCGGACACCGCGTTGATGAGGCCGCCCGGCAGCCACGCGGTGAACACGATCTGCCCGTCCGACGTGGCGACACGGGCCATGTCGGCCGCGGCGGCGACTGGATCGGCGGCGAAGATCACGCCGAACACCGACATGACCACGTCCGCGCTCGCGTCCGGCAAGGGGATCGCCGCGGCGTCGCCCTGCACGAATTTGACGTCAAGCCGCTCGACGCCGCGACGGGCGATCTCCAGTAGTCGCGGCGCGGGGTCCACGCCGGTGACGAGGACCCCGGGTTCCTGGGCGGCGAGCAGGGCGGCGTTGCCGGTGCCGCATCCGATGTCGACGAGGTGGGTGCCGGGTTTCAGGGCGATGAGGTCGAGAGCGGCGCGGGCGGCGGGCAGCAGTTGCGGGGCGATCTGTTCGAACCGGCCCATGCTCCAGTCAACGGTGTTCATGCCTGTCGTTGTATGCGGCGCCGACGACGTGGGCACCGTGGAAATCCCTGATCGGCGATACTGAGACGATGACGAGGTTCGTGGGCCGGGCGGGTGAGTTCGCCGCGCTGATGGACCTGCTGGACCGGGCTGGCCGGGGCGGCACCGGGTTCGCCCTGGTCAGTGGCGAACCCGGAATGGGCAAGACCCGTCTGATGACCGAACTGGGCCGGACCGCCGGGAGTCGTGGCTGGACAGTCCGGCGCGGGCGGGCGTCCGATGAGGACGGTGCGCCGGGCTTTTGGCTGTGGCGCCAGGTTCTTGAGTTCGCCACGGGTGACGCGCCGGTCAGCGCCGAACAGCGGTTCGCGGTGTTCGACCGGATCGGCCGGTCGCTCGCGGCGACGCCCACGCCCACTCTCATCGTGCTGGACGACCTGCACTGGGCCGACGCCGGGTCGCTTGCGTTGTTCGAACACCTGGTCCGAGGCCAGTACGACGGCCGGTTGATGATCGTCGGCGGGCTGCGCCCGGCCGAGTTCGCGACGCGGGCGCACGGCAACCGGCTACGGGCCCTCGTCGGGCGACATGACAACGGCGTCGAACTGCGGCTGACCGGCTTGTCCACCGCCGAGGTCGGCGCGTTGCTGGGCAACCAGCCGGACGCCGAGGCTGTCCGCGCCCGCACGCTGGGCAACCCCCTGTTCGTCCTGGAGGTCGGCCGGCTGGCCGCGGACGAACCGCTGCCCGAGGTCATCCGGGACGCCATCCACCAGCACCTCGCTGTCCTCGACGCGGACTGTCTCCGCACGTTGACCACCGCGGCGGTGATGGGTTCGGTGATCGATGTCGACGCGCTGGCCATGATCACCGATGCGGACGTCCGGACTGTACTGTCGCATGTGGATCACGCGGTCGCAGCCGGCGTGCTGACCTCGGAACGCGAGTTCCAGCACGACCTGTTCCAGGAGGCACTGCGCCTCGATCTGTCCATATCGGACAGGTCGGCGATCCATCTGCGGGTCGCGGAGTGCCTGCCCGAGTCGCGGCTCGCGGAGATCGCCCGCCATCGGCTGGCGGCGTTGCCGCTCGGCGACGCGGCATTGGCGTGCGCGAGCGCTCGGGCCGCAGGCCACGCCGCGCTCGCGGACCTGGCCTTCGAGAACGCGGCCGGCCTGTTCGACCGCGCGCTCGCCGCGGCACCCGACGACCTGCCATCGGCCGCACGCTGCGCCTTGCTCATCGATGCGAGCCGGTCGCACTTCTTCCAGGGCGACACGGCCGGAGCGCAGCAGCGGTGCGTGTCCGCTGCCCAACTCGCCCAACGCACCGGCGACGCCGAGCACCTCGGTCGGGTGGCCCTGGCCCTGCCCGAGGTGTCCGACCCGGCCTGGGTGCCCCTGGTCGAGGCATGGTGCGAGCAAGCCCTCAACGGCCTGCCGCCCGATGACAGCTCGCTGCGCGCCCAGGTGCTCGCCCAGTACGCGCTGACCCTCGTGCATCGGGACGACCCCGAGCGGATCATCGCCGTGAGTGACGCGGCCTACGCGATGGCTCGCCGCCTCGACGACACGGTCGCGACGCGGATCGCCTTGCGTGCGAAGCAACTTGCCCATTCCGCTGCACACGGCCACCTGGAGCGACTGTCCGTCGGTTCAGAAATGGTGACGCTTGGCCGGGTCACCGGTGATCTCGACGCGATGTTCTGGGGTCATCTGTGGCGGTTCGACGCCATGGTGCAGGCCGGTCGGGTCCCAGCCGCCGACGCGGAGGTCGCCATGGTCGAGCCGGTCGCCGCCCGGCTGGGCAACCCCAGCGTCCGGTGGCAGCTGGTGCGCAGCCGGAACGCCCTCGCGGTGGCGCGGGGACGGTTCACCGTCGCCGCCCGGCTGATCGACGAGATCCGGCTGCTCAGGCCGCAGAGCGTGTTCTGGGCCGGGCAGTCGATGCTGCTGAGCAGGTTGACCGGCGACCACGTCGACCCGGACAGCTGGGAGCTGCCGCCGGCCGACCACCCCCTTGGCGTGGCAAGCCAGTTCCTGCACACCGCGCCATGGCTGCTCGCGTTCGGTCGCACGGATGAGGCCGCCGATATCTATCAGCGTTTTCCCACGACGATCCGACTGCCGCAGTACATGGCCCTGCTGGTCACCGCGGTACACGGCGCGACCGCGGCGGCGCTCGGCGACAAGGCCGCCGCCAGCCGGGACTACGAGGCGCTTTCGCCGCATGCCGACCTGCACGTGACCACCGGCGCCGGCCTGCAGATCACCCTCGGCTCCACGCACCACTACCTGGGACTCACCGCCGAAGGGGACACCGCGATCGACCACTTCCGCGCGGCTGTGGCGGCCAACGACGAGGCCGGCCTGTTGCCGTACGCGGCCCAGTCGCGGTACGAGCTGGCGCGGGCGTTGTGCGAGAAAGGCGCCAGCGGCGAGGCGAGACAGCACGTCCGAGCCGCGGCGGCCACCGCCAAGCGGCTGGGTATGCTCCTCCTCGCCGGCCAAGTGTCCGCATTGGACAGCCGGCTGGCCGACCACCCGCTGACGCCACGGCAGGTCGAAGTGGCCGGGCTGGTCGCCAAGGGATACACCAACAAGCAGCTGGCGGCCGCCCTGCACATCGCCGAACGCACCGCCGAGAGCCACGTCCAGAACATCATGACCACCCTGGGCTTCCAGTCCCGCAGCCAGATCGCCACCTGGAGCACCCAGCACCAGGGCCCGCCCCGGTAGCTCCTCGCCGCCCACGACCTCGACCGGCGCCGACGTCACCGGCTAAGCTCCGTCCGTGTCGGAGAACGACAGTGTGGAGAAGGAAGAGCCGGCTCCTGAGGTGGACGACGCCTGGGTTCCACTGCCGTCGAAGCGCCGGCTCCGTGGCGGTCGACGGCCGAGCGGCCAGGAGTCCCAGCCGGAGGTCCCGGGGGACGACAGGTGAGCGACGACGCGGTGTTTCCGGAGTTCGTCAAGGATCTGCTCGCCGTTGAGGACAAGCGGCGCGAGACGCTGGAGGCACGCGGCGCTTCTGTGATCACTGTGTCGGGGACACTTGTCACGTTGCTGGTCGCGTTGGGTGCGTTTGTGCCCAACCGGCAGGGCTTCGTGTTGCCCGACACGACCAGGGCGCCGCTCTCGGTCGCGGTGATCGCGTTCGTGGTGGCGGCGCTGCTCGGTATCGCGACGTACGTACCGCAGCGGGTTCGCCTGACCGACCCGAACGCGCTGGCAGAGCTGCTGCCGGGATATTGGCCCAAGGGCAGGGAATTCGCGTTGAAGAAGGTCACAGCGACCAGGCTTGAGCAGTTGACCGTACTGCAGAAAGGCAACGACTGGAAGGCGCGGGCGCTGCTCGCGGCGGTTGTCGGGCAGGTGGTGGCGGTCGGCGCCCTGGCCTGGGCCGTGCTGGTGATTCTGTGACCAGCGTCGAGGCGTTCGTGTCCATGGCGCTCACCGACCCGAAACGGCTTTACGAGGACATCGACGCCATGGAGTCGGTGTCGCTGGAGTTCGCGAACGACGTGGCGCTGAGTGGATACGCGGCCCTCGACGCCGGTGATCTCTGGCGGGCCAGAGCCGCTTTCACGTTCGCCGGGACGCTGTATCTGAAGATCCAGGACTTGCCGCGCGTGGTGTACACCGGAATCAAGCGCACCGAGATCGACAAGGTGCTCGCTGAAACCGAAGAGGAGCACGAGACCGCGCGGCTGTCCGCACTCGCGATGGCCGGCGCCGCCCGGCGGATGCGGCTCGCCGACCTGATGTTCGCGGCTCGGGTCGTCGCGGCCGACAGCGCCTACTTCGCCGCACAGGCATGTGACCAGGCACGCAACCAGGAGGGTTACCGTAAATGGCTCCTGGTTGCCGCGCAGGACTGCGTCGAGGCGCTCGAGTTGATGGAGGCCTCGTCGAGCGAGAACCAGAGCCTGGCCCTGATCTCGCTGGTGACCGCCACCGTGCAGGAGGCGTCGACGACGATCTTGTTCGCGGACGCCCAGCCGGCGATGGACCGGGCGCTCCGCGCGATCGCTCTTGCCGTTGAGGCCTTCGTGCCACCCGGGACGGAGTCGTCCAACATCGAGGGACGCCAGGATGACTCCGCGCGGATCCTGGCTCGCCTGTCCTACGAGCGGGGGAGTCCCGACATCGGGCGGGCCAGGCTGACGTCCGTTGTCGAGCGTGCCGAGCGAAAGGGCGACCTGGACACGTTCATGGTCGCCATGTCGGCCCTGTACAAGGGGGAGCGGTCCGCGTACCGCCTCAGCGATGACCTGACCGAGGTACGGAACCGGTTCGTGGACGCCATCGACGAGTACCGGCGGCGGCCGAGGTCCCTGGCGGCCCGACTGTGGGCCGCCCAGCGACTGGATGACCTGAGCGGCGAGCTGGTGTCCGACGAGTTCTCCCGGCTCGTCGGCCGGGACGTCGGCCGAAGTCACCGGGCGATCGAGATCATGAAGGCCCGGACCCTCCTGGACGAGATGGCGGGACTGCGGCGGATCCCGCCGGATCCGGCGGTGCGAAGCCGGCTCGCGAGCCTTGAGGCCCGGGTGTTGAACCTGGCGGCGCCGCCCTCCCTGGACGACGCCGTCGGTGACGTGGTTCGGTTGGTGAGCAGGTTGCCGATCGGTACTCTCGGGCAATCGGCCCACCAACCGGACGGCTTGACCGAGCTGGAAGACCTCTATGCGCGGCACGATGCCGGATTCGTCGACAGCGCGCCAGTCGCCGACCTGGACGAAGTCATCGACGCGCTGGGGCCCCGGGAGGCGGTCCTCAGCTATCACATCCCGTACGACGCCCGCGACCCCGCGGCCACGCTCCTCATCCTGATGATCTCGAAGCAGGGTGCGCTGCCGATTCACCTGCCGCTGCTCTTTTCGGAAGACCAACAACAGTTCATCGGCCGTGTTCAGGTCGACGGCCAGCAACCAGTGGATTCCAGCCCATTCGGTGAGCTGATCCTGAACACCCGAATCGCGATCCAGGAAGGCCGTGACGAAACCGCGGCCCGCTGTCTCGCGCAACTGCATCGAATTCTCATCACCCCGCTGGTCGAGGTCGGCTTCGAGATCAGTGAACATGACACGCTGTACATCGCCCCGCACGGCATCCTGCATGCCGTGCCGTTCGCGGCGCTGCGAACCCCGGAGGGTCGGTTCCTCGCCGAGGATGTCGCGACCGTCGTCGTGCCGAGTGCGTCGGTCTGGGCCGCGCTACGCCGGCGACCAGCGACTCGGCCCGCCAGTTTCCTCGGGTTCGCCAATCCCGTGCTCGAGGACTTCGATCCGCTGCCCGAGAGCGAGACCGAGGTGGACGCGATCGCGGCCGGCCTGACCGGCCTGGACATCGTCGTCCACAAAGGAGGCAACGCCAGCGAAACGGCGTTGTGGCGGGACCTACCCGGTCGGGGGATCGTCCACCTGGCGACGCACGGCGAGTTCCCCCAGGCCAACGTGATGAACATGCATCGCGTCCTGCTCACGCCAGGCGGCGGGCACGACGGTCACGTCAACGCCGAGGAACTGCGTGTGATGGACCTCAGCGCGGCCGAGTTGGTCGTCCTGAGCATCTGCAACGGCGGCGTGTACCGGTTCGGTCCCGGCGACGAGCCATACGGACTGCTCTCCGCGATGCTCGCCGCAGGCGCCCGCAACATCGTCGGACCCGCCTGGGCCATCGACGACACCCAGGCGCGCCTGCTGATCACCGAGTTCTACCAGTGGTTGATGACGCGGGGACCGGCCGAGGCCCTGCGGCACGCCGCCGTCAGTCGGATGCGGGCGGGCGCGGAGATCCGGGACTGGGCCGGGTTCGTGCTCTTCGGAGCCGGAACCTGGCAGGTCGACACCATCTGAGTGCCGGACCCCAGTGGGGTCCGGCTTGGTCAGAACCCTCCTGTTGTCGTCGTTCCGCCGCCCGACGCCGGGGTGCTGAACGTCGTGTTGGCGCCCGGTTGCCACGCGTCCGCGGTGTCCGGGTAGTTCGCCTCCTGGCGCTTGACGCACTTCCAGTCCACTGTGGAGTTAGGCGGCAGGCCGGTCACCGTGCCGGTCCAGGTCGGGTAGGCGGTCGGCGACAGCTTCACCGCGCTCGCCACCGACCACTGGCCCAGCTGCGGCGCGCTGCCCACCGCGTACACCGACTGGCCGGACACTGTCGTGCCGTTGGTGCACGTGAAGGTCGCCGACACCGGGGCCTGGCCCAGGGTGAACTGGAACGTCTTCGCCGATGACCCCGCCACGGCAGCCGACTTCGCCACCACCAGGTTGCCACCCGCGTTGTACCAACCGGAGCCGGCCGCGTCGAAGGCCGCCTTCGTCGGGTACTGGGTCAGTGCCACGCCACCGAGGGTCACCGCTGACGCCTGGGTGTCCGTCGCCAGCTCGACTACATTGGACCGAGAAGCCGGGGCGCCCGGGTACGTCCCGGACGACGCGGCCACTGTCACCGTGGCCGTCGAGCCGGAACGTTGCTGGCTCAGCAGCGTGGTGCGCTTCGCGCCGGCCTGGTAGCCGGTGCTCGTGCCGTCGTCCTCCGCCAGGGTGAAGTTGGACGCTGTCGGGTCCGCGTACACCCGCACCACCAGTTCGTCCCGGGTCGAGCCGTCCGCCCGCTTGCCCGCCACGTTCATGGTCTGGCCGTCCACGTACATCTTCGGCAGGATCGCGCCGCCTCGGGCGTACGTCGGCAGGGTGAAGTTCCCGTTGCGCCACAAAGGCACGTCGTTGACCCACTGTCCAGTTGAGACTATCTGGGTGTTCGTGTGGTAGTCCCACCACGTGCCGGCGGGCAGGTACATGTTCCGCGACCGCTGGCCGGCGCCGGCCACGACACCGACAAGCAGGTCACGGCCGATCATCTTCTCGTGACCCATCGTGCGGACGTTCGGGTCGTTCTGGTAGTAGTACACGAGCGGTGGCACCAGTGGGTCGCCGTCCGTGTACGCCTTGTGCGCCAACGAGTAGTAGTACGGTGTCAGCTCGTACCGGCGGTCCAGGTTCACCCGGTTGCTGGCCACGTTGCCGATGCTGTCCGGCGCCGTCTTGTAACAGTTGCACAGGTTCTCGGTGTGCGGCCGGACCGGCACGTCGAACCAGGCCGAGTTCGCCAGCCACTGGGTGTACAGCTCGTTCAGGTCCGAGTTCAGCATCTCGCGCCGGAACCCGCCGATGTCCGAGCCGTAGTAGTCGATCCCGGACATCGACATCTGCATCTGGGCGTTCTGCTGCGCCGCCAGCGCGGTCAGCTTCGACCCGATGTCACCCGACCAGATCGCCGCGCCGGTCCGCTGGATGCCGCCGGCGCCGGACCGGGCCAGCAGGAACGGCCGCTTGGTCTCGGCGTTGTCCGCGTAGCCCTTCGCGATCGACAGCGCCCACTCCAGGTTGTACATGTTGTGGTAGTCGGCGTGCGCGTGCTTGCCGGGCAGGACACCCGCGGTCCAGTCGTTGCTGTCGTACATCTCTGGCTCGCCCAGGTCCAGCCAGTGACCCGTGACGCCTTCGTCGACCAGGTGTTTACGCTGGTTGTTGTGCCAGCGCGCACCGGCCGCTTGCTGCGTCCAGTCGATCATGCCGCCGCGGCCCCACCAGTCGTTGCCGGTCAGGTACACCGGCGCGCAGGTCGAGCAGGCGGCCCGGACGAGGTACCCGTTGGCGGCCATGTCCGCGTGCTGCGGCTGGTTCTTCCCGATGTAGGACTCCTCGATCGGGATCACACCGACCCCGTTGGTCGAGCCCAGCGACGCGATCTTCGCCGCCGGATTCGGGAAGTTGGTGGTGTCCCAACTCAACGTGCCCATCCGGGTGTTGTCCGAGCCGGCCGTCACCCCGCCGAACCAGTTCACGTCCAGCATCACGCCGTCGGTGGGGAACTGGTTGGTGCGCAGTGACGACAGCACACCGTCCACTTCGGACCAGTTGTCGTAGCCGAACTCGGACATCCACAGGCCGAACGCCTTCTTCGGCGGCACCGGCGCGTGGCCGGTCAGCTCAAGGTAATCCTTGCGCAGGTCCGGCAGGTTGGGGCCGCTCATCACGTACCAGCGCAGCTGGTCACCCCAGGTGTCCATGGTCCACGGATCGCCGGTGAGGTTCCACTCCTGTTTGTACACCTGGTCGACGAACACCCCGTAGTTGGTGTTGTTCGCGCCGACCGCGAACAACACCGGGATCTGGGCGTTGCCGACAGGTCCGTTGTCGGTGTCGTACACCATGGCGTTGCCGTAGTTGCCACCCGGTGTCCGGCTGCGGCCGACCCAGTCGCCGTCCGCGCTGCCGCCCATGAGGAACTGTTCACCGAGGCCGTACGCGTTCTGCATCGACGACTTCGTGAACGACAGGCCCTTCCATGCCTGCGTGAGGTTCCTCGGGCACTGCGTGGTCAGCAGCAGGTTCGGGCTCCGCGCTGTGTCGTACACCGTGGCGCACAACGTTGAGGTGTTGACCTCGACGCGGATCCCCGGTGTGGTCAGGATCCCGCCGTTCTGAGTCAAACTCGTTGGGCCGGAGTAGTTGGTCTTGGCGACCTGGTGGGTGGTGAACAGCGCCGAGCCGGTGCCCGGACCACTGCCCACCCCGGTCTCGAAGTGCACCAGGTCGTCGTCGAGGAACTCGACGACCAGGTAGTTGCCGCCAGCGGTGAACTGCACGCGCTGCACCGCGGCCGAAGCCTGCGGCACGATCGCGACCAGGCCGGCCGCCACCAGCACCAACGTCAGCAGTATTCGTCTCATGGTCTGGCCACCGTCACGTTGTCGAGGTTGATGGCGCCGGTGTTCCCGGAGTCGTACGACAACCGGATCGCGTGTTTCCCGGCTGTCAGTGAGGTTGTGAGCGTCGCCGTGCCCCACGTGTCCCAGTTCGCGGTCGGCGGCAACGAGATCGTGCCGGCCGACACACCGTCCACATAGACCGTTCGGGTCGCGGCCGCACCAGAGCCGTTGGCGTAGCGGAACTTCAAGTTGTGCGAGCCGCTGACGCTGTTGACGTCCACGCTCACCGAGCTGCCCGCCGCGGTGAACCCGTCGACGAAGCCGGTGCCGGTGTAACCGGGGTGGTTGGTGTTGGTCGTCACGCCTGTGTTGGTGCCGAACTCCGCCTCGTACGCGGCCTTGTCGACCCCGTTGAGCACTACGGAACGCGCCGACGCGCTGCTCGCCACCTTGACGTACGTCAACTGCTGCACCGGGTCCCAGTACCAGCCCTCGGCCGCCGCGGACAGCGCGGCCACCGAAGCCTGCTCGGTCAGTCCGGTCCCGCCCCGGGTCACTGAGGTCGGCTTGGTCGACGCGACCTGCAGCGTCGACGTGGTCGTCAGCGGCGGCACACTCACCGTGGCGGTGTGCGTGCCGAACGACTCGGTCGACGTGAACGTCCGGGTCGCGTTGGCCGAGTCCTCGAAGTAGTCGTAGCTCGACGTGCCCGACGGGTAGATCCGGAACACCAGGTTCGGGTAGCTGGTCACGCTGTTGCTGATGGTGCCGCCCAGCTCGTAGTTCGCGTTGAGGTTGAGCGGGACGATCGCGCCTGCCTTGGCGTACACCGGGATCGAGTCGGTACCCGCGTTGTACGTCTTGGTGCCCGGCCCTTGCGCGCGGCCGCCGTTGAAGAAGTCGTACCACTCACCGGCGGGCAGGTACACGTTCTTCGACGTGGCGCCCTGCGTGGTGATCGGCGCGACAAGCAACTGGCGGCCGAACATGTACTGCTGGTCCTGCGCGGCGGCCGTCGCGTCCGAGCCGTACTGGACGCTCATCGCCTGCATCATCGGCAGACCGGTGTTCGCCGAGTTGCGCCCTTCCGTGTAGAGGTACGGGATCAGGTTCATCCGGACGTTGGCGAACTTGCGGAACGTCGGGACGACGCTCGTGTCGCCGGTACGGGCCTGCACGTTCCATGGCGTGCGCGCCTCCGACGGCGACGGGTTCGACTTCTCCGAGTGGTACTGCATGATCGGCGCGAACGTGGCCATCGCGGCCGACCGCAGGTACAGCTCGGAGCTGGGGAAGCTGCCGGTGAACCCGGCCAGGTCCCACGCCCAGAACGGGACACCGGACTGGCCGGCGCTGATGCCCGCCTTGACGGCCTCCTGGAACGCGCCGAACGTGGACGCCTGGTCACCCGCCCAGAAGATCGAGTTGCCCTGCGCGCCCGCGGTCCCGGCCCGGCTGAACTGCACGCCGTTGCCGCCGGTCTTCGAGTTGATGTACGCGTTGTACGAGCCCGTGTACGAATTCGGGTAGGCGTTGTGCAGCTCGTCGCCCTTGCGGCCGTCGCCAGCGGTCACGTTGCGGCCGAAGACCGACTCGCTGCCGTCGGTCTTGAAGCCGTCGATGCCGACGTCGTCGAACAGGTACTGGCGTTTGCTCATCCACCAGTTCGTGGCCGCGCTCTTGGTGAAGTCCGGCACGGTGCTGTCGCCGAACCACTGTCCAGTCGGGATTCGATATGGGCCGCCCGCGCCGTCACCGAGCACATAACCCTGGGCGGCGGCGTAGTCGCGGTCGTTGATGTGCTGCTGCGGCGCGGTCGACGGGTTGGTGTCGAAGTTCTGCTTCAGCACCGGGATCTGCCACAGGACCATCTTGACGTTCTGGTTGTGCGCCGCGGTGACCATGGCCTTAGGGTTCGACCACTCCGTGCCCGAAGGGAACGTCAGGTCCGCATAGGACAGTGCCTGGCCGCCCGGCTTCGGCGTGTAGGTCGCGCCGTGCCACAGGTAGAACGTGGCCTCGTCGCTCCACTGCTCCAGCACCATGGCCGAGGTCGGGATGTTGTTGGTGGTGACGTTGTTCAGCTCGGTCATCACCTCGGCCTGGGTGTTCCACTCGTTGGCCGACATCCACAGGCCGAACGCCCACTTCGGCGGCAGTTGCGGCCGGGCGGTCGTGGCGGTGTACTTGTCCAGGATCTCGGCCCTGCTGCCGGTGTAGAAGTAGTAGTCGGCGGTCGAGTTCAGCGCGCCCGAGGTGTCCACTGTGAACCCGGCCATGTCGGACAGGTACGTGCCGAGGTTGAAGATCGAGTAGCGGGTGCTCGGCAGGTACACGCCGTAGCCGGCCGAGTTGGTGAAGAACGGCACCGAGAGGTACGTCCGGTGGTTCGCGCCCTGGTCCTGGTACTGGTTGTAGACGTAGTTGTGCACGTCCTTGCCGCGCTGGTCCAGGGAGTCGTAGCGCTCGCCGAAGCCCTCGAACCGCTCACCGGCCGGCGTGTACCAGTGGTCCTCGATCTTGGTGACCGTGGTGGCGCCGTCGCTCAGCCAGCCGACGTTACGGAACGTCGCCGGGTCGTACTGGCGTGCGATCAGCGTGGTCCCGTCCGCTTTGTACACCGCCACCCGGTACGGCGACTTCTGGATCTTCACCTGGACGCCGGTGGTGGCGAGGGTGAGGGTGCCGGCACTGTCGGTCACCGTGTAGGACGACGAGCCGGTGATGTTCAGCCCGTTGCCGCTCGGCGCGATCTGCGTGCGGAACCGGTCCACGGCAGGGAAGGCGAACCGGATCTTCGGGGTGAAGCTGCCCGCGGTGTCGCCGGTCGTCACGTCCACCGACGTGCCGTTGTTGACGTACCCCGTGACGTTCGACGGCCCGCTCCACGACGTGACCGCGAACGAGAACGGGCCGACGGTCCGCTCACCTGAACCGTCCACATTGGCGTGAACGGTGTACGCGATCTGGTCGCCGCGGGCGAAGCTGCCCATCGACAGCGTCCAGTACGTGTTGTTGCCGCTGTTGTAGTCCCACGCCGCGCCGATCGGTGTCTGGGCGGCGCCGTTCTTCGTCCAGGTGATCCACGTCGTCTGTCCGGAGGAGACCGGCCACGTGGTGGCCTTCAGCACGACGTTCTGGCCGGCCACCGGGTCGCGGGGCGCCCGCTCGGTCGGCTGCGTGCCGTACAGCTCATCGAAGCCGTACGGCGTGTGGTAGACACCGGTCAGCACGCCCGCTGACGCCACCGGTGCGGTGACGACGCTGAGCACGAGCACCGCCACGGCCAGGAACGCCCTGGCCGGCCAAGATCTTCTCATGTTCGACCCGCATTCTCCCGGCGTCGTCGCCGGGGTCGATCAGCCCGCCGTCCGCGCGGTGAGCGAGGGGCGCCCGGCCTCGTCCGGCCGGAGGTTCGGCTGGAACAGTTCGCCGAGGAACATGCCGGCGGCGCCCTGTGCCCACGCCTCGTCGTCCCAGGTGTCCACAATGGTCTCCAGGCCGTGCTGGAGGCCGTCGAACACCGCCAGCGACAGCGCCCGGTCGAAGTCCGGCCGGAACAGGTCGCTGACCCTCGTGCCTTCGCCGGCCAGGACGACCAGCCTCGGGTTCAGGAGGTTCACCAGGTTGCCCACCGCGGTGCCGAGCAGACGCCCGACCGCGCGGAAGATCTCTTGTACGGCGGGATTTCCCTGCCGCGCGACGGCAGCGGCCTCGTCGAGGTCGACCGTCCGACCGAGCACGGCGGACGCCTGGGCCCGCAGTGCCGGCTCGCCGATCAGCGCTTCGAGGCAGCCGTGGCCGCCGCACGCGCACCGCGGCCCGTCCGGCACGACCTTGGTGTGGCCGAACTCGCCGGCGCCGCCGGTCGCGCCACGGTAGAGCCGGCCGTCCAACACCAGGCCGAGACCCACACCGCGACCGATGCTGACCACCAGAACGTCGTCCACGCCGCGGCCCGCGCCGAACCATTTCTCGTTGGCCACCAACGTGTTCACGTCGTTGTCCAGCACGACCGGCAGCCCGACCCTGGCCGCGAGCAGGCCCGTGAGGTCCACGTCGTGCCAGTCGGAGTACGTCGCGTGCCGCACGACCCCGCTGGCCCGGTCGACCACGCCCGCCATACCCACCCCGACGCCGTGGACCAGCCGACCGTGGGCAGCCTCTCGCACGCGCTCCACTGCTGCGGCGACCGCGTCGACCACGGTTCCGACCGACGTGTCGGGCACGGCCGTCACGTCCCGCGCGACGATCGTCGCCTCCATGTCGGTGAGCACGGCGATGACCCGTGTCTCGGTCAGCTTGATGCCGACGACGTAGCCGGCGTCCGGCTTGAGCGCGAGCAGGACCGGGCGGCGACCGCCCGCGGACCGGCCGGTGGCTCGTTCCTCGACTATCCCCGTGCTGAGGAGTTCGCTCACGATCTCGGAGATGGTCGGCAGGCTCAGACCGGTGCGTTTGGCCAGGTCAGTGCGGGACTGCAGGGGCTGTGCGCGGAGCTCGCCCAGCACAAGCGCGGCATTGATCTCACGGATCAACGCCTTGCTCCCGGCCCGCATCGGCTGCATCGCACCCCTTACTAAGGTCACCGAAGTAAGTTCGCCGTGATCACGGTAACTCTCGGCCCGGGGGAGAGGCAACCGCTGAACGGACGATCTTGACAGTGGGACCCGAGAGGCTTAGTTTGCCACTAACTTTAGTACCGAATTAAGGGTGGCTCAGCGGTGAGTGTGTCCGGTCCTGTCCCTCGTGGCGACCTTGTGCCAGCGGGGATCCTGGGTCTGCTCGGCACCCAGGGCCCGATCTCGCGAGCGGACATCGCCAGGTCGACCGGGCTTTCGCCGGCCACGATCACCCAGGTGACCAAGGACCTGCTGGCGCGCGGCCTGGTCGAGGAGCTGGCTTCGGTGCCGTCGCGCGGCGGCCGGCCCGCCCGGTTGCTGGGCCTGGTGGCGCGGACCGGGATGGCGCTCGGCGCGAAGGTGACGGCCGACCACGTCGCCCTGGTGACGGTGGAACTGGACGGTTCGGTCCGAACGTCCACAGTGCACCCGTTCGACCCACGTGACCCGTCGTCGATCGGTGCGATTCTGGCGACCGCCCTCGACGGCTTGGTGCTGGGCGTCGGCGTCGGGGTGCCCGGCTCGGTGGACGCGCAGGCGTCCGGGGTGGTCGACGCGCCGACGCTCGGCTGGCATGACGTGAAACTGGGGCAGCGGCTGCGCGACCGGCTCGGCGTGCCGGTGCTGGTGGACAACGACGTGAACACCCTCGCCGCCGCGGAACGGCTCTACGGCGTCGGCCGGCAGCACTCGTCGTACCTGGTGGTGACGATCGGGCGCGGTGTCGGCTGCGGCATCGTCGTCGACGGCGCCATCTACCGGGGCGCGGCGGGCGGCGCGGGGGAGATCGGGCACATCCCGCTGACCGACGACGGCCCTCGCTGCGGCTGCGGCGCGACGGGCTGCCTGGAGGCGTACATCGGCTCGGCCGGTTTGCTGCGGACGGCGCGGGCCAGTGGTGTGGTCGGCCCGCGCGGCCGGCTGTCCACGCTGCTGAAGGCGGCCCGTGACGGCGACCAGGCCGCGCGTGCGGTGTACGCGGAAGCTGGGCGGCTGCTCGGCCGGACGCTGGCCGGCGTGGTGCACACGGTCGACCCGGAAGTGGTGGTGCTGATGGGCGAAGGCGTCGACGCGTGGGAGTTCTGGCAGCCCGGCTTCGAGCCCGCGCTGCGTAACCGGCTGCTTCCGGCCCGTCGCGACCTCTCGGTCGTGGTCGAGCCGTGGAGCGAGGACCAGTGGGCAAGGGGTGCCGCGTCGCTCGTGCTGGTCTCGCCGTTCGACTCGGCCGGCACGGGCGGCGAGCAGAGCCGCATGGTGCGTGACCGGCTCGGCGCGACCGAAGGGGGTGCCCGGTGACGGCACATCTGGCCGAACCGCGTGCGGCGGCCCCCGTCTCGCGCCCAGCCGTGCGCCGGACCAAACCCCGCCGGTCGTGGAAACACTACGGCTGGGTGCTGTTCTTCCTGCTGCCCAGCGCCGTTCCGCTGGTGCTGTTCACGATCGTGCCGATGGTCTCGTCGATCTGGGTCAGCCTGCACGAGTGGAACCTGATCTCGCGGATGCGGTGGGTCGGCCTGGACAACTACGGCTCGCTGCTCATCGACCCCAAGACCGGCCGGATCTTCCTGAACACGCTCCTCTACGTCGCCGGGTACCTGCCGTTGGTGTACGTCGGCGGGCTCGGCCTGGCGATGGCGCTCAACCGGAAACTGCCCGCCCGCGCGTTCCTGCGGGCCACCTACTTCCTGCCGGTGGTCACGAGCTGGGTGGTGGTCGCGCTCGTCTGGAAGTGGTTGCTGAACCCCTCGAACGGGCTGGTCAACAAGATCCTCGGCGCGGTCGGGCTCGGGCAGCCGGGCTGGTGGACCGATCCGGACTGGGCGTTGGTGTCGGTCATCCTCGCGTCGGCGTGGAAGGACCTCGGGTTCGTCATGGTCATCCTGCTCGCCGGGCTGCAGGCCATCCCGAAGGACCTGCATGAAGCGGCCATTGTGGACGGTGCGGGCCCGTGGCAGCGCTTCTGGCGCATCACGCTCCCGCTGCTGACCCCGTCCACGTTCTTCGTCGTGGTCATCTCGCTCATCAACGGGTTCCAGGTGTTCGACCAGGTGTACGTGATGACCGGCGGCGGGCCGGGTGGGGCGAGCCAGGTGGTGGTCGGGCAGATCTACGACCTCACGTTCCGGTACGGCCGGGCCGGTGAGGCGTCCGCCTTGTCGTGGCTGCTGTTCGCGATCATCCTCGTCGTCACGGTCATCCAGATCCGGGGGCAGCGCAAGTGGGTGCACTATGCGTAAGGCCGCGCTGTACCTCTCCGTCCTCGTCGGCGCCGTGATCATGCTGTTCCCGTTCCTATGGACGGTGATCACCTCGATCACGCCGAAGGGTTCGCTCGCCGGCGGGCCGACCCTGCTGGTCAAGGACCCGACCCTGGACGCCTACCGGACGCTGCTCGACGCCGTGCCGATGTGGCGGATCATGCTGAACTCGTTCGGCATCGCGATCGCCGCGACCGTGCTGCAGCTGGTCACCGGTGCCATGGCGGGTTACGCGTTCGCGCGTCTTCCCTTCCGTGGCAAGAACATCGTGTTCGCCGGTTACCTGGCGACGCTGATGATCCCGTTGCAGGTCCTGGTCGTGCCGCTGTTCATCGAGATGAAGACCTTCCAGCTCAACGACACGTACATCGCCCTGCTGGCGCCGGGCATCGCCTCGGCGTTCGGCGTCTTCCTGCTGCGGCAGGCGATCGCGGGCGTGCCGGCCGAGCTGGACGAGGCGGCCACTTTGGACGGTGCCGGGCATCTGCGGATCTTCGCGACCATCGTGGTGCCGCTGATCCGGCCGACCCTGGCCACCGTCGGCGTGTTCGCGTTCATGTCCAGCTGGAACAGCTTCCTCTGGCCATTGGTCGTGATCCGCTCGCCCGAGTTCATGACCCTGCCGCTCGGCCTCTCGACCCTGCAAGGGCAGTTCACCACGGAATGGGACGTCGTCATGGCCGGCTCGGTCCTGTCGATCGTGCCGATCGCCGTGGTGTACCTCCTCGCCCAGCGCCACATTATCGCCGGTGTCGCAACCACCGGCATCAAGTGAAAGGATCGACCCCATGCGTCTCAGGATCGCGGCCGCCAGTGTGGGCGTGCTCGCGCTCGCGCTCTCCGCGTGCTCCCAGGGTTCCGCGACGGCTCCGAGCCCCTCGGCCGACGGCAAGACCGTTGTGCGGTACATGAACTTCTCGGCGAACAACGGCCACGAGAAGGATCTCGACGCCATCGTGGCGGCGTTCCAGAAAGCGAACGCGGGCATCGAGGTGCAGGTCGAAACCGTGCCGTACGCCAACTACTTCACCAAGCTGCAGACCGCGGTCGCCGGGGGCACGGCGCCCGACGCGTTCGAGCTGAACTACGAGAACTTCGTGACCTACGCCAAGAACGGTTCGCTCGCCGAGCTGTCCGGTGTGGACAAGTCGGCGTACCGGAAGTCCCTTGTAGAGGCATACGCGTCCGACGGAAAGCAGTACGGCCTGCCCGAGTCGTTCTCCAACGTCGTGCTGTTCTACAACAAGAAGCTGTTCAGCGACGCCGGTGTGGCGGCGCCGGCGGCCACGTGGACGTGGGCGGACGAGCAGGCCGCCGCCCAGAAGCTGTCGAACAAGGCCGCCGGTGTGTGGGGCGACTACCAGCCGATGACCTACAACGAGTTCTACAAGGCGCTGGCCCAGACCGGCGGGAAGTTCCTGTCCGACGACGGCAAGCGGGCCACGTTCGACTCGCCCGAAGGACTGCGCGCCGCCAACTGGCTGATCGGCAAGAACGGCAAGACCATGCCGACCGAGGCCGACGGCGCCGGCACGCCGGACTTCGACTCGAAGCTGTTCAAGGACGGCAAACTCGCCATGTGGCACAACGGCATCTGGAACTTCAGCACGCTGAAGGACGTGTCGTTCGACTGGGACGTGGTGGTCGAGCCCGGCGACACCACCAAGGCGTCGGCCATGTTCGTCAACGGGCTGACGGTGTCCTCGGCCAGCAAGAACAAGGACGCCGCCCAGAAGTGGATCAGCTATCTGTCCGCTTCGGACACCACGGCCAAGGTCCGCCTGGACTCGTCGTGGGAGCTGCCGCCGGTCGCCGACCAGAGCAAGCTGGCGTCGTACCTCAGCCAGCCCAAACCGGCGAACCGCAAGGCCGTGTTCGACGCGTTGGAGAACAGTGTGCTGCCGCCGGTGATCAAGCGCCAGCAGGAGATGCAGGACGCGGTCACCAAGGAGCTCGGCGAGGCCGCGGCTGGCCGTAAACCCGTTGCCCAGGCGTTGAAGGACGCGCAGACCGCCGTCAACGGCATGCTCGGCTGACTAGGACGGAATTGATGAAGTTGTCCAGGGGGACTGCTCCGCTCAGCGTCGACGAGCGGACGCGGCTGGTTGATCTCGCCCGGCAGAGCCACGCGGTGATCACGCGGTACCAGGACGTAGGCGGTGCCTACCCGGCGTCGCCGACCTTCTCGGCGTACCGTGGGTTCGCGTGGCTGCGAGACGGCTCGTTCACCGCGGAGGGGATCTCGCGGTACGGCGACGTCGGCTCGGCGAACCGGTTCCACGACTGGTCCGCCCGGGTGCTCACCGCTCGACGGTCCGAAGTGGACTCGTTGGTGGCCGCGCGGGCCGGCGGTGAGCTGCCGCCGGTCGACCGGATGCTGCCGACCCGGTTCACGTTCACCGGCGAGAACGGGTCGGACCCGTGGTGGGACTTCCAGACCGACGGCTACGGCATGTGGCTGTGGTCGGCGGTCACGCACGCGCACCGGCACGGTGTCGACGTGGCCCGCTGGTTGCCCGGGTTCGAGGTCGCCGTCGACTACCTGCTCACCAGCTGGGACCGGCCCTGTTACGACTGGTGGGAGGAACACGTCGAACACCGGCACGTGTCCACGCTCGGCGCGGTCCGCGGCGGGCTCGTTGCCGTCGCGGACCTCCTTGACCCCGGTCGGCGCGGCGCGGCGCTTGCCGTGGCCGATGAGATCCGTGCGCTCGTGCTCACCGACGGTGTGCTGGACGGACATCTCACCAAGTGGCTCGGTTCGTCCACTGTAGACGGTTCGCTGCCGTCATGCGTGGTGCCGTTCGGTTTGGTCGACGGGGACCTCGCCGAGGGAACGCTTGCCGCGGTCGCGGCGTCCCTGGACGTGGACGGCGGCGTGCACCGGTTCACCGACGACGTGTTCTACGGCGGCGGGCAGTGGCTGCTGCTGTCCGCGTTGCTCGGCTGGAACCTCGCCGCCCGCGGCGACCTCGACGGCGCACTGCGGCACCTGCGGTGGATCGCGGCGCAGGCCGACACGAGCGGCCAGATGCCGGAGCAGGTGCCCCACCACCTGCTGCACCCCGGCTCCCGCGACGAGTGGATCGCCCGCTGGGGCACGGTCGCGAGCCCGCTCCTGTGGTCGCACGGCATGTACCTGATCCTGGCCGACGAACTGGGCCTGCTGGAGGACCCCACATGATCACGCACCGGCCGTACGGTGTCGAGCACCCCTACGCCACATCTCCCGACCAACGCGTGCCGGTGCTGCCTCTCGACGGCGAGCGGGTCCGCCTTGGCGTGCTCGCCGCCGACGTCGACGCCGTGACCTGCGAGTTCGACGCGTTTACCCTGCCGATGGCCCGGGTGACTGAGGCGAGCGCGGACGCCGCCGCGCTCGCGGGCGGCGAAGGCCATTTGTCCGCCGCTCAGGCCGGTGCCCTGGGTGGGGCGGGCGGCTGGTCGGTCGAGACTCCGGAGTTGACGGCCGGCAAGACGTATCGGTACCGCTTCCACGCGGGTGGCGTCACCACCGAGTGGTTCGAGGTCTCGCCCGCGCAGTGGACGACTGACCCCGTGGGCACGGTGACCGGCTCGCTCGTCGGCGACGTCGAGTGGCTGGTGTCGGCGGCCGGTGTGCACCGTGCCCGGTTCACGCTGCCCCTCGCGCCCGGCGAGCACGTGGTCGGTTTCGGCGAACGGTACGACGCCGTGGATCAGCGCGGCCGACGGCTCGACGCGGTCGTGTTCGAGCAGTACAAGGCACAGGGCAAGCACGGCAGGACGTACTTGCCGATGCCGTTCGCGCACGTGGTCGGTGGCGCCGGCTGGGGCTTTCACGTCCGTACCTCCCGGCGTACCTGGTACGACGTCGCACTGTCCACACCGGACAAACTGGTCGTCGAGGTCGCGCTGGGCGACAAGCCTGTTGTGGACGTGGCGATCTACCACGGCGACCCGATCGAGGTGCTGCGCGCCTTCCTCGACGAGGTGGGCCGGGCCGAGGAACTGCCGCCGTGGGTGCTTCGCCTGTGGGCGTCCGGCAACGAATGGAACACCCAGGACCTCGTGATGTCCAAAATGGACAGACACGGCGAGCTGGACATCCCGGTCGGCGTGGTGGTGATCGAGGCGTGGAGCGACGAGGAGGGCATCACGATCTTCCGCGACGCCGAGTACGAGATCGGGGATGTGGTCACCGAGTTCACGTACGGCGGGGCGTGGCCGTCGCCCCGGGAGATGATCGCCGAGCTGCACACAAGGGGCATCAAGGTCATCCTGTGGCAGATCCCGTTGCTGAAGACCGATCCAGACCTGGGCGGCCAGGTGCGGGCGGACGCGAAGGCCATGGTCAAGGACGGCCACGCGGTCCTCGAAGCCGACGGAAGTCCGTACCACAACCGGGGTTGGTGGTTCCCGAAGGCGCTGATGCCGGACCTGACGGCCGAACGCACCCGCAAATGGTGGACGGACAAACGCCGTTACCTGGTCGAAGACCTGGACGTCGACGGCTTCAAGACCGACGGCGGCGAACACGCATGGGGCCACGACCTCCGGTACGCGGACGGCCGGCGCGGCGACGAGGGCAACAACCTGTTCCCGGTGCACTACGCCCGTACGTTCGGCGACCTGCTGCGGTCGGCGGGCAAGGCGCCGGTCACGTTCTCCCGAGCGGGTTTCACCGGCTCACAGGCACACGGCATTTTCTGGGCAGGCGACGAGGACTCGACGTGGGAGGCCTTCCGGTCCTCAGTGACCGCCGGCCTGACCGCGGCGGCGTGCGGAATCGTCTACTGGGGCTGGGATCTGGCGGGCTTCTCAGGCCCGGTGCCGGACGCGGAGCTGTACCTGCGGGCCACAGCCGCGTCGACGTTCATGCCGATCATGCAGTACCACTCGGAGTTCAACCACCACCAAACCCCGATCCGTGACCGAACCCCTTGGCACGTCCAGGAGACAACGGGGGACAAGCGCGTGGTGGAAGTGTTCCGTCGCTTCGCGAAGTTGCGTGAACGGCTCGTGGAGTACCTGACCGAACAGGCCCAGGTCACGGTGACGACCGACCGCCCGTTGATGCGCCCGTTGTTCTTCGACCACTCGGATCCAGCGGTGTGGAACCACCCCTCGCAGTACCAGCTCGGCGACGACCTGCTCGTCAACCCGGTGACTTCACCAGGCGTCACAACGTGGACGACATACCTGCCGCCCGGCGAGTGGGTCGACGTGTGGACGGGCGAGCGAGTCACCGACGGCCTGGTGACCCGCGAGGTGCCGATCGATGTAGTGCCGGTGTACTGCCGAGCAGTTGCCTGGCCGGCCCGCTCGGCGCTGTTTCGGTAGCCCAGTGGTAACGGACCTCGGCGGATCCGCGACCTCAACCACGAACGTTGACGTCATCCGACCAGGCTCCTGGGAATCGAGTAGCGGATGTTCGAACGGTTCACCGACCGCGCGCGGCGGGTGGTTGTCCTGGCCCAGGAAGAGGCCCGGCTGCTCAACCACGACCAGATCGGCACCGAGCACTTCCTCGTGGGCTTGATCCTGGAGAATGAGGGTGTCGCGGCCAAGGCGCTCGAGTCGCTGGGGATCGCGCTGGAGGGTGTGCGGCAGCAGGTCGAGGAGATCGTCGGCCAGGGTCAGCACGGTCCGAGCGGGCATATCCCGTTCACGCCTCGGGCGAAGACGGTGTTGGAGCTGTCGCTGCGGGAGTCGTTGCAGCTCGGGCACAACTACATCGGTACGGAGCACATCCTGCTCGGGTTGATCCGGGAGGGTGCGGGTGTGGCCGCGCAGGTGCTGGTCAAGCTCGGTGTTGATCTGAACCGGGTCAGCCAGCAGGTGCTACAGCTGCTGTCGGGGTACCAGCAGGCCGAGCTGGGCTCCGAGGGGGCGGGCACGCCGTCCTCGTCGCTGGTGTTGGACCAGTTCGGCCGCAACCTGCTCGCCAGTGCCCGGGAGGGCAGGCTGGATCCGGTGATCGGCCGCTCGCAGGAGATCGAGCGGGTCATGCAGGTGCTGTCCCGCCGGACCAAGAACAATCCCGTGCTCGTCAGCGAGCCCGGCGTCGGGGCCACCAAGGTGGTGGAAGGTCTCGCCTGGCTCATCGTGCGGGGCGAAGTGCCCGAGACGCTGAGGGGCAAGCAGCTCTGCACCCTCGACGTCAGTTCACTGGCCGCCGGGTCGGCCGAGGACATCAGGGGTGCCATCAAACAGATTCGGACGCGTGGTGATGTCATCCTGTTCATCGACGAGATCCACACCCTCCTCGGCACGGACGCCGACCCCCAGCTGTCGGCCGCGCGGTCGATAGTCAAGCCGATGCTGATTCGCGGCGAACTGCAGGTCATCGGCGCCACCACAGCCGACGAGTACCACCGGTACGTGGCGAAGGACCCCGCGCTGGACCGTAGCTGCCAGCCGATCCAGGTCGGCGAGCCGACGCTCGAGCAAGCCGTTGAGATCCTCAAAGGTGTCCGCGACCGGTACGAGGCACACCACCGCGTGTCCATCACCAACCTGGCGCTTGTCGCGGCGGTCACCCTGGCCAGCCGGTACGTCTCGGACCGGCCCCTGCCGGAAAGCGCGCTCGATCTGATCGACAAGGCCGGTGCCCGGATGCGCATCCGCCGCATGCCCAGGTCGCCGGACCTGCGCGAGCTCGACGAGAAGATCGCTGACGTGCGCCGCCAGAAAGAAGAACTGATCGAGGCGCAGGACTTCGAGGCCGCCGCGCTGATGCGGGACGAGGAAAAGCAGTTGCTCGGTCAGCAGACGCAGCACGAGCAGCGGTGGCAGAGCGACGATATCGACGTGGTCCCGTCGGTCGACGAGGACGAGATCATCCAGGTCGTGGCCGAGGACACCGGGATTCCCGCCGACACGATTCGCGACACCTGGTCGCCTGAGGCGGAGACCTACCAGGAACCCACCGCCGACGAGAACGGGTACAACCTCCTCAACGATCAGCCCGTCGCCGACGTCGCCGGTGACCTCCTGGGCACGACCGAGACCGCCGAGGGCATCGCCTCGATCCTGATCCGCACTCCCTCGCCGTTCGTCATGGCGGTCGACGGCGGGTGGGGCGCGGGCAAGAGCACTTTGCTGCGTCAGATCCAGGCTGCGTTGCCGGACAGCCCCAGCCTGGTGCAGGTGTCGTTCAACGCGTGGACGGCGCGGGGTGAGAACGCGCTGGACTCGCTCATCAAGTCCGTGATCGCGAAGCTGGACGCGCGGCTGCTGCGGCGGTGGATCCGTAAACTGTCGAAAGGCCGCCACACCCTCGCCTTTCTCCGCTTCGGGTTCTCGGTCGCGGCCCGGTTCTTCGGCGTCTCCCGGCTCGCGGACGAGTTGTGGGCGAAGCTCGAGGTGAACGCCAAGTCACGCAACGAACTGCGGAACTGGATCCAGGAGATCCTCGAGGACTGGACCAAGAAGTCCGGCCTGCGAGCCGGCCGCAACCTGGTGGTGTTCATCGACGACCTGGACCGTTGCTCCGACGACGTCGTGGTCCATATCTGCGAGGCCGTGAAGCTCTACCTCGCGACGACGGGCGTGATCTTCGTGATCGGCTGTGACCTGTCCGTGCTGGCCCGCGGCGTTTCGACATCGGCCCGCGGCGGCGAGGGGGAGGGCCGGACCTACCTGGAGAAGATCGTTCAGGTCGTCTACCGGATCCCTGTCCCGGACCGGGCGAGCACCGCGCACCTGGTGCACAGCTATGCCAAGCAGGCGGGTGTCGACGGGTTCGTGGACAAGACCGTCACCAAGATCCTGGTGGAGCGCACGGAGGGCAACCCGAGAAGGATCAAGCGGATCATCAACAGCTTCGTCCTGCAGCAGAAGCTGAGCCCCGCCTGGCGAAAACCACCGCTGGGCAGCGGCCGGCTGATCATCGTGATCATCCTCCAGCACCTCTACCCGGCCGTCTACGAGTCGCTCGTCAGCAGCCAGACCGGGACGGACCCGATCGGGGAATTCCTGGACTACGCGGGAGTCCGTGCCCGCGTGACCGACCCACCAGGGGCCAGCGACACGTGGTGGTCCACCGCCAGCCGGGTGTTCCGGCGGCACGGGATGATGCTCCCGGGCCGTACCCCCGAACTGCGCGGCGAGCTTGTCACGAATCTGGAACGCCTGGAGCGGGGACTGCCCGCCCACTTCCTCGAACTCGCCAGCAACGAAGCCCTGACCACGCTGCTGCGCGAACTGGGTGACGTCGAGACCCGCCTTGCTGTGCGCGCACAACTGACCAGCCGTCCGCTGAGCACCGGATCGTTCCCCGGGGAGTCGTTCGACCTAACCTCCGAAACGGGGAACTGACATTCGCGGTCGGCACGTGCCGTAACAAGATCGTGGCGGAGAAAACCGGGCAAAAGCTGTCGTAACGATGTCCGTCGGGCCGCCGACATGGGGTGGGGACTGTTCAGGAGTCCGATACACAGGTGGCGTGCACAAGTATCGCACTGGTGCGCACATCCGATGGTGGGGTGGGATGGCGGGATTGGGGCTTGCCGGTTTCGGTCTCACCTTCGGGTGGCTGCTGGGTCTGATGTCGGGCGGAGACCGACGATCGCTGTCGCGGCCGGGTCCACTGGTGCTTGCCGCGTTGATCCCGGTTCTGGTGAATCATGTGCCGGGGCCGTATTGGGTGGTCGGCTTTTCGGCCGCGGGCATGGTGGCCCACTCGGTGTGGCAGTTCGTGTTGCGGCGGAATCGAGGTGCTTGACAAATCATGTCGGTGCAGGAGGCGTCCAGCCTGCAGTTGTGGGGAGCTGGCGGATTCGGTTCGCTGGTGGGCTGGTATCTGTATCACGTCAACCGTCATCGCGTGAGTTCCGTGCGGATCGCGGACCTGGTGAGCGTGGTCGGCGCGATCGGCGGCGGAGCGGTGTTGGCGATCTTTCCGAGCGGCAGCGATCTTTTCGGCGCCTACGGCATTGGTTTGTTCGCGGGGTTCTTCGGGTATTTTCTTGTTCTCATCGTGCTCGTCACACTGTCGCGGAACTTCGGGATCGACTACTTCATCGACGGGCGCAGAAGGCCGCCGGCGCCCGGTGAACAGATCCCGAGCGGACCGGACCCAGGCGCGATGGGGGACAACGGGGAGGGGCAGGTGCGTGGATGACGACGTGTGACAGCGTCCGGGTGGAGCGATGCCCCTAGCCGGAATCGAGGTCGAGTACGATCCGATCGTCCTGCCTCTGGACGAGGGGCTGTACCTTGGCGTGACCGTCCGGTCGACTCTCCACAGTGGATCAACGGCTGAGGGCGGCTATCTCTGGTTCGACTTCGCCAGGCCCCGGACGGCCGAACCACGGATCCTGATCCGCCGACAGATTCCGACGATCGCCTCGCATTGGGAGCCGCTGGCGCGTCGCGACGACGGCTACTACCTGATGCGCGTCCTGCCCAGAGCGGGTCGTGAGTCGACCTTGGTGTGGATCACGCCGAGACCTGACGACCCGACCGATCTGCGGTGCCAACTCGTCGGGCCGGAAGGTTCGCCCATCGCGAACCGCACGGTGACCTGGTCGACGGCTGGCAAGCCTGATCCAGCGGCCCGACAGAGACTGCGTGCGTGGGTGGCTCGCACCCAGCTGGTCGACCTTCTGGGTGAGCTCGTGTCGGCCTTGTCGCGCCGGGACGGTTCCGGAGCACGGCAGAAGTTCCGGGCAGCGCGGCAGCTGGCGTACCGGATCGGTCACCGTGGCGTTCTGGCCGCGCTCCAACGGTATCTACGCCAGCCCGACATCGAGCACGCCAGCTTGGCTCTCGACGTCGCGCGGGGGTTGGATGACGTAGTGTTCGGTCGCGGCGGGGGCTACGCACCCCCGTCGGTACAGACGGCACCGCCTGAATCGTATGCGCAAGAGGCCACGCACGTTGACGCCTTTCCCGCACGATTCGAACAGCCGATGCCGCAGGCCGGATCCGGCCGCGGCGCGAGGCCTGTGCCAGCGAGCGTCCCCGGAGCCATGGCCCAGATCCCGTCCGGCGCGGCCCCGACGGCCGAGCCCGAGGCCGTGGTGAACACCGGATTCGCTGACCCGGCGGCCTCGTGGGAGCCGTTCGAGCCGGACCAAACCCTCTGTACGGGCCAGGACTACCTCTTCTGGCTGGAGATCGACGCGGCCGACCAGCGGTCGATCGAGCGTACCCCGATGGCGCTGCCCGCCGAGCTGCCGGCACAGGCGACAGTCACCGTCGCCTTGTTCGACTTCCCCGGCGAGGTCGAACTGCGCTCGGGAGCATCCGTCGGACAGCTTCGGTTACGCCCCCGAGGAGCGGCCGAGGTCCTGCGCCAGCCCTTGCCCGTCCTGGTCGACCACTGGCCAGGGACCAGGCTCGCGTTCCCGGTTCGCATGCCGGCCCGGTCCGGCACTGCCAGGTTGCGCTGCAACCTGTACTTCAACCAGGTGCTCGTGCAGTCCAGACTCGTCCAGGTCATGGTGACCCAGCGGACGCGGCGGATGCCGGACGCGTTGCGGTCCGTTGTGGACTTCCGGATCGCCGACCCGGCGACCTCGCTGGCGGACACCACGATCGCGCACGCCGCGAGCCTGCACCTGGAAGGGGACGGGCGGGGCACCCACGAACTGCGCGTCGTGGCAGACGGCGGAACCGAACTGCTGTGCGCCGGAGCGACGATCCGCGACGGACAACTGGCCACCCAGATCAAGCTGGCCCGCTCCGCGCTCCAACGCGTCGCCTGGGGTACCGACACACCGTGGCGCGAAGGGCTCGTCTACCGTTATGCGACGCCAGCCCCCTACGCCCAACTGACCAGTGACCTGATCAACCTGGCGGTCAACGGGTTCCGGCTGCACCACCTGCTCCTGCGTGGGCTCGGCCAGACGCGCGGCACCAGCGCGTTCGATATGGCGTGTACGCTGGGAAAGGCGTTGCGGCGGCCGGGGTACGTCCAGTTCGCCCTGCGGGACGGCGCCCAACATGTTCTCCCCGCGGCTCTGCTCTACGACCTGCCCTTGGACACCCAAGCACCACGCATTCAAGTGTGTGCCGATTTCGAGGCCGCGATGCGCGCGGGGCAGGTACTGGGCGCGCCGTGCTTCGGCGGCACTTGCCGGCAGGTCGACGATCCTGATGACACGGTGGTGTGTCCCGGCGGGTTCTGGGGTTATCGGCACGCTTTGGGGCTTCCGGTGTCGGTGGGGCCCGCGGCCGGCCTGCCGAGCCATCTCGACGGTCGGGACGGCGGCTGGTTGACCGGCGGGGTCTACTGCGACTTCCAACTGGTCGACGAACACCGGACGGCCCTGCTCCACCTGCTGCCGGGCCTGCGGATCGAGCTGGCCGAGAACCGCCGCCAAACGTTCGACGCGCTGCGCGAGATCCAACCCCATGTCGTGTACTTCTACTGCCATGGCGGCGTCGAACGCGCGGTGCCGTACCTTCGGGTCGGCCGAGGGACGACGGAACCGGTCATCACCCCGGACAACCTGTTCCACAAAGGCATTCGGTGGGCCGAGCACCGCCCGCTGGTGTTCCTCAACGGATGCCGCACCACGGACCTCTCCCCGGAGAGCGCGATCGAGTTCGTCAGCTTCTTCGTGCAGGACGCCTGGGCCTGCGGCGTGATCGGCACCGAGATCACCGTGTTCGAGTCGCTCGCGGCCGAGTTCGCCGAGGAATGCCTTCGCGGCTTCCTCGCCCACGGGCTGCCCATCGGACTCGCGGTACGACAGGCGCGCATCGCCCTGCTCGCCCGCGGCAACCCACTCGGTCTGGCCTATGTCCCCTTCGTCGCGCCCGCGATCCAGTTCCGTCGCAACCACAAGGAGTTCGACCGCGCCGCGTGATCCGGAGCGCAGGTCGACGGCGGACGGGAGACGCCTGAGCACAACCGCTGACCGCCCAGCGCCCGGTAGTTGACAAGCGGCGCCCAGCGACTAAGTTAGTCAACTAACTAAGGAGGTGGCGATGGGAACCTGGTCCACAGCTGTCGACCCCGCGCGATTCGGCCCCTGGGCCCTGGTCACGGGCGCGTCGTCCGGTATCGGCCGGGGCTTTGCCGAGCGTGGGGTCAACGTCACCGTGCTGCTTCCTGGCGCCACGGCGACACCGATGCTGGCCCGGTTCGGCGCGGACAGAACGGCGATGGGTCGGCTGGCCATGTCCGTGGACGCGTGCGTGGCGGACGCCCTGAAGTCGTTGCGGGCCAACCGTGCCGTGCGGGTCAGCGGGCGGATGAACAGGCTCATGATGCTGACCGTCCCGCGCTCGGCGCGCACCCGCCTGATGGGTGCGCTGGGCAAGTCGATGGCCGGCGCTGTCGTGGACAGTCGAGGGACAGTCCAGGAGCGCTCATGAACACACTCCCAGTCCTGCGCCTTCGATCGCGGGTCGGCGTGCTCACGTTGGCACTGCTGTGCGCCGTCCAGTTCCTCGACATCGTCGACTCGGTGATCGTCAACGTCGCCCTGCCGTCCATCCAGCACAGCTTGAACTTCGCACCGTCGAACCTGCAGTGGGTCGCCAGCGGCTATGTCCTCACCTACGGCGGTTTCCTCCTGCTCGGTGGCCGCCTCGGCGACCTGCTCGGCGGTCGCCGCATGCTGCTCATCGGCCTGACGGTCTTCGCCGTGACGTCCCTGGTCGCCGGTCTGGCGGACTCCGCCGGACTCCTGGTCGCCGCCCGGCTTGTGCAAGGCATCGGCGCGGCGCTGATGGCCCCGGCGGCCCTGTCGGAACTCACGACCAGCTTCCGCGAGGGCAAGGACCGCAACATGGCCCTGGGAGCCTGGGGAGCCGTCAGCGGGATCGGCTCAGCCGTGGGAGTCTTTCTGGGCGGAGTGCTCTCGCAGGGACCGGGATGGCGATGGGTCTTCTTCGTGAACCCGCCGGTCTGCGCCGTGGTGGCGGTCGGGGCGATCGCCCTGCTGGCGAAGGACCGCGCGGCCAGGACCGATGGCAAGGCCTTCGACTCGCAAGGGGCGGTCCTGCTCGCCGGAGCGATGCTGCTGCTGGTGTACAGCCTCGTGCGGGCACCGGTCGTGGGCTGGGGGTCGATCCAGACCGTCGCGACCTTGACCGGATCGGCCGTCCTGGCCGCCGCGTTCGTGGTCAACGAACTGCGCAGCCGCAACCCGCTGGTGCCCTTCGCCGTGCTGCGGGTGAAGGGGCTGGTCGCGGCCGACCTGACGCAACTGATCGCCTTCGCCGGGTTCTTCTCACTGCTGTTCTACGCCACGCTGTACATGCAGGAGGTCCTGCACTACTCGCCGTTGCGGGCGGGCGCCGCCTATCTCCCGATCACCGTGGGTTTCGCTGTGGCCGGCGGCGTCGCCGCACAACTGATCACGCGGATCGGCACGCGCCCGGTAGTGGTGGTCGGCTGCCTGATCGCCGCGGCCGGTATCTGGTACGTGTCAAGGGTTCCGCTGGACGGTTCGTACCTGACGGACCTGCTCCCCGGGTTCCTCGTGATGTCACTGGGCGCGGGACCGGTGTTCGTCTCGATCACCGCCGCCGCGAACGCCGGCGTCCCCGCCGACAAGGCAGGCCTGGCGGCGGGGTTGCTGAACTCGTCCCAACAGGTCGGCAGCGCGCTCGGCCTCGCCGTCCTGTCCGCCATCGCGACCACCCACACGAGCCACCTGATCGCGGGCGGCACCGCACAGGTCGAGGCGTCGGCTGCTGGATATCACCGAGCCCTGCTCGTCGGCAGCATCTGCATGGCGGCCGCGGCGCTGCTGGCCCTGCGGATCGGCAACACCAGGGAGAAGGCCCCGATGGTCATGGTCTCTTGATCAGTCCGAGCGCACGTGTTGCGCGTGGATGAGACCGTCCGAGGCCAAGGTGTTGTCCGCCAGCGGAGCGGGCGAACTGACGACCACCGCCGCCAGGAGAAGACCGGCTGCGACCGCGGCCGCCAGCCGGATGAGCCGTTGACGAACTGTCATCCAGAAATTGTCGTCCGCGGGGCGACCGGTTGCTACCGCCGAATGAAGCCGCCCAGTGGGCTACGCGTACCGAGTCGCGGCTGACGTTCGTCACACGACGGATGAGGCCCTAGTTGGTGATCAGGTCGAACTTCTCCCAGGTGCCGATCGCGGTCCGGTTGGCGATCAGCGGTTGGGCGCCGGCGTTCTCGGCGCACACGTAGTTGTTGTCGGCCTGGGCGGTCAGGCTGACTGTACCGTCGGGGTTGCGGGTCAGCTGGAAGGTCTCCCATGGGCCGATGGCTGTGCGGTTGGCGATCAGTGGTTGGGTCCCGGCGTTCTCCGCGCACACGTACTGGTTGTTCGAACGGGCCCGCAACGCGATGGACCCACTTCCCCGATCGATCAGGTCGAACTGTTCGGCGACCCCGACCGCGGTGCTGCTCGCGATCAACGGCGAACCGTTGGTGGCGTTGACATATCTGTTGTTGGCCCGGGAGCGCAGGCTGACCGTTCCGGTGGTGCCTGCGGTCGGTTGGGTCGGTCGGGTGGCGGTGAGGGAGAGTTGTCCCTTGAGCATTCGGCCACCGTCCGCGGTGATCCGCAGATAGTAGTCCGATGTGCAGGCTGTTCCGTCTTCGTCGAGCGCGAGGATGCCCGATCCGGACGGGACCGCGCTAGCGGTCTCCGCGGTCTTGGCGATCTGGTTGCCCTCGTTGTACTCGTCGAACATGGAGATGTAGATGCCTTGCGCGCCAAGGCGAACCATGTTGTAGAACTGGCGCCACATGAAGTCGCCGTGGGCGCGGTGGCGCATCTGCAGGTCGCCGGGCAGCACACAGGGCTGGTAGTCGATCCCGTTGGCGTTACAGTCCGCTTGGTCACCCACGTTCGCGTTGGTGTAGAACCAGTCCGAGCCGGCCGCGTCGCCGATCCGGCCGACCATCCACGGTGAGTTCATGTTGAACGCGTGGTAGACATCGAGGAATCCCGGCCGTGAGTCGTTCGTGCCATTGCGCCACCAGGTGGGCACACCGCCCATCACGTAGCAGCCCTGGCTCTTGAACCAGGTGACCACGTCGAGGCACGTGTTCGCGTCCCATGGATGGTTGTCGTCGTTGAAGCCGAAGCCCCAGATGCCGACCACCGGTTTGCCGTTCTGCCTGGCGTACGCGGACGACGACACGTGCGCGGACATCTTGTTCGTCCAGTCCGCCTTGATCTCCGGCTGCATGGTCGGCCAGCCGGACACGTCGTACATGATGTAGAACTTGCGCCCGGTCGCTTCGGCCGCGCCGCGGACCTTCGCGGCCATGGCGTCGCGGGTCGGCCCTTCGCCACCGGTGGGGTTGAACCGCTGCAAGGCCGCCGTGTCGCAGCCGTTCTGCTGCATCCATCCGAAGTGGACGTTGACGGTCTGCTGGTCGTACGACGAGAACAGGGTCGCCGGTTGGCCGTTGCCGAGGTTGGCGTACGCGGTCTGGTAACCGCGGCCGTAGTCGCGCATGTCCGGCCAGCTCTTGATGGCGGTGTTGCCCGGCGACGGCGACTGGGACCAGTTCTGGGCCCAGTGCCACCATCCGTTGATCGGCGCGCCGTCCCCGGCGCAGGCGAACCACCCCTGGTAGCCCACGGTGATCTTGCCGACCACGTCGCCGGGTGTGCTGGCGGCCGCCGACAGGCGAGGGAACGCGCCGACCGCCAGCGCCGAGGTGAGCAGGGACCTGCGGGACATCTCCATGGTCACCCTCCTTGTCCGCTCGGGTGGACCTCGAACTCCGAGGCCTGCCCGGCCGGCCAGCCGGTGTTCGCGGTGATGGTGAGACGCACATAGCGGGTGTTGGTCGCCGGGACCGTGATGGTCACGACGTTGGCCGGCGAGGTGAACGTGTAGTTCGCCGATCCGACCGCGGTGGTGAAGGTCGAGCCGTCGGTGCTTGTCAGGACCGACAGGGTCTGCGTGCGCGTGCCCCAGGCCGTCGACGGCGGCAGCTTCAGCGTGATCGTGCCGATGCTGTACGCCTTGCCGAGGTCGACCTGAACCCATTGCGGGAAGGCGTTGTTGGCGCTCTCCCAGTACGTGTTCGCGTCGCCGTCGGTGGCGTTCGACGGCACGAATGTTCCGTTCACCTGGCTGCTCGCCGTGACCGGCGCGTGCAGCGCGATGTTGGTGGAGGCGTCGATGCCGCTGCCGGTGAGAGATGTCGCCGTCGGGCTGTTGTTGGCGTTGCTGTTGATCGTCATGCTGCCGTTACGGGTTCCAGTCGTGGTCGGTTTGAACGTGACCGAAACCGTGCACGTCGCGTGGACCGCCAAGGTGGCGCAGTTGTTCGTCTGGCTGAAGTCACCGGTCGTGCTGACGCCGGAGATGGTCGCTGATGTGGTGCCTGTGTTGGTCACCGTGACTGTCTGTGCGGGCGTCGTGTTGCCGACTACCGTTGCTGAGAAGGACAAGCCGCTCGGGCTCAGGCTCAGCACCGGCCCCGGAGCCACTCCGGTGCCCGTCAGCGGAACATTGTTGGCGATGCCGGACGCGGTGATGGACAGGTTGCCGGTGCGGCTACCTGCCGCAGCCGGGGTGAACGTGACGTTGACGGTGCACGACGCCCCCGCGGCGATGCCGCTGCCGCAGTTGTTGGTCTGGCTGAAGTCTCCGGTCGTGGCGATCGAGCCGACCGGCGCGGTCGCGGTACCACTGTTGGTGACCGTGACGGCTTGGGGCGCGCTCGACGTGCCGGTAGCCACGGACTCGAAGCCGAGGGCGGCCGGGCTGATCGCGATCCGGGATCCGTTGTCCGGCAGGTACGGCGGGAACGCCGGCCTGGTGATGTTCTGGCATTGCGTGGGCGCGAAGATCCCTGAGTTGCCGCCGCCGTCGGTCAACGTGAACCCGACGCCGCAGTTGTAGACTGGGCTGGGAGCCTGCGTGCCGGTGGCGGTGCTGTTGCTGATCGTGGCCGAGCCGCCGACCTGCTCCTGGACCACCCACGTGCCGGTGTTCTGGATCGTCGCGTTGGTGATCTTCACATTGCTGACCGACGAGCCGGACACGAACTGGATGGCCTCGTACGGGCTCTGCTGGATGACGATGTCGTCGACGTTGGTCAGGCCGGTCATCGCGGCGTCCCGGGCGTCGAACCACAGCGCGCCGACCCCGAAGTTCCAGTTGGGGTCCAGGCTGCCGGACCGGATGACGGTGTTGCGCAACACGTCCGTACGCCCGAGCGGGGTGGACGCGAAGCGTTGCGCCACATGGATTCCGCCGCCCTGGGTGAGGCCGGCGTCGATCACCCGGTTGTCGGTGACGAAGTTGTCGTGGCCGCCGTAGATGGCGATGCCGTTGGCCAGGATCGGGTACTGCACGGTGTTGTGGTCGAACGAGTCGCCACTGTCGGCGTTCTGGTCCGACCACGTCGCCAGGCCGTCGTCGCCGAGGTTGCGCAGGTCGCTGTTGGTGACCTTGGAGTTCGTGACGCCGTCGTGGAAGTTGACGCCGTCGGCGGTGACGTTCCGGATGCGCATGCCGGTGAACACCAGGCCAGTGAACGGGCCGTCCATCCAGGCGCCGACCTTCATGTGCTCGATCCACAGACGGTCCACAGTGGAGTTGTTCAGCGCGCCGCCGACGCCGTTGACCTGTGCGCCGTCGTCGCGCTCCTGGACGTCGCCGAAGATCGCGAAGTCGGCCAGGTGCACGCCGCCGCTGCCGGTCGGCGCGCTGTTGCCGTAGAAGCCCGGCGCGGCGCCGACGACGGTCGACCGCCACATGCCCGCGCCCTTGACCGTGACGTTGTTGAGGATCAGGTGGCCGGGGATCCGGAACGTGCCCTCCGGGATCCACACCGTGCCACCAGCCCCGGCCGCGGCGATCGCCGAGGTGAACGCGGCCGTCGAGTCCGCGGCGCCGGTCGGGTCGGCGCCCTTGCTGGTCACCGAGACAGCGCCGGACGGCTGGGCCGATGCGCCGGCGACGTTCTCGAAGTCGGCGAAGTCGATCGTGTACGACGACGCGGTGTCCTCAGCGTCGACCTGGAGCCGGAACTTGGTGCCGGCCGGGTAGGTGGTCGCGAACAGGCGGTGGGTCTCGTCGTAGAAATGGTGCGGGTTGCTGCCCGGCGAGTTGGTGAACGGGTAGCCGCCGTAGTACCAGCTGTAGGCGTTGGTGAGGGTGAAGTTGGCCTGCTTGGTGCCGTTGACGTAGAGCGAGAGGGGCGCGGTGTACACCGAGCCGGAGGAAGTGTCCGGAATGCTGTACCGGAAGACCATCGAGTTGGTCGCGGCCGGCGCGGTGAACTCCACGAACTTGCCCGCGCCTTGCAACGTCACAGCTTTGCGGTAGGAAGCCTCGGCGGCAAGGGTGTTGTAGTCGGCGGTCGGGCCGATGACCGTCCCGTTGGTCGACGAGTTCTCGGCCTGCACCTCGACGTACGGCAGGGTGGCGCCGGCACCGCCGGTCGCGGCCGCCGCCGCGGGAGCGGCCGTCAGGACGATGACGCCGGCAGCAAGGACGATGCCGGCGGCGAGCTCGCCGAAGCGGGCCCGCCTGGGTGAACAGTGGGCTGCGCCGAACATTCGCTGCTCTTTCTCGCAGGGGGGCGAACAGGGCCAACAAAAAGAGCGTGTTCGATCACGTCACCGGCCGGGCGGCAGGGTTGGCGGTGGCGCTCACGCGACGGTAACCCACCAGATACAATGACGCAATAACGACACGCAATCTTGCAAGAAAGCCACAGTTAGTCCGTTCGGCCGATCGTGCACGGTCCGGCGGTCGCAACCACTAGTTCGGGGCTTGGCCGAAGACCGGGGCCCGCGGGCATCGGCGGTGCCGACCGCCGACGCGTTCCTTGTGGACTGGCTGGGCGGCTCGCAGGTCCACGACGGTGACGAAGGGAGCTTTCCCGCTGCTTTCCTCTCACTTGCCGAGGGCCGCGGCGACGGCCGTGGCCGCCGGCACGCCGAGGTCGGTGAAGATGGCGAGGGCGCGTTGCCAATGGTCGCGTGCCTCGGCCGCCCGGCCAAGGTCGTGACAGGCATAGCCGAGACCGGCCTCGGCGCGAGCCTGCTCGTAGCGTGAACCTGTCGCCAAGGCGATGGCGAGGGCGTCCGTGTGGTGCCGGACGGCCTCGGCCGGGCTGCCGTTCGAGCGGCGGATTTCGGCCAGTCCGTTGAACACTCGCGCGGTGAGCCGGCGATTTCCGGTGACTTCGGCGGACTTCAAGGCTTCGTTGAGGTACTCGACGGCCCGGTCGTCCGCACCGAGACGACGGCTCACTGTGCCCAACTGATACCTGGCATCGCCTTCGACCAGGTGGCTGCCCAACGCCGTCGCGGCAGCCAACGCTTGGCGCAGGTAGTCGAGCGCTTCGTCGTAACGCCCGAGGTCCTCCGCCAGCCCGGCGAGGTGGCACAACGTGACCGCCTCAGCCATTCGATCGGCGGTTTCCTGAGTGATGGCAAGGGCTTGGTCGAGGCACCGCGCCGCTTGCCCGTAGTCGCCCAACTCCCGGTGGACATCCCCGAGATTGCTCAGGATGGCGGCCGAGAACGTGTAGTCGCCCAGCTCCCGCTGAATGTCCAGGGCCTGCTCATAGTGGCGCACCGCGTCGCGAAACCCGCTGGAAATCGCGTGCATGAGGCCGAGATTGTTCAACACGGCCACCAGCGGTGCCCGGTTCCCGGCCGATTCGTGCAACACCAACGCCCGTTCGAAGCAACGAGTCGCGCTGTCGTTCTGCCAGAGCCGCATATGGGTGATCCCGAGTCGCCTGAGTGCGACTCCCTGGGCGTCAGGATCGCCTTGCTGCTCCGCCACGGCGAGCGCGAGCGTGTGCAGGGTCAACGCGTCGTCGTTGTATCCGGCGTTGTCCAGATAGCGCCACAGGATCGGCGAGATCCGGGACGTGTAGTCGGACCGGCCGAGGTTCGCCGCCATGAGCAGGTTCACGCGTTCGGCGTCGAGCCACCGCAAAGCGTTGTCGTAGCTGGAGAACTCCGGCGTGGCAGCGGCTGGCGCGGAGACCTGCGGGCGGCCGGATTCATGGGGCGAGACCAGGTCCATCGCACGGCCGGCGGTGTACAGGTACCAGTCGAGTAGACGAGTCAGGGCGGCGTCCCGCCCGGTCTTGGGGTCCGTGGACTCCGCCAGTTCCGTGGCGTAGACCCGAAGCAGGTCGTGGAGCTGATAACGACCGCCTGACACTTCCTCCACGAGGTGAGCGCGCAGCAGGACGTCGAGCGATCGCCGGGTTTCCCGCAAACCCTTGGCCCCCATCACGGCAAGCGCGTCCGGTTCGGTGTCCTGGCCTGGCCCCAAGGCGAACAACCTGAACAGGAGGGCGGCGTCCGGCGGCAGGTGCCGGTACGACCAGGAGAACACCGCGCGGACCGCGGTCTGTTGATCGCCACCGGCATCGAACAGATCAAGCCTGCCTTGCTCGTCGGCGAGTTCGGCCACCAGATCGGCGACACCCCTGCCCCGTCGCGCTCTGATCAACTCGGCGGCGACCCGCAACGCCAACGGAAGGCGCGCACAGCGGTCGACCAGCACGGCAGTCGCTTCGGGATCGGCGTCCACCCGTTCGCCGATGACGGCACGCAACAGGGCGAACCCTTCCGCCGCCGCGAGCCGGCCAAGGTCGATCCGGCGGGCACCTTCGCGCGCCACGAGTCCAGCCAGGGAGTCCCTGCTGGTCACCAGCACCAAGCAGGACGGCGTCCCGGGCAACAGTGGACGCACCTGGTCGACAGTGTGGGCGTTGTCCAGGACGAGCAGCATCCGCTTGCCGGCCACGAGCGTGCGAAACCGGGCCGCCCGCTCCGCGAGGTCGGGCGGGATCCCGGTACCCGGCACACCGAGCGCCCGCAGGAACCCGGCCAGGGCCTCGTCCGGGGTCCCCGGCCGCTGCGGTCCGTAGCCACGCAGGTCGACGTACAACTGGCCGTCCGGGAACCGCTCGCGCATCCGATGTGCCCACCGCACCACCAACGTCGTCTTGCCCACCCCGGCCGTGCCGGCCACCGCCACGATCGGCGCGGAACCCGCCAGCACCAGATCGTCCAGTTCGGACAGTTCGGCGTCCCGGCCGACGAAGTCCCGGACGTGGTGCGGTAGCTGGGCGGGCGCCCGCTGCTCCGGCGCCGCGCCACCGAACGTGACGGGCTCGCCTGCCAGGATCCGCTGTTCGACCGCGCGCAGCTCGGGACCCGGTTCGAGACCGAGTTCGCCGATCATCGTGGCGCGGGCGTTGCGGTAGACCGCCAACGCCTCCGCCCGTCGCCCGCCTTGGTACAGCGCGATCATCAGCAACGCGTGCAACCGTTCCCGCATCGGATGCTCGCCAACCAGATCAGTCAGTTCCGGGACGACGGCGGCGTGCTGCCCGCGGGCCAACTCGGCCTGGTACAGCTCCTCGACGGCGGTCAGCCTGCGCTCGGTCAGCCGCCGCACCTCACCGGCGAGGATCGGCACGTCCAAGCCGTCGTACGGGTCAGCGCGCCACATGCCCAGCGCCTTGCGGATCAGGTCGGCACAGCGCCCCGGATCCTGGGTGGCGACCCCAATGGCTTCGCTGACCAGGCATTCGAACCGTTCGGCGTCGAGTTCGCCCGGCAGCACCCGCAGCCGGTAGCCGCCCGGACCGAACGACAGCCGACCGGGATCGTCCAACATCCGTCGCAACTTGTGCACGTGTAGCTGGAGCTTCTGGGTGGCCCGCGGGTCCGGCCTGCCATCCCACAACGCGTCCGTCAGCGCGTCGACCGAGACCGATCGGTTGGCGCACGAAAGCAGGACGCCGAGCAGGACGCGCTGCAGACGCCCACCCAGCGTCGCCTGCTGAGCGTCCAGCCGGACCGCCACCGGACCGAGAACCTCGAATTCCACCGTGATCACCTACCCCCGCGGACAGTGTGACTGTCGGAGAGCTGCCGGCGGGGCCGACCGGCAGTCGCGTCGGTCACTTCCGCTCCAACGCCGCCAGCCGCAGCTCAAGCTGGTCCACCCGGTGCCGGAGCAGGGTGACCTGGGCTTCCAGGCTGACTTCGCGTTCCGCCCTGCGCTGAATGCGCGGGGACGCCGCGGCGCGCTCGATCACCGCGTCCAGCTGGACCAGCCGCTGCGGCCCATTCGGGCCGTCCACCAGCCGGGACTTGATCTCGCCGTTGCGGTACCACGACCGCAGGGCCGAGCGGGACACGCCGGTCTCGGCTTCCGCCTTGGCCAGCGTGACCCAGGGTGTCTCGTCCAGCTGCTCGAACAGCTCCAGCTCGGTGCGCCAGCGCGCGAGCCGGTCCTCCCAGTCCGACGGTGTCTCCACCCACACCCTCCCATCACCACCGTGACCCTATCAATAGCAGTGTATTGACATGGTTGCCACCATGGAACCATGCCCTTCGAAAAGTTCACGGTGAAAGCCCGCCACGTGGTCGTCATGGCCCAGGAGGAGGCGAGGCTGCTCAAACACAGCCACATCGGCACGGAGCACATCCTGTTGGGGCTGTTCGACGCGCAGGACGGCGTGGCGGCGAAAGTCCTGCACCAGCTCGGGTACGACAAGGAGACGGCGCGGCTCGACGTCGCCGCGGCGGTCGAGCCCGGCACGGCGGAGCTGACCGGCCACATCCCGTTCACGCCACGCGCGAAGAAGACGCTGGAGCTGGCCCTGCGCGAGGCGACGCAGCTGCACCACAACTACATCGGTACCGAACACATCCTGCTCGCCCTGGTCAAGGACGATGAGAGCGTCGCCGCGAAGGTGCTTGCCGAGCGGATCACGCCGATCAGCAAGATCCGTGCCGCGGTGCTGGTGTCAGTGGCTGGACCGCAGGACGTCCCGGCGGCCAGCCCATGGCCGGCCGGCACACCCGCCACCGAGGACACCGTGGCCACCGCCAGCGCGCTGGCCGGTGGCGCCCCGGTCGGTAGCCATCACCTGCTTGAGGCGATGCTGCGGGCGGAGAACAGCATGGCGGCCAGGGTGCTGCGCGAACTCGGGGTCGACCCGGACGCGGTCGCCGACAAGATCGACGAACTGGATCCGGAGACGACCACGGACGCGAACCCGGAGGAGACCGCCGCGCGCAAGATGGAGATCCGGCTGGTCGACGGTGAGGTGCACCTGATCCTGCGGGACCCGGCAACGGTCGCGATCGCCAAGAAGGTCACCGACCTGGCTGACGGCGCGATCCACGGCGTCGGGCCGGTCGCCGGCATGTTCGTCCCGCTCTGGCGGTCGACCAACCAGCTGCTCCTGCAGCTGCAGCGGGTGCTGGAACCGGAACCCGAAGAAGCCGGCGGATCCGCCGCCAGCAAGGTGGCCAAGGTGGTACGCAAGGTGCTCGCGCCCCGGCTCCGGCGAGCCGGCTGATCGACCGACAGGCAGGCTGGCGATCACGGGCGTTCGGCGCGGGCTCCCGGGTCCGCGCCGCCCGTCCAGCCCGGCTCAGTCCTGGGGATCGGTCGGGGAGTCCCAGATCGAGCCGGTGAGCTCGGTCATCCACGGTTCGGCCGGCACCGCGTCGGGTCCGAGGACGCGCAGCGAGCCCAGGACGGTGAGCAGCATCCCGGTGGCGACGAAGTCGCGGGCCTGCTCGACCGTGACCCCGGTGAGTTCCTTGACCAGCCGGTAGATCCGGCCGAACCGGTCCCGCACGACCGCGCCGATCACCGGGTCGGAGCTGGCCGCGAAGCCGTGCAGCAGCATGCTCAGCAGTTCCCGCTCGGCCAGCAGCTGGTCGTAGGCCGAGCCGAGGCCGGCCAGGTCCGTGCCGGCGGCGCGGAAGGCCTCCTCGATCCGGTCGGTCGCGCGCTCCATCCCGGCGATGAACAGCTGTCGCTTGGATCCGAACAGCCGGATGACATACGGCTGCGAGACGTCGGCGAGCCGGGCCACGTCGTCGGTGGTGGTGCCCGCGTAGCCGGCGACGGAGAACGCCGTGATGGCCGCGGACACGAGCTGCTCGCTGCGCTCCGCGGCGGTCAGCCGGGTCCTGGTCATCGGATGGGCCTCCTGACGTGCGTTTCTTGACATGTTATCAGTCGATAACTAACTTCTGTAGTTATCAGTGAATAACAACTAAGGAGCTCGGATGACCGCCCTGGACGCCGCCCCGCCTCGCCTGGACTCGCCAGTCCGGCACCGATCACTGGCCGCGGTGCTCGTCGCGGTCGGCATCCCGATGTTCATGGTCACGCTGGACAACCTCGTGGTGACCACGGCGTTGCCGGTGATCAGGACCAAGTTGGGCGCCTCGCTGAGCGACCTGCAGTGGTTCGTCAACGCCTACACGCTGTCCTTCGCGGCGTTGCTGCTCACCGCGTCCTCCCTGGGAGACCGGCTTGGCCGCCGCCGGGTGTTCCTGGTCGGCATCGCCGTGTTCACCGCGGCCTCCGCGGCGTGCGCGCTGGCGACTGAGCCGTGGATGCTGACCACGGCCAGAGCGGTACAGGGCGTGGCCGGAGCGGCCGTGTTCCCGCTGTCGCTCACCCTCCTCGCCGCCGCCGTGCCCGCTCGGATGCGCAACGCCGCCGTCGGCATCTGGAGTGGGATCGGCGGACTCGGCGTCGCGGTCGGCCCGGTGGTCGGCGGCGCGGTGGCCGAGGGACTGGACTGGACCTGGATCTTCTGGCTGAACGTGCCGATCGGGCTGATCGCCGTGCCAGTGGCCGCGGCGGTGCTCCGCGAGTCGCGCGGCGGCGTGACCCGGCTGGACCCGCTGGGGCTGGTGCTGTCCGCCGCCGGCGTGCTGGCCCTGGTGTGGGGCGTCATCCACGGTTCGGAGCACGGCTGGACCTCGACCTCGGTGCTCGTCGCCCTGGCTGTGGGCGGCGTCCTCCTCGTCACGTTCGTCGTCTGGGAACGCAGGGCACCCGCGCCGATGCTGCCGCTACGGCTGTTCCGCGTCCGCGCCTTCTCCGTGGTCAACACGGTGACGCTCACGTTCAACGTCGGCGCGTTCGGCGCGGTGTTCCTGCTCGCCCAGTTCTTCCAGGTGGTGCAGGGCCTCAGCCCGCTGGACGCCGGCCTGCGCACCCTGCCGTGGACGATGGCGCCGATGGTGGTCGCGCCGCTGGCCGGGGTGCTGGTCGGCCGGGTCGGCGGGCGCGTCCTGATCGTCACCGGCCAGGTCCTACTGGCCGCCGGGCTCGGCTGGATCGCGCTGGTCACCACGGTGGACGTCGCGTACGCCGCGATGGTCGTGCCGCTGGTGCTCGCCGGTATCGGGATGGGCCTGACGTTCGCGCCGGTGAGTGCCGTGTCCTTGGCGAGCGTGCCGCAGCACGAGCACGGTGTCGCGTCCGGCACGAACAACACGGTTCGTGAGCTCGGCGTGGCCGTCGGTGTCGCCGTGCTCGCCTCGGTGTTCAGCGCGTACGGCGGTTACGGCGACCGGTCGGCGTTCGTGGCCGGGCTGGTGCCGGCACTCCAGGTCGGCGCGGCCATCATCGCCGTCGGCGGGGTGCTCGCCCTCTGGCTGGGGCGCACGCCAGGTCAGGTGTCGGCGCGCTGACCGTTGTCGGGTGCGAGGACGCCCAGGCCGAACAGGTCGACGACCTGGTTGATCAGCTGGTCGGCCTGGGCGACGTCCAGGTAGTCGTCGACGAACATCTGGGACAGGCCGTACACCAGTGCCTGCGCGGCGATTCTGATCAGTTCGGGATCGGCCTGCCGCAACTCGCCGCGCCGCTGCCCGGCGACGATCATTTCGATGACGCTGTCCGTGAAGGCGCGATGCCCCTGCTCCAGAGCGGGCGTGCGGTCCGCGCCGAACACGGCGCCGCGCAGCAGCGCGAACCGGTGCGGGTAGGCCAGCGCGTACCGCACGAACGCCGTACCCAGTGCCCTGAACGGGACCGAGTCGGCCGAGTTCACCGCCGCCAGCTGGATCTCGCCGAACTCCGCCGCGACCGCCTCGGTGACCGCGGCCAGCAGCGCGGCCCGGTCGGGGAAGTGCCGGAACGGCGCGGCGGGCGACACACCTGCCCGGCGGGCCACCTCCCGGACGACCACCGCCTCGGCGCCCGCCTCGTCCAACAGTTCGGTGGCGTGCGCGACCAGCGTCTCCGGCAGGGATCCGTGGTGATAGGGCCGGGTGTTCACGCCGCCAGTCGTACCACACCTTGACACCCGACCCGACAGCGGATGTAATCAGTGCTCACATCAATGTGTGCACTGATTACATTGGGGGTTGCCATGGATCTGCGGCGCGGTGGCTGGGCCCAGGAGGTCGACGCCGAGTTACACCCCAGCCAGGGGACCGTTCCGGAAGGCCTGGCCGGAACCCTGTACCGCAACGGCGCGGGCAACCACCTGTCCGACTACGGCATCGACGGAGACGGCTTGGTCAGCGCCGTGACGTTCACACCAGGCAAGCCGGTGCGCGTCCGGTCCCGCTACGTCCGGACGCCCTCCTACCGGGCGGCCCTCGATGCCCGCGATCCGGACGGCCCCCCGGTCCGCCTGGCCGGGGCCAACGCCGCCGGCGGTCGGCTGCGCAACGTGCTGCGCCTACCGGCCTCCCAGGCCAACACCTCCGTGACCATGATCGACGGCCGGCTGCTGGCGCTCTGGGAAGGCGACGAGCCGTGGCAGTTGGAGACCGGCACGCTCGACACCCTCGGCCGCTGCGACCTCGACCAGGCGCTGCGGCCGGCAGGCCCGCTCGGCAGCCGGTTGGGCCGGCCCTACTCGGCCCACCCGTGCTGGGACCCCGACACCGCGGAGCTGTGGAACTTCGGCTGCGTCTACGGTCCCCGTCCCCGGTTGGAGATCTATCGCAGCCGGCGGGGCGGGCCGACCGAGCATCTGCGGTCGATCAGGCTGCCCCGCCGGTACATGGTCCACGACTTCGCGATGACCGCCACACACCTGGTGTTCTGCCTCGGCCCGGTCATCGTCGACCTGGCCGCCGTGGCCTCCGGTCGCCTCGCGCCGTTCCAGGCGATGCAGTGGCACGGCGACGAGGCCACCCGCATCCTGCTCATCCCCCGCGCGGGCGGCCCGTTCCGCGTCGTCGAGGCCGACCCGTGGTTCCAGTGGCACTTCGCCGGCGCCTACGACGACGGCGACAACATCGTCTTCGATCTGGTCCGCTTCCGGTCCTGGACCGTCATGCACGAAGCCATCGCCAGCATGAGCCACCTCACCGACCCGGCCTGTTTCCCCATCGGCCGCCTCTGGCGCTACCGCGTCGACCCCGCCGGCAAGGTTGACTCCCACCAAGTCCACGGGCTGCCACTGGAATGGCCCACCATCGACCTTCGCCGCTCCACCACAGCCCACCGCGACGTCTACGGTGCCGCCGCAGGCAACGTCTCGGCAGGCCTGGCACTGACCGCAGTCGCTCGCTACGACACTGAGCGCGGCGAGGCCGACATCCACGACTTCGGCCCCGGCCACCTCGTCAGCGAGCCCGTCTTCGTCCCCCGCGATCCTGGCGTACTCGACGACCAAGGCTGGCTCATCGCCTACGAGAACGACTTCACCGCCGGCAGCACGAGCATCGTCATCTTCACCGCGCACTCCGTCGCCGACGGACCCGTCTGCACCCTCCCCGTCCCGGAAAGTCTCGGCTACACCTTCCACGGACAATGGATCCAGCAGTCCACGGATCACCTGCTCCGGACGCCGCTGACATAGCGCATGTCGCCCATGCGGATGTCGTCGTCCGTGAGGGGCGGAAGGTCGTTGGCGGCGAACAGGTCCCGGATGGTGATTCCGGTCAGCGCCCAGCCTCGGTCGGCCAGGTAGGGAGCCGCTTCGTTGCGCTCACCGAAATATCGCAGCCTCGTCATGTCGGTGTCGAAACTGTGCGCGCGCCAGTGTTCGGAGATGCGGTCCAGGCGTTTCTTCGTCCTGTCCTCGTCGCCCGGTCGCGGGTTGGGCCTGCTTTCGGTGGCTACCCGGCTGCCCGGCGCGCTGAGTTCGGTGATGGTGTCCAGCAGGCGGTCCTGCGCCTCGGGCGGCAGGTAGCCCAGCAGCCCCTCGGCGCTCCACGCGGCCGGCTGGGCCGGGTCGAACCCGGCGGTGCGCAGTGCGGCGGGCCAATCCTCGCGCAGATCGACCGCGACCACCTTCCGGTCGGCGGTGGGCGCGGCGCCCAACCCGGCCAGCGTGCGGGTCTTGAAGTCGATGACCTGCGGCTGGTCGAGCTCGTACACCACGGTCCCGGTCGGCCAGGGCAGCCGGTACGCGCGGGAATCCAGCCCCGAGGCCAGGATCACGGCCTGCGTGATGCCCGCGTTCGTCGCGTCGAGGAAGAACTCGTCGTAGAACTTGGTACGCACCTTGGCCACGTCGATCCACACCTGCTCGACCAAGTCGCCGGGGGGCACTTCGCCGGTCGCCAGCTGGGTGAGGAGGTCGACGCCGACCGCACGGACGAGCGGTTCGGCGAACGGGTCGTCGATGAGCGAACGATCCGCGCGGGTCGCTATCGCCCGGGCCGCCGCGGCCATGGTGGCGGTCGCGCCGACGCTGGACGCCACGTCCCAGGTGTCGCCGTCGTGCCTGGTGGAAGCCATGTGCTGCCTTGTCTTTCGGTGGACTTGGGTGGTGATTGTCCCGCTCGTGCAACCTGGCGCGGTGCCGCGGGCGTGATTACTGCGGTACCGAAAAGCAGGAGCCCGGAGGATCTATGACGGATCGGGACACCGCGTTCGCGGACTACTTCGCGAAGCGGTCCGATGCCTTGCGCCGCACCGCGTACCTGCTGTGCGGCGACTGGCATCGCGCTGAGGACCTCGTGCAGGTGACGTTCGCCAAGCTGTACCTGGCCTGGCGGCGGATCACCCGGCACGAGGCGCTCGACGGGTACGCCCGGCAGACCCTGGTCCGGACGTTCCTGTCCGAACGGCGCCTCGGCTGGTTCCGCAAGGAGAAGACCGGCGAGCAGCTCACCGACACACCGGTCAGCGACATCGGGCCGGAGGACCGGATGGTGCTGCTCGACGCGTTGACCCGGGTCCCGCCCGGCCAACGCGCCGTGCTCGTGCTGCGTTACTGGGAGGACCTGTCGGTCGAGCAGACCGCGGCCCTCCTGAAATGTTCGACCGGGACGGTGAAAAGCCAGGCCGCGCGGGGGCTGCAGACGCTGCGCGACCTGCTCACCACCGTCGAGTCACCTGTGCCTTTCGACCGAAAGAGGACTGCCCGATGAACGAGCAGGAACTGTGTGACGGCCTGCGCGACGTGATGGTGGCCAGCAGCCCCCCGCCGTCGATGAACCCCAACTCGGCGCTTGACGCCGCCCGCCGCGCCCACCGGCGCCGCCGCGCCACCTGGGCCGGCATCGGCGCCGGCGCCACAGTGATCGCGGTCGCCACCACCGTGGTGCTCGCCCTGAGCCCTGGCGAGGGCCAATCCCTGCAGGTCGCCGCCCCACCACCGTCGGCCAGCCAGGACACCAAGACGTCCTGGCCGAACGGGCAGACCGACCGCACCGCCCGCAACGGGCCCCGCGCCGAACGCGGCAACGTGGTGCACGACGCGCTCGTCGCCGCACTGCCCGACACCCTGGCCCTCGACACGCGCGCCACCGCCCAACAGTCCGGCGGCAGTGATCCGCTGCCGCTCGCGCACACCCAGGCAGCGTTCGACGGCAAGCACGGCAACGTGGAGGTGTGGCGGTACACCGTCGACGTCGCGGTCGTGCGCAAGGCCGCCCCGAATGCCGGCACCGGGAAGGTGTACGTCGAAGTCCTCACCCCGGGCAACGACGCTGACACCGACCTGTGCCAGGCCGCCACCGAGTGGTGGACCAACAAAGGCGCCTGCACCCTGAACACCGTGCAGGGCAAGCAGATCGGCGTCGTGCGTGACTCGCCCGACGACCGGATCTCGCAGGTCGTGGCCTACCGATACCCGGACGGCACGCTCGTCGTGGCCGCGCAGAACACGAAGGTCTCGCACACCACACTGCCCGGCCTGGGCGACAACCCGATGACCATCGAGCAGTTGTCCGCGCTGGCGCTCAACCCAGCGTTCAAACTCGACTGACGGCTCATCCAGCGGCGGTCACCAGGCTGGGGTCATGCCGCGCAGGTGCGTGGCGCTGGGCGGGTCGAGTTGGTTGCCCAGCCACGACGCGCGTTGCCGGTGCTCGTCGGCAGCCGGGTCACGCAGCTCGTCGCAGGCCAGCGCGAGCTCGTTGAGCACCCGCGCCTGCGAGTACCGGTCGTCGACCGCGACCAGCAGGGCGTTGGCGCGCCACAGGCAGTCGTGGGCCGTCTCCGGCCGGCCCAGCCGCCGGTGCGCCAAGCCCTGCCCGAGCCGGGCGCGCCCCTCCGCCCAGTGGTTGCCGACACCGTTCAGCAGGTCGGCCGCGTCCGTGTAAGCGTTCAGGGCCTCGGACCACAGGCCCAGTTCGGCCTGTAGCTGGCCGATACACATCAGGGTGAACGCGCTGCCGGTGGCGCCGAGCACGGCATCTGGCCCCGCCCCGGCCCCGCGGTAGTACGCCAGGTTGGCCCGCTGCACGTCGAGCGCCTGCTCGGCCCGGCCCTGCGCGGCCAACGCGGCGGCCAGCCCGCCGCGGGCGACGGCCACGCCCAGCTCGCAGTCCGTCTCCCGGAAGCCGGCGATCGCCCGGTGGCTGTGGTCGACGGCACCGTCCGGGTCACCCATGTTGATCATGAGTCCGGCGGTGTGGAAGTCCACCCACGCCTCGTCCCAGCCGCGCCGCCGCTCCACGGCCGGGGTGGAGGCGCGCAGCCACGGCCGGCCCAGCCGGTAGTAGAGCGTCCAGCCGAGGAACGTCAGCAACACGGCGTCGTCGTGCCCGTACGCGATGGTCCGGCACGTGCTCAGCGCGTACTCGAAGGCCTGGTGCACATCCATCGGCGGGGTGCCCGCGTTGGCGTACCAGCACAGCGCGCGGGCGATCGCGGCGATGTCCTCGGGCCGGCGCAGGCTGGTCACGTCCCGGATGGCCGGGATCCAGCTGCCCAGCTCCGCCTCCAGCCACGCCTCGGCCTCGGTGGCGGTCCGGAACGGCACCGGCTCGCTGTCGTCCGCGGCGGCCGGCCGGCGGGCGTCGAGCAGCTGCCCGGCCCGGCTCGCGGTGCGCAGCATCCAGCCGTTGAGCCGGGCGGCAGCCGCCTCCCGCTCGGCCGCGAGCTCCTCTTCGGCCAGCCGCTCCCCGGCGAACGCGCGGGTCAGCGCGTGGAACCGGTACCTCCCGCCGCCGGCCGCGGGGTGCAGCAGGCTGGCGTCGACCAACAGCTCGACGGTCTGCTCGGCGTGCGACTCGTCCACCTCGCCGAGCACCGCGGCCAGCGGCACGGTGAAGTCCGGCCCCGGGACCAGCGCCAGCCGGCGAAACGCCTCGCGGGTGCGCTGGTCGAGCTGGCGGTACGACAGCTCGAACGCGGCGCGCACCTGCACGTCGCCCGCGGTCAGCATGCTCAGCCGGCGCTGCTGGTCGCTGAGCCGGCCGGCCAGGTGCCGCACGGTCCACTCCGGCCGGCTGGCCAGCCGGTTGCTGGCGACCCGCAAGGCCAGCGGCAGGTACCCGCACAACGCGGCGATCTCCCTGGCCGCCTGCTGCTCCGCGGCCACCCGCGGCGCACCGACGACGCGGGTCAGCAGGGCGACCGCGTGGTCCGGTTCGAGCACGTCGAGCACCATCCGGTGGGCGGCGTCCAGCCCGGCCAGCGCCTGACGGCTGGTGACCAGGGTCAGGCTGCCGGGCGCGCCGGGCAGCAGCGGGCGCACCTGTGCCTCGCTGGCGGCGTCGTCCAGCACGACCAGCACGCGCCGGTGTCGCACCAGCGACCGGTACCGCGCGACGCGCTCGTCGTAGGTGGACGGCAGTTCGGCGTCGGGCACCCCGAGCAGCCGCAGCAGGCGGCCGAGGCCATGGTCGGGGTCCAGCGGCTCGTCGACCCCGTGCAGGTCCAAGTGCAGCATGCCGTCCGGGAACAGCGCGCCGAGCCGGCCGGCCGCCACACCGGCCAGGCTGCTCTTGCCGACCCCGGGCAGCCCGGAGATGGCCGCCATCGCGCCGGCCGGCAGCTCGGCGCTGATCGCCTGCTCGGCGAGCCGGCGCAGGCACGCCAGCTCGGTGTCCCGGCCGACCAGGTCGCACCCGTCGGCCGGCGGTGGGAACCACGGTTCGGGCCGGCGCGGGCTGCGCCGCCGGCCCCGCCGCGCGGTGTCCACGAACCCCTCGCGGTCCTGACCCGCCAGCCGCAGGGCGTCGGCCAGCGCCTCGACCGAGCGCTGCTGTGGCCCACGGGCCCGGCCGCGCTCGATGTCGCTGATCGCCCGCACGCTCAGCTGAGCCGCGGCGGCGAGTTCCTCCTGGGTGAGCTCCGCCGTGCGCCGGTGGCGCAGCACCAGTGCCCCGAACGAGCCATTGCCATCGTTGTCATCCGGCCCCCCGAACATCGTGTCCCCTTAGGCTGTCAGGTCCGACGCCTCCGTCCCCCAGGGGCGCCGCGTCACATAGCGTCACGATCGGACCTGGTCGTTGCGTCGCGGGAGGGACCGCAATACTTAAATGGACTAGCGCGTGGTCCACCCACCGTAACGACAGCGAAGGACTGGACGAAGGGCGAATGAATTCAGACGTCGGGGGGAGCCACCACCATGCTCGATAACAACCACGCCCTGGTCGGGCGCGAGAAACACCTGGCCACGGCGCGCGGGCTGGTGTCGTCGGGCACCGCGCAGCTGAGCTACAGCGGTCCGCCGGGAGTCGGCAAGACCGCGCTGCTCCGGGCCACCGTCGCGCTGGCCGAGGAGTCCGGTGTGCGGGCGGTGTGGGCCCAGGCACACCCGCTCGAACGGGATTTCGCGTTCGGCGTAGTCCGTCAGCTGTTCCAGCCGCTACTCACCGCGATGCCCGAGACACAACGCACCGCCGTACTGGCCGACCTGGCCGGGGCCGCGGCCCAGGTGGTCTGGCAGGAGGCCGGCGACGACACCGACACGTTCGCCGTGCTGCACGCCCTGTACTGGCTGACCGCGCGACTGGCCGAACAGCAACCGCTCCTGCTGGCCGTGGACGACCTGCAGTGGGCGGACACCGCGTCCCTGCGCTGGCTGCTGTACATGGCCCGGCGCTGCGACGGGATCCCGGTGGTGCTGGCGGCCAGCCGGAACACCGCGGAACCCGGCACCGACCCGGACCTGCTGGCCGAGCTGGCCGACACGATCACCGACGTCCCGGTCACCGGCCTGGACCTCGGCCAGGTCGCCGAGCTGGTCGCGGACCTGTTCGGCCGGGTGGCGGAGCCCGGCTTCGTGGCCGCCGCGCACCAGGCCACCGACGGCAACCCGTTCCTGCTGCGTGAGCTGGTCACCACGATGGCGGCCGAGGGCATGGCGCCCACCGACGCCATCGCCGGCCGGCTGGCCCGGCTCGCTCCGCGCACCGTCTCGGACTGGGTGCTCGCGCGGATGCGGCGCAGCTCGCCGGCCGCGGTCGAGCTGGCCAAGGCGGTGGCCGTGCTCGGCGACGGCACCGACCTGTCCACCGCCGCCGCGCTGGCCGGCATGCCGCTGGAACAGGCCGCCGAGTCCGCCGACGCGCTGATCGCGATGCGGCTGCTCACCGGCGCGCATCCGCTGCGGTTCGCGCACTCCATCGTGCGCAACGCGGTGAGCCTCGTGCTCGACCCGGCCGAACGCCGGGCCGCGCACGGGCGGACCGCCGGCCTGCTGCACGACCAGAACCGGCCGACCGAGCAGATCGCCGCACACCTGCTGGCCGCCGACCCGAGCGACGCGCCATGGGCCGTCGATGTGCTGCAGGCCGCCGCACGCACGGCCGCCCATCGCGGTGCGCCCGATGCCGCGACCACCTACCTCCGGCGGGCGATGCGCGAGCCGTTGGACGACGTCCGCCGCCTGGAGGTGCTCACCGAGCTGGGCAACGCCGAGCTGTCGGTCGACCTGCCCGCCGCGGTCGATCACCTCACCGAGGCGTTCGACCGCGCGACCGAGCCCCAGCTGGCCGCGGACATCGCCGCGAAGCTGTCGTCCGGCATCGCTCAGCGCGGCGACCACGCCGGCGCGGCGCAGGTGCTGAACCGTGGCCTCGCGCGGCTGGGTCCCGCACACGCCGAGCTGGTGACGCGGCTTGAGGGGACCAGCCTGATGGTCGGGCACAGCCTGTTCTCCGAGGACCGGATCGGCCGGGCGCGGCGGTTGCACGACGCGAGCGTGCCGCTGGAGATCCGGCGCCGGGCGGCGGCCGCGCTGGCCATGCACACCGCCCTGGTCGGCGGGTCCCGGGCCGAGGCGGTGGCGTTGGCCACCGAATCGGCCGAGCTCGGTCCGCCACGGGACCTGTTCTGCGTGGCGGCGCTCGGCATGGTCGCCGGCGTCTTCTGTTTCGCCGACCGGCTGGACGACGCCCGACGCACGGCGGAGGAGATGATCGGGTTCACCCGGCTGAGCGGGCTGCCCGCCGCCGGGCAGTGGGGGCGCTACGTGCTGGCGCGCATCGCCTTCCAGGACGGCCGGCTGACCGACACGCTGGAGGAGCTCCAGGTGGCCCGCGAGATCCAGGAGTCGATCAGCGGCGAGGACCTGCACCCGGACATCTTCATGGAGCTCGCCGAGTCCTATGTGGAACAAGGCGGTCCGGACGCGGCGCTGCGGATGTTCGCCGAACACGGCCTGACCGAGGACGGCCCGACGACCCCGGAAGCGTTCGCCATGCTCAGCACGCGAGGCCGGCTCCGGTTGCGGGACGGGGACGCCACCGGCGCCCTCGCCGACCAGCTTCAGTACGGCCAGGTCCTCACCGCCGTCGGGGTGCGTAACCCGGCCGCGTCGGAATGGCGTTCGCGGGCCGCGCTCGCCCATCACGCGCTGGGTCAGCGCGAGGACGCCGTGCGGTTGGCCGAGGAGGAGCTGGCATTGGCCCGGGACTGGGGCGCGCCCCGGCCGGTCGGGATCGCGTTGCGGGCGTTGGGCGTCATCCGGGACGACCTCGACCTGCTGGTGGAGTCCGTCGAGGTGCTCGCCGAGGCACCGGCCCGCCTGCCCTACGCCTACTCCTTGTTCCGGCTCGGCGTCGCGCTGCACGAGCGTGGTCAGCGGGAGGAGGCCAGAACCCGGCTGCACCAGGCATACCGGCTGGCCGCGGAGTGCGGTGCCGACGCGTTGGTCGAGAGTGCCGGCGCGGCCATCACCCGTACCGGCGGGCGCCGGCCCCGGGCGGTGCGCACGGGTGTCGACGCGTTGACCGCGCAGCAACGGAAGATCGCTGAGCTGGCCGCGGAAGGGGCGAGCAACCGGCAGATCGCCGAGCGCCTTTACCTGACGCTGCGCACGGTCGAGCACCATCTCACCAGCGCCTACCGGACTCTCGGCGTGGACGGCAGGGACCAGCTCACCGCCGTCCTGCGGACGATCCCGTGACGGACGACTACGCGTTGTTCGGCCGCGACGACCAACTTGCGGTCGTCGACACGGCGCTGTCCACCAGCACCCCGGCGTACCTGATGTTCGAGGGCACCCCGGGCGCCGGCAAGACGGCGTTGCTGGGCCAGGCCGCGGAACTGGCCGCCGGGCGGGGCTACCGGGTGCTGCGGGCGCAGGCGCATCCGCTTGAGCAGGACTACGCCTTCGGCCTGGTGCGCCAGCTCCTCCAGCCGGTGGTCGCCGAGCTGTCCGAACCGGCGCGGGCAGAGCTGTTCGGCGGCGTCGTGGCCCCCGCCGCCGCCGTGGTGTGGCCATGGGCCGGCGTGCCGGCCGACGCGCCTTTCGCGGTGCTGCGCGGCCTGTACTGGCTGGTGGTGCGACTGGCCGAGCAGGCGCCGCTGGTGCTCGTGGTGGACGACGTGCAGTGGGCGGACGCGGCGTCGTTGCGCGGGTTCGCCTATCTGGCCGGCGCGGCGGACGACGTGCCGGTGTCGCTGATGGTCGCGCGTACCACGGGAATGTGGGGGACCGAGGAGAAACTGGTCGGGAAACTGGCCCGCCGTCTGTCCATAGTAGACGTTGCCGGCCTGGCGGAGGCGGACGTGGCCGCGTTCGCGCACGCGGTCTTCGCCCGCGAGCCGGAGCCCGCCTTCGTCGCCGCCTGCCAGCGGGTGACCGGCGGCAACCCGTTCCTCCTCCGCGAGCTGATGACCAGCCTCGACGAGCGCGGCACGCAGCCGACCCGCGAGGCGATCGCCGAGCTGACCGAGTTCAGCCCGCAGCGGGTGTCGCGTTGGGTGCTCACCCGGTTGCGGCGCGCCGAACCGGGCGGTGCCAAGGACTGCGTGGCGGTCGCGCGCGCGGTGGCGATCCTGGACGACGGCGCGGACCTACCGCTGGTCGCCACGCTCGCCGGGCTCGCGCCGGACGTCGCCGCGCGCGCGGCGGACACGTTGACACGCCTGGGAGTTCTGCGTCACGGGAGTCCGCTGCGGTTCGTGCACTCCATCGTGCGCGCCGCGGTGGACAGCGAGATCGGACCGAGCCAGCGCCGTGCCGCGCATGCGCTGGCCGCCCGGACACTGACCGCGCGCGGGCCGGCCGAGCGGGTCGCCGAACAGGTCTCCGCGCATCTGCTGGTGTGCGACGTGATCGGCGAGCCGTGGGCGGTCGACTCCCTGCGCGCGGCCGCCCGGATCGCGATGCGGCGCGGCGCCGCGGAGCCGGCGGTCCGGTACCTGGAGCGTGCGCTGGCCGAGCGCCCCGGCGAGGGGGTTCGCCTCGGCGTGCTCGCCGAGCTGGGACGTTCGGAGCTGGGCATCGACGTCCGCGCCTCGGTCGAGCATCTGGGCGAGGCGTTCGACGGCGCCCACGACCTGCCCCCGGAACTGGCGCCGGACCCGGAGTTCGTGATGCGGATGGCCACGGATCTCACGATTGCCAGTGCCACCAACGGAACCTGGTCGATGGCGTGCGACGTGCTCGACCGGGCCAGCGCGGCGCTCGCCGGGCCGGCCCCGGAGCTGGTCTCCGCGCTGCAGGCGTTCGCGGTCGCCGCCGGCGTCGGCATTCCGGGTTTTCCGCAGGCGGACCGGTTGGCGCGGCTGCGGGAGATCGCCGCGCCCTACCCGGGTTCCGCGCTGATGGCCGCGGTGCTGACCGCGCACCACCTGTCCAGCCTGGGCCGCTCCCGCGAGGAGGTGGTGCGGTTGGCGCTGCTGGCCCGCGAGGCGGTGCCGGCGCATACCGTGCCCGGCCTGGTGGCCCACATGTTCGGCGCGATCGCGTTGTACCGGGCCGACGAGTTCGACTCGGCCAGCGAGTTCTGCGACGTCATGATGGCCGGCGCGCCGGTGCTCGGCCAGCCGTTGTTCGCTGAGGTCGGGCACGCGTTCCGCAGCGTGGTCGCGTTCCACGCCGGCCGGTTGGCGGACGCCACCGGCGAGGCGCAGGCGGCCGTCGACATCCGCGACGGCATGCTGGGCGGGTCGCCGCTGCCGTCCGGGTGGGAGGGGTACCTGGTCCGCGCCCACATCGAGCGGGGCGATATCGCGTCGGCGGAACGGGTCATGGCGGCGGCGGGGCCGCCGGAGGTGTGGCAGTCGACGTACTTCGCGAACTGGCTGTGGTACGGCCGTGGTCTGGTCCGGGCGGAGCGCGGCGAGCTCGACGCCGCGCTGGCCGACTTCCTGGAGTGCGGCCGGCGGCTGGCCGAGCACGACGTGCTGAACCCGGCCGAGATCGCCTGGCGGAGCCGGGCCGCGATGGTGGCCTACCGGTTGGGCCGGACCGACGAGGCCACCCGGCTGGCCGCCGAGGAGCTCGACGCGGCGCGCGCGTGGGGCGCCCCGCGGGCGGTCGGTATGGCGCTGCGGGTGATGGGACAGGTCACCCGGGACGCCGACACGCTGGCCGAGTCCGTGTCGGTACTGGAGAACACGCCGATGCGGCTCATCCACGCGTACTCACTGTTCCACATGGGACTCGCGCATCACCGCGCAGGCCGGCGGGGTGACGCGCGGACCGCGCTCGCCGAGGCGAACCGACTGGCCGACGAGTACGGCTCGACCCGGCTGGCCGAATACTCGGCCGCGGCGCTGGAGCGGATCGGCGGGCGCCGGCCGAACGCGCCGAGGTTCGGCGCGGACGCGTTGACCGCGCAGGAGCGCAGGATCGCCGAACGGGCCGCCGCCGGCGCGAGCAACCGCGAGATAGCCGAGGAGCTGTTCCTCACCCTTCGCACGGTGGAACATCATCTCACAGTCACGTACCGAAAACTCGGCATCGACGGCCGTCGCGCCCTGCCCGCCGCGCTGGCCGAGCGGTAGTTCCCCAGCCCGGTAGTCCACAGTGGCCGGCAGAAGTGGCTTTGTCCACTTCTGCCGGTTCTTCTTCCTGGTCTCCGCCCACTCGCCGGCCTAACGTCATCGCCGGTTCGAGATTGATGGCGGCGCGATGTCGCGCCGCATCGCGCTGTTCTGAAAAGAGCGCGATTTCGCTAATTCCCTAGGAGTTCTCATGAGGCATCGCCTCGCCATGACCGGTGTGTCCGTCGTCGGTGTCGCTGTCGTGCTCGCGGGCTGCTCCTCGTCGGCCGACGAGGAGAAGACGGTGGCGTGGGCGGACCGGGTGTGTGGGGTCAGCATCGAGGTCCGCGACGCGCTGGCCAAGGCGCCCACGCTGGACCAGTCGGACCCGGCCGCGTTGAAGAAGGGCCTGGTGGAGTTCGCCGGTGCCCGCGTTTCCGCGCTGGACAAGGCGGTCAAGGACCTGGACGGCCTGAAGAGCGGCCCGCACGCGGACTCCGCCAAGCTGGTCTCCGCCGAGTCCGAGGTCTACGCCAAGGCCAGGACCAGCGCGCAGCACGCGAAGAGCCTCGCCGAGGCCGCGGACCCCACCGCCGAGAAGTTCACCGCCGACATCACCGCGGCGGCCAACGAGTTGGACGCCATCAAGAAGTCCGCCGCCGACGCCAAGGACACCAAGGTCGCCAGCGACCTCGCCGACGCCAGGAACAAGGCGGCCAACTGCAAGAAGCTCGACGGGCAATAGTCCCGCGCGAAAACTTCCCACCACGAAAGGAAAGTCGAGAACATGACCTACGAATCCGTCGGACAGTTCCAACAGGCGGCCCAACCGAGCACCACGGGCCTCGCGATGCGCCGGCGCAACCCGCTGGCCGTGTGGCTGGGTCTGCCGCTGATCACCCTCGGGATCTACGAGCTGGTGTGGTACTACAAGATCCACAAGGAGATGGCCGAGTACCACCGCAAGCCCGACGCGCCGGTCGCCGGTCCCTTGCTGGTCCTCATCCTCCTCGGCTGGACCGTGATCGGCGCCATCGCCACGCTCTACAAGACCGGTGAGCGCATCCGTTACGCGCAGCGCCGGGCCGGCTTGGAGGAGACCTGCAGTCCGGTCGTCGGCACGCTGCTGGTGTTCGTGTTCGGCCTGGGCATCATGTACTACCAGACCGAGCTGAACAAGATCGTGGACCGGGACGGAGTGCCGGCGGGCACCCCGGTTCCGCTGCACGGACAGTCCTGAGTGGACCACGCACCCGACCGGCTCCGGTTCGCGGTGCTCGGGCCCGTGCGCGCCTGGCGCGCGGGTACCGAGCTCGACCTGGGTACCCGGCAGCAGCGCGCCGTGCTCGTCGCGCTGCTGTTGCGGCGCGGGTGCCCGGTCTCCGCGGACGAGCTCATTGACGGCGTTTGGGGTGAGGAGCCCCCGCGTACCGCTCTGGGCGCGGTACGCACCTATGTGTCGCGCCTGCGGCATCTGCTCGAACCGGCCAAGGTCGACCGTCGTTCGCGCACGGTGCTCGTCTCCATCGGAGACGGGTACGCCCTGCGGACCGGCCGGGACGCCACCGACCTCGACCTGTTCGAGCGCCTGCTGGGCCAGGCCCGCACCGCGCGGATGGCCGGCGACCTGGACGTGGCGTGCCGAGCCGTGCAGCAGGCGCTCCGACTGTGGCGGGGCGAGCCGATGGTCGACATCCCCGGCCCGTTCGCCGCGGGCCGGCGGCTGGCCATGTCCGAGCGCGGCCGCTCCGCGATGGAGCTGCGGATCGAGCTGGACCTCGCGGCCGGCCGGTACGACGAGGCCGGCGCCGAACTGTTCGCGTTGGTCGCGGAGTACCCGCTGCGCGAGCGGCTGACCGAACTGCTGATGGTGGCGTTGTACTCCGCCGGCCGGCAGGCCGAGGCGCTGGCCGCCTACACGCGCACCCGGCGGGTGCTGGACGACCGGCTCGGCATCGACCCGGGTCCCCGGCTGCGCGACCTGCATCGGCGGATCCTCACCGCCGACTGCGAAACCCTGATGACCACTGTGGATGGAATGGTGAGATGAACTCGAGGACCACGACCGGGCGCGGCCCGGCGCGGGTGGTGAAGGCGGCGATCATCGCGGTCGCCGTCGTGCTGGTCACCGCGGGCGGGCTGTGGATGTACCTGGGGGAGCGCAGCGCGGGGCAGACCGCGACGACCCTCGGGGACACGCAGAACCCCGACCGGGTGGACATCGAAGTGTGGGTGCAGAAGGTGGACGCCGCCACCCAGGAGCTGGCGGCGCAGGTGTTCGTGCACCCGATGGGACGGCTGGCCGACGAGTCGGGCTTCCCCAAGCACGACTTCACCGTGTCGGCCCTCGCGACGAAGGGCGACACGCTGTCCTTCAAGGCGGGCAAGACAGTCAGCGCGGCGGACATCAAGGTGCCGTTGGGCGAGGGCACCGTCACCGACTACCCGTTCGACCGCTACAAGGTCACCTTCGGCTTCGACGCGACGCAGGGCGCGCAGCCGCTGCCCGTCTCGGTGACGCTGGCGAACATCGACTCGTTCTTCAAGATCAAGCCGAGTGAGGCGGCCGGCGATGGCAACGTCGTGACCTTCACCGCGACCGCGAACCGGTCGACGGGGACCACGCTGTTCGCGGTGTTCGTGATGGTGCTGATGTGGGGCTTGAGCGTCGCCGCGGTGCTCGCCGCCTGGTTCACCACGCACGGCCGGCGCGGCCTGCTGTGGCCGGCTGTCGGCCTGATGGCGACCCTGCTGTTCGCGCTCGTGCCGTTGCGCAACGCCGTGCCGGGGGCGCCGCCGATCGGTTCGGTGATCGACTTCTGCGCGTTCTTCATCGTGGAGTGCGTCATCGCGATCTCGCTGATCTCGACCGTCCTCTTCGGATACCGGGTGGAGGGCAGGAAGGAGGAGGAAACCAAGGAGCCGCCGGCACCGGAGCCGCAGCCGACCCCGCAGCTGGCCCCGCCGGGCCCACAGCCGGTCCAGCACGGTTTCCCGCCGCACTCCCCGCCGCACGGCCTGCCGGCCCCGATCGGTCAGCCGATGCAGGCCACCGGCCAGTACCCGCAGAACTGGCCCCAGCGGGTCGATCCGTCCTGGGCGGCCGGTCCGTCCACCACCGAGCGCCTGCCACCGCGCTGAGCCGAACCCCCGTCGCCGGTTGTGTCCCGAGTGGACACAACCGGCGACGTTCGTCAGCCCTTCAGGTGCGGCTGCAGGAGCTTGACCCACGAGCCGGCCATCTTCTGGTACTCCGAAGGGCAGCGTTCGGCGCGCGACTCGGGCAGCGAACCGGACGCCACCACGTCCTGGAACTTCTCCGGGGCCGACCCGTACATCCAGCACAGGAAGTTGTACGAGCGCTGGGCGTTCAGCGAGTGCTCACCGGCGAACGCGGCGGCGGAGAGCTCCTTCTCGTCCTTGGCGAACAGGCCCCACACCTTCGCGACGTCCTGCACCATCTTGTGCCGGGGCTCCTCGCCCATGGTCAGGATCACCGCGGAGAACTGGTCCACCGCGTCGTCCTCCTTGCCGGTGATCGGCAGGTCGAACAGGCTGGCGAAGCCGTGGCCGAACTCGTGGAACAGGATCGCGGTCATCCCGCCCACCACGTTCTGCTCGGTCGGCGTCTGCTTGTCGGCGTCCGCGTCGAACACGGTCTGCAGCTTCAGCGCCATCTCGTAGCACATCTGGACCTCTTTTTTCTGCGGGTCCCAGAAGGCGTTCTCCTCGCCGCACTCCTTGGCGATCACCGGCACGTCCTGGTCCAGCTTGACCAGGTCGGACATTTCCTTCGCGCCCTTCTCGTACACCTGGTTGGTCTTCAGCAGCTGCTCGATCGGCTTCAGTGCCGGGTTCGCCGGCTCCTCGTACTTGACCACGAACTTGCCGCCACCACCGCTCCCACCGGTGGTCGCGCTCGGGCTGGCCGCCGCCGGCTTGGGTGCGGCGTCGGGCTTCTTGGCGTCGGAACCGCAGGCGGCCAAAGTGGTCGCCGCCGCGATGGCGACGGTTCCGGCGATAATGCGCGAGAGTTTCACGGACTTGCATTCCCCTGTTTCGAAAACGTGCTGACGAAAACTCCCCGACGGTAACCTTCGGAATTCAATGGCCGATCCACGCCGGATAAACCGCGAACCGGAAGAAAGCTACTTCTGCCGGTCGTTCTGCCTGGTCCGCATCGGCCGGACGGCCTAGCGTCGAGGCGTCAGCCCGGTGAGTCGAGGGGGCTTCGTTGTACGAGGATGACGGCACCGCGCAGCCGCGGGCGGAAGTGGTGCCCGGCGTGGATTCCGGTGAGGTGTGGTTGGACGGCGAGGCCGCCCAGCGACTCCAGGAAGCGCTGTGGGCACAGACCGAAACTGTGGACACCATGCGTGCCAAGGCGCGGGCGATGGCCCGCCGCGCGCCGCTCGGGTCGCACCAGGTCGCCCAGGCCATGGCGGACAAGTTCCAGCGCCGCGCCGACGGCGACCCGCGGTCGTTGCTGGCCGTGCTGGACAAGTACCACCAGACGTTGCTCGACGCGCACCGCCAGGTCGGTGCGGCCATCCGGTACCACCGGGAGACCGACGAGGCCGGCGCGGCCGCGATGATCCGGATCCGGCCGTGGTGAGCCCCGCCGACCGGGTCCTCGGCGAGCCCGTGAACTGGGCCGCGTTCACCCACCGCGAGCTCTACGACCTGGTGCACGCCGGCAACGAGCCGGCCCAGGCGGCCGAGCTGGCCCGGGAGTGGACCGACCTCGGCGCGGAGTTGGCCGACGCCAGCGACGACCTGGCCAGCCGGATCACCGCGTCGGAGTCCGGCTGGCAGGGCCCCGCGGCCGAGGCGGCCCGTGCGGCCACCCTCGACCTGGCTGGATGGGGGCGGAGCGCCGCGGTCACCGCGAGCGAGTTGGGCGACCGCGTCGCGGCGCTCGGTGACGCCGCGGAGATGGCCAAGCGCAGCATGCCTGAGCCGGACGACTTCAACGCCGACGAGTTGCTGCGGCAGGGTTTCACCACCGGCGGCTTCGCCGGCTTGGTCAAAGCGCTCGACGACGTGCGCGCTCGGAGTGACCGCGCCAGCGCCGCGCACGAGCAGGCCGTACGGGTGATGAACGAGGTTTCCACGCGTGCGCGGGAAATCGACGACGACACGCCGCGGTTCCATCTCCCCGGCGAGGTGGCCGCTCCCGACGGCCCGGACGCGCTGACGATGACGCGGCTCGACCCCGGCTTCGGGCCGCATCGCGAGCCGAGCGCCCCACCAGCCGCCGCGCCGGGACCGTCCACTGGGTATCCCCCCGCCGCTCAACCAGTGGTTCCCGGCGCGGCTCCCACCCCGCCGCCCAGCCACGGTGCGACAGTGCCGACATATGGGCCGTCACATGGGCCGACATATGGGCCGCCGCAACCGATTGTGCCGCCATACTCCCCACCGCCATCGGCTGCGCTGCCCTACTCCCCGCCGTATTCTCCGCCGCCGGTCACCGCGCCGAGCCAGGTCGTGCCGCCGACCATGCCGTCAACTGTGCCGCCAGGTGTGCCCGGCCCCGTTCCGACGCCCGACCGGTATCCGCTGCCGCAAGTCGTTCCTCCTGCGGCACAAGCGGCTCCACCGGGTGGCGGTTCGGTGTGGCCGGCACCCGAGCCGGCCCAGGCACCGCGTTCGGCGGCACCCACTGTCGGTCCGAGCGCGCCGCCCGCCGAGGCAGCGGCCAAGAGCACCGGCCAGGCGGGGCGGGGACCCGTCGCGTCGGCCACGCCGTTCGCCGAGGACGTGGCACGGCAGTCGGCGAGCCGGGGCGGCACACACGGTGGCGCCGGGGGCACCGGACCGATGGGCGGCGCGGGCGCCGGCCGCGGCGACGAGGACCGCGAGCACGCCGTGGCCCGCTATCTCAAGGGCGACAACATCTTCGCGATCGACGACGAGCATCTCCCGCCGCCGGTGATCGGCGGTCCACCCGAGCGGAGGCGGTAGCCGTGGCCCTGCACGGGATGGTCGCGGCGGATTTCGAGCTGTCGTCGGCGGAGTACGAGATCCTGTGGTCCGATCTTGGCCTTGGCCGCATGCCGTATCCGGTCGACGTGCCGAGCGTCGGCCGCTACGCCTCGCACCGCGAACGTGTCCGCGTCCAGGTCTACGACGCGTTGCGGGACCGGGGAATGTTCCCTCGGGGGCGACTCGACGTCGGGCTGGATTCGATCCTGCGGGTGCTCGCGCGGCACCAGGTGTCGATCGACATCGTCGGCTACATCGACACGAGCGTGCGCGCGTTGGCCGCCAGCGACGGTCACAGCGCGGTGCTCGCCACGTTGAACAACGAGCGCGTGGCCCTGTCCGAGATCCGGACGACCGCGTTGGCGCGTTCGGCCGCGACCCTGTTGCCGCCGAGCGCGCCCGGACCGGGCAAGGCGCTGTCCCTGCGCTGGGACGCGCTGGACAGGGCCGCCGAATGGGAGCTGGCCGAGTTGGCCGGTGACCACCTGCGCGGCGGCCAGTTCGGGCTGAGCACTCGCGCGCCGCAGAGCACCGTGATGCGGCGGGGCGCGACGTTGCTGTCGTGGTTCGACACCGACAAAGGGCGCTATCTCGCCGTGCGGGAAGGCGAGTGGGTGAGTTTCGCGCCGGCGAACAACGACCGGATCATCGCGCGGCTGGAGCACATGCTCGCCGCGACCGACCACTGACGGAGGGAAAGCCGGATGCAACCGGACAGCTGGGTGACCGACATTCAGTCCACAATGGACGACCTGCAACGCAAGGTCGCGGTGCTGCACGAGGGTCTGGAGAACGCGACGGTCACGATGAGCTCGCCGGACGAGGCGGTCGTGGTCACCATCGGGCCCAACGGCGGACTGCAGGGCCTGAGCCTCGGTCACCGGGCCGGCGAGCGCACCCCCACGCAGCTCGCCGGGTTGATCATGCAGACCGTCGGCCGCGCCCAGCGGCGGGCCGCCGCGAACGTGGCCGAGGCGTTCGCGCCACTCGGCGCTGGCACCGAGGCGATGCGCATGTTCGCCACCTACCAGCCGCCCGACGACCCCGACGACAGTGCGACGACCGAACCGTTTCCGCAGGAGGAGCCACCAGCACCCCGCGCTGCGGCCCCGGTGCCGCCGGCGGCCGATGACGACGAGGAGGAGATGAGGCCGTGGTGACCGCCGGTGAGGGTGTCGCGCTCGGCATCGAGAGCCGGGTGACGAAGCTCGAGAACGAGAGCAAGAACGAGGGCGTGCCGATCTTCGGCCACGTGATCGAGGGCATGGGCAACGTCGGCGGCTCGGACACCAGCACGACCGACCCGGTGGCGTCGCTGTTCAGCGCGGGTGTCGGCTGGCTGGTGGACAGCATCGGCTTCATCCGCGAGCCGATCGACAAGCTGCAGGGCAACCCGGCGGCCATCCAGGCCGACGTGGACCGGTTGGCGAAGGTCTCCGACGACCTGAAGTTCCTGGCCCGCGACCAGCGGGACGACATCACCAGCCTGCAGGACTGGACCGGCGGCGCGGCCGACGCCTACCGGTCGAGCATGAAGCTGCTGCGCGACGAGATCGCCGGGCTGTCCAAAGCGGTCGGCGGCTTCGGCACGCTGCTCGCGGTGTCCGGCGGCATGGTGATCACCCTGCGCCAGGTGGTCCGCGACCTGATCGTGAACACGATCTCGGACCTGATCCCGGGCGCGATCGCCGCGATCGCACTGGCCTTCTGGACGTTCGGCGCGTCGATCGCGATCTTCATCGCGGGGGCGGTCATCGCCGCGGTGACCACGGTGATCAAGTGCACCCGGCGGATCGTGATGCTGAAGGAGGCGCTCGGGCGGCAGGTCGGCCGGCTCGGCACGCTTGAGGAGATCTCGGGCGACATCGTGACGTCGTTGGCCCGCTTCGAGAAGGCGGTCGGCGCGAAGGGGGTGAGCCCGGCATGAGCGACGACGGTTTCGCAGTGGTGACGGCCGCGCTGAGCGCGTTCGGCGGCCGGCTGGCGAGCCGCGCCGAGATCCTGGACGAGAGCGGGCAGAACGTCGGCACCCTGGAGTTGGGGCCGGCCATGTTCGGCACCGCGGCCACGGAGTTCGCCGCGGCGGCCAAGACCAGCGCCGACCGGATGTGCGGGCTGATGGGCTCGTCGGCGACGGCGGTGCGCAACGCCGCCGCCGGCACGAAGCAGACCGCCGCCGAGTACGAAGCCATGGACCAGCGGAACGCCGACATGTTCGGCGGCGTCTACAACGATGAGACGGATCCCAGCGGGCCGACGCGGGTGCCTGGGGGGATCGGGCCGAGCGGATCGGGTGCGTGGCGGGACGGCCCGATGCCGGTGACCGGGCCGCAAAGGTCCGGTGGGCCCTGGGACGACTCCGGACGGCCGGTGATCACTCCGCTCCCGGCCATGGTGGACCTTCCCGCCGGCCTGGGCGGCGGTCCCGGCGCGCCGAAGCTGCCCCGGCCGATCGTTCGGCCCACAACGGACGGCCCGGGCGCCACCCGGCCCGCCGGCGTCGATCCGTCGATGCCGGGCGGCCGGCCGGCCATGCCCGCTATGCCGGCTATACCGAAGATGCCGCAGGGAGATCCGGCACGGACGCCCGCGATGCCGACCATGCCGCAGGGAGGTCTGGCGCGGACGCCCGCCGTGCCACCGATGCCGACGGTGCCGCAGGGAGGTCTGGCGCGGACGCCCGCCGTGCCACCGATGCCGACCATGCCGCAGGGAGGTCTGGCGCGGACGCCCGCCATGCCGCCGGTGCCGGCCATGCCGAGACCGCCGGGGTCGGGCATGCCCGTGACGCCATCGTCGCCGGCGATGCCGAGGCTGCCAGGGGCGGGCGAAGGTCAGCCCGTGCGGGTTCCCATGGGTGAGGTCCCCCGGACGCCGGGCGGGACTTCGGGGATGCCACCCGGCGGGATCCCTCGGGCGCCGGAGGTGCCGTCGAGCGGAACGCCCCGGGTGTCGGAGGCAGCCGCGGTGCCCCTGTCCGGCGGCGGGTCGGCCGCGATGCCGCATCCGGGCGGCGGTGGGGGTTTCGGCCCCGGGAACGGCCCGGCCGGCGCCCCCATGGCGACCGGCGCCGCGCCGGTCACCGGCCCGCCACCGGCCGGTAGTGCCGCTGGTGCAACTGCTCGACCCGGGGCGGGTGGCATGGCGATGCCGCCCATGGGTGGTTCGGCGGCCGGCGGCGGCCAGGGCGGCGAGAAGGAACGCAAGTCGGCGGGCTACATCAAGGGCGAAGAGGTCTTCGCGGCGCCGGACGGGAACCCGCCGCCGCCGGTGATCGGCGCCCAGCCGCCGGAGAAACGCCGATGACCAGGGAAAGGATCGCCGATGCCGGCCGGATTTGAGGTCGAGTCGAGCGCGCTGGTGACCCACGCCCAGCACTTGGGCGGCGTGCTGGACCAGCTCCAGGACGCATTGGCGGCGGCGCTGGCGGCCCACCTGTCGCCGTCCGCGTTCGGCCCGTGTGGCGGCCCGATCGCGGCGATGGTCGCGCCGCTGGCCGAGACCGCCCAGGAAGCGTTCCGGTCCGGCGTCGAGTCGGTCGCCGCGAGCAGGACGGGCGTGCACGCCACGGCCGTCGCGTACGACCAGGTGGACTCCTACAACGCGGCGGAGCTGTCATGAGTGCTGACTCCGGTTACGTGATCGCCGCTCAGCTCGCGGACATCAGCGCGGCGGTGCGTGACGGCGACTGGGTGCATCCGGACGCGGGTATGGCGGTGAACGGCGTCGGCCGCCTCGGCGCAGCGCCGGATCCGGTCGAGGTGCTGTCCAGGGCGGGCATTCCCGGCCTGGTCGAGCAGCTCGCGCCGATGCGCGAGGCCCAGCAGTGGTTCGCCGGTGACCCGGCGGCGGTCGCCGACTACGTCCAGCGCTGGCGGCGGGTGGCGGAACTGGCCCGCCAGGCCGGCGCCGGCCTCGACGGCACGGCGCGCAAGCACACCATGGAATGGCGCGGGCCGGCGGCCGAGGGCTACCGGCGCCACGCGACCGGCCAGCACGGCGGCCTGGCCGCGCTGGCGGAGGCGGCCGACTGCATCGTGTCCATTGTGGAGTCGGCGGGCGACATGGCCGGCACCGCACGGGCGAGCATCCAGGCGGCCGTCGCGGGCTGCGTGAACGACCTCATCGGCCGGCTGCCGGCCTACTACGCCGTGCTCAATGCCGACTCGGGCGCACTGGCCGACGTGCTCGCCGACTCGGCCGCCGTCATCGCGAGATGGGTGTAGCCGATGCCCGGATCGTCTCGCTCAACGTCACGTTCACCGTCTCGCGGGGTGTCCGCGGCCGCCCGCGGTGCCGCAGCGTCACAAGGCGCCCTGCGCGCACAGGTCGGCAAGGCCACCGGCCTGACCGCGGGCATCCGCTTCCCCAAAGCGGCCGGTTCGTCGTCGGCGGAGCGGATGTACCAGGAGGCGCGGGAGCGGCTTCGGCCGGTGCCGCCGCGGGTGCCTCAGCCGGTCCGGCCGTCGCCGGCGGAGCTGGAGTACCAGCAGGCGCGGGAGCGGCTTCGGCCCGTGCCGCCGCGTGCACCTCGGCCGGTCGCCCCGTCGCAGGCCGAGCGGGAGTACCAGCAGGCGCACCAGAACCTCCGACCCACCAGGACGAACCCCCGGCCGGACCTGCCCGAGATGATCGCCGGACGCGGCCACGACGGGCGGACCCGCTACCTCCAGCCAGGCGACGCCTATGCCCTGCCGCTGCGGAACAAGGGCCGCACGTTGGGCACCGTCTTTCCGACCCAGCCGGACGACGAGCACGTTGATCCACAATGGACACAACAGCTGAGTTCCCGCTCCCGGGTGCGGTCCGTCGATCCTCGTACGGATCAGGTGCTCGGCACCTTTCGCACAAACCTGAACGGTCGCCTTCATCATGCCGTCTATGCCAGCGCGCACGCGGACAAGCACGAGTTCACCGTGAACGTCCCGCTGGCCCCAGGTTTGGAAAAGCCGCCCGGTGCGGCCACGCATGTGCTGGCCGACGGCTCGACAACCATGACGATCCGTGTGAAGGGAGCCCCCTACGCCCGAATAGTCGCCAGTAACGACTATTTTCAGCAGGCGGTACATGAGATGCCGAGCGTGCCCTTGGTGCTGCTGTCGTGCAAAGCGGGCGCTCTGGGCGGTAGCGCCGCGGCGAGTTTCACGCAGCATCTGCCCGGCCTTGGCACGAGGCCTGTCTTCGCCGGCACGCACGCGGTGGTGCTCGACGCCGATCACACCGGGTCACACCTGGGCGTCGACGCTCCGGGGCGATTCAAGCAGATGAACCCACAGAGCAGGTTTCGGTGAGCCGGCGGGACAACTGGATCATGCTCCTGGACCCGGCCTGGCCGCCGGCCGACGAACGTCCGCCGCCGGCCGAGGCCGTGGTCGGCGGATGGCTGCTGGACGACGACGGCGAGCCCGGACGTTTCCACCCGAACCCGGCCTACCAGCCCTCAGCCCGCGACGTGCCGACCGACCCGGTGGACGCCGCGCTGCGGCTGATCGTCGCGGGAACCGTCGACGCCGACGCGCTGATGCCGACGTTGCTGGACGCGATGGTGGACGTCGCCCTCGACGAGCAGGACCGGCCGGTCGTGGCGCCGGCCCCGGACGGCGTGCCGTGCGTGTTGGTGGTGACGGCGGCCGCGCACCGGCGACGGGTGGCCGTCGAGCGGTGGCGCCAGATCGCGCTGCCCGAGGTGGTCGACCTGCTGCCCGAGGGAGTGGACGTCCTGCTGAACCCGGGCGGGCCGGCGTCGACGCGCGTGCTGCGGGACGCGCTGGAAGGAGGACGCTGAGCCGTGGACACGCCAGAAGACGTCGACCGGTTGGTCGGCGAGTGGAGCACTCGCGTCACCGAACGCGCCCGGCGGTTCCAGATCGCGCAGGAGTCGGTCGCGACCCTGTCGGTGACGGAGTCGGCTGCGAACGGAGCGATCCGCGTGACCGTCGGACCATCAGGCATCCCCACGGACATCTGGCTGTCCGACGACACGGGCCGGATGCGCCCGGCCGAGGTCGCGCGCCAGTTGATGGCCTGCATGCGTCGCGCCCAGGCCGGCCTCGCGGACCGCGTCGGCGCGGTGATGGCCGAGACCGTCGGCGACTCGGCGGATGCCGCGGCCGTTGTGGACGCCTACCACCAACGCTTCCCCCAGGACGACCCCGCACCCCCGTCCGAAGCGCCGACGCGCCTTCCCCAACCCGTGCGCACACCCGCCCGCGAGGACGAGGAGGAGTGGGATACCCCCTGGTGAGGCACTGCAAGATCGGAATTGTCGGTGGCCGCCGCTAAGTTCTGTCCCACCCCGCCGAACCGGCGGGGCAGAGCAGCGGCGGAAGGAGTGCGTTGTCAGACTGGGAAAGTTCGAGCACGGCCCGGGTGCTACCGCCCGCGCGCCCGCGCAAGCTGGCCAAGGTCCCGTTCGTGGAGCTGGCCGACGGGCGGTTGCAGGGGGTGGTGTCCAGCGGCTCGGACATCGGGCGGGTGTACGTCTCGTCGGTCGCGGCGGGCAGTTACGAGTTTGCCTGTAGTACCAACAACAACCGGCCGTGTGGCGGGGCGCGGGGGGTGTTCTGCAACCACATCGAGGCCCTGATCACCGAGGCGGTGGTGCAGTACGGCGCGGAGCGGGTGGCCAGGTACCTGCGGGTGGAGGTCGCGACGGACGCGAGCGCTATCTCCGGGGCCATGCGGATGGCGCGGCCGTCGCAGGGGGACAGCAGCGCGGCGGCGCCGGTGTTCAGCCAGTTCCTGCGGCATCTTGCCTATCTGGAACTTCCATCGGCCACCACGCCGCTGCCGGAGATGCAGTGGTTCCCGCCGACCAGGGCGGTGGTGTGATGCGAGCCGACCTGTTGACCGACCTGGTCGACGGTCTCGACGAGGTGTTCGCCGCCGTGGCCGCCGTCGATCAGGCGTTGGCCGCCGGTCTGCTGCGGCCAACGCCTGATCAGACCGCCGGGTTGACGGTGCTGGCGGATGCGATGGCGGGGTCGCCGCTGGCCGCCAGGGTGGCCGAGGCGGTCGCGAAGGCGGCCGCGGGCGCGGCGGGGGAGGAGCACTTTGTTTCCCTTGCGGCGGCCCGGATCGCTCTGTTCGGCTCGGTGCACGACGCGCTGATGGCTCGGATCGAGCAGGCGACTGGACGGGTCCGCAGCGCGGAGGTCGTCCCGGCGTCAGGCGGCGGCCCAGTGGTGAACCTGCTGGTCGCGGCCCGGACCTGGCTGTCGGATCTGGCGCGGGCCGGCTGGCGGGGAATGGACCACGACCTGGTTTCCGGGGCTGGGCCGTTGATCTCCGCGCTGCTGCCGGAGCCGGGCCTGCGCCGCCTGGCCGCGCTGCTGGACGGGTTCGCGGCCGAGTTGGCCGCGTCGTGCCCCGGCTCCGCGTTGGCGCGGATTCCGTTGCGCCGCTGGGGAGATCTGTGGTCGCGCGCGATGCTGCTGACGCTGCCTGGGGCGACCGAGACCGCCACTGGCACAGTCACCGGCCGTCTTCTACCGCTCGGGGTTGACCTGCATGAGCATGCGACCGCCGCGCAGGTCCAGGTGCACGCTGTGTTCGAGCCCACCGACGGCGGTCCGTCCCGTCTGGTGCGCGCCAGCGTGTCCACGGCCAAGCCCGACACGGTCATTGGCGCCGGGATCTGGCAGTTGCTCCGCCCGCACATGTCGTTGCTGGCGGCCGTCAGCGAGGGCCGGTCGATGGAACTCACCGACATGCCGGCCACCGCCGAGGGCGACCTGCTGTGGCTCGACGAGCACGCCCGGATGAGCGAGCCCGCCGACGCCTTCGCCACCGCGCGGGTGGCCCTGCCCGCGGCGAGCACCCCGCCGACGGCGCCCTTGGACCGGCACCCGGCCCGCATCGTCGTGCCCGTCTTCCTGGAGGGCTACACCGCCGAGCAGGTCGGGGAAACGTTGACCTTCGCCCTCGCCGGGCAGCGGCTGGCGGTGGACGCCGACCGCGTCCCGGCCGCCGGACCGCTCACCCCGGAATTGGTGGCCGCCTCGAACGCGTGCGTCGGCCTGCTCCGGTGGGACGCCGGGAGCTTCCGGGTCCAGCCGCTCGCCGTCGAAACCACGGTGCGCAAGAAGACCGTGGCCCTGCACGCCGGGGCGTGGGCCGGGGGCACCGTCGACAAGGCCGGGGTCAAGGCGGAGAAAGCGGCCAGCGAGGCCACGGCCGTGCTGCGTGAGCGTGCCGGAAGGCTGTTGCGCAAATGACCGATCCGAACGACAACCGCCGTCAGGTCCTGTACTGGCGGCTGCTGGCCCGGCTGTTCGACGCCGAGGAACAGTCCACTTTGGAGTCAGCCAGCCTCGCCGTGGTCGAGGACATCGGCCTGCCGCCGGCGTTGCTCGACCCGAACGCCGCCGTCGACTCGATCGTGCAGCGCCATCCCGGGCTGGCCGCCGAGTTCGAGGGCCTGATGGTCCCGGAGTCCGGGGATGACCGCGACAAGGCGGCCGAGGTGCGGCGGGCGGCGCTGGTGTCGAAGGTGTTGCTGAACGTCTTCGCCACCGGGTCGGGCACGGTCACGGCCGGGCAGCTGTCCCGCTGGCAGGCCGACGCGGCCTGGCTGGAACGCGCGTTCGGCTGCCGACCGGGCCAACTCCGCGGCGGCCGCCAGGCCGGCCGGACCGGCACGGGTGGCGGCGCGCCCGATCTGGGTACGCTGATCCCGGAGATCGGTCCAGAACTCGGCGCCATCGAGGCGGACCTGGTCAAGCGCATGCACCTGCGTGAGGTGCTCGCCGATCCGGCGTTGGCCGCACAGCTCACGCCGAGCATGTCGCTGATCGAGCAACTGTTGCGGGACAAGGGCAATCTCTCCGGCGTGGCGCTGGCCAACGCCAAGGCGTTGATCCGTCGGTTCGTCGACGAGGTGGCCGAGGTGCTGCGCGCCGAGGTGGAGCAGGCCTCGGTCGGCGCGCTGGACCGGTCGGTGCCGCCCAAGCGGGTCTTCCGCAACCTGGACCTCGACCGGACCATCTGGAAGAACCTGACCAACTGGAGCCCGGACGAGGAGCGGCTGTACGTCGACCGGCTCTACTACCGGCGCACCGCGCGGAAGACCACGCCGCAGCGGCTGATCGCGGTGGTGGACCAGTCCGGCTCCATGGTCGACTCGATGGTCAACTGCGCCATCCTGGCGTCGATCTTCGCCGGACTGCCCAAAGTGGACGTCCACCTGATCGCCTACGACACCCAGGCGCTCGACCTCACCCCGTGGGTGTCGGATCCGTTCGAGACCTTGCTGCGCACCAACCTCGGCGGTGGCAACGACGGCATGGTGGCCATGGCGATGACCCGGCCGAAGATCGCCGAGCCGACCAACACCGTGGTGGTGTGGATCTCCGACTTCTACGAGACCCGCGTCGAGGAGCTGTTCGAGAACATGGCCGCGATCCACCGGTCCGGGGCGAAGTTCATCCCGGTCGGCTCGGTGACCAGCGCGGGCCGCGGCAGCGTGAACCCGTGGTTCCGGGAGCGGTTCAAGGACCTCGGCACCCCGGTGGTCTCCGGCCACGTCCGCAAGCTCGTCCACGAACTCAAAACCTTCCTGACTTCCTGACTTTGTGAAAGGCACGACATGTCCGACCTGTTGCGCGCCCCCGCCGAGCTGAAGTACGCCGAGGAGCTGGACTGGCTGGAGGCGCAGGACGACCACCCCAAGCCGTTCGCCTGGCGGCTGTCGCCGAAGATGGTGCGCCTGTTCGTGCTGGGCGCCGAGCGGTCCGACGGCCTGGACCGGCCGGTCGCGCAGAAGTGGTTCGGCGACCGCAGTTTCGTCGAGCGGGCCATTGTCACGCTCGCGTCCGACCGAGGCCTGCTGCTGATCGGCGACCCGGGCACCGGCAAGAGCTGGCTGGCCGAGCTGCTGGCCGCGGCGATCTCCCGCAACTCCACCCAGGTGGTGCAGGGCACCGCCGGGACCACCGAGGACCACATCAAGTACTCCTGGAACGTGTCCATGGTGATCGCCAAAGGCCAGTCCCGGACGTCGATGATCCCCTCGCCGATCATGACCGCGATGGAGACCGGCACGATCGGCCGGTTCGAGGAACTGACCCGCTCCACCAGCGACGTCCAGGACGCGCTGATCTCCATCCTGTCCGAGAAGTACATCTCGGTGCCCGAGTTGGACAGCGACAACATCGTCTTCGCCAAGCCCGGGTTCTCCGTGATCGCCACCGCGAACAGCCGGGACCGGGGTGTCAACGACCTGTCGTCGGCGTTGAAGCGACGGTTCAACTTCGTGCGCATCCCGGTGGTGACGAACAGGAAGAGCGAGACCGAGATCGTCCGCTTCCGTACCGAGGAACTGCTGCGTCGCCATCAGATCGAGCTGGACGTGCCGCCCACTCTGCTGGACGTGCTGCTGCGCAGCTTCGCCGACCTGCGCGCCGCCGCGGCGGCCGCCGGCAGCGAGGACGAGAAGCTGGAGTCCGCGCTGTCCACCGCCGAACAGATCGGTGTGCTGGAGGACGCCATCCTGCACAGCAACTTCTTCGGCGAGCGCGCGCTGACCGCGCACACCCTGGCCTCCTCGTTGGTCGGCTCGCTGTCGCGGCGGGCGCCGGAGGACCTGGCCATCCTCAACAAGTACCTGCACGGCGTGGTCGAGCCGCGCAGCAAGGACGAAGGCGGGCTCTGGCCGGAGTTCCTGGCCGGCGGCCGCGACACGATCGCGACCTTGTCATGAGCGGTCCGTTCGACGCGCTGCGGACGCGGTTGCACGAGGCCGCGGCCGCCTTCGCGGACGGTCCCGGGGCGCTGGAGGGCATCCTGCTCGGCATGGTCGACGACGTCGACCACGCGATGCGGGAACCCATGGAGATCTTCCCGGTCTGCCACCATTCGCCGGCCTCGGCCGTGGCGATGGCCAGGAGACTGCGGGAGAAACAGCCGAAGGTGGTCTATCTGGAGCTGTGCGAGGACATGGCGCCGCTGCTCACCGAACTGCGCAACTGCCGTCTTCCGGTCGCGGTGCAGGCGTTCGCCAGCGAAGTCGAGGGTTTCCCGGCCGAGTGGGCGCCCCTGTCGGTGGTCGCGCCGATCACCGAGGCCTCAGCGGAGTACCAGGCGATCGCCTACGCGCTGGACACCCCGGGCGTCGAACTGGTGTTGGTGGACCGCTCCGCCGACCACGTGTTCCAGTGGCAGCAGCCCGAGACCACACCCACCGATGAGGACGCGCTGCACGGCGACGCGATCGGTGTGGAGATCGGCGACCTGCGCCCGCGCTTCGCCGAACTGGAGGAGCACCTGCTGCACCACGGCAAGGTGCGGCACTGGTCGGAATGGTGGCACCAGTACGTCGAACTCCCGCTCGGCGACAGCGACCACGACACCTACCGCCAGGTGATGTTCCTGATCGGCAGCCTGTTCCGGCGGCTCGCGCCCGGCGATCCGCAGCGGGTGCGGGTGGACGAGGACCGTGAACGCCATATGTGGACCCGGATGCGCGAGCACCTGGCCGCCACCGGCACCGACCCGGCCGACTGCCTGTACGTCTGCGGTGCCTTCCACGCGGCCAGCCGGGTCGCGGAGTTCGGCGTGCGCGGCACCGACGGCTTCGAGATCAGCCCGCGTAGCGCGAGCAAGTGGCAGTACGGCCTGATCCCGTCCAGCCACGCGGCCATCGAGGCGCAGTTCGGCCTTGCCGCGGGGTCGGTGTCCATCGCCGCCACCGAGTGGGCCAAGAACCAACGGCGCACCAAGGTGAAACCGTTCCAGCTGGCCGGGCAGGCCGGCGGCAGGAAGGCGAAGAAACCCGTGCCGCCGCCCGCTCCGGTGCCGGAAGTCGCCGCCATGGACCAGCTTTCCGGTTTCCTGCGCCGCCCACCGGTCCTGGACAGCCTGGACGAGGCCGAGTTGTTGGGCTGGTCGGTGGAGATCGTGCGCGCGGCCCGGCGTAACGGCTATCTCGCGTCCACTGCGGACGCCATCGCGGTCTTCGAGACCTCGATCCTGTTGGCCGGCATGCGCGACCGGGCCCGGCCCACGCCGTACGACTTCCAGGACGCCGCGATCACGTGCATCGAAAAGGATGTCGTTCCGGGCCGTCGGGACGTCGGCCGCCTGGTCGAGATCATGATGGGGGGCGACCGCATCGGCCAGGTCGGCTACGACGCGCTGCCCCCGCTGGCTCGGGACGTGCACGACCGCCTGGCCCCGCTCAACCTCAAACTCCAGCAACGCGGCGTGCAGCGGGCCTTGCTCGACATCGCCGCCCACCCGGAGCTCGAGCCCTGCTCCGACCTCCTGTGGATGCTGCGCTACCTGATGCCGCACGGCGCCGCCCGGCCGATCATGGGCGAACGCCGGCTCGGCGAACGTCCGATCCAGGAGTCCTGGGATCTCGCCATCGGCACCCACCAACGGTCCCTGATCGAGCTGGGCTACGAGGGCGTCAGCATCGAACAGGTCCTGGAACAACGCCTCCGCCGCGCCGCCTACGACCCCCAGGCCACCACCGCGCGGGTCCTCGAAGCCGTGGAGGACGCCACCCGCTATCTGCACAGCCCCCGCCTGGGCGGCGAACTGGGCACCCACGCCCTTGAGGTGCTGGCGCGCGAACGCACGGTCGACGGCGCGCCGGAGGTTCTGCGCCGGGTGCGGCGCCTCCTGGCGTACTACCGCACCAGCGAACCCACTCTGCCGTCGTGGATCGAGTCCTTCGTTCGGACCGGTTACGCCCACTACTGCACGCTGCTCCCGATGGCGTTCACCGAGGAGGACGCCACCGTCGACCAGGTGGCCGCCATGCTCGGGTTCCTGGTCAGCATGGAATCGCTGGCGTTGTCCCTGGGCTGCGACCGTACTCAGCTGGAACTGGCCGTGGCCCAGTCGCACCCGGAGGAACCGTCCAAGGTGGCCCTGCTGTGGGCGGCGCAGGTCCAGTTAGGCCGCCTCTCCCGCGCGGAACTGCGCGCCCGGTGCGACGACCTGCTGGGCAACCCGCTGGCGCTGCCCAGCTATCCGCGGTACCTGAACGGTTTCGTGCATGCCCTGGAACCGGCGCCGGGTCTGGTGGACTTCGTGGTGGAGGCGATGTCCAACGCCTTCGCCCGGCTCCCGGACCCCCTGCTGTTGCCCTGGCTGCCCATCCTGATCACCACACTGCGGTCCCGAGGCGCACAGTTGGTCCCGTTGCTCATCCGCGAGGCCGGTCGTGTGTTCCCGGGACGGCTGGCCACACTGGACGAGTGGGTCCCACCCTGGCACGCCCAGCCGGAACTCGCGCCTGCTCGGGCGGCCACTGGGAAGGGCGCCGCACTACTGGCCGCGCACCCGGCGACCTGTGACGCGATGGCGCGGCTGCTGGGCTGTGCCGGCTCGTGGCAGGTGGCACCGGCAGGGGCGGCCCTCCTGGAGGAGTACCCGGACACCGTGATGGCGCTGGAGGACCTGTTGGCGACCTGAGTCAGTCGGCGCCACGGCGCGGCCCTGCGGTGACCGCGGGTAGCCGACCAGTACCCTGCCACCATGGAGAGCATCTTCACGGGTCTACTGAAGAATCAACTCCTCGCGGTGCCGGCTGTTCGACGACGCCAACAGGCCCGTGCGGCTCCGTACGAGCCCACCAAGAACGCCGTGTCCTACGTCGAGGACGTGTTCGAGAACTCGGCACGGCGGATGAGCGGCGGACGGCCACTTTCCGGCCGCGTTCTGGAAATCGGCCCGGGTGGCAACCTCGGGGCGCTGCTGATGTACCTCGCTGCCGGCTGCGACAGTGGCGTGGCGTTCGATGTCGTCCCTCTTGTCACGAACCAGCGTGCGCTCTACGAGGCCATCACGCCGGACGCGGCCGAACTGTTGGCCCGGATCGAATACCGCACGGGCGAGCCGATCGAGCGAACGTCGCTGCCGGACAGCAGTTTCGACATGGTCTTCTCGGCCGCGTGCCTGGAACACGTCGCCGACCCATCGGCGGCGCTTCGCACGATCCACCGGCTGTTGAAGCCCGGCGGGGTCACCACGCACAGCATCGACCTGCGCGATCATCGTGACTTCGCAGACCCGCTCGCCTTCCTGCGGCACTCCGAGCGTGCCTGGCGGGCGGCGACTTCGCGGCGACTGGTGACCAACCGGTGGCGGGCATCGGACTGGCAGCGGGGGTTCGAGTCGGCGGGCTTCGTGGATGTGACGGTCGAACCACACGAGCAGGCGACCGTTACCGAAGCGACGCGGTCCCAGTTCCACCGGAGCTTCCAGTCCAAGGACTTGACCGACCTGGGCACGCTCCTTGTCGACGTGACCGCGACGAAGTCCCACTGAGCTGTCACAATTGTCACGAAGCCGTGCGGAACTGGTGATCGGCTGTCGCGGGCACGACACGGCGTCGCCATAGCGTGAGGTCAACCCGCCTTTTTGACGGCGGTGTGGATCTCGGAGGTGCTGGTGGTGGCTGGTCGGTGGCGTGCGCTGACGGTGGGTGTGGCGGTGGTGGCGTTGCTCGCCGGGTGTGGCGGCGGGGATGACGGTGGCCGGAAGGTCGCCGGTTTGCAGGGGGCGTCGGCGTCGTCGACAGGGACCGACGAGGACAAGGTTCGCGAGTACAAGAAGTGTATGCGGGAGCGCGGTTTCGACTTGGACGCGAAGCTCCCGGCGGACGCGGCGGACCCGGAGCGGGACCGGAAGTCGGATGAGGCCGACAAGGCGTGCGAACCGTTGTTGCCCAACGGCGGCCAGCCGACTCCGCCGGACGCCAAGGAGATGGACGAGGGCCGGCAGAAGGCGAAGTGCATCCGGGAGCACGGCTATGACATGCCGGACCCGTTGCCGGGCAAGCGGTTCGGCTTCAACGCCGAGCAGTGGAACGACGAACGGTTCCAGAAGGCGTTCATGGCGTGCGGCGCCAGCCCCCAGCCAGGGCCGACGCGATGAGTGGGCCGCAGGTCGCCCGACGGCGGCGTCGACAGCGTTGGCTGGCCGGCGGGTTGATGGTGCTGGTGGTGTTGGGTGTGGGCGTGGTTGTCCTGCTGACGCGGGTCGGCGACGGTGGCGCGACGCCACCGTCCGGGCCGCAGGCCGCGCAGACCGCCGAGGTGGTCCGCACCGACCTCGCCGAGCAACGGACTGTCGACGGGAAGATGGGCTACGGCCCGGAACGCGTGCTGGCCGGGCGGAAGCAGGGCACGGTCACCGGCCTGCCGGCGGTGGGCACGGTGCTGGACCGCGGAAAGACAGTGTACGAAGTGGACGCGGCGCCGATCGTGTTGTTCGTGGGTGACATCCCGCTGTACCGCGATGTGGGGCCGGGGGTGACCGACGGGCCGGACGTGATGGTGGTCGAGGAGAACCTGCGTTACCTGGGGTTCGGCGGGTTCGGCGGGCCGGACAGGAAGTTCACCGAGGCGACCGCCGCGGCGGTCAGGAAGTGGCAGAAGTCGTTGGGGCGTCAGGAGTCCGGTGTGGTGGGGCAGGCCGACGTGCTGGTGACCGCGGGCCCGGTCCGGGTCAGCGCGGTGACCGCGGAACTGGGCGCGCAGGGCCCGTCCTCGGTGGTGAAGTACACCGGCACCGACCGCGTGGTCACTGTGCCGCTCAAGGCCGACCAGCGGGATCTGGCCAAGCCGGGGGAGAAGGTGGAGTTGACGATCGACGACCGGTCGACGCACGGCACGGTGCGGGCGGTCGCGCCGGTGGTCGACTCCGGATCGTCCACACCGGACACTGGCGGGTCGGGGCAGCAGCCGAAGTTCCTCGCCACGGTCACACCGGACGATCCGGCGGCGGCCGGGCCGGACGCGGGCTCGGTGAGTGTGCGGTTCACCACCGCGAGCAAGCCGGGTGTGCTGGTGGTGCCGGTGGGCGCGTTGGTGGCGCTGGCCGAGGGTGGCTACGCGGTGGAGATCGCCGACGTCGGCGGACGGCGGCTGATGGCGGTCCGGCCAGGGTTGTTCGCCAACGGTCGGGTCGAGGTGTCGGCGCCGGAGTTGCGTGCGGGCATGCGGGTGGTGACCACGTCGTGACCCCCGTGCTGAACGTCCGGAACGCGAGCAAGACCTACCCGGGCGACGTGCGCGCGCTTCGGGACGTGTCGCTGCGCGTCGAGGACGGCGAGCTGCTGGCGATCGTCGGCCCGTCCGGTTCCGGGAAGTCGACGCTGCTGCACGTGATGGGCACATTGGACACTCCGACGGACGGCGTGGTCGAGGTACGTGGGCACGACGTGGCCACGCTGCCCGACCGGCGGCTGTCGGCGCTGCGGTCGCGGTGGATCGGGTTCGTCTTCCAGCAGTTCTTCCTGACCGAAGGCTTGTCGGCGGCGGACAACGTGGCGGCCGGGCTGATGTACGCCGGGGTGCCCGCGCGGCGGCGGCGCACGACGGCGTTGGAAGCGCTGGAGCGGGTCGGGTTGGCGCATCGCGCGGGGCACGCGCCGAGCGAGCTGTCCGGCGGGGAACGCCAGCGGGTCGCGATCGCCCGCGCGGTGGTGACCCGGCCGGCGATCGTGTTGGCCGACGAGCCGACCGGAAACCTGGACAGCCACACCGGGGCGGAGATCCTGCGGCTGCTGGTCGAGCTGAACGCGGCCGGTACCACGATCGTGATCATCACCCACGACCGGCAGATCGCCGCGAGCGTGCCGCGCCGGGTGGAGATGTTGGACGGCACGCTCCACCTGGACACCGGGAGCCCGCGATGACGACCTTGCCGAGGCCGAGCCGGTTGCGCCCGTGGGACGTGTTCCGGTTGGGGGCGTTGGGAACCCGCACCCGGCCGTTGCGGGCGGTGTTGTCGGCGTTGGGGATCGCGATCGGTGTGGCCGCGATGGTCGCGGTGGTGAGCATTCCGTCGTCCAGCGCGCAGGCGTTGCGGGACCGGATCGCCGCGCTCGGCGCCAACCTGCTGACCGCGCAGGCGGGCCAGACCGTCACCGGCGCCGACGCGGACCTGCCGGAGACCGCGGTGGCGATGGTGCGCCGGATCGGCCCGGTGACCTCGGCCTCGGCCGTCGGCCAGGTCGAGGAGACGGTGCGCCGCACCGACCGCGTCGCACCGCAGGAGGGGATCCCGGTGTTCGCGGCCACCCCCGACCTGCTGGACGTGTTGCGTGGCAGCGTCGACAGTGGAACGTTCCTGAACCCGACCACTGAGCGGCACCCGACTGTGGTGCTGGGGTCGGTGACCGCGACCAGGCTGGGCATCGACCGCCTGTCGCCGGGGATGGCGGCGCCGCAGGTGTGGATCGGCGGTCAGTGGTTCACCGTCGTCGGGATCCTCGGTGCCATGCCGCTGGCGCCGGAGATCGAGCGGGCCGCGCTGGTCGGCTGGACCGCCGCCCGGCAACGGCTGGGTTTCGGCGGGCACCCGGGCACGATCTATCTCCGGTCGGTCGATTCGGAGGTGGAGCAGGTACGGGGCGTACTGGCCCGAACGGCCAATCCGGAACGGCCGGGTCAGGTCAAGGTCAGCCGCCCGTCGGACGCGCTGGCCGCCGGGCGGCTCGCCGAGGACAGCTACCACAGTTTGTTCCTCGGCCTGGGCGGGGTGGCGTTGCTGGTCGGCGGCGTCGGCGTGGCCAACACGATGATCATCGCGGTGCTGGAGCGCCGACGCGAGATCGGCCTGCGGCGTGCGCTCGGCGCGACCAGACGACAGGTGCGCGGACAGTTCCTCACTGAGTCGGTGCTGCTGTCCGGGCTCGGCGGCGTCGTGGGCGTGCTGCTGGGTATGTCCGCCACGGCCGCCTACGCGTTGAGCCAGCAGTGGCCGGCGGTGTTCCCGCCGGCGGCCCTGATCGGCGGGGTGGGCGTGGCCGCGCTGCTCGGTGTGCTGGCCGGGGTGTATCCGGCGATGCGGGCCGCCCGGCTCACACCGACCGAGGCACTGGCCTGACGGCGCGCGGGAGGGTCAGGGTGAACACGGCGCCATCGGCGTTGTGGACGTCGAGCCGACCGCCGTGCACGGTCGCGTTCTCCCGCGCGATGGCTAGGCCGAGCCCGCTGCCTTCGGTCGCGGTGCGGGCCTGGTCGCCACGGACGAACCGGTCGAACAGAATCGGCATGAGGTCGTCGCGGATCCCGGGCCCGGAGTCGGCGACTCGCACGGTGACGACGTCCGGGCCGGTTCCGTCGATCGTCACCGTGATCGGCTCCGCGCCGTGACGTAGCGCGTTGACCAGCAGGTTACGGGCGATCGTGTGGACCCGGCGTGGATCACCGACCACCGTGACATCCCCGTCCGCGCGCAGCGAGACGTCCGCGGAGCCCGCGGTCATGGCGATGGCGTCCTGCACCAGGTCGTGCAGGTCCACCGGCTCGGGCCGCAGCTCCGCGACCCCGGCGTCGAAACGGGAGATCTCCAACAGGTCCTCGACCAGCGTGGCCAGCCGCCGCGCCTGAGCACCCAGCAGCCGTGCGGACCGCGCTTGCGCGTCGGCTTCGGGGTGTTGCAGGCCGTCGACGGCCGCGACCATGGCGGCCACAGGTGTGCGCAGGTCGTGTGCCACATCGGCGACGAACCGTCGCTGCTGCCGGTCCTTGGCCTGCAACTGCTCGATCGACTCGCCGAGCCGATGCGCCATCGCGTTGAAGGACCGGGTCAGCTCGGCCAGTTCGTCGCGTCCGCGCACCGGAAGGCGCGTGTCCAGCGCACCGTCGCCCAACTTGCGCGCGGCGACAGCGACCAGGCGCACCGGGCGCTGAATCCGGTTCGCCGCGACCAGCGCGGCCACGACCCCCAGGACACCGACCACCAAGGCGATCACCGCAAGGGTGCGCGCCAGCGTGGTCAACTCGGCCCGCAACGGCTGCCGGTTGTAGAACTCCGCGAGCACCAGGTCGGAGTCCACCCTGGCGACGACGGCCAGCACCGGCGCCCTGGTCGAGGTGTCCAACGCCTGGGCCGCCACGCCACCGGCCAGCGCCTCGCCGACCAGCGCGGCCGGCAGATCGACCGCCACCAACGTGTCCGCGCTGATCCGGGTCAGGACGGTGAACCGGCCGTCGTGCTCGACGACGTGCCCGGGTGACCCGAAGTCGATCAGCGCCCACGACACACCCTGCCTGCCCTGCATGTACGCGGACACGACGGCGACCCGGTCCGATGTGGACCGCAGCTGGGCCTTCGCCTGGTTCACATCCGAGGAGATGTCCGCCTTGGCGGCGGCCGTGAACCGATCAGTGGTCTGGGTCGACTGCACCACGTACGCCGCGAACGCCACCGCCGCGGTCGTGGTGACTGTGAGCAGCACCACCGCGACGATGACCCGGGCCCGCAACCCGATCCGCGGCCACCCTCGCGTCACGCCACCACCAGGCGATACCCGAGACCCCGCACGGTCCGCAGCAGCGTCGGGTTGCCCGCGTCCACCTCGATCTTCGCCCGCAGCCGGGCCACCGCCGCGTCCACCAGCCGCGAATCGCCCACATAGCCGTAGTCCCAGACCCGCTTCAACAGCACCTGCCGGCTCAGCACCTGCCCGGGATGGCCGGCGAACTCCAGCAGCAGCCGCAACTCGGTGGCGGTGAGGCTCAACTCCGCGCCGTCCCGCCGGACCACCATCCCCGCCGAGTCGATCTCCAGCTGACCGACCCGCAGCACCCGGTCGTCAGATGCCGGCGCGGGCGCCGCGCGCCGCAACACCGCCTTCATGCGGGCATCGATGACGCGCGGCTCGGCGGGCTTGACCACGTAGTCGTCCGCACCGCCCTCCAACCCGACCACCACGTCGATCGGGTCGCCCCGCGCGGTGAGGAGGATCACTGGCACCCTGCTGTGGGCGCGGACGCGACGGCACACCTCGAAACCGTCCACACCGGGCAGCATCACGTCCAGCAGCACCACGTCCACGTCGCCCGGCCCGTCGAACAACAGCCGCAGCGCCTGCTCACCCGACCCGGCCACCGCGACCTCGTGCCCCAACCCACCCAGCGCCAGCGACAACGCCTCGGCCAGCGCACCATCGTCCTCGACCAGCAACACCCGACTCACGACAGCCCACGGTAGCCGAAGCAACTTTGACGTCGGGACCGGCTGGTTCCCCCGGTACGGTGAAGGCATGCCCGGGATGAACGACGAGATCGTGGTACTGGCCTTCGACATCTTCGGCACGACTGTCGACTGGCACACCGGAGTCGCCCGGCAGGTCGACGAAATCGCCACGCGCCAGGGAGTCCGGCTGGACGCGGAGGCTTTCGCCGACGCTTGGCGCGACCGCTACCTCCCGTCGATGCGACGGGTGAACGACGGCGAGCGCGACTGGGCGTACCTCGACACCCTGCATCGCGAATCACTCGACGACCTGCTGGAAACCCAGCAGTTGGGCGATCTGTTCGACGAAGAGGCACGCCGGCAGCTGGTGCTGGCCTGGCACCGCCTGCCCGCCTGGCCGGACGCGGTCGAGGGGCTGACCCGGCTGCGCCGCCGGTACGTGCTGGCCGCCTTGTCCAACGGCGGCTTCGCGCTGATCACGCACCTGGTCAAGGCGGCGAACCTGCCCTTCGACTGTGTGCTGTCCGCCGAACTCGCCCGCGCCTACAAACCGGATCCCCGGCCGTACCGCACCGCTGTCGCGCTGCTCGACGTGCTGCCCGAGCGCGTGCTGATGGTCGCCGCACACGCCTGGGACCTCGACGGCGCCCGGGACGCGGGCCTGCGCACCGCCTTTCTCGAACGTCCACAGGAGAAAGGCCCACACCGCGCCGCCGATCGGGCCGCCGACGCCACCAGCGATCTCTCGGTCACCGGGTTCGTCGAACTCGCGGAGGCGCTCGGCTGCTGAGCGCTGGGCCTGGCTTTGTGCCGGTCAACAGACACTCCGCGCTGGGTTCGTCGACACGGACGAATGAATCCGCCTGCCCGCACCGTAGGTTGGCAGAATGCGGACACTTTTGCGTGGCGGCCGGGTGGTCGATCCGGCCGGCGGCTTCGACGGCGTCGCCGACGTCCTGGTGACCGGCGACGAGGTCACCGCGGTCGGCCCAGGGCTGACGCCCGAGCCGGGAACCGAGGTCGTCGACGTCACCGGGCTGGTGGTCGGGCCGGGGTTCGTGGATCTGCACAGCCATGTGCACTCGATCGCCGGGCAGCGGCTGCAGGCGATGGACGGGGTCACCACGGCGCTCGAACTGGAGGCCGGCCTGATGCCGTTGGCGCGGGCGTACGCCGAGGCGGCCGCTGCCGGGAGACCGTTGAACTACGGTTTCTCCGCGTCATGGGGTGCGGCACGGGCCCAGGTGCTCGCCGGGATCAAGCCGGACGCGCGGATCGAGAGCAGCCTGGCGGTACTGGGCAACCCGGCGTGGCAACGGTCCTCGTCGCCGACCGAGCTCGCCGCCTGGTTGTCCCTTTTGGACGGTGAGTTGGCTGTGGGGGCGCTGGGTATCGGTGTGCTGATGGGGTACGCGCCGTTCACCGAACCGGCCGAGTTCCTTGCCGTCGCCCGTCTTGCCGCGAACGCTGGCGTGCCGACCTACACGCATGTGCGTGAGCTGGTCGAGGTCGATCCGGCCATCCCGGTCGACGGGTCGTCGGAGATCGCGATGGCCGCGGCCGAAACGGGCGCGGCGATGCACCACTGCCACGTGAACAGCACGTCCGGACGGCACATCGAACGGGTACTGACCACATTGGACCGGTCGCGGCGGGAAGGGTCGCGGGTTACTGTGGAGGCGTACCCGTACGGCGCGGGCAGTACGGCGGTCGGGGCCGCGTTCATCGACCCGGAACGGTTGCGGATGAAGGGGCTTGGCCCGTCCAGCGTGGTGATGCTCGAGTCCGGTGAACGCGTCGCGGACGAGGCTCGCCTGCGCGAACTGCGGCGCGTTGACCCGGGCGCGCCGTGTGTCCTGGAGTTCCTGGACGAGCGTGTTTCCGCTGATCGCGCGCTGCTGCACGAGTCGCTGGCGTACCCGGACGCCATCGTGGCCAGTGATGCCATGCCGGTGTTCTGGGCGGACGGCATCCACGAGAGCACGGAATGGCCGCTGCCGCCCGGTGGGTCGACCCATCCCCGCACCGCGGGGACGTTCGCCCGTGCGCTGCGGCTGATGGTGCGTGAGACAGGGGCCTGGACGTGGCTGGAGGCGTTCCGTCGCTGTTCCTATCTGCCCGCGCGGGTGCTCGACGACGTCGCCCCGGCGGCGCGGCGTAAAGGACGGCTTGACGTTGGTGCGGACGCCGACCTGGTGGTGCTCGATCCCGGGACGATCACCGACACAGCCACGTACACCGATCCCACCCGGCCGTCGGTCGGCGTCCGGCACCTGTTCGTCGCCGGAGTCCCCGTGATCACGGACGGGGAACTGCGCGCGGACGCATTGCCGGGGCGGCCGCTGCGAGGTGAGCCGCGCTGATGACCGCGGCGGAGTAGGCACGTTCTCCGCTTCTGGAGGTCGTTCGCGCGAACGGAAAAACGGTCGATGCTTCGTCGCGGCGCACGAATCCCGATGCCCGCCCGATGGTCACACTGGGACGGCCAGCTCTTGCGTCCCCACGGACCGGACGGAGGTGCCGACGATGACGTCGGTCGGATCGGAGAGCACAGTGGACAGCGCCGACCTCTGGACACCTCGCCGGATCAACCGGACGGCGTTGCTGACCATGGTAGTCATGCTGTTCGCGTGGTCGGTGGACTACGTCGACCGGTTCTCGATCAGCATGGCGCTGCCCGTGATCGGGCACGAGTTCGGTCTGGACAAGACGTCGCAGGGCTGGCTGGTCACCGTGTTCGCGTTGGTGTACATGGTGTGCCAGATCCCCGCGGGCTACCTGGCCGACCGGTTCGGGTCACGCGGGCCGATGCTGGTCACCCTGGTGATGTGGTCGCTGTTCACCGCGCTCACCGGAATGGCCGGCACGTTCGGGATGCTGCTGGTGATCCGCGGGCTGTTCGGTGTCTGTCAGGGCTGCTTCCCGGCCGCGTCGATCAAGGCGATCGCGGAACGGACCACGCCGGACAACCGCGCGACCACGACGGGCGTGATGATGTCCGCCGGCGGCATCGGCGCCGGGCTGGCGCCGCTCGTCGTCGGCCCGTTGTTGATGGCCGTCGGCTGGCGGGAGACGTTCCTGTGGATCGCCGGTTGCGGCGCGGTGCTCGGCGTCGCGGTGTGGGCGATCCTGCCCCGGCCGTTGCCCCAACGGCTCACCGTGCTGCGCCAGGAATCGGCTGCACCGCAAGGGATCACGCGCGCGCAGGTGGTTCGCTCGCCACTGGTGTGGAAGTTCGCGCTGCTGTTCTGCGTCCTGAACATGCTGAGCTACGGCCTCGTCACCTGGGTGCCGAGCTACCTCATCGAGGCCAGACACCTGGCGCTGGACACGACCGGGCTGCTCGCCGCGATCCCGATGCTGGTCAGCGTCGGCACCACGATCCTCGGCGGCTGGCTGTTCGACCGGTACTTCCACGACCGGGCGCGGTGGTACCTGGGCACGATCTCCGTGGCGACCGCCGTGCTGCTGGTGCTGATGACCGCCGCCGGCAGCACGGGCGAGTTCACGCTGTACGAGACGCTCGCCTCGGGCGTGTCCGGCCTGGCGACCATGTGCGTCTTCGGCCTCCCGCTGCGAGTGCTGCCGCCGGCGGTGGCCGGGCTTGGCGCGGGGATCATGAACTTCGGCGGCCAGGTGGCCGGCGCGGTCGCCCCGTTCGTGATGGGCGTGCTGGCTGACCACTTCTCGTACACCGCGGCGTTCGGCTTCCTCGTCGTCACCACGCTGCTCACCGCGGTGGTCGCGTTCTGGGTCCCGCAGCACGCGGGCGAGTTCACGTTCCAGTAGGTCCACAACCGCGCCAGGCAGCACGCGGCCTGCGGAAAAGTGTGCGCAACTGGCGTATCGCCTGCTTGTCGCCGGATGCCGAGACGGTGTTGTTCCTGATCGCCTCGGCGAGAGTTGTCCGGCCCTCAGCCAGTTCGGCGAGCGTGTCGTCGGTGGTCGTGATCACCGCGTCCGGTTGCTGGGCCGGACCGTACAGGGCGTCGATCGTGCCGTTGTCGACGCGGGCGTGGAACACCTCCTCGCCGACGCGGAACTCGTAGACAGCGCGCACGCCGGCCGCGGCGTCGGCGTCGAAGTACGCCTCCATGCCCAGCACCGCCCAGCCAGGGTGGAACGTCTCGCCCGCGCGCCGCTCACCCATCGCCCATTTCGTGCCCCACCGGGCCAAGGCCAGCACCGCCGGCCCGAGTTCCAAGCCGGCCTCGGTCAGGGCGTACGCCGGGGTGTGGGCCGGTGCGGGGAGGACGATCTTGTGCGCAAGTCCTTCCCGTTCGAGGTGTTTCATCCGGGCCGCCAGCAGGCCCGTGCCCATGCCCCGCAGGCTTTTCTGCAGATCCCCGAACCGCTTGGGACCGGTCAGCAACTCGCGGACGAGCAGCAGTGTCCAGCGCTCGCCGACGAGGTCCAGTGTTCGCGCGGTGGCGCAGTACTGGTTGTACGTTCGATGGTCCACTTCCTTATTCTAGGCTTCAAGCTTCCTGTTTCTGAACGTCGGCAGGGCGAGCACCTGGTCGGCGAACTCCTCAAGGGCCGCGGTGTGGTCGTCGACGACGAAGCGGATCACGATGTGACGGGCGCCGGCCTCGGCGTACCCGTGCAGCCAGGCGGCGGCGTCCTGGGCGGTGCCGGCGAACATCGCCTGGATCGACTCGATGACTTCGAGGGGTGTGTTGTAGTAGCGCTCGACACCCACCCGTAGGCGATGACGGGCTCGTTGGGAGTCCTCGTCAAGGCACACCGTCGCGTAGAGGGCCGGCGTGACGGGTCGCGCGGTGTGCTGGAGGCTGGCACACTCGTGCGCATAGGCCTGGGCGGTGGGTGAGTAGGGCAGCCAGCCGTCGGCGAGTCGGGCGACTCGTCGCAGCGCCGGCTCTCCCGATCCGGCCAGCCAGATGGGTGGGCCGCCCGCCCGGACCGGCCGGGGCATCAAGGTCACGTCGCGAAAGTCGAAGTGCCGGCCCTGGAACGACACCGCGTCTGAAGTCCACAGTAGACGCATCGCGTCGATCGACTCGGTCAGCCGGCTGACCCGACGCGCGAAGTCGATCCCCACGGCCGCGAACTCGGCTTCGGTGCTCGGATGCGGGAACCCGGCGCCCATACCGGCGACCAGCCGCCCGTCGGCCAGTCGGTCCAAAGTGGCCAGTTGGTGAGCCAGCAGGATCGGGTGACGTAACGCGGCCAGCAGCACCGCGGTGCCGAGCGTGACCCGTTGCGTGACGGCGGCCGCGGCGGTCAGGACCAGCAGCGGATCGGCGCGGGGCCGAGCCAGCGGGCTGTCGCCGGCCCAGACGGAGTCGAATCCCAGCGTTTCAGCGAGCCGCGCCTGCTGGATCAGCGGATCCAGTTCGTGGCTGCCCCGAACGGCCTGGTCACGGGTGGGCAGCAGGTAGCCGATCTGTGGTCCGGTCACGACGCCTCCATGTACTTCTTGAATTTGAAGTACAAGATACTAATACGGGAAGTCGATGTCGACTCCGCCGACTGGTTGGCGATCCACGTACGCTTGGCCGCGTTCGTCGCGCACCGACCAGGGGTGGGGTGGTGTCATGAGACACATGGATGTGTCGGACGTCCTCACGGTTGTGTTGTTCGTCGGCGCCGGCGTCACGGGGTGGCGGGTGCGGCCGCGCAATCGGGTCGGTCCGCTGATGGTGGCCGTCGGTGTCTGCTTCCTGTTCAGGTTCGTCGAGCCACTGATCTCCGACAGCTACCTGCCGCCGTTCGCCATCCTGGCGAACCTGTGGGTGGGCGTGGTCGCCCATCTGGCGATGGCGTTCCCGACCGGGCGGCTGGGTTCGCTGTGGCGCCGGGCCCTCGTGCTGCTGATCTACCTCTACCTCGCCCTTACCAACGCCGCACCTAGAGCCGTGTTCGGCTGGCTGCCGTCGCCCCGGATCGGTCTCGTGACCTCCGAGTTCGCCCTGGCCGCCGCCGTGGTGGTGGCACAGGTCGTGCACTGGTGGCGGGCGACGCCCACCCAGCGGCGCCTCATCGCGCCCGCGTTCAGCGGCTTCGTGGTGGTCGCCGGCCTGTTCGCGATCGACACGAAGCACATGGCGTTCTTCGGTAGCGCCGTTATCAGGGAGGCGTCGCGGTGGTCGCTGCCGCTGATCCCGATCGCCTACCTGGTCGGGCTGCTTCGCCGGCGACTGGACCGCGCGGACGTGGCCGGCCTGGTGGTGCGGTTGAGCGAAACGCGCCAGGTCACCCGGCTCACCGAGGAACTCGCCGTGGCCCTGCACGACCCCTGCGTGCGGCTCGCGTTCTGGTCGACAGCCCGTGGGGCGTACGTTGACGCCGACGGCGACCCGGTCGGGCCGCACGGCGCGGGGCGGGCGGTCACCCACATCGACCGGGGCGGCCGGCACATCGCCCTGCTCGAACATGACGTCGCCCTGGTGGAGGAACCGGAGTTGGTCGAGGCCACCTGCGCGGCGGCGGCGCTGGCGCTGGAGAACGAGCGGCTGCAGGCCGACCTGCACGCCCGACTGCGGGAACTGGCCGCGTCGCGAACCCGGCTGGCGCACGCCGCCGACACGGGCCGTCGCCGCGTCGAACGCGACCTGCACGACGGCGTCCAGGAGCGCCTGCTGGCCGCCGTCATGCTGCTGGGCCGCGCCGAACAGACACCGGACGGGGGACTGGTCACCGAGGCGAAGGCCACGGTGTTGGCGTCGCTGGCCGAACTGCGCGCGCTCTGCCAGGGCATCCACCCGCCGGTCCTGACCGAGCGTGGCCTGCCCGGCGCGCTGCGGGAACTGGCCGACACCGCGCCGATCCACGTCGATCTCGACGTCGTGGTCGACGGGGTGTTGGCGCCGGGCGTGGAGTCCGCCGCCTACTACGTCGTGGCCGAGGCGTTGGCGAACGTCGTCAAGCACGCGGGCACCGATCGCGTCGGCGTGACGGTCCACCGGGACGCAGGCTGCCTCACCGTCCGGGTGCACGACGACGGGTGTGGCGGCGCGGACCCCGCCGCCGGCTCCGGCCTCGTCGGCCTCGCCGACCGGGTGGAGGCGCTGGGCGGCCGGTTGGCGATCGCGTGCCCATCCGGCGGCGGCACCACGATCACCGCGGAGCTGCCGTGCGCGTCGTGATCGCCGAGGACTCCACGCTGCTGCGCGAGGGACTGGCCCGGTTGCTGGCGGAGTCGGGATTCGATGTGGTGGCCACTGTCGGCGACGCGGACGCGCTGCTGGCCGAGGCCGCGCGCCTGCAACCGGACGTCGCCGTCGTCGACATCCGGATGCCACCCACCAGGACCGACGAGGGCCTGCGGGCCGCCGGGGTGCTGCGCCGGCGCCATCCGAACATCGGCGTGCTCGTGTTGTCCCAGTACGTTCGGGTCAGCTACACGGTGGAACTCCTGGCGGGCGGCGCGGCCGGTGTCGGGTACCTGCTGAAGGACCGGGTGTCGGACATCGGCGAGTTCGCCGCCGCGGTGCGCCGGGTCGGCGAGGGTGGCTCGGCGCTCGACCCGCAGGTGATCGGGCAGCTCGTCGACCGGCACCGCGGCGCCGCCGACCCCCTGGACACGCTGTCCGAACGGGAACGCGCGGTGCTGATGCTGATGGCCGAGGGGCGGACCAACCGCGCCATCGGCCAGCGGCTCGCGGTCGCCGAACGCACCGTGGAAAAGCACTGCACCGCCATCTTCACCAAACTCGGCCTGGCCGCGAGCGCCGACGACCACCGGCGCGTGCTCGCCGTGTTGCGGTACCTCAACGGGTGAGGGTGCGGACAACCGCACCAGCGGGGTCGGTTTTCCGCCGGGAATGGGGCGACTTGCCCCACTGTGCGCGGAAAGCGCTCCTGCCACGCTGATGCGATGTCCGACAACGCCGCCACGCGGCCCCGCGCCGGAAATGCCGCCAATCTGCTCACCGTCTTGTTCAGCACGTGGCTACTCGGCGGCGTGCTGGCAGATGTGTTGGCGCACAACAACATTCGCAAACTGGAGACCTTCTTCACGCCGTGGCACGCCGCGCTCTATTCGGGGTTTCTCGCCACAGCGGCGTGGGTGGGCTGGATCGTCCGGCGCAACCTGATGGCCGGGCGGCGCGGGTTCGACGCCATCCCCACCGGCTACGGGCTCGGCGTGGCCGGTGTCGCGCTGTTCCTCGTCGCCGGCGCCGGCGACCTGGCCTGGCACACGATCTTCGGGATCGAACAGAACACCCGCATCCTGTTCAGCCCGACGCACCTGCTGTTGATCACCGCGCTCAGCCTGATCTTCACCAGCCCGTTGCGGGACGCGCTGACGGATCCGGCGATACCGGACGCCCCGTCGACGCGCCGGTTGCTGCCGGCGATGCTCGGCCTCGCCTTCGCCGGCGCGGCCATCATGGTGCTGCTGCAGTACGGGAACATGCTGTTGCTCACCCCGGATCGCGTCGTCGACGCGCTCGACCGGGACGGCAAGGGTTCGGGTGCGTCGAGCGTGGCGCTGGAGCTGATCGTGACGAACGTAGCGCTGCTGTTCCCGCTGCTGATCATCGGGCGCCGCTGGACGATCCCATTCGGCACCGCGACCATCATGTACGCGGTGTTCGGCGTACAGGCCGCGGTGCTGCGTACGCCGATGGTGCTCGTCACGGTCGTGCTGTGCGGGCTCGGCGTCGACCTGCTGGCGATGCGCCTGCGGCCCGGGCCGTCGCGGCGGCGGGCGTTCTGGGCGTTCGGCGCGTTGGCCCCGGTCGTCACGTGGGCCGTGTTCTTCGCCGTCGGGTTCATCGAGGCAGGCAGGCTGCCCGGCGTCGTCGAGTTCTGGACCGGCATGCCGGTCGTCGCGGGCCTGCTTGGGCTGTTGTTCGCCGCGTTGCTGCTGCCTGGCGCCGGCGCGCTCGGCGGGGCGGGTGTCGAGCCCGCGGTGTCCCACGAGACCACCCCGACGGCCCGGTGAACACGATCGAGACCGGCGCGCCGCGCTACGCGCTGTTCGGCTGGACCGGCGTCGGCGCGCTGGCGGGGGTGCTCGCCGGGCTCGCACTGACCGCGGACGGATCGCTGCCCGGCGTCGTCACGCCGCCTCCGGCCGTGGTCGTCGGGCTGCCGGTGGCCAAGGCCGTCCTCGACCTGGCGGCGGTGACCACGGTCGGGCTGAGCATCCTGCCGTTGCTGGTCGGGCTGCGGCCGCGCGAAGGCAGCGCCCGCGTGCTGGCCAGGGCCAGGCGATGGGCGGTGATCGCGGCCGCGGTGTGGCTGGCCGGCACACTGGCGTCGCTGGCTTTGGAGACCGCGGACGTGTTCCCCGGCCGGCCGGTCACGTTCGGCGAGATCGGTTGGTACGTAACGAATATCGGTTCCGGAAACGCCCTGCTGATCGTAGCCGGGTGCGTGCTGGGATATCTCGTGATCGGGCTGTTCGCGGTGCGGTACGGCGAGTCGGTGCCGGCCGAGCTGCGGATCGGGGTGGCGGTCTTCGCGCTGCTGCCGCTGGCGGCCACCGGTCACGCCGCGCCCACCGGACCCGGTTTGCGCGGCATCAACACGATCTCCATGCACCTGCATGTGATCACCGCCGTGCTGTGGACCGGCGGCCTGCTCGCGGTGATCATGTTGATGGTGGCCGACCGCGCGCTACTGGCGGACGTGCTGCCCCGGTATTCACTGCTCGCCACGGCCTGCGTGTTCCTGACCGCCGGCACCGGCGCGTTCAACGGCTGGTTCGTGCTGTACGAAACGCCTGGGGTGCACTGGTACGCCGCGTTGTTCGACACCGGGTACGGCCGGATCGTGCTGCTCAAGGTCGCGGCCATCCTGGCGGCCGGGCTGCTCGGCGCGCGCACCCGGTTCGCGTTGCTGCCCAGGCTCCGCCGCCAGCAACCCGCCGCCATCGGCACCCTCGCCGCCCTGGAACTCGGCGTGATGGGCGTGGCCTACGGCCTGGCCGCCGTCCTGGTCCGCGCCCCCGTGATCGGCGGCTAGGTGCTCATTGCTCTCCCGCGAGGCTATGCTCGGCTGGGGGAGGGCACATCGATCATGACCATGACGTCCAATGTTCCGCTGTCCGTGCTGGACCTCGCACCGGTGATGAGTGGCTCACCGCCGACCCAGGCGCTGCGCAACATGCTCGACCTCGCCAGGCGGGTCGAGCGGCTCGGATACCTGCGGTACTGGCTCGCCGAACACCACAACACGGCCTGTATCGCCAGTTCGTCGCCCGCGGTCCTGATCGGACACGTCGCGGACGCGACCACCACCCTGCGAGTCGGTGCCGGTGGGGTGATGCTGCCCAACCACCCGACGCTGCTGGTCGCCGAGCAGTTCGGGACACTGGAGGCGTTGCACCCAGGGCGGATCGACCTCGGCATCGGTCGAGGTCCCGGCACCGATCCAGCCACCGCGCGGTTGCTGCGCTGGTCCAACGACCCGCCTGCGGCGGCGGAGTTCCCGGCACAGGTGTCCGAGTTGATCGCGTACTTCCAGCGTGACGTGGGCAGTCAGCCGATCATCGCGGTGCCCGCGCCGGGCAACCAGCCGCCGATCTGGATGCTCGGCAGCAGCTCGAACAGTGCCAGGACGGCAGGCGCACTCGGGCTGCCGTTCGCGTACGCCCACCACCTGAACGCCGACGGCACCTTGCCGGCACTGGCGGCCTACCGCGAGAACTTCCGCCCGTCCGCACAACTGGCCAGTCCGTACGTCATCGTCTGCGCGATGGTGCTCGCCGCCGACAACGACGAGCGGGCCAGGTGGCTGGGCACGCCACTCGCCTTGACCATGCTTCGGCTGCGCGGGGGTTTTCGGCAGGACCCGTACGCCAGCCCGCAGGAGGCCGCGGACTATCCGTACACCCCTGAGGAACGGGAACTGGTCCGTGAGTACCTCGACACCAGGATCATCGGCGGCCCGGACGTGGTGCGGCGCAGGATATCCGATCTGCTCACCCAGACCGGCGCCGACGAGCTGATGGTGATCACGATCGTGCACGACCACAACGAACGCGTTCACTCCTACGAGCTCGTCACCGACCTGGTCGCCGGCTGCTAGACGTCCTTTTTGGACGCCCGTGCCGGTGGCACACGATCGAGTGGCGTTGGTGTTGCGGCGTTCCCACCGATGTTAGGAATGGTGGGAGGTGTGGTCGCCGGCCCGCCCCGATCCGGAAGGTGTTTCCATGCGTCTGTCCAGGGTTCTGGTCGGTCTGGCCGCTGTGGTGGCTGCCGGTGCCGCGGCGCCGGCGGCCACGGCGGCAACCCTGCCGCTCTACCCCGTCCAGCTCCGCAACGTCGACACCGACAACTGCCTGGAGGTTCAGGACGGCGGAGACCTCTACGCGAACCCCTGCACTGGCGCGCCGAACCAGACTTGGCTTTCCAACGGCTCGGGGTCGGCCCAAAATCCCATGACCGGCCTGTGCCTCCAGAACAACGGCAACGGCGACGCAGTCGCGGTCGAGTGCGACGGCAACCCGCGGCAGCAGTGGGACGACCAGGACCGCAACTGGTTGTTCAACCCGTACACCGGGGCCTGCCTGGCCGACGGCGACGGATACGTCTACACCACCAGCTGTGACAGCTATCCCACCGAGTCGTGGATCGCCGAGCAACAGTAGTCAAGGAGTTCATGCAGGTGCGCCATAGTTCCCGATGGTGGTTGCGTGCGCTCGTCCTGTGGTGTGCGGCCGGCATCCTGCTCACTGGACCACGCCCGCCGACGGCTCGTGCCCTCGCCCCCGTGGACGCCTGTGCCGGCGCAGGGCCGATCGCGCACGCATCGGCCGGGCTCGACTTCGGTGGCAAGGAACTCAGCCAGGCAAGCGCCGCCCGCACGGCTGCTGCCATCGAATCCGCCCTGACAGGCGGTGCACTTCCGCCAGGCGCACAGGTTGTGGACGGCCACGTGGTCATCCCGAACGGCCCAAGCGCCTTCACGATCCGGGTGGAGCCGGTGCGCATGCCCGGTGGCCTGCCGTACGCGCCGGTGGCGACCGTCCACATGCTCGGCCCTGACGAGGCCGTGGTACGCGTCTCTGACCGGGCAGCGGCCGACCTGATCCGGCACGCGGTCGCCGCCCGGCTCACCGAGGTCGCCGTCGTCGTCACCGACCGAGCGAACCAGCGGCGACCAGACGTCACCAGCGGGCTGACCGAAGGCGTGCTGACCACCGCCGGCCCAGATGGCCGAATACCGTTCAGCCCCAAGGATTTCGGCCAGGTCACCGCGCTGAAGCTGCTGGGTGACCAACTGCCGCGGGCCGACGCCAAGGTGAAGAACGTCGCGCTGGGCGAGGCGATGGCGCTGGGCCTGCTCGACCAGGATCCCGAGCACCCGGTGCACCAGATGGCGGGCAACGCACCCCTGGTCGGCACTGCCGCCGCCGAGGCACGCGCCGCGTCGATCCGCGCACTGCGCCCGGACTCGGCCGCCAGCCTCGACAAAGTGTTGGCCCTCGCCGGAAAGACGGACTCACAGGCAGCACTCCGTGACATCCGCGCCGAGCGGGACTGCCAGCACCGGGCCTTGCGGGCCGCGGCGGACCAGACGATCGCCCAACGAGCCGACGCGGACGCCGACCTGACCAACTCGCTCAACGCCAAGTACCCCAACCTGCCTGTCATCCCACACGTGATCGTCGGCAGCGGGTGGGCGGCCACCGTCGACTACCTCACCCTGCCCCCGCTGACGAACACCAGTGGTGACACGCCTTCGGTGCTGGCCGTGGCCAGCGGCTCCGGCGTGGTCAACAACCTGGGGGACTTCCGGCTCACCCAGCCCGCGATGGACAACGAGCTGCCAGGCGCTCCGTTCCAGCCGGCCGATTTCGCCGAGGACCGCGACGACTTCGTCTTCTCCACCGCGTTCGGCCGGGCGGTCGGCGTGGCCCGAGCGCTGGCGGGCATGCCCACTTACCGGACACTGGCAACCAAGGTCGAAACCAAACCTGCCGGCGCGAGCTGGCCCGCGGGCGCGCGCTACCGCTTGACGACCAGCGACGGCCGGGAGCTGTACGCGCACTCGCTGGACCTGGCGACCGGGCTTGGGCCAGCCAGGATCCCGCAGGCAGTGAGCCTCGCCGGCCGCACCTTCGTCGACCCGCGGACCGGCTACCAGACCGCGGTCGACCCGTCGGGTGACATCCACGTCCTTGACCCGGCCGGACACGTCTACACCGGCCAGCTGCCCGCGGAGACCAGCTGGCTGCTCGGCGTCCGCAATGTCGATGGCATACCGCAGAAGCTCTACGACCCGTTTCTCCTTGACCCCCAGGGCCGGCCCACCGAACGGCGGGTGTCCGACCCGGACACCGGGTACTCGGTGGACCCGGGCACTCAGGCGACCTACGACCCGTCCGGGACACAGGTCGACCCGGCCACCCTGGACCCCACACTGCGGGCCCGGCTCGGCTTCCTGCCCGCCGGCTACCGTGACCCCAGGTTCGTGCCGGAGCCTGATTCGCCGTACTCGGTCCACCCGGTCACCACTGACGTCATCCTGACCAGCACGGGAGAACCCGTTGACCGCGGCACACTGTCGGCCACGGTACTGGCCCGGCTGGACGCACTGGTCCGAGAGCACCGCGTCCAGTTCGGCGGGGAGAACACCAGCGCCAGCTATCGGCCCACCGACGAACTGCTTGTCGTCGGTGGCGGCGCGGGTGGAGCGTCCGAAGTGGAGCAAGCACGTTATGCCACCCGGCAGGTCACTTGGGGAGCACGCCGGGCGAAGCTCGGGACCGACTACCCCCAGGGGCCACCGGGCGCACTCGACCCGAAGGGCCTCCGTCTACAGTGGAACGACGCCGACCGGGCGCGCCGGGCGGAGATCGAACGGGATCTCAGTTTCGTCAACGGCGGGTTCAACCGGCGCAACACACTGCCCGAGATCGGCGCCTTCGCACTTCCCATCTGGGACGCCACCATCCGGACCACCGACCTACCCGTCACCGTCCGCTACACCACCGACGGCCGCTTCCGCACCACCGACGCCCAGGACCGCCCGGCCACCTTCACCCGGATCGTCTACACCATCGGCCAGGAGGCCGACTATCCCGGCGGTGCGGCTGCGTTGATCGGCACCGAAACCCGCCTGTACGGAGTACTCGGCCCTGACCGCCACGAACTCAACGGCCTGCGGGACGCGTACGGCGGTCTGCGGGTGCTTGGCGCGGCCAGCGTCACCGGCGCGGTCCTCAAGCTGACCCGCGAAGACCAGCAAGCCCTGACCGACAAAATCAAGGACCAGGCCCAAGCCCTGCCACCGGACGCCCGGGACATCCACCCGAGCATCCGTTACCACGCCCAACGGATCGCCGAGATGAACCGCACTGTCAACCTCGATCTCTTGTAGGGCAGTGCAGGGCCTGGGCCTGGCGGGTGTCACCTGGTGTAGTTCTGTCCGAAGGGCATACCGGGGATGGGCTGGGCGATGAGGGCGACCGGGATGAAGTAGAAGATCTGGCTGATCACCAGGGTGAGCGTCCAGAGCGCCTTGTCGTCGTAGTGGGCGGACGCTCGGGCGACCAGCTCGTCGGGAACGCGCTGGCCGGAGGGGTTCGGGGTGAGGACGGCCTCCACGAGTTCCAGCGCGACCCGTTCGGCGTCGGTGAAGAAGGGGGCGTCCCGCCATGACGCTACGGCGGTGATGCGCTGTTCTGTTTCGCCGGCTTCGCGGAGGCTGTCTGTTCGCGCGACGGTGTGGTAGGTGCTGCCGACGATCTGGCCGGCGCGCAGCTGGACCAGGCCGATGGTGGTCTGCGGAATCGAACCGTTGGCGATGGCCTTGACGGTGGCCGCGGCGACCTCCGCCACCTCGGGAATCAACTGGGTAGGGTCGGGCAGACGCGACCGTTGGTTGTCCTGCTTGCTGGTCGTGGGTGTGGACATGGCGAGTCTTCCTTTTCCGGGGTCTCGGTTGTGTGTCACCAGTCCGACGACCCAGGCCCGCGGAATGTGAGGCCGCCAGGTCAGGTGGGCGCCACGTCACAGTTCGGTGCCGTGTTTCGTCGAACAGGTGAGGGCACACGCGAGGAGAGGGAGCCATGACCACCCCACCCGAGTCAGGACACGCCCAGCCCGACCCCAGCCTGCCCGCGGTCGTGAGCGAGCGGCGTCAGCTGATCAATCTCGCCTACCGGATGCTCGGCTCCCTGGCCGACGCCGAGGATGTCGTCCAGGAGACCTACACCCGCTGGTACGCCATGTCCCCGCGGCAGCGGGACGCCATCGAGTCGCCCGGTGGCTGGCTGACCACGGTCGCCAGCCGGGTCTGCCTCGACCTGCTCGGCTCGGCCCGGGTCCGGCGGGAAAGCTACGTGGGCGAATGGATCCCGGAGCCACTGCCTGACCACGCCGAATGGTCAGGTACCGCCGACCCGGCCGACCGAATCACCCTCGACGAGTCGGTCAGCATGGCCTTCCTTGTCCTGCTCGAAGCGATGACCCCGGCCGAGCGCGTCACGTTCATCCTGCACGACGTGTTCCGCTACCCGTTCACCGACGTCGCCGAGATCGTCGGCCGCTCCCCGGCGGCCTGCCGCCAGCTCGCCTCCTCGGCCCGTCGCCGCATCCGCACATCGCAGGCACCCACGACGCCGGCGGCGCGGAGCGCCGCCATCGTCCGGAACTTCAAGCAGGCATGGGAAGCCAAGGACATCAACGCCCTCATCGGCCTGCTCGACCCGGACGCCACCGTGATCAGCGACGGCGGCGGCGTCGTGCCCGCCAAGCTGCACCCGATCGACGGCGGCGAGCAGGTCGCCCGCGCGCTGGTCGACTTCGCCGGCCTGGTGCCCGACTTGACGCTCCTGGAACGCACGGTCAACGGTCAGCCCGGTCTGGTGGTTCAGCACGAGGGCCGCACCTTGACGGTGATGGCGTTCGACGTCACCGGAGAGAAGATCAAACACATCTGGGCGGTCCGCAACCCCGAGAAACTCCGGCCCTGGACAACGGAGTGACACCCGCCGTCATCCAGCGGGCGGGATGTTCTGGTTGAGGTGGAAGACGTTCTGTGGGTCCCAGGTGCGTTTGAGTTCGGCGAGCCGTGGGAAGTTGTCGCCGTAGGCGGCCCGGACCCGGTCCAGTCCCTCGTCGGCGAGGTGGTTGACCTCCACTCCGGTCGCCCATGGCCGGGCCGCCGCCCAGAGTCCGTCGGCCCAGGACCGATGGGTGTCGGGTGCCGGGTCGTCCGGCTGCCACGCGGCCGCGATCTCCATCACGTACGAGCCGTCGCGGTGCCGGAACGCGGTGGCGTCCGGCGGGACGGCGGCCGCTGCACCGCCCATCGGGAGCAGTAGCGTGATGTTGCCGGGCGAGGTGAAGCGGCCACCGAAGTCGAGCATGGCGGCGATGAGGTCGTCGGTGATCGGGCCGCCGATGTGCGAGCGCATGTGATACGGGGTGCTCTCGCCCTGGGGGTCGAAGAAGTGCTGCAGGTCCCGGAAGGACGTGGGCTGGACCAGGTCCGCGACCGGGGTCATCAGTGCCCGTAGTGGCACGAGCGCCTGTTCGCCGTCGGCGATGGCGCCGACATAGCAGACGGCGACCGCCAGCACGGGCTTGCCGTGCAGGTCCACGGGGACGAACGGGGCTTCGGGCGCGGCGAGGATCGCCGGAGCGACGTTGAGGTCGGTGGGCGCGTCGAACGTGGCGATGAAACGCAGCACTTCGGCAGCGTCTTCCAGCCGGTACAGGAGCATCCCGCCGAGCAGGTCCGTCAGCGGGTGCAGACGCAGGGTGGCCTGGGTGACGATGCCGAAGTTGCCGCCGCCACCGCGTAACCCCCAGAACAAGTCCGGGTTCTCGTCGGCGTTCGCCGTCACCACCTGGCCGTCGGCGGTGACCACCTCGGCCGACACCAGGTTGTCGCACGCGAGGCCGAAGGAACGGACGAGCCAGCCGTTCCCGCCGCCGAGCAACAGGCCGATGACACCCACGTCGGCCACGTGTCCGCCGACACCGACCAGCCCGTGGGCGGCGGTCGCATCGGTGAGTTGGCCCCATCGGACGCCGGGCTGAACTGTGGCGATCCGGTCGGCGGCGTCAACGAGGATCCTGTGCATCGGGCTGAGATCGAGCACCAGCCCGCCATCGGTGGTGGAGAAACCGGGAAAGCTGTGTCCGCCGCCGCGTACGGACACCGCGAGGTTCGCGCGCCGCGCGAGATCCAGTGCGGCCACGACGTCCTCGGTGGTATGACAGCGGGCCACGCCGGCCGGGTGCCGGTCGACCGCCAGGTTCCAGACCTTGCGTGCCTGCTCGTAGCCGGGGTCGCCGGGGCGGACCAGGTCACCCTGGAAAGGGCCGGTGTCGAGCGAGGTGTCCATGGGGGTGTGTCCTCCAGCAAGGTCCGGACCAGTGGGATGTGGTCGGTGAAGACGTACCACGCCGATCGCGAACCCAGCCACTGAGAATGCCGGATCCAAGGGCCACGCACTGGTTCGTTCCTGGTCGCAGTGGTAAGCATGAAGGTCGTGGGGGATGTCCATAACCAGTTCACGGGGAACGCGACCTACGTCATCCAGGCCCGGGACATCATCGGGGACGTCGTGTTCCAGACAGTCACCGAGTCGCCGCAGGGCAGGGCGGCCACGGACCTCGCCAAGGTGGTGCGGGCGCAATGGCGCGACGAGGCGGTGACGCGCGGTCTCGCGGGCGCTGGGGCACTCGCGGTGCGCTGGGTCGCGGACTGGTCCGTCGCCGATCACCAGGAAAACGTGCGGGTCACGGCGGCCGGCGGGTTGGGCGACCTCGCGAACGCGTTCCGCACGATGCCCGACCAGCGGCTGGTGATCATCGGCGCGCCCGGGTCCGGCAAGACCTCGCTGGCGATCCTGCTGACCCTGGAACTGCTCCGCGACCGCACGGCCGGCCAGCCGGTTCCCGTGGTCCTGCTCGCGTCGTCGTGGGATCCGGGCAGGGAGCACTTCGACGCCTGGCTGGGTCGCCGCATCACCGAGGAGTACCTGGAGCAGGGCGACGACCTCACCCGCGACCGGATCCGGGAACTGGTCCGCGACCGCGAAGTCATCCCGGTGCTGGACGGCATCGACGAGATGCCGGAACTGCTGCTCGAGGAGGCGCTGGCCGCACTCAACAGGGCTCTTGGCGACGGCTCACCGGTGATCCTCACCTGTCGGGCGGCCGAGTACGCCAACGCCGTCGCCGACAAGAGCGTGCTGGGGGCGGCGGCGGTGATCCGCGCGCAACCTGTGGCGGCCGAACCGGCGGCCGGCTACCTGCGCAGGACGTCGCAACCACGATTGTTGGCGCGGTGGGAACCGGTGTTGTCCGAACTGGTCGGGAATCCGGCTGGTCCGGTCGCGAAGACGTTCGAGTCGCCGCTGATGCTGTGGCTGGCCAGGACGGTGTACACCACCAGCGCGAACGATCCGGTCGAACTGCTTGACGCGCAGCGGTTTCCCGATGTGTCGACGATCGAACGGCGGCTGCTCGACGCACTGGTACCAGCGGTCTTCCGCACCGGCCCGAGGTCACCGCATCAGCCGAGGCCGGCTCGGGACTGGGGCCCGCGACGGGCCCAACGGTGGCTGGCGTTCTTGGCGGCGCACCTGATGCGCTCGCGCAGCAGGGAGATCGAGTGGTGGAACCTGAGTCAGTTCACCCTGCTCGACCTGGCCGTCCTGGCTGGGATCGGCTTCGGCTTGACGCCGGCCATCACTCTGCTCGCCGGGTGGTACCCCACCCCGGACGCGGTCCAGTCGTTCGAGCTCGCCATCGGTGCCGACGTCGCCTTCAAGACCGGCGCGATGGCACAGGCGGTCATCCTCGTCCTGCGCCTGCGGACAAGTGACCTGCCCCGGCGGCCGAGGCTGAGCGGACGGCTGCCCGGCATGGTCGTGTTGCTCGCGATCGTGGTCACCGTGGGATCGTTCCTGTCGCCAGGACAGAGCATCGTCGTCATCGGCGATGGCGTTGCCGCGATCTTGGTCGTGGGCCTGACCGTACCGGTGCAGTCGGCACAGGCGCTTGGCCCCCGGGCATTGTTGCGCGGCGAACAGGCGACTACGGCGCTGACGGTGCTGCTGATCAGCCCGCTCATCGGCGGCCTGACGGCCTGGCTGATGCCCACCGACGGCTGGGCCGCGGCGTCCGGGATCGCACTGATCGGCGGACTGGGGGTCGCCGTGGTGGCTGTCACGGTGTCCCCATGGGGTCGATGGGTGCTGACGAAGGCGGCGCTGGCCGTCATGCGGCGGTTCCCCTTGTCGGCACTGACCTTTCTTGAAGACGCGCATCGTGTGGGAGTGTTGCGCCAGGTCGGTGGTGTGTACCAGTTCCGGCATTCGCTTCTGCGCGAGCGGCTGGCGTCGGTGTGGAACGACAAGGACTTCGCGCCGGCCGTCGGTCGGTACGAACCGGACGAGTTACGGCTCGACGGCAGCGGTACGATGCTGGGCGGGTGGAAGTTCGCCCTGCTGATGGTCGGTGGTTCGGTGGTCGTGATCGCCAAGCTCGGTGCGTGGGCCGACCTCCAGATGTGGCTGTCCGTCGGGGCGACCTGGGGCGGCGTCGCACTGATCAGCTGGGTGCCGGTGCGCCTGGTGAGTCGAAAAGCCAAGCTGCGACTGACCAGTGAGGTGATCGAGGCGGGCTTTGGCCGCCGGACGGTCACGTTCCGCTGGACCGACGTCGAGGAAGTCGCGGTGCGCAAGTTCGAGCCATCGTCGGGCAGGAGCGGCGGGTTCATGCTGCATCTCCGGCCAGCACCCTCGGTGGAACTCGACACCTGGGTACGGGTCAACTCCACCGGGTGGGTCGCTGTGTACTCGTTGGGAGCCAAGGGTGTGGTGCCGGCACAGCTCGACGCGGCGCTCACCCGTTTCGCCGGCGACCGGTGGAAGCGGTTCGAGTGAGTTAGTGGGACTGCTCCAGTGCGTCCCAGAACCCGCACTGGTGCTCGGCGGCGAAGTCGACCGGCTTGATGTCGCCTGGGGCCAGCGACAGCGTCGAACAGTTCAGGCTCTTGGCGAACTTCACCCCTGCCTGCTCGGCCTGCTGCCGTGGCCGCGCGACCCACTGGCCGTCCTCGCCGAACGGCCCACCACCGTGGATCCACACCATCACGGGCAGCTTCCGGGCGTGTGACGTTGACCGTCAGGCAGTTCTCGAAGTAGGGACAACCCCACCCCAAGCAACCCGCCAACGTCGCGCCAACGCTGTTACATTCAAGCGACCCGTCCCCGACCAGGGAGTCGTCGTGGCCAAGCCGCTCATCAGCGTCGACCTGTCCCGCCCGGCGCACGAACAGGACGGACTGCACAACCGTTGGCATCCGGAGATCCCGCCCGCGGCCACAGTCCGGCCAGGTGACATCTTCCGGCTGGAGATGAAGGACTGGACCGACGGCCAGATCGGCGACAACGACAGCGCCGACGACGTCCGCGACGTCGACCTGTCGGTGGTGCACATCCTGACCGGCCCGGTCCACGTCGACGGGGCCGAACCCGGCGACCTGCTCGTGGTCGACCTGCTTGACCTCGGCCCGCTCGACCGGGACGCCTGGGGCTTCACCGGCATCTTCGCCCGGGAGAACGGCGGCGGGTTCCTCACCGACGTCTTCCCGGAGGCCCGCAAGGCCTGCTGGGACTTCGAGGGCATCTTCGCCCGGTCCCGCCACCTGCCCGGCGTCCGGTTCCCCGGCATCGTGCACCCCGGGCTGATCGGCACCGCGCCGTCGGCCGAACTGCTGGCCACCTGGAACCGCCGTGAGGCCGCGCTGGTGGCCACCGACCCGGACCGGGTGCCGACCCTGGCCAACCTGCCGACAGCCACCAACGCGACGCTCGGCGCCCTGCGCGGCGCGCAGTTCGACCGGGTCGCCGCCGAGGGTGCGCGGACGGTGCCGCCCCGCGAGCACGGCGGCAACTGCGACATCAAGAACCTGTCCCGTGGCTCGCGGATCTTCTTCCCGGTCTACGTCGACGGCGCCCGATTGTCCATGGGGGACATGCACTTCTCCCAGGGCGACGGCGAGATCACCTTCTGCGGGGCGATCGAGATGTCCGGCTTCGCCGACCTGCACGTGGACCTGATCAAGGGCGGGATGGCCAAGTACGGCCTCACCAGCCCGCTGTTCAAGCCGGGTCCGGTCGAACCGCGCTTCGAGAACTACCTGGTCTTCGAGGGGATCTCGGTCGACGAGCGGACCGGCGAACAGCGATTCGTCGACGCCACCCTGGCCTACCGGCGAGCCTGCCTGGCCGCCATCGACTACCTGGCGAACTTCGGGTACAGCCGCGAACAGGCGCTGCTGATCCTGGGCACCGCGCCGATCGAAGGGCGGATCTCCGGGATCGTGGACGTGCCCAACGCCTGCTGCACCCTGTACCTGCCGACCAGCATCTTCGACGGTGACATCGTGCCGTCGTCCGGGCCGATCCCGACCATCGGCGGCGGGTCGGCGGCGCTGCCGTCGAGCTAGTGTCGCGTCACGGCGACGATGGGCGCGCGGGAACCTTCGTCTGGTTCATGTCCTCGATTGTCTGCCACAGCCGCAGTGCCCGTCCGCGGTGCTGGCGGGCCAGGTCGTGGACGCCAGCGGCGGCATCCAGGTCGCCGATCAGTTGCCAGCACGCGGCCTCGTCCTGGCGGTCGCCGTGCCGGTGGAACAGGTCCGCCGCGCGCCGCAACGCCGGGCTCGCCCGGTCCCGGTCGTGCTGACCGGCGTACACGCGGCCGACTTCCAGCAGTGTGTACGCGGCGCACCGCTCGTCGGCCAGTTCCTCGAAGGTGGCCAACGCCTGCCGCAGGCAGTACAGCGCTTCGTCCGGATCACCGAGCCGATCGTGCAGCCGGCTGAACCGCCGCAGCACGACCGCCACCCGATGCCCGTCGTCGAGCGCCATGGCCTGGCGCAAGGCCGCGTCGAACCAGGACTCCGCTTCATCGAGATCGCCCTGCACGAGCCGCATCACGGCCATCGCGCAGGATAGCTGCGCTTCGAGGTGCCGGTCGCCCTCAGCGACCGTGATGGCCAGCGCCTGCTCGACGCGGTCGACGGCTTCGTCGTAACGGCCCTGCACCCGGCTGACCGTGCCCAGCATCGCCACCGACAACGCTTCGCCGCGCTTGTCCCCGCCGTCCTGGCTTAGCCTGACGGAGGATTCCAGGGTACGGGTCGCCCCGTCGAACTCGTCTCGGTAGATGTGCAGCTGGCCAAGACCGCGCAGCAGCACCGACGCGCCGCGCACGTTGCCGGCGGCCTCGGCAGCGTCCAACGCGAGGCGGTGCCCGTGCTGCCAGTCCTGGTACAGGCACCGGTGGTCGTAGTAGGTCACCGTGCTGGCGGCCAGTTCCCAGGCCATCTCGTCCAGTCCCCGGTCCACGGCCAGTTTCACGGCGCCGAGCAGGGTGTCGCGTTCCGCGTCGAACCAGCCGACCGGGTCGGCCAGCAGCCGGTCCACGACCGCGTCGGGCAGCGACCGGCGCGGCGCCGAACCGGGCGCGGCGACCAGCAGCCCGGCCGGCAGCCGGTCGGTGCCACGGCCGGCCAGGTCGAGCCAGGTGGACAGCACCCGGATGATCGCGTCCCGCTTGTCCGCCGCCGGCAGCTGGGCGGCGATCTCCACGGCACAGGTCCTGATCAGGTCGTGCAGCCGGTATCGCGGCTGGCCGATGGCGTCGGTGGCGGTCAGCCGCACCAGGCTGGCGTCGACGAGGGTGTCCAGCACCTCCTCGGCGTCCGAGCGGTCCAGCAGCGGGCCGACCACCCAGCCGGGCAGGGTGTAGGCGCCGAGCAGACCCAGCAGGCTCAGCGCGCGCACCGCGTCGGCCGGCAGCAGCCGCACGCTCAGTTCGACGCTGGCTCGCACGCTGAGGTCCCCGATCCGCAGCTCGGCCAGCCGCCGGGACTCGTCCTCGATCCGTTCCCGCAGCACCCGCAGCGACCAGGCCGGGCGGCCGGTGAGCTTGGCGCCGGCGATCCGGATCGCCAGCGGCAGGTTGCCGCAGCAGTCGAGGATCGCGTCGGCCTCCGCCGGCTCCCGTTCGACCCGCCGCCGCCCGACGATGCCGGTGAACAACTCACGGGCCTCGGCCGGGCTCAGCACGTCCAGGTCGATGTGCCGGGCGCCGGGAAGGTGCGTCAGCAGAGTGCGGCTGGTGATCAACACGGCGCAACCGTCGGCCCCGGGCAGCAGCGGCAGCACGTGATCGGCGTGACCGGCATCGTCCAGCACCACCAGCATCCGGCGGTCCGCCAGCAACGACCGGTAGAGCGCGGCCCGTTCGGACAGGCCGTGCGGGATCGCACTGCCGGCGATCGAGAGTGCACGCAGCGCCTCAGCCAGCATCAACGCTGGGTCTCGCGGCTCGTCCGATGTCGCGGCGAGGTTGAGGTAGAGCTGGCCGTCGGGGAAGGCGGCGCTCGCCAGCCGCGCGGCGTGCGTCACCAGACTGGACTTGCCGACACCAGGACCGCCCACGATGACGACCACCGGGGCGCGGTTCGGCGCCGACCCGTCGAGCAGTCGGGCGACCTCCGCCAACGCGTCGGCGCGGCCCACGAAGTCGGAGACGTCGAGCGGCAGCTGGCGCACCGGCATCGCCATCGTCGGCCCGTCAGCCGCCGCGCCCGAACTGTCCGAGGGCCCGTTTGCCGAGACAGGGGCCGCCAGGGCGGGATCGGCGGCCAGGATGCGCCGATGCAGCGCCTGGATCGGCGGGGTGGGGTCGACGCCGAGTTCGCCCGCCAGTGTCCGGCGCAGCCGCTCGTACACCTGCAGCGCCTCGCCTTGTCGCCGGCACCGGTAGAGGGCGACCATCAAGTGTTCGGCGACATGCTCGTCGTAGGGGTGCTCGCGGAGTATGGCGGTCAGCTCCTCGATGACCTCACGATGACGCCCCAGGTCGAGTTCGATGCTCAGACACAGTTTGCGCGTGGCCGTTCGCTTCTCGTCCAGCCGGGCCGCGTCGATCTCCAGGACCCGGCTGGAGATGTCGACCAGGGCGTTGCCGCGCCAGCCGGCCAGCGCCCGCCGCAGCGCGACAGCGGTGTCGAACGGGTCCGTGTGCCGTTCGGCGAGGTGCCGCTGGTGGTCGAACTCCAGCAGGTCGAGCTGATCCGGGGCGAGGTGGATCTGGTAGCCGCCGCGCCGGGTGCTGATCAAGGAGCCGGGTGCGCCGCACGCGGCGAGGTTGCGGCGCAGCCCGGAGACGGCGTCCTGGATCTGACGGACCGCGGTGGCGGGTGCCTTCTCGTCCCACATCACGGCGACGAGCCGTTGCATGGCCACAACGTTGTTGGCGTCGACCAGAAGCGCGGCCAGCATCTTGGCCTGTCTTGGTCCGTCGAGCCGGACCTCGCGCCCGGCGATCTCGGCGTGTAACGGCCCCAGCACGCCGAATCTCATGTTCCCCCCGGCACTTACTTTTCAGCGCCGATCCCCAGACCGACCTCGCACTAGGACGAATCTAGGACGATCAACGGACCCGTGTCCATAGCGTCCCGTGGGGGTTTCCAGCCCGTTATCGCAAGGGTGGCGCATGCAGGATCATGGCGAACAGTTGGGTGTTGATCTCAACGAGTTATATCGGACCGCGCACTATCTCGCCGCGGTCCACACCGACTTCGAACAGGCGGTACGCGACGTGGACGCCGCGCAACCGCCGGGCGACAGCGGGCCGTGGACGGCGATGGTCCCTGTCTGGGACGCGTTGCGATCGGTGATCGTCAGCATGCTCAGCGGCAACGCGGAGACCATCGGTGACACGTCCCTCACGCTGAGGGTGATCGTGCAGCGGTACGCGGAGACCGATCAGGCGGCCGCGGCCCGACTCACGTCGCTTGAGCAGTCCGACATGAACGAGCAGGGGTGGTGACCGTGGCCTTCGCCGACGACCTGACGCTGCTGGCGACCAAGATCGAGGACACTGTCGTGTGGATGGCCCGCGAGAGGTGGCAGGCGCAGCACAACAACCCCGCGATGGGGATCGGGTACGCACCCGACTTCTACATGGTCCCGGACCTGGTCAGGAAGCACTTCGGGATACAGGACGCGTTCCAGCCGTGGTCGTTGTTGCCCGACCCGGCCGCGTTCCAGCCGGTCACCGACTCGCTGTCGCGGGCGATGGGGATGCTGCGGGTGGACGCGCAGTTCAGCAACCCGGTCGATCCGTCCGACCAGTTCGGCCTGGCCCGACAGGAGTTCCAGGCGCTGGTCAACACCGATCCGATCAACAGCTGGAGCGGCGCGACCGCGGACAACTTCCGCACCCAGTTCCTGGACCACTTCAAAGCGAACACCGAGAACGAAACGGTCATCATCGCGGTGCTGAAGGCGGCCGCCGAGGCACAGCGCGCGGTGTGGGCCAACGCGCGCAACGACGTCACGTCGATCGGCCAGAAGACGTTGGCCGCGTTGCACAACGGCGGGTGTGATCAAAGCGCCTGGGTGATGGCGTTCAGCGTGCTGGCCGGGATCGCCTCGATCGCGGCGGTGCCGCTGACCGGAGGTGCTTCACTGGGGTTGGCGTTGACAGTCACCGCGATCGGCGCGGTCGGCTCGATGGCGACCAACGCGATCCCGCTGGCGAGCGGCAACGACTCGATGTCCTACAAGGGGAGCAGCATGGAGGGCGCGATCGCGGCGATGAAATCCGCCATGGCCGGGCTGCAACAGCGCGTCGAAGCCGCGCAGGTGGCCATCGAACTGTCGTTGACCGGGAACCTGGTCTTCGTCGAAAGCGAGATGCGGTCGCTGTTCCAGATGACCAAGCCGACGCTGGGCCGCGACGACCCCGGCTTCACCCCGGGTCGCTGACCGGAATGGACACGCTGGCCGAGCGACTGGACCGGATTCACCTGCGGGTGCGGGTGCCGGGCATGGCGATCTACGGCGAACTGAGCGACCGGCGGCGAATCGCGATCAGCTTCGGCGAGGACACCTACCCGTGGATGAACGAGCCCCGGCTGGAGCAGGCGTTGGCGGTGGTGGCCCGGCTGCTCACCGCCGGCTGGGCGCAGGAGTACCACCGGGCGATGCGCAACTCCGGGCTGGAGGTGTCGTTGTCACCGGACCTGCGCGACGACGACTACGAGCAGGCCAGGGCGGAGCTGACCGCGACCGGCGCGTCGGCGGACGGCTTGGTGACCATCTCCGCAGTGAACCTGCGGGACTTCGCTGTGGGCATCACCCGGGGCACCATCCGGGAGGTGCCCGAGCGGGAGTTCGTGGCCAGCGCCAACGAGGCGGCCGCCGCGTTCCTGGCCGACCACATGGCCAAGATCCGCGAACTCCAACACCGGCATCTCAGCTGACCAGCGACGTGTCACAAGGTGATGACGACTTCGCCGCGCCCGGCATCTCCTGGCCCGTGACCACGTGATGCGCAGGCCGGCGGGCGGGATCGTGCTGGGGGCGACGGCCGGTGCGGCCATCGCCTTCGTGTTCGACGCACCGGGTCCGGGTCCGGGCCCGGGGCTGGAGATGGTCGCGCTCGGGCTGCTCGGCCTCACCGCGATCGGGGCGGCCGGCTGCTCCGCACATCGAACCTCGGCCGTGACCGCCGCGTTGGCCATCGCACCGGGCACGGACCTCGTGCTCCGCGATCGCACTGGAAGACCCGCGCTCTGGTCGACTGGGCCGCGGGACGTCCTTTCGCGTGGGTCGACGATGAGATCACCGACACCGATCGGGCCTGGGTGTCCGCACACCACCGTGGACCTGCTCTGCTCCATCGCGTCGATCCCCAGTCTGGGCTCGTTGAGGCCGACTACGCCGCCCTCAGTGAATGGCTGCGGCAGGCGGGAACACCAAGCGCTTGGCCCACCGCTGCACCCTGACCGTTGCGGTCAACTCTGCTTCCAGCCCAAACTCTCCAGCAGGTCGTTCACGTACTCGCGCTCGCCACGGTCGAGCCTGTCCGGGTCGATGTCGAGAACGGGCGCGATGTCGTCCCTTGTCATCGTCCTGGGGTCGAAGACGGTCAGGATCGCCAAGAGCTGGGCCTCTCGGCCATCGCGTTCCTCCACAGTGGCCGCCACCGCGAGCACGCGCACGACCACCCTGGCCTCGAACGCGGAGAACGATCCCGCCCAGTCACGGACGGTGTCCGCGCCTTCCACGCGGTCCGCGGGCTTCTCCGAGACGATCAACGCGAGCAGTTCACCGAGTCGTTCGCGGCCGATACTCATCTACAGTCCCGGAAACTGGAACGGCCATGGGATGTGCGCGGCGTTGGCGGCCACTGGGTCGTAGTACGGGCTGAGTGGGTTGTGGACGTTTCGTGGGTAGAGCGTTCCGGAGATGTCCTGGTACCTCGCTCCGATTTGGACTCGGTAGGTCTCTCCGCTGGCCGAGTTCGAGCCGGGTGGGGCGGTGCCGTCCGGGCCGTGGATCCGGAGCCGGACGCGCGTGCCGTCCGCGTTTCGCCACGCGAATTCGATGCCATACTGGGCACCTCCGTTCGGGTCCGGTTTGAGGCCGCGCACGCTGGCATCGTCGGGGACGATGGACATCGGGTCGATCCCGCGCAGATCGTAGCCCCTGCCCGGGGCGAGCGGTCGTAGCGCGGGAATGTCGTCCCCGCACGTCCATGCCATCAGCGCCCGGGTTCCGTCGAAACGGTTCCAGCCGCCGGTGTGGCAGGTGTTGGTGAGCTGGATCTGGGACCGGGCGGCTTCGTGCTGGCCCTCGGGGCGGCCGGGGCCGGGTTCAGTGGGGTTGCAGGCCAGCATGGTGGCCAGCACACCCGCGCAGCCCGCGCCGACGACGGGGGAGAGGGCCTCGCCGAGGCACGACAGGATCGTGCCGTTCAGACCGCATTGCCCGATGGCGTCCGTCCCGGCCGTGACACCGGACAGGAGCCCGCTGTTGGCGATGACTCCCGCGTCCGCGACGATGCCGTCGATCCGGTTGGGGTCAAGGGTGTTCACCCAGGACACGCGCCAGTCGTCGTGCCAGGAGTTGAGGTACCAGCCGGTGTCGGACCAGAAGCCGTCGGACCATACCTTGGTTCGCCGGGCCCAGTCCTGGGTGTAGTCGTCCTGGCGGACGAACCGGTAGGTGCCGCTGGCCCACGAGGTCGACTGGGACCACGCTTTGACCTGGTGCAGGGTGGTGTCGTGGATCAGCACAGGCGGCGGGGGTGGCGGCGGCGGTGGGGTGGGGGCGACAGGCGGGGTGCGTGGGCCAGGCGCCGGTGCGGGATCAGGCACCGGCACGGTTTCCATCTGCGGCAACGGTTCGGCGCAACCGCACCACAGGGTCTGGCCGCACCCGCGGCCCTGGACACAGCCGACCTGGAAGTAGTCCCGGGACCGGGCGTCCCACTGGTCGTACCGGATTCCGTTGTGGACGACACCGGTTGGCTTAGGGAGGAGCAGGGAGGCGAGTCCGCCGAGGACCACGGTGCCGAGGATGGCTACGCCGCCCCCGAGGAGTTCGCCGGCGACGGCACCCGCGGGGCCGAGGACGCTGCCGACGCACCCGCCGACTCCGGCGGCACCTCCAACGAGACCGCCGACCGGTCCTGCGGCCCCCAAGCCGATGGTGGCCTGGAGGCTGATGGAGCCGCAGACCGCGGGCGTCTCCGCCCAGTGCCCGGTGGGGTCGGTGTTGGTGACCGGGTTGGCCGCGCCGTAGCCGTACCGGTTTCCGGAGTCGACGCTGTCGCGGGCGGTGAAGCCACCGGTTGACGGCTGATACCAGCGGGCGTCCATGTCGACCCGGCCGGTGGCGGTGTCGGTCCAGTCGCTCTGGAAACCCAGCGCCGACTGGGTGCCGGTGGCCGCGATCCGCGCGCCGAACGGGTCGTACTTGGTGCGTCCGGCCAGTGGTGCGGGTGCCGACGCCGTCTGTTTCGACGGCGTCCATCCAACGGTGTCGCCGTGCCCGTTGGTCAACGGTATCAACGAACTGCCGTTGATCTGCGCGGCGACGAGGTCCCCGCTGAGGCCACGGGCATAGGTTTCGCCTGGCGCGACAACGGGATCGCGTTCGAGACCGTCGTATTCGAACCTGTCGCCGTTGCGTTCGGCCAGCCGCCCCAGGGCGTCGTACCGGTAGGTCACGCCGGCGTCGGCGACCATCTGGTCGAACGCGTCGAACGTCGAGGTGCTCGTCGCGCCGCCCGCTACCGTGGTCGTAGCCAGGGTACCCCGAGGGGTGTACTGGTAGCTGACGTCCTGGTTGGTGTGCGCGGTGGTGAGTCGGTCGCGTTCGTCGTACGTCCACGACCCTGTCTGCACCGGCGGGTCGGTCCCGGTCGCGGTCTGTTCGGCGACCCGGTTTCCGGCGTTGTCCGAGGTGTAGTCATGGGCTGGTGCGCCGCCGCCGGGTGCCCATCGGGTGAGGCGGTTGCCGAGGTCGTAGGCGTAGGTGGAGCTGGCGGCCGGGTCGTTGGCGACGATCTCCGAGGTGACGTTCCCGTTGCTGTCGTAGCCGTATCGGACGTCGTGGGTGACTGTGCCCGCGGCATTGGTTGAAGCGATCAGATTGACGCGGCCCCGCTGGTCGTAGCCGAACGACCGGCGCAGGCCGTTGGGCCAGGAGATCTGGTTGAGCTCGCCGGAGTTCGCGTAGTACTGGTAGGTCCGGCGCAGGCCGGTCAACGGATCGGTGGCCTCACCGAGTTGACCGTCGGGACGCCAGTAGAAGTTGCTGACACCGGCCGGGTCCTGGCGGCTGGTCATGTGGCCGTCGGCGTCGTAGTCGAAGGTGGCGATGGTCGCGTCCGGGCCGTTGGTGGTGAGTACCAGGCCACGGTCGGAGTACGCGAAGGTGCGGGTCTGGTCCGGATGGGTGATCGAGCCGATCCGGCCCGCGAGGTCGTATGTCCACGTGCGACGGACGGGTGCGCCCGCGCCGCGGCCGTCCTCCTGCCGGAGCCGGCCGGCGGCGTCGTAGCCGCGGTCGATCGTGACACCGCCGGGTTCGGCGAGGGTGACCGGGAGGCCGCCCGCGTCGTACGTCGTGGTCCATCGCCGGTCGGCCAGTGCGGGATGTGCGGCGGTGGCTGGTTCGGTGACCGACGCGACCTTGCCGAGCGTGTTGTACTCGTAGGTGGTGGTGTTGCCGCGGCCGTCGGTGACCCGGACCGGGTTGCCCGCGATGTCGTACCCGGTCGACCGGGTGGTGATGGACTGTCCCGCGGAAACCTGTTGCGTGGTGGACACGACCCGGTCGAGTGCGTCCACTTGGAACGTGGTGCGGGCGCTGTTCGGGGCGACGACAGCGGTCACGTTGCCCGCCCGGTCGTACTCCGATCGGGCCACCGCGAGCTCGGTGCCGTCCGCGGCGCGCTGGCGGCTGAGCACCGCCCGGCCCGCCTGGTCGTACTCGGTCTCGACAGCGCGGCCGGCCCGGTCGGTCTGCTTGGTGACCCGGCCGGCCAGGTCGTGGTCGTAGCTGATCGGCTTGGTCGCGCCCGGCAGCCAGACCTTGGTCACCTCGCCGCCGGCGTTGTAGTCCATCCGGACTACCAGACCCATCGGGGTCTCGATCCGGGTCAGGTCGCCGACCCCGTCATACGTGTAGTTGGTGTGCAGGTAGTTCGTGCCCGAACTGGTCTGCCGGACAACCTCGGTCCTGGTCACGACCCGGCCGACGGAGTCGTACCAGTACTCGACGCGGGCACCGGTCGGGCCGACGGTCGCGGTCCGCTGCCCAGCCGCGTCGTACTCGTACTTCGTGACCGGCCGCAGTCCGTTGTCCAGCACGGGTGCCCGGACTTCGGTCTGTCGTCCCGCGGCGTCGTAGACGTAGTCCGTGACCTTCCCCCGCGCGTCCGTCTCCCGCAGCAGCAAGCCCGCGGCGTCGTACGACCGGGTCGTCGTCGGCACCAGCGGTGTGCTGGATCCCGGTGGGGTGTAAGCGGGATACCGGGTTTCGACGGCGTGACCGGCGTCGTCGTAGCCGGTCGTGGTCACGTCACCCTTGGCGTCCTTGACATGGGTGAGCTGACCGAACGCGTCATACCCGTACGTCACCGTCGGCCGGGCTGGGCCGCCGGGTTCGACAGCCGCTCGATGTCCCGTGCTACTGGTCGCCCTGCCGAGTTCGTCGTACTTGGTGTACGCGGTGTAGTCCGGATCGTCGGGCTGGTTGGGTGTCACGCCGCGCGGGTCCACCGCGGAGGTAGTCAGTCCGCGCTGGTCGACCTGGAAGTGGGTTTCCAGCTTCTCATTGCCCAAGGTGCGGACCGTGCAGGTGAGTGCGCCGGTCGCGGCCCGGCAGTAGTCGGTTCGCTCGGTGCGGCCGCCGCCGGTGACCGTCTCGGTGACGAGTTGGCCGAGCTGGTTGTAGTCACGGTGGTCCGTCCGGTTCAGGCCGGCCGGATCCAGGACGGTGTCGACGAGTTTGCCTTCGCCGTCATGGTGGTTGCGCACGAGTCGGGAACCGCCGGTGAGTTCGGACGTGATCCGCCCGTCGCCGTCGAACTCCCGGTTGAACAGCTCGATCTCGCCGGTGGAACCGTACTGGGCCCGGGGCGCGCGGTAGACCAGGTCGTCGCCGGTCCAGAAGTACGTCGTCTTCCGCCCCAGCGCGTCGGACTCCTGCACCCGCCGTCCGCCCTGGTCGTACGCGTACAACGCGGTGGTGATCACCGCGCCAGCGCCGTTCGTGCGGCGTTCCTCCATCAGACGGCCGGCGTCATACCATTGCTCGGTAACGGTTCCGTGCGGATCGGTCACTCGCACCACACCGGAATCCTGTGTCGCGGAAGCGGTCCGGCGTGCTCGCAGATAGCTGTACGTCGTCGTGCCGCCGTCGGCGTCGACCACCTTGGCGGGTCTGCCGTTGCTGTCGTAGGTGGTTTCCGTGGTGCGGTCACCGGCACGGCGGGCGGCGCCCACGGCCGGGCAAGCGACGGGAGTCTCCACGGTCTTGGTGACGAGCCCGCTGCCGTCGTACTCGCGGCAGATCCGAAGCTGTTGCGCCGCACCGGTGACGGCGTTGGTGGTCGCGGGCCGGATCTCCTCGACCGCCCGCCCGGCCGCGTCCAGCACGAACCGGGTCTGCACGCCGGCCGGATACGTGGTGGTGTACTCGGTCGCCGAGACACGACGTCCGAGGACGTCGTAGTCGTACGCGGTCTTGCGGCCCACAGGGTCGACGACCTCGGTCACGTCGCCGTTTCCGTTGTAGGAGAACGTGGTCGTGGCCCAGTTGCGGACGGTGGTACGCGGCAGCCCGGCGGGCATCTTGTCCCCGCCCGGCGGCGATGTGCCGCCCCGGCGCGGGCCGGCCGCGGCATCGCCTCCGGTGGTGTACGTGAAGGTGGTGAGCGGCCCGCCCGGCGTCTCCGGCACCGGATGGCCACGGCGTTGCGTCAGCCTGCCGGCGGTGTCGTAGCCGAACATGTCGCCCTGCTGCGAGTCGTTGCCCTCCCTCGGGGTCATCACGATCCCGCGCATCCGGGTCTTGTCCGGATCACCGTTGACGTCAGGGAAGTAGGTGGCGTTGTGGGTCACCTGGGTGTTCGGGTCCCGGAACAGGATGTTGCCCGTCAGGTTCCCCCACGCGTCGGTCCGCAGTTCCTTCACGTTGAGGTTCTCGTCGACGAAGCCCTCGAGCCTGCCGGTGACGACGCCGTAGTCCCATGACCGGTGCGGGGCGGTCGCCGCGTCCGCGATCCCGCCGTGGCTCAGGTCCCGCAGCCGGTTCACCTCGTCGAACCGGTACGTCTCCTGCCGTATCCCGCCTTCCTCACCCTCGGCGTCCACCACGACGTGCACGGTCGCGCCGCCGAAGGAGTTGTAGTTGGCGAGATAGTCGGTGCCGGCGTTCTCCCTCGGGGTGAACACCTTGACCGTGATCAGCGTGCTGCGGTCGTTGCCCCAGATCCGGTAGGACTTTGACGCGGCGCCGTTCGGCTCCCAGTTGTTGTCGCCGTCCGGATACGGCCGGACGACCCGCCGGCCCGCCCGGTCGGCCCATTCCGTGCCGTAGGTCGCGCACGCGTTCACCGGGTCGCAGACCTTGGCCAGATCGCCGTCGCAGCCATAGGAGTACGTCCAGTGCGCGGTTCCCGCGACGATCTCCGCGACCCGCGGTGGCGGAGCCGGCTGCGAGCACCCGGCGTTCGTCGTCACCCAGCCGACCGTCAACGACCGCCCGGACGGCTGCTGGGTCACCGTCGTGACCTGCCCGGCGGTGTTGCGGGCCAGCGCCAACGCACCCACGCCGGTGGTCTCGACCGTCCGCAGCTCGCCGGCCGGACCGAACGTCAGCACCTGCTGGTCCGCTCCCCGGACGGTGATCACGCCGTCACCTGCCACCGACAGCCGGTCGGTCGACCCGGTGTCCGCCCGCGTCACCCAGCCGCCGCCGGACTGCCTGGCGAAGATCTCCTGCCTGCCGTCGGGATACGTCACCGTCAGCAGCTGGTTGTCCGGGCTGTACTGCGCCGAGGCGTCGAACATGGACAGCCAGCCGCGACCGAACGCGCCGGGAACCTGGGCCGCCTCGGACGAGTACGTCCGCTGAACCGTCAGCGGCACACCGACTCCGGCCACGTCGGCGTCGGTCTCAGTGTGGACCCAGGTGCCGTACGGCAGGACCATGCCGCCGACGTTGGTCAGGCCGAGCCCGGTCCCGACCGTCCGCCACTTGTCCGGCACCGGTACGACCACTCGAACCTCGTTCGGCGGCGCCCAGCCCGCGTCCGGGGTGGTGATCTTGCTGTCGCTGACCCGGGCGCTCCAGTAGAACGTGTCGTTCCAGCCCAGGACGTTCACCGGCACCGGGTAGCCGTCCGACGTCTGCCAGTCCGACACGACACAGCCCGCGGTCAGCGCGGCGTCCCGGCACACGATGAACTGGTAGGTCAGCCACACCCCGGGCCACGCGTCCGGATCGACACCCGACACGAACAGCCGCGGCGTGCGTTCCTTGACAGTGCCGTGGTTCGGCGGGCTCAACAGGGTCAGATTCGGCGCCTGGTTCCGGATCGTGTACAGGATCGCGTACGTGCACACCGCGTTGTGCGAGAACCAGCCCGGACCGTCGACCCACAGGTCCCACTTGATCTGCCATGTCGCCGGCGCCAGTGCCGCGATCGTCGCGTCCACTGTGGCCGAACCGCCGTTCGCGACAGCGCCGGACAACGGCGTCCGCGGGTAGTCACCGGGTACCTCCACACCTGCGCTGTCGAACAGGTGGTATCCCAGCGAGGTGTGCCCGGCGGGCCAGGTCTGGCTCCCTCGGTTGACCACGGACACCCGTGCCACACCGGGACTGTTGTTCGTCGGCGTGGTGATGATCCCACCGCCGCTGTAGGTCGCGAACCACTGCTCGCCACCCACCGGCGCGCAAGGGTCCACATCGGACGCTGCCTTCGCCTGGCGCGGTGCCGTCATCCCGGCCGCTGCGGGCTCGGGCTTGACCGTCGTCTGCTTGGCCCTGGCCCGAATCCGGTCCGTTACCGCCGCGGAGTCCGCCACGAACTTGTCGTACGTCGCCCGTGCCGGCGACCCCGCCGGCGGTGGACTCGGCTTCGCCGGCTCCGCCACCTGCGGCGGAACCTGACGATGCGCCGCGGGCGACGGCTTGCTCCTCCCACCCGCGCCGTCATGCCCTTGACGATCGGCGACCGCCGCGACGGCGACCGCGGGCATCGGCACGACGACCGCGCCGAGAACGCTCAGACACATGAACACAGCCGCGAACCGGCGCCTCATCGGACCCCCATCTCGCCATCGCGCAAACGGGACGATGTTCACTCGCGGACCACATCCGGGGCAAGTGCCCGAACGTCTCAATTCCCCTGCGTACGGATGAACAACAGGCCCGCACGCGGATTTAGATCGAAGTTTGATATAGTTTCGGCGTGCACACAGCTCGGGCCGTGCAGCGGCTGACCCTCGCCATCGAGGACTTCAACTCGGTGTTCATCCGGCTCCCGACCTCGGACCGGCTGACCTTCTCCACCCTGTCCGTGCTGCACACCCTGTCGAGGACGGGGCCTTGTCGGCTGAGTGACCTGGTCAGGACGGAGCAGATCAAGCAGCCAGCGCTCACGTCGGCGGTGGCGAAGTTGGAACGCGACGGACTCGTCGAACGCAGGCCCGATCCGAGCGACGGGCGGGCCTCGATGTTGTCCCTCACCGCGGCTGGCCGGTCAGTTGTGTCCCGACGCCATGCCGATCGCGTGCAGGGGCTGCGCGATCTCATTGATCGACTCCCGCCTGCCGACCGCACGCGGCTGCTGGGCATCGCGGACGTACTCCGGCAGATCGTTCGACTCGCCAACGAGAAACCTCATGGGAGGAGCGGGAAGTGAGCACAGGAGTGCATGCGCTGTCGCCAACGCCGATCGCCGTGGAGGAGCGGGTTCTCGAGGACCTGCGGGCGCGGCTGCGGGCCACGATCTGGCCGGAGGACGCTGGGAACGAGGACGGTCGGTACGGCGTCCCCAGGGCCATGCTCCAGGAGTTGGCGCGGTACTGGGCCGAAGAGTACGACTGGCGAGCCGCCGAGCGCGCGATGAACGCCTACGAGCACTACCTGGTCGATGTGTCCGGCACACGTGTGCACTTCATGCGCAAGCCGGGCGTCGGGCCCAGTCCCACCCCGTTGATCCTCAGCCACGGCTGGCCCTGGACCTTCTGGCACTGGTCGAAAGTCGTCGACCGGCTCGCCGACCCGGCCGCGTTCGGCGGCGACCCGGCGGACGCGTTCGAGGTGATCGTCCCCTCGTTGCCGGGCTTCGGGTATTCGACACCCACCCGACCGGACATGAACTTCTGGAAGATCGCGGACGTCTGGCACGAACTGATGACCACGACCCTCGGCCACACCCGGTACGCCGCGGCGGGTTGCGACGTCGGTGCCCTCGTCACGGGACAGCTCGGCCACAAGTACGCCGACGAGCTGTACGGCATCCACATCGGATCAGCCCTGAAGCTCGACCTGTTCACCGGCGACCGGGCCTGGGACTTCTCCGGTGGCCGGGCCATTCCACCGGAGCTCCCCGACGACCAGCGGCGGAGACTGGTCGAGATCGAGGGAAAGTACGCTGTGCACCTCGCCGCGCACCTGCTCGCGCCGAGCACCCTCGGGTACGGACTGGCCGACTCCCCGGTCGGCATGCTGGCCTGGGTCCTCGAACGATGGATGAAATGGTCCGACAACGGCGGCGACATCTACACCGTGTTCACCCGCGACGACCTGCTCACCCACGCCACGATCTACTGGACCGGCAACGCCATCGCCAGCTCGATCCGCACGTACGCCAACAACAACCGATACCCCTGGACACCCTCGCACGACCGGACGCCGGTCATCGAGGCACCGACGGGGATCACGTTCGTCGACTACGAGAACCCGCCGGGGGTTACCAGCTCGACAGCGCGGATCGAGTCGTTCCTGGCAAGCGACCGCGCCGCCTGGTACAACCACGTCAACATCGCGGCCCACCCCACAGGCGGTCACTTCATCCCCTGGGAGATCCCGGAACAGTGGACCACGGACCTGGTCCGGACCTTCAAGTCGCCACCAGCAGGGTGAGCAGCCGGACGGCTCGCACCACTGCTACGGCGAATCATGGTGGAACTACTCCAACGGCAGCGTGCCGGTCAGGCCGAGCTGGACCTGCAACTTCTGACAGGATCGATCAGGTCCGTCGCTCGCCGGCGACGACCACGGCGTGGACCTTGGCCCGCAGCAGTGAGTCCGGTCCTTCGGTGAACGGGTCACGGTCGAGCACGACGAAGTCCGCGGCCAGCCCCTCGGCGAGCCGCCCGGTGAGCCGCTCCCATCGGCAGGAGTACGCGCCGTGGCGGGTGGCGTGCGCGAAGGCGTCGGCCAGGCCCAGGGCGTAGCCGGGGATGTTCGCGGGGAGCCGTGGATTCGTGGCGGATCGGCGGGTTGTGGCGATGTACATGTTGGGCAGTGGCGGGTGCGGCGCGGTCGGCGCGTCCGATCCGAACGCGACCACTGCTCCCGCGGCGGTGAACTCGGGCCACGGGTAGCCACGGTGGACCCGGTCGTCGCCGAGCATCGCCCGCCAGTTGTCCTGAATGGCCGGATCGGCGTGCACCGGCTGCATGGACGCGACCACCCCGAGCCGCGCCAGGCGAAGCACATTCGCCTCGGTCACGGTCTCCAGGTGTTCGATCCGGTGCCGGCGGTCGCGTGGCCCGTTGGCCGCGATCGCCCGCTCCAGTGCGGAAAGCGCGATGTCCGAGGCACTGTCGCCGATGGCGTGCATGGCCACCTGGAGCCCGGCCGCGTCGGCCGCCGTGACCACGGCGGTGAGCGCGTCGAGATCCCAGATGGGGCCGGGGTGGCTGCCGTCGGCGAACGGTGCGCTCATCGCCGCCGTGCAGCTGTCGATCACGCCGTCGACCATCAGCTTGATGCCGGTCACCCGCAGCCATGGCCCGGACAGCCGGCGGGACAGCTCCGCCGCGGCGGCCACCTGCGCCACCTCGTCCTCGGTGCGCCCGGTGCGTTCGACCAGCCAGTGCCCGGCGACCCGCAGCGGCAGGCGGCCACCGCCACGCGCGAACGCCCGTTCCAGCGTCGCGAGCTCCTCTGTGCCGAGAGCCATGTCCACCGCCGCGGTGACACCGTCGGCGACGTAGTGCTCGAACGCCGCTGCCAGGGCGACGTCCCGCTCGGCGTCGCTGACCGTGCTGTCGAGAAACCGTCGCATCAGCAGCAGCGCGGCGCTCTCGTACAGCATTCCGTCCGGTTCGCCTTCGGCGTCACGGCCGACGCGCCCGCCGATCGGGTCCGGGGTGTCCGCGTCGATCCCCAGCTCCCGCAGGGCGGCGGTGTTGACCCACGCGGAGTGCATGTCGTTCGCGGCGAGGTAGACCGGGCGGTCGGCCACGGCCGCGTCGATCATGTGCCGGTCAGGTGTCCGGCCGTCGAGCGCGCCGAACAGCCAGCTCCGGCCGAGGACGCGCGGGGCTGCGGGATCGGCCGCCGCGGCAGTGGCCAGCCGGTCCTGGATCTCGGCGAGGTCGGCGGCGTCGAACAGGTCCACCTGCCGCAGCGACTTCCCCAGCGAGAGCAGGTGGGTATGCGCGTCGACGAACCCGGGCAACACGAACGCCCCGTCGAGCTCGACGACACGGGCGCCGTCGGCACGCGAGTCCGCGGCGGCGGTGTCGCCGGCGAACTCGATCGTGCCGTCACGCGCGAGCAGAGACTCCGCCCAGGCCGGCTCGCCGGCGGTGAAGATCCGCCCGCCGCGGTAGTGCACCAGGTCCAGTCCGGTCATATGGCTTCCTTGGTCCGTGGCCGGCTCGCGACGGCGTAGATCACCGCCGAGGTGATCATGCCGGCCGGCAGTGACAGATCGATCCCGGCGGCGGCGTTCGCCACGAAACCGGTGTACAGCCCGGGAACGGCGAGGCAGGCGGCGGCGACAACGGCCCCGGCGACCAGCGCGACGATCCCGGCCCAGTTGACGCCTCCGGTGTACCAGAACGGGCTGTTCTTCGTCTGGTCGTTGAGCGCGTGGCCGTCGTAGTCGTTGCGGCGCAGGAAGATGTCCACGACGTAGATCGCCATCATCGGGCCGAGCAGCGCGACCATGAGCTGCAGCAGATTCCTGACCGAGTCAAGGAAGTTCGACACCAGCAGCGCGTACAGGGTGAGCAGGACGCCGACGGTGCCGTCGAGCAGGACGCTGCGGGATCGGCGGATCCGCAGGCCCATCGCCTGCAGGGCCAGCCCGGAGCTGTACGCGGTCATGGCGTTGTTGGCGATCGCGCCGAGGATCACGGCGATCAGGAAGACCGGGGTGAACCAGCCCGGCAGCACCTGGGCGAGGGCCGTCTGCGGGTCGCTCATGTCCAAAGTGGTCGCCGCGAACGCGCCGAGCGCGGTGAACAGCACGCTCGGCACGAACGCACCCAGCGTGGTCCATCCGGCGATCGCGGCGGGCCGTGTGGAGCGCGGCAGATAACGCGCGAAGTCCGCGCTGTTGTTGTACGACAACGCGGCGGACGCGACCAGGGCGAGGCCTCCGGCAAGGGCGGCCCATAACTCGGTGCCGTGCAGGTCCGCCGCCGGCTGGTAGGCCCAGTCCGTGTGGCCGACGACGTAACCGGCCAGCACCACGAACACCGCTGCCAGCGCGAGCGTCAGGGGTGTGTACAGCTTCACGATCGCGCCGTGCCCGTACACGCTGATCACCAGCGTCACGGCCGCGATGCCGACGATCACCAGCACCTTGCCCAGGACGTTCAGCTCGATCCCGGCGCGGGCGAACAGGCTGAACGCGGTCACCGACGCGGCCGCCCAGCTGAGCGCGACGTAGCACACCGACACGAACCAGCCGTTGATCCCGATGACCACCCGGTTGCCCCGCACGCCGAACATCGCCCGCATGATCACCTCGCTCGGCGCCCCGGCGGCTGGGCCGCTGACGGCGACCACCCCGACCAGCGCCCAGAACAGGTTCCCGACGACGATCACCGCGATGGCCTGCCACAGGTTCAGGCCCATCAGGACAAGCGCGCCACCGACCACGAGGCTCAGGTAGCTGACGTTCGGAGCCGCCCAGACGCCGAACAGTTGCCGGGCGCGGCCGTGCCGTTCCTCGTCGGCGATCGCGTCGATGCCGTGCGCCTCGATCCTGATGCCTCGGCCGGTCAGGGGCAGTTCGGCGGACGGGGACGTGGGTGTTGATGCCATCGGAACCTCCGGAACAACGCTGTTCGTCGGGACTGGATCAGGTACTCGGCAGCAGCGGCGGCGGCACCCGCCGCGCACCGGTGGCTTCGAACGCCGCGGCGAGCCGCAGCAGGGTGATGTCGTCGTGGCCGCGGCCGGCGAACGTCAGCCCGGCGGGCATCCCGATGTCGGCCATGACGCCCATCGGCACGGTGACCGTCGGGATGCCGAGATGCCGCGGGACGAGGTTGCCGTTCGCCACCCAGACACCGTTGCGCCAACCGTCCTCGGCCGACACCAGGTTCTTGTCCATGTCGGCGCGGCCCACGTCGGCCACTGCCGGGAAGCACACGGCGGCCAGGCCGAGATCGTCCAGCCATTCGTCGAAATCGGTGCGGCGGGTCTCTTCCAGGCCACGTATTCCGTCGGCGAGTTCCGGGATGTCGGTGAAGTGTCCATCCGGGACCTGTCCGGGATACGCGGCGATGTCGTCGTCGAAGCCGTCGTAGCGGTCCGGCAGGGCGCCCTCGGGACGCGGGAAGATCCGGCCGCCGTCCACCTGGGCGAGCCGGTTCAGCGCCGGATCGCCGTTGGCGCGCAGGAAGTCGTCCCACGCCCATGCCGCCAGGTCGACGATCTCCCGCTGCAGGAACTCGGGACGCACCAGCCCGCGCGTCCGGATGGTCGGGGCTCCGGGCCGGTCGCCCTCGTAGTTCGAGACGACCGGGAAGTCCACAAGCACCACCTCGGCGCCGGCGGCTTCGAGATCCCTCCGGGCCGCCTCCCACAGGGTCAGTATGGAGTCACGGGTGACGATCCGCCGTCCGGTCGCGCCGCCGATGCCTGGACTGGCGGCGGTCCCGGCGTCGGGGTCCGCGTTGACGTACATCTTCGGCACCCCGAATCGCCGTCCGGCAAGGAGTTCCGGCGTGGCCGCAAGTGCTCGGTAGGACGCGGGGCGCACGTGCGGGATCGGCACCCACGGCTGGGCACGCCAGAAGTCGCCGCGCGTCTCGGGGTCGTCGGCGACGATCACGTCCAGCACCTCAAGCATGTCCGCCATGGTGCGGGTGTGCGGGACGACCACGTCCATGGTCGGGACGAGCGGCCAGTTGCCCCGCACGGAGATCACGCCACGGGACGGCGTGTAGGCGCACAGGCCGTTGTTCGACGCGGGCGCCCGGCCGCTGGACCAGGTCTCCTGACCGAGGCCGAACGCCGCGAAACTGGCGGCGGTGGCCGTGCCGGACCCGTTGGAGGAACCGGACGCGAACGCGGCGGTGAGGTAGTCGGCGTTGTACGGGCTTTCGGCACGGCCGTACAGTCCGCGCTGCATACCGCCGTTGGCCATCGGCGGCATGTTCGTCAGTCCAATGAGGACGGCACCACCGGCGCGCAGCCGTTCGATCACGAAGGCGTCGCGCTGCGCGGTGAGTTCCGCGAACGCGGGGGAGCCCGCCGCCGCGACGAGTCCCCGGGCGAGGTAGCTGTCCTTTGCGGTGTAAGGAATCCCGTCGAGCGGGCCGAGCGTCTCACCGCGGGCGCGGCGCTCGTCCGAGGCACGCGCGTCGGCCACGGCGGACGGGTTCATCACCACGACAGCGTTCAGCTTCGAGTCGTACGCTTTGATCCGCGCCAGATAGACGGCGAGAAGCTGCTCGCTCGTCGTCCGGCCGTCGGCCATCGCCGCGCGTAGCTGCGCGATCGTGGCCTCGACAACGTCGAATCCGCTCATCGCCCGCTCCCAACGACCGGCTGCTGCTGGGTGATGCAGTGGACACCGCCGCCACGGGCCAGGATCGGGCGCGCGTCGACGGTCACGACCCGCCGGCCGGGGTACGCCTCGGCGAGGATCCCGGCGGCCACCGCGTCCGCCCGCGCGTCGCCGTAACCGCACGCGATCACGCCGCCGTTCACCGGAAGGTGGTTGACGTAGTTCCAGTCGACGAAGCCGTCGGCGTCGCGGAGAGTGGTCGGCGCGGGTAGCTCGATGATCTCGAACTCCCGTCCGTCGAGCGCCGCACGGACCTCCCTCATCACGGCGTGGTCGGGGTGGCCGGGATCGGGCTGGGCGTGCAGCAGCAGCCGGCCGGGTGACGGGATCGTCGCCACCATGTCGACGTGCCCGCGAGTGCCGAGTTCCGCGTAGTCCCTGGTCAGGCCGCATGGCAGCCAGATCACCCGGGTCGCGCCGATCGTGCGCCGCAGCTCGGACTCGACGCGAGCCTTGGTCACGTACGGGTTGCGGCCGGGGTCGAGCTGGACGGTCTCGGTGACCAGCACGGTGCCCTCGCCGTCGACGTGGATCGCGCCGCCTTCGTTGACCAGCAGCGAGCTGACCGGTTCCGCGCCCGACTCGTCCGTGACGAGCCGGCCGATCTCCCGGTCGTGCTCCCACGACGCCCAGTCCGCGGCGCCCCAGCCGTTGAACACCCAGTCGACCGCGCCGAGCACACCGGGCCGTTCGTCGTCGACCACGAACGTGGGGCCGATGTCCCGCATCCAGAAGTCGTCGAGCGCGGCTTCGACCTGCTTGACCTCGCCACCCAGCAGGCGCCGGGCCCGTTCGCGCTCGCTCGGGTCGACGACCATCACCACCGGCTCGAACTCGGCGACGGCGTTCGCGACCGTGGCCCACGCGGCGTATGCCTCCTGCGCCGCGGCCGGGTCGTCGCCCAAGGTTCGGCCGGCGCGGGGGAACGCCATCCAGACGCGTTCGTGCGGCGCGGTTTCCGCGGGCATACGCCAGGCCATTCGAGCTCCCGGAGGGTCACCTTATTGATCGGTCGATCAATAGTGGCGTGACGGTAACTAGACTGGGCCGCGATGTCAACAAACGTCCGGAAGAGAGCGGAGCGGAAGGCGCCGGCGGAGCGCGCCGCGCAGATCGCCGAAACAGCCCGCGAGATCGCCCTCGACCAGGGCCTCGGCGCGGTCACCCTGCGGGCCGTCGCCGCCCGCGCCGGCGTGACACCCGCCCTGGTCGCGCACTACGCCCCGAGCATGGACGAACTGGTCGCGGACACGTTCACCACGATCGTCCAGACCGAACTGGACGAGGTCGTCGACCTGGTGGCCGGCGAGCCGACCGCCCGCGCCCGGCTGCAACGGCTGGTGGAGACCCTGTTCGATGAGGGCCGCGTGGACGTCACCGTGGTCTGGGTCGAGTCCTGGACCCTGGGCCGGCGCAACGACCCGCTCGCGGAGGCGGTCCGGGCCGCGATGGACGCCTGGCAGCAGGCCGTCGAGCAGATCATCGTGGCCGGCACGGCCGCGGGCGAGTTCACCACCGACGATCCGGCGGCCGTCGCGTGGCAGCTGATCGGCATGATCGACGGCCTCAACGCCCAGGCCCTCCTCCGCTGGGGCCGGCCGGCCGAGCGCAGCTCACTGACCGTGCGGGCGGTCGAGGCGATGCTCGGCGGTCGATGACTGAAAAAGATTTCGCCGGGGATGTCGAGTACGGCGTGGCGGCTCCGTCTCCGGGGCAGACGCGGCCAGCGTGGCCGCGCGTGCCGAAAGGGACAGCCATGCGCAAGCTCATCGTCCAGCAGTGGGTGACCGTCGACAACATCGCCGCGGAGGAGGACGGCGGCCTCAGCTTCGTGTCGGGGGAGCCGTTCGACGACGAGGTCACCGACGACCCCTTCAAGAACGCCGTGATGGGCTTCATCGACTCGGTCGACACGATGATCCTCGGCGCGAACACCTACAACCAGACCAAAGGCTACTGGCCACACGCCGAGGAGCAGGGCGAGTACGGCAGGAAGCTCAACAACCTCACCAAGTTCGTCGCCTCGTCGAAGCTGGATGACGCCCCCTGGGGCGACTTCTCCGCCGCGGGGGTGACGCGCGACCCGGTGGCCACCATCCGGGAGCTCCAGGAGCGGAGCGGCAAGGACATCTGGCTGTGGGGGAGCTTGACGCTCATGCGGTCCCTGCTGGCCGCCGGTGTGGTCGACGAGGTCCGGATGCTGGTCTGCCCGGCGTCACGCGGCACGGGAACACGCGTTTTCGAGGATCGCCAGGACCTGAAGCTGGTCGAGGCCACCGGGTTCGACAACGGCGTGGCCCTGCTGCGCTACCAGATCAAGAAGTAACCTCAGTACCTGGCGAAGAAGTACGGCACCCGACGGGGGAACAGGCTGGCCAGTTCGGCGGCGGAGTCCGTTGGCACGTGCCCGAAGCCGCGAAGGTCCACATCGGACGGATCGAGCACGCCGTACACCAGGCCGGCGAATCCGGCCGCGTTGAGCGTGACCGCCGGGTCGCCCCCGGTGGTGACGTCCAGCGCGCCGGATGTGCCGTCCAGTACGTACTTTCCGGCGATGTACGGGTCGTCCACGATCTCGACGGACACGTGTCCACTGCCGACTGGCATGCCGTGCAACCCAGCCACGGACAGCACCCGAGCCATCGGCGCGGCTCCGGTCGGGTAGGTCACGTCCGTCTCCACCCGCACGGCCAGGTCGGTGGCCCAGAGTTCGGGATGCTCGTCCGGGGCGATCCGGACGCTGACCTCGCCGACCTGGTCGGCGTGCCGGGCGAAGAACTGCAGCAGCAGCGCCCGGCCCAGCGGTGTCGTGGCCAGCAAGTCGTCGGCTTGCAACGTTTCGGCGTGCCCGGTGATGGTGTACGCAACGGCACCGACCACATTGCCGTCAACCCGCGCGGCCGCCAGCCACTTCTCGTTCTTGTCCCGCGCGTACACGTCCCGCGAGTCCGGCAGCACCGAGAACCCGTGCCGCTGCGGCAAGATCTCCAGGGCAAGGGCCCGGTAGTCGTCGTATCCCTCGGCGATCGGCCCCCAGGTCACCTCGCCCGGCAGGTCGGCGCGCTGCAGATACGTCAGGTCGGCCGGGTTGAACCGCGCGGTCCTGGCCTTCGGCACGCCGACATAGCCGAACCGGTCATAGAACGACGGTCGGAACGGGTACTGCGCCGACACAACGAACCCCGAGTCCCGCACCTGTCCCAGCAGCTCGGTCAGCACCTGCCGGACGAGCCCACGCCGCCGGACCTGCGGCATCGACGCGACCCCGGACAGGCCCGCCAACGGCACGACGTGCCCGCGGACGTTCTGCCGCATGGGTATCGCCGAGGCCGAGACCACCGCCTGGCCGTTCTCCTCGGCGATCAAGGTGACGCTGTCGACGTAGTACTTCTCGTTCGCTTTCAGCTTGGTCGCCAGATCGGGCGACACCGGCGACGGGGAGAACGCGTACCAGTCGGGAGGGGTGCTTTGGAGAAGGCGCTCATCAGGCGCCTGCCTGCGGATCTGCATCAGCTACACCCTAATCTTGGGCGTAGTGGGTGCAACCGGATTGATCGTGTTACGCCGGACCGACCTGGTAGACGAGCAGGGCGATCTGCACCCGGTTCTCGGCGCCGGTCTTGGCGAGGATGCGGGAGACGTGTGACTTGACCGTGGCCTCGCTCATCTTCAGGTCGGCCGCGATCACCGCGTTCGAACTGCCCGCGGCGACGGCGTTCGCCACGTCACGTTCCCGATCGGTCAACCGGTCGAGCCTGCGGCGCGCGTCGTCGGTCGCGGTGGGGTCGGGGTGCCCGATCGTGGCGACGAGTCGTTTGGTGATCGCTGCGGAGAACACGGAGTCACCCGCGGCGGCGACGTGCACGGCCCGGATGATCTCCTCGGGGGCGGTGTCCTTGAGCAGGTAGCCGTTGGCGCCGGCGCGCAGCGCCTCCACGACGTAGGTGTCGATCTGGAAGGTGGTCAGGACGAGCACTGGGTGTGTGTAGCCGTTCGCCCGCAGCTCCCGGGTGGCCGCGATGCCGTCCAGCACTGGCATCTGCAGGTCCATGAGGACGACTTCGGGCGCCATGTCGCGCACCATCGCCACCGCCTGGCGGCCGTTGGTCGCCTCCGCCACGACGCGCAGGGTGGGGTCGGCGGACAGCACCATCCTGAGGCCGGTGCGCACCATGGCGTCGTCGTCGACAAGTAGCACTTGTGTCACATCCACGGCAGCTCCGCGTTCAGCACGAACTCTCCTGCGTCGGTTCGACCATGGCTCAGGCTCCCACCCGCGAGGACGGCCCGCTCACGCAGGCCGACGAGCCCACGACGTGACCCTGGCACGTCCAACGAGTCGGCCACCGCCACGTTGCCGACGCGCACCTGCAACAGGCCGTCGGCGCGGCGCACCAGCACCGAGACCTCGGCCCCTGCGGCGTGCTTGCGGGCGTTGGTCAGCCCTTCCTGCACGATCCGGTAAGCGGCCCGGCCGATGCTGGGCGGCGCGTCACGCAGGTCTCCGTGCACCGACAGCGTGATCCGTTGACCCGCCGTGCGGGCCTCGTCGAGCAGGTCGTCGAGTCGGTCGAGTCCCGGCTGTTCGAGTGTCGCGGCCTCGTCGGCGCGCAGCACGCCGAGTGCGGTGCGCAACTCCTGCAGTGCCTGCACCGCCGCCGACCGGATGAGATCCCCCGCGGATCGCACGTCTTCCTCGGACAGGCCGGTGGCCACGGTCAGTCCACCGGCGTGCAGAGCGACCAAGGAGACGCGGTGCGCGACCGCGTCGTGCATCTCCCGGGCGATCCGCGCCCGCTCGGCGTACAGGACCTCGGCCTCACGCAGCTCCTGCTCCCGCTCGACCCGTTCGGCCCGTTCGCGGTAGGAGTCGACGAGCTTGTGCTGCGTCTGCTGCAGCGCCCCCCAGGCGCTGAACGCCGCCGCCATCGCCACATTGACCGCGATGGTCAGGCTGAGGGAGTTGTTGCCTGCGTACACCAGCCAGAACACGCAGCCTGAGACGACGTTGACGACGGCCACGGCGAGCGCGACCCGCAGCCGGCGACGGCGGGCCACCGCGTAGAGCGCGAGCATGTTGGCCAATCCGGCCGAGGCGATGACCGCGGCGACACCGGCCAGGACCACGGCCAGGACGACGGGTGCCCGGTGACGCAGGACCAGCGCGAGGCTGGCGAGCGCGCCCACGGCGATATCCAGCACGCGCGCTACACCGCCGGGCCCGGCTTCCAACACCCCGTAGAGCAGCGACAGCCCGCCGGCGAACGAGAGCAGCACCAACGTCGCCGTGCGCGCTACCGCCAACCAGTCCGGCCTGCGGGTGGTACCCGCGTCGTCGATCACCTGCCCGAGACTAGACAGCGCCGTCGCTCGGGCATCCGTCGATGGACGGGGGGTGACTGCGACTTTCGTCGATCCGACGACCACCCAGCGCCGATGCCGCCGATGCCGTCGACCGCCAGTGTCACCACCATGAACAACGACAACGACGCGGCACGTGCCCGGCACCCGTTCCGCACGCTGGTCACCGACGTCGTCCGGCCTGTCCGGCGTGACATCGACCCGACGAGCAGGCGACGCCTGGTCGCCCGGCAGATCGTGGTCCTCGCCGGTGCGGCGGTGACCCTGGTCCAGGTCATCGTCTGGCTGATGATCGCCATCCTCGGCGGTGGACTGCGCGCACCGTGGTGGCTGTGGACCGCCGTCCCCGTGGCGATCGCCGTCGGCGTGCTCACCGGCATCGAGCGGTTCCGAACGGATCGGAGTGAATGACGTGCCCACGATGACGTCTGTCGAGTCCCCGGTCCGGCTGGATTCGGTGCGCAAGACCTACGGTTCCGGCGAGAGCGCTGTGCAAGCGCTTGCCGGGGTCTCCGTGAACTTCCCCGCCGGCACCTTCACCGCGGTGATGGGCCCGTCCGGATCCGGCAAGAGCACGCTGCTGCACTGCGCGGCCGGGCTCGACCAGCCGAGCGCGGGCCGCGTCACCCTGGTGGGGACCGACCTGACCGGCCAGAGCGAAACTCAGCTGACCGAGCTTCGCCGCCAGCACGTCGCGTTCGTCTTCCAGGCCTTCAATCTGATGCCCGCGTTGAACGTCGAGCAGAACGTCACCCTGCCGACGCTGCTGGCCGGCCGCGAGCCGGACCGGGCGTGGGTGGACCAGGTGATCGCACGGGTCGGGCTGACGCAGCGCGTCAAGCACCGGCCCGGTGAGCTGTCCGGTGGCCAGCAGCAACGCGTCGCGATCGCCCGTGCACTGGCCGCGCGCCCGGCAGTGGTGTTCGCCGACGAGCCGACCGGCGCGCTGGACACGAACACCGCGCTCGAGGTGCTGACCCTGATGCGCGAGCTGGTGAGCGCGGGCCAGACCATCGTGATGGTCACGCACGATCCGGTGGCGGCGTCCTTCGCGGACGCTGTGCTGTTCCTGGTGGACGGCCAGATCGTCACGCAGATGGCGGCGCCGGGCGTCGAAGCCGTCGCGGCCACGCTGGCGCAGCTTGGTGCGCGGGCCAAGCGGGGTCAGCGGTGAGCCCGCGGCGGGTGGTGGTCAACCTGGCGCTGGCCAGCCTGCGGTACCGCGCGGCCGCGTCGCTCGCGTCGTTCGTCGCGATCCTGATCGGCTGCGGCCTGCTGATCTCGTGCGCCGGGCTGTTCGAAACCGCGATCGTGCTGCGGGCGCAGCCGCAGCGGCTCGCGGCGGCCCCGATCGTGGTCGGCGGTTCGTCGGCCTTCCAGCTGCCGGACGAAGAGTCGCAGGTGGTCCCGTACGTCGAGCGGACCGGGCTGCCCGGGGACCAGATCGCCAAGATCGCCGCGGTGCCGGGCGTGCGGCAGGTGGTCGCGGACGTGTCGTTCCCGGCCACGTTGCTGCGCGACGGGACGCCCCAGGTCTCCGGCGCGTCCGTCCTTTCCGGACACGGCTGGGACTCCGGCACGCTCGGCGGCTACGTCCTGCGCCAGGGCGGGCAAGCGCCGGCCGCGGGCCAGGTCGTGGTCGACTCGGCCACCGCGGACGCGGCCGGCATCAGCGCCGGCGCGACCGTCGACGTCGTGGTGAACGGGCAGAAACAGTCCTTCGTCGTCGCGGGGATCGCCGAGCCCGGCCAGCGTGTGCAGCGGGCCGCGTTCTTCTTCGCCGTGGCCGACACCCAACGGTTCGCCACTCATCAGGGCCGCGTCGATCTGGTCGGCGTGTTCCCGTCCGAAGGCGTTGACGTCGGTGATCTCGCCGCGCGCATCGCCGAGCAGGTGCCCAACGTCAGCGTGCTGACCGGCGACGACCGAGGCGCGGCCGAGTTCCTCGGCGTGGACAACAGCCGGCTCCCGCTGATCCTGCTGGCCGCGGTGTTCGGCGGGATGGTGCTGGTGGTCATGGCACTGGTCGTCGCCGCGACGATCAGCCTCACCGTGCGGCAGCGGCAGCAGGAGCTCGCGCTGCTGCGGGCCACCGGCGCGACGCCGAAACAGGTGCACCGGATGGTGCTCGCCGAGACCATGGCCGTCGGCGCGATCGCCGCGTTGTGCGGTGTGGTCCTCGGCCGCCTGCTCGGCAACCAGATCTTCGACACCAGTGTGTCGCTCGGCATCGTGCCGAACGAGCTGGTGTTCCAGCAGGACATCATCGCGTTCGGCGCGGGCATCCTCGCCACGCTCGCGATCGTCTTCGCCGCCGCGTGGTTCACCGCGCTGGCCGCGGCACGGGCCCGGCCGATCCAGGCGCTGGCCGAGGCGGCGATCCCGAGCGCGAAGGTGAACCCGTTGCGCCGCACCGGCGCGGTGATCTGCGCCGCGGCGACCGTGCTACTCGCGGGCACCACGGTGTTCATGCCCGCCGACACGGCCGCGGCGATCGGCGGCCCGGCGGTGCTCACCGGAGCCATCGCGGTGGCGCTGGTCGGCCCGGAGATCATGGCCTTCGTCGCCGACCGCTTCGGCCCGTTCATCCGGCGGGTCGCCGGCCGGGACGCCACTCTCGCCGTGATCAACTCGCGTGCCCGCGCGGTGGCGTTCGCCGCGGCGCTCACGCCGATCACGCTCGCCAGCGCGGTCGCGCTCGGCAACGTCTACTCGGAGACGACGGCGCAGAAGGCTCAGGTGGCGGCGTACACCAACCAGCTGAAGGCCGACGCGGTGGTCAGCACGGACACCGGCGGGATCTCGCCCGAGGCGCTCGCGCAGATCCGCAGCACCCCGGGCGTCAGCACGGCTTCGCCGCTGGTCATCAGCTCCGGCTGGATCGAGCAGCCCTACGACGGCACCGGCAGCGACCCGTTGCGTCTACTCGGCGTCTCCGCTGAGGACCAGGGCGGCACGGTGCTCGCCACCGACGTCACACAGGGCTCGCTGAAGGACCTGAAAGGCAACACCGTCGCGCTGCCGCAGGACGTCGCCGACAGCCTGCGGCTCAAGGTCGGCGACAAGATCACCATGCGGCTCGGCGACGGGGCACAGGCCCAGGTGAACGTCGTCGCGCTGCTCGACAGCCCGTCGAGCTACCCGAGCATGGTGTTGCCGGCCGAGCTCCTCACGCCGCACACCACGAGCGGGCTGCCCGCGCAGGTGCTGGTGAAGGCGACCGACTCGACCGGCGTCGTGTCCGCGCTGACCAGCCGCCTCAAGGACTGGCCGGGTCTCACCGTCGGCGACGATTCGGTGCTGACGAACAACTTCCAGGCCAGCGCGGACGTCGAGGCGATGATCAACTACCTGTTGGCCGTGCTCGCCATCGCCTACGCGGCGATCGCGGCGGTGAACACCCTCGCGGTGGCCGTCCTGGCCCGCCGCCGGGAGTTCGGGGCGCAACGACTGGCGGGCGCGGACCGCGGTCAGATCCGGCGGATGCTGTTCATCGAGAGCGGCATCGTCGCGGTGGTCGGGCTGGTGCTCGGCATCATCATCGCGCTGTTCACCGTGCTGCCCACGGCCTTGACGACCGGACAGATCATCCCGTCCGGCCCGATCTGGGTGTTCCTCGGCGTGGTGCTCGCGGTCTTCCTGATCGTCTGGCCGGTCACCGCGCTCTCCGCGCGGCTGGCGATGCGGCGCGGCCCGATCGAGGCGGTCACGCTGCCAGGGCAGTAGGCGCTAGCCTCGCGCGGTGGGCGATGCGTGGGGTGAGTTCCGCCGGGAGATGTTCGGCGACCCGTACTTGGTGTGGCACGACGGTGCCGACTTCGGTGCGCTGATCGCCGAGCACGAGCGGAAGCCGGAGCGAGTCGAGCGGATGTTGCGTGCCGGTGTCGGCGATCACGATCCCGTCGCGGTCGAGTCGCTGGGCGCTCTGGCCCGCCTTGGCCGCGCGCCGTCAGACACGGCCGCGTTGCTGCAGTCCGCTCTTGGCTCGGCGCGCGGCGTGTTCCGTGTGCGCACCGCGCAGGTGCTGTGTGAGCTGACTGGCAACGACGAGTACGTGTCCGAGGTGGCCACGGTGCTCGAAGGCTTCGGGCATTGGGGCGACCGGGTCGACGCGGCCGTGGCGCTGCGGGCGCTGCCGATCACGCCGCGTTCGGTGGCCGCATTGCACCGCGGGATGCTCGACCAGGAATCGCTGGTGCGCCACCACAGTGCGAACGGCCTGCTCGGGCTAGCCGGACAGCGGTCTGACATCGCAGATGACGGCCGGTTCGCGCAGGTCACCGGCGAGGACCCGGCGGCTTGGCGCGCCGTGGCCGGCGAGTTGCGCGGCGCGTTCGCCACACGGACCGCCGGCGTGTACGGCGACCGGGCGAGCTTCGCTGTCGAGCTAGGTCCCGCCGACTACGCCGCGCCCCATCACCGGGACGCGCGGCTGTACCTGGCAGGCACCCGGGTGCCCGGTGCGGACCGTCCACACGTGCCGGCGCTGCGCAACATCGGCGTGTACACCACCCACCCCGACCGGGCGCCCGACTACCCGAGCCTGCGCAGCACGCTGGAGTACCTGGGGTTCGCCGATCTGCCCGAGTCGGTCACGCTCGACGAGGACGCGACCGCGGCCACATTGGACGCCGTGGCCGCGGCGCTCGACTTCGACGTTGACGTTTCCCGTTGGTGCGCGATGGACATCTTGGTCGGCGACCGGTCGCGCCTTGCGTTCGAGATCGGACCGGCCGATCCGGATGGGGCACAACTGCGCACCTGCACGATGTGGCTGGACGGCGCCATCGTGACACCGTTCGACAACACGGCGTACGTGCCGCAGTTCGCCCACTCGCTGCGGTGGGACGTCGCCGCCTACCGTGCGGGAAAGTCGCCGGACTTCGGGGACTGGGGTCCGACCACCAATGACCTGTCCGCGGAGTTGGACCCAGACGGCACCCTGCGATACCGGCTGCGCTCACAGATTGACGGTGTCGGCGACCGTGAAGGGGCCGTGCGGCTGCATATCGACGAGATCGTCGCCGTCATGGCGGAAGCCGCCGACGTGCTGACAGCCGGAACGTGAATTCAGAAGAAAGCGGGCGCGCTATGGCGTGTTCTCGCCACACGGCCGGCCTGCGGGTATGGGATAGTCGGTTGAGACGGATCTTCTTGAACAGAAGCAGACGTTGTCGCGGGATTACGAACGTGTACGTCCAGGAATCCGCACACACCCCCTGGCATCAAGGAGCACGAGTTGCCCGTTTTCAGGCGGTTGATCTCGGCCGAGGGACGCATCTGGGAGACCGACGAGATCGTGGCCCGCGTATTCGGCGCCACTGAACTTCTTGCCCGCCGCGGCGCCGAACCTGGTTCGCGGGTGATGATGATCGGGGGCAACTCCCCGGAATGGGTCGTCGATCTGCTCGCGCTCATTCACCTCGACGCTTCGGTGGTATTGGCCGATCATCGAGCCACCCGGTCACAACGATCGCAGATCCGCGCTCAGGCGCGTGTGTTATTCGAAATCAACGACGGTACGGGCGACACCGCGGCGACACGGCCCGCGTCGACCACGGTATCGAACACAGCGGCCGTGCCCGATATCGCGAAATGGGCGCAGCGCCAGGACGCCGCGATTTCATGGTCGTCGGGTACGACAGGCCGTCCCAAGGGCATTGTCCGTTCCGGCCGCTCGATTCTGGACAACCTCGCCCTCAGCGCGGAACGAATGGGATACCGGCCGGACGACGTCTTCCTGCCCGTCCTGCCGTACTCCCACCAATATGGCCTGTCGCTGGTCCTCTGCTGGTGGCTGACCGGGGGCACGCTCGTGGTTTACGGGCCGACCACGCGCCTGGACCGTGCGCTCGCGGTCGGCGTGGACCACGGTCTCTCCATTGTGGACGGTGCCCCGTCGACCTATTACAGCCTGCTCAACCTGTTCGAGCGTCGTCCCGCTCTCGCGACCGCGCTGAAGACGGTACGAGCCTGGTGCGTGGGCGGCGCGCCGCTGGGCCGCAACCTGGCGGCCCGGTTCCACGCCCGTACCGGCCAGCACCTGCTTGACGGCTACGGAGCGACCGAGGTGGGAAACATCGCTCTGGCGCCCCACACCGATCCGGTCGGGTGCGGCACACCGCTGCCCGGTGTGGTCGTCGAAGTCCACGACGACCACGGCCGGCCGCTTCCGCACGGCCGGCTCGGCGAGCTCGTCGTCCGCAGTGACGGCCTGATGACCGGCTATCTGGGCGACGACGGTGAGATAATCCCGGTTTCGGGTTCCGTGCACCGCACCGGCGACATCGGCATGCTCGACGACACCGGCCACGTCTTCCCGGTCGGGCGCAAGCACGCCGTGCACCGTGACGGCCACACGCTCTACCCCGACCACCTCGCCGAGCGGGCCGAGTCGGCCGGCGCGCAGACAAAGGTCGTCGCCGTCCCCGACGAGCGGCTGGGCAGTCGCCTGGTGTTCGTGATCGCGGACCCGGACGATCACGAGCCCGCGTACTGGAAACAGGCGCTGCGTTCCGTGCTCGCCCGCTACGAGCAGCCCGACCACATCGTCGTGCTTCCCGCGTTGCCCCTCACGAATACGGGAAAGCCAGACCTGGCCGTTCTGGAGAAGATCGCCATGACCTCGCTGCCCGCGTCGCGCACCACGATCACCGACGCCACCGCGTCCGACTACCGCATTCCCTTCGCCGACCGTATCGACGCGCTGCGCGCGGTGCGCCGGCATGTGGCCGACAACGAGGACGCGGTGCTGGGAATTCTCACCGAGATCTCGCCCCACCACACCGCCAGCGCGGAGATTCGTTCGTTCCTCGCCACCCTCGACGGAGCGGAGGAGGAGATCCGCCGGGGCCGGCCCGGCCGCGTGCCTCGGGCCGCGGTGTTCATGCCGTCCAACATCCCGCTCTATTCGTACGCGCTCTACATGCTGGTGGCGTCCCTTTACACCGACAGCATCACCTTTCGATCGTCCTCGCAGATCACCAGCCAGATGCAACGACTGCACGCCCTGCTGGCTCCGGTGCACGGCCTACCCATTGAGCTTTTCGAACTCAGCAGGCGCAAGTTCGTGACGGGACCGGTGCGCGACGCGGACCTCATCGTCTTCACCGGCGACTACGCCAATGCCGAGACTGTCCGCGAAGGGGTGGCGGAAGACCAACTCTTCCTGTTCTTCGGGCACGGCATCAACCCCTTCGTGATCGCACCCGACGCCGATCTCGCGCGCGCCGCACACGACGTCGCGAGAATCCGGCTCCACAATTCGGGCCAGGACTGTTTCGGCCCCGACGTCGTGTTCGCGCCGCAGGGCCGCACTGAGGAATTCGTCGACCTGTTGTCCGCCAAACTGACTTCGCTGCGTTTCGGGCAGAACAGCGACCCGGCCGTCGACTACGGTCCGATCTACTACGACTCGGCGCTGGTGAACTGCTCGGACTACCTGGTGCGGCACGCGAGTCACATCCAGTACGGCGGGCGCATCGATCTGCGATGCCGCCGGATCGAGCCGACCATGCTGCTGTGGGACTTCGACGACAAGATCCCCCTGGACGAGATGTTCGCCCCGGTGTTCAACGTCGTGGCCTATCCCAGTGCGAGACGGTTGCGTGAACGGTTGGCAAGTCCGTATTTCAGCGAACGCGCGTTGGGAGCGATGGTTTACGGAAACGATCCGGAGACGGTGAATGTTCTGGCCAAGCGGCACCAAACCTGTGTCAACCACACGCTGCTCGACGCCGAGGACGGCAACCGCCCGTTCGGCGGTTTCGGGATGATGGCGAACTACATTTCCTACGGCGGCGAGCGGCACGCCGAACCACTGCTCATGTCGCAGGCCGTGGCGCGGAATCTCCTGACGGCCGCCCCTGTCGCGGTAGGTGGGAGATGACCCAGGTGAGCAAGCGCTACGTCGACGCGTGGTCCGCGATCGTCGACTTGTTGGTGGCGAACGAGGTGGACACCTGCTTCGGGCTACCCGCCGACGATCTGGAGTTGCTTCGCGCCCTCGACGCCGCCGGCCTGGACCTCGTGCCGTGCCGTGACCAGCGCAACGCGATGTACATGGCGACCGGCTACGCGCTGCAGTCAGGCCGGCTCGCCGTATGCGCACTGGGCAAAGGGCCGGCTGTCACGCACGCGGCCACGGGGCTGCTCGAAGCACGAGAGTCCTGTGCGCCGGTCCTCGTGCTCGCCGCGGGCGCGCCCGAACGGCGCCGGGGCAGCGGCGGATTCCAGGAACTCGACCAAGTCGCTGTGACAGTGCCCCTCGTGCGGTGGGCGCACCGGGTAGGTCATCCCGACCGGGTCGTCCCCGCGACGGTGACGGCGCTGACCCGGGCGATGGGACCGCCACCCGGACCCGTGTACCTGGAAATACCCGATGACGTCCGCACGGCCGAGATCCTCGTGACCGGCCCGCGGCCAACGCTGCCCGAACCACTGGTCCTTGAGTCCGTTCCCGTGACGCCAGGACCGGCACTGGCGGCGATCCGGGCGAGCCGGCGTCCGGTGGTGCTGGTGGGCGGCGGAATGCGGCACCGCAACGACGACGGTGTGGTGGAGCGCTTCGCCGAACGCCTCGGCGCGGCGCTCTTCACCACCGCGTCCGGTCGCGGTGCTGTCGACGAGCATCACCCGCTGTTCTGCGGCGCGGCAGGCCTCTACGCCGCGGCCCCCGCCCGTGAGCTGTGGTCGTCCTGTGACCTGGTGGTGTCGCTCGCCGGGCGACTGGAGGAGACAGTCGTCGAAGGGGGAACGCCATGGCCCTCGGTCCCGGTGGTGCAGGTCAACGTCGATCCGGGTGGGTTGTCGGCCGAGTTCTCTGGTCCGCGCGTGCTCGGCGACGCCCGGCACGCCGTGCTCGGCTGGTCGCGGGCGCTGGACGATGACCGCACGACCGAGGTGTGGGTGAACGAGATCGCCGTCGCCCGTAAGGCCATGTCGCTTGACGTGGAAGCGGAACTGGCCCACGCGGCGACGCTGCCGGAGATCCGCATCGCTGAACTGCTCGCCGCGCTCGACGCCACCGCCAGCGAGCCGCGCGTGCTGGTCCAGGAGAACGGGCTGCAGGACATGTGGTCCTACGGCTTCCCGTTCCGCGTTGGTGGCGGGTCGATCGTGCCATCGGAGCAAACCCCCTTGGGCTTCGGCGCGGCCGCGGCCATCGGGGTCAAGCGGGCCGCCCCGGACCACGAGGTCACCGCGTTCATCGGGGACGGAGCGTTCCTCGCGGCCCGCGCGGACATCGCCGTCACCGCTCCGGCCTATGGCGGTGTTCTGTACGTGGTGCTGTGCAACGGCGGCTATGGCTGGCTGGACGCTCAACGCTCCCGCCTCGGCCTCGACGCCGAACGCCACCCCTTCGTCCGCTCGGGCGCGCCGCCGCCCGTGGTGGACGGGCCGGACATCCACTGTCGAGTGCTGCGTGACAAAGCCACGCTGACCAACGAGATTCTCGCCGCGCGACGGTTCTGCGCACAGGGAGGCACAGCCGTGCTCATGGTGCCGGTCGCACCCGGCGACATCCTCCCGTCCCTCCGCGACGCCGAGGTGGTTCCCCAGTGACAGAAGCAAAAGCGGGACGCCAGGTGCTGGTCACCGGGTACGGGGCGGTGACGCCACTTGGCCACACTGTCACCGAGACGTGGACGGCGATGCTGGCCGGCCGCAGCGGCGTCGACACCGTGGACGCGATCGATGTGACCGATCTCGAAGTCCGGATCGGCGGCCAGGTCCGCGGATTCACCCCCGGCCGCTACATGCCCGCGATGGTCAGTCGTCGCGCCGACCCGTACGCGCAGTACGCCCTCGCCGCGGCGCTGGAGGCTTGCGAGCACGCCGGGCTCGTCGTCGACGATCACTTGGCGCCGCGGGTCGCCGTGATCATCGGCAGCGGCTACGGCCCGGTGGGGTCGATCTATCGCGCCGCGAACCGACTGCGCGACAAGGGGCCACGGGCCATCGGCCCGTTCAACCAGGTCACGACCGCAATGGACAGCGCCGCGGGCGAGATCAGCATGCGGCTCGGCGCACAGGGGCCCAGCCGTGCCCTGAGCACGGCGTGCGCCAGCGGCGCCGACGCGGTGGGCGCGGGGATGCGCATGATCAGCAACGGTGAGGCAGACATCGTCATCGCCGGCGGCGCGGACGCGTGCGTCACCACCGTCGACCTCGCGGCCAGCGGCAACGCCCGCGCACTGTCCAAACGCAACGACGACCCGGCCGCAGCTTGCCGGCCGTTCGATGTACACCGCGACGGGTTCGTGATGAGTGAAGGAGCCGCCGTGGTGGTGTTGGAGGCCGCCGAGGTGGCCGAACGACGAGGGGCGACGGCCCTGGCCGAACTCACGGGTTACGGCGCGAGTTCCGACGCCCATCACTGGACCGCCCCGCATCCGGAGGGACGGGGCGCGTGCCTTGCCGTCGAGGCAGCGCTGCGCGACGCGGGAATCACAGGGTCCGATGTGGACTATGTCAACGCGCACGGCACAGGAACGCAACTGAACGACGCCACCGAGACCGCCGTGTTGCGGAAGGTGCTGGGGGATCGGGTCACCCGGATCCCGGTCAGCTCCACCAAGTCGATGACCGGGCACATGATCGGCGCCGCCGGGGCGGTCGAGCTCGTGGCGTCGATCCAGGCCCTGCGCACGGGTGACGTCCCGCCGACGATCAACTGCGACGAGCCGATCGACCCGGACATCAACTTCGTGCCGCACCGGACGCAGCACCACGAGCGGATGCGGACCGCGCTCAGCAACTCGTTCGGCTTCGGCGGCCACAACGCCGCTCTGGTGGTCCGGGCAGTATGACCGTCACCCGCAGCGGGCCGCTGACCTGGGTCCAGCAGTGGCACTGGTACGAACGCACCATTCCCGCACCACGGCGGGTGAACCCGACGCCGCTCGCCGACCACTGCCACATCCCGCCCCCGGCAACCGTTGCCGACGTGCACGTGGCCCTCGCGTCCCTCACCGCCCGCCACGAGGCGCTGCGCACCACTGTCGATCCGCTCCGCCCGATCCAACACGTCCACCGAGCGGACTGGGCCCCGCTGCCGGTCGACTACGTCGACGTCCCCGCCGCCGATGCCGCCACCCTGGCGGCAGCCACAGCGGCGCTGGCCGCCCGCCCGATCGATCCCGAGCGGAATCCGCCCTGGCTCGCCAGGGTGCTGCTTGAGGCGGGAAAGCCGCGTGCGGTCCTGCTGGCCGCACACCACGTCGTGATCGACGGATGGGGGCTGGCGGTGATGATCAACCAGCTGCACGATCACCTACGCGGCGACGACGGACCGGCGGAGGCGCCCACGCACCCGCTCGACACGGTCGCCGCCCAGCACCTGGAACGCGCCCGCGTAGCCGAGCGTGAGTGGCTCATGCGTCTCGCGAGCAACCCGACCGGCGTGCTAGCCCCGTTCGGCGGGACCGACAACGGCGGCGGGCGCCACCGCCTCCAGCACCGCTCGGTGGACGCGTACGACGACCTCGACCGCGTCGCCCGGCGTTATCGGGTCAGCCCGGAAGTCGTTGTGCTCGCGGCACTGGCCCACGACGTCGCCACCCGCACCGGCGAACACCGGTTCCTCGCGTCAGTGGTGGTCTCCAACCGAGGCCGGGCCGCGCTGCGCACCAGTGTCGACGTCCGGGCCCTGACGGTTCCGGTACAGATCGATCTCCGTCCGGGCGCGGCGTTCGGCGAGGTGGTCGCCTCGGTCGCGGCCGCCTCCGCCACGGCCTACCGGCACGGTCTGTACCGCCCCGCGGAGCTGGTCGCCGCCTGGTCCCGAATGGACCGTCGCCGCGGTGTCGCGACCGTGCCCACCATCGAGTACAACTGCTACTCGTGGCCACGCGACTACCTGGTCCCCACCCAGAACACTGGGTCCGCCAACTGGATCAGCAGCGCACCTGACGAGCCCTGCGACACGCTCTACGTGGACTTCAGCCGCGATGGCGGGGTCGTCACCCTCGATGTCACCGTCGGGGATCACCTGCTCGACGCCGGGCAGGCCATGGCGTTGGCCGGCCGGTTGTGCGGTCTGCTGCGCGCGCTCGCCGACGGTGCCGAGCGCCCGGTCCCGGCACGCTCGCACACACCGGCCGCCGCTGGATGGTGGCGCGCCCCGCAGGGATGGGTGTCGCTGACCAGAATCGAAGACGTGTTGCGCGGCCATCCCGGTGTGCTCGACGTGACGGTGGCGCCCAGCGAGGAGCACCTCGTCGCACACGCCCGGACCGCCTCCGATCTCACCGCCGGCGACTTGCACCGCCACGTCCTGGACCACCTCGGCGAAGTTCCCGGCATCCTGGCCCCTGGCTGTTACGTCCTGTCCCCGGCCCGCGTCGAGTCCGACGGGATCCCGTTGCGCCCGCCCGAAACAAGCGCCGAACGGGCGCTGGCCGCCGCCGTGGCAGCCGTCGGACCCGACGCCGTGGACATGAACCGTTGCCTCGCCGACCACGGAGTCACGCTGGTCGCCATCCCTCGTCTGCTGGCGCTGCTGCACCAGTCCGGCTTCACCGGGATCGCGTCGGACGAGCTGGCTGGAACGGCCTCGCTCGGCCACCTTGCCGCCGCCCTGGCGCCCTTGCCTGGAAGAGAGACCTCCCCATGACCTCGTCCCGTACTCCCACGACGTCCGTGGACCGCTTGGCCCCGTGGGCCTTCGCCGAATTCGTCGAGGCGAACACGCACGACACGGCATACCGCCCGCCGGTGGTGGACGGTCCCGTCGGACCGACCATCGTCCGCAACGGCCGCGAACTGGTGAACTTCGCCAGCATCAGTTTCCTCGACCTGGAGCGGCACGTCCCGGTCCGGCGTCATTTCGCCGAGGGGGCGCTCGCCCACGGCCTGAGCACCAGCGGATCCAGGATGACCCAGGGGATCTGCCGCCCGCACCAGGTGCTGGAAGAGACGATCGCCCGCCACACCGGCAAAGAGCGAGCCATCAGCTTCGCCACCGGGCTGCTCGCCAACATCGGGTTCGTCACCGCCATGAGCAGTTCCGCGCAGTTCGACACCGGGATCGAGGTGAGCAATCGCGACACCGTCTTCGTCGCCGACCGGGACGTTCACTGGAGTATCTGGAAAGGCCTCGAAGGGCTCGACTACGGCCGTAACGTCCACGCGTTCCGGCACAACGATGTCGCCGACCTGGCCCGCATCCTGAACCGGATCAACGCCCGGAAGCTTGTCGTGATCGCCGAGAGCATCTATTCGGCCGACGGCACCATGGGGCCGATCGTGGAGATTCTTGACGAGTGCGACCGGCACGGCGCCATCAGCATGATCGACGACGCGAACGGCTTCATGGTCTACGGGCCCGAGAACCGTCCGTACGCCCGGGAGGCGGCCGCGATCCGGGACCGGGCCGACTTCGTCATGGTGTCCCTGTCGAAGGCCATCGGTCTGGAAGGCGGCGCGATCGCCGGGCCCGCGGCGGCCATCGACGCCTTCGAACTGCTCTCCGGCACCTCGATGTTCACGGCCGCCATCCAGCCACCCACCGCGTACGCCGCCGAGCGCACGATCGACGTCCTCGCCCGGAATCCGAAGATCGTCGACGACTACCTGGCACATGCCGCCCGCCTGCGCAGGCAGATGCACGAGATCGACACGCCGACAACGCCGACCGAGTCGTACATGCTCTCGGTGCCGATCGGAAACGACGCCGCCGCCCTGCAGATGCGGGAGTGGTTCGTCGAGGACGGTTACCTCGTCCCCGTCTTCTCCTACCCGGCCGTCCTGCGCAACCAGGCGCTGCTGCGCTTGTTCCCGCACGCGGGCCACACCGAGGAACAGATGGACGGCTTCCTGCGCACTCTCATCACCTACCGACGGCGCCTCGGAATCTGAAGGAAGGAAAACCATGCTGACCAACACCGAGATCCTCAACGACATCGCCAAAATCGTCGAAGACGTGATGGGTGTCGACTCCGCCGAAGTGACCGGCGAGAAGTCCTTTGTCGACGATCTGGACGTCGACTCCCTGTCGATGGTGGAGATCACCGTGCAGGTCGAGGACAGGTTCGCGGTGCGGATCCCGGACGACCAGGTCGCGGAGCTGCGAACCGTCGGCGACGCGGTGAGCTTCGTCGCCAACCACCGGTGAGTGTCCTTGATCGTTTCCGGCTCGACGGTCGCGTCGCCGTGGTCACCGGCGCCTCCGCCGGGCTGGGTGTCGCCTTCGCCACCGCGCTGGCCGAGGCCGGCGCCGATGTCGTGCTCGGGGCGCGGCGTGCCGACAGGCTGGTGGCAACGCGCGGGGCCGTCGAGGCGCTCGGCCGCCGGGCTGTCGCTGTGCGTACTGACGTTGCCAAGCCTGAGGACTGCCGCGCGCTGATAGACGCGGCTGTTCACGCGTTCGGGCGGGTGGACATTCTGGTCAACAACGCCGGGATCAGCAGCGAACAGCCTGCGACCGAGGAGACACCGGAGCAGTTCCGCGAGGTCGTCGACATCAATCTCAACGGCTCCTACTGGATGGCCCAGGCCGCGGCCGCGGTGATGCCGCCGGGCAGTGCCATCGTCAACGTGTCGAGCATCCTCGCGCTGGTCACGGGCGGTCTGCCGCAGGCCGCCTACTCGGCGTCGAAGGCCGGGATCCTCGGGCTCACCCGCGATCTCGCCCAGCAGTGGACCCCCGGCAAGGGCATCCGCGTGAACGCCCTCGCACCGGGCCTGTTCACCTCCGCGATGACCGACGGCTACGCCGAGGGCTACCTCGACGCGATGATGCCGCGGGTGCTCTCGGGCCGCGTCGGGCAGCCCGAGGAGCTCGCCGCGGCCTTGGTCTTCCTCGTTTCCGACGCGTCGTCCTACGTCACCGGCACCACTCTGACGGTCGACGGCGGCACCCACATCGCATAGCCCAGGGAGCTGGCAATGACGACGGAGCCGACCGCCCGTTCTCTTCCGCGCGGATCGCTCGGTGATCCGCACCTGCGCCGTCTGGTTGTGGGCCAAGGGTTGGCGGCCGTGGTCGATGCGCTGTTCCTGATATGGCTCACGCTGTTCGTGCTCGAACTGTCGGAACCCGGGATCGCCACGGGGTTCGTTCTTGTGGCCGTGGCGCTGCCGCGAGCGGTGCTCCTGCTTCCCGCGGGGGTACTGGTCGACCGCCTTGATCCAGCCCGTGTCGCGGTCGCCGCCGCCTGGCTCAGGGTCGCCGTCCTGCTCGCGCTTGGCGCCCTGGTCACCTTCACCTCACCATCGGTGACGACGGTTGCGCTGCTCGCCGGGCTGCTCGGCGCCGCCGACGCCGCGTACTTCCCGGCGGCCCTGGCGTTGCTGCCCGCCGTCGTGCCGACCGAGCAGCTCGCCCGGGTCAACGCGCTGGTGCAGGGCGCGGAGTCGGGAGGCGATCTGGTCGGCCCGGCGGTGGCCGCCGGAGTCATCGCCGCGGTCGGCTTCGATGCGACGCTCGGTGGGATCGCCGCGGTGGCCGCAGTGGCCGCCATCGCCCTCAGCACGCTCATCCGTGTGACAAGACGCGGTCCGGACGCCAAGGACGGTGAGCAGCTCAGCAGTGCGCGTGCCCTCGGCGCGGGCTTGCGATACGCCTGGCATGAACCGCTGGTGCGAGGGATGCTGGCCGCCATCGCCCTGATCAACATCGCGGTCGTGGGTCCCGTGCTCGTGGGCGGCGCGGTGCTCGCCGATCAACGCCTCGGCGGCGCGGGATCTCTGGGCGTCGTGCTCTCCGGTTTCGGTGCCGGCTCACTGGCCGGCTCACTCATGGCCGGGTGGCGGCCGCCCGCCCGGCGCGGCTGGACCGTGGTCGGCGGGGTCGCGGCGATCGGCGCAGGCACGGCCGGACTCGCCGCCGTCACCCACGTCGTCGCCGCGACGGCGGTCGTCTCACTCGTCGGCCTCGGGTCCGCGTTTCTCGGAGTGGTCGTCGTGGCCACGCTGCAGGAGCGAGTGCCCAAGCACCTGCTGGGCCGAGTGATGAGCCTCGTCGTGCTGGCAACGGTGGCGTTGGACCCGTTCTCCTACGCGGTTGCCGGCGCCCTGCTCCCATACGGCACGACGACGCTGTTTCTGGTCTGTGGCAGCGCCGTCCTGGCGTGCGCCGGCCTGGTCGCCGCGAGCCCGGTGATCCGGTCCCTGCGTTGACCATGTCATCTACTCCAACGGGACACCGCGGCAGTACCAGGGGGCGTTCACCGGGTTGCAACGCAGCGGAACGTGGCCGGGTAGTTCGGCGACGTAGTCACTGCCGTAGCGGGCGGCCAGTCCGGGCACCGGGAAGTCGGTGCTCACCAGCTGGGCGCCGCTGGCCAGGGCTGCCTTCAGTCGGGTGGTGTCCCCGGTGCTGGCCGCGTCGAAGGGCTCGTCGGCGCGGGTGCGCACCAGGTAGCCCCGGCGTACCCAGTCCTGGATCTGCGCGGTATTGGCGCCCCTGGGGTCGTTCTGCTCCAGGAAGGCCGCGTCGGCGCGGCCCGGCGCCGAGTCGGTGAACAGCACCCGGCCCTCCAGGTTCGGCCGGCCCGCCAGGTAAGGCGCCTGCACCTTGGGGTCCTTGTTGTCCATCAGGAACACGAACTTGCCGCGCGCCTGGTCCAGGCTGGGCCAGCCGGACCGCAGCACCGACTGTTCCAGGGTCAGCCCCGGCCTGCGCAGCGTGTCCGGGGTGATCAGCTGCTCGGCCGGGACCACTGACCGGATCTCCGCGTCCAGCGCCGCGAACCGCTGGTCGTCCCACGGTGGGCTCTTCGGGCCGCCCTGCTGCTCCATGGCCGGGTCGGTCTGCTTCAACTCCAGCAGCACGGCGATCGGCGCGTGCCCTCGGTGCTGCCGCGACCAGTCCACCACCTGCCGCAGGCACGTGACGACGGCCACACAGGAGGTGCCGTAGTCGTGGTCGGCCCAGTGCATCACCTTCAAGCCCGGTTTGGCCATGTCCGGGTCGGTCAGCGGACCCAGCCCGGCGGCCTGGCGGATCAGCGGCCGGGTGTACAGGCCGCCGGCGTCGCTGTCGGGCATCACGTCGAGCTCGATCTGGCGTACGCCCTCCTGGCCGAACTGCGCCGGCAGCGACGGGTGCGAGTACCACAGGTGGTCGCTCTCCCGCTGGCGTTGCTGCTCGGCGAAGGACAGCTCCCGGTGGTAGCTGTTGTGCGTGCCGATGACCTGGACCTGGTTCATCCGAACGCCGCGACCCATCGGCGGGAACCCCGCCGCCGGACCGGCCGACGTGAGCAACGCGCCCGCCGTGATCGCGAGGGCCGCGGTGGCGGCAGTCAATCTCCCCATGCGGCAACGCTGCACCACCGAAATGATCACTCAGGAAAATGCAGGTGTCGGACCGTGGAGCAGCCGGCGACCGACAGGGAATTTCGCTGGGAGCTGTCACAACGGCTCGGTGGCCTGTGTCCAACCCTTCGTCCACACCGCGTGAGCGAAGGAGAGCACGGCTATGTCCACATCGAACGACATCATGAGGGTTGACGTCCTGGACTCGTGGATCGCCCACCGAGAGCAGGGGAACGGCCCGGTCGTGGTGTTCCTGCACGGGAACCCGACCTCATCGCACCTGTGGCGCGAGGTCGTCCCACAGGTCAGCGGGCGGGCCCGGTGCCTGGCGCCGGACCTGATCGGGATGGGAGCCTCCGGCAAACCCGCGATCGGCTACCGCTTCGACGACCACGCCCGTTACCTGAAGGCGTGGCTGGACCGGGTCGTTCCGGACGGGGACCTGGTCCTGGTCGGGCACGACTGGGGCGGGGCGCTGGCCCAGGACTGGGCCGCGCGTCACGGAGCTGGTCGGGTCCGGGGGATCGCGCTCATCGAGACGTTCCTGCGGCCGATGTCGTGGTCGGAGATGGTGCCGCAGGCCGCCGACATGTTCCGGGCGTTCCGCACGCCCGGTGTCGGCGAGCGGATGGTCCTGGACGAGAACCTGTTCATCGAGGGCAATCTCCGGCGCCTCGTGCCCGGCATCGCCGAACGGGATCTCGACGAGTACCGGGCCGCGTACCCGAGCCCGGACTCTCGCCGCCCGATGCTGCAGTGGGCGCGGGAGTTCCCCCTGGACGGCGAGCCGGCGGACGTCGTGGCCCGGATGATGGCCTACGGCGAGTGGATGGGCCAGTCTGTGGACGTGTCGAAGTTGTTGATGACCGTGACGCCCGCCCAGGGCCTCGGGTCCGCGGAGGTGATCGCCTGGGCGCGGCGGACCATCAGCTCCTTGCAGGTCGAGGAGCTCGGCGAGGCCGGACACCACGCCCCGGAGCAGATCCCGGAGGCGATCGGCCGGTCGGTGGCGCGCTGGCTGGACAAGCTCGGATGACCCACCCCGACGCGGACCTTGTGGCCAGGGCGGTGGCCGGGAACCAGGACGCGCTCGCCGAGGTGCTGCGGCGGGTCCAGGACCCGGTCTACCGCCTGGCCCTGCGGATGACCGGCCGCCCTGTCGACGCCGAGGACGCGGCCCAGGAGATCCTCATCCGGGTGATGACCCGCCTGGCGTCCTTCCGCGGCGAGGCCGCGCTGGTCACCTGGGCCTACCGGATCGCCGTCAACCACCTGGTCAACCTGCGGCGGCACAGGCCCCAGGAACAGCTCACCTTCGACAGCTATCGGCAGGACCTGCTCGACGGCCTGTCGGCGCCCACGTACACCGGGCCGGACAGCGACCTGCTCGCCGAGGAGATCCGCCTGCTGTGCACCCAGGCTCTCCTGCGGTGCCTCGACCGACCAGGGCGTGCCACCTATGTACTCGGCGAGGTACTGGGACTGTCCGGGCAGGAAGCCGCCTGGGTGCTCGAAATCTCGCCGTCGGCATACCGCAAGCGCCTGGAACGCGCCCGCAGCCAGGTCCGTGCGGCGTTGCGCGGGCGCTGCGGCCTGCTGGACGCGACCGCGCCGTGCCGGTGCGGGAAACGGGTGAACTACGCGATCGGCAAGGGCCGGATCGGGCCGGACGTCCCGATGCTGGCCACCCACCCGACCCGAGGGACCGCCCAAGCCGCCACCGACCTGAGCCACCTGCGGAACGTAGGCGAACTGCTGCGCGCCCACCCCGCCTACGCGGCCCCGGAATCCCGGACCAACGCCATCCTGGCCCTGATCCGCTCCGGCCGATACCAGGCACTGCTACCCGACAACTCGCGCGAATCCTCCTAGCTTCCTTCAAATGAGATTGACGTAAGCATGGACATCGGACATTGTGAATGCGTACCGACTGAGGAGAGGTCATGACGGACATGCGAAAGCGAGGCACGCGGCGCCAGTACCTGGCCGCTGCGTTCGGCGTCGTGTGTTCGTCGAACGCTGACAGTCGGAAGCCCTTGTCCTGTCAGGAACAAGAGATTCTGAGCGGCGAAGGCTCCTCGCCATGATGTAGAGCACGTCATGTCCAGGGAGCCGCCCATCGGGTAACCGATCCGGGCGGCTTTCGCTATTTCGCGCACCCCGAAACAATTCTTGACGCCGCCCATTTCCCATGGGTCGGCGCGGATCATTGACATCTCCATAGCGGCACCGATACCGGCACCAGCCGTTGCGGTGCAAGGAGGATTGGCCGAGCCAGGGAAGGCAGCCGTCTCGAAAACGGACGTCGGCGTGACGAGCGCCGCGCAGGTTCGATTCCTGCATCCTCCGCAGGTCGCTAGCTCAACGGGCTAGAGCAGTCGCCTCTTAAGCGACGGGTACGGGGTTCGAGTCCCCGGCGGCCTACGAACACCTTGGCGCGCCTGGTTCGACACCGGGACGCGCCCATCATCGGTGTGACAACCAGCCCTTACGGGTGGCCTGGCCCACGTCACGACGGTCGTGTGGCGGTCTGCAAAGCCGTTCCAATTCCGGGTTCGACTCCCGGGTGGGTCTCCGGGAAGCACCTGCTCCGCTGTGTGGGTTCTGGCTCTGTCGTCCGTCGAACGGCAGCTTGATGTCGCGGGCTGCGGGGGAATCGCGGGCTAGGGCAGGATCAGTCCCATGGCGAACGTGTCCGACCGGCAGATACCCGAATACCTGGACCACGTTGGGCGTGGGTGGCACAGCATCCTGATGCGCGCCCACGCTGAGCTTGTCGCCGTGCTGCCGAGCTATCAGGTGGCGCAGGTCAAGGAGAAGTACGGCACGCTGCGCCTCCACTTGGGCGTGTACTTCGATCCCGTGACCGGCGAACTCGGCATCGCGCGTGAGCTCGGTGACCAGGTCTCCGCGATTGTGCGGGCGGCCGAGGAGGAGTCCGGTCGCACCTGTGAGGTCTGTGGCGAGCCGGGCGGCATGACTGGCGAGACGTGGTTCAAAACGCTCTGTCCCGACCACGTCCGGCCAGGCCAGAGACCCACACGTGCGGAACCGTTGAAGCCCGTCGGGGTGTACCGCGAGATGTACGTGGGGCGCCATGACGATCTGCCGTCCGTCTTCGACCACACCGACCGGGTGATCGATGACCGCGAGCGAGTCATCGAGTACATGCGAACGGCGCCGCCTGTCCTCGATGTCCTGGATGTCGAGGTGGACATGGTGAACGGCACCGACCAGATCATGAGCGCGTCATCGTTGATCTCGGACGGGGAATGGATCTGGCGGAAGGATTCGATCCATTACCTGAGCCGCTATCCGCTGGATCTTCCGGACGGCTTCCTGCAGCACGTACGCGCACGCGACTACGAACCGCCAGCCCACGACGACGTCAACTTCAGCGAAATCGAAGCCGACGTGCTGAAGTACTTCTGAGAAGCCGGCGGGCTGTCACCAACCGGCCACCACCCGCGACCTATGATGATCGCGGACCATGATGGGCGGCAGGTCCATGTCGCCGAAACACGCGAGGAGTGCGGATGCAGCCGAATCCACCGCCGCCCGGATTTCCTCCGTATGGTCAGCCGCCGATGGCGGGCGGACCCGCGCCGTGGGGTGGCGGGCCGAGCCCGTTGGCGGCGCCGCCGAGACCGAGGGCAAACGCCGCGGCGGCGGCGACCGCCGGCATCCTGGCGCTGATCACCGCCGGCATGCTCGTCTGGTTCGCGCTCTACAACGTCGACATCGCCGGCCAGCCGGACGTTGGCTGGTCCAGCCTGGAGGTGCAGAACGTGCTCGGTGGCGTCATCGGCGCGGTGTTGCTGGTGGTCGCGGCGGGGTTCACGTTCGCCCGCAAGATTCCCGGCGCGTGGACACTGTGCGTGGTTTGCGTGCTGTTCACAGTGGTGGACTTCGTGTCGCCGCTACTGCGGGGCGCGGACTTCGATGCCCACGTGAAGTTCCTCTTCGGCTTCGCGAGGAGCAACGGCGTCGCCATCGGGCTGTCGATCATCTTCGGCGTCCTGACGGCGATCATGGCGGCGGTCGCCGGCAGCACGAAGTCGTACGGACCGACCACCGCGACGCCATACCGTCCGTGATCACCCGGCCGTCGCTGGGACCTGCCCAAGAAACTGCCACTGCTCGGGACCGTTGAGCGCACCGGAGTCACCGTCATTCCGCTGTGGACGCACCCAACTGGAAATGCCAGATGACCAGCGCCGGCCCCGCGCTGGCGGCTCGTGTCGCCTCGGGCACCATGTCGGCCAGACACCACGGCCACAGCTCCCACGGTCCTACCTCCCCGAACGTGTCTGTCCGATCCGCGGGCTGCGACCGTTCGTTGGTCGGCACGGGAGGTTCCTCGCAGCGACGCACGTGCAGTCCCACTGGCAGCGCGGCTCGCAGGTAGTCCCCGATCAAGTGGCGGTAGGAACTCAGCCGTCCAGGTCGGCCATCAGCACCACGCACGGAGGGAATCGCGCCCTGCGCCACCCGCTCGGGGTGCATGTCGGCGATCACCAGGTGTCCGCCTGGACGCAGAACCCTGGCGAACTCCGCCAGCGCCGGCTTGAGCGTCGGGATGTGGGTCAGTGCCAGGGCACACACGACCAGATCAACCGCGGCGTCGGCCACCGGGAGTTGGCGTAGATCACCGAGCAGGAACTCGCCCCGCGGCACCCGCGTACGCGCCCGCGCGAGCATGTCGGGCGAGCCGTCCACACCGATGACCCGATGGCCACGCCCGGCCAGAAACTCGGCATAGCGACCAGTCCCGCACGCGGCATCCAGCGCGACACCCACGGGCAGCGCGTCCACGATCTCCTTGACCACGGGCTCGTCGATGTCGAACGCCGAGTTGGGCCGGTCATACGTCGCCGACCACAGTCGATAGCCGGTAACCGTGTCGACCCGCTCGACTTCCACGGCCGCGTCCGCCAACGCCTCGTCGGCGAGCACTCTGCGGATCTCCGCGATCCTGGCCGCCACGAAGTCGCGGTCGTACTCTCCGGTGAACGCGCGCAGCAAGGCAATACCCTCAAGCCCGAGCAGGTACGCCCGCGGGTCTTCGTAGATCACCCGACGGAGGCTAACGACGCGCCTCCGAATGAGCCACCGACTTTGTCGGGCCGGATCACCGGAGGCACACCGTTCAGGACAGTTTCTCAGTTCAGCTCGTTGAGCATGGCTGTGTACGCCTTCTTAGGCCGTAGGTTCCGGTCCCACGGCAAGGCGTCACCGGGCGACGGCGGGTAGTTGTTGATGTCCGCGGTGGATCCGTAGCGATCGGTGAAGCCCCACATGCCGAAGCTGGTGCAGTTCGGCTCGTCGCGGCACACTGCGAGCTTGCCGGCGAACTCCTTGGCCTGCACGGCGGCACTGTCCCCGTTCGCACTGACGTCCATTTCGGACACACGGACCTTCAGGCCGAGCGCGGCCAACGCCTGGACGTGCTGGCGGAAGGTTTCCGGCGGAGTGCGGTCGCCTTTCGCGTACTCGTGGTTCTGGAAGCCCACGCCGTCGATCGGGACACCGGCGGCCTTGAGGTCCTTGACCAGCTGGTAAAGCCGGTCCCAGCGCTCACCGGCCTCCTCGACGCCGTACTCGTTGAGGTACAGGACGGCGTTCGGGTCGGCCTGCCGCGCCGCGGTGAACGCCTTGGCGATGTAGCCCTTGCCCATCGCCTGCCACCACAGGTTGTGCCGGAGACCGTCCGAGCTGTCCTCGTCCATGGGCTCGTTGACCACGTCCCATTCGGCGACCCGGCCGGCGAAGTGCCCGGCGACGGCCTTGATGTGGTCGAGCATCACGGTTTCCTTGTCCGGCGCGGACCGCATCCACGTCGGCAGCGCCTCGAACCACACCAGTGTGTGGGCGTGTACGGCCTGGTCGTTGGCGCGGGCGAAGTCGACAAGCGTGTCCGCCTCGGCGAACGCGAACACACCGCGTCTCGGCTGGACGAACTGGGGTTTCATGTCGTTCTCCGGCGTGATCATGTCGAACTCACGGCCGGCGATCGCTCGGTAGGCGGCGTCGTCGACGAGCGGAGTGCTCGCGATCGCGGTACCGACATGGATCGGACGGTCCAAGCCAGATGCCTTGGCACGCAGTGATTTCTTCGACGTCGGCTGGGTCCGGTCCGGACTGTCGACGACGTCGACCGAACCCGAGGCGCTGAGAGCTGCCAGCCGCCAGCCGCCGCCGACCTGCGCGTCCGCGCCGAACCACACCGTGCCGCTGGCGAACACATCGTGCTCGTCGACGCTGCCGAGCCGTTTCCCGTTCGCGGACAATGTGATCCTGCCGCCGGCACGCTTGATCGACACCGTCACGTCCCCGGACAGGCCGGCGCCGAACGTCCTGGTCTCCTCGGCGGTGTTGGACTCCCCGTCCCATACCGCGGTCTCCAGCCGGCCACCGACGATCCCGACGCGCACGCTCGGGCGTTCCTGGCGCCACTCGTCATAGATCACCGGCAGCTGGCCGTAGAGCTGCAGGTACGCGGACTTTCCGTTGATACCGGCCATCGTCGCGTCGACCTGGAAGTCGCCGGCCACGGCCAGGTGTGGGCCGGCCAGGTTGACCGGCGGATTCGGTTGCAGGCGTCTGCCTTCCTTCTGCGACGTGATCCACCGGTCCAACGGGGTGATCTGCACGCCGTCCGCGGTCCGTGCCGCGCCGGCGAAGTGCGTCCAGTCGTGCCCGCGCAGCAGGTCGATGCCCGCCGCGACGGCAGGTACCCCGGACGCGATTAAGGCCACAGTGGACACTGCCGCCAGGACTGCCAGTCTCATCCAACCCTCCATGACAACGCATGCGAATGTCGTATGTTCCTAGCCACCCGCGGCGGCGACCCGGGTGGGCACCAAATCGTCAAGAACTTCCTGCAATGCCAACATAATCGCGCCGACCAGTGTCGCGTCCGCGCCCAACTGCGAGACCTCCACTCCCGGCGGGTAGGGGACCAACGCGGCGAGGGCGGCCCGGACCGGGTCGAGCAGCAGGTCGCCGTTGAGACCGAGGCCGCCGCCGAGGACAACCAGCTCAAGGTCGACGACCTGGGTCAGTGTCGAGGCGTACCGGGCGATCCGGTCGGCCTCAAGGTCAACTAGCGACAGGCCGAACCCGTCGCCGTCGCGGGCGGCGGCCATGATCGCCTCGGTGGTCAGTGGACTTCTCAGCGAGGTGCCCATGGCCTGCGCCAGCCTGTCCGGGTCGCTCCGCGCGCGCGGCTTGGCGAACTGGGCAACGAGTTTCTCGGCGTACGCGAGGAACGCGTCCGCGGCGGGGCTGGCGGGCTCGAACTCGTGGCCCGGCCGGACGTAGTCGATCTCGCCGGCAGCGCCGTGGTGACCGCGATGCACCTCGCCGCCCAGGACGAGTCCCGCGCCGACTCCGCTTCCGACGGCGAGGAAAGCGAAGTCCCGCAGGCCCACCCCGGCGCCGCGCCGGCCTTCGCCGAGCGCGGCCAGGTTGACGTCGTTCTCGACCGTCACCGGCACACCCAACGCGGTCCGGAACTCGGCGCCGGCCGCGAAGCCGTTCAGCTCGTGCTGGTTGGCCACCCGGACCTGGCCGGTCCGCGGGTCGATCACCCCACCGATCCCGACAACGGCCATGTCCACAGTGTCCACCTCGGCCTCGGTGGTGAGTTTTTCCTTGAGCCGCACGGCGTCGGCCACCACATCGGGCCCATGGTTCGAGGCCAGCCGGACATCGGCCCGCGCGCGTTCGTTGCCGTCAAGGTCGGCGATCACCCCCCGCAAATATCGGCTGCCAACGTCCAGACCGAGCACCGCACCAGCCTCGGGACACGGCTCGAAGAAGGTCGCGCCGTACCCGGTGGCGTCCGCCGCACGGATCAACCCAGCGGCCAGCAACGCGTCGATGGACCGTCCGATGGTCGGCTTGGACGTGCCCAACCGCCGGGCCAGTTCGGCCCTGGACACCGGATGCAGCTGTCGAACCGCCAGGTAGACAGCCTGCAGGTTCAACTCCCTGACCAGGGACCCGGTGACCGCGCCACTCAACACACGCTCATTCTAGTAACTACGCCTTACTGGATCCAGTAATACTCTATTACCAAAAGATATCGACTCTGGGCGTCTCCAGCGACTTGGAGCTCAACCGGTCAAGCTCCCTGATGTGACGCAGGTCACAAGTGAACCTCGTTTGTGGTCACGATCCGTAGCCGGCGGGGTTCAAGTGTCCGGTGTGGACGAAGAATGCGTGGGGTCACCGCATCGTGGCCGGTCAACGGAGGTGATTGGGCACGCGGCCGTCGGCTGGGTGACGTAGTAGCACGCGCGCCAGGCGCGTCAGTCAGTGTCCCGTTGGCTACTCGCCGTGTGCATCTGGTGTGCGGTGAGTCCTCAGGTAGTGGGAGGTCCTCAATGAGTACCCGACATCTCGGTTCTCGGATCGCGGCGGTGACAGTGCTCGTCGGTGGCGTGGTGTGCGCCACCAGCGGCGTCGCGCAGGCCCAGTCGAACCCGGAGGAGTTCTACCCCGGGCACCACACCTTCACCGTTCCGGCCGGTGTGCACACCCTGCACGTCGACCTGACCGGCGGTGGCGGTGGTGGCGGCGGCGAAAGCCTCTGGCTCGACCCCACCTTCGGCGCGTCGGGCACCCCTGGTGGTGGCGGCGGCGCGGGTGCCCACGTCATCTGCCAGCTCCCCGTCACCCCAGGCGCCACCTACACCGTCGTGGTGGGTGGCGGTGGTGGCGGCGCCGGGGATTCGGATTTCGGCAGCGGACTGGCGGGTAGCGGCCCGGACGGCGGCGCGGGCGGCGCAGCGTTCGGCGGCGGTGATCGTGACGGCGGCAACGGCGGGCCGCAAGGCGGTGGTGGCGGCGGTGGCGCTGGCATCGGCTTCGGGTTCGCCGGCTTGGGCGGCTTGGGCGGTGGCGGTCTTGGTGGCGGCCTGGGTGGCGAGTTCGGTGTCAGCAACACCGCCAGCGGTGGCGGTGGCGGTGGCGGCGGTGGCGCGAGCAGCTTCGGCACCCTCCTGACCGGTGCCCGGGCCGCAGGCGGCCAAGGCGGCCAGGGCGGCGGAACCCCCTTCCCACCCGACGGAACCGGCAGCGCCCTGCCCGGCCTCGGTGGGGTCATCACCACCTGCATCGGCCTCAACGCCAACACCGTGGCCGCCACCCCCGGCGGCGCCGGCAACGGAACCCAAGGCGGCCTCAACCCCGCCACCGGTGCCGGCGCCGGTGGTGACGCCGGCATCCCCGATATCCCCGTTGACCCGGACGATGATGGCGTGGTCTTCGGCCACACCGGTGGCGACGGCCACGTCACCATCAGCTGGTAAGCAACCCCACGGCGGCCCCGGCACCAACCCGGGGCCGCCCCACCTCGACCAGGCCAGGCCAAGCACGGGCCCGCCACACCAGCGGCCCGGACTCCCGCAGGATCGAGCGGGCACCCACTGTCGAAGCCCTCTGTCTCGTCCTGTGCGGACCTACTTCCCTACTACCGAGGGGATGTGACCAGGGAACCCCACCTGATCGACAGGTGATCGAAGTCGGTGACGTCGCCGAGCACGAAGGCGAGGGCGGCGACGTACTGCGGCAGGCGGCGTTGCTCGGCGATGCGCAGCAGGACGACCGCGATCGCGTCCGGACACGCCCGCTGGTGGGATGGACTGCGGCACCCGTGTGGGCATCGTCCAGCGGCCGGAACAGGCGATCGGCCACCCGGGCGCCCGGTGGTCGTAGCGGATGATCCGTCGGAGGGTCGACCACCCCTTGGTGGGCAACGCCCCGGCGTTCACCGGACTCCGACCGTCGCGCCGGCTCGCCCAACTCCCGGCCGGACCCGACGGTGCCCAGCGAACAGGGCGATTTCGTGGATGTCCATCCGGCCAGGTCGGTCAGGCACAGGTGCCGGGTAGTGCGAGCACAGCTCTTCCCGGCGCAGCGCGCAACCGTAGGCGAGCGCGAGCATGACTCGTTTGCGGATCGGCTCCGGCGCGGCTGCGGCAAGCAGCGCCAGCCAGTCCTGCTCGGTCGGAATCCACGGCAGCCTGGTCAGCCTCGGGACCAGACCCCGCTCGTGGCCACCGCGCCGGCGGCTGGGCATGTATCTGCCGCGACCAACCGTTCCAGCAGGTGGTCGAGCGCGGCCTGACCATCGCTTCGGCGGGAGAAGTCGCTGCGGGCGTAGGCCATCCGATGTGGACATTGCTCGACGAAGGTGCCTTCGCGAGTTTAGGTGCTACTCATGTTCAGCGTGGTTCTGTTCGTCAGCCGCTGGGGGAGTGGGCAGCCATCGCGGTGGCCAGGTTCTGTCGTGTGGGGTGCCGCTTCCTGTCACCTGTAGGTGCTGGCGGGCGCAGCGTAGGTATTCGTCGCGGGCGGCCTTGTAGTCCTGAAACGCCTTGTCCCAGGCGGCGGAGTCGCCGTCGAGTTGTCCGCGGGCGAACCACTCCAGTTGCCAGGCTTGATGGTTCATGGTCCGCGCGGCCGTGATCGTGTCGGTGTTGCCCAGCAGGCGCACGGTCTCGCTGAGGACCGAGCATTGGGTGGCTGCCTTGGCCAGCATCGCGAGTGCCTCGTCGTCGGGGTCGAGCGGTTGTGGATGGGTGTTGAGGCCGCGGGCGGCGGCGATGCGGTTGGCCAGCAGGACCATGTCCTTGACGGCGGTGCCGTAGTCGGAGTAGGCGGCCAGTCGTCGCTCGTCCCATCGGACGGCTTGGCTGCGTCGCCAGCGGCTTCGTTCGGTGAGGCTGGTGGACGTAAAGGACATCGCCGCGCCGACCACGACTCCGACAAGGGCTGGCAGTTGGTCGACAATGCTCATCTGATGGCTCCTGTCGTTGTGTGGTCAGGGTGCCAGGGGTTCGGGCAGGGTGGTAGGCCGCGCGTGCCGGCTATCCCAGTGGGACGTCGCGCAGTTGGCCGCGGGCGGTGATGCCCAGCTTGGGGAAGATCTTGCCCAGGTGGTATCCCACCGTGCGGGGGCTCAGGAACAGCTGGGTGGCGATCTCGCGGTTGCTCATCCCGGTGGCGGCGAGTTGGGCGATCTGCAGTTCCTGCGGGGTGAGGCGGGCGGTCGGCGTGGTGCGGCGGGTCTGGCCGCCGGCGGCACGCAACTGGGTTCGCGCGGTCGTCGCCCATCGGGTCGCGCCGAGACCGTCCAGAATCTCGTGCGCGGTGCGCAGGTGGGACCGCGCTTCGGTGCGGCGTCGGTTGCGGCGCAACCATTCGCCGAACAGCAGGCTGGTCCTGGCATGGTCGAACGGCCGGTCGTCCCGCTCGGCCAGTGCGTCGCGGAAATGCGGTTCGGCTTCCTCGTCGGGCGCGAGGAGGGCACGGCAGCGGTACAGATGATGCCGTGCCCAGGACACTCCGGCGGTGTCCGCCCACGCCTCGAACCCCGCGAAGACGGCCTCGGCTTGGGCGCGTCGGTCGTTGCGCACGCATGCCTCGATGAAGTCGACGGCGGTCGTGCGGCGATAGTAGGGATGCGCGTACCGCGAGGTGGGCGCGAAGATGCGGGCGAATTCGTGATACGCCTCGTCCGCGTCGCCGAGACTCAGGGCGAGCAGGCCGCGCGCCCACACAGCCAAGGCCGCGGTCACAGCGATCCCGCGCGCCAGCGCGTCGTCGGCCAGCCGCCGGCATTCGTCGGCGTCCCCAGTGCCCGCGGCTATCAACGCGAGGTAGGCGCGCAGGTCGGCGGCCCGGTTGACCTGCCCGGTCTCGCGGCACAGTGCCACGCCCTCGCTGGCCAGCGCGGCGGCGTCCGTCCACCGGCCGATGTGGTACTCCACTGTGGACAGCAGGGGGGCGAGGCCGGTCAGGATGCCGGCCATCCCGGCCGACCGTAGCCGGCCGGCCGCCTGGTGGCCGAACCGGTGGGCGAGGATGTCGTTGCCGGCGAACAACGCCAGCAGCAGCGGCCACGACCAGACGTGCGGGTCGTCGACGGCGAACAACGTCTCCGCTGTGATCCGCAACTCGTCGGGAGTGGCGCACACACCGGTGACGTCACCGCCGGACAAGATGCTCGCGCACCGCGCGGCCAACTCGTACGGGGTGCCGTGGGCGAGGTCCGAGACACCCGCGAGCGCGGAGGAGATCCGGGCGACATCGCCGGCGTGGTACGCGGCCACGGTCGCGGTCAACACCATGCGCACCGCCCGGCCGGGATCGTTCGTCGCGGCGAGGCGGGCCGCGTGCAGCGCCTGCACGCAGGCGGCCGACGGGCTGCCGGTTTCCAGGTCCACGTACGCCCGAAGGCAGGTCAGCTCGGTGCGGGTGTCCTGGTCGGCGGGCAACTCGTCGGCCTGCTCGACGAGGCCACGAGCCCGGTCGGGGTGGCCTGCCTGCCAGGCGGCCCAGGCGGATCTGGTGAGCCGACGGGCGCGGTCGACCGGGTCACCGCTGAGCATGGCCGCGCGATGCAGGGCCGTGCTGACCGCGATTGCGCCGCCGCGGCGCAGCATCGGACTGGCCATGTCCTCCAGCGCGGCGGCGGTCGGCTCGTCGGGACCGACGCTTGCCAGCGCCCGGTGCCACACCGCGTGGTCGGCGCGGCCAGCCTCGGCCAGTGCGTCCGCCAGCGCGCGGTGCACCGTCATCCGCTCGGCGAACGGCGCGTGCTGGTAGACCGCCGAACGGATCAGCGGATGTCGAAACCGCAAAGTCATGCCGTCGACCGCGATGATGTCCGCCTGCTCGGCGGCGGTCAGCGCGGTCGGTGACACGCCAAGACGCCTGGCCGCGGCGAGCACGGTGTCCAGACCGCCAGTGTCGTCCGCGGCGACGACCAGCACGGCCAGTCGGGTGGTCGCGGGCAACTGGTCGGCGCGTTCGGTGTACGCGCGTAGCAGCCGCTTCCCGAGTGGAATGTGGTCCGGTAGCGGTTCGGTGCCGCGCCGTTGAGCGACCGACAGCTGCCCGGCCAACTCGACCAGCGCGAGCGGGTTGCCCCCGGTGTCGGTGATCAGCTGCTCGCGGACCCGCGCGGACAGTTCGCCGAACCGCTCGGTCAGCAGCCGGTCCGAAGCCACCGGGTCGAGTCCGCCGAGCCCCAGCTCCGGCAGGCCGTGCCCGGGAAACGTTTCTCTGGCCGCGATCAGCAGCGCGACCGGCTCGGCCCGCAGCCGGCGGCCGACGAACAGCAGAGTGTCCACAGTGGCCTGATCCAGCCAGTGCGCGTCGTCGGCCACGACTACCACCGGCCGCTGTTGTGCGGCCAGCGCCAACAGTGCCAGGGTGGCCACCGCGACGACGAACCGCTCGGCCGTGCCCTCGGCGTACCCGAACGCGGTCCGCAACGCGCCGGCCTGTACCCGCGGCAGCTCGTCGAGCAAGCCGAAAATCGGCCGCAGCAGTAGTTCCAACCCGGCATACGGCAGTTCCACCTCGGACTCCACGGCGGCGCCGCGCAGCACAGTCATGTCGTCCGCGTGGGCCAGCGCGTGGTCGAGCAGTGTGGTCTTGCCCACTCCCGCCGCACCATGGATGATCAGAACCCTGCCGCGTCCCGTTCGCGCACTGGCCAAGGTGTCGGCCAGGACGCGGTGTTCCTCGTCACGTCCGTGCCACATCTCAGTCTCCCTTTCGGACCCACCACCGACATCGACGCTACCGAGACCGGGCACGCGACATCGCTTCCTCCCCCAGGCGGGGGACGTTACGCACGGTGCGCGACCACAGACTGGTCAAACCGACAGATGTGCGTGCACCGGCAAACCGGACAGTCTCTGGGCGTCCGGGGGTGTCCGGCCGAGCCTCCGCCCCCCGGCGGCCGGCCATCCCCGGGCGGGCCCGACCATCTTCTCCCGTCGACGAAGCCGTCCGGCCACCTGATCCCGGAACGCCTCGTCTCCTGCTATCAAAGGACTTGACAGTCGTGAATCTCAGGAAGTTCACCAAGCCGGTGGCGGCGTTGACCGCGGCGAGCGTACTGGCCGTGGTCACCGGCCAGCTCGCTTCGTCTGCTCCGGCCGACCCGGTGGTGACGGCCAGTTCCGGCACCAGTCCGGCGTTGCGGGCGGCGCTGGCGGAACTCGCCGCCGTCCAGAGCTCCGCGCCGCCGAGCGAGTCCCCGGCGCCGGCGGCGTCTGCCAAGGCGGCGAAACCGGCCGCGACCCCGTCCAATCGCGTTCCCGCGCCGAAGGGCCTTGACGCCAAGGATCGCGAGGCGCTGGCGCGGAACCTGCGACAGGTCGTCAACACCGACAACGTCGACAAGCTCGCCGTCGCGGCCGAGAAACAGAACGACAAGGACGCCGAGGCGGCCATCGCCGACGTCCGCAAGGCGGTGGACGCTCCGCAGACCAGGTCGTCCACCGGCATCGGTGACGAGCCGCTGCAGGAGTTGTGGGACCGGGCGATCAAGCTCGTGCAGGCGGGCATCAAGTTGGGCGGCGTGCTCGCCGACCAGGCGTTCCAGTTCGCCAAGGGGGTCCTCGACCAGCTGATCCGGCTGGGCGGCCAGGTCGCGACCGCCGCGTACCAGTTCCTGGCGAACATCGTCGCGATCGCGCTGCCCGTCGGTACCGAGATCGCGACCAAGGCCCTGCAGCTGTTCGCCCTGTTCCTGGCCGACCCGATCAAGAACGGCGGCCCGGTCGCCACCCAGGGGTACCAGCTCGTCCAGCAGGTGATCACCGAGGCGGTCCGGATCGGGACGGTCGCCGCGAACTCGGCGTACCCGGTCATCGTCAAGCTGCTCAACGACTCCGTCAAGGTGGGTGGCACGGTCACCGCCCAGACCGGGGAGTTCCTCAGGACGTTCGTGAACACCGCCGCCAAGGACGGCGGCCCGCTCCTCGTCGAAGCCGTCAAGATCGCCAAGTCGGTCACGGTGAAAGCGCTGGAGTTCGGCGGTCCGATCGCCGTCGAGGGACTGCGGATCGCCAAGTCCTTGCTCGCCGTGGCCATCCGGGTCGGCGGCCCGGTCGCCGCGCTCGTCCTGGAGATGATCCCGGACCTGGTCGGCGCGATCACCGCGCTGATCCCCGAGGCGGGCGTGGTCGGCCCGATCCTTTCCCTGGTGCTCAAGCCGATCGGCAAGCTGATCGAGGCGGGCGCGCCGGCCGTGGCCGACCTGCTCGACAAGATCCAGATCAACGACTGGGACAAGAGCGTCACCCGGGCCGCGCTGCTCGGCATCCTCAAGCAGAACGCGATCCCCGAACAGGCGATCACCTGGCTGGCCAACTTCCTCGTCGCCATCACCAAGGCAACCCGCTGACAACGGCGCCGGCCAACTGTCCACAGCGGACGCGGTAACCGCGGCCCTGGCAAAGAACAACCCCGCCGCGCTACAGGTTCAGGTACCCTTGGCGGGGTGGACATACCCAGGGTCGCGGAGCACCCGCGACCGGACCATGTTGTTGCACACATCAGCGACACCCATCTCATCGCGGGCGATGGCGAGCTGTACGGAGACGTCGACGCCGAGGCCCACTTATCCCACCTGCTCGATCGGCTTGAGCGGTCGCGGACCCGTCCGGACGCCCTGATCTTCACCGGTGACCTGGCCGACACCGGCCAGCCCGACGCGTACCGCAAGTTGCGGGACATGGTGGAGCCACTGGCCGGCCGGCTCGGTTCCGAAGTCATCTGGGTCATGGGCAACCACGACGACCGTGCCACGTTTCGCGAACACCTGCTGCGTGAGACGCCGTCAATGGCCCCGATGGACCGCGTGTACGACGTCGCCGGACTGCGGGTCGTCGTCCTGGACACCTCCGTTCCCGGCCACCACCACGGCGAAGTCAGCCCCGCACAGCTGGAGTGGCTCGCCACGAGACTCGACGAGCCGGCACCGTTCGGCACCATCCTGGCGATGCACCATCCGCCGATCCCCAGCGTGCAGGATCTGGCCGTCGCCGTTGAACTGCGCGACCAGAACGCCCTGGCCGAGGTGCTGTGGGGAACCGACGTGCGCTGCGTCCTCGCCGGGCACTTGCACTACTCCACCACTGCCATGTTCGCAGGCATTCCCGTCTCGGTCGCCTCAGCCAGTTGCTACACGCAGGACCTGCTCACGCCCGGAACCAGAGGACGCGACGGCGCGCAGGCGTTCAACCTGGTGCACTGCTACCAGGACACTGTGGTGCACACCGTGGTTCCGTTGGCGTCCGGGCCGACCGTCGGGCGGTTCGTGCCGCCGGGGCGGGCCGAACGGGAACTCGCCGAGGCCGGTGTACGGATCATGCCTGCCTTGCGTATCCCGTCCGCTCAGCCGCTCACCGCCTCGCGTTCCCACGGCGCCGGCACCGGGAAGTAGCTCCGGAGGAAGTCACCAACCAGCCGGGCCCGCTCGGCGGCGCCGACTTCAGGGAAGCTGCTGTCGTTAAGGCAGAAGAAGTCGTATCGTCGTGTGCGCAGCAACTCCGGCAGCCGCGCGAGTCCGGCGCGGGTCGTGGTGTCCAGGTAGGACGCCTTCGCCGCTTCCTGCTGTACCGCGCGTCCGGTCAGCAGTGCGTAGTAGTGGTACAGCGAGTTGGTCACCGAGATGTCCGTGCTGGACCGGAACTTGCTGGCACGCGTACGCGCGAAGTGCTCAGGGAACTCGCGCTCAAGCTCAAGCAGCACACTGCGGCGCAACGGTACGGCGGTGTGCGCCAGGTGCCGGGTGATCAGGTGGCCGAACCGCTCCCACAGCACCTGTCGGTTCACTCGTGCGGCGTTGTCGTGGCCGCTGCGGCCGATGGTGTTGCCGCCCAACCCGATGCGCTCGTCGGCCTCGATGAACTTGGTCACCCCACCGGGCGAGAAGAACATCGCCGATGTCACCGGGCGACCGAGGAACATGTCGTCGTTGGCGTACAGGAAGTGTTCGGAGATCCCGGGAATGTGCTGTAGCTGGCTTTCCACGGCATGGCTGTTGTAGGTGGGCAACGCCGAGGTGTCGGTGAAGTGGTCCTCGGCACGGATGATCGTGATCTTCGGATGTGGCTTGAGCCACACGGGAACCACCGAGTCGGTGGCGATGAAGATGCGGCGCACCCACGGTGCGAACGCGTGCACCGAGCGCAGGGCGTAGCGCAGTTCATCGATCTGACGGATCCGCGCGTCCGCGTCGTCGCCTGCACCGACGACGCGGCCGGTCATGTGCGCTTCGCGGCGGGCACGGAACTCCGGGTCGTTTCCGTCCACCCAGGACAGCACGATGTCGATGTCGAACATGACGTCGGCGACGTGCGGTGCGAACATGCCTTCGATCGTCGGCCACACGCGACCGTACAGCTCCACCGTGGTGCGGGTCATCTCGTTGTGCGGCAGTACTTTACGAGTGATCGAGTTTTCGGTCGGGCAGATCGCCCGCTCATCTTCGAACAGCCAGAACTGGAGTTCCACCTCGATGCCGTCGCCGCGCCCCTCGCCCTGCTGCTGACGGTACACCCGTACCATCCGGGGATCCGAGCAGACCGACAGCAGACCGTTGCCGAGGTTCACCGAACGCCGCAGTGCCGGGTCCTTGATCCTGGCGCGCAACGGCGCGGTCAAGCTGGCGGCGGTGAGTGCCTCGGCGACCCGTTGGCGGTGGCGAACATCCACCGCCAATGCCGGCCTGTCGTCGGCGTTTCGAATGAGCAGGTACGGAATACCGTGACTGTCCAATTCGGTCCGGATCAGCAGCAGATCCCGCACCATGGCCTCGGACTGGGGCAGGCGCGTGCTCGTCTCGACAGGACTGCCGGCGCACACGTCGATTGTGCTGGTCATGGGAACACCCACCTTCCATTCGGGACAAACCAGGGCGCACAAGGAGGAGATCTCGCAACAGTGCTGCCGGAACAGCGATGCGGCCCTCATACGTTGAGCTTTGGCACTGGAAGTAGCCTCGCCCAACGAGGTGCCGGGGGAGCGTAACACAAGCGGAGTGTTCACTTGAACACTTGTAGAAGTGCTTGACAGTTCGGTGTGCGCGGCGTTGACTGAGCGCGGCACGCCATGCGGTAGGACGCTGGCCACTGGGGCATTGGCGGGCCAGGACGATTGGGGAGGTGAGGGCAGTGCTCGGAAGTAGTAGCCCGGGGCGAAGTACGCCCCCGATCCCCGCGTCCCCTTCGTCCCCCGGCATCCGCGACTAGTCCTGGAGTCGACCACTGACCTGCCCGGCCACGGCCGGGCAGGCGCCTGCACGTGCGTGGGTCACGTCGAACCCGGGTGCTGTCGCGATGCCTTCCATCGGCCCGTTTCCGGGCGAGAGGAGTGATTCCCATGACCAAGACCATCCGCATCGACGACCGACAGACCGCGGTCCTGGACGACGCGCATGTCGGTGATATCCGCGGCGCGCTCGGCACCATCAGGGCCGGCGACACCGCGCCGCGGGTCGGGCTGTCGGCCAAAATGAAGACACTGCTGGCGATCATCGGCCCCGGCTTGATCGTGTTGGTCGGTGACAACGACGCCGGCGCGTTCGCCACGTACGGCCAGGCTGGCCAGAACTACGGGCCCAAGCTGCTGTGGACGTTGCTGTTGCTGGTTCCGGTGCTGTACGTGAACCAGGAGATGGTGCTGCGCCTGGGCGCGGTGACCGGGGTCGGGCACGCCCGGTTGATCCTGGAGCGGTTCGGCAAGTTCTGGGGCGCGTTCTCAGTGATCGACCTGTTCCTGCTCAACGCGCTCACGCTGGTGACCGAGTTCATCGGTATCTCCATGGCGGTGCAGTATCTCGGCTTGCCCAAGGTGCCGTCGGTGATCCTCGCGGCGGTGGTGATCGTCGCGGCGGCGTTCACCGGGAGTTTCCGTCGGTTCGAACGGATCGCGATCTTCTTCTGTCTGGGGTCGCTGACGTTGGTGCCGGTGTACGTGATGGCCCACCCGGCGCCGTCGGAGATGCTCGGCGGTCTGGTGCCGAGCATGCCCGACGGTCCGGGTGGGATGGCGCAGCTGATGTTGCTGATCATCGGGATCGTCGGCACGACAGTCGCGCCGTGGCAGCTGTTCTTCCAGCAGTCCTACGTCATCGACAAGCGGATCACCCCACGGTTCCTGCGCTACGAGCGGGTGGATCTGTGGATCGGCCTGGTCGTGGTGATGGTCGGGGCCGCCGCGATCATGGGCATGGCGGCCGCGGCTTTCAGCGGTACCTCGGACTTCGGTAACTACTCCGACAGCGCCGGTCTCGCGCAAGGCCTGGAGGCGTACGCGGGTCGCGCGGTGGGTGGGCTGTTCGCGGTCGCGTTGTTGGACGCGTCCATCATCGGCGCTTTCGCGGTGTCGTTGTCGAGCGCGTACGCGATCGGTGACGTGTTCGGCATCAAGCATTCGCTGCACCGAGGTGTCAAGCACGCCAAGGGTTTCTATGCCGTCTACGCGGGACTGGTCGTGCTGTCGGCGGTGATCGTGCTGATCCCCGGCTCGCCGCTGGGCCTGCTGACCGAAGGCGTGCAGACTCTGGCCGGAGTGCTGTTGCCGTCCGCGTCGGTGTTCCTGCTGCTGCTGTGTAACGACAAAGCGGTGCTCGGTCCGTGGGTGAACGGCAGGGGCACCAACGTGTTCACCTCGGTGGTGGTCGGGGTGCTGGTGATGCTGTCAGTGATCCTGACCACGGCCGTGCTGTTCCCGGACGTCACTGCCGACCAGATCTTCCTGATCATGGAGATCTGCGGCGGGATCGGTGTCCTGGTGGCCGGGTACGGGCTGGTGCGTCGCCGTGGTGGCACGTACGCGCCGATCGACCGCACGGGCAGGCAGGACTGGCGGATGCCACCGCTGGAGTACCTGACCAAGCCGGAGATCTCGATGGGCCGCAAGATCGGCCTGACCGCACTGCGGTCCTATCTGCTGGTCGCGATGATCATGGTGATCGTCAAGATCGTCGACGTCGCAGTCGGTGGTTGAGGGGAAGGACGACCACACCCCCTGTGCGACTGTGCGACAACGTTCTCACCGTGACTCCCCACGGTGAGAACGTTGTCGCACATCTGGTTCGACCAGCGAGTCGTCGGTCGGCGGGTACTCCAGTTCCGCTGCCGTGGGTCGGAAGCCGGCAAGTACCACGGAAAGGTGCCGACGCCACATGCCGGGTGCTTGACTTGTGGTGTCATCGATCAGGGCGCGAATGGACAGTAGCGTGAGAAAGACGTCAGTCACGGTCAGGTCGTCGCGGATCCGGCCGGCGTCCTTGGCTTCATCGAGCAGCCGATGGACAAGCTGCCAGAATTCTGACCGGTCAGGGTCTTCGGCTCGTGGGAACGCCTCCCACAACAGCGTCAGATAGCCGTGGTGCGCCTGCATCTCAGTGCCGACGCACCACAGGCAGGCTTCGAGGCCGTCGCCGGGTGGCTGTTCAGCGGCCACCGCGGCGGCCTGGCGCGAGACATCGGCGAGCAGGTCTTGCCGCAGGGTACGGAGCAGGTCGTTCTTGGTCGGGAAGTTCCGGTAGAGGGTTCCCATGCCGACACCGGCCCGCCGGGCGATCTCGTCCACTCCGGCGTCGTGGCCTTGTTCCGCGTACACCTCGCGAGCGGCCTGCAGCAGTCGCTGTCGATTGAGAACGGCATCGCGTCGCAACGTTCGGCTTCTGGTGGATTCGGGCCCGGCTGTGTCGGTCATTGTGTCGTTGCTACTCCTCATTCGCGATGGTCCGGCGTCAGGATCGTGCCACATCTCGTTCGGATTCTGTCGCAACAGGATCGAAAGGCTTCGGCGCCGAGGTCGGCGGCTTGGTGTGGTGTCGGTTGATATTCGGTATGCGCAGTGACGCCAGCGCAGCCACGCCCGATACCGCTGCCAGGAACCAGAAGATCTCGGTGTATCCCGAGTCCGCTGGGAGACGCTGGTCACCAGCGGCGCTGGAGGCCAGGACGCTGCCCGCGACCGCGCTGCCGATCGCACCGCCGACGGCCCGGATGTTGGCGTTGATGCCCGTCGCCGCACCGGTTTGGGCGGCTGGAACGGTCCCCACGATGATCGCCGACATGGACGAGAACGCCAGCCCGAGACCGACGCCCAGGACGCCGGAGGCCACGTAGATCGCCCAACTCCTGTCGTGGTCGACGGCCAGCAGTACGAAAGGAGCGGCCATGATGACGGTTCCGATGAGCACGACGTTCTTGGCCCCGATCCGTCCTGCGAGAGGGCCGGCCGCCATGCCGAGGAAGAACAGCGCGATCGTGATGGGAAGCATGTACAGCCCGGACTGTGTGGTGCTGGCGCTCAGTCCGTAGCCGGCGATCGACCGCGGTGTCTGCAGTAGTTGCGGCAGGAATGTCATGTTCGCGTACATCGCGGCGCCGGCCAGCATGGCGACCACGTTGGTGGTCCAGACCGCCGGCATGCGCATCGTCCGCATGTCGATCAACGGCGTGGTCGACCGCAACTCCACGACGATCCACAGCACCAGGCAGACCACCGCCACCGCGAACAGACCGAGAACACGGCTCGAACTCCAGCCCCAGGCGGGGCCCTTGCTCACCGCGAGCAGCAACGTCACCAGCCAGGCCGAGAGCAACAGCGCGGCGCCCCAGTTGATCGAGCCCGGACTGCGCACTGGCGACTTGGGCACGAACAGAACCGTGGCCACCATCGCGGTCGCCGTCATGATCATCGGGAGCCAGAACAGCCAGTGGTAGTTCAGATGGTCGACGATCGGTCCGGCGATGACCAGACCCAGGCCACCGCCGACCGCTGCCAGCGCTGACGCGACACCTACCGCGCTGTGCAACTTGGCCGCCGGGAACTCGTCGCGAATCACACCGAAGGCCAGGGGGAGTACGCCGCCGCCGATACCCTGAATCACGCGGGCGGCGATCATCACTCCCACCGAGTCGGTCATTGCCGCGATCAGGGAGCCGACCGTCAGCGCACCGAGCGTGGCCACCAGCATGCGCTCCTTGCCGACCTTGTCGCCGATGCGACCGACGATCGGGGTCGCCACCGACGCCGACAACAGGTAGCCGGTCATCAGCCACGTCGCGGTGGCCTGTGTGGTGTGCAGCGCGGGGATCAGCAGCGCCAGGACCGGCACGACCATCGACTGCAACAGCGAGTAGGCCGCGATTCCCAGCACCAGTACAGCGAAGATGACGGTGTGGTGTGGACGGGATGTCGTACGTGCCATGGGCAATGCTCCTCACTCCCAGTCTAAGCGGAGAAATTTCTCCGCTACGGCACGCTACCGCCTATGCGGAGAATCTTCTCCGCATAGCGTGGTGATCTCCGCCTCAGATGGGGTAGGGCGGCATGCTTGACCTGTGGCCGCACGGTTGGCGACCTCGTGACGACCGTGCTCAGCGAAGCCCGCGCGACCTGCGATCCGGCGCGTGCGCAACCGCTGTCCGTCGTGGTGGATTCGGGCTCGGCGGCGCCATGAACTCCGTCCACGGTAGGAGCCTGATCTGCGACCACGGTACGTTGCGTTCCTAACGAATGTTCGTTAGCGTTCGGCCTGTGTTGCCAGCCTTCGAGGGGAGCCGGGCGACATCCGGACTCCGTTCGAGTCGCTGCCGCCCCGCGCCACCATGACCGGCACGGTTCAGCGGCAGTTGGAGGTCGCCGTGGCGCAGGTCGCCGAACGCGGCTGTCACGGCGTCTCCGTCTGTGCCGTCGCTGCCGGGACCGGTGTCCGGCCGAGCTTGCCGTACCCGCACTTGTGGTCCAAAGAGGATGGTCCAGCCGAGTTGGTCTGACTCGGCATGGAGGATGTACGCCGCCTGTCCGTTGTTGATGCGCCCGCGCGCCCTGACCGCGTCGTGATCTGTCAGTCGCGCTTGGGTTCGGAGTTGGCGCTCGGTGCTTGACGTCGATGGAGGGGTCCATGGCTTTGTGGGGTCGTAACGGCGCGCGGGCGCGAGTGGTCGCGGCGGCGTTGACGATGGTGCTGGCTGGTTCGCAGGCGCAGGTGTCGGCAGCGCCGTCGGCGGCGAAGCCGGTTCCGACGGAGGTTCGGCGGGATCTGCCGCTGTTGTCGGTGCCGTCCGGGGACAAGGCTCGCCAGGCGCCTGATCCGGAGCAACCGAAGGCCGATTTCAGGCCGTTGGCGGGTGCGAGTGCGGCGAAGCGTGCCGCGAGCGCGGCGCCGGAGACGAGTCTCGTCAGTCCGGTCGACGACGCCGTGGTGGGCGTAGAGACACCGGTGTTGCAGGTCGCCGCGGTCGGTGACGGCGTCTTGTACTGCTTCAAGGTGTCCACCGGTTTTGATGGTCGTTCGGGCAGTGTGGTGGATTCCGGGTGCCTGGATCAGCCACAGTGGACGGTGCCGAAGCATGTGTTGCATGACGGTGGCCGGTACACGTGGACGGCGGGCACCGCCTTGGCCGACGGGGCGGCGGTGACAGTGTCTCGATGGGTGGGGCATTTCACGGTCAACCAGCGGGTCGGGGACCCGGGGCCGGCGCCGACGGATCATCTGGGTCCGGTGACGGTGAACCTGTTCAACGGCAACGCCCACATCGAGTCCGCGGGGCCGGCGTTCGCGTCGGTGGGTGGGCCGGCGGGGGTGGGGTTCGCCTACAACTCCCGGCAGGGCGCGCCGCATGGCGTGCGGGCGTCGTACTTCAACGACTCCCGGCACACCGGGGTCCCGGACGCGGTCCCGGTGATGGTGCGCAGTGAGGCGCAGGTCAACCTGGACTGGGGTGTCGCGTGGAGCGACAATCCGGACAACCGGCCATGGCGGGACAATCCGATGCCGCCGGCGTTGGCCAAGGACTGGTTCGTCGTCCGGTGGGAGGGACATTTCAAGGCCCCGGTCACGGGCGATTTCCGGTTCGCCGGCGTGCATGCCGACGGTGCCCGGATCTGGGTGGGGGACAAGCTCGTCTACGACAACCCGAACCCCGCCGCGGACGTCGGCGCCGACTTCCTCCAGCCGGGCCCGAGACAGGACCGGGATGTGCCGTTGACGGCCGGGCAGCGGGTGCCGGTCCGGATCGAGCTGTACCACCACACCACGGAACGGCCCCGGATGGTGTTGTGGGTCAAGAGCACCGTCGGCACTGACGACGCGCGCACCGACAACCTCGATCCTCGGGTCGCGCCGACGGAGTGGCTGTACTCGGCCGATCCGGAGGCGTTGCCGGCGGGGTGGACGCTGTCGGCGCTGTCGAGTGGCTACAGCCAGGCGGAGATGCTGGACGGGTCGGTGGTGCTCACCGATGGCGCGGGCGGCAAGCACACCTGGACCAAGGCATCCACTGGTGGCTATACGCCGCCGGTGGGTGAGGACGGCGTGCTGGCGTTCGACACCACCGGCCGGATGACCGTCACCGAAGGCGACGTCGTGTCGGTGTTCAACCCGGACGGCACCCTGTCCGCGGTGGCGTCAGTACTGGACGGCAAGAAACCGGCCGCGCTGCAGTACATCTACAGCGGTTCGCCGGCGCGGTTGACCCAGATCAAGGATCCGGTGTCCGGCCGTGCGCACACCTTGTTCTACAACACCGACAACAGCGACAGCTGCTACGGCGGGGTGTCCCGCCCGCCGGGCTCGGACCCGGCGCCGCCGCAGATGCTGTGTCGCGTCCGATACTGGGACGGCAGTGAGACCCGGCTGTGGTACCTGATGGGCACGCTCGCCCGGATCGAGAATCCCGGCGCGGCCATCCAGGACTTCGACTACACCGACCGGACCACCGCGAAGCAGCGGTACGACCAGGCCGGTGACAACGAGGAGGAGAAACAGAAGGCTCTTGACAGTGTCGGGCCACTGTCCACGATCCGCGGCAGCCTGGCCTATGACTGGGTGGCCCGGCAAGCGCCGTCGTCGGAGAACGGCTGCACGAACACCGACGACGTCGCCGCCGCGTGCACGGTGATCGGCTACAGCCCTGTGGTCGAGCAGGTCCACGAACCGCCGGTACTGCGAGCTGTCCAGGTCCTGGCCCCGTCGCCGAACGGTCGGTCCAGCGGGGCTCGGGCCGAACACTTCTACCAGTACTACCTGGACCGCAAGCAGGCGACCGTGGCCCTGGCCGGGGTGTACGACGCCACCCGCTCGCGCACGACCACCTATGACGACGCCGGCCGTGCGGTGGCCACCACCGATTTCACAGGCGCCACGATCTACGCGGAGTGGAACGCCAAAGACAAGGCCACCGCCGCGGTCGACTCCGCCGGACGGCGATCCACCACGGTGTACGACTACGCCGACCGTCCGGTCGACAAGTACGGGCCCGCGCCCCCCTCGTGTTTCACCGGTCAGACTCCGACACCGGCGTGTGCGACGAGCATGCCGCACGCCCGCACCGCCTACGACGAGGGCATGGTCGGGTTGTCGGCGGCCTTCTATGACAATCCGTTCCTGTCCGGTGTCCCCAAGCTCTTCGCCACCGGTGTCGGCAACGCCGACGGGACACTGTCGCGGTCATGGGGCGCCAGCCCGCCGGTGGCGAACAACGGTGGCTGGTCGGGTCGGTTCACCGGCGAGATCCAGCTGCCCACCACCGGGGACTACGGACTCGGGTTCACCGCGGTCGACGGCGTGCGCCTGTGGGTCGACGACGTGCTGACCGTCGACAGTTGGGGCGACAAGCCCGCCACCGCGGTCGCCGGCAAGTACACCAACACCGTGGCGGGCAGCCGGCACCGCATCCGGGTCGACTACTACAACCACGCCGGCACCACGGGTGCACTGAACCTGACCTGGACCCCGCCCGGCAAGAGCGCGCCGGTGACGGTGCCCGGCGCGAATCTGGCGCCCCGCTACGGGTGGGTGACCAGTTCGACCACTGAGGACACTTCCGGAGGCAGCGTCGAGCGGTCGCCGACGAGGCGGTCGGCGAGCAGCTACACGGATCCGACAACGGGGATCGACCCGGTGTACGGCCTCGCCGTGTCCACGACGCTGGATCCTGGCGGACTCAACCTCACCGCGCGCACCAGCTATGAGCGGCCGGGTGACGGATACCTGCGCAAACTTGCCGGAGCGATGCCGGCGGGGGACCTTGCCAGCCCGACCGCACGCACCACCACCAGCTACTACGGCGACACCGAAACCCGCACCAACCCCTGCGATCCCAACGCCCCGCCAGTCAACCAGGGCGGTATGGCCAAGACTGTCACCACACCCGCACCAGGCAATGGCCCGGCACTGACCGGCGAGAGCGTGTACAACGCGGCCGGCCGAGTCGTCGCCCAACGCGTCAACGTCGAGCCGTGGACCTGCACCAGCTACGACGCGCGTGGACGCGTGGTCAAGCAGAGCTACCCGGCGTACGCCGGCCGGCCCGCGCGCACGGTGGTCAACGACTACGCGGTCGGCGGGGATCCGTTGAAGTCGAAGGTAACCGACGAGAGCGGGTCGATCACGACCGTGGTCGACCTTCTGGGCCAGGAGGTCGGCTACACCGACGCCAACGGCGTGACCTCCACCGCGACCTATGACCAGGTCGGCCGGCTGACCCGGGACACCACCACCGTCAACGGCGTGACCAGCACCGTCGACTACACCTGGAACACCGCCTCCCAGCTGACCGGTGCCAAAGTGGACGGGGTCACGGTCGCCACTCCGGCCTACGACACCGCCGCTGAGCTGGCGAGCGTCGCGTACGGCAACGGATCCCGCCTGGATCAGCTGACGCGCAACAACGCGGGCCAACTGACGGCGTTGACGTGGAAGACGTCTTCGTCCACTGTGGTCGACACGGTGACCCGTTCCCGGGACAACCGCATCACCGACGACGTGGTGACCGACAACGGGAAACCCGCGGCGGCCTACTCCTACACCTACGACACCGGGGCCCGACTGACCGCGGCGACCGTGCCGCACCATCAGCTCACCTACCGGTTCGACCCAGCCAACGGGTGCGGGCCGAACAAACAGGCGGGCGCGAACACCAACCGCACGGCGTCCACCGACAGCCTCAACGGCGCCCCAGCGGTCACCACCGCCTACTGCTACGACGGTGCCGACCGGTTGCTGTCCACCAGTGGTGGCCTCGCGTTGGCGTTCGACTACGACAGCCACGGCGACGTGGTCAAGGTCGGCGGCGACACCCTGGGCTACGACGCCACCAAACGCCACATCTCCACCACCACCGCGACCGGCACGTCGATCGCCTACACCCGCGACCCGCGGGACAGGTTGACCTCCCGCACGGTCACCGGCCACCCGGACGGGTCGAAGAACGGCACCACCCGTTACTCCTACAGCTCCACCCACGACGACGCCGACCTCATCCTCGACAAGTCCGGCAACCTGCTGCAGCGGATCGTGGCGCTGCCCGGCGGGATGCTGCTGACCAAGAACTACGACAAAGCGGCCACCACCAACTGGTCCTACCCCAACATCCACGGCGATGTCCTGTTCACCGCCGACGGCAGCGCCGCCCGCACCGGCGGGATCTACCTGTATGACCCGTTCGGCCAGAACATCGACCCGAACACCGGCGCGTTCACTGACGTCCCGGTTCCCGCCACCGCGGCCGGTGGCATGGACTTCGGGTGGCTGGGCCAACACGAGCGGCCAGTGGAACACCTGGCCGGCCAACAGGCCATCGAGATGGGCGCCCGCGTCTACCTGCCGGTCCTTGGCCGGTTCCTGCAGGTCGACCCGGTCGCGGGCGGGTCGGCCAACGACTACGACTACGTGAGCGCCGACCCGGTCAACAGCCAGGACCTGGCCGGCACGTTCCCCTCCTGGAAATCGATAGTCCGGGTCGCGACCACCGCAGCCGAGGTGGTGTCCTACGTGCCTGGCCCGATCGGCACCGTCGCTTCCGTCGCGGCCGCCACCGGGCAGTTGGCGCAGGGCAACGGCCTAGCAGCTCTCGAGGATCTGACCGGTGCGCTTCCGATTCCCGGCGCCCGGGAGCTCGGCAAGGCCGCCGGTACCGCCGTCAAGCAAGGCGTAGAACTCAGGAATATCGGCAGAGAGGCCAAAGCTCTCAACAAAGCTGCCGAGAAGGAGGCCAAGGGCCCTGAAAAGTGCGCCGGATGCGTGGTCCACGGAGAAACCAGAGACCCCGGCTGCGCCGCCTGCATGCTGCACGAGTCAGCACAAGGCATCACCCCGAATGAGGGCGCCAAGGAGAAGCCGACCGGAGCATCCGAGGAGCCTGATACCCAACAAAGCGGTTGGCGCCCCCGACGTAAGGACGGGTATTGAGGAGACGACAGGTAAGCCCACAGTTGGCCTGATGACGGCCTTGGCGGTGGAGGTCGGCTATGGGCGCCTCATCGATCGCATGCTTTGCCTTCTCGGGCGTGGCCAGGAGCCCGGAGAGGAACCGTGAACCTTGCGAGGGGGCGCTGCCCGGCGCGGTGCCGTCCGGAGTGATCAGCGCGAGGTTCCGGGTGTCCGTAACAACTCTGTTCGGTTGATATACGCACTACGAGAGGATCACGTCGGTGGCAACCACAGCAACGAGACGCGCAAGACCGTTGTGGCGGAGGATAACCGTCGCCGTCGCGATGTTATGCGCGGCCGTGGGGATCACGGCGATCCCGGCCGTCGCCGCACCCCAAGGCGACGCGGCCGCCAAGGCGCTGTTCCGGTTGACGTTCACGAACGTCAGCAGTGGCCGCGTCCTGGACGTCCAGAACGGATCCCGTGACGAGAACGCCTACATTCAGGTGAACCCGGCACCCGGCTCCGCGCCGACCTGGCGGATCAACACCGGCACCGCCAACACGTCGTTCGCCATCGTCAACGACACCACCGCCAAATGCCTCGACGACGCCTACCAGCTGCCTCGGCAACGGCCCTGCGACGGACGCGCGACCGAGAAATGGTACTTCCAGCCGGTCAACGGATCGGCGCAGAAGGCTTTCATGATCCGCCACGACGGCGACAACACCTGCCTGAGCCAGCAGACCGACTGGAGCGGCGGCCTGGTGGCGGCCATCACCTCCTGTGACGGCACGAAGGTCCAGCAGTGGATCGTCCCCGACAGCGCCTACCAGGTGGCGTGGAACGAGGCCGTCGACTACGCCGCCGCCCGGTGTGCCAAGGACACCACGAACTGTTCGTGGGACATGACCGAGCAGACGCCGGCCTTCCTCCTGCCGGCGTCGTGTGTCTCGCCCGTGTGGTACAACGGCACATCCGTGGCGGTGCAGTGGACGTTCCAACTCAACACCACCACCGGCTGGACGAACAAGATCGGTCTCAGCCTGCAGGCATCGCTGACCGCGGGCACTGGCGACATGTCTCCGATCAAGGTCCAGGTCACCGCGTCGATCACCGGCAGCTACGAGTACACAATGGACCTCAGGCAGGAGTTGGGTAACAGTCTGGTCGTGACGGTGTCCCCTCGGCAGTATGGCTGGGTCGCGTTGTCCGAACTGGCGACGAAGGTCACCGGTAGTTGGACGTTCGACACGCAAGGCTTCCCCTGGACCGCCGACGACACCGTCACCGTACCTGTCAAGAGCGATCGCCAGGGCGGGGCGAGCATCTACAGCGCGCGGACCAGCCCGACTTTCACCTCGTGCGACGCTACCTCATAGAAACCGGACACGGTTGCCCGCCCTGACCGTCCAGCCATGGCGGGCAACCGTGTCTTGTGGTCAGTAGGCGACCAGGTAGGGCAAGCAGAGGAAGGGGTTTGCGTGTGCTGGGTCGAGCGCGTTGACCACGAACTGGATGAGGTTCGGGTCAGTGATGTATCCGATGTGGCCGGTGATGTCGAGCGAGCACTTGTCCTGGACCACGATGTTGGTCGAGTTGGGCGCCTTGAGTATTCCGCTCGTGTAGGGTGTGACGACCTCGTCGAACTTGGTCACGATGTTGGTGTAGGAGGGGCCGGGCACGGCCACGCCGCCATCGCCGAGTTCCTGGAGGAACGCCGAACCGGGCAGGTAGTCGGTACAGGCGCCGCAGCCCACGCCGGTCAGGATCGGTCCGAGGTTCAGCCGCTTGGCCAGCTGGGTCAAGCCGAGCAGGGTGGTTCCGGCGTAGTTGGCGCCGAACCCGGTGTACCGCTCCACCTTCGCCGCGCCGCCGAGTTTCTTGAGATAGTAGGCCGTCACGGTGGTGCCTTCGGAGTAGCCGACGATGTCGACTTTGTCGGCGCCTGTCGATTGCCGCACTCGGTCGATGAACGTGGCCACTTCCGCCGCGCTGTCCTTCAGCGGGGCCAGTCCGGCCACGAGCGGACCGAGGATGGTCGACCCGTAGGTGGGGGAGAAGACGCAGTATCCGCTCGCGGCGAGAACGATGGGCAGTGCGCCCATCCCGGTCACCCCGTTGCCTCCCATTCCGTGCAGGAGCACGACCGGCCGGGGGTGTTTCGCGTTGGGCAGGCACCGCCAGTCGCCGATGCCCGAGGACGGCCGGCTCGCGGCGTCAGCACCGGTCACACCGGCCGTGAGCAGGCCGATCGCCAAGGCGAGGGCGAGAACGGTTCGAACGAGCGTACGCATCCGACCTCCATGTGGGACGACTGTTGCTCGAATCACTACTCGTCAGTAGACCATCGTCACGACGTTTCAACAAGACGTCTTTTTCGAAACACGCGGCCTGATCCGTAACAGGTGGTCTGATCAACCGGCCGGTTCGCCCGTACCATGCGGGGCATGGCACAACGGTCGGCCCCTGCCTCGTCCGCACCTCGTCCGGAAGGCCAGGGCCGCCGGGTCCGTGGTCTGGATGCCGAGCAACGGCGCGCACGACGACGCGACGACCTGCTCGCGGCGTCGTTGAGCCTGTTCGGCGACAAGGGATACGCGAACGTGTCGATCGAGGAGATCTGCCAGACCGCGTACGTCGGCACCAAAAGCTTCTACGAGCACTTCGACAGCAAGGAGGCCTGCTACCTGGCGCTGTTCGACCAACTCGGCAGCACGCTTCAGGCTCGGGTCCAGGGCGCGCTGGCCGACCAGACAGGCACCGATCCGGCCGGGATCGACGACTTCATCCGCACCTTCGCGGGGGCGCTGATGGCGGATCCCAGGATTCCGAAGGTGCTGTTCAGTCAGTCCACTTCGGTCTCACCGGCGGTGGAACGACGGCGACGGGCCAACCGTCGATGGGCCGCGAGCCTGATCGAGACCATCTGGCGGCAGTACGGGATCATCGGCCCAGAGGCGCCGCGCCCCTGGATCCACAACGTGACCATCGGCTTGGTCGGCGCGTTGTTCGAACTCATCGCCGACTGGCTCGCCGACCACGACCCGAGTGTCGAGGGGGACATCGAGTCCCTCATCCAGCCGATGATCGAGTTCCATCACGTCGTCCGCGACGGCCTCGCGGCCAGATAGTGCCGACCCGGCATTGTCCGGTTGGTGTCGGTTTGTAACGGTGCGGTTGTCTTGTACGACAAGCCATACAGGGTCAGCCGGCGTGGTTCTGGGGATCTGCTGGGCATGGACCGTCGCTGTGGCAACGAGTTGTGGACTGGAGTCTGTGAGATGGTTGAACAGGTGGATGAGAGCGCGTCCGCGGATGGCGCCTGGGGCACGTTTCTCGGTCCGGACCCGGCTCTAGCCGGCATCGAGAATCCGCACGACCAGCTGGGTATCAAGATTCTGAGCGGGCATCAGGCTGATCGCGGGTCGTTCGCGGGACGGAACGCGATCTTCGATGGGATCGCGGCCGCGGTGGCGGCGGCGGACGTGGCCTACGAGGATCAGTGCACGGCACAGCACTACTTCGACATCTTCGGCTGTGTCGAACGTTTCCATCGGGGTGCCGGGGAGCAGCCTCGATCGGGTCTGCGTGGACTGCTTCGTGGCCGGGGTTCCGGACGGGACACACAGCCCGGTCCCGCCAAGGCATCGGTGTCGCGTGTGGTCGATGTGGGCGTGTTCATGGGCGGTTCGGCGAGTGTGTTCGCCGGCTGTGTGGAGCCGATGGGCGTCGAACTCGATCTTGTGGACACGAACCAGGCGTATCTGCAGTTCACCTACGAGCGGTTGCGTCGGACGTTCCCGCGGGCGGCTTCCCGGGTTCGGATGTTCTACGGTGACTTGCCGACGTACGTGCGAAACGTGCTGTGCGCCGAGGAAGGGGTGCGGTCGTTGGTGCATCACGATGGGGCGCACGACTTCGGGCAGGTCGTCAAGGATCTGGCGTCGTTGTACTTCGTCCGGGACCGGGTGCACGGGGTGGCGATCCAGGACACGCATCTGCGGAGCAGCAATGTCGAGTTCTTCACGTTCGTGGACTCCGCCGTCCACGCGGTGTTCGGTGGCGACGTGACCTACGAGCCACTCGGTTCCAGGTACGACGCGGACAACTCGATGATGATGAACCCCAACCCGTACGAAGGGAACTATTTCCTGGCCGGCCAGCCGGAAGGGATGTACATCGAACTGTCCAGGAACGAGTTCAGGTACCCCCACCCGGCGATGTCGTTGGACGCCTTCCTGCCCGCGCAGGCCCGAGTCCCCGTCTGAGACTCGACTGGCGCAGGCTTTCCGCGAGCCGCCCGGCTGACTGGGCGGCTCGCGGTGTGCGCGGTGGTCAGGTGCGGCTGTCGACCACCTGGCCAGTGCTGGCGTCCCAGGTGATGTAGCCGTGTTGGAAGTCGCTGCGCCGTCCGCCCGGGACTGAGTACTCGTCGGTGACGGGATAGCCGAGATAGGACCGTTCCCAGCCGAGGTCCGCCCAGCGTTGCTTGATCAGGCCACGTACCTCCTGCGGGCCGGTGGCCGCGGTCCAGTAGATCGAGGAGTACATTCCCTGGAAGTGGTTGTAGCGGCCGAGGCCGTCGGCGGTGACCATTTCGTCGGTCAACGGGTATCCGAGTGCGCCTCGTTCCGCGTCGAGTTTGGCCCACTTCCATCTGATGGCGCCCATGATCTGGTGTGCGCCGGTCGCGGGGGTCCAGTAGATCGCTCCGCCGAGTCCTTGGAAGTCGTTGTAGCGACCCCCGTTGGCGGCAGGCAGTTCGTCGGTTGTCGGGTAGCCGAGGATCCCGGTTTCCGCGCCGAGCTCCGTCCACTTGACCCGGATGTTGCCCCAGACGATCTGTGCGCCGGTGGTGGGCGACCAGTAGACCGACTTGGCTCCGCCCGCGAAGCTCGCCCAGCGTCCGCCGTTCGTGGCGTCGCTTTCCAGGCGGAAGGCGCCTTGCAGCTCGCCGGCGTCGGCGCCGGTGGCCTGCCACTTGCGGTAGATCGGGCTGGACGTCCAGTCGCCCATGCGTTCGGTGACGCGCTGCCGGATCGCGGGTAGTTGCTGGTATCCCAGCTCGCCGGGGCATTCGGTGTTGCCGACGTCCCGGTGTCCGAAGATCGCCGGGAGGGCGACCTCGGTGCCGGCCGGGTACTTGGCCGTGCCGCCACCCGTGGAGACCAGCCGCACCTGCGAGTTGGGATCGCGGTAGCTGCCGGCCAGTTTCCAGGCCACTATCGCGGAAACCGAGTCCAGTTGCGCCGGGCTCGGTGCGGCGGTGTTGAGGTTGCCGAGCATCGACACACCGAACGTGTACCGGTTGAAACCGCCCGCGTGCGCGCCTAGCACGGGGACCTCGAGCCCGCCCACACGGCCCTCGAAGATCTGTCCGTACTTGTCGACCAGTGCGTTGTAGCCGATGTCGCACCAGTCTCTGTCCTGTGCGTGGAAGGCGTAGATGCCGCGCACGATGCGGGCGGCATCGGCGGGCGAGTAGTCGTTGCTGCCGGCGTCATGGTGGATCGTGGCCGCTTTGGTCGTGGCCGAGTATTCGACGCCGATACCCTGGCGCGCGAAGCAGTCGGTGCGAATCCGTTCGTCGGCGCCCCAGTCCGCGCGGCTGATCACCGCGGGCCGGCCGGTGCCTGAGGCTAGGGTCGTGCTTCTCTTCGCGTCGGCCGGGCGGCTGCCCGGGTCGATCACCACCACCGACACCCCTGCCGGGTCAACGGTCCGTACTCGCAGGGCCGTCGAATCACCGACCCACACCGGTTCGGTGGCGTTTCCGGCGCGCTCGTCGTCCGCCTTCGCCAGCGGCAGCCAGTCACCCCACCGGCCGTCGAGACGTTTGGCTTGGACCTGGGCACCTTCCGGCGCGCGGGTTTTCCCCCGCAGCGCGACCATCGCGAAGCGTTTCCCCGTGATCTCGCGCACGTCGGTGTCCCGCGAATTGGGGACGGCGGAAGCCGACATCAACGGAACGGATTCCAGGACACTGTGGACGCTCTCCTCGGGAGTGGCGCCGGCCACCGGGGCAAGCAGACTCGCCGGCAGGGCGGCAACCAGCGCGGAAACGACAACAAGGGAACGGACCATACCCCCACCTTGGGTAACGGGTACCGCGGAGTGCGGCTGCCCGAGACGGTAGCGGCCTTCGAAAAGCGCCGGTGGTGAGAGGTGTCTCAGTTTCTCGATGGAACTCCTGTACTGGTCCGAAATACATCTGAACGGTACTCCACCTGGCGGACCACGCTGGTCACAACGGGGTAGCTCTGCGCCACTGTGGACGATCGGATGCCGTTTGCTCCCTGGCACACATGGGATCCGGTCGTGGGTGCCATCAGGCCGGCTGTGCCTGGTGCTGTCATCGAACACTTGAACACCTTCCACGCGTTGAGATCCAGACGGTGCTTCAGATCGGCGACTCCGGTCTCCACGGCTCCTTGATCACCAGTATCCGGCCAAATCGATCACCACTATCGGCCAACCGTGAAGACGGCAAGCCCGGTCTCCGGCGGACACTCGTTCCCTGACCGCACAACACAATTATGCCGTGCTGGCGATCAAGGTCGGTAGCGCCCCGGCCGGTTGCCGTGGTCTGATGATCTTGACAAGCGTCGCCGGTTGCAGCACTGTTGTCGGCGCTACCACCCGACGGGTACATTTCGTTGCCGCCACGCGGACAAACAACTTTGATGAACTCCACAAGAGCTGTTTCGCGCCCATCTGGGGCAGGTGCGCGCGGCTTCCAATCGAGGGGACTGGACACAGTTCATGTATGGCGACACTGTGGCTCCGCCATGGGCTGGTGGGGATCATCCACTGCTCAGTGCGGTGCACCGGATGGTCTGGGACCAGTCGTGTGTTGTGCTGTCGTTCGACATCTTCGACACGGTGCTGTGGCGGCGGGTGCCGAGGCCGACGGACGTGTTCGCCATGCTCGGCGCGCGGCTGCGGGCCGATGGGATGCTCGCGCCCTGGGTCACCGATGCGACGTTCCGTCGCGTTCGGATCGCCGCCGAGCAGCACGCGCGCGCGAGTCGGGGCGCGTTGGGCCGTGAGGTGTCGCTGTTCGACATCTGGAACGCCATGCCGTCGGGGTTGTTCATCGGCTGTGCGGTTCAGGAGCTGGTCGCCGTCGAGGTCGCCATCGAACGTGAGCTCACCGTGGTGGATCTGGACATCGCCGCCCTCATCGCCGCGGCCCACAAGCAGGGTGTGCGCGTGATTCTGGTCTCCGACACGTACTTCACCGGGGAGCAGTTGGCTTCCCTGTTGGAGCGTCCCGAGCTCGGGCCGTTGTCGGATGTCCAGGTGTTTCGTTCCCACGAGCACGGTGTGGACAAGGCGTCGGGGCTGTGGGAGGTCGTGTTGGAGGATCTCGGCCTGCGCGGCGAGCAGGTGGTGCATGTCGGGGACAACGAGATCGCTGATCACCGGGTGCCGGCCGCGCTGGGGGTGCGTACCGTGCACTATGAGCGGATCGACGGCGATTTCGCACGTGTGTTGGAGCGCGAGCGGCAGCCGTTGGACTGGTTCGGCCCGGAGGATCCTCGGCTCGATCCGGACCTGGGTGACGTCGGCCTGACCAGTCTGCGGGCGAGGACCCTCACGGCGGGCTCCGGTCGCGGCTCGGCCGCGGAGGACACAGCTTGGCGGTACGGCGCGGCTGTACTGGGGCCTGTGCTGACCGGATTCGCCGAATGGGTGGCACGTACCGCGCACGAGTCCGGCATCGCCACGGTGTGGTGCCCGATGCGTGAGGGTGAACTGCTGTCGGAGTTGGTGCGGAACGCGGCGGCCGCTCGTGGTTGGGCTGTGCAGGCCAAACCACTGTGGTTGTCACGACATGTGACGTCACTGGCCGGCTTGGACCGGTTCGACGGCGAAACCATGTCGGAGTTCGTCGGTGCCCGATACCAGCTCACTGTGCGGCAACTGCTGACGATGCTGCACCTGCGCCCGGGCGACGTACCCGCGGTGGCCGCCAATCTCGACAACCTGCTTGACCATGAGGACATCGTCAAGCGCGTCAGCCACGCACTGACCGAGACACCGCACATCCGCAACCGTCTCGCCGTGACCACCACGACGCTGCGTGAGCGACTTCTGGCGTCGCTGCGTGCCAGTGGCGCGCTGGGTGCCGGCGAGGTGATGTTGGTGGATTTGGGGTGGGGCGGCACAATCCAGCGGCAACTCGCCCGTGTGCTGACGATGGCCGGGGTCGACGTCACCGTGTCAGGGCTCTACCTGGCCACCGACGAGCGCTCCGTCTGGGGACTGATGTCCGGGCTGCGGGTGGAGGGCTACCTCGGTCAGGCAGGCCATCCTCGGGAGGTCGTCGGGCCGCTGGTGCGTAGTCCTGAGGTCATGGAACAGTGTGTCAACGCACTGTGTGGATCGCTGATCGACTTCGCCGAGGGCGGCGAGCCGGTGCTGGGCCCGCATGCCGGAACCGTCGCGCAGAACACCCAGCGTCGAGCGGTACGTGACGGGATCGTCGCCTTTCAGGGCCAGTGGAATCGCTACGTCGCCGCGTCCGAGGGGCGCTGGCCGGAGCTCACCACGTCGGCCCGGTGCAGGTTGGCCGACATCCTCACGTGCGCGATCACCGCGCCCACTGTGGAGGAAGCGGCGGTCTTCAGCGCCTGGGAACACGAGGACAACTTCGGTTCGGCGGCTGTCACCCGACTCGTTCCCGACGATCTGGTCCCGGCCATTCCCTACCTGTCGCCCCTCGATCTGAACGACCTGCACATGCGGGATGTGTTCTGGCCCGCGTTGATCGCTGCCTCAGACCCACAACTGGGTGCGGCCGCGCGTGCGTTGTCCGTCGGCGCGGTCACCCCGTCGATGTTCGAGTCCGCTGGCGAGCGGTTCGACACTCATCTGAGGTTCCGCACCGGCGCCCACAACTGGCATGACGGGCCACGTCGCCGAGTGCGCATCAACCACAATGGACTGTCCTTCGCGCGGATGAGCGCGCACGCCAAGCAGGACGCCATTTCCGCGGTGTCGCTTGCCATTCCCGGCAGACCGGCGGTGGTCCGCATCGACTGGATCGAAGGCATCGCGTCCGTCTACGGCAGTCAGAACCTCCAAGTACTGCGCTGGGACCAGCCAGACGACTTCGCCGGCATGACGTTCGCCGACAGCACCTGGCTGGGCGGCAACCTGGTCGAGTTCCACGCTCCACACTCCGCGGTATGGCTGCCGATGGCCGCGTTCACCCAGAAGCGCGTCACCGCGATACAGATCTCCGTCGCCTTCGCCCTGCTGCCGCAGTCCCGCGTGGGATTGTCGCCGCGGCTTCCCGCCGCCGCTCGGCTGGCCCGTTACACCGGCCGCGTCCGCGAGGAATACCAGGCCAAGGGTGCCGTGGGCATCGCGGCCGGCGCCGTCCGCGTTGCGTTGCGCCGGTTGGGAAGCGGCCGATGATGCCCGCGCGACCGAACCTGGACGTGGCCGGCTCTCGTGACGATCCGCACGCGCAAGCCCGGCGTGCGCGGCAACAACCGCTGCTGCTGCACTCGATGTCGGTGTTCCGGGAGATCTTCGAGATCGTGTTCGCACACCGCGCCATCTCCACCGTGGTCGAGGTGGGCGTCGAGTCGGGGCAAGTCAGCGGCATCTACGCCGAGCTGGGCGCGTCGACGGTGTACTGCGTCGACCCCGCGCCGAGTGACCAACTCCGCGCCACCCTGACGGCCAACCCCACCTTGCAGCTGGTGGAAACGCCGTCGCCACAAGTGTTGTCCGAGCTGCCGGTGGGGGAGCTGTACGTGCTGGACGGCGACCACAACTATGCCGTCCTCGCCGCCGAGTTGGACTGGATCATGGCACACGCGCCCGATGCGGCGATCGTGCTGCACGACGTGCTATGGCCGTGGGCACGCCGCGACCTGTACTACCAACCCTCGCGGCTTGACCCAGACCAGCGGCATCCCGACAGCGCGGACGGTCCCACAGTCTGGCACGACGACCTGACACCGGCGGGATTCGTGGGAGCCGGCGCTTTCACCACGGCTCGGCACGCCGGTGGCGACGCCAACGGCGTGCTGACAGCAGTCGAGGACGCGTTGTCCCACCACCAGGACGACGGCTGGCACCTGGAGTTGGTCCCTGCCATCTTCGGCATGGGCATCGTCTACCGGCGGGCATCCCCGGCAGCCGCCGAACTCACGGCAGCACTCGGCCCCTACAGCAACTCCCGACTGCTGCATGCGATGGAGAACAACCGTATCGCGCTCTACACAAGAGTCCTGCAGATGCAGTACGAGGCCGCAGCCCACGCCAACGACGCCGACCAACTCGCCAACACCGTTGCCGCCCAACAGAAACACATCGCGCGGCTGCAAGCGCAGTTGTCCGCCGCCGGTATCGACACCGACTCCGCAGCACCAGGCGCCACGTCCACCTCCGCGTAACCGACTCCCGAGCCACAAGGGCCTCGAGTGGTTCTACAACTCCCACCGGCCCCACCAAGGTATCGCCAACGCCCGGCCGCTATTGCCACCGTCAGTAGCCGGCCGCCCCGCGGACCGAGGTTCGCGGGGCGGCTTCTGTTGTTCATCCGTGTCCGATTGCGATGGCCTAGACGAAGAATCCTGCGACGTCGACGATGATGTCGACCGTTCCCGCGCTGGTGGTGAAGTAGGTGCAGGGGCCGAAGTCGGGCGTGTCGTTGGGGTTGTCCACGACCACGCCGATGAAGTTGTTGCCCACTGTTTGGCCCGGCGTGATGTTCAGGTTCGACGTTACCGGCGGGGTCTGGCTGGGCGGCGGCCAGCTCACCACGTACTGCTCGGTGGTCGAGTTGGTACCGGTCAGGTTGGCCACGTACCCCTTTGGCCCCGGAGCGGGCCAGCCCAACGCGCTGATCCGGCCCTGCTGGAGTCCTGGTGGGGTTTCTCGGGTGTCCATGGCGCGTACGGGCGTGACCGGCACGAACTTGTCGCCCCGGTTGGTGTCGTAGACGCCCGCGAGGTCCGCGATCAGGTCGACGCTGCCGCTGTCGTTGAACAGTTTGACTTTGCGGTTGCTCCCCAGTTGTACCGTGACGAGGTTCGGCGTGACCTCGTTGGGTCCTAGGTTGAGGTTCGAGGCGAGGGGGCGGGCTGTGCCGTCTGGATATGCGGTGACGAATGTGGATGTGGTCGCGTTGAGGCCGGTGAGGTTGAACGTCACTGCCGTGGAGGACGGGTCGAGCCAGCTCAGGTCGATGGTGGTTTCGCCACCGGGCCCGACTCTGCCGGTACCGCGGGTGTCCAGCACTCGGCCCGGTGTCACCGCGATGAATCTCGATGCGTTGCCGCTGGTGTAGTAGCCGGCCAGGTCGGCGATGATGTGGGTGTTCCCGGTTTCGTTGTACACGTTCACTTTGCGGTCGGGGCTCAGCGCCACGGTCGCGGAATTCGGTCGGGTCTGGCCGGGTGCCAGGTTGAGGCTGGTCACTCCGGGCCGCGTGACGTTGGCCGGAAAGACTGTCACGAACGTGTACGCCGTCAGCGCGGCCCCGGTGACGTTCAGCACCACAGCCGTCGCGTCGGCAGGAACTTTGCTCGACAGATCCAACGTCACCTGGCTGGCTGGCCCGAGCGGGACTGTCGCCCCACCGGGGACACCGGTGCCGTCCCGGGTGTCGAGCACCCGGCTCGACGAGAGGGGAGCGTAGGTCGACGGAACGCCCGCCGCGCGTGCACCGAGGGCGTCCGCCGAGGCCACATGTGCTCGCTCGAGCGACCTGATACCGGAGTTGTCTGGTGTGGCTTGTGCTGTGCCGGCGCTCGCTATCAGCACAGCCGTCAAACCGATAGCCAGGATCGCAGATCTTCGATTCTTCACCCGATAGTCCTTTCAAGGCCGTGGACACTTGACCTCAATCGACACCGTGCGGCCACGTCGGCGAAAGCCGGCTCCTTGTCCCCGGACCGGGCCCCGAATGCTCAACCGTGCCTCGGTGTACCGCGCCTCAGTGTGGCGGATAATTCCCCGGTTGACTGACGGTGGCAGTGTATCGGGAATCTTCATCGTCGAAAAGGCCGTCAGTGTGACAATTACCGCCATTTGGCGGTGTGGTCTCGGGGTTGTTGTGGGCAACGTGTTCTTCGGTGGCTCGTGGTGGCGGGGAGGGGTATCCGGTGTTCAACTGTCGCGATCAGTTGAACGCGATCGCCGTCGGACCGGGTCGGCGGTGCCGTTACGTGATCATGGTGTGGCAGGTGAAAGCAAACAGGCAAGCGGCCAAATGGCCGAATGTTCGTTGCTTATCGAGACAATGGTGTTCATGTCAACCGCCGCCGGATGGCCCTCGCGTGTGACCTGATTAACATTCTTGCGTTGTAACGGTTTCCGTGTGGGTGGACGATCCGCAGAGGGGGCGCCATGCGTCGAGCAAGGTCGAAAGAGTGTCCTCTGCGCGCGAAAGGAAATTCACAAAATGCGAAAATGGAGAGTCACGGCGCGGCGGGTAGGGTTTCTGTCGGCCGCTGCACTCGGTGCGACTCTGATGGCTGTGCCATCGGCTGCTGCGGATGGACCAGCGGACACTCTCGCGTGCCGGGACAGTGTGTCCGTCTTCTATGCCAGGCCGGACACGGGAATCGAACTCGATCAGCATAACGAGCCTGAGACCGGGGCGCCTTCGTGGGCGGGTAGGAACCAGGTGGCGATGGGCTGGGACGGTCGCCTGCTGGCTGGACCTGATGGCCGTGTATACCTGCTCAAGTCCAACGGTGATCTGCAGCGCAACCGTTGGCTCGGGAACGGTTGGGAAGCCACTGGGGCGCCCGTTGTTGTCGCCACCGGGTGGAATGATCATACCGTTCCGCCGGTCAGAAACAGAATCACCATCGATGAGCTCGGTGACATCTATCGTGTGTTTGATGACGGAACCCTGCACTGGTATCGCTACGACGAGACCGCGAAGACTCTGACCGAAAGAGTCATTGACAGCGGGTGGGACAGTAGCACGACGGGTAAGGTCTTCGCGGCCGGGCAGGGGGTGCTCTACCGGCAAGTTTACGAACTCTCGCTGGGTAGCTTTGTGCTCTACCGCTACCAATATCACGTCGCCAGTCAGCGTTGGGTTGAGTACAAACGCGCCGTCCCCCTGCCGGCGGGCTGGCCCACCGGTACTGAGGTCGGCTCGCCCGGTGGAGATGTCATCTACACCCTCAGTTCGACCACGGGGCAACTGCTGTGGTTCCGCTATCTCGGCAATGGTATCTGGGCCGACGGACCCAAAGTGGCCAACACCGGGATTCCTGCGAACTGGCAACTAGCTATTACCTCGAATCACTGCACGCTCACCTCCAACCCGTTCCCACAACGCCCTGCCGTCACCCTGAAGGAAACCGCGCCGACTGCCGTCGTCGAAGGGAACAACGGACAACTTCAATACTTCTACGTTGACAGCTTTGGTCGGTTGATCCACGGACGTCAGCTCAACGCCACCGACGTCACCGTGGTCACGTATGCCGCCATCGGCGGCTATCAATCCTTTGCGGACACTCCATCGGCCGTCCTCGACGCGACCGGCGCCCTGCACACCGTCGCCCTCGGCCAAGACAGCGAAACCCGCAAAACCACCCGACCCAACGGCGCCTCCGCCTGGAACACCTTCACCGGACTGGGCGGCTGGACACCCGGTCCCGCCACCGTTCTTACTCAGCAGAACAAAACACTCTCCACCTTCGCCGTCGATGGAAATGGCGACCTCTGGACCCAGAACCAACCGGCGCCGGACAAACCGCTCCTCGGCTGGAAACGCACCGGCATGACCAACCTGACGTCCGACATCACCGCCATCCGAGCCGGAGATGGATACGAGATCATTCTCAAAAACCGCAACGGGACCCTCAACGCCAGCCACTACACCAACGGAACGTTCGGCACCTGGCGTGCGCTCCCATCCACCAGCACAACCACACGCGTAGCCGCCGTACTGAACCCCGACGGCAAACTCCAATCGTTCAATCGCCAAGCCGACGGCCAGATCGCCACCCACCGCGAAACCACCCCCGGCGCCGGCGCCTGGACGCCCCTGCCCAGCCTCGTCACGACCGGCCCACCCGCTGCCGCCGTTACCGGCGCCGGACTCATCCAGGTCACCGCCCGCGCCACCGACGGCTTCATCTATGTCACCGAGCAGCAATCCCCGGCGAGCAACACCTACCGGCCGTGGCAACGCCTCGCGGACAGTCGAACCGGCGTCAGCTACCCGTCCGCCACCGACCCGACGGCCATCGCCACCACCAACGGCAAAGTAGTCATCACCTACCGAGACGCCGACGGCACCTCCTACGTCTTCCAAACCACCAACCCCACCACCGCGGCCCGAACACAACAAACCGACCCACCGACCGATTACATTGGCGGACCCACTGGAAAGCCAGCCGAGTAGCACCGGGTAGGAGGCTGGAGCCGGTGTTCCGCCGGCTCCAGCCCATCCTGATGTCGATAGTGAAGAACTATTTCTGTCGCGATCGTGTGTCGCTCGCGACAGCTTTACGCCGTTCACAAGTGGACCACGTCACATCGGCACGTCCGTACGGAGGATGGTACTTTGAAAGGCGTGGGGTGCGTGAACTTCGGCTGCCGCACTGTCGCCCGAATGGTCTATCGAAATGTGGCGAATGGATCGGCTGAGGGCTTGTTCGCATCGCTCCACCGAAATGACGTTGAGTATTACTCGATACGGCCTATTGACATCGCGAATTTGATTCGATAGTGCGCGGGAAATTTCAACGGATTAGGGTTGTTATTCGGACGATCTTGAGTCAAGGTGTGACGAGGTGACTGTGAAAGTCACGGGGGTAGGGTCGTCAGTGCTCGACGGGGAGGGCTTTGCTGTGTCCGGGTTTGTTGCCGCGCGCCGTAAACGTTGGACGCCTCGGGCGATCGCGATCTTGTTGGTGTGCTCGATGGTCGGTGGCCTGGTCGGGCCGGCCACGCCGTGGGGCGGGTCGACAGGGCAGGATGACCAGGAGGCGCTGCGGCAGGCGATTGGGCTGTCACCGAAGCAGTCGCCGGCGAAGTCGCCGGACACGTCCACGCTGTCCAAGGACGAGTTGGCGGCGGGAAATCACGCCGAGGCCAAGTCGCTGCAGTCGAAGTATCCGCCGATCGAGATGAAGCCCGCTGACGCGCCTCGTAACGAAACGAAGGTGCAACAAGGGCCATCGACGGCGCGCGGGTTCGACGCCGCATCGAGCCGTGAGTTACCCGACCGGCGTACCGATCGCGAGACCACCTATGTCAACACCGACGGCACGCTGACCACGCAGTTCAGCCAAGACCCGATCAACTACCGCACGCCGGGTGGGTCCTACGAGCCGATTGATCCCACGTTGGTGGACGCGGGGTCGGAATGGCGTAACCGCGCCGACTCGGTGGATGTCCGCCTCGCCAAGCGAGCCGGCGCGCCAGCACTGGCACGAGTGGTGCTCGACGGCGGTCACGAGGTCTCGTTCGGTATCAACGGGGCCGCGGGGGCGGACGGGCGGGTGGACAAGGCCACGGTCGTCTATCCCGATGTCCGGACCTCGTCCGATGTGCGGTTCGACGTGCACCCGGGTGGGGCGAAGGAAACGCTTGTCCTGCGGTCGGCGGACGCCCTGCGGCAGTGGTTGTTCCCCATCCAGGCCAAAGGTCTTCGAGCGTCCATCGTGGATGGCCGGGTGTCGTTCGTTGACGAGAAGGGGACCGAACGCCTGACGTTCCCGCGCGGGTCGATGATCGACGCCAATCAAGCCGAGAGCACCGGGGTGTCCTATCGGCTGGTTGACCACAACGGGCAGCAGGCGTTACAGGTCGACCTGGACGCGGCCTGGCTGACCGACCCTGCCCGCAGGTATCCGGTCGCGGTCGACCCGAGTGTGGAAACACTGCCCACCAACGCGAGCATGTACGTGCAGGGCGGTTCGCGGACCGACGGCGGGGTGGAACTGCGGGCTGGTACGTACGGTGGCGCCACGGCGGCCAGCTATCTGCGGTTCGACAGTGTGCGGGATCGGCTCGCCGGTCACAAGATCTTCGGCGCTCACCTGGCCCTCACGAACGTCTGGTCGTGGTCGTGTCAGCCGAGACCGGTCACCGTGCACGAGGTGACCGAGGGCTGGGGCAGTGGTGGTTACCCCGGCCCAGGGTACGGCCCAGAGTTGGCGTCCCTCGAGTTCGCGCACGGTTACATCGGGAACGGGTCGACCGTATCGAACTGCCCGGCCGCCACCGAGGTGATCAACCTCGGTGAAGGTGGTCGGGATGTCGTGGCGCGGTGGGCGAACGGCGCCCCCAACTTCGGGCTCACGGTCCGCGCGTCCGAGTCGGACCCGTTCGGGTGGAAGAAGTTCACCGGCGGCAACACCGCGAACCCACCTCGCCTGTATGTCACCCATACGCCGTATGACGCCGAATACCGGATCGACAACGGCGTGGTGGACCCGCCGGTGACCCGCACCCAGAGCGGGAAGATCAAGATCACGGTCACCAACCGCGGCGCGCAGACCTGGACACCGGCCGCGTTCGCGTTGGGGTATCGGGCGTTCACGTCCCAGGGAACGCCGATCGCCGCGGTGGAGGCCGCGTCGCTGCCCTACGACGTGCCGGTCGGCGGGTCGGTGACACTGGACGCGTCGGTGGGTCCGCTGGAGCCGGACGAGTACTTTCTGGACTTCAGCATGATCCACCGGAATGTCGCGTGGTTCACCGATGAGCAGATCCCGCCGATCCGGCTGGTGTTGCGGGTGATCGACATTCCGCCTGTGGTCAAGGCCCAGTACCCGCCGAACGGGTTCTCGGCAGCTACGCTGACGCCGCAGTTGTGGGTGGACGCGGTCGACCTGGACAAGCCACCGAACTCGGCCCTGCAGTACCGGTTCGAGGTCTGCGGGCGCTACGCCAAGCGGGACGACGGCACCGTGGTCGGTATCAACTGCTTCGGCTCGGGCCGGATCCCCTCGCGTTACTGGACTGTCCCGGCAGGTGCGCTCAAGTGGAGCAAGGACTACCAGTGGCGGGCGTTCGCGTTCGACGGCACGTCTGAAAGCCCAGCGCTGCCACCGAGCCATCTGCTGACAGCCGTGCCGCAGCCGGAGATCACGGCGCACATGGCGAACGCGCCCTATAGCGGGACGCACAGCGATTTCGACCCGCAGACCGGTAACTACTACACCAGCGCGATCGACGCGACCGTGTCCACGACCGGGCCGGACCTGTCGGTCGTGCGCACGTACAACAGCCTTGACCCTCGACGGGACCTGTTGTTCGGTGCGGGCTGGTCCAGTCGGTACGACATGCGGGCGTACCCGGACCAGGACGGGTCGGGCAATGTGGTCGTGACCTATCCGGATGGTCAGCAGGTCCGGTTCGGCCGCGACCCGGACGGTACGTTCGCGCCGCCCGAGGGACGGTACGCGAAGCTCACCGTCGGCCCGGCGGACACCGGTGGCTGGATCCTGACCGACCAGCGCTCCACTGTGTACACCTTCCGCGCGGACGGCCGGTTGATCACCACGTATGACGAGTCCGGGCATTGGACCGAGCTCGACTACGGCACTCCGGAGAAGCTCAAGCGGGCCATGGGCCGGACCAGCGACCGGTTCCTGTACTTCACCTACACGGGCAACCATGTGTCCACGGTGAGCACTGACCCGGTCGACGGCAAGCAGCTCATGTGGACCTACTTCTATGACGGGGACCGGCTGACCAAGGTCTGCGATCCGAAGGGCGGCTGCACCGTCTATGACTATGTCGCGGGCTCGCACTATCGCAGCTCGGTGATCGACGCCCGCCCATCGTCCTATTGGCGGTTCGGTGAGCGGGACGGCACGGTCGCGGCAAGTCAGGTGCGCACGAACCTCGGCAAGGACAACGGCACCTACAAGGACGTCGCCCTGGGCACGCCGGGCGCGTTGGCCGGCACCGGTGACGGCGCGGCCACGTTCAACGGAACGTCCTCGATCGTGACGCTGCCGGACGGCACCCTGCGCAAAGCCCGGGACCTCGCGGTGGAGATGTGGTTCAAGACCACATCCGGCGGGCCGCTGCTCGGGTATCAGAACAAGCCAGCCGCTGAGACACCGACCGCGTCGACACCTGTGCTGTACGTCGGCACGGACGGCAAACTCCGTGGCCAGTTCGCCAACGGCGGCACAACGCCGATCACCACCTCGATGGCGGTGAACGACAACAAGTGGCATCACGTTGTCCTGTCCGGATCCCTGGCCACACAGACGATGTACCTCGACGGGCAACCCGTCGACACCCTCGCCGGGGAGATCGCCCACAGCGACCTCACGTTCAACCAGGTCGGCACGGCCTACGCGACCACGCCCGCAGCGTGGCCGCAGTGGGGTACCGACTCCCGGCGGTTCTTCACCGGCCAGATCGACGAGGTCGCGTTTTACGAGCACCCGATCGGTCAACCCACCGCGTGGGCGCACTACCTGGCACAGGCCGCGGCGAGCTCGCTGGCGAAGATCACCCTGCCCAGCGGTCGGATCACGGCCAAGATGGCCTACGACGAGGTCAACGACCGGCTCAAGGAATACACCGACAGCAACGGCGGCCTGTGGAAACTGGCACTGCCCGTCATCACCGGCGACAACACCAACCTGATCCGCGCGGTGCAGGTGACCGATCCAGGCAATCGGCAGCAATTCTATGACTACGACCCCTTCCGTGCCCGGATCCTGCGCTACAGCGCGCCCCTTGGACTCGGGATCCGGACGGAGGACCGGCGGAAACCAAGCGGTGACCCTGACCCGCCTCCGCCGCCGACCTGTCCCGGCACGCCGCCCACGACACCGCCGCCCCCGGACCAGGGCCCGGTCTACTGCGGCGGGCCCGCTGGCAGTGGCCACGATTGGATCGGCGGACCGGTCATGGGCCAGGGCGTCCGCACCTATGACTACGACGACAGCGGTTTCCAGACCACGGTCATCGACGAGAACGCCAACTCCGTTGTGATGACCACCGACAAGCGCGGCAACGTGACGGCCCGCAAGACCTGCCGCGTCGCACCAAGCGACTGCCAGACCGTGTATTACACGTACTTCCTCAACGCGGGTGACGTCACCGATCCTCGAAACGACAAGATCACGTCGTCCCGGGACGCGCGGTCCAGTGGCCCCGATGATTCCCGTTTCGCCACGAGCTACACGTACACCAGTACCGGGCAACGCGGCCTGCTCGCGTCCCAGACCACCCCGGACGGCGGTCAAGTCACCCACCTGTACACGTCGGCCAGCGACCCGGCCGTCGGAGGTGGCAGCACACCCGCCGGGCTGATCGCGACGACCACGGCCCCCAGCGGCGGGACCATCAGGTACGGCTACTACCGCAACGGCGACCTCGCCCAGGTCACCAACCCGAGCGGGCAGGTCACCAAGTTCACCTACGACATGCTCGGTCGCAAGATCAGTGAAACGCAGATCTCCGACGTCTACCCGCAGGGCTTGACCACGACGTTCGCCTATGACGAGTTGTCGCGACGCACCTCGATGACTCCACCGGCGACGACCAACGCGGTCACTGGGGTCAAGCACACCCCACAGGTCACGACCGGCTACGACGCTGACGGCAACGTCGTGCGGGTCGAGGCGAAAGACCTGACCGGCGGTGACCCGAGCCGGGGCACGACCGTGGACTACGACGAGTTCGGGCGACCCGTGCGCTCCACCGACCCTGAAGGTGCGGTGACCACACAAGGGTTCGACGGGTTCGGCAACCGCACGTGGACCGTCGACGCCAACGGCACGAAGGTCGAGTTCGCCTACACCGCAAGGAACATGCTGGCCGAGATCCGGCTACGGGCGTGGCACGGCAACCCGGTGGACGCGGGTGGTGGTGGCGGTGACGGCAGCGGAAGCAACACCCCGCTGGACACCCTGGTGCTCGACTCCTACGGGTACGACATGGCCGGACGGCTCGTCCGGCACACCGACCCAATGGGACGGTCCACACGCTACGAGTACTACACCGACGACACGCTCTACCGCGTCACGGCACGCGACGTGCGCGACCCGTTCAACCCCTCGGCGCCGACACGTAACGTGGTCCTGCAACGCAACACCTATGACGCAGCTGGAAACCTGACCCAGCAGACCAGCGCGACCGGCCGGGTCACCGCCGTCGAGTACGACGCGACTGGGCGGATCGCCAGCACGACGCAGGATCCTGCTGGGCTGCAGCGGAAGGCCGCGTTCGACTACGACGCGTCCGGCAACGTCATCCGGGTGACCCGGACCGGCAACGCCTCCAACAGCACCCGATTGGACACCAGTCGGATCGAGAAGACCGAATACGGTTACGACCCGGCCGGGCACCAGACCAGCCAGACCGCCTACAACGGACAGGAAAAGCTGGTCACCACCGCGACCTACGACCAGCGCGGCCAGCTCCGCACCGTCACCGACGCGCGGGGCTTCACCAGTTCTTTTGATTACGACGAACGTGGTCGAGGCATCGCGTCCACCAGTCCGTCGGTACAAGTTGAACGGGTCGGCGGACAACCGACGACCGAGCGACTCAAGGCGCTCACCGGGTACGACACCTTCAGCGACGCGACCCAGATGACCGACGCGGCGGGAAACGTCACGACCTGGTCCTATGACCGCAGGGGCCTGGCCACCCGGGTCGAGTCCGCTCCCTACCAGAAGCCCGGTGACACGTCCGCAACCAAAAGCGTGATGCAGGCTCAGTACGACGCGCTCGGGAAACCCATTGCGGTCACCGACTCTCGGGGCGCGGTCACCCGCTACCGGTACGACCAGCTCGGGCGGCTCGCCGAAGTCCAGGATCCCAAACCCGACGCACCGACCACGGCCGGCGGGACCTGGCGAATGACCTATACCTCGGCCGGTGAGCAGCTGTCGGTCACCGACCCTACTGGCTCTCGGGCCGAAGCCACCTACGATGACCTCGGCCGTCAGGTCACTGCGACCCAGCTGGAACGCCGTCCGCAACCCGCGGCGTACACCACCAAGTTCCGCTACGACGACGACAACGACCTCACCCAGGCCACCAGCCCGGCGGGGGAGACGTCGACCTTCACCTACGACACCGTCGGCGCCCGGATCACTGCCACCGACCCCGCCGGTGTGGTCACCAAATATGGCTACGACATCAGCAACCAGCTGGCCAGGATCTCCGACGGCCTCGACCGCACGTCGTGGATCCGCTTCGACGGAGTCGGCCGACCCGTCGCACGCGTCGAACTGGACCCCCAAGAACATATCTTGCGGCGCAGCGGCGTCACCTACGACCAAGCTGGCCAGGTCGTGTCCACAACGGACCCGCTCAACCACACCAACCGCTTCACCTACGACGCGTTGAGACGGCAGACCAGCCAGGAACAACCGGTCTCAGACACCGACACCATCACCACGTCGTTCGGCTACGACCCCCGAGGAAACCTGACCCGCCTGACCGACGGCCGCGGCAACACCACCACCAACACCTACAACACCCTCGGGTTGCTGGAAACCACCACCGAGCCATCCACCACGGCGCACCCGAACATCGCCGACCGCACCTGGACCGTCGGCTACGACCTGACCGGCAACCCCACTACCGTCGGCATGCCCGGCGGCGTCACCCGGCAACGCACCTTCGACACGCTCGGCCGCCTCACCAACGAAACCGGCAGCGGCGCGGAAACCACCACCGACAACCGAGTCGCCTCCTACGACCTCGCCGGGCGACTGACCTCCGTCAACGCCCCCGTCGGCACCAACACCTATGCCTACAACGACCGCGGCGCGCTCCTGACCACCGACGGCTTGTCCGGCAAATCCTCCTACACCTACGACCAGAACGGACGTACCACCCAACGCGTCGACGGCGCCGGAACCCACAACTACACCTACGCCAACGGCAGGCTCTCGACCGTCCAAGATGGAATCACCAGCGTCGTTCAGTCCCTCGGCTACGACAACGCCGGCGCCATCAAGACAGTCGACTACGGCAGCGGCCGCACCCGCGCGTTCACCTACGACGACCTCGGCCGGCTGCGCACCGACACCCTGCAAGCCGGCGCCACCGCCGTCGCCTCGGTCGGCTACGACTACGACCCCGCCGACCGGCTCACCCGCAAAACCACCACCGGAACCGGCCCTGCCCAGGACAACACCTACGGCTACGACTACGCCAACCGGCTGACCTCCTGGACCAACAACGGCACCACCACCAACTACGGCTGGGACAAGGCCGGCAACCGCATCCAGAACGGCACCAAAACCGCCACCTTCGACGAACGCAACCGCGTCCAGTCTGACGGCGACTACACCTACACTTGGACTGCCCGCGGCACCCTCGCGTCCCGCACCAGCTCCGGCCTCACCGAGAACTACAAGTTCGACGCCTTCGACCGCGCCGCAGCCACCGGCAACACCACCTACAAATACGACGGCCTCGGCCGCCTCAGCAGCCGCAACGACACCCCCCTCACCTACCTCGGCACCGGCCTGGACCTCGTCTCCGACGGCACCAGCACCTACAGCCGTGGCCCCAGCGGCGGCATCCTCGCCCTGAAGCAAGGCACCGACAAACGCCTCACCGTCACCGACCAACACGGCGACCTCACCGGCGGCTTCAACCCCGAGACAGCGCTGAATGGCCTCGCCGACTCCGCCACCTACGACCCCTTCGGCAAGACCCTCAACACCACCGGCACCAAACGCAACCTCGGCTTCCAGGGCGACTACACCGACCCCGACACCGGCCACATCGACATGGGCGCCCGCTGGTACAACCCAGGCACCGGCACCTTCACCGCCCGCGACACCATCCTCGACACCAACCGCTACAACTACGCCGCCGGATCGCCCGTCAACGCCACCGATCCTGATGGCCGCTCCTGCAGGAAGGTCCTGCGAGACGACTGGGCGTGGAACCCGTTGTCGTGGCTTAGCCCGTTTGTCACGGTATGTGACCCGCCGCTGGACTATTGCAGCGGAAGCTGCGGAGAATTGCCAATTCTCCCAGACGACGGCGGATACGACGATAGTGAAAAGAAGCTTGGTGGCTTGTTCGGTGGTTCGTCGCCGCCTGGACCGGCAGCCGGTGGTGGCGGAGGTTCTGGTCGTGGTTCCGGTGGACACGGCGGTTCAGGAGGTCGCGGCGGATCTGGCCACGGACGTGGTTCCGGTGGCGGATCTGGTTCCGGCGGCGGTAGTGCTACGTCGGCGGCGCGTGCCGCCGCTACCCAAGCCGCACGATCGAACCCGTTGCCCGTGCCCGCAGCCGCAACGCAGCCGCTATACGCCGGCAGCGCGGGTAACGGTACCCAGCCTCCCGTGTCTGCTAGTCCCAACGCGCCGGCCGACGTTGTCAGCGCCAGTCAGGTCGTAGACCAGACTCCGCAGATCCAGCAGATGATCAACAGCACCTTGAACGGAGCTGGTCCGGTCATCCAGAACGCCGCCGCAACCCCGCCATCAGAAATTGGTGGTTCAGGTGGCAAGCTGGTGCCAGTGGCGGGTGGAACCGGCCCGAAGGTACGCGTCTCCGGTCCGGACAACAGGTCCTTCTGGGAAATGTTCGAAGATATTTGGGAAGAATATGGTCATGATTTTCTCGATGCCGTAGGCATGATTCCCGGTATTGGAGTTGTAGCCAACGGGATCAACGCCGGTTGGTATTTGGCCGAGGGTGATTACCTCAATGCCATCTCTTCTGCGGCCAGTGCGATTCCCGGCGTTGGTGCGGGAATCAAGGGCGCGAAGGTTGCCGAGGAAGGCGTGAAAGCCGCCAAAGCAGGTGCCAAGGCCGCCGAGGAAGGCGCGGGTTCAGTGCGTGGCGCGGCGAAGGCGTGCGCGACCAGAAACAGCTTCGCCCCGGACACCCCGGTCACGATGGCGGACGGCACCAGCAAACCCATCAAAGACATCCAACCCGGCGACCAAGTCACCGCCACTGACCCCACAACCGGCCAGACCCAGGCCGAACCCGTCACCGCGGTCATCGTCGAAGAACACCAAGACAAGACCCTCGTCGACATCACCATCACCGACGGCACCTTCGTCACCCAACCCGGCACCATCACCGCCACCGACTACCACCCCTTCTGGGACCCCGACCACCACCAATGGGTCGAAGCCAAGAACCTCACTCCTGGCAGCCACCTACGCACGCCCGACGGTCGCACCGCCACCGTCACTGCTACCCGTACCCACCCCGAGCGCGACACACCGCTCCGCAACCTCACCATCAACCAACTCCACACCTACTACGTGACCGCCGGCAACACGCCGGTTCTCGTACACAACTGCGGTACCACGCCGACCGACCATGTACACCGGACCGACAACGACCCGTTGTTCCGAGCCGACAAGCGGCATCCGGACACGATCCTCTCAGAAGGCTTCCAGCCGAAGGACCCGTTGGGGAACAACGACCTGCAGGTCCACGTGAACGAGTCGCCGGACGGTAACCTGATCAGCACCACCCGTGACGCGGAAGGCGGTGGCCGGGGACCCTGGCAGTACGAGATCCACGCACCCGGGGGAATCGACCTGAATGCGACCGCGACCAGATACGGGAACCTGGAGCCGAACTGGGGGGAGGTCGAAATCACCTTCCCCGGCGGGATCGACCCGCGATATATCCGAGGAGCGCAACGGTATGACGACTTTGACGAACCGATCGGCCCGTACATACACAACCCGAACTTCCGCCCATGACCAGCGGTGAGACCATCGATGAGGAAAACCTGGTCAGCGTGCTTGTGCTCGGTGGTCCGGAGCCGGTGACGTGCGCACTGACCTGGCGAAGCTACCCGGACTGCTCGTACTCGATCGACCTTGACGGACCGGCCGGGCCGGTGGCCGCCCGAGGGCGCGACTTGTTCCAGGCGCTACAGGAGATTCGCCTGGAACTGGAACCCGGTGGCTGGTCGATAGCGGTTCAGGGCGCACGTAAGGACACCTACCCCTCGGGCATGGTGCGCGACATGGTTGGCGCGCGTCGGGTCTACGTCCTGCACACCGGCCGGGACATGGCCAAAGAGGATCTCGTGAACATCTTTGCCGAGGCGGCGGCGGCTGCCCTCGGTACTGTCGAGCAGCAGAAGAACAACTACCAGGAGTGGCGCGACAGCGTTCGGCGGCGGTGACTGTCCCACGGTTTCGGACCTGGCTGATGCCGCGGACCTTTCCCCGCGCCATCGAGTCAGGTGTGGGCGGGGTTGTGCAACGTCAGGCCGCAACCGGTGGAGGTGTTGTTCGAAAGGATCTGTCGGGACAACAGGATCAAACATCGGCTGACCAGGCCCGCCTCGCCAACCACTACAGACAAGATCCTGCGCCTGCACAAGACACTGCGGGACGAGTTCTTCGACAGATGCCCTTGGTGACGTCCGACATTTCGCGAGAGTTGCCTGAATTCACACGGGCTTGCCCCGTTTGGCGGACACCAGTTGAACGTGGTCGTGATCGGGGACCACCCCGGTCCTCGTTCATGACGCGGGCATCAAAGGCGGAGCAACCGCCGGAACCGCCGACGGTCCCTTAGGCATCCCGCCAACGGCGTGGTCATCCCTGGACGAGCGGCTCACCGAGCGCAGCGCTGCCCCGGCGAGCCGCTGACCCTCGTCAACGGCTAACCCCACGCGCCGCGGCCGTGAGTCAAACGGACATGCCCGGGTCGCGAACGGCAATGGCCGTGCACACCTCCGCCGCTCTACGTTTTAGTCATCTGACTAACTCAACTTGGAGGATGACGCCACGATGCGTACCACCATGGGGCGGCTCGCGACGGCGACACTGCTCAGTGCCGCGCTGGGAGCTGCGGCCCCGGCCGCCGCGGATGCGGGGTCGGCCGGGCCCGACTTCGGCCACCGGCCACCCGGACTGATCGAGGTCCACGCGCCGGCACTGCTACCGGAGTCGGTCGGCTACGACTCGATCAGCAACCAGTTCATCGTCGGCTCCGTGCGCAATGGCACGGTCTCGACGGTCCGCACCGACGGCTCGATCCAGACGCTCGTCGACGACCCGCAACTCGTCTCCACCGCAGGGGTGCGCGTTGACGAACTCCGGCGCCGGGTCCTGGTCACCAACCTCGACCTGGGTGTCGGCGTGCACAGCTCGCCCGACACGGTGTTCCGGCTGTCGGGTCTCGGCAGCTACGGCATCGACGACGGCGCCACCAACTGGTATGTCGACCTGGCCGCGGTCGCCCATGACGGTGGCCTGCACTTCGCCAACGAGATCGCGATCGCACCCGATGGGACGGCGTACGTCACGGACGGCGCCGCCCCGATCATCTACCGGGTCGGCGTGACCGGCCACGCGGATGTGCTCGTCCGCGACGACCGGCTCGCGGGCAACGGATCGCTGCCGGGTACGCCGCCCAACTTCGGCCTGACCGCTGTGGCTTGGGCACCGGGCAATCTGCTCGTCGTCACCAAGGCTGACGGTACGGTGTGGCGGGTGCCGGTCGGCGCGCCGGCGGCGTTGAGCCAGGTCGCGTTGAGCGGCGGGCTGTTGACCTTCGTCGACGACGTCCGGACGCTGCCGGACGGGTCGCTCGCCGCGATCAGCAACGGGTTTGGCGGGCCGACTGGCGCGGTGCAGACCATCAGCCCGTACAACGGCTGGCGCAAAGCCACCGTGACGTCGACCATCGTCCTGAACGAGGTGCTGCCGACCGGCATCACCGCCGGACCGTCCGGGACGACGTACGTCCTCTTCGGACACATCGCCGACTTCGGCGCCGGCCACCCGAGCGACACCTTCACCCTGCGCAAGGTCCAGATCAACACGGACTGACAGTCCGAACGGCGGCGGTCAGCTCTCGTGCCCGCCGCCATTCGGCTGACGGACGGCACGCAGAGGGCTGACCAGACCGGTGGCGTACGCCAGGGACACCACCTGGGCGCGGGAGGACAGTTCGAGTTTGGCCATCAGTCGGTTCAGGTGGGTTTTGGCTGTTGCCTCGGCTACGGCCAGTCGTTGTGCGATGGTTGTGTTGGTCAGGCCGTGTGCCACCAGTTCCATCACCTGGAGTTCCCGTTCGGTCAGGGTGGACAGTCGTAGTCGGGCTTCGCCGGAGCTGACCGGGGTCCGGACGAACTCGTCGATCAGTCTGCGGGCGACGCTGGGTGCGAGTAGTGCTTGGCCGGCGGCGACTGCCCGGACCGCCCGGATCAGTTCCTCCGGTGGCGCGTCCTTGAGCAGGTAGCCGGCCGCGCCGGCCCGCAACGCGCTGTAGACGTGTTCGTCGACGTCGAAACTGGTCAGCACCAGCACCGCCACCGCCGGCCCGGCTGCCTCGAGGATCCTGCGGGTGGCCTCGGTGCCGTCGATGACGGGCATCCTGATGTCCATCACCACCACGTGCGGCCGGTGGGTCAGCGCGGACTGGATGGCTGTGGCGCCGTCGCCGGCCTGGTCGACCACCTCGATGTCGGGTTCGGCGGTCAGGATCGACACGAACCCGGCGCGGACCATGTCCTGGTCGTCCACCACGATCACCCTGGTAGTCACCACACTGCTCCCTGTCGTGTCGAGCGGGGAAGGACGGCGGTCACCCGGAAGCCGTCGTCGACGGGGCCGGCTCGCAACGAGCCGCCGAGCGATTCCAGCCGTGTGCGCAGGCCGGCGAGTCCGTGGCCGGAGGGTGGCAGGCTGGGCGGGCGGGGATCGCTCGGTGGCAGGTTGTGTACGTCGATCTGGAGCCCGCCGGGCAGGTAGCGCAACGTCACCTCGGCCGTGCCGTGTCGGGCGTGTTTGAGTACGTTGGTGAGGGCCTCCCGGACGACCCGGAAGGCGACGTGGTCGCCTGCCTCGGGGAGCGGGTACGGCGGGCCGTGCCGCTGGAGGTCCACTGTCATTCCGGTGGCGCGCAGCATGCCGACCAGCTCCTCCAGGTGGTGGATACCTGGACTGGGTGTGCCGCCGGGCACCACCAGCAGTCCGTCCATTTCGGACAGTGCGGTGCCGGTGACTGACTCGATCGCGGTCAGTGCGGCGGTCGCTTCGGTGGGATTGTCCGGCAGGAGCACGCGGGCGGCGCCGGCGCGGACCACCACGATGGCGAGGCTGTGCGCCACCACGTCGTGCAGCTCGCTGGCGATCCGGTGGCGCTCGACCGCGACGACTTCGCTCACCACCCGTGAGCGGGTCTGGTCGAGCAGGTGCACCATCTGGTCCAGGCGGGCGGCGTCCCGCGCCCGGGTGCGGCGGGTGCGACCGAGGACGACGATCACGATCACGACCAGGCAGACACTGGGGATCAAGCCGCTGGCATCCGGCATGATGGCGTGATAATTGCCCTCGCTGATCACCGCTGTGACCACGCCGGCGACGATCGCGGCGGGCAGCGACGACCGGTAGGCCACGCCGTACAACGCGACGAACGCCGCGTAGCCGGTTCCCATCCACCGTGGATCGTCGAGCAGCAACACCAGGCACCCGTGCGCGAGGACCACCGCGCAGAACACAGCCCGCGGATACCGCCTCCGCATCGTCAGGCAACCGATGCCCACGACCGCGATGGCCACGGCCAGCCAGCGCATCCGCAGGTGCAGCTCAAGAAAATCGTGTGGCGGCGGCCATTGCGTGGCCAGGAGCGCGAGAACCAGTGCCAGATCGGCCATCGCGGTCCGACGTGGTCCGGTCATCCCTCGACCCCTGCCCTATGCGAAGAATATTCGGATTATGGGCGGAGTTCATCGTTGAACGCCACAATGACGGCAGACGCGTCGCTACCGTCCACGAAGGACATAGCATCCCTGCTGGTACCGCCATTTGTCTACGCCCACGCGTCACGTCCCCCGGTTGGGGTAGTTAGTTAGGCCGTCCTGCTGCCGGGGGAGGCGGCGCGGTGAACCCAGGCGGTATCCGGGTTCTGGCTGGCGGCGGTATTGCCCGGCAGAGCGCGATCTGACGAAGATCGGTATGCAACCACAGGCGCTGGCAGGGGTCGCTGTGTGTGCTGGGCGAGGGCAGGAGTAGGAATGGCAAACAGAAACAGCGGGAGGAATCCCGTGCGATGGTTCGCGGTCGCGTCGGCTGGGGTTCTTGTCTCGGGCGTCGCACTCGCGGGTTCGTACGCGGACGCGGCATCGGCGGGACGGCCGGCCGCGTCGGACAAGGTGTTCACCCAGGACTGTACGGGTGATGGCGCTTCCTCCGGCTACAAGTGCGGCGATGTGACGGTTCCGCTCGACTACGTCCAGCCTAAGGGGCCGAAGCTCTCGATCAGGGTGAGCATCGCCAAGGCCACCGGCAAGCCGGAGGACCGCAAGGGCGTCATCCTGTTCAACCCGGGCGGTCCCGGTGGCAGCGGCCTGTACTGGGCCGACAGTTTCCCGGACAGTGTGCGCAAGGCGTACGACATCATCGGCTTCGACCCGCGCGGGGTCGGCCAGAGCAATCCCATCTCCTGTGTGGACGGCTCGACGTTCTTCGCGATGCCCGCTGCCGACACCCAACCGTCCAGTAAGGACGACAAGGCCGCGTTCGTCAAGCGTGCCAAGGACTACGCGGACGGTTGCGGAACCAACTCCGGTTCGGAGATCCCTTACCTGACCACGGCGAACACCGCCAAGGACATCGACAAGATCAGGGAAGCTATCGGCGAGTCGAAGATCAACTACTACGGTGTCTCGTACGGCACGTACCTGGGCACGGTCTACGCACAGCTGTTCCCGGACAAGGTCAACCGGATGCTGCTCGACAGTGTCATGAACGCGTCCACGGCCAACCTGGGCTATCAGGGAAACCTTGACCAGAACGTCGCCTTCCAGAACCGGATCGACCTGTACTTCGGCTGGATCGCGCAGTACGACTCGGTGTACAAGCTGGGCAAGACCAAGGACGACGTGCAGGCGGCGTACACCAAGGCGCGCAAGGCTCTCAAGGACAAACCGGTCGGTGTCGTCGGCCCGGACGAACTGGACACGATGCTCCTCAACTCCGGCTACTACGACGTGTACTGGCTCAGGAACGCGCAGGCGTTCAGCGACTACGTCAACAAAGACGACGTCTCCGGCATCAAGTCCTTCGTCACCAACAAGTACCACGACCCGCGCACCGCGGACAACGAGAACTCGAACGCGGTCTACTCGGCGGTCGAGTGCGCCGACTCGAAGTGGCCGACGAAATGGGAGACCTGGGACCAGGACAACACCGACTACGACATGAAGGCGCCGTTCGAGACCTGGGCGAACGCCTGGATGAACCTGCCCTGCGCGTACTGGAACGCCAAATCGCACGACCCGGTCGAGATCACCGGCAAGGACGTCCCGGGCATCATGCTGCTGCAGGGCACCATGGACGCCGCGACGCCGTACGAAGGCGCGGTCCAGACCCACAAGCTGCTCCCGGGTTCCCGGATGATCGTGGAGAAGGGCGGCGGCTCGCACGGTCTGTACAACGAGTCGTGGGTCAACAACTCCTGCATCGACAAGTACGCCACGAACTATCTGCTCGACGGGACCCTGCCGGACGCCGATGTGACGTGCGACGCGCATCCGTTGCCGAAGCCGAAGGACACGGACAAAGCCGGTGACACGGCGAAGTCCACGGACACCGGTTCCACCGAGGGCGACAAGGTGTCGTCGGACAGCACGACGCTGAAGGAGATCGGGGACAAGGCCAACGCCGCCGCGGTCGCCAACCCCGTCGGGCTCGGCTCCAAGTCCGTGCTCGGCGGCGTGCCCGCCAACCCATCCAAGGAATCGGCAACCCGGATCCTGGGCCACAAGTAAACCACCCCAGAACCGCCTGGGCACGGCGTGCGACCCGCACTCCCCGCCGTGCCCAGGCCATCCTGCCGAAGGGACGGCGATGACCAGAACTTTCCTCACCCCGGGCTCGGTGGTGTTCGTGCTGGGCAGCCGGGCGGGGATGATCAGGATGACACCGGTGATCAGGGCTGTGGGTGTCCAGCAGGCCTTCGTGTACACCGGACACGACCGGATGGTCACGGCCGAACTGACCGAGCTGTTCACCCGGTGCCGACCCAGCCTCGTGGTCGTTCAAGGGGACTCCGAGGCGGCGTTGGAGGGCGCGCTGGCCGCGAACGCGGCTGGCGCGCCCGTACTGCGTGTGGACGCGGGCCTGCGCAGCCGTGACATGCACACGTCCGAGGAGCACAACCGGGTGCTGATCGATCACCTGTCCGACTATCTGTGTGCCGCGACCTCGGGCAACGTGGACAACCTTCTGGCGGAGAGTATCGATCGGGCGCGGGTGGTGCGTACTGGCGCGTTGGCGGTCGAGGCGGTGACCAACGCGCTGCCGGAGGAGAACGAGCGGTTGCGGTACCTGTCGCGACACGGGGTACGGCCGGACGGGTATGTGCTGGCGACGATCCACCACCAGAACACGACCGACACCCTGGAGTTCGTTCTGGCCGAACTGATGGCGGTGGCGCGTGCGGGTTGGCCGGTCCTGCTGCCCTTGTGCCCGCACGTTTCGGACGTGATCGACCAGGTCGGCCGGCCGTCGGCGCTGTACCCGCTCACCGTGGTGCCCCCGGTGGACTACCAGGAGTTCCTGAGCCTGGCCCGGCATGCCGCGTTGGTGGTGTCGGACTCCGGTGGTGTGCAGGAAGAGGTCACCGTGCTCAAACGGCCGCTGATCGTGCTGCGCCGCTCCACCGAACGCCCGGAGGTGCTCGCCGACTTCGCCACTCTGGTCGGCCCGTACGAGGGCGTCGCAAAACGTGCGCTGGCCATGCTCGACGATATCGCTTTCGTCCACAAGCGACTGTCCAGTGTGCCGTGCCCGTTCGGGGACGCGCTGTCCAGCCTGAAGATCGCCCAGGTCGTCCAGGTGGTGGCCGGCGAGTCGTGGATCTGGTGACCGGGGTCAGCGCGGCCTGAACCGTTCGATGAGCCGGCCGCCGAAGTGCGCGGCGAGCGGCGCGGCCAGCCAGACCAGCGGGAGGTGGCTGACCCACCACGCGAGCCCGCCGGTGATCGCGAAGAACGCGGCGACCGCCCAGGACCCGCTGGCCGAGCGGCGTACGTCGCGCGGATCGCCGGGGACGCTGCCGGACCGGATCGCGGACTCCTTCAGTCCGGCCTCGCAGGCCAGCAGCGCCGCCTCGGTCCCGGCGAACACGCACACCGCCAGCGGGTTGTCGAACGCGTGCCCGATCAGCGCGGTCGGGAACGGCAGGAACGCGATCAGCAGCAACAGCGGCGCGTGCCAGCCGGCGGTGGCGCGGGTGAGCCGGTCGACCCGGTCGATGAAGAAGTGGTGCCGGCGCCATACCGACCACAGCAGGAAAAAGGCCAGCACGAACGCGACGAACGACTCCCACTCGTGGGTGAGGAAGTGCCACAGTGCCGACGCGCTCGCCAGGTCCTCGCCCTCGGGCCGTTTGATCTCGATCACCAGCAACGTGATCGCGATCGCCAGTACGGCGTCGGTGAACATCCCCATTCGTTCCGCGGTGAACCCGGGCGGCCCGTGTCCCGCCGTGGATTTGGCCTCAGTGGACTCTGTGCTGCTCGTCACACCACGCGCCCTTTCACCGATCAGCCGCTCTTGGACGGCTTTCCGTTCTCGACGTGCCCAGCGTAGCGGTGGTGGAACTGGGGGCTGCTGTCCACGGTGACAGTCAGGTCGTACCAGTTGTAGTCGGTGTCCAGGTTCCATTCGTGTTCCGCGGCGCTGGCGGCCTCGACCGTGTAGGTGGTGTCCTCTTGCCGTGTGGCGGTGTCGTCGCGGGTGTCGCGCACGGTGAAGACGCAAGCCGCGGCACCGGTGTTCGTCAGTGCCAGGATGTACTTGCCGTCCCGCGCCGAGCCACTGACTTGGGGCCAAGCCTTCCCGCTGGCGTTCTCGACGCTGAGATCGCCACGGAACTGCCGGAGGAACCCGTTGGGACCATGCAGGTCGAGTTGGTAGCCCCCTTTCCTGTTCGGGTTCTTGTCGTTGATCACGTTCCAGTAGTCGGACCAGCTTTTGCCCGCTTCGATGGTGTAGACCCACGGGCCGTCAGTTCGGTAGCCGGTGGCGTACACGGTCAGGCACACCCCGGCCGTGCCGGTGTTGGTCATGGTGATCAGGATGTTCTTGGAGCTGTCCGGATCGTGCCCCGCACTGGCCTCGAACGCGTACGGCAGCGTGCGGGCGTCGCGGCGCCCAGGCTCCTGGGTGGGTAGGGTTTGCTTCCAGGGTACGGAGACCGCCGCGTTGTCCGAGCATTGCTTCTTGGCCTCGGCCGGTCGTTTCGAGGTGTCCGGAAGGTCCGGAACGGACGTGTCCGGTGCGCTGAAATCGAAGGCGGACGTCAGGTCACCGCACACCGCCCGCCGCCACGCGCTGATGTTCGGTTCGTCGACACCGAACCGCTTCTCCAGGAACCGCAGCACCGAGGTGAAGTCGAACACCTCCGAACACACCCAGCCGCCGGCCGTCCACGGTGACACGATCAGTTGCGGCACCCGGAAACCGAGCCCGATCGGCTTGCCATCCTTGACCTCGCCCTTGACGTCGACCGTGCTGTGGCCCTGGACCAGGTCCGAGTTCGGCAGCGGTGGCGGCACGTGGTCGAAGAAGCCGCCGTTCTCGTCGTAGTTGAGGATGAACACGGTCCTGGCCCACACGTCGGGACTCGCCCACAACGCCTTGAGCAGCCTGGCGGTCAGGTCCTCGCCCTTCGCCGGGCTGTTGGTGGCGTGCTCGGACAGGTGCGCGGGCGCGACGATCCAGGACACCTGCGGCAGGGTGTCGTTCTTGACGTCCTCGGCGAACGCGTCGACCAGGTCGTCCACTTTGGCCATACCGTTGTCGTGCAGCGGGTCGCCCGCCTCGGCGTCCTTGAACTGCGTGAACCACGCCAGGGAGTTGTCGTCGAAATTGTCCTCCTGCTGGTACACCTTCCATGAGATGTCGTTCTTCTGGAGTCGCTCGGCGTATGTGGTCCAGGAGAGTCCCGATTTTGGTATGTCATCGTTTTCTATCACGACATGTCCGTCTATCGAGAGGCCGTTGGTTCCGGTGAAGAACATCAACCGGTTCGAGTTCGTCCGGGTCAGCGTCGAGCAGAACGTGTTGTCGCAGATCGTGAACGCTTCGGCGAGCGCGTGGTAGAAGGGCAGGTCGTCGCGTTTGAAGAAGCCCATGCCCTGTCGTGAGGGCTCGATTTCCCACAGAACCCTGTCCTTGATCCAGCCGTCGTAGTGCCCCTTGTTCAACGCTTTGAGGTCCGCCTTGTAGCTCATCGGCGGCGCGTCCATACAGGTCGCCCTGGTCGTCCCCGTGTCGAGGTGGAAGGGCAGCGTCTCGCCCAGTCCCCACGGATTTGGCTGGTAGAACACGGACTTGCCGTTCGGTAACGTGACCGGTGTCCGGTCGCTGTACCCTCGTACTCCCTTCAGGGTGCCGAAATAATGGTCGAACGACCGATTCTCCTGCATGAGGAGAACGACATGCTCGACCTGGTCGATGGTTGCCTCTTTGGTCGGCGCGGGGTCGGCCGATGCCTGGCCAGGCAGGGCCATGGCCGCCGCGGTCGTGGCCGAGCCGGCCAGGAATCGTCGTCGGCTCATCGGTCGAAAGGATCCGGCCATAACGCTACCTCCGTGGAAACGACGTCAGGGTGACGTGGACGAAACACGGCGCGACGATGTAGGTCAACGCGTACCCGCGCACTTTTTCTCGTGGTTTGCCGACGTGTCATCCGCGCGTAACGAAATAGTATTCGCCAACGCCGGTCGTCCACCCTGTGCGGGAGGTCGGTGCGAAACCTGTGCTGTATTGACGAGGAATTTGTCGTCGGTCAGCATTTTCGCACCTGAACAAACCCTGAGCACCCTGGAGACCGGTACATGAAAAAACGTGTGTTGACCTTGCCCCTTGTGGCGGCACTGTTCGCCGGCGTCACGCCCCTCGGGGTGCCAGCTTTAGCGGACGACGGGAAGCTGACGTGGGATTCCTGTCCGGACGACGCGAATGTCACGGCCGACGGCGCCAAATGTGCGACCCTTGAAGTACCCGAAGACTACTCGGATCCGGCCGGGACGAAGATCACGATCACGGTGAGCCGGATCGAGGCCAAGGACTCCGACCACCGCAAGGGAGTCCTGTTCGGCAACCCCGGCGGGCCTGGTGGGGACGGGCTGAACCTGTGGTCCCGGAAGATGGACAAGTGGCCGAAGGATCTCGTCAACGACTACGACCTGATCGCGGTCCAACCACGCGGTCTTCAGCTGTCCACACCGCTGGAATGCAAGGACGCCAGCACAAGTACGGTCGCCCTCCAGTTGAGGCCGACAGACAAGGACGACTGCAACCTTGACAAGGGTTACATGTCGGACATCACCACCGCGAACACCGCGCGCGACATGGACGAGGTGCGCAAGGCCCTTGGCGAGGACACGATCAACTACCTTGGGTACTCCTACGGCACTTATCTGGGCGCCGTGTACGCGAGTTTGTTCCCCGCCAACGTGAACCGTCTGGTGCTCGACTCGTCGGTCGGGCCCGACTGGATCTGGCACGAGGAGTTCGCGCAGCAGAGCCTGAACCGGCGGCAGCGGATCAACGACTTCTTCTCCTGGGCGGCCGACCACGACAGCGACTACGGTCTCGGCAAGACCGCCCGCCAGGTCTGGCAGACCTGGAGCAAGGTGGCCGTCGCCACCGGCGGCATGTTCCCGATCAAGCCGCCGGACGACAAGGACGACAACTGGTTCACCCAGGTCAGGGATTGGTGGACCACCCTGACCGTGACCTGGGACAGCATCTTCGCCGCTTCGCAGAGCGCGGACCGGGGCAAGAACGTCCTGGCCTCGGCCACCCTCAGCGCCACCTACTCGCGACAGCTGTGGCCCTATCTGGCCACCGGCCTGGCCGACACGAACAAGGATGCCAAGGACACCAAGCAGTTGGACGCGTTGTCCGGCGCAGCCGCACTGAGCGGGGACGCGAACCTCGCGGTGCAGAAAACGATCACGTGCGGCGAGGACAAGAAGGACGGCACTCTCGCCTCCCTCGGGTACCTTCTGGACTACCTCGGGAAGATGGGCGGGATCTTCCTGGGTCTTGACGACGCGTTGGACCTGGGGGCATCCGGCGCACGTGTGGGCATGCAATGTACGTCCAACCCGGTGTACGCGACGGTCACCCAGGAGTCGCTCAGCGGCACGAAGCTGAAGGTCAAACCGCTTGTCCTGCAATCGAAGCATGACGGTGCGACGCCGTATCAGGGCGGTGTGGCGATGGCGAAGAAGATGGGTGGGACGCTGGCCACCGTCGAGGGCGGCGACCACGGTGTCTTCGGCCGTGGCCAAAGCGAGATCGACAGTACCGTCATGGACTACCTGAACGACGCAACCCTGCCGAAGGCCGGCACGGTGCTGCCCGAGCCCGACATCACCACCGATCTCAAGCCGGCCGAGCCCTATACCAAGAAGTAGGTGTCGAGGTCGCGGAACCTGTGGCCTGGGCCCAGGTCCGCGTAGGCGCCCTCGCGTTCGCTCTGCCGGGCGAGCGCGAGGGCCCCGATGCCCAGGGCGACGTCGCTGGCGATGACCATCGCGCGGTCACTGGGCGATCTCCTCGGCCGGATGGTAGGTGGTGTCGACGCGGCGGGCGCCGACGGCGGCGACGAGCCGGCCGACGATCGGCAGTTCGATGGGAAGCGTGGCGTACGCGGGGTGGATGACGCGATCGTGGTCGCGTTCGAGCGCGCGCACGGTGGCGGCGGCGACCGCCTCGGGTGGTACCGGGGGAAGCGTGCGCGGAGGGCGTCCGCCGTGCCACGGCAGTTTGTTGATGTCGCGCAGGCCGGTGTCGGTCGCGCCGGGCACGACCTCCAGCACTCGGATCGGCGTGTGCCGGAGCTCGTTGCGCAAGGACCGGGTGGCCTGCGCCAACGCGATCTTGGCGGCGGCGTAGTAGCCCAGGAACGGCAGCGGTACGGCTTGGATCGTCGAGGTGACGTTGACGATCGTCCCAGTGCCCGCGGCCCGCATCCCGGGCAGCAGGGCGGTGGTCAACGCCAGCGGCGACCAGAAGTTCGTTTCGAAAGAGGCCCGCGCGGCCGCGGAGTCGCCAAGGCGGGCCTGCGAGTCGACCAGGCCAACTCCGGCGTTGTTGATCAGAATGTCGACTCCGCCCAGTACGCGTGTCGCCTTGTCGGCGAGATCCGCTGCCGCGCCGCGGACGGACAGGTCGACGGGCAGTACGTACGGAGCCGGATGGCGGTTGCCGGCGATTTCGGCCGCCAGTTCGGTGAGCTGTGGTTCTCGCCGGGCGGCGACCGCGAGTCGAGCTCCCCGGTCGGCGAGCTTGAGTGCGAGGGCCCGGCCGATGCCGCTGGAGCCGCCGGTGAGCAGGATCCGGGCGCCGGAGAGGGCGGTCATGGGGTCGGCTCCTTGACTGGTCGGCTGGTGTCGATGCGACGGGTGACGAAGGCGGTGATGAGCCTGCCGAGAACGGGCAGTTCGCTTGGCGCGCGGGCGAAGCCCGGATGAGTGACCCGGTCCCGGCCGCTCTGAAGCGCCCGCACCACGATCCGGGCGGTGTCCGCTGGGGCGGCGCTGGGCAGCGATGGTGGACTCGTGCGCCACGGCACGGCGCCGAAGCCGAGGTGGCGGGCCGGTGTGTCGTTGGGTCCGGGCGACACTTCGAGGACACGGACCGGGGTGTGCCGCAGTTCGTGCCGCAGCGAACGGGTTGCCTGGGAGAACGCGGACTTGGAGGCGGCGTAGTAGCCCCCGAAAGGGGCGGGCAGGCCTTCCATCGTCGCGGTCACGTTGACGATCGCGCCGTTGCCGCGCATCGTGGGCAGCAGTGCGGCGGTCAGCGCCAGTGGTGCCCAGAGGTGGATTTCGAACACCGCGCGAGCCACGTCGGCGTCACCGATGTTGATCAGCGAGTCGACCATGTGCGAACCGGCGTTGTTGATCAGAACATCGACTCCGCCCATCTCGGCGAGGGCCTTCGCGGCCACTTGTCTCGGGCTGTCACCGCTGGTCAGATCGGCGACGACGACATGCGGGGACGGGTGTCCGGCCGTGGCGATCTGGTCTGCCAGCGCACTGAGTTCCGGTTCGCGACGGGCGACCACCGTGAGCCGGGCACCGCGTTCGGCCAGTGCGATCGACAGCGCGCGCCCCAACCCCGAAGACGCGCCGGTCACCAGCACCCGCGCACCGGCCAACGTCATACCTGATCTCATGGCTGATCCTTTGCGGCCGTCCCCTGAGATTGACTGATTATCAGTCAGTACGCGAAGGTAGGTCACGGACGAAGTCGACGTCAAGACACGGTGCGATTGACAACCCTGTGATCGCCGAGCCCAATGACTGAGTCCTACGCTCGGTCCATGAGCCCCGCGATCGACGTGTCCGATCGGCGCCACCGACTGCTCCGGGCGGCCGGTGAACTGTTCGCCGAACGGCCGTACGACCAGGTCACCACCGTGGCCATCGCGAAGCGGGCGCACGTCGCTTACGGGTTGATCGCCCACCACTTCGGCAACAAGCGCGGGCTGTACCTGGCCACCATCGAGCACGCCGCGAACAGTCTGCGGGAAGCCCGAGCCGCCGTGCTCGACCAGGCGACGGACCCGGTCGAACGCCTGCGCCTCGCGCTCGACCGGCATATCGCCTACGCCGAGGACAACGCTGCGGGGTTTCTGGCCGTCCTGCGCGGTGGGCTCGGCGCGGACGACGACGTCCAGGACATCATCGAGACCCTGCAGAGGGGTGTCATCCAGCAGATTCTCGACGAGATCGGCGCCACCGAGCCGTATCCGCCGGTGCTACGTACCGTCATGCGCGGGTGGCTGGGCTACTTCAACGAGGTCGTGATCGATCACCTGCGCCATCGGGACGTGCCACGCGCCACGCTGGTGGATCTCGCCGTGTCGGCGTTTCGGACAGCCGTGGCGACCGCGCTGGACACCGGCGACGTGGCGATCGACCCGCGGATCGCCGAACTCCTCGACGGACGCAGTCGATAGCCCTGGCCGATGGGTTACTGCGGCTGGTTGTCGCGGCGTCGGGCCCGGTATGCGGCGGCGTGTGTCCGGTTGCCGCAGGTGCGAGCGTCGCAGAATCGTCGTGCGGAGTTTCGGGACAGGTCGACGAAGACGTTCGTACAGTCGTCGGCCGCGCAGGTGCGTAGCCTGCTAGCCCCCGCGTCTGCGACTACCGAGAGCAGCGCGACCGCGCACCTGGTGGTGACTCGGTCGACCAGGTCCGCGTCGGGCTGGACGTAGTGCCAGTGCCAGGCGCCGTCGTGGTTGGTGAGTTGCGGTAAGGCACGCATGTCCGCGAGTACGGCGTTGAGGTGCCGTACGCCGTCGTGCGGCGTTGAGCTGGTGAAGATGTACCGCAATACCGGCCGCAGCGCGCGCAGACGTTCGACCTCGTCTGGCGTCAGCGGCTGGTCCACGGTCCAGCCTCGGTCCCGCAACAGGGTCGCGGCGGCCTCCCCGGTCGACAGGTCGTCGCTGTTGATCAAATCCACCGCGGTGTGCAACGCCCGACCCGCGTAAGTACCGAAGTTCATTTGACTCCTGATCGCCGCCGGCCCTACCGTCAGGAACGTACCTCAATTCGCTCCTGACGCACGACGAGGGTGATTTCATGATCCACTGCGACTGTGCCGTCCTTCCCCCACCCCAGCTGACCCAGGACATCGTGCTCGTACGCTCAGTCGCGGTCGGCGAAGCCACCCGATGGGACGACGCCACGCTGCACGTCGCCCGGGGCATCGCCGACGACATCGCGGTTCCCTCGGTGGCAGCGGTCACGGTCGACGTGATCGCACCCGATGAGCGGGACACCCCGTGCGACACCGTCCTGGACGTCATGCCCCTCGCGGCCAAAGTGGACGGTGGAATCGGCAACGGCACCACCAGGATCGCGCGTGGCGCCGTGCTCGTGCTCACGGGCGTGGACACCGACGGCAGGCAGCTCGGCGAGGCCGGCAACTCCGCAGGCGTCCTTGCCGAGCGGCTGGCCGGTTCCGCCGCCGGCACTCCGGACCCGAGCGACTGGATCATCCGCGTGGCGGTGACCGTGCACGCCGGCCACCGGATGGAACGCCGCGGTCCCGCCGCCGCCCACCGGGCCGCCGATCTCGTCGCCGACCGCCTGCGCGACGCCCTGCTCGCCGCCCCAGCTGGCGCGATCGTCGAGCATCGGGTGCTCGACGAGCCGGAGGCCCGCGGTTCGAGGGTCGCGCTGGTCAAGCTGGTGATGGGACAGGGCGCGATGCACGAGAACCTCGTGCTTCCCACGGCACCAGGCGGCGTCGCCGGCGCCACGTCGCTCATCGACCTCGGCAACCTGCCGATGTTCCTGCGGGTCAACGAGGTTCGCGACGGCGCCCTGCACTCACTGTGCTGCGTGGGCCCGTCCAGCAAGGAAACCACGCTGCACTACTTCCGTGACCCACTGGTCACCGCGCTGGCGAACGACCCGCAACTGCACCTGACCGGGGTGCTCGTGGCCGGCAGCCCGGCGGAGGAGGCCGGCAAGCGGTTCGTCGCCGAGCGAGTCGGCGCCGCGGTCGCCGCACTGGGGGTGGACGGCGCGGTGGTGGCCACCGAAGGATTCGGCAACAACCACATCGACTTCGCCGCCGAGATCGCGGAAATCGCCAAGTACGGCACGCCTACGGTCGGCGTCTGCTGGTCGGCGGCACGGGGGATGGTGGTCGGCAACGAGTACATGTTCGCGATGGTGGAGGTGAACAAGGCGGCGTCCGGACAGGAGTCCGACGTCCTGGGGGAGAACACCGCCGACGCCGCGGACGGGCGGCGCTGCGTCGCGATGCTGAAGACACTGATGTTCGGCGCGGACGTCGAACCGACGCCGCGCGCGTGGGATCCCCACGTGGTCGACGACAACCAGCGGCTCGTCGACGCCGCGGCCGCGGGCGGTCCGCCCACCCTGACCCCGGGAATCCGCAGCGAGGTCCCGGTGTCCGCGACGGCGCCGCCTCCGCTCGCGGCACTGCGCCACCCACTCGCGAAGACGGTCGTGACACTGGTGTCCTCCGCCGGGGCGCATTGCCGGGCCGACCAACCGTTCCGCCCGTACGCCGACTACAGCCTGCGCGAGATACCCGCCGCCACGCCGTCGACAGAGATCACCTTCGCCTCGGGCAGCTACGACAACTCCGACGTCAACGCCGACCCGAACTGTCTCTTCCCGCTCGAACGGCTCCGGGAACTGGCCACGGACGGCGTGATCCGCGGTGTCGCACCAGTGCACTTCGCCATGCAGGGCGGCGGCACGGAGATCGAGCTTGTCCGCACCCGCACTGGCCCCACGCTCGTGCAGCGCCTGCAAGACACCGGCACGGACGCCGTGGTCCTGATCGGCGCCTGCGGCAGTTGCCACCGGTCCGCTGTGGTTCTGCAGCGGCTGATCGAGCAGGCCGGCATCCCGACCGTGATCATCGCGTCGCTGCCCACCGTCGCCGCACAGCTCGGCGCGCCCCGCATCGCCGCCACCGACACACCCATGGGCGCCGCACTGGGAGCCCCACACGATCCCGCGCAACAACGCCGGATCCTCACCAGCGCCATCCAGTTGCTGGACACCGCCCGCACACCAGGTCACATCACCCACCTTCCCGAGTCGTACCGAACCTGATCCACGATCCAGCTCGTCCGCCGGCTTCATGCCTTGACAGCGGGCGTACCGGACGTCACCCTGGGGAGGCCGCCACTTAGTTAAGAAACTTTCCTAACGGGAGTGAGCGATGCGCGATCGACCCGGTCGGCTGGCGGCGGCCGCCGCCACAGCCGCCGTGACGGTTTCCCTGTCCGTGCTGGTCTCCACGGCATCTCCCGCCACGGCCGCGGGCGAGAACCACCCCTTTCCCACCCATGTCACGTACCGGACGGGCGTTGTGCCGTCGGCCAGCCAGGCCGACCGGGACGCGGCGGTCAGGAAGCAGTACGACTCGTGGAAGAAGGCCTACCTGCGGGCGGCCTGTGGCGGCTACCTCGTCTATGCCACCGGTGACGCGCCGGGCAAGGGCACGGTGTCCGAGGCGCAGGGCTACGGCATGAACATCGTGCCGCTGATGGCCGGCTACGACACGAGCGCCAAGGCGGAGTTCGACGGACTGTGGAAGGTCGTCAAGGACCACCGCGACAGCAAGGGCATGATGCAGTGGAAGATCGACGGCAGCACCTGCAAGTACGCCGACTCCGGCACCCCGGACGCGGCCACCGACGGTGACCTGGACATCGGCTACGGCCTGATCCTGGCGGACAAGCAGTGGGGCGGCTACACCGCGGCGGCCACGGACTGGCTGGCCAAGCTCTACGCCGCCGACGTGGCGCCCGACGGTCACCTCAAGTGCGAGGACGACGGCCCGGACAACGACGCCCGGCCGTCCGACTTCATGCTGGACCACCTGCGGGCGTTCGCGGCGTACGACTCCGCGCACGACTGGAACAAGGTGGTCACCCGGACCGAGGCCGTGATCCAGGAGTTCACCGCCAAGTACTCGCCGACCGCGAACCTGTTGTCGGACTTCGTGGTGGGGGCCAACGGCACCAGCCCGAAGCCGGCGCCCGCGGACTACCAGGAATCCCAGCCGGACAACATCGTCGGCTACAACTCGGTGCGTGTGCCGTGGCATATGGGCACCGACGCGCTGGTCTACGGCAGCCCGGTGACGAAGAACGTGGCCACCAAGCAGTCAGCCAGCTACAAGGCGAAGGCGGGCGGCAACCCGGCCAAGATCTACCCGCACACCAAGCTGGACGGCACGCCGACGCAGACAGGGGACCAGTGCGAGTGCGCCAACGACCCGGTGGGTGTGGCCGCGATGGCCGCGGGGGACCAGGCGTGGACGGACGCGCTGTGGAAGTACCTGGCCACCAACCCGTTCGGGGACACGTACTACGGCGAAACCATCAAGATGCTCGTCTACATCGTGATGGCCGGTGACTACTGGACGCCCGCGTCCTGACGTCGTCCAAGGTGGCGGGGAGTCAGGCCTCCCCGCCACCAGTCAGGGATTGATCGCCAGGAACAGGAACGCGGCGAGTAGGACGAGGTGCACTCCGCCCTGGAGCCGCGTCGCTCTGCCGGGTACCACTGTGAGCACGCTGACCACGACCGTGAGCGCGAGCAGCACCATCTGGGTGGGGCCGAGGCCGAGGAGCAACGGTCCATCGAGCCACACCGAGGCGAGGGCGATCGCCGGGATGGTCAGGCCGATGCTCGCCATCGCGGAGCCGTAACCGAGGTTGAGGCTGATCTGCACCTGCTCCCGCAGTGCCGCCCGGCTGGCGGCCAGGGTTTCCGGCAGCAGCACCAGCAGGGCGATCACGACGCCGACGAAAGACGGCGGGAAGCCCGCGGCTCGCACCGCGGATTCGATGGCGGGGGACTCCACTTTCGCCAGTCCGACCACGGCGACCAGGGCGACGAGCAGTATCCCGAGGCTGATCCGCGCTGCCTGCCTGGACGGCGGTGGGGTGTGTTCCTCGGTCTCGACGCCGCCGTCCGAGGTGACGGGGAGGAAGAAGTCGCGGTGGCGCACGGTCTGGGTGAAGACGAACAGTCCGTACAGCGCCAGCGAGGCCAGCGCCGCGAAGGTGAGTTGGGCGGGGGAGAATTCGGGGCCGGGGTGGCTCGTCGTGAACGTCGGCAGCACCAGGCTCAGCGTGGCCAGTGTGGTCACCGTCGCCAGTGCCGCGCCGGTGCCTTCGGAGTTGAACAACGTCACGCCGTAGCGCAGCGCGCCCAGCAGTAGCGAGATGCCGACGATGCCGTTGGCGGTGATCATGACCGCGGCGAACACAGTGTCCCGCGCGAGCGAGGCGGCGTCCGGCCCGCCGGAGATCATCAGCGTGACGATCAGCGCGACCTCGATGACCGTGACCGCCACGGCCAGGATGAGTGACCCGAATGGCTCGCCCACCCGATGGGCCACGACCTCGGCATGGTGCACCGCCGCCAGCACGGTACCGCCAAGAACGAGCGCCACGAGCACGACGAAGACAACGCCGAGGTCGCGGCCCCATGCGATGCCCAGTACGACGATACCGAGCACCGGGACAACGGTCGCCCAGGACAGCGGTGGCCATCGACTTTTGACGATCACCGCCTCACCCTGACACAACTCCTGACTGTGCGCGTGCCGGTGGAGACCGCGTCAGGCGGTCGGGTCGAGTTCGGCGAGCAGGACGTTGAGTGCCTTCCACGCGCGCCATGCCTTGGTCACGCCGAACTGGGCATTGAAACGAAGGACGGCCCGTACGTCCTCAGGGGACGCTCCGCCGCTCAGTGCTCGGCCGACGTGCGCCCTGAATGTCTCCTCCAGCGTCTGGTAATGCACGTCGATGCTCATCGTCGCGAACGCTCGTTCCCGGACGGTGAGTGTGCCGGGACCGGTCACCGACCGCAGTCGTGACTGCAGGTCGAAATGCTCGGTGAAATGGGCGTCCAGGTCCAGCAACTGGGCGCGGATCGGCGCTGGCAGCGGGCTGGCGGCCGCGTCGGGTCCGGTGTGCAGCAGTTCGGCGGCCAGCGGCTCGGCGTCCGGGTGGGGCAGTCCGGCCGCCGCCTCGATCTCGGCCAGCCGGTCGAACGCGGCCAGCGCCGCCGGATACCCGCTGTCGTAGGAGATGAGCCGAAGCAGCGCCCGGATGTCCCCTGTGGACACCCCGCGGGCCAGGCCGCCGCGAATGTGCAGTTCGAACGGTAGGCCGAGGCTCGGGTGGCAGACGTCGGCCACCACGCACAGGAACACCTTCTCGCGATCGGTCAGCTGCGCAATCGCCCAGACATGGTCGACGGTGGCGCCCGCCATCTGGGCGAACACCGGGTCCAGCGTGGTCACCAGGTCGAGGTTGGCTTTGGTGGTGGGGTTCCGGTCGTGGTCGTTCGTGATGGTCAACGGGGACGCTCCTTGGATAGACAGGTGTAGCGCTACAGCTGTACACGCATTTGTGTACGACCATAGCGCTACAGCTGTTCAGTTACAATGGGCGGCAATGGACCGCACGTCTGCCCCGCCGCCCGACCGCCGCCGTCCCAACGCGCGCGGCCAGGGCGAACGGCTGCGCGAGGAGATCATTTCGGCCGCCGTGCCGATGCTGGACGACCTCGCCGACGACGCCGACCTGTCCTTGCGTGCCGTGGCACGTGCGGTGTCGATCGCCGCGACCTCGGTCTATCTGCACTTTCCCGACCGTGACGCGCTGGTGCTGGCCGCGCTGGAGCGCTGCCATCACGAGTTGGTCCAGGCGGGGGACGACGCCGAGGCGGCGCAGCGGGAACCGGCGGCGCAGCTGCGGGCGCGCATCCTGGCCCAGGCGGCCTGGGCGCAGGAGCACCCTGGCCTCTACAAAGTGCTCCACGAAAGCAAGGTCCACCGACAGCTCGGCATGCCGTTCAAAGAAGTACTGGTCGCCCGGACCAGGGCGGCGGTGCAGCGGTGCATGGATGCCGGAGTCGCCCCACTTGGAGACGCGTCCATCGTCACCCTCGATCTGCGCACGGCCGTGAACGGCATGTTGACGCAGCGCATCAACGAGCCCGACCTGCCCTGGCCTCCCGCGGTGGAACAGATCGACCGGTTTCTCGTCAAGCTCGTCGGCGTCGCCCTAGGACAAACGGCCTGACGCGGGTGCTGGCCGGTCACGGCACGAACGCGCGTTGCGCGCGTTGGCGGAACTCGCGTGGCGGCATCCGGTATGCCTCCTGGAAGCACCGGGTGAAGTACGACTGGCTGGCGAACCCGGTGCGGGTGGCGATGGTGGACACCGGCTCGGCGGACCCGGCCAGGAGCGTGGCGGCGAGTTCGAGCCGCAGCCCTGCGACCAACGCGGTCGGCGTCACGCCGTAGTGCCGCCGCACCGACCGGGCGAGATGTGCCGGGCTGACCCTGGCCAGCTCCACCAGTCGCGGCGTGCCAAGGCGCAGGTTCTCCTCCCGGCGCATCGCCCGGCAGGCGTCGGCCAGCCAGGGCGGCGTACCGCGGGCGACGGCAGGCTCAGGCGGCTGCGGGACAAGCGACAGCAGATCGGTCCAGAACCGCAACAGGTCGACCGTGGTCGGCCCCGCGTGGAACCTGTCGAGCACGGTCTGGAAGGCCGCGCCGGCAGGCGCCGGGTCGAGCCGCAGCGTCGGCGGCGTTGGTGCGTTCTCCCAGTCCGCCCCGATCCCGCTCAGATCGCAGAAGCCACGCCAGACCGAGCTCGGGAAGGCCACGTTCACGAACTCCAGCCCGTCCGGTCCGCGGCCGGTGAACGCGTGCCGGTCCCACGGCCGGACCAGCACGACGTCGCCCTCGGCCAGCGGCTCCGGGCCGTGCGCCAGCAGGTGCTGGCCGCGGCCGCCGACCACGCACATCAGCTCGTGGAAGTCGACATGGGCGTGGGGCGCCGAGTCGGCGCGCGGGCCTACCCGGACCAGCGCCGCGTGGTAGGGCCGGCCGAGCGCGTGCAACTCGAACCGCAGCATCAGCGGCATGTCAACAGAGTACAAATTTCTGCGCGTATGTTGCTATCCGACATGGGCCGTTTCACGCACGATTGACAACATGAGAATCCACAGTCCAGCAGACACACTGGCGTCGTACGACCGTGATGGCTACGCCCTCTTCCGCGACGTGATCGATCCCGAGCTGATCGACGAGGTGAGCGGCCACGTCGAGTGGCTGCAGGCGCGGCACCCGGACGTGCGGCCGGAGCAGCTCGGCCACGTCTACCTGCGCGACGACCCGTTCTGGCTGCGGGTGGTCAGCGACCCGCGGTTGCTGCGGATCGCCGAGCTGTTCGTCGGACCGGACCTCGCGTTGTTCGCCTCGCACTACATCGCCAAGCCGGCGTACTCCGGTCAGCCCGTGCTGTGGCACCAGGACGCCGCGTTCTGGCCGCTGGAGCCGATGCGGGTGGTGACCCTGTGGCTGGCGGTGGACGCCTCGACGCCGGCCAACGGCTGCGTCCGCTTGGTCCCCGGCAGCCACCACGGCCGGATCGAGCCGATGCGCGGCAACGACGCCGTGCAGAGCGTGCTGGGCAAGGAGATCGCCGTCGCCGTTGACGAATCCGCCGCCGTCGACATGGTTCTGCGGCCGGGTGACGTCGAGGTGCACCACCCGAACATCGTGCACGGCAGCGGGGCCAACACCTCGCCGGATCGCCGGTGCGGACTGACCATTCGCTACATCCCGACATCCACCCGCATCACCGACGCCGAGGTTCCCTATCCCAGCGCGTTCCACCTCCAGGGCGAACCCGGCGTGAACAGCTATCAGCCGCGCCCGCGCTTCGACCCCGCCCGGCACTACCCCTTCCGGGACAGCGGTTGACCCCTCTCTGGCCACCGGGCGGCCAGAGAGGGGTTCAGCGGTCAGCCGACGTACGCCTCGATCTCCGACAGCCCCAGCCGCCAACTGGAGGCGGTGCCGGTGACCTGGAACTCGACCCAGGTCACCGACCGGGGTGCGAACGTGACCATCTTGCCGACGCCGCTGTTGTCCATCCCCGACACCGGGACACTGCTGCCGTCGCTGAAGGTGAGCGTCCCACCGGTGGTGAAGTCGATCGGGTTGTCGCGGTCGTACAACACCACCCGCCGCAGGTTCTGCGCTGTTGCCCAGGTCAGCCGGATCCGGGGGTTGGGCTCGCCGTTCGAGGCCCATTCGCCGGCGTCCCACTGGTTGATCACGCCGTCGGTGGCCGCGGCCGGCGTCAGTGTCGGGGCTTCCGGCGCCGTGCTGGTCGCGGTGACCACGGCACTGGAGGCGACGTTGCCCGTGGTCAGGGCCCGGAGCTCGGCCAGCCCCACGCCGGTGCCCGACCCACCGGTGACCTGGAACTTCACCCAGGTGACCGGCCTGGCCGGGAACGACACCACTTTCGGGGCGCCGTTGGCGGGGATGCCGGTGACCGGTACCGAGGTGCCGTCGCTGAAGGTCAGCGTGCCGCTGTTGGCGTTGACCGGTCCGGGCCGGTCGCTGAGCACGATCCGGTCCAGGACCTGGCTGTTCACCCAGCTGATCCGGATCCAGGGGTTGGTCTCCGTCGACACCCACTCGCCCGCGGCGGTGGTGATTCCGTCAGTCGCCTTGAGCTGGCCGTTCACGTCGAGGTTGGCCTGCGACGACGTGGTGACCGTGCCGTCCCTGGCGACGTTGCCACCGGCGAACACCTGTAGCTCGGAAAGGCCCACGTTCAGACCGGCTCCGTCGGTCACCACGAACCTCATCCAGGTCACGTCGCGGACCGGGAAGGACACCACCTTGCCGGTGCCGTCGTTGGGCAACTCCGGTACCTGCACGGTCGTGCCGTCGCTGAACTCCAGCCGGCCGGCCAGGATCCGGTCGGTCGGGTTGGCACGGTCGTACAGCGCCACCCGACCGACCGCCTGTGGTGTTGTCCAGTCCAGTCGGATGTTCGGGGTCAGCTCCTGGTTCGACGCCCACTCACCTGTTTCGTGCACGCCGACAATGCCGTCCACGACGCGGGCGCCGTTCAGTTGTGGCACCGCGGCGGACACTGAGGACGGTGTGACTGTGGCGCCAGGGGCGAGGTTCTCGCTGTCCGCGATCGGATAGGACGCCAGCCGGACACCGACAACCGAGTGGGCCGGCGCGGCGAACCGGACGGTCGCCGACCCGCCGGAGACGGTGAGCGGAACGGACGCCTTCGGCCGCACCTGGGTCTGGTTCGGGCTCGCCTCGAAGATGGTCGCCGTCGTGGTGGTGGCCCCGCCGAGGCCGTTGAGGTTGAGGTCCACGTCCTGCGCGTCGGCCGTGTTGTTGACCACCCAGGCGACCCGGTCACCGTTGGCGGTCGTGGCGGCGCCCGCGTCGCTGATCGAGGACGGGAAACTGACCGGCCGCAACGTGTTGTCGCCCGCGCCGAGGCCGAGGTCGACGGACATCAGCCGGTAGGTGCGCGCCTTCGGGGGGAGCATGCCGTTGCCGTGCACCCCGAAGAACGGCGGGACGACCAGTTCGTCGTTGTCCGCGAAGAAGTTCGTCCCGTTCGCGTGCTGTTTGAGGAACGCCGTCAGCCGGGCGGCGGCATAGCTGATCGTGTTCGGGTCGTTGCCGTTCATCGGAATCAACGGGACGTACCGCGGGTCGTAGTTCCACTCGGTCACGTACACCGGGAAGTCGGTTGCCCGGCCCGCGTCCACCGCCGCCTTCCGCCACGTCTGGACGGCCTCGCCCGCGGTGGATCCGCGGTCGTACGTGTGGTAGCTGAGGAAGTCGACGTTGGCGGCGGTGCGGGAGTCGGTGAGCAGCCCCTTGGCCCAGTCGACCTCGCTGTTGTCCGGGTCGTGCTGCACGGGATCCGGGCCGGACATCGCCGGACCGCCGATCGGGATCCGCTTGCCGTTGGGCTGGGCCGTCTCCACGTCGCGGATGCCTGCCGCCGCGCTGGCGTAGATGTCCTTGTACGCGTTCAGCTTGTCGCTGGCGGTGATCAGCGACGGCGAACCAAGAAAGCCGCCGTCCGGCTCGTTCCACACCTCGATCAGGTCGATCTTGTCGCGGAACCGCTTGAAGATCTTCGAGATCACGTCCCGGTAGACCCGGAAGCCGTCCGCGCCGTTGGGCGGCGAGTAGTCGATCGCACCGCCACCCGGCGTGGAGCCGAGCCAGTCCACCGAGTAGCTGAGAATCAGGATCGTCTTGGTGCCGCGGTCGTGGTGCTGATCGATCCACCCGTAGTTGCTCCAGTCCCAGGTGTTCGAATCGGCGACACCGGTCCCCGCGGGCATCGCGGCGAGGTAGTCCGCGATGGTCGTGGTCGGCAGGATATGGCCCAGATACACGTCACCGCGGATGAACCGGGTGCCGGTCTGGTGCAGTGTCTCGATCTTGTCCGGGTCGGTCAGCGCCGGGACGTTGATGCCCGAGCCGAACACCTCCGGATGGCCGACCCCGTCGTCGCCCGCGAAGTTCGCGGTCACGCTCGCGGCCGCGATCCTCGGGCCCTGTGCCGGCGCCTGCGTGGCGGCGGCGATCGAGAGCGCGGCCGTGAACACCGATATCGCGGCCAACGAGGACCACCTGGGTAACGTGATTTTCCTTCTGCGTCGGTACATCGTCGTACTCCTTACCCTCACCTGCGATGGGTCAGCGGTGGAGCCGGGTCAGCCCTTCACCCCGGTGAAGCCGATGCCGCGGACGATCTGGCGCTGGAAGATCAGGAAGATCAGCAGCGGCGGCAGCAGTGCGATGAACAGTCCTGCGATCAGCAGCGCCTGGTCGGAGGACGCGGCCAGGCGCGGCAGGGCCACCGACAGCGGCTGCGACTGCTGGTCGGTGATCGCCACCAGCGGCCACAGGAAGTCCTTCCAGGACGCCATCACCGCCAGCAGCGAGATCACCGCGATGATCGGCTTCGACATCGGCAGCACGATCCGCCGGAACAGCACCCACGACCCGGCGCCGTCGACCCGGGCCGCCTCCAGCAGCTCGCGCGGAATGGTGTCGAAGAACTGCTTGGCGATCAGCACGTTGAACGCCTGCGCCCCGGCGGGCAGCCAGACCGCGAACGGTGTGTTGGCGATCGAGACGTGCAATCCGGGCAGGTCAAGGATCACCAGGTAGAGGGCTACCAGTGCGACTGTGCCCGGGACGAACAGCGTGGCCAGGATCGCGCCGTACAGGTATCGGCCGTACCGTGGTTGGAGAATCGAAAGCGCGTAGCCCGCGGTCAGCGCGACCACCACCTGACACAGCCAGGAACCGGCCACCAGCACCACCGTGTTGGCCAGATAGTGCCCGATCTGCAGGTCGGTCCACGCCTTGGTGAGGTTGTCCCAGTGCGTCGGCTGGGGCCAGATCGCGAGCGGATTCGACAGCAGCTCCTGGGTGTCGGACACCGAACCCTTGAACACCCAGTACAGCGGTCCCGCCCCGGCAAGCGCCACGGCCAGCACGATCACCACCTGAGCTGTGCCGAAAGTGATCCGCACCGACGACCGGCGCCGGTCGAACGACGACACCACGCCCCGGTTCATCGGCTGCTCCACCGGCGCGTCAGCCTCAGGTACGTCGCCGACAGCAGGCCGAGGGTGATGACCAGCAGTACGCTCAGCGCGGCAGCCGCTCCGTAGTCGCCGTACACGAACGCGTACCGGTACAGCAGCAGGAGCACTGTGACGGTCGCGTCGTCCGGTCCGCCGTCGGTCATCACGAACGGCTCGGTGAAGACCTGGAACGTGCCGATCACCTGCAGCAGCAGGATCAGCAGCAGGATGCCGCGCAACTGCGGCAGCGTCACATGCCAGAGCCGGCGCCAGATCGAGGCTCCGTCGATCTCGGCGGCGTCGTACAGCTCCCTGGACACACCGGCGAGCGCCGCGAGATAGATCAGCACCGTACTGCCCGCGGTCGCCCAGGTTGCCTCAAGCACCAGGCTCGGCATCGCGGTGCCCGCCGACTGCAACCAGCTGAGCGGGGCGACCCCGACCAGTCCGGCCAGCTTGTTGAACAGGCCGAAGTCCGGGTCGTAGAACCACTTCCACAGCAGCACGGCCACCACCGGCGGCATCGCCACCGGCAGGTAGACCAGCACCCGCATCAGGCCGCCGAGGCGGCGCAGCTCCGACATCATGACGGCGAGCACCAGCGGCACCGGGAAGCCGATCACCAGCGCCAGGATGGTGAACCACAGCGTGTTCCCGGCCGCCTTGGCCAGCAGCGGGTCGGCGAACAGGGTGCGGAAGTTGTCCCAGCCGACCCACCGCGCCGGATCGATCAGGTTGGTCCGCTGGAACGCGAGCACGACGCTGGAGATCATCGGCCACCACGCGAAGTACCCGAACGTCAGCAGCGCCGGCGCGAGGAAGGCCAGCGCGGCCCAGCCGCCCCGACCGCCGCGCCGGCCGAGGCGGCGACGGCCGGGTGCCGCTGGAGCTTTCGCGGGCACCGCGACCGCTGCCGTGGCCGTCACTGCTGCTTCTGCTTCAGGATCGCGTTCACCCGGTCACTTGCTTCGCTCAGCAGGGCATGGACATCGGCGTCTGGCTTGGTCAGCACCGCTTGCACCGTCGCGTCGAGCACGCCGTACAACTCCTGGGCGGCGACGGCGGGCTCGGGCCCGTAGCGCAGGTTCTTCGTCCCTTCCAGGAAGGGCTTGAAGTTCTTCGTCGGCACGTTGACGTAGGACGCGATGGCGGCGTTGACCTTGTCCTGGGTGTCCTGAGTGAACAGTGGCAGCACCGGAACGCCGACCGGGAGGTTGTCGGCGGCCCGGCTCTTGTTGTACTCGACCGCGGCGGCGGGATCGGAGATCACCTTCAGGTAGATGTAGTCGATCCACTTCACCGCCGCCGCACGCTGTTGCGGCGTCGCCTTCGCGCTGATCATGTCGATGGTCCCGCCGACGAGCGTCGTGTTGCCGCCGCCCTGGGGCAGTGCGGCCATGCCGAACTTCGCCGGGTCGCCGCCGAAGTTCTGGACGTAGGCGGCGTAGTAGTCAGGCGCGTTGATCTGCATTGCCACCTTGGCGGCGGCGTAGTCCTTGTTCATGTCGTCCTGGCTGCGCAGCTGCTGGGTGCCCATCGAGTCGTCGGTCCAGCGCATCTGCTTGAGCAGGTTCAGGACCTGCTCGGCCGGCCCGTCGGCGAAGGACGCGACCGCCTGGCCCGCCTCGACCCGCTCCATGGTGCCGCCGTAGGAGTACGTCTGGGCGGTGAGGTGCCAGCCACCGGCGTTCTTGGTGGTCATCGCGCCGAAGCCGATCGCGCCGGTGCGGTCCTTGATCTGCTTGGCGGCGGCGCGCAGTCCGTCCCATGTGGTCGGTGGCCGGTCCGGGTCGAGGCCCGCCTTGGTGAACAGTTCGCGGTTGTAGACGACGCCGAGGGCGTACATGTTCTCCGGAACGCCGTAGACCTTGCCGTCCTTCGTCACCGGCTCAAGCACCTTGGGGTCGAACGACGCCCAGCTCGGCAGTGCCTTGGCCTCGGTGGTGATGTCGGCGACCTGCGTGCGGGCGATCAGCGCGGCGGGCTCGGTCAGCGGTACCCGGATCACGGTCTCGACGTTCCCGCCCGCCAGCCGCGCGGCGAAGCTGCGTGCGTCCCAGGTCGCGTCCGACGGCTTGATCTTGATGCCGGGGTTCGCGGCCTCGAACGCGGCGACCTTGTCGTCGAACCACTTTCGTCCGGCCACGTCGGCCACCAAAGGCCGCCCCATCACGGTGATCTCGACCGTCCCGGCCGTCTGCCCGGGGTCGGCGGTGCCGCATGCCACGGCCGCGGTGATCAGGGGGATAGCGAGGCAGAGGGCCAGCGAGTGTCTCATGGGGACTCCCGGATCTGGATGGAGGGTGATCAGGACCGTAGGCTTAGCGCGTTAACATGTCAACTCGAAGGCCTGATTCGTTTACTTTCGGCGGAACGACTTGCTACGTTGACGCACTAGAAACCAAGGGGAGTAGCCATGCGACTAGCGCTGGGGCACATCGACGAGTTCGACGAGCGGGTGGCGCGGTTCGCCCAGCAGCTCGGACTGCGCAGCGTCCAGTTCCACGCGCCGGCCAACCTGCCCGGCACCGACGGCTACTGGACCGTCGACGAGTTGGTGGCGCTGCGGACCCAGTGCGACGAGTACGGGCTGCGGGTGGAAGGCCTGGAGAACGTGCCGGCACACCACTGGGACAGCGTGGTGCGCGGCGAGCCAGGCCGCGACGAGCAACTGGACAACTACTGCCGCACGATCCGTGGCATGGCCGAGGCCGGCATTTTCGTTCTCGGCCACCACTTCATGGCCACCTACGTCTGGCGCACCGAACTGACCGCACCCGGTCGTGGCGGCGCGCTGGTCACCCGGTTCGACCTGGCCGACGCGGAACGCGGCAACGCGCTGGCGGCCTACAAGCTGGTCCCGCCCAGGCCCCTCGCCGAGCCGATCACCGCCGAGCAGATGTGGGCGAACTACGCCACCTTCCTTGAGGCCGTGCTGCCGGTCGCCGAGCAGGCCGGTGTGCGGCTCGTCCTGCATCCCGACGACCCGCCGGTGGACGTCCCGCTCGGCGGTGCGGCACGGATCTTCACCAGCCCGGCGGCGCTCGCCCGCGCCGCCGAGCTCGCCGGCGACAGCCCCGCCTGGGGACTCAACCTGTGTCTGGGCACCGTGTCGGAGATGACCGGTGGCCAGGCGGCGGTCGAGGAGGTGATCGACCATTTCGGCCCGCGGATCGCCAGCGTGCACTTCCGGGACGTGCGGGGCACCGTGCCGAACTTCCAGGAAGCGTTTCTCGGCGAAGGAAACTTCCGGCCCGCAGCAGTGCTGCGCCGACTGGCCGACGTCGGCTTCGACGGGTTCGTCATCGACGACCACGTGCCGGTGCTCGACGGCGACGCGGGGCCGTGGACCGGGACGGACCCGGACACCTACTGCAGCCGTGGCCGCGCGCACGCCATCGGATACCTCCAGGGCCTCTTCGAGGCGTTGAACCTCACCGACCGGTAATCCTCGCGTTGTCAGCCGGAGACTCGGCGCGAGGCGCGGTGCCGGCGGATCGGGCTGTCGTCCTCCTCGGCGAAGTAGTCCGGAAACCGCACCGCGAATCCGTCGAGATGGTCCAGCACCCGGCGCAGGTGCTTGGCCATGACCGTGTCCGCCTCGGCCGGTCTTCCCCGCACGACGGCGTCAACGATCGCCACGTGCTGGCTGAGCAGGTCGTCGAGCACCGCGGGTTCGGGCAGGCTCAGCATCCGGACCCGGTCCATGTGCACCTTGACCGACTGCACGACAGCCCAGGTGCGAGGATGCCCGGCGACCTCCAGCAGTGTCCTGTGTAGATCCTCGTCCAAGCGGAACCAACGGCGCAGGTCGCCCACTGCGGCGGCCTCTCGTTGTTCGGCCAACAGCCGCTGCAGTCCCAAGTGGTCCGCCTCGGTGGCTCGGCGGACCGCATGCCGCAGCGACGCCCGTTCGAGAGCCTCACGGACGAACTGCGCTTCCCGGACCTCCCGGACGTCGATCCGTGCCACGAATGTGCCCAGCTGCGGCACGATCTCCACCAGTCCCTCGTCGGCGAGCCGGATGAGTGCCGACCGGATCGGGGTTCTGCTGACACCGTAACGGGTGGCCAGCTCGTTCTCCGACAGTGCCCGGCCGGGGGCGAGCTCCAGCGAGATGATCGCCGCACGGAGAATGTCGAACACCTGGCTGCTGACCGTGCCAGCGCGTCCACCTGTTCTCACCGTGTCGCCTCGAAAACGCGGGCCGACAGCGCGAAACCGCGCCGCTCGTCCGGATTGACGGTCAGCGCGGTGCCGTTGTGGACGGCCGTGGTCAGGCCGTCGGTCGGATAACTCGAAAAGGGTTCGAGTCCGATGTTGTAGTGCCTGCCGTACCAGGGATACCCGGTGGTGGCGCCGAACTCCTGCCAGAACCAGAGATACGGCATGGTGTCCGCGTCCCACTCGATCCGGATGCCCGGCCCGTCGCCCGCCGGCAGGACCTCGTACCAGCCTTCGGTGAACCCGGTCAGGTAGACGAGATCGCTGTCGGTCCCCGGGTCCGGCAGCACGGAGAGGTCGATCCGGTGACCGTCCGGACCGGTGAGTACCGGCCAGGTCCCGATGTCGGGGGCCACTCGCCGACGTGGTGGGTGCAGGGCGGTCGGGTGGGGGATGACGCGTACGCCCTCGGGGAGCCGGATCCGGCAGCCGGGGTGCAGGAACGGCGGCCCGAACGTGATGTGCTGGCCCCACATGGCCGGCACCGCGACCTTCGACTCGTTCGTCAGCGTGGACGTGACCCGAAGTTCGGGCTCACCACGACGAAGCCGCATCGTCCGATCCAGCCGCAACGGTGTTCGCGTCGAGCGCACGGACAGCTGTACCGCGACCTCGTCCTGCGTGTCGGCCAGGACGTCGTAGGTCCACGGTTGTGTCGCCACGTCGCCGTGCTGGTCGAACGCCGCGCCCGCGAACACTGCCGGCGCACCGCCGTTCGGCAGCACCTCCTGCCACCCGCCGAGGTAACCGTCCATGAAGGACAGTCCCGCCCCCTGCCGGGACACGCGCCGCGCCGCGTTCGCACAGTCGGCCGTCAGCCAGGCGAAGTCCGTGTCCGACGGCTTGTGCAGCAGTTCGACCAGGTCACCTCCCTTGCCGTCGAGCACGGTGACCCGGAGGGTCTCAGTCTCCAAGGTCAGTGCGGGGATGCCGAAGAACCCGCTGGGCCGCAGCCGGGCTCCCCAGTTCCTGGATTGAGCTTCCATACTAGTATCCTAGTGTACATCCAGGTAGGGTGATCACCCATGGCGCTGAGGGTTCTTGTCACGGGAGGTGCCCAGGGAATCGGGCTGGCGATTGCGGAACACCTGGCATCCCAGGGTGATGACGTGGCGGTACTGGACCGGCTCGACGTCGAAATCGAAGGGCTGCGGTCGTTCACCGCCGATCTGGGTGATCGTGACAACGTCGAACACGCGGTGGCCGAGGCCATCCACGCGCTCGGCGGCCTCGACGTCCTGGTGAACAACGTCGGCATCGGCGCGGTGGGTGGCGTGGCGGACAACGACGACGACGAATGGCACAAAGTCCTCGACGTGAACGTCGTCGGGGCGGTTCGGGTGATCAGGGCGGCCCTGCCCGCGTTGCGCCTGTCGCCGAGCGCCTCGATCGTCAACGTCTGCTCGGTCGCCGCGACTGTCGGCCTGCCGCAACGGGTTCTCTACTCGGCCAGCAAGGGCGCGGTGCTCGCGATGACCCGGGCGATGGCCGTCGACCTGCTGCCGGACGGTATCCGGGTCAATGCCGTCAATCCCGGAACCACCGACACTCCATGGGTGCAACGGCTCCTGTTCGACTCGGACGACCCGGCCGCGCGACTGGCCGCGCTCGTCGCCCGTCAACCGCACGGCAGGCTGGTCTCCCCGCATGAAGTGGCTGCGGCGGTGGGATATCTGGCGTCACCGGCCGCGGGTTCCACCACGGGTGCGGAGTTGACCGTCGACGGCGGGCTGCACAGCCTCCGGCCGAACTCCGCACCCGTTGCTCCGCTCAGGCGCGAAGATCCAGGCGAAGGTTGACCAGTCCGTTGGCGGGCAGATCGACGACGAACCGCCCGTCCGGACCGGTCGGCACCGGCGCCAGCCGCCGCTCGTCGGTCGTGCACCGCTCGATCGACGTCACGCCGGGTGGTGGGTCGAGGCGCAGGTCGGTGTGCTGACCCGAGAGGTCCTGGAGCCGCAGGATCAGGGCGGTCCCGGTGCGTGCGCGGTGGACAGTACCCGCGACCCCGGCCGGCAGTCGCAGCGGAAAGAGCGACGCCGCGGGTTCGGTCAAGGTGCCGCGGCCGGTCCGGAACTTGTCGTTCGGGATCACCTCGGCCGCGACGAGCGGGGTACGGACCTCGCGCCCGAACCGGGCGGCGGCGGCCGGATCCCAGTCCGCCCGGTACTCGAACGAGTAGTGCAGGGTCAGCGCGCCGTCCTGGCTGGCCGGGGTGTTGGTGAACCAGTAGTTGTTCATCGCCCACGACAGCAGCGCGCTGTCCGGTTGGAACGACGTCGGCCATCGGCCGGAGACCACCTCGCCGACCGTGAAGAGGGGAGTGTCCGGTGTGGACCACAGCACCGTGCCCTCGGTACCCGTCACCGCGACCACGTTCGACGCGGTGAACCACTCGTTACAGGCGCCCGGCGTGTGGTCGACGGCCGGGTCGACCCACCCGAGATGCCGGTCGAACCGCACCACCGGATCGGTGAGGGCGAACAGGAACGCGACGTACACCGACTCCTTGGCCAGCACGCGCTGTTTGCTCAGGAAGATCTCGACATCGACCCGGTCCGAGTCGTCGTACAGCCGCAGTTCCCAACGCACGAGCGGGATGCTCGGCGCGTGCCCGCTCGACCGGATCACCCATCCGCCGGGCGTACGGGCCAGTTCGGCGGGCCCGAGCGACGCGGGCACAATGGACAGCTGTGGGGGCGGCAGCGGCACTTTGGCGTCGAACAGGCTGGTCCGGTTGTGCGGGTCGAGGCCACGATCGTCCTCGCCACCGCCGCCGGTGACGTACAACAGCTCACCGAGCGCCCACCCGCGCGCGTCGCGCTCCGCGTCAACCAGGCGGACCCCGCTCGACCGATGCGTCAGCCGTGTCACGCGGCTGGTCGCCGGGTCGAGTTCCAGCTCCCACCGCGCTGCCGTCAGCGTCGACGGCGCGGGTGTCACCGACGGGGCCGTGCGGTGCGTCCGGGGCCGGATCGGCAGCACCCGGTAGCCGAAGGCGGGCACCTCGGGGACGGTGACGCGGAGCCGGTCGAGGCCGTCGACCGGCTCGCGCTCGGCGGGCAACTCGTGGCCGTCCTCGTCGGTCACCATCCGGTCGGGCGGAATCTCGGCGGTCACCACGCCGGGCCGGGCCCAGCTGGCGGAGTTGTAGACCACCAGGCCCGGACCGGGCATGCTGATCCGCTCGGCGAGCCGGCTCACCCCCCGGCGGGCCTCGTCGGTCGCGAGCCGGGCGGCGGACTCCACGTGGTGCCGCTTCCAGGCCAGTTGGTCGATCGCCTGCTGGGAATGCGGATGCTTTGAGGCGTGCGTGGAGGTCCAGGTGTGTTCACACCCGATCAGCAGGTGCGCCCACGCGTCGTCGAGCGCGTCGCGAGCCGACGGTGTCGCGTCGGTGGCGACGAGCGCGTGCAGCGACTCCACCGCGGGCAGGAGCGATTGGGCCGCGCGGTAGGTCGCGACGATGACGGCCGCGGTGCCGGCGCCGTCCTCCCAGTAGCTGCCGCCGTCCCCTTTCCAGCGCGGCAGCCGGTGGGCCAGCGGCGCCACGGTCTCGAAGTAGTCGGCGGGCGTGCTCCAGCGCAGCCGTGGCCACTCGTACAGCTCGTTCCACCGCCTGACGAACGTCGCCTCGCCGTCGTCCAGGTCCTCGTTGTCCGAATGCATGCCCACGATCGGGAGATCGGTCGGCAGGTAGTCGGGCCGGTCGTAGAACGACAGGTAGTGCGGCAACGTAGAGGCCAGTGACACGGTCGTCGGCGGGTCGGTGGCGAGGAACCGCAGCTGGTTGTAGCTGTCGGCGAAGTAGGTCAGCAACTCGGCGCCATCCGGCCCTTCCCACACGCACGGCGACTGCCGGTGCGCCAGGTCGCTGTCGGCGTTGCCGCCGCGGGTGTGGTTCTGCACGCCCATGAAGGCTTCGATGCCGGCGGCCCGCAACAGGCTCGGCATCGCATGGCTGTACGACGGGACGTCAGTCAGGTTGGCGTACGTGACCGGCAGGTCGTACTCCTCGGCCAGGCGTGCCGAGAGGTATGTGGCCCGGCAACATTCCTCCAGGCTGGCCAGCCCCGTCAGGAACAGCGCGTAGTACGCGTTCAGGCTTAGCGTGCCACTCCGCACGGCGTCCAGCACACGGTTCGCCGCGGCGGGGCCACGGCTGCGCAGGTACTGATCGAGGATCATGCTGCCGTCCACCATGAACCGGTAGTCCGGCGTGCCGCGCAGGATCTCCAGCGCCCGGTCCAGGTTGCGCGAATGCAGCTCCACGACCTTGCCCTGGTAGTCGGTGTAGCCGAGGTCGAGGTGCACGTGCGGGATCAGGTGCAGGGTCCACTTCCGGCACGGTGTCAGCTGGTGCACGCTGAGCGTGCTGCCTGCCGGCCCGACGACCTCGACCGGGAGCAACCGCTGACCGGTGAACTCGGCGACCGTGATCCGCACCCGGTGTTGACCGAAGGTCCGGTCCGACTCGACGGCGTACCGGCGTCCGTCGGCCACCACCGCCGACGGCCGCTGCCCGGCCGGGAAGGTCACGTACACGTCCACCAGTTCGTGCAGTCCGCCCGGTTCCCTGCGGTAGAACGGCAACGGCCGCACGTGCACCTCGGGGGAGTCCGGTTCGGCCACGCCCGCGACCAGTTCGACGAAGACCCAGCACAGCTGGCTGCCGAACAGGTGCTCGAACTGCTCCCGATGCCGCCCCGCCTCGTCACCGGGACCGGCCACGGCCGTGGTCGTGAACGTGAGCTCGTTGCCGCCCGCCACCACCGAACCCGGCGGCAGCGAGATCTCCAGCACGCCTTCGCCGCCGTTGAGCGACATCGGGTTCACCCGGCTGCGGTCGTTGACGACCAGTTCGGGGAACACCAGTCCGGTCCGGCCGTTGACAGTCACCCGCAGTTGCGGACACGGCCCGTGCTCGGACTGCACACCCAGCCGGAGCAGATAGCCGTCCGGATCCGGCTCGTCCACTGTGAACCGCACCGTCGTGGTGTGCTCCCGCCAGCCCCCGTGGGCGTCCAGCGGCCCCGGCTGGCGCGCGGGCCAGTCCCGCGCCGGCGCGGATTCACCCACGACAAAGACCCAGTCCTCGTCCCGGACCAGTTCCGCGGCGAACTGGTCCGGGCCCTGCAAGGGGTCACCGATCCGCCACACCGGCGGACCGCCCGCCGAGGTGTGCTTCGCTGGGTCGGTCATCGCTTCTCCTCGACTACGGCGTGCTCGATCGCGGTCAGATGCCAACGGCCCAGGTTGGCGGCGAACAGGGTGGTGCCCCGAAAGGCGATGTTGGTGGGGTGACACAACAGGTGGGCGGTCGGGTCCGCGAGCACGGTGGCGACGGTCCCGTCGGGCTGGACCCGCAGGATCTGGCTGGGCTCGTAGCAGGCGATGTACAGCAGTCCGTCCGGTCCGAACGCGAGCCCGTCCGGTACGCATCCCGGCAGGGTCACGACTGTCTCGCGCGGTCCGGCCGCGCCGTCGGCGCCGACCGGGATCCGGCTGACACCGGGCAGGAACGACTCCGCGACATACAGATAGGCGCCGGACGGGTCGAGGGCGAGCCCGTTCGCGAACGCCAGCGAGTCGCCGTACCAGACAGCGGCCGCACCGGACGGCTCGCGGACGAAGATCGCCGGACCGGGATCGTTCAGCCGACGACTGTCCGAAACGTACATCCGGCCGGCCGGATCGAACACGACGGAGTTCGGGTTGGTGAACCGCCGCCCCTCGGCACCGTCCAGCACCACCTCCGGCGCCTTCCCTGTCGCGACCCGGAACACAGCGCGATGCGCGATATCACACGCGTACAGAGCGCCGTCCGGGCCGAACGCCACACCGAGGATGAACCCGTTGGTGTTCGCCACAACCTCGATGGCGGTGCCTTCGGCGTCGATCCGGTAGATCTGCCCGGCCTCACCGCCACACCACACGCTGCCGTCCGGGTGCACCGCGAGCCCCTCCGGATGATCCAGCCGCGGTTCGCCCAGGGTGCCGTCGATGAAAATGCGCCCCGTGGTCACGGTTCCTCCCGAGCAGGCAGCGCGACCCCGAGCCGGGCCAACAGCCCGCCGTCGACCACGTGGCAAGACCCGGTGATGAAACCCGCCCGTGGCCCGGCCAGGAACGCGACCAGTTCGGCCACCTCCGCCGACGTGGCGACCCGGCCCATCGGATGCATGTGCCCCCAGTCGTCCAGCACGTCGTCCACGGATCGGTTGCCGCGCATCAACTCCGCTGAGTGGCGCAACATCGGCGTGTCCACGGAACCCGGCAGCACCGCGGTCACCCGGATCCCGTCGACCGCGTGATCGACCGCGATCGACCGGGTCAGCGCGGCGATCGCCGCCTTGCTGGTCGCGTACACCGCCACCCGCGACTGGGACTGGACCGCCTGCACCGAGGACACGTTGACGATCGCGCCGCCGCCACGCTCGCGGAGTCTCGGGATGGCCGCCCGGCACACCGTGAACACGCTCCGCAGGTTGACCGCGAGCACCCGGTCCCATTCGGCGTCGGAGGTCTGCTCGACGGTTCCGTAGGCCTGGATCCCCGCGCTGTTCACGACGACGTCGAGCCCGCCGTGGTCCTCGACGGCGGCGTTGACCAGTTCCTCGGCCGTCGCGGTGTGCGAGAGGTCCCCGGTGATGCCCCGAACCGTCAGGCCGTCCCGCCGCAGGTCTTGCTCCGCCTGACGTACTGCCAGTTCCTCATGACCGCCGAACACCACCTGGGCGCCCGCACCGGCCAGCCGCCGTACGACAGCGAGTCCTATCCCCAGCGAACCCCCTGTCACCACAGCCGATCTGCCCTCGAACTCGTTCATGGATCCCCTCGTCCGTTCTCCCTGAAAGTGATCAGGACGGTAGGCGTTAGCGTGTTAACATGTCAATTGAACGTGGTCGGTTGCCGCGACGGCCCACGGAAACTTGCTATGTTGACGCACTGGCCACCGGAAGGGAACGCTCTTGACGACCGAAGAACCGCCGCTGCCCAGGTACCAGCAGGTGAAGCGGGAGCTGCGTGAGGCGATCGCCCGCCGGGAGTACACCCCGGGCCAGCCCTTCATCACCCAGCGGCAGGTCTGTGAGCGCTTCAAGGTGAGCACCACGACCGCTGTGCGGGCGCTGAACGACTTGGTCGCGGAGGGTGTCCTGGTTCGGCAGCAGGGGCGGGGCACCTTCGTCGCGGACCGCCAGGAGACAACGCCGGCGCGGCAGGACGGGACGCGATCCATCGCCTGTGTCATCCACGGGCGTGGTCCGATCAAGGCCGGTGTAGTCAGCGGCGTCGAGTCCGTCTGCGCCGACCTGAGCCTGCAGATGGTGTTGTTCGACAGCAAGGACTCACTGGCCGTGCAGGAGCAGGCGCTGCGACGAGCGCTGGACAGCGGAGTGAGCGGCGTCGTGTTGTATCCCGTGCAGGGCACGACCGAGTCGGCCGCGCTGAGCGAGGTGCGGCGACTGGGCATCCCGCTCGTGATGGTCGACCGGTACCTGGCCCACACCCCGACCGACGCCGTGATCGCCGACCACTTCGCCGTCGGCCACGACCTGACCGATCACCTCATCGGCCTTGGCCACCGTCGGATGGCGATTCTCTGGGACGAGACCGACTGCACCAGCGTTCGGGACCGGCTCAGCGGGCACCTGCAGGCACTGCGCGCCCACGGCATCCCAGAACGTCCCGACTTCACCGTGCTCGCCACCCACCAGCGGCTTGACCGCGTCGAGCGGATCGCCCGGCTGACGGCGATGCTCGACCATCCGGAACCGCCGACAGTGCTGATCTGCTCGGACGGGTACATCGTCGCCACGGCCGCCGCCGACCTGGCCCACCTCGGTGTCGAGGTGCCCGGACAGGTCGAACTGGCCGGGATGGACGACGCCGGGCCCCTGGACATCCTGCCGCTCACCATCGCGGCCGCGGTCGTCCCCGCCGAACAGCTGGGCCGCGAAAGCATGCGCCTGCTCGTCGAACGCATCAACGCGCCCACCGCGACCGAGCCGCAGCGCACAGTCCTGCCGATCACGATCCACACCCGCGACACCGCTGTGGCGTACCTGCAGGTGATGGGTGGCCGGCTCGGGGCGTGAACCGGTTCTCATCGACGGTCCACGACCGTCGGGGACCCGACGAGGGCTTATTTCGTTGACCGGAGATAATGATGACGTTAGGTAGTCATTTCCGGCGTACATGGGCATGACAGGACGCCCCACCCACACCCTTGCCGCCGCTGTGGCCCGCTACATAGACTGCGGATCGCATTACAACGGTCAGCGAAGTAACTTTGGGGTGGTGGCGTCCGTGACGCAGCTTCGGTTCGCTCAGAAGGGCACGAAGGGGCTGCTGCGGGCGCGCAATGACGTCCTGGTTCTGCAGTGCGTCGCCGCTGGTGGTGACCGGTGCTCGCGGACCGATGTGGCCCGGGAGACGGGGCTGCCGCAGGCCACGGTGTCCGAGATCGTCGCCGAGATGATCGAGCGGCGGCTGGTTCGCGAGGCCGGGCGGGAGGCGCAACGGATCGGCAAGCCGCGGGTGTTGCTGGAACTGGACTCCGATCACCACCACTTCGTCGGGGTGCACCTCGGCCGCGGCCGGATCAGGGCCAGCCGCCTCACCCTGACCGGCCACATCGTGGAGAGCACCACTGTCCCGCACATGCTCGGCGACGACACGCTGGCGACCATCGCGACCGCGGTCGGGCGCCTGGCCAAGTCGGGCGACGCTGAGATCAGCGGTGTCGGCGTGGCGGCGCCGGGCATCATCGGCGATGACGGGACGATCCGGGAGGCGGTCAACTACGGCTGGCGGATGATGCCGCTGGGCCAGGAGTTGTCCCGGCGCTGCGGCGGCCTGCCGGTCCACGTGGTCAACGACGCCAACGCGGTGGCGCTGTCCGAGGTAGCGCTGTCCACTGTGGACGTCGACACCGTGGTGGTGCTGTGGATCGGCACCGGCATCGGCGCGGGCATCGTGCTGGACGGTCGGCTCTACCGCGGCGCCGAGTTCCGCAGCGGCGAGATCGGCCACATCGACACCGGCGCGTCACTGCGCTGCCGTTGCGGCCTGATCGGCTGCCTGGAGACCGTCGCCGCGGAGCCCACGATCGTCGGTGCCGCCAGCGAATCCGACATCCAGCAATTCCTCGCCGGCGCCGACGATGCCGACAGCCGGGCGCTGGGCGAACGGATCCGCAGGGCCGCCCAGGCGTTGGCGCGGCTGTTGTCCACCCTGGGCGGAACACTGGATGTCACCGACTTCATTCTCGGCGGCCCGTTCTCCTCCCATCCACTCGCGCCCGCTGTGCTGGGTGCGGTCAACGACGTGCTGGCGGTCCGGGTGATGTCCGGATTCTCGCCGCTCAAGGTGCGGTTCACCACCTTGGGCGCGCACAGCTTGATCTTCGGAGCCGCCGCGCACGCGATCCGCCAGGAACTCGGCGTGATGATCGCGATGCCCGCGGGCCTGGCCGAAGGCGTCCCGCCCGAGGAGGGGTCGGTCGACAGTGGCGGGTGACGGTCTGGTTCTCGCTTGCGTTCGGCAGGGAAAGGAAAGCGTTGTGCCCCGGCGGTGGCGCGCCACCGGGGGCAGTGCCGGACACCACCAAGGACACACCACCATGATCAGCGCAGACGACTACCGGGCCGCCGTCGCCGGCACCGACCTGCCCGGCCACGCGGTCAAGGAGTTCGTCGACGGCGAGGACTTCGACCTGCTCGGCCACCGTTATCGGCTGCACCTCGTCGACACCCCGGCCGCGGGCATCGCCGCACTGCCCATGATCACGCTGGGCAGCGTCCTGTACGCGCGCAGGCAACGCCCACAGCAGATCCGCCGGGCGGTGATCGGGCTGTACTGCGAGACCGGGCTGGCGTGGGTGCGCCGCGTCGGACGTCCCTACGAACTGGACGGCCAGATCCCGGGCCTCACCTACGCCGTGCGCGATCTCGGCCGATACCGCTGGGGTGTCTACAACGGACACAAACACACCACGACCGTCCACTGGGCCGCGTTCGGCCTGCCACTGCGACTGACTGAATACGTACTCGTGCACGAACAGGCGCACGCCGCCCGTGGCCTCGCGTGGCAGCTCCGCATGGACCGGTGGATGCCGGACTGGCGGCAGCGTCAGACCGAACTCGCCGACGTCGGCCGTCATGCCTGGCTGGGTGACTGGAACGAAGGACCATGAGCAGCGAGGGGAGAGGCAGGGCGTGGACAAACAGCAGCACTTCGAGTTGCTTCGGGACAGCGCGGTCAAGGTCAAGGAACTCCAGGAGCAGCTCCAACACATCCGCAACCGGGAAGCGGAACTGAAAGCCAGGCGGGGCAAGGTGCTCGAAGAGCTCAGGGTGGCTCGCGACGTGCGGGTCAACGCGCTCGAAGAACTCACCGCGGCCCGCGACCTGCGCGTCCAACGGATGACCGCCGCCATCGACGACAACGTCCCGAAAGCGCAGATCGCCCGCGAACTGGGCATGGACCGCACCAATTTGTACAAGCTGCTCAACGACTTCGAGCCCGACACTCAGTGACGGCCGCCGGCGTGCGTGACGCCACCCGCCGATGACCACGCGTGCCAGGTGGACCAGCAGCAACGAGGCAATCTCGCGCTGGATACGGCTGTGAGTGTGGCCTTGGTCGGCTACCAGGCCATTCACACGCCTGACGCGAAAGTCACTCTCCTCATCGCGAGCGGCGTGGTGTTCCTCTTCTGGGCCGGCGTGTACGAGTCGACCCGGCTGACGCTCGAAGAACGGCCCGACGACTGACTCGGTGCCACACCAGCGCGGCGGCACCGCTCAATGTCGTCGACGACCCGCGCGTCGGCACAGGCATGGTCGAGTTCAGGTCCGCGCCGACCAGTTCGACCGGCCGGCCCGCGTCACGCTGACCGGACCGGGAAGGTCCCGGACCCACCTGCCGTTTCAGCGTCACGTCAGGTCCGTTCCAGCGAGCCGCCCACAGTGTGGATCCGGCGGTCCGCTGCCGCGGCGAATCTCCTTCTCCGGTCTGGCAAGGACAAGCCGTCACTTCGTGAGTACAGGGAGCTGATCGATGACGCCGTCACCGCGAAACCGGAGAAAGAGATTCGGGCGGATCGCCGCAGTCGTGGCTGTGGCCGCCGTGGCACTGGCCACGGCACGCGCCGCCTCGGCACAAATCCGTGCCGCCGCACCGGAGTCCCTGCGGGGCTGTGCGCCGGCCACGCCCGGCCATCCCACTTGCACCCTCCTGCGCCGCAGCGGGATCCACGCACCGGGCCGGGCGCTTGCGGCGCCGTCCTCGGCCGGACTGACCCCGGCCGACCTGGCCCTGGCCTACCAGTTCGACACCACCGGCGGCGCGGGCCGGACGGTGGCCATCGTCGACGCCTACGACGATCCGAACGCCGAGTCGGACCTGGCTGTCTACCGCTCGCAGTTCGGCCTTCCGGCGTGCACCACCGCGAACGGCTGCTTCCGGAAGGTGAACCAGAACGGCGCTGCCACGCCGCTCCCTTCTCCCGCGATCAGCAACTGGGGTGCGGAGATCTCACTCGACCTCGACATGGTGTCGGCCGTCTGCCCGAACTGCCACATCCTGTTGGTCGAAGCCGACGCGGCCGACGCCGCCAGCCTGTATGCCGCGGTTGACACGGCAGCGGCCAACGCGTCGTTCGTCTCCAACAGTTGGGGCGGGAACGAGTACGCGGACGAAGTCAACCAGGACTTCCATTTCAACCACCCCGGCACAGTGATCACCTTCAGTACCGGCGACGACGGCAATGGCGGGGGAGTGCAGTATCCGGCGGCGTCGCCGTACGTGGTCGCTGTCGGCGGGACCTCGTTGACCCGCGGCACCGGTGGCTTCACCGAACGGGCGTGGAGTGGGGCGGGTTCGGGCTGTTCGGCCTTTGAACCACAGCCGGGCTGGCAGGTCGGGCCGCCCGACACCCACTGCGCCAAGCGTGCGATCGCGGACGTCGCCGCGGACGCCGATCCGTTCACCGGCGCTTCGGTCTACGACACCTACGACGACACCGGCTGGGACGTGTTCGGCGGCACGAGCCAGGCGTCGCCGATCATCGCCGCGGGGTACGCGCTCGCTGGCGCGCCGGCGTCGAGTGACCCGGCGCCTTTCTTGCTGTACCGGCATTTCATCGGCCGGGGCCCGACCGTGGTCCCGCCCGAGCACGTCCTGACTGACGTCACCACCGGCAACAACGGTGACTGCGGCGCGCCCTCCTGCGACGCTCGCACCGGCTGGGACGGACCGACCGGTGTCGGCACTCCGATCGGTACGGGTGCCTTCGTCAGGCCGTTCGCCTTCGGTGCGATCGTCACCGACAACCAGGCGACGCCAGTCCAGAGCGCGACCAGCCTCACCGTGCGCGGCAGGGACGGCACCCTGCCGTACACCTGGGCCGCTACCGGACTTCCGCCCGGCCTGTCGATTGCCGCAGCCTCTGGGGTGATCTCCGGGACGCCGACCACCCCAGGCGGGTTCACCGTGACCGTCACCGGCCACGACGCCACCACGAGCCCGGCCGGCAGCTACACCTTCGGCTGGGTGATCAACCCGCCGACCCAGGCCACGGTCCCGAACGTGATCGACGACGGCCCGAACCAGGCGTTCAGTGCCATCGCCGCCGCGGGCCTGGTCGTCGGCTCCCAGGGCCAGGTCGTGGACTGCAACCACATCAAGGCGGTCGCGAGCCAGAGCCCGGCCCCTGGGACACAGGTGGCTCCTGGGTCCAGCGTGAACCTCCTGTTCGGGATCCCGCCCAAGAAGACCGGATGCCCGTGACAGTTCGGGGGGACAGTCATCGTCCACATCGGACTTGGCTGTCTCCCCGCCGACGCTATGAGTCGGTCAGCGGCACGGTGCCGGACCGGTCTCGGTCGAGGTAGTAGCGGATCTTGACGCGCAGCGGGTCCGTGGCCGGGAAGCCGAGGTCGTCGACGATGATCCGGGCCTGTGTCCACGCGGACCGGGCGGCGCCGGCGTCGCCGACGGCCAGGTGGGCCTTGCCGAGGTCGGTGAGACCGGCGGCTTCGCTGTGGCGATCCCCGCTTCGGCGGAACAGGTCGACGGCCCGCTGGTAACTGTCCACGGCCTGCTGGTGTTGACCGAGATGACGGTGGATATAGCCAAGGCTGTCCCAGATGTGGGCTTGGCCGTTGAGATCGTCGAACTCCAGAGCCAGCGCGAGGGCGTGTCGGCAGTGCACAAGGGCTTGGCGGTGGTCGCCGAGGTGGGCACAGCACCAGCCGAGATGGTTGAGGGCAGCGGACTGTCCAGCGTGGTCGTCGACCGCCCGATAGTGTCCGAGGCTGTGCCGAGCGTGGTCACCCGCTTGCCGGTAGTGCCCCTGAGCCGAGTACATCCGAGCCAGGTGCTGGTGAGTGCGGGCCAGGCCGACGTGGTCGCCCAGGGTGCCGAACAGATCCAACGCCAGTTGGTAGTGGATGCGGGCTGAGTCGGAACTGCCCAACCGGTCGTGGGCAAGCCCGAGACCGCGGTGTGCGTTCGCCTCTCCGGTCCCGTCCCACTGTCGGCGGGCGGCAATCAGAGCGGTCCGCTGCGCGTAGGCCAGCGGCCGCCAGTGCGCTTGCCGGTCAAGGAATGTCGTGAGGGTCGCGGCAAGCTGCCAGGCGTGCGAGTCAAAGCCCGCGGCGGCGGCCTGGTCGATGGCGGCGAGCAGGACACCGTGTTCGGCGGTGAACCAGGTCAACGCCTCTCGGTGGTTCGCGAGCGTCTCGGGGGCGGCGCCCGGCTGGCAGGGTGGCAGCGCGATCGGGTTGGGCTGTGGGGTCAGCAACGCGTCAGCTGTGCGGGCGGTGTGCAGGTAATGGTCGAGCATTCGAAGCGTTGCGGTGCGTCTGGCGGTCTCGGTGGCCTGGCTGTGAGCGAGTTCGGTGGCGTAGGCGCGGAGCAGGTCATGGAAGGTGTACCGGCCCGGCACATGCTCGGTGAGCAGATGTGCGCGGGTCAACTCGGCCAACAGCTTGCGAGTGCGAGCCGTCGATGCGCCAGCGAGGCCAGCCAACGCGGCAAGTGTGGCATCAGGCCCTGGATGCAGACCCAGCAGCCGGAAGAGACGCGCGGCGTCAGCGCTCAGCGTCCGGTAGGACCAGGACAGCACGGCGCGCAGCTGGGTGGCCGGATCCCCGCAGTCGAGGGTGTCCAGGCGACTGTCGGCCTGCGCCAGTTCGGCAGCGAGCGAGGTGAGCGGGAGATGCGGCGCGGCGGCGGCGCGGGCGGCCACGATGGCAAGCGCCAACGGCAGCCCGGCGCAGTGCGCGACGATCGCGTCGACCGCGTCGGGTTCGGCCGCCGTCCGGCGGGCGTCGAGGCGGCTGGTCAGCAGTTCGCGGGCTTGCGCGGGGGCGAGCAGGTCGACGGTCAGTAGCCGCGCGCCTTCGGTCGCCGCCAGACTGGCGAGCCGGTCGCGGCTGGTGACCAGCGCCAGACAACCCGGCGCACCGGGCAGCAACGGGCGGACCTGCTCGGAATCTCGCGCGTTGTCCAGCACAACCAGCACCCGACGACCGTTCAGAAGGCTGCGGTACAAGCCGGTTTGTGCTTCCAGACTGGCCGGGATACGGGCCGGCGGCACCCCGAAAGCGTCCAGAAACCCTCGTACCGCCTGTACCGGATTGGTCACCGAACCGCCGGAATCGAACCCCCGCAGGTTCACGTAGAGCTGACCGTCCGGAAAGGTCTCCCGAACGCGGCGTGCCCAGTGCACCGCCAGCGCGGTCTTGCCTACCCCGGCGGTGCCGGACACCGCCGAGATGACCACCGCGGCCGGCCGGGCAGGGTTCGTGTCGGGCAGGAGGTCGTCCAGTTGGGCGAGTTCGCTACTGCGGCCGGTGAAAACCGTTATGGCCGGCGGTAGCTGTGCCGGCGCGGGGTCCATGGCCGGTTGCACGTCGAGGGAGGGATCGTGACGTAGCACCGCGACATGCAGTTCGTGCAACGCCTGGCTGGGTTCGATGCCGAGTTCCTCGTCGAGGGTGCGTCGCAATGCCTGGTAGGCCGCTACCGCGTCGGCCTGCCTGCCGGCACGGTAGAGCGCGAGCATCAGCAGTCCGTGGATCTGCTCGTGCAGTGGGTGGTGGTGTCGGAGGCTTTCGAGTTCCGGAATGAGCTGGTTGTGTTGGCCCAAAGCCATGCGGACTTCGATGAGCCCCTGCTTCGCGCCGAGCAACAAGTGGTCCAGCCGGTGCGCTTGGTCATGGAACCACGCCAGCTCGGTGACATCGACCAGTGATCGGCCGCGCCACAGGCCGACGGCGGCATTCAGGTGCTCTTCGCCCTGGCGCGGGCTGGTGGCCTGGGTTCCCAGTCGGATCAGGCGTTCCGCGACGTGGACGTCAGTCGCCTCCCCGGCGATGTTCAGAACGTAGCCAGGTGGCCGGGCGACGATCGCGGCCCGGTCGCCCAACACGCGTCGCAGGTACGACATGTGGCTCTGGAGGGTGTTTCCCGCCGTGGCCGGTGGCGCGTCGCCCCAGACGATGTGAATGAGCCGATCGGTGCTCATGACCTCACCTGGCTGCAACGCCAGGGCGGCGAGGGCGGCCTTGCGGCGCAGACCTGACACCGGCCGGGGTACCCCGCCGACCACCACATCGACCGTACCGAGCAGTCGCACCTGCATGGGTTCCCTCCCCGTCAGTTGTTGTTGTCGGACGGGGTGGTCGCGGTCAGGTGGTGGTCTGGAGGAGTTGCTGGATACGGGTGACGACGAGTTGTGGTTGCTCGGCCTGGATGAAGTGCGCCGAGTCGACGCCCTCGTAGTGTCCGTCGGGCAAGCTTTCGGCATAGCGGTGCTGGTGCTCGCGGATGGAGGCGTTCGGACGTTCCCGTCCTTTGGCGGCGCGGAGCGCGGACAGTACGATCGTCGGGCATTTCGGGAGTTGGGGCGGCTGGGCGCGGAACTGCGGGATGGCGGCGGCAACCGCCTGCGCCTCCTTGCGGGTATAGGAGATCCCGGCGGGGGCGAAGTTCTCGGCGAGCATGGTCTGGTAGGTGTCGGCGGAGAACAAAGGCCGGACGTTGCCGCTGAAGAGGCGTGCCAGCGGACGGAAACGGCTGAGCGCCTGCGTCACGGCCAGCATGCGGTCGATCTTCTTGGTGGTCTGGTCCCAGGCGTCGTACACCGGGGACGTCTCCGGTAGGACGTCGACCAGCAGCAGCCCGCGCAGCCGGGATCCCAGGCGGTCGGCGGCGCGGCGGGCGACCAGCCCGCCCATGCTGTGCGCGACGAGCACGAACTCGCCCGGCACGACGGCCTCGGTCATGGCGACCAGGTCGTCGGCCATGTCGTTGACGCTGGGCTGCCTGGTGGTGTGGCCGCTGGGTGGGCGCCCGGCGCGGTCGTAGGCCACCAGTCGCGCCTTGTCCGCCAGCAGTGGTAACACGGGGTCCCAGAAGGTCCGGCCGCAGCCCCCGCCCGCCTCGAAGACGACCCAGTCCGGTCCCTGGCCGGACTCCTCGACATAGACGGTTCGGCCGTGCACGGGTACCTGCCGCCCGGGGACGTCTCGCATGGCTCCTCCTCGACCTGACGTTTTCAATTTCGATAACGGTATCATATGTGATATAGGTTGAGGGGTGAACACCGTCGACCTGCTCCTGCACCCCGTCCGGCTGCGCATCGTGCACGCCCTGTCCAGTGAGCGGGAACTCACCACCACGCAGCTGTGTACCCGCATGCCCGACGTGTCGAAGGTGACCGTCTACCGGCAGGTCGCCTTGCTCATCGAGGGGGATTTCCTTGAGGTCGCCAGCGAGCAGCGGGTGCGCGGAGCCGTGGAACGCCGGTACCGGCTGCGCCAGAACCGGCCCGTGATCGACGCTGACGCGGCCGCCGCGATGACGCTGGAGGACCACCGCCGCGGGTTCGCCGCCGCGGTGGCCGTCCTGGTCGCCGAGTTCAACGCCTACCTCGACCGCGACAGCGCCGACCCGACCGCCGACGGGGTGTCCTACCGCCAGGGCATGCTCTGGCTCAGCCCCGACGAACTCGCCGAGATGACCCGCAAGATGCTCGAGGTGCTGCGCGACTCGCTCGCCAACAAGCCCGCGCCCGGCCGTACGCCCTACCTGCTCAGCCCGATCCTCTTCCCCGCCGCGCAGCCACTTCAGCCGGAAGTCTGACCGAGCTCTGCCTTCAGGTGCGGGACAACCGGGTGGCGCCCGAAGTCTGTCAGTCTGTTCCGGGGAGGGTTCGGGGTAGTCCGAAGCGCGTCATGACGTTGGTGCGGGTGGGTACCACGCGGTAGGTGCGGCCGGGAAGAAGCTGACGGCGGTGAAGACGCGCTGGGCTGATTCGATGCCGCGGTATTCCACCATGGCCGGGGGCGGGGCGTTGCCGGCGCCAGTGGGTTCGGGCAGGGTGGCCTCGGGCAGCGGGGGGACGGCACGGGGGCGTCGGCTGTCGGCGCGCAACATGCTCAGGCACCGATTGGTCGCGATCTGATACAGCCAGGTCCGCAGCGAGGACCGCTGGCCGAACCCGCCGAGGTTACGCCAGGCGGACACGAGGGTCTCCTGGAGTGCGTCCTCGGCGTCCTGCAGGGATCCCAGGATGCGGTAGCAGTGCACCTGCAACTCGTGGGAGTGGCCCTGGACCAGGTCGCGGAACGCGTTGTGGTCGCCGGCCCGGGCCCGAGCGATCAGGTCCGTCGTGTCCATCTCCATCGGCATGCGTCCTCGCTCTTCTTCTTTCCACGGGCCGTGTTCGACTTGCTTACCGATACTGACGCCGTCGGGCCCGCGAATTGGGCGGTGTCCGCGCGCCCTGTTTCCCCGGCCGCGAACGTCTCAACACACGCGACACCCACAAACCGAAGCAAGGAGAACCAAGATGGGAAAGATCGTGGTCAGCCAGAACGTCACGCTCGACGGCGTCGTCGAGGACCCGAGCGGTGAGGGCGGGTTCAGGCACGGTGGCTGGTTTCACCAGTTCATGGGCCAGGACTTTCAGGCGTGGGCTGAGCTCGAACTGGCCGAGACACAAGGCGCCGAGGCGCTGCTGATGGGTCGGCGGAGCGACGAGTACTTCGCGACCCGGTCGACAGTTCTGAGCGGCGAGTGGGTGGACCGTTTGAACCGCCTGCCCAAGTACGTCGTGTCCGCGACGCTCCAGAAGCCTAAATGGACGAACGCGACCGTCCTGGCGGGCGAGGTGGTTGGCGAGGTCTCGAAGCTCAAGCAACAGGTACAGGGGGAGATCGTCGTGTACGCCAGCCGCCCGCTCGTGCGCACGCTGATGGAGCACGACCTGGTTGACGAGCTGCGCCTGACTGTCTTCCCGGTTGTGCTCGGTGCTGGCGAGCGCCTGTTCGGCGAGACCAGCGACAAGCGCCCCCTGCGCCTAATCCACACGAAGACCGTGGGGAACGGCCTCGCCCACATGACTTACGAGCGCGCCCGCACGGCCTGAACAGTCATGACCAGGTGATTCACATGCCACTAGTGAATCACCAATGCGGAGCCGAGCATGCTGTGGCCAGGTAATGCAAGACGCGATCCTAGGAGTACTTATGGGGCTCGTTGCCCGTTGCATCATGACCGCCTCGTTGGCCGCGGCCGGCCTGTGTATGTCGGCCGCCGTTTCCGCGAGCGCTTCGCCAGCCGCAACCACCAGCTGTGGAACGATTTTGGCCTTCGGTGGTGTCGGCGGCCCTTCGCCCGTCGGGTCGGTCTGTGTGTCGATCAGCAACGGACAGGTCGTTGGGTTCGCCAGCGTCAGCGGTAATGCCACGAACATAGTTTCCTCGCTCACCCAGTGCGATGCCGCCCACACAGCCTGCTCCACGGTGCCGGGCACGACGGTCTCCTCCCTGATCACCCCAACGGTGCCCACGACGCCCGGACAGTCCTACCAGTCCTGCACATCTTTGTTCACCACCGTCAACGGGCCTGGGCCCCTGCGCCCCGCCACTGGATGCAGCCCGTTGGTCCCGGCCTGACGCACAGGCCGGCGGCACCGATCGTGAGTGATCGGTGCCGCCGGAGCACTCAGCACGCCAGAGGCAGATTCACCGACATCCACGGGCCGCTGCCGGGCACTTTTTGGTAGCCGTGCCGGAGGTTGCCGCTGGTGTCCCGGGAGAAGTAGACGATTCGCCCGGACACGTCGTTGGTCGCCGAGACGTCGCCGGTGAGGCCCGAGGCGATGTCCTCGACGGTGAACTTCTGGACGCCCGGGGTGGTTTCCCAACCGTGCTGGAGGTGTCCGTTGGCCTGCCGGACGAAGTAGGTGAGCCGCCCGTTGACGTCCAGCACCGTGGCGGGGTCGCCGGCCACCGTGCCGGGGCCGACGTACTCGAATGCCCACGGTCCGTCGCCGGGCACGGTCTGGTGGCCGTATTGCAGGCGGCCGTCACTCATCCGGACGAAGAAGCTCAAGTATCCATGGCTGTCGTTGCCGACCGCGGGTGTCCCCGCCATGCCCGCCAGGCCGAACCGTTCGACGGTCCAGGTGTCGACACCTGGGGTGTTCTGCCAGATGTGCACGAGCCGCCCGTCGGTGCCCGTGGCGTTGATCGTGACCTTCCCGTTGTGGTCGGCGGCCAACGCGGTGTCACTGGCGACGGACGAGCCAAGGGGAGTGAAGGTCCACGGACCGCCTGGATAGTCCTCGCGTCCGAACAGGACAGTCCCGTCCGCCTGTCGCGCGGCCATGACGAGCTGCCCGCGCGCGTCGACCAGCACCGCCGGCCGACCCACGGCCGACCGGCCGAGGTCGCGGTACACCCATGGCCCGGCCCCGGCGACGGACTGGCGCGCCTGCGTGAGGCTGCCGTCGGACCGCCGGGCGAGGAACACGAAGGCGCCGTCGGCGTACCTGGTCATGGCGGGATCCGCGGCGACGTTGTTCACCGGCCCGGTCGGCATGGTCTCGCACCGCCATGGGCCGCTGCCGGCCAGCGGTTGGTATCCGTGTTGGACAGTCCCGTTAGGACGAGCGAGGACGTAGCCTACCTTGCCGTTCACTTCGTACGCTGTGCCAGGGCCCATTCCCGTGCCGTTGAGCGGCGGCGTGCCGCGGTACCCTGGCGCGCGCCCGAGTGAGAAGGCACGGGAGTTGAAGCCCTGTCCTTCCTCGCCGTACACCGGGTCGAGCTTCAGTGCGCCCCAGGTCACCTGGGCCAGGACCCGGTTGATCTCGAACAGCCTGCCGGCGACCTCGTCGTTGCTCTGCTGCGGGCCGTCGTTCTCCGCCATCCACACCGGCAGCCGGGCGCCGATGATGCTCGCCGCGCCGGTCACGTCGCCGCCGTTGAAGCCCGCCATCCGGAAGTTCTCATACACAGCCTTCGGGCTTGGCTGAAAACCGCCCTTGTCGTAGTGGAGATAGTCGTAGTTCGCGTTCAGGACGCGGTTCCCGGCGTCCGCGAGTTGCTGGGCGGTCGCCGCTCGCGGGTTGCCGCCGGGCCGTCGCCAGTAGTCGACGACGATGTCGGTGTCGAGACGCACCACACCGCCGGCTTCGATCTGGTCGTTCCAGACCCGCAGCGTCCTGCCGTGAGACTTGACGATGCCGTTGATCCAGTTGAGGTACCACAGGAAGGCGTCCGCGCCGGTCGCGTTCGGATTGTCGGTCACGGTTCGCGCGAACAGGCCGAGCCGCGGGTAGGTCTCCCAACCGGGCGGGTCCCAGTAGCCCAGGTACTCGTCGGCGCCGGCGTGGAAGTACTTGCCGGGGAACAGGTCGATGTAACGTTCGATCTCGCCGCGCACGATGTCCAACGCGCCGGTGCGGGTGAAGTCCACCGCGCCGTTGGCCGGCAGTTCGCTGCCCACGGCGAACAGGCGGCCGGGGTGCTGGCCGATGAACCGTTCCGCGTGCGACACGATGTCGTCCTGCGGGGTCACGTTGATGTGATAGCGCTTGGCGAACGCGATGATCTCGGCGATCTGCGAGTCGCTGACACCGGTGCCGTACACCATGAACGTGAGGTCGTTCATCTTCGTGTACGCCATGTCCCGCATCAGGTTCTCCCACCACGTCCTGGTGTACATGCGTGGAACGGTGTCGATCATGAGGGCACGCTCCGGAAAGGACGGCCAGTCGCGGGCCACACCGCCGGGAACGGTGTTGGTGCGCCGCAGCAACTGCAGAACCGAACGTGTGCCGTAGAAGGCGCCCGTCACGGTACGGGCGCTGATCCTGATGACAGGACCCACTTCCAGCCGGTAGCCCTCCTCTCCCAGGTCCGCGTCACTCGACCCGAGCGTCAGGTAGATGTCGCCCGCCACGGCGGCGGATCCGGTCGCGCTGACGACGGCGGGCCTGACCCGGGTCAGGGCCTGCAGGTCATCGGCCACGGTGGTGCCGGTGTCCGCCCAGTTCGCCGAGAACGCCGGGTCGAGGACGACTCGACTGCTTGGGAGATACTGGTACGACGACGGCCCGTCGGTCCACTCCCGCAGCAGTGGAATGGTGGACGGGAAGGTCTGCGCGTACGCGGGCCCGGCCAGGCCCGTGGCGAGAATCCCCAGTATCACCAGTAAAATGCCAAGCAATCTTGATGGGCGCATGAATCTCTCCGTTCCGTGCTTGTTTTCCCCAGATGCGTCCCCGGCCAGCGAAGCTCATGACCGCGTGCGTCCCCTCGTCCTGCCGAAGGGGTCCGCTATTTCGATGGTCTCTCTCATAATGCGGCAGGCTCTGGCCACGCTGCCCGCCTGCAGAGCCGCCCACCACTCGAAGAACCGGATCCGGCCGTGCCGCCGGTCCTCATCGGGCAGGCTGTCCACCACCGCCAACGCCTCAGGCGCACGTCCGGCGGCCACCAGCGCGGTAAGGGCCTCGATGGTGCCCGGACGCATGAGCATCGCGGCCAGCATCCGGTCGGCCCCGTCGTGCGGCCTGCCCTGGACGCGGTCGAGCTCGCCCAGACAGCGCAGCGTCCACAGAGTGACCTGCAACCCCAGCGACGCGTCCCATGCCCGCCGAGCACCGGCGACATCACCATCGGCCAGCCGGACCAGTTCGAGCTGCGGCAACGCCTCGTCCATGTCGGGCACGGGGTCGGGACCGTGCAGAATCGGCAGGACGCTGTCCTCGCCCGGCACGGAAACCAGCAGGCGGACGACCGAGAGGCACAGAGTGGACCCCACCACGTCTCCTTGGACGGCTAATATTGATGGAGACTGACGATAATGGGTGATCCGGACGAGGGGAAGGGCGATCTTGATGGAATCCAGGCCGGTGGTGCCCGCGGGCGACCTCAACCGCCTCCGTCAGATCAACGAGCTGGCGGTGCTGGACGTGGTGCGCGGTGGTGGCCCGATGCGGCTGTCGGAGATCGCCGATCAGACCAGTTTGACCCGGGCGACCGTCCGCGAGGTGGTCAGCGGCCTGCAGGACAAAGGATGGGTGGCCGCCGAAGCGCCGGTCGTCGCCGGCCGGGGCAGACCGGCCCAGCGGTTCCGGTTCCGTACCGAGGCGGGATGTGTTCTCGGCCTGGACATCGGCGCTCACTCGATCGACGCCGCGGTGGCCGACCTCGGAGGCGCGATCCTCGGCCATGCGCACCAGCGGCCGACGGCGCGAACGCCGGCATCCGAACGTCTCGCCCTCGTCGGGCGGGCCGTGCGGGAAAGCATCGCCGACGCGGGGATCACGGCCGACCAGGTGTGGGTGACCGTGGCCGGGAGTACAGGCCGGCTCGCGCCGGACGGTTCGGTGCTCGCGTCGGCCGCGATCCCGGACTGGTCCGGGCTGAACCTGGTTGACCGGCTCGCCCCGCTGACACCCGGAACCCTGGTGGTGGAGAACGACGTCCGGCTCGCCACCCTCGCCGAACAACGCATCGGCGCGGCGCGAGGGGCCCGGGACGTGGTCGTGGTGCAGGCCGGGCGCCGGGTCGGCATGGGCCTGGTGCTCGACGGTCAGCTCAGGCTGGGCGCGGGCGGGGTCGCCGGGGACGTATCCCGGTTCAGCGCCCTCAACTGTGAGTACGCCATCGACTACATCGGCCGGTGCGCGACGCTGCCGTCCGGTGGCACGACCGGCGACCACGTCCAGGATGTGCTGATCGCGGCACGGGAAGGGCAGTCGGCCGCGGTCGACGCCGTACGGCAGTACGCCCGGGTGGTCGCCGAGGCGGTGGCCACCACAGTGTCCCTGCTCGACCCGGAAATGGTGGTACTGACCGGAACCATGGCCGCCGCCGCTGCGATCGTCGTGCCGATCCTGGTGGCCGAGATCAAGCTGCGGTGCCTGCGCACACCCGCCGTCGCAGCCTCCGAGTTCGGCTCCACCGCGGTCATGTACGGCGCGATCCAGAAAGGCGTCGGCCACCTCATCGACACTCTGCTGGGAGCGGGCAACAACGCCGTTCCACCGCTCCAGCCGCTATCGGATCGTTCTCATGTGGACGGTCCAGGCGCCAGGTGGGTGTCGCTGCGCGTCGATGGCTCGATGTCGTCGTAGATCGCGCCGCGGATGATTGGGTGCCAGAAGTCCACAGTAGACTTGTCGGCCAGGATCGCGGCACGGCACAGGCGGTCGTACTGGCGCTTGGCCTCGTCCAGGGGCAGTCCGGCCAGCCGCGCGGCGTGCTCGAGCGAGCTTCCCGGACCGAGCACCGCGATGGTCTGGGCCAACCGCCGGGCCGCGTCACCGAGACTGCCGAGCCGTTCGTTCAGGTACACCACGACATGTCGCGGGGTGAGGTCGCCGACCTCGGGGGCGGCGGCCGCGGTCGGTGTCAGCCCACGCTCGCAGGCCAGGCTGAGCATCCACCGCAGGTAGAACGGATTGCCGCCGCTGTGTTGGCGAAACGCCGCGCAGAACGCCTCGTCCGGCTCTCGGGCCGGTGCCCCGCGCCGGCCGAGTCCGCGGCTCACCAGGATCCGCACCGCGTCCTGGCTCAGCGGCAGTGGGCGGACGATCTCGTTCGCCCGCAACGCGATCCGGGTCAGCGCCGGTGCCGGCTCGTGCGGCCGGTAGGCGAGTACCACGACGAGCGGCAGGCCGGCCAGCCGGTCGACGAGAAACTCCAGCCAGTTCAGCGATTCGTCGTCCAGCCAGTGCGCGTCGTCGACCGCCAGCAACAACGCCTCCGCCGGCCTTCTCGGGCCGACAAGGGAAGTGGCGTTCACCACCAACCAGTACAGCGCCTCGGTCAATCCGATCATGGCCGCCGGGTGGCTGCTTCGCGGATGCGGGATGCCCAGCGGTACCCGGGCCAGCGCCGCGGCCCCGGTGAACAGCGTCCGCCGTTCCTCCGCACCGCGACCGGAGACCCAGCGGCCCAGCAGCGTCCGGACGGCGCCGAACGCGGTGGTCCGGTCCCGCTGGTTGCCGCGCACGCTCAGTGGCACGATCCCGCGCACCGCCGCCTCGGCACACACCCGGGCCAGCAGCTCGGACTTGCCGATCCCGGCCACCCCTTCGACCACGATGGCGGCGCCCGCCCGCGCCCGGACGCCGTCGAGCACCACCGAGCAGCGGCTCAGATCGCCGTCCCGTTCCAGGATCCCGCCGTCGGCCGCGGTGTGACCCGGCAGCCGCAACGCGTCGAGCAGGTTCGGCTCGTCCAGCGGCGCCTGCCCACCGACTCGGGCACTGACCAGGCAGCCCGAGATGACCTTGGCGACGAACTCCGCCCGGGGCCGGCGCTTGCCCGACATCACCTCCGAGAACGTCGCGGCCGCGACGCCACTGCGCCGGGCGAGCACGGCGTCGGTGGGGTTGCCCACCACCCGCTGCAACGTGCGCAGCTGACGCCGAACATGATCGTCTGGGTCAGAGTAGACCATTCCAACCTCCGGCGGATCCATCGATTCGGTAGCCCTGCAACCAAGGATGCGCCGCCACCTAGTCTAACGTGTGGTTGAGACCATTCGGTTCTTCGGCGGCCATGGCTTTCCGAGGCCCCGTCGATGATATTGGTCTAGTGGTTCTGAATGGGTTCGGCATTGACCCGGCGCTAAGGAGCCACGGATCCGGTTGCAGGGGCCGGCCCCCGGGCGAGCCGCCGAGCCTCACCCGGCGCTCGCCCGGCGGGGGCGGCCCCGCGAGTCCCGTGGCGACGGCTTCCGCCTCTATTCGCCCGCGCGGCGGTAGTGGACAAGGATCGGTTGCTCGGTGACTTCGACGGTGTCGCCGGGTGCGACCGCCGAGGTGGTGCCGTCCAGACGGGTGATGGACTCGGCACGGGGTCCGGCGTCCGTGGTGGCGGTGCCCCTGCTGGTCCATCGGATGACCGCGTCGCGAGGGCGGTCGCTGTCGGTGAGACCGGCGACGGTGAACTCGCATTGCCAGACGTTGTCCGGGAGATTGACCGCGCGCCCATGCCCGCACGCGCGAATGCTGGCGCGGTTCAGCCACCGCTGGAGTCGTTCGACCGCGAGGGCGGCTCTGGTGGGCGCGCCACCTTCGGCCTGCAGGACGATCGGGATCTTGGTTCCGCCCCAGTTGTAGAAGTACATGCGCTCGAGACTGACTTGGCGGGCGTACAGCCCGACGAGATAGAAGCGCACCGCGTAGTTGGTGGCCGTCACGTCGTCCAGCGACCCCTGCAGGGGGATGTCATAGGTGGTACCGGTATTCCACAGTGTGGGGTGCACACCTGACTGGTGCATCGCACGGTCGATCGCGGCCAGCAGGTCCAGCATCGTCTCAGGCGGATCCGACGCGGTGCGCTGATGCAGCTTGACGCTCGCGACATCGCAGTGCCGCATGCCGCCGAGCTCGGCGAAGCGTTGCAGCACTCGCTGCGCTTCGGCTTCCCACAACCGCCCCATACCGGGACAGACCACCCTGGCCTTCGGGTCGGCGGCCTTGATGATCTGGCTGGCCCGGCGGGTCATCTCGACGAGGGTTTCGGTGGTGCCCGTGTAGTACCGCGGATGGTTGCCCATCACCCAGAGTTCGTAGGCGTCGATGCGCCCGCGATAGCGGTCGACGAGCGCGCGCACGAACGTGTCCCAGTCAGCCAGATCGTCGGGTGGTGCGGTGCGTGAGCCGTCGTCGTATGCCATCTCCGGCCCGTTCGGCGCGGCCCACGCCGGGGTGCCGCCGAGCACGAACAGCGGCGGCAGTCCGGCCCGCACGGCACCGTCGACCAGGCGATCGAGCACGGACCAGTCGAACTCGCCGCGGCGTGGCTGAATGGTGGCCCAGCGGGTGCCGCTGTCCCAGAGGCGCACCGACCCCACCCGGAACCCTGGCATGGTTCCGGTGGAGCTGTTCATCGTCACACCGAACAGCTCGCTCCGGACCTCGGTCGGCGGGCGGGTCCACGAGGGGCCGGTGATGTCCTGCGCCGCGGGCGGCTGCGTACGGCGTGCGGTTGCCGCGGCCATCGTCAACACCAGCAGCGCGGTGAGTGCGACGCGTACGGCGGTCTTGAGTCCGGTACGCGGAGTGACCACTGGCGCGGCGACTGGAATCGGTTCCGCGCGGTCGGCCGGCAGGTCCCGGTGTGCGTCGGCGAGCACCCACAGTCGATGCAGCTCGACCAGTTCGGCCTTGCTGGCCCCACAGACCATGCCGACCTTCTCGACCACAGCGAACTGCCGGGGCACGCCATCCCCCCGACAGTAGCGATGCAGCGCCGACGCGCTGATCCCGGTGTGTGCGGCGAGGGCTTGGTAGCTGCGCCCGCTCCGGTCTTTCAACTCATGAAGAAAACGGGCGAAATCTCCCCCAACGGGAGGGTGGGACACGTCGAACCTCCTCGGCCACCGGTGTCCTCCCCCGGCGCCAGCATCCCACATCGCATCCCAGGGATGTTGAGGTTCCGCTGGTAGCGGCCTGTTCGGTGTCCCGTTGTCCCGCTGGAGGGGTCGTCCCTTGACGCTCGGCGGACACGTCCTGCAATGTTGCCGTCGCAACCGCCGCTGGGCGGCATTTCGCATTCTGGGGAGAAATTGGATGAGACGTTTTGTCATCGCGTTCGTGCTCATGGCGGCCGGGCTGCTGATGCCAGGTATGGCCAACGCGGCACCGAGTACCGCGGACCAGGCCACTGTGCTTGGCGGCTGTCGGCTGGGCCACTGCGGGCAGGTCTACAACACCGGCTCGGCAACTGTCTGGGCGATCAGGGACTTCGACGCCAACGGCCCGAAGCCCGGCACCGAGTGGCGTGCGCTGGGGCACGGCGACCGAACCGACCCCGGGGAGGACTGGGACGGGTTCTACGTGCAGTGCGACTCCTACGGGCAGACCCACAGCTGGTGGCCACCGGGCTGGTGGACACATGACTCCTTCACCCTGCCCGGCGGCTGGTGGATGAAGATCGAGACCAACCAGATCGCGGAAGTGACGTCGAGGTGCTGATTTAGACCTGGCCGGCGAGGAACAGTCGCCGCGGCAGTACAAGCGGCTTGAGCTGGGGGCCGCCGGGCCATCACACGCCCGGGGGCCACCAGTTCGAGCCCGTCGAAGAACGCCTCACCATGTCCGTACCTCGACTAGTCAACCAGGGTGATCGTCGGACCAGTCTCAGCAAAGGCTGTGAACGCCCGGGGGCACGAGATCCGAGGGCTTGCGGGCCGAGACACAACGCCCCTCCTCCTGCTCCTGCCTCAGCACTACTGTTCGGCCCCGTCGGCGGCACACGAAGCAGTCGTGGCTGAACTCGATCTGGCGCTCCCAGAAGAAATGCGCCACGTCGGCTGTCTCAACGACTGCCTCAATATCCACATGCCCCAGCACCCGCCCGAGCGTAGCCGCTGTCGTGTCCGCGGCAACCGTGTCGGGTCCCTGCTCGGATCGGTCGTGTTGGTGTCGTGCAGACTGGTTGACCGAGGGCTTCGTTCATGATTGACAGAGGTGCCCGCCGGCCGGTCAAGCCAGGGGAGTTTGTTGATGACGGGTAGCGTGTCTGGAGAACCGATGGGCCAGACCGCTGTGGTGACTCCCGATCCGCCCGGCGCGCCGGCCAGGGATGGCCGTTGGCTGGGCATCGCGGCCGTGGTGCTCGGCGGTTTTGCGGTCGTGCTCCCGTTGGCCCCGGCTGACCTCACCGGACTACGTGCGTGGATCGGATTACCGTTCGCGTTGCCTGGGCTGCTGGCCGGGCTTGCCGGTCTGAGTGGGCGCCGTCGTGGCAAGGATTTCGCGGTGACCGGGACGATTCTGTGCGTGATCGCGACCGTGTTGGCGATCATCATGCTCAGCAATGCGCCGAAGCCTGCCGCCGCTGTGGATGGCCCAGGTGATCACACCAACGAAGTCCTGCGTGACAGCCTCGACGTGCGGTTGGGCGATGTGTGGTACGACGACCCCGATTCCAGTCGCATGTACCTGATCGCGACGCTGTACAACAAGGGACCGGATGCCGCCAGGTTCTCCGTCGAGATCGAGAACAAGCACCTTCCCAGCGGAAACACGTGCGGCGTCAGTGTCAGCACGGACAATTTGGCGCCCGGCGCCAGCTATCAGGTGGAAGTCGGCAGTTGCCAGTCGGTGAAGCAGGGGAAGAGGTGGCTGAGTTTCCGGGTGTCGAAGGCCAACAAGATCAGGTCCTGACCGCACCCGGGGTCCTGCCGCGACCTCGCTCAGCACCACACCGACCACCGCACGAGAAGCCGACCACCAACTACGGGTCGAGCACCTCACAAATCAGTTAGCTGCTGCCCGCCGACTCGGTGACTCCCAGCCGGAGACAGCACTGCCGCCCAACGGTTCGCGCTGTTGCGCGCGGATCCGACCATGGTGCCTACCGCGATCCCGATCCCGCCTGCCGTCATCCACCTGGGTGTGGTCTTGACGCTGGGCGATGGCCCTGATTTCATTGATTGCAATTCATTTTCACTCAGTGAAAGTGTCCGGGGTGAAACCGGAGAGGACGCGATCATGAAAAGACGGCTGGTTGCCCTGGCGGTGGCGACCTGCGGGATCGGTCTGGTGGCCGCGTGCGACGGGCCGGCTGACAACCCGCCCGGGGCGCAGGCGGGCACGGGGGGCGTGTTGACCATCGGCGCGGCACAGGGCATCAAGGTGCTCAACCCGGTCACCAAGTCCAACGCCTGGGAGCAGGCGCTGTTCAGTCTGATGTGGAACAGCCTGGTCAAGACCGGCCAGGACCTGAAGACGCAACCGGACCTGGCCACCGCGTGGTCGTCTTCGGCCGATCTGAGGACCTGGACGTTCACGCTGCGCCAGGGCGTCACGTTTTCCAACGGCAAGCCGCTGACCCCGGCCGACGTGGTCTCGACCATCGAGTACTACCGGAAGCCGGACACCGTCACCCAGCTCAAGAACAACGTCGCCCCGATCGTGAGCGTCAAGGCGAGTGGCGCCGACGACGTGGTCTTCGAACTGACGGCGCCCAACGCGCTGTTCCCGACCTCGATCGAGCTGGTCAAGATCGTCGACACCGCTTCGATGTCCACAATGGAGTCCCAGCCGGCGGTCACCGGTCCGTTCAAGGTCAAGGAGTTCGTCGCCGACGACCACCTGACGCTGGAGCGCAACCCCAAGTTCTTCGGCCAGGCCGCCAAGCTCGACGGCGTGAAACTGGTCAAGACGGCCGACGCGTCGGCGGCGGTGACCGCGCTGCAGGCCGGTGACCTGGACGCGCTGTGGTCCGTGCCGTTGTCGCAGGTCAGCTCCATCCAGGGGAACCCACGGCTGCGGCTGTCGCGGCCCGCGGTGATCGGTCAGTACGTCAGCTGGGAGGTCGACACCACAGCCCCGCCGTTCAACAACCCCAAGGCTCGTCAGGCGCTCGCGTACGCCATCGACGCCAGGGCGATCCTCAAGGCGGCGTACTTCGACCAGGGTGTCGTGTCCACCACGAACGACCCGCTGACCACCAACAACCCCAACTACGCCGGGAGTCTCACCGACTACACGTACAATTTGGACAAGGCCAGGGCGCTGTTCGCCGCGGCGGGCATCACCGAGGGCAGCACGCTGACCTGGTGGGGTGTGGCCGGGCAGTACCCGGAGTGGAACATCAGCGCCCAGATCCTGCAGGAGAGCCTGAAGAAGATCGGGATCACCCTCAAGATCGAGAACACCGACATCGCCAGCTGGCCGGCCAAGTTCTACCCGGCGGGCAAACAGTTCCCGGGCATGATCGTGCCGAACTTCCAGTCGTTCCAACCCAACGCGGCCGACCTGCTGCTGTTCGTGTTGTCCGGTCGGTGCGAGTGCAACTGGAACAACAAGCAGGTCGACGACCTGTACAACCGAGCGCTGGGCACGGCCGACCCGCAGGGGCAGAAGGCGGTGTGGGGTCAGGTGCAGGAACTGGTCAACAAGGAGGCGCCGATCTTCGTGCCGTTGCAGTTCGCCACGCTCACCGCGACCAAGAACACCGTTGCCGGGCTGTGGGTGGACGGCGCGGGCAACCCGCATGTCGAAGACGCCGGTTTCGTCGCCGGTCAGTAGGAGGGGCGCCATGCGGTACGTGGTGAAGCGGGTGTCAGTCAGCCTGCTGCTGCTTGTCGGCACGTCGATACTCATCTTCGCGGTGCTGCGCGCGCTTCCCGGCGATCCGGTGCTGGCCCGGCTCGGCACGCTGCAGGGGGTCGATCAGTCCACGATCGACCGGCTGCGGGCCAGTGCCGGGCTTGACCGGCCGGTCGCCGTCCAGTACCTCAACTGGGTTGGCGGGATGCTGCATGGCGACCTCGGGGCCTCGTATCTGACGAACCGCCCTGTCAGCACGTTGATCGCCGAGCGGTTGGGCCCGACGCTGGAGTTGACGATCCTCGCGGTGCTGCTGTCGGTGCTTATCGCCCTGCCGGCCGCCATCGCCGCCGCGAACCGGCCCGGCGGCTGGGCCGACCGGGTCATCAGCGTGCTCGCCTCGGCCGGCATGGCCTTCCCGCCGTTCGTCGCGGGGATCCTGTTGATCCTGGTGTTCAGCGTTTCGTTGCGGTGGCTGCCGTCCATCGGTTACGTACCGCTGCTGCGGGATCCCGGCCGCAACCTGGCCGGGATGATCATGCCGGCCATCGCGCTGTCGCTGGCCGCGGCCCCGCTCCTGCTGCGGTACCTGCGCACGGAGATGATTACCGCGCTGTCGTCACAGTACGTACGGACCGCGGAGGGCAAGGGCGCGCCGAAGAGGGTGGTGGTGCTGCGGCACGCGCTGCGCAACGCCGCGCTGCCCAGCCTGGCGATGCTTGGCCTGATCGTCGGCTACACGCTCGGTGGCAGCGTGATCGTGGAGTACGTGTTCGGGTTCTCCGGACTCGGCTCGCTGTCGGTGGAGTCGGCGTTCCGCCGGGACTACGCCGTGCTGCAGTCAGTGGTCATGGTGGTCAGCGGGCTGTTCATCGTGGTGACCCTGGCCGTCGACTTGGTGACCTGGTGGCTGGATCCGAGGACAAGGGGGCACCATGGCTGACCGGATGTCCGCCGCAGCCAGACCATCCACTGTGGACGTGCGGACCTGGCGCGTGTCTCGCCGGCTCCCGCCGGTCAGTGTGGTGGTGCTCGGGCTGATCGCGCTCACGTGCGTGTTCGGACCGCTGTTCCTCGGGCAGGACCCGACGGCGGCCGACCCGACCGCCGCGTTCGGGCACAGCAGTGCGAAACATGTGCTCGGCACCGACGAGTTGGGTCGCGATCTGCTGACCCGACTGATGTACGGCGGGCGGCTGTCACTGGGAGTCGTGGCCGGTAGCGTGCTCGTGGCGTTCCTGATCGGCACGCTGTGGGGTCTGGTCGCCGCGTACCGTAAGGGAATCGTCGACCAGGTCCTGATGCGCTGCGCGGACATCAGCATGGCCATCCCGCAGATCCTGTTCGCGCTGATCTGTGTGGCCGCGTTCGGCGCCTCGCTGGTGTCGCTGATCCTGATCACCGGTCTGTTGCTCGCGCCGACCACCGCGCGGATGGCGCGTGCGGTCGTGCTGCAGGAGATGGCACTGGACTACTACACGGCGGGAATCGCGTTCGGCGCCGGCCGGATTCGGTTGCTGCTGCGCGAAGTTCTGCCCAACACGACCGCCGCGCTCGCCGGCCAGGCCGTGATCAACGCGGCGAGCGCGATGATCCTGGAGGCCAGCCTCAGTTTCGTCGGCCTCGGCGTGCAGCCGCCGGACATGTCCTGGGGAGTGCTGCTGCAACAAGGATATGGCTTCCTCTACAACGATCCCGGGTACGTCGTCGGGCCGGCGGTGTGCGTTCTCACCACGGTGCTCTGCCTCAACCTGGCCGCCGACCGGCTCGCCGGTGGTCGTCGCGCGCGGAAGGCGGCCAGGGCCTGTATCGAAGTCCCCGTCCGCGATAGCCGGGCCGGATGCGGTCCCTGGCGCCACCGCCGAAGCACCCGAATACAACCCGGTATTGGGCCGCTCCGGCGGCGACGCCAGGAACCGCCCCGATCCCGACTCTCATCGAACGGGGACTTCGATACAGGCCCTATCCGATGAGCGCGGTGTTGGAGGTACGGGACCTTCAGGTCGCGGTCGGGGGCCTGCCGATCGTGCGCGGGGTCGACCTGACCCTGGCGGCCGGGCAGCGGCTCGGCCTGGTCGGCGAGTCCGGGTCGGGCAAGACACTGACCGCGCTGGCGATCATGGGGCTGCACCGGGACCCGATCCGGGTGGTCGGTGGCCAGGTGTTGCTGGTCGGCACGGATCTGCTGAGGTTGCGTCGCCGCCAGCTCGACAAGATCCGTGGCGCGGAGATCGCCATGGTGTACCAGGACGTCGCGGCCTCGCTGAACCCGCTGATCACCATCGGTCACCAGATCGTTGAGGCGATTCGGCTGCACGAGCCGGTGCCGAGGGCCGTCGCGCTGGATCGGGCGGCCGACCTGCTCGGCGAGGTCGGCCTGGCCAACCCGCGGGACCGGCTGTCGGCCTACCCGCACGAGCTGTCCGGCGGGCAGCGCCAGCGGGTCATGATTGCGATGGCGTTGTCCGCGCAGCCCAAGGCACTGCTGTGCGACGAGCCGACAACCGCGCTGGACGTCACCACGCAGGCGCGGGTCATCGGGCTCATCGACCGGATCTGCGCCCAACGTGGCCTGTCCGCGATCCTGATCACGCACGATCTGGCCGTCGCCGGTGGGTTCTGCGACGACATCGCGGTCATGTACGCCGGCCAGATCGTCGAACAGGCCGCCACCAAACAGCTCTTCGCCACCCCGCTGCACCCGTACAGCGAAGCGTTGCTGTCGGCGACTGTCGATCTCGACACCGACCTGGACCGGCCGGTGCCGGCCATCCCCGGCTACCCGCCGCTGCCGGAGGAGGTGGACGAGCACTGCTCGTTCCGAACGCGATGCGTCAAGGCACAGAACGAATGTAGGCAGGTGATCACGCTGCGTCGCATCGGTGACAGTGACGTGCGGTGCGTGCTGGCGACCGGGATCCCCAACGGTACCGATGGGGTGGTCCGATGACCGCCGGCGGGGGGAGCCGGCCGTTGCTGGAGGTCGACTCGGTGGTCAAGACCTTTCCCGCGCCGGGCGGCGGCCGTACCCGGGCCGTCGACGGTGTCTCGCTGAGCATTGAGCGGGCCACGACGGTCGGGCTGGTTGGCGAGTCCGGGTCGGGCAAGTCGACGCTGAGCCGGTGCGTGCTCGGCCTGCAACGCCCGGACAGTGGCACGATCCGCTTCGACGGCGTGGACATCGGTACGCTGCCAGCTCGGGAACTGCGCCGGCTGCGGTCGCGTATCCAGGTGGTCTTCCAGGACCCGCACGGCTCGCTGAACCGACGCCAGACGGTCAGGGACATCATCGCCGCGCCCATGTTGGCCCACCGGGCGGGCGACCGGGCGAAGCGCGCCGCTCGGGTGCGTGAGCTGCTTGACCTGGTCCAGTTGCCGCAGCGGATGGGCGAGCGGCGGCCGCGTGAGCTGTCCGGCGGCCAGGCGCAGCGGGTGGCGATCGCCAGGGCGCTCGCGCTTCGTCCGGAGTTCGTCGTGCTGGACGAGGCCGTGTCCGCGTTGGACGTCTCGGTGCGGGCCCAGATCCTCAACCTGCTCAAGGAGTTGCAGCACGAGCTCGGCCTGACGTACCTGTTCATCTCGCACGATCTCGGGGTCGTCCGTTACATGGCCCACCAGGTCGCGGTGATGTACCACGGCGAACTCGTCGAACACGCGACACGCGAGGAGCTGTTCTCCGCGCCACGGCACGAGTACACCCGGATACTGCTGGAGGCGGTTCCGGTCACCGACCCGGCCCGCCAGCGTGACCGGATCCGGCGGCTTTCGTCGGCCACCACCGAGGAGACAAGCCCATGACCGCTACCGCGCCAATACGCATGTCGGACCGACTGATCGCCGTCGTCGAGTCGTTTCTGGCCGCACCGAGCCAAACGCTGTCCGACGTCGCCGCGGCGTGCGGAATGGAGCCATCGACAGCCACTCGGTACCTGCGGCAGCTCGTGGAACATGGCTGGCTGCAACGTGACGAGAGTTCCCGGATGTACTCGCTCGGGGTGCGCCTGATCGCGCTCGGGCAGGCGGCGCAGCGTGCGCAACCGTTGCGGGAACGGGCGATGCCGCACATGCGCGCGTTGCTCGAACGGTTCGGCGAGACCGTCAACCTGGCCGTGGACCAGGGTGGTGAGACGGTGATCATCGAGGCGCTGGAGAGCTCCCAGTCGATCCGGCGCGGCGCCAGCGTGGGGGAGCGCGACGACTGGTGGGTGTCAAGCCTGGGCAAGTCCATATTGGCGCACCGGCCGGACAGTGTGATCGAGCAGTTGCTGCGCGACCGGCCACCGATACGGCGTACGTCGCGTACCCGGATCGATCCGCGGGACGTGCTGGACGACCTCGCCGAGGTGCGCGGGCGCGGGTACGCGCTGGACGACGAGGAGTCGGAGATCGGCTTGAAGTGCGTGGGTGTCCCGATCCGCGACGACACCGGCGTGTACCGGTACGCGATCAGTGTCAGCGGTCCGACCAGCCGTGTCGACGCCCGGTTGGACGAAATCGTGACGACGTTGCGGGACGTCGCCGACGCGATCAACCGCCACGAACGGGGGCGCTGATGACTCGCGTGGCGGTCGACGTGCACACCCACCTTGGCGAGACAGGCACACACGTTCGTGCCCCGCTGGCCGAGGACGAGGTGCGCGCATGGGGGAGTACAAAGTGGAACGTGACGGCCGCGCAGCACGCCGAGGCGGCCGCGGCGGCGGAGAACGCGATCGTGCTGGCGTTCGACGCCGAGCCGGTCGGCGTGGTCGTGGACAACGAGTACGTGGCCAGGGCGGTGACCGGCAAGCCCCAGCTGATCGGGTTCGCCAGCGTGAACCCGACGCGTCCGGACGCGCCCTCGCGACTGGCGCACGCGGTGGAGAACCTCGGGCTGCGGGGGCTCAAGCTCGGTCCGACGTACCAGCACTTCCACCCGCACGACAGGCGGTGCTTCGAACTGCTGGACGTGGCCCAGCACTACCGACTGCCGGTGATCTGGCACCAGGGCACCACGTTCACCCGCGCCGCGGTGGCCGACTACGCCCGCCCGATGCAGTTGGACAAGGTGGCCGCGCACTTCCCCGAGCTGCGGATGTGGATCGCCCACTTCGGACACCCGTGGACGGCTGAGGCGGTCGCGACCATCCGCCGCTACGAACACTTCTACCTCGACGTGTCCGCTATGGACACCCGACCATGGCAGCTGGCCCAGTCGCTGGCCACCGCCAGTGAGTACCGGGTGCTCGACCGGGTGCTGTTCGGCACCGACTACCCGTTCGCCACGGTCGAAGCGACGATCGCCGGCCTGCGCAGGGCCGCCGCGCTGTGCCGAAACCTCGGCATCGCCGACATCACCGACGACGACGTCGACGCCATCTGCGCGCGTGACTCACTGACCCTGCTCGGGCTGGGGATCCGGGATCCGGAGCGTTCCAACGTGTCCAAGGAGGACAAGTGAAGGTTGCCGGCAACTCGATCTCCGGTGTGCTCGCGGTGTTCCAGACACCGTTCGACGACGCTGACCGCATCGACCGCGCGGCCTTGGAGAACCAGTTCGACTGGCTGTTCGGCAACGGCGCCGACGGCGTGGTGTTCGCCATGGTGTCGGAGGTCCTGCGGATGTCGTCGGAGGAACGCGCCGACGTGGCCGCGTTGACCTGCAAGTTGGCCGCGGGCAGAGGCGCCACGGTGATCAGCGTGGGTGCCGAGTCGGCCGCGGTCGCCATTCGCTACGCCAAGCAGGCTCAGGACGCCGGTGCGGACGCGGTGATGGCCACCCCGCCCGCGTTGTTCCCCGCTGGTGGCGACGAACTGCTGCGCTATTTCCTCGGCATCGGCGAGGCTGTGGACGTGCCGCTGATCGTGCAGGATGCCAGCGGATACGTGGGCATGTCGCTGTCGATCGACCTGCAGGCCCGGTTGCACGCCGAACTGGGGGACCGGGTGATGTTCAAGCCGGAGGCGCCGCCGATCGGTCCGCGTCTGACGAAGTTGCGCGACGCGACCGGCGGGCGTGCCCGGGTGTTCGAGGGCACCGGTGGGCTCCATCTGATCGACAGCTATCGGCGTGGCGCCGTGGGTACAATGCCCGCGGGTGACGTGGTGTGGGCGCTTTCCGCGCTGTGGCGTGCTTTACGGGCGGACGACTACGACCGAGCGTATCGCATTGGCGGTCCGTTGGCACAGCTGGTATCGCTTCAGACAAGTTTGGACAGTTTCGTCGCGATCGAGAAGCACCTGCTGGTACGCCAAGGCGTGTTGCCGTCCGCGGCGATGCGCGGGCCGGTGTCGGATGTGATCGACGCGCAGATGTACCAGGAGGCGGAGCGTTTGATGAGCCTGTTGCGGGCGGCGGTCGACGGTGGCTAGGCAGGTCGCGGTCGTCACGGGGGCCGGTGGCGACATCGGCGGGGCCTGCGCCCGCCGGCTGGCCGCGAGCCGGGACGTGGTGCTGTGCGTGGACCGGGATTCCGCGCGTGCGGACGAGACCGCGCGGTCGATCGCCGAGCACGGCGGGCGGGCCGAGGTGGTGGCCGCTGACGCAGCTGATCCCGTTTTCGGCGCGGCGGTCGCGGCAGCGGCGGCGGATCTAGGCGACGTCACCGCGGTGGTGCACGCGCTGGCGTACGAGGAACACGTGGACGCGGTCGAGTTGAGCCGCGACAGCCTTCTGCGTAGCGTGGAAGTCGGCCCAGTGGCCGCGTTCGAGCTTTTTCGGGCACTGGTGCGGGCCGATCGCCTGCCGACTGGTGCCGCGCTGACCGCGATCGGGTCGCTGCACGCCGAGCACCCGTTTCCGCGTTGCCTGGGCTACAACGCCGCGCACGCCGCGTTGGCCCAGATCGTCCGGACGCTGGCGCACGAGTGGGCGCCCCGCCGGATCCGGGTGAACGCGGTGGTTCCCGGCTGGATCCGGACCCGGGGAGAGGCACTGCTGTACCAAGAGTCCTATTTGGACAGTATGGCGGCCCGGCTGCCGTTCGGGCGGTTCGGCACCGTGGACGATGTGGCCGGCGCGGTCGACTATCTCTCCTCCGTGGGCGCTTCGTACGTGTCGGGGACCCTGCTGACTGTGGACGGCGCGCTGGGCGTGTCCCGGGCTGTGCTGGGGAGCCATGATGAGTGAGGGTAAGAACGTTGTGTGCGTGTTCGCGCACCAGGATGACGAGATGCGGTGTCTGGGCACGTTGCTTCGGTTGCGCCAGGCAGGACACCGTATCGGGTTCGTCTGCGTCACGCGCGGCGACAAGGGACTGGCGTACGACCCGAACGTGGACTTTGACACCGCCGCCGGGGTTCGTGACGCCGAGATGCGTGCCGTGGCGGACGCGTTCGACGCCGAGTACCGATGCCTTGGCCGTGAGGACGGGTTTCTGTACGAAGACGCGGCGCTGCGGCACGACCTCATCGATGTGCTCTGCCAGTTTCGCGCGGACCTGGTGTTCACGCACTGGACCGAGGACTACAACAGCGACCACGTGGTCACGGCCCGCGCCGTGACGGACGCGGCGCTGTTCACCAGCATCCCGTCGTTCGTTCGTAACGGAACCGAACTGGTTTCCCCGCCCCGGATTTTCTACGTGCATCCCGGTGACGGCTACGGTTTCGAGGCCACGCATTTCGTGCCGCTGGGCCCGGCGCACCAGCGTCGCAAGACCGAGCTGATTCGCCTGCATCGCAGCCAGATGGACGTCATGCGCACGATGCGCGGGCGTGACTACGCCGACGAGATGGCCGACGAGGACCGCCGGCAGGGCGCGCGGATGCTGGTGTCGGCCGCTGAAACGTTCCGTCCGTGCCTGGCCGAGCGGCGCGTCCCGGTCAGCACGGACCTGCCGGGAGAGCTGGAGCCAGATGAAGATCAGTGATGTCTCGCCGATCCTGCTGCGTGGCGACGAGGCCTACGGCACCAGCGCGGGCAGCGCGGAGGCGACCGATCAGGGCGACTGGCTCTTGCTGGTGCGCGTGCGTACCGACGACGGCCTTGAGGCGTGGTCCGATGTGGAGACTCTCGGTCCGGTGGCGGCAGCTGTGATCGCCGGCGATGGCATGGGCGGCATCGGGTTTCGTACCCTCGCCGAGGAGCTGATCGGCAAGGATCCGCTGGAGGTCGAGTCCCGCTGGGACGAGCTGTACCTGGCCACAGCTTACTACGGTCGCCGTGGCGTCGTCATGCACTGTATCTCCGCGGTGGACAACTGCCTGTGGTCGCTGCGTGCCCAGGCCCAAGGGGTCGATCTCGCACAGGTGCTTGGCGGTCGTCGTCGTGATCGGCTGCCCGCGTACGCGTCAACGCTTTTTCGCGACACGCCGCTGGAGAACGCGAACGCCGCCGCCCGTTACGTCCAGTTGGGCTTTCGCGGTGTCAAGTTCGGCTGGGGCGGTTTCGGGCTCGACGCCGGCCGGGACCGGGAAAACCTCGCCGCGATCACCGAGGAGTTGGGTCCTGATCGGACGTTGATGGTCGACCCGGGCTGGTTCGTGGAGAGCGACGGTCGACACCGGACCCGGACTCCGGCCGAGGACGACGCCATGCTCACGGTCCTCGCGCAGTTCACGCCGTACTGGGTGGAGGATTTCGTCCACCCCGAGCAACTGTCGAAATATCGCCTGGTGCGTGAACGATTCCCAGGCCTGCGCACCGCGGCGGGCGAACAGCAGGCCACGATCTGGGACTTCCGGCGGCTCGTCGAGGAGGGCGATGTCGACGTGCTGCAACCGGACCTGTCCCGATGCGGCGGCCTCACCGTCGCGCTGGGCCTGCCCGAGCTGGTTCGCGCCCAGGGCAAGCTGATCGTCACCCACTCCTGGTTGACCGACCTACTGCACGCCTACAGTCTGCACTATCTCTCTACATTGGACAAGGCACCCTGGGTCGAGTTCAACGTCGCCCAGAGCGCCCTGTCCCGGGGTGTCGTCGCCGACCACCTACGGCTGGAAGCTGACGGAACCGTAGCCGTGCCAACGGGTTCCGGCCTCGGTGTCACGGTCGACGAAGAGTTCGTCACCGCTCGCCAGACAGGTCGTTGACCCACGGTGACTTTGCCGGCTATCGGCCGCTGTGTGCGAGGCCGGTCAGGATGTGGTCCAGGCCGCGGCGGAAGGCTCGTTCGTGGCGGTCGTCCGCGTGTGGGGTTTCTGCCTCGATCATGACTCGGCTCAGGTGTGGGTACTTGCCGCTGCCGATGATCAGTTCGCCGTACTGGGCCTGTGTGGCCAGCCAGGTCGGCATGTCCACGCCGGACCGTCGGGCCGTTTCCTGCTCGGCGAGTTCGTCGAGGACGTGTCCGCGGACGAAGGTCAGCAGGGTGCCGACCTGGGTCAGGACCTCGTCGGCGTCCAGGTCCAGCACGTCCACTGTCGCGTATGCGGCGTCCAGCCAGGCCAGGCTGTTGGGTCCGAGCGCCGGGCGGGTCGCGGGCAGCGTGGCCAGCCACGGGTGGCGTAACACCATGGCGCGGTGTGCGTGGGCGATCGCGCGCAGGTCGGCCTGCCAGTCGCCGGTCGGCGGCGGTGGCTCGCGTTCGCCGAAGGCGCTGTCGATCATCAGGTCGAACAGTTCGTCCTTGGTGGCGATGTAGCGGTACAGCGTGGTCGTGCCGGTGCCCATCTCGGTGGCGACCCGGCGCAGGGATACGGCCTCGATGCCTTCGGTGTCGGCGATGCGGGTGGCCGTGGTCGCGATGTCGGCTCGGCTGTGGGCGGGGCGTGGTCCCCGGGCGCCACGTTCCGGCCGCAGCCAGATCGGTGGGCGGATCTCACTTTGCGGTGATGTGTCGTCAACCATGGGCCACCCTTCCCGCACGTTATTGCGAACACTGTACGCGGTAAGCTACAGTCCAGTTTATGCGAACAGTGTACCCGGGTAAGGGAGGAAGCCTGTGACCGAGTACCGCACGGGGTCGGTCAGCTCCGCTGATGGGACCGTCATCGGATATCGCCAGCTGGGCAGCGGGCCCGCGGTCCTCCTCGTGCACGGGGGCATGCAGGCGGCACAGCACTTCATGAAGCTCGCCGACGCCCTGTCGGCCGAGTTCACCGTCTACGTGCCCGACCGGCGCGGACGGGGGCTGAGCGGACCCCATGGTGATGACTACGGCGTCATGCGGGAGGTGGAAGATCTGCAGGCGCTGGTCGCGGCGACCGGGGCAGCGCGGATCTTCGGGCTGAGCACGGGGGCGCTGGTCACGCTGCGCACCGCCCTCGCCACCCCCAGCCTTGACGCGGTCGCCCTGTACGAGCCGCCGCTGTCGGTCAACGGCTCGGCGCCGATGGGCTGGGTGCCGCGCTACGACCGTGAGGTCGCCCGCGGCAGGCTCGCTGCCGCGCTGGTCACCGGGCTGAAGGGGTTGGAGGTTGAGCCGGTGCTTGGCCGGTTCCCGCGGTTCATGCTCGTGCCGTTCATGGCGCTCGGCGCGCGTCTACAGGGCGACGGGTCGGGTGATGACGTTCCGATCCCGGCGCTCATCCCGACGCAGCATTTCGACATGCGGCTGGTCGCGGAGATGGCCGAGACCGCCCGGGACTACGCCTCGCTCGGCTCGCGGGTTCTGCTGCTCGGCGGCACGAAGAGCCCGGCATACCTCGGAGTCGCACTGGACGAGCTGTCCGCCACGATCCCGCACACCCAACGGATCACGTTCCCGGGGCTGGGGCACTCGGGGCCGGACGACGACGGCGACCCGCGTCGGGTAGCCGAGGCGGTGCGCGACTTCTTCAAGGCTTAGCAACCGCGACGGCTGGCCATTGTCACCGAGTACGAAACGCACTACTAATGCGCCTTCAGCAACACCGCGTGTCAATGGCCAGTTTGTTCTGGCTCTGCCGTGATCGATTTCAGACGTCCGACCGCTGATAAGGAGTCGGTAGCTGCTGGGACCGTCAGCCGTAGCACGCGCCGAAGGAGATGTTGACCTGGGTTGAGGCGATGCTGCGGCCCTTGTCCGACGCGACGAACGCGGCGACGTTCCCCACGTCGGCCGTTGTCGCGGCGCGCTTGAGCGGCGACGCGTCCATGATGCCCTGCCTGGCCGCTGCGAACTCGGGGGTGTCCGGGAAGGCGTCGACGACGCCACCGGTCAGCAGCGTCACGGTGCGGATACCGTGCGGCGCCAGCTCCACGGCCCACTGCCTGCGCATCGACTCGACAGCGTCCATGCCGACCTGCACGTTGCCGAGGCCGGGGATGGCGTTGGCGTGGTCCGACCCGCCGAAGAACAGCAGCACCCCGGACTCCTGCTTCACCATGTGCCGGGCCGCGGCCTTCGTGGTGATCAGCTGCGTGGTCAGCGCCTTGCTGATGCCCGCGACAAAGTCGGCCGTGGGGATGTCGGCCAGCGGCTGGAAGGCCCCCTCGTGGGAGATGACGTTGATCGAGATGTCCACGCTGCCGGCCTTCTCCACGACGGCGTCGATGTGGTCGTTCACGGCGGACGCGTCCAGCGCGTCGACGACGGCTGTCTCGGCCTGGCCGCCCGCGTCGCGGATGCTGTTCGCGACCGTGTCGAGTTTCGCCGGTGTCCGGCCGACCAGGAAGACCCGTGCGCCTTCGGCGGCGAAGGCGCTGGCCATCGCGCCGCCGATCGTGCCGCCGCCACCGTAGATCACCGCGGTCTTGTTCTCCAGCAACATTTGCTGCTCCTTTCGTTGCCAGCGACGCTATGGCCTGGTGACACCGGTTCACATCGGTCACGTGACTGGCGTGCGACTCCTCGTCGGACCGGCGGTTAAGTCATCCGAGCCCGAGTTGCGCCAGTTCGATCCGTCGGGTGATGCCCAGTTTCGGGTAGGCGCGGTACAGGTGGTGGCCGATGGTGCGCGGGCTGAGGAAGAGCTGTGCGCCGATCTCCTTGTTGCTCAACCCGGTCGCCGCCAGTCGAACGACTTGCACCTCCTGCGGCGTCAGGTTCTTCAGGGGGTCGTCGGCGACCGGTTCGAGCGTTGGGCGCCCACCGAGCGCGGCGAGTTCGCTCGTCGCGCGCGCTTCCCAGGTCGACGCGCCCAGCCGCTTGAACCCGGTCAGCGCGGCGTCCAGTTCTGCTCGTGCCTCGCTACGGCGGCGTCTGCGGCGTAGCCATTCGCCGTAAAGCAGGTGGGTTCTGGCCTGGTCGAACCGGCCGCCGTGCTTGGTGTGCAGGTCGAGGGCCGTCCGGTAGTGCTCCTCTGAGTCGTGGAGCATCGCCTGACAGCGCCGTAGCAACGCTGTCGCGACCGGACTGTCCACGTGCACGGCCCACCGTTCGAACGCCGTGAACTGATCGGCGCTCCGGTCGGGGTTGCCGTCACGGACCGCCGCCTCCACCAGGTCCGCGACCGCGCGGATAAGGAAGTCGTACTTGGCCGGACTGACACACACGGCGTACAGCGCGTCGAACGCCGCGCGATACCGTCCCGCGGCGAGGTCGAGCAGGCCGAGGCCCCAGGACGTCAACGCAGTGCCGACGGCGTGCCGTCCCTCGAGAACCGGCAGCACCTCGGCGGCCAGTTCACGACATCGCGGTTCGTCGCCCGTCACCGCGGCCAGCCACACGGACGTCGCCCGCAGCACAGCGACTTCCATGTCCATGCCAAACTCCGTGCTGAGTGCCACTGCCTCGGCCAGGCAGGTCTGCGCCGTGAGGAAGTCGCCGCGCAGCGCTTGCGCCAACGCGGCGACCTCCTGCGCGTACGGAATCCAAGTCAACGCTCCGCTGGCTCGCACTTCTGCCAGCATCGTCTCCATCACCGCGATGGTCGCCTCGTCGTCAGCCAGCATCAGCCCGCTGAACCCGGCCACGACCCGATGCATGAGGTCCGCCTCGGCCGCGCGACCGACCTTGACCATGGCGCGGAGCGGGCCGACGGCGTTCTCGGGCCGGCCACTGAGCAGGTCCCCCCAGCTGATCTGTGCGTCGGCCGACGCACGCAGCCTGGACTCCGGCGGCAGCCGCAAGTCGCCCATCAGCCGCCCACCCTCGGCGATCAGGGACCGAGAGCCCGCGTCCCGACTGGCGCAGTTCATCTCGGTCAACATGACGACCGCGCGTTCCGGGTCACTGTCCATGACCAACCTCGCCGCCTCGGCGGCGAGTGCGGCGTCTGCTTCGGGGGACGTCCGCTCGTACTCGATCTGGCCACGCAGTAACGTCGCCTCCGCGATGACGCTCACCTCGGTGGTGAGGGACGTGGCTTCGACAGCCAGGCGCGCCGCGCGGTCGGGTTTGCCCGCGTCGTACGCGGCGAGCGCGGCCTTGGCGATGCGACGCGCCTTGAGCTCGGGATCCACGCTCAACCGGCCTGCGCGGTCGTACGCGGCGGACACGGCCATGGCTCCGCCGCGGCGCTCGGCCCGTAGCGCGGTCCGTTCGAGCTCGGCGGCCACTGCCTCGTCTGGGTCGATGGTGGCCGCCGCAAGGTGCCAGGCCCGACGGTCGAGGACGTCCGGGGCGGTGAGGGCCTCGGCGAAGGCCCGGTGGACCGCGATCCGCTGGTGGTGGGTGGCGCACTGATAGGCGGCGGCACGCACCAGCGGATGCCGGAACGCCAACTCCCCGTCCGCCACGCTGATCAGACCTGCGCGCTCGGCCGCGGCCAGGTCGGCCGTGTCCGCACCGACCGCACGGGCGACGTACAGCACGGTGTCCATCTCGGCGAAGCGGTCGGCTGCGGCGACCAGCAGGATCGACTGGGACGCCTCGGGCAGGCTGGCGATCTGTTCGCGGAAGGTTTCCTGCACTCGTCGCGTGACCGGCAACGGGCCGACCTGGTGCGCGGGCTCCGCACGACCTGCACGCTGCGCGGCCAGGCGTGCCGCACCGAGTTCGAGCAACGCGAGCGGGTTTCCGCTGGCCTCCTCCAGGACCCGTGTCCGCATCGGCGCTGTCAGACCAGGACTTTTGTGGTCGAGCAAACCGGCCGCCGCGTTCGGCGACAGGCCCGGCAGCCACAGTTCTTCGATGCCGGGTGTGCGAAACGGTACTGCCGTGTCGCGGACCGCGAACAGCATCACGACCGGGTCCGCCTGGAACCGTCGAGCGGCGAACAGCAACGCGTCCGACGACCCGCGATCCAGCCATTGCGCGTCATCGACCACGCACAACAACGGCTTCTCCGCCGCCAACTCCGCGAGCAACGTCAGTGTCGCCGCGCCGATCAGGAACGGGTTGGGCGCGGTGTCGCTGCTCAACCCGAACGCGCCCCGCAACGCGGCTGCCTGCGGGCCTGGCAGCAGGTCCAGCCGATCCAGGTACGGGTACAGCAGCAGGTGCAGGGCGCCGAACGCGAGCTCGGCCTCGGACTCGATGCCGACGCCGCGCAACGCACGCATGCCGTGAGCCGTGGCCATGGCATGACCAAGCAGCGCGGACTTGCCTATCCCGGCCTCGCCTCGGATGACCAGCGCCGCGCTGCGACCAGCAGACGCCTGCCTCAGCAGTCGCTCGACGTGGTTCTGTTCCCCATCCCGGCCGACCAGCATGGCACCAGAGCCTAGCTGCTGGTATCCGCCTGGGAGCGATCTCGACACCCGGCCGACCTGCGGTAAGCAGCCGCTTACGCCGTGGCCCGCCCGTCCTGGCGAGCGGTCCTGGGTCTGCGCTGGTTCAGCCAAGACGCCGAGGTCAGCGGGTTACGGCGCCACGAGTTGGATCTCCCGGTGCAGGTGCCCGTCGACGTCGGGGTAGAGGCTCACCTCGCCGTCGCTCCAGCGGACGATGATGGCGTTGCCGCGGCCCGCGGTGACGGTGGCGTGCGTCCACAGGTCGTTCGGTGCCTGGACCTGGTGTTCCTGGCCGAGTCCGGCGGCGGCGACGTCGCCGTAGATGGTGAACTCGCCGTCGCTCCAGCGCACCAGCAGGTCCGGGGTGCCGCCGCCGACCCAGTTGCCGCCGGAGATCGTCTGGGCGTGTGTCCACGTGCCGTTCGGTGCGGCGAGTTGGCGTTCGGAGTGGATGCCGTTGGCGGCGATGCCTTGGTAGAGCGTGGTTTCGCCGTCGTTCCAGACGACCACCAGGTCACCGCCGAGCCCGGCGATGTACGACGCGTGGTCGCGCCAGAGGGCGTTGGGCGCGGCGAGTTGGACCTCGCCGCCGAAGCCGCCCTTGGTGACCGACCCGTAGTAGGTCACTTCGCCGTCGCTCCAGGTGACCACGACGCCGTTGTTGACGGTGGCGATTCCCTTGGCGTGGGTCCAGATGCCTTTCGGTGCGGCGAGCTGTGTCTCGCCGACGAACGGCTTCTGCGGGTCGGTGGTCGGCCCGCCCTGATACAGCGTGACTTCGCCGTCGCTCCACTTGACGATCATGTCGAGCTGGGTGCTGCCGGTGAAGTCGCCGTTGGCGATCAGGTCGGCGTGCTTCCACAGTGGGCCGCTGCCGAGCGGGTAGCCGAGGTTGCCGTTGCCGGGTGGGACGGGTGCGGCGACCGCCTTGTCGTACAACGCTTTGACGCGGCTGTCGAACCGGACGCTGTAGTTGCGGGGGTCGGTGTCGGGCAGGTTCTGGCCCTTGCCGCCGATGACGCCGATGAGGTCCTTGGCGCCGCCCACGATCCACGGGCCGCCGCTGAAACCGCCGGGGATGCCGGTGCACTGCAGGGTTTCCCAGTACTGGCCGTCTTTGTGGGCGGTGCTGTCACACAGGTACGGCTTGTCCTTGTAGTTGGTGTTCCCGCTGGACGGGTAGCCGACGACCTGCATGTCCACCGGCAGGGTGGCGTCGGTCCTGAGGTTGAGCGAGGCGCCGGTCACCTCGGCGACGTTCCTGCCGTCGCGGGGCTGCAGCACGACGAACGCGTAGTCGTAGGGCGAGCCGGCGCCGTTGATGTCGTGACTGGTGTCCCAGCCCGGGTCGATGTGGATCGCCGCCGACTGCCATGTGCCGTACGGGGCCTGGCCGTCGTGGTAGGCGGGGGTGAAGAACACGGAGCGCTTGCCCGCGACGCAGTGCGCGGCGGTGACGATGACGTTGCCTTTGGGGCTGGCGACGATACTCGCCGAGCAGTGATGGTTGGTCGGATCGGCGCCATCCGACAGCGACCCGATCTCGGGCCTCGGGTTGGCCAGGACGGTGTGCGGCGTGCCCGCCGCCGCGGCGGCGGTGCCCGGTAGCAGCGCGGCTACCAGTGCGACCGCGGCTCCCCAGTGAAGTCTTGACATGACAGCGAGACTACGTGTGTGTTGATCACCCGTCGACGCCCGGAACGGGGTTCTGCGGGCTGGTGGCGGCCTGGTTGCGCGGGAGGAACGACGCGGCGACCGGGCCGACGAGCCCGATGGCCGCCAAGGTGATCATCGCGGCGGCGTAGGCGTCAGTCGTGGTGGTGGCGACGAGGATCGTGCCGCCGATGGCCGTGCCCAGTGACGAACCGAGATTGGACACGCAGCGCGAAAGACCGGAGATCTCGCCTTGCTGGTCCTCGCCGAAGCTGGACTGCACGACGTTCACCGAAGGAGTCAGCATCGCACCGAGCCCCAGACCGACCAGCAGGAGGCCGGGGGTGAACGCCCAGGGGCTGGACGAGCCGCCGACCATCCCGAGCAGGACGCCGATCCCGGTGATGGCCAGCACGAAGCCGGCCATGATCAGGGATTTCTGGGCGCGCCGACCCGCCAGCCGCTCGGCGGACAGCGACGACACGAGCAGGCCAAGGGTGGCCGCCGTGAAGATCAGCCCGGTCTGGATCGCGTTGTACCCGCGGACCACCTGGAGGTAGGCGGCGGCGACGAACGTGGTCCCCATCAGCAGCAGCCACTGGATGTTCTGGGTGACCAGACCGAGATTGGACACGTGGTTGCGGAACACCTTGGTGGACACCAGCGGTTCGCCGCCGCTGCGTTCCTTGGCGCGTGCCCGCCGGAAGAACCACAGCAGGACGAGCGCGCCGAGGACGATCAGGGCGAACGTCAGCCAGAGGGCGGTCTGGGCGGCCAGGATCCCGGTGACGATGAGAACCAGTCCGGCGGCCGACAGGACCGCGCCGCCGAGGTCGAACGGGTGGGTCGGGTCCGGCGGCAGCGGGTCGGTGATCCGGCGGCCGAGCAGAATGATCAACACGACCACCAGCGCCTGGAACACGAACGCGGCACGCCAACTGAGCACCGAGCTGATCAGCCCGCCGATCAGCGGTCCGGCCGCGGCGCCGATACCGCCCATCGCCATGATGGCCCCGAACGCGCGGGCACGTGACGTCAACTGGGTGAACAGCAGCGTCGCGAGGATGTACACGGGCGGGATGAGCATCGCCGTGCCGACGCCTTCAAGGATCGAGTTGCCGAGGATGAGCGCGCCCAGGCCCGGCGAGATCGCGCTCAGCACGGCGCCGACGCCGTACACGGCCAGACCCGTCATGAAACATCGCTTGCGGCCGTACAGGTCGGTCAGCTTGCCGCCGGGAATCATCAACGCGGCCATCACCAGCAGGAAGATCGTGATCGTGACCTGCACGCCGTGCACCGTGGTGTCCAGGTCGGCACTGATGTCGTTGATCATCACGTTCATGTTCGAGCCGGCGAAGCTGCAGATGAACTGCGCGAGGGCAAGCGGGACGAGCACCGCCCGCGGCGTGCCGGACATGCCCGGCGCGGCCTTCGGGTGATCGCTCACAGGCCCTCCTTCGTCAGGTCCGGTGAACGTCAAGTCTGCGGCGGCCGACCGTTCACCGGATCGCGCGCGCCGGGTGAACCGGGTTACCGTGACCACAGAGTCGTCAGGACAAAGAGGTGCGACGTGAAGGAACACTGGAAGGACGAGCCGGACGCCCACGACTATCCAGCGGCCCACGACTATCTGACCCTGGTCACCGCCGAACCGGCGGCCACCCGGCTGGTCGACGAGCTGAAGACGGCCGGACTGACCCACCGCAAGGCGAAGGACATCCTGCGCGCCAGCGGACTTCCCTTGCTGCCGACCGACAACGTGCATGTCAGCAAGGACCTGGACAAGGTCAAGGACGGCAAGGCACTGTCGCCGGTGCTGCTGGTCCGCGGGCACACCCACCCGGACCTGACCGCCCGCGACGACCTGGTCATCGCCGACGGCTACCACCGGGTGTGCGCGTCCCACCACCTCGACGAGAACGCCGACATCCCCTGCAAACTGGTCTGAATCGTGCCGTCGCACTTCGACCCGAGGATCTGGCGGGTCGACGAGTCAGCAGGTTTCCAGGCCGAAGCTTTCGGCGCGGGTCGCCAGCTCGTCGAGATGTCGCAGCGTCTCCGCTTCGGGTAGGGGTGGCAGGGTGAACGTCACCCGGTCCACCCCCGCCTCGGCGTATGCCGTGACCGTGGCGGCATCCGTGGTGGCCCCGCAGAGCGTTGTGCGGACGTCGGCGCGGCCCTGGTCGGCGAGCCAGGAGGTCACGCGGCGTAGTTCGGCAACCGGGGTCTTCGCACGCGGCATCCATTCGTTGCCGTAGCGGGCGAGCCGGGTGAGCGCTGCCGGGCTCTCGCCGCCGACGGCGATTGGCGGGTGGGGCCGCCGCACTGGTTTCGGCCAGGAGAAGATCGGGTCGAAGTCGACGTGTTCGCCGTGGAACTCGGCCTCGTCGTCGGTCCAGATCACCTTGAGCGCGGCGATCTTCTCGTCCAGCAGCGGACCGCGGCGGCGGGGGTCGACGCCGTGGTTACGCATCTCCTCCCGGTTCCAACCGGCCCCGACGCCGAGCAGGACGCGGCCGCCGGAGAGCACGTCGAGCGTCGCGACCTCCTTGGCGGTTTGCAAAACGTCGCGCTGGGCGAGCAGTGCGACGGCCGTGCCGAGGGTGAGCGTGGTCGTCGTGGTGGACGCGACGGCGAGCGCGACGAACGGGTCGTACGTGCGGTAGTACTCGCGGGGCAGGTCACCGCCGCCCGACCATGGCGTCTCCCGCTTCACGGGGATGTGCGAGTGCTCCGTGATCAGCAACGACTCGAAGCCGCGCTCCTCAAGGGCCCGCCCCAGGACGTCCGGGCGGATGCTCTCGTCCGTCACAAAGGTGTTGACGCCGAACTTCATGCACTCTCCTGCGGGTAGCGGATCGCGGGCCGCAACTGCTCGACCAGAGCGCCCACCGCGAGGACCAGGTGGTCGGCGTACCGGGGCCCGACGATCTGGATGCCGACTGGCAGCCCGCGCGCGGTGCGTCCGATGGGGACACTGAGCGCGGGTTGCCGCGACATGTTGAACGGGTAGGCGAACGGTGTCCACTGTGGCCAGTCGGTCAGCCCGCTTTCCGGTGGCACGTCATGGCCTACCGCGAAGGGCTCGATCGGCACGGTCGGTGTGATGAGGACGTCGAACCGCGTGTGGAATTCACCCATGGCGACGGCGAGCGCCGCGAGTTCGCTCTGGGCGTCGAGGTACTCGGCCACCGAGTGCCGGGCGCCCCGCTCGGCCAACGCCTGGAGGCCCGGGTCGTCCGCGGCGCCGGACCGCCTGACGATGTGTGCGACGCAGACCGACCACAGCACGTCGAACGTGGCGCTCGGGTCGGGAAACCCGGGGTTTGCCTCCTCGACTCGCAAGCCCAGGTCGGTGACGGTCGCCGCGACGATGGCAGCGATCTCCGGGTCCACTTCCACGTAGCCCAGCGTCGGCGAGAACGCGACCCGCACACCCGCGAGGTCCACCGCGCCACCGACGGTCGGCGTCCACGAGGGATCCCTGTGGTCCGGAGCGGCGAGGATGTCCGTCAGCACGGCGACGTCACCGACCGAGCGGGCCATCGGTCCGGCGTGCGCCAGGGTTCCCAGGACGCTGGGCGGGTACATCGGGATGCGTCCGTGCGTCGGCTTGAAGCCCACGATACCGCAGAACGAGGCCGGGATCCGGGCCGATCCGGCCGCGTCCGTGGCCACGGACACCGCGCCCATGCCTGCCCGGACCGCCACGCCACTGCCGCCGCTCGACCCGCCCGCCGTCAGCGTGCGGTCCCAAGGGTTGCGCGTGACGCCGTCGACGGGGTTGTCGGTGGTGCCTTTCCAGCCAAGTTCGGCGGTCGTGGTTTTGCCGAGCAGCACGAGGCCGTTCGCGCGGAGCGCTGCTGCCGCGGGGCTGTCGATGTCCCACGGCTGTTTCGGATCGGTGTGTCGTGACCCGCGCAGCGTCGGCATACCTCGGGTCAGGAAGAGGTCCTTGATCGACGCGGGCACGCCGTCGAACGGTCCCAGAGCGCGCCCCTCGACCCAGCGCTGTTCGGATGCCGCCGCCTGCTTCAGTGCGCCCTCATGGTCGACGTACGCGAAGGCACACAGGTCATCGTACGTTTCGACAGCCCGCAACGCCGCCCGCGTCGCCTCCACGGGCGAGAGCTCACCAGTGGCGTAAGCGGCACCGAGTCGTTCGGCCGTCCATTGGGAGACGTCAGTCATGAGCCCACGACCGGCGGTGTCGGGCGGGAGAGTGGCTCGACGATACGGCCGTACAGCTCGGGCCTGCGGTCGCGGAAGATCGTCAGATAGCGGCGTTGCGCTTGGAGGTCGGCGCCGCGCAGGACGGCACGGACCGCGTCCTCCTGGTCGTCGTCCGAGCTCGCCAGCACGTCGCCGCTGGGGCCCGCGACGGCGCTGCGCCCGTAGAAGTGCTGGTCGTCATCGGTGCCGGTGCGGTTGCAACCGAGGAAGAACACGGCGTTCTCCATGGCCCTGGTCGCGCAGCGCGCGACGATGCTGTCGGACGGGACCTTGCCCGGCTGCACGGCCGACGCCCACAGGGAGACGACGATCTCGGCGCCCGCGAGGGTCTGTACGCGGGCCATCTCGGGGAAGCGGACGTCGTAGCAGACGTTGAGGGCGAGTGTGCCGAGCGCGGTGCGGAACACCGCGATCTCGTCGCCGGGGACGTAGTACTCCTTCTCGTCGCGGCACGGGTGCACCTTGTGCTGCACGCCGAGCACGTCGCCCGACGGGCCGATCAGCACGGCGCTGTTGAACAGCACCTCGGGCACGTACGGATGCCGCTGTGACATCCCGACCACGACGTGTGCGCCGGCGTGGCGGGCCGCCTCACCCAGCACGTCCGTGGTCGGGCCCGGCACCGGCTCCGACGCCGCGTAGAGGAGCTCGGCATAGGCGTCGTCACGTGCGGAGCGGACGTAGCCGGTGGTGCTGAGCTCGGGGAAGACGACCAGTTCGGCGCCGTGCTCCCGAGCCTCGCGCTCGACGAACGCCGCCATCCGTCTGGCGTTGCCCGAGCAGTCCAACGGCTTCGAGCCGAACTGCACGAGCGAAACGCGCACCTCGTCCTTCACCGGTGGTTCTCCGGGTGCACGTCCCGCGCGAACCGCGGGTTGCCCGCAAGCAGACCGCCGTCCACGGGCAGCAGGCTGCCGGTGATGAACGACGCCTCGTCCGAAGCCAGGAACAGCGCCGCGGACGCGATGTCGTCAGGCACGCCGACCTGGCCAAGCGGGTACCAGGTGGCGAGGCGTTCGAGGAGGTCCGGGTCGATTTTCTGCCGTTCCTTCCAGACGTCGGTGCGGAACGTGCCGGGCACGATCGCGTTCGCGCGAACCCCGAACGGGGCGAACTCGACCGCCAGGTTGCGGGTCAGCGCTTCCAGGCCCGCCTTCGCGGCGCTGTAGGCGGCGGCGCCGACATGGGTGTGCGCGTTCACCGACGAGACGCTGACGATCACGCCGCGCCGTTGCTCGATCATCGTGGGAAGCACCTGCTGGGAGCACCTGAACGCGCCCGTCAGCACGACGTCGAGGTCACGGTTCCAGTCCTCGACACGGGTGTCCAGGATCGGGGCCGGGTTGGACGTGAAGGCGTTGTTGACCAGGACGTCGATGCGGCCGTAGGTCGATCTGGCGGCTTCGGCCATCGCGCGGACGTCGTCGTCGCTGCGGACGTCGGTCCGCACGGCCAGCGCTCGCCCGCCCTGCTCCCGTATCTCGGCGGCAGCCTGGTCGGCCGTCGCTTCGTCCCGGTCGGCCACCACGACGGCGGCGCCCTCGGCGGCGAAACGGCGGACCAACGCGCGGCCCAGGCCGGAGCCGCCGCCACCGGTCACGATCACCACACGGTCTGCGAAACGCATGTCACCAGCCCATCACATGGTTGTCGGGTGTCGGCATGATCATTCGAGCAATGTCATGCGATCGGGCGAGTACCGCGCACCGACGACCTGGTCGGCGGGCACCGCCTGCTCGATCGCTGCCACGTCTGCGGCGGACAGCGTGAGGGCGACGGCCGCGAGGTTCTCCGCCAGCCTGCTCCGCCGCTTCGTGCCAGGGATCGGAACCACGTCGTCGCCGTGGCTGTGCACCCACGCCAGGGCGAGCTGGCCCGCCGTGACGCCCCGTGCTCGGGCAAGCTTTTCGAGCGCTCGCACGAACTCCAGGTTGCGTTCCAGGTTCCCGGCGGCGAAGCGCGGTTGGGACGTCCGCCGGAAGTCCCCTTCCTCGAAGTCGTCGGTCGAGCGGTAGCGACCGGTGAGGATGCCTCGGCCCAGCGGCGAGTACGGCATGATCCCGATGCCCAGCTCGCGGCAGACCGGCACGACGTCGTCCTCGATCGTGCGCGACCACAGCGACCATTCGGACTGGACCGAGGTGATCGGGTGCACGGCGTGCGCCCTGCGGATCGTCTCCGCCGACGCCTCCGACAGTCCTATGTGGCGCACCTTCCCGGCCGCGACCAGCTCCGCGAGCGCTCCAACCGTCTCCTCGACGGGGACGGTGGGATCGACCCGGTGCTGCTGGTAAAGGTCGATGTGGTCGACACCGAGGCGACGCAGGGACGCGTCGCACGCCTGCCGGACGTACGCCGCGTCCCCGCGTACCGAGCGCGCCATCGAGTCGTCCCGCGTGCGGACGACGCCGAACTTGGTGGCCAGGGCGACGTCGTCGCGGCGACCGGCGATCGCCCGCCCGACCAGCTCCTCGTTGGCGCCGTAGCCGTACATGTCGGAGGTGTCCAGGAGCGTTACGCCGAGATCGAGCGCTCGGTGCACGGTCGCGATCGACTCCGCGTCGTCGCCTGTGCCGTAGAAGTCGCTCATGCCCATGCAGCCGAGCCCCTGGGCGCCGACCTTCAGCGCCCCGAGACGTCGGGTTGGCATCGCCATGCGGTGTTCTCCTTAGTCGTCGATGTCCTTGAGGTGGGTCTCCGGCATGAGCAACACCGCCCCGAAGGTGATCGCGCAGACCACAGCCATGTAGACGGCCACGGAGAACGACGACCCGGTCGCCGCGTACAGCGATGTGGCGATGAGCGGGGCGAACGCGCCACCCAGGACGGCGCCGAGCTGCACGCCCAGCGAAACGCCGGAGTACCGCAGCCCGGTGGAGAACGACTCGGCGAAGAAGGCGCCCTGCGGGCCGTACATGGTGGTGTGCATCAGGCCAAGGCCGACGATGAACGCCACCAGGATCAGGACGGGCGACTTCGTGTTCAGCAGCGGCCAGAAGCCGAACGAGAAGGCGCAGAGCATTCCCGAACCCGCCAGCAGCATCGTGCGCCTGCCGATGCGGTCCGAGAGTGCGCCGGCGAAGGGGAGCACCACCAGCTGCACACCCGCCGCGACGAGCACGGCGACCAGGACGGTGTTCTTGGACAGGCCCAGGATCGCCTTGTTCGTGCTGTAGGAGACCGCGAACGTCATGAACAGGTAGTAGGTCACGTTGATGCCGATGTAGGCGGCCGCGACCAGCGCGATCTCCTTGTAGTGGACGCGGAAGGCACGCAGCACGGGGGAGCGGCCGACCTTCGGGGCCTGTTCCTCGTTCGTCCGCTGGTGCCGTCGGAACGCGTCGGTGTCCTCAAGCCGCAGCTGCAGGTGGATGGCCAGCCAGATCAGCGCCGCGCTCGCGAGGAAGGGAACGCGCCAGCCCCACGCCACGAAGGCCTCGGGTGACGTGAACTGGATGGCCGCGATGAAGGCGAGGTTGCCGAGGATGATGCCACCCGGCGCGCCCGCCTGGGCGAAGCTTGTGAAGAAGCCGCGACGCCGCGGCGGCGCGTTCTCCATCGCCAGGAGGACGACTCCGCCGAGCTGCCCGCCGACCGCTATGCCCTGCAGGAAACGCAGCAGGACCAGCAGGATCGGCGCCGCGGTCCCGATCGCCGCGTGTGTCGGCAGCAGGCCGATGAGGGTCGACGCGAGCCCCATCCCGACCAGAGCGCCGATCAGGGCCGTCTTGCGGCCGCGCACGTCACCGATGTGACCGAAGAGCATGCCGCCGAGCGGTCGGGCGATGAAGCCCACCGCGAAGGTCGCGAAGCTGAGCAGCGCTCCGGTCAGCGCGGCCTGCTCGGGGAAGAAGAGCTGGGGGAAGACCAGCGCCGCCGCCGTGCCGTAGATGAAGAAGTCGTAGTTCTCGATGCTCGAGGCCGAGAGTGCCGTCACCGCGACCTTGGCCAACCTCGCCCCTGGTCGGGCCAGTGTCGGATCCTGCGCCAGCGCCATTGCCCGCTCCTTCCGTCACCTTCGCCGACCGCCCCGGCGAAACCTCACTGTTTCGTCTGGTGAAACGTGCAAATCGCTACGTGACATGCACTGTCTACCTGCCGCTGTCACCTCGGTCAAGAGGGAGGGATCATCACCGGTGAAGTCCTGACGCGGCGCACGGCAAGGCGATCTGCCCGATCGTCCGATCGGGCAGATCGCCTGGTGTCAGCGGAAGAAGGTCACGGCCCGCTGGTCGCCTCCTGGAAGGCCGTCACGATCTCCGTCATCGACGTGCCGGGCCCGAAGTGCAGGTGCACGCCCGCGGCCATCATGCGGTCGATCTCGGCGGGCTCGTCGATGCCGCCGGTGAGGACGGGGACGTCGGAGCCCGCCCGGCGCAGTCCCGCCACGGTGAGCGCGGCGAAGTGGCCGAGCCCGCCGCTCAGGCAGCTGAGCCCGACGGCGTCGGCGTCCTCCTGGACGGCGGCCGCCACGATCGTCGCCGTGGAGACACGTTTGCCCAGGTACACGACCTCGAACCCGGCATCGACGAGGTGCTTGCCGATGAGCCGGACGCCGACGTCGTGGCCGTCGAGCCCGAGTTTGGCCAACACGACGCGCTGTCGATTCATCCGTCGAACCCCTCCCGGGTGGCGCCGACGATCTCGGCGGAGGTGGCGCCCGCACGCAGCGCCTCGATACTGGGCGGGACGAGGTTCTCGGTGCCCGCTGCCGCTGCCGCGACCGCCTTGAGGGCGCGGTCGACGAGCGCGGCGTCTCGGCGGCGCTTGTGCTCGGTGAGCCGCGCGACGGCGTCCCGCTCAACCTCGGCGAAATCGATCTCGCCCGCGCTCTTGCCCACGAACCAGCCGGCGCGGGCTTTCGCGTCGAACACGCCGTGGCCGACCATGAGCCGCTCTCCCGTGCGTAGCTGCTCCTGGCGGGCGCCGCGGTTGTCGTCGATACGGCTGGCGATGTAGCCGTTCTCGATGGCTTCGAGCGGTCCGCCCGCCTCGATGAGCCGGTCGAGTTCGATCCGGACCTTGCTCATCACGTGCTCGTCGATGTCGCGCAGCTTGGCGCTGCCCGCGAGCGGGTCGATCGTCGTCAACGCGCCGTGCTCGTATGCGACGACCTGCATCGTGCGCACCGCGAGCGCTGCGGCGTCCGCGGATGGGATGCGCAACGCCTCGTCGTAGCCGGTGGCGCACAGGTAGTCGACGCCGCCGACCATGGAGCCGAGCACACTGAGCGTCACGCGCGGGATGTTGACCAGCGGTTCCTCGGCGGACTCCAGGCCGTGCGCGTAGCCCATGAGCTGCGCGATGGGCTGCTCGGCGACAGGGATGCCGTAGCGGTCGCGGAGGATCTCGCTCCACAGGATCCGCGCCGTGCGGAACACCGAGGCCTCGACGAACAGGTCGCTGCGCTCGTTCAGGAAGAACATCAGCTTTCCGGCGACGTCCGCGGGCTCGTAGCCACGGCCCACCAGCTCGTCCACATACGCGATGGCGTTGCCGAACGCGAACGCCACGGCCAGCAACGGACCCGCGCCGGCGACGTCGTAGTGGTTGGAACAGACGGTGAGCGCTGCGCCAGGCATGCCCTCGTCGATCGCGAACGCGACGCAGTCGGCGGCGATCCGCAGCGCTTGCGTCGGTGAGTGGATCTCGGTGCCGCGGGCGGTGAATTCCTTGAGCGGGTCGTTCTGCATCACGAGTTTGACGTGTCGCGCGTCGCGGTCGGACAGGACACTGTGGACCATCCCCAGCGCGACGTGCCCGAGCGAGTTCTGCAGCATCCCGACGCTGTCGGCGGCGGCGAGGTCGAGCCGGGAGCAGATCGTGGCGAAGTCGTCGAGCGTCGCGCACGCCACCCCGGCCCGGCCGACCTGGGCGTGCGCCAGCTCGTGGTCGGGGTCGAAGCCGAGCTGCGACGGCAGGTCGGCGGCCAGCAGGAACGACTCCGCGCCCACCTCCTGCAGCACGGCGAGCCGCTCCGCCGTCATCGCGGGCGAGCCGAGGCCGGAGTAGACCATGAAGCGCGGCCGGAACGGGCCGGGCTCGGCGAGCCTGCTGTCGCTCCACGCCTTCAGCGCGGGTTCGGCGGTGGTCGGCGAGTCGTCGTAGCGCGCCCGGACGGGGACCCTCCCGTCGTTCGCCGTAGTGACTTCGCCTCGTATCATTGGCCTCGCTCCGCTCGGCGGGCTTGGCCGCCTTGAGCCGGTCATTTCCGCCCCAGCCCACGCGACCAGCGTCGCATCCAGCTCGCTCGCCCCGCTGCCGTGGGCGACGCTGGGCGTGTTCTGGGCCGGAAACGACCGGCGCGGCCAAGCGCGCTCATGTGCTGCCTGGTCCGGGCGCTCCCGCCACCGTCGCCGAAATCCGGGCCGCGACGTCCCTTACGTGCCGTTCGACCTCGGCGATCCGTTCGTTGCCGAGGCGGCCTTCTGGCCCGATGACGCTCAGCGCCGCGAGCGCGACGCCGTTCGTGTCCATGATCGGGGCGGTGACGCCGACCGCGCCCACCGCCCGTTCGCCGTAGCTGTACGCGACGCCTGCGGCCGCGATGCGCGCCAGCTCGGCGCGCAGGGTCTCGAGGTCGGTGATCGTGTTCGGCGTCGTGGCGTTGAGCGGGAGGTCCTTGAGCAGGCGTTCGCGTTCCGCTTCGGGCATGAACGCGAGCAGCGTCTTGCCCGCCGAACCGGTGTGGATGCCCTCCGAGACGCCGATGCCCGCGATGTAGCGGATGAGGTGCGGGCTGGGCAACTCCTTGATGCAGATGCGGGAGCGTCCGGCCCGCACGTGCACCGCGACGGTCTCCGTCGTGACGTCGCGCAGGTGCTCCAGCGCGTGGGTGGCCTCGAAGATGAAGCCCGCGTTGCCGTTGGAGATCGAGGCCATCAGGTGCAGGCTGCCGGGGCCCAGCCCGTAGTGCCCGCTGACCTCGTCCTGGACGACCATGCCCTTGGCTCGCAACGTGCTGAGCAGCCGGTACGTCGTCGGCCTGGACAGCGCGACGACCTCGGCCACGTCGCGGAGCGTGAGCGGGCTGTGGCCAAGGGCGAACAGGATGTCGATCGCTCGGCTGACGGCGCGAACCGTGGAGCCGTCGGGGGTTTCTGTCACTGGCCACCTCTGCGATAAGGCTGCGCGACCGTTTTGTCGGGCGAACACACCGTATCAACCAGTGAAACGGTCAGGCTCGAACCAGTAGCGCGGAGTCTCGCCCGCCGCGCCGATGCGCACGCGCACGGCCATACCCGCCGCAGGCTCGACTCCGTCCGTTCTGACCTGACCGAACACCACCGGTCCGTCGTCGTCGAGTGCGACCTGGCCGAGCATGTACGGCGCGGGCAGCCCGGGCCGTGGGACGTGCACGGTCGTGTACGTGAGCAGCACACCCGTCGCCGCGAACGTGTGCTCGGCGGGCGCGGCCGTCCCACAGCGGTGGCAGACGGCGCGGGCCGGGAACGAGGCTGCCCCGCACTGCCCACAGCGGCTGCCGACGAGCGCGTGCCCGTCGTCGCGCGGCCGTTCGGCGGTCGTCGGGACGTTCAGTGCGGCGTCGAGTTGGTTCAGTCCCATGGATCGGTCCTCTCCAGCAGGTGCACGCACGACACGGCTGACTCGCCCTCCAGCCAGCCGCCGTTGTTGTGGGCGAGGCCGACGCGCGGCCGTCGGGTCTGCCGCCCGGTGGCCTCGCCGCGCAGCTGCCACGTCAGCTCCGCGACCTGCGCCAATCCGGTGGCGCCCACGGCGTGCCCGCGCGACGACAACCCGCCGCTCGGGTTGACCGGGCGGGAGCCGTCGATCTGGGTGGCGCCGCTGCCGAGCAGGGCCCCGGCGTCGCCGGGGCCGCAGAAGCCGAGATGCTCGTAGGCGATCAGCTCGGCGGGGGCCATCGCATCGTGCACCTCGGCGATGTCGACGTCCTCGGGACCGAGACCCGCCTCCTCGTACGCTGCGGCCGCGCACGTCTCGGTCAGCGACGGCTCGGTGCCGGTGGTCGTGTACCCGGTCGCGGCCTGCGACGCCCGGACCCGGACGGTCGGCCGCCCCACCGACGGGACGGCCCCGCGCCGGGCCAGCACGACCGAGGCCGCGCCGTCGCAGATGGAGCTGCACATCAGCAGCGTCAGCGGGTCGGCGATGGGCCGCGAGCCCAGCACCTCCTCGGGAGTGACGACCTTGCGGTGCTGCGCGTACGGGTTGAGCGAGCCGTTGGCGTGACTCTTCACGGACACGGCGACCAGGTCGTCGACGGTCAGCCGGCCCGCGGCGATGAGCTTGCGCAGCCGCATCCCGTAGACGGCGGTGAACTGCAGCCCGATCCCCGAGACCACGTCGAGGTCGCCGGCCGACTCCAGCGCCGCGAGCGTCCGGCTCCGGTCCTCGACGAACATCTTCTCCACACCAGAGACCAGCACCACGTCCGCCGAGCCCGCGCGGATGGCCAGCACGGCCTGGCGCAGCGCGGTGGACCCGCTCGCGCACGCGTTCTCGACGTTCGTGACGGGGACGCGCTCGATGCCGATCTCACGCATCACCGACTGGCCGCGGATCATCTCCTGGCCTTGCAGCAGCCCGGCCATCGCGTTGGCGGCGTAGACGCCGTCGACGTCCTGCACGCCGAGGCCCGCGTCGACCAGCGCCGAGACGCACGCGACGCGGTTGAGGTCCTTCAGCGAGGAGCCGGTGAAGCGGCCGAAGGGGTGCATGCCCACCCCGACAACCTCGATGTCGTCCCCGAACGCGCTGCTCACTCGTACCCTCCGTCGGTCAGCTTGTTGCGCAACTCGTCCCGGTCGACTTTCCCGTAGGTCGTGCGCGGGATGGCGTCCCAGATCTCCAGCCGGCGTGGGGTGCGGATGCCCAGGCGGGGCCGGACGAACTCGATCAGCTCCTGGCTCGACACCGCATGCGCGTTCCGCAACCGCACGACTGCCGTGACGGCGTCGCCCCAGCGCGGGTCCGGCAGACCAAGCACCACGGCCTCGCTCACCGCGGCGTGCGCGGACAGCTCGTTCTCGACCTCGCGGGGCGCGATGTTGTAGCCGCCCGAGTTGATCATCTCGTCGTTGCGGCCCTGGAGGTGGACGAAGCCGCGCTCGTCGGTGCGGGCGAGGTCCTTGGTGCGCAGCCAGCCGTCGACGAGCACGGCGGCCGTGGCCTCGGGGTTGCGGTGGTAGCCGGTCATCAGGTGCGAGCCCCGCACACAGACCTCGCCGATCTCCCCCGGCGGCGCGACATGTCCGTCGTCGGTGCGCACCTCGACGGCCACTGAGCGCCAGGGCCGTCCCGCGGACTGGCGGGCCCGCGGGTCGAGGTGGTCGGTCCGGCTCAGACACGTGATCGTCATGGGTGCCTCGGACTGCCCGTAGTCCTGCACGAGCGTCGGGCCGAACCGGTCGAGCGCGCGTTCCAGCACCGGCAGCGCCACGCTCGACGCCCCGTAGACGATCGTCTCGAAGCCCCACTCGTCCCGCGCCGCGTCCAGCAGCGGTTCGAGCATCGCGGGCACCGCCTTGAGCGTGCGGAAGTGCTCCGCACGGGAGCGGTGCCACACCTCGTCGGGATCGAACTTCGGCATGACGTGCACGCCCGCGCCGCTGATCAGGTACGGCAGCACGAAGTAGCCCGACGCGTGCGAGACGGCCTGGGTGAGCAGGATCCGCTCGCCCTCGCGGACCGGCGCGAGCTCCAGCAGCAGGTTCAGCGCCACCTCGCGCAGCGCCCGGTGGGAGAGCACCACGCCCTTGGGACGCCCGGTCGTCCCGGACGTGTAGGAGATCCAGGCGGCGCCTTCGGGGTCACCGTCGCGCACCACCGGTGTCATTGGCGCCTCCGCGACGAGCGCGTCGGATGAGTGCACGAAGTCGGGGTCCGCCTCGAACGGGACCGCGACCAGCCCGAACTCGGCGGCCAGCGCGTGCGCGGCGGCGGCGAAGCGTGGGGCGAAGAAAAGCAGCCGTAGGTCCGCGTCCGCCGCGACGTAGCGGAAGTCCTCCAGGTGCAGGCGGGCGTTGAGGGCGACCCGGACGCGGCGGCCGAGCGCGATCGCGCAGTCGACCTCGACGAACTCGGTGCGGTTGTCCGACAGGATCCCGACGGTCGCTCCCGGTGGAACGCCGAGCGCGTCCATGGCGTTGGCCAGCCGCTCGGCCCGGCCCAGGAGCTCGTCGAACGTGCGCGCCGTGCGGCCATCGTCCACCGCCGTCACATGGCGGTGCGCGGCGCCCGCGCGACGGAGCATGTAGGCGGTGTCCAGAGCGGCCTCCTCGCCGAAGGGCGTTTCATCTGACGATAAGAACGTATTGACTGGTGAAACGATGTGTCAAGGGTTCTGGTAGATTCGCGTGGGTGGATGGGTCGCTCGCGTGAACCCGACGGCACGTACCTGGTTCGACACGCGGACCTGGCAGGAACCACAGTGGACGGTTGACGAACTGCTTGCCGCCAAACGGGACCGGACCATCAGCGTGGTGCTGCCGGCGTTGAACGAGCAGGCGACGGTCGGCGACGTGGTGGGCACGGTCCGTCCCCTACTGGGGTCCCTTGTGGACGAGTTGGTGGTGATGGACTCCGGTTCGACCGACCGGACGGCTGAGGTCGCGGCCGCCGCCGGCGCGCGGGTGGTCCGCCGGCACGACGTCATGGTTGAGCTGGAACCGTTGCCCGGCAAGGGCGAGGTGCTGTGGCGGTCGCTCGCGGCCACCACCGGCGACCTGGTGGTCTTCATCGACGCGGACCTGGTCGACCCGGACCCGGCGTTCGTCCCGGCGCTGCTGGGCCCGCTGCTGACGGTCGCCGGCGTGCATCTGGTCAAGGGCTTCTACCGGCGGCCCTTGCGACTGGAGACCGAGCACGGCGGAGGTCGCGTCACGGAACTGCTCGCCCGGCCGCTGCTGTCGGCGTTACGGCCGCAGTTGTCCGGACTGGTCCAGCCGCTGGGCGGCGAGTACGCGGCGACCCGTGAGTTCCTTGAGTCCGTTCCGTTCGCGGCCGGATACGCCGTGGAGATCGGCCTGTTGCTCGACGCCCATTCCACGTACGGCCTGCCGGCGATCGCGCAGGTCAACCTCGGCGTGCGCAAGCACCGCAACCGCGGCCTCCTGCAGTTGGGCGTGATGGCCAACCAGATCCTCGGCACCACGCTGCGTCGCTGCGGCATTGCCGCCCAGACCGCCGAATTCACGCAGTTCGTACAGGTAGCCGGCGAGTGGCTGCCGGACACCAAGGACGTGCTGGTGGCTGACCGGCCGCCGATGGCGGGTCTACGACCAGGCGGTAGTCGCGAGGACTCGAACACGTAACCCGCATCCGTATCCTGGGTGTGGCGGAGGAACCGGTTGACCCATGGAAGTGCTGTTGGACGCATCCAGCTTAGGGCGCGCGGTGGGCATGCCCGCTGCGACCGTGGAGCCTAGTGTGCCGCGTTGGCGGCCGGGGCGGCGACCGGTGGCATTCTCGGGGGCCGACATCGTCGCGATCACCCGTCAGCCTCGGCAGCCACTGCATGTCGTCCGAGACGCGCCCGGACATGAACCCGGGGTGGGTGTGGCTGGCACTGTCGTGATGTCCGGCACGGGTTACGAACTGGTTGGGTCGTTGCCGCCGATGTATCCCGAATGGCTGGGCGACAGGTCGTTCACCCGGGTGCACGGCGCCCGGTTTCCTTACGTGGCCGGTGAGATGGCCAACGGGATCGCGACGACGTCGTTCGTGGTCGCGCTGGCTCGCGCCGAGATGCTGGGCTTCTTCGGGGCCGCCGGGCTGGCTCTGCCGGTGATCGAGCGGGCAGTGGCGGACTTGACCCGGACGTTGGGTGGAGTCCGCAACTGGGGCGTCAACCTGATCCACACCCCGAACGAGGCCGGCCACGAGGACGGAGTCGTCGATCTGCTGCTGCGAGCGAATGTGCCCAAGGTGTCCGCATCGGCGTTCATGGAGTTGACGCCGGCCGTCGTGCGGTGCGCGGTCGCGGGGCTGCGTCAGGACCCGCACGGCGAGATCGTCCGCGCCAGGCACCTGTTCGCGAAGATCTCACGGCCCAAAGTAGCCGAGAAGTTCCTTTCGCCCGCGCCTTCCGACATCCTGGGTGTGCTGCTGGATCGCGGGCAGATCACCCAGGACGAAGCGCGCCTCGCGCAACGCGTTCCGCTCGCCGAGGACATAACAGTCGAGGCGGACAGCGGTGGCCACACCGACAACCGGCCGCTGGCAGTTGTGCTGTTCGCCGTGCGCGCGCTACGTGACCAACTCAGCCATCGCAACGGCTATACGCGGCCCGTACGTGTGGGCGCGGCCGGCGGTCTCGGCGAACCGTCCGCCGTGGCGGCGGCGTTCGCGGCGGGCGCGGCGTACGTCCTGACCGGGACCGTCAACCAGTTGTCCGCCGAGGCCAACCTGTCGGACGCCGCCAAGGAGATGCTGGCCAAGGCCGACCTGTCCGATGTAGTGATGGCGCCGGCTGCCGACATGTTCGAGCACGGCGTACGGGTACAGGTGCTACGGCGCGGCACCCTGTTCGCCGCGCGTGCCAAGCAACTGTACGACGCATACCTGGCGTACCCGTCGTTGGAGGAGATCCCCGCGCCGGTGCGTGAACGCATCGAGAACGACGTTTTGCGGAGCACGTTCGACGACGCGTGGACGATGACACGCCGGTTCTGGGTCGATCGCGACGCCCGAGAGGTCGAACGCGCCGAAACCGACGCGCGACACCGGATGGCGTTGGTCTTCCGTTCGTACCTCGGCCTGTCCAGCAGGTGGGCGATTGATGGCGAGCCGAGCCGGCAGATGGACTACCAGATCTGGTGCGGCCCGGCGATCGGCGCCTTCAACCGCTGGGTCGCCGGCAGCCCGCTTGCCGTGCCGCACCAGCGCACCGTCGTGCAGATAGCGCTGAACCTGTTGGAAGGAGCGGCCGTAGTGACTCGCGCACAGCAGTTGCGTACCTACGGCGTCGCTGTACCCGACGAAGCGTTCAGCTACCGCCCACGGCTGCTGTCGTGACGTAACCTTGAGGAGCGCCATGTCACGTCAGGTTTCCGTTGCCGTAGTGGGCATCGCGGCGCTCATGCCGGGCGCCCGCGACGTGGCCGAGTTCTGGCGTAACATCGTCACCGGCCGGGATCTGATCACCGACGTGCCGGCGTCGCACTGGTCGGCCGACGACTTCTACGACCCAGACCCGGACGCGCCCGACAAGACCTACTGCCGCCGGGGCGCGTTCCTCCCCGAGATCGAGTTCGACCCGATGGCCCACGGGCTGCCGCCGTCGACCCTGCCCGCGCTGGACCCGGGCCAGCTGATGGGCCTCGTGGTGGCCGACGAACTACTCGCCGACCTTGACGAAGGCCTTGGCGGCCCACTGGATCGCGAGCGGGTCAGCGTCATCATCGGCAGTTCGACGTTGAGCCGGGTGGGCATGATGGACGCCCGGATCCAGCGTCCGGTGTGGCTGAAGGCGTTGCGCGAGCAGGGGATCGACGAGGCGACGGCCGAAGCGGTCTGCGACCGGATCGCCGCGCGTTACGTGCCATGGCAGGAGGCCACGTTCCCCGGCCTGCTGTCGAACGTGGTGGCCGGCCGGATCGCCAACCGCCTCGACCTGCACGGCACGAACTGCACCGTGGACGCCGCCTGCGCGAGTTCGCTGGCCGCGATCACCGCCGGTGTCAACGAACTGTCGCTCGGGCTGGCCGACCTGGTGATCACGGGCGGTGTCGACGCCACCAACAATCCGTTGATGTACGTGTGTTTCAGCAAGACCCCCGCGCTGTCACCGACGGGGGACGTGCGGCCGTTCGCCGAGGACGCCGACGGCACCATGCTCGGCGAAGGCGTGGCGATGGTGGGCCTCAGGCGGCTGGACGACGCGCAGCGCGACGGTGACCGGATCTACGCTGTGATCCGCGGGATCGGTTCCTCGTCGGACGGGCGCGGTGGAGCGATCTACGCGCCGATGCCGCAGGGCCAGGTCCGGGCGCTGCGGCGGGCGTACGAGGCGGCCGGCTACGGTCCGGACTCGGTGGAGTTGGTGGAAGCACACGGCACCGCCACCCGCGCCGGGGACGCCGCCGAGTTCGAGTCGCTGCGCCAGGTGTTCGGCGAGAGCGGCAGGCAGGACAAGCAGTGGTGCGCCCTGGGCACAGTCAAGTCACAGATCGGCCACACCAAGGCCGCCGCGGGCGCCGCCGGACTGGTGAAGGCGGTGCTGGCCCTGCACCACAAAGTGCTGCCGCCGACCATCAAGGTGCGGCGGCCCAACACCCGGCTCGGCCTCGATGACAGCCCGTTCTACCTGAACACGGCCGCCCGGCCATGGATCCGACCGAGCGATCACCCCCGGCGGGCATCGGTGTCGAGTTTCGGCTTCGGCGGGGCCAACTTCCACGTCACCCTGGAGGAGCACGAGCTTTCGACGCCGGTCACCACGACCGACCTCGTGGCGCCCGCCGGCCATTCGCCCAAGGACCTGATGGCGCGCTTCCAGGACGTGACCGATGCTCTGTCCGATGTGGCCGAGCGACGGGATCCCGGCCGGATCGCGTTCCTTTTCCCGGGGCAGGGCGCGCAGTACGTCGGCATGGGTGGTGATGTGGCGATGGCGTTCCCACCGGCCCGGGAGGTGTGGGACGCTGCCGCCGAGTTGCGTGACGTCGTGTTCCCACCGCCGGTGTTCGCGGACGCGGACCAGGCGCGCCGACTCACCGAGACGCAGTGGGCGCAGCCTGCGTTGGCCGCGCACAGCCTGGCCCTGTTGGCCCTGCTGAAGGCGATCGGCATCGAACCCGCATGCGTCGCCGGCCACAGCCTCGGGGAACTGGTCGCGTTGCACGCCGCCGGTGCTTTCGACGCCGAAACCCTGTTACGGCTGGCGAGGTATCGCGGTGAGCTGATGGCGGCGAGCGACCCGGGCGCGATGCTCGCGATCGCGGCGGACGCCACAACGGTCACGTCGATCATCGACTCGACAAGGTCCGTGTGGTTATCGAACGTTAACTCGCCGGAGCAGGCCGTGGTCTCCGGGACCGCCGACGCGATCGACGCCTTGTCCGCGCGGCTGTCCACTGCCGGGATCACGGCCCGCCGCCTCGATGTGTCGGCCGCGTTCCACAGTCCGCTGATGGCGTCCGTGACACAGCCACTGCGCCGTTTCCTGGACGAGATGCCGTTGTCCGCGCTGGAGCTTGACGTCTACGGCAACGCCGATGCCCGGATCTACGACCGTGACCCGGAAGCCGTGCGGGACCGGCTCGCCGTGCACTCGACGTCGCCGGTTCGGTTCCACGACCAGATCGAGGCGATGTACGCCGACGGCGTGCGGACGTTCATCGAGGTGGGCGCCGGGTCAGTACTCACCGGTCTGGTCGGACAGATCCTCGGTGCGCGCGATCATCTCGCTGTCAGCCTGGACAGACGCGGGCGGGACGGCGTCACGGCGTGGCACGAGGCGTTGGCCCGCCTGGCTGTTCGGGGTGTGCCGTTGGATCTGTCCGGGCACCGGGTCTCGCCGCCGCCACGATCGCAGAATCCGCCACGGATGTCCGTGACCATCAACGGCACCGGTTATCGCGTACCACCCGTCCTTCCCGCCCCTGTCGTCGTGGAGACCGCTATGCCCGATCGCCGTGAACCTGTGTCGCAGGCAGTTCCGTACACCGAGCCGGGCCCGCAGTGGCTCGCCACGGTCGCCGAGCTGCAACGCCAGACCGCTGAGGCGCACATGCATTTCCAGGACGTCCTCGCCGATGCCCACCGCACGTTCCTGCGGATGGCGGAGCAGACATTCGCGACGTTCGCGGCGCCAGGCACGTACTCCGAGACACAACCACCCCCTGCGATGGCACCACCCATCATGACGCCACCACCCATCATGACGCCACCGCCCGTCATGACACCGCCTGTCCTCGCGCCGCCACCGGTGGCTCCGGCTCCCGTGCCGTTGCCACCGGCGCCGGTCACCGCCATGGATTTGGGGCTGTTGCTGGAGGTGGTCGCCGACAAGACCGGCTATCCGGCCGACATGCTCGACGGCGGCATGGACCTGGAGGCGGACCTGGGGATCGACTCGATCAAGAAGGTGGAGATCTTCGCCGCCGTCCGGCAACGTGTCGCCGGCATGCCCGAAGCCGACTCGCCGGAAATGGCGCAACTGTTCCAACTGCGTACCCTCGACCAGGTCGTCCACTGGGTCGATGACAACCGAAACGGCCATCGGGACGGCACTGGAAACGGCGACCCCGGTCCGCCGGAACGACCGTCGTTGCGTCGATTACAGGTCAGGCCGGTGCCAGCGCCGCCCTGCGGCCTGGCGATGGCTGGCCTCACAGTTTCCCCACTTGTCGTCGTGGACGGCGGCAGTGGGTTGGCACCGGCAGTGGTCGAGCGACTCGCCGCCCATGACATCACCGCCGTGGCCGATGATTCTCCCGCGCCGGATGCATGGGGCGTGATCCTGCTCGGCGGGATGGCCCCATTGGCTGGTCCGGAGCAGGGCTTTGCGTTGAACCGTAACGCCTTCCGAGCCGCCCGGTCGGTGGCTGTCGGCATGGCCGACCAGGGTGGGGTCTTCGTGACCGTGCAGGACACCGGTGGGTGTTTCGGTCTCGTCGCTCCCGATCCGGACCGCGCCTGGCTCGGTGGGTTCGCGGCACTGGCCAGGACCGCCGCACGGGAATGGCCGCTCGCGGCGGTGAAAGCCATCGACTGCGAGCGCGGCATCCGTGACGACAACGCCGTCGCCGCGGCGATCGTCGAGGAACTGCTGACCGGTGGGGCAACGCTCGACGTGGGGTTGCGTGCTGATGGCAGCCGATGGACCGTCGGCCTGCGGGACGCCTCCGTTCCGTCCGCCGCACCTGTGATCACGGCTGACTCTGTTGTGGTGGCGACGGGTGGTGGTCGCGGCGTCACCGCTGCGTCGTTGATCGAGCTTGCTGTTCGCCGTCCCAGAGTGCTGCTTGTCGGGCGAACCGACCTGGCCGACGAGCCTCCGCGCGTCGCCGCGGCCCGCGACGAGAAGTCACTCATCCGGCAGTTCGCGCTGGACGACCCGACGGCCACGCCCGCACTCGTGGCGGCCCGTGCCCGCGAAGTCCTTGCCGCTCGCGAGGTGCGCGCCACGCTCGTGGCGTTGGAGCGTCGCGGCGCTACGGTGCGCTACGCCGCTGTGGACGTCACGGACCGAGCGGCGTTGGACCGGGAATTGGATCGCGTGCGGCAGGAATGGGGGCCGATCACGGCTCTCGTCCACGGCGCCGGGGTGCTCGCGGACAAGCGTATCGCTGACAAGACTGACGAACAATTCGACCACGTGTACGCCACGAAGGTGACGGGCTGGCAAGCATTGCTGGCCGCCACCGCGGACGATCCACTGACGCTGCTGTGCGTCTTCTCCTCGGTCGCCGCCCGTTTCGGCAACGAGGGCCAAAGCGACTACGCGATGGCCAACGAAACCCTCAACCAACTGGCGTGCGCCGAGCGTGCGCGCCGGCCCACGTGCCGAGTCCGTTCGATCGCCTGGGGACCGTGGGCCGGAGGCATGGTCACACCGGCCCTCGCGACCCACTTCACCCAACGTGGCATGCCCCTTGTGCCGTTGGACTTGGGCGCACGTGCGTTCGTCGCCGAGATCGACGCCGAGGACACCGTCCAGGTGCTGGTCAGTGCGGGCCAAACCGCCGACGTGACAACGCGGTTCACCGCCGAGGTCACAGTGGACACGCGTACGCACGGCTATCTGCTGGATCACGCCCCAGCCGGGACACCGGTACTCCCACTGGCGATCGCGATGGAGTGGTTCGCGGCGGCCGGCAGGTCGCGGTACCCGGACCGGGAGACGAACCTACGCGACATCCAGGTGCTGCGACGCGTCGACCTCCCGAACCTGACCGCGGGTCACCGCTTCACCATCGACTGCCAGGCCGACGACGGCCAACTGACGCTCAAGTCGTTGTCGGGCATCGCGCACTACCGTGCCCGCCTTGCCACCCGAGATGCGGAGGCCCAATCCTGGAGCCCACCTGACGGCACCCCCGTCCACTCCGTGTACGACCACCCCGCGCTGTTCCATGGTCCCGGCTTTCGTGTACTGCGACGGGTCGACGCGCTTTCCGCGAGCGGAGTGGACGCACGTGTCGTTGGCGTACGGGACATCGGATGGCCCGGCGGTCCATGGTGGACGGACGCGGCCGCTGTGGACGGCGCGTTGCAGGCGGCGGTGCTGTGGGCAAGTCACGCCACCGGCACCGCGACGTTGCCGATGGCCGTGGACGAGTTGCGTGTCCACCGCACCGGCCCGGCCGCGGGCGGACTCCGTTGCCTGGTACGGGCTGGGACCATCGCGAATGGACAGGCACGGTGCGATGTCGTCCTGCTGGACGAGGACAAGCCGGGCATCGAACTGCTCGGTGTCAGTCTGGTCAGTCGACCCGACATGAGGTCGACATGACGGCGGCGGGTGGGTTCGAGCCGATCGCGATCGTCGGTCAGGGGTGCGTGCTGCCCGGTGCGTTGGATCCCGGCCAGTTCTGGGACAACGTCGTACATGGCAGGGTCAGCCTCGCGACGGTGCGTCCGGAGGACTGGCGCATGCCACACCTCTCGGCGCCGGACACCGCCGGGCTTGTGCGTGGCTTTGACGACGTGTTCGACCCGGACGGCTTCCACATCGACGCCGAGGAGGTCGCCGGTTACGATCCGGCGCTGCGCTGGGTGCTGCACGCGGGGCGGGCGGCGTTGCGGGAGACCAGCCGCCCGCTCGACCGGGCGGGGCTGGTCCTGGGCAGTCTCGGGTTCCCCAGCCGAGGGCTTGCCGCCTACGCCGAGCGGGTCTGGCTGGCCGACCGCCCCGAGTTGCTGGCGACGCTGCCTGCGATGTCCGGTGTGGACGCTCGGTCGCGGTTCTGCTCCGGCCTGCCCGCGCACACCGCGGCTCGGGCGTTGGGACTCGGTGGCGGTGCCGTCGCTCTGGACGCGGCGTGCGCCTCGGCACTTTACGCTGTAAAAATCGCTTGTGACCGGCTGCACGACGGCACCGCGGACCTGATGCTGGCCGGCGCGGTCAGCGGCTGTGACGGCATGGTCATCACTGCCGGCTTCGCGGCTCTGGGCGGCCTGAGCCCCACCGGACGCAGCCGGCCGTTCCACCGCCAGGCGGACGGGCTGGTCCCGGCTGAGGGCGCGGCGATCGTGGCGCTGATGCGGCTGCGCGACGCCATCGACGCGCGCATTCCCGTCCACGGGGTCATCCGTGGTGTCGGCCTGTCCAACGACGGGCGAACGGGTGGGTTCCTGGTGCCCGACGAAGACGGCCAGATCCGGGCCATGCGCGCGGCGTACGACCAAGCGGGCATCCAGCCGGACACCGTGTCACTGCTGGAATGTCACGCCACCGGCACGCGGGTCGGCGACACGGTGGAGGCCAGAGCGACGGCCCGGTTCTTCGCCGGGCATCGCGACCTGCCCGTCGGTTCCGCCAAGTCGAACGTCGGCCACCTGTTGACCGCCTCCGGGGCCGCCGGGCTGCTCAAGTTGCTCGGTGCCATCGAAGCCGGCGTGCGTCCGGCGACAGCGGGTACGACGGACCCGATCGACGAACTGTCCCAGAGCCCGCTGCGGCTGTTGACGGCCAACGAGCCGTGGCAAGGACGGCGGCGCGCTGCGATCAGTGCGTTCGGGTTCGGCGGCAACAACGCCCATCTCATCGTCGAAGCCTTCGACGGCCACCCGGCAACGTCCAGTGTCGCCAAGCCCGCCGACGACATCGCCGTCGTCTCCATCGGCACGCGGATCGGTGGCCACGGCGTCGACGCGTTCCGTGACGCACTCCTGACCGGACAAGCGCTCGACCACCAGCGGGACATCGAGGTCGCCCTGGCGGGACTACGTTACCCACCAAGGGATCTCGCCGAAACGCTGGGCCAGCAAGTCCTCGTGTTGGAGGCCGCCCGCGAAGCCGCCGCCGACGTCCAGTTGCCGCCACGCACGGCAGTGCTGATCGGGATGGGGACCGACCCGGAGATCGCCCGGGTGGACGTCGGGCAGCGGCTCGACGCCTGGCACGGGGACGCCAAGGCGGGGGAGGGGTTCGGCGCGTCAGTGACCGCGGCGCGCGTGCTGGGCAGCATGGCGAACATCGCCGCCAACCGCATCGGCGGTCAACTCGACCTGTCCGGCCCCGCCTTCGCCGTGTTCGCCGAGGAGGCATCCGGACTGGCCGCACTCGAACTGGCTGTGCGCGCGCTGCGGACGGGAGAGATTGACGCCGCCGTGGTCGGTGCCGTCGACCTGTCGGACGAGCCGGTGCACCGCGCGGCGGCCAGCGAACTCGGCCTGCCGTCGACTCCAGCGGACGGCGCTGTCGTTCTGGTACTCAAGCGGCTCGCCGACGCCGAACGGGCAATCGCGCTCGTCTGTCCAACACTGGACGACACCCCAGCCGACCTGGCGATCGGCGACGCGGGCGACTTCGACCCCGCCGCACTGTTCGGGTCACCACACGCGGCTCGCGGCCTGCTCGGCGTGGCGGCGGCAGCCCTCGCACTCCAGCACCGCGCCGCGCCGAGAATGGGCCGTCGAGCAGACCCGCGCCCGGCCGCCACCACCGCCGACGTTGTCACCCCGGTGCTGGGTGCGACACCCCACCGGATCCGGTTGCGCGCGGCAGCCGCCGAGCCGTGGGTGTCGACGCGTCCACCACAGGTGCACCTGTATTCAGGGACGGACCGATCCGATGTCCTGGCCGGCGCTGAGAACGGCCCGGCAAGGCTGGCCGTGCTCGCACGCGACAGCGTGCACCTGGCCTCGCAGCTCACAGCGGCCCGGAAGTGGCTCACCGAAGGCGCACCGCGGCCGGACGGTGTCGCGTTCCGCGAGACTCCACTCGACGGCGAGACAGCCTTCGTCTACACCAAGGGTTCCGCCGCGTACGCCGGCATGGGCGCCGACCTGATGCTGGCCTTCGCGCCGCTGGCCGACATGGCCGGCGCTGAACTGGCCGGCTGGGCCTATCGAGGTGACGGACGGCCGAACGACTCGCTCGACCAGATCCTCGGCGTCGGCTACCTCGCCCGGCTGCACACCCGGATCAGCCGCGAAATCCTCGGCGTAGAGCCACAAGCGGCGATCGGGTACTCGTCGGGGGAGTCGTCGGCGTTGGTGGCGTTGGATGTGTGGACCGACCCGCACGCGCTGGCCGCCGACGCGCGAGCCAGCGAGCTGTTCACTCACGAATTGGGTGGCGAACTGCGCGCCGTGCGTCGGTATTGGTCCCGGTCCGGCATCACGGGGGAGCGTTGGGGCGGGTTCGTCGTGTCGGCGGATGCGGAACGGGTCCGTGACCTGGTGCAAGGCGAGCACGCCGTGCACCTGACGGCTATCTGCGCTCCAGGGACGAGTGTCATCGCGGGCGAACGGGAGGCGTGCCTGGCGTTCGTCGAGCGCCTCGCACCGGACGGCTGCGCCGAGATCCACTACGACCTGGTCGCCCACGCCCCGGAAGTCACCGAGGTCCGGGACCGCTGGCACGCGCTGCACCGGCGGCCCACGACAGCCGCGCCGGGAATCCGGTTCTACCGCGGTGCCACCGGCGAGTGGTACTACCCGACCGAGGAGTCGGCCGCGGACGCGCTCACCGAACAGGCGATATCGCCGGTCGACTTCCCCGCCGTGATCGAACGCGCCTGGCAGGATGGCGTCCGGGTGTTCGTCGAGCACGGGCCCGCCGCCCAGTGCACCGGCTGGATCCGCCGGATTCTCGGTGACCGTGAGCACCTGGCCGTCGCTCTGGACGGGCCACGGGACGCCGGGTTGTGGCAACTGTCCACTGTGGTCGCTGAACTGGCCGCCGCCGGTGTCAAGGTGCACATCGACGCGCTCACCGAGTACTTCAGGACACCGCCGGGGAAAACCGGTCCGACCGTGCGCATTCCCGCCCGGCTACCAGCACCGCCGACGGTCGGCTACATGGTGATGGAACGAGCACCCGACCTCAAGCCGGCGGCGACTCGCACACAGCCCCCGCCAGCCGTGGCGTGGCGGCAATTGGTCACCGCCGCCCACCGCCAGCATCTCTCCCTGCAGGGCGAAGCTCATGCCCAGTTCCTGGCCACGCGTGCCACTGCCTTGCGGGCGCTGGCACAGCCGTCCATGGGGCGGCCGGGTCCGAGATTCGATCGCGCCCAGCTCGAACACCTCGCCACCGGGCGGATCTCCGAGGTCTTCGGCCCGATGTTCGCGGTCCAGGACGACGACGTGCGGCAGACCCGGATGCCCGGCCCGCCGTTGCTGCTCGCCGACCGGGTCACCGGCATCGACGCCGTGCCCGGGTCCATGGGCACCGGCACGATCTGGACGCGGACCGACGTCACCCTCGACGCCTGGTATCTCGACGCCACTGGCCGGATGCCGCCCGGGCTGCTCGTCGAGGCCGGCCAGGCGGACCTGCTGCTGATCAGCTGGCTCGGCGCGGACCTGGGCAACCGCGGCGAACGCGTCTACCGCCTGCTGGGCAGCGAGGTCACGTTCCACACCAGCCCACCGGCAGCCGGGACGACCCTCGACTACGAGATCCGCGTGGTCGACCACGTCACGCACGGCCCGATCAGGCTCTTCTTCTTCGAATACGACTGCCGCAGCAACGGCGAACTCGTGTTGACGGTACGCCACGGACAGGCCGGATTCTTCGCCGACGACGAACTGGCGAACACCGGTGGCGTGCTGTGGGACCCGGCCACTGAAGTGCCCACTTTGGACGGACCGCTGGACTCATCCGTCCGACATACCAAGGACTCCTTTGACGCGGCCGCAGTCCTCGCGTTCACCGAAGGCCATCCAGACGCGTGCTTCGGGCCAGGCTGGGAGGTCACCCGCGCCGATGTGCGCAGCCCCCGGACCGGCGCCGGGCGCATGCGGCTGCTCGGCGAGGTCCCCGTCTTCGACCCCAAGGGCGGCCCTTGGCGGCGCGGCTACCTGCGAGCGGAGACCGCGGTCAGCCCGGACGACTGGTTCTTCGAAGGCCACTTCCACAACGACCCGTGTATGCCGGGCACGCTCATGTCCGAGGGCTGCCTGCAAGCCGTGTCGTTCTACCTCGCCGCATGCGGGTTCACGATCGGCCGCGACGCCTGGCGCTTCGAACCGGTGTCGGGGCGGTCGTCGCGGATGCGCTGCCGTGGCCAGGTCACGACACACAGCCGGTGCCTGACGTACGAGGTGTTCGTGTCGTCCGTGACGGCGGGGCCGATCCCGGCCGTGACCGCGGACGTTCTGGTCACCGTCGACGGCGTCAAAGCCTTGCACGTCAAGGACTGTTCGGTGCGGTTGGTGCCGGACTGGCCGTTGGACCACTGGCGGCACCTCGGGCCGCCGACCGTCCAACGTACCGCCGAACCAGTCCCGCTCCCGCTTCTCGGCGGCCTTCGCGGTCACGTCGAGTCGACACCCATCGCCGAGATCGGCGGGCTGCGCCTCGGCTATGCGTCCTTGCTGGCGTGCGCCTGGGGACGGCCCACCGACGGCCTGGGACCGATGGCGGAGCCCTTCGTCGGACCCCGGCGGGGACCACGGCTACCCGGACCGCCCTACCATTTCATGACCAGGATCACCGCGGTGAACGGTCCGTACCAGGGCATGACCATTGGGTCCACTGTGGACTGTGAGTACGACGTGCCCGCCGAAGCGTGGTACTTCACCGACAACGGCAACCCCACCATGCCCGTCGCGGTCCTGATGGAGATCGCGCTGCAACCGTGCGGCTGGCTGGGCTGTTACGTCGGCAGCCCGGTGCAGATCGACAGTGAACTGCTGTTCCGCAACCTCGACGGTGACGTGCGCATGTTCCGGGAAGTCCGGCCGGGCACCGGCACCGTGCACACCACCGTCCGCCTGACTACCGTGTCACACATCAACGGGATGATCATCGAGTCGTTCGCGATCGACTGCTACGCCGACGGCACACCGTTGCTCAGCGGCACCGCCGTGTTCGGCTACTTCTCGTCGGCCGCGCTCGCCGAACAGCCTGGCCTGCCCCCGTCACCGGAAGAACGCTCCCGTCTCGAAGAACCCTGCCCGCGGACACCGCCGTTGTCCGGCGCCGATCAACGGTTGCGGCTCGCGGGACCGATGCTGATGATGCTCGACCGGATCACCGGCTACTGGCCCCACGGCGGCGCAGCCGGCCTCGGCCGGCTGCGCGCCGAGATGGACGTCGACCCTGGCGCGTGGTTCTTCAGGGCCCACTTCTTCCAGGACCCGGTGATGCCCGGTTCCCTTGGCGTCGAAGCGATGTGCCAGCTGCTGCAGTGGTACATGACCAACCGCGGCATGGGCGCCGACCTGCCCGCCCCCCGGTTCGAGCCGATCGCCCTGACCGAGCCGGTCACATGGACATACCGCGGCCAGGTCGTGCCCGGTGACCGCCTGGTGACGATCGAGTTGGACGTAGTCGCGATCCATGGAACGACGGCCTTCGCGACCGCGTGGCTCTGGGTGGACGGCCGTCGGATCTACCGGGTCGAGCGCCTGGGCGTTCGGGTGGTCGCCGGCGGGTAGACGTTCACTGGCGGTGGCCACGTCGAACAGCCACACCACGGTGTCCTGGCTGGCCTAAGCTGCCTTCTTCTTGTCCGTCTTCGGCTTGAGCTTGCCCGGGTAGAGGTACTTGTCCTCAGGCTTGCTCTTGCCGTAGAACCACGCGTCGAAGAAGCCGGAGAGGTCCTTGCCCGTTACCAGTTCCACGTACTTCTGCCAGTCCTTGAAGGTGGCGTCACCGTTCTTGTGCAGGGCCGGCCAGTCCTTCAGGATCTTGGTGAAGCTCTTGTCCCCGATGGTGCGGCGTAGCGCGTGCAACGCGAGCGGGCCTTTGGTGTAGACGCCGTTCCAGGTGAACTCGTGGCCGGGGCCCATGTCGTAGAGTTTGTTGTCGGTGTTGGTCCAGTAGTCGTCGTCCGTGGCGGTTACGGCGGCCCGGTACTTGTCGTCCAGGTTCGTGCCGTCCTTCTCCTCCGCCCACATCCACGGCAGGTAGGACGCGAAGCACTCGTTCAGGCAGATGTCCTTCCAGTTGGTCACCGCCACCGCGTCGCCGTACCACTGGTGGGTGTTCTCGTGCACGATCGTCTCCAGATCGGCCCAGTCCGCGTACACGGGCCGGCTCATGGTCTCCAGGGAGAACCCGAGGCTGGTGCCGTGGAAGATCCCGCCGGCGGCGTCGACCGGGTACGGGCCGAGCTTGTCGGTGAGGAACGTCAACACCTCGGGCAGCTTCGCTTCGGCGTCCTTCTGGGCCTGGGACGCGGTCGGCGAGTAGGCGTTGACAATCGGGGTCTTGTCGTCGGCGGTGTCGTAGGTGAAGTCGAACTTGTCGATGGCCACGGTCGTCATGTAGGGCACGATCGGGGTTTCCTCGGCCCACACGGACTTGGTGTTCTTGCCGTCGTCGACCCTGCTGCTGCTTTTCTGCTTGCCGTTGGAGATGACCCCCCATTCCGCGGGAACCGTGATGGTGAGGTGGAAGGTCGCCTTGTCTTTCGGGGTGTCGTTGACCGCGTACCAGGCGGCCGATCCCTGCGGCTCCCCGGCGACGTACGCGGCGCCGCTCTTCAGGTGGTGCCAGCCGTTTTCACCGAGTGGACCGGAGATCGAGGTGGGCTCGCCGCTGTACTTGACCGTGGTCTTGAAGGTCTGGCCGCGGTCCACTGTGTTGGGGAGGTCGATGGTCAACTCGTGGTCGCCGCTGCGGCTGAACTTCGCTGATATGCCGTCCACGTCGATCGAGCTGACCTTCAGGCGGTACAGGTCGAGATTGAACGCGCTCAGCGGCTGGGTGGCGGTGGCGGTGACCACCTCGGTGCTGTCGAGCTTGTTGGTGGCCGGGTCGTAGGTGATCGTCAGGTTGTAGTCGCCGACGTCGTACCCGCCGTTGCCGTCCTGTGGGTAGTAGCCGTCACCGGCTCCGTCACTGCCGGGTAAGGCGGTCTCGGCGTACGCCACGGCCTGGCTGAGGGTCAGCCAGGCCGTGGTCGCGGCTACGGCCGTGACCACCCTTCTGTTCATCGTCGGTTTCCTCAATGGACACTCCGTTCTCGGCAGGGCGAGCGGCTATCGAGGGCAACAGTGCTTGCTCGCTGCGGAAACACTGGGATACGGTGTGAAGAATTGTTATTCGCCAAGGGATTCCGCCGCAATACCGCAACCGTGGCAGTGCCGGGTAAACCTGAGTGGACACCCGCCCGGGTTAATTAGTCAATTCACCGTGATTAATCTGGATTGATCAATCTAGATTGACTAAGTGACAGGAGCCGGTGACGGGCGCGTTGACCCTGGCCGAACTGTCGGTCCTTGGCCGGCTCGACCGGGAGGGCGCGACGACGGCGGCGGCGCTGGCGGTCGCCGAGCGGGTCACCCCGCAGGCCATGGCCACCGTCATCGCGGGCCTGACCGACTGCGGCATGGTCACCAGGACCAGGGACACCGAGGACAAGCGGCGCTTGCTGGTCGAGGTGTCCGACGAGGGCCGCCAGGCCATGCGCGGCCTTCGGCAGGAGAACGTCGACCGGCTGACCGGCGTGCTGGCCGAGCGACTCACGCCGGCCGAGCGGCGGCGGATCGCACAGGCGCTGCCCATCCTCATCCGGCTCGCGGATCTCCTGTGAGCAACCGATTCCTGTCAGCGAAAGGAAAGGATCCATGGTCCCCACCGAGCAGATCATGATCGATCCGGCACGTACCGCGCTGCTGCTGATGGACTTTCAGCAGGGCATTGTGGACATGATGCCGGCCGCCGAGGACGCCGTCGCGCACGCGGCCAAGGCGGCCGGGGTGGCCAGGGCCGCTGGCATCCACATCGGACACGTGCGGGTGGCGTTCCGTCCCGGGCATCCCGAGGTGTCCGCGCGGAACAAGGGCTTCGCCCCGGTGGCCGCGGCCGGCCTGATGGCCGAAGGCGACTCCACCACCTTGTTCCACCCACAGGTGGTTCCGGCCGGAACCATGCTCGACGCCGAGTTCGTGGTCACCAAGACGCGGGTGAACGCCTTCAGTGGCACCGACCTGGACCAGATCCTGCGCGCGGCCGACGTCGACACCCTGGTCCTGGCCGGCCTGGCCACCAGTGGCGTGGTCCTGTCCACCCTCCGCGACGCCGCGGACCGGGACTACCGCGTTCTGGTGCTGGCCGACGCCACCGCGGACCCTGACCCGGAGGTCCACCGGGTCCTGCTGGCGAAGGTCTTCCCGACCCAGGCCGAGGTGCTGGACACCGCCACGTTCGTCTCGGCTGTCGCCGCGGGGATGGGGTGACCCGTGACCGACACACGCGAAGCCGCCCCCGTGGCCACCGGCTCCAGGCTCCACCTGGTGTTCGGCGCGCTGATGCTGGCGATGCTGATGGCCGCGCTGGACCAGACCATCGTCGCCACGGCGTTGCCGCGGATCGTCGGCGACCTCGGCGGGCTGAGCTACCTGTCCTGGGTGGTCACGGCCTACCTGCTGGCCGCGACGGCCAGCACCCCGCTATGGGGCAAGCTCGGCGACATCTACGGCCGCAAGGGCATCTTCCTTGGGCTGATCGTGATCTTCCTGGTCGGGTCGGCCTTCTCCGGGATCGCCGGGAACATCGGCGAGTTGATCGCCGCCCGCGCGGTGCAAGGGCTCGGCGGTGGCGGCCTGATCGTGGTGACCCAGGCGATCATCGCCGACTTGGTGTCCCCGGAGCGACGTGGCCGTTACCAGGGCGTGCTCGGCGGGGTGTTCGGTGTGGCCAGCGTCGCCGGTCCGCTGCTCGGCGGATACTTCACCGACAACCTGTCCTGGCGCTGGGTCTTCTACATCAACCTGCCGATCGGCCTGGTCGCGCTGGTGTTGGCCGGCGTGTTCCTGAACCTGCCGCGCGGCCGGCAGGACCGCCCGCGGGTCGACTACCTGGGGATGGCACTGCTCGCCGCCGGTGTCGTCTGCCTGGTGCTGATCACCTCACTGGGCGGCACCACCTTCCCGTGGGTGTCACCTGAGATCATCGGGCTCGGCGTGGCCTCGATCGTCCTGCTCACGGCGTTCGTCATGGTGGAGCGAAGGGCGGTGGATCCGGTGCTGCCGCCGGCATTGGCGCGTATGCCCGTGTTCGCTCTGGCGTCCGGGATCGGTTTCCTCATCGGGTTCGCGCAGTTCGCCGTGCTCAGCTTCCTGCCGTTGTTCCTGCAGGTGGTCAACGGGGCTTCCGCGACCGCGTCCGGCCTGCTCCTGTTGCCGATGATCATCGGCATGATCATCACCTCGGTGGCCAGCGGACAGGTGATCAGCCGGACCGGCCGCTACGCGGTCTTCCCGATCGTGGGAACCGCCATGGTGGCGGCCGGCGCATTCCTGCTGTCCACCATGAACTCTGGCACCAGTACCGGTCTGGCCTCGGCCTACCAGTTCCTGTTCGGCCTCGGGCTCGGGCTGGTCTCCCAGGTCCTGGTGATCGCGGTGCAGAACAACGTCCGGCGCGACGATCTCGGCGCCGCCACCTCCGGCGCCACGTTCTTCCGCTCCATCGGCGGCTCGTTCGGAGTGGCCGTCTTCGGTTCGCTGCTCACCAGCCTGCTCGCCACCAACCTCACCGACCTCGCCACCGCCGGTCGACTGTCCACAGCGGACGTGGCAACGGCCGCCGCTGCGAAGAACAGCCCCACCGCGCTCCAGGCCCTGGCCGCGCCCGTGCGGGATCTCGTCACCGGCGCCTACGCCCAGTCACTCGACACCCTGTTCCTCATCGCCGCGCCCGTCGCGTTCGCCGGATTCCTGCTCGCCTGCTTCCTCCGCGACGGCAGTTCGTCCTGACGACAAGGAGCATCGCACTGGGGACTGGTGCTGATGACACCTCGATCGAACAGCGCCCTGTCCGCCAGCGAGGGCACCCGTCTCCGATCGTGGTCTCCGTCCGTGGTCGGAGCCCGACTTTGCGCCCACGGTAGGAAGCCTTCCTAACGAATGTTCGTTAGCGTTGATCATGTGTTGCCAGCCGCCGAGAGCGACCAACCAGCTCGGCATGGTGGCACGCGTGCGTGTCCGGTTGTAGGCCACCTGTCCGAGAGGGGCTGGGCATGACTGTGCTCGCGTTGACTCGTCGTTCGGTTCGTGTTCGCCGCAAGGGTCTGATCCTGGTCTTGGTTGTGGCGTTGTTGGGGTTGGGGATGGTTGCGTCCGGGGTGGCGGGCTCGGCGGGTCCGGGGGCGGGTGCGGGTGGAGCGGTGAAGGCTCCTGAGCATCCGGAGGGCACGTCGTTCAACCCGAATCAGATCAAGGACATCAAGGCGGCTGATCCGGGCGCTGGGGTGAATGTGATCGGGGTGCCGTCGGCGAACAATCTGGGTGACGCGCGGTTGTCGTATCCGTTGGAGGTGCCGAAGGGGCGGGCGGGGTTGGAGCCGAAGTTGGCGGTGGCCTACAACTCGGCGAGTGTGAACGGCTGGTTGGGTGTCGGGTGGGACGTGGCTACGCCGTCGATCACGGTGGATACGCGGTGGGGGGTGCCGCGGTATGACGCTGGTCTGGAGACCGAGACGTATCTGCTGGGCGGTGAGCAGTTGACGCCGGTGGCGCATCGGGGTGCGTTGCAGGCGCGGACTGGGGAGAAGGTGTTCCACGCTCGGGTGGAGGGCGCGTTCGGCCGAATCGTGCGCCACGGTGACAAACCGGCTAACTACTGGTGGGAGGTCACCGACAAGCAGGGCACCCGGATGATCTTCGGTGGGGCGGCGGACACGACGTTGGCCGATGCCGACGGCAAGGTCGCGATGTGGGCGTTGCGGGAGGTTCGGGACGCCCACGACAACGTGATGCGCTATCGCTACGCCACGGTGGCTGACGGCGGGACTGAGAAGTCGAAGGTGGCGGGCAGCAACCTGTACCCGCAGCGGATCACGTACACCGGCCGTGGGGACACCGATGGCCGGTATTCGGTGACGTTCCTGCGTGACCGGGACCGGGGTGAGCCGCGCCGCGGGGATGTGCAGATCGACGCCCGGGGCGGGTTCAAGAAGGTGACCGCCGACTTGTTGCGGCGGGTCGAGGTCAAGCTGGACGACCAGTTGATCCGCGCTTATGAGTTGAATTATCGGACCGGTGCGTTCGCCAAGACGCTGCTGACGTCGGTGTCGCAGTTCGGCGAGGACAACCGCCTGTTCACCACGCACTCCTTCGACTACTTCGACGACGTTCGGGACAAGGACGGTAACTACACCGGGTTCGCCGACGCGGTGAACTGGGCGGCCGCCGATGACGGTATCGGTGTGGGCGTGCGCGACGGCAAGGCGAGCGCGTTGTCGGCGAGTTCGTCGGTGGGCGCGGGTGGGCATTTGTATGTCGGCTACAACCCGGCGGTGCCGGTCAAGTCGGGGTCGGCCGGGGTGAAGGCGGGCGCCAACGCGAGCGTGTCGGACGGGTTGCTGGCGTTGGCCGACGTGAACGGCGACAACCTGCCGGACAAGGTGTTCCGCAAGGGCGGGGACGTGTTCTACCGGCCGAACCTGGGCGGGCCGGGCGGGCAGCCGAAGTTCGGGGACACCGCGATCAAGCTGTCGGGTTTGCCGGGGATCTCCTCGGAGACGACGCTGTCGGGCACGGTCGGGGTGGAGGCCTATGCCGGGGTGGCGGCCCAGTTGGATCTGGTGTCCACGGTGACGACGTCGGATCGCTATCTCTCGGATGTCAACGGTGACGGGATCGCCGACCTGGTGAACAACGGCAAGGTGCTGTTCGGGTATCTGGACGCGAGCGGCAACCCGGCCTACAGCGAGGACAGCAAGCAGACGCCGGTGCCGGTGGGTGGTGGTGCGGCGTCGGGGTCGTTCGTGGGTGATCAGCGGGCGGCGTTCGAGCGTGCGGTGGACAACTCGCCGCTGTTGGACAGTGTGCGCCGGTGGGTCGCGCCCTATGACGGCACGGTCCGGATCGACGGGCGGGTGCGGCTGGTCAAGGACACCAGTCCGCAGCGCGCGGCCTATACCAAGGCTGATGGCGTCCGTGTCACGATCCAGCACAAGGACAGCGAGTTGTGGGCGCAGCGGATCGGCCCGGATGACTACATGGAGTTCGCCCCGACCGGGGTCAGTGCGATCCAGGTACGTAAGGGCGACGCCGTCTACTTCCGCGTCCAGTCCATTTTGGATGGTATGTATGACACGGTGGCGTGGGATCCGACGATCACCTACGCCGGCCAGTCGAGCACCGATGTCAACGGGTTGAGCAACACCGTGTACTCCGCGTCGCGGGACTTCACGTTGGGCGGGCGGGCCTCGCAGGTGACCGTGCCGGTGACCGGGACGATCCGGTTGACCGGTGACGTGGTCAAGTCCGCGGCCACGTCGGATGACGTGACGGTGCTGATCACCCGCAACGGCACCGACGTGGTCAACAAGAAGCTGACCAGCGCGTCGACGGGCACCACGCCGATCGACCTGAGTATCCCGGTGACCGCGAAGGACAGTCTGTCGTGGCGGTTGAAGGCGGACTCCGCGATCGACCCGAACGCGGTGAAGTGGGTGCCGCGGGCGCATTACACCCAGGCCGACGGGGTGGACACGGTCGTCGACGAGAACGGCAACCCGACGATCGTCATCAACCCGCCGGTCGACCAGGACATGTACCCGGTGTCCAATCAGAGGACGCCGCTGAAGCCGTGGACGGCCGACAAGACCGGTCAGCTGATCGTGCAGCCGTCGATCAGCCCACAGGTGGGCGACACCAACCCGCACAAGTTGGTGTTCACGGTCAAGAAACGCGGTGGGCAGCTGCTGGCCAAGCAGGCCGTCGACATCCCGGGCGGAACGACGCCTACGCTGCCGCCGCAGCGGATGACGGTGGCGGTCACTCAGGGCGATGAGTTGTTCTTCGACTACGCCACGCAGGAGGCGAAGGCGCCGGAGGTGATGGTCGCGGGGGCGTACGTCGGGTTCAACGGGTGGTACCTGCCGCTGGTGTCCGCGTCGATATCCGCCTCCGCCGAGCCGGGTGCGTTCGCCCAGCCGTACCGCGGCTGGGGTGTGATCGGCTACCAGGGCAACCGGGACCGGGCCGCCCAGCCCATCAAGCAGGACGAGCTGGTGCTGGACCAGAGTTTCAAGGACTCCCTGCCCAAGGCGCCGACCGAGCAGGACGTGCCGGGGTTCAAGGCGAACCCGACGGTGACACTGCCGCGGATCGCGCTGTTCGTCCCCCAGCCCGCCCAAGGACGGTGGGCCGGCTCGGATGACAACACCTGGGCCGGGCCGGGCACCGCGTCCAGTTCCCGCTACGGCATGGACACCGTGGACGTGGTCTCCGACGCCGATGTGGCCGGGGCGAAGGGGGTGCCGCGTCGGGCGATGAGCGTGCAGGTGTCCACCACACTCGGGGTGGGCGCGGTCAGCGGCAGCCTGGCCGGCGGCATCACCTCCAGCAGTGTGGACTTTCTCGACCTCAACGGCGACCGCTTTCCTGATGTGGTGGGCTCGCAGGGGATCCAGTACTCCGACATGGCCGGCGGTCTGGGCAACACTCGGGGTTCGCTCGGCGGGAACGTGCGCGAGTCGGACTCCGTCGCGGCCACCGTGTCGGCCAGCGCGGGCAGCCCCGCCCGCACGATGAGTACGGCGCGCGGCACCGACGCGCCCACCGCTGATGCCAGCGCTACTACCGCCCGAGCCGGCTCGGAGATGCCCGTACTCGGTTTGGGCGGCGAGGTCGGCGGCGGCCGGTCGAGCACCACACTGGATCTGATCGACGTCAACGGCGACGGCTTACCGGACAAGGTCTACGCCAACGGCGATGTCGCGCTGAACCTGGGCTACTCCTTCGCCGAGCGCGAACCCTGGCCGGCGGGCCCAGTGAACACGGCACAGACCGCCAACCTCGGCCTGAACCTCGGGGTCAACCTCGACAACTACGGCTTCGCCGGCGGCGTGTCGGCCACCTTCGGCACGTCGACGACCACCGCCAGCATGACGGACGTCAACGGCGACGGCCTGGCCGACCGGGTGTTCACCGACGGCGCGAACCCGGTCAAGGTCGCGATCAACACCGGCAGCGGGTTCACCGCGCCCCTGCCGTTCCGCGGCAGCTTCAGCCAGGTGGCGGCCGACAAGAACGCCAGCATCGGTGGCGGCGCCTACTTCACCTTCGGATTGTGTTACCCCGGGCTCGGTTGCCTGGTGTTCAACCCGGGTGCCAACGTCTCCACCGGCATCGGCCGCGCCGAGATCGGCCTGCGCGACATCGACGGTGACGGCCTGGTCGATCACGTCAAGTCCACTCGGGACAACGAGCTGCTGGTGGCGGTCAACAAAACCGGCCGCACCAACCTGCTGCGCTCAGTGTCGCGCCCGATGGGCGCCCGCATCGACCTGGACTATACCCGCACCGGCAACACCCAAGCCATGCCCGAATCCCGCTGGGTCCTGTCGCGCACCACGGTGTTCGGCGGCCACCCCGGCGACGGCGCTGACACCCAACTGACCACCTACCGTTACGAACAGGGTCGTTACGATCGCCTTGAACGCGAGTTCCTCGGGTTCGGCCGGGTGATCACTGAGGTCCGCGACCCAGGCGCAGGGGACGCGGTGTACCGCATGGTCACCTCCGAGTACCGCACCGACGGCCACGCCACCCGCGGCCTGCTCGCCCGTACGCTGACCGCTGACGGCGCTGGCAAGCCGTACCTGGAGACCACCAACACCTACCAGTTGCGTGACATCGCGGGCGGTGGCGAGGCGAACCCGGCCACCCCGACCGCGAGCGTGTTCCCGCAACTGACCCGGGTGGACAAACGTTTCTACGAAGGTGCCGCGACCGCGGTGAAGTCCACCTACACCGAGATGTCCTACGACGGGTACGGCAACCTCACCCGCTCGTTCGACGCCGGTGACACCGGCACTGCGGACGATGTCGAAACCACCTACGCCTACAGCGCGTCCGACCCGGCCTGCCGGGACCGCAACATCGTCGGCACCGCCACTGTCCTGCGCCAACGCGCCACCAACACGGAGCTTCGGCATCGCGAGTCGACCGTTGACTGCGCGACCGGTGACCTCCGGCAGGTCCGCGAGTACCTCACCGACACCACCTCGGCCGACACCGACCTGGACTACTTCCCCGACGGGAACCTTAAGGCGGTGACCAACCCGGCGAACAAGACCGGCCAACGCTACAAGCTGGAGTACGGCTACGACACCGTGGTCGGCGTCCACATCGAATCTGTTGTGGACAGTTTCGGCCTGCGGTCCAGTACGACGCACAACCTCAAGTACGGGCAGCCCGATCGCACCACCGACAACAACGGCCAGCAGCTGCTGATGACCTACGACCCGGTGGGCCGGGTGGACACGGTCACCGGTCCCTACGAGATCGGGTCCGGCAAGGTCACCATCGACTTCGACTACCACCCCGAAGCCACGGTCCCGTACGCCACCACCCGGCACCTCGACCGGGCCGCCGGTGGTGTCCGGGACGACACGATCGACACCGTCACCTTCACCGACGGCCTCAACCGCGTGCTGCAAACCAAGAAGGACGCGTCGGTGGCCGCCAAGCCGGGGGACACGCCACAGCAGGTCATGACCGTGTCCGGCCGCACGAAGCTCGACTTCCTCGGCCGCACGGTCGAGCAGTACTACCCGGTCACCGAACCCAAGGGCGACGGCAACACCACCTTCAACACCGCGTCCGATCCGGTCACACCGACCCGGACCTCGTTCGACCTGCTCGACCGTCCCGTGCAGACGGTGCTTCCCGACGGGGCCACCACCAGCCAGGCCTACGCGTTCGGCCCTGACCGCGCCGGTGTCACCCGGTTCGAGAAGGCCGTCACCGACCCCAACGGCCAACAACGCCGCACCTACACCGATGTGCGCGAGTCGACCACCGCGGTCAAGGAGTTCAACGGGCCGGCGGTGATCTGGACCAGCTACGACTACGACCCACTGCGCCAGCTCACCACCATCACCGACGACAAGAACAACGCCACCCGCGCCGAATACGACGGGTTGGGTCGCCGCACCGCGCTCGACAACCCCGACACCGGCCGCACCGAGACCCGCTACGACCTGGCCGGCAACATCACCGCCACGATCACCGCCAACCTGCGGCCCGCCGGCAAGCAGGTCGAGTACGACTACGACCACAACCGCGTCACCGCCGTGCGCTACCCGACCTTCCCCGGCAACAACGTCACCTACACCTACGGCGCGCCCGGCGCTCCCGACAACGCCGCCGGCCGGATCACCGAGCTCCGCGACGCCGCCGGGACCGTCACCCGCGGCTACGGGCCGTTGGGCGAAACCACCCGGGAAACCCGCACCATCAAGATCGCCGGGCAGGCGGACCGCAGCTACACCACCCGATGGGCGTATGACGCGTTCAACCGCGTCCTGCAACTGACCTACCCCGACAGCGAAGTGCTCACCTACGACTACGACACCGGCGGCCAAGTCACCCACGCCACCGGCACCAAGAACGGGACCAGCTCCACCTACCTCGAGCGCCTGGACTACGACAAGTTCGGCCAGCGCGTCCTGCAACAAACCGGCAACGGGGTGCGCACCACCTACACCTACAACGCCGCCGACCGCCGCCTGACCACCCTCACCTCCACCCAACCCACCGGCACCACCTTCCAAAACCTCGGCTACACCTACGACAAGACCGGCAACATCACCACCCTGACCAACAACGCGCCCGCGTCAACGCTCGGCGGACCCAGCAGCCAAACCTTCGGCTACGACGACCTCTACCGCCTCACCAGCGCCAGCGGCCAATACACCAAGAACAACCAAACCAACAAATACACCCTGACCCTCGGCTACGACTCCATCCACAACACCACCACCAAAACCCAACGCCACGAAATCACCACCACCCCAACCGCGGCCCCGGCGGCGCTGTCCCAGTCAGGGACACGCACAGCGTCCTTCGGCCCGATCGAGCCGGTCGAAGACCCGAACAACCCGCCCGAGGTCCAAGACAAAACCACCTACGACTACCCCTACACCTATAGCAGCGGGAAACCCCACGCGCCCAGCAAAGTCGGCCCGATCACCCAGGCCTACGACACCAACGGCAACCTCACCGACACGGTGAACACCGCGGCCGCAGGCAAACGCCGCCAATACGTGTGGGACGAGGAAAACCGGCTCGCCTGCAACCAGGACACCGCCACCGCCACCGTCGCCCAAACCCCCACCGGCTGCACCAACGCCACCGCCAGCTACACCTACGACGCCAAAGGCGACCGCGTCATCAAACAAGGCGACGGCCTACACCTCTACCCCAACCGCACCTACAGCGAACGCGACGGCACCGGCTACAAACACGTCTTCATCGGCGACAACCGCCTCACCACCATCACCACCACAGACAACACCCAGTCCTACTACCACGCCGACCACCTCGGCTCCTCCGGCTACGTCACCGACGGCCAAGGCAACCTCACCGAACACCTCGAATACATGCCGTTCGGGGAAACCTGGATCGAGGAACAAGCAGGCCAAAACGGCACCCCCTACCAATACACCGGCAAAGAACTCGACTCCGAAACCGGCCTCTACTACTACGGCGCCCGCTACTACAACCCCAGAACCCAACTCTGGGCCAGCCCCGACCCAGCCCTACCCGACTACCTCGACAAGAACACCGCCGGCGGCATCACCGAACCCCGCAACCTCGCCACCTACACCTACACCCACAACAACCCCGTCCAATACACCGACCCCACCGGCAAATTCCTCGGACTTGCTCCACTCGTGCCCCTTCTTGAGGGCGCAGCCGTCGGCGGTGCGACCCTCTCGCCTCCGGGTCTGGTTGTTGTCCTTGGCGTCGTTATGATCGGCGGGGCGGCGTGGGCGATCGTAAACATGCCGGATTCCAGCGGCAAAAGTGAGCGGTCGGGGCCTCAAGCAGCTCAGACAAACCCCGCGCCGGTACCTCCGCTGACACCTCCGGTAACATCTCCGGGGAAGCTGCAAGGGCCCCCGCGCGAGCGCGATGAGATGGTGTCGATCTACAAGGCGCCACAGTCGGGGATGGGTGCCAAGTTCATGTCACGCGGGTTCACGCAGGACGATTTTCCTTACGAGCCGGGATCGAAGGACAAGAACGGTATGGCATACTTCGCTGGACCGAATGATCGTTCGATTGCGGAGGAATACGCACAGTCGTACAAGGAGGGCGTTATCGAGATACGGATACCTCGACACGACTATGACTTGATATGGAAGCGCTTCGAGAAGCCCTATCAAGGTGGACCTCGCATGGAACTGGAGATTCCACGTGAAGCGGTTACTGCGCTGAACGCCTACCGTCCGTGGCAGTTGCACCCATGGTGACCGGAGCTGAAGTGTGGGTCGAGGCCAAAGAGTCCTACCCGGTGGGTGCCATCGTCGAGGCCGACGTAACTCTCCGAGTTGTCTTCGGGATCTTCGTGGAACTCGACCGCTTTCCAAGCGTGTCAGCCATAGTTGACATCGCGTCGTACCGGCCGGATGGAGCGATCTTCACCCCAGAAGAACTTCCTCCAGTGGGTACTCGAATTCGAGCGCGAGTAGTCGAGCATAATGAGCGAACTCAGCAAATAAAACTGAGAGTCGGGCCGTGATCTCCTTCTGGGTCGATCAAAGTCGATCTTGCCCCGAGCGTTCTCGTGTCGCCACAGGGTTGTGGGCGTCAGTAGCCTGGGCCCAAGCACGGCCCCTGGACTGCCCAACAAACCCGCACCGCACGATGGGCTTGGGTAATCGAGCCGATGGCTTCCGGTTCCTGATCCGCGCCCGCGTCGGCCAGTTCACCGCCTCGTTCGACGCCGTCTGCGCCAGCGCGGCATCGAGATCGTGAAGACTCCTGATCATCGGTGACCGGCACCTGCGCGCCGTGCTGGCACGGTATGTCACGGCAGCTTGACGCGCAGATCAAAGCTACAGGGCCGACTTCTGAAACCCCGCTGGACAGGTCACACGAGCACCGTGGTGATCGAGACCGTCTACAGGCACCAACTGCGGCCGGTGGTGCAAGACGGGGCGACTGCGGTCAACCGGTTGTTCCCCAAACCGGCGGCGTAGTCAGGCAGTTGGTCAGGCTGAGACACCAAAGCCCCGTCCACTCCACAGTGGACGGGGCTGAGCTGGTGGGCAATACGGGGATTGAACCAGCGACCTCTACCGTGTCAACTAAGATCAACAGCTTCTTTGACCTGCGGAAACGCGACTTCTGCACGTCGGGTAGGTCCGTGGGGAACCGTTGGATGCGCAACGTCGGGCTCGTCACTCGTCGGACGGCCGGGCGCGGTCGATCACCTCCTCAAGACGCAGCGGACTGGCCGGGTGATGGGTCAGGCACAACGGTGTGGTCACCTGGCGGAAGCCGAACGCCTCGCCCGAAACGTAGAACTGGGCACGTTCCAGACGCGAGATGTCGACGACCGAACTGCCCTTCGCCCGTGCCATCTCGTTGGCGGCGGCGATCTGCGCGGGACTGTTGAGCCGCCCGAAGAACTGGGTCATGGCATTGCCGGTGACCTGGTTGTGCAGGCCCTTCGGCGCTTGGGTGGCGAACAGGAGGCCCAGGCCGTACTTGCGGGCCTGCGAAGCGAGCACGATCGTGCTGCGGGTGCTGGCGGTCAACGTGCCGGCCGCGGCCAGGGTCTGGGCCTCGTCCATCACGAACAGGGCCCCGAGTGGGCGGTCGCCGGCCGGGTTGCGTTTGACCCAGGCGAAGAGTTCCATCTGCAGCTGGTTGACGAAGTTCTGCCGCTGTTCCTCGGCGGGCAGGCCGACGAAGCTGATCACCGAGACCTTGGCCTTCCTCCCCGGCCGTGGCATGAGCAACACACCTGGGTCGACCGGTTGGCCGTTGCCGGCGAACAAGGGGTCGTTGACCATCGCGGCTTTGAGCCCTTCGGCGAGATCGGCGGCGATGCGCCTGCTGTCGTTGAGCGTGCTCACCCCCGATGGCAGGTCCGCCAGGACGTCGATGAGCCCAGGGAGGCTGCGTGACCCGGTACGCGCGTGGTGGATCACCGCCTGCCGCAGCACCGCCATGCCGATGTTGGCCTTGGCCGTGCTGCCGGTGAGCCGCAGCTGTGGGGCGAGCGTCGCCACCGCCACCTCCACGGCGGCGTTGAACTCGTCGTCGTCGCCGAGGACACTGGCGAAGTCCGGCAGCGGCTGGAACGTCAGCGGGCGGCCGTTCGTCCGGCCGGGCGTCCAGACCACGACGTCCGTCTCGGCCAGATACCGCTCGGCGAGCTGGGCGTCGTCCCCGCTCCAGCCGGCCGGCGGCTCGGGCCAGGCGTCGCCGAGGCGGGCCAGGTCGTTGTTCGGGTCGAGGACGATCGCGGACACTCCCTGGATCGCGCATTCCTCGACAATCCGACGCAGGAGCACGGTCTTCCCCGACCCTGATCCCGCGAACACGGCCGCGTGCTTGCGCAACGCCGAGAGGTCGATCCGGACCAGTTCCCCGGTGCCCACAACGGTTCCGAGCGTGATCCGGTCGGCGGTCGGCGGCGGGTGCGTCCCGTCCTCCCGGTGCTGCGCCGAGCGGGCCGGCAACACCGCGGACAACAGCTCCGACCGGCCGGCGGGCCGCCGGTCGACCAGCCACTCGTGCAGTTCCGTGCCGCCCTTGGCGAACATCTTGTCGAGTGCCCAGAACGTCCGGACATCCGACTCGGCGAGCGGCAGCCCGAGCCCGCCGGTGGCCGTGAACTCGTGCAGTTCCGCCCGGGTCTTCGCGCCCCGCGACCACTTCGGCTTGGTGATGACGACCAGATGCCGGTTCTCCGCCCCTTTCCGCAACCCCGCCGCGGACCTGGCCTTACGCAGGCGCGTCAGCATGGCGATCGGATGCTTGGCCAGGATGACTCGAAACGCCCAGTGTTCCTCCAGGTCCGACGCCTCGTCCACGGTCCTGGTGAGCCAGGCGTGCAGGTCACTGCCGCCGTTCTGCTTCTCGCACAACCATTCCATGTTGTCGTCGCCGACCTCGGTGATCCAGCCGCGCAGCGCCGCCGACAGCAGCGCCGCCATCACCTCGTGCTCCGCCTTCTGGTCGAGCAGCGCCGATGTGTCGGCCGACGACCGCAGCTCCTCGAACCAGGCGTCCATCCGGCCGAACCGGTCGGGCTCGATCGCCGGGCGCGGCTGGACCGGCTGGGCGGGTTCCGTGCCGTCGAACGAGGTCAGCTCGCGGACCTGGCCGGTGCGCAGGCAGGTCTCGATGTGTGCGCTGATTCTTTTCAACAGCTCCCGTGGGGTGTACAGGTCCCATTCGCCCTCGAAGGCCGTCGGCGACACCGGCCACGTCGGGTGCGGTGGAACGAATCCCATGGCCTGGTACGCCACGCCAAGCCGCTTCGCCACCAGTGCGCGGCCGACCTCGGCGTTCCTGATTCGGCCCAGGGTCAGGTGCTCGCGGAACCGGTCCGGGACCGTGTCGGTCGCCTTGGCCTTGATCTGCGCCCACGTGCTGGGCAGGCACGCCAGGACAGTGACCGTCCGGCGGGTCACCTCCCGCAACCGCATCAGGCCGTCGGCGATCAGCGCCACGAGGAGGTCGGTGTCGCCACCGTCGCCGGCATGCTGGGTCTGTTGCGCAGACCGGGCGAGGAGCGTGTCGAGCTGGTCGACCGCCACCACGATCGGGCCGGTGAGACCGAGCAGCCGGGTGATGTCCCGCACCTGGTTCGACGCGGACTTCGGCCGCGGCCGGATACCCCATTTCCGCCGCTCGCCGCTCTTCGTCTCCTCGAACCCGTTGAGGTACGAGTCCCCGATCCGGTTGAGCGTCGCGTTCTCGTTGGCGTAGAGCACCAAAGCCCGCGCGGTGTCGGCGCACTCCATGGCGACTTGCCGGTCGAGAACACGCAGCCCGCCGACGAAGTCGTCCACGTCACCGCTGGACAGCCCGCGTCCGGTCACGATCCGCTCGGCCGTGTCGGGACTGACCGAACCGTTGCGGCACACCCGGTTGAGGAAGCTGACCAGCTGTGGCTGGCCGGACGCGTCCACACGGGACAGTCCCTGGCGCAGCCCTTCGGCCGTGTTCTCCCAGAACGCGTCGCCTGCCGTGAGGTCGTCGAGGAAGAAGTAGCCGTTCGCGGCATGTGCCTGCCGCCGCACCAGGCCGAGCAGATGCGTCTTGCCGACTCCTTTCGGACCCTGCAGGACGAGACCGATGGGGCTCGGGCCGTCGCTGGCCGCCGCGTCACCGATGCCCACGTCGACAGCCGCGAGCGCGTCGCGGTGTAGACCGTCCACATGGTACGGCGAGTCCCGCCACACGTGATCCGGTGTGTCCGCCCAGTCGAAGCGCAACGTCGCCAGCGCAGCCAGGTGCTCCATCATGACACCTCGATGGAGATCAGGTGGTTGTCCTCACCGCCAAGTCGGATGGCCGCGTCGTGGTCGGCCCGGGCGAGCGTCTTCCGGTTGGCCTCCGGGACGAGGTGCACCTGTCCGGACCGGCTCAGTGCCTTCAGCACCGCGTCGACGGCCTCGCGCGACAGGTCGGCGAGCTTCGGCCGCAGGTCGACCAGGCCGACCCAGTCCCGCGGCGAGGAGGCCAGCTCGCGGTAGGCGGCCCTGATCCGGTCCTCGACCTCCGCCGTGTCCACCTCGGCCGGCCCGGTGTCCGGCATGAACACATCGGCCAACGGCATGTTCTTCCTGCGCAGGTAGGTGACCATGTCGCCGACGACCACGTACAGCACCGGGACGAGGGTGCTGTGAGCCCTGGGCGGCGGTGCGGTGCGCGTGGCCAGTTCCTCGCCGCACCAGACCCATCCCTGATCGGTCAGCTCGTGCACGTAACACCGGCCTTGCTTGTGGCTCGCGACCAGGTGCCGCTCGTTCAGATCTTCACGTGCCGTGCCGGTGAGCCGGAAGCCCGCGATCTTGTCCAGCTCCGGATTGGACACTTCGCGGGCCAGGGTCATCAGCCAGAACATCGCCGCGGTCTGCTTGTGTCCCAGACGTTCGCTCATCGATCCTCCCAATCGTGTGTGCCGCGCCTACTCCTGGCGGGCACCGTCTACGCGGGCTTCGAGGATCCGCACGACCCTCGTCATCGCTGCCTGGACGTCCGGTGCCGCGGTTGTCCGGTGCTGGTTCGCCGGCTGCCCGGCTCGCGGCCTGATCACCAGCGCGAGGCCGGCGGCCAGTTCCCGCACCGTCGGGTCGTCCTCGGCGAGAGTGGCCACCAGCAGCGCGTCGACGATGTCGGCGACGACCTGCCATGTCGCCGGGTGCAACCGGCTCCGGGCGGTTCGCCGCAGGACGTCCACCGGATCGACGTCGTCGGGTTCGGTGTGCGTGGCGGCGCCGTTGAGCTGGTCGGCCAGGTCCTGCGCCACCTCGGCCGGCCCCCATGTCGGACTCAGCCGCAGATACCGCAGATTGCCGACGTAGCCGGGAAGGGCGTTGGCGTCGGCGTCGCCGGCCAGCACCGGGATGACCCGCCGGTCCTGGCCGAGCGTCCGGTGCAGGAACAGCTCGACATCCGCGGACTGCCACCGGGTCAGCTCCCCGTCGACGACCAGGCAGAGATGCCGCGCGTCGTCGTCGGCGTCGGTGAGCAGCGACCGGTCGCCGGAAAGCGACAGCACGGCCCGGACATCACGCGAGTTCAGCTCGTCGATCAGCGTCTGTGCCACGTCCAAAGTGGGCCGTGGGGAGCTCACCCGCAGGTCGTGGACGAACGTGCGGTTGATTCCCCGGGCGGCCGCGACATAGGCGTCCCGGTTCTCCGCCAGCAGGTCGGTGCGGTCGAACCCGTGCGCGACCACCGCGGCCACCGTCTCCAGCGCGAAACCGATCTGGTCCGCGCTGGGATTGGCCTCCGACCGCACCGGCAGCTGCTCACCGAAACTCCAGTAGGAGACGTACGGCAGTGTCATGTGCCGGGAGATCAACTCGGTCTGGACCTCGCGGTGCAACCAGTTGCGGAACAGGACCTCGGTCTCCGACGCACACTTGCGCCGCCACTCCTCCGACCGGTCGTACTCCTCCCGGGTGTCGAACATGGACAGCACTGGCAGCACGGTGAGTTGCGCGCGGTCGTAGGGCAGGCCGTCCCGGGCTTCGTTGGCCCGCCTCGCGATGTCGACCGCACCTCGGATGCTCTGCACGTTGGCCGTGAAGAGGACGACCAGCCGGTCCGGCAGATGGGCCGTGCAGACGCTCCCGATGTCCGACACACCGGTCCGGCTGTCGAGCAGGACGTAGTCGTAGTCGGTGGTCCACCGGTCCCGGCACTGTTCCAGGTAGTGACCGAAACCCTGGTCGTACAGCAGGTCCCAGTCGATCTCCTGGACCTGCCGGACGTAGTCGGCGTCCTCGCGACCGGCGGCGACGAAGCTCAGCGTTCCGGTGGTGCTCAGCCGGATGGTGTGGTCCACCGGCTGGGTCATGCCGGCCAGGAAGTCGTCGACCAGGTCGACCACCCCGCCGGTGATCCCGCCGGTGAACATCGGCCGGAAGTAGTGGTGCAGGCCCGGTGCCTCCAGGTCCCAGTCCACGCACAGCACCCGGTGACCCCACCGCGCCAGCAGGACCGCGATGTTGGCCAACGCGAAGCTGCGGCCCACGCCGCCCTTGTACGAGTAGAAGGTGACCACTGTGCCCGGCATGTCACAGCCTCGGCAGGCGGGAGGTCCGCGGCGGGTCGGGGACCGGCGTCCGCGCCGGCCAGTCAGGGCGCCACGCCGGCGCCCGGTCGATGAGGTCGGCCAGCTCCTCGGCGATCCGCTCCACCTGCTGGTGGAAGTCGAGGAACTGCAACGAGTCCTGGAACTGCGGGTCGGGGCAGTTCCATTCCTTGAGGTCGTGCATGGTGCGCTCGTGCGCGTACCGTGGGAAGTTCTTCGAGTCACAGAAGATCACCGGATATCAGCCCGTGCGATCCCATACCGGTCAGTTCCTCCCGGTGCGCCATCGAATGCCACTCGGCCAGACACCATTCACTCAGGAAGTACTTGGGTGAGCACACCGGGAGCAGGATCTTGGCTCGTCCCAACGCGTCGCGCAGTTCGTCCGGCCATTTTCCGCCCGCACGGGTGTTGCCGTCGAAGAAGACCGTCGCCTCGTGGTCGAGCTGTTCGTCCAGCAGCGCGGCGAGCCGGGGATAGAAATGCGTGCGAACCCACGCCGGCACTGTCGCCCCTGCCCGGTGGTAGCTGATGAACACGTCGTACTGGTACACGCGTGCCATCGCTCCTTCGAATGCTTGACGGGGCGGCCAGATCGTATGTCCGGGAGACCCGCCGGAGACAGCGCGCGGACATGTCAGTAGTCGGTCAGTTCCTGGTCGTCCGGCCCGGCGGACCAGGACGGCCCGGGAACACGTCAGATCCGTGACATCCGGGCACCAGCCGGCGATACATCGCCGACAATGCCTGTCACCACTGCCAGGGAGGGGAGCCGAGATGTCCGACGGTGCGGCGCCGAGGGTTTTCATCAGCTATGCGCACGACACACCGGAACACGTGGAACGGGTCCGGGTGTTCGCCACGTTCCTGCGCCACGACGTCGGCTTGGACGTGCGCATGGACCAGTGGGACGACCATGTCCGCCGGGACTGGTCGATCTGGGCGGCGACCCATCTGACCGAAGCGGATTTCGTTCTGGTCATCGTGTCGCCGCAGTACAAGAACAGCGGCGACGGAATGGCGCCGCCGCACGTGGGGCGCGGATCGCACTACGAGACAGCGATCATCCGCAACCACCTGACCAGGAACCTGCGCTGCGGCATCGAACGGGTACTGCCGGTGATACTGCCCGGCTATTCGCTCGATGACGTCCCGGAGTTCCTCACCCCTTATTCCACAACGAGGTTTCGGGTCAAGGAGTTCACCGAGGACGGTATCGCCGGGCTTCTCGCCGCGATCACCGGTCGCGCGGAACACCCGATGCCGGAGCGGGGCGAGTGGCGTGGCGGCGCCCCGGGCGAGGGCGGCACGCGTGCGCCGAACGATCCGCGAACCCGATCCGTGCGGGCGATGCCCTGGCTGGCCCAGAGCGTGCACATCCGCGGGGACACCGCGCTGATCGACGGTGTCCGGTACGACGACAGCATCGTGCTGCGGCCCAGTTCGTCCACCAGGGACGACGTTGGTTTCGTCGAGGTGGACCTCGCCGGCGCGTACCGGCGGATGAAGTCGGTCGTCGGCGTCGTGGACGACGCCATCGAGACCTTCCAGGTCGGGCACTTCCGGGTCTTCGTCGACGGCCACCCCCGGTACGAGGGCAAAGCCGCGGTGGGCAAACCGGCGACCGTCGAAGTGGACCTCACCGGGTCGTTGAAGTTGCGGCTGGAGATGTGTCGTCCCGGTGTTTCGCACGAGGCCCGCCTGCCGGAACTGGCTTGGGGAAACCCCACACTGTGCTAGCTGAATGCGGCCAGTTACCGGGCACGGATCCCCGCGATCCATTCGTGCAGGCGCCACGCGGCTCGCGTCTCGGGAGCGTCCGGGCCCAAGGTCTCGTGCAGCCCCTGGGCCGCGTCGTCGATGAGGATCCAGGCCTCGTCGGCCTGCTGGTCCAGCTGATCGATCGCCGCGTGGGCGTGCGCCAGGTAGCACACCGCGACCATGGTCCGGGCGTCGTCCGGGCCGAACTCGGCGTAACACTGGTCGTAGTGGTCACGGGCTCGTTCGTGGAGCTGGTCGAGTTCGTCGGCACGAGCGCGGTCGAGCCGGATCCCATCCAGTTCGAGTCCAGCCGGCAGCACGTCGACGACCTGCGCGGTGACCATTGTGGACGTTCCGGCACCCGGCTGCAGGAGGAAGCGAAGGACGCGTTGGGTCGCAGGGTGGTCAGGTCCCTGCGCGGCCAGGCGCAGCCGGTACGCGTCGATCAGAAAACGCGCTGGCTCGTCCGAGGTGACCGCCAGGTTCTCCAGCGCACCCGCTGTTTCCGCGTCGTTGGCCTCGGCGAGACGTGCGGCATGTACCTCACGGAACAGTGCGTGTGCCCGGCCGCGGTCAGTGTGGGACAAGGTGGCGGCGATGTTGTTCAACGCGTCGGTGGTTCGTGGACTCCCCGGCCCGTGTACGTCCTGGCAGAGTTGGTACGCCTGCTGTTTGAGCAGGAGAGCATGAACGTGGTCGCCGGTTCTGCCGACCGCGATCGAGTAGTTCGTCAGGGCTTCGACCGTGTCCACGTGGTAGTCGCCCAGAACCCGGCGGCGGGTTTGGTGAACCCCGTGCAGGAGGTCGGCCGCCAGGCCGGGGTCTCCCATGTCCAGGTGGGTCACCGCGATGTTGTTGCACGCGATGAGGGTGTCCGGATGGTCCGGGCCGAACTCGGCCAGCAGCCATTGATGGGCACGGACTTTGAGGTCGAGTGCGGTGGCGTGCTCGCCGTGCATGCCGTAGGCCGCGCCCAGGCCCACCAGCATCGCGATCGTGGTCGGGCTGTCGCCGAGCGCTTGTGCGCAGGTGTCGAACAGGCTGCGGTACAAGTCAAGGGTGGACCGGCTGTCACCCAGTTCGGCGAACGCCCGGCCGGCTTCGTTGACCAGGTGCCATTCGTCGAGGTCAGCCATGCCGTCCGCGAGCCGCACCAGGTAGGCGAGGCAAGGGGTCAGAGCGCCGAACGACCGGCTTTCCCGAGCCTGGTCGGCCAGTTGCGTGAGGCGGCCCAGGACGGCGATCCGCAACCGCTGCACGCGCGGCGGGTCGGGTTCGATCAACTGGACGGTCCTGGTGACGAGTGGATGCACGCGGATCTCGGCGCGATCCTCGGTGGTCGTCGCCAGCAACGCGCGCAGAACCTCGTCAATCCCGCTGTCGCACAACGAATACAACGACCGGGGAACCGGAGCGGCGTCCCCCAGGGCGGCTATCCGCAGCACGTCACGACCGCCCTCGGGGAGTTGTTCGACGCTGCGGACGATGGCCGCCGTGATCGCACGCGCCTTGCCGTGCGGCAGTTTCGCGACCAGATCCCCCGGAAGTGCCAGGAACAACGGCCTTCGGTCGTCCGCGGTGAGCACACGTCGAAGCTCCGGGAAATCGGTGAAGGACCTGACCAGCCCGGCCGCGAGGACCAGCGCGTGCGGGTGCCCGGCGAGGTCGTCGGCGAGCCCGGCCGCGGCGTGGTACGCCACACGATCGGTTCGCAGCCTCGTCAGGCGATTCTCGACGGTACCGGGCAGCCCTGATGTCAGGACGGCCAACGCGGCCATCCGGCCGAGTGCGGGCAGCTCAAGGACACGCTGGCGGTCCATCGAGCCCGGCGCGTCGCCCTGGGTGAGCACGAGCGTGCGGCCGGCCCCGGTCGGCGCGACAAGGTACCGGGACGATCGGAGGTCGGTCCCCGCGGGCACGTCGTCGACAATCCACAGGTACCGCTCGTCGCCGATCTCCAGGCTGCCGGCCTGCTCGGCGAGGGAATGCCCGGTGGCGCGCAGAAAGTGGACGCCACCAGGATAGTCCTGCGCGAACAGTCGTGCGTACTGCTCGGCGAAGGACGTCTTGCCTTGTCCACTCAGGCCGGTCACCGCCACGACCTGACCGGGCTGGTCGGTGAACAACAGGTCGTGCAGCTCCCAGAGTTCCCGTTCCCGGCCGTACACCGTCCGGAGGCTCGGCAACGTCGGTTGCCACCGCGGCTCGGGTGGCTCCGGCGCGTCGCCCAACAGCCGGCTGTCCGCTGCCGCGATCAGGCGCACGTTGTCGGCGACAGCTTCGGCGACCTTGGCGGAGTCCTGGCCGACCGGCGGCAGAACCCAGTTCTTGACCATGTCCGGCCGGACGGCTCTCATCCGGCCGGCTTTGACGACCGCCATCACCCGGGTGCGGTCGAGCCCCAACCGATAGGACCGCAGCAACGCGTAATGCAGCTCCTGCCAGCAGTACTCGCTGTTGTGGAACGACGGCGAGTGCAGCATGACCAGCGTGCGGGAATGACGCAGCGCCTCGTTGATCTCGCCGTCGATGAAGTCGTAGACGCGCATCTTCGTGTCCTGGAAGACGTTCAGGTGCAACGCCTCGAGTTCCGCGCGCAGAGCGTCGGCTTCTGCCTTGTCCTCCCATACGTAACACAAGAACACGTCATACGGATTCGCCACGGCTCGGTCCTCTCAAGCCAGCTCGGCGCGTGCCTGCGCTTCGCCCAGCAGGCGGGGATTGAACTGCACACAGTACTCGTCCGCCTCCTCCCATCGTCGCCTGGCGACTTCTGGCTCTCCGCGCCGGGCGGCCACATTGCCGACACCTGTGAGGGCACGGGCCAGTTCGTACTCGCTGCCGTCGAGTTCCGCCAAGGTCACCGCCGACTGGTACTGGTGTTCGGCCTCGTCCAGCCGGCCGGCGCGGAAATGAATCCAGGCGATGCAGTTGATCGTCATCAGCGCGTCCCGCGGCAATTTCAACAGGCCGTGCGCTTCGTGGGCGTGGGCAAGGGCTTCGTCGAACTGACCCATCGCGGCCAGGACGAACGCGAGACCACGTAACGCGATGGCGGTGTTGCGCGTTCGGGCAGTGCGCCGGTAGACGGCCAACGTGCTGGTCAGGTCGCGATGCGCCGCCACGAGGTCACCTTCGGCCGCCAGCGCCCATGCCCGACTGGACACCGCTGTCGTTCCCCGCCCGTTGCCGGCCCGGTCGAAGTACTCCTTGGCACGGTTGTGGCACGTGATCGCCTCGGCGAGGTCACCCTGCTCAAGGCGGGCCATGCCGAGGTTGTTCAGGATCATGGCGGCGCCGCTCACGTCCCCGGCCTGTCGCGCCGACGTGAGGGCCAGTTCGTGGGTGCTGATCCACGGGTCCAGCAGGCGCTCGCGGAAGAAGTACGACCGCAGGACGAGGGTGAGCTGCCAACAGTGCCGGTGGTGGCCGAACCGCGCGGCCAGGTCGACGACCTGGACCAGCGCCGGCCAGTGTCGTCGCAACCAGGCCAACGCCGTGCCGGTGTCCTCGAAGGGAAGGCCGTGCTCCTCAGTGGTCACCTCGGGGCGGAATCGTTGTGGCTCAACGAGTTCATCGGCCGCGTTGACCAACGCCAGGGCGTAGTCCACCAGCCTGCCCGCAGCCGCGGTCTGGTCGGTGCGGCTGACCTCGGGCAACGCGTACCTGACAGCGAACATCCGCGTCAGGTCGTGCACCTCGATGAACCCGGCCTGGTTGCGAGTCACCAGGTGGGCGTCGTGCAGCCGGTCTAGCAGCCGGTCGGTCTCGTCCGGGGCCAAGCCGGCCAACGCGTGCACGGCGGTGATCTCGGCCGCGGTGGCCGGGTGCAACGCCAGCAAGCCGAACAACCAGCGCTGCTCGGCGGGAAGCGCGTCGTAGGACACCTTGAACACCGCCTCGACGCTGCGTTCGCCGTCGTTCAGCGAGCTGAGCCGGGTGTCCTGGCTGGTCAACCGGCCGAGCAGGCCCGCGGTGGTCCATCCGCCAGCGACCAACCGCGCCGCCGCGATCCGGATGGCCAGCGGGAGCAGGCCACAGCAGGCCACGATGTCCCGCACAGCCTTGTCGTCCGCGGCCACCGACGGCCCGGCCACCGATCGGAACAACGCCACGGCTTCTGCCTGGGGAAGCACGTCGAGCGGGACGGGCCACGCGTCGTCCAGGGCGGCCAGCCGCCCGCGGCTGGTGATGATCACCCGGCAGCCGGGTTCCGCCGGCAGCAACAGCCGGACCTGGTCGGCGGTACGGACGTTGTCGAAGACGAACAACACCCGGCGTCCGCGCAACAGCGTCTGCAGCAGGTTCGCCTGCCCTTCGACGTCCGGTGGGATCTTCTCGCCGGGTACGTCGACCAGCCCGAGGACCCGGCGCAGCCCTTCCTCGGCGGTCAGCACAGGGGCGCCCGGCGTGTGGCCGCGTAGGTCGAAAAACAGGCATCCGTCCGGAAAGTCGTCGATCACCGCACGAGCCGCGGAAATGGCGACCGCTGTCTTCCCGACGCCGGCCATGCCGTGTACAACGCACACCCGGACGGCGTCCTGATGGAGCAACATCGCCGACAACCGGGCCAATTCCGTCTCCCGGCCGACGAAATGCCGGGTGCCGGCCGGAAGTCCGACCGGTCCGGGTGGCCGGCCGGGCCCGGCCGAGCGAGTGGCCAGCGCGCACAGCCGCCCTTTCGCGTCCAGCGCCCTGTCACACGCCGCCGCGATACCGCGACTCGCATTGACCTTGCCGTTCTCGATCCTGCTGAGGTATCCCTTCGACGTCGGGACGAGCTTGGCCAGCGTTGTCAATGACATCCCGGCCCGCTCGCGAAGGCTGCGTAGTTCGGTTCCGAACGCGGACATGATGAGATCGTCCCCCTCTCGGTCGGCGGCGACCGGCCGGGCCGGCGCCCCTCGGTCACCGGCCCGGCCGTACCTGTTCAGCCCAGCAACACGACCAGCTGGCCGAGCACCACGATGATGTGCGTGTGCATGTGGACCCACCCTCCTTGCGAATTGTTCACGAGACCGATCCGATCGGGTGAAGTGGTTGATGTTGTTGCCGGCGGACCGACAAATCCATCGTCAACTCGCATTTGTGGAGGTAAAAGTGGTTTCCAGTAGCACGCTCACCAGAAACCGTTACCACCCGGGCAACCTGCACTGTTTCCCGGTTTTGGAAACCCTATGAAACTGTGACCGGGCCGTGTCTGGACGGCCGGGGCGGTCGGTAGACTCGCCGATCGACGGCGTGAACGAAGGTGGCCACATGTCGATCACGATGGCGGCACTCGTTGAGGACCTGAAAGCGCTGCGCACCGGTTTGGGCGTTGAAGATCCCAATCTGGTGGCCCGGGCCTGCGCCACCGTCAGACACGTCAGCGGCGTCGGCCCGCACGATTCGCCAGGAATCGTGCGGGAGAAAATCAAGAGTTGGCTCGACCGGATGATCTCCCGCCTTCCGGAGGCCACGGCCCGGATTGGGCGGGCCACGTTCGGGTTCGAGGGACCAGGGGACCGGCCGTACCTGGCCCGGCTGGAGAACCTGGGCCGGAGCGTCGACCGTGAGGTGCGCACCATGCAGCGTCGCGCCGACCAGGTGGTGAGTCGGATCGCCGAACTGGCCCTCGTCGAGCAGGAGTCGCCGGTTCAGCAGGCCAGGACGGTCGACATCGCCGAACCGCCGGCCCGCCAGCCGTGGCACACCACGCTCGTCCGCGTCGATCTCATTCTTGACCAGCCCGGGATCGAGGTCTTCGAGAACCGCCGGGTGATCAGCCATGTCGACCATCTCGCCGAGATCAAGCACTGGATCTCCGTTCCGCCGGTGGATCCGTGCGGCCGGCTGGACCTGGCCGGCCTCGGGATCAGGTTGCTGGGCGGCGGTGAGATGCGGACTCCGCCGCGGGCGGTGTCGTCCAGCCGGGTCGAGATCGCCGTGCACCCGCCGACACCCCTGAACACCGGCGACGAGCACGACTTCTTCTTCCGCGTCCAGATCCCTTCGCTGCAGCCGTTCTACGCCTGCACGCCCCGGTTCGCGTGCGACGAGTTCCAGCTGCGCGTCCGGTTCGGCCGGGAGCGGATCCCCGAGCGGATCTGGCTGATCGACGGGGAACTGCCGATGGAGGCCGGTGATCCAGTGCCCGACCGGCCGGCCCTGGCCGTGGACAACGCCGGCGAGGTCCAGGTGACGTTCGTCGACCTCGTTCCCGCGACCTCGTACGGGATCGGCTGGCAGCCACGTTGACATCGCTGACCTCGTTTCGGAACGGGCGGCGTCAGCCCCTTGCCTTGTCCAGGAGGTTCACCCACCGCCGGAGCGGGCCGGGAACCCGCGTGAGCAGCCGGCCGGACTCGGCCACCGACGTCCACTGCCGCAGCGGCCCGTGTTGCTCCCGGAGAACGAGTGCTGCTTCGTCGAGCAGAGGTTTCGCGCTTCTGACGTTGTTCCGCCGGAGCAGGCACATCCCGAGCTGGAACCGGGTCAGCTCGCTCTCCGGATGGCAGCGCCCGAGCACCGCGACCTGACGCGGCAGCAGCCACTCGAAGATCCCGGCCGCGGCCGCCCAGTCGTGGCGACCCATCAGCACAAGTCCGGTCCATTGCCTGGCTCGCAGGTGGAACGGGTGGTCCGCGCCCAGTACGGCCGCGATCCGTCGCTCCGCCTGGCTGAGGACAGCCAGTGCGCCCCCATGCTCGCCGCTGTTGCTCAACGCTTGGCCGCGCAACAACATCAGTTCGAGCGTCAGGAGGTCGTCGATGCCATGTCCGGCCGCCGAATCGGCCAACGCTCGCCTGAGCTGCTCGGTCGCGAGCAGCCACCCTTCGGGGCGGGCTCGCATCTCCGGAAACGCCAGCGCGACCTCCGCCTCGGCCAGCACCACCGCGGCCTCCCTCGCGAGCTGATTCCGGGCCGTCCAGGCCACCGCTCGCGCGGTCGTCCGCGCCTCGATGAACTCACCGTCGACGAGGTGCAGCCTGGCCAGTTCCACCGCGCCGCCGGACTGAGTTCGGTCAAGAGTGCCGGCCACTTGCCGGGCAGCGCGGTACTGGCCGCGTAGTCGCAGCGCCCGTACCCTGGCCAGACCGGCTCGATGACAATCCACTTCGGACAGCCACAACGGTATCGGACCGTGCTCCCGGATCAGGGCGTGCTGATGGAACACCCGGTCGGCCGCCGGGTATTCACCCAGCACGTCGTGGGCGGTCGCCGCGATCAGCCTGGCCTCGAACTCAGCATGCACATCACGTTCCGCCAGCGCCCGCTCAATCAGTGATTTCGCCTGGCGCAGCGCCACATCCGCGCCCCCTGCCGTAACCGCCAGCCGTGCGGCGGCCTGGACGTCCTGGATCGGCCCGTTTTTCCCGGCCGTCTGAACAGCCAGGTCGCGGATGTTCCAGGAGGCAACCATGTTTCCGTTGTCCTCGTGCAGGGCCGACGCCGCCCGCAGCAACGCCAGCCTGTTGTCCAACGCAACCGTTGGATTCCTGGCTACCTCAACCGCATGTGCACAGGCATCCAACGATGCGCCCGCGAGTTCCTTGGTGAGGATCCGCGCGGCGCGCTCGGCGAGCGCTGCCATCAACACCTGATCGGCTTCCCGGCGGACCGCCTTGGCCACCTGTGGCGGCACTTGCCAGGACTGCGGGCGGGTGTCAGGGACGCGGCGGATGAGACCGTGCTTGTCGAGTTCGTCCAGCGCCTCGGCGACCAAGGTGGGCGCCTCGGCACCCAGGACGCCCGCCACCCCGTCCACCAACGAAACGCCACCGATCGGCGCGTCCGCCAGCATCGCCGCGAAGGTCAACACCGTCCGTGCGGCTTCACTCCGGTCGCGGATCGACCCAGTCACAGTGACCCACCGCCAACCACAGCCATCGCCTTCCTCCCCCGCCAAGCCCTGACCCCACAATGCCGCATATCTGCGGCAACGTAATCGCCGAAGGCTTGACAGATCCGCGACAGTTCCAGGTCGGCGGCCGGATCCCGGACTGATCGCGAAGGTGACGACCAGGGCGACCGTAGAGGATGTCGGTCCAGTGCGTGCCTAGGGACTTCAGGCCGGGGTGTCCGCGCTGATTGATTCTGGTTCCTGTCGCTGATTGCGTGATCAACATCGGGTAGGGTCCGGTCAGACAGGCAGCGGGATGTGGGTCAGGCTCGGAGATATCGTGATCGGGGCCGCGCAGGTCATGGCGATGCTGCCGGATCGTTTTCTCGACATAGCCCAGCCAGACCATGCCAGCGGTCGGCTACTTGCTGCGCGTCGGGTGCACCCACGCGCGCGCCTTCGGCATACGCGCCAGCACGATCACGACAGACGATGGTCACGCCAGGATGCGCGCAGCCACTCGGCGAGGGTGTCCGCGGCGCGGTCGGCGAGCAGATCAATCGGGCAATGAGTGGCCATGTCTAGCAAGATGGTCCCGTAGGCATGCCTGCGTTTGAACGCGAAGTCATCGACACCCAGCACAGTGACCGTCCCCTTCGGCGGGTCAGGGACGGAGCGGACCAAGCGCAACAATGTGTCCCGGCCGATGACCAGACCGAGGCGACCGGCGAACCGAGCCGCCACCGCCAGACCGATCGACTCCAACATCCCATGCAGCCGCGGGCTTCGCCGCGCGTGTGCGCCGGTCAGACCATCTATCTGCTCGGCGAATGTCCTGACCGGGCATGTCTGGTTGTCGCAGAAGAACCGGCGCATCCGCAGCCACAGACCACCGGTCGCCCCGCCACCGACACATCAGCCACCCGAAAGTCATAGCGGCTGTGAACCCGGCGCGACCCGACCCCTCAGGATGAACAGGCACCCACGCTTGCCTTGGCACATGCCCAGATCCGCACGCCGTGCGGAGCCTGCTCGACCATCACGCCGGCCAAGTGCGGCAACAGGTCCGCTAACGAACTGCGCTCACCCGCTTCGGGCGGCCGGTCGCTGCGGGTCTCGATGCCGCCTTTGCCGGTGCCGACATCGAGGTCGTGAGCATTCCGCCGGGCTGTCCGCGAGCGAACTGCTACGCCGAGAGATTCGTTTGGCACGGTCAGGCGCGAGGTCACCGAGTCGAGCCCGGCAACTCATGCCACGACGACCAGACCGCCCGACTCCACACCCGCGTCACACCCACGTTCGCCGCCGACAGACCCTCGGCAGCTTGATCAACGAGTACGAACCCACAGCCGCCTGACACACAGGTCACGTCCGTGGAACCGGCTTGTGAAACCCCACAGGCCAACTCTGACGTTCAAGCGTCCAGAACAGACATGTGAGACGCCTAAGGCGCCTTGACCAGGGGCTTGACAAGCTCGAAGTCCGCGCCAACACGTACACACTGGGCCAGTTCCTACAATGCGCTAGGACATGCGATGACCGGTGATCGGAACGTCCACAAGAGACGGTTTGTCTGACTGGATGGCCGCTGATCGAACGTTACTAACGTCCGTGAAGATGATCTTTGTGGGACCCGCTGCGCGACGATCGGTAGCGGAAATACGGCCGTGGCGGCAAGGATGGTCATCGTGACCACACAAGGCGACTGGACTCGGTACGAGTGGAGAAAGGTCTCCACACTGCACGCACCGGACGCCACTGGCGGCGACAAAGCAGGTGGGTGTGCCGGGACGATCCGCTCCTATACCTACCGGTATTACCCACCGTCGTCAGCATCCTACGAGCGATGCGTCGGGCTGGCGTGGTGTTCCGACTGTCGCACGTGGTCGGGCGCAATGGTGCACGTACCCCGTGACAGAGTGCTGGACGACCCGTTGGCGGGCCTTGCTCCTGACGAGCGTGACAGGCTGCGCCGCCAGGAGCGCGGACTGGTCCGGCATCTCGATCGCATGGTCCGACGCGAACTGCTGTAGCAATTCCTTGCTGAGATCCTCTCGTTGGGTTGTCCATGGACCGGATGGGAACTGAGTCATGGTTGTGCTCTTGACCAAGGCTGAGCTGCCAAGGGTCGACCCAGTCGAAGGCGGCTCCGCCAACGACTACGACTACGTCACCGCCGACCCGATCAACAAAGACCGACCTCGGTCGCAGGTGGGGTGCTCTGGGGTCCGCAGACCGCGAACAGCGTGCGCAACGGTACGTTCACTTGGCGTTCGACCATCATCATCGGACTGGTGACGCTGGGTGGCGGACTGGCTGGTCGAGTCGCGGCCCGTGGCTGGAGGATGTGCAACGTCACCCAGGCAGGCACTCCGGGGGATCCACATGGGTGCCGGTGGAGGGCACGGCCTTCCCATCGCCTGGGGCCGTACCGGTTACAGCTGGGGTGTGAACGGAGCTATCTCAGCCATTTCGTACCTCATTTCCTCGCTCCTCTGGCCCAGGGCACTCTCGTGGTCGCCGAGCCATTACTGGCCTGGCGACCACGAGGCGAAACCGTCGACTGTGCTGTGATATTATGAATAATGTGAGGACGACTGAAGTCGTGGTTATTCGACGAAGATCCGACTTCGTTGTTGGCTGGGCCGGAACAGTATTGATGTGCCTCATAGTGTTGTGGATGATATTCTTCACCCCGCAGCATCTGGGCTTTTGGTACGTTGCTCAGGTTGTTCCCGCCCTCTGGCTGGTGCTGTGGTTTTGCTGGCTCGCGACCGTGCACACCAAGCTGGAATTGTCCGAGTCAGGCTTGGGTATCACCAACTGGTTCTACCGCTACCAGGTACCGTGGCGCGCGATTCACTGGATCCAGTCCGGCGACCTGACCGTTGTCCACACGGTGGACGGTCGCAGAATAAAACCGGCGGTCGGCGGATATTCGCTGGCCGGAAAGCTGAGGGGCAATCCGATGCAGGACAGGATCAGTGATCAGATCGCCGAATTCCGGAAAGCTGTCCCCGATGATGTCGGCACCAGTGTTCAAGTGTCTGGCAGGCTGGACATACACCCGCTGCCGTTCCTTGCCGCCCTGGCCGGTTTCGTTCTCCTGACGGCAATAGTCAGAGGGTGAAGTCCCAGCGTCGGTTCCTCGTCCTGTTGATCCCGACGGTTACGACACCTTGGACGGTGGTTTGATGGCCCTCGGCAGAAGTAAGGAGGGCTCGTGGCCATACATCCAGCCCCGCATCAAAATGACCTCCGATACTTCACTGTTGCGGCGGTTGAGACTCGCAGGTCACCGCAACCGTCAACTCACGCCACCGGCGATGGTCGTCGCGTAGCTGTTCGACTTGACGGTTAGCTGATCCGAGGGCCCTCCGGCGTGTCGATCTGCTTCAGCCCGAACGAGCGCAAGGTCACGTCGGTGCGACTTCCGAAGGTGCGCAAAACGTCTGCGGTGTCAGGGTTTGCGTAGGACGCGGCTTCGTCAAAGATATCCGCTGGCTCCACTCCCAACTGCTGCGCAACGTAGTGATGTGCCGCGACAGTCATCATGAGATCCCGCGGATCGACGTTGTCGTCCGCCAGCGCGACGGCAATGAGACCGATCAACAGTCGTTCCGGGACGCGCTCGCGCAGGGCGATGGTGGCCGAGCGAAAGCCATAGCGGCCGAGAACAGCGCGCTGTCGGTCGCGGAGTTCCGCGCGAAACCGCCCTCGCTCAGCGGTGGATGTAACAGCCAACGACGCGCACGACACGGCGACCTCGTTAGCGGTCGGCCACACCTCAGTTGCCGTACCTGTGCGACGACGAAATGGGATGTCGTGGGCAACCGCAGCAGCAGCTTTGTCTATGAGTCTGCGCAAGGGGTCTGCGGCCACGTCGTCTCCCTTGGGCGGGACGTCAGAGCGGAATGCGCCTAGCCTACTCAACCTGAAGGTAGATTGACGGCGGCCGGTATCGAGGTTGTTCCAGATCACCACGATTGGCACCGTGAGGTGCTGACGAGCAGCATCGAGCAGGACGGCGTAGTCGGCGTCGGCGAAACTGCGCCGCTCGCCCTTACCTGGGCGGTGGACCTCGATCCCGGTAGATCAGGGCATGTACGTTGTCCTGGCTTGACGCCGCGCCCAGCTACGCCACACGCACACGGTGATACGCGCAGCCGCCGGCCTAGTACGGCAGCGGCAGTCTGGGAGGTTTGATGCGTTGACGCTGGTGGTGGCTGTGGTGGGCGCGGGTTTGGTGACGTCGTCGCCAGTCCGACCAGTGAGCGGTGTGTGCTTGGGTGTGCGCTGTATGGGTCAGGATGGCCTAGAGTCGCCTGATTTCGTTGCAAGGTAACGGGATGAGTCGATCGTGATTGGCTGTGGTGCCCCGGACTTGACAGTGATCCAGACCGGTCTCGTTCTGGCGAACTGGAACGTTTCCTCGACGCCCCAACGGGATCCGGCGACACTGACGAGCTCGGCCACTAGCTCTTGCCATAGCGACTTAGCCACTGCCGCCCGACGTGTGTCGTCGCCCGACCGTCCTTGTGGTCACCCGAATCAAGGTGTCCGGTTTGGAAGGTCGTATGGTGCTCGTTTCTAAATGGGGTCAGATGTTGCTCAGGATGATCGCGGGAGTGTCGGGAATTTGTTCATTTTGGAGCAGCGCGCCGGCCTCGTCGTCGGTGAGCGCGCTGATATTTTGCAGGATGGTGATGGATTGCTGCCAGCAGTTTCGTGCCTGGTTATGGTGGCCGAGGGTGTGGTGAGTCTGGCCCAGCCCCCACAGTGACTCGGCTTCGAAGTAGCGGTGCCCGATCTCTCGGAAGAGAGCCAAGCCTTGCTGATGGTAGGCGATAGCACGGTCGGCGTTGCCTGCTCGGTGGTGGGCCCACCCCAGACCGGCGAGCGCGTTTGCCTCCCCCGACCGGTCACCGAGTTCCCGCTGGAGAAGGAGGGCTCGGTGGTGCGAGTCGATCGCCTCGTCGAAGCGCCGCAACCGTTGGTACACCAGACCCAGATTGTTCAGGATTCGTGCTTCTCCTCGGCGATAGCCGTTCTTCTGACAGATGGCATGGCCCTGCTTCAGGCAACTAATTGCCTCATGAAACCGCTCCTGCTGTCGATAGGCGACTCCAAACTGATTGAAGCAGATTTGCTCGCCGTGAGAGTCGCCGACCTCGCGATGGACGGTTAGTGCCTGCTGCGTATAGGTGGTTGCCTGATCGGTGCGCCCTATCCGGGAATGAATCCACCCGAGATCCTGATTGGCCAGGGCCTCGCCGGCAAAATCTCCGCGGCTGTGTGTGGTCTCCGCGGCAAGCTGGCGCAAAGAGATCAACTCCTGCCAGTATCCCCGAATATCGAAGGGCGCCAATAGTGCAGCAGTCAGTCGCCCAAGAAAACCGGGAGCCGCGCCGGATGTGACAGCGGCCTGGCGAGCGATGGCCAAAAGATTGGCGTGCTCTGCCTCAACCCAGGTACCCACATCGGAAAGAGTGGACAAGGCGGATCCCGCGCGCCGATCGCGGGTGGCGTCGATGGGGATGCGGGTGGTCGCGGGGTCCAGCAGCAGGTATGCCTGTTCGGCGGTGGCGGTATAACAGCCTAAGACACGGGACAATGCGGGTTCGGCTTTGTGGCGGCGTGCGAGTTCTTTGGCGTATAGTCGCAACAGATCGTGGGTGTGATAGCGGCCGGGAGCGGCCGAGTCCAGCAGATGATCATCGACGAGTCGTTCCAACGCTGCGTACGCTTTGAACTGCGGCAGGTCGAACAAGGCTGAGGCGACCGGGGGGCTCATCTCAACCCAGTCCAGGAGCCCGAGAAGCCGAAATGCACGGGCTGCCCACTGATCAACCGGATCGCCGCTGGCCTGCAGCGCCTGATAGCTTACCGCGAAGCTGGCTCGCACAGCCCGGTCAGCGACTTGCAATTCATCAAGGCGATGCTGTTCGTCTGTCAACCGCTCAACCAAAGTTGCTATTGGCCAACGAGGGCGGGCGGCCAGTCGGGCTCCGGCGATGCGTAGCGCCAGCGGTAGCCGGGCGCACAACGTGCCGAGAGTGGTGGCGGCGGCCAGTTCGGCCGACACCCGGTCTTGGCTGATCTGCCGAGCAAGTAGGGTCAGCGCCTCAGACTCGCCCAGGACATCCAGATGCAGATGAGTCGCTCCGTCCAGTGAGGACAGAATGATTCGGCTGGTGATCAGAACGTGACAGTCGGGGTGGCCAGGAAGCAGTGGCCGGACCTGTCCGGCCGTGCGGGCGTTGTCCAACACGATCAGCATTCTTTTGCCCGCGAGCAGAGAGCGGTAAACCGCGGCCTGCTCCTGCTCATCGATCGGAATCCGCTCAGGAGGTAAGCCGAGGCTGCGCAGCAGTAGGCCCATTGCATCGGCTGCCGCCATCGGCGGTCCAGAGGAATAGCCACGTAGGTCGACATAGAGCTGTCCATCGGGAAACCGTGTGGAGACTTCATGCCCAAAGTGGACAGCCAAGGCCGTCTTTCCGACTCCGGCGGTGCCATCGATCGCGGTGATCATCGTCGCCGGACGCTCACTTGTGTCGGCGAACCGAGTGTGCAGCTCGGCCAGTTGCCGGTCACGGCCGGTGAAATGCGGGATGTCAGCAGGCAATTGGCTTGGCGCGACCGGGATAGATCTGGCGGATGACTTGACGGTAAGCACTGGATTGGCAGCTAGGATCTGCTGGTGAAGTTGCTGGAGCTCGGGCCCGGGCTCGATGCCCAACTCGTCGACTAGCAGCCGTCGAGTGTTTTGGAAGGTATGTAATGCCTCGGCCTGTCGGCCGCTGCGATACAGAGTGAGCATGAGCTGGCCGGCCAGCCGCTCGTCCAGCGGACGCTCGGCAGCCTGGACGGACAGTTCAGTGATCAATCCAGCGTGGTAGCCACAGCGGAGCCTGAAGTCGGTGCGGTCCAATTGCGCCTCACGACGTTCCCCTTCCAGGGTGGTTCGGAGATTGTTCAGCCAAGGAGTGTCCAGTGCCGTGAATGCTTCTCCCCGCCACAGCTCCATTGCCTGGTCGAGCAGTGCGAGTGCACGCTCCTCGTCCTCAAGCGACCCGGCTTGCGTGACAAGGAGGCGGAACCGGTTCAAGTCCACGATCATCGGATCGATCGCGAGGACATAGCCGCCTGGCTGTCGCACGATATCGGCATCATCGGCGGTCGCAAGGGCACTTCGCAGACGGGAAAGGTAGGTGTATAGGGTCTCGCGGGCGCGATGCGGATGCTGATCTCCCCACACACGATCCACAAGTTGGTCGACCGATACGGGGTTGTTGGCCTCGGCCAACAACCCCACCAACACGCACTGCTGGCGGAGATGACCGATGTCAACAGATTGATCGTTGACACGTACCTCGATGCTGCCGAGCACACGCAACTCTGCTGCCATCAAGATCCCATTCTTGGCTGGAACCCACCATCAGCGAATACCATGCCTCAGCAGCATACTCAAGGTTTGCTCAAGGTTCATCCTCGATCGATCCCGAACAATGACCTAACCTGGCGGTCCGTGGAGGCTATGGACCGCCAGGGCTGGGTTGCGGAGGCAGAAAATGAACAGAGTCAGAGCGATGATTCCTCTTGCTCAATGCACCCCTGATGCGAGTCGCTCTTCCCCAACGAGCTCTCTTCGCCTACCTTAGTTGGGCCTGGGGTTGACCCGTTTTAACGGACAGGGTCGTTAAGGGAATGGTCAGGCTACCCCCGTGTGGTGTTCGAAAGTGGCGGGGCTGAGGTAGCCGAGGCTGGAGTGTCGCCGGCGGGTGTTGTACCAGCCTTCGATCCAGTCGAAGATCGCCTTGTGTGCCAACGATTTTGTGGGCCAGGGCTGCCGGTTGAGCAGTTCGGATTTGATGGTGGCGAAGAACGATTCGGCCACAGCGTTGTCCCAGCAGACTCCGGTGCGGCCGACCGACAATCGCACCCCGTTGGCGCGGGCCAGGCGGCCGTACTGGACGGAGGTGTACTGGCAGCCCCGGTCGGAATGGAAGATCACCCCAGAGGCTGGCCGGCGCGCACAGATCGCGGTGCGCAGGGCATGGGCGACCAGATCGGTCCGCAGGTGATCCGCGGTGGCCCAGCCGACCACCCGCCGGGAGTCCAGGTCGATCACGGTGGCCAGATACAGCCATCCTTCCCAGGTGTGGATGTAGGTGATGTCGCCGCACCAGCGAGTATCGACGTTCCCTGTGGTACAGGAGAAGTCGCGTGCGATCAGGTCTGGTGGCGTGACCGCTACCGGGTCGGGCACGGTGGTGGTGCGCCATCGTTTCGGTGCCAGGCCGGCCAGGCCGCTCTCGCGCAGCAGCCGTGCGATCCGCTTACGGGCGTGCCGGTGTCCCCGATCGGCCAGTTCGGCCTGGATCCGCGGAGCGCCGTAGGTGCCCCGCGACTGTGTGTGCACGGTGATGATCTTCTCGGTCAGCGCGGCGTCCGACCGGGCGCGCTTGCCCGACGTGCCGTTGCGGTGCTCGTAGAAGGCGGACCGGGAGACCTGCAGCAGCTCACAGGAACGCTTGACGTTACCGGTGGGGCTGGCGTTCTCCGCCTCGATGAACGGGTACACGTTCACCGGGTCTCCTTCGCGAAGAAAGCCGTGGCGCGCTTGAGGATTTCCACGTCCTGCTTGAGCCTAGCGTTCTCCTGCCGCAACGCCGTCAGTTCGGTTTTCTCCGCCAGGGTCAACGCCTCGCGGGTCGGGCCGGTCGGTGCGTCGGGGTCCGGATAGGCCTGCTCGATCCAGTGCGCCACCGCCGAGTAAGTCAGGTCGAAGTCCTTCACGACCTGGTGCACCGTCCGGTCACCACGCCGGCACAACTCCACGATCTCGGCCTTGAACTCCGGCGTGAACTGCCGCCGAGGCCGCCGCTTCTTCTTACCCACAGACTCCATAATGACGGACATCCTTCCCAGGAACACACAGTCCCTGATCACTGGTGTCCGTCAAAACGGGACAACTCCAGGCCATCCTGGAAAACGACAATGCACTGGAGGAGTCGATGCGCGTACGACGTGCCGCAGTGGCAGCGTTGATCATTACGACGTCCGCCGCACTGTGGATTGCGGGAGCCGGTTCGGTCGATGGCAGACCCGGCCCTTACCAGTCAAGGGGGCCGTACCCCGGAGACTGGCCAGCATCGAAGTCAACTACGCGGACCCAGTAGTACGGCAGCGCACAGTGTGATCTTGGTCGGCTGGTCGTGATCATGGAGACGGCCGCGCGTGATCAACTTTCAAGGTGTGTTGGATCTAGAAGAAGACGTGGTGGCCGCGTCATGGACTGTGGTTGGCGATCGTCTGGCCCGGTGGCGGGCCGGGTTCGATGTGCAAGCGGACTCCGTCGTCGGGCCCGAATGTACCTGCTTGGGCTGCTGTCGGGCGCTGAGCGGAAGAACTCCTAGACCATCGCCGAACAGGCTGGTGGTCTGCCCGATGGTGGTGACCGTGAACTCGCCGCGACGGCGGTCCACCAATTCGATCGTCCTTCAAATCGTGAAAACAATGCCCTGCGGTGACGACCCAGTCGCGGTCGATCAGCGATCCGTTGCACTCGCCATTGCGCACACCACATCCTGGGACAGGAATGTCCGCCGACGTCAGCTTCGCGTTGAACGGCAGTATCGCACTGTCGAGTGACTCGGTGCAGTCGTGACCGGCACTGATGGTGCCGGGCTGTCACTGCTCGTGACGACGCTGTGCGGAGGCGATGCCCCGGCCTCAGCGTGCAGTTGACCAGCGACGACGTAGGCACGGACTGTCTCGGCGCCCATCACGGCGGCAAGCGCGCGAAGTGGTAAGTCCGAACTGCGTACTATATTCGCAGATACGCAAATATAGTACGCAGTCACTTTTGTCAAGAGTGGAGTTTTGTCCACCACCGGATGCTGCCTAAGACTATGGGGCCGCCATCCAACGCTCACTAGAGTTTCTTCGGAGAGCACTTCATTGGGGGTGGGTTTGATGTGGCGACTCGCGTTGCGTACTCTGCGGTTCCGCGTGGGCGGCTTCGTGGCGACCTTTGTCGCGGTGTTTCTCGGCGCTGGGATCATCGTGGCTTGCGGTGGGTTGATGGAGACCGGGATCCGTACGGCTGTGCCGCCGCAGCGGCTGGCGGCCGCCGCGGTGGTGGTGACCGGTCAGCAGTCGTACCAGGTGCCCAACAAGGATCCCCTTGACAAGAAGGACATCAAGTCGGTCCCCTTGGCCGAACGTGACCGGGTCGACACCAGCCTGGTGGACGCCGTCCGGCGAGTGCCTGGTGTGAGCGCGGCGTTCGGTGACGTGTCGTTTCCGGCCACCGTTCTCAGTGGCGACCGGCCGGTGGACGTCGGGTCGCAGGGCCACGACTGGGCTTCCGCGCCGCTCACGCCGTACACACTGCGGGACGGCAACGCCCCAGCCCGTCCGGGGGAGGTCGTGCTCGACGCCGGGCTGGCGCACCGCGTCGCCGTCGCGGTCGGCGGCCGGGTCGGCATCGTCGCCGGTGGTGATACGCACGAGTACCGGGTCAGTGGTATCGCGGTCACATCGGCCGGGGTCGACGGCGGCGCAGTGTTCTTCGGCACCGCCGACGTGGAGGCGCTGGCTGGTCATCCGGGGAAGCTCGACGCGATCGGAGTCCTTGCCGGGCCCGGCACGACCCCCGGGACGCTGCGGGACCGGATCACCGCGATGCTGGGTGACCGGCCTGTGGTTGCGCTGACCGGTGACGATCGGGGAGTGGCCGAGTTCCCGGTGGCCGTCGGCGGCAGCGAGCAGCTCATCGTGCTGGCGGCCGTGTTCGCTGGGATGGCGATCTTCGTCGCGATGTTCGTGGTGGCGAGCGCACTCGGCCTGTCAGTGCAACACCGACAGCGCGAGTTGGCCCTGCTACGGGCTGTCGGCGCCACACCCCGGCAACTGCGACGCATGGTGCTGGTCGAGGCGGTCGCGGTGGCGCTGCTCGGCGCCGCGCTTGGCTGCGTACTCGGCGTGTTCCTCGGTCCGTACCTCTACGACCGGATAGCCAGCGCTGGCGTGATTCCGCCGGTCGTAGTGTTCCACCAGGGGTTCATCGCGTACCTCGCCGGCCCTGGCGCGGCAGTGCTCAGCGCGGTGGTCGCCGCGTGGATCACCGGCGGCCGCGCCGCCGCCACCCGTCCGACGGAGGCGCTGGCTGAGGCGGCGGTGCGACGCCGGTGGGTCAGCAGGCCTCGGGTGCTGCTCGCCGTGCTGTTCCTGCTTATGGGCGTCGGCCTGTTCTTCGTCACGATGCTGGTGATGCGTGGTCAGATGGCCTCGGCGACCGCCGGACCGGCGTCGATGTGCTGGGCGATCGCGCTGGCGCTACTGGCGCCGGGCCTGACCAAGGTGGTGATCGCGGTGCTGCGCCGGCCGTTGCGGGCGATCCACGGCCTCGCGGGCGAACTTGCCACCATCAACGCCGCCACGCGAGCGGTCCGCACGGCCGGCGCGGTCACCCCGATCATGCTGGCGGTCGCGATCGCGGTGGCCAACCTGTACACCCAGACCACCCAATCCGAAGCGGCACAACGTAACTACGCCGACAGCCTCCGTGCGGACATCGTCCTGTCGGCTCCTCTTGGCGGATTCGCCTCTGGCACAAGGGATGCCGTGCGTCAGGTGCCGGGTGTCGCCGGCGCTTCGGACTATGTCACCAGCATGGGCTGGATCGACAGCCCGTACGACAGCTCGCACCGGGAAAGCCCCTGGCCCCTTGTGGGTATCACGGCTGACGACGCCCGGAACACGATCACCGCCGAACCGGCCCGGGGTTCGTTGGCCGACCTTCGCGGTGCCACGGTCGCGTTGCCCGTCGAACAGGCACAGGACATCGGCCGCACGGTCGGCGACACCGTGACCCTGCGGCTGGGCGACCGTGGCACTGTGGACGTGCGTGTCGTCGCACTCCTGCCCGCACGGGCTGGCTACGAAACCCTGCTGTTGCCGGCGGAACTGCTCGCCGCGCACACTACTTCGGGTCTACCGCCACAGATTCTGGTGCACGCCGCGCCGGGTGCCGACCGTGACGCGCTGAAGGCCGCCATCGCGCAACGGCTCCGTGACCATACTGGTGTCCAGATCGCCGACGGGAGCGCGTTCACCACGAAGTTCGCGGAGGGGACCAACACACAGGCGTTGGTGAACTACCTGCTGGTCGCGCTCGTCATCGGCTACACCCTGATCGCGGTGGCCAACACCCTGGTGACGGCCACGGCACGCCGCCGCCAGGAGTTCGGCCTGCAGCGGCTGATCGGATCGACCCGCGGCCAGATACTGCGGATGCTGGGCGTGGAGGCCGGACTGATCGCGGTCACCGGCATCGTGCTCGGCACGATCGCCTCGGCTGTGACGCTGGTTCCGTTCAGTATCGTGGTCAACCGGACACCCTTCCCATCTGGTCCACTGTGGATGTACGGGATCGTCGTCGTCGGCGCGGTCGCACTGGCCATGGCCGCGACGCTCATCCCGGCGTCGCGGAGCATGCGCTCCCGCCCGGTGGAAGCCGCCAAGGCGCCCGAGTGACTACCATGCGGGAGGATACGAAGATCGACGGGAGGTCGTGGTGTCGCGCAGCACGGAACTGTTGTGGGGGAGCCGGATCCGGGCCAAGCCCGGTCCCAGGCCCGCACTGAGCCTTGAGCAGATCACCACGGCCGCGGTCGCGATCGCCGACGCCGAGGGTCTGGCCAGGCTGTCGATGGGCGCGGTGGCCCAACGTCTTGGCTCCGGAACCGCGTCGCTGTACCGCTATGTCCCCGGCAAGGCCGAGCTGGTGGACGTGATGGTCGACACCGTGGTGGGCGACCCGCCGCCACTGGACGACATACCCGGCGGCTGGCGGCCCAAGCTCGACCGATGGGCCCGCGGAAGCCTGGCGGTGTTCACCCGCCACCCATGGGCACTACAGGTCGTGACGCAACGGCGAGTGGTTGGGCCACGCGAACTCGCCTGGTTCGAAACAGCGCTCCGTGTGCTCGCCAAGACCAAGCTGACCCAGCGTGACATGGTCGACGTCATCACCACGGTCAACGGCTACGTACGCGGTGCGGCACCACTCGTGACCGGCGGCGGAACCGCCGAGGGGCCCTTCGACGCCGATGCGCTGCGGCCGTTCGTCACCGACTATCCGGCCGTCGCCGCGGCCCTGGACGCGGGCGCGCTGGATCCGTCGGCCGAGCAGACGTTCACCGTCGGACTGAACCTCGTGCTGGACGGCGTCGACCGGCTACTCCGGCGGCGGATCTCGGTGGCATGACGTCCCGGGTCGGTCCTAGTACCCGCACGTGGAGTGGGGTGCGGGCCGGAGAACCTGGATGAGTCGTTCGGTGAGGATGGCGTGCAGCAGGCGAGTGGCCGGGGTCATGGTGCCGGCGCGGGTGACCAGGAGGATGCTGGCTTTCGCCTCGGCGTCCGCGATGGGTGTGACGGTCAGGCCGCTGGTGGCCGCGACCGATTCGGGGAGTACGCCGACGCCCATGCCGCGTGCGACCAGTCCGATGATCGTCTCTGGTGAGTGGGCGTCGATGTGCGTCTTCACGCTGACGCCGCACAGGGCGCATGCCCGGTCGAAAGCCGCGCGGATTCCTGAGCCGACCGGTAGGCACAGCACGGTTTGTTCGACGACGTCTCGTAGTCGTACGTGGGTGCCGGCGAGTGGGTGGTCGGGTCCGGTGATGATGGTGAGTTGTTCGTCCACGATTCGGGTGACCCGCATGCCCTCCGGGGTGTCGCCCAGGTCTCCGGACAACGCCAGGTCGAGTTCGCCGGCCGCCATGCTCTGGTGCAGTCGCTGTGTGGCACCTTCGGTGAAGGTGATCTCCACGCCTGGGTGTGCGTTGTGGAACGCGGCGATCGCGTCGAGGAAGCGTGGGTTGTTGCAGCCGACGTTGATGCCGAGCCGTACTCGGCCGCGCACCAGGTTGGCCAGTTCGTCGGCGCGCTCGGTGATGGTGTCGATCGAGCGGAGCGCTTCCCTGGCCAGCGGCAGCAGTTCGGTGCCCGCGGTGCTCAGCCGGACGTGCCGTGGCCCGCGTTCCAGCAGCGGCGTCCCGAGTTCCCGCTCCAGCTTCGCGATCTGTGCGCTCACCCCGGACTGGCTCACGTGCAGATGCTCCGCGGCGGCCGTGAACGAGCCCTGGTCGACCACCGCGACCAGATAGCGCAGCTGATGCAGTTCCATCACTGTGGATGCTAGCAGCCATCACAACCATCTGTTGGATTGATGGCAGCGCCTGATACATGATCACTGCATCAGTCCGGACATTGCCGACCAATGACGTCGATTCATCGTTGAAGTGTTGGCAGGCATGGGAACCCAGCGGCGTGCCTGCCTGAAAACTGGGGGCAGCATGCGAGTTCGCCGTGTGGTTCTTGCCGGGGTTGTGGCGGCGCTGGCGGGGGCGGTGGTGACCGCCGTCCCTAGTGGTACGCCGCCGGGGCAGCAGGTGTCGATCTCCGAGGCGCCGGACGCCGCGACGGCGGCGGTGGCCGCGTGGCGGCAGGGCACCCGGGTGGAAGTCGTTGACCAGCGGACGTCGACGGCGGCCACGTTCGCCGAACCAGGCGGGAAGTTCGTCACGGAGTTGAGCCCGGTCCCGGTCCGGGCCAAGGTGGCCGGCTCGTGGGCGCGCATCGACACCGGCCTGGTGCACCGCCCGGACGGCTCGGTCGGCCCGGTCGTGGCCGAAGGTGAACTGTCCCTGTCCGGTGGCGGGTCGGATCACCCTCTCGCGAGCCTTCGGTTGACCAACCGGACGTTGGCCTTTCAGTGGCCCGGCCCGCTGCCGGTGCCAGTCCTGTCAGGCAGCTCCGCGACGTACTCTGAGGTGCTGCCGGGCGTTGATCTGGTGATGCACGCCGAGCGCAACGGTTTCCGGCAGGACATCGTGGTGAAGAACGCCGAGGCCGCGCGGAATCCTCAACTAGCGACTGTCAAGCTGGGTGTGCGGGCGGACGGTTTACGGCTCACCGCGGATGCCCGGGGCGCCATCCAGGCAACTGACGAGTCGGGTGCTGTGGTGTTCGCCGCGCCGCCGTCGCGGATGTGGGACGCCACCGGGCGGGCGGCTCCGGTTGGTGTGTCTGTTGTGGACGGATCGCTGGTGCTCACCCCGGATCGGGCGTTCCTGGCCGACCCGGCGCTGACTTACCCGGTGACCGTCGACCCGACGTTGACGACGTTCTACAAGCAGTCGTGGGCCACAGTCCTGTCCGGCCCCGGCGTCGCGAACACCAGTTACTGGAACACCAGTGGTGACGGCCCGACGGTGGCGCAGGTAGGCCAGTGCTGGGCCCAGGGCGGCAGATGCAACGGAATCGGTGAGGCGTGGGCCTACTTCCAGTTCGACACGGCATTCCTGGCCGGGCGCACGATCAGCGCGGCGAGTCTTGACACGACCGTGGTGCACAGCCCCGCCGAATGTGGCGGGGCTTCGCGCCACCGGCTGCATCGGTCGAACGGGGACGTCTATGACGGATTGACGTGGAACAACAGGATCGGCGGTTCGCTGCTCGCCGTCTACGACGTGCCCACCACGTGCGGCGGAGGGCAGCCGGTGACGGTGCCTGTCCCCGCTGATCAGATCGCCTCAGGGGGCTCATCGACGTACATCCTGACGGCCGATGACGGCGCGGACCAATGGGCGTGGCGCAAGTACGATCCCGGGCTCACCGTGTTGCGGGTCAGCTGGAACCGGCCGCCGAACGTGCCGTACGACCTGACCACTGTCCCTTCGTTGCCTGGGCAGCCCTGTAAGTGGTGTGGTGACGTGTCGTATGTCGCGGACGACAACATTCGGCTGGTCGCCCGGGTGTCGGACCCGGACGGGGACATGGTGCTGCCGCAGTGGCGGGTCCGCTTCCGCGCCGACGGCTTGGACGATCTGAAGGCGTTCAACGGCGTCCAGCAGATATCGGGGGCGTCACATGACACCTTCGTCGATCTGACCGGGCGGGACAAACAGCGGGTGGACTGGTGGGTGCACGCGTCGGACGGCACGGTGTCCAGCGATCTGACCGGCGGCCGGTCGTTCGTGGTCGACCGGGTCGCGCCGGACAAACAGCCCACGGTGACGGGTGTGTTGTACCAGGAGGACGGCCGTTGGCACGGCGGGGTGGGTGTGCCCGGCACATTCACCTTCGGCGCCAACGGAGTCATCGACATCGACCACTACCTGTACGGGTGGAACGATCAACCGTCCACACAGGTCGACGCGCAGTCTCTGGGTGGGCAGGCGACCGTGGCGCTCGCGCCGGATCGTGACGGCCCCAGGGACCTGTTCGTGCAGAGTGTCGACCGGGCCGGGCACCGCAGTGCCACTCGGGTGTTCCACATCTACGTGCGTGCTGGGAACGGGCCGTTGGCGCAGTGGTCGTTCGAGGGCAACACCACGGACACCGCGTTTCTGGGCGACCGGCACGGCACGTTGAACGGCGGTGCGAGCTACACCCCGCAGGGAGCGCTCGGATCCGCGATCCAGCTCGACGGCGCCGACGACCACGTCAGTGCCCCCAACGCGATCCGAAACGACGCCGGATTCACGGTGTCGACGTGGGTGAGACTCGCGGACAAGCGTGGCGCGCGTGCCGCGGTCAGTCAGGACGGGGCGATGTTCCCCGGGTTCGTGTTGTGGCACCGCGGCGACGTGAACGGCAACGACTCCCGCTGGGTGTTCGGCGTGCCTAACTCCACCGCCACGGACAGCGGTGTGGTGATGGCGTCCTCGCCGGTCGGCATGCCGGGGCTGAACACGTGGACCCACCTGGCCGGTGTGCGTGACCCGGGGGCCCGGGAGATCCGGTTGTACGTCAACGGTGTGCTGGCCGGTAAGGCGCCGTACACGGCCACGCCGGAGTTCGCGTCCGGGCTGGTGCGGATCGGTCGGACGATGTGGGGCGGGAGTCCCGCCAACGATCACTGGTCGGGCGGCGTCGACGAAGTCCGGCTGTACGACCGGGTACTTCAGCCGACGGAGATCGCGGCCGCGGTCAGCTCGAGCGGTGTTCAGGCGGCGCACTGGAAGTTCGACGAGGCGTCCGGGATCACGGCGCGTAACGCGGTCGACGGTGGCTTGGACGGCGTGCTGGAGAACGGGGCGGCGTTCGTCCCGGGTGGCGCCTCGGGTGGCGCGGTGCACCTGGACGGCGACAAGGGCGCGGTATCGGCTGGTGGGCCGGTGGTGCGGACGGATCAGAGTTTCTCAGCCGCCGCGTGGGTGCGGGCCGACCGGTTGACCACTGGTGGGGCGTCGATGACCGCGATCAGCCAGGACGGCAACTACCACAGCGGTTTCTACCTGCAGTACAACAGCGCGGCGGGCAAGTGGATGTTCGTCCGGTTCACCACGGACGACGACAAACAGAAGTGGATGGGCGTGTCCGCGACCCAGCAGCCGAAGGCCGGTGAATGGGTGCATCTGGCGGCGACGTTCGACGCGGCGAACCGGCAGATGCGGATCTACGTCAACGGTGAGCTGGGCGGTAGCGGTGTGCTGCCGGTCGCGCCGTGGCGGGCGGATGGTCCGTTGGTGGTCGGCCGGGCCAAGTTCGCGGGGCAGCGGGCCGACTACTGGCCGGGGTCGATCGACGAGGTCCGGCTGTTCAACCGGGTGATCTCCGAGGAGGAGGTGCGTGGGCTGGTCAGCCGGGACGATGTGGTCGCCGGTGCGTGGAAGCTGGACGGCAACGCCAACGACGTCAACGGGAAACTCACCGGGACGCTGAACGGTGGCGCGGAGTGGACGGCGGGGCAGACCGGCACGGTGCCGGACCCGAACGATCTGGCGGTGAAGCTCAACGGTGCCGACGCGTACGTGAGCGCGCCGAAAGCGGTCGACACCGACCGGAGCTTCTCGGTGGCCGCGTGGGTGCGGCTGGACAGTGTCGGCGGCCAGTCGGCGGTGGTGTCCCAGGACGGGCAGCAGGTCAGCGGGTTCGCGTTGCGCGCGTTGGCCGATGGCCGATGGGACTTCGTGATGCCCGGCTCGGACGAGGCCAAGCCTGGTGATCAGGCGACCGGTCAGGCCGCCCAGCGTGGTGTGTGGACGCATCTGGTCGGTGTGTACCGCAAGGACACTCAGCGGATCGAGTTGTACGTCAACGGTGTGCTGGCTGCTTCGGCGGCGCATACCGGTGGGTTCAACGCGGGCGGCGGGTTGCAGATCGGCAGGGCGAAGTGGAACGGCGACGCCAAGGACTTCTTCCCCGGCGCTGTCGACGACGTGACAGTCTACAGTAGACCATTGTTCCTCGGGGAGATCCAACGGATGGCCGACCGGGACCTGAGCCTGGGCCACCAGTGGCCGATGGACGAGGGACGCGGCACGACGATCGCGGACGCGGTCGGCAGCCGGGGTGGGACGCTGGAGAACGGCGCCACCTTCACCGACGGCCGGGTCGGTAACGCCGTCCGGTTCGACGGTGTGGACGACGGCGTGTCGACCACCGGTGTGGATGTGCGTACCGACACCAGTTTCACGGTGTCGTCCTGGGTGTTCCTGGACGGTCACGACTGCGACCTGACCGCCGCTTCGCGGTGCGTGGCCAGCGCTGTCTCCCTGGACGGCGGCCGGACCCCGGTGACCAAGTTCCGGCTCGGCCACCTGATCGACGACAACGAGCATTCGCTGGGCAAGTGGGTGTTCGAGATGCCCGAACTCGCCGACGGGTCGATCACCAAGGCCGCGGTGGACACCCGGCCGGGACAGCTGAACGCATGGGTGCACCTGGTCGGTGTGTACGACGCGCCTGCCAGGACGATCTGGTTGCACGTCGACGGAACCGAGAAGGCCAGCGGCACGCTGTTGGCGCCGTGGCAGGCCACCGGGCCGTTGCGGGTCGGCCGCGACCAGGCCGGCGGGTTCTGGCGGGGCAAGGTCGACGACGTCCGGATGTACAGCGGGGCATTGACCGCCGACCGGATCTCTGCGCTCCGCAAGTCTTACCCGGCTCAGGACGGCCCGGCGAAGCTTCCGGTCGCCGACGCCGGGTGGTGGAAGATGGATGAGCCCACCGGGACCACGGCGGTGGACTCGAGTGGACGCGGCCTGAACGCGACCATGAGCGGCGGCGCCGGGCGGCTCGGTGGCCGGGCCGCTTTGGCGGCATGGTTCGACGGCAGCACCGGCTATGCCGAGACCGCGGGCCCGGTGGTGGACACCAGCGGCAGCTTCTCCGTCGCGGCGTGGGCCTATCTGACCGACGGGACCAAGAACGCGACCGTGACGGGTCAGGACGGCAACCGGGTCAGCGCGTTCTCCATCCAGTACGACGCCACGGCCAAGAGGTGGGCGGCGGTCGTCCCCCGTGACGACAAGGACAGCCCGGACCTCTCGTTCGTCCTGTCGAGCGAGACCGCGACCCCCTACGCCTGGACACATGTCGTGCTGGTCTACAACGCGCCACTGAGCCAGCTCCGGCTCTACGTCAACGGAGGTCTGTCCGCCGTCCAGGTCGGTGTGACGGTCCGCCCGTCGAACGGGCCGCTGTCGATCGGCCGGTGCAAGTCGAACGGCGCCAAGGGGTGCTACTTCCCGCGCGGGATCGATGACGTACGCGCCTACGGCCGGGCCCTGACCGACGGGGAAGTCCGGCGGGTCCATGACGACGCCCCAACGTTGACGCACGGCTACTGGCGGTTCGACGACGGCACCGGGCGGGACAACTCGTGGCGGCAGAACGCGGTCGTGCTGGACGGTGGCCGTTCCTTCGAACCGGGCCCGATCGGCCAGGCGCTCAAGCTGGACGGTGTCTCCGGCACAGCGACCGCGCCTGAGGCAGGAGTCCCCATGTGGGACAGCTTCACGGTGGCCGCGTGGGCCAGGCTGGACCGGGTCGACAAACCGGCCACGGTCCTCAGCCAGGACGGCAGCCGGCGCAGCGGATACCAGCTGCAGTACCGGCCGGAGCTGAACCGGTGGGTGTTCGGCGCCGCCTCGCGCGACGCCGACGACGCGCCCCTGGTCCTCGCGAACTCGCTCCAGCCGCCCGTGCTCGGCCAATGGACCCATTTGACTGGTGTCTACGACTATCCGGCGCGCCAGCTTCGGCTGTACGTCAACGGCGAGCTGGTCGGCACCCGTGACAGCGTGCTGATGTGGTTGGGGCATGGCAAGTTCGCCATTGGCCGCGCCAAGACCAACGGAGCGCCCGCGGAGTACTTTCCCGGCGCGGTCGACGAGGTCACGACCGACCTGGGAGTGGTTCCGGACCCGGAGATCCGGGCGCGGGCGACCCGTCCGGCGCCGTCCGGCGGCCAGGTGGCCCGGTTCGTCAACGAGGCAGGCGACCATTACACGACCACCACCACCGCGGGCATGTACGACCAGTTCGCGCCGGTCCCGCCGGGTTACCGGTTCGATGTCCCGCTGGGCATGATGCTGTCGGCACAGGGCCCGAACAGCCGCCGGCTGTACGCCTGTGTGCGCGACAGCACCGACGAGTTCACCTCGATCGAGCCGGGTTGCGAGGGGGCCGCGAAGGTGGCTGATCTCGGCTGGGTGTTCACGACCCAGCCGACGGACTGGCCGACGGTCCCGCTGAACCGGTGCCGGCAGGCGAACGGCGAGCTGTTCGATTCCAGTTCGCCCACCTGCGAGGGCCAGACCCTGGATCGGCTGCTTGGCTACATGGTCGGTTACGCCCCACTGACCCGGTACGTCCACCCGCTCGGCCGCGAGCACACCGTCACGACAGGCGCGGTCCCACCGGGCTATCGGTTCGAGGGCACCGTCGGCCTGCTGGGCATGGTCGCCGAGCCGGGCACGGTACCGCTGATGTCCTGTATGGACGGAGTGGACCAGTTCGTGTCGACGGACCCGGCCTGCGGTGGTAAGGCGGTGACCGGCACTGTCGGTCAGATCTGGACGTCGGCGCCTGCTGGCCGGGCCAGCGCCGTGCTGTACCAGTGCGCGGTCACCTCCGGGCCGGCAGCCGGCCAGGTCTTCGCGTCCCGGCAGGCCGACTGCGAGGGACAGACTGTGCGCGGGCAGCTCGGCTACGTGCTCGTCGCCTACCCCGGCCCGACCGCCGCGGCCTGAATCCCGATCGAGTAAGGGGAAACTCGTGCGTAGCAGAGTGAAACTCCGTGGTGTGTCGACATGGCTGGTCACGATGTTGGTGGCGACGCTGGTCCCGGCGCTGGCGCCGTTGCCGGCCAGCGCGGCCGACGGGCCGCCGTCCGTGCCGTTGCCGCCGACCGCCTCCGTGTCGCTTGCCCAGCAGGCGGCCCAGCCGCGTCCGAAGGACCAGGCCGCACTGAGCGAACGGACCGGGGACCAAGGGCACACGGGCGCGAAGGACGGTGGCGGTGTGGCCACGGCCACGCCCCTGTCGCCGTCCGCCGGCTGGGCGGTGTCCGCGCAGACCGGTGACTTCACCTGGTCGTATCCGCTGTCGGTGCCGCCGGCGCCGGGTGGCCTGCGGCCGAACCTGGCGCTGTCCTACCAGTCGTCCGCTGTGGACGGTCGCACCAGCGTCACCAACAACCAGTCGTCCTGGGTCGGCGACGGGTGGGACCTGGTGCCCGGATTCGTCGAACGCACCTATGACAGCTGTCTTGACGAGGGCGTGCAGACCGGGGACCTGTGCTGGAAGAGTGACAACGCCACCGCTGTCTACGGCGGCAGCGGCGGACAACTGATCTGCTGCGACGGCGACAACCGGTGGCGGGCCAAGAACGACGACGGTTCCCGGATCGAGCGGCTGCGCACCGGCCACGCCAACGGCGACGACGGCGACAATGACGGCGAGTACTGGGTGATCACCACTGTGGACGGTACCCAGTACTGGTTCGGCTCCGAAGTGGACTCGCGGTCCACTTGGACCGTGCCGGTGTTCGGCAACAACGCCAACGAACCGTGCCATGTGCCGGGAAACTTCGCCGACTCGCACTGCATGCAGGCGTGGCGGTGGAACCTGGACAAGGTCGTCGACCGCAACGGCAACATGATCCGCTACTACTACAACCCCGAGACCAACTCCTATGGAATGAACCTGAAGGACACCGCGGTGTCCTACACCCGGGGCGGCACCCTGGACCACATCGACTACGGCCTGCACGAGACCAAGGCGTCGACCCCGTCCGCCCGAGTGGTGTTCGGCACGGCGGAGCGGTGCGTGCCAGGCAGCAACTGCACGCACGACATGCCGGACAACTACCCGGACACCCCGCTGGAGGACAAGTGTGTCGCCGCGACGTGCCCGGACAAGCACTCGCCGACGTTCTTCTCGACCAAGCGCCTGACGACGATCACCACCCAGGTCCGGGACGGCGCGGACTTCCGGCCGGTCGACCGGTGGGACCTGACCCAGACGTTCCCCGACGCCGGCTCCGGCGAGAAACCGGCCCTGTGGCTCAAGGAGATCACGCACACCGGCCTGGTCGGTGGGTCGGCGTCGACGCCGGCGATCCGGTTCGAGGGCACGGCCATGCCCAACCGGGTCGAGATGCGCGACGGGGTGTCGCCGCTGTACCGCTACCGGGTCACCGGGGTGGTCTCGGAGACCGGCGGATGGCTGTCGGTGAACTACGGCTCGGAATGCCGCGCGGGCGGGCCGATGCCGGACCGCCCGGAGACCAACAAACTGCGCTGTTTCCCGGTGCGGTGGTCGCCACCGAAGCAGGCGGAACGCACGGACTACTTCCACAAGTACGTCGTCGACCAGACCGTCACCTCCGACTGGATGTCGTCCAGCGCCCAGTCGGTCACCGGCTACGAGTACCTGGACGGTGCCGCGTGGCACTGGAACACCTCGGAGTTCGGCAAAGAGGAAAACAAGACATGGAACGACTTCCGGGGCTTCGGCCGGGTCCGGATCCGGTCCGGTTCGGACGGTGACCCGTCCGGTCCGGTCACCATGTCCGAGAACCGGTACTACCAGGGGATGGACGGTGATCGGTTCCCGGCGCCCGACGACGGTGGCCGGCCGCCGTCAGGCGCCCGCTCGGTGACCGTGACCGACTCCCAGGGGAAGGCAAGGGCCGACTCGGACTGGTTGCATGGCTTGTCGTTCGAGTCCGCCACCTTCAACGGTGTCGGCGGCGCGGTCGTGACCAAGACGATCACCGAACCGTCCTGGCAAGGACCGACCGCCACTCGTGACGTATACAAAGCGTACATCGTCAGGCCGGGCACCACGCGGACGTACACCACACTGGAATCCGGTGGCCCGAGGGTCACCATGTCGGAGACCAGCTACAACAATCGTGGCCTGCCGGAGCAGGTGAACGACCTTGGCGACGAGTCGACCGCCGACGACGACCGTTGTGTCAACGTCACGTACGCCCCTGTCGTCGACAAGTGGCTGCTCGGCCTGACGGCCAGGACGGAAACCGTGTCCATCCGTTGTGGACAGACGCCGACCTTTCCGGGCAATGCCCTGTCCGACACGAAGAACACGTTCGACGGCAACGGAAACCTGGTCAAGGTCGAGGAGGCCAAGGAGCGTCCGGCCGGCGGCCCGGTCTACGTCACGACGAGCACCGCGACGTACGACGACCACGGCCGGGCCAAGACAGCCACCGACGCCCTGAACCGGACCACGAAGATGGCTTACGTTCCGGAAGCCGGCGGGCCGCTCACCCAGACCGTCCTCACCACACCGGGCACAGACGCGGTTCCGCAGGGCCTGGTCACGACCACCACGGTGGATCCGGCGTGGGGCAAGCCCACGCTGATCACCGACCCGAACCAACGTAGGACCCAGATCGAGTACGACCCGCTCGGCCGCACGGCCCGGGTGTGGCTGCCCAACCGGCCGAAGTCCGACAATCCGAAGCCCAGCGCGGAGTACTCGTACCTGATCCGCAACGACGCGCTGACCGCGGTCACCACCACCCTGATCGGCCCGAACGGCAACCAGATCAGCAGCAACGCCCTGTTCGACGGCTGGCTGAGACCCAGGCAGGCCCAGGGGCCCGCGATGGGCGGCGGGCGACTGATCACCGACACGGTCTACGACTCCCAGGGCCGGGCGTGGAAGTCGACCCAGCCGTACTTCAACAACGCGCCGATCGACACAACGCTGTGGAACGCCAGCGACGCGGACATCCCTGGCCACACCCGTACCAAGTACGACGGCGCCGGGCGGGCCATCGCGTCGACCTATTACGCGGGTGCCACCGAGAAGTGGTCCACCAAGACCAGCTACGGCGGTGACCGCGTCCACGTGACCCCGCCTGCCGGGGGAGTCGCGACCACCACGATCAACGACGCCCGAGGCCAGACCGTCGAACTACGTCGGTACACCACACCGGAACCGTCGGCTTCCTTCGACACGACACGCTACGACCACACCCCGGCAGGCGAGCTGGCGTCGGTCACCGACCCGGCCGGCACCACCTGGCGGTACACCTACGACCTGCGCGGCCGGCAGATCAAGGCCGAGGACCCGGACACCGGGACCTCGACGACGACCTACGACGATGCCGGCCAGGTGGTCACAGCCACGGACATGAGCGGCAAAACGCTCGCGTACGACTACGACGCGTTGGGCCGTAAGAAGCATCTGTACGCCGACCGGGTCAACGACGCCAACAAGCTGGCGGAGTGGACCTACGACACCGCGAACAAGGGCAAGGGCCAGCCGGCCACCGCCACCCGGTGGGTCGACGGCCAGGCGTACACCACCGCGGTGGCCGACTACAGTGCGCTGTATCAGCCGAACCAGACCTCGGTCACGATCCCGACCGCCCAGGGGAGGCTGGCCGGCACGTACACGACCTACAACTCGTACACACCCGACGGCGGCAGCGTGGCCGGTGTGGACTATCCGGCCGGCGGGAAACTGCCGAGAGAGACCGTGACCTACGGCTATCACGACCTTGGGCCGGTCAAGTCCAGTTCCGGCGGCTACGACGGGAACACCTTCCGTTACGTCAATGACACCGAGTACACCCGCTACGGCGAAGCGCAACGGCTCCACCTGGGCGTCGCGCCCCGCCGTGCCTGGCTGTCGTTCTACTACAACACCAACACCAGGCGGCTCAACCGGTCCATAGTGGATGCCGAGATCCCCAGTCCGATGGTGACCGACACGCACTACACTCAAGACCCGGCCGGCAACATCACCGCCGTCGCGGACACCCCACTGGACCAGTCATCCACTGTGGACGTTCAGTGCTTCCGGTACGACCACCTGCGACGGCTGACCGAGGCGTGGAGTCCCGGGGTCGACTCGTGGACCGAAAAGGACGGCTGCAAGGCCGATCCGGCAGTGGCCGGCCTGCGCGGCCCAGCCAAGTTCTGGAACTCGTACACCTTCGACGGCGCCGGCAACCGACGCACCGAAACCCGGCACACATCCGCCGGAGACACCACCAGTACCTACACCTACGATGTTCCCGGGCACGCGCACGCACTGGGCACGGTCAGCACTGGAAACACCCGTGATTCCTATGCGTACAACGCGGTCGGCCAGACCACACAACGTGCCCTTACCGGTGCGCCCACCCAGAAACTTGACTGGGACAGCGAACGTCACCTCGTCAAGGTCACCGACGGTGCCAAAGAAACCTCGTTCGTCTACGACGCCGACGGCAACCGGCTGATCCGCCGTGACCCGGACGGGATCACCCTTTACCTGGGTGCCCAGGAAGTGCGGTGGAACCCCAACGGTGGCGAACCCGCCGCCACCCGTTACTACACGCACGGCGGCCAAGTGGTCGCCATGCGGGTGGAAGACGGGCCGCTCACCTGGCTGGCAGGCGACCACCAGGCCACCGCCCAGATCGCGATCGACTCGCAGACCAACGCGGTCACCCGGCGCCGCCAGCTGCCCTTCGGCGCCCCCCGTGGTGACCAGGTCGCCTGGCCGAGCCAACGCGGCTTCGTCGGTGGCACCCAGGATCCCAGCACCGGACTGACCCACCTCGGCGCACGCGAGTACGACCCCGGCACCGGCCGCTTCATCAGCGTCGACCCGCTCGTCAACTTCGGCGATCCGCAGCAGCTGACCGGATACGGCTACGCCAACGAAAGCCCGGTCACCGCCAGCGACCCCACCGGCCTGATCTCGAACATGTGCGTGGACCGCTGCGGCGGGGACGTGCGTCCGTCCAGCCCCGCCAACGACGACGGGATCCAGGTGACGGAGATCACGCCGGCCATCGTCATCTACGAAGACACCTCGACCGGCAAGAGGTACGTCAACAGCGTCGCGATTGGCGACAACGCGCCGCCGACGTACGAGCTGAAACACATGCTGATCCAGCAGCAGAAGGGCAAGACCCGGCTGGAATGGGAAGGGCTGTACGACGAGGGCGACACCCTTCGCGCCATCGAAGAGGGGTGCGGCAGCTTCGGCGGGAAAGCCTGCAGTGGCCAGTTCCTCCAACACCTGGTCAGCGGTCAGTGGGCCGACCCCATCTGGGGCCAGGACGGCGGTGTGGGCGCCAGGCTGTCGACCACCGGCCGCGTGGGTGTCAACGGCGCCTACGGCAAGGGCCCCACCAAGGGCAAACTGCTGGGCATCATCCGTGCCGGGCATGGCGGCCGCAGTGCCGAACCGATGACCGCGTGCAGCTTCACCGGCGACACACAGGTCCTCATGGCCGACGGCAGCACCAAAACCATTGCCGAGATCAAGGAAGGCGACCAGGTTCTCGCCGCCGACCCGGACACCGGTGAGCGGGCAGCCCGGACCGTCACAGCGACCATCGTGCACGACGACACCGTGGTGGACCTGGTCACCGATGATGGCGCCACGGTCACCACGACCAGGAACCATCCTTTCTGGAATGACACCGACCATCGCTGGGAGCCCGCCGACCAGCTCGACCCCGGTGACGACCTGCTTACCTCCGCCGGGAAACACATTCGCGTCGCAGGTCTCCGGCCGGGCAGTGACCACCGCGCGCTCGCCTACAACCTCACGGTCGCGGACATGCACACGTACCACGTGCGGGTCGGCAACGCCACCGTCCTGGTGCACAACATGTGCGCGGCGAAGAAACCGCGCTCAACGACCTTCACCGAAGGAAAAGTTCCCGACCACGTCGAGAACGTCGTGCGCTACCGGGAGGAGAACGGCGGCGCGCCGCCAGGACTCGGCGGCACCAAGCCGTACGACAACGACGGCCGGGGCGGCACCATGTTCCTGCCGTTTCACGACAGTGCCGGAAACCCGATCAAGTACAAGGAAGGATTTGTGTTGCCGAGGTCGGCGGCAGCCAACGGAGGCACGGCGGAACGTATCGTGTGGGGGAACGACGGCTCCTATTACTACACCAGCGATCACTACATAAACTTCATGATTGTCCGCCCCGGCGGAGTGGTGGGAAATCCGCGCCGGCCTCGTCGTGGCGTGTGTGTGGGCAGACGGGACCTCCGTCGCCGTCGGCGGGTGCTCGGGATGCGGGAGATCCTGGGTCGCGTGGCTCGTCCAGGAAGGCGACGGGATCGTTCAGTCCTCGGCTGACGATCGTGGTGAACCGCTGAGCCAGATCTCCGCGCCCGCCAGGCGCGGAGATCTTTTCCTCATGTGCCGGCTGCGCGGTCTTGTACGGCGGCGCAGGCGGCCTGCATTCGTGCCGCGACGGTGGGACCGCTCGGTGCCGGTTGCCGGCGGGCTTGTGGCCCGAGGTGGGTTTCACGGAGTTCGTCCATGAAGGCCTCCCACAGCGGCGGGCCGCCGACGGCGAGCACCTCGGTACGGGCGGCGTGCACGTCGGACACTGGGAGATGCCGGGTTCCCCAGACATTGAGGTGGACGAAAACGGGCACCAGCTGGATTGCCCGCTCGGTCAGGTGGTAGGTGACCTTCTGCCGGTGCGAGGGATCGTCGGCCTTGGTGAGCAACCCGTGTTCGACGAGCGCGGCGAGCCGGTCGGCGAGGACGTTCGAGGAAATCCGCTCGGGGCTGGCCAGCAGTTCACGGAAGTGCCGGGCGCCGGTGAAGATCACGTCCCGGAGGACCAGCAGGGTCCACCGGTCGCCGAAGATCTCCAGCGACAGGCTGACCGGGCAGCTCGACCGCATGTCCTTCCGCACCGCACTCACCTCCGAACCGGTTGCCTTTCCGCACCACTGCACCCTATTGTACAACTGGTTGCGAAAGGAGAGCAGTTTCGGGAGGGGCCTCCACGCGACAACGAGAAACACGCGGACGCCTACGAAGGACGGTGTACATGAGTACTCAGCAAGCGACATCCAGTCGGAACAGTCCGACCCTCGTCTTGGTCACGCTGTTCTTCGGCGTGTTCGTGATGGGCTGTGCGGAACTGCTCGTGGTCGGCGTGCTGGATCTGATCGCGGCCGACCTCCGCGTCTCCGTCTCCGCTGCCGGCGCGTTGGTGACCAGTTTCGCGCTGGGCATCGCGATCGGTGGCCCGGCCGTGACCATGCTGACGATGAAGATGAACAGGCGGACCGTCCTGATCGGCGCGATCATCGTGTTCGTCCTGGCCAACCTGGTTCTGGTAGTGGCCTCCGACTTCGGGGTGTTCGTGGCGGCGCGTTTTGTCGCCGGCGCGGTCGAGGGTCTGTTCATCGGTATCGCGTTCGTGACAGGCATGTCGATCGTCCCGCCGGAGCGTGCCGGCCGGGCGATCTCCATGATCATCTCCGGTGTCACGGTGTCGGCCGCGGTGGGTGTGCCACTGGGCACGCTGGCCAGCCAAGGGCTCGGCTGGCGCGGCTCGTTCACCACGATCATCGTGCTTTGCGTGGTCGCGCTGATCGCGACAGTGGCGCTGGTTCCCTCCGTGCCCGGCACCGGTCGCGGCGCCGCCGGCCAGGCCAAGTACGCCTTCGCCCCCCGGGTGCTCGCCATGTTGAGCCTGAACGTCGTGGTGTTCGCGTCGCTGTACACGGCACTGACCTACATCGTGCCGTTCCTGCGGAACGTCACGGGCGTCACCGGGGCAGTCGTCAGCGTGTTCCTGTTCGCCTACGGCCTGGCCACCGCGGTGGGCTCCTTCGGCGGCGGCCGGTTCGCCGACCGAAACGCCGCGGGCACCTTGATCGTCGCGACCACTGGCACAGCGATAGCCCTGCTGGCGCTCTACTTCGTTGGCTCGATCCCGATCCTCGTGGCGCTTGTGCTGCTGGCATGGGGAATGCTCGCCATGAGCATGGCCCCGTCGCTCCAACTCCGCGTGCTGACACTGGCCGGCCCCGGCGGCGGGTTGGCGTCCTCGCTGCCCGCCTCCGCGGTCAACGTGGGCATCGCGGCGGGCTCGGCCGCCGGCGGGGTGGCGATCAGCGACTTCGGCCCGTCGTCCCCGATGCTCACCGGGGCGATCATCGCCGCGATCGGCATCGTGCTCGCCTGGGCCACCAGCTACCTCAAACCGCCGGTGATCGAGCAGGCGACCGAGCCAGCCGGCCGGCCATCCTGACCGAGCTATGCGAGACCGGAAGAGTTCGGTCAGGCCGGGGCGGTGACCGCGCCGTCCCGGGCCACGATTCTCCCGCGTTTCATCACCAGGGTCCTTGGCGGCGGGGTCACGACGATCTCCCCGATCGTCTCGCCGGGAAGCACCACCAGGTCGGCCGGGTCGCCGACGCGCAGATCGCACTGGTCGAAGCCGAGTGCGTCGCGGCCCAGGCGGGTCGCGATGGTCACGGCGAACTCCAGGTCCTCGTCTCGGCGCCAGTAGCACTTGTACGCCAGGAACATCGCTCTGGCCAGGATGTCGCCCTCGCCCCACGGGGACCATCGGCTGCGGGACGAGTCGGATCCGAGGCACATCCGGACGCCCATCGAGTGCAGCGTGCGGACGTCCGGGACCGGCAGGAGCCCGTGCACGCCGACGGCGATCGTGATCCCCGCGTCGGCGAGCAGCGTGCCGAGGTGGGTGAGCTGTGCCGGGGTCGGGTCGGCGAGGCTGAACACGTCACAGAGGCTGACCTTGCCCTGCATGCCCAGTGCCCTGACCCGGGCGGAGATCTGCTCGATCAGCCAGATGCCCAGCTCGCCGGACTCGTGCAGGTGGAAGTCGACCGGGACCTGGTACTTCTCGGCGAGTCCGAAGACGATGTCCAGGTGGCGTGCGGCGTCGCCGTCGACCCCGGCCGGGTCCAGCCCGCCGACCGCGTCCGCGCCCTCGCGGAGGGCCTGTTCGAGCAGGTCGGCGGTCCCGGGCCGGCGCAGCAGCCCGAGCTGGGGAAACGCGACGATCCGCAGGTCGGCGAGACCGGCCAGGTCCGCCCGCACCTCCGCCAGGCCACGGATGCCGTCCAGCCCGACCTCCGGTGCAACGTCCACAAAGGTCCGGATGGACGTCGAACCGTACGCCACACACTTCTTCAGGAAGAGGCTCGCCCGCTGGGCGACCGGCGTGGTGGTCTCCGCCCACTGCCGCGCCTGGTCCTCGAACATCTGCTCCATGGTGATCGGTTCCGACTCGCGCCGGACCCACGGCTCGCCCCAGAGGCTCTTGTCCGCGTGGGCGTGGCCGTCGACGAAACCCGGCAGGACGATCTGGCCGCCGAGGTCCTCGATGTGATCGGCCGGGCCGACGTCGGCGGGGACGGGTCCGACGGACTGGATCAACCCGTCGGCCACGGTGATGGCCTGCGGGTCGCCGATCCCGTGCGGGCGGACGTTGGACAGGATGGTTCTACTCATGAATTGGTCTCGCATTTCTCGGTTGTGACAGCGCGAGGAGATCACTCGAGCCTGCGCAGCGCGGAGTCCTCCAACGCGCTGGCGATGTGGTATGCAGCAAGGGAAGCCAGTAGGACGATGGCGACCCCGCCCCACACGAAGTTGTAGTCGGACAGGGTGGCCGCGACCGTCATCGACGCACCCAGGCCGTGCCCGGTGGCGAGCCATTCGGCCACCATGGCCGCTCCCACGGACAGCGGCAGCGCGACCTTCACCGAAGCCAGGAGAGCCGGCAACGCGTACGGCATCAGGAGCTTCGTGACCCGCTGCCGTCGTCCGGCCCCGACCGCGCGGAGCAGATCCCGGGCACTTCGGGGAACCGCTCGCATGGCCAGCAGAAGGTTGACCAGCACGGGGAAGAACGTCATCACGGCGATGAGGACCGTGACGGCGACTATCCCGCGCCCGAACATGAGCGCCAGCAGGGGCATCGCCGCGACGATCGGGACGGATCGCAGCGCGATCGAGATCGGCATCAGGATGCGTTCGATCACCGTGAACTCGTGCGCGAGCACGGCCATCAGCACGGCGAGGACAAGTCCGGCCACAAAACCGAGACCGGCGTCCATGAGGGTCTGTGCCAGCGACGACAACATGTACGACGTCGCCCCCTGCGCCTCGCCGTTGGACGTGACGAGCTGCGTATTGCCGTCCGCGAAGTACGACAGCACCTGCGCCGGTCCTCGGGCAACGGCGTCGCCTCCGGGCACGATCTGCACGAGCAGCCACCAGCACAGCAGGACCCCACCCACCGTGGCGACCATGGCCAGGACCGCACGCCCGACACGGGTCCAACCGCTACCCCCACGGGACCGCCGCCGCCGCTCCGCGCGGGCGCCCAGAACGGTGTCCATCGAACGGGTCCAGGGGAAGGCCAGCCGGGTCAGCAGCGGCAACAGGAGGAACGTGAGCGCCGCGAGCAGCGAGGTGACGATCGCCAGCCCCCACGCCCGGGGTATGTCGAAGGCGCCCTGGGCCTGGACCATCGCGACGCCGAGGCCACGCGTGCCGCCCATGTACTCGCCGATGATCGCCCCGAGGATGGCACTGGGGGCGGCGACCTGCAGACCGGCGACACAGCTCGGGATCGCGGCGGGCAGCCGCACCTTGCGGATGACTGTCCACTCCGAACCGCCGGACGCCCGGATCACCTCGACCGACGTCTTGTCGACGCTGCCCAGCCCCAGGATGGTCCCGACCAGCGTCGTGAAGACCACCGCCTGCGCGGCGAGGATGACGCTGGGCGTGTTCCCGGGGAACGCGATCGCGAGCAGCGGGGCGATGGCGATGAGAGGCAGCGCGATCGCGCCGACGGCGACCCGCTCGAGCAATGCCTGCACTCGCGGGAACGGCAGCGTGCACAACGCCAGGACGATCGCGATTCCGTTGCCCCACAAGTATCCCTGACCTGCCGAGGACATGGTCGCAGCCGCGTTCTGCGGGTAGTAGTGCGCGTCGTCGTTCATCTGCCGCAGGACGGCGAGCGGTGACGGCACCAGCGTCGAGAGGTTGCCGAGCGACGAGGCCGCCTGCCAGATCAGGAGCAACGCCAGCAGAGTCAGGACCGGCGCGACAGCACGACGCAGCGGCTTGGCGTACGACTGGGCCGTGCCGCCTTTCATGGCGACGTTCCGTCTCCGTTGCCCGCGAACAGCTTGCGGGCCAGCTCGTCGCAGAGCGAGTGGAACGTGCTGTCCTGGAGCATCTCCGCGGTTCTGGGCCTGGGCAGGTCGATCGGGACGACCTCGACGATCGTCCCGGGGCGCGGGGACATCAGGACCACGGTGTCCGAGAGCAGCACCGCCTCGGCGATACCGTGCGTCACGAGTACGGTGGTCGTCCCTCGTTCGGTCCAGATCCGCTGGAGTTCGAAGTTCAGCCGCTGGCGGGTCAGGTCGTCCAGTGCGCCGAACGGTTCGTCCAGGAGCAGCAGTTCGGGCCGGGTGACCAGGGACCTGGCGAGCGAGACCCGTTGCCGCATACCGCCGGACAGCTGGGACGGGCGGGCTCTCTCGAACCCGGTGAGGCCGACCAGGCGGATGAGGTCGGCGACCTCCTTGTCGTCCCGGCGGCCCGCCACCTCCAGGGGCAGACGGATGTTCGTTTCCACCGTGCGCCACGGCAACAGGCCGGCGTCCTGGAAGGCGACGCCGGTCCCGTGCCGTTCGCGCAGCTCTCGCGGAGTGAGCCCGTGGACGGTGACCGTTCCGCTGGTCGGTGTCTCCAGATCGGCCAGGACACGCAGGATCGTGGACTTGCCACATCCCGAGGGGCCGAGCAGCCCCAGGAACTCACCGCGGCGGGACTCGTGGGTGAACTCGCGGAGTGCTTCGACTTTCCCGGTGCCGTCGAGAAAGGTCTTGCTCAGACCGTGAATTCCGATTCCGTCGACCGGCGGTGAGTCACCGCCGGGGTTCGCACCCGCTCGCATCGCGGTTTCGAGCACGGCTTCCCTCCAATCCGGTCCGCTCATCCCTCGAGCAGCTCGTTGGTGAAAAGGGACCTGTCGGCCGTGATGCCGATGCTGCCCAGGCTTTCGATCGTCTCGCCGATGAGCGTGTCGGACATCCAGAGCAGTCCTTTCGAGCCGGTGTCCGGGCCGGTCACGTACGGCGCCATGGCTGACATCACCTGGATCTGTTCGTCAAGCTTCAGGCCGAGGTCCTTGCCGTAACGCTCAATCGTCACCTGAGCCGCGTGCTGGTGGTCCTTGACCGCGGCGTCCCAGCCCTGCTTGCTGCCAGCGAGGAACTTCCGGGTGTTCTCCCGGCCGGTGGGATCGTCGAGGGTGGCCTGCGAAACGAAGAACACGCTCTGCATCCGGTTGAAACCGTGGTCGGCCAGGGGCATCACGTGGGTCTGGATGCCACGCAGGCCGAGCGAGACGGGCTGGTTGGACGCGAATCCCCAGATGGCGTCGACCTCCCCGGCCGCGAGCGGGGCCGGGTCGAACTGGATCGGTACGAGCGTCACCTTGCCGACGTCTACGCCGTTCTTCCGCATGAACACCAGCGCGGTGTTCTTGCCCGAGAGGGTCACGCCCAGCTTCTTGCCCTCGATGTCCTGCGGGGTCCGCACCGCTCTCTCGGCGCGCGAGACCCAGCACTCCGGGCTTCGCACCAGCCCGGCGCCGACGATCTTGAGTTTCGCGCCGCCGTTGACCGCGGTGACGACGTTCTCCGGGATCGCCTCGATACCGACGCTGACCCGGTTGGTGGTCACCAGGGGCACGACCGCGGAGTTCGGTCCACCCGGGACAACCTCGACCTCCAGCCCCTGCCGGGCGTAGAACCCGTTCTGCACGCCAAGGAAGATGCCGGAGTACTCCACGTTCGGGATCCAGCCGAGCTTCACCGACACCCGGCCCTTGGCGGCGGACGAGCCAGCGGCCACGTCACCGCTTGTGCCGCAGCCGGCCAGCCACATCCCGGCGGCGGCCACCGACGCTCCCTGCCCCACGGTCCTGAGGAGTGAGCGTCTACTCACCCGGTACTGCGAAATGGTCTGGGTCATTGCTGATCTGCTCCCGAACGGTGTCCCGGTCACGCCTGTGTGCGGGACGGTGGTTTCATGCGGGCTCGATCTCCGCGAGCAGCGCGTGGATCACATGAGCGTTTCCGCTGTTGGCGAAGTGCTCGGTGTCGCGGATCATCCCGTCCAGGTGCACGACCATGAGTCGCTCGGCGCCATCCGGATCCCGCTCGGAGATGCTCGACACGATGTCGCGGTGTTCCTTGTCCCACCGCACCAGCGCTTCCTGCTTGATCCCGATCAGGATCAGCAGGTGTTCCAACGGATCCAGGCGCTCGTCGAACAGCGTGCTGGTGACCGCCTGGATCTGTTTGTTGTGCGACGCATGGCCGATGGCCCGGTGGAAGCCGAGCCGTTCCTGCCACCGGCCCGAGCCGGTCGTTTCCATCATCGAGCGCAGCTGCGCGATCTCCTCCGGCTGGGCCCGCAGCGCGGCGGCCCGTGCGGCCTCCCGCTCGATCCCCCGCCGCCCGGCCAGGTGGTCCACGAGGTCCTGGACGTCACGCAGGTTCAGCGCCTTGGCGAAGCTGGCCGACCGGCGGCTGTCCAGCAACAGGTTCGCGGCGGACCGGCGGCCCTCCTCGGTCAGCACCCGACCCTTTTTGCCGAGCGGCTGGGTCAGGCCCTGGTCGTCCAGTTCGCGCAGCAACCGGCTGACGGTCGATTCGCTGACGTCGAACCCGCGGTCCCGGAGGTACCCGGCGGCCGCACGGGCGCCGAGCGGGCCTGCCTGCGTACTCAGGGCCGCAAGCAGCGCGGACGTGATCGGTGGCGTGTGTTGCACGCTCCCCTCCCCACTCGTCTTGGCTGTTGTGGCGAAGGTAATCAGCGTCACAGCGTTCGTCAAGATTGACGAACGTACTGGTTCTCAGACGATACTGTGCGACACCTGACGCACATGGAGGTCGGATGACTACCGAGAACCGTGCTCACCATCTGCACTTACGCGCTGAGGACGTCGGCGGGTACGCACTGCTGCCCAACAGCCCCGAACAGGTCGCCCCGATCGCCGCGCGCCTCGACGAACCCACGTTCGTCGCGCGTAACCGCGAGTTCGAGACCTGGCGCGGATCGCTGGCCGGCGAGACCGTGGTGGTCACCTCGACCGGCGTCGGCGGGCCGTCGACCGCCCTCGCGGTCGAGGAACTGGCCGCGCTCGGCGTCGGCACGATGATCCGCGTGGGCGTGTCGGGCTCGATGCGGCCCAACACCCGCAACGGGGAACTCGCCGTCGTCACCGGTGCCATCCGGGACGAGGGAACGACCAAGCAGTACCTGCCCGTCGAGTTCCCCGCGGTGGCGACGACCGACGTGGTGCGAGCGCTCCAGGAGGCAGCGGCCGGTCAAGGCGTACCGCACCAGTGCGGGCTCGTGCACACCAAGGACTCGTACTACGGCGAGATGGAGCCCGAACGGATGCCCCTCGCCGCGGAACTGACCGAACGCCTCGGCATCTGGCGCCGGGGCGGGGCCATCTGCTCGGAGATGGAGACCGCGGCGGTCTTCATCGTCGGATCCGTGCTGAACGTACGAACCGGCAGTGTGGTGATGATGTGGAGTGAGCAGGCCGTCCGCGACGGCGGGCCCGCACCGGCCGTGGAGCCGCTGTACGACACCGCGGTGGCGGCGATGCGCCGCCTGGTTCACACCGCCGTAGGGGCCGGTGTGGCTTGACCGAACGGCGACTGGCCGTCCTGGCGGGAGTCGTCCTGATCGCGGCGAACCTCCGGGTGGCCGTTACCAGTCTGGGCGCGGTGCTCGACCAGGCCCGCGCCGACCTCGGGCTCTCGGCCGTCACCGCGTCGATCGCCGCGACACTGCCCGTGGTGTGCTTCGGCCTGGTCGCCGTGGGGACGCCGGGCCTGGTCCGTCGGGTCGGCGCGGCGGCCGGACTGGCACTCTCGCTCGGCTTGCTGGCGATGGGGTTGCTGGTCCGCGTGGCCGGCGGCGAGGGAACGCTGCTCGGCGGCACGTTCCTCGCCTGTGCCGGCATCGCCACCGCGAACGTACTTGTCCCTGTGATCGTCAAAACCGAGTTCCCGGACCGAATCGGCGAGGTCACCGGCACATACAGCGCAGTCCTCTCACTCGGCGCGGCGATGGGCGCGGCGGCGACCGTGCCCATCGCGGGGATCACCGGTGGCTGGCGGGGTGGCCTCGCCGTCTGGTCTGTGCTCGCCGTCGTGGCGCTGCTCGCCTGGCTGCCCCAGGTACGCCGAAGCGTCCGGCCCGCCGAGGCCGGGGTCTCGGCGCGGGCCATGATGCGCAGCCCGGTGGCGTGGGCGGTCACGCTCCTGTTCGCTACCCAGTCCCTCCTCGCGTTCGTCGTGATGGCCTGGCTGCCCGCGATGTACCGCGACGCCGGCTTCTCGTCGGCGCAGGCCGGTGTGCTGCTCGCCGTCACCGTCCTCATCGGCGTTCCGGTGTACGTCCTCGTTCCTGTCCTCGCGACCCGGATGCGCGGCCAGGGGTACCTCGGCGTCGGCCTGACCGTGTTCCAGATCCTCGGTCTCACCGGCCTCCTGGAAGCACCGGCTACAGTTCCGTGGCTCTGGGCGGTCCTGATCGGCGTGGGCGGCGGGGTGTTCCCTCTGGTGCTGACCCTGTTCAGCCTGCGAACACGATCGACCGCCGACACAGCCACACTGTCCGCGCTGGCACAGGGCGGCGGCTACCTCCTCGCCGCCGGCGGCCAGTTCCTGCTCGGTGTCCTGCGGGACACCACCGGCTCCTGGTCGAGGCCGATTCTGGTCATGATCGGTGTCTGCCTGGCGCAGGTGGCCCTTTCCTTCGCCGCCGGACGACCACGGTTCGCTCAGGGAGTACATCCACCGACCGTTACGCCAACCGGCGAAAGTTCCACTCCATGAATCCACTATCGGCCTGCGACCGCAGGTCACAGCGCCGACAGTGGGCCAACTCCACCCGCACAGGCCATGCAATGCCGCGTCGCACAACAGGACAGATGTCTCAATTTTGTCGACGGGCAATTGTCGTCATGTTTCTCAACATCCGCTTCTGCCGCGAAGCGATCGGAACAATTGATGTGTTGACTGGGACCGGACAGCTTCGTCATGTGGTGGCGAGCCATTTCTTCCGGACGTCGTTGAGCTTGGCCAGGGCTCGATCGGCCAGTTCTTCGATCTCGGCACCCAATTGCCCTCTCATGTCGCTGATCGCGCGTCGGACACGTCCGCACATGCCGATGGCGGTTGCTTGTGACGGTGCAGATCGGTGGGCGGTATCCGGACCTTGGTGTCGGCAGCTGCGTGATCGGCGAGGTGTGGAAAATCGGCTGACGCGTGAGGGACGAGGGCACTAGCGTGCGCGCGTGAATCTTGAACCGGGGAAGACTGTGCCTGCCACGCCCGTTCCACTCGATGTCGAACTTCAGGTCGCTTATGACGCCTACATGGCGGAAGAGCCGGAGTTGGCGTCGATGAGCCTCGAGATGCTGCCGGGGATCCGGGCGGAGGTCGAGGCTGCGGTGGCCGTGCTCGGGGACGTCAGCCGCGGCGGGCGCTTCACCGTCTCCCAGCCCTCGGTGCCCGGTCTGCACGGCGACCCCGAGATCCCGCTGCTGATCTGCACGCCCGCGAGCGCGCCCGCACCGCGGCCGGCGCTCTACTACATCCACGGTGGCGGCTTCTTCTGCAACGATCACCGCACCGGGCTCGACCAGTTTCTTGACACGGCCGAGCGGTTCGGAGCCACGCTGATCTCGATTGGCTACCGGCTCGCGCCCGAGCACCCCTATCCCGCCCAGATCAACGACGCCTACGCTGGCCTGCTGTGGGCCGCCGACCACGCGGACGAACTCGGCATCGACCCGGAGCGCATCGTCGTCATGGGCCCCAGCGCTGGCGGCGGCCTGAGCGCCGCGCTCGCCCTGACCGTGCGCGACAAGGGCGGTCCCCGCTTGCTCGGCCAGTTGCTGATGTCGCCCATGCTCGATGACCGCAACGACAGTGCCTCGGCCATGCAGATGGATGGAATCGAGTTCTGGAACCGCAGCTACAACCTGTTCGGCTGGAGCGCGCTGCTCGGCGTCCTCCAGGGCGGAGCAGACGTACCGCAGTACGCTGCGCCCGCACGCGCCACCGACCTGGCCGGCCTGCCGCCCGCGTTCCTCGATGTCGGCTCCGCCGAGTGCCTACGTGATGAGGTCCTCGGCTACACCGGCCGGATCTGGCAGGCGGGCGGCAGGGCCGAGTTGCACGTGTGGCCCGGCGGAATCCATGCGTTCGATCGGGAGGTTCCCGAGGCGCGGATCAGCAAGGCCGCTGTCGCGGCGCGCCGCAACTGGCTACAGCGCCTCCTTACCGCCGACTAACGACCCCTCCCGCAGTACTCGGTGGAGGGACGGGCGGCGCGTAGTCCAGCCCGTCGGCATTCACCCACCCTCTCCTGGCATTCCAGTACGTTCACTGGTCACCTCGCCGCGAACCGATCGATCAGCGTGGCACCCAGCCTTTGATCGGCGGTTCGACGGGGGGTCATTGGGACGACGGTGAGCCAGACAGTGTGACAAAGTCCTGCACGTGCACGGGGACGTGTCTGGGCCGGATAGTGGTGGCCGGCATGATCACTGAGGGGGTGCGCTCCCGGGCGGGAACGTGTAGCGCCACCAAGGCGTTCGTCCACCAGTTCAGCCTGAACCTGCACGGAACCGGCGTACGCGTGACCAACATCGAACCGGGTCTCGTGGGCGGCACGGAGTTCTCCGTGGTCCGGCTCTCCGGCGACCAGGCGAAAGCCGACGCGGTCTACGGCGGCATCCAGCCGAAACACGGCGCACCGGAGCCACACCACCGACCGCAACCCCGGTGGCGATGCCCAAACCCCGCCAGGTAATCGGATGGATCATCCGCCCGGCCGGTGACCGCACCGAGTCCGACCAGGCGGATCTCGCCGTGATCCTGCAGCGGTGTCCGGTTCTGCGGACTGTCTGCGTCGGGACGTCGGCGGCGAGGGACGGAAGCCGGCACACAGTCGGACCAACCTTCGGTATCAGCTCACGCGGTCACCTCCGCGACATCGCTTTGGCTCCCTGAGTGGCTATCTGGTGCTCGGAGGTGGGCGGGCAGATCGGTGTGGCCGTTGGACAGGAAGGTGTGCAGCGGTGTCAGTTCGTTCGCTGGTATCGCGAGGGTGAGATCGGGGAACCGGTCGAACAGTGCGGGAAGGGCGATCTCGGCTTCCAGCCGGGCCAGGGGTGCGCCCAGGCAGTGGTGGACTCCGTGGCCGAAGGACAGGTGCTGCTTGCCGGTCCGGGTGAGGTCGAACTCGCCGGCAGTGTCGCCGTAGACGGCTGAGTCACGTCCTGCTGCCGCGTAGCCGACCAGAATGGCGTCTCCGCGAGGAATCGTCATGCCGTCGATGTCGATGTCCTCGACGGCGTAGCGCAGCAGTAGGTACGGCACGGGGGCCTGCCAGCGCAACGATTCCTCCACCACGTCGTTCCAGGTCTGTTGACCGGACCGCACGAGGGCGAGCTGATCGGGATGGGCCAGCAGTGCGGTGATGGCGTGGTCGAGCAGGTTCACCGTGGTCTCGTGGCCGGCGGACATCATCAGCATCAGGGTGTCCACCAGTTCGGTCTCGGACAGCGCGCCGTCCCGCTCGTCGCGGGCGGCGATCAGGGCGCTGGTCAGGTCGTCGCCCGGTGCGGCACGTTTGTCCGCCACCAGGTCGGTGAACAGTTCGTACGCCGTCATGACGTTGGCCTGTGCCTGCTCCGCGGTGATCGCGCTGTCGAAGAAGCCGTCCACGACCGCGCGAATACCAGCCCGTTTGTTGTCGGGCACGCCGAAAAGCTGACAAATGACCTCGATTGGCAGCGGGTAGGCAAATCGCGCCCGCAGGTCCACCGGCTGCCCTTCGGGAGTCGTCTCGATCGCGTCAAGCAAGTTCGACGTGATCTCTTCGATCTTTGGCCGCAGCGCCTCGGTTCGGCGAGCGGTGAACGCGGCGGCCGTCAGGGAACGCAACCGTTTGTGATCGGCTCCGTAGGCGGTGAACATGTTCCGCACCGATACCCAGATCCGCAACGGCCAGTCCTCGGCGATCTCCCCGTTGCGGAACGCCGTCCAGTGCTGCGTCGCGTCCTTGGACACTCTCGGGTCGGCCAGCAGCCAGCGCAGGGTGTCATGGCCGGTGACCACCCAGGCTCGGACGCCGCCCGGCAACTCCACGAGTGTTACCGGTCCCTCGGCGCGCAGTCGTGCGCCTTCGCCATGAATGTCCGAACCGTTGACATCGAGCGCGATTGGCATCCCCGTCATGTGTATCCTCACCAGTGGTCGCACGGCAATCTCTTGGCGCAGCTGACATCTCGATAGTTCCAGACAACCCCGGCGGCCGGGTTGGGCTGATCGGTGGAAGGCCGGTCGTCGCCGAGCTACGGCCTGACGAACCGCCCGACATCGACCGTCCATTTGCGCCACGGGATCACGACGTGCCGGTCATCGGGCTGTTCCAGGACTTCATGAGCGCCACCAGGCGCCCGCAATAGCCGCGCTCAGCCTTGATGTAGTCATTGCCGGCAGGGCCGAAGGACCAGGCGACGGCGTTCATCTCCTCGTCGTCGCGGGACGGAGCGGATCGGAAGAAGGTGGCCAGCCGTTGCCCGATGGCCGGAAACTGGCCTGTGGGTAGCTTGAGCGCATAGAAGCCGACTCGCTGGATGTCGCCGTTGTCCACGGCCATGGTCACCGAGAAGGTGTATCCGTCCGGCGGCGTGAACTTCGCCATGTCCGAGAACACGGAAGGTCCCGGCGGCTTCCCGTTCGCCACGGAGACGAACCGCTCGCTGTCGTCCTGGGTGATCTTGCGGGAGGTCCGGAAGTAGAGGTTCACGGTGTTCGCGCGGTAGTCCACGGCCACGTGCCGCACGCGGACCAGGCCCAGCGCCCGGAAACGGCGTTCGTGCCCGCGGATTGTCCAGGGAACGTCCGGTGCGCCGAGCACCTGTTCGAGGGGCCGTACGCCACCGAGGTAGACCCAGGTTTTGGTGATCCCCTGCTCGGCGTCGAAGTCGCAAAGTTCGGTGCTGGTGTTGCTGTAGAGCGCCGGTGGTCCGCCAGAGAACGGCAGCGTCGCGAAAGCTGCCGGCGTACGCGTTGAGCACCGTGCTGGTCATGGATTCGGAGTACGCCGCGTCGATGGCGTCGGCCGTGACCTTGATGTCACGCAGGAACTGAACGGGGGAGAAGCGATATGTACGCCGCACAATCACTCCAGTCCCTTGTCGAGACGCACCCACGCCCCGTAGTGGGTGTTCCCCAGGACCATGGCGCGGCTGTTCAGTACCGCTCGCTCCAAGGTGGCGGCGAGGGAGTCATCGATGGTCACCCCGTCGGGCAGGGCGATGCCGGCCTGGACGAGCAGCGGTTCGATGGCCTGGACGGCGCTGCCCAGCCAGGTGAAGACGGTCGAGCCTGGTTTGCCGCCGGTCATGGCACCGGATTCGACATTCGGCCAGCCCAGCCCGGCGTCGAGGAATACCCGCGTGAGATGCCGCCCGAAATCCGGTGCGATCCCATGGGCCCGGAACAGCGCTCTGAGCAGTGCGTAGCAGTCGTTCCAGATCGGGCAGAGCGGCCTGCTCACATCCGCGTTGCTGACATCCATGTCGTGCATCACGACGATGCCACCGGGGCGCACCAAGTGGGCGAGACGGTTCAGCGCCGCGGCTGGATCCGGCAGGTACTGCAGAATGAACCTGCCGACCAGCACGTCGAACCGGTGGGTGGTGTCGAATTCGGCCAACTCGACATTCTCGAATCGCACGACGTCCCCATGGCCATCGACGGCGGCGCGATGTCGCGCCGCCTCCACCGCGGCGGGATCTCGTTCGACACCTACGACCCGACCACTCGGTCCGACGATCTCGGCCGCGACAAATGACACGTCTCTCAGCCCCGCATCGATATCCGGTCCTCTGTATGGCCAGACGGCTCGTGCTCGACCTGTTGATCATTCTACTGTGGACAATCATTGGTTTGGTGTGGTCCCGGTCAGGAGGGCTAGTCCAAGTGACGTGATGGTGTGTATGACGGCGGGGCCGTTTCGGTTGCTGGTGATCAGTCCGGCGTCGCGGAGGACGGTCGTTTGTTTGCTCGCGGTTCCGATTGAGGTGCCGAGCTGTTGGGCGAGATCGCTGGTGGTTCGGGGTGTGAGGAGCATGCGTAGACATTCGGCACGGGTTCGGCCGAGTAGTGAGATCAGGCTTTGCGTGATCATGAGGTTGGCGTGTGGCGTCTTGTGACCGTGCGCTTGGTAGACCAGCACGGGTCGAAGTTGGGGGTCGATCCAGGTGATGGGGTTGCCCCTGCAGAAGTAGGACGGCACGAGGGTCAGGCCACGCCCGGCGAGGTGCACTGTTCGGCTTTCGGGGTGTCGAGTGGACAGTGTTGTCCCGTCCCAGCCGAGGACTCCTGGTAGTTGGCTGAGCATGGTGCCCACCCCGTGGGCGGCCAGGGAACGTGCTCGGACGAGCCGGTCGGACGTGACTACGCCGAGCACTTCTGTCCAATGTGGTGCCACCAGTAGCTGGTAGGTGTCGCGGATGGCGCTGAGGACGTCGCCCAGTTGCTTTCGGTCGCTGGTGGCCAAGGATCGCATCCATTGCGGTGGGGTTCGATGTGCGAACACCGCGGCGAGGTCGATGGTGGCGGGAGTGCGCACAGCTGCTTCGCAGACGCTGCCTTTGTCGGGCGGGGGCAGGAAGTCGGGGAACTCGCCCTGTACCGCGACCAGGCATTGTAGTAATGGATACTCGTCCAGTCGTTGCGTACCGCTGTCGAGTGATCGTCGCCATCCTCTGAAGGGTGCAAGCACGGCACGGGCCTGTGCTCTTCGCAGGGCCAGGATCAGTTCCCACACGGGATCGGGTCGTTCGGCGAGGCGTACTCGCTGTAGATCTTCTCTGTCGAACACCAACTGCGATGTCACGAGGTCCCCCCTCGTTGCCATAAGAGTGGCGTAACACGCAGATGCTACCCCTGCTTGCGTTGCCGGAGTGGTACATGCCGCACATTTGCGCCTTTGCGCGTCAGGGAAAAGGTCTTCCCTAACGTACTGCTCGTCCGACAAGTTTTATCCAAACTGTGGTAACCCACCTGCTGGGCTATATGCGGCTTACCGGGAGGACACGTGTTGTCTGCGTTGTCGCGTCAGCTGACCAGGCCGGTCGCGCTTTTCGTCACCTGTGTCCTGATCGCCTCCGGCGTCAGTGGGGTCGCCGGATCGTCCTCGGCGAGTACCGCGCTTCCGGCGAACTTCGCAGACCTCACCCGGGATCCCGTGCTGGGCGGCGTCGGCAAGGCAGAGCTGCCGGGCGTATTCGCCTCCGCCAAGCAGGGTAATCCGCTCGCGCTGGCGGCCAACCCTGTCGACTACGCGTACGACGCGGCAGGGCAGTTACGAGGCGTGTCGCAGACCAGCGGTGGCGGGGCCACGGGGCGGTACAACTACGACCCGGCCGGCAACCTCACCTCGATCGACCATTATGACTCCACGGTTTTGTCGATCGTGAGTATGGTGCCCAGCCGCGCGTCGGCCGGTGCGAGTGTCGCCATCAGTGGCACGGCGTTCGCCACCACGCCGTCCGGCAACACCGTGAAGTTCAACGGCACCGCGGCCACGGTCGTCAGTGCGTCAGCGGTGCGGCTGGTGGTGACTGTTCCCAGCGGGGCGAGTTCGGGCACGGTCACGGTAGCAACGAGCGGTGGCACCACGACCAGCCAACAGGCATTCACAGTCGACCCTGCGGCCGTTGCGCCGACGGTGACCGGCGTGTCGCCGGTCGTCGCCGCAGCGGGGACGGACGTGACCGTTACCGGTACTGGATTCGACCCGACGCCGGGCAACAACAATGTCGCGTTCGGACACACGAGGGCCAGGGTCAAGGCGGCCACGCCGACCGCCTTGACGGTGACGGTGCCGGACTCCGCCGGGGCCGGTCCGGTCAGCGTTGCGACCGCCGTGGGCGTGGCGAGCAGTGGCGTGAAGTTCACGCCGGTGCCAGACAAGTACGCGTCCGCGACGATCGCCACGACGGCGGATATGACGGTCGACGGCGCGGCCACCACCGTATCCGTCCCCACGGCCGGTCAGAAGGCCATCCTGCGGTTCGCCGGCAGTCAGGGGCAGCGGCTGAGCGTGGGTTTCAGCGGTGTCACGCTGGCCGACTTCGTGGCGGTGCCGTACTCGCCGTACGGCGGCTCTTTCGGACGTACCCAGTTCGACCAAGGATGGCAGTTCACCACGACGATGTTCGGCGCGATCCCGTTGCCCCCGCTGCCTGCCAGCGGCATCTACGAGGTGGTCGTCGATCCGGTCGGCAGCGCCACCGGATCGGTGACCGCGACGCTGTCCAGCCGGGTCCCTGGCACGCTGAACCTCACCGGCGCCGGCACCACGGTGAACCTGGGCCGGGTGCAGCAGCAGGCCGAGTTGACGTTCGCGGCGACCGCGGGACAGCGGATCGGGATCGGCGTCAGCGGCTCGACGTTCCCGGCCGGCACGCGGGCGGCGGTGCGGCTGACCGAGCCCCATGGCGCGGCGGTGTTCTGGCAGGACTCCTTTGAGGCCGACGTGTTCAGCCTGGACGGGCAGGACCTTGACTTCACGCCGGCCGAGACCGGCACGTACACGCTGATCATCGGCGCCATGACCGCCGGCACGGGGTCGATCACTGTCACGGCGTCGCCGGAGCTTGCCGGCGGTGCGCTGACGCTGGGCACGGCGAAGACAGTGGCGATCAACCGGCCAGGCCAGGACGTGCGGCTGACCTTCACGGGCGGCAAAGGCCAGGTGCTCGGCGCCGACTTCACCGCCTACGCCTTCGCCTTCGACCCGTTCGTCGTCGTGTACTCGCCGGACGGATCGGTACTCAGAGCATCCAATGTGGACAGCCCGCATTTCGATCTGCCCCCGCTGCCGGCCGACGGCACCTATCAGATGACCCTCAGTCCGTACTCCAGCACCGGGTCGCTGACGATGGTGCTCAGCCTGCAAGGCAGCGCTGTGCCCGTCACGGTCGACGGTGCGGCGGTGACCGCGTCGATCCCGGCCGCCGGCCAGACGGCGCGGCTGGCAGTCACCACCACGGCTGCCAACCAGTGGGTGACGTTCGCGTTCACGAACTACACGTTGCCCACGACACTGTCCGCGCAGGTGATCGATTCCACCGGAACGGTGATCGCCGGCTACACGATTGGCTCGCTCAGCACGTTCTCGGTGACGCCTGCGACAGCGGGCACCTACACGCTGATCCTGCGGCCCAGCGACGGCACGAGCACCGGGTCGGTCCTGGTCACGCTGTCCAGCCAGGTCAACGGTGGCGGCTTCACGATCGGCGCGGCCAAGAACCTCTCGGCCACCAGGGTGGGCCAGACCACCAGGTACACCTTCACCGCCACGGCGAACCAGCGGTTGAGCCTGTCGTTCGGCTCGTACGCCTTCACCCACACACTGGGCGTGGCGGTGGTGAAACCGGACGGCACGGTCCTGCAGGACACCTTCCTCACCACCACCGAACTCGACCTCGGGCCGGTCCCGGCGGCAGGCACTTACAGCTTCGTGATCCACCCCTTTGCGGAAACCGGGTCGAGCCAACTGACCCTGCTCAACCGTACCGACGCCGGCGCGTCCACTGTGGGCGGTGCCGCCAAGACCCTGACAGTCAGCCAGACGGGGTGGCTTGCGGAGACCAGCTTCACGGCAACCGCGGGCGAGCGTCTGTCCTTCGGTTTCACCAACTGGACTTTCGCCGCGGACGCGGTGTTGCGTATCCGGGTCATCGACGCCACCGGCCTGGAGATCGCGGACCAGTTGACCGGCAACGGATTCTCCCTGGACACCAGGGTTCCCACCGCCGGCACCTACCGGCTGGTGCTCGGCTCCACCACCTTCAGCACCGGGGGAGTGGCGGTTACCCTTTCCGATCAGCAGAACGCCGGCACCATCACGCTGGCCTCCGCGAAGAACATCACCTTCGGCCGGGCCGGGCAGAGCGCGTGGATGACGTATGCGGGCACCCAAGGCCAGAGTCTCGCGCTCACCCTGAGCAACGTCACGTTGCCGTTCTACCCGGAGGTTCGGGTAATCGCGCCGGGCGGCACGGTGCTGGTCGACAACCCGGGCGCGCCAAGTGTGACCATTCCGACGTTGCCCGCCACGGGCACCTACGAGATCGACGTGTCGCCGTACTCGTTCACCGGCGCCGCTACCTTCAGACTCGGCACCCGCAGTACCGCTGCGGCGACGCCTGATGGCCACCCATCCACCCATGCGGCCGACCGGATGACGGCTCGGGAAACCCGGCCCGCTCCAGCCGGATCCGGTAATGCCAGACGTTACGTCGCAGCGACCGTCTTCGCGCCGATGGCCAACGCGCAGCAGCACAAGGCCCCTGCGTCGTCGCTCACCCCGATGGGTGCGGTCGCCCAGACCTGGATGCCTGACCCGCGCAACCTCGCCGGCGCCGACTGGGACGCGCACCTTCCCGCGTCGCCCAACGCGAAGGCAGCCACCGTACGGGCACCACCGGGCGTCACCGCACTGGCCGGGCGGATCCTGACCGTGGACGGCAAGCCCCTGGCGAACATCACGGTCACCATCGAGAACACCACGGCGAAGACTGACGAGACCGGGCAGTTCCTGCTGACCGACTTGAAGGCCGGACACCGGGTGCTGCGCGTGGACGGCGCGAGCGCGAACACCACACAGTCCACCTTCGGTCTGCACGACATCGGCGTCGACCTCACCGCCGGACAGACGGTGGCGCTGCCGTACCCGGTCTGGCTCACCGCGTTGGACACCGCGCACATCGTGCACTTCCCGTCACCGACGACCGCCCAGACCATCGTCAGCACGCCCGTCATCCCGGGGCTTCAGGTGCAACTGCCCGCCGGTGCCGTCGTGCGCGACGTGCACGGCAACGTGATCACCGCGTTGGGCATCACCGCGATCCCGGTCGACCGGGCGCCGTTCCCACTGCCGCGCTCGCAAGTCCCCGTCTACTTCACCGTGCAACCGGGCAGCTCCTACGTCTTCCCGACCGGCGCTCGCATCGTTTACCCGAACTACACCCATGACGCGCCCGGCAAGCGGATGGACTTCTGGCACTACGACCCCACCGGCAAAGGCTGGTACGTGTACGGCCACGGCACCGTCACCGCTGACGGCGGCCAAGTCGTGCCGGACAACGGCGTCGAGGTGTACCAGTTCACCGGCGCCATGCTCATCACCCCCGGTGAGGACCCGCCGCCGCCCACCGGCCCGCGGCCCGGCGGGCAGGTCAGCGATGCCGACCCGGTGGACCTGGGCAGCGGCCTGCTGGTCGACCGGCACACCGACCTCACCGTCAACGACCTGCTGCCGATCTCGGTCGCCCGTACCTACCAACAGAGCGACGCCGGGCACCGCACCTTCGGTATCGGCGTCACCAGCGACTACGACATCCGGCTGTTCTCCAACCAGCGGTTCGTCGAGGCGGACGTGGTACTGCCGGACGGCGGGAAGGTGCACTACCGGCGCATCACGCCGGGCAGCGTGGCGCCCAACGACTTCCTCAACGCCGCCTTCGCCGCGGACCCGACCCCGACGGCGTTCAACGGTTCGATCCTGGCCTGGAACGGCGACGGCTGGGACCTGCGGCTGCGCAACGGCCTCACCTACTTGTTCGGCGACGAGGCGCCGCTGCGTGCCATCCGTGACAAGTTCGGCAACACGGTGACCATCATCCGGGCACCGGCGGCGCCTGACTCCGACAACATCGTGCGCGACAAGGGCCCGATCACCCAGGTGACGTCGCCCAACGGACACTGGATCAAGTTCACCAACGACACCGGCAACCGGGTCACCAAGGCGGAGGACAACTCCGGCCGCTCGGTGTCCTACACGTACGACAGCAACGGCCGACTGTCCACAGTGACCGATGTGGCCGGCGGCCTCACCACCTACAGCTACGACGGCAGCGGGCGTCTGTCCACCATCAAGGACGCCCGCGGCACGGTGTATCTGACCAACGAGTACGACGCCGCAGGCCGGGTGCAAAAGCAGACACTGGCCGACGGCGGCATCTACATCATCAGCTACACCACCGATTCCTCGGGCAAGGTGACCAGCACCTCGCTGACCGACCCACGCGGTCACGTCCGGCGACTGACCTTCAACCCGGCCGGCTACATACTCACCGACACCTACGCCTTCGGCACAACGAACGCGCAGACACTGACGTACACGCGGGACGCGAGCAGCAACCTTGTCACCGCGGTCACCGACGCACTGAACCGGCAGACCACCTACGCCTACGACGCGTTCGGGAATCCCAAGACCATCGTCGCGATGGCCGGCACGTCCGGCGCCCGTGTCACACAAGTCGCCTATGACGGCCCGTACGACCAGGTCAGCAAGATCACCGACCCGGTGAACCATTCCTGGACGTTCGACTACAAGACCAACGGCGCGTTGGTCAAGGTGACCGATCCGGCCAGCCGAGCGTCCGCTGTGGACAGCGATGAGGCAGGACGGGTCACGAAGATCACCGACAACGCCGGCAACGCCACTCTCATCGGCTACGCACTGGGCGAACCGACCTCGGTCACCGACCCGCTGGGCCGGATCAGCAGCCAGGTCCTGGACGCTGCCGGGCGCGTGTCCCGCCAGACGGACCCGGCCGGCAGCACGACCAGTTTCACGTGGGACCCAAGGAGCAACCTCGGATCGGCGACCGACCCGCTCGGCCGCCAGACCAGTTTCACCTACGACCCCAACGGCAACCTGCACACGGTCAAGGACGCGCGGCAGAACACCACAACCTACGACTACGACACCTCGGACCGGCTCAAAGCGGTCACAGATCCCTTGAACCGCGCCACCACGTACACCTACGACAGCAACAACAACCTCGCCACCGCAACAGATGCGCGCGGCAAACAGGCCGTCTACACCTACGACGAAGTCGACCGTCCGCAAACGGTCCGGTACGGCGTCTCCGGCAACACCCAGGAAAGTCAGATCACCTACACCTACGACCTGGGTAACCGGCTTCGTACCGTGGCCGACACGGCAGGCGGCACCACCACACTGACCCCGGACGACTTCGACAACCTCGTCCGCGTCGTCACACCCCAAGGCCAGGTGGACTACGCCTACTACGCCGACAACCGCCGCCAGACGATGACGGTCGGCGGCCAGCCCACCACGACCTACACCTACAACGCCGACGGCCGGCTCAAGCAACTGACCCGCGCCGGCGCCACCGTGACACTCGGCTACGACACCGTGGGCCGGCTGCAGACCGAGTCACTCCCAGGCCCGGTCACCCAAACCTACGGCTACGACGCGGCCAGCCAAGTCACCGCCATCAGCTACACCGGAAATGCCGGCACCACCCTGGGCGACCTGGCCTACACCTTCGACGCCGCCGGCCGCCCCATCCACCTCGGCGGCAGCTACGCCCGCGCCGACATCCCAGCCGCCTACGGCCCCGCCACATACGACGCGGCCAACCAGTTGAGCACCGTGGGCTCGGCGACGTACACCTACGACAACACGGGCAACCTCACCGGCGACGGCACCACCACCTACACCTGGAACGCACGCAGCCAGCTGACCGCAACGGCCCGGCCTGGACTGTCGATCAACTACGGGTACGACGGACTGGGCCGACGTTCCACCCAGTCCGGCGGCGGCACCACCACCGGATACCTCTACGACGGGCTGCAGCCGGTGCAGGAGCTGTCCGGCAGCACACCCACGGCCAACCTGCTCACCGGCGGGCTCGACCAGGTGTTCACCCGCACCACGAGCGCAGGCGGGAACACCCTGCTGACCGATGCCCTGGGCAGCACGCTCGGGGTGGCCAACTCCTCGGGCACCGTGACCGGCGAGTACTCCTACCAGCCCTTCGGCGCGACAACCCTCTCGGGCACGGACAACGGGAACCCGTACCGGTTCGCCGGACGCGAGAACGACGGCAACGGCCTCTACTACAACCGAGCCCGCTACTACTCGCCCAGCCAACAGCGTTTCCTTGGCACCGACCCGCTCGGCATCGGCTCCGGCGACGCGAACCCGTACAAGTACACCTTCAACCAGCCAACGGATCTCACCGACCCACTGGGCGCCAAGCCGGAGGGTTCCTCGGAAGAGTCCTCGGAAAGCTGTGCGGTCAACAGTTTCACCGCGGACACGCCGGTCCTGATGGCCGACGGCTCCCACAAGCCCATCAGCCAGGTCAAGCCGGGCGACCGGGTCATGGCGGCGGACGCGGCGTCGGGCAAAGGCGTGCCACAGACGGTCAGCGCCGCGATCGTGGGCAGCGGCGACAAACAACTCGTCGACATCCAGGTCCAGGCCGCCGACGGCACGACGTCCACGCTTACCGCCACGGCCGGACACCTCTTCTGGAGTGACGCCGACGGCCGCGCGGACACCCCTGGTGGCCGTTGGATCGACGCGACCGACCTGCGCCACGGCCAATGGCTCAAGACCTCCGGCGGTCGCCTGGTCCGGGTAACCGGCACCGCGGCCCGCACCCAGCACACGCAGGTCTACAACCTGACCGTCGACAGTGGACACACATACTACGTGGTCGCCGGTGACACTTCGGTCCTCGTCCACAACTGCAACGGGCCCAACTGCACCTGCCGGGCGGGAGCCAGGACATCGAAGGCCGGCCGGGCTCAGGAAGAAGCGATCGAGAGGGCGACAGGTATCCCGCGGAATGCGGGACCCGGTCAGCAGAGTATCAAGGGTCCGGTGACAGGGCGCGACCGGGTTCCTGATTTCAACGTGGATCGGTCGATCGCGGAACGCGGTACACTGTTGGAGTCGAAGGACTTGGCCAGGCTTGAGTACCGGGGGCAGATCCGGGACCTTGAGGCGGAGGCCAACGAAGGACGGGGAGTCCCGTTGGAGATCGTCGTGCGACCCGGATCTGGTACAGCGCTGCCGAAGTCCGGAGGGCTTGTCGACGCGATAAACGCCGAGCGGATCATCATTACGCCTTTGGATCATCTGTGAATCGACCGGTGCTGTTCGTGCGTTTGGTGTTCAGCCGGTCGCTGAACCCGAGTATTGACGCCGAACGGGCGACAGTGGCCATAGTTCAGGACGTTCTTCTCAGTGCTGCCACGCGGTGGAGTGAAAAGATTGTTGCTTGGGAACCGAATCTGAAGGCAAGGGCGGCGGTCGACTTCGACCGGGCTGGTGCTCTGGCGGAAATGGTTGCCGTGCGAACGAGGACAACCTTCGGTTTCAACAGTGGACGCGTGGAACTCCGAGGTGCCACCAGGGAGTTCGTTGTGGTTGTTTCCGTCAATGACCGGCCGACCCGGCCGGTCGGCGGGCACCTGCAGATGGCGAACGAGGTCACGGTCCAGATTCTGACTCCGTCGGTGGCGGGCGTGTCCTCGTTGACCTTCGCCGGCAAGGTGTTCGAAGAACTTTGCGTCGGGTGCGTCCCGCTGTGGGGCGCGGTTCACCTGGACTCGGAATACCGGGCCAAAGTGATGCAGACGACGCCAAGCCTTCGTGCCATCGGTCGGGATTTCGGTCGGTTCCTGCCCGGTCTTTTCGCGGTGAACTACTTCAGCGACAAGTATGTGGAGCTGTTTTCCTCATCCGAGGTCCTCGCCCTGCCGGGCGCGAGAAGAGTCGAACACGGGGTGTTCCTCGACGTTGCCGATCCGTTCGCGTGGGAAGTCGAGTCCGAGCGGTATTCGGCCGCGCTCGCCAGGATCGGCAAAGAGCTGTTCTTCGATCGGCTCGCCCCTGATCGTGCGACCGTAGCGCCGACATTCGCGGACTGCCGTGAGTGATGGCCCGCGGACGATCAGCCGGCGTGGTTTGCTGGCCGGCGGCGCGGCCATGGCTCTCGCCGGATGCGTGACCGAAGGTCCACAAGCGACACCCGGGCCGGACCTGCGGCACCAGCCGGGCATCCTGACCGCCCCGCCCACCACGGCGGTGTTCGCGGCCTTCGACATCCGGGTCCCCGGCCGTGAGGCATTAGCAGGCGTACTGCGCCAGATCAGCGTCCAGGTCGCCGCCGCGCCAAGTGAGATCCTTGTGTCCGTCGGGGCCTCGTTGTTCGACGACCGGTACGGCCTCGCGGCACGCCGACCAGCTGCCCTGACCACCATGCCGTCATTCCCCAACGACGTACTGGACTCAGCCTGGTGCCACGGAGATCTGCTGGTGCAGGTCTGCGCGCCCGACGCCACCACCGCGCAAAGCAGCCTGAGCAGCATCGAACGGACCACTGGCGCCGCGCTGGTACCTCGATGGCGAATGCCGGCGTTCCGGCCGGAGAACACCATGTCCGCGACCGGTCGCCCAACCACGCGCAACCTGTTCGGCTTCGAGGAAGGGATCAGCAACCCGGACGTGCACGACGCCGCCACGATGGCACAGCTGGTCTGGGTGGCGCAGGATGACAGCGAACCGCACTGGACCGCCGGCGGCTCCTATCAGGTGATCCGGCTGGTGCGGTTCGCGACGCAACTGTGGGACCGCGAACCGTTGTCCACACAGGAATCGGTGTTCGGCCGACGCCGGTCGGACGGAGCTCCACTCGGGCGCGGCACTGAAACGGAGGACTTCACCTACGCCGACGACCCGACTGGCCAACTCGTCGCCCTCGACGCGCACATTCGCCGGGCCAACCCACGTACACCAGAGACAGCGGGCAGCAGGATCCTGCGTCGCGGCTACTCCTACCGCACCGGCACCGATGCGGGCCTGGTTTTCGTCTGCTTTCAGCGGGACCTCGGCAAGGGCTTCGAGACCGTACAGGGCCGACTCACAGGCGAAGCGCTGGACAAGTACATCCTGAGCTTCGGCGGTGGGTATTTCTTCGCGCTACCAGGCGTGGCACCTGGCCAGTATCTGGGAGCCGACCTGCTCGCCGCATGACGGGAACCACGATCTTGCGGGTGTTCTGCTTCGACGGCAGTCCGGTCGACCTGATACCGCAGGCAAGCACCGAGCGCGGACTGCGGCCCACCAGTGCAAGCCTTGCCAGGGCAGAGCCGACGGATCAGTCGGTGAGGGCGGCCAATTCCGCCCCGTACCACGGATCCGCAGCGGGAGGTTCCTCACGTCGGTGGACGTGAATGGTGTCCCAGTCTTACTCGGTCGGGTGTTGTGGTTCGGGTTCCGGTGGGAAGCGCACGAGGGCGTCGCACGTTTGGTGTGTGGATGTGGGTGTGCTGGCTGGAACGAGTGTGCCGGCACTCCATTGGGCGGTGGCGTTGTCCGGGTCGAGTCGATGTTTGGCCATGGGTGAGACCTCCGGTGTTGATTCTGCGCTCGACTCGGAAGCTGTTTCATCGTGCGCGCACGTTATTCACTGGATTGAGTGACCAGTGACACGGAGGAATTAACGTCGGCGTCACTTTGACGCCGTCTGCGCTTTGGTTGCGTGTACGTACCCGCCGATCGCCAAAGCCGCTGAAGACGCTTTCGATACCCGGCCGCTCCGGGACCCCTCTCGCCACCGACGTTTCTCGCGATGCGGTTGTCGTCGTGCCTGGGATCATGGGCGGCGATCGGCGAGGCGGCCGGGGCTGCCCTGGGTGAGCGCGCGTCGTCCACAGTGCACGGGATTGGCTGAAACCGTCCAATCGTGACTACGACACGCCTCGAGGTACGCCCGGCCTCCACCATCGGCGAGTCGGCTTGCTTGGTGCAGAGAAGCTCAAACTGGAGGAAAGACTCTGCGGAGGATATGAGGGTCGCCTAGGAGGCGTCCTGCGGAGACGGCCTGGTCGACCGTGAGCGCGCCAGCCGCGAGCCCGATGACGATCTCTGGAGCGGCTGTCAGGATCGTGCCCGGATGACGGTCGGGCTGGACCGCGCGCGGACCGTTCTCGTCGATGCGCAGGACGATGAGGAAGCCTTCGACTTCGAAGCCGAGTTCGAGCGAGGGAGTCGCGGTCACGCCTCGAAGCAGCGCCGGTAACGCGAGCACCAGCCAACGCGGCTGGAATGAATCGCCGGCACGTCCTGTCATCAACAGCGGCGCGCCCCACCTACCCAGCGCCTCCATCGGCTCGCGAAGCCCCGCACCCCACGGCGTCAGGGCGTAGAGGACTCCTACATCTCCCAGCCGCCGCTCGACGATCCCGGTTGCCTCCAGGCTCCGCAGTCGCTCCGCCAAGAGGTTGGTGGCGATCCCCGCGAGGGAGGCCCTCAGTTCGTTGTAGCGCAGCGGACCGGGAAGTAGTTCGCGCACGATCAGGAGGTTCCAGCGGTCGCCCACGACGTCCAAGGCGCGGGCAAGTCCGCAGAACTGCCCGTAGGAGCGACCCGAAGAGTGCTTGACTTTTTCCATCGTGGTTGATTATATCACGCTCGCTGGTGCCGTGGTCAGGCAGGGCTCGGATCGCCCCGGTGTTCAGACAATCAAGGAGTTACGCCATGGAGATCAACTGGCTGGCCACCGTGCTCGCATTCGTCGTCGGCATGGTCGTGGCCGTCGTGTGGTACAGCAAGATCGGCTTTGTGGCCGTGTGGGGGAAGCTGACCGGCATAACTCCCGAAGACACCAAGAAGGCCAGCGGAAGGAACATGGTCCAGCTCCTCATCGCCAACAGCGTGACCGCGGTCGGGCTGGCGGTCGGCATCGGGATCGCGTCGAAGGCTGCCGGTGATGACTCGGTGTGGTTGGCGCTGCTGGTCGGTCTCGTGGCGTGGTTGACGTTCTCGGCAACCACGCTCCTCCAGCACAATGCGTTCGAGCTGAAGCCTCCGAAGCTGACCCTCGTCAACATCAGCTATCAGCTGGTGCTGTTTCTCGCCATGGCGCTGGTGATCGGGCTGCTGTAGCGTCCGCGCCGGAGCCGATCGACGCGAAGATGGCGTCGAAAGCGGCACTGAACTTCGTTGTCGCGGTAGCGAATGGGGTGGTCTGGATCGGCGCCCGGTCAGAGTTCGGGCCAGCCGCGCTGGAGGTGGTGGAACGCGACGTCCATCGCGGCGGGTGGGTCGGGCTCGACGCCGGTCAGGTCGGGGACCTGGAGGATGAAGCGCGCCAGCAGGCGTAGTGACAGGTCGTCCGCGTCGCGGTCGGTCTGTTCGGCGATGACTCCGGCGAGGGTGTCCTCGCACTTGGTCCACAGCGTCCTGGCGTAGGTCCGCAGGGCGGGTGTGGCGACCACGAGTTCGACGATGCCACGGGTCTCCGCGTCGGCGTCGGTGTCGAAGGGGCCGCGAGTGGCGAGATATCGCCGTACGGCCTGCAAGATCGAGACACCGGTGGGACGATTTCGCACCGCTGCGGCGAGGGCCTGCTCGCGTTCTTGGACGTCGCCGAGGATCAGTGCTTCCTTCCCGCCCGGGAAGTGCGCGAACAGCGTGGACACCGCCGTGTCCGCGGCGTCGGCGATCTCGGCGATGGTGACCTTGTCGAACCCTCGCTCGAGGAACAGCCGCCGTGCCGCGGTCTCCAGGGCCTGGCGGGTGGCGGCTTTCTTGCGCTCCCGCCGGCCAGGTGCGGTATGTGCCATTTCGCCACAATACCCGATCATCGGAATGACTATGAAATCGGAACATTTGCGTTTTCGGAATCCATGCGACTAACGTCAGTGGAAGCGCTCACACCCACTCCGAACCCGAGGGGGCCGTCATGACCGCGATTCACTCCCACATTCCCAGTCCGGCAACGAGCTGATGTCAGCCGACCAGGCTGCCACTGACGTTCAGCAGCTGAAGGCAGTTCGGCGCCTGCACGCCGTTGGCCGGAGTGCCCGGTTTGGAACAGCTCACCGTGGCGGTGACCTGGGCACCCGCGGGCACGTCGATCGGTGTCACCCAGTGGTAGTCCTGGTTGCGGAAGGTCTCCATGGCGATCGTGGTGATCGTCTGCTGTCCGAACGCGACAGTCAGCAGGCCCTCGTCGCCCTGGGGGTTGGCGAGCAGGATGTCCGTGATGCGGAACGTCCTGTCGTCGGGGACGGTGTAGCCGCTCTTGCCGGTGCCGCCAGTGTTGGTGCGCACCTGGATGGTGGCCGAGCTCTGCTGGTTCGTCGGAGTCGGTGGCGGAGGCGGCGTTTCCGTGGTGCTGCTCGCACCGCCCCCGCCGCCTTGACCAGCCGGAGCGCCCCCTGGCAGTTGCCCGCCGCCCCCGGGCGGTGGCTGGGTGGCCGACTGGGCGGCCTGTTGCGCCGCTTGAGTGGCCGCGCTCTTGATCGTCGGTCGGACCAACGCGAACCAGGCGAGAATCAGCGCCAACAGTGCCGCGAGCACCGCCAGCAGCCAGCGCGGCAGCAGCGGCAGCTGCACCATCTCGCCGTCCAGGTCGTGCTGCTCCGCCAGGACAGGATCGACCACGACCGCGGCAACAGAACGGGCCTCGATCCGGAACGTCCTGGTGACCGGCTTGCCGAACCAGATCAGCTTGCGGGCTCGCGCGCGCATCCGGACCTGTTCGAGCGCACCGGGCTCGATCTCGGGAGTCTGACCGGGGAACCGGAACCGAAGCTGCGCCTCGGTCTCGGCCGCGGCCAGCGACGCGGTGACGTGAGTGTTGCCGAGGTTGTGTACCGATACCGTGTAGCGCGCGCTACGCCATGCCCTGCGGCGACGCGGGATCAGCTCTGCCTCGGTCCGCAGGAACGGCTCGACGACGACCGTACTTTCGGACACTGTTCCGGTTTCCGGCCGTTCCACCGGCATCACCCGAATGCCGAGGGGCTTCTCGCCGGCGGTGACCTCGGGCGAACGCGGCGGCCGGAACAGCACGGTCACGTTCGCGGTTGTGCCGGGGTAGAGGGAAAGCCGCGCCGGCTCGATCGTGGTCCAGGGAGCGCATTCGCCGAGCACCTCGAACTCGTAGGCCTCGACGATGTCGCTGTCGTTGCGGACGGTCAGCGTCGTGGTCGCCTCCGCGCCCGGCGTCACGACGATCGTCGGGCGATCCAGCTCCGCGAATGTAGTGGTCACAACACAAAGGCTGACGGGACCACGCGCGCATGAGAAGGGAACGAAGGGCAGCCGGCGGGCACAGGTCGTGCCCTGGCGAGCGTCACCGCGCTGCCCACTTGACTCCGGACACCGCCGGGGTGTCCGGGTGCACGAGTGAGGGGAGCACAAGGGATGACAAGGGTGCCGTTGGCCCTGTACGCCCAGGACCCGATCCTGGAAGCGGGCGTCAGGTGTCAGCTGCGGTCGCGGCCGGAGATCGAGTTGCTCGACCCGGGCGAGGAGGAGCGGGCCGAGGTGGTGCTGGTCGTGGTGGACCGGCTGGACGACGAGACGGAGTTGTTGCTGCGCCGGTTGCAGCGTTCGGCCACCGCACGGGTGGGGCTGATGACCGGCTATTTGGAGGAGAACGTGTTGCGTACCACGGTGGAGTGCGGGGTGGCGGCGGTGATCCGCCGGTCGGAGGCGAACCAGGACCGGCTGGTGTCGGTGATCACCGCGTTGGCCCGGGGCGAGGGTGTGCTGCCGGGTGATCTGCTCGGTCGACTGTTGGACCAGGTCGGCCGGTTGCAGCGGAAGGTGCTGGATCCACGCGGGCTGACCTTGTCCACGTTGACCGTGCGGGAGGCGGACATGCTGAGGTTGGTCGCGGAGGGCTTGGACACGGCGCAGATCGCGGTGAAGACCTCGTACTCCGAGAGAACGGTGAAGAACGTGTTGCACGAGGTGATCACGCGGTTCAACCTGCGCAACCGGGCACACGCCGTGGGATACCTGATGCGGCACGGCCTGATCTAGGACTGTGCCCGAAAGTCCCCGACGGCCTGCCTCCGGAGTGCCTGCCGGGGCCTCGACCCGAGCGGGTCGGCCCGGCGACCATCACGGTGGACATCCTGAGGAGGACCTGACGTGCGTACGCCGATCCGGCTCCTGGCCGTCGCCGCGACCGGTGTCGCACTGTCCACAGTGGTGGTTGGGGCTGCGCCGCGGACCGCGGCGCAGCCCACGGCCCGGCTGTCGGACGCCCCGGTGACCGGGCGCGTGCTGTTCGCCGGCACCCAACACCGCAGCCTCGGTGTGGTCACCGGCACCGGTCCGTCCCAACCGTTGCTGGGACCCGGACCAACACACTTCGACGACCAGCCGTTCGCGGTGGGCGGCCAACTCGTGTTCACCAGCCGGCGGGACGCCGCCACGCCTCAGGTGTACTTGCGGGACGCGGTCGGAGCGATACACCGGCTGACGACCGGGCGCGATGCCGCCCACCCGCGGCTGTCACCGGACGGCACGCTCGTGGTGTTCGACTCGGCAGATGGAGCGCACCGGGTTCTGTGGCTGGTCCACAGCGACGGCACCGGGTTGCGGCGGCTGACCACGTCAGCGGCGAACGAGACCGAACCGACATTCTCCCCGGACGGCACGCAGATCGCCTTCGCGAGCGACCAGGCCGGTGGTACGGACATCTACCGCAGGGAACTCGCGGGCGGGCCCGAGACGCGGCTGACCACCAACGGCGGCAGGCAACCGGCATGGAACTACCAGCGTCCCGACCTGATCGCGTATACCCAGGGCACCGGCGCGGGCCGGAGGTTGCGTCTGATCAAGGACACCACCCCCGGGAACCCGGTGCTCGCGGGCGACGCGGAGGCCGTGCCGTCGTTCTCGCCCGCGTGGGAGCCGGACGGCACCATGCTGATGTTCATCAGCGTCGTCGACAACGTGAACCAGGTGCGGGCGGTGAACGCCTGCGGATGCGGCCCGGTCAGCGACCCGGACCAGTTGCTCGCCGAGGACCGCGGCGATGACTCGCCGGCCATGCTGAACGGGCAGTTGGTAGTTGCCCGGTCGACCGCGTCCGGCCAGAACACCGCTGACCTTCAGGACATCCTGCCGGACGGGAGCGACCCACGTGACCTCGGGTTGAGCGTGCTGCGCGAAGACCCGGGCGCGGCCACCGACAACTTCCTGTTGTTCCACCCGAATCCCGGGTTCGATCCATGGTTCGAGCGGCAGAACTACTCCCCGGACGGCACCCGGCTCGCCGTGACCCGGTTCGAAACAGCCGGCGGCCGGCGGATCGAACGGATCTGGCTGGCGAACGCGGACGGCAGTGACGCCGCGCCGATGCCGCTCGCCGACCGGGCACCCGGGGACTGGGAGATCGACCCGGACTGGTCGCCGGACGGCCGGTCCATCATCTTCACCCGCCAGTCGCCAGGCGCCGTCGACGGCGCCCCGACCCGGGTCTTCATCGCCGACGTCGCCACCGGGCAGGTGACCGGCGCGCTGCCGCCCTCGGCCGACCCGACCCTGTCCGACGCCCAACCGGAGTTCTCGCCCGACGGCGCCGCGATCACCTTCACCCAGGTAGCCAACGTCGGCGGATCGCTCGCCAACAAACACATCTGGCTCACTTCGGCGACCGCGCTCGGAAGTCAGCGAGATCTCACCGCCGCGGCGTGCGGGGCCAACTGCCCGGTGATCGACGACAGCCCGGCGTTCTCCCCGGATGGCACGCGGGTCGCGTTCAACCGTGAGCACGACGGAATGCTGACGGTGTCCACCGACGGGACCGGCTGCCGGGTGCTGCTGCCCGCCGGGCATGGCTCGTGTGCCGGTCCGGTCGACGCGCCGGACGGCCCGTTCCAGCCGAGGGACATCGCGTTCTCCCCGGACGGCACGCAGGCGGTGCTCACCACCCGGCGCGCGGCCGACCTGAACTCGCCGGAAATGCTTGCCGTGCTGGACATCGCGAGCGGCCGGGTGACCCCGATCAGCCAGGCACTGCCCGGACGGCAGAAGGAACCAAGCTTCCAGGCGACGGTCAACGTGTCCGTCACCGCGCCACCGGCCACGCCGACCGTGCCGCTGGGCGGCAGCGCCACCGTGCCGATCACGGTGACCAACCACGGCCCGGCTCCGTCGCTGGGGACCACGTTGACCGTTGACGTCCCGCCGGGCCTTCAGATCGTTGGTGTGCAGCCGGATCGTGGCACGTGTGCCGCGGCGCGATGCGACCTCGGCACGATGGCGCCAGGCGAAAGCATCGGCCTGACGGCCACCCTGGTCGGCACAGCACCTGGCGAGCAACACGTGATCTGGTCGGTGACCGGCAGCATGCTGGACAACCAGCCGCTCGACAACGTCGCCACGACGATCATTCCGGTCGAGGTACCGGTACCACCGCCGGCTGGGCAACCGCCATCCCCGGCCAATCCTTCCCTGGCCGTGACGGTCAATCCGACCCCGGGGTATGTCGGCGGCACGGTCACCGTGACTTTCACCGCGCGCAACAGGGCGGAGTCGGCCGCGACCGGTCTCGACCTCGACATCGCTCTCCCCGTTGGGATTCCGATCAGTGGTGCGCGTGGATGCACGCCGACCGGCTGCGCGCTGGCCGATCTCGCGCCCGGCGCGGCCGAGTCGGTGCGAATCGTGCTGGCGCCCACCGCGGAGATCCAGGCTGTCGTGTCCGGGACGTTACGAACCGTTGGTACGGACGGGAACCCCGCCGACAACATCGCGACCGCGCCGTTGATCGTGCTCCAGCCGAAGATCATCGCGGTGCCCGCGGTGGGCAAGCCGGGTTTCGTCACGTCCGTGCGTGGCACTGACTTTCCGCCGGGTGCGCCGGTGACACTGACCTGGACGCCCGGCATCACCGCGTCCGCGGCGCCGGCTCACCCCCGACGGGACGGCACCTTCATCGCGCAACTGCTGATCCTGGCCAAAGATCAGACCGGCCCACGCGTGATCACCGCGAGCGGCCCCGGCTTCAGCCCGGTCACCACGGCATTCCTGGTGGTACCCGGCGTTTACACCCCGCCTGACCTGGTGGTGCGCCGATGATCCACGAGGTCGACGAGGCCATCCGGCTGCTGCTCGTGGAAGGCGGGGTGCCCGGTGGCGGCGGGGAGTTGGCCTTCGAGGCGCCCACCAAGGACTGGACGGCCCGCCGGAACACCCCGACGGTCAACGTGTTCCTCTACGACATCCGCGAGGACCTGACCCGCAGGCGGACCGGGACGATCGAGGAGTATGACGAAGCCGGGATGATCGTCGGATGGCACGATCCGCCGCGCTGGTACCACCTGTCGTACCTGCTGACCGCATGGACGAACCGGCCGGCTGACGAGCATCGGCTGCTCGCTGACGTATTGTCCTGTCTGGCCAGAACGGACACCCTCGAGCAACGGTGGCTCACGGGAACACTGGCCGAACTGGGACTGGGTGTGTCGGTGGAGACGGCCGGGCCGGTCTCGGAAGGCCGTGCGGCCACTGACATCTGGACCGCGCTCGGCGGTGAACTCAAACCGGCGGTCGACTTGAAGGTGACCGCGCCCCTTGCCGGGCAACGTACTGAAGCCGGTCCGCCGGTCACCGAAGGCGTCGTGCTCGAAGCCACCACGCCTGGTATGGCCGCCGATGGCAGGCACCTGCGCTACGAGAACACGGCCGCGCAGGGCACCGGGTTCGCCGCGCCCCGCCAACGGCCCGAGGCACCGGCCCGCCGGAAACGACGGGCGATCGGGCCGTGACCGGCGCCCATCAGGTCCTCGCCGCGCTCGCCGACGTGGAAATCGACGTCCGGCGCGCGGTCGCCGAACGCAAGGCGGTCGACCCCAAGCCGGACGACCCGTACCGGGGCCTCTACCTGACCCCGGAGATGGTGGACCGAATACTGGCCGACGGCCCGGCCGCGGGCGACGGCCCGTCCGGCCCGGTGCTCACCCGGCTGGCCGAGAACTTCGAGCTCACCGACCTGGACGTCCGGTTCCTCCTGGTGGCGCTGGCGCCGGAGATCGATCCGCGATTCGAACGGCTTTACGCCTATCTCAACGACGATGTCACCCGGGGCCGCGCCACGGTCGGGCTGGTGCTGTCCCTGTGCGGGCTCCCGCCGGCCGGGGCCGGACGGTTCCGATTCGGGTCCGGCGCGCCGCTGGTGTCCGGTGGCCTGATCGAAGTGCTCGACGAGGACCGTCCGGCGCTGGCCCGTGCCCTCCGGTTGCCCGACCGGGTCGTGGCACACCTGCTGGGCGATCGTGAACTGGACCCGTCCATCGCCGGGGCGTGTCGTGTGCGTACCGAGAACGCCGACCCGGAGGCGGCCCGACTCGGAGCCGGGGTGGCCGCCGGCGCGCGACTGTTGTACTTCCGTACCCGGGACGGTGATCCGAGCGACAAGGCAGTGCGGGTGCTGGCCGCCGCGGGGCGTCCGGCGCTGGTCGCGGACGCGCGGCAACTGGACGGCCACATGGCCGTCCTCGTCCGGGAAGCGCGGTTGCGAGGCGCGGGGATCGTGCTCGGACCGGTTGACGCCCTTGGCGACAAGCTCCGCGATCTCGTCGCCCGGACGCCCGACCTGCCGACCATCCTCTTTGGACGTGGCTACTGGGATCCCCGGTGGGGCGACCGGACACCGGTATCGCTGACGGTATCCATAGAAGGACAGCACAGGCTTGGCGGTGAGCAGCTCCGGCGGGCGGGAACTGTTGCCGAGCATCGGGCTCTGCTGGCTGGACGGCCGGTGCGAGCTGAGGACGTTCAGGCCGGAGTGCGGGCGCAGAACGCCGCTGGGCTGGAGCGGCTGGCCCGGCGGGTCGTGCCCGAAGTCGGCTGGGACGACCTGGTCCTGCCTGAGCCGGTTCGCAGGCAACTGACCGAACTGACCATCCGGGCCCGCCACCGCGACCAGGTGCTGGGCACCTGGCGGATGCGGCCGGGCGGCGGCCGGGGTCGTGGGGTGACGGCGTTGTTCGCCGGTGAGTCCGGCACGGGCAAGACCATGGCGTGCGAGGTGGTCGCCGCCGAGTTGGGGCTGGATCTGTACGTGGTCGATCTGTCCACGGTGGTCGACAAGTACGTCGGCGAGACCGAGAAGAACCTGGAACGGGTGTTCGACGAGGCCGTGGATGTGCAAGGCGTGCTGCTGTTCGACGAGGCCGACGCGATCTTCGGCAAACGCTCCCAGGTCAAGGACGCGCACGACCGTTACGCCAACCTGGAGTCCGCGTTCCTGCTGCAGCGGATGGAGTCCTTCGACGGGATCGCGGTGCTGACCACGAACCTGCGGGCGAACCTGGACGAGGCATTCACCCGCCGGCTCGACGTGATCGCCGACTTCCCCATGCCCGACGCCGGCCAGCGGTTCGCGTTGTGGGACCGTTGTCTCGGTGCCGAGCTGCCCCGAGCGTCCGATGTGGACATCAAGTTCTGCGCGGACAGGTTCGAACTGACCGGTGGCTCCATCCGGTCGTGCGCGGTGACCGCCGCTTATCTCGCGGCCGACGCCGGCCGCTCGGTCACCATGGCCGACCTGGTGACCGCCGTCCGTGGCGAGTACGTCAAGCTCGGCCGCTTGGTGCTGGACAGCGAGTTCAGCCCCTGGTGATCCGGATAATCGCGTACTGCGCGGCATGGCCCAGTTCGAGCGTCGCGCCACCGAGGTTCGTGCGATCCCCGGGCTGGGCCTGCTGCACCGCTTGCGGCCCGTGCAGGGTCATCGGCCGGTATGACGAGGCGTTGGCACCCGCGGTGTTGATGTTGTTGATCTGCTGCACCAGCGTGGTCGCGAAGCCCTGCGCAGGTTCGTTGTCCGTCAGTACATAAGCCTCGCCGCCCGGCCCCAGTACGCGGTCGAGACAGCTGGCGAGATCGTTCGGTGGTACGGCCCTGGTGATCCACGGGCCTGGATGAGGCACGAGCACGTGCACGTTCGGCACATGCGCCCCGAAGTCCGTGATCGAGGACTGGTTCAGGATGGAGGTGCCCGGCGGCACTTGGCGGGCGTCCAGCATCGCGCGCAGGATGTTCGGTTGCATCTCCGGGTCGTAGGCGGTGACGTTCTCCCGGAGTCGCCACGCGCTGGCCAGGAAGTCGCCTTCCCGGCGTCCACCGGACCCGTCGACCGCACCGACCACGGTGTCCCTGGTCTGTTCGAGGACATCGGTGAGCTCCGCGTACTCGTCGTCGCTCTGGGCGATGGCCAGGACGCGGTCGAGTTGCCGCTGCCCGAGTCCCTGGAACTCCGGCCTGGCCCGGACTTGAGCAGCGGTCGTGATCTCGACCTCGTTGCCCTCACCGCCGGACATGTCCACAATTGTCCGCTGGATCGGCCGGTCACTCGTTGGGTGCTCGTCGGCAACCGGCTCGGTCACAGCGGGCACCGGGCCACGCATGACCTCGTCGGCCGTGGCTTCGGCCTCCCGCTCGAACACGTCGTCCGGGTGACTCACCTTGAGGCCGTCCCCCATGACCTGCCCGGACACCGGGCCTTGCCGTTGCTGGAGAACATGCTTGAGTTCGTGGGCAAGCGTGTGCGGGTCGTCGCCGTGGTCGCCGAATACGACATGGCTGCCAGCGGTGTACGCGCGGGCACCGATCTCGGCGGCGGATCGCTTGGCGGTCTCGTCGTTGTGCACCCGGACATCCGAGAAGTCCGCGCCGAACCGGGCCTCCATGTCCGCGCGGACACCGCCGTCCAGCGGCTTTCCCGCGGATCCCAGCGTCTCGTCCACCACGGTCTCGTCCAGCAGGCCCGCCACAGCCTCATTGCCGATCAGACGCTGCAAACCGAGTACCGAGTCCGGCCCGGACACCGGCTCCGACCGGTGGGCCTTGGCCCGGTCCCGTTCGGGTTCCCGCTCGTGCTTGCCCAGCCTCGCCTGGCTCATGCGTCGAGCATGGCCGATCCGCCGGCGTGGACACAGGTGTCGGCGACGGCTGTCCAGGGCATGGATGGTGCCCTGGATCTGCCCTGGCGGGCATTCATTCCAGATGTGGTGGCCGCGAGTATCGATCAGGTCAGCATTCGCAGATCACGAAGGAGCGGGTATGCCGTCGTATCTCTCCCCGGGCGTGTACGTCGAGGAGATCCAGTCCGGCGCGCGGCCGATCGAGGGAGTCGGCACCGCCGTCGCCGCGTTCGTCGGGTTCGCCGAGCAAGGACCGTTCCACGAACCCACCCTGGTCGCCAACTGGAACCAGTACGCCCAGCTGTTCGGCGGATTCGTCGAAGGCACCTATCTGCCGCACGCCGTTTACGGCTTCTTCGCCAACGGTGGTGGAACGGCTTACGTGGTAAGGATCGGCGGCCCCAGCGCCAACGGTTCCCGGTCGGCGCGGACCGCCGCGGTGCCTGCTGTCCTTGGTGGGCTGCGGGTTTCGGCATTGCCCGACGCGACCGGTGAGATCACCGTGGAGGTCGCGGACGCGGACGGGGAGAACCCGCCGGAGGACCGATTCAAGCTGCTGGTCCGCCAGAACGGCGAGGTGGCCGAGACGTTCGACGTGTCGACCCGGCGGAACATCAAGTCCTACGTGGTCACCCAGGTCCGGGAGCGGTCCAAGCTGATCGAGGTGAGTGAGCAGCCGGGCACCGCGCTCGCCCGTCCGGACAAGCAGGCGGTGTCCGTCCCGCCCGCACCGGCACCGGCCACCTCACCTGCCACTCTGGATGCTCAGGAGTACGTCGGCAACGTCGACACCCGCACCGGATTCGGCGGCCTTGAGGCGATCGACGAGATCACCATGGTCGTGATCCCGGACCTGATGAGCGCCTACCAGCGGGGCGTGATCGACGCCGAGGGTGTGAAGACCGTGCAGCTCGCGGTGATCTCGCACTGCGAGCAGATGGGCGACCGGATGGCCGTGCTCGACTCGCCGCCGGACCTCGGCGCGCACCAGGTCCGGACATGGCGCCAGGACGAAGCCGGCTACGACTCGAAGTACGCCGCGTTGTACTACCCATGGATCAAGGTGTTCGATCCGGCGAGCGGCCGTGCGATCACGGTGCCGCCGAGCGGGCACGTCGCCGGGGTGTGGGCGCGTAACGACACCGAACGAGGCGTGCACAAGGCACCGGCCAACGAGGTGATCAGGGGTGCGATCGATCTGCAGATCGGCCTGAGCAAAGGCGAGCAGGACCTGCTTAACCCGATCGGCGTGAACTGTGTCCGGGCCTTCTCCGGCCGGGGCATCCGGATCTGGGGCGCCCGGACCCTGTCGTCGGACCCCGCGTGGCGATACCTCAACGTGCGCAGGTTGTTCAACTACCTCGAAGAGTCCATTCTGGGCGGCACCCAGTGGGTCGTGTTCGAGCCGAACGACGACCGGCTGTGGTCCAGCATTCGCCGTAACGTCACCGGATTCCTCACCGAGGAATGGCGGCGTGGCGGGCTGTTCGGGCGGACCGCCGAAGAAGCCTTCTACGTCAAGTGCGACCGCGACAACAACCCGCAGTCGTCCATCGATCTCGGCCAGGTCATCTGCGAGATCGGGGTGGCGCCAGTGAAGCCCGCCGAGTTCGTCGTGTTCCAGCTGGCCCAGTTCTCCGACAGCACCAGTCTCGTCAGCGAGTGAAGTGAGAGGTTTCCATGACGGCACCAGCGGGCAACGACGCGCTCATCACCCATAGGTTCGGGGTCCAGCTCGGCGGGATCACCGTCGAGTCCATCCAGGAGATCAGCGGACTCACCGTCGACCAGGCCGTTGTCGAGGTCCCCGGGGTCACCAGCACCGGACGGCCGTTCATCAAGAAGCAACCGGGCGCCACCAAGGGCGGTGAGGTGACCATCACCCGAAACCTGGACCCCAGCAGCGCGTTCAGCGACTGGATCAAGCAGACCCTGAACGAGGGCGCGATCAAGGCGGCCAGGCAGAACCTGACCATCGAGTTCATGGACAACCAGGGCAACACGGTCCGGCGGATCCAGTTGATGAACGCCTGGGCGTCCAAATGGGAGGGTCCTGGCCTGAAGGCGGGCGATTCCACCGGTGCGACCGAGAAGGTGACCATCACCTTCGAGGAGATCCAGGTCCAATGAGGCGACGTGCCATGAACCTCGCGGACCTCGACGAGCTGGCCGAGGCTCCGCCACGGTCGCGGAATCCCGCACCGGCGAACGAGTTCGAGTTCGAACTGCCCCGCGGGTACGTCGACAAGGACGGCGCCGTGCACCGGCAGGGCCGGATGCGGCTGGCGACCGCCCGCGACGAACTGCGCCCGCAGATCGACATCCGGGTCAAGGAGAACCCGGCGTATCTCAGTGTGGTATTGCTCAGCCAGGTGATCACCCGGATCGGGGAGATCACCGACGTCCACATTGGAATCGTCGAGCAGATGTACGCCACGGACATCGCGTTCCTGCAGGACTTCTACCGCAGGATCAACAGCGAGGGCCACACCAGGGCCGGGGTCACCTGCCCGTCATGCGGCACCGACTTCGAGGTCGACATCGCCGGGAGCCGCCTGGGGGAATGGTGACCTACCCGGTGGCGCGGCTGCACGAGGAGATCGCGTACATCGCGTACCACTTCCACTGGCCACGAGCGGAGATCCTGGACATGGAACACCACGAGCGGCAGAACTGGGTCCGGGAGATCGCCCGGATCAACACCCGGATGAACGAGAGCGGATGACCCATGGGCATGCTGGACAGGTTCCGCCGCCGCACACCGGCCGCGGATAGTCCACCACGGCAGGCGCATGCGTCCCGGGACGGTGGCTGGCGCAGCCTGGCGCCGATCACCCCGGTGCTGTCCCGGCCGGCCCCGCTCGTCAGCTCCGGCCTGACCTTCCGGGACACCCTGGCGTCCTGGCAGGACATCAGGTTCGGCTCGGCGCTCGGTCACGCGATCACCCCGGACGCCCCGGTCGGCACCATGCACGGCGTCATCAGTTACCGTACCCCCAGCGCCTCGTTCGCCCCGGCAGGCGGCCGGTTGCTGCTGCGTTCGGTAACCACGGATCCGGCCGCACCGATCGTCCCGGACGACCCGGCACCCGGCGGGTCGCCGGTCACACCAGATGTGCCAGACGCGCCGGATGACTTGGCCCAACTGACCGCCCGGACCAGCCCGGCCACACCCCCCGGGCAGGCTGGTGCGGGCGCCAAGGCCAGTCCGGCTGCCATCAGTGGCGCGGCGGTACCAGGTGGTCCGCTTGCTCCTGGCGACTCGGGAACTTCTGACCGTACAGTGTGGCCGGTCGTGCCGGGCGGATCGACGTTGCCTGGCAGTGCGGTCGTCCAGGATGCCCCAGTCGTCCAGCGTCGGTCAGTGTTGCCGGGTAGTCCGGTTGTTCCCGGCGGCTCGAGTGTTCCGAATGAGCCGGCGACGCCAGGTGGTCCGAGTTCGGTTGACGTTCCGGGTGTCCAGTCCAGGCCGGTGCTGCCGAGTGGTCCAGTGGACGCCGGTGGGCAGGTGTTGTCGGTGGGTCCGGGTTCCTTTGACCGTCCGGTTGTTCAGCGTCGGCCGGTGTCCCCTGGTGGTCCGGTCGATCCTGGTGGGTCGGTGGTGCCGGGTGGTCCGGTGAGTCCCGATCCGGTTCGAAATCCGGTTGTTCAGCGTATGCCGCCTGGTGGTCCGGTCGATCCTGGTGGGTCGGCCGTGCCGGGTGGGCCGGTGAGTCCGGATCCGTTTCATAGTCCGGTTGTTCAGCGTGGACCGGTACCGCCCGGTGGTCCGGTCGATCCTGGTGAGTCGACGGTGCCGGGTGGGCCGGTGCGAGCGGACGAACCAGGTTCGCATGGTGATCCGGTTGTCCAGATCAAACCGTTGCTGCCTGGCGGTCAGGTGGACCCTGGCGGTCAGGTGGTGCCGGGTGAGTCGGTGCCGTCGGTGGGGCCGGGTTCGGTTGGCAGCCCGGTTGTTCAGCGCAAGGCGGTGCCGCCCAGCGATTCGGCTGGCTCCAGTGAATTGGCGACACCTGTTGTCCAGGATGAGTCGGTGCCGCCCGCCAGTCCGGTCGCCCAGGACAACCCTCCAGTTGTCCAGCGCGGGCCGGCGCTAACCGGTGGTTCGGTTGTCCCTGGTGGGCCGGCGACCTCTGGTGGTCCGGGTTCGGTTGACGTTCCAGCTGTCCAGTCCAAGCCGGTGCTGCCGGGTGGCTCGGCCTCGCCGATCGTTCAGCGCGGTCCGGTGCTACCCGCTTCGCTTGGCACTCAGGCCGGTGCCGGTGGTGTGGCCGCGCTCGGGATGCCGGTGACACCCGCCGGTTCGTCCCCGGGCGGTCCAGCGGACGATGGCGGTGCGGTGCCGGGTGATTCGGCTGCCCGGCTTGGCCGGCAACGGGAAGTTCATGCTCCCGGAACGCGCGACACACCGTCCCGGACCGCGCGACACGGCGTGCCGGTTGGGATTGGGGAGCCGATTGGGGGTGTGCCTGATACCGCGGTTCTGGCGTCGACGGTGCCTACTCCTGTGGTTCAGCGGGCAGCTAGCCGACCGGCACCGCACCGCGTCACGGTCACCGCCCAGGAGTTGGGTACCCGGCCGGTGCCACCGCGACACCGGGCTTTGCCGCTGCTGGCGGGACGAGCATCGCTGGTTCGCGCGGAAGCCACGACGGCGGAGCCGAGTGTCGCCCGCCCTGTCTGGCGTCGGGCTTCCGAGGGTGTGGCTCAGCCGTTGCGGCAACCGGACGCCTTGGCGACGCTCAGCCCCGGCGTCGAGATCCTCGCGATGGCGCCCGCACGGGGTCAGCCACCGATGACGGTGCAACGCGAACCCGCCAGGGCCAATACCAGTGCCCGCAGGGACCCAGCGCCGCCGGTGGCCAATCAGCCTGTGCCTCTCAACGGTGTCTCCGTCGGCAACGTGCCTGTCACGAGCGTGGTCGCACAGCCACCGACCACGCGCTCGCGCACCGCGCCGAACCGGCCGCCGCCCGCGGACAACATGGACGAGCTGGCCCGGCGGTTGATCGAGCCGATCAGCCGGCTGCTCAGGGCCGACCTCAGGCATGGCCGGGAACGCGCCGGTCGTCTGCACGACCGCGGGCGCTAAGGAGAAACCTGATGACCACGAGTATTTTCGCCAGCACCACGTTCTTCCAGCTGACCATCGCGGGCAACCTGCTCGGCAACTTCCACACCTGTTCGGGGCTGGGCGCGCAGATCGAGATGGAACAGTTCGTCGAGGGCGGCACCAACGGTTTCGTCTGGCAGTTCCCGACCCGGATCACGTGGTCCAACATCACGTTCACCCGGCCGGTCACCGACGACTCCGCCAAGGTGGCCGCGTGGCTGGCGTTGATGATCCACCGGGTGGACCGCAGGGATGGCGAGATCGTCGCGCTGCAGCCGGATCTCACGCCGATCACCAGCTGGCAGGTGCTCGGCGTCGTCCCGGTCAGCTGGCAGGGACCGTCGTTCGACCCGGCCAACTCCCAGCCGGCCACCGAGACCCTGGAGATCGCGCACCAGGGCCTGATGCCCGATCTACTGTAGAAGGAAATCGACCGTGCGCCTGCCACCCTACCTCAGCCTGGCCCGGGCCCAGTTACGGATCATGGAGCCGCCGTCGTCCGTCGGCGCCCGCCCTGGCAGGCTGATCGCCAGCGTCCCGTTCCAGTTCAACCCCAACAAACTCACGGTCAGCAAGAGCGTCCACTGGTCGCGCCAGCCGTCCCGGATGGCCAGCGAGTCGTCGCTGCCGGAGTTCGTCGGCAGCGGGCCCCGGTCGCTGACCGTCGACGTCTTCCTTGACGCCACCGCCAACCACGACAACACGATCGAGCGTCGCGTCCGCCAGCTGATGTCGGCGTGCGTACCGACTCCGCGCAGCCTCGCGGCGCGGCAACCGGCGAGTCCCTGGGTGCGGTTCGAGTGGGGCACCGCGCGTACCACGGCGTTCGACGCCGTGGTGACGAACCTGTCCGTGGACTACTCACTGTTCGATGTGGACGGTAAGCCACTGCGCGCCACCTGCTCGATCACCCTTGAGGAGGCGTCGACCGGACCTGCGGGCCAGAACCCCACGTCGGGATCACTCGAGGCGCGGCGGACCCATCAGGTGGTGGCCGGTGACAGCCTGCCGCAGCTGGCCTGGCAGGAGTACGGCGACGCGACCGCCTGGCGGATCATCGCCGAGGCCAACGACATCGACGACCCGATGACGCTGACCCCGGGAACCGAGCTGCTGGTCCCGGCGGACGAGGACGTGGCATGACCGCGCCCGTCGGCCGGTCGTTCGCGGCTGAGCCGATCGTCGTCGCGGGGCAGCTGCGCAAGCCTTGGCCCGAACGGCTTGTCTCGTGCGTGGTGGACCAGAACGTCGGCCTGCCCGACACGGCCACGCTGACCTACGAGGACGAGACGCGCAAAGTCCTGGCCAAAACCGGTATCCACATCGGCACGAAACTGAAGGTGTACGCGGTCACGGTGAAGGACCGTAAGCGGGAGTTGTTGTTCGACGGCGAGGTGACCGCGCTCGAGATGGACAACGACTCCACCGGCTCGTTCATCCTGATCCGGGCGCAGAGCCTGGCGAACAGGTTGTTCCGGGGCCGCAAAGTGGTGGCGTACCACAACATGATCGCGGCGGACATCGTGCGGAAAGTGGCCGCCGGTGCCGGGATGACGACCGGCCGGATCGAGACAGCCTCGATCACCTACCCGCGGCTGAGCCAGGCCAACGTGTCCGACTGGGAGTTCCTGCAGGGCATCGCCGCCGAACACGGCGTCACGCTGCATGTCGATCAGAAGACCGGCCGGTTGGAGATGGTCAGGCCGAAGCCCGCGTCGGGCGCGCCCGACTCCTCGACATCCGCCGCGGGCAACCCGTTCGTGCTTCAGTTCGGCGCCAACGTGACGGCCCTGCGGGCGGCGGTGACCACCAGCGACCGGGTGAACACAGTCGAGGTCCGTGGGTGGGACGTGTCCACCAAGACGAAGATCGTGTCGACCGAATCGGCCATCACCAGCAAGACGGTCGATCCTGACAAGAAGGTCCCGTCGCCAGGGGTGAACACCCGCCTGATCGTGGCCGACACACCGTACGGGAGTTCGGCCGAGGCCGACGCGGTGGCCAAGTCCGTCGCCGCGTCGGTCAGTGCCGGCCAGGCAGAGATCGAAGCCGTCGTGTGGGGCGACCCACGGTTGCGGGCCGGGGTGCCGGTGGCGCTCGGCAGCGCGGGCCCGGAGTTCTCCGGCAAGTACACCGCGACCGCGGCGCACCACGTGCTCGACAAATCCGGTTACCGCACGACGGTGCTGGTCAGCACGTCCCCGGACCGTTCGCTGGCCGGCCTGGTCATGGGCGGCAACGCGCCGTCGCGCGGTCCGCGGATGCCGGGCCTCGCGATCGGAATCGTCGACGAGGTCGGGGATCCCGACGGGCACCAGCGCGGCTGGGTCAAGCTGACGTTCCCGTGGCTGTCCGACACGTACAAGACCGACTGGGTGCGGACCGTCCAGTTCGGCGGGACCGGCGGTGGTGGCGTGTTCTGCCCGCAGGTGAAGGACGAGGTGCTGGTCGGCTTCGAACAGGGCAGCCTGGACGCGCCGTACGTGCTCGGCGGCCTGTACAACGGTTCCGACCGTCCATCCCGGCATGATGTGTCGCTTGTCGACGGTACCAAGGGAAACGTCAACCGCATGTCCCTGGTGTCCCGCGGCGGCCAGCGGCTGGAACTGCTGGACAAAAACGGCGGCCCGGCCGGTGTCCGGCTGGTCACCGGCGACGGGAACTTCGAGATCACACTGGACCAGCAGAGCGATCAGATCACGATCTCCGGACCGGCGGGCCGGTCGATCACGCTCAGCAAGAGCGGCATCACCGTGGACGCCGGTCAGGGCGACCTGACCCTCAACGGCCGGACCGTGACGGTCAACGGGGAGCTGGAAGTGAGCGTCCAGGGCAAGATCGTGCGGATCAACTGAAGAAGGAGACAGCGATGCCACCCGCCGCGCGTACCGGAGACGAGACGTCCCACGGCGGCACGATCACCACCCCGCCGCCCACTGCCGCGATCAGGGTGGAGACCGTGCTGATCGGCGGGCGGCCCGCCGCGGTGGTCGGCAGCCTGCATGTGTGCCCGATCCCGCCGCACGCCGCGCTCACCACCGGGAATGTGGTCATCCCGTCGCCCGCGGAGCTGACCAGGCCGGTGCTGATCGGTGGTCTGCCCGCGGCCCGGATGGGTGACCGGACCACCTGCCAGGCCAACATCGTCACCGGCGCGGTCAACGTGCTGATCGGCGGTGTCGGATGAGTGACCGGTTCATCGGCCGCGGCTGGGGGTTCCCGATGCGGGTCGGGCCGACCGGCGGGATCGGCATGGTCGAACGGGAGCAGGAGGTCGCCGAGGCGATCCGGCTGGTGCTGGGCACCGCTCCCGGTGAGCGGCCGATGCGGCCGGAGTTCGGCTGCGGCATTCACGAATACGTGTTCGCGGGCACGGATGGCGCGACCGCGGGCCGGATCGGGCACGAGGTGCGGATCGCGCTGGAGCGCTGGGAGCCCCGCATCGACGTGACCGACGTGGGTATCGCGTTCGACTCGGTGGAATCCGGGTTGCTGTACATCGACGTGCACTACTCGATCCGGTCCACCAACGACCAGCGCAACCTCGTCTTTCCCTTCTACACCATCCCGTCCGAGGGGGAGGATGCCTGATGGCGCTCGCTTCGCCCAACCTGGACGACCGGCGGTTCCAGCAGCTGGTCGACGAGGCAAAGCGGTACGTCCAGCAAAGTTGTCCGGAATGGACGGACCACAACGTGTCCGACCCGGGGGTGACCCTGATCGAGGTCTTCGCGCACATGGTCGACCAGCTGGTCTACCGGCTCAACCGGGTCCCGGAGAAGAACTACCTGGCGTTCCTCGACCTGCTCGGTGTCAAGCTCTTCCCGCCGGCCGCCGCCAGAGCGGACGTCACATTCCGGTTGGCTGCTCCGCAGCTGGAAACCGTGCTGCTGCCGGTGGGTACCGAGGTGGCAACCGTGCCGACGGAGACGCGCGCGGCCGTGGTCTTCGCGACCGTCGACGAACTTCCCATTGTGCCGTGCGAACTGGACCGCCTGGTCACCATCTCGGCGTCCGGCGAGCAGGTCGAACGCACCAACGACCTGCGTGCGGGCCGGGACGTCCCGTGTTTCCAGGCGGCGCCGGTGGCCGGCGACTCGATGCTGTTCGGTTTGTCCAACGCGGTGCCGCGATGCGTGATCGCGGTACGGCTGGACAGCCGGGTCGAAGGGATCGGCGTGGACCCGACCCAGCCGCCGCTAATCTGGGAGGCCTGGGACGGCAGCACGTGGACCCCGTGCCAGACCGACGAGGACACCACCGGGGGGCTCAACCGGCCCGGTGACGTGGTCCTGAACATCCCGGACTCGCACGCACTCGCCGTGGTCGGTGGCATCCGCGCGGGCTGGATCCGGTGCCGTGTCACGGAACGTGAACCGGGCGTGCCGTTCTACTCGGAGACACCGACGGTCCGGGTCGCCGAGGCGTTCACCATCGGCGGCACGACAACCGTCGAGCATGCCGAGAGCATGACCGACGTGCCGATCGGGACGTCGGAAGGTGTGCCAGGGCAAAGATTCCGCGTCCCCCGATCGCCGATCCTGCTGGACGCGCAACCAGTCGCGGTTCAGGTGTCGTCAGTCGACGGCTGGCAGGACTGGACCGTGGTCGAACACTTCGGCCGGTCCGGCCCGGACGACCGGCACGTGGTGCTGGACGCGGCCAACGGCGAGCTGCAATTTCCCCCCGCCGTCCGGGAAGCCGACGGGACACTGCGTTCGTACGGCGCGGTGCCCGGCAAGGGCGAGTACATCAGGATCCCGCGCTACCGCACAGGTGGCGGCCGATCGGGCAACGTGGCGCGGGCGGCCATCTCGGTGCTGCGCAGCTCGGTGCCGTACGTGGCCAGTGTCCAGAACCGTGAAGCCGCTGGCGGGGGAGTGGACGGCGAAACCGTGGCCGAGGCCAAGATCCGCGCACCCCAGCAGTTGCGTATCCAGGAACGCGCGGTGACCGCGGCGGACTACGAGCACATCGCCCGCGAGGCGGCGCCATCCGCCGCCCGGATCCGTTGCCTGCCCGTGGGCGACGAACCAGGCGCGGTCCGGGTGCTGGTGGTGCCCGAGGTCGTCGCCGACGAAGGCGACCGGCTCCGCTTCGAACAGCTGATTCCGCCCGGCACGATGCTGTCCGCGATCAGCAAGGAGCTGTCCGAACGCAAGCTCATCGGCACCCGCCTGGTCGTGCAACCGCCGCGCTACCAGGGAGTTACGGTCGTCGCCCGGCTCGTGTCCAACGGCAGCGCGGGTGACGTTCAGCGGGACGCGTTGGACGCGTTGTACCGCTACTTCAATCCGTTGCGTGGTGGCATGGCCGCAACCGGCTGGGACTTCGGCCGGGCCGTCCAGTTCGGCGAGGTTTTCTCGGTGCTGCAAAGGGTTCCCGGTGTCGGACTGGTCGAAGAGGTACGGATCTACCCGGCCGACCCGGTTACCGGCAGGCGTGGCTCGATCGTCGAACGGGTCGAGCTGGAGCCGAACGCGCTGGTCTTCTCCTACCAGCATCAGGTGGTCGTGACATGAGCCGCGCCGCGCTGCCCGGTCTGCCGAGCCGTTATCCACTTGGTGACATGCTGCCGTCGATGTATGCCGGAGACGAATTCGCGCAGCGGTTCACATCGGGTCTTGACGCCGTGCTGTCGACCATTGTGTCCACGTTGGACAATCTGCCGTCGTATCTGGACGCCCGGGTCACGCCGGACGACTTCCTTACCTGGCTGGGTTCCTGGGTCGCGGCCGGTCTGGATCCTGGCTGGCCGGTGGAGCTGCGCCGCCTGGTCGTCCGGCACGCCGTGGAGTTGCATCGATGGCAGGGCACCGCGCGCGGACTTGTCGATCGCTTGTGGCTGTGCCTCGGTGTGCGCGCGTCGGTGGGCAACAGTGGAGAGGCCGCGTGGTCGTCGTTCGCCGAGGACGACTTGCCGGGAGCACAGGTCGGCGAGGTCGTCGTGCGGGTGTGGCCCGGGCGGGCCGAGGTGGACGCGACGCGGGTGACCGCCATGGTGGACGCGGTGTGCCCGGCGCATCTGACCTGCCGGGTCGAAGTGTTGCCCGGTCCGCCGGACGAGGAAGGCGACTGACATGCGCACCTGCCCGAACTGCGGTGCGACCGTCACCGAAACCGACGAGTTCTGCGGCAACTGCGGCACATACCTCACCTGGCTGAAGCCTGAGCCCAAGGATCCTGAGCCCGTGTCACCGGCGCCGGTGGCGCCTGTACCCGATCAGCCGCACGCGGTTGAACCCGCGCGGCCGATCACACAACGGCGGGCCAGACCCATGTCCGAAGCGGTCGAGCCCGCGCAGAATGGCCCGCGCTGCAAGGTGTGTGGAACCGTGAACGCCTCCGGAGCCAAGTTCTGCCGCCACTGTGGATCCTCGCTCGTTGAAACCCCTGCCAGTCAGCAGACCGCGCGGAAGCGCTGGTTCCAATGGCGAAGGAGCGGCGGATCGCCGTGGCCCCGCCGCATCGTCGTGCTCATTCTCCTTGTTGCCCTCGTTGTCGCCGGTTTCCTGCTGTATCCGCTCATCGCCGACCTCGTGTCGGACGCACGTGACAAACTGTCCAAACCCGTTGCCATCAACCCGATCCAGACCTCGGGCAGCGCGGAGGTGCCCGGCCACCCGGCCACCGCGACCACCGACGGGGCCAGCAATCAGTTCTGGGGTGCGCCCGCGGTCGGCGACTCGGTCCAGTTCTCCTTCGCCCAGCCGTTCCGGCTCGTGGGCGTGATCATCACGCCCGGCGCGTCCACCGACCCCGCGGTCTTCGCGAAGCAGGCTCGACCCACCGCGATCGACCTCGTCGTCACCACGTCGACCGGCGAGACAAGCACCGTGCCGATCACTGTCGCCGACAAACCCGGGCCGCAGACCACCAACACCGGCATCAGCGACGTGGTCGCCATCCGCCTGGTGATCCGCGCCGCCACCGCCCAGGCTCCCGGCAGGTCGATCGCACTCGGCGAGATCGAGTTCTTCAAACGTTCGTGACGCGGAGGGAGTCGGTGATGCACGCGCAGGGCAGACCGGAGAAGAAGACGCCCGTTGGTCCGTCACGGAGTACCGTCCGCCCGGCTGACGCGGTGCGCCCGTTTCCGGACACGCTGCGGGCGCTGCAACGCAGTGTCGGCAACGCCGCCGTGACCGAGATGATCCGGACGGTGCAGCGCGCGTCCGACGACGAGGACACGGCCGAGCCGGCGGACGCCCGGGCAGCGCTGACCGCGTCCCTGCTCGGATCGCCGTCCCTGACCCAGCGGGCCGTCCGAGCGGTCGGCCGTGATCCGATGGTGAACCGGGACGTGCGGGCCGCGCTCACGGCGCGCCTGACGAAAGGGCCGTTGTTCGGCGACGACGACCTGGCCGCGATCCAAGGCAGCGCCCCTGATTGGCTGCGTACGGTCGGGATCGGCGAATACCAGGAAGCGGTGACCTACTACGACACCGCGGACTACAAGCGGTGGCTGGCGCAGGAGCCGGGCAAGCGACTGCTTGTGGCGACCATCGCGTGGAACAGGGACAGCTCCGCCGGATACGGTGCCGAATCACACAAGAGCCCCGCCTACACACTTGGCCGCACGCTGCGTCTGCTCAAACCGGAAGGGTTGTCACCCGAGCAGGTCGGGGCCTTCACCGACGAACACAACCGGCAGATCCGGGACGCCTTCGTGGACACCCTGGTCCCGCGCGAACCGCCCGAACAGGCCGAGGGGAGCGAGGGGAGCGAGGCCACCGCCGCCAAGGTCGACCGAGCGCGGGACATTCTCACCAGGGTCTTCCTGATCCTGCAGAACGGCCTGAAGGTGTACCGCGATGACCGGCACGTGGACTACCGGGAAGGCGACGTGGCCAGGGCGCTCGCCCACGGCGGCCGGGTCAACATCCGGATCCCCCAGCTCGGCACCGGGGACACACCGTTCGACCTGACCAACTGGGTCGGCCTGACCGACGATGGCAAGGATGTGGACCCGGCCGAGCGGCGCGAGTTCAGCAGTCACCGGATGAGCATCGGCAAGAACAAGAAGGGCGAACCGGGGACCGGCCGGTTCGAAGAACGGGGTGGTTTCCTGACCGGGGTGGGTAACATGGCGGTGCACCAGGCGGACACCCGGTTGAAGATCCCGGTGGAGGACTCCCGGACCTACGGCATCGACGTCACCGCGGGCGGCTGGGGCAGCAGGGACTTCAACTCGGACGTGGTCACCCCGGACGGCGGCCACGGTCATCTGTTCCTCCGATTCCAGCCGCCGGACGCCAAGACCGACGGCGCGTTGCAGATCGGCATGGAAACCACCGCACCCGGCGCCAGTAGCCCCGTCGGTTACGAACACACCTGGCGCTCCACCGAGAAGAACGCCAACCCCGAGTCCAGTTTCCACGGCCACAAGCAGAACAAGATCGGCGAAGGCAAACTGGCCGTAAACCAGCGCATGGTCCTGCTCCAGGAGTTCACCACCGAAACCAGCGGCTGGCAGGACTTCCTGCGTTACGTAGAGGACTACTGGAATCACCTGCTGACCCAGGCGAGCGGTGACCCGGCGAGCGTCAGGACCCGCTACGAACAACTGGTGGGGCCCCGCGAGGACCGGTTCCAGCCACCCGCGGAACAGTGACCCACCGTCCAGCCCAACCGCGGCGTACGTTCCGGACCTCCGCCGACCTGGTCCGGCAACTGTGTGAGCTACTGAACCGGATAGCCGATTCGCGTGCATCAGGCCCTTCCCGAGATCTTCGACGAGTGGGCCGTGGTGCGGCCGTCGGTTTCGTCGATGTCGCCGACATCGCGACTGCGGCGGCGCGCGTTGACCGACGAGAAGCTGCCCCGGCGACGATCTCGTCCTCGCAGCCATGCTGGCTCAGGTCGACACCCTTTGTCGCTTCGGGAATCACGTCACCGACAGCGTCAAGCGAATCACCGGGCAGCCTCCCCGCTCGCTGCACGACGTGCTTCGGCGAGAACTCGCACAACCGGGCAGCGGGTCGGAACAGGCGAGTGATGGCCACCCGCGTCCGTCGCGATCTCCGGATCGCGGTTTCGGTGTCCCAGGTCTCGTCCTGCCGCGTGCACTCGACGTGGTGCTGTCCAGGCTATCCGGTCAGCCGGTCTCGGCTGCGCAGGCGAGATCCCGCGCCGGTCGCTGCCCGGTGGTGAGGAACGTGGTCACCGCGTTGTCACCGCATTTGTTCTTGGCGAACAGCGAACCGTGCCCACCGGCGTCGACGGTCACCATCCTGGCCCGGTCACCGAAGGCCCGCCGCAGCTTCTGGGCACCGGCCAGCGGCGTTCCCGGGTCGCGGAGGTTCTGCAGCAGGAGCACATTCGACGGGCCCTCGCCGGTGATGCGCACAGGCGGTTCGACCGGCTCGGCCGGCCAGAACGCACACGGCGTGATGTTGGCCCCGGAGGCGCCTAGCATCGGGTACTTGACTCGGTCGACCTCGACATCCACTTGATACCGCAGCACCGACTTCGGCCAGTTGGAGTCGCCGCAGAGGGTGTAGAGCCGGGCGGCGGAGGCATTGTCGGACGCGGGCACGGCTGGTGGCAGTGGCTGGCCCCGGTCGAGCAGCCGCCAGTTCCCGGCCAGCTCCGGCATACGGAAGTCGCTGAAGAGGATGCCGAAGGTGAGGCCGCGGAACAGCGAACCATCGACCCCACCGACCGGTTTGCGGTCCAGCCGCGCGGCGAGCTCGAAGAACTTCGCCGTCACCTCCTCGGGTGTGGCGCCCAGTCCGTATGTCGCGTTGTCCGCGGCGGCGAACTTCGCGAAATCCGGGAACCGGTCGGCCATGCCACGACCGAACAGCCGCATGGCCGTGCGGTCGTACCCGCCCGGCCCGAGGTTGCTGTCGAGCACGATCCGGTCGGTGCGCTGCGGGAACAGCTGCGTGTACACCGCGCCGAGATAGGTGCCGTAGGAAACGCCGTGGTACGAGATCTTCGGCTCGCCGAGGGCTGCCCGGATCCGGTCCAGATCGCGAGCCGCGTTCGCGGTGGTGACGTGCTGCAGCAGGTACCCGGTTTCCGAGGTGGCGCACTGCTGGGCGACGGTTTTGGCGATTCCGGCCTGTTTCACCACATCGCCAGGATTGTTCGCGTACGGCAGGTTGCCCTGTGCCTTCTGCTCCTCGGTGAGATCACAGGTCACTGGCGTGCTGTGGCCGACGCCGCGCGGATCCATCCCGATCACGTCGTAGGCGTCCCGCACGGCCTGGGGCAGCCCCTGGCCAAGCTGACCCGCCCACTGGAGCCCGCCCTGGCCCGGACCACCCGGGTTGGTGAGCAGCACCCCGCGCCGCTGCGCCGGGTGCTGGCTCGCCAGCCGGGAGATCGCGATGTCGATCTTCCGCCCGTTCGGCTGCCGGTAGTCCAGCGGCACCTGGACCGTCGAGCACTCCAGGCCGGGCCACGCGGCATCCTCCGGGCACGCCCTCCACTGCACCGCACTCGGCGTGGCTGCCGCCGACACCCCCGGTACCAGTGCGGCCGCAGCTGCGGCGACGCCGAGCACCAGGGACAAGCTCCTGCGCATCTGATTCCTCCCCGACTCCCGACGCGATCACGTCGTCATGGCCAACGTAAACGATGCTGCGACGGCATGGTCGTCCAAGCCAGTGTGCTGCGACTGTGCACTCGCTATGAGATCCGCCGGGCCGGAGAAAATGTCCGGCTGGCCGCGGAGTTGTCGGGTCGACTTGGGCGAAGGGCAAAGAACCACTTCGGACGCGCCCCTTCCCAGATCCGCCGCACACCACCCTTGCCTGCACATCGTGCTCGCCATAGCCGTCCGCGCTGTCACGGTTCCACCACCACACCCGACTCTCCAGGTAACGGATGCTCGTCGGTTCGGAGGATCGTGCCGACCGAGTCATTGATCAATGGCAAGGTGCTGGTCGTTGCCATGATCGTGGCGCTCGCCGCGAGGAACCCGGCCTCCGTATCGGGCCACCGGTCGGGTGAATACTCACACTAAAGCTAACAAATCCGCCGTCACCGCTGACAGGACAAGCAGGGGCGAGGAGACAGGCATGGTCCGAGTACGAGTGCTGGCGCACATTCTGATACTGCTGTGGGTAACCGCGTGCGCCCAAGATGTGGCACCACCCCCGTCGGTGGATGCCCACGTCACGCCACCCAGCGGCTCGTCTTTTCCAACGGACACGGTAGGCCCGCCCAAGACCACGACTTCTCCGCGGACGAAGGGCCAGGACTCCGTTGATATCGCCTGGGTGCCACCCGGTCCAGTGGGACCCGCACCACCCAGCTGCACGTCTCGGCCTGCTACTTCTGCGCCTTCATCGGTAAGCAGTCGACCCCCGGTCAAGAGTTGCGAAGGACCTCCTGTCGAACTGGCCCCTCCCGCCTGGAAAGCGGCCTTCACCAGCCGAGACTGTGCGGCGATCGGCTCATTGGGCGACGACGCCACAACGACCACTCTTTACGTTGGTCTTCGCAATGCCTGCACCGCCGCCTCCGACAAGGACCCCGCAAAGTGGAAGGACGCCCAAAAATCGCTCGACGCGGTCGGCAGCGTGGCCTTCTGCGCCGACAAGCTCGCTCTTGGGCTTCTCGCTCGCCTCGTCGACGCCCATCACCGCTTTCCAAACGCCCGAATCCGTTTCACCGCGCCTACGGTGACTCCTCAGAAAGCATGTAGTGGCTGAGCAGTCCCATGGTCGACCAGCCTGGGTGGAATGGTTGACCACGGTCATACCGCCGGTGACGCTGGTCGTCGCCTTGCTGGTCTACTTCGCACAAGTACGACGGATTGCACAGTGCTCGGCTTTGGGCTTTGACGCGAGCCTCCTGCAGGAACCCTCGATACCCGCCTACCTGGCGCGCAGCGTCGGCGCGCTGTACGTGCCGCTGGTCCTGATCACTGGCATCGCACTGGTTCTGCTGTGGTTGGACCGGCGGCTGCGGACCCGACTTGGCGATCCTCGGCGCCTGCGGTCGGTATTGCGAATCTCCATGATGGTGCCGTTCGGAGCGCTCGGGCTGGTGGCAATCGGTGGAGTGCTCGCCCTGCTCGGGCCGCTTCCACGTGCATATGTTGAACTCTTTGCGCCGTTCTTGCTGGCAGTCGTGATATTGAGTGTCTGGTATGGCAACGCATTGCGGAGGGCAGTATGGAGAAAACTGCCCACCTCCCGTCGCAGGGCCCTGGATGAGCCCGGCCTCGTTACCACACTGTTGACAGGTTTCCTGGTGGCTCTGCTCCTGTTCGCGGGTGTCGACGGTTTCGCCAAAGTGGTAGGACGCGGCCTGGCCCGACAAGTGATCGAGTACCCCGAGCAGAACACCAAGCCTGTGCTGCTCTACAGCAAGGAAGATCTACAATTGGACCAGGCCGACGCAAGCAAGACGACGCTGCCAGGGGGCGCGGATGGCTACCACCACCGCTACGAGGGTCTGCGACTGGCCTTTGTAGACGGGGGATCGTACTTCCTCATCCCGAGGGTGTGGGCCAGTACTCATGGCAAGCTGATCGTCTTGCGTCAAGACGGCCTGCGAGTCGAGTTCCTCCGATAGGCCCGCGAACCACGAGATTCTCCTTGCCGTGGCAGCGGCGATCGCCACCCGAGGGTTCTGGCCGCGCCACGCCGAGAACGAGCACGCATCCGCAGCGAGAAAGCATCCACAGGGGAGGACGCCCCATCACCACAGCGGCCTGACAAACCAGGCGAACCTATCCGGTCACTGCACCAGCCGAGGCTCATGGGCTGCCGGTGGAGCAGTTCGAACCGGCACCATCGCACCCCGGCCGCTTGATCGCGGCCTTCGTCTGGGCGGTGTCGGTGATGGCGAAGACCTTGGCGCCGTGCGTACGTGCCTGCTCGTCCGCGACCGCTGCGCTCTCGTTCAGCCGCCAGAAGCTCACGGCCACCAGCACGTCCTGGTCGGTCATGGCGGCCACGGTGTTCGCGGGTGGCCACCGCCTTAACCGGCGCGTATGCCGATGGTGCCCATCGGGATCGATGGCGGGCTCGTCGGAGTCGTGGTCCTAGACCTCGTCCTGGCGTGGACGGCGCATCCGATCGGTTGGCTTCGACAGTTGGCCCGTCTGCTCGCGGTCGGCACCGTCGCCGCGAACGTGTCTGCGGGCTGGCCAGATCCCGTTGCTATCGGTCTGTATGCCGTAGCGCCGCTGATGCTGCTGGTCATGGTCGAAGCAGGCCGCAGGGTTCTGCTGAGGCGTGCTGGTGGCGCTGCGGGTTATGTCCGCGACCGGATCCCGTTGGGGCGATGGATACTGTCGCCGTGGCCAACGTTCCTGCTGTGGAGGCGAATGGTGCTGTGGCAGATTGCCAGCTACCGCGCTGCGTTGGACATGGAAGCTCAGCTTCGGCGCACTCGCACTCTGCTGCGTGTCCACTTCGGTCGCCAGTGGAAGCAAAAGGCGCCCGCAGATCTATTGTGGATGCTCGGCATCGCCCCGTTTGCGGCGGAGGCGCACTCCCGGCTTCACGACCTGATCAGCGGCAACGACAAGGTCAAGCCCGCACCCGTGCCACAAGACGGTGCAACTACGCCGGTGCTTTCGGGTTCATCGCCGGCGGTGCTGGGTGATCACTTGAATGCCGCGGTGCGGATCAACGAGCGCCACTGGACACAGCGAAACCGCCCAGTCTTGGCGGAAACGCTCCGCAAGCAACTCCACATCAGCTCATCCCGAGCCCGTGAACTGGCGTCAACTGTTCGATCCATGGATAGAGCCGCAGTCAGCAACGGCTGAACCGCTCCAACAGGGCCGGTTGTCCGGAAAGTTTGCATGCGCTGTAAACGGTCCATCAGACACGTGCGACTCTTGTTGTGTCTGCTGCGGACCATCCTTCGCAGCACACCCCGGGCTCGTCGCCGGAGAGGGGCACCGAGCAACACGTGTGGGTTGTGTGCTCGCGTCAGCGAAATTGAGATCGAGGCGCGTGTGGTAGTGGACCGGTAGGTGGTCGTGCCGAAGGAGAACCAGCGCGGTGGCGGCGCTTTCCCGGTCGTCGGTCAGCAGCGCGAGGGCGGTGCGGTTGAGTCGTGAAGGCCATCGACCAACAGACCGCTGACGTGGTGGCGGTGAAGCTCATCCTGTGGGCTGACAACGATGACACGCATCGGGTGTTCTTCCAAAGCGAGGTCGAGGCGCGGGAAGGCTGACCCGTCGCAATGTCGTCTCGCTGCTCAGAACATCGAAGCCGGGTCACCGACACCTTCGCTGACCGAGGACTCGGAGCAAGAGCAGAGTTAGGACTTCCTCCGCTTTGACCTCGCCCGTCTGGTGACCACGTCTGGCAAGGCGCGCCGGCCATCTGCCAGGAGCGCGGCCAACCCGCTCGGATCATCCTGATGTAGGTGACCAACTACCAGGGCCAGACATGGCAGCAGCGATGGGACGCCAGCCTGACAGGTCGGGGGCGAAGTCGACGCAAGCATCCGAACGAACTCCGCCCGGCGCGTCCGTGAATTGTCGGTGGGTTGGGCTAGGGTCACCGACCGTGATGAACCCAGCCGAGGCGAAGCTGCTGATCCGGTACGCCCTGTCCAGGATGAGCCCGGACAACGGCCACCACGAGTTCGAGACGCTCTGCCGCCACTTCGTGCGAGAGACCGGGATCTGCACGAACCTCCTGCCGGCGACCGGACCCGTGGCGGGTGGCGGCGATCAGGGGCGGGACTTCGAGTCCTTTCGGGGTGAGCGTGACGGCCGCAAGCTGGTGTTTGCCTGCACGCTGACCGCCGAGGACCGGCTGCCAGGCAAGATCAGGTCTGACATCCGTGGGATCATGGCCGGCGGCTCGGTCGACATGGTCTACGCGCTGTGCGGATCTGACCTACGCGTAGACAAACGCACTGCGTTGGTCGAATGGGCGTGGAACGAGCACAGCCTCGCGTTGGAGGTCATCGACGGCAACGCGCTGGCCGAGGAGCTGGCCAAACCCGGGCTGCGCTGGATCTGCCAACGGTACCTGTCCGTGCCCACCGCCCGGCCAGTTGGACTGCCGCGTAGGGCCCGAGCGCTGGTCGGCCGGGGTCCGGACCTGGCACGTACTCGGGAAATGTTGGTCACGCCGCGGGATTGCCGTCCGCTGGTGGTGATCACCGGCCCCCCGGGCGTGGGCAAAACCGAATTCGCACTCGCGTTGGCGGAGTCCGCCGCCGAGCAGTTCCCAGATGGGCAGTACCTGCTTGAGGTGCCGCCTGGTGGCGCCGATCTCGTTGGACTGTTGTCGGATGTGATGGACGCTGGCACGCGGCCGAACGAGACCCATCAGCAACAGCGCACGCGGCTGCGGGCTATGCTGGCTGGCCGCCGAATCCTGGTCGTGGTCGACAATGTCGCCACCGAGGGGGCGCTGCGGGAACTGCTCGGTATCGACGACGGGTTCGCCGTGGTGTGCACCAGCAGGTCCCGGCTGACCGGGCTGGATGTAGACGGTGTCGATCTGGTCGAGATCGAGCCATTGGCGCTTGATGACGCTGCGGAACTAGCCGCTGGCAGGGCATCCAGGCTGAGCGCTGAGGAAAGCGGTTCCCTGGCGGAGGTGTGCGGCGGGCTGCCGCTGGCGGTGCTGATCGCTGCCGCACAGGTGAGGAGCCGGCCGAAGCTGGCCGTCCGGGAGTACCTGGAACGGATGGCCGACCCGGATCACGGGCTGGCCGAACTGTCCGCCGGTCAGCGCTCGATGGCCGCCATCATCGAGTACAGCTACGAGCACCTAACGACGGACCAGGTCCAACTGGTCCGTGCTCTCGGCCTGTTGCCGAACACGACGGTCACCCTGGACGTGATCACCGGGGCGATATCGGACGGCGAGTTGACCACGGCGACCATCCGCCGGGCCGCGCACCTGCTGGACGAGTTGTTCGAGCTGAACTTCGTGGAGCAGCAGGAACACGATAGCTATCGCCTGCACGACGTGCTCTACCGCTTCGCCCGGATGAAGGCGGCCGACGCAGAGCAGACTTGGCGTGAGCAGGTGATCCTGAACGGTTGTCTAGCGTATGCGGCGCGGCTCCGCTACGCCGCTGAATCGATCGGTTTCCTGGACAAAGAGGCCACGATACCTGCGGAGACCAATCGTGGGGCCCTCGCCGTATTGGAAGCGACCAGGGGCGGCGCCTTGGCGATGGCCGAGGCCGCGTGCAAAGCCCAGTTGTGGGATCGCGCGGTGACGCTTGCCGACATCCTGATCCACGTCCTGCGGTACCTGTCCCACTGGGACGAACTGACTCGGGCCTGCCGGTGCATTCGCCAGGCGGGGGAGCTGACCGGGAATCAGCAGTGGCTGGCCAGCGCGTTACACAACCTTGGCACGGCCGAGGCGCATCGAGGCAACTCCAACGAGGCGATTGACCTGTTCCGGCAAAGTTCCGAAGTTGCCAGAGCCGCTGGGGACGCGCACAAGGCCGCCGCCGCGTACAGCAGCTACGGTGGGCTGCTACTGAGTCTGGGCCATACGGCCGAGGGCATCGATGCGGTCCGGCGAACGCTGCGGACGTGGCGTGCATTCGACGATGATGCGATGCTGGCCCAGTCGCTCGACAATCTCGGTATAGCACATATGGATAACGGTCAGCTGGACAAAGCCGAACAGTACCTTCGTAACGCGGTCGAGGTGGCGACCCGTGCTGGGCTGATCGGCTTGTTGGCGAACCTGGACACGCACCTCGCGGTCGTATTGCGGCTGTCCGGCAAGGACGACGACGCGCGGGCACGATCCATGTCGGCGTTGCGTCGGGCACGTGCGATGGGCAGTCGAGAGATCGAGGCCGAAGCCTTGATGGAGCTCGGCTTGTCGAACGTTGCCGTGGATGGTGAGCAGCCCAACGAGGCGCTGCGGACTGCGTTGCGCATCTACCGCGAGATCGGTGATGCACAGGGCCAAGTCACGGCGTTGCGGGCGCTGGGGGTCCGGTCCAGATATGCCGGAGAAGTCGACGAGGCGATGGCCGCGCTCGCCGAGTGCGTGGACCTGTCCCTACGAATCGGAGACGCGGCGCAGGCGGCGCGAGCGATGGCTCACTTGGCCCGGTTGTACGGTGATATGGGACAGCATGACGACGCCGAGCAAATGTTCAAACAGGGTGTGGAGATCGCCGAGAGCACCGGTAACGACCTACTTGTGGCAGAGGTGATCGAGGAACAGGCGATCCTATTGCGGCAGGTCGGCAGGACCGACCGGGCGATCCCGTTGCTGCGGAGGACAGTCGCTACCTTGGCCAAGGGAGGTCCGTCTCCGTCTCTTGCGGCTACCCAGACATTGCTGGGCGAAGCATTGGTACATAACAACTTGTGGCATGAAGCTGGCAGGGTGCTGCGACCCATCGCCGACGCGCCAGCGGGAACCGTAAAGCCTTCGGTGCGTGCGGAGGCGTTTCGCCACTTGGCGGCGATGTACTCGCGACGACAGTTGCGAGAGGAGGCGATCCACGCCGCGCGCAAGGCTGTAGAGCTGGCGGAAAGTAGTGGGGCTGCGCTGGAGTTGATGCGGAGCCGCCTGACGCTCGGTAACGTCCTGGCCAGGATGGACAAATGGGCGGAAGCCGCAGCCGAGTACGACCTTGCACTGCCTGTGGCAGCAGCGAACCGAGACCACCTCACCATGCTGACGATCTTCAGCAACCAGGCCGGGTGCATCGCCAAACTCGGCGATCTCGACAAGGCTATGGACCAAATGAGACAGTCGACAGAGCTTGCGAGCCGCTTGGGAATGACTGACCTCGAGGCCGTACTGCGCCACAACCTCGGCGCACAACTGGCGCAGTGCAATGCGACAGCCGAGGCCATCGTCGAGTTCACCAAGAGCCGGGATTTGGCCCTCAGCTTGGACAATGCCAGCCGGATTGGCGAGGCGGAAATGAGCCTCGCTCGAGCCTATGAGGCGCAAGGCAACGAAGCGTTGGCATTGATTGCGGTGAGCAAGGCCAGGGCGGCGTTCCAGTCCTACGGTGACTGGTCCGCTGCCGCTAGAGCGCTCGTGTTGGAGGTGGCGATCCGGTGCCCAGACGGCGACAACGCGGACATAGTCCGGATACTGCAGGCGATGCGGGACCTTCCGAAGGGCCTGACGGCGGCGTTGCTGTCAGCAATGGGTGTGACGGGCGAACTTGCCACGGTGACAGGTCGGCGAATCCATGTGGCCAGGGAGGTACGTGAGCGGCTGGCTGACGTTGACCTTGAGCCATTGCTTGAACGGATGGCGCAGGGGCGTCGGTTCTGCTTCGCGTGTGGACAGCCGCTGGAGGAGTCGGGCGAGGCGCAACTGCTGGTTGTGGTGAGCCCCGCCCCTCAGGATCGCGTGACGCTCGTGCATTCGACCTGTCACCCTTCGGGGGTGATCTGGTATCCGGGGGAGGTAACGGGACTGACCGATGGTCAGTTCGAGACCGAGTGCATCGTGTTCAGTGGTCTGGCGGGCATCGTCGTCGATTGTTACGGCGGCATCGGCATAGATGACAACGGCAAGACCATCGACACCGTCCTGGAGTCGTTGCGGGACTTCGGTTTCAGTGAGGTCAATAGCGCTGGCGAGGTGGCGGAGGTCGACTCGGTGCTCGAAGCCGTGCTCGACCGGGACAGGTTGACGATTCTGGCCGGTGACAAACCGTTGATTCGTGACATGTCCCTGTCGTTTCTGCCAATCTGGTACCGCGCGACGCGCAAGGGCGTGCTGGTCGCTGCGTTCGGCCGCAACCTTCAGGGGATGGTGTCGGACGACTCGAGTAGCCTCACACGCGCCATCGACCAGGGACGGCTGGTTGTGGCGGCGATGCGGTTGACCGTCCGGCTTCCGAGCAGGGGGAGGCTGTGCTTCTGTACGCCCCGGACGAACCGCAAGTACAAGAACTGCTGCGGGCACCCGGACGGCGAAAGCCATCAGGACGATTAGCGTGTTGCCGCGTCCGAGGAAGGTCGCCCTGCGATGGATGACGACATCGAGGACGCCCGCTGATCGGTCGCGACCGGCCCATCGTTCGCAGGCGAGCGATGCGGCCCCAGTCGCGGACCTGTACGTGCCGACAGATACCTCCGTGCAGGCCAGACAGGCATTGGCGCGTGATCGCCCACTATCCGGCATGATCGCGGCTCATGCTTGTCCGCTTCGCCTACCTCGCTGTTGCCCACCCCTTCGCCGCGCTGCGTCCACTGGCGATGACCGACCGTGAGACAGATGTCGAGATTCTCGCCCTGTGTCACCAACTCACCGTCCTGCAACGACACCTCGGCTTGCGCATCGATGTCGTGTGCAGTCCGTGGTGGGCTGACCCGCGGAATGGCCAAGCCAGTTCGTCTTCGATCGCCAGCTTGGTGTGCGGTCACTCCAGCGCTGGTGACCTTTGCTTTCACCGCGGCCTCCACGCCGCCGAACACAGACGGCTTCGGAGTTGATCCCGTCCTAAATGGACGGCGTCACGCACTGCATATCGGCCCATATCCACCAGGTTGGAGCCGACTCGACTCTTACGGGGCGTCACCCACTGGTTCGCTCTCGTTGCACCTTCCGGCCTTGCTTGCCGGACCCGGACCGTCTGGCAGTGCCGACCCTGCACTTGCCGAAAACCTCATCCGTGCTGGCCAGATGCTGCACACGGTGAATCAGCACCGTTCGCTCGCTCCGTTCGGCGGCCCTACGGCAGGATGACCAGCCGTGCTGCTGCGACTGGCCTACCTCGGCTTCACGAATACCTTCGCCATGCTTCGCCTGCTTCCAACGACCGGCCGGGATACGGACGTCGAGATCCTGGTGTTGCGCCACGAGATCGGAGTGCTGCAACGCCAACTCGGCGACGCGAGGGTGCGGTTCGGTCAGGCTGACCGGGTGGTGCTCGCCGCGCTTCTACACCGGCTACCACGTCAGACGTTGCACAGACTCCGCCTGCTCGTGCGCCCGGACACGATCTTGCGCTGGCATCGTGATCTGCTCCGCCGACGCCACGCCACAGTGTTTCGACCGGGCGTCCAAGCCGACCACGCACGATCCGGTCGATTCGTTTCCTGGTCCTGCGCCTGGCCAAGGAGAACACGAGTTGGGGCTACCGGCGAATCCACGGCGAGCTTCTCGTTCTCGGCATCAAGGTCGCTGCTTCCACTGTGTGGCAGATCCTCACTGTCAATCCCCTCAAATCGTGGAGACGGTTTGTGCCACTTTGGTCCTGACCTGCACTGTTGACGCTGCTCGTGCGTGTGTCATCTGATGCTCGAACGGGATCGGGGCCAGCCCGTCGTTAGCGCTGTGGCGGCGGGTGGTGTGGTAGAAGTCCGCGATCCAGGTCGCGACCTTGATCCGTGCCTCAGCGCGGGTGGCGAACCGGTGTCGGTGCACGAACTCGACCTTCAGTGTGCTGTTGAACGCCTCGGCCGCAGCATTTGTCCAATGCGGACCCGACCCGGCCCATCGACTGCGCCACACCCAACGCTCGGCAGGCTGCCGCGGTCTCCGCGGCGGTATGTTCCGATCCGCGATCGGTATGGAAATCCCCCCGTCCACGTCACCACCTCGTGTCGTGGCAGCCATCCGCAGCGAAGCCACCACCACGGCTGCGTCGTGGTGTGCGGACATGGCATAGCCGAGCATTCGACGGGAGAACAGGTCCTCGGTGGTGGCGAGGTAGAGCGGTCCCTCATCAGTGTCGATCTGCGTGACGTCTCCGCACCACAGCACATCCGGTGCCACGGCGTTGAAGGTGCGCCGGACCAGGTCCCGGGCCGCCGTCCGTCTGCCCTGTCGTGTCGGTGACCGCCGCCGTGTCGCCGGTCGGCCGGCCAGACCGAGCTCAGCCATCCGCGCCACCACGGTGTTCTCCGAAATCCTCCAGCCGGCCTCCCGTAGATCACGGGCGATCCGCGGGCTGCCATAGGTACCACCCGAGGCGGCGAACAACCGCCTGATCTGCTCATCCAACCGCTCCCGCCGCTGCTCACGGGCGGTGGGTGTGCGGTTGATCCACTTGTAGAACCAGGACTGCGAGACCTTCAAAGCCCGGCAGGCGATCGCATGCGGCACACCAAACATGGTCCTCTTGAACGCGATGAACTCCGCCACGATCACTGGTTCATCGCGTCCTTCACCCACAGGACCACGGAGCGCTTGAGCACATCACGCTCTATCTCCAACTCGGCCTTCTCCTTGGCCCACCGCGCTTGTTCGGCCCGCAACCGGGCCAACTCCTCGTGGGTGGACCCGGTCACTGACCCATCCCCGACCTGCTCCACCTCGGCCTGATGTCGGTCAGCCCGCACCCAAATTGTGCAGCGTGTACGCACTGATCTTGATCGCTGAGGGATGACACGTGGAGGAACACTCATGGGTGGGAAAGGTCGTCAGGGGTGACACCCCAGCATTCCCGTCAACGGGGTGGGCAACTCGGTCGCGCAGTGCTCGACCGGGAACCGGATGATCGGGGGTGGTGACCGGACCGCGGTGACCGCCACCGTGGTTTCCGGCTTGGTGAAGCTGCCGGTCTCCTGCCGACCGCGCTGCCGCCGCCGGGGGAACCCGGGACCTAGAGTCGGTCGGGGTGACGGCGACGGGTTTGGGGGAATCCTTGGTGTTCGACGACGACATCGACGTGACGGCCGGGTTCCCGTTCGGCGACGCCTGCTCGCTGCCGGTGGACTGCGGTGCGCTGCGGCGCTCGCGGACCCTCTCCCGTCCGTGTTCGGGCGTGGACCTGCTGGCCGGCACCCTCGTGGTGGCCCGCAAGTACGGCGACGGCGACGAGGTCCGGATCGGTGTGCGGCGGGGCGCGGTGACCGGCACGCTGGTTGCCCGGATGCCCGCCGACACCACCTTGGCCGAGCACCGGGCCGCGGTGACCGAAGGGCTGGTAGAGCTGCGGGCGGTGCGGGCGGCGCCGAAGCTGGTGTGCGTCGTCGAGGGGACGGACGTCGCTCGCGACGGCGCGGACCTGGTCGTCTCCGCGGACGGGAACCGGCTGCACATCGACGCCCACGTCCACGTGCACGACGTGGCGTTCGTGGGCCGGATGCTCGGGCACCTCGCGAACGTCCTGGACCAGCTCGCTGACCGGCCCGACACCCCGCTGCGCGAGGTGTCGATGCTGACCGACGCCGAACTGGCCGAACTGCACGCCTTCAACGCCACGCGCACCCCATACCCCAGGAACGCGTCCATCCCGGCGTTGTTCGCCGCGCAGGTCGCCGCCCGCCCGGACCAGGTCGCGGTGTGCGACCAAGACGGCTCCCTCACGTACCGCGAGCTGGACCAGCGCTCGGGACGCCTCGCGGGCATGTTGCATCGCCACGGGGTGGGCCGGCACAGCCGGGTGGCGTTCCTGTTGGAGAAGAACTGCGGGCTGATGGTGGCGGTACTGGCCGTGCTGCGGCTCGGCGGCGCGTATGTGCCTATCGACAAGGCGTGGCCCGCGAACCGGCGGGACTTCCTGCTCGCCGACAGTGGCGTGGCGTTGCTGCTGGCCGATGAGGACGTCCGCGTGGACGTCCCGGTGCTCGACCCCACCCGGCCGCACGACACGGATCCGCCGCCGGAGGTCGAGATCGGGCCGCTGGACGCCGCCTATGTCATGTACACCTCGGGCACGACGGGGCTCCCCAAAGGCGTCCTGGTGAACCACCGCGCGGTGGTCCGGCTGGTGCGCGGCAATGGTTACGTCGACTTCTCGCCCACCACCCGGATGCTCCAGACTGGGGCGATCGCGTTCGACGCCACCACGTTCGAGTTCTGGGGCGCGCTGCTCAACGGCGGCACGCTGGTGATGGTCCCCGGCGCCGCGGTGCTCAACGCGGGTGACCTGGGCGCGGCGATCGCCGCCCATCGGGCGAACACGATGTTCCTCACCAGCACGCTGTTCAACCAGCTCGTCGAGCAGGACCCGACGATCTTCGCGGGCTGCCAGGTGGTGGTCGGCGGCGAGGCGGTCTCCGGGCGGCACGTCGCGATGGCCGCAGCCGTGTGCCCGGACGCGGTGTTCGTCAACGGATACGGTCCCACGGAGAACACCACGTTCTCGGTAACCCACCGCATCGAGTCCCGGTACGCGAGTCGGGTGCCGATCGGCCGCCCGATCGCGAACGCGACCGCCTGGGTGCTCGACCACGACGGCAATCCACAGCCGCTGGGTGTGCCCGGCGAGCTGTACGTGGGCGGCGACGGCCTGGGCGACGGCTACCTGGGCCGCCCCGAGCTGACCGCCGCAGCGTTCGTGGACCGCCGCGGGGAACGCCTGTACCGCACCGGTGACCGCGCGCTGTGGACCGGGCACGGCCTGCTGGACTGCCTGGGACGAACCGACCATCAGGTGAAGATCCGGGGCTTCCGGGTGGAACTGGCTGAAGTGGAGAGCCACCTGGCGGCGCTGCCGGACGTGCGTGAGGTGGCCGTGGTGCTGGTGTGGCGCGCGGAGGGTGTGTTCGTGCTGCGGGCCTGCTACACCGCTGACACGGCTGTGGAGGCCGTCGACCTACGGGCTGCGCTGGCCGCCGAACTCCCGGACTACATGGTCCCCACCTCCTGGCTGCGGCTCGACGCGATCCCCCTCAACCACAACGGGAAGGTCGACCGGGCCGCGCTGGAGCGGCTGGACGAGCCGGCCGTGCCGGTCACCGGGCGCGCGCCGAGCACACCGTTGGAGTCGACCGTGGCGGACATCTTCGCCGAGGTGCTGAAGGTCCCGAGGGTCGGCGCGGACGGCGACTTCTTCGCCCTGGGCGGCACTTCGCTGACCGTCATGCGGCTGTGGAACCGGATCCGGTCCGCACTCGGTGTCGAGGTCGAGCTACGGCAACTGCTCGACGCGCCGACACCGGCCGGTGTGGTGTCGATTGTGGAGCGGGGCGACGCCGCGCCGACGGCCTTGCGTCCCCGCCTGGTCCGCCGGCGCTGACTTCGCGTCCTGTCTACTCAATGGGGGTGAGTGTGTGTTTCCGCTGTCGTACGCGCAGCAGCGGCTGTGGTTCATCCACCGGGTGGAGGGGCCCAGTGCCACCTACAACGTCCCGCTGTTCCTGCGGCTGGACGGCCTCCTCGACGTGCCTGCGCTGGGGGCGGCGGTGGACGACGTCGTCGCCCGGCACGAGAGCCTGCGGGTGGTGCTCGGCGAGAGCGACGGCACACCGTTCCAGCGGGTAGTCCCGGTAGCGGACGCCGCCGGGCTGGTGCTGACCGTTGTGGACACTCCGCTGGACCGGCTGGACGTTGCGCTGCACGAGGTGGCGCGGCGGCCGTTCGACCTGGAAGCGGACCTGCCGATCCGCGCCCAGCTGCTGCGGCTGGGCACCGACGCGCACGTGCTGGCGTTGGTACTGCACCACGTGGTGTGCGACGGGTGGTCGGTGGCCCTGCTGTTGCGCGATCTCGGCGAGGCCTACGCGGCCCGGCTCGACGGTCGTGAACCGGCGTGGCCGCCGCTACCGGTACAGTACTCGGACTACACGTTGTGGCAACGGGAACTGCTCGACGACGGCCCGGACAGCCTCGCCGGGCGGCAGATCCGGTTCTGGCGCGACACGCTGGCCGGCCTGCCCGACGAACTGGCGCTGCCGTTCGACCGGACCCGTCCGCCCACGGCGAGCCATCGGGGCGCGGTGCTGGACGCGGAACTCTCCCCGGAACTGCACGCCCAGCTCGCTGACCTGGCCCGGCGCACCGGGTGCACGCTGTTCATGGCGCTCCAGGCCGCGGTCGCGATGCTGCTCACCCGGTGCGGCGCGGGCGAGGACGTACCGTTTGGCGTCCCGGTCGCAGGCCGCGCCGACGACGCCCTCAACGACCTGGTGGGGTTCTTCGTCAACACCGTCGTGCTGCGCGCCGACACGTCGGGCAACCCAACCTTCGAGGAACTGCTGCGCCGGGTGCGCGCCGCCGACCTGGATGCATACGCGCACCAGGACATCCCGTTCGAACGACTGGTGGAGGTGCTCAACCCGGACCGGTCGGCGGCGCGGCACCCGCTGTTCCAGGTGATGATCGCGGCCAACGAGACGCGGCAGGGCGACGGCCTGCGGCTGGCCGGAATCCGTACCACCGTGCTGCGGCAGACCACCGACACCGCCAAGTTCGACCTGTCCGTGGACTTCGAGATCCGCTCCCACGCCGACGGCACGCCCGCCGGGGTTGGACTGGCGTTCGAGTACGCCACCGACCTGTTCGACGAGCAGACCGTCCGCGAGTTGGCCGAACGGTTGCTGCGACTGGTCACCTCGGTCGCCGAAGACCCAACGTGTCGCATCCGGGACATCCCGATCCTCTCGACCGAGGAGCGGGACCGGCTGCTGGTGACGTGGAACGGCCCCGTCAAACGGGAAGTGCTGGTGGACCCGGCGGCCGAAGTGCGGCGCTGGGCCGCGCTTCGGCCGGACGCCGTCGCCGTGTCCGACGGGAGGATCCGCTACACCTACCGCGAGCTGGCCGAGGCGATCGATCGGGTGGCCGGTGCGCTGGCGGCGGCCGGAGCCGGTCCGGACGACCTGACCGCGATCCACGCCGACCGAAGCGCCTGGTTCGTCGCCACCGCGTTCGGCGTGCTCGGCGCCGGCAGCGGCTACCTGGCCCTGGACCGTACGCTGCCCGCCGAGCGGATCCGGCACATGCTCGCCGACAGTGGGGCCGGGTACCTGGTCGTCTCGCCCGACGTGGAGCCGGTGACGACCGACGTCCCGGTGGTGGACCTGACCGGCGGCCGCACCGTGCCGGAGCCCGCGATCGGCATGGAGTCGTTGGCGTACGCGGTGTTCACGTCCGGCTCGACCGGTCGCCCCAAGGGCGTGCTGATCCCGCACCGAGGGCTGTCCAACCACCTGCTCGCGGTGATCGACCTGTACGGGCTGACCGAACAGGACACCATGGCGTTCAACGCACCGCTGACGTTCGACGTGTCGGTGTGGCAGGCGCTGACCATGCCAGTCGCGGGCGGTCGGGTGCACGTGCTGGACGACGACACCACCCGCGACCCGCTCGCGTTGGCCGGCTGCGTGGACGCCGAGGGCGTCACCGTGCTCCAGATCGTGCCGCAGGTGCTGCGCGCGGTGCTGGACATGTGGGATGTGGACGACGGCTCGGTCGCCCTGTTCAAGAGCCTGCGCTGGATGCTGGTGCACGGCGAGGAACTGCCGCCGGACCTGGTGGACCGGTGGTTCGCCCGGCACCCGGACGTCCCGCTGGTCAACGTCTACGGTCCGGCCGAGTGCTCGGACGACGTGTCCATCTCGTTCATCGACGCGGCCGACGACTTCCGGCGTACCCGTGCCCCGATCGGCAGGTTGCTGCGCAACACCAAGGCCTACGTGCTGGACGACTATCTCCAGTTGGTGCCCGTGGGGGTTGTGGGGGAGCTGTACGTCGGCGGCGTCGGTCTGGCCCGAGGTTACGCGGGCCGCCCGGACGTGACGGCGCAGCGGTTCGTGGCCAATCCCCTCGGCGAGCCGGGGGAGCGGATGTACCGCACCGGCGACCTGGTGCGCTGGAACAGCTTGGGCGAGCTGGAGTTCATCGGTCGGGCGGACCATCAGGTGAAGATCCGCGGCTTCCGGATCGAGCCGGGCGAGGTGCGTGCGGCCGTTGAGCGCGACCCAGCGGTACGACAGGCGTTCGTACTGCCCCGGGAGGACCAACCGGGCAACAGGGTGCTGGTCGCCTACGTCGTGCCCGCCGAGGGTGCGGAGCTGGACGTCACGGCGGTTCGGCGCGGTGTCGCGGAGGCGCTGCCGGAGTACATGGTGCCCGCTTTCTTCGTGCGGCTGGACGAACTGCCGGTCACCCCCAACGGCAAGCTGGACCGCAAGGCGCTGCCCGCGCCGGAGATCCCGGCGACCAGTGGGCAGGCCCCACGCACCCCGCACGAGGCGCTACTGTGCGCGCTGTTCGCCGAGGTGCTGGGCGTGCCAGAGGTAGGCGTGGCGGACAGCTTCTTCGAGCTGGGTGGGCATTCGATGCTGGCTATGCGGCTGCTGAGCCGCGCTCGCGCGCTGTTGGGCCTCGAGATCACCATTCGTACGCTGTTCGACACGCCCACCGTCGCGGGCATCCTGTCCGCCATCGACAGCGGTTCCGGGACCAGCAGCGACGTGCTGCTGTCGCTCGGTGGTCATGGCGAGCCGCTGTTCTGCGTGCACCCGGCGACCGGGTTGGCCTGGAGCTACGCGGGGCTCCTCCCGCACTTGCCCGCGGGCACCGCGCTGTACGGCCTGCAAGCGCCCGGCCTGGGCGCGGGCGAGGAGATCCCCGCCGACGTCGACCGGATGCTGGACCGGGTGCTCACCGAGATCCGCCGGGTGCGGCCCGCCGGGCCGTACCGGCTGCTGGGCTGGTCGCTGGGCGGCAACATCGCCCACGCGCTGGCCGAGCGGCTCCAGGCCGCCGGTGACAAGGTCGCGCTGCTTGCCCTGGTGGACTCGTTCCCCGGCGAGGTGTGGCCGTACCCGCCGGGGGTGACGCCCGAGCAGTGGGACGAGTTCAGCCTGTTGTCGTCCCTGGTGCCGGTGGCAAGCGTCCCCGACGACCTGCCCGCCGCGCTGCCGGGCCTGCGCCGGGCGGCGCGCGAGGTGCTGGGCTTGGACGCCGCGACGTTCCGGCGACTGGTCGCGGTGGGCGTCAACAGCAGCCGCCTGGTCGCAGGCCACCGCCCCGCGCCGGTGCGCGGCCGGGTCCTCTACTTCGCCGCGACACACAGCCGGGGCCCGAACCGGCCCGAGCCGTCCGCGTGGGAGTCCTATGTGGACGAGCTGGTGATCCACGACCTGCCGTGCCGGCACGAGGAGGCGATGGACGCGGAGTTCCGCGCCCGCATCGCCGCCGTCATCACGGCCGAACTGACCGAGAGGCGATGAGACGGCATGACCAAACTGTCGCGCTTGCGCGCGGAGTTCGCTGGCCGGTTGGTGGAACCGGGCGACCCTGAGTACGACGAGGCACGCGCGGTGTGGAACAGCATGCACGACCGCAAGCCATCCCTCATCGCCCGGTGCGCCACCGCCGAGGACGTGAGCGCCGCCCTGCGCCACGCCCGTACGACGGGACGTGCGGTCACCGTGCGCGGCGGCGGGCACAACGTCGCAGGCACAGCTGTCGCCGACGACGCCGTCATGGTCGACCTTTCGCTGATGCGCGAGGTTCGGGTAGACCCGAACGCCGGCGTCGCGCACGCCCAGGGCGGCTGCCTGCTGCGTGACCTGGACGCCGCAACCCTCGCGCACGGCCTGGTGTGCCCGTCCGGCGTCGTCTCGCACACCGGCCTTGGCGGCCTCGCGCTGGGCGGCGGCTACGGCTGGCTGCACCGCAAGTGGGGCTTGACCTGTGACCACCTGCTGGCCGCCGAGGTCGTGCTGGCGGATGGGACCATCGTGGAAGCCAGCGCTGACCTGCTGTGGGGCCTGCGCGGCGGCGGTGGCAACCTCGGCGTCGTCACCCGGTTCACGCTGCGCCTGCGCGAAGTAAGCGCGGTGCACCTGCACACAGGTGTGTTCGCGCCGGATGACGCCGTGGCCGCACTGGCCGCCTACCGCGACTTCGCCGAGGCGCAGAGCCGTGACCTGCACACCGTGGGCGCGTTCAAGCATGCCGGACGTCAAGACTGGATCCCGGCCGCCCTGCGCGGCACGCCCGCCATGTTCCTCACCGCGGCCTGGTTCGGCGACCCCGCCGACGGCCCCGCGCGGACCACGCCGCTGTTCGTCGACGCGGCGGGCAACTCCGCCCGGGTGCTGCCGTTCGCCGAACTCCAGGCGCTCGGCGACCACAGCGAGCCGCATGGCAACCGGTACTACACCAAGTCTTGCTACCTGACCCGCCTGTCCGGTGGGCCGGACGCGCGGCTGGTGGAGTGCGCGACGGAGATGCCGTCGCCACTGTCGGCCATCGACTTCGAGTTCCTTGGCGGGGCGATCACCGACGTGCCTGACGCCGACTCCGCGTTCCCCCGCCGCGACGCCCCCTATATGTGCACAGTCTCCGCCCAGTGGACCGACCCCGCGCGGGACTCCGAGAACGCGGCCTGGAGCCGACGCGGCGTCGAACGCCTGGCCGAGTGGCACTACGGCGGCGCCTACGTGAACTACCTCCAGGACGAGCAGCCGGGCAAGGTGGCCGAGGTGTACGGCGCGGGTCGCTACGAGCGGCTCGCTGTCCTCAAGAGCCGGTACGACCCGGCCAACCAACTGGCAGGCAACCAGAACATCCCACCCCTTCCGGAGAGGAAGCCGTAACGCGATGTCCCAGCCGACTGTCCTCGCTCCCGCCACGTACGCCAGCAACGAGCCTGGCGCGTTCGTCACCGCGCTGCGCTCCCCGTGGTACGCACTGATCGCAGACCTGCAGGAAACGCTCCAGTGGACGACAGTGCAGTACGCCCGCTCACAGGGGCTCAAGAGCATGTGGCTGCCGCTGACCACCCGCACCATCACCTGCCCGACGGCGCTGGGCAGTGACTCGGAAGCGGTCAGCGTCCACGTCGTCGGCGTCGACACCTACCTGCCGGACTCCATGCAGTTCCTGCTGGAGTACGCCATCCGGCTCGCGCCCGGCGGCAGTTACAGCGTCCTGCCGTCGTTCCGGGGCGAGACCCCCGACCGGTCGCACCTCAACCAGTTCACGCACAGCGAGGTCGAGCTCCCCGGCGGCCTGGACGACCTGGTCCGCTACGTCGACGGCTACGTCAAGGCGTTGGCCCAGGCGCTGCTGGACGACCACGGTGACCGGCTGGGCAAGGCCAGGGGCGACGTGTCCCACATCGAACGGATGGCCGCCCGGGCCGCGCCGTTCGAGCGGGTCACCCTCGATGAGGCGGTGCGCCTGGTCGGGGACGTCGACGGCTGTGTCCGCGACGAGGGTGACTGGCGGACGCTGACCCGCAAGGGCGAGCGGCTGCTGATGTCCAGAGTGGACGAGTTCGTCTGGATGACCCACCACGACAGCCTTTCCGTGCCCTTCTACCAGGCCTTCGGCGACGACGAGCGGACAGCGTTGTGCGCGGACCTGTTCTTCGGCGTCGGCGAGGTCGTGGGGTCCGGCGAACGGCACGCCACCCCGGACGGCCTGCGCAAGTCGATGGCCATGCACAACGTCCGTGAGGACGAGTACGAGTGGTACGTGCGGCTTCGTGAGGAGGCGCCGATGCGGACCTCCGGGTTCGGCATGGGTTTCGAGCGGTTCCTGATGTGGGTGCTCAACCACGACGACATCCGCGACATCCCCCTCGTGTCCCGAGTGGACGAACCACTCCAGTGGCCACCCGCCGTCGTACGCCCCTGACCGGAGCAGGATCGCATGACCACAGTACCGATCACCGTCCTGTGCATGCCGCACGCCGGCGCCGGCGCCGGCTTCTTCTGGGCGTGGCGGCAGGTGGCCCCCGAGGGCCTGCGGCTGGCGCCCATGCAACTGCCGGGGCGCGAGGACCGTACCGACGAGCAACCACACCGGGACGTGGCCGTCGCGGTGCGCTCCTTGCTGCCCGAGGCTGTCACGGCCGCCGCTGGTTCGGCTGGCATCGCCGTGTTCGGCCACAGCCTCGGCGCCGTGCTGGCGTACGAGCTGGCGCGGGCACTGGAGGAACGCACGGAGCTACCGGTGGCGCACGTGTTCGTCAGCGGCTCGCCAGGGCCCTGGCACGGCCGCGTGAAGCGCTCCGACGGGCTGGACGACGCCGAGTTCGTGGCGCGGGTGGAGGAACTGGCGGGCTACCGCCACCCCGCGTTCGACGACCCGGAGTTCCGCGCGTTGGTGCTGCCCACGTTGCGCGCGGACGTGGCCATGCACGAGTCGTACCGGCCGTTGTCCGACGAACCGATCGAAGCGCCCGTCACGTGCCTGCGCGGCGCGGACGACACCCTGGTGTCCGAACAGGACGCCCGGCGGTGGGCGGACGCGACGACCGGTGGGTTCGACTACGTCGAGATGCCCGGCGGGCACATGTACCTCACCGAGTCGGCCGCGAGTTGTCTGGACGTAGTGCGCGCGGCGACGCTGGACGAGGTGCGCTGACGTGCGACTGGTAGGCAAGACCGTGATCGTCACCGGGGCCGGTCGCGGCATCGGCCGTACCTGCGCGGTGCGGTTCGCACGCGAGGGCGCGGATCTGGTGCTGCTGGACACCGGCGCCGACATCGACGGCGTGCCGTACCCGCTGGCCACCCGGTCGCAGCTGGAACACACAGCGGACCTGTGCCGCCGGGCCGGGGCGGTGGCGTTGAACGTCCTCGCGGACGTGCGCGACACCGCCTCGGTCACCGCCGCCGTCGACACGGCGTTGCACCGGTTCGGGCGGATCGACGTGCTGGTGAACAACGCGGGGATCGCCGCGCCCGCCGGGAAACCCGTGCAGGACATCGCCGACGACGAGTGGCACCTGATGATCGACGTCGACCTGTCCGGCGCGTGGCGGATGATCCGGGCGGTCGTGCCGGGGATGGTGCGCCAGCGCGGCGGCAGTGTCATCAACGTGGCGTCCACGGCCGGTCTCGTCGGGTACCGGCACTTCGCGGCTTACGTGGCGGCCAAGCACGCCCTTGTCGGGCTGACCAAGGCCGCCGCGCTGGACCTGGCCCCCATGCGGGTCCGGGTCAACGCGCTGTGCCCCGGCTCGGTCCGCGACGTCCCCGAGGCCGAGAGCCGGATGCTGGCTGAGATCGCGCGCAGCCTCGACGTGGACGCCGACGACTACGAGCGGGACTTCGTCACCGCCCAGCCGATGAACGCCCTGCTCGAACCGGACGACATCGCCGGCGGCGCGGTCTGGCTGGCCAGCGACGACGCCCAGCAGGTGACGGGCACGACCATCACGGTTGACGGGGGGTTCACCGCACGATGACACACCGATCCGCGGGCGGGTTCGACGACGACACCACCCACGCCATCCTGCTGCGGCTTTCCGATCCCTCGCTCGTCGCCGTCGCACGGGCGGAGGCGGCGCGGCGGGGGTTCTGGGTGGAGGACGCCGGGTTCCGGTCCGGCTCGGAGCACGCCGAGCGGCTGCGCTGGCGAGAGGCACGTCGCCCGCTGAACCCCGACGACCCTGGGCCCCGGGTGGTCCTGACCCGCTACACGGACGGCGCGGCAGACCTCGTGGTGTCCGCCCGGCGAAGCGCGCTCGACCACGCCGGGCTGCGAGGCTTGGCCCGTGCGCTGACCACACGCGAAGACCTGCTCCTTGAGCCGCCTCCGGTGGGCGGTGTTCGTCTGACGGCCGCGCTCGCGCCACCGTGGGGACTGTTGGACGACGAACCGGTTCCGCCGGACGACACGTCGCCCAAGGGGGACTTCGCCGCCGACGTCGTGCTGGCCGCGACAGCGGTGGTGCTGTACCGCTACCAGCGTGATGCCCTGGTACGGGTCGCGGCGGTGACCGAGGCCGGGGTGCGTGTGGTGGAGTTGACCGCGCATGAGGACCAGCCGGTCGCGGACTTGCGGGCGTCGGTGCGGTCGGCGCCGGGCGCGCCGGACGGCGAGTCTCCGGCGGTGTGGGTGGTGCTCACCGGGGACGCCGACTACATCCCGCTGCCTACCGACGGGTTCCCCTTGGTGCTCTCATGGCACGGAGACGCGGACGTGTTCGCGTTCGCCGGGCTCGAACACGCTCGGTCGGCCGTGCACGCCGTCGTGGCCCACGACTTCGCCCGCGCGACTGCGTACGTGGCCGCCCAGCTCGCCGACGCCTGCCCGGACGCTGTCGTGGGCGACTTGGAGCTGATGGACACGGCTGCCGCGGCGGCCGTGGTCGACCTCGGGCGCACTTCCGTGCCGCCCGCGCCGACGTTGACCATCCACGATGCCGTTGCCAAGTTCGCGGCGACGCACCCCGATTCGGTGGCGGTCAGTGACGACCGGTCAAGTCTGACCTATGCCGAGCTGGAGGCGCGCGCCACCGCGTGGGCGCGGGCGTTGGTGGATCGAGGTGCGGGGCCGGGTCGGTTCGTCGGGGTGTGCCTCAAACGCATGACCGACCTCGTGGTGGCGATGCTGGCGGTGCTCAAGACAGGCGCCGCGTACGTCCCGATGGACCCACAGTCACCCGACGAGCGGTTGCGGTTCATCGCCGAGGACGCCGGCCTGGTCGCGGTGGTGACCAGCGTGTCCGGGTTCCCCACCGAGGGTGCGGTCCGGCCGGCCGAACTCACCGCGTCGACCTCGACCACGGGCCTGCCCAGGGCGCGGCCGGACGCGCCGGCCTACGTCATCTACACCTCGGGTACCACCGGTCGGCCCAAGGGGGTGGTGGTGCCGCACCGGAACGTGTTGGCGTTGCTCGCCGCGACCGTCGACGACATGTCACTGTCCACCGAGGACGTGTGGTCGTGCTTCCACTCGGTGGCGTTTGACTTCTCGGTGTGGGAGATCTGGGGCTGCCTGGTCACCGGCGGCCGGCTGGTGCTCGTGCCGTATCTGGTGACCCGGTCGCCGGAGGAGTTCCACGCACTGCTCGGGCGCGAGGGTGTCACCGTGCTCAGCCAGACCCCGTCGGCCTTCGCGGGGCTGGTGGAGGCGGACGCGCGGGCAAACGCGGGCGCGCCACGGCTGATCGTGTTCGGTGGTGAGGCCTTTGACCCGCGTCCGGCGGTTGGCTGGCTGCGTCGGCACCCGGAGAGCCGCCTGGTCAACATGTACGGCATCACCGAAACCACCGTCCACGTCACCGCACAGGAAGTGCGGCTACGCGACCTGCGCACGCGCCGGTACTGCGTCGGGCAGGCCATCCCCGGGTGGACGGTGTCCATTCGGGACAGTCGGGGCCGGCCGCAGCCACCCGGCGCGGTGGGGGAGATCTGGGTCGGCGGCGCGGGGCTGGCCACGCACTACCTCAACCGGCCAGAACTGACCGCCGAACGGTTCGTGTTGGACCCGTATACCGGTGAGCGGCAGTACCGCAGCGGCGACCTCGGGCGACTGCGCATGGACGGCAGCCTCGACCACGCCGGCCGCCTGGACGACCAGGTGAAGATCCGAGGTTTCCGGATCGAGTTGGGCGAGATCCGCGCGGCGCTGCTCGACGCGGGCGCGGTCGACGCGGCGGTGGTCGTGGCCGGGCAGGAGGCAGGCCCGGAGTACGCGCGCTTGGTGGCGTACGTGGTCGTTCCGTCCGGCGGCACGGCGGCGGACGTACGGCGCCGTGCCGGGATGGTGCTGCCGGACTACATGGTCCCGGCTGAGCTCGTCGAGCTGCCCGCCCTTCCACTGACGCTGAACGGCAAGCTCGACCGGGCCGCGCTGCCGGCCGTCACCATACCCTCCACAGTGGACGAACCGGGGCCGGTGGACGGCATGCTTTCCGTGTGGCGGTCGGTGATCGGGCCGCACGTCGGCCCGGACGACCACTTCTTCGACCTCGGCGGGAACTCGCTGCTGGCGGTGCGGCTGCTCGCCACCCTGCGCAGGGCCGGCTTCGGTTCGATCGCCCTGCGTGACCTCTACCGGCATCCGACACCTAACGGGCTGGCCGCGAGCCTATCGAACGGTTGAACGACGAGAAACCCCTTTCCTTCGACGGAGAGCGACGATACGGTTACAGAGAACGCCCAGGCGGATGAGCTCGGGGGTGAGCACCGGTTCCGCCTGGATCGAAGGCAACGAGAAAGCTGGGGGAACTCGATGCACCCGCGTGGCACACATGTGTCAACGGCCGATCACCGCGCGAGCTTCGACACCGACGCGGTCGACTTCGGCAGGTTGCTGCTCAAGTACCGAAAACGCCGGCGGCTCACCCAGGCCGAGCTGTCCGGCCTGTCGACGGTGAGCGTCCGGGCGATCCGCAACCTCGAACAGGGCCAGGTCGGCGCGCCCCGCCGGGACACCGTTCGGCTGCTGTCCGACGCGCTGCGGCTGAACGCCCAGGAGCGCGTCGAGTTCGACCGCGCGACCGGCGCGGAACCCGGCGGTGCGCTCCTGGAGACCGACGCGCTGCGCGCGCCCTCCTCCTCCCAGCCGCTGCGAGGTCGGGAGCAGGAAGTCGCGGCCGTGCTGAAGCACGTCCTTGGCGAGCACGAACAGTTGATCGCCGTGACCGGGTTCGCCGGTGTCGGCAAGACGCGCGTCGCGATGGCGGTGGCGCAGGCCCTGGAGGCGTGCGAAACCCCGTCCGTGCTGTGGGTGGCGGTCCGGCAGGACTCCGACAACAGCGTGGTCGACGGCTTGGCCTCGTCGATCGGTGACCGGTCGGTGCTGGTCGTGCTGGACGGCAACGACACCGACCAGGTGTCGGTCGCCACCATGAGGTCACTCGTGCGCGAGTGCCCCAACCTGCGCATCCTGGAGACCACGCGGACCCCACGCGTCGAGTCCAGCGACTACCACCTGGCGCTGCGCCCGTTGCCGGTCACCGAGCCGTTCTGTGCCGGTGACGCACCCGCCGTGGCGCTGCTGCTGGACCTGGTCGCCGATCTACAGCTGGGTTTCGTGGCCGACCCGCCGACGCTGGGCGCGTTCGCCGAGATCTGCCGGCAGCTCGACGGCCTGCCCCGCGCCCTGGAGGCGGCCGCCGCGTGGTTCACCATCCTCTCCACCGACGAACTGGTGCGGATGGCCCGGACCGACCCACAGCTGCTGGCCACACCGCCCGGCAGCGACGTCGACGCGGACACGAGTGTCCCGCAGGCCGTCGTGGCGCAGCCGCCCGCCGCCCGCGACCTGCTGACCGGGCTGTCGCACTGGCGGGACCCGTGGACGGTGCGGGACGTGGTGCTCCGCACCGGGATGTCGTGGGCCGACGTGGCCCGTTCCGTGCACTCGCTGTTGGGACACGGCCTGATCGCGCAGGTGACCTCGGACGACGACCTGGTCCGGTTCACCGTGCTCAACATCGTTCGGGCGTACCTGCGCCGGACCGCGGAAGCCGTGGCGTGATGGTGGTGTTGTGTCCCGAGGGTGCCGGGCCGCCGGGACACAACGCGTCCTCAGGCGTTGGCCGGCGCGGACTGCTGCCAGAGCTTGTCCAGGTACTCCAGGCCGGACTGGACGCTGTCGTTGCGGGTCTCGAACGCGATGAGACCCTGCCACTCCGTCGAGCGAATCACCTCGGTGATCCGGGTCACCTCCAACGTGCCTTCCGGCAACGCCAGGTGCGCGTCCTGGTCGCCGCTGTTGTTGCTCAACGAAAGCGCGGCGATCGACGGGGCGAAGTTCTCGAAGATCGGCACCGAGGCCGGCTGGTTCACGTTGGCGTGCCCGACGTCCAGGATGAACTTGACGTCCGGGATCCGGTCCAGGGCGACCGCGAAGTCGGCCTCGCGGGTGAACACGTAGGAGAACGGGCGGTACTTGGGGTAGAAGGACAGGTTCTCCAACCAGATCGTGACACCCTTGTCGGCCGCCTCGCGCACCACGGTGGCCAGCAGTGTGAGGAACCGGTCGAGGGCGGCGTCGCGGTGCGCCTTGGTGGGCCGGGGTTCGACGAACGCGCCGCCGTGGATGATCAGGGCCGTGGCCCTGATGTCGGCGGCGAGGTCGATCTCGGTCCGCACGTACGCCAGGGCGGCGGCGTGCACCTCGGGGATCTCGGACGCCAGCGGGGCGCGGAAGTTGCCGTGCAGGACGGGGGACAGGCCGCGCCCGGTGGCGTCGGCGACCAGGTCGGCCCGCCGTTGGGGCGACCAGTTCGCGGGCATGTCGGGCAGGTGGCTCGCGTCCACGTACCAGTGGCTGCACGCCTCGTCCCGCGCCGCCGCGAGTCCTTCCTCCGCACCGAGGTAGCGCTGCACGGCCACACCGGTGACGAAGGGCAAAGACCAGGATTTCACTGTCGCACCAGCTCTCGTAGGAATCGCGTTTCTGTTGACCCGGCGCACAGTGAAGTACGCCGCCGGCTCGGCGTGCGGCAGAAAAGGCAGCAGCTATTGGGAAGTTTGGCCGGTGCCGGCGGGAACCGGCACCGGATCGGCATTTCTTCAGCAGTTCGCACCTTCCGGTGGACGGGCACCGGGGGTGCTGGCAAGGTGGACCGTCGGGCGTGGTGAGCGTCCGGTTGACGAAGTGGGGAGAGTAGTCCAGTGACGCAGTCGGCATCGCCGCGTGGTGCCACAGTACGACCGAATGATTCACTCTGGCGAAACCGCAATTTCGTGCTGTTGTGGTTGGGCCAGGGCGCGGGCACGCTTGGCCCGCAGGTCGCGCTGATAGCCATGCCGTTGCTGGCGCTGGAGGCTCTGAACGCGACCGCGTTCCAGGTGTCGCTGCTGACTTTCCTCGGCTGGCTGCCGTACCTGCTGTTCTCGCTGCCCGCCGGGGTCATCGCGGACCGCGTCGACCAGCGCCGCCTGATGATCGCCTGCGATCTCTGCCGGATGCTGCTGATGCTGTCCATCCCGGCGGTCACCCTCCTGGATGGGCTCAGCCTGGGCTACCTGTACGCGGTGATCAGCCTGTCCGGCGTGCTGACCGTGCTGTTCACCGTCGCCTACCGCAGCCAGCTGCCGAAGTTGGTCAGCAGGGCGCAACTGGTGGACGGCAACGGCAAGCTCGGTGTCTCGGAGCGGCTGGCCGAACTGTCCGGCCCAGCGATCGGCGGCGCGTTGGCGGGGCTGATCGGCGCCGCGCGTGCGCTGTACGCCAACGCGTTGGCGCTGGTGCTGAGCGCGACCACCCTGTGGCTGATCAAGGTGCCCAAGTCGGAGTCGACCGGCTCGACGCGGGTGTCGTTCAAGGCCGCCATGGGGGAGGGGCTCACGTTCGTGCGTCGCGAGCCGATCCTGCGGAAGCTGTTGCTGTGCACCAGTGTGTGCAACTTCTTCGTGATGGCCTCGGTGTCCATCCAGGTCACCTTCATGGCCCGCGAACTGCACGGGTCCGAGTCGGCCATCGGCCTGGTGTTCACCGCCGGCGCGGTGGGCGGTGTACTGGCCGGGGTGTTCGCGCACCGGATCGCCGTCCGGGTGGGCACCGCGCGGATCATCTGGATGTCGATGCTGCTGCCCGGCCCGCTGTACTTCCTGATGCCGCTGGCGACCTCCGGCTGGGGCCTGGCGATGTACGGCGTCGGCCTGGCCGCGATGTCGGCGAACTCCACCCTCTTCAACACCGCCTCCCTGTCCTATCGGCAGATGGTCTGCCCGCCCGAACTGCTCAGCCGGGTGAGCTCGGTGTATCTGTGGATCGCCTACGGTGTGGTGCCTTTGGGCTCCTTGTTCGGTGGCGCACTGGCCACCGGGGCGGGGTTGCGCACCGCGCTGTGGGTGTGCGTGCTCGGGATGTGGAGCGCGTCGTTGTTCGTGGTGTTCTCGCCCCTTCGGAAGATGCGTGACGTGCCGATCCCGGACCGGGCGCACGCCACGTGAACATGAGGAGCCACCAGGATGGAAACCGGTCACGCGTGGACCGCCGCTGACGCGCTGCTGGGCATACTCGGCAAACACCTGTCGGCCCCGCGAATCGATCTCGACAGCCGGTTCCACGGGCTCGGCGGGGATTCGCTCGTCGCGATCCGTGTGGTCAACGAGGCGCGGGCGATGGGAATTCCGATCACCCTGCGGGACCTGTTGGTCAAGCAGACCGTGCGCGGCCTGCTGAGCCTGCCGAAGGTTTCGGAGCGCCACGACGCCGAACGCGCCGACATCGAGCCATTCGCGTTGCTGGACAAGGAAGATCGGGCGGTGGTGCCGGACGGCGTGGCGGACGCGCTGCCCGCGTCGGCGCTCCAGGTCGGGATGCTCTACCTGTGTGAGATCGCCGGGGATCCGTTGCTGTACCACGTGATGACGGGCTGGGAGGTGTGCGCGCCGTTCGACGCCGACCGGTTCCGGGACGCGTTCGCGCGGCTGGTCGCACGACATTCGGCGCTGCGCACGTCGTTCGACTTCGACACGTTCTCCGTGCCGGCGCAGGTGGTGTGGCGTGACCCGGAGCCGTCACTGACCGTGGTGGAGACCGACGACTCGGGGAAAGCCGAGGCGCTGGTGGACGACTGGTGCGCGGACGCTGTGGACGTCACCGCCGACTGGCGCTCACCCCGGCTGTTCCGGTGCCATGTGGTCGCCACGCCGGAGTCGTTCCGTGTCGCTCTGGCCGCGCACCACGCGGTGTTGGACGGGTGGAGCCTGAGCCGGCTCACGGTTGAGCTGATGACCGCCTACGCCGGCGAGGAACTGCCGCCGATCCCCGCGACCGTGCAGCACGACTTCATCGCCGCCGAACGCTCCGCGCTGGCTGATTCCGCCTCCGAACGGCATTGGATGGCGCACGCCGACGTGCCGCCGCTGCTGCTGCCCGACGGGCCGGGCGTGGTCCCGAACGCCGCGCAGCGCCTGGAACTGCCGCTGGACGCCGGGCTGGTGGCCGCGCTGCGCGGGGTCGCCCGGACCCTCGGCGCGCCGCTGAAGTCGGTGTTCCTCGCCGCGCACGCGCGAGCGCTGGCGACGTGGACCGGCCGGGAGACGGACGTGGTCACCGGCGTGGTGTTCAACACCCGCCCGGAGAGCCCGGGTTCGGACCTGGCGGTTGGGCTGTTCCTCAACACGCTCCCGGTCCGGTTCCCGTCGCTGGACGGCACGTGGTCGGACCTGGTGCGTGCCGCGGCGGAGGCGGAGGCGAACGGTGTGCCGCACCGGGCGTACCCGCAGGCGAAGCTGGTGGAGCGGCTGGGCCGGGCGCCGTTCGACGTGACGTTCAACTTCATGAACTTCCACGCCTACGGCGAGCTGGACCGGCTGGACCTGGCGACTCGGGCCTGGTGGCGGCGCGGCAAGCCGAGCTTCCCGTTCCACGTCAACGTGGAGCTGTCGGGCGCGGCGGGCCAAGTGCGGGTCGGGTTCGACTCAACGCTGCTGGCCAAGGAGTCCGCTCAGTCCTATATGGACATACTGGGCCGGGCGCTGGACGCGGTCGCCGTGAACCCGGTAAGCCCAGCCGCGCCGAGGGATCGGGGGAACAGGTGACGAAGTTCGCCGTGCTGTACGACGCGGGCGCGGTGCCCGCGGGCGAGATCGGGGTGGGCTTGGCCGATCTCGGAGAAATCGTTTTCTTGGTGCCCGACGACTCGGACCACGTGGCGCAGCTGCGGCCGGTGATGGAGATGCTGGGCGAGGTGCGCCCGCTGACCGACCCAGCGGCGGACGCGGCCTCGGTGCGGCCGGACGCGGTGCTCACGTTCAGCGAGCGGATGATCGTGCCGGCGGCGGAACTGGCGGCGGCGGCCGGGGTGCCGGGCCAGTCGGTGCGCACCGCGAAGCTGTTCATCGACAAGGGGCGGCAGCGACAGGTGTTGCGCGACGCCCGGGTCGACCCGACGAGGACCGCCGTCGCGGAGACGTTCGACGCACTGCCCGGCGCTCTCGCGGAGATCGGCCTCCCGGTGATCGTGAAGCCGGTGACCGGGCGGAGCAGCCGCGACACCTACGCGGTACGGACCGACGACGACGTCCGCGAGGTGCTGGCGGAGATCGGCGCACTGGCTGAGTGGTCGCCGTTCATCGTGGAGGAGTTCCTGGCGGGGCGGCCCAGCGAGCCGTTCGGGGACTACGTGTCGGTGGAGAGCGCCTGCACACCGACCGGCATCACGCACTTCGTGGTGACCGGCAAGACGCCGCTCGCGCCGCCGTTCCGGGGCACCGGCCGGATCTGGCCCAGCCACCTGCCGGAGGCGGAGAACCAGGAGGTTTGCGACATGGTGACCCGCGCCCTCGAGGCGGTCGGGTCCGACTGCGGGTACACCCACACCGAGCTGAAACTGACCGCCGCCGGGCCGCGCGTCATCGAAATCAACGGCAGGCTCTCGGCGCACGTCAACTCGATGGCGCAGGAGTCGTGCGGGGTGGACCTGGTGCGCGTGGGCGGCCTGATCGCCCTGGGCGAGCAGCCGCACCTGCCGCCATTCGACTTCGGCGGCAAGGTGCACTTCCAGTACAACAACATCGCCCCAGTCGCGCCTGCACGGCTGGAGGACGTGCGCGGCGGCGATGCGGTGCGCGCCCTGCCGGGGGTGACGGCTTACCGGAACTTCGTACGGCCTGGCGACGAGTTGCCCGGCGGCACGATGAAGGTCGAGTTGGACACCCTGTCGGGGGTGTGCGACGGCCACGACGAGGTCATGCGGACCATCGACGCGGCGCGCGGCTCGCTGACGTTCGAGTTCCTTTTCGCCGACGGCGTCCGCCCGGTCAACGGCCTGGACCTGACGAACCACTGACCTTGCACCTATGAGCACGTCCGCGCTGGCCACCAGCGCACGCCAGTCCTCGCCGGCGTCAATCAGGTCGACTCCAGCCTCGTGAGCCTCTCGTAACCACAGCTGGACCTGCCGAGCGCCGTGCTCCGCCCACACCGCGGGGTGCAGCGTCGCGATCACCCTGTGGTTCGCCGGAAGCTCCCAGGAAAGCCGCATCAGCAGGTCTCGCTGGGTGGCGATCAGCGACCGCGGTCCCCAGGTGGAGGCCACGGCCACCAGGATATGCGAGTCACGGACGCTTAGTGCCGCATCAAGCAACGTTGGGTAGGTAGTCCGGGCGGCGGATCTTGGAGTTGACTGCGAAGTGGCGTTTCGGGTGGCAGTGGCGGTTGCGCCAGCGGAGATAGCCGGCGATGGCGGCTTCCTGAGCGGCGTGGCTGGGGTAGTCGCTGCCGTCGAGGGTGAAGTAGCGGATCGCGGTGAACTCGCACTCGATCCAGTTCAGCCAGGACGCGTTGGTGGGTGTGTAGACCAGTTCGATGTCGTGATCAGCGCACCAGGTTCTGACCTCAGCCTTGCCGTGCGGTCCGTAGTTGTCGCAGATCAGGAAGAGCTTCCCGGCGGGGAAGCGGCGGCGTAGCTGCTTGCAGAAGTCGAGGAACTGCGGCCAGCGTTTGCGGTCACGGAACCGGTAGAACATCTGCCCGGTGCCGGGGTCGAGCGCGGCGAACATGTGCCGGACTCCGTGGATGCGAGTGTAGGTGGCGCGCCGCCGGGCCGGCCGACCTTTCGGGAACCAGCCCCGGCCGGGGCGGGGTTGGAGGTTCAGCGGCCCGAATTCATCGACACAGATCACCCGCCCATCGACGGGCGGGTGGTCATACAGGTCGAGGATGCGGTTCTTCTTGGCTACGAAGTCCGGGTCCTTGCTGGCTTTCCAGGTTTTTGTGGCTTGGCAGGACACGCCCGTGTACCGTGCCAGAACTCGGAGTTGGTGCCGTGACCTGGAGTTTCGTCTAGGACCGGGGACGGGCATGATCATCTTCCGTGGTGTTCCGTCTCTTGTACTTGGTCACTGTTCGGGTCCTCGGATGGCTGGCGTTGCTCTCCGGCGGCAGGGCTGCGTTGATCGCCGAGGTGTTGGCGCTGCGTCATGAGGTGGTGGTACTGCGCCGTCAGGTGGGCAGACCGCGTCCCATGTGGCCGGATCGGGCGGTGCTGTCGGCTCTTGCCAGGGTGCTGCCGCGCCAGCTGCGGGGGCATCGGATCGTCACACCTGCCACGCTGTTGGCTTGGTACCGGCGTCTGGTCCGGAAGAAATGGACGTATCCGCATCGGACAGGGCGCCCGCCGATCGCTGAGGAGATCCGATCCCTGGTGGTGCTTGTAGCGCAGCAGAATCCTCGATGGGGACACCGCCGAATCCAGGCCGAGCTCGCCCGGCTGGGGTACCGAGTAGGTGCTGGCACGGTACGCCGCATCTTGAGCCGGGGGCGTCTTGGGCCGGCTCCACGATGCGAGGACACGACGTGGCGGACGTTTCTGCGCAATCAGGCGCGGGGCTCGCATCCGACTGCATTGTGGGTCATCCAGCAGGCCCGCAACCTGACGATGGACCTCGCAGAACGGATCGCCTTGTTCCGATTTCTCATCCGGGACAGGGACACGAAGTTCACTGCCGGGTTCGACGCCGTGTTCATCGACGAGGGGATTGAGGTGGTGAAGATTCCGCCGCGGACACTTCGAGCGAACTGCTACGCGGAACGGTTCGTGCGCAGCGTCCGGTCGGAGTGCACTGACCGGATGTTGATTTACAACGAGCGGCACGCCAGCGTCGTCTTGGGACAGTACGTCCGGCATTTCAATGACCACCGACCGCATCAGAGCCTCGACCACCAACCGCCCAACCACAACCCCGACACCATGACCCCGTTGGACGCACCGATCCGCCGTCACCGCGTACTCGGCGGAGTGATCAACGAGTATCACCGAACCGCAGCCTGAAGACCAACTCACGGCCAGCAGAACCGCTGGTCAGCGCCCTGTCAGCGTTTTGGCACGGTACAGGCTCCTCGGAGGCCTGATCAGCGAGTACGAACCGGCCGCGAAACCTACTGGTCAGCATGTGTGACTGACTTTTGGAACCCCGCACGTTCCTTCAGCTCAACCGGGTACTTCGCTGCCCCTGCCATGCCGTAGATCCTTCCCAGATCCAACGGCCTCCAAGATCACCGGGGTGGTCCAACCTCCGCAGTTTAGCCACAAATGAAACACGTTCAGCTGACGTCACGTAAGTGCGATGCTGCCCGGGTGGCTTTGGGTGAAAGCACATGCGCGGCGGGGCAGATGCCCGGAGACGCGATGAGCGTGCTTACATGGTTCCTGCGTCACGCCAAGCGTAATCCAGGTGAGCCCGCTGTGGTGGTCGGCGAGGTTCGCCGCTGTCCATGTCCTGCTCGCTCAGGGGGCCGGGTTGATGGAGTGCGCCCGGCGGCTGGGCTGGGCGCTGAACACCGTCAAGCGTTACGCCCGCGCTGAGAAGGCGGAGGACTTGCTGCGTCCGCCACGCTACGGCATCTGCCTGGTCGATGCCCACCGCGACCTGGTGCAGCGCCGACTGGCCGACAAGACCCCGGTCACCCGGATCCTGGCCGAGATCCGTGAACACGGTTACAGCGGCAGTGCCAACCTGCTGGTGCGCTACATCAACCAGGGCCGAGCCGACCCGCAGCGCGTAGTGCCCACGCCACGTCGTCTGGTCTCCTGGATCATGAGCAGGCCCACCGACTTGCCCGATCACACTCGCCGTCACCTGCACGACCTGCTCACCAGCTGTCGCGAGATGAGCACGCTGGCCGCCCGGGTCCGCGAGTTTGCCACCATTCTGACCCAGCGCCGCGGCCAGGACCTCACCGAATGGGTCACCACGGTCCGCCTCGATACGTTGCCCGGCTTCGACTCGTACCTCAACGGATTGCTGAAAGACTGGGATGCCGTCGTGGCCGGTCTGACTCTGCCGTTCAGCAACGGCCCCACCGAGGGCGTCAACACGAAGATCAAATACCTGAAGAGGCAGATGTACGGCAGAGCCGGATTCTCGCTGCTGCGCAAGCGAATACTACTCAGCCAGTAACGTCGGCACCAGATCGGCGACCGCAGCCGCAAACAGCCTCACCGCCACCACCCCATCAAGTTGATCACACAATCACCGACAGAGCCTTTCGTTTGACAGTCCCCCTGGGCCACCTGTTGCTCGCCACCGACAACTTTGTGGCCCACTAAGGTTGTCAGCGTGGCCACGACGCGAACGCTTCCGATGCCCATCGTGTACGGCGTGATCGTGGGTGGTGTGGCGTTGCTGGCTACGGCTGTGTAGTGGGTGGTGCCTGGCTGGGCGGTCAGCGGGGTCGCGGCGCTCGTGGGCATCGCGGCGGGCTTGGTGTTGGCGGTGCCGATCCGGGATCAGCGAGCACGCCGTGAGCAGGCCGCCACGGCGGCCTTCGCCGCGTTGCCGTCCTATCGAGTATTGATCGGCGCCGCACTGAGTCTGGTGGAACTGCTGGTGTGGCGGTCGGTTCGCGACAAGAGCGGCCAGTCTGCCGGTGACAACAGTGGGAGCGGCGACCCGGACGAGCTGGCCCGGCCGGTGGTTTACGCGGCCCGCGCGTTGGCATTCCAACCCGCGCCCGTATATCAGCCGGCTGACGCGGTCGTGACCGCCGCCCGCGAGGTGGCCCGGGTGGTGGTCGAGATCCGCTCCACGACCAGACCCGGGCCTGGCGGCGCTGTCGACCTTCGTGTGGCCGACCGCCACGCCGCTGCGGTCGCCGAGTTGCGGGACGCGCGCGACCGGTTCGTCACCGTCTGCCGGGTCGCCCTCGGTGTCGAGCAGGGTTCTCGGAGGATCTGATGCGCAGCTTCGCTACGCGGGCGTGGTCACCGCTCGGGGCCAGGCCGCATGTCTTTGTGGTCATGCCCGAACTGGCCGTCCTGGGCGACGCCTACCTCGCCCAGGTCGCGCACTGGTGGACCACGACCCGCCCGCGTGATCCTCGGCCGGTGATCCGCCCGGTTCCCGCGCGCTACCTGCACTTGACCCTGGCCTGACTGGACAGGCTCAGCAGCCAGATCACCCCGGCCCAGTGGGATCGGCTGACCGACGAGCTGGCCGACCGGCTACGGTCACTGGCCCCGGTGACGGTTCGGTGCGGTCCCGCGATCCCCGCGAGCTGCGCGATCGAGGTGTGGGTCGACCCGGACCCGCAGTTGGCCGAACTGGCCGCGGTGGCGCGTGCGGCGCTGCGGGTGGTGTTCGGGCCCGAGCCTGCTCGCCACCCAAGTGTCCGCATTGGACAGTCGGCTGGCCGACCACCCGCTGACGCCACGGCAGGTCGAAGTGGCCGGGCTGGTCGCCAAGGGATACACCAACAAGCAGCTGGCGACTGCCCTGCATATCGCCGAACGCACCGCCGAGAGCCACGTCCGGAACATCATGACCACCCTGGGCTTCCAGTCACGCAGCCAGATCGCCACCTGGAGCACCCAGCACCAGGGCCCTCCTGAACTCAGCCCGTCAAACCGGCCTTGGTGCCGGACAGGCGAGGTCTTCGAGGATCGTTCCCGTTCGCCGCCACAACTCGTGGGCGTCAACGTGGTTGTCGGCGCTGTGGAACGTGTCGCCGAGACGGTCGAGAGTGGTGGCTTCGTTGTACTGGTCGCCGAGCTCGCGCGAGAGGGCCAACGACTGCTGGTAGTAGTGGATGGCCTCGGTGTGGTGCCGGAGGCGATGGTGGGCGTAGCCGAGGCTGTGCGGCGTGCCCGCCCGTCCTTCCGGGTCCGCCAAGTGGCGGTGCAGGTCCAGGGCGTGCCGGCATCAGGTGATGCTTTGTGCGAAGTGCCCGAGCAGCGCGTGGTTCCAGCCCAGGATGCTGAGCGCTCACACCCGTCTGGTCTCAGGCGTCCTGCTGCCACTCGATGATCTGGAGGTAGTTCCCGTCGGGGTCGGCGAACGTGCCGAACTTGCCCTTCACCCGGTCCTCGACCGAGATCCACTCCACGCCGGCCGCGTTCAGCTGGGCCGCCACGGCGTCGAAGTCGTCGACGTGGAAGTTGATGATGGTGCGACCCGGTTGGTTGTTCTTTGCCTCGACGTCGTCGCGCCCGTCGATGACCAGCAGGAAGCCGCCCAGGTCGATCGCGCCCTCGCCGGTGAATTCCGGCGCCAGCGCCTTGATGTACCAGGCCCGCAGTTCGGCGGGACGGGTCGTGCCGAGCAGCATGCTGCCGGGCTTCAGTGTCGTCATGTCGAATCTCCTCAGATATGGAACTACGTTGACACCTCAAGACCGAAACTCAGTCCACGAGTGCGCCGCCGGACAGATTGACGACCGTTCCTGTCATGGCTCCAGCGCGATCTGAAGCCAGGAACGCGGCCGTCTCCGCTATCTCAGCGAGGGTAGGCAGCCTTTTCAGGAGCGTCCCCTGCACCATCCCCCCGCCTTCGAGGAATTCCTGGACCGACTGCCCGGCCGCGGCCGCGGATTGTTTGAAGAGGTCCTTGGTGTAGGAACCCGCGGCCGGCGCATCGACAACAGCGTGCGGACGGATGTCGACGACCCGAACGTTGCTGGGCGCCAACTCCGCGGCCAGCAGCCGGGAGAACGCCTCCTTGCCGGCCGAGCTCACGCCGTGCCCCAAGATGCCGCCTACAGCCAGTTTCGCACCCGGCTCGGACAAAGTCAGGATGACGCCAGGACGCTCGCGACCCATGTGCCGTGCCACAGCTTTGCTGGTGACGAACAGCGTCCGCAGAAAACCGTCAATCGGCCGCATGAACTCCTCCAGGGAGAGGTCCGCCAGCAAAGTCCCCTGGTCGTGCATGACGCTCACGGCGTTGACGGCGATGTCGATGCTGCCGGCCGTCGCCGCGATCGCATCGGCGTGTCTTTCGACCGCCTGCTGGTCGAAAACGTCAACTTGCGCGGTCTCGACCGGTCCGCCTGTGGCGGCGATATCACGCGCCACGGCGTCGAGTTTCGCCCGCGTCCGCCCGGCGATGAAGACCCTCGCGCCTTCCCGGGCGAATACCCGTGCGATGGCGCCGCCGATAGCGCCCCCACCGCCATAGATCACAGCGTTCTTGTTCTCAAGCAGCGCTACCGGCTGAGTACTCGTCTGCGTCATCCTGCTCCCTCTCGATAATCCCTCGCGCCGCTGCTGAGGGGCCCAGTACGGCCGGGCGAGCCAACAGTAACCGCAGTTGGCTTCAAAAAACAACCATAGTCAGTTGTAAAAAACAACTAGATGCCATGGTAGTTTCGGACCAGATGGGACGAGGAGAGTGGCCATGCCAACCAGCCGTAGCTATCGGGACTCCTGTGGGATCGCCCGGGGCCTCGACGTCGTCGGAGAGCGATGGGCCCTGCTGGTCGTCCGCGAGCTGCTCCTGGCGCCGCAACGGTTCTCCGAGCTGCGGCATGCTCTGCCCCACGTCAGCTCGAACCTGCTGGCAGACCGACTCCGGGAGCTCGAACACCACGGGGTGATCCGCCGTGGACCGGCACCGACGGCCGGCCTGCGGGTCTACGAACTGACCGAATGGGGCCGGAAGCTGGAACCGATCCTGCTGGCTCTGGGCGACTGGGGGATCGACGCCCCGCAACCCCCGCCGCCGACCGCGCTCAGCGCCACCTCTGTGCTGATCTTCCTGCAAGGTGCCGCTCGCCCCGACCCCGCGGCACCGCCAACGACTTGCCGTCTCGAGCTCGACGGTCGGGTTTGGACGGTCCGCCTGGCGTCCGGACGGGTTCAGGTGCAGCCCGGTGAACCCGCGACAGCAGACGTCTCGCTCCGCGCAGGGCCTAAGACGCTCAGCGCCCTGCTGGCCGATCCAGCCACCCTCGCAACCGCATGCGCCGACGGCAGCGTCGCCGTCGTAGGAGATCTGTCAGCTATCGGCCGGCTGCTGCACGCGGTCACCGACATCCGGTAGATCTCCGGTCCGGTGACGGCGACCGGGCCGGCAAGTCCGAGGAAATCGGCAGGAAAGTGGGCCGGCCGGCATGACAAGCCGAGTGGCCAGGCGAGGAGACGGGAATTGAGGAAACGAGTTGGAAAGCGTTTGTTGGCGGGTGCACGTCGGCGACGGAAACGGTCCGCAAGTAGGCTGCGGCACCCGCTGGATCTCGAACTTCACGTCGTTCCGGCTCTGTGAAGACGGCCCCGGGGACGACACCTGCTCGGTCTGGAGGCTTGTGAGATAAGGCCTGATCCCCGCCAAGGTGCCCGTGGTGCACAGGCTGGTCGCCTGCCTATCGCTCCAACTGGTGGTGCAGTTGCCGGGCGTGGCCAAGGCGTTGGTGGTTGTGGCGATCAGGATCCCCGCCGTGGCGACCGCGATGATCGTGGCACCGACCGTCTTTCTTTTGTTACGCAAGCGATTCTCCTCCTTGTCGGACACGATCCGGTCGGGCACGCGACGGCGGTGGCAGCTCATCGGATGGGTCGGGTCGAGGATCGGTCGTGCGGGTAACAACGCGGCGAACTGGTCCCACAAGGGGTTAGTCAGCCATGATGGCAGGGCAGGCACGGGTGGACTACGACGAGCTGGGTCGTCGGCTCGTGTACGCCCTGCAGTTCAACGGCCGGGCCGCGTTCAGCACTATCGCCCGCCGGTACAGCAGGTTGCGGTCGACCGGGCGGTGCGAGTGCTCGGCGGGGTCCCGGGGCGGAGAAGGCTCTGGCCGAGATCCGGTCTGCCGTCGCCCCACGCGTCCACCGACCAGGCCGCACTGGACCTCCAGTCCACTTGAGGTTCAACAACGACCAGCATGGCGGTGGAGACGCGGAACTGGTCGTACTGGCGTGTGTTGCGCGACTGTCGGGTCTGGGTACTACTGGCCGGCGATCTCGTCTCCAACGTGGGCGATGGCATGATCATCACGGCACTGCCGTTGTTGACCCTACGTATCCATGGTGGTGTGCCTGCGCCGCTTGCCGTCGCGGCCGTCGAGGCCTCGCCGTACGTGCTGGCCACGGTATTGGCGTTCACTGTCGGGCTCACCAGGTTGCGTATCCCGCCGCGCGCGTTGATCATTGTGGACTGTCTGCTGCGTGGCGGCGTGCTTGCCGCGCTTGGGCTGCTGGCCATGGCGGACGCGATCACGCTGCCGGTGCTGGTCTGCGGGTTGCTGATCGGCTCAGTCTTCCGGCTGGTCGGGATGAGTGCCCGTCGGCTCGCGGTCACCGCGATGGCGGCGCCCGAAGGCAGGTTGGCGGCCAACGGGCTGCTCGGCACCAGTACCAGCCTCGCGATCTACGCGATCGGCCCAGTGGCGGGCGGGATACTGGCAGCCGGGCACAACCCGGGGATCGCCCTGCTCGTGGACGGGGCCAGCCTGGTCCTGTTGCTGGCCGCGGCCATCGTCGTCACCCCGCAGGCCGCGGGTTCCGTCGACGGCGAGAGCATTCCTCGGTCCGGCTTGCGGATTCTGCGCCGTGTCCGGGTTACCGCACGGCTCCTGGTGGTGGTGTTCGGCTTCAACCTGTTCTACATGCCGATCGAGATCGCGCTGCCGCTGCTGGTGCGTGGGCCGCTGGGCGGTGACGCGGTGTCACTGGGTCTGATCTGGGCCGGGTTCGGTGTGGGCGCACTGATCGGCGCGGTGTTGACCGGCCTGCTCCGGAAGCTGCCCGAGCAGCGGCTGCCCGTCTTGATCATCACCGCGTGGGCTGCCGTAGTGCTGCTGCTGACCGTCGCGCCGTCGGTGCCCTATGCGGTGGCCGCGTTCTTCGTAGGTGGTTGATCTACGCGCCGTTCACCCCGGTGGTGTACACATTCGTGCAGGTCGTGCTCAAGCCGGACGAGCAACTGCCGGTGATCACGTTGTGGACTGCGGGCTCGGTACTTGCCGCTCCTGTCGGCCTCGCGGTCGCGGGCCCGCTCATCCAGGCAGTCGGCGCGCGCGGCGGCTTGATCGTCTCGGCACTGCTGACCATCGCGCTCGTGCCACTGGCGACCGTCGGGTTACGCGGTCGCGCCGGCGACACCGACGGACGGTGACCCCTCACCTGCCGGGGAGGTCTCTGGCCGCGAGTGCCAGCCTGCGGACGCCCTCGGCCAGTTCGGCCGTCGCGGCGAAACCTATGCGCAGAAAGGTTCCCGGAGGCTCGGCGGCAAAGTACTGCCGACCGTCGGCGATGGACACTCCGTGGCTCCGTGCGGCCTCGGCCAGGTAGTCGGCCGTTGGGCGTACCCACAGGTGCAAGCCGCCCGCGGGTACGTGTGTGATTGTCCACTCTGGAATCTCTCGCACCAGCCCGGCGGCCAGCACCGCGCAGCGCTCCCTGAGGGCAGTGGCCAGTGCGCGCAGGTGCCGCTCCCACCCCGGGGTGCTGACCAGTTCGACGGCGGCCTCCTGCAAGGAGCAGGCGACGAGGAAGTCGTCGACGGTGCGCATCGCTCGCGGCCGTTCCCGCACCGGACCACGGGCGATCAGCGCTCCGATCCGGAGACTCGGGCGCGGCGGGCTTGGTCAGCGACGTCATGTACACGACTGTGCCGTCGCGGTCGTCGGCGATGAGCGGGCGAGGCATCGAGCCACCGTGTCCCAGGTGGCGGGCGAAGTCGTCTTCGATGACGAACGCTCCGGCGGCGCGGGCAACCTCCACGACCTGCCGGCGACGCTCCGCGGACAGTATGGTTCCGGTCGGGTTGTGGAACGTCGTCGCACGGATCGCAGCAATGCTGCGGAAACGGCGCAAGACCCTCGTGGTCTGCCGTGACTGCCACGCCACGATCCACGCGACGGCTGACGGAAACGCATAGATCACTGGAGAGCCGCCTGCGGGGAAAGCCCGCACGGGCGGTTCGGGAGGAGGGCACCGGAAAAGGACCTGCATCGCAGGCACCTCGCCGGTGTCCTACCTCACCCGCTGGGGTCCTTTGTCGACCACGGCATCGAGGGCACCGGTGAGCCGCTGGCAATCCTGCTGCGACCGGGCAACGCCGGCAGCAACACCACCGCCGACCACATCGCGGTGGCCCGGGACGCGTTGCGGCAGTTACCGGTCACCGCCAAAGGAGGCAGGATCGGACGCAACGTACTGATCCGCACCGACGCCGGCGGCGGCACGCATGAGTTCACCGACTGGCTGCACGCACGGAAACTGAGCCATTCGCTGGGCTTCAGCCTGCCCGATGACGCGGTCGAACGCATCGCCCAGATCCCCAAGCAATCATGGACTCCCGCCTACGATGACGAGCGCACACCCGCGATGGCGCCTGGGTCGCCGAGGCCACCGGCGTGCTCGACCTGTCGGGCTGGCCACTCGGGATGCGGGTCATCCTTCGCAAGGAACGACCGCACCCCGGCGCCCAACTGCGGTTCACCGACGCCGACGGCAACCGGCTGACCGCCTTCGCCACCAACACCTCCCGCGGTCAACTGGCCGACCTGGAGCTACGGCACCGTCGCCGAGCCCGCGCCGAAGACCGTATCCGCGCCGCCAAGCCACCGGGCTGACCAACCTGCCTCTGCACGGCTTCGCGCACAACTAGATCTGGGTCGCCATCCTCGCCCTCACCGGACATCAAGCCCGTAAGTGGGAACCCAAACGCCTGCGGCTACGGCTGTTCTCCCTCGCCGGACGCATCGCCCACCACGCCCGACGCATCCACCTCCGACTGGCCACACACGCTCCATGGACCGCGCTGACCCTCACCGCCTACCAGCGCCTGAACACGCTGCCAGTACCGACCTGACCAGCCCGAAACCCGTCCCTACGAGCAGAAAGCCATCACCGGGAACGTGGAACCCGGCGTCACCCACCCGACAACGGGCACACCCGCCTACCCAAACCAGGAAAGAAGGCCACCCACCAGCAACATCACCACCCCAGGCGACGCCGTCACCCACGCGAAAGATCCGGGCCAGACGCCGATGGCACGCGGCCTTCCCGATCCAGCCCGCGACAATCCTGGCCTGGCACCGCAAGCTCATCGCACGGAAATGGGACTACAGCACGTGCCGACGACCCAGTGGTCGACCGCCCACGCACGCGACAGTCGCGAAGCTCGTTCTTCGTCTGGCCCGTGACGACCCACGCTGTGGCCACCGGAGAATCCACGGCGAACTGGTCGGGCTCGGGCACCGGATCGCCGCATCGACCGTCTGGAAGATCCTCAACTCAGCTGGCATCGATCCCGCTCCGCGTCGAACCGGTCCGGCCCGGAAGCAGTTCCTGGCCAGCCAGGCCCGCGGTATCCTCGCCGCGGACTTCTTCCACATCGACACCGCGCCACGCATGAACGCACACTGCGAACGGGTCATCAGAACCCGCCGCATCGAGGTCTGCGACCGCGTTCTGATCCTCAACGCGGCACACGCCCGACACGTCCTGGCCGAAAACCAGCGGTACTACATCCAGCACCGGCCTCACCAAGCCTGGCAACAACGACCACCTGAGCCTTGCCGACAGCCGAAACTGTACAGACGGCCAACACTCGCACCCTGCTACGCACCCATGTCCTCAGTGGACTCATCAACAAGTCCGATACGCAGCCTGACGTGCAACGATGACTTTTCGAGCGGTATAGGCCAAATGTTCGTCCACGGCCGAATCGTCATGAGCGTCCCCGATACCTCATCCCCGATGACCCTTGTCCACAGACGAACGCCTTCGCCGAGCGCTGGATTGGCTCCGTCCGTCGGGAGTGCACCGACCGGATCCTCATCATCGGAGAGCGCCACCTACGCCTCGTGCTCGGCATCTGCGTCGCCTATCACAACGCCGGGCGCGGCCACCAAGGCGACGGGATGCTTCTACATGCCCTCAACGACGAACCAAACATGATCCCGTTCCCGGCCCGGTTCGACCGGATCCGACGCCGACAGCGCCTCGGCGGACTACTCAACGAGTACCGGTCCGCCGCGTAAACGTCCTGGCCAGAACCGGTAACCGAATGTCGACCACCGCAGGCGTTCCCCAGGTTTCCCGTCGGTCGGATGTTTACCGTTGCGTCGACTCTATACTCATGAGTACCCTTGGTCGGGATCGCATCGCCGGAGACAAGGGGGCCACGGTGAACCAGTCCAGCGCGTCGCGCCTACTCGCCCCGATCGACGTACGCGCCGCGCCGGCACCACAGCCCGGCCCGCGCGCGAACCGGGCGCACGAGGTCCGCACCATGCCGGCCGGCCTCGCCGGCTACAACGCTTTGAGCTCTGACCCCGTTATGACCGCCACGCTCGACCGGGCGGGAGCGTCCTGGGCCGAACGCGAGATCTCCGAACTCGGCGCGCTCATTGGCAGTCCTGAGTTGGCGGAGCTGTCGCGCGCCGCCAACAGGTACGTCCCGACGCTGCACACCCACGACCGGACCGCGCCATGTCAACTGATGTCCACTCGGAGATGTCGCCACGAAGGGAGACTCGTCGTGACAAACCTTCTGCATCGGCTCGGATCGGCCTGGGCCATGCATCCGTGGTGAGTGGTGGCAGCAATCGCGGCCGTCTCCGCGCTCGCGGGCGCGAAGTCCATCATGATCAGTTGGCAACCATCAAGCGGCAATGAACAACCAATGAGCTTGAACTGCTTTATCAATCCACGCAGGGGTTAGTAACCCGTTCAGGAGGTCGACCGTGCTGAGGACAATGATCAAGACTGCGATTATCGCAGTCACCGCAGTGGCCGCGATAGTCGGAACGATCGGTAGCGCAAGCGCGGCATCTGGATCTTCCCCCGTAGTAGACCACTTCCAAGTCCTCGGGTTCAACAATCCGCCCAACGCGGGCGGCCAGTTCGCCTATATATGCAACTACCAGTCCACCAGGAACGACTTCCACTTCTTTGTCTGGGACAACAACGCCCACGAGTACGCGACCCTGACTGACAGTTCCGCAACCGAGTACCGCGGGCCAGTAAACACCTGGGTAAATGCTGGAGAGTGCAACTCGTTCAAATTTACCCCCGCGCGCCAAGGCAATACAGTCATGGTCTGGGGTGCGTCCGATGGCAATTACACATACGTGAACGTCCGCTGGAACTAGACACGTGCTGGAATCGCGGCTGGCAAACTGTCCAGCTGTCTGCCGCGATTTCGCACATCGGACCTGATCGACGTTCCTCTGATACACCTATTGTCGCGAGGCGTTAATTCGTGTGCAGTAGGCGGCTGGGTTGTCGAGGTGTCGGCCGGGTCGAGGCTCCTCCGACAATCCCTCCAGTCGCTTGGACACAAACCGCGCCCGCAAGTCAGTCTTCCGCCGCCGTGCCCACCCTGCCGGCACCGAACGCTGCTCCTCGGGCGACAACCTGCCGGATCAAGCTTCGGACGCTCGCCACACCCTCCCTAGCAGAGCGCGGAAACGGTTCTGGGTGTCCATTTGGAGACGTCGACACGAAGGGAAGGGGCGATGTGGCAAGCCCTCCGCACCGGCTCCGATCTGCCGGCACCAGGCGTTCGTGGTCGCACTGGCCGCCTGCAGCACACCCCAGGCGAAACCGGCCGACGCGGCAACCGCCGTCGGCCCCCTCACAGGACTACGGAGGCAGGAGTATGACGGGCAAGCACTTCATGCGCAGACTGTCGATCACCGCTATGGCCGGCGTCGCGCTGATCGTTGGACTGGTTGGTCCAGCACAGGCCGCCAGCAATAACTGGAACATACTTAGCGGGGTGAATTTCTCTTTGTGTTTGGACATCTATGGTGCCGCACCGATCGGTCCAGGGAGCAATGTGCAGGTCTATTCCTGTCACGAGGGTTACAATGCCAACCAGCGATGGTCCTTCCTCGCAGACGGCACGATCCGCTCCAAGGTTGACAACAACTTGTGTTTGGACATCTATGCCCCGACCGGATGGGTTGGTAGTGGAAGCAATGTGCAGGTTTATACCTGTAAGGCAGGTGACAATGCCAACCAGCGGTGGTACCGCCCCGGAGACGGCACGATCCACTCAGAAGCTGACCACGGGTTGTGTTTGGACATCTTTGCTCCCAACGGGTCATCGATCGGTGACGGAAGCAATGTGCAGGTCTATGTTTGTCACGGCGGTTACAATGCCAACCAAAAGTGGGTGCTGAACCCCGTCATCTTCTGACACCGCAGGGCCGCAGCCGACGAGGTCCGGATACACCTGGACACGGTGTTTTGTCTCGGTGTATCCGGAGTGCATACCCACCTTCGGGTCCATCAGCCGCCCGGGGTTCACCGTGCACACGCCCCATAGCTCGGCCGCGGAGTTGGTAGGGCACGAACAGGTTGGCATCGACGAGGAGGTGCGCCGCACCGACGGTCCCGGTCAGCACGACGCAGCGCACCCGGTGATCCGCCACAAGCTCACGCAACGCATCGTGAAATTGCACCGTCAGCTGAAGGCTGAGCGCGTTGAGCTTACCGGGATCGTGCATACGGACGACGGCGCGTGCACCGTCGCGTTCGACGAGCACATATCGTTCTGTGCATTCCTGAGCCTAGGCCAGCGCACCCACATAGATGATCATCTCATCTCCAAGATTGTCCGGACAGAGTCCGGCGGCCACCAGGCTGGGACGCATGAAATTGGCGCGCATCCCCGGAACGTCACATACCGCGATGATTCCGTCGACTCTGGCCTCGGCCGCCTTCTCCGCGTGACCACGATTGACGACGTCATGAAAGGACCGAGGTTGGCACCGGACGTCAGCAACAGGAGTGCGGTAACGGCCGGTGCCCGCAGTCGTCCCACCGGGGAATCAGGAATGGGGCATCCCTATTTCTCCTTGTCGCGCGTGGCGAGGCCGTGAACCAGCGTCGCGACGCAACCGTCGGCGATCTCCTCCGGTGTCATGGGCCCACGAGGGTCGTACCAGCGAGCGATCCAGTTCAAGGCGCCGGCCAGTGTGAATGTCACAAGGCGTGGGTCGCCGGGGGCGATCGAGCCGTCGCGCATACCCTGCTCGACGACCCGCCGGATCAGGGTGTCGGTCTCGCGCTTCATCTCACGAAAGCGGGCGCGGCTCTCCGGCGACAGCTCGTGGTCGGCCGTGCGAGTGACGCATATGCCGAAGTCGTTCGTCATGACCACCGCGTAGTTGCGCATGTACGCCTTGAGCCGTTCCAAACCGTTTCCGCCCTGCTGCTCGACGTCCACTCCGATATCGCGGATGCCCTCGACTCCCCGACGGACGCATTCGAAGAGGATCTCGTCCTTGTTGGCGAAGTAGTGGTAGATAGTCGGCTTGGTCACGTTCAACGCCTTCGCGACATCTTCCAGCGAGGTCGCGTGGACACCCTTCTCGTTGAAGAGGCTCACGGCTGTTCTGAGCACCGCCTCACGCTTCAGCCCTCGTTCACGGTCGCGATCTTCGGGACGCGGCCACGGTGACCTGGACGGGGCGGAACTGGACATGGGTCGATGTTCCTCACTGGTCAGCTGTATACTGCTATGTACACTCTATACCGGTGAGTATAGGGTCAATCGGCAGCCACACGACCACGAGAAACGCTGCACTCGAGGCGAACCACGCCCGCAGAGCGCCCGGTGCACCGCGGACCCCGGGTGTTGGATGCCCACTGCGAACCGTACCGGCCACGACGCCTCGGCACCGGATCCCTCCTATCGTCGCTTCGACTCCTCCCACACCTCAAGGCGGAGATTGTCATGGCTATCACCATTCCACGGACAGTCCCGGGTAGGTCGTCGGGCAGGAGGGATCAGGACGTCATCCGTGCACTGGCTGGCTCGTGCATGGCCAGAACTCGGTGCCAATGCCGTGACCTGGAGTTTCGTTCGCGACCGAGGTCGGGCATGGATCACCGTGCGTGGTGGTCGGTCTCCTGTCCCTGAGGGCTGTCCGGGTGCTCGAATGGCTGGCGTTTTTCTTGGCAGCAGGACAGTGTTGATCGCGGAAGTGTTGGCGCTTGGCCATGAGGTCGCAGTGCCGCGCTGCGTCCTGCCCAGATCCATCCTCGACGGGGTGACCAGCGAGTACGAGATCGCGGCGTGACAGAGCGGAGCCACCATGGACCGGCAGGTCAACGCCACATCGATTATCCGAGCCCCACAAGGTCCGTCACTCGACCTGGATCACCTCAACGGGTCATGCCATTTCACCTGGGTGTGGCGGACGGGCCAGGTCAGCCCGGCCTGGTAGGCGAGGATGGCGGCCTGGACGCGGTTGCGAGCGTTGAGCTTGTCCAGTATGGAGCTGATATGGGCGTTCACCGTGCCTTCGACGATGTGGAGGGCGTCGGCGATCTCGCCGTTGGAGTGCCCGGCGCCAAGCGGAGCGAGGACTCGGCGTTCGCGGCCCAGTGCGCCCACGAATCGCCGCGCTATGTTGGGTCAAGGAGGGCTGGGATGGAGTTGGCGATCACGGTCAAGGGTGACAACCCCCCGGTCGCGTGACGACGTGACCGGGTTGGACGCATCAGGTACACGCGTTGTGCTGATGGGGACATGGACACACGACGCGGCCTCGGGGTTGCCCTCGGTGCCGGCGGTGCCGGGCACATTGGCCGATCTTGGGCAGACGTTGGTTGAGCGGTGTGGCTTGCGCGCTGACGCTTTGTGTTTCGTGCGGGACTCCGGCAGTCCCACGGACATGGGAATAGCGTTGGCCGAGCAGGCCGAAAGGGCCGAAGGTGTCCTGCTGGTCTACTACGTGGGTCACGGGCTGGTCAGCCCCGGCGGCGAGCTGTACTTGGCGACCAGGGCCACCGACGCGCGGCCGAACCGGGTGGCCCACACCTCGTTGGCCTACGCCGCCGTGCGCAGTTGCCTGCTGGATTCGCCGGCGCGGGCGGTTGTCGTCGTGCTCGACTGCTGCTTTTCCGGACGGGCACTGGGTGTGCTTGGTGGGTCTGACGATGCGGCCGCCGATCTGGCGCGAGTGCATGGCGGGTTCGTGCTGACGTCGGCGGCCTCGAACGAGGTGGCTCTTGCCCCAGTCGGGCAAGCGCACACCGCGTTCACAGGGGAGTTGATCCGGCTCCTTCGTCAGGGCGACCCGGAGGGGCCACAGCAGCTGAGTTTGCGTCATGTCTACCGGTATCTCAGCCAGGCGCTCTCGGCACGGGGAATGCCGAAACCTCACCGCCGCGCGAGTGATTGGGTCGAGGACCTGGTACTCGCCCCGAACCCTGCCTACCGGCCGCCGGATATCCGGCCGCACATCTCCGTGGCCGTGCCAGACGATGAGGTGGGCGGCCCGGCGATCTGTCCTTATCCGGGGTTGACGGCCTTCAGTCCTGAGCAGACCCAGTGGTACTTCGGCCGGGAGCGGTTGACCGAGACTCTGGTCCGGCGATTGGCCGACCGTCTGGATGGGGCGACTCCTCTGGTGGTCACCGGACCGTCGGGGGCGGGGAAATCCTCGCTGTTGGGCGCGGGACTGGTGCCCGCGCTGGATCGTGGCGAACTCGGCAAACCGGGCGCCCGGACGTGGCCGCACGTGTTCTTCACCCCGACCGCGCACCCGATGACCGAGTTGGCCACCCAACTGACAAGGCTGACTGGTGCCGGATCCGTAAGCGCGGCCGTCAGCGACGGTCACGCCGCGATCGTGCAGGCCTTGCAAGCCCGCGTCGGCGACCGCGATCACTCCGGGGCCCGATTGATCCTCGTCATCGACCAGTTCGAAGAGATCTTCACCCTGTGCACGGACGAATCGGAGCGGACATCGTTCGTTCGCGCGCTGTGCGCCGCCGCCAAAGGCGATGGGGACCGTGAGCCAACGGCGCTGGTGGTGATCGGCGTCCGCGCCGACTTCTACGGTCACTGTGCGGCGTATCCCGAACTCGTGCCCGCGTTGCAGGACACCGGTGTGATCGTGGGCGCGATGTCCGGCGCGGAGGTGCGCGACGCGATCCAGAAGCCCGCCGGGGTCGTTGGACTCACGCTGCAATCCGGGCTGGTCGACACCATCCTGCGCGACCTCGGCGCCGACGAGGACGAGGTGCGTGATCAGGGAACGCTGCCCTTGCTGGCCTATGCGCTGCAGGCAAGCTGGGACCGCGGCACCGGTCGCACTGTCACGGTTGTCGACTATCACGCAACTGGCGGCATCCGCGGCGCGATCACCAACGCCGCCGAACGTGCCTACAACCAACTGGACGAGCAGGGCCGGCAGACGGCACGGCGGCTGCTATTGCGCATGATCCAGATCGGGACAGGCTCGGAGGACACCCGTCGGCGAGCGAGCCGATCCGATCTGCTGCGCGAACTGCCCGACCCCGACGTCGCGATCGCGGTGCTGAACGCGCTGGCCGATGCCCGACTGATCACTGTGGACCAGGACACCGCCGAGATCGCCCACGAAGCCCTGCTGCGAGCGTGGCCGCGCCTGCGGGACTGGATCAGTTCCGACCGGGCCGGCTTGCGCACCCATCAGCAATTGTCCGAAGCGGCCGACCGCTGGCACCAGAACAACCGGGACCCGAACCGCCTCTACCGCGGTACCCCACTGCAGTTGGCACGCGAGTGGGCCACCGACCCGGATCACGATGCCGAACTGGGTTCGGTGGAGCGCGCCTTTCTGGACGCGGGCCGACGCACGGCGCGCCGACGCACCCGGCTGGGCCGTTCGCTCACTGCCCTTGGGCTGCTCCTGGTCTTGTTCGCGGTGGTCGCGACGGTCATTTCCATTCAACAACGAGACATGGCACTGGATCAGAACGCCCTGGCCCTTTCTCGGGAATGGGCCGCCAAATCCACCGCGCTGCGCAACACCCAGCCTGAAGACGCCATGCTGCTCGCGGCCGAAGCGTACCGGCAAGCCCCTACGGTCGAGGCTCGCAGCGCCCTGCTCAGCGTGCAGAGCCAACCGTTCGACGGCCGCCTGATCGATGACCGCGAACCGGTCGACGCGGTGGCCTTCGGCCCGGACGGCCACACCGTGGTCACCGGTGGCTACGACAATGAAATGAGGCTGTGGGACCCGTCATCTCATCGGCAACTCGCCACCCTCGCCCACTTCAACACCCCTGTCGACGCCGTCGCGTTGAGCGCGGACCGGCACACCGCCGCCGAAGCCGACGGGAACAACATTACGCTATGGGACATCACGACCCACCGACGGTTGGCCACCCTTGGCGGGGGCGGTTTCAACGCGGTGGCGCTCAGCCCGGACGGCCGGACAGTGGCTGCGGCCGACGGCAGCATGGTGGCTGACCGGACCACCAACTCGTCCCCGCACAAGGGGAACGTGCTGCTGTGGGATATCACCACCCGCCAGCAGATCGGCACGCTCGCCAGCGCCGCAGGCGCGTTTCACGGCCTCGCGTTCAGCCCTGATGGCCACACCCTGGCCACCGGTGGGGACGACGGCACAGCGCGGCTGTGGGACGTCACCACCCAGAAACCGATCGCCACCCTGTCCGGACACACCGGCGCCATCACCTCAGTGGCGTTCAGCCCGGACGGCCGCATCCTGGCCACCGCGAGCACCGACGAAACGGCACGGCTGTGGGATGTCAGCACTCACCAGGAGATCGCCACCCTGTTAGGACATACCGACGCGGTGTACCAGGTGGCGTTCAGCCCGGATGGCGGCACGCTGGCCACCGCAAGCGGCGATCACACCGTGGCGCTGTGGGATGGCACCACCGGCCAGAAGTTCGCCACCCTGTCGGGACACGACAACGCCGTCCGCGGTGCGGCGTTCAGCCCGGATGGCGGCACCCTGGCCACCGCAAGCGATGATCACACCGTGGCGCTGTGGGACCTGGCCGGCTCGTTGCTGATCGCGCACCCGGTCGCCCCGGTCTATCGGGCGGCCACCAGCCCCGACGGGCACCTCCTGGCCACCGCGGGAGCCGACCGAATGGCACGGCTGTGGGATCTCACCACCCACAAACTGGTCGCCACCCTGTCCGGGCACACCGACACCGTTTACGGCGTGGCGTTCAGCCCCGATGGCGGCACCCTGGCCACGGTAGGCGAAGACGGCAGCGTGAAGCTGTGGAATACGGCGAGCCACGCTCTGGTCGCGACCTGGTTCGCCGACGACAAAGGCGCCTACGCGGTCACCTTCAGCCCCGATGGGCGTACCCTCGCCACCGGCGGCGGCGACGCGGACGTGCGACTATGGGACGCCACCACCCACCAGTTGACAGCCACGAACTCCCCTCTCCCAGACCTACCCCACCACGCTGTTTACGGCCTGGCTTTCAGCCCGGACGGCAACGATCTGGTCCTTGTCGGAGCCGACCACGACATGGCTACCGTATCCATGCGGCAACCCACCAGCCGAGACCACCTCTTCACCGACAACAGCGAACCCACTGGGCACACCGCCGACATCCAGTCGGTGGCGTTCAGCCCGGACGGCCACATGCTGGCTACCGCAAGCAATGACCGGACCGTCAAACTGTGGGACGCCACCAGCCACAGACTGCTCACCACCCTTGCTGGTCACGCCGCGCGGGTGTACCGGGCGACGTTCAGCCCGGACGGCCGCACACTGGCTACCGCAAGCGATGACCAAACCGTGAAACTCTGGGACGTCACCACCCATCAGGAGATCGCCACGCTGTCCAGTCGAGACGGAGCCATCGTCGGGGCGGCGTTCAGCCCGAACGACCGCACCTTGGCCACCGCGAGCGCCAACGGCGTTGTACGACTGTGGAACGTCGACGTCACGCAGGTACTCGACCACCTCTGCAACGTCGTCCACGGCCTCATCGACCCGGACCACTGGCGGCGACTTCTCCCGGAACGGCCCTATCAGGCCAACTGTCCCTGATCGACCTCAGCTGAGCTGTTTCGCAGCAGTCCGACCAGTTCATAGGCAATGGCCGCCGCGAACACCGACCAAGGCGACACCGGGAACAGGTTGACGTGCACGATCACGGTGCCTGCCACCGCGAGTCCGAACCCTACGACCAGCCCGAGCAGCGCCACCGCCCACAGCCGGCGTACCCGCAGCAGCGTACCCAGCGCCCAGCCGACCGCGACCGCCAGCAGAAACAGGCCCAGGACCGCCACCAGGATGCCGACCACCAGATCGCCCATTGCCGTGATGGCGCTCTCCGGAATAGGGTCCTGTCGCCGATTGCGTGATCAACTTCCTTGGATCCGGTGCGAACGTCGCCTCACCGGTCTGTGATGATGATCTTGGTGTGATCATGGATAGTTAGCGGACCTGTTGCCGCACTTGGCTGGAGTGATGGTCGAGAAGGTCGAGCGGGGTCAGGCCGGCGTGCGGATCTGGGCATGTGCCAAGGCGAGCGTGAGTGCCTGTTCATCCTGTGGGGTCGAGTCAGGCCGAGTGCATAGCCGCCATGACCGTCGGGTGGCCGACGTGCCGGTGGCGGGACGACCGGTGGTGCTGTGGCTGCGAATGCGCCGGTTCTTTTGCGACAACCAGACATGTCCGGTCAGGACGTTGACCGAGCAGATCGATGGCGTGATCAGCGCGCACGCACGGCGCAGTCCGCGGCTGCGTGGGATGTTGGAATCGATCGGTCTGGCGATGGCAGCTCGTGCCGGAGCGCGGTTGGCCGGTCGCCTCGGCTTGGTCACCGGCCGGGACACGTTGTTGCGCTTAGTCCGCGCCGTCCCTGACCCGTCGATAGGGACGGTCACCGTGTTGGGTGTCGATGACTTCGCGTTCACACGCCGCCGCAGCTACGGGACCATCCTGCTCGACATGGCTACCCACCGGCCGATTGACCTGCTCGCCGACCGCACCGCGGATAGCCTTGCCGAGTGGCTGCGCGCGCACCCTGGCGTGACCATCGTGTGTCGTGATCGTGCTGGCACGTATGCGGAAGGCGCGCGCCTGGGCGCACCCGATGCTCAGCAAGTGGCCGATCGCTGGCACCTCTGGCATGGGCTGGCCGGCTATGTCGAGAGAATGATCAGACAACATCGCCACGACTTGCGCGATCCCGATCACGATATTCCCGAGTCTGACTCAGATCTCGCTGCCCCGGTGAACGTTGAACAGATCGCGATCGCAGCGGAGGTCGACCGCGTCGAGGCGCAAGCCGTGGTCGTCCGCATCCGTGAGCACTACCAGGAAGTGCGACGGCTCCTGGTTCAGGGTGAATCGATCAGCGGGATCTCCCGATCGCTGCGGCTGGATCACAAGACTGTTCGACGGTCCGCTCGGGCAGTGACTGTGGAGGAGTTGCTGATCAAGCAGCGGGACGGACGTCCTGGACCGCTGGAGCGGTTCAAACCGTACCTGCGCGAGCGATGGAACCAAGGATGCACTACCGCGACGGTCCTGCTGGCCGAGATCCGCGAGCAGGGATACACCGGCAGCTATCCGGCCCTGATCCGCTACCTCTGTCTCTTCCGGACAGTCGGTGCCGCACCGCCTGCCACCCCAGCCCCGCCGAAGGTCCGGGACGTGACGCGATGGATGCTGCGCTATCCCGACGATCCCGACAGCCGGGAGCGCGATCGCCTGAACGAGGTCCTGGCCCGCAGCTCGGCCCTGGCGAGGTTGGCATACCACGTCGCGTCCTTCGCGGAGATGATGACAAGTCTGCATGGTGAACGCCTCGAAGAATGGATCACCACGGTGGAAGCGGATGACTTCCCACACTTGCACTCGTTCACCGCTGGGCTCGCACGCGACCGCGCCGCAGTAGTCAACGGGCTCACGATGGAGCACAACTCCGGCGCGGTCGAAGGCGCCGTCTCACGGCTGAAATCCATCAAGAGAAGCATGTACGGGCGGGCGAAGTTCGACTTGCTCCGCAAGAAGGTCCTCTGCCGAGTCTGACCGGACCCTACCCGATGGTGATCGCTGAGTCGGCCTGGGGCGCGGTGCAGGGATTGCTCTCTGCCCGTTTCCTCAGGCCGCTCTCCGAACCCGCCGTGCGCCTCTCAACGCAACGGGCTCTCCACGGAATCTGTCGTCAGACGGTGGTCGACAGAACCCAGGGGATGGGGATCGTGTTGCCCCGGTAGCGGTAGCGGGTAACCGTGACCGCCTCGATGTTGAACAACCGACCCCGTTCGCCGCCGGTCGCAGCCACTTCCCGGTAGGGGTGGTGAACCGGCGACGGACGTCCTTCCAACTCCAGTGATGCCGTATCCTCAACATCCGGATCACCCGCCACCACACGAAGTGAGCCAGGCTGCTGAAGGTGTGTTTGGCCACGGTATGTCTGAAGTAGGTGGACCAGCCGCGCATGATCTGATTGAGCCTGATCAACACGGATCCCAGATCCTGTTGCGACAACCTGCGTGTCAGGGCACGGATCTTCGCCTTCAACTGCCGGACTGGCCGGTCGGCGATGAGGGTGTAGACGTACCACTTGTCCGTGCCTCGCTTGCGGCGCCACTGGATGTGAAACCCCAGGAAGTCGAACCCGTCACTCATGTGCGCGATGTGGGTCTTGGCTCGCGAGAGCCGAAGCCCCCATGGTGCCAACAAAGACAGGATTCCGCCTTGCGGCGTGCCGGTCGGGGTATCGCGTTGCTCGCCGAGTTCCAGCAGGACCCCGGCTTTGAGGAACGCCTTGACCAGCGCCAGCACACGCTTGTCCTTGACTCGTGCCCGCACCCGGTCCATGAGGGCGGAGTGTGAGATGGAGTCAAAGCACGCCTCGATGTCCGCATCGAGCACCCACCGATAGCCGTGGGTGCCGTAGTAGTGGATCTCGGCGATCGCGTCATGTGCTCGCCGCTTGGGCCGGAACCCGTAGGAGACCGGTTCGAAGTCGGCCTCAAAGATCGGTTCCAGCACCAGCTTCAACGCGGCCTGCACGACCCGATCGGTCACCGTCGGAATACCGAGGCGCCGAACCTTCCCGCTTCCGCCGGGTTTGGGAATCGTGCGTTCCCGCACCGGCAGTGGCCGGAACGTGCCCGTCTTGAGCTGGGCACGCAGGTCGTCCAGGAACCCCGGAACGCCGATGCGCTGCTCGACGTCGGCGACCGTGAGGCCGTCGACTCCGGCAGTGCGCGCTCCGGTGTTGCTCGCGACCCGGTCGAACGCCACGATCAGCGTCGCCGGGTCGTACACGAAGTTGACCAGGTCGTCGAACCTGCGGCCAGGGTCGGCCGCCGCCCAACGATGAAGCTTGGCCTGCATCTCCGATACCCGCTGGCGAGGCCCCATAGGAACCTCCTCCAGCGCGGCGCCGCCGTTCGGCGGCGCGTCTTTCGGCATTGCAGCCTCCTCATCTTCTCGGTATCCGCTGCCGCCCTTGGCCATGTGACCGGCTTTCCCGGCCTCGGACTACTACGGCGGCTCCGCCCCGTCCCAGACCGATCGATGGTCGGTGCACCCAGCCCGCCAGTCCACACTGGACGCATGGTGGCGGGCAAGACCTGGGACGGTTCCCGTGTTCACTGCGATTCGCTCGATGGAGGAGGAGCCCGACTGTGTCCCTGCGGTATCGCCACGAGTACGCCGCAGACCTTCCTCGTGGCCTCCCGGGCAGCTTTCGTATACCACCCAAAGAGTTCCCCACCCCACACAACAGGGTGGGTGCGCACCGCGTCCGGCCCAGATCCGCCAGGTTCGAGCCGGTGTCACTTTGAGGGACGTAACAACGCCGGTTCCTCGCTTACTCCTTTCCATCCCGCTCGCCGGACCCGCACCATCTGGCAGTACTGACACGTCCCGGCTTTGTCAGGGCCGCTCCCACCCTCCCCGGCACCATCCGGGTCAGGCTGCCCTCAGCTCCACCGCCCTGCTGCGACAGGGCAAGCGGTGAAGGTCTCCCACCTCCACTCGAATCCACAGCGCCTCACGGCGCAGACGCAATCAGCGACAGGACCCTATTCGGAGAGCGCCATCAGCTCGCGGGCCGCGGTGCGATCACCGCACGGGAACTGTCACCTGGCTGGGTTCGTAGTCGAGGCGTTGGCCACGCCACGATGCCTGCCGCAGGCGCTGGTCAGGGATCAATTCGCGGTATTCGACGTCTTCTCCAGAATTCGCATGTCTCATGAGACACGGCCGTGCGGGCATTGACCAGGATCAGGCATCGGCAACAGGCCGAGTAGGTCAACCAGCATTGCAGCGTGGGGTGAGACATGCTGGAGCGGTGTCATTGCGCGCGCAAGTTCGCCCGGTCGGTTGATCGTCAGTACTGCGCAGATGGACTGGCCTCGTTGCCAGGCTACGGCCGGATCGGCGCGTCCCGCGTCGTGGGCGGAGGTGTTCGGCACACTGGACGCCTTGGTGGTGTTCTCCGGTGCATTGCTACCGAGCCGCCACCACGCCGGACGATCTTTCGGGGGTGCGCTGTGCCAGCCGGTGTTGAAGTGTGGCGTGCCGGAATTGGTAGACAGGTCCCACCGTGCGCAGAAGGTGTCTGCTCCGTGCATCTTCCAGGAACGGGATCAGCCGCAGCGGGATCTTGTGCCGGACCGCTAGCTGCACCAGGGCGGCTGCGGTGTCGAGGGTGGCGGCACCAGGTGCGTTCGCGGGGGTGCCCACCCGTTTGGCGATCACTGTGGCCCCGAACCCCAACACGAGCCCGACCAGCAGCGTGACCGGAAGCACAACCGAGAGTCTGGAGGTGAGCGCCGATGCGAGCCCAGGCACGAGCCTGATCGCGAGCGCGGCCTGGAAACCGATCACGAGCCCCGACATGGTTAGGAACACGAGCCCGGCGTTTCTGTCGTGGCGCCAGACATCCGCAGGCCCGAGCGAGCTGTCATCAACCTCCATAGGCCCGGCGAGCCCGAATAGGGCGACACCCGCAAGTCCGGAGGAAAGCCCGACCGCGAGACCGGACACCAGCCCAACTGACAGCCCGGACACCAGTCCGGCTGAGAAGCCGGACAGGAGACCGCCCATGAGTGCGGCCACGAGTCCGAAGACGAGACTGTGCGACGCGTTCCGGTAGGTAAGGCGGGTGATCCGTCGTGGCATGACCGGTACCCCTCGAAAATGCTTGGTCGAGACAGCGAAGATGGTTAAGAGACCGAACGTCAGCCCGGCCAAGAGTCCCACCCCGAGTCCGTACGAGAGCCCCAGCCCGGGCGCCCAGATAAGCTCGTTCCAGAGCACGGTCGCGACGATGCCCGCGATCGTTCGGGAGCGGCGTGGTGTCCAGGTGGGGATGTGCCACCAGGCGAGGTCCGCAGTGTGGTGTTCGGTGAGTCGGGTGGCGAGGTAGCGCAGGGTGCGGTGGGCGGTCGCCATGGTGTAGCGCGGGGTGGGGTGTCCAGGGCGGGGCGTGTATGCGGCGGTGATGGCGTGGTCGAGGAGGTGGTTCTCGATGTCGTCAGCGGTACGAAACCGTGAACTGTCCAGGAGTTCGTCGACCGGGTCCGTTGGGCTGTAGACGTCGCGGAGCAGGCTCAGGGCCAGTGGGGTGGTCAGGGCTTCGGATAGGGGGCTGATCCGCCGAGGCCGCGTGTGGTCCGTTGCCCCGGCGAGGTGATCACGGATCGTCTGCCAAGGGGTTGGTGGTGGGTCGACCAACGGTTGGAGGAGATAGTTGGCGGCGTCGGTGGGTGTCACCGGTTGCAGTTCCAGCGCGACGGCGCCGGGCAGGGGACCGTGGTGGGACGCGACGACCGCTTCCGCGGTGCGGGTCAGCAGGACCAGTCGAAACGGGGCGTCGGCCAAGGCCGCGAGCACGCCCGGCCGGACGGACTCGGGGATTTCGTCCAGGCCGTCGAGAAACCCCGCAACGTGACCAGCGGTCAGCAAGTCTATTGCCGCGTGGCGACCTGCGCGGCTGCGGAAGAGTGGATAGGTCTCGGCGAGTTTGCCGGCCATCCAGTCAGTGACGGATTCGCCGTGATCGGGGTCCCAGCCGTGCAGGGTGAACAGCACCGGCACCGGAATCCGCGCCTGATCTTCCGGCGTGGCCTGCTCCCGATAGCGCAGTGCGTCCAGCAGCAAAAGAATCGCGGCGGCGCTTTTGCCCGACCCCGGTGGTCCGACCAGCAGTACCCGCCCCGACGGCAATCCCCCATAGACCTGGTGCAAAGCGCGCCTGCCGCCCTCACACAGGTCGCTGCCGCTGACGGCGGTCAGTCCGGCAAGCGGATCAAACCGGGCATACTCGGTGGCCGATACCGGGCCAGCCACCGGCGCCATCGAGCGACACCACCGGATCGGCAACGGGGCAGGATGCAGCAACCGCCGGTCGTTGGCCGCGACCGTCCACTGATTCCACGATGCCCTGGCCAACAGGCGCAATCGCTCGTCTACCGGCGGCGACAGCTGCGGCCGTGAGTTGGCAGAAACCACGGCCGGGACGTCTGGGGGCGGTGCAACGTCGGGCGGGTACGGGTGATCGGGCAGGGTGATCCAGCCGACCGTGTTGGTTTCCTTTGCACTCACTGGGACCGGGCGGTAAGTGGCGGGTGCGGCGCCAGGGGTGTGTCGGACCACGTCGTCGAAGAACCAGTCGGAGGTGATCACCGCGAGCACGCCCGGTGACGCGCGGAGTGCGGCTTTGAGCGGTTGTGCGTCGATGAGCCGGAACGCCAGTGTCAGCGAGGAGGAGGTGACGCCGTGGTCGTCGTAGTGGACTTCCCCGGCGTGCACCGCCATCCTCAACCGGATCCGCTGTGCGTCGGCGTGCGTGTCGTTGTGCACGCGCAGCGCTGTGATCAGGGTCGGAGGCAGTGTTTCGACGAATAGTGCCTTGGACGTTGACGCGGGAGCGAGGACGAACACTGCGTCACCGCGGTCCTCGTGATAGCAGTCGGCCCATGGCACACCTACCGTGTCGAACGCCGTTCGCACGATGTGGTAGAGCCCATCACGGACACCGCGCTGATGCGGATTCGTCCGCCGCCGATCCCCGAAGCCCTCCACATCCAGCACCACGATCGTGTGATGCCTCGCCACGTCCGCGCTATCCACGTCACCCACCCCACATGACGTTCTCACCACTCGACGAAGACACAGAAAGCCTCCCAGGAATCGGTGCCCGCGTAGACGTAGAAGTACCGGATGTAGATGATTCCGCTGGAATGGCGTAGGGGCTGCACGTGGTCTTCTGTTCGGTTGTGGCCACGGGCTCCATGGACGGGCCGGGTCGCAGTGAGAGTGGGGTAGGTCGTTCCCGCGCAGCCAGGCAGCGAATCACCTGGTCCTGTGGTGATCCAGCGACACCACCACGCCGGTCTGCTCCAGTTCCTGTCGCAGCAGGGTGTTGTCGTGATGCAGGGCGGCGATGGCGGTGGCCGCGGCGTCGAGTTGGTGGTTGAGGCGGGTGCATTCCTGGGTTCGGGCCGCGACTTTTTTCTGAAGTTGGGTCAGTCCGTCGTTCTTGCGGGCCTCGTCTGCGGTGAGCCCGCCGCAGGCGGCGACGCTGGCGTCCCACTCAGTCATGACCCGCTGCGCTCGGTTCATGGTGGTCTCGGCCGCGAGCCTGGAGGAAGTGCACGAACCGGCGCACGATGTAGGCGTACTCCCGCAGCGTCTTGGCGTCCTTGTTGTCGTCGACCGGGTGCCGAAACCACGAACACAGTGGCTCCACTGGCCGCATCGACTCCTCGTCGAGGAATACTGGCGTGCCGGCTGGAATTGCCCGATAGGCCAACAGTTGGTCCACCTCTACCGGAGTCACGGCCTGGCCGCGTAGGTGCTGGTGAACCAATTATGGGCTGACAAAGGAAAGGAGCACTCGTCCTCCTGTGAGACAGCGACGGAGAACAGAGATATCGCGGGCAGAGCGCCTGAGCCACTCGACTCACCTCCACAATAGAGTGATCGTGAGACAGTCTCAAACCGTCAAAAGAAGACGTCGCCGACCAGGATCGGCGTGGCCCAGTGCGCCCCGCGTGCGTCGTCGCGCGGCACCGGCGAGTTGAACGGGCTGGTTGGCTGTTCGAGGTCGGCGAGCTGCTCGCGGAGCTGGTGCAGGGTCGCCGCATTGAAACCGGTGCCGACCTTGCCGAGGTAGACGAGCTGACCGGCGTCGTCGTGGGCCCTGACGAGGAGTGCACCGATGCGGCCGGCGCGGGTGCCCGAGCCAAATGTCCAGCCTCCGACCACAACTTCCGTGGTCGACCGGAACGTAGTCTTGATCCAGTCCCGGGACCGAGCGCCCGGCTGGTACAGCGAGGAGGTGCGCTTTGCCACGTTATGGACAGGGTTGACCGTTCCCGTCGCCCCTGAGTCTGCCTCTTGAACGACACCTAGCGTTTGTCCAATCGTCGTCAACGAGAGAAATTGTCAAGACCTGTGGATGGGGTCTATGTCGGGGGTGATGGGTCGTTCCATGTAGATCATGGGGATCGGTGAGTCGGTGTCGTAGGGCTCGATGTCGGTGTAGCCGAGGTGGTGGTAGAAGCCGATGACGGTGGTGCGGGTGGGCAGGACGTCCAGGACCAAGCGAGTGAAATGGTGTCGTGCGGCGTGCTGGTGAGCGTGTTCCATGAGGATGCGTCCGATCCCGCCGCGGTGCGCTGGACGTACGTAGAGCCGTTTGATCTCCGCCGTGCCGGCGGGCGGGCGGGGCGTGAGCCCCACGCAGCCGATGGCGTGGTGGCCGAGGTAGGCCAGCAACAGGGTTCCCGGTGGGTGGTAGACGCGGTCGAGGTTCTGGCACTCGCGGCGGAGCACCTCGGGAAGTTGGTGGATGTCGGTGGGGCGAGGCTGGCCGGTGTCGGCTTGGGTGGCGGCCATGTACTCGAAGACCAACGAGATGGCGTCGGCCTGCCGGGCGGCTCCGAAGGCGTCCACAACGCTGACCGGGAGCGTCATGCGGCGTCCTCGTCGGGTCGTTCAACAAGGATGCCGTTGACGACGGTGGCGCCGGCACGGACCAGCGCGACCAGGTGGGGTGCGTTGACCGCGCGCCAGCGAGCTTGTGCTGACTCGATGAGCTTGAACGCCATCGCCAGCCCGGCCGCCCGTGAGCCCGGTCCCTTGGTGACCTTCGTGCGATGGCGCACCGTGGCGAAGGTCGATTCGTTCGGGTTGGTCGTGCGTAGGTGGATCCAGTGTTCGGCGGGGTAGTCGTAGAACGCCAGTAACACCTCGACATCGTCGGTGATCTTCGCGACCGCCTTGCCGAACTTCGCACCGTAGGCGGCCTCGAACGCTGTCGCCGCGTCCAGGGCATGTCGGCGGTCCTCGGCGTTCCAGATCTCCGCGAGAGCCTTCTTCGCCCCGGGATGCGCCGACTTCGGCATGGCCGACAACACGTTGGCGATCTTGTGGAACCAACACCGCTGCTCACGGGTATCAGGGAAGACCTCGCGTAACGCGCCCCAGAACCCCGACGCTCCGTCGCCAACCGCCAGCACCGGCGCGACCATGCCCCGCCGGGCGCAGTCGCGTAGCAGATCGGCCCATGACTCGGTCGACTCCCGATACCCATCGGCCAACGCGACCAGCTCCTTGCGGCCATCGGCGCGCACACCGATTGTCACCAGCAGGCAGAGTTTGTGTTCCTCCAGGCGGATGTTGACGTGGATGCCGTCCGCCCACAGGTACACGTAGTCCACATCGGACAAGTCCCGCTCGGCGAAAGCACGCTGCTCGGCCTTCCACTGCTCGGTCAGCTTGGTGATCACCGCGGCGGACAAGCCCTTCGCCGAACCGAGGAATTGCCCTAGCGCGGGCACGAAGTCCCCGGATGACAGACCGTGCAGGTACAGCAGCGGCAGCACCTCGGTGATCTTCGGAGTCTTGCGTGCCCATGCCGGCAGGATCGCCGAGGCGAACCGCTTCCGTTCGCCGGTGTCCGGGTCGACCCGCTTGTCGTTGCCCCGCGGCGCGGTCACCTCCACGGCCCCAGCCGAGGTGAGTACCTCACGTGGTTGGTGGTAGCCGTTGCGCACGACGAGTCGGTGGCTGTGCTCGTCACGCTCGTCGGCGAACGCGGCGATGTAGGCGTCGACCTCGGCTCGTAGGGCTTCGGCCAGCATCCTGCGGGCGCCGTCGCGGCCGATCTGGTCGATCAACGACGCCTCGCCCGTGCTCGGGTGGCCGTCGTTGGATGCAGGGCCGGGGACTACGGTGAGCATGGGCGTGCCTTCCCAACCGACGCGCCAACGTCGGCCTGCTTGAGACCTCTACTCGATCACCGGGAAGGTACGGCCTTCACCGGCCGATCCACAGGTCTCAAGCATTGCTCCCCGCCCAACCCTCACAGGCGCTGTCCAAGCCTCGCCTCCCGGCACGAATTTCCCTCCGCGACAGGCTGCGCCTGCGAGCGGGATATGCGTGGCGCAACAGCGGCAACCTCGCCATCCGGCAGTTCCGGCTGCGCTGGGACGGGCGTAGATCGGTCACGCTACCGGCGATCCGGTCGGAACTCGGCGATATGTCGATCACCTATGCCGGACCCTCCGAAGGAGTGGCCTACACCCTGGAGTTTACTGAACAGCGCCGTGAGACAGCCAACGGCGAAGATCCCGTGCGTGACTCGCGGACGGTCTCGGGACGTGATCTCCTGCGCGTCAACGGGTTCCCGACCGGCGACATCACCATTGTGGGCACTACCGCTCCGAACGCGAGCCGGCTGCCCCGGGACTTCTCGTTCGTTCTGCCGATGAGGGTCCACTTCGTAGTCGACTTCAACGCGGACACCGAGTCCGTCATCGAGAGAATCGCCAGGGGAGAGCGCCGGAACTTCCGGCAGAAGTGCCGGCAACACAAATGGGATCTCGACATCGAGCGCGACCCAGGCTGGTTTGACCACTTCTACGACCGGATCTACCGGGCCACCATGTTCCAACGGCACCGCGAGCGCGAGCGGACCGAGAGCAGGGAGTCCGCCTACGAATGTCTGTTCCGCAACGGCATCCTGTTTGTGCTCCGTATGGACGGTCGGCGGGCCGGCGGGCATCTCTGCCACTGGGACCGCACGACTGGGGTCCTGACCTCGCGCCTGCTCGGCGTGCTCGACGGGGCGGACGAGTACTATGCCGCCGGAGCGCTGAAGGTCATGCACATCCTGCTGATCGAATGGGCCGGCCGAAACGGGGTCCGGCAGCTCGACTTCCAGGGCACCGAGGCGTTTCTCAGCAAGGGCACGTACCAGTTCAAACGTCTGTTCGGAACACGGGTCACGCTGCCACCAAACCACTTTGGCGACAAGCGACTGTGGCTGCAGGTGCGCCGCGACACCCCGCAGGTGCGGGACTTCTTGGTGGCCAACCCGTTTCTCGCAGTCACCGACGACGGAACAATGGAAGCCGTGTACTTCCACGACGAACATCGTGTCGCGCGCACCGAGTACAAGTCGAACTCGCCCGGAGTGGTCGGCGTTCGACACGTCAACCTCACTGATTTTCTCGCGGAGATCTCTCGCCATGACGGGTCGCGCCCCGCATGGCGGTGAGTAGGACAGGGAGCACGACGAGGAGCGCGATCGCCCGCACAGTGCCGGCGACCAGTTGCGGGGCACGCAACCCAAGTTCGTGTGCGACAAGACCGCCAGTCAGAGTGCCGAGGGGGATCAGGCTCCAGCCGAGCATCTTGTACACGCTGTTGACGCGCCCGAGCATGTCCGATGGGACGACTTGCTGCCGCAGGGTGGTAGTGACGATGTTCCACAGCGTCGTGGCGAAGGCGCTGATAGCCAAAAAGACACCCAAGGTGACCGTGTTCGGGCTGAGCCCCGAGCCGATGAACGCCATGACGTTGGTTGCGAGCGCACTGAGAATGGCCGGTAGAGGGCCGATGCGCTGGACGACGCGGGCGTTGACCAGCGCGCCCAGGATGCCCCCGACAGCTGCTGAGGCGAGCAACACGCCGTAGGCGCGGGCATCGAGGTGGAGTGTCTGGGTTGCGAGCAGGACGAGGGTGGCGTTGGCCATCTGCCAGCAGAACAGGTTGACCGCGACAAGGATGGCAAGAGTCCGCATCAGACGATGCCGCATCAGCCAACGCAAGCCACTCGCGATCGCGGCGCGGATCGACTCACGCGCAGGTGGTGGTGAGCGCCTCGGCATCTTCGACAGGATGGAAGCCGACAGGACGAAGGAACACGCGTCGACGCCGAACGGCAGCGCGGCAGACACCACGAACAGCGAGCTGCCCACCGGCGGGCCGATGAACTGCTGGCCGACAGTGATCATGGCCTGCTGGTTGCCGTTGGCCCGGTGCAGGACGTGTTTCGGAACGACATCCGGGAGGACGGCCTGTGCCGCGTTGGCGAACGCGACATCGCACGTGCCCAACACGAACGCCAGGACCGCCAGACCGGCGATGGTGATCTCGTCCAATGCGATAAGCACTGCTGTGCAAGACACGACTGTCGCTGCGACCAATTGGCACCGTCGCATCAGGGTCACCCGGTCGACACGGTCCACCAACGCCCCGGCCTGCAGTGACACCAGCAACCATGGCAGGTACGTCGCGGTGGCGACGAGGGTGACCAGCCGCGGATCCTGGGTGAGGCTGACGGCCAGCAATGGCACGGCCGCCACGTAGGCCCCGTTGCCGATGTTGTCGATCCCGGTGGCCAGCCAGAGTCGCCAGTAGGCGCCGGACAGACGCGACTCGCGTGTACGTAAAGGCATGGTCCACATCGTCCGACCGCTGTCGCAATCCGAACATCATGTAGCTGGGCGCTAACATCAGGCAATGGCGCTGACAGTCGAGGTCGGTGTGGCAGAGCTTGCCGCGACCCGGTTTGCGATTTCGCCCATGTCGGAAACTGTGGCCTGTCTTCAACAGTTGAGTGGGCGCGACCGCAATCCAACGAACCTGCGATGGTTGCGGTGGGCGCAGGATGCGCTCGCGATCGAATCGTTGGACCTGTCGCATACGTGGCCGCTGATCGCGACCCGGCCCAACTGGCCCGAATTCCTGGTCCCCGCTCCGCGAGGTGCCGGCGCGTCCATCACGGAGGACCTGGATGCGCTGCGCAAGACGACGGCGGGTCAGGTCCGGTCCAGTTTGGCCCGAGTTTTCGGTACAGACCTTCCGCCAGCCGCGACCGTGCTGGCCGACCGGCCAGCGGCGGGCCTGCGTGCGATCGCGTCGGAGTTGCGTACGGCGTACGACCGTCTCGTGGCGCCGCATTGGCCGAGAATCCGTTCCGTCCTGGATGCCGACGTCATGTATCGCGGGCGGCAACTGGCGCTCGGTGGAGCCCGAACGCTGTTTGCCGACCTGCACCAGGACCTGCGCTGGCAAGAAGGGCGGCTAACGCTCACCGGTGAACATTGGCAGACAGATCGCGTGGTGAGCCGGGGACCGGGCGGGCTCGTGCTCATGCCGGTGGTGCTCGGTTCACCCCACGTGTTGATCAAGAAACGCACGTCCACACAGACGACCGTGCGCTACCCGGCACGCGGCAGCGGCACCTTGTGGACAGCGGACGCCCGGCGTCCAGCCGGCAGCACGGTCCGGCTGCTGGGCCGAGTGCGCGCCGAGATCCTCCAGGCGTTGCGTTCGCCTTCCACGACCACAGATCTTGCCCGTGGGCTGAACGTGACACCCAGCGCGATATCCCAGCATCTCCGGATCCTGCGCGACAGCGGACTTGTCGTCCGTGAACGATCCGGGCGTCATGTCCTGTATATGACCACCGAACTTGGTGTAAGGCTCCTCTAGGACACCGGGTGGCCCAGATGGCGTTGGAAGAACGTCACCTGGTGGCTTAGCAGGTTCTCGGCGATCGATGCGTCCATCGGGTCGTGGCCGACGCCCGGCAGGAGCAGCACTTCGTGCTGCCGCCCGGCCGCCAGCAGCGCTTCGGACATTCGCAGGGTGTTCGCCGGATGGACGTTGTCGTCGGCGAGGCCGTGGATCAGCAGCAACGGCCGGGTCAGCGTCGGCGCCGACCGCACCAGCGAACAGGCATCGTACCGGTCGGGGAAGTCCTTCGGGTGGCCAAGGAACCGTTCGCGCCAATGCGCGTCATAGAGCAGTTGATCGGTGACGCCGGCGCCAGCGACCGCAGCGTGGAAAACGTCCGGTCGGCGCAGGACTGCCAGTGCGGCCACTGATCCGCCAAAGGACCAGCCGCGGATGCCGACCCGCCCCAGGTCGAGTTCCGGGTGCTGACGTGCCGCCTCTCGCACTGCGGCCACCTGGTCGTCCAGCACTGGTCCGAACAGCTTGCCGTGGACCTCGCGTTCCCAGTCCGGCCCTCGGCCCGGGGTGCCGGCACCGTCGGCGACCAGAACGGCGAAACCCTGTTCTGCGAACCACTGCGACACCAGGCACCGCCAGTCGAGTTCGGCGGTGACTCGCTGCCGGGCCGCCCCGCCGTACGGGTCGAGCAGAATCGGCAGGCGCCCGTCACCCGGCCGGTGCCAGGACGGCACGTACAGCGCGGCACGCAGTCCGCGTAGACCGAGAACCAGCCGACGAGCATGCACGTCCAACACCGGTCGGTCCACCAAGGACCGAACATCCACCGGCGGCCGTCTCGTGCGCAGGACCGTAACCTGCCCACCCGGGTGGTCGGCGCCCCGAGCAACTCGCACCAGCGTGCCACAGCGGCGCACACCGGAGTGCACGCCCGCCTCACGGCTGAGTCGCTGCACGCCGTCACCGGGCCGATAGCACCACAGGTGGGTCTCCGTCGGCTCCTCCGACGCCGTGAACAGCACCTCCTCGCCGTCCACGCCGAGTACCGCACGAAGCTGGAGGCCAGGTAGCGTCACAACAGCCCCGTCCACGGCCAGATGCCGGGTACCCCGCCGGTCGGCATGCGTGACGAACGCGCCGGAGTCCAGGCGCACCGGAAGACCGGGAACCAACTGCACCCAACAGTCGTCCCACTGTTCGTCTACAACGGCTGTCACCCCGTCGGTCGGATCGATGCTCAGGAACCGGACCCTGTGCTGGTCGCGTGACTGCACGACGGCGTACGGACCGTGTGCGTCCCAACCCGCGCCCACGACGTATTCGAAGGCGCAGCGATCCCAGCGGACCTCCGTGCGTGCGCCGTCCAATTCCAGGAGCCACAACGTGACGTCGGGATTGGCTTGGCCAACCGCCGGATATCGCACGGCACGGGGTGGCGCGGACGGTGTCGCAGGATTGGCGATATGCCAAAGCGGAACATTGATGAAGTCGACCCCTGCCACCAGCAGGCGCTCGCCGTCCGGCGCCCACCAGTACCCGCGCGAGCCGCTCGACGAGGTCGTGTCGGTGTGCACCCCGGTGCCGAACGTGACGTTCGGTAGGTCGGACGACGCGACCGCACGATCCCCGGTCCCGTCTCTCTCGACCACCCGCAGCGCGCCCTCACTGACGTACGCGATCCGCACCCGCACGGGTCGGGTCGCGGATCGTCCGGTGGGCATTGTGCAGGCAGCCGCCGGGCCTTCCCATCGGCGACATTCACCGACCACAACCCGTCAGCCAGCGTGAAAGCCACCGACCGCACGGCCGCATCGGTGCCGTAGCGGGCAATCCCGGTAGAGGCATCACCCAACAGGGCACCAGGATCGGCCAGTACGCGCTCTGCCCCGGAAGCCAGATCCAGCGCCCACAGGCAATTCACGGGATCAGTGCCCGCCCGACTGCGCAGAAACAGCACAGTGGATCCGTCCGAACTGACGGTGAACTGGTCAGGGGCACCCCGGGAGAACCGACCTGTGTGCACCAGTTGGCCAGGAAGGGTCATCGTCGGCACCTCGGCATCGTAGACCGGCACACAGTTTCCGTCAGCTGATCGGATTGTCTGCAGTGGGGATATCACCACGTCGAACACGGTGAGAATGTGCTTCAGCTCGTCAACGGGTAGGTGGAAGGCGCCGGAGAAGTCGACATCGCGGTCCTTGCGGGCGTACGGGCCCTCCGCGGGTGCAGGTCCTTCGTCGAGCTTGTATGCGTTCCAGTCCGCCACACCGAGGTGGAACGACTCGCCTCGCATCTCCAGTGGGTCCAGCCACCGGCCTCCATCGGTAGATCGATGATCGCGCCTACATCTGCTCCATTCGCCGTGAGGCGTTGAGTATCGCCTGTCGCGGTTGGGCCGCGTTGGAGGCACTACGTGCCTTCGCTGAGCCCGCCCTCAGCGGAAGGAGCCTGCTGCTGCTACCAGGATGGAGGCGGGCTGTCGGCTGAGGTCCGGGCTCGGCATGAGGCGGTTCGGTTGCCGGCGGCGGAGTTGTTCGCCCAGGACGTGTCGGTGCCGGAGATCGCCAGAGGGCTGCGGGTGGCGCACAACGCGGTGCAGGTGTGGCGGTGGCGCGGACGGCGAAGGCGGGTTGGCGTCCAAGGGACCCCTCCGGCAAGGACCGCCGACTCACGTTGGTGTGCGTTCGTGTCCCCGGACCGGTTCGATGGCCGCCGAGGACTCGCCGTATGACATCGAGCAGTACACCCGATGGACCGCGGCGACGACGCTGATGATAACCGCTGGCGACAAAGATCCACGGTACAAGCCACTTGCGGAGGCGATGCAGCGGAGCCTCCAGTACGTCCAGGTCAAGTTGACGGCCAAGGGACCGGAGTTCGATGACATGGTGGCCGACGTGCGGCAGCTCTGCGAACCGTACTGACGTTGCACTTGCCGAAAACCTCATCCGTGCTGGTTAGATGCTGTCTACGGTGGATCAGCACCGTTCGCTCGTTCCGTTCGGGGCCCTGCGGCAGGATGATCGGCCGTGCTGCTGTGACTGGCTTTACTCGGCCTGACCAACACCTTCGCCATGCTTCGCCTGCTCCCGACGACCGGCCGGGGCAAGGACATCGAGATCCTGGTGTTGCGCTACCAGATCGGGGTGCTGCAACGGCAACTCGGCGACACGAGGGTGCGGTTCGGTCAGGTTGACAGGGTGTTGCTCGCCGCGCTTCTGTACCGACTACCGCGTCGGACGTTGCGTAGGCTCCGTCTGCGGGTGCGCCCAGACACGATTCTGCGCTGGCATCGTGATCTGCTCCGCCAACGCCATGCGACACCGGGGCGCTCGACCTATTCAGCCGCCATCCCCACCCGCTGCACCAGGCCCAGACACATCGACAGCTCGCCGCCGCCTACACGTATGGGGATGCCGGCCGAGGTGGCACACCACGCCGACGGCGCACGAGCCGGCTATCTGGAGGTTGGCCGTGCCGACAAGGCCCGTGGCCTAGAGCCACCTGCGCCTCAGCACTAACGGCCCGCCAGCCGCAGGAAAGCCAACCGGGCCCTGGATGTTGCGTTCGCCCCGACCGGGACAGGCACGCGGAGGTCGAGCCGACCGTAGTGAACAACAACCATCACCACCGATGCGCACTCGCATGTTCCGACGCTCCACCACCGGGTCGCGTGCTAGTGGACTCCTGGTACCGCGCTATGCAGGCCGAGCTGAGCGAGACTCACTTCTCAACGGACGGTGACCCATCGCGGGCGCCCTCACGATCGTGGCTCACCATGCGGACGACGATCCCCCGAGGGGAGACCGACGACAAGGCGCGCACTACATGTCGTCCACCGTTGACTGGTCGCCCATCACTCGCACCTCGTAGCCCTGCCCGGGTGCGGACGATGCGCTCCCGGGATGTTTTTGAGTCTTGACGACAAAGCCTTTCCCGCCATGTGCATCGCATGGTCGATGCCTCCGATCCACGCCTGTTCGTCCGCGACCGGCGCGGCTGGCTGGATCCAGATCTGGTGTCACCGAGCGTGTCGTTGGTCCTCGTCGGGCGCTCGCGTGACCAGCTGATAGCGCTTCCCCCACGTACCGCAACCGCTCCTCATCCGGCAGCCGCGCAATCCGCTGCGCCGCGATGCAGGTGCGAGAGATCCACCGGACCGTCCTCGATGTCCGCGCTGGTCACCACTGCTCGATCGATTCGAATGGGTTTTGAGACAGGGTTTTGGCCGATTTCCTGTCCGAGAACCACGTTGTATAGACGCTGGGAGATCTATGCGGTCGGCTCCTACAAGTGGGGCGACCCTCGGGCGCACCTGCTGTCGGAAAAGAAATTGAACCACAGTTGACCTCACGTGACCGCCGGCCGGAGGCCGGCGGTCACCTCGCCGAGTCTCGGTCACGCCCTCGGCTGTCGATAATTTCGGGTCAGTGGTGTGCGGCGGTGGTTGCCGCTGCCTCGGCGGGCGCGCCGAACCAGGAGGTGAGGGCTTGCGGTAGGCCGTCGGTGTCGGTTGTCGCGCCGGCCCAGGCGACGTAGCCGTCCGGGCGGATGAGCAGGCCGGCCAGGTCTGGGCAGGACGTGTCGTGGGCGGTGATGACTTGCACGCGGTCGCGGCGCCTGGCCGCCGCTGAGCGGATTTCCGCCGAGTCGGCCAGGTCCAGCAGGACCGCGCGGCCCTGACGCAGTGGCACGGCGACGAGGTCCCAGGTGTCTGGATCCAGGTCGGGCATGAACCGGCCGACCAGTGGGTGTGTCGAGTTGGGGGCGTAGTCGGTATCGGTGCAGTTGGCCATTGCCGCGAAGTGGCTGTTGGCGGCCGGATCGCGAGCACCTCGGCGAGTACGTCCCGCAGCGCCTCGACCTCGGGGCCGGGCCGCATCAATGCCACCTGGGCGCGGGTGTTGCGCAGCACCCACTCGCCGATCGGGTGTCGTTCGGCGGTGTAGGTGTCCAGCAGGGTCTCCGGTGCCAGGCCCCGGGCGACCAGGCCGAGTTTCCAACCCAGGTTCATCGCGTCCTGCAGGCCGAGGTTGAGCCCCTGGCCACCAATCGGGGACTGCACGTGCGCGGCGTCGCCGGCCAACAGTATCCGGCCCTGTCGGTAGGTGGCCGCCTGTCGGGTGGCGTCGCCGTACCGGTGGGCCATGGTCAGGCTGGTGATGGTGGCGTCAACGCCGCTGACGCGGCGGATGCTGGCCTGCATCTCCTCCAGGGTGACCGGCGCGGCGCGGTCGCCGGGCCCGCCGTCGAACTCCACGGTGTGGATCTCGCCGAGCATCACCGACACGCCGCCCAGGGCGCCGGGGCCGCGCGGGTGAGAGGTGACGGTGTCGGGGTCGGCCAGTGTGGCGATGGCGGCACGGCCGGTCATGGTCGCCTCCGTGCCGGGGAACCCGATTCCGGCGTGCTTGCGCACGGTGCTGCGGCCGCCGTCGCAGCCGACCAGGTAAGGGGCGCGGACGGTGCGGCCATCGGCCAGGACCGCGCGCACGGCCCCGCCCTCGTCGACGACGTCGACCACCTCGCTGCCGTGCCAGACCCGCACGCCCAGCTCGCTGGCCCAGTCAAGCAGGAGCTGTTCGAACAAGTGCTGTTTGAGGGTGTACCAACGCAGCTGCGAGGTGTCCTCGCCGATGTCCTCCTGTAGCAGCAGGCCGCTGAAGTGGCTTCGGGCCCGGCCGTCGCGGATCTCGCGGATCACGCGGGAGGCAAGGTCGGCCCCGGTGTCGTCGTGGCCGTGTTCGGCGTCCAGCAGGTCGAACATCTCTTGCTGTGCCTTGGCCAGTGGTTCGATCAGTCCGCGCAGCCGCAGACTTTGGGTGCTGCGGCCGAACACGCCGCGCAGGCTCAGGCTGCGGGGGCGGCGTTGGGCACCGTCGGTGGCTTCGAGAACCAGCGGGTCCAGGCCGGCCAGGCGCAGTTCGCCGGCCAGCAGCAGGCCGACCGGCCCGCCACCGACGATGAGGACATCAGTCACGGTAGTCACCACAACACTCCTATTTACACTGTACATGTACGCCGTAAATTGCTGATCATGTACAGTGTAAATCTGTCAACCCCGGACGCAATGGGAAGGACGACTTGATGGCACCGAGGCAGCCTCTGACCCGGGACCGCGTCCTGGACGCCGCCCTGGCCCTGGCCGGCACGGACGGGTTGGCCGGGCTGTCCATGCGCAAGCTGGCCAAGACCCTCGGCGTGGAGGCGATGGCGCTGTACAACCACGTGGCCAACAAGACCGACATCCTCAACGGCATCGCGGACCGGGTGTTCTCCGAGATCGACCGCGCCGATCCCGGACTCCGCTGGGACCAACGGGCCCGCGCCATCGCGGTCGGCATGTACCGGGCACTGCGCCGCCACCCGGTCGTGCCGATGGCGATAGCCACCAGTCAGGCCAACCTGACCACGCTGCGGGCGCTGCAACCGCTCGACGACCTCACCGGGGCGTTCTACGAGGCTGGCCTGGACGACGATGGCGTCCGCCAGGCGATCCTCGCCGTGTACAGCCTGGTCTTTGGATCGCTCTGGCTGACGACCGCCGGGTTCGCCCGAGACGCCGACCAGGCCATCACACCAGAACACGTCGACCCCTATCTCCACCGCCTTGACCCCGACAAGCTGCCGCACTCCAGCCGCCTACTGCCCGCGCTGGCAGCCGGGGGCGCGGAGAGCGACTTCATGCGCGGGTTGGACGTGTTGATCGCCGGACTGGCGGTGTTGGCCACGCCGCGGCGGCCTTCGGCGTGAGCAGCGCAACGCTGTGCCGCGACCGCCACACCCAGATCCGGTCGTCCCGATAACGGTCGAATCCGGGACGACCGACCGCCGGCTGGGAAACCCCAGGACGGGCCGTCCCCGAACCCGTCCCGAAGTGGGGGTGTCGGCGTTGAGTCCGGTCCTGGACAATCCGGGATGGCGCACCAACACCGTCCGGATCGGCACCGACTGCATCCGCATGACCGGGTAGCGGTGACAGTCCGAAGTCAATTTTCCTCGGAGGCGGATGCCGTCGGCGAGACGGCCGACGGCATCCGTTCCAGGGCAAGGCTCAGCGCCGAGTGGACACGATCTCCCAGGTGATGTTGTCGCCGTGCTGCTGGGTCCAGAACAGTCGCCAGCCGTTGTCGAACGGAGTTGGGCGCTGCTCGCCGAGGATGCCGCGCGGGGACGGATCACCGTTGGACATGTGGATACCGGTGATCTCGTTGTCGCCGTCGTTCTGGAAGCCGGTCTTGCCCGACAGCGCGGAATCGATGGTCGCGGACGGGTCGCGGCCTTCGCCAAGGAATCGCAGTGGCTGCGCGCCGTGGGCGTAGTCGGCGTTGATGTCGAACAGGTAGGCGGAGTCGAGCAGACCGCGCTGGGTGTGCAGGCCGTCGCCGGCGTCCTCGACGAACGCTACGTGGTTGGCGTCCACAAAGGTCACGTTGTCCAGTCCGGTGTGTTCCTTGTCGCCGTTGTACACCAGCGAAAGCCGTCCGTTGTCGGCTCGGGGGTCGTCCTGGGTGAGTTTGAGGACCGAGCCCCAGCCGCCGAAACCGTTGTTGGCGGTACTGTCAGCGTTGGTGTCGCCGGTCTCGTCGAAGTAGAACTCGCGGAAACCGGTCCCCGGCCGGAACTGGCCGTTCTCCGGGCGCTTGAACGGCGTGGCTTTGGCCGCCTTGGCGAGCGCGTTGGCGTCGAACGCCTGCCCGGACGAATCTGTCGCGGTGTCGTGGATGGTGACCCAGTGGGTGGCGAACGAACCACCGTAGGTGTGTAGGTCCTTGACGTCGTCGGAGAAGGCGTTGCCTGTCGGATGGCCGGCGTCGATTGGCTGGAACGCGATGGGCTGCCCGCTGCGCCGGGAAATCACCTGCAGGGCTTGCAGTTTGCCGTAGGTGAGATCATCGCGGTCGTGTGGGACGTACCGGTACACGAAGCTGTTGGGCAGCTTGGCCTTGTCGCCGGGTACGGTGGCGCCGCCGACGTCCTCGACGATCAGCAGGTTTCCGGCGGAGTCGTTCTGGATGCCCTCGTAGCCGCCACGGCCCAGGGCGAAGGAGATGTCCTGGACCGGGCCACCCAGGTCCGGTGCGGCCTGCCAGACACCGCCCTGGTTGCCCAGTTCCGCGGTGAACAGCAGCTTGCGGGCCCATGGGTCCCAGGTCGAGCCATCGAAGTTCGGCAGCGCGGCGCCGCTGGTGGTCTTGGTGGCCAGCAGGGTCACCCGGTGCGCCGGGTCGGCGTCCAGGTTGATCCGGGTGAGGTAGCCGGTCGCGCCGGCTTCGTGGCCCTGGAACAGGAAATGGGTGCCGTAGTCGTAGGTCGGGTCAGCGCCGTGCTGGCCGCGCAGGATCAGGTACGTGTTCTTGTCCGGCTCGGTCTTCGACGCCTCCACCAGATGTCCCGCAGCCGGCAGGTCGCCGGGCGCGGGCAGCAGCGGGCCGTCGCCTCGGTAGCCGTAGAACGAGATGTCGGTGGTCGGATTCTCCAGCCGCCGCGCCCCCTCGGCGACCTGCTGCTCCGTCAACTCGGGCGACAGCGAGTTCGGCACGGTCACACCGGTCGTCTTGGCGTTCGCGCCGACCGGCGTCAACCGCAGTCCGCCGCCGTGCCGACCGCCATCAAGGCCGGCATCGTCGGTACTGGCACTGGCCGAGATCGCGGCGGCAACGACAAGTAAGCTGGCGACACCGGCGATTGTGGTGGTGACCACGTGTCTTCTGGGTCTCATAGTGATCCTTCGTGGCGGGATCGGGAACGACCTCCCAGTCAAGACCTCGCACATCGCGCCCACTGCCCCACAAGATGACGTTTTCCGATACGCCAGACAAACGACGCGTTACCACACGGTGAGAAAGTACCGGTTCAGGGCACGTGGTCGGACAACGGGCTGCGGACGTCTATGCGGCGGGCCTGGTCTTCCGCAACGGGATGTACTCCTTCGACCATCCCGTCGCACCCGGCACGTCACTGGCCGACAAGGTTCCCTTGGTCAACTGGCGGCGACGACTCTGTCTGACCACCTTCTCCCAGTCGCGCCGCTGCCCAAGGGCAACACCGTGATCTTGGATGTCAAAGCACTCAAGGCTGGCAAGTACAGCGCGACCTCCGATCCCGCCCAACTCCGCGGCGCGATCGCGGATACGGTGGGCACAACCATCGGCATCGATATCTTCTACGACACCCCAGCACACCAAGAACTACGCCCGAGCAACCCTGTTGACGCTGCTGGGAATCGAGGTGCCTGAAGACACGGACTACATCACGGGCAAGCCCAACACCATCATCACCGACGAACTCACCATCCTTGCCACAGTGCGCCCGGTCGGTGCCTGGGGCGGCGCGCTCGCGGGCGATGAAAGCATCACCAGCAACTCCGATCGCCTGCAGGCCGCGGTAAACAGCCGGATGAACAGCATCAGCGAGGCCCTCCGGGACGCCGATGTCCCGACCATCTCGCTGGTCGAGATCAAGGGTAAGAAGTCCTATACGGGCAAGCAGCGCGCTGCTGACCCCAAGTTCGCGATCAAGGTCGGATTGTCGCGTACTGGGCGGCTGGCTCAGTGCGTGACCGAGGCGCCGCAACCAGAGCAGGCCGAGGATGGCCAGGACGCATCCAGTTCCGACGCCAGTCTGGAGAAGATGGTCAACAGCTGGTACGACCTGCTGCGGCAACTCGGTGTCCGCGCCAGCAATCTCCCCATCCAACTGGGAGGAACCCAGCATCACCGACGCTCCGGCATACCTGGCGTTCTGGCTCATCCGCCAGAACAAGCGCGGCTGGGAAGGCATCACGCGACAGGTTCCGGTTGCCGTTCTGGTCGACCCCACCGGACGCACGATCCACGCCTGCGCGCCCAAAGTCGCCTGGATGCCCCTGCACCGCGCCCAGCATGAAATCAGCCGGCACCACATGCTGACTGATCAGAAACGGACTCCCGAGGAGATCACCCGTTTCTTCGAACGAGTCCTGCGTAGCGTCGCTGGACAGTACCCGTCGCTGCTGCTGTTGCCCTGTGCCCAGAATCTGCGGTGGGGATGGCCGCACCTCAACAACCCCGACATGGGGATGGACACCATCAAGTTCGGGCAGCAACCCCAGGACATCACGCGTTACCCCGGCCTGCGCCACGTCCGGGTGCGCACCACCGACCGTGGCGAGGTATCGGATTCCTATGCGGTCAACGGCAAGGACGAGGGACACGCCGCTGGGTACTGGATCGCCAACGACCGGATCTTTTTCAGTACTGGCGAGAAGCCGGTCAGCGCGAGCAGGGCGGTCAAGGCCGCTTCGAAGGTCGTTCCCCGCTGGAAGAAGGATGACCTGATCAACGCCCGAACCAAGGCAATGGTTTGGAATGCTCGTGCTCTCGAATACACCGTCGCGGCCAAACAGGCCGGCGACGTAGCCGACGACTGGGCAGCCGTGACGCACGATTTGCGCTGGGCAACACCTCACTACGACTACTCGGTGTCCTACCCGTGGCCGCTGATGGCGGCCAAGCAGCTCGCCCAGTACGTCATGCCATTGGAACTATTGGAAGAAATCGAAGCCGAGGACGACACCCTTGCCGACAGCAACGACACTGGCGAATGACAGGAGTGCACCGATCCGGCCTTGGACTCCTATAGCTACGGCCAGGTGCAAAGTAGCCGCTCGACGGGCTGCTGACCTGGCGTTTGGCCGCGTCGACGGGGGCTGGACAGCAGTTCGGTGGCTTCGTGGACGGCTGCGAGGCCGGGTTTGACGTAGCGCTGCACTGATCGCAGGGACTTGTGTCCGGTATTGGTCATGATGACGTTGGCGGAGACGTTGGCGTTGCCGAGGTGGGTGGCTGAGGAGTGGCGCAGTTGGTGCAGCCGTAGCCCGTCGCCGTAGTGGGCGAGCAGGATGCGGGCGCGGTCGTAGCCGAGGCGGGCCCGTTGGGTGTCCGGGCAGATGTCCTTGGGGTCGGTGGTCGCGCGACGGTGCGGACGCTGGCCCGCACCCGATTGCAACTCCGTCCGCCGTTTCTCGACTCCACCGATGACCGGACGCCCAGCAGCCGTGTACCCGATCATCCCGTGCACCATCCCCCGACGAAGCCACCACGCGCGCCGGGCCCCGTGGTGGCCTTCGACATGGTCGGGGGTCGTCGTCGCAGCGGGGTCTTTCATCGCGGCGAACTTCCTGCCGATTGGGTCGGGGTATTGGACCGACAGGTCCTCCGGCGTTCAGACGGCGCAGGTGACGCTCACCTTCAACCTGTTCCACCCGTTGGCGAGGGCGGTCGCCACCGGGGTGGACGGCGTGAAGGTGGAGGTGACCCAGTGGCTTGCGCCGTTGCTCGGCCTCGGCACCGCCGTGATGCTCGCCCTCCTGCTTCTCTTCCCCGTATTGCTCCGGTCAACGGACCCGGACCTCAAAGCCATGGGCGAGACAGTGTACAAGGTGTGCCTGACTTGGGTAGTCTTCTTTGCGTTCATCCTGGTTGTTGCAGAAATACTTAGTTTCGTCAAGTTTCCGGAAGGTCCCGGGTTGTATTCCCGCGACGAAATACAGCCCGGCGCGTGGATGCTTATCATGGCCAGCGCGATGGTGCAGACCACGATGCAGCGAACGGGACAACGCCTCGGCCTGCCATGGGCCAGCCGAGGGCGTGTCCTGCGCGTGAACAGAACGCCACGCTAAGCTACAACGCTCTCGTCGGAGTAAGTCGTGGAACGATCCGCCGCAACGTCCTCGGACGTCCGCCACAAGCCGCCGAAGATTCAGCGCCATAAGCTCTGAAGGTCACAGTTCCGGCTGGTCGCCGTTCCTCGATGTGGATCAGGTTACCGGATAATGGTCCCTTATCCGGTAACCCTCCTGCGTCGAGTTTGAGGTCAACGTCCCGCAAGGCCGGAGCTTGGTCGCGTATCTACGGGCGCGTGTGGAGCGCCGAGAAGGGACGGGCCCGACCCGTCTACGCCGTTGTCTGCTGGCCGTTGGTGAGGGTGTGGCCGAGTGGGGTGCGGGTGTAGAAGGTGTGGCCGGCGTGGCGGGCTTCGGTGATGAGGTTGTTGTCACGCAGGACGGCGGCGTGGCGAGACAGTTGTGAGGCTGAGATCCCGGTGCGGTGTTGGATGGCGCGGGTGGGGGTGGCGGTGGTGATGGCGAGCAGGATTTTGGCGCGGGTGGGGCCGATGAGTTTGGCCAGGGCGTGCGGGTCGGTGGCTGGTGGTGGGGTGTGGGTGAGGGGGTAGACCAGGACCGGCGGTAGCGCGAGGTCGACCAGCACGACGGGCATGGGAGAGCAGAACCAGGACGGGATCAGGGTCAGTCCCCGGCCGTGCAGGTGAACGGTGTGGGTCATGGGATAGGGGAATTCCAGGACCTGGTCGCTGGGGTGCCAGGTGGTGGTGGGGAGCAGGTTGGCCAGCATGGCGTCGATGCCGTGGGTGGCGAGGATGCCGGTGAGGCGGGTGTGTTCGGTGGTGGCCTGGGCTTGGATGGTGGGCCAGGTGGGGGCGAGCGTGGTGGTGAAGTAGTCGCGGATCGTGTTGCCGAGCAGGTGCAGGGCCTGGGCGTCACCGGTGGCGAGGTCGCTGCCCCAACTGGGGGCTCCGCTGCGGGTGGTCAGTTCGTCCAGTTCCCGTCCGATCCGCGATCGTGGGGTGGCCAGCAGGGTGTCCAGGCCGGGCTCCAGACCCTGCAGGCCGGTGTGCGGGGTGAGGAAATCGGGGAAGTAGGAGGAGATCGGCGTCAACGGCAGCAGGTGGTCGCGCACCCGGCGGCCGAGGGCATGACCGGACAGGCCGGTCAGGGTGTTGGCCCGCCACCGCAGGACGTCGGCCGGGGCGAGCGGGCCGGGGCTGGCCGTGGGGCGTGGTCGTTGGAGTCGGTGCAGGCTCAGCACAAGTTCCCAGAGAGAGTCCGGGCTGCCCGATATTCGGGTGCGTGCCAGATCCTCCCGGGTGAAATGGATCAGCAACCTCGCCGCTCCCCCGAGCGTGGTTATGCCTTCCAGTGTGCCCGTGTCAAGCCTGTTGTGCCAGGACACAAAAGGGTGGATTTCTATCTCGGCTCTGGCAATTCTCGTGACCTGGCCATTTACATCGAGGCCGTCACGCTGGGGTGTGGGGAGTCGGGACAGAAGGGGGTGTGTGGGCGGATGCACTTACCAACTGGACTTCGAGCACAGCCGAAACGGTTACAGCGCCGTACAGCGTGACGTCTTCGCCGCATAGAAAGGGAAGAGATCGGCACCAGCGGCCCAAGTCGTCGCGGACCTGGTAGCCGAGAGCTTGGCCGGAGAGGCAGGTCAGGGTGCCGGTTCGCTACCGCAGAACACATGGACGGAAAGTATGCCCACTTTGACTTCTCGAAGGGCTTCATGGCGTATGAGAAGTGCAGCCGCGGCCCTGATTGCCGTCGGCGCCATGCCCACGACGCCGGTCAGTGCGATGGCACGTCGACTCTGGGTTCTGGGCTGTGTCTTCGCCTTGGCTGCCGGCCTGCCGGTGACCGCCGCCGCAGCACCTGCACCACCACCGGCGACCGTGACGTCGGTACCAGGCACCGAACTCGCGGCCGGCTGGCGGACATCCACCGACCGCGTGGTGACCACGGACGGCGACGCGACCGGCCTGCACGTCCTGGCCGCTGACCGGCGCACTGGCTACACCTGGCGTACGGTCGCGAGCCTGGGCGTCCCTGGGTCCGATGTGGACCAGTGGATCGGGAACTCCTGTGTGACCACGTCGGGACGACGAGCCGTGGTCGTGTACGCGCCAAGACAGGCAGCCAACTCCGAGGACGGATTCCATTCCGGTGGTGTCGCCGCGATCATCGACCTGGACACCGGGGCGGTCACGACGCTGGCGGACGGGGTGTCCCTGGCGTACTACAACCCTGGGTGCGGTGTCGGCGAGCAGGCCGTGCTGACCCAGAACCTGATGAGGGGAAACCTTTACGTGTCAAGGCTGATCACTGTCGACGCGACCACGGCCACAGTGACCGCGCGGGTGGACGTGGCCGGGCAGATCACGTCCGCCATCCCGACTGCCAGTGGAGTCGTCGCGGCCCAGGGTGACAGCCTGGTGGCGATCGGCGGATCGGGCAGGCCCGTCGTGCTCGCCGACCAGGACGCCGTCCCGTTCCGGCTGGGTATCGACCGGGACGGCGCGATCAATTACGAGGTACAGACGGGCGATACCGTTGGGCTGCACCGGTTCGCCGGTACCGTGGACCATGTCGTCGGCTCGGCCCCCGCCAGGTCGGTGCGACTGCACACCGTGGCTGGGACGACGTACCTGACCGGTCCACAAGCGACACAAGTCAAGGTGCCATCGACGTGGCGTACGGTCGCGGCCGCGGTAGACGCCGAACCGTCCACCGACGGGCTCGCGGTCGTGACCAGCGCGACGAGTGGCACTGAGGAAGCCGGCGACGTGCACATGACCGGCGCTTCCCTGGACGCACAGCCGATCGGGGTCGGCCTGACTGTCTTGGACTCCGGTAAGCGCTACGCGTTCACGGTCCAACCTGGCGCTGCCACGCCTGCGGCGGTTCCTCCGGGCAACGACACGACCGACCCTGACCGGGTCTGCGCGATCCCGCGTAACGACCCGAAGATCCAGTCGCTGCAACCCACTACGCAGATGGCCGAGTGGGCGGCGGACCTCGCTGTGCAGGGCGCGCTGACCGAGTCCCGCCCCGCTGGCTGGAACGGCAGCAACCTGCCCGCGTACACCCCGCAGGGGCTGTTCCCGTCGCACCCGCTGGTCGGCGGCGGCCAGGTGCCGGCCCAAATCATGCTGGGCGTGCTGGCGCAGGAGTCGAACATGTGGCAGGCCAGTCCACACGTGACAGACGGGGAGAGCGGGAACTTCGAGCAGGGCGGGTTCTACGGCAGTGGCGGCGTGGTCTTCGACAACGTGGACTGCGGTTACGGGGCGGCCCAGGTCACCACCGGCATGCGCAAGGGCGAGACTGTCTATACGCAGACCCAGCAGATCGCGCTCACCGTCGACTACGCCGCGAACGTCGCGGCCGGTCTGCAGGTCTTGCAGGACAAGTGGAACCAGCTCAAGCAACTGGGCATCGTCGTGAACAACGGCGATCCGCAGTACCTGGAGAACTGGTGGTACGCGTTGTGGGCGTACAACTCCGGGTACCACAAGTTGAATGACCGGACCGACCCGTTCAGCAAATCGGACGCTTACGGGCTGGGCTGGAGCAACAACGTCGCCAACGAGGACCTCGCCCCGGACCGCGGCGGGTTCCTGGATGGCACCACCACGTGCCTCCCCAAATACCAGGACCCGAACGGCCGGTGCAACGACGCCAAACACCCCGCGGACTGGAGCTACCCCGAGCGGATCATCGGGTTCGCGCGCCACTCGCTCGTCCGCTACGACTACGTCAACGGCAACTACCACGACTCGTTCACCACCGCCACCTGGTCACAGGCGCCGCAACTCCCACCGGTGGGCACGTTCTGCCAGCCGGCCGCCAACCAGTGCGACATGACCAAAATCCACAAACCGGGCAACTTCCCCAGCGACCACGGCAGCCACTGCCAGCGCGACGACCTCGCCTGCTACTGGCACACCTCGGCGACCTGGCAGCCAAACCCGGCCACACTGGGCACACAGGTGCTTCGCTACCTGCCCGGCGCGCCCGAACCAGCAGCGACCCATTTCTACAACCCCGTGTGCGCGACGGCGCCACTGCCGTCGAACGCGCTGATCGTCGACGACGTCCCAGCGGACGTGAGGACCCAGAACGGGTGCGCCAAGTCATGGACCAACAGGGGAAGTCTCACGTTCACCTTCCCGGCGGACAGCACCAACCACTACCCCGCCAAGATCGACTTCCACCAGTTGGACACCGGGTTCGGCGGGCACTTCTGGTTCTCGCACGTCTGGCCTGCAGGGGAGGTGACCCACCGGGTGACCGGCACGTGGACACTCAACCAGCAACTCAACAGCTGGGCCCGGGTCCTGGTCTACGTCCCCGACCACGGCGCCGAGACCCCGCAGGCCGCGTACACCGTCGGGGGCACGGACAGCAACACGCCACCCATGCGGACGGTGGTCGAGGGCAATTACCTCGACGCCCAGCGCAAACCCCAGCCCGGGTCGTGGCATTCGCTGGGCGCCTTCCACTTCACCGGAACCCCGAGCGTCACCCTGTCGAACATCATCCCGAAGTCGACCGGCATCGAGCCCGGCGCGATGGACATCGCCTGGGACGCCGTGGCGTTCCAGCCGTTGCCCGGCAAGCCGGCGAACCAGATCGTGGTCCTCGGCGACTCGTACACCGGCGGCGAGGGCGCGGGCGACTACGACCGCGCGTCCAACCACATCGCCAGCGACGGCGGCGTGTTCGACGCATGCCACCGTTCGTCGCACGCGTGGTCCCGGCAAGCGTCCCTTCCGGACAGTGGTTCGACCATCGGGGCGCGTGCGGACGCGCTTGATCCCTCGCTCGACTACCACATAACGGCGTGCAGCCACTCGACCACCGTCGGCGTGGGCGACACCACAGGCACAGGCGAGAACAACGAGGGCGCCCAGTTCGACCAGGGGTACCTCGACGCGAACACGACCCTGGTCACGTTGACCATCGGCGGGAACGACGCGCGTTTCTCCGAGCTGATCGAGTTCTGCGCCAAGAACTCCTGCCCGGACGCGGTCATGGGTTCCGATCCCCAGGACCTCGCCCACTACGAGCCCCAACTCATCCGCGGCTACGTGGTCCAGCAGGTGTCCAGTGTGCTCACCGAGATCCACAACCGGGCGCCCAACGCGAAGATCGTGCTGATGGGCTATCCGGTGTTGATGGTGTCCGGCGAGGCCCCCCACGAGACCTGCACCTCGATCTACGGCGCCAAGGCCATCGCGTGGTTCGCGGACATGGCGCACGAGATCGACCGCGACTACGAGGCCATGGTCGCGTCACTCCGCCAGCAGGGACAACCGGTGACCTACCTGAGCAGCCTCGCCGCGTTCCAGGGCAAAGCGGCGTGCGGGCCCGCACCGCAGATCAACGGCCTGACTCTCGACCGTACCCATGCGGAAATCCCGCCGTTCCCACTCAGCCAGCAGTCGTTCCATCCCATGGTCGAAGGCGCGGCAACTTACGCCGGGCTGCTGACAGACGCACTGAAGAAAGGACTGCCGTGAAAACAAGACACCGGATTCTGACCATGCTGGTGGCCCTGGCCGCCCTGCTGGGAGTGGTCACCGCACCCGCGGCGACCGCGATCCAGGGCTGCCCGGCCGGCTCGACGACGATCCTGATCGGCCCGGCCGTCCCGGGTGGCAACAGCTACGCCGGCTGCCGGATGAACGGCCAGCACTGGATCGCCCAGGAGAGCTCCGGCGAGTACTACCAAAACAACTACCTGGTGTGGGGGAACCAGAGCGGCACGCTGAACCAGCGGATCGTGGTCGGCAGCGACTGGGAGCTCTACGCGGCCGACTGCTTCCAGGAACACTGCGACCCGTGGGAGTCCCTGGGCGGCAAAGCCAACTCGCACGGCGGCGGAATCTTCTTCTACGCGACCGGATTCGGCTACGGCCACCCATACCCCACCACGGGATACCTCCGGGTATATGGAACCGACGGCCAGTACTACTGCAACCACGGTGACTCCGGCATCTTCACCGGATGGCGTGTCGACCACGGGGGCACTTGCGCGTAACGGAAATGTCCAGCCGCCAGCGTCGATTGATCTCTGCTGCGGCTGGCAGATCGTCGGTGAATAACATGGTTTCAAGGTAGCCGAAACAGGAGTCGAAGCTCAGCGGATAAGACGAGGGGCCGCGATGTGACGGCCGATGCCGTCGCGTTCCATGCTGCCACCCTCGCCGTCGAACCTGAGCCATGCCGCCGCACCATCCTGACTGCGGTCAGGATGGTGCGGCGGGAACAGACTCTGTTTGAAGGGGACGATTGCATGGCATGGATAAAGTCGATGCGTCGCGCGCGACAGACCTTGGTAATGATCATCATGGTGACATCCGGGTTCGTTACCAGTGTCAGTGCAGCACAGGCCACCGGGACTCGTAACGTGCCGCCATCATGTAACGGCCCGGCGTACAATTCACCTATCAACAAGGGTTCGTACGGGGGATTACAGAGATGCGGCCAATACAGTTCCCATGTCGACGAGCAGAACGCAACCATCCAGGTGCTGGCCGGCAGCGACTACAAGATCTACGAAGGGACCACTGAACTTTCGAGTCAGGCTCAACGTTCGGGCGAGCATGATACGACGTGCGTCTACCGAGACCCAAATGGTAATGAAATCCTGATCATCTGCGCTTACGGCTGCGCTACACTGCATTGGCTTGATGGCCGGAAATCTCTGTTCTGCGTAGGGTCCGACCATGGAGTTTACTACACCGAGCAGTTCGTGCCAGGAGGTCCGTGGACCGGCTGGCGCCCGATGGGTGGATACGCGACGAGTAGTGTGACGGTGAATGGTGACAACACTTGGCGCCCGCAGATTGTCGTATACGGTAGTGATCAAGTGACACGCTACGAACGGCATTGGACTGGATCCACCTGGTCACCGTGGGCTGTCCTCAGCACACCGGGCTGACCGACGACCAGCTCGACGCGCGCCGTTCGACTACGTCGACGACATGTGGCAGGACGCCAAACGACAAGGCGTAAATCCCGCGCTACGACCAGACAATGGTGTCGCACGAGTCGATCGCGGGTGTATATCCGGGCGTTTCAGACAAGACGGGATCTTGCTGGCAGATATTCCTGCTCCGTCATCGGCTGTGCCCGGTGCCGTGGGCAGAGTTACCGGACCAGGTGATCTTCTCTCCACAGCTGTCTCTAGAACGGTCTACGCGGCGAGGTCGAGGCGTTTGCTCATGTCGAGTTGGAATCGCCCGTAGGGGTTGACGTTTGACCAGAACAGTGCGTTGAGGCCCCGCCGGTCCTCGGCGGTCAGCCGTTTCTCCCACTTCGGGTCGGCCAATACCCGTTGCAGCAGCAGGGTGTTCACCAGGACCAGGCAGGACTGAAGCAGGTGCAGGGCGAGCATCGAGACTTCGACGTTTTCCCGGTCCGGGCCGGTGAGCTTGCCGTCCTTGCCGTAGAAGACCACGTCGTTGGCTGAGTTCCAGTTCTCCACCACCTGCAAGCCGGAGTGGATCTCGCGCCGCAACTCCTCCTCGGCCAGGAAGTCGCAGGCGAAGGTCGTGCGCACGACCCGCCCGAGTTCTTCCATCGCCAGGTAGACGGGGTTGTTCGGGCCTCCCTTGGTGAACCGGCGCAGCATCTGCTCAGCCTCGGTGGTGCCCAACCGCAGGGCGGTGGCGTACTTGACCATGGCGTCGTACTGCTGGGTGATCTTGTCCCAGTCGATCGGCCGGTTGACGATGACGTCCTGAAGCTTGTTCCACGTGTTGGGGGCGTCGTCGGGGCTGTAGAGGCGGATCGCGCCAATGTTCTTCAACCGAGGCAGCAGTCGGAAGCCCAGCAGTTCGGTGAACGCGAACCCGACCAGCGAGGCGCCGTGTATCGGTGTAGTTGGCCTCGATCTGCGCGTCGGTGCAGTGCCGCAATAACCCTTGGATCATGGACGCGACTTCGGAGGACGAGCAGCTCTTGATCTGGGAGTAGATGCACACGCGTCCTTTTTCGACGTGCCAGTAGATCATGATCCCGTTCGAGCCGTATCGGGCGTGAAAGCGGGTCAGGGAGTTGGATTCCAGTGCGTTGAAGCGCTTGGAGTCGCTGGCGGTGGTGGTCGCTCGGCCCCACCATTTCGGGTCCCGCGCCGCGAGGGTCTGATTGATCACCTTCACGATCGCTGCCCGCAGGTTATCGCGGGTGATGTGGGACGCACGGACCCGGCGCAACGCGGCCTCGCCGTCTTCACCCTGCTCGGCGGTGGCCACCAACTGCCGGATACCCATGTTGGTGCCCAGCTCGAACAGGCACAACAACAGACGCCGGCGCAGCGTCGGCTTCGGCAACTTCTCCCGGGTGGCCACCGACACGAACTCCTCGCTGAACTCGGCCAGGAAGTCGGCCTCCTTGAGGATGTCCAGCAGATCGATGGTGCCCCAGCGGCGGGCAACCTCGGCCTTGATCGCCGCCAGGTTCTTCGGTTCGGGCAGCTTCTCCAGCTTGGGCACGCTGATCCACGCCTGGCCCTTGCGCGTCTTGATCCGCACCCCGCCGGCGGTGTTCTCAGCCATCGCGGAGTTGAGCTGGTCCAGCGCCGCGCGGTGGCGGCGCTTGAGGTCGTCGACGAACTCCGCGGCCGCGAGCGGCTTGTTCAACGCCGCGTAATGCACATCGCGGTTGTCCTCGAAGTTCTCGGGCATGTCCTCCTCGGGATTGCGCCACAACCCGGCGCCCTGCACCCAGATTTCCCGACGCCGCAACGCCTCCCGCAGCGCGATCAGCACACACAACTCGTAGGAGATGCGCTCGATCCGGCCCTTGTCGTCGGTGATCGCCTCATGCCACTCCTTGGGCACCATGCCCTCGACCGGCACCGAGTCCGACGCGTCGTGCGCGGCGGCCCGTGCCTTGCCCGGCGCGGCCCGCTCGGCCTGAGCGTCGCGGGCAGCGTAGCGGGCCAGCAGGTCGATCGCGTCCATCACCGGCCGGTAGGTGGTGTTGTTGCACCGGAACGACAACGCCGCCAGCACCGGGCCGAGCATGCGCCGGTAGTCGTGGGAGTAGGAGCCACGCAGCTGGTAGCGGACCCGTTCGCGGACCACCCGGTTGGTGGCCATCAGCTCCTTGAGCAGCCGGCGCAGGGTCTTCTCCCCGCCGGGCACCACAGACCACACCGCGCTGCGCACCTGCTCATCGGGGTGCTTGAGCACGGCATTGACCATCTTGATGAAGATGCCCCTCTTGCCCGGCACCGCGGGCAGTTCACCCATCAGCTCTTTCTCCACCCGCCGCTCCGCACGAGCGTTGATCTTCTGCACCAGATCGACCAGCAGCCCGATCAGAGCGTCAGTGATCTCCGCCTGGCGCACCCAGCACAAGGCGGCCAGCAGCGTGTGCCGCACCGGCTCCGGGCAGTCCAGCAGATCCGAGGGAAACATCCTCGCCGCCCGCGACCGCCACGCCGCGACCAGCCGGTCCGACGTGTCGGCGAACAGGTTCCGTGGCAACGCCAGCGCCCGCACCGCCTCCAGCTTGCCAATCTCCCCGAGCAGCGTGTCCAACCCCAACCGGCCCGGATCGGCCTTCACCTCCGCGAGCAGACCCTCCGAGGTCAGCAGCATCTGTAGCCGGGCACACCCGGCTGGCCCCAGCGCGGCGGCGATCTCGGCGGCGAACGCTGTCTCGTGCTGCCGCAACGCCGAGGCGATCACCCGCTCGATCTGGCCCTCGGTCGGCGGCTCGATGCCCTCACTGCGGCACCGCTGCCGCACCGCGGCCTCCAACCGGTCCCGATCCTGCTCCACCGGACACTGCTCACCCGCCAGCCACTCCGTCCAGCGCAGCTCGTCGGCCTCGGTAGCCGGACGGAATCCCAGTGCCTCCCGGATCTGCGCCCGGTGGTACTTCGCGGCCCGGTTGGTCAACGAGTACTTCGCGAACTGGGGGGAGGAGCAGGAGGCGCTGATCCGACGCAATCTGTGGATCGACCCGCGGGACGCCGAGACACCGTTCGGTGAGTTCGCCGAGGAGTACCTCGCCGCGATCAAGCCCCGGATCACCGAGGGCACGGCGGTGAAGTATCGGTCGCATCTGGACAACCAGGTGCTGCCGCAGTGGTCGGCGTGGCCACTGATCGGCATCTTCAACAGCTATGTGGAGATCGAGAAGTGGGTGTCCGAGCTGCACGAGGACTACGCCGAGTCCACTGTGGCATCAGTGTTCGCCACGTTCTCCACGATGCTGAACGCGGCGGTGCGGGCGCGGATCATCCCGGCCAGTCCGTGAAGCGGGATCCGGGTCACGTCGGGGAGTACGCGCCGGAGCGGCTGGTGGCCTCACCGGTCCAGGGTCTGCGGGCTGCGATGCGGCTGTACGAGTCCGGTCTTGGACTGGGTGGGTTCACGTTGTGTCTGCTTGACCTCTACACCGGCGGTCGGTGGAGTGAGTTGGCCGGGCAACAGAAGCACGAATACGACCAACTGCACCGAGCGATCGGCATCCGCGCGCCGCTGAAGGAGGTCGGTGGTGTACTCACCAAGTACGGGCGCCCGGTCACCGAGGTGGCGGCGATCGCGCCACCGCCGCGACAGCGGCAGCAGGGCGCCGCTGCGCGCAAGGGGCGCACGAAAACCCCGGCGGGGACCCGGTGGGTGCAGTTGCCGCCGAGTATCGCGGTGTTCTACGAACAGCTGATGGACAGCCACAATCATCCGTTCGTGTTCACCACGCCGGAAGGCCATCCCTGGCGGCGGTCGAACTTCCGCAACCGCTACTGGCGGCCGGCGTGGGACGGGGTCAGCGCGGACAGTCCGAACGCGACTGATCATCTGCCGGCGGTGTTGCCGTGGTTCACCTTCCACGAGGGACGGCACACGCACGCCACCTGGCTGACCGAGGACGGTGTGCCCGAGGTGGCCCGCCGCGCTCGGTTGGGGCAGAAGATGAAGGGCATCGCCCGGGTCTACGACCACGTCACCGACGCCATGCGGCACCAGGTCAACGATGCGCTGGAGGCGCGGTGGACGGCCGGTCTGCTGGCGTTGACGGCTACGGAGCGTGCACGTTTGACCGACTGGTTCCCGCACCTGGGACCGGTGATCACCAAGCTGATGATCGAATACCGGGACGGTAAGGAAGAGTTGATCCCCATTTCGTCCCCATTTGATCACTGAAACACAGCGAAGCCCCATCCCGCGCGAGGCGGAACAGGGCTTCTGACCAGCGGTTGTACACTGGTGGGCGATACTGGGATTGAACCAGTGACCTCTACCGTGTCAAGGTTGGACAGAGAAGGCCCTTCGCCTTGATACCAATGCTTTCGTATGCATGAACTCTCAGTTACCGCTGATAGAAACGAGTTCGAGCGAGTTGCTCCTCCTTGCCGTCTACAGCAGACCTACAAGTGATCTTCATCGATTCCCCTTGGTAGAAGGCACAATCATGTACAAAATGGAACTTCCCGGATTCAACGTTGGTCAGCGGGTCGGTCTCGCTGGTGCGATTGGGCTTGCTACCATGCTGGCGGCCTATGGCATCGCGGGCTCTTATGAGACGATCTCTCGCAAGGCTGTCGAGGTAGACGTTCCCCTTCCCCAGTTGGTGCCAATCGGGATCGATGGCGGACTCGTCGGAGTCGTGGTGCTGGATCTCGTCCTTGCATGGACGGCGCATCCGATCGGTTGGCTTCGACAGTTGGCCCGTTTGCTCGCGGTCGGCACAGTCGCGGCGAACGTGTCTGCGGGCTGGCCAGATCCCGTTGCCATCGGTCTGCATGCAGTTGCGCCGCTGATGTTGCTGGTGATGGTCGAGGCAGGCCGCACGGTCCTGCTGAGGTGTGCTGGTGGCGCTGCGGGCTGTGTTCGTGACCGGATCCCGTTGGGACGATGGATACTGTCGCCATGGTCAACGTTCCTGCTGTGGCGGCGAATGGTGCTGTGGCAGATCACTAGCTACCGCGCTGCGTTGGACAAGGAAGCTCAGCTTCGGCGCACTCGTACTCTGCTCCGTGTCCACTTCGGTCGCCAGTGGAAGCGCAAGGCGCCCGCAGATCTACTGTGGATGCTCGGCATCGCTCCGTTGGCCGAGGAGGCGCACTCCCGGGTTCACGCCATCATCAGTGGCAACGACAAGGCCGAGCCTGCGCACGCGGCACAAGACGGTACAACTACGTCCGTGCTTTCGGGCTCATCGTCAGTCGTGATGGGTGACCACTTGGATGCGGCTGTGCGGATCAACGAACGCCACTGGACGCAGCGAAACCGTCCAGTCTCAGCGGAGACGCTCCGCAAGCAACTTCACGTCAGTTCATCCCGAGCCCGTGAACTGGCATCAGCTGTTCGATCCATGGACAGGGCCGCAGTCAGCCACGGCTGAACCGCTCCAACAGGTAGTGGCTTCCGGAAGGTTTGGATGCGATGTAGACGGTCGACCGTACAGGCGCGACTCTTGTTGAGCCTGATGGGAACCATCCTTTGCAACACGCCCGAGTGTATTGCCGGAGAGGCGCAGCGAGCCGCACGTTGTAGTTTCATCGTCGTGCGTAGCAAGGCGGCACTACGGCCAAGTGCGGCAGCAGGCCGCCCGCCTCATCACGATCGCACTCCGACCATGATCACAAAGAGACCACGTGCACCAGCAGGCACCCCGAAAAAGTTGGTCACGCAATCACGGGCAGAGGCGAACGTTTACAGTACCCGGGTGCGGTCCAGGTTGGTATTTGGCGGTGAGGGCGTTTGCGGAGAGAACGCCGACGGCGCAGCGCCTGACGGACGAGATCGTGCAAGGGTATCTGGCCGGCCTGGTGGCATCCTGTCGATCAGGGAGCACGTCGACGGCATCGGCGTTGGGCAGGGCGCGACCATCGGCGCCCCTGTGCGGTGAGGCATCACGTTGTCCAGCGTGGTGGCATGAGTAGTGCGCGGAGTCGCTGCACGTCAACCGCTTGCTCTCGCTGGCTGATCAGGTCGGCCGCGAGTGCGCGGATGGAGGGCCGGTCGACCACTTCGCCAGGTGCTTGCTGATAGGCCGCGATGAGTGCCTGGGCTGCCTTGTCGGGGCGCCCGTGCAGCCACCAGGCACGAGCGATATCGGTGAACATCCGGCCGCGGCGTTCGATGGTCGGGAACCGGGAGGCGGTCAACCCCTTGAGCGGCGTTCAATGCCGCGGCAGAGTTACCGAGCTCGCACTGCATGCTGACTTTGTAAAGCTGCACCTGTGCCGGAGTGAGGACGGTGGCGTTGACGGGTGTGGCTGGTCGATCGGGGCGCGCGGGCAGCAGCCGCATCGCTCGGTCGGCTTCGGCGGTCAGTTCCAGCGCTCGGTCGCGTTCGCCGGCTTGCGCGGCGGCGTAGGCGGCGGAGCACAGCATCTGGACGAACAGAATTCGTTCGTCAGGGTTGGCGAGGCCGGTCTTCTGGATCGCGTTGATCGCGTCGAGGATGACTCGCTGGGCAAGGGCGGCGCGGTTGTTCTGGCGCAGCACGATACTCAGCACATGCGCGGACAGCGCGAGCACGACGGGTGATTCGGTGCGGCGCGCGCTGGCCGTCGCGCGGTCAGCGGCCATCAGGCACGACGGGCGGCCGAGCTTCGCCAGGGTGTGGGTTGCCAGTTCATAGCAGGACGAGCAGATCGCCCACGCGGACGGAAGGTCGGTGCCTTCGGCGTGCAGATGCGCAGCGGCCAGCAGATCGGGCAGGGCGGTCACGAGCTGGCCGTGGCGGTCGTTGTCGAACAGGGCGCGGCCTGCGGCGAGCCGGCGGGTGACATCACCGCCAGACACGGGCCCGTTGGTCGGAGGCAGCACGATCAGCGCGTCGTCGAGCGCGGCCAACGCCCACTGCGGCACCGTTAGCCCGGCCAGGATCAGGAATTGGCTCCGTAGCACGTCCTGACTTGGCATATCTTTACTCGGGACGTCGCCGACACTGCCGAGCCCGAGCTCGTTCAAGGTGATGTCGTAGCAGTTGGCCAAGCGCAGCAGGGTAGTGATTTCGATCCGGGCGCCCAGTTCGATCCGGGAGATCGCCGAGGCGGAGTACCCGGTCTGCGCTCCGGCTTGAGCTTGGGTCAGGCCGCAGCGTATTCGGGCGTCGCGCAGTGCTTTGCCGACCGGCGGGATGGACACACGAGACAGCACACCAGATGGTGCTTTTACCGCGCAACCGCTGTCGGGGGCAAGCCCATTCGCGCAACTCGCACAGCACGCGCGCGTGGCGGGTGTACCAACGACAACCACAGCAGGTGGCGGTTCACTAATGGCTGCAGGGAAGAAGTGACTGTCGTCCGCGACAGGAACCGACCATGTTGGGCTCTCATCTCAACAACGAGGTTGAGCGGACCTTACGAGATCGAGGGATTGCATGGTAAGTCGCATAGCAGTATGCCGAGCTTTGTTACAGCCTCGAGCATAGGGAGACGGTGATGAGCGACAAGGTGTCGTTCCTCTGGTTGATGTTCAGACGTATCTTGTCCATTGTCGTCGGAGTGTCGACGGCATTCGTACTCACACATGCCGTAGCGGCGGCAGACACCCGTGCTCGCGACGGGAAGTACTGTGCGATCCGGATCGGCAAGGCGCCGGCCGGTCAGACGTCGCCCGTGCTGGCCAAAGCGTGTTCGGATGTGTCCATCAAGGCGGCCCAGGCCACGATGAACACCCAATACCGCATGCGGATGGGCGACCAGGGCAAGGTGGCGACCGCCGGGATTCCCATCATGTACTGGTACGAACACATCAACTACAACGACCAGGGCCGTATCAATGCCGGATTTGCCATCATCGAAGGTGGTGACGGTCCGTGCGACGCGGCAGGCTACCGGGTTGACACGGACTTTTGGTGGGCCCGGAATGTTTCGTCCGTCATCGGCAACAATCATTGCCTCATTGCACACGTCGTTAACCGAGCCCAGAACGATGCAGACGACTTCACTATTAATTGGGGCGAACGTGGCCTCTGGCTCGAACGGTTCAATGACAATGTCGACCACTTCCAGATACACGCATGACGCCTGCCGGTGATCGCTGACTTCCCCCCTTTGAACCGCGAGGTCGGTCCGTACTTGGTGTCAACCACGGGAACGGGCCGGCCTCATGGTCGCGGTCGGGTCGTGGTGTCCGGGACAAACGCGACGTCTTCCCACAGCGTGTAGCCGATGGTCGCCGGAGTGCCCACTGGGACGCCCAAGGCATGGGTGTCCGCCGTCAGGGCCACCAGTTCGATGCCCAGCGACAACCCAGTATCGGGGTTGAACAGCAGTTGCAGACGCTGATGCGGAAACGGGCCACCCGATTGGGTCAACGTGGTCGAGATGGCCACCGCTGGGCGGCCCGCCCCGCACTGATCCACCCGCGGCCAAACCGATCAACGCTGTTGCGGTGAACACCGGCTGGCATGGCTGCCGGGCCCCAGTCGCCATCGACGCTGACACCGACCTCGTCACCTCCGGCTATCTCGACGTGGTTGAACGGGCCTGCCTGATCCCTGAGCTCCCGCCCGGTGCTCACAATGCCGCCTATCCCGGCGGTCGCGCTGGGCAGCAGGCTGTAGCTGTTGGCGATGCCTCCCGCGCGAGTCGTGGTGACGCCGATGCCTCCGTCGGGAGCGTAGACGAGACACGCGGTGGCCACCGATATGCCCGCGCAAACGCCCTCGGTTAGTCCGAGATGGTTGCTCGGCTCGGCCGCCTGCGTGCCGCAGGATTCCACCAGCCGCTGGAAGGCCTTGGCGAGGCGTGACCAGCCGCTGGCGCGGCGACGGCACCGGTGATCGTGTCTTCACGGCGGTCAGCGCCCGCGCATAGTCCTGCGCCAGCGTCGCCTGTCGTTCGGCGGCCTGGGCGAGGGCCGCCCAGTGCGCGCCGTTTGCTGCCAACCGGTCGGACAGGGCAAGGCCCGCGGGGTCTGGCCACGCGGCGCGGACCACCCGTTCGGCCTGGCCCAATTCCGCCTGCCCGTTTGCTGCGGCGGAGGCGAACCGACGCACGTCCTCGGCGAGTTGGCCGGCGGCGTCCTCGTTGTCCGGTGGCCACGCGCTATGCACCCGTGTGATCGCCGACCACAGAGGAATCGTGGGTTCATGAACCATCGGGCACCCGGCCCAACTCGGCACCCGCACGCTCGTCGGCGTCCGTGTAGATGGCGATACCCTGCCGGCCCGCGTCGGCCAATCGCGTCGTCTCCGCCACCGAACTGACGGCGTCGCGCCGAAGTTGCTGGTCTGCCGGGCGATAGCGGCCCTGGAACCGTTGTCCCATCGGTCAGCCCGTTGACGACGGCGTCCCGGTCGCGCTTGATGCCGGTGACGAATGAATGCAGCCCGGGCAGGTCGTCTGCCTGGACGCGGCGCATCCACTCGTCAAGCTGGTCACCGCGCAGTTCACGCATCATCATGGCGAAGTCACGCACGTGCCCAGCAGCGGCAGTCAGCTCAGGACAACGGGCGAAGACCTCCTTGAGCCGCACCGTGTCCCCGGCGCTGAGATTGTCCGGGTTGGTCATGATCCAGCGGACCACACGGCGTGGCTTCGGCGGCGCCGGTACGGTGGGCGCCGTGGCCGGTGGTGTAGTGGACGTGGCACGGAAGGCATGCACATAGCGGCGGACGGTCTGCACACTGCCCTTCCACCCCAATGCTTTCAGCTCGTCGTGCAGGGTGACGGCCTCGGTGCAGCCGTCGTTCCAGCGTTGGTTGATATACGGCTTGAATCTGTCCAGCCTGCTGGTGCGGTTGACCGCCTTGACCAGCAACTCGTCCGCACTGCCCACGTTGGCGTAGCGCCGGACTGTGGAATGGTCCAAACCCAGTTGACGGCTGATCGCGCCCAACGACAGCCCCTGGGCGCGCAATTCCTGCACAGCGGTGAAGCGCTCACGGGTGCGTGTCACCAGACGGCGTTCGCGCCCACAGACATCGAGCACACCGTCCGGGACCAGCGGCGGTGTATCGTCCGACGTGTTGGTTGCCGGGACTTTCCCATTAGGGGCCTCGGGTTCAGGTTCACGCAGGCACGCGCGATGCGTGACGACAGTGGACTCCACGGCTTCGCCGAGGTTCTTCCACAAGCGGAAGCGATCCGCGACCTGGATCGCGGTCGGCGCGCCCGTTCGGGCACCTTCGGCATAGGCTCCGGCTCGGTCCCGACAGATCACCTCCACACCTGGATGCGCGCGCAGCCACGCGGCAAACGTCTCCGCCGTCCTGTCCGGTAACACCTCGATCGGCCGGTGGGTATCCATGTCCAGCAACACGCTTGCGTACACCGATCCGCGCAGCAGCGCGAAATCATCGACGCCCAGTACCCGAGGGGTCGCGACCGGCTGTTCAGGTAGCGCCCGCACCAGTCGCAGCAACGTCATGCGAGACACGGTGATCGCCATCCTGTCAGCCATCCGAGCTCCAGAGCGGCCGGCCACCGCCAACGCGATCACTTCCAGCATCCCGAGCAGGCTGATCGTTCGCTGCCGTCGGCGTCCGACCAGGCCCTCGAACTGCTCGGCAAAGGTCCGGCGTGCGCAACCGGCGTTGGGGCAGAAGAACCTGCGCACAGCAAGGACAATCGATACTGGCTGGCCTCCTACCGGCAGGTCAGCTGGGCGCCGTTGGTAGCTGCTGTGCACCGCCGTCGAGCTGGCCGAGCAATCCGGGCACACCCCTGCCTCACGGCGGGACCGGGCGGAGATCCGCACCACGCCGTCCTCCGCATGGATCCGCTCAACGCAGAGCCCGGCCAGATGTGGAAACACGGTCTCGATCAGCTTCGCCTCATGCACAGCAGAGCATCATCATCTCCAAAGATCACCCACCGCCACGGGCCTCACGCTTCCAGTGCCAGAGCCGAATTACGTGATCGCCCACAGCACCTTACGCAAACCGTCGGCCATAACCGGCGCTGGATCGGGACGCGGTGCACCAGACGGCACAGCTCTGCCACATGCCGTGAGGACGATCAGCGCAACGAACACCAGCCGAACGAACATCTTCCACCCCATTGCCCCGTCTGGCCCTGGCGACAGTGTTCCGCCAGCCACGGCGGTGACCCGCAGCAGTCAACTGCATGGCCCCTGCTTGCTGTGCGAGCCTGCAGTTTGCGAACGTTGCTCGATGTTTCGCCGCGTCGACGGAGGCGTGCGATCCCGTCGTGTTGCGCGGCGAGTTGGGCCAGGGCTTGTGCTCGGAAGTCGGTCAGTTTGTCGACCGTGCTGCCTGACTCGGCGAGGTCGCGGCGATCGAGGCCCCATGGCCGCCGCAGCCCAGAAACTCGAAGCCATGCACGCGGCCCGCAGCGCGACCGTCCACCTTGGAATGCCCGACATCCGCCCTGCAGTGGGCAGATCGAGCTTACAACCCTGAGCAACGCGGCAGCCCGCGTGATAGCGCGGGTCGGCATGCAATCACACAACCTGGTCAGCGAGAACCCGGAACTCGTTCCGGCCCTCCTGATCCGTGGCCCCGCGGCTGAGAATGACAACTGCGAGTTCTCGATCATGCCGATCACGTTCACGCCGAAGGACCTCGCATGCTAACTCGACCGGAACGGGAAGCGGAGTGTCCGCAGTCAAGCCATCCAGGCCAAAGACAGGGATCTTGTCCGTCAGCACGACGACGGTGCCGTCAGCCCCGGTCAACCGCGCCTCCACCCACCCGGTGTGTCGTCTGTCAGGCTTGGTCGCCGCTGAGCGCAGTTTCTGGCTGGTCGCACGCCCGAAACTTGGCGAGCAACTCCTGAGCGGGTTGGGAATCAGGGTCGAATCCGCCCAAGCCTCTCCGCTCCTGCGGGCCCGGCGACAAGGTGAGCACATTGTGGCAGCGGAAGCAGAAGGCAATCTCGAAGAGAATCCCATCGGCTCCATGGGCCCGGATCCCGTAGCCGGGGAAGAAACAGCGCATCACCTCGCCGTCCGGCAGGTTGGCGACAAGGTCGATGATCGCCGCGGCGTCCGCGTCCTGCCAGGAGCCGATCGTCTCACCTGGAACGCTGGTCACCAGGTGCCATTCCACGTCGGCCTTGATCCGAATGCAGTCGACGCGCTGGACCTGCGAGGCTGTGACGGGCAGAAGCATCCGGTCAGGATGCCACGTCGTTTGACCGTCCCGCAGCGCGGCGGACGTCGGGCATGCCGAGGCGGACGGTCGCGTCGCTGGAAGCGCGCATGGCCTCGACCGGCGACGACTGACCGTGGCTACGCGGCTTCGGGCTGCCAGGGGACGCAGGTGGGTTGCTGACCGGTGTGGGCGTATTCCCTGACGGCGGTCAGCACGGTGGGCAAGGGCAGTTCGGCATGTGCTGGCATGGGGTTCGCGTCGAGATCAACTGTGGAGTAGGGCATCGTCCGGTGGTTGATCCCGTCCGCGGGCACGAACCGCTGGTCGGCGATCTACTCCAGGGCGCCTACCGTGCCGCGCACACCGACCACCAGGCACGGGGCGTCGTGGGCGGGTGAGGCGTAGAAGAACCAGACGCGGCCGGGCGAGTCGGGGTCGGTCTGCGGTCGCTGGTCGTTCGCCGCGGTCAGCATGCGAACGAGGGCGTCAGCGTCACCGATCGCACCGATGACGAGCTCGACCTGGTGGGCGAGCGTGTCGTTCTCGGTTGTGGTCATGCTTGCCCCTTGTAGGTGTGCGCGAATGGCCTGCCGTCCTGAGTAGTACCGTTCCCTGGTAAGTCAGCGTGTTGAGATCTTGGGAGCAAATGCCTGACCAGTCTGCGTTGGCGCCGCTGTGGGCTCCCTCGAACCGGTGAGTTCTCCTGCGGGCCGCAGCCTAGGTGAGGAAGTTGGAGCATGGGTCCTCGGAGGTATGCCCCGGCGCCGAGCGGGCCAGCGTCATGCAGCCCGTCTGTCCCGTGGTCACCGACGCTAATTGGTGTGTCGCGGTAGGTGAACCCAGCCGCAGAGTTGGGAGGTGAACTGCCAACTCCCGGAGCCGACGGAGTATCGCCGGGTCGTCGCGTCCCCGGACAGCAGCACCGTGCCGGGTGTGACGTCGACCTTCGAGTCCAGGCGCGCCACGGGAACCGAGACGGTCGCCACGGCGTTGACCGGGACCGTCACCGACAGGTCGAACGTGCAGGGCTGGAGGGTCCAGGACGACGTCACCGTGCCACGGACCGTGTCGATCGACGCCGACACGCGCTCCATCCAGCGCGGGACTTGGGGAGCGACCGAGATCGCCGCGTAGCCAGGCGATGCCGGCGTGATGCCGGCCAGCTGTGTGTATAGGGACGTGTTGATGCCCGCGAACATCGCGTGGTCATGAGTCTCCATAGTGGACTCATACGTCCACTGCTCCCACGGGGTCGTGGCGCCGCGCTGGACCTCGTACCCGAATCCCGGGTACGAGGTCTGGCCGAGAATCTTCTTCGCCACGTCCATTCGGCCGATCCGGGCGAGCGCGTCCACCAGGTAGCGGGTGCCGAAGATGCCTGTGTCCAGATGCCCGTTGTCCCTGGTCAGGATCGTGTCGACGAGATGGGCACCCACACCCGGCATCTTGTCGGCGGGGACCATGCCGAAGGCGAGCGGGAGCACGCTCGTCACCTGTCGCCCGCTGCCGTATGTTGTTCCGGTCGCGTCAAGGAAATGAGCGTTGAAGGCATGGGCGACCTTGGCGGCGAGTTGGGTGAAGTGCATGGCCTCGTCCGGGTGGTTGAGTGCCGTGGCTGCTTTGGCGGTGTCCGTGGCCTGCAGGTAGAACAAGGCGGTGTTGACCAGTGACCGTTCGCTGAAGCACGACCCCGCGTCCGGGTTTCCCTGACCGCCGTTGGCATTCGGGCTGTGGTCCGGTGGGCACCAGTCGCCGAATCCGCGGTCGTCCGGCCAGATCAGGCTGGGATGGGCGGCGGCATTGGAGTCCACGTAGTCCTTCATCCCCGGGTACGTCCTGGCCAACGTCGGCAGGTCGCCGTACTGCTCGTACAGCGACCACACCAGGGTGACGGCACCGCCGTCCATGTCGGGCTGCGGGGCGTTGTCCGGGTCGTTCGGTGGCGCGGTCGGCGGTGGCATGTCGAGCAGGTACTTGCCGTAGAACCTGTCCATCCCGAACTCCAGCACGGCGGCGTCGTGGTATGCCTGCACGTCCATCCCTGGCGGGGTCCGCTCGTCCCGGACAGGGGTGTCGGTCGGCAGGCTCATGGAGTTGTTCAGCACCGCCCACCGGTTGTTCTGCCAGATCCGGTTCAGCAGCGGGTCGGACGTCTCGATGGTTCCGGTCGAGGTGACGTCCGCGTGCGCGACCACGCCGACGACACTGTCCAGGGTCGGTGTTCCGGGGTAGCCGGTGACTTCGAGATAGCGGAAACCGTGATAGGTGAAGCGGGGCTCGTACGTCTGCGGGCCGGTGGCGGCCGACAGGATGTAGGTGTCGTTGGACGCGGCGTTGCGGTTGGTGGTCGTGTCCAGCGTCCCGTCGGCGCGAAGTTCCTCCGCCGTCCGCATCCGCACAGTGGCACCCGCCGGTCCGGCGACGCTCAGCCGTTCCCAGCCGGCGATGTTCTGGCCGAAGTCGTAGACGTACATCCCGGGCTGCGGCTGGGTGAGCTTCGTGGCGCGCAGGGTCTGCGCGACGCGGATCGGCGGCAGGTCGCTGGACGCCAGCACCGGGCTCGGCGCCGCCGTGGTCCGCACCGGGTGCCACGCCGACTCGTTGAAACCTGGCTTGTCCCAACTGTCCTGCTGCAGCCGGGCGTCGTACGTCTCGCCGTCGTAGATGTCGTCGGCCGTGATGGGGCCGGCGGACCAGCGCCACGAGTCGTCAGTGCTGACCGTCCTTTGTGTCCCGTCAGTGAACGTCACGGTGAGCAGCAGGATCGCCTGGTCGGGGCCGGGCCACCGGAAGCCGTACTGGCTGAACCGCGGGCCGTAGCCGGTGCCCAGCCAGATCCCCACGGCGTTCGGGCCTTGGTGGAGTTGCTCGGTGACGTCGTACGTGTCGTAGAGGTTCCGCTGGTCGAACGATGTCGCGGCCGGCGCGAGGACGTGGTCGCCCACTTTGCCGCCGTTGAGGTGCAGGTCGTAGAACCCGAGGCCGTACGCGTACGCGCGGGCTTTGGCCACCGGCTTGTCCAGGACGAACTCGTGGCGCAGCAACGGCGATGGGGGTGTGCCCTGGTCGAGCAGTGTCGGGTCGCCGTCCGGCGCCAACTGGCCGTCGGTGATCGGGACGCCGGGGAACCGGGGGTCCGGCGAGTGCGAGAAGTCGTCGGAGAACAACGTCTGCCCGGCGAGATCGCGGACCGTGAGGTTGTCGTAGCGCGCGTCCTCGGGGACGCCTTCGGAGACTGACGACCGGAATCCGACCGTGCCCGTGGTCAAGGCATCGTCGGTGCGGACGTCGACCTGCGTTCCGTCGATCCAGGTCGTGAACCTGTCGCCCCAGGCCTCGATCCGGAGATGATGCGGGGCGGTCGCGTTCGCCGGAGTCAGCACCGGGCTCAGGTCGACCTCGTCGAGCGGCTCGAAGGTTCCGCGCACCCGGCTGTGCGGGCGCAGCACCACCTTGCCCGGGGTGGTCACCGTGTTGATCTGCCACATGTAGAAGTTCTGCGAGTCCAACGCCCGGAACAGGACACTCGCGGCCGCCGCCTTGATGGTGAAGTCGACGTCCAGCGTGGAGTCCTGCCAGGTGTACTTGGTGCCCATGTCGGGGGTGATCCACTGCGCGCCCGCCCAGTCCGCAGCACCGAGCAGGCCGGTCTCCCACCACGCTGGGGCGGCCAATGTGGACGGTCGCCCGCTCGCGTCCCAGGCCCGAACGGTCCAGTAGTACCGAGTCCCGGACCGCAGATTCGGGCCGCCGTAAGGGACTGCGACCGAGGTCCGGTCCGCGACCTTGCCGCTGTCCCAGATGTCCGGGTGGTCCAGCAGATCCGGGCGGCTGGCCACGAGAGCCTGGTACGCGGTCTGGCTGTCACCCCGCACATCGGACCGCAACCGCCAACTCAACGAGGGGTGCGGGTCGTCGATCCCCAGCGGGTTCGTCCGGTAGTCGACCTGAAGATCGCCAACGGTGAGACCGGTGGCCGCGCTCGCCGGCACGCTCATGACCGTGGACACCACGAGCGAAAGCAGCAGAAGGATCGCGACACGCACCGGGCGACGATGGCCGAACATGTGACTCCACTTCATTGATGGACCAGCAGGAGTAGACGGTCGGGGACCTCCTGGTCGGTGAAACCGGCGGAGCGGTCGATCGACAAGGAGTTGAACGGTCCTGCGTCCGCGGGGACAACCCTGTCGCCCTGGCTCGTGCACCTCTACATGCAGGCAACAGCCCCGGCTGTGTCTTCCGTGCCGTCGGCGACATCAGAGGGCGGTTGGGTGCGTGCGCCTGTTGAGCGTCGCGGGTTCGTGGGATCTGTTCTGCGGATGGGATCAGTCAGCTATAGGTGTTCGGCTGGTGCTGTTCCGATGTGGGGCTGGTGGGTGGGCGTAGCGGGGTGGCATGCCGGTCAGGACGAATCTCGCGGTCAGTTCGTCGGTGTGGTCAGTGTGCCGGCCGGCTAGGAGGTCCTGGTATTCGTTGTGGGTGAGGGTGATTTGAGTGGGGTGATAGTCGCGCATGGTGGCGTTCTCGAAGGCGTACCAGTCCGATGGAAACATGAACCGTAGTTGGATGTGGTCGCCGTGTGGCCGGGGCCGGTAGATCGGGTTGATCGCGAGTTGTCCTTGGGCGTGTGGTAGGTAGGTGGGTTTGTCGTGGTCGCGGAATAGTTTGGGGTCGTCGCTGGATACCAGTGTCAGCCATTTCTCTTGTCGCAGTTCGGGCAGGGGGCGTTGGGTGGCCAGTGCGGGGCCTTGGCCGGTGAGGTAGCTGGTGAGGAGTTCTTGCTCGCCGAGGATGCGGGTGGAGGTGGTGCCGGTGAGGGTGAGGTAGCCGTCGAGGGTGCGTTCGTGTGGGCTGTCGCGAGGGTCGATGTCCGCGTTGCCGACGCGGTCGAGGAGGACGGTGTTGTTGTCCGCGCAGCGACGTAGTTCGTCGTATGCGAGTTGCTGGTCGGGTAGGCAGTGGAAGGCGTCGCTGCACACTGAGGCGGCGAAGCTGTTGTCGGCGAACGGTAGCCGCAGCGCGGCGTCGGCGCACACGAAGTCGCAGTCGGTGGCGATCCAGCGGCGGGCCACCCAGAGTTGGAAGAAGTTACGGTCCACTCCGATCGACCACAGTGGAGCCGGGCGGGCGGCGAGCAGGTACATGATGTGTCCGAAGCCGCATGCCAGGTCTAGGATGGGTTTCGGGCCGCTGTCGAGCACGCTGTAGAGGGCTAGTGCGGCCAGCATGCGGGGCTGTCCGAAGCGCAGTAGGAAGTACGGGTACAGCTCGGGATTCGTGCCGCGGGATCGCAGGTAGCAGAGTCGCATCCAGTCCTGTGCGGTGTGCTGGCTCACAGGTTGGTTGAGTAGTCGTCGAATCTCGCGTCGGCGGGCGGCGATGAGCATCCGTTGTCCCGGTCCACGGGTCAGCGGCAGGCGGACGATCGGTGTGTGTTCCAGTCCCCACGGCAGTGCGGGTGGGAAGGCCAGTAGTTCCACCAGGGCCGCCAGTGGGTCCGGACTGCGGACCAGGTCGACCAGCTTGTCCACGGTGGGACCGGGAACCTCGGTCCACAGGGTGGTGTGATCGTGGACACTGACGTGTCCATTGCGGATCACGGGGATGCCGTCGATCACTGGATATTCGTGTGTCCCGCACCGTAGTACCCCGAACGCACCACTGGCCAACGGCTGGATGGGTGAGTGTTCGAAGGTGAACTCGGTCGTGCATTGCGGGCAGCGCAGCAAATCGAGCAGTCCCATTGATAACTCTGACGTCACGTCCCCATCCGTCTCTCGGGCGGCCCCTCTGGTGGACGACTCGTCGTTCCGGGCACATGTTTCGTTACGGACTTTCAGGACAGGGATGCGCCTGGCGTTGTGGTGATCAACTGTCGGCTGGGTCGTGGTGTGGTGTTCAACTGTCCATGCTGAACGGTCGGTCCGAGGTGCCGTGTCCGTGTGGGCAGTGCTCCCACCGGTTGGTGGGCGAGGGTTGGTGGTCAGGGTGTTACTGACAATTGGTTCCAATGGAGTCTTTGCAGGTCAGCGTTGATCGGCAAGTCTGGGTAAAGACTCATCAAAACGCGCGGGGCTGGGCTCGCGTGAGCCGAGGGGGAATCCTGGTGCGCGCAGTTGGTGTGTTTGTGCTGCTTGCTGTTCTGGCGGGCCTGCTGGTGGTTCCGGCGGGCGGACCGTTAGGAAAGCGCGATTTTGTGGCCGAGGCGCCGGATGAGGCGTCCGCGGTCACGGCGGCGCAGGTGCAGCACTCCCGGGTGGCGGTGGCGAAGCTCACGTCCGAGTCGCGGCAGGTGTTCGCTGAGCCGGATGGCCGGATGACGGCGGAGTTCAGTGCGGTGCCGGTGCGGGTCAAGCGGGCTGGTGGGTGGGTGCCGGTCGATACGACGTTGGCGCGTGAGTCGGATGGGGTGGTGCGGCCGACGGCGGCGTTGGGGGATGTGGAGTTGTCCTCGGGTGGTGCGGGTCCGGTGGTGACGGTGCGGCAGGACGGGCAGAAGGTGGCGTTGTCGTGGCCGGGTCGGTTGCCTGAGCCGGTGTTGGTGGGCGATACCGCGACGTATCGGGATGTGTTGGCGGGTGTGGATTTGGTGATGGTGGCGGAGCGGGATGGTGTCGCGGTGCGGTTTGTGGTGCACAGCGCGCAGGCGGCGAGCAATCCGGCGTTGGCGGCGCTCGGGTTGCGGGTGGATGCGGGCGACTTGACGGTGACGGTGGATGAGGCGGGTGTGATCCGGGCGGTGGACAAGGCGGGTAAGGAGCGGTTTTCGGCGCCGGCGTCGGTGATGTGGGATGCCAGCGGTGAGAATGCCGCGACGGCTCGGTCGGCCGCGGTCGGTGTGGGGTTGTCGGATGGTGTGCTGACGCTGCGGCCGGATCTGGCGTTCCTGGCGGATGCGGCGACGGTGTTCCCGGTGGTGATTGATCCGCGGTTGCATACGCCGGGGTGGAACAACTGGGCCACGGTGTTGTCCGGGTCGAAGGTGAGTGGCAGTTCGTTTCCGCGGACCAGTGGTGCCGGGCCGGATTTCGGGCAGGTGGGGAAGTGTTACATCCCTAGCGGGGAGTGCAAGGACATCGGGGTGGCCCGGTATTATATGCAGTTCGACACGACTGGTTTGACCGGTGCCCAGACGTTGTTCGATGCGGCGGTTCTGGTGCAGGTGGCCAACAGTCCGAACTGTTCGGCGCGGCGGCAGGACCTGCATTGGGTGCACGGTCAGTTGACTGACGGTCTGACCTGGAACAACCAACCGGGCCCTGACTCGCTTGCCTCGGTGGACGCGCCGCCGGTGCATGGGTGTGTGAACGAGAACGGTGCGGTGCGGATCGGGTTCGATGTGAAGGCGGTGACCCGGGGTGGGTTCAGCGCGTTCTATCTGCAGGCGTACGACGAGAATGATCAGTTGGCGTGGCGGCGGTATTACTCGGCGGCGACGAAGTTGACGGTTACCTATAACACGCCGCCGGATCCGGCGTATCAGTTGTCGACGGATCCGCCGATGAAGGCGCCGTGCCGGTGGTGTGACGGCAAGTCGTATGTCGCTGACGACTTCATCCGGTTGCAGACTCGTCTGTCCGATGCGGACGGTGATTCGGTCAAGCCGCAGTGGAACATCTGGCGTAACGGGGTCCTGGAAGACAGGTGGGGTTCGCTGCAGATGCCGGGCGCCGCGCACACCACGGACGTCGATCTGCGGGGCATGGATGGCCAGGAGGCGGACTGGTATGTCCGTGGCTGGGATGTGTGGAGCGACGGGTCGTTGGCGCAGACCAACGAGTGGCGGCGGGGTCCGGGGCCGTTCGTGGTGGACCGGGTGGGTCCCGGGGTCAAGCCGTCGGTGAAGGGCCTGCTGTACCAGAACGACAACCGGTGGCACGGTGGGGTGGGTGTCGCGGGGAAGTTCACCTTCGACACCAGCGACACGCCCAACGTCACGGTGCCGGACATCGACCACTATCTGTATGGCTGGAACGATCCGCCGTCGGATGGGCCGTTGAACCGGGTGGATGCGGATCGGTTGGGCGGTCCGGCGACTGTGACGTTGACCCCGCCGGGGGACGGTCCGCGGGATCTGTATGTGCAGAGTGTCGATCGGGCCGGGCATCGCAGCGATACGAAGGTATATCACTTTTATGTGCGTCCGGGGAATGGGCCGTTGGCGCAGTGGTCGTTCGAGGGGAACACGAAGGACGACGCGAACCTGGGGTTCCGGGACGGCACACCGAACGGGAACGTGATCTACGGGCCGGGCGCGGTGGGCTCGGCGGTGCGTCTGGATGGGACCGGCGCGTGTGTGACGGCGCCGAACACGGTGCGTACGGATGCGAGTTTCTCGATGTCGGCGTGGGTGAAGCTGGACCGGGTCGACGACGGGTCGTACGCGGTGGTCAGCCAGGACGGGACCAGCGTCGCCGGTGCGAGTGTGGAGTACGAGGGGACGAACAAGCGGTGGGTGTTCGTGATGACGGCCTTCGACGGGTCGTATAGCAACGTCTTTGTCGCACGGTCCTCCACGCTGGCGGTGGCGGGGGAGTGGACCCATCTGACAGGCACGTACGACGGGGCCAGTCAGCAGATGAGGCTGTATGTCAACGGTGTGTTGGCCGGTTCGGCCGGCCGGCAAACCACTCCGTGGAATGCGGAGGGTTTGCTGCGGATCGGCCAGGAGAAGCAGGGCACCGGGTACGGGAAGTACTGGCCGGGGTCGATCGACGAGGTCCACGCGTATGACCGGGTGCTGACGGACGCTGAGGTGCGTGCCGCGGTGTCCCGCGACAACGTCCAGATCGGACACTGGAAGTTCGACGAGCCAGATGGTACGACGGCCACGAACGCTATCCCGGGCGGGGACATGCTGGTGCTGGAGAACGGCGCCACCTTCGCCGAGCACGGCGCGTCGAACAACGCGGTGCAGTTGGACGGTGTGGACGATCAGGTTTCGGCGGGCGGGCCGGTGCTGCGTACGGATCAGAGTTTTTCGGTCGCGGCGTGGGTGAAGGTGGACCGGCACCTGGACCCGGGCGCCACGGTCACCGTGTTGTCGCAGGACGGTGACAAGGTCAGTGGGTTCTCGCTGGGGTATCGGGAGGTGGACGGCGGCCGGTGGGAGTTCTCGATGCCTGCGGTTGATGGTGATCAGCCGGGTGGTGTGATGGTTCGCTCGACCGAACTGGCTGTGGTCGGGACCAAGGATTGGACGCATCTGACGGCGGTGTATGACGCGCCGAGCAAACAGTTGCGACTGTATGTCGGTGGGCGGCTGGCCGGGCCGGCGACCGCGTCGAGTGTGGTGAAGGCGACCGGCAAGTTTGTCATCGGGCGGGGCAAGCGGAACGGGCTGCCCGGGAACTTCTGGCCGGGTGGGGTGGATGAGCTGCGTGCGTTCAGTCGGGCGATCTCGATCGAGGAGATCCAGGGGATCGTGAGTGGCGAGAATGTGAAGGCGTTGTCGTGGAAGTTGGACGGGGACGCCAAGGACAGCTCCGGCCGCGAGGATCCGCATAGTGGCACGGTCATGGGTGGTGCGGCGTGGACTGGTGGCCAGAACGCCAATCCGGACCCCGATGACCTCGCGGTGAACTTGGACGGGGCCGATGACTTCGTCACCTCCACGAAGGCGGTGGACACTCAGGGAAGTTTCTCGGTGGCGGCGTGGGTGAAGCTGACCAGCAAGCCGGACGGGTGGGCGGCGGTGGCCAGCCAGAACGGCGCGCACTCGTCGATGTTCTGGCTGGGGTACACCGGGAAAGCCGATGACCATTGGGCATTCGCCATGCACGGCTCGGATGTCGACAGCCCGACGGCGGTGCGGGTCCGGTCGGCCGAGACCCCGCAAGTAGGGGTGTGGACGCACCTGGCAGTGGTGTATCAAGCCAGCACCGGGGACATGTTGTTGTATGTCAACGGTGTGTTGTCGGCGACCGGTAGTTCGACCACGCCGTGGAACGCGACATCCAGTTTTGATGTGGGTCGGGCGCGGTGGGCGACGGCGTGGGGCAACTTCCTGCCGGCCGCGGTGGACGACGTGCAGGTCTATGGTCGGTCGTTGTTCGCTGATGAGGTTCGGGCGATGGCGGGCCGGGATCTGACGTTGGTGCACGACTGGCGGCTGGACGAGTCCAGCGGCACCACCTTGGGGGACGCGGTCGGTACCCGGCCGGCGACCTTGAACCCGGGGGCCACGTTCGCTCCAGGCCGGGTGGGTAACGCGGTCAAGTTCGACGGCACGACCGGAACGGTCACCAGTACTGGTGTGGACCTGCGCACGGACGACAGCTTCACGGTAGCCGCCTGGGCGTATCTCCCGGACCAGCAATGCGACCTGGCCACCGCGTCGGAGTGCCGACGGACAGTGCTGAGTGTCGACGGCACGCGGACGAGTAAGTTCCGGCTCGGGCACGTGGTAGACCAGGACCATCTCCGCGGGTACTGGACCTTCGAGATGCCCGAGTCCGACACCGACAACGCACCCATCACGCAAGCGGCGGTGGACGTGGCGCCGGCCGACGTGAACGCCTGGGTCCACCTGGTCGGCGTGTATGACAAGCAGGCCAAGACGATCCGCCTGTATGTGGATGGCACCCGGCGCGGCGACGGAACAGTGAACACGCCGTGGCAGGCCTCAGGTGGGGTGGCGATCGGCCGGGGGAAGGTGAACGGCGCCGCCGCGCAGTTCTGGCCGGGCACCGTGGATGATGTGCGGTTGTACACCGGGCCGTTGACCGGCGACCGGATCGACGAGCTATACGGCTCCTATCCAGCGGAGAACGGCGGCGGAACAGGGATGCCGACCGCGGACGCCGGGTATTGGACGTTCGACGAGGCCAGCGGTAACACGGCCGCGGATTCCAGTGGGCGGGGCCTGACCGCGACGATCAAGGGCGGTGGGGAGCGTTTCAACGGCCGCAAGGGCCGTGCCGCCTGGTTCGACGCTGTCCCTGGCTATGCCGAGACCACCGGGCCGGTGCTGGACGCCACCCGGGACTTCTCGATGACCGCGTGGGCCTATCTGGCCGACACGACCGCCGACCGGACCGTGCTCGGCCAGGACGGCAGCCAGGAAAGCGCGTTCCGCCTGCAGTACAACGCCTCCACCGGCAAGTGGGCGATCGCGGTACCTGCGGCCGGTAGTTCGCCTGCCGTGCTGCTGACCTCCCCGCAAAGCGCGGTGGCGCATGAGTGGACGCATCTCGCGGTGGTCTACAACGCGGGCCTGCATCAGCTGCGGTTGTATGTCAACGGGGTGTTGTCTGCCGCCCAGGTCGGGGTCACGATCGGGAACGCGGCCGGGCCGTTGTCGATGGGCCGCGCGAAACGGGCCGGTGCGAACGCTGAGTTCTTCTGGAGCGGTATCGACGACGTGCGCGCGTTCGGCAAGCCCCTGGGTGACAGCGAGGTCACCGCGGTGCACGACGACGTGCCCACGATGGACTATGGCGGGTGGCGGTTCGACGAAGCCACCGGCAAGGACTACTCCTGGCGACACGACGACGCCACCGCGTCCGGAGGTGTGTCCTACGGACCCGGGATGATCCGCAAGGCAATCCAGCTCGACGGCATCAACGGGCAGGCCACCACGACCCGCAGCGTCACCCCGTTCAACGAGAGTTTCACCGTCTCCGCGTGGGCCCGCCTGACCCGCACCGACCGGGCGGCCACCGTGCTGAGTCAGGACGGCGGACGAATGAGCGGGTTCGTGCTGCAGTACCGGCCGGAGATCGGCCGGTGGGTGTTCGGCGCACCGCCCAACGACACCGACTCCGCCGGACTGCTGTACGCGCAGTCGACGGCGCCCGCGGTGGCCAACCGCTGGACCCACCTGGTCGGGGTGTACGACTACGGCAAACGCCAGCTGCGGCTGTATGTGGACGGTCAACTGGCCGGTGCCCGCTCCGAGGTGGCGTTGTGGCAGGCCAGTGGTGGGTTCGCGATCGGCCGCGGGAAGATCAACGGCAGCCCGGCCGAATTCCTCACCGGCGCGGCGGACGAGGTGCACGCGTTCCTCGGGATAGCCACCGACACTCAGATCCAGACCCTGGCACGGTATCCCGAGCCGCCGGACGGGCAGCTCGGCCGTACCGTTAATGCCGCTGGTGACCGGTCGAGCACCACCACCAGCGAGGCGATGCCGGACGGCTATCACTTCGACACCTCGTTGGGCATGCTCGCCGCGGACGGTCAACCGAACACCCGCGTGTTGTACTCGTGCAAGTTCGGCAGTGACGCGTTCACCTCGGCCGACCCGGCGTGTGAAGGCAAAACCGTGGTGGGTGAGATCGGCCGGGTGTACACCGCGGCACCGACGAACCTGCCTTCGCTGGCGATCTACCGGTGCCGCACGGCGAGTGACCATTTCGACTCGACACGCTCGGATTGTGAGGGAGCCACGAAAGATGGCCTGCTCGGCTACACCCTCGCGTACGCGCCGTTGACCCGCTACTACAGTGCCTTCGACTACGACCATTTCGACACTGTCCATGGTGGACCGGTCGGGTATGAGAACGGCGGTGTCGCCGGCCTGGTGGCGATGATCCCGCAACCCGGCACGCAACCGTTGACCAGCTGTGTCAACGGGGTGGACACGTTCCTGTCGACCGATCCGGCGTGCGAGGGCAAGACCGTGCTGGGGAGCCTCGGTCAGATCTGGACTGCGGCGCCGGCGGACACCGCCAGCACACCGTTGTATCGGTGCGTCGTCAACAACGAGTACTTCGCCAGCACATCGGCGAACTGTGAGGGCTACACCCTGGACCGACAGCTCGGGTTCATCCTGACCGGGCTGCCCGCGGCGGCCGGCCGCTCCTGACCACACCCCCTTTTCTTCTCTTTCGGAGGAATCATGCGGTCACCTGGACGCCCACGCCGCCGGACCCTGCTGACGCTGGTGATCACGGTCTTCCTGTCCGGGGTCACCGCGGTGGTCACCCCCGCGACCGCGGCGGCCGCCGGCCCGTCGACGAACTTGCCGACGATCCCGTCGGTGCCGGTCACCGAACAGTCGATGAACAACCGGCCCCAGGACCTGGCCACCCGCAAGGCACTACACGGCGACCAGACTGCGGGGGCGGGTACGCCGGATGGGGAAGGCACGTCGAAGGCCACCTCGCTCGGGCCGTCCGCGACCTGGGACGTCGCGCAGCGGACCGGGGATTTCTCCTGGTCGTATCCGCTGCGGGTGCCGCCATCCCCGGGTGGGTTGAACCCCAACTTGGCGTTGAGCTACTCCTCTTCGGTGGTGGACGGGCACACCAGCGCGACCAACAACCAGCCGTCCTGGGTGGGCGACGGGTGGAGCCTGTCTGCGGGGTTCATCGAACGCACCTACGGCGGCTGCTCGGAAGACACCGAAGGCGGCACGACACCGCCGACCGACTCCGGCGACCTGTGCTGGCGCAGTGACAACGCCATGGCGTCGTTCGGCGCCGGCGGTGGCCCGTTGATCAAGGACGACACCACCCATACTTGGCGGCCCAAACAAGACGACGGGTCGCAGGTGGAGTACTTCCCGGGCGCCGGGCATGGGCATGATGACGGCGAGTACTGGAAGATCACCACAGTTGACGGCACCCAGTACTTCTTCGGCTCCCGCCCGGACGCCAAGTCTGCCTGGACCGTCCCGGTGTTCGGCGACGACGCCAACGAACCCTGTCACGGCGCGACGTTCGACACCTCGTGGTGTACCCAGACGTGGCGGTGGAACCTGGACAAGGTCGTCGACCGGCACGGCAACGCCGTCCTGTACTACTACGACACCGAAACCAACTCCTACGGCCTCAACCGCAAGGACGACGCGGTCGCCTACATCCGCGGCGGCACCCTGGCCCGGATCGAGTACGGCCTGCGGGAGGGCAGCACCGACCGCGCGACCGGCCTGGTCTGGTTCACTCCGGCCGACCGGTGCGTACCGGGCAGTGCCTGTACCCCGGACAAGAAGGACAACTGGCCGGACGTCCCCTGGGACGACAAATGCGACACCTCGACCTGTAAAGATCGGCACTATCCGACGTTCTGGTCCACCAAACGGCTGGACCACATCACCACCCAGGTCTGGCGCAACTCGTCCTATATGGACGTCGACTCCTGGACCCTGGAACACCAGTACCCCGACCCCGGCGACGGCGAGAAAGCCGCCCTGTGGCTGCGCAGTATCAAACACACCGGGCTGCTCGGTACCTCGGCCACGACGCCGCCGATAGTGTTGCCGCCGGTGGTGTTCGAGGGCACCCCGATGGCCAACCGGGTGACCACCGGTGACGGGCTCGGCCCCATCAACCGCTACCGCGTCACCGGAGTGGTCTCGGAAGCCGGCGGCGCGACCAGCGTGAACTACGCGCCCCCTGACTGCGCACCCGGCTCAGTACCGGCCGCGCCGGAGAACAACACCAAACGCTGCTACCCCGCGCGGTGGCTACCCAAATACGCCACCACCGAGCGCACCGACTACTTCCACAAATATGTGGTGGACACGGTCGTGTCCTCCGACCGGTTGACCCAGAACCCGGCCGACCCGGCCCAGCCGCTGGCCAACCCGGAACAACTCGTGCGCTACGAGTACCTGGACGGCGCCGCCTGGCATTACAGCCAGTCCGAGTTCGTCAAGGACGAGAAGAAGACCTGGGACGAGTTCCGCGGCTACGGCCGAGTCCGGGTGCACGCCGGGAAACCCAACGACCCCAGCGGTCCGATCACCATGACCGAGCAACGGTTCTACCGCGGCATGGACGGCGACCACCTCCCCAACGGTACCCGGCCGGCCACCGTCACCGACTCCGAAGGCGGCAGCCGGGCAGACGCCAACTGGCTGGAAGGCGTCACGCTGGAATCCCAGCGGTACAACACCGACAACAACACCATCGTCACCAAGACCATCACCACACCCGTGTGGCGGGGACCGACCGCGACCCGTGGCCCCTACCAAGCCTTCTTCGTCGCCATCGGGACCACGAAGAACTACACCGCCCTGGCCGCCGGTGGCTGGCGGACCACCCAATCCGACAGCACCTACGACGAGTACGGGCAGACCACCCAGGTCAACGACCTCGGCGACCTGGCCACGCCGAACGACGACCGGTGCGCCACCACCACCTACGTCCGCAACCCCACCAAATGGCTGATGTCCTCCCCAACCCGGGTCGAAACCGTCTCCGTGGCCTGTGGAACCACACCGGTGTTCCCACAGAACGCGCTCTCGGATGTCAAGGTCTCCTACGACGGACAAGACCCCGGAGTCGCACCCACCACCGGGGACGTCACCCGGCAAGAGATCATGAAAGACCACCCGGCCGGGGCCGACCCCGTGTACGTGAAGACCGGCACCGCCACCTACGACATCTACGGCCGTCCGTTGACCACAGCCGACGCGTTGGACCGCGCCACCAAGGTCACCTACGAACCGGCCACCGGCGGCCCGGAGACCAGCAGCACACTCACCAACGAGCTCGGCCACACCGTCACCACCACCGTCGACCCAGCGTGGGGCGGCCCGCTGAAGTCCACCAACACCAACGGCGGCATCACCGAGAACGCCTACGACCCGCTCGGCCGGGTGGTGGAGACCTGGCTGCCCAACCGGCGGCGCGATGTCAACAGCAACCGCGGCAACGTCCAGTTCGCCTATCAGGTCCGCAACGACGGACCGACGGTGCTCACCAAGACGGCGATCGGCCCGAACGGCAACTACGTCAGCACCAACACCCTCTACGACCCTCAATACCGGGTACGGCAAGTCCAGGCCCCCACCGAGGGCGGCCGGCTGTTGACCGACACCCGCTACGACACGCAAGGCCGGGTGTACAAGTCCACCCAGGCCTATGTCAACGACGCGGCCGTGGACACCAAACTCTGGGTCGCCTCCGACACCGAGGTACCCGGCCTCACCCGCACCCAGTTCGACGGCGCCGGCCGCCCAACTGCCTCGATCTATCAGACCGGCACCCAAGAAGCGTGGCGCACCACCACCTTCTACGGCGGCGACCGGGTCAACGTCACCCCGCCCGCCGGCGGCACACCCACCACCACGATCACCGACGCCCGTGGCCAAACCACCGAACTGTGGCAATACAAAGGCGCGACGCCGCAAGGCGACCACGACACCACCCGATACACCTACACCCCCGCCGGGCGGATGGACACCGCGACCGACCCCGCCGGCAACACCTGGCGATGGACCTACGACCTGCGCGGCCGCCAGATCACCGCGAACGACGTCGACAAAGGTGCCTCCACCAGCACCTACGACGACGCCGACCAACTCCTGACCGTCACCGACGCGCGCAGCAAGACCCTGGTCTACGACTACGACCGGCTCGGCCGGAGCAAAACGGTCCGCGAAGGCAACACGACAGGCCCGCTCCGGCTGGAGTACAAGTACGACACATCGTTGTACGGCAAGGGAAAACCGGCGTCCTCGACCCGGTATGTCGACGGAAACGCCTACACCCAGCAGGTGTACTCCTACGGAACCTTGGGGCAGCCCACCGAGTCCTCAGTGGTGATCCCGCCATCCGAAGGCGTCTTGCGCGGGACGTACACCACGTACTTCGGCTACACATGGACCGGCAGCCTGAGCAGCATCACCTATCCCAAAGCCGGGTCGATGATCCAGGAAGGACTGTCCGTCAAGTACGACGACTACGACCGGCCAATCAAGTCCTGGTCCGCCTACACCAAGACCGTCAACCTGGTCACCGACACCTCCTACACCCGCTACGGCGAACCACAACGACTACAACTCGGCGACACCGGCAAACGACTCTGGCTGTCCTCCTACTACGACACCCACACCCGCCGCCTCAACCAGACCATCGTGGACGCCGAAGTCCCCGCACCCAAACAATCCGACGTCAACTACACCCGCGACCCCGCCGGCAACATCCTCTCCATCGAAGACAAACGCCCAGGCGCCGAAGAACGCCAATGCTTCACCTACGACTACCTCCACCGACTCACCGAAGCCTGGACACCCACCAGCGACTGCGCAACGGCGCCCACAACCGGCGGTCTGGCCGGCCCGGCACCGTACTGGCAATCCTTCACCTACGACACCGTCGGCAACCGACGCACCGAAACCCAACACTCCTCGACCAACAACACCACCCGGACCTACAACTACCCACCCACCGGACACGCCCTCCAAACCGTCACCACCCAAAGCCCAGGCGGGTCCAAGACCGACAACTTCGGCTATGACCTGGCCGGCAACACCACCCGGCGCGAACTCGCCTCCGGCACCCAAACCCTCGACTGGGACATCGAAGGCCGGCTCAGCACTGTCACCGAGGCCGGGAAATCCACCTCCTATATCTATGACGCCTCCGGCTCCCGGCTGCTGCGTAAAGACCCCACCGGAACCACCCTTTATCTCGGCAACCAGGAAATCCGACTGGACACCGCCAGCGGCAGCGTGACACCCACCCGCTACTACCCCTTCGGCAACGGTGCCGTCGCCATGCGCACTCCCAGCGGCCTCACCTGGCTCGCCGGCGACCACCAAGGCACACCCCAAATCTCCGTCGACACCACCACCCTCGCCGTCACCCAACGCCGCCAAACCCCCTTCGGCGCCCCCCGCGGCCCCAACGTCGCCTTCCCCGGTGAGAAGGGCTTCGTCGGCGGCACCCTCGACCCCTCCACCGGCCTGACCACCCTCGGCGCCCGCCAATACGACCCCACCACCGGCCGCTTCATCTCCGTCGACCCCCTCATGAACACCGCCGACCCGCAAACGTGGAACGGCTACACCTACAGCGGCAACAGCCCCATCACATCGAGCGACCCGTCCGGCTTGTGCACCATCGACCCGGAAACCACCCAGTGCACGCCCAACAACTGGTGGCACCCAACTCCCGAAGCGCCCGGTGGCGGAGCACCGCCATCGGCACCGGGCCAAAAACATGAAAAAGACTTCACGTCAAAGCATAATGCTGTGCAAAAGGAAGCTGCTAACCGGATACTGCTGCAAGCGTATGCGCTCGGAATGTTGAACCCGCAGGTAGAGGAGAAATATAAGGTGCCGTTCGGGGGTAAAGATTGCATGAGGGTGAACGGGAGTCGTATCGATGGCTGCCTAAAGGACGGTGAGGCAGATATTGTCTTGACTGTCGACGTCTGTCTAGAGATAGATAGCTGTTACGCGCAGCAGTACGTGTGGGAGGTGAAGGCGGAGGGGCAGGATACAAACGGCCGGGCGTACACAGAATCTTTCTGGTATGCGCAAAATCTTAACAGTGAGGCGAGAAACGGGAAGAATGCGGTGCACGCCGCACCTGGCTGGGACATTGGCGGCCCGTACAAGATGATCAACCCGGAATATCCTAAGACGCATTATTGGGGTGGCCAAAATGGTGTTGTTCTCTATGGCGATGAAGATGATGATGATTCCAAAAATCGTATGCAGATCGGCAAGGACACTGGGACTCTCCAGGAATTCGACGTAGCAAAGGAGCCCTGGAGGAAGCAGTCCGAGTTTTGGCATGAGCAATCCGAGCGTGAGATGCAGCTGACCCAGCGACTGCCCGCGCCGCCGCCTCAGACACAGCCCAAACCTCCCGGTGTGCCGGGCCCGGGTGTCCCGATCGCGCCCCCGATCCCGATCTTTCCTCTGCCGGTCCCGATCTAAGGTAGGGTCGCTGTCATGCTGGTGACGACCAAACTACTGGATGACCTCTTGGGCAAGTATGTGACGCCGGTGCTCACGAGGTCGGGGTTCCGGCGGTCACATCGGCGATTCCTGCTTGGGCAGGCGCCGGGCAACTTGGTGCTTGTCCAGTTCCGAAGGCACCAGCTCCCGAACGAGGTGGCCTTCTTTTTCGAGTGGTCGGTGATTCCGGCCGCCGAGTGTGACTTTCAGAACCGCGGGCAGGGACGGCCGTCTCAGCCGTCCACAACGTGGGGAATCATCAGCAACCGGGTACGTGTCCCCATAGAAATCGCTCCAACTGTCGACATCGAAGCGATCAGCCAAGGGATGCATATCTCTGATGAAATCGCCGCGCGCATGAGGTCATCGACATCATCGACGTGGGCGTTCCCGGTCGAGGAGGGCATTGACCGGTTTGGTGCGGCTATCGAGGGATTGCTGACCACCGGCGGTTTGATCGCGCAATGGCAGGCGATGACTGATCGGGAGTACGTGCTGGAGTTGTTCGAGCAAGGACAGGCTCGTTCGACTTTGGCAGTGTCCGCGTCCGTCGGTTGGCCGCAGCGCTATGTGGCCATGTACATTGACGACGGCGACTGGAACATATTGGAGGCGATGCTCAGGACATGCGAGGCGGAAATCTTTGGCGGCGCCTGGACGGAGTGGTGGCGGAAGCGACTGACCGCACGCCGCGCCGATTCGGGTGGTCATCACCCGCCTCGAAGCAAGGTGGTCGATGATCTTCCTGGGTAAGCTCGCCGACGAGGCGGCACCAGACCTTGCTGCCCTGGTGTCCGTCGGGGGTGGAATAGCGCACCGACCCGAAGCGGACGGCCTGGTCGGTGTCGACCAGGCGTTCCTCGCCCAGCGCGATCGCGTGGGGTTCTGTGGACTGATTTACGCACAGTAGGACCGTTTGTCTGAGCCCCTGTTGACGACACTCCTGGCCCAAATCGTGATCGCAGTCGCCCGTCGACGGGGTAACACTCGCCGCCGACGATGCGGATCAAGTACGCCTGCGTGACCCGGCCGATGTGTTCCACGCCGTTGACGACCACGGGCCGCGCGCACGGCCGCGAACGGAGTTGTCGACATCACCCGCCAACACGTCCTTCAGATGTCCATAATGGTCTCATTGGCGTTGACCACAAAGGGTGTCGCGAACGTCCTTCTGTTGCGGCAACGGCGATTGCTGAGCCGAGCGAGCCGACTCGATCGTGACGCGTGTCGCAGTCGACCGGGGCACGGCGGCGAGGTCGATGGGATCGAACCGGCTGGTGGCCAGCCTCGCAGGGAGCCCGGTTTCCGGCTTACCCGTTGTCGAATCCGTAGAGTCGGGCGAGATGATCCGCCGCTCCGCGGTCATCGATCGGTACCGTGTGCTGGTATGCCTGGTAGGTGGCGCTGACGTCGCGGTATCTGAGCCGTTTGGATGCTTGCACGATCTTGCCGTCGGCTACCAGGTATGTCCCTACCGTGTGGCGGAGGCGGTGCAGGGTCGCGTCGGGCAGCTGTACTCGTCGCGCGAGTTTGGCGAACCGTTGCCCGAGTCCGCTGGGTGTTAACGGTGTCGCGCGGTCTGGTCCGGTAGTGAACAAACCAGGGCCCGTGTCCCGGGACGTCACGCCAGCGGTCCACGTGCGCCGCCCAGCACTGTGCCGTGTAGACGGCTAACGCCAAGGTGGCGTGTCGGTGGTGGGTCAGTAGCCGGATGACCCCGTCGTGGGACGAGCGCGCCACGGTGAGGTTTCGATCGTGCGCATCGTGGGTGTGCAACGCGACGAGTTCGCCTCTCACCAGGGCGGCGTCTGCGGCCAGGCGCACCATCAGCGCGTCCTGCTCGGCGCGGAATAATGCCAGGTGCAGGTGTCGGCGATGCGGTCTGGCGGCGACCGCGTCCGCGGCGTCTGCCACTCGTGCGTCTTGGGAACCGATCTCCGCGCCGAGGGGGAGTAGATCGAGTGGGGGTTCCAGGGCGCTGGACAGGCCGGAGGTCAGCAGCTCGTAGTCGTCGACGATCATGAACAGCGGTGGGCCGGTCCACCAGTCGCGGCGCTTGAGCCGGTCGGCATCTACGTCGGCGTAGGGCAGGCGGTGACGCACCGAGGCGTCGGCCCGTGCGGCGGCCTCGCCGAGCGCGTGTCCGCTGACGGTGTAGCCGACCTGGAGTTCGGTCGGGACCGCGGCGTGCAGTTCACGGCGTGAGTCGGCGAACAGCACCCGCACCTCGTCGGGGCCTTTGCCGCGAGTGACCGACCGCGCGATCAGCCGTAGCAGGTTGGTTTTGCCGCTCTCGGTGTCGCCGTGGACAAGCAGGGTGCGGGGAGGTGTCGAAGTCCAGCTAGAGCGGTTCGAGCCGGTTGCCTCCAGACCGATCGGGATGCGCAGCCCGGTGGGGTCGGGCAGCTCCCGCGGACAGGGTGGCCGGCAGCAGCCGGACCTTCGGTGCCTTCGGCGCCCGCGTGGTTGCCAACGCCTCGACCAGGTCCCGGGTGCCGTAGGCGAGCGAGCCGGCGTCCGTCACGAGTGGCCGAACATCCCGACCCAGCAGAGATCCAGCGCTCCGCGTAGACCGTCCGGCAGCGGGCGGAGCTCGGCGTCTGGGTTCACGCCGACGTTCAGCCATGTCAGTCGATCGAGCACGAACCGTGTGTCGGCGACCCGGGCGTGCATCGCGGTCGTCATCGTCACCGGGTCCCGGCTGCTCATCAGTGTGGTCTGCAGACGGCCGCCGGGAAAGTCGCTGCCGTCGAGCGCGCCGAGCCTGGACTGCGCCATGGCACTGGGCAGCGGTCGGCGCTGCCGGCCAGCGGTGAGGCTTCGAAGACACTGAGCCTTTCCGCGTAGCGGTTTGTTGCGTTGGGTGATCATGTGGTGCGGTCGTGGTCGATGTGCAGGAGCACGAGAGCGGCCGCGAGGATCTTCCCCGATCGCCCAGGGACATAGGCTGACGTTGCGCAGGGCCTTGAATGTGGTCTTGAGCAGGGAGTTTCCGCGTTCACCGACGGCGCGTTTGGCGTTGTGGGCCTTGTTGTGGGCTTTCTGGTCCTCGGTGAGTTCACCTCCCTGGGGTTTCTTGAACGCCACGGTGATGGTGCCGGCTTCCCCCTCGTAGCCCAGGTCGCCCAGGACCGGCAGGTCATCACCTGTCCATGCGGCCAGTACGGGAAGGATCTCGGTATGGGTCCGCAGTGCGGTGGTGTCGTGTTCGCGGCCGGGCCTGACGTCGGAGGTCCACAGTGGCCAGCCGTCCGGTGCGGTGATGACCTGGATGTTGCCGCCGTGGCTGGCGTGCTTGCCTGACCACCAGAGGTCCACGCCGAGGGTGGGCCCTGGGGTGCGGCACCGGTCGGTTTCGATCAGTGTGCCGTCGATGCTGATGTGGTCATGGCCGGCGATCTTGGCGGCGAGCAGGGCTGATTCCAGCTTCGGCGCACGGGCGGCCAGGAGGGTGATTCCCTCGTGGAGGTAGTCGTAGGCGGTGGACTTGCTGATCGTGTTGTCGCAGGCCAACTGTGCCACGCGGGTGTTGTCGAGGAACCAGCGCAGGATCAGGACCGCTTGGGTGAACGGGCTCAGCGCCCGGCTGCCGGTCCGGGTGCCGCGGCGCCGTCGTTCGTCGTGCAGCAGGCTGGACAGGAACAGCACCGTCTGGTCGCGTACGGGCAGCGCTGCGGTGTATGTGACACTCATCAGGACGCGGGACCTCGATGAAGTTGATCTCGGAAGGACCATCTTCATACCGGGGTTCCGCGTCTTTGTGCCGCACCGCAACATCTTCGGCGCGTCACCAACTGCCGCTACCCAACGTCACCTCTGGTGACACGGAAGGCCTACTGAAGGCGTCCTTTCAGCTCACGCGTTGGCCAGGTCGTATGCCTCCCGCGCTGCCGCCACCTGCGTCCGGTGCTTCGCCGCCCACGCCGACAGCGCGTGCAGCGGCGCGTCCAGCTCGCCCGCGTGCGGCGTCATCGTGTACTCCACCCGTGGCGGCACCTCCGGGTACACCGTCCGCGTCACTAGGCCGTTGCGCTCCAGACCCCGCAGCGTCAGCGACAGCATCCGCCGTGACACCCCTTCCAGTGCCCGCTCCAGCTCGCTGAATCGCCGCGGCTCGTCGCCGAGGTGGACGAGCACGCGGATCGCCCACTTGTCGCCGACCAGGTCCAGGACCTCGCGCAGCGAGCACATCTCGGCCGGGGGAATTTCGCCGTCGTCCATCGTCGTGACCTCGTTCGTAACAGGCTTGTGCCGTCGTCACAGGAAAGTGCCGTCTTCCGGCGGAAACGTCACCGCGCCACGATCGATTCCAGCAGCCACGAGAAAGGGAAGAAATGACGAAGACGGTACGGTTCGGCGCCGAGGGCGGGCCCGAGGTGCTCGAACTGGTGGACGTCGAGATCGGCGAGCCGGGACCGGGTGAGGTCCGCATCGACGTCGAGGCGATCGGCCTCAACCGCGCCGAGGCGATGTTCCGCGCCGGGACCTACTTCGAACGCCCCGCCGAGTTCCCGGCGACGCTCGGCTACTCGGCGTCCGGCGTGATCGACCAGGTCGGCCTAGGCGTCACCGAGTTCACGCCCGACGAGCTGGTCAGCACCATCGCCGGGTTTTCGATGCGGGACTACGGCGTGTACGGCGAGCAGGCGATCGTGCCCGCGTCCGCGGTGCTCAGGCGCCCGGAAGGGCTCAGCGCGGCCGACACCGTCGCGCTGTGGGGCCCGTTCATCACCGCGTACGGCGCGGTCGTCGACGAAGGCCACGTACGCCCGGGTGACACCGTGCTGATCACCGCCGCGTCCAGCAGCGTCGGGCTCGCGACGATCGACGTCGCCAACCACATCGGCGCCGTGCCGATCGCGGCGACGCGCACCGCGGCCAAGCGAGACCGGCTGGTGGAGGCGGGGGCGGCACACGTGATCGTCACCGAAGACGAGGACATCACCGCGCGGACACTGCAGATCACCGGTGGCAAGGGCGCGGAGTTCGTCTTCGACGCCGTGGCGGGCGAAGGCGTCCGGGACCTGGCGGCGGCCACGGCGAAAGGCGGCACCCTGGTCGTCTACGGCGCACTCGACACAAAGGAAACGCCGTTTCCGCTGTGGTTCGTGCCGACCATGCGGCTGTTCAACGCCTTCGACCTGACGCTGGACCCGGACCGCCTGCGCCGCGCCGAGCACTTCATCCTCGCGGGCGTGCGCGCGGGCACGTTTCGGTCGCGTGTGGACCGCACGTTCGACCTCACCGACATCGCCGAGGCACACCGCTACCTTGAGGCGAGCAGCCAGTTCGGCAAGGTCGTGGTCACCGTGTGACGTCCGGCCAAGCGATCAAGACCACCCGAACGGCCGCGCAGTCACTCACCGAGGACCAGACAGCCCACAACGCTCAACGTGCCGTCGGTGAACGCGGAAACTCCCTGCTCAAGACCACATTCAAGGCCCTGCGCAACGTCAGCCTATGTCCCTGGGCGATCGGGAAGATCCTCGCGGCCGCTCTCGTGCTCCGCACATCGACCACGACCGCACCACATGATCACCCAACGCAACAAACCGTTACGCGGAAAGGCTCACTGACTGACTCGTATCGGCGTACGTGTGAATGCACCTAGTCATTTACAGGTGAACGTGCCCAGTCGACCATGTCGTCAGGCGTCCGTTGGCCAAGCCCAACGCCCACCTCGCGGCTATGAGCGGATGTTCGCAAGATGGCGAATCTGCGGCTGCGACTGTTCAAAGATAGGCGCGGAATGAGCGTGGCTACGGCGTTTCGGGGTGTTGATTGGTGTTGTGGTGGAGGTCGGCGAGGTAGCGGGTGATGGTGGCTGTTGCGGGGCTGCCGAGCCGTTGATAGATGGTCAGCGCTTGGGTGAAGGCAGTGGTGGCGGTGGGGAGATCGTGGGCGCGGTGGGCGCAGCGTCCTAGGCCCGCCAGGGCGTGTGCCTCGTGCAGGGCGGTGCCGATGGTGCGGGCGAGGGTGTGGGCTTGGGTGAACAGGGCATGGGGGTCGCCGGCCGGGGGGTGGTCGAGGGCGAGATCGCCGAGGCTGTTGAGCGTGTCGGCTTGCCCGTCACGCTCACCGGTGGCGGCGTACAGGGCATGTGCCTGGGTGAGGAGGTCCAGAGCCTGGTCGTAGTCGCCTTGCTGATGGCGCACGCGGCCGAGGCCGAGCATGGTCTGGGCTTGCCCGCGCCGGCTGCCGAGGTCGACCCATAGGTTGTGGCCCTGGTCAAGGACGTGCTGCGCGCGGTCCCAGTCCCCCCGCAGGTAGTACAGGTGGCCGAGAAAGTGGAGAGCATTGGCTTGCCCGCGCTGGTCGCCGAGGTCGGTGAGCAACTGGAGGGCGTGGGCGAGCACCTCCTGCGCCCGCTCATACTCCCCCCGCAGGTAATACACGCGGCCGAGGCTGGCGAGGGTGTTGGCTTGCCCGCGCTGGTCGCCGAGGTCGGTGAACAGTTGGAGGGCGTGGGCGAGCACCTCCTGCGCCCGCTCATACTCCCCTGGCAGGTAGTACACGGCGCCGAGGTCGCTGAGGGTGTTGGCCTGCCCGCGCTGGTCGCCGAGATCGGTGAACAGTTGCAGGGCGTGCGCGTGCCGCTGCTGCGCGCGCGTCCAGTCTCCCCGCAGGTAATACACGCGCCCGAGGTAGGTGAGGGTGGTGGCCTGTCCGAGCCGGTCTTGGGTGCGTTCGGCGGCGGCCAGCGCGGTGTGGTGGATGCGCAGGGCCTGCTCGTACTCGCAGCTGACCCGCAGATAGTTGTGCAGGGTGGTGGAGAGCGCGATGACCAGATCGGGATGGCCAGTGGCGTGATCCAGACACGTGGTCAGAGTGGCTAGTTCGGTGTCCAGCCAGGCCCGTGCCCGCTGCCGCGTGTCCACATCCGGGTGGTGGGCGGGCGTGTGGAGGGTGATTGTGACGGTGGGGGTGGTCCAGACGGTCATGTGGCCATCGGCGGTGGCGGCGGTGTGCAGGTAGTAGTCCAGGACCTGGCGCATCGCCCGCTCGGTGTCGGCCTGGTCGGCGGTGGCAGCCAGGGAACCGGCATACACCCGCAACAGATCATGCAACTGAAAACGGCCCGGCGCGGTCTCCTGGATGAGGCAATCAGCGTGTAGCGCCTCCAGGTGGTCATGGGCCTGGGTGAGGGAGCAGTCGGCCAGGGCGGCCAGGGCGTAGACGTCGATGCTGGGGCCGGGATGAACCCCGAGCAGGGTAAAGATCCACCGCCGCTGGGCGGTGAGGTGTTGGTAGGACACGGTGAACGCGGCCCGGATCGAACGGTCACCGCCGGCCAGATGCGCCAGCCGGTCAGGGGCTTGGTCCAGCAAGTCGGCCAAATAGGCGATACTCCAGGTGGGGTGGCTGCGCAGCCGTCCGGCGGCCAGCGCGATCGCCAATGGCAGGAACCCACACAATTGCACCACCCGCGCCACCGCCTCGACCTCGGCCTCGACCGTCGTCGGGGTTGCGGCGCCGGAGTCAGCATCGGTGGAGCTGGGGGCGTGGGCGGCCAGCGTCAGCAGCAAGCAGGCGGCCTGGTCGGATGGCATCACGTCAAGGAGCAGGGCGTGGACACCATCCAGGGCAGGCAATCGGTGCCGGCTGGTGATCAGTACGAAACAGTCGGGGGTGCCCGGCAGCAGGGGGCGCAGTTGGTCGTGGCTGGCCGCGTCGTCCAGCACCAGTAGCACCTTCTTGCCGGCGATCCGATCGCGCCACAACCGCGCCCGATCGTCCAGCTCGTGGGGCAGAGCTGACTGCTCCATGCCGGTGGCGACCAGCAGCGAGGCCAGGGCGTCGGCCGGGTCGCGAGGGGTTTGCGTGGGTGAGTGACCGTACAGTTCCAGGAAGATCTGCCCATCGGGGAACCGGTCGGCCAGATGGTGGGCGGCATGGATGCTGAACGCCGTTTTGCCGACCCCGGGCATGCCATCGACCGCGTGCACTGCGATCCCCCGCACCGGCTGGCTGGCGGCGGTGACAACGGTGTCGAGCAGGGTGCGCAGTTCGTCGTGGCGGCCAACAAAGTCAGGGATGTCACCGCGCATACTGAACATCGCCGCCGGCACCGACCGCGCCGTAGGTTCTGGCGCTGGGACGGTGAGCGCGGCCGGGTCCGGCGGGTACGGGTGGTCGGGCAGCGCGATCCAGGCAACGGTCGAGGTTTCCTTCTCCGACACCCACACCGGCCGGAAGGACGCAGGGTCCACGGTCACGCTGTGCCGCACCACATCCTCGAAAAACCAGCCGGAGGTGACCAAGGCCAGCGCACCCGAGGAGTCGGCGAGCGCGGTCTTCACCGGCCGGGCATCCAACAGCCGAAATGTGTGATTGACCGCGGCACTGGTGACGCCATGCCGGTCAAACTGGACTTCCCCGGCATGCAGGGCCATCCGCAACCGAATCTGCTCCTCGACCCGATGGCACTGGTTGTGGTGGCGCAAGGCTGCGGCCAGGACAGCAGGAACTATGTCAACGAACAGTGCCTTGGGGATCTCAGCCGGTACCAGCATGAGCACCCCATCCCCACGATCCTCATGCCAACACGCCGCCCAGGAGATGCCGGCCTCGGCCAACGCCCGCCGCACCACCTCGTACAGGGCATCGCGGACGATGACCTGATGAGGATTGGTGCGGCGCCGGTCCCCGAACCGCTCAACGTCGACGACCATGATCGTGCGATGTATGGCAGGACGCGGCGGCTGCATAACCGGCTCCCCTCCTGTGGCCCTCCCATTGTCGTGCTCGCCGCGCAGCGGTGCGCAGGAATCCGGGCACCCGGCGAACTTCGGTCAGGCTCCCTCTGGTGTCCGGAAAAGTTGACGAAGCGCACATTTCGTCACCTGACAAACATTCTGTCATCGGCATGTGCGGATGTTGCCGCTGCAACCGTCCCGCCAAGTGTTGCCCATGGACGGGGCGAACAATACCAAGCAAGCCCTCGGCAACGTTGCCGAGGTAAATGACTGTTTGGAATCCCCTGAGTTGTCCAGAGTGGACGGCTCATAGCCGATCGTCGATGGCCGCGACGTGGTTCTGATTGAGGGAGTTAGGATTCGCTGCTATCGGTTCCAGCTAGTGTATTTCGCCGAACGGCTGTGTTCGGCGTTTCACTGGTGTCCAGCCCAAGGACGGGGGGAATCCCTTCTGGGATGTCGATGTCGAGCGGGTGAAGGGCTCGAACAGGCCGGCGGCCGGTACTGGCCGAGTCGCCGTCCGCACTGTCGTGGGCAGAGGAGGCCTTGGCGCTCTGCGTGGTGTCACGTTCATGCCGTGATTGCCGTTGTCTGAACTTGGTGACCGCGTTCTTGGCGGCGTCGTATGCCGCGTTCCCAATCATGCCTGACGCGGCGGCTGTGAGGACCCACATGACATGGCCTGCGATCTCAGTGGGCCTCGTGCCTGGAATCGTCCTGACGCGGCCGCCTTCCATCATGTCCCGCCAAGACTGTGCGTCCAAGAGATCATCCCAGACGCGGAACTCATCGGGGCGATGCAAGTTCGCGGGCAGGGTCGGTATCCACTCGGTGGCCCACTCTTCCGGCGCCAAGCCTATGGGACGGTCTTCGATGGCTTCCAGCTCCGTACAGCGCACCGGGCGGTCCATCACCATCCGCTGGAGAAGGTAGCCATCGATCGGTCGGCCCAGCCATCCCCCTGGCCACCAGAGGGTCGGTTCGTTGGGGGTAAGATCGCGCACTGCCTCGATGGCCCTTTCAAGTTGGGCAGCACTGGACACCCCCGGGCGTTCATCCGGTCGGCGGAGAGATTCCGCGATCAACGCGTTCAACTCCGCCCTTGCCTGCCGGTACTCAAGTGGTCCCTGATCTTGCAGTAACGAAGCATCACCCATAGTCAACATGGTACGGGGCCACCATGCGCCTCACGGCCGTTTCCGAAGCCCTTTCCTTGGTGCGCAAGGGATTGAGATGAGGCAAGGGCTGTTTGTTCTGGTAGCCGGTTTTGGGGCGCGTGGCTGTCCCGCCTGGAGCCTCCGCTCACGGCCCACCGGCGTAGGCCCCGCGCCCAGGAAACGTCGTGGGCCCATCCGGAGTGATGTCCTATTGTCGGCTGGTCGGCAGGTAGATCCAGGCTGGTTCGGTGAAGTTCTTGGCGGGTGTGTCGACGTTGACCTGGTGGAAGGCATTTTGACCGATGTGGTTCGGGTGGGTTCGGATGTAGTCGCGGTAGATGTCGGCGCCGACGATCAGCACGAAGTCAGCCGGTGGGTGGTCCCGTAACGCCTGTCGGGCTGGGGTGGAGTCCAGCAGTCGGTGGACCGCGGTGGTGGCGTGTCCGACCCAGCCGTTGTCGCCGGGGCTGACATGGCCCTGGTAGAGCGCGACCCGGAGCCTGATCCGGGCATGATCGGACAGTTCGCTGTTGGTATCGCGCAGCGCGGCCTGGATGCCTTCCTGCAGTTGGGGGATCACCGCTGCCCCGTCCAGTGCGGGCGGCAGGATCGCCAACTGGCCGTCACCGGCCCGCTGCAGGACCACGTGTCCTTCCTGGATCCCCGCGTGTTGTCGTGCCCGATGCGCCATCCAGAGCAGGCGTTTCTGTGCTCGTACGGCCTCCCGGTGGGTGAACCGACTGAACTGCTCGATGTCCACGGCCATGCACACCCGGACGGCCGGGGCGAACCGCCACCGGCGATGCCACGGGATCCAGTCGGACCACCATGCCAGCGGACCGTCCCGAAATTCGGTGCTCATCGGCGCCGCCCACCGGTGCGCGACCCGAAAGTACCTGGAGTGGCCGATACAAACGCCATGTGTCGATGTCGTCTCATCACTAGGCCGTGTTTCATTGACCTGACCAGGGAAGACACGTGTGAGGCTGTTCGGATCGGCGTGTCGTTGATCAAATAGACGAGGTCTCCGGTAGATCGATCATCGACCAAGACGATCACGCATACCGGAGACCTCGTGGCCAGCGTAGCGGCGACGGGCCGAGCCGACCTGACCGACGCGCAGTGGGCGGTGCTCGAACCGCTGCTGCCTGTCGGGAAGAAGCCTGGCCGCCCACCGAAGTGGACCAAACGACAGTTGATCGACGGGATCCGGTGGCGGATACGGGTCGGATCGCCCTGGAGAGACGTCCCACCGGATACGGCTGCTGGCAAACCGTGTATGGGCTGTTTCGGCGTTGGCAGCGAACCGGGGTGTGGGTGCTGATCATCGCCGGGTTGCAGGCGCAGGCCGATTCGGCTGGGCTGATCATCTGGGATGTGAGTGTGGATTCCACGATCAATCGGGCGCATCAGCATGCCGCGGGTGCGCGGACCGATGGTGGGGACCAGAAGCAGCCGCCTGGTGGGGTCGGCGAGCCCGAACCGGCTGATCACGGGTTGGGGCGGTCGCGGGGTGGGTGGACCACCAAGGTGCATCTGGCGGTGGAACAGGGGCAGAAGCCGTTGGCGGTGGTGGTGACTGCGGGGCAGCGGGGTGACTCGCCCCAGTTTCGGGTGGTGTTGGGGCGGATTCGGGTGGTGCGGGTGGGCTGTGGTCGGCCTCGCACGAGGCCGGATCGGGTGCTGGCCGACAAGGCGTATGGGTCTCGCGCGAACCGTGCCTATCTGCGTGGTCGGGGTATTCGGTGCACGATCCCGCAGAAGAGTGATCAGGTACGCCATCGCAAGAACCGGGGACAGGCCGGTGGCAGGCCACCGGCCTTCGACCCGGACATCTACAAGCAGCGCCACGCGGTGGAGTGCGGGATCAATCGGCTCAAGCGCAACCGTGCCGTGGCCACCCGATACGACAAGCTCGCGGTCCGTTATGAAGCAACCGTGCATGTTGCGGTGATCAACGAGTGGCTACGCCTTTGAAACACGGCCTAGAGCCTGTATCGAAGTCGGTCAGAGCCATTCGTTGATCGCGGCGATGTGGACGGTGGCTTCGTAGCGCACGGCCAGTTTGTCGTAGCGGGTGGCCACGGCTCGGTGGCGTTTGAGCCGGTTGATGCCGCACTCCACGGCGTGGCGCTGTTTGTAGATCTCGGGATCGAAGGCCGGCGGCCGGCCGCCCCTCGATCCCTTCTTGCGCCGGTTGGCATCCTGATCGACCTTGCTCGGGATCGTCGCCCGGCTCCCGCGGCGGCGCAGATGATCGCGGTTGGCCTTCGAGGTGTACGCCTTGTCCGCCAGGACACGATCGGGACGACTACGAGGCCGCCCACCCGGAATCGATGCTGAGGTCGAGTTCGCGACCAAACCCGTGCTGACCTGGCGGATGCTCGAACGCGTGCTGCGGGCTGGCGTCCAGCTCGCAGTAGAGCAGGGTGGCGGCGAGGTCGGCGATGGCCGGATCGACGGCGATGTCGGGATCGCAATCCGGACCCGGCGCGCGGTGCGTCGGTCCGTCGGGTGCGGTGCGCAGGGCGGTCAGGACCAGTCCGACTCGCCCGATCAGGCCAGCGGCCCGGACTGTCGCGAGAACCTTCGGACGGGCGTCGAGGACCGAGCCGTCGCGCCACGCACCCGCGGCTTTGGCGGCGGTGATGTTGGCGCGGGCGAGGGTCCACGACCGGGTGCGGGCGGTCAGTCCGAGCGCGTGTCGGCCGGCGCGCAGCGCCTCAACCAGGACGGTGCCGGCGCCGCAGTCCGGGTCCAGGACGAGGTCGCCGGGACGGGTGTAGGTGACGATTGCACAGATCACCGATTTTGACTTCAACCACTCGGGAGCCACCGAGCCCTCGGCGAACGAACTGGTCGGGCTGCCCTACCCGGTACACCGTGGGCTGACCCCCGGTGCGCTGCGGCGACGCGGAAACCGTGCGGGGCCGATCGCACCGATCGGCCCCGCACCCGCGTCGACGGGACCCTCCTCAGGTGTCCGGCGCGGCGTCCGACGACCCGAGCAGGGTACGGATTTCCGCGGCGCGTTCGTCGCCGAGTTCATCGAAGATCGCGACCGCCCTGGTCCAGTAGTCGGCGCTGTCGCGGTCGCGGCCCAGTTCCTTGGCCATGCGGCCGCACTGGGTCAGGACGACGGCCTTGCCGGCCTGGTCGCCGGTATCACCGCCGACGGTGAGGGCGCGTTCGTAGTGGGTCAGGGCATCGGCCACCCGGCCGTCCTGGTGGTACGTGTCCGCGATCCGCACCAGTCCCACCGCCTCTCCCCAGGCGGAGCCCGATTCGCGGCTGATCACCACCGATTCCCGGTAGCATCGAAGGGCTTCGTCGATCTTCCCGTCCTGGCGGTGGGCTTCGGCCTGGCTGTAGAGGTTGAGCCCGACGCCCCAGCGAATGTCGAGTTCGGTGAAGACGGCCGAGGATCGGCGGAAGCAGTCCACGGCGGCGTCGAGGCGCCCGAGCTTGCGGGATACCGTGCCGAGGCTGTTGAGCACGACCGCCTCGCCCCACCGGATCGTCCCCGCGCGGAAGTGCTCCAGGGCTTGCTGGTAGTGCGCGGCGGCGTCGGTCAACCGCGTCGTCTGCTCCAGCGCCAGGCCCAGTCCGTAGAGCATGGCCGCGATGCCGGGGTGGTCACCGGCCTGTCGGGCCGAGTCCAGGCCCATCCGGAAGCACGCGCTCACCTCGGGGCGACCCTGGCAGAGCAGGCTGAACTGGTGCAGGGCGGCGGGAATCCGCCAGGCAAGGTGATGGAGGCCGTGTCGCGCCGCCAGGCGGGTCGCGGTGGCGAGCGTGCCCTGTTCGGCGACGCACCAGGCCAACGCCCCGTCATGGCCGGCGAACTCCAGCGGCGGCGGCGATGTCGGCGTGTCGGGCGGCAGGTCGAGGCGCGGCCGGTAGGGCGCGAGGGTCCGATCGGCCTGGTCCGCGGTGCGCAGGTACCAGGCGAGCACGCGGCCGAGCGCGGCCAGCCGTTCGTCGTCGGTTTCCTCGGTGTCGCAGAGTTCCGCGGCGTGCTCGCGGACCAGGTCATGCACCCGGTACCGGCCGGCGTTGTCCCGTTGTATCAGGTGGGCCTGGGCGAGCCGGTCCAGTACCAGCGCCGCCTCGGCCGGCGGGACATCGAGCAGCGCGGCCGCGACGTGCTCGTCGAGATCGCCCGGTGCGAGGCCGCAACGCCGGAACAGTTGCCGCGCGGGTGGGTCGAGGGTCTGGTAGGACAGGTCGAGCGCGGTGCGGACCGCGAGGTGCGGATCGTTGGCGATCTGGAGGACGTCGAGCCGCCCGTCGCGGCTCAGCCGGTCGATCAGGGGTCGCACCCGGTTGTCGCGGCCGGTCAGGTGGGCCGCGACGATGCGCAACGCCAACGGCAGGTTGCCGCAGAGCCGCGCCAGGATGGCCATCGCAGCCGGCTCGGCGGTCAGGTGATGGTGCCCGAGGGCGACGGTGAGCAGGTGCCGCGCGTCGGCGTCGGAGAGGACGTCCAGGGTGACGGGATGCGCGTCATGGCTGACGATCAGCCCGTCGAGTTCGTTCCTGCTGGTGATGACCACCGCGCAACTGGCGCTGCCCGGCAGGAGCGGTCGAACCTGTTCGGCGGACACCGCGTTGTCCAGCACGATCAGGACCCGCTTGCCCGCCAGGGTCGACCGGTACAGCCCGGCCCGGTCCACGGCCTGGAAGGGGATCTGGTTGAGCGGAACCCCAAGCGCGACCAGGAAATGCGTCAGGACGTCACCCGATTCGCGGGGTGGCACGAGAGCGTGCCCGCAGAGATCGACGAACAGCTGACCGTCCGGGAACCGACCGGCGATCCGATGCGACCAGTGCACGACCAGCGCGGTTTTTCCCACCCCCGCCATGCCGCGAACGTGCAGGACGGACGGTCTGCCCCGCGTGTCGAGAAGGGATCCGTCCAGTTCCGCCAGGGCCACCGAGCGGCCGACGAGATGCCGGGTGTCCGCGGGCAGTTCCGCCGGCGTGGGCAGCGCGGCCGGGCCCCGCGCACCCGGAACCGTGGGCGATGGGCCGCGCCGGGGCACGGACCCGCCGCCCAGATCGGGCGCCGGTGGCGCGGTCAGTACCGGGTCACCGGTCAGCATTCGCTGGTGCAGCCGCTCCAGCGGATGTGCGGGATCGACGCCGAGTTCGGCGGCCAACGCGGCGCGCAGGTCCCGGAACGCCTTGAGCGCTTCGGCCTGCCTGCCGGACCGGTACAGCGCGAGCATCAACTGGCCGGTGAGGTTTTCGTCCAACGGGTTGTGCGTGACCCAGCTGCGCAGCGTGGCCAGCACCGATGCGTGCCGGCCGGCGCGTAACGCCCGGTCGATGTGCTCGGACCGCACCGTGGTGCGTTCGGCGGCGAGCTGGAGGCGGACGCCGGCCAGCCAAGGGGTGTCCAGGCCGGTGAAGGGCTCGCCCCGCCACAGGCCCAACGCCCGTTCGTACAGGTCCAGCGCCAGACTGTCGTCCGAGGTCTCGCGGGCCGTGGCGACCAGGTGACGGAACAGATGCAGGTCCACGGACCGCTCGTCCAGTGTCAACCGGTAACCGCCGGTGCGGCGCACGATCGCCACGCCCTCGGCGCCGGCGAGGGCCCGACGAAGCCGGGACAGATAGTTGTGCGCCGTGTCGCGGGCCCGTGCGGGCGCTCGCTCCGCCCATACCCGCTCCACCAGTTGATCCAGGGACACGGTGCGGTTGGCCGCCACCGCGAGCACCGCGAGCACGCATCGCTGCCTGGCATGACCGACATCCACCGGTTGGCCGTCCACAAGGACCTCGACCCCGCCCAACACCTGTAGCTCGATGTTCACCGGCCCCCCTCAGGTCCGTGTCGCCACCAGATATAGCAGTGCTGACCGGCCGATTACAGAAATCCTCCACCGTTGTCCCCGGCGGGTCCAGCACAGTGGTTCGCAGGGGGCGACCGGCCCCGCTTCGACGGGCCCATTGCCGATGTGCGCAAGGTCCACCGACACCGAGGGGAATCATCGTGACCGAAAGGGTTTTCACCCAAAGAATCACCAGGGGCGGGCAAAGGTTCGCGTTGGCCGGCGCGGCCGCGGCGCTCGCGCTTTCCGGGTTCCTGGCGGCGAGTCCGGCGGAGGCGGCGACCCAGTCGCCGGTGCAGCCCAGTTGGACGGGCCCCTGCAATGGCAGCTGCTGGGGCAAGGACCCCAACACCTTCGGTTCCTGCGGCAAGGACGCGATTACCACCGTCGGGGGCATCGTGGACGGCGTCCAAATGGAGGTCCGGTACAGCCGGCACTGCGGCGCGAAATGGGTCCGCGTGGAGAGCCTGCCCAAGGGATGGGACTACTACGCGCGGGACGGCTGGAACAACCGGCTGTACTGGTCGGCGCGGTCCTACGGCAGCGGCTCGACCAAATGGACCGGAATGGTCGACGGCTCCCGTGACGTCGCCGGCTGTTTCCTGGACGGCAATTGCGTTGACTGAGTAACCGCCGCCGGTACCACCGGGCGTTGAAGTCCGGCCATCGCCGCGCACCCCAATCCCGGTAGCGCCTGCCGTACCGGGATTGGGGTAGTCACGCACGCGGACAGCTCGGCGGCACGGGACAATCGTTCAGGAGTCGCGGCGCTCGATGTCCCTGAGGTAGCGCAGTACGGCCGTGACGCGCCGGTCCGAACGGTCGGTCGGGGCCAGCTACAGTTTGGCGAAGACATGCCGGACATGCTTGTGCACGGCGCTTTCGATGACGACGAGCCGTTCGGCGATAGCGGCGTTGCCCAGACCGTCCGCCATCAACGCCAGCACGTCGCGTTCGCGGGCGGTCAGCCGTTCCAGCCGCGGATCCGGCCGGGTCCCGACCAGCAACTGCCCGACGACCTCGGGATCGATGGCGATGCCACCACCGGCGACGCGGTACAACGCGCCCAGAAACTCCTCGACCCGGCCGACCCGCTACCCGTCTCGCACGACGTGGTAATACCGGGCTCGTGCGCGCGATCGTTGTCGAGCCCACGACCGTGCAAAATCATTGCGCCGTCCACGAATGCAGATCGTGCCTCGCGAGCCGAAACCCGCCATGCAGGGACGGATCGTCGTCTCTGCATGGCGTCGGTGACCTCCTGCTAGAGGGCTACCGAAATTCGACTCCGCTGAGGTTGGCTCGGCGATCGCCCCTGGCCGCCGTCAGAGGCCGTGTGCATCCCGCCACGATAAGATGATCAAGGCGAACTCCCATTCCGACCCAACCATCTTAATGTGCGAAACACCCGGCTAGCATGCCCGAAGAGTTCAAAGTCGAGCCGACCGGAAACGGGGATGCCCATTCTAATTCTCGCCTGGGAGCGCTGTGTTTAGTAAACGTGCCGCATGTGCGGAAGATGTCATTGGCGCCGATGATGTCCAATTGCGGAAGCAGCAATTCATAGGAGGCCTCCCGCGCTCGTTCTGGATGTTATGGGTAGGAACACTGGTAGCCCAATCAGGGGCAATGGTAGCTCCGTTCCTAACCTATTATTTGGTAAACGATCGCGGGATGGCGATAGGCATGGCTGGACTGATCTTAACAATTCAGGGATCAGGCGGCATCGTTTCCCACCTTATTGGAGGTTTTCTCACCGATCATCTTGGGCCCCGGGCAACTTTTTTTGGCGGCATGATCACCAATGGGTTGACCCTGTTCCTCCTTGGTTCCAGCAGAAATTTGACCGCAGTAGTTGTGTTCTCCTTCCTGACGGGGGCAGCTTCACAGATATACAAGCCGGCCTCTGCGGTCTTTGTCAAAGAAACTGCATCGCCAAGCGACCGACCTCGGGCTTACGGACTCCTTTATTGGGCAGTGAACCTCGGGTATGCCGTATCGATGTCAGCCGGCGGGGTTCTAGCAAATCTCGGATACCATCTACTTTTTCTCATCAACTCGGTCGCGAGTATCCTTTGCGGAGTTCTCGTATGGGTAATGTCTCGACGATTCAATGCGCATCAGCCAAGACGCGTGAAGAGTCCGAACCTACGTACCGCTTTGAAGGATCGCTTGGCGCTGCATTACATACTGTCCTGGCTCCCCTTCGGGATCGTCTTCGGGCAGGCTACCACCACTTTGCCGATGGCAATGGAACGGTCGGGCCTGGCAGTAAATTCCTACGGTATCGTAATCACTGCAAACGCGCTGGTGATTATCGCAGTGCAACCGCTTCTTGGTCCAATATTTGCCCGATATGACCACAGTCGGATTCTGATTCTCGGCATGGTTGTCCTGGGTATTGGGTTTGGCTCCAACGTTTTCGCCACATCTCTCGTTTCGTATACAGGCTCCGTCGTAATATGGACCCTCGGTGAAATCGCTGTCACCTCGGTGAACCAGTCTATAATCGCCAGTCTGTCTCCCCGCGGTATAGACGGAACTTACTTCGGGCTGTACGGAGTAGTCTGGTCCGGAACTTTCGCGCTCGCGCCATTGCTCGGATCGCGCCTTTTGAGCATCGGGCCCAATTATCTCTGGGTCGCCTGTCTCTTGCTCTGCCTGGGAGCCGCAGCTGGTCAAAGGGTTCTCGCCCCAGCAATCAGAAGTCGCGCGGCTGCCCTCAACTGACCAACGAGGGAAGGGAAATGATGTCGAATATACAACCCAAAGATGTACGTGTCGGCGTAATATACGGAGGAACCTCACCTGAGCGCGCTGGGTCACTGGCCTCCGGGGAATCGGCAAGCAAAGCACTGTCAAGTAACGGATGGAACGTTACCCTGCTCGACCTCGCTGACATAGATATAACCCACCTCAAGGCAGACATTGACGTGGCATTCCTGGCGCTCCACGGGCCGGGAGGCGAAGATGGCAAGATACAAGGAGCCCTAGAAACGCTCGGCATACCGTATAGCGGTTCGGGTGTCATGGCGTCAGCCGTAGGAATGCACAAGCCAACGTTCAAGAAATTGGCTACGATGAACTCGCTCGACACGCCCCGCTGGATGGAAGTCGACCGCAGCATCTCCACAATCGTTACCGCAGCCTCCGCCGGCCTCAGTCTAGGCTGGCCCGCCTTCGTAAAGCCCACTTCGGGAGGTGGCAGCCTAGATGCCTCGATCGTTCAGAACGAATTCGCCCTCCAGTACGCCCTTGAGTCTTGCAGCGAAAATGACTACAACCAGTACATAGTCGAAGAATATATCGCAGGAACTCCGTGCACTGTGGGACTGTTGGAAGTAGGTGGTGTCCTCCAGCCGTTGCCAGTCCTCACTGTCGATACGGATCGTGAGTTCTACGACTACACGGCCAAACACGACATCCAACAACGCAGGGAGCAGTGCCCTGCAGACCTCCCGCCCGGCATGGCGTTTAGACTTCAAAAGTATGCGGTGAGAGCGCATCGAATGATAGGTGCACATGGCGTGTCACGGGTGGACTTTCTCATCGGCCCCAACGGGCAAATTGCAATACTTGAAATCAACACCGTTCCAGGACTGTCCCTCCAGGGAAATTTGGCGACCATGGCGCGTGCTGCCAGAATTGACTATCCGCAACTGGTAGAATACGTGCTAGCTACTGCTTTTACCAAACCTAAGTATCTTCCATAGGCAATCCTGCAATCAAGTAAGATCGGACCAAGAACGCCACCAGGTGGTTGGTAAGGAAGGGGCTTCTTGCGTGTTTGCGACACACTTTTCTGCACCGAAGAGGACAACGTGACAGCTACCAGCCGTACGCTTATCTGCGTCGATGGACCTGGCGGTCCAACACCTGAATGGTTCGTCCCTCGACTCTGCGATGGGCACGATCTCACAATTCTGTGGGCGCCTGCGGGTGATCCACTGATAGACGACCATAAACGTGATCTGTTTGCTCGGTGGAAGTGCCGTCAGTTCACGTTCAATACAGGCGATGATCTGACTGAACTGATCAAAAAATATGCGCACTCCGAACAATCCGATGGCATTCTCTGCTTCAGTGAGCTACGCGTAATTGAAGCGTACACTGCCGCGTTAGAATTAGGCCTACCCGCCAACCCAGTGCAGGCGATAAATGCCATGCGGGACAAGTACGAACAGCGCAAGCTACTGGCAGCCGCTGGCGTACCGGTTCCTCGGTATGCCCGAGTGCGAACCGGCACCGAGCTGAAAGAAGCGTGCCGTCGAGTCGGGTTACCGGCGATTCTCAAACCCGTCACTGGCGCTGGTAGCCTCGCGACATATCTTATCGACGACAGCACCGACTTACCGGCCGTATGGGAATTGGCGCGCGCGGCCCACGACCGCGACAGTCGTGGAGGTAAAACATCCACGTTTATTCTGGAAGACCGGCTGATAGGTGTCAACAAGCACTCAGATGACCGATACGGAGACTACGCGAGCGTAGAATCGATCACATTCGATGGACGGACCGAGCATCTGGCCGTGACAGACAAGTTGCCGCTCACTCCAACGTTTCGAGAGAATGGCGGAATTCTCCCTTCCGTATTGCCTGAGGCGGATATTGAGACACTGCATGCAGCCGCCGCTGATGCAATCCAAGCCCTCGGTTTGAAGAACTGCGCCACTCACATAGAGTTCAAGTTCACAGCGGACGGGCCACGGATCATTGAAGTGAACTGCCGCATCGGCGGCGGCGTGAGTGAGCAGCTCTTCTACGCGGCCGACTACGACGTAGTCGACGCCTTGGCGGACATCTCGGTAGGCCGGCAGCCTGCTCGCATGAAGGATCCTGAACGTTATGCAGCCATCCTGCTGCCGCAGATCGCTTCCGAACCGCTTGAGGTGGTGCACGCACCGACACCCGACGAGGTCCTGTCCTTCCCAGGAGCTAAAAGTGCTTACATTAAATATTCAGCGGGTGACTGTCCGCGATGGGAGGACGGAACTGTCGCTGGCACCCTGGCACGAGTCTTCGCTGCTGCGTCAGACCACGAAACGTTGCTAAGAACTTTCCATCGTCTCGAGGGCTCATTCAACTTTGTCGAGATCCCGTGCTGAGCGCCGCCCCGTCAACGCGGGGCAAACCTATTAGGAATCTATACAGGTCACCGACGAGCAGTACGAACGCTGGTTCATCACCAACTGCTGCCGCTGCGGGCGCCGTCGACACAAAGCCGAGCTGGCCGGACGGCCACGTCTGCCACAACCGGGCGCGCGCCGCGCCCGTCGTCGATCCTGAACTGGCTCTACAAATGCAAGGGCCAGCCCGAATCGCTGTTGCGGCGGCTCGGCCACGACGAGATCGCGCTGACCCACGAGGCGTTCCACACCCTCCACCCTTGGCGGGCAGCCGCCCACCTGCGCGAGCTCCTCATGGCCTGCGGCGCCTTGCCCCGGCTGGACAAGCAGATCTGCTCGCTGGAGCGCTGGCTGATCGGCCATCTCGACACAGTGACCGACCCGGCCCACACCCAGCTCCTCCACCGGTTCGCCAGCTGGGAGGTCCTGCCACGCCTGCGGACCCGCGCCGAGAACAAGTCGCTCACCTCGGCCAACCGACGTTTCGCCGGCGAGCAGATCAAACTGGCCACGCAGTTCCTCACCTGGCTCACCCAGCAGCAGCGCACCCTCGAATCCTGCCGTCAGGCCGACATCGACACCTGGCACGCCGAACACGGCGAGCATGAACGCAACCGGGTCCGTAGCCTCCTGCTCTGGGCCATGACCAGCAAGCTCACCCGGTCACTGCGGTTGCCCGGCCCGTCGGTCAAGCGGAACGCCCCGCTGCCGCAGCACGAGCGGATGGCCCTGCTGGGGCAGCTGCTCACCGACCGGGATCTCCCGCTGCGGTCTCGGGTCGCCGGAGTGATCGTCCTGCTCTACGCACAGCGGGTCAGCAGGATCGTGCGGCTCACCGTCGACGATGTCATCCGAGACGGTGATCAGGTGCTGCTGCGTCTCGGCGAGCCGCCGTCACCAGTCCCCGCGCCCGTCGCGGAACTTCTGATCGAGTGGATCAGCAAGCGGGACAACATGAACACCGCCACCAACCCGAACTCGCGCAGGCTGTTCCCCGGCGGCCGCGCTGGCCAGCCGATGCACTCCGAGTGGCTCGCCGCCCTCGTCAACGAGCTCGGCATCCCCACCACGACCGGCCGAACCTCGGCCATCCGCCAGCACGTCCTCGACATGCCAGCACCTGTCGTCGCCGACGCCCTCGGCTACCACCAGAACACCGCGACCCGGATCGCCACCCAAGCCGATGCGACCTGGAGCCGCTACGCCCCAGGTGATCACTCACGGCTACAGACCCCGAGTACTGGCGACAGTTGAATAGGCGATCTCACCAGTCTCGACCCCCTGGACGCGATCCGGCTGGCGCCCGGCGCGGACGTCGCCGCGATCACCACCGACCAGATCCGCGACGTCGTGCTGCGCCAGATCGACGCTGGCCACTGGCGCCAAGGCGATCCAGAGATCCTGGTGGTGCTGGATGCCGACTACGACGCTCCCTGCATCGCGTGGCTGCTGGGCGACCTGCCGGTGCAGATCGTCGGGCGGATGCGCTCGGACCGGTGCTACGCCGCGCGACACCGCCCAGGGTCCGCAACCCGATCGGCGGCCGTCCGCCCAAGCACAGCATAGAATTCGCCGTCGGTGACCCCACACCTGGAGCAAGCCGGATGTGGCAACCAGCACCGACACGCGTCTGTACGGCACCGCGACCGCGAGGGCGTGGGACCGGTTGCACCCGAGGCTGATCTCGTCGCCGATGCGTACCCGGACGATGCGTTGCTCAACACGAGCCGCTGCCCGGTCATGGTCGCCTGCGTCGGCTGCGGAGCGCGTGATGGTCTGGCAGTGCACGCGACTTCGGACCTTCACATCCGCGTCGGTGTTCCCTTGAACGATCGCCTAACGGAACACCTGATCGTGAGTGGATTGATCTACTCGTTGGCAGCCGGCGCCCCACGGTGTGTACCTCAATCAGACACGGAGCTTCAGCACATGGCCCAAGACTCCCGAACTACGGCCAGGGGGCAAGTAGCCGAGCGTCCGAGGAACGCAGCGACGCCGACATGTCGCTCAACGAAAACCAGCGGCGACGCCATCGCCGTCGAGTTCGAGCACTACCTCCGCCGCCGTCCCGGCGGCCCCGGCCCAGGTCCCCACCCGTCCTGAGGGCCGTTAGAGTGAATTCTCGCCGAGCTTCCCCCGGCTTATCGTGTGAGGCTGCACACTGGCTTGCCATAAACGAAACGCCGATTCACGGGGGGCGTGGTGAGCGCAGACGCGAATTCTCTCGGTAAAGATACTGACGTTGCGGACGAGGTCAAGGTACGTGATCTCGTCCGCGATGTGGTGGCGGAAGTCGCCTCCGAAGAACTGCCCGTGGTAGATGGCCTGGCCCGATTCGACGATCGCGTAGTCGTGCGGCGATTGGGGCGGCGGAGCCGGCGGCGAGAACCGTTGGGTTTCGGCCCCGCCGATCTGGTGACTTTCGTGACGGCGGTGGTGTGGCTGGTGCTTGACCAAGCGGCCAAGAAGGCCGCGGGCTCGGCCGTGGATGGCGCGGTCAAGGGTGGGAAAGCCGGACTGCGGAAGGTGTTCCGCAGGCGGTCCGCGCCGGTACTTCTCCCGTCGATGACATCTGAGCAGCTTGCCGAGCTGTGGCAACTGATGTTCGCGGCGGCCGTCCAGCGGGGCCTGGACGAGGAGCAAGCGACGACAATCGCCGACGTGGTAGTGGCCAGGCTGTCATTGCCCCGGCAAGGAGGCGACAAGCGCGGTTTATCAGACGGATCGGACGGATCCGGCACGCCGACCTAGGAGAACGCATGTCGCATCCCCGGCCGCAGATCGACGAGCGAGTACTTGGCGCCGGCACAACGGTGCGTTTCGCGTTGCTGTCCGTACTGATCTTCGCGACCAGCACCCTGATGGCGTTGTACATCCTGCTGTATTTCTCCAGCTACGACGATTTTGGGTGCTCACTCGCCGCCGGGATTAATATCGACCCGCCGGACTCCGCCGCTAACGTTATCAACAAGCGCGGACTCCAATGGGAGGCGTACGACGCTTGCACGCGGTACTACGCGTCGCCACCGTCTTGGTGGGTGCTCACCGTGTGGCTGATTCTTTTGTGCGCAATAACCAGTGGCCTGTTCTGGATGTTGCCTGTTTGGAAGTCCAGACGCGGCCGTGTCGTCCCATTGGAAGATATCGACGACGACGGCCGGCTTCGCCGGCTGTTGACGGACCTTGCCGCCACTGCGGGCTTGACTCGTCTTCCCCGGGTAGTCGTTGATCCGTCATCGTCCTCGACCGGAGCGGTGGTGTTCGGCCGCAATCGTCGGCCGACAGTGCGTCTACCCGGTGGTCTGGTCGCGGTCAGGCGCACCGCACCTGACCATTTCCGGACAGTTCTCCTGCACGAGTTCGCCCATATCCGCAACCGCGACGTCACCATCACCTACCTGACCATTGCCCTTTGGCGAGTGTTTCTGGCCGTGTCGCTCCTGCCTTTTGTGGGATGGTCCGTCACCAGGTTCGTCACCGAGTCGCAGTCCACGGTGTGGGTCAGCGAGGTACCGATCCTGACACGCGGTCTGCTGCTCACCGTCGTCATGGTCCTGCTGGTCTATCTCGCGCGGTCGGATGTGTTGCGCAGCAGGGAGATCTACGCCGACCTCGCCGCGTCCCGCTGGGGTGCAGCCCCGCTCGGTTCGGCTGTTACTAAGCCGGACACCAGCAGCGGAACCGTGCGGCGAGTACTCGGCTCGTTCGCCGAACTGTGGAGCATTCATCCTCGGTGGGATCTCCGCTGCGAGACCCTCACCGATCCCGCCGTTCTGTTCGGTGTGCGAGCTTTGCCGATGTTCCTCACCGGAGCCACCGCCGCGGTGATCAACACCAACGTGTGGTACTTGCTCGCACAGTACGTATTGCTCTCCGGGTGGATGGAGCAAGCAGCCGCGATCGCCACCGCGAGCCTGGTCGCGGGCGTGATAGGCATCGCCTTGTGGCGTGCGGTCGTCTACGCCGTACTCACCTCGCGTCGCGTCCCTTCCGGTGTGCGGGCAGGGCTGTGGCTGGGCGCCGGGATGGTGGCAGGTGGCGTGGTCACGGGCCAAGGCACGTCCAATCAATGGTTGCCCGCCGAGCCCGAGGTTTTCGTGCTCGTCGTGCTTACGGCCACGGCGTTCACCTGGTGGATCGCACAGTGCGCCTTATTGTGGGGCGGGGTCTGGAAAGGGCGGAAGATTCGCCCGGTGATGCTGCTGTGCCTTGGTATTGCGTGCCTGGCGCTGTCGTGGTGGTTCTTTTGGTGGCAGACGCAAGGTGTGGCGCTGGCAGCCGGGTGGGCGCACATCGGGTTGTCGACGTCCGACATCAACAGAGCACGTGACCTCATGGCGTCGAGTTTCTATGGCCGCGACCTGGGCCATTCGGGATCCCTGCCGGTGATTGACGCGGTGTACGCAGTCGTCCTTGTGGTGCTGAGGCAAATGTTCGTCGCGCCCCTCGGCCCGGTGGCGATCGCCGGACTCTGGATTGTGCCGCTGCTGGCCTGGGCGATACGCGCACCGAACGGAAACCATCCGGTGATCGTCGGTGACTTCTCAGGTCCACATCGATGGGCACGAGCGGCCATACCATACGTCGGCGCCGATGCGATGCTGCGGGCAACGGCGTTGCCACCGTTACGTCGCGTGCTGGTGCCGGGGCTACTGGGCGGAGTGTTGTGCTGGGCCGCCCAGGTCGGTGTGCAGGCACACATGCACGCCCTTTTACGCTCGACGATCTCTCCTGTCGACTTCGCGATGATTTTCCTGGCGTGGATTCTCGCGGTGCTGGTAATCGCCGCTGCGGTGGCCGCGGTTGTCGCCAGTGCACTGGTGAGCCGCTATCGGCTGCTCGCCGCACTAATCGCGGCCGAGACCGCAACACTTGTGGGGTTTGTCGGGGTTTTCGGACTTTGGTCCTTCGACGGATGCCTCCAGTCGCTGACTGTGTATGAACAGTCCTGTATGTGGCGCCCCGGTACGATCAAAGGTCTCTACAATTTCTTCCTGGGCCCCGCACTGTCGATCGCACTGCTACTCGGAATCGCCGCGGCGGCTATCGTGGCGATGCTGAGCAGAATCCGAGCGTCCACAGGTTCCGTTACATCGCAAGAGAATCGCACGAGCGGAGTGTTCGCGCGACGCGTCGGCGTGGGAATTTTGTGCACGGTGACCGTAGGGACCGCCATAATTACCGTTGTTGAACTATCGCCACAGAGCTCTCGGCTGCCAACGCCTGTCGATGTACAGAGACAAATGCAACAATACGTGCCGGCGGTTGCGGATCCACCACCGTCAGCCCAATCCAAGGCGCTCATGGTCCAAGCCTGGCGGGACTTTGGCGGCGGGAAGCTGATGGATCGCTTCTACGACGACCGGCGCCGGCTTTTCGTGGCCGTCAAAGAGTTGGTCGACGCAGGGAAGAACGTCGCTGATCTGCGCGAAGTACGTCCGCTGTGCGTGGACATCGCCGATCTCGCGCAGGCGACAGTGCACTACTTCCGGGTCCCTGACCAGCGGGTTCAGCAAACATGGACGACGTTCGTCACGCAGGCCTGGCAACACAGCCAGGACTGCGAAAAAGGTCTCGATCAACAGGACGTCGACCGCTTCAACGCGTCGATGCACGGACTTGCCGCGGCACAAGACGTCAGCAACTCCGTTGACAACCAAATTGACGCGCTGATGCGGGCGGGCGGCCTGAAACCTTAGGTCGACGCCGACTGGGACGTCTGGGTCGTTGCCGCGGCCTGCCAGGGCGTCGTTGGCCCATGCGTCCACCGCGAGCAGGGCGTTCGGTGTCCAGGTCGGTGGCCAGGTGGTCGCGCAGGCGGGCGTTGGGGTCGGTGGCGGCCGGGCAGGTTTCCAGGAGGGCCGCGTCTCGTCATCGGCCGAGCCGGGCTTGGGCTGCCGCGAGCAGGTCGTCGGTGCGCGCCCGGTCAGCAGGAAGGGCCACACCTGGACGCCTTCGTAGTCGTGGATGCTGTCCGCGTTCCTGTGGCGGTCCTTCGCGCTCATGCGGCAGCGCCCGTTTCCGAGTATCTGGCGCATCCACACATCCCCGTCGAGATCGGCGATCTTCGCGGGCGGCGGTGAAGGCAGCTCGTCGCGTTGATGTACGACGTGCTGGGCGAGGAGCGGTACACAGCCGGCGCATCGGTCAGAACCATCAGCACCCAGTTGGCGCAAGACTGATCGGATCAGCACGCCTCCCGACCTTATCCGCAACGCCGGGCCGTTACAGCCCGCTGCAGGGTCGCTAAGAGCCTAGATAGAACTCGGTCCGCTCAGACGCTGAGGTCAAGTCGACTCCGTACTTCCGGGCTGCGGCTATGTCGCCGGGTAGGTGCATTTCTGGTCGGTCATCACCGGCTTCGACGCCGCGCCGATCGGGCCACTGTTGCATACCCGCCACCCATGCCGGTCAACGACGACGGCCGTTACCGCCGCGCCATTACCGCCGGCCACCCAGACCAACGAAGGTTGTTCACCACCATCGACGGCACCCACCTCACCTGGGCCGACGGTACCCGCGACACGTCGACATGATCATCCTGGCCACCGGCTACCGCCCCGACCTGTCCTACCTCAACAACCTCAACGCGATCGTCGCAGACGGCACCCCGCGCCAACTACGCGGACTGTCCACAACGCACCCCAGACTCGGATTACGTGGGACTCGAATGGCAACGCAGCTTCTCGTCCGCCACACTACGCGGCGTCGGCCGAGACGCCCGTTACGTCGTGCGGCGTCTGCTACGACGTTAAGCACCGGTCGGGACCGTAATAAGTTGTGGTTTCGTCCGGTTGTTCTGACTGTGTTAGATTGGTTCTGTTGCATTCGAACCCGTTTGGATCTGCAGTCTTGAAAGTATTCGGGATCTGAGGTGGTCAGTGTCCGTGGTTAACCCTCTTTCGTAGGGCTTGAAAGTCGCTAACATATCGTCGGCCATAGTTCGTCAAGATCTTTGGCGTGGCGCCATCGATGTTCGGTCTCGAATAGGTTCCGCTCGGCGTGTCCGGATGTGGCTCACCGCCGACAGATGCGATAAGTAGGGTATGGCTGGGCAGTTGGAGTTCAGTGTTCGAGTAGGGCGGTGGCTTCGTCCGCGGTGGGGCGGTGAGGCAGGCGACCCGCCGTTCTCGCTCGATGACGATGGGTTCCTGCCTCCCGAGGCTGGAGGTGCACAGGGCGGGCTGGCTAAGGGCTTGCAGAGAATCAACATGCTGATTTGATCTTGCGTGTGGGGCGGTTGTCGTGTTCGAGGACGCGAGCCTGGAGCGCGGTGAGTGCGGCGGGTGGGGAGGTTGCGGGTGGGATGGCTGTTCCGTGCTGGTCGAGTAGGTGCTTGATCTTGTGGAAGGTGCGGTGCACTGCGGCCCTGCTGCTGCCCAACAGCACGGCGAGAGGCTCCGCGGGCAGGCCGAGTCGGAGGTGGAGCAAGGTGGCCAGAACCTGTTCAGGGAAGGGGAGTTTCGGTGGCCGGCCACGCCCCGTCCCGGGTTGTTCGTCGTGCAGTGCGGCCAGGGTGGTGGTCAGGGTATGTAGTTGGTGCCGGGACATTCCGGTCAGGGCGGGATCGAACAGCCTGTCGTGGCTCCATTCCCCGAGTGATGCGGCCTTCTGGTTCTTATCGTCGGCGGGGCAGGTGCCGTCCAAGGTGGGGTGCAGGACGTAGTTCCAGTCGCCATGGAAGGCGTGCTGGGTGAGGGGCAGGGCGGCCATGTCCGCGTCACCGATATGGACACCGGTCGGGTAGGTGCCGGTATCTAACTCGGCGTGGACGCGCAGCCCGCTGCGGCTGGTGGTTGCGGTGATGGTTTGCACGATGACCTCGTGGCTGGTCAGTGGGCGGCCTCGCGAGTTCATAGTGATGTGGGAGAACAACCGGTGTTCGATCGCGTTCCATTTACTCGTGCCGGGCGGCAGGTGGCACACGGTGATCGTCAACCCGGTCTGGGCGGCCAACGCCGCCAGTTCGATCTTCCACGCTCGGGTGCGGTACCCGTTGGAACCGCCGGAATCCGCAGTGATCAGCAACCGTGTCGCCTGGGGATAGGCATGTTTGCCCTGACCGGTCCACCAGCGGCGGATCGACTCAACGGCGAACGCGGCGGTGTCATGGTCGCACCCGACGTTGACCCAACCGGCATTCGCCGCGACGTCATAGATCCCGTACGGTATCGCCTTGCCTAGCAAGGGATCGACGAAGTCATAGACACCCACCCGCACCGGCTTACCCGCGGGCTGCCACTCTCGGCCTCCATTTTTGAACTCGCCGACCAACTCCTTCTTCTTGGTGTCCACACTGATCACTGGATTCCCGGTGGCCTGGTGATCCTTGACCTGCTCGTTGAGGTAGCGGAACTGGGCATCTCGGTCCGGATGCTGGCTGCCCTCCAGGGTTTTGGCGTTGGCCTGGAGGCTGAACCCCTCCTCACGCAGCAGGTCCGCGACCGTGTCCGCCGAGACTCGGTGTCCTTGGCGGGTGAGCTCGGCGGCCAGCTTCCGTGTGGATTTCGTCGTCCACCGCAGCGGGGACATCGGATCCCCGCGCGTGTCCGGCTCGACTAATGCCAGCAACGCGGGTCGCAGTCCCGCATCCACGTCGGCTAACCGTTTGCGGCCACCACCAGCCCGTCGGGCCCGCCCCAACGGGACCTCGCCAGACTCCAGCTCCGCCACTCCACCAGCCACGGTCTGCCGGCTGACTCCCGCCGCGCGGGCCACCGCCGCAATGCCCCCATGGCCCAACGATCGCGCTTCCGACCCCAGATACAGCCGCTGTTGACGCTCATCCAGATGCGGCAACAGCACCGTGTACTTCGCCGCCAGCAACTCCACGATGTCTACCGCGATCGTCATATCACATCATGACCAGTCATCTACCAGATGTACAAGTTATTCTCCGGCACCTCCTAAAGGTTGTCCCGTAATGATCGAGTGTGTTGGTGGGTATAGGTGGCGACCGTGGTGGGTGGTGCGGGGATGGCTGGTCAGGTTGTCATGGCCAGGTTGCGCATGTGGGCGATGCCTCGGGTGGCGTGCCAGACGCCGTCGCGTTTGCGGCGGCAGTTGCGCAGGATGTTCCAGGATTTCAGGTGTGCCAGGGTGTGCTCGACTCGGGCGCGGACGCTCTTGTGGACGGTGTTGAGGTCCTGTTTCCATTGCGGCAACGGCGGTTGGCCCTTGCGAGGTTTGCGGTACGGCATGATCACCTCCGGGTTGCCCTGGTAGCCGCCGTCGGCGATGACCTTCGCGCCCCGGCACTGCGCGTCGACTCCGGAGTCGGTGTAGGCGCGGCAGTCGTTGCGGTTGCCCGGTGTGGGCGTCCCGATGGCGATGACCAGTCGGGTGTTGGCGTCGATGACGACCTGCATGTTCACCGAGTACCGGTAGTTCTTGCTGGAGGCGGACCTGCTGCGGTCGTGGGTGGGCACCAGGGTGCCGTCCACGATCAGCACGGTGTCCGGGCTGTGCCTGCGGGTCACCGGCGACAGGGCCAGCAGTGGCGCCAGTTTATCCTCCACGCGGTTCGCGGCCGACTTCGAGATCCCGAAGAACAAGGCGACCTGCCGGAAGGTCAGGTTCGTGCGGTAGTAGACGGCCACCAGCAACACCCGATCCTGTACCGTGCCAGAACTAGTCGCTGAGGCTGTGACCAGGTGTTTCGTCAGCTCCGGTGCCTCGGCATGATCATCGCCTGTGGCGTTCCGTTTCTTGTACCTGATCACAGTTCGGATGCTCGGCGGGCTGACGTTGCTCGCTGGCAGCAGGACCATGCTGATCGCCGAGGTAATGGTGCTGCGGCACGAGGTGGCCGTACTGCGTCGCCAGAGCAACAGACCGTGTCTCACGTGGCCCGACCGGGCGGTCCTGTCCGCTCTCGTCAGGCTGCTGCCGCACCAACTCCGGGCGTACCGGATTGTCACCCCGGCCACGCTGCTGGCCTGGCATCGGCGTCTGGTCCGGAAGAAGTGGACGTATCCACATCGGCCTGGGCGTCCGCGGATCGATGAGGAGATCCGTTCTCTGGTTGTGCGTGTAGCACAGCAGAATCCTCGATGGGGACATCGTCGTGTCCAGGGTGAGTTCGCCCGGTTAGGACACCGTGTGGGCGAAGGCACGATCCGCCGGATCCTGGCCAGGAGCGGTCTGGGGCCGGCTCCGCGAGGCGCGGACACGACGTGGCGGACGTTCTTGCGCAACCAAGCACAAGGCCTGCTCGCGATCGACTTTCTTCCACCTCGACACCATCCGCCTGTGTCGGCTCTATGTGTTGTTCGTGATGGAAGTCCGCACGCGCAGGGTGCACCTCCTGGGTGCCACCGCGCACCCGACCGCATCGTGGGTCATCCAGCAGGCACGCAACCTGGCAATGGGCCTCGCGGAACGGATTCGCTCGTTCCGGTTCCTCATCCGAGACAGAGACACGAAGTTCACCGTCGGGTTCGACACCGTGTTCATCGACGAAGGGATCGAGATCGTGAAGACCCCGCCACGGACACCTCGAGCGAACTGCTATGCCGAGAGGTTCGTACGCAGTGTCCGGGCAGAGTGCACCGACCGGATGCTGATCTACAACGAGCGGCACGCAGCCGCTGTTCTGGGAGAGTACGTCCGGCATTTCAATGACCACCGGCCACATCAGGGCCTGATCAGCGGCCACTGAACCATGACCCGGCAAGCGTCATCCCACTGGACGCCCCGATCACACACCGGAAAGTCCTCGGCGGGGTGATCAACGAGTACCGGCGAGCTGCCTGACCTGACCGACGAAACACCTGGCCAATGCCCACGCGTGGACTTTGGCACGGTACAAGTGCACCGACCGGATCCTCATCACCCGAGAACGCCACCTACGCCACGTGCTCGACGTCTACGTCGCCCATCACAACGCCGGGCGCAGCCACCAAGGCGACGGGATGCTTCTACGTGCTCCCGACGACAAACCGAACATGACCCCGATCCCTGCCCGAATCGACACGATCCGACGCCGACAGCGTCTGGGCGGACTGCTCAACGAGTACCGACCCGCCGCCTGAAAACCCAGGCTAGAACCGACAACCGACTTTCGACCAGCACAGGCATCCTGGTGTTATCAAGGAAGCCGTCCCATACTCCAACGAGATCAACGGGAACATCGCCGCCAGGCCCCGCGGTGGGCACCAGACCGCTGCTCGATGCACAGCCGTGCGGCGCGTTGCCGACGTCCGGACTACGCGGGTTACGCCACGCCAGCACAGCGATCACGACCCCAACGAGCGCCACCAGAGTGGCGATCCACCATCGGGCCCGATCGCCCACAGCAGAATCCTCAACCCGATAGACCGCTGGCATCCGATTTGGTATCACTGCGAACAGAGCCTCCGTTCCGACGGCAGTAATGCCGCCATGACGTTCGTCACAGGCAAACGGATCGCTTTGCTCACCTCCTCACATGAGTGCCCAGCCGGGCAGGCTGTCAAACGAGAGGCTCTGTCCCGTTTGACAGCCCCGCCGTGGCTACCAGTCTTCTTGCGAGATGATGTCGACGGCGGCGCGGGGTTTGCCACCGGCGTAGTCGGCTCCAACGGAGGCGAGGCGGGCGTGCCAGCGTCGTCGCCACGTATCTCGTTGGCGGTCGTCAGCGAGGATGGCATCGACCGGAGTGCGCCCGGAGAACGGCCAGACAGGGTTAGGCTGTTCGGCAAGGCAAAGGCGGGCGAGGATGGCGCGACGGACCAGGTCGCGCATCCGGTCAACAGCGTGAGCGAGGGCCATGCCGAATCGGTGTTCGGCGTCGTCCGCGGGTACGGTCGAGACCCGTGTGAAGACCCTCCGCAGGTCCCTTTCGGTGATCTGACCTCCGTGGACGAGCTTTGACCGTAGGCCGTATAGCTCCTTGACATCGCTGAACACCGCGATCGCCGGATCATCGTCGCTGGTCAGTAGCGCGGCGGCTCGTGTGCACAAGCGCAGCGTCAACCCTTCGCCCTCGTTCTCGGCACCGATGAGAACGCCTTCCAATGCTGTGGCCAGATCGACCAGATGCTCGTAGGGGCTGTCGGTCGTATGGGAGTGGTTGTACTTGCTGAGAGCTACGTCGAAGGAGGTCGCCACAATACCGTCCCGCTTGACGTCAGCGGCGTGGATCATGTCGCTGACCGCGGTGAAGACAGGCGCCTCGTCGCCGGTCAGCCGGACCGTGCGGCGGACCAGGGTGTCGAGCATGCCCTTGTGGGCCTTGTGAATCTGCGGATCCATGCAGGAGATGAGCGTCGCTACCCCGCTTGCCTCGTAGACCGACTGGACTGTGCCGGCGGTCAACAGGCGCGCAATCAGCAGAAACCGCTCCAGCCTGGACGACAGTCGACTTTGGACAGCGTATGGGTCGGCGGCGTCGGTGGTTTCGCGGACGATCAGCAGGGCGTGCGGAGGGTCGTACGGGCGTAGGAGGTCGCGGTTCCAGGCACGAGGCGCGCCAGGGATCTCTCGTCGAATCCGGTCTGTGATGGCGGCGTGGGGTCCGTAGGGCTCGGGCATGATCGTGACGTCACCGATCTGGATCTCGGTACCGCTCGCAGTGGTCAGATGGGAGACATGCCGGGCGCAGACCAGGTCGTAGGTGCGGGTTCCCAAGACCGCGAGCAGTTCATCGATTGCCCCCTCGACCGTCGGCCCGCTGGGAGTGAAGTCTCCGGCGTGTGCGCACCGGGCGATGCACGCTTCCAGCAAGCTGAAGATGTAGGTCTTGGCGAACTCAGGGTGCCTGCGCTTGTGCGGTTCGGCGAACCGCTTGGCGTAACGCTGATCCAGCAACGCCTCCAGCGCGGTGAACTCGGCGAGGGGCATGATGGTGTCGCCGAAGTAGTCGCGACCAACTGCCATATGCGCGTGGTAGCGCGGGGCGGGCAACACGTGCTCTTCGGCGAGCGCGGCGAACGCTGATGCGACAAACGCCTGGCAGGCGCTGCGGAGATCGGTTTGATCGCTCACACACGCAATTGTCCCACCACCCCACGTCGGGCGTTGGCGCTTGTGGACGGTGTTGTGCCGGAGTATCCGTTGTTCGCGCTGAACGCCCAGTTGGGTATTCCCGACCGCGACGGGGTGCTGTTGGAGACCCCGTTCGTCGGGGCGGGCATGCGTGGCCGCACGGGGCTGCGCTACTTCCCGTCGCGCCTGTCGCTGGTCCCCGAACTGCTCAAACACACGTTGCCGCCGGACATCGTGCTGATCCACACATCGACACCGGTGGACGGCACGGTGTCCCTGGGCACTGAGGTCAACATCCTGCCCGCCGCGATCGAAGCTACCCGCGCCCGCGGTGGCCTGGTCATCGCCCAGATCAATCCGCACGTGCCGTACACCTACGGCGATGCGGTGCTGGCCGTGGACGAGATCGACTATGCCGTCGAGGTCGCCGAACCCCTTGCCGCACCGGCACCGCAGGCGATCGGAGACGTGTCCCGCGCGATCGGTGCCCGGGTGGCCGACCTCATCGACGACGGCGCGACGCTCCAGTTGGGGATCGGCGCGGTGCCGGACGCGGTGTTGGCGGAGGCGACCACGCGGCGTGGGCTGTCGGTGTGGTCGGAGATGTTCAGCGACGGTGTATTGTCGCTGGAAAAGGCTGGCGCGCTGGATCCGGCGGTGCCTGTGACGGCCTCGTTCGGGACCGAGAAGACCAACGATCCCGGGCTGATCGCCCGCCAGCGGTCCCTGGTGTCGGTGAACGGCGCGCTGCAGGTGGACTTGTTCGCCCAGGCCAACGCCAGCCGGGTGCACGGCGTGATCTACTCCGGGTTCGGCGGCCAGACGGACTTCGTCGTCGGTGCCCTGCATTCTCCAGGTGGTCGGGCGATCATCGCCCTGCCGTAATGGCATCCGAAGGCCAATGTGTCCACAGTGGTCCCCAGCCTCGCCGGCCCGGTCACTCGTTCCAACAGCTTCATCGTCAGCGAACAAGGCACCGCGACGATCTGGGGCCGCGACGCCGCCGACCAGGCCACCCAGATCATCGACAACGTCGCCCACCCGGACGCCCGGCCCGAGCTCCACGCCGCCGCGGCCGACCTGAGCCTCTATCCAGTCGGGGAGATCGCGGGAGCTACGCGGGGGCGACTGATGAGGAACGGTCACGGGAAGGTGGGACCAATGCGTGCATGGCGTCGGAGGACCTGGACTGCTTACCTCGTCCGGGGAGCAGTTCTCGCTGTCGCGGCCCGCCGCCGTGGCCGTCGCACAGGAGGCCGTCAAGTGGGGTCGACGGCTGGCCACCGCCAGTCCCGGCGAGTATCTCGACCTGCTGGGATCGTCCTTGAACAACCTCGCCCAAGCGTTGCTCAGCCAGGGCTCCGGGAGCGTGCGGTGTCGACGCAGGTCGAGGCCGTCGAGGTGTATCGGCGCCTGGCCGCGGCCAACCCGCGAGCGCACACACTGAGTCTGGTGCTGCGGCTGACAAACCTGGGCCGGGTACTCTCCACAGTGGACCGCGCGGATGAGGCGGTCGTCCGGGTCGAGGAAGCCGTCATGCTCGCTCGTCAACTGGCCGATGGCGGCTCTGTGCCCGATCAACGCCAGCTTGCGGGATCGCTGGAAGCGCTGGGCGACATCGTGTCCGGGCTGGGACGTGCCGACGAGGCGTTGGCGGCGTACAGCGAAGCCGCCGACACACACATGAAAGCCAATCGCGTCATCCGCTCTGCCGAACCCGAGCAAGCACGCCTCACCCGTCGACTCGCGGCTCTGTACCGCCAGGCCGGTGACCGGGAGAACGAAGCGGACACGCTGCTGAACTTCTGCGCCGCCGCATACTCATGGCGGGGACACCCCGACGTCGTTGAGGCCGGCCGACGCGCCGTCACCCTGTACCGGGAACTGAACGATCACACCAGCGAGGCCGCGGCGGTGGTCAATCTCGGCGTCCAGCTGGCCGAAGCCGGCCGCCAGGACGAAGCCATCGCGGCCTGTGCCCGCGCGGCGGAAATCTTCCACCAGAACGGCAACCGGACAGAAGAAGCCGCAGCTCTCGCCAATCTCGGTGCTGTCCTGCTTCCCGCGCGGCGATACGACGAAGTCGTCACCGCCAGCGAACGCGCCATCGCGATCCAACGGGAACTCGACGGGGAATCCCCGAGGGCACAACCCTTGTTCAATCTTGGCTCGGCCCTGCTCGGGACCGGTCGGGTCGCCGAGGCCATCACCGTCCTCGAACAGGCGGCCGCCATTTATCAGCGGATCAACAAAGGCGAGTACGAGGGCAGCGGCAGACCCTGGTTTGAGGCCGACACCTACCTCAAGTTGGGTAGGGCCTACCTCGAGGTGGGCCAGCCGACCGACGCCGCTGACGCCTGTCAACAGGCGGCGGAGCTGTTCGAGGCGGCCGGTGACCTGAAACAGTGCCGGAAGGCGCTGTTGGCACTATGCCATGTCCTGTGCCGGTTGGGTTGGTACACGGATGTTCTGGAGGTCGGCAGGCGAGTACTGGCCGCCTGCCACAGCGCGAGTGCTCGTCCGGACGAAGCCTGGGCGCTCACGCATCTGGGCGTGGCTTTGCTGGCGTTGGGCGACTTCGACGACAGCGTAGAGCGGTCAGGCCACGCCGCGTCGATCTTCGCGGAACTGGCCGATCCGAACGAGACGCACGGCGAGGCGATGGCACTGGCCAACTTCGGCCGGGCGCTGACCCAGGTCAACCGGATCGACGAAGCCATCGATCCGTACCGGCAGGCCGTGGCGAAATGGCGCGCGACTAACGACATCGCACACGAACACCAGACGTTGTATTGGCTCGGGACCGCGCTACTCGGTCTACGCCGGTTCACCGACGCCATCGAGCCTTTTCAACGGTGCGCGGAGACCGGCCGCGCCGTCGGGGATCGCGCGGGCGAGGCCAACGCGCTCGCTGGTACGGCTGCCGTGTTCGTCGAGTTGGCCCGATTTGAGGAGGCCATCACGGTCGGGCGGCGGTCGGCCGACCTCTTCCGAGAGGTCGGCGAACACGGCCACGAAGGCTTCGCGCTGAGGCGGGTCCGCGCGGCGCTGGTCGGGTTGGGCCGTCTCGACGAGGGCGTAGTCGTGGCGCGACAGACCGCCGCGGCGGCCAGCCAGGCTGGTGATCCCCGCCGCGTCGCGGCCGCATTGCACGAACTCGGTGACATGCTCGAACAACTCGACCGTATCCCGGAAGCCGCCGACGCCGCCGGACAGGCCGCCACGATCTTCCGCGAGATCGAGGACCACCTGGCCGAGGGCCGGGCATTGGCCAGCCTGGGTTCCCACCAGTTGAAGATGCAGCAGTACGCGGCGGCCATCGAAGTCAGCCGGCGCGCGGTCACCCTGGCCCGGGACACCGGTCACCGAGCCACCGAGGCCGCAGCGCTGCTCAACCTCGGTCCCGCCCTCTGCGCGACCGGACAGTTCGAGGAGGCGAGCACCGTCAGCCGGCAGGCGGTGATGATGATCCGCAGGCTGTACGGACCGCGCAGCGATGATCGGACGCTGCGCGCAGCGGAGGATCAAGCAACGAACACCTACGCCGACGCCCTGGGCCGCCTGGCCGCAGCCTGGGCGGCCTCGGGACGGCACGAGGAGGCCATCGACGCCTATCACCTGGCAGCCTCCGCCTACCAGGAACTCGGTGATGCCGGAAACGAAGCCGCGGCGCTGGCCAACGTTGGTCTTGCGCTGATGCGGATGCAACGCCACGAGGAGGCGCTGGCACCGAGCGCGCGGGCAGCCGAGATCTTCGGCGCGATCGGGGAGCGTGACTACGAGGTCCGGGCCCGGTTCAACGTCGTCCAGATCCTGTTGAGCCTGAACCGGCCGGCGGAGTCTCTGCCCGTCATCCGGCAGACTCTCGCAATCTGCCAGGAGATCGGCGACCACAAAGGTGAGCGCCAAGCGCTGCTCTGTCTCGGCGGCGCGCTCGTCGACACGAGTCGACTCGACGAAGCCATCGTCGTCAACCAGAAGGCAGTGGAACTCTTCCGCAGAGCCGGAGACTCCGGAGGCGAGGCCATTGTCCAGGAATTTCTGCGGAAAGCACAGCAACGGTGACCCGGACCGCCGCGGCACCGCGCCTTTGCTGCTGTCCTCCCTGGCCACGCCCCGCTGAGCATGTGGGCAACCAAGGAGACACTGTGCGGCCTCAGGCACACGCGGGCAGAGTCGACGACACCGACATCTCGCGCGTCTACGGCTTAACGGACTTCCACACCGCCGTGGCCCCGCCGTGGCCGCGTTCACCGCCAAGAAACGTCCGGAGTGGACAGGCCACTAGACACAGTCATGACCGACCACGTCCATCCTGCCCTGCTGGGTGCGAACGGTATAGGACGACGTACAGAAAGAGGCCGCGCCCGGGGGCGCGCTCTCGAAGGTGGTGAAGCGGAAGCTGCCCTCCGGGCCGACAGAGTATTGCCCGATCGCGACGAACTACGGCGGGGGAAACGTCGGACTCACGTACGCGCACTTGTAGGACGCCGGTGTGGCGTCCGCCGTGCCTGTCACGACGAAACCCAGTCCGGCAGCCACAGTTGCCACGAGCGTCAGTAGTCGTCTCATAGCGCGAGCGTCGACTCGGATCAACGAACCGTTACCCGCCAACGAACCGTTGGGCCAATGAGGTGGCATCACCGGACACTCCGCTCATCACACCTCTCCCAGGACCGGCACCAACCGCAACGACAAACGATCAACCACGACCCAAGATCATGGCACCGACCCCCACACTTGGCCACGTGAGACACGGTCTCAACTTGATCCGGCAGGCGTCAGAAAGCGCGGCGGCCTGCCCGGTTCGAGGCGAGGGCAGCGTGAGCCGGCGGGGTGCAACCACGCCGGCGACGGCGTCGGTCCGCAACCGGCCAACGGCACCCAGCGGTGACACCGAGAGGAAGTCTGCAGGAAGTTCAGGCACATGGCCTCAGTCGGCGGGCCGGTACGAAGTATGGGCAGGTGGGCGGAGGTAGCGCCGCAGCGGGTTGGCGTGTCTGCGGGCGTCGGCCTGGTCCGCGTCTCAGCGTTCGGGTATCCGGGTGATGTTCTGCGGTGCGGCGCCCGGGTGTGGTCGCGGTGCGGTACGGTCGTCGCGGCTGCCGTACGTCGCTGCCGGCTTCCGAGACGTCTCACACCTCCCACGCAGGGCGGGGATGTCGACGAGGACAAGGGTCGATGGCCACCGCGAGGTGGTGCTGGGGACTCACGTGCAGAGTGACAACCATCGGGCCGCGGTCGATCGTGCCGGTCGGATGGTGTGGGCTCCGGCCGTGGAGAGGCGATCATGACCGAGAACGCGCGCAGCAAACGCCGAACCCGCGAGACAGCCCGGCGTAGCGGCGACTCGTACACCCATGCTCAGCCAGCGCACGAGCCCGTGGCGTGAGGACGGCCGGGACAACGGCGGGTCCGGCGATGGGGTCCGGCTGGGCATGTCGCGGGAGGACCTGGAGCGCTACCTGGACGAGGCGGAGAAGGACTTCCGCTCACCTGATCCGTACCGCCGGGCCGAGGCGTACGCGCTGGCGAGTCGGTTGCACGACGAGTTGGCCAGGCACACCGACGATCCGACGTGGAAGCAGGCAGCGCGGATGGCAGGGCTGCGGTACGCCATCGAGGCCGCGCGGATCCGCTGGCGGCACGGCATCCCCACCCTCATCCCGGAGACCCAGGCGACCCTTCTCGGGCTCGGGCTGTGCGACTCGTGTGGACGACCGTGGCAGGCCGGGCTGCAAGGCGCGTGTCCGCAGTGCCCGCGGCTGCGGCACGGCGCGACGCCGATGTCGGCCGAGCAAGCCGAGCGGCTCGGACCGGGCCGCGAGGTCGACCTCGTGGCGATGATCGCCGCGCGGGAGCGCGAGCCGCAGGACGACTGACCTCTCCCCACCACCGCTGTTCTGTCCCCGTCACTGGTCAGACGGTGACCGGGGGCAGCGTCGCCGGTGCGCTACCGCTCGGCCCGATCCGACTCGGGGGAGTACGCCCGGTCCTCCACACCGCCGCGGCTGCCGTAGAAGTGTTTGTCGTAACCGCGCCGAAGATCGGGCGGCTGAGTAGGCTCCTGCCCAAGGGATCTGGGGGTACTGGCGGGATGGCCCTTTTGGCAACGTTCACAGTTCTGGGCTGTGCGGGGTTCAGCTTCTATGGGGAGTGGGACGTCGCGGGGCCAGCCGGCCCGGTTCTCCTCGGGGCTTCGGACAGCGTGCGCAGATGGTCGCGGATCTGCTCGGCGCGCTGCGGTTCGCCGTAGTGGTCGAAGACGGCGGCGGCCTCCTGCCAGTGCGCGATGGCGTCGGTGGTGCGCCCGGTGTGGTGGAGGCACTGGGCGAGAGTCTCCAGCGGTTCGGCAACCGTGTCGATCGGCCAAGCCGGCGTGCTCCGGCCGACGGTGACCGCGTTCTGGCACAGGTCGATCGCACGTGGGTACTCGCCCAGTTCACGCACCGCGCGCGCCAACTGGTGCAGAACTTCCGCCTCGCCGGGCCGATTGCCGCACTGGCGACGTAGCGCCAGGCTGTGTTCGCCGTACTCGAGGGCTCGCTGGTAGTCGCCCAGACGCGTGTGCGCGATGCACAGGTTGTGCGCCACCGCTGCCTCGATGTGTCCGCTGTCCGCGCCCTTGGCCACCGGCAGTGCCTGCTCGAACAGCGGTATCGCTGTCGTGGCATCGTCCTGCGCCAGGTGTATGCGGGCGAGATTGTTCAGGGAAGACGCGTATCGGAATCGGTCGCCGAGTTCTTGGGCCAGCGCGAACGCCAGTTGGGTCTCGGAAACGGCCTCGTCCCATCGATGAAGGAAGTACAACGCCGAACCACGCAAGTCGTGGAACCGAGCCTGGGCATGGCGATCTCCGCTGCGGGTTGCCGCGTCCACCGCCACGCTGCAGACCTCAAGCCGTTCTTCCTGCCGTCCGCCCCATGCACTGAGGAATCGAGTGGCCTCGGCGAGAACGAAGGTGTGGTGAAACCGGTCGTGGCTGGCGGCGTGACGCAGGGCGGCAAGCAGGTTGTCCCGCTCAGTCTCCAACCACGTGGACGCGGATGCGTCGTCGGTCATCGGCAGCGGATGCGCCGGCGGCCTGAGTTGGTACGAGAAACGGTGATTTGCCGGAAACAGCAGGGTGTCGCAGGTGGCGGCGGTGTGGGCATACCAGCACAGCAGGCCGTCCAGCGCCCCATCGCGCTCAGCGGCGTCGTGGTGCTGGTGGGCGCGCTCGGCGGCGTAGGCGCGCAGCAGGTCGTGGAACCGGAACCGCCGCCGACCGACAGCCGTGATCATGTGCGCGTCGGCCAGTTCGAGCAGTCCCTGGCGGGCCTGGTGCGGGTCGAGGTCGGCGACCGCGCCGGCGGCGTGGACGCTGATCTCCGGGCCGGGGTGCAGCCCGAGCCGGCGAAACAGCCGGGCCTGGTCCGCGGTGAGGCGCTGGTAGGAGTAGTCGAACACCGCCCGCACGGCCGTTCGCTCGTCGACACCTCGACTCAGGGCGTCCAGCCGGGCGCGGTCATCGGCCAGGTCGGTCACGACCTCGGCCACCGTGACCTGTGGCGAGGCGGCGATCCTGGTCGCCGCGATCCGCAACGCCAGCGGCAGCCGCGCGCACAACCGCACCAGCTCGGCGACCGCCGCCGGCTCCGCGCCGGCACGCGCGGGCCCGAGGATGCCGGTAACCAGGTCGTGCGCTTCGGTCTCGCTGAGCAGGTCCAGGGTGATCCGCTGGGCGCCGTCGGTGATGACCAGGCCGGTGAGGCTGTCGCGGCTGGTCACCACCACCACGCATCCCGGTGACCCGGGCAGCAGGGGCCGGATCTGTTCGGGGTGGTTGGCGTTGTCCAGCACGAGCAGCACCCGCCGGCCGGCCAGCAGTGACCGAAACATCGCCGCCTTGGTGTCCACACTGACCGGGATCGCCTCTGCGGACACGCCCAGGGCGCGCAGGAACCCGTCCAGAGCGTCGTCCGGGGTGGCGGGGTCGCCGGGGCCATAGCCGCGCAGGTTGACGTGCAGGGTGCCGTCGGGGAACTGGTGCTGCACGCGGTGCGCCCACCACACGGCCAGGGTGGTCTTGCCGATCCCGCCGGTACCGTCGATCGCGGTGATCACCACCGCCCCGGGTGCGTCGGCGGCCTCGGGTGTGGTGTCGGTGGGGAGCACGGTGTCGAGCGTGGCCACGTGGTCGGCCCGGCCGGTGAAGTCCCGTACCGTGCCCGGCAGTTGCCGGGGCACCACCGCGGCCAGGCCAGCTGGTCGTGGGCCGTGGCCGGTCAGGGTGACGTGCTGGATGGTCCCGGCCTGCACCACCGCGCCCCGTAGGTCCGCAGCCGCGATCTCGTTGTGGATCCCCGCATTGTCCACGCAGGCCAGCATGCCGCCGTTGAGCCGAGACCAGGCCACGATCCGGCGCAGGACCACCCGCCTGGAGCACAGCAGCGGTCCATCAGGTCGACGGGGGTCGTCATGCTGCCCGCGGCCGTGCCCGGTGATCGCGCCCGGAGGACGGTCGTGAGAGTGGCGCGCTGGGATTGGTGGTCGGCCACCCGGATGGCTGACCACACTGGCGAGGCACGCGGCATCGCCGCACCGTGAACACATGCCCGAGGCCGCGATCACGTTGGAGGACACCCGACACGTCCGCCATCGGTTGCGGCGTGCGGACAACCACGCGCGAACCGGTGCGTATGAGGTGATGTGTCAGCTCCGGCCTCGCGGTCGCTGGCGGCCCATCGGCACGGTGCAGCCGGTCAAGGCACCCAGCAAGGGCCGCGCTGGCAGTCGCTCTACATGGGCTTGCTCGTCCAGTTCGGCGCGGACGATTCCAGGACCCGATCCCGTGCCGCCGGTGTCGTGGTTTTCGTACACCTGCGGCAGATCGTCGACATGAGCCCACCGACCGGGCGGCTGCCCGAGTGACCGGTCAGCGCCCGGTGCGGTCGCGGCGGCGGCGTGCGGCGCGGATCTCGTCGTCGGCGACCTTGTCCGCAAGCAGGGTGTAGATCTGAGTGGTCTCGGTGGAGGCGTGGCCGAGTCGTCGGCGGACGGCCTCGATCGAGACGCCGGCGTTGATGAGTTCGGTGGCGTGGGCGTGACGGAGCTGGTGGATGTCGATGTCGACGACGGCTTGCTGGCAGTAGCCGGTCCAGCGGTGGTGGGCGGCGTCGTAGGACAGGTGCCCGCCGCCGGTGGTGCCGCCGTTGATGCTGGGCCGAAACAGCGCGCCGGACGTGTAGTCGGTGCGGGCGAGGTAGAGCTTGAGCAGGGCGACGTAGCCGCGGTCGTCGAGCAGCACGGTGGACCGTGCCGCCCTTGCCGTGGACGCGGATGTGTTCGTCGTCCAGGCGCAGGTCGAGGTCTTCGACGTCGATGCCGCAGGCTTCGGAGGCGCGGGTGCCGCAGATGTAGGCGGTCTCGAACAGCACCCGGTCGCGCAACCGGTCGAGCGGGGTGTCTTCGCGGGGCCGGCGGGCGCAGATGACGCCGAAGACCTTCTTCACCTCGTCGGGGTCGGCCGGCCGAGGCAGGGTCTTGGGAACGGTGATGGTGTCGATGCGGTCCATCGGGTTCGTGTCCAGCAGTTCGTGCCGCACGGCCCACCGGCAGAACGACGCGACGGCGGCCCGCTTGCGCTTGCGGCTTGATGGCGCCAGCGCGGCGATCTCGGACAGGCACGCGCGGATTGGGGCGGCGATCAACTCACTGATCTCATCGTCATGGTGAGCGGCGAAGCCGACAAGGTCGCCGCGGTAGGCGCGCACGGTGTGCCCAGATCTGCCCAACGTTGCTCAGGTCGGTGAGGAAGTCGCTGATGTGCCGCGCCAGCGGGTGGTCACGTCCGATGGCGGCGGCGATCACCGCGTCCGTCTCATCTGCGGCGCGTGCTGTTGTCACTGTTCCTCGGGAAGGGTGCCGGCCGTACCTGGGCTTACCTCTAGTCCCACTTTGTAGTTGGCGGCAGCGGCCTTGATGAGCGACGCCGGGTCAGTCTTGTGTTCGGCTGCCAGGCGATTCGCGTGCCACCAGACCATTCCGTACATGTGCTCGACGGTTTCGTATGCGCCGCCCAGGTGCTCGACCATCTCTACGAAGTCTTTGTTGACAAGCAACTGTCCGTCATCGGCGACGACGTGCTCGTATGAACCAGCCACCCTTGTTCACCTCTCGATCGTTCCGGACGAACCGGCGCTGCCCGACCAGTTCCCTAAGTTGCCAGATAACCGGGAAACGAAGATGTGACAGCCGGAGGCGTCCGCCCAGCTCGCGTGGTCCGATTCTAGGCCATGTTGCCTGATAACACAGGTTATCCCGCAACCGTGAGTCGCCCGCGACTGATACCCAGATTGGCTATCGTCTGAACTAGTGTGTAGTGTACAGCTACACTAGTTCGGCCGATGAGGGAGTGCAGGTGGGCACCGAGCCGGCGTACCGACAGATCGAGGCATGGCTCCGCGACCTCCTGCCTGACAAAAGCGAGGGCGATCTACTGCCGACCATCGCGAACATCTGCCAGCGCTTCGGCGTGTCGGGCGTTCAAACGGTCCGCGACGCTTATCAGCCGCTAATCGAGGAGGGGTGGATACGCGTCCAGCAGCGACCCCAACGGCGCTGGGTGGTAGCCAAGGTGCCCCCACGCGCAAGTCAGCAGATGGCCCCCCCTACCGCCGCGCTGACAAGGCTGGCGCGTATTGAGGAAGCACTGCGAGGCGCCCTGCGGGACCTTGAAGCACTCAAGGGCGAGATCGAGCGGCAATAACCCGCCGACATCCCCATGTGTATCGCCATGCACGAGACTTCGGACATCAGCGCAGTGACTTCCGAATCGACACACTGGACGACGTTCCCAATGTTGCCCCCTGCCGCCGCCGAGCGTGCGCAAACCATTGGCCCGCAGCGAAACCCTTCAATGACTGCCTAGGGGATGGTGAATGATGACCGACCACAACCCGTTGCCCACCGGTGATGCCGTGCGCTCCCGCTCGGAGTTGGTCGCCGCGCTGCCCGCCTCAACGCCAGCGTCCACCTAATACCCCGGATCGGCACCGGCCTGGCCGGAGGCCGCTGGGACCGCATCGAACCACTCATCACCACCGAACTCACCAGCCACGACATCCCCGTCACCATCTACGACAGGCCGTAACCCCACACACCAAACGCAAGCCAATTCGCCTGACGAACATCAACACGCTGACTTGACGAGGAACAGCATTGCTTCCACGACCGCGTCTTCCTCGTGCAGCAACGCCACGCCACTGACCAACTCACACCGGGCCGACCCCTGGGTCACGTCTCGGAGTCACCGGGTGATGGCCAATAGCCAGTGACCGCGGCAGGACAGATCCAGGACAGGTCCGTGTTGTCGTCCGTGCCTACCACTTCCGATGATAGCCACGTTTCACGACACGCAGCACCGATCGATCATCCACTGAGGACAGGATTCGACCACGTCGAAAACAGGCACTTGAGCCACAGCGTGCAGGTGCGCAGTTGTGACCCATCCGGGTCAGCCGGTCCGATCTCCAGCGCCAGGCGTGGCCGGTCTCCCATCAGGATTTCCGTTGTACACCAAAGAGGAACGTCAATGTCGACGTCGAGCGCCGTGGTCACTTCGTCTAACGTGGATGCGGTCGCGTCCTCGTCGAACGTCACCGACCCGGGGCAGATCAGGGAAGCCAACTGCTCCAGCGTGGTGCGCAGCTTCGGGTAGTCGGGTACCTGGTCGGGGTAGGTGATGTACAGGCCGATGTTGCGTAGCGCCGGCACGTGCGATCCAACTTTCCTGAGCCCTGGTCAGGCCAGGTGTATCGAGGAAGATCAATTGTCACCGGGCAGGGGCGATCCGCCCTCGGGTCTTGATCTCCTGCCAGGTGTAGAAGGCGAGGAGCAGGATCGCCGCGGAGATCAGTAGCCACATGCCGCTCTGGGGACGCGGTTCCTCGAACCGGTGGCCAGGTCTTGTAGGGTCGTTTGCCTGGTGCGCCAACACGAAGTAGCACACAGCCGTGATGGCGGCTGCGAGGTTGCCCACATAGCCCACCAGCCGCCAGGCGGGCGCCAGACCGTAGGGCAGCCTGGCAAGGAGGAGCAATGCCGCGACCAGGCCCAGGCCGGCGAGCAGGGAGGGAAAGGAGCTGTCCGCGGTGAGGAACTGGAGGGTGCTCATGTGGAGGGGATACGGAGAGCGGAAGATTCCGTCAGAGCCTGCTGGTGATGGGTAACCGATCGTGACGAGCGTCGCCTTGTCGTCCACGACCCCTGAGATGAACAGCGACGTCGTCATCAGCGCGCCGAGCACCAATGATGGCGCCACGGCCTTCCAGAATCCGGCGTGCATCCATGCAGCATCGCCAGCCGGTGTCTTGGCGACCTCCGCTTGCATCGGCGCGGTGACGGGTGGCGCGGTCAGCGCGCGATGGTCGCCGCCTCGTGCCACCGGATCGCGGACACCGATGTCGGCCGTCAGCAATTCCGTGTCGCCTGTGCTGGGGCTGGACGCGACGGTTCCAGCCTGGGGTGGATTCCCGGGTGTGCCTGCCGAGTGTGCGACGTTGCGGGCGAAGGCGAGTTGTTCGGCGGTGTCCATGACCAGCGTGCTCGGCTCGGGCCGGAGGTGACCGTCGGGCAGGTTCAAGTGCAGAAGGCGGGTGGCGACTTCCTGGTGGATGTTCTTCAGGGTCAACTGTGCGCCTGTGCCGGGGATTCCGTCGTGCACGACGTCGGTGAAGATCTTGGTGAAGTAGGTCAGCCCGGCGGGGCCGTCCTCGTAGATCGCCTTCTGTGATGCGCGGGAGGCGGTGAGCGTGTAGGCGCCTTCGACTTTCGTGACGAGTCGGACTTGGTCGGCCAGGCCGATCCCTTGGGTGTTCCTGGTCGCCAGACCGGAGAAGCAGCAGTCCAGGATGACCACTTTGACCCGTGCGCTGCAGCGGCGCGTGAGCTCCTCGCGCAGGTCGTTCAACCTCAGGGATGTGGCATACCGCATGGTGGGGGCGGAGTGGGTGTCGACCAGAGCCATGCCCAGGTGTTCGCCGTCCAGGAGTTGCCCGTGGCCGACGTAGTAGAACAGCAGCACGTCGGTGGTGTCGTGGATGAGGGCGGCGATCCGCTGGTCGAGTCTGGCGCCTGTGGTCTTGTCCGGGAACACCGCGATGCGGGATTTGGGCCAGCCACAGTGGGGCCCGGTCAGCAGGGCGCGCATCGCGGCGAGGCTGTTGAGCGCGGCCGGCATTCCGGGCAGGCCATGGGTGTAGTGGCCGGTGCCGACCAGGATCGCCCGGGAACGGGTGAAGTCGATCGTGCTCATTTGTCGCCCTCTGCCGCTTTCCTGGCCGCTTCCACCAGCCGCTCCAGCGCCTGAGGGTCCGGGCCGCGCAACACGACCTCAGTCTCGCCGACCACGATGCGCGCGTGGGTGAGCTTTGACTCGATCCAGGTTGTCAGCGCGTTCAGGCCGATGGTCATGGCGCCGCCGGTGCCGCACAGCACGCTCAGGAAGTCCCACGCGTCGCCCTGCTCGCCAGGGCGCGACGGGCTGGGCACCGGTTCACTGCTGATGTCCGGGACGTCGTCCAGCCACCTGCGCAACGAGTCGATGTCGTTGGTGTCGGCGAGGTAGATCCTCATCTCGGTGCTCATCAAGGGTGCTCTCTGTTCGTCATCCAGGGGGACGTGCGGGGTCGTGGAGTGGTCGCGGGCCAATCAGATGCGGCTGTTGGAACACGTAGGGGCCGTGCACGTTGAGGTGGGTGTCGATCAACGCAGACAGCCAGGCGGCGTCCTCTTCGGCGACCGGGTAGCTCTGGGCGCGCAGCTGCCCGACGGCGGCGTTCCGGTATGTCGTGTTGCAGGCGACGACGGCGTTGAGGGCCAGGACCAGGGCGCCAAGGTGGTCCTCCATGCCTAACGTCCCGACGTCACGGGCAGTCGCCAGTTGTCGGCTGAAGCCGAGCTGGTTGTGCTGGCCACGATGCTGCTTGACCAGTTTGCGGTCCTCGTCGTCGAGGAAAAAGGCCCCGCTCCAGTTCGGTCTGCGACGGATCGCCCCAGTAGTGCCCGAAGGCGGCGGCTTCATCGTCGGGCGAAAACTCCGGCACAGCGGCATTCAAGCGGAAGATCCACGCTCGACTGCGCCAGGGTGACTCAACGTTGTTGGGGCACCTCGCCCAGCCGGTACGACGGCTACGGTCCCGTGATCTTCACCGTGACCAGCGGAGAGGGTTAGCGAAGGGATCCTGCGGCGCTGCTATTCACGCCTTGCCCAGAGGGCTGAACAACGGTTGGTCGGCCGTGTGCAACGGTCGAGTGCCGTACGGCCGAGCCGGTGTGGTGTTTCACCCGGCCAGCTCTTCCCCTCGCCTGTGGCCCCCGGACGGAACGGGAGCCCTGGGGCCTGCCCCTGAGCTTCACACCCGCCTGAGCAGGACCAAGCACGCATGTCAGGGTGGGGACGGGTCTTGAACACTGACCCGGACTACGTCCTCGACATCAGTCGACCTCCTCGACGTCCCGCAAGGTACGGCGAGGTCGTATCGCGACCACATCACTACCGCAGGTCAGGGGTCAGGCTCGTCGTCACCGCTCGCGGCGTACCGCCATTCGGGTGAACGTAGTAACCCGATTGGCTGTGGGGCCGATGACACTTGCACTCGGATCGACCCCCGGCGCCGCCAGGAGGCTGCCATGGCCCCACTGACCAAGCAACAGCAACGGCAACAGCAACAGCAGGACGACATGGCCCTCTTCACCGACGAGGGGCTGGCGTCGATGGCGAAATGGGCAGCTGGTGGCTTCACACTGCTGACCGGAGTGCTGACCGTTCTCGGGTTCGAGGGTGGTGCACTCATGCGCCTGGTCACCGCCGATCCGGTACCTGCGATCTTCGTGTTCATCCTCGTTGGACTGGGCACGCTGTGCGGTCTGTTGTCGGTCGCGGTGGAGAAGAAACCGATTCAGGTACCCGTCGTGATCGGCGGGATCATCGTCATCGGGGGCTTGGCCATGCCCATTCTGCCCAACGTGGCAGACCAAACGGAGAAGCTCTGGGTCAATGTGGCCGTCATCGTGGTCTTTGCCGTGCTCGTGGCGGTGTCCGTCAAGTTCAGGTCGAGACACCTCCCGTGGTCTGCCGCATTGGTGATCGTCGCAGTGGCTGTGATCGGGCTGGGCGTGTACGGCGCCGTGAAGGTGGCGGTCGTGTCCCGCATCGTCGACAACGGCGCCTCAGTGAGCGCCGAACTGGGCAACGAGGCGAGACCCGTCCTCAAGCTCCACGTCAAAACCACCCTCCCCCCGAACATCAACCAGCTCGACCTCCAGGTCCTCGCGATCAACGGCGGAGACAAGGAACTGCTGCGCGTCAATCTCCCGTCGGACAACTCAGGCGAGATCGACCAGACGATCAGCGTGCCGATCACGTTGGGCAACGGCGCGACGGACATCGTCGTCCGCCACTGCCCGGACGACGCCTGCAAGCAAAACATGCGCGACATCGTCCGGTTCAGCGGCCTGACCGCACCACCTCCACCACAGCAACAGTGATCAGGGCATCTGCATCCAGGTGAGGCCGTCGAACGGCGACGTCCACCCATGTGCGCCCATCGATACGGTTCCGCTGTTTTGCGGCATTGTCGACGAAGCGAGACATGCTGATGGCGCTCGCGAGGTTCGAATATCTGCTTCAACCAAGGGAGCGGCAAACTTCCGGCGCTCGCCCTGGTAGCCAGGCAGCGAGATTCGTGCCATGGTCGGCGAGAGAGCCCGCTGCATAACAGCGTCGCGCTTGCTGTTCTGGAGAAGGTGAGTCACAGCTGGCTGACCGGGTCCAGGCGAAGGTGAACGCGTTCTCCGGCTTGTCCGCACGGTGCCGCGGCTTGACGTCCACCACCAGCGGCCTGGCGCTGGTGAACACGCTGCTGGACACCGTGGTCGCACGGCTCGCCGAACGCGGCACCACCACGCGTCGGGACGTGCTGTACGTGCCGCTGCCCCGCACCGCCACCACCCCGGCCTGGGGCGCGTTCGAACCGCGCCGACTGGCGATCACCATCGACATCGACCGCGGCTGGGCACTGGTCATCGACCAGCCCAGCTCCCCAGTCGTGGACGTCGTCGCCCGCTGCGACGAGTCCGGGATCGACGCGGTCCTCGACCTCGCGATCGCGATCAACACCGGCGATTTCGCCAACGTCTTCGCCCGATGAGGAAGTCCGGTCACACGCCGGGCCCGGGACAGCGTTCGCCGCACGCGGTGCACAACACCAGCGCGGCGGACGCGGGCACGGTGAACGTGCTCGCGCAGCGGCGTCAGAACTGCACGAACCCGAACCGGACGGGGCACAAGCATCGTGACCGTGTCCGCGTTCGGGGCGTCCGGGTCGATGTGGTCGTGTGACGCACGGACCAGTTTCGGCTCTGTCCCTGGCGAGCTGATCTTCTACAGGGTCTAGACGGCTACCTTGGTTGCCGTCCATTGCCGAAGGAGCAGTTACTGGGCAATGTGGCGCTATCGCCTCATTCGGGCTCAGGAAGGCAGCGAATGCTCACCTCGATTGCGCAGACCACCGCGCGCGTGTCGCGACAGCTCGCGATGGTCGCGGTCGCTGTCGAGAGGAGGTCGCTGCTGTGCAGAACTCTGTGCCGAACGTGTCGCCAGGGCATGTCCAGGAGGACAAGATCCGGGTGGACGCGAGGTGGTGCCCGCAAGAGGGGTACCCGTGGTGGCGGGGTCTCCGCGTCGTGCTCGGTGCTCTGGGCACGGTCGCCGCCCTGAAACACGACGGGGCCGTCGCCGTGGTGGCGAGGGCCCTCATCGCGGTGGGTGACGTGATCGTCAACGCTGGCGAGCACAAGCGATCATGACACCCGGCCCGGCTGCCTTCGGGCAGCCGGGTTCCCTCACCAATAAAACATCGGACACGGCTGAACACCAAGAGGTGTTCAAGAGTCGTGCCTCTGCCGGCAGCACGAAACTGGTTTCGTGCCGTATGCTCTCTTGCGGGAAGGAACGGTTATGCGGAAGTCGAGCACTCGGTGCACGGTGTGCTCGGCGCCCCTTGCTCCCGCGTTACAGACTGGGCGTCCGCGCCGGTATTGCTCGGCTACGTGCCGGTCGGCCGCGCGGCGACAACGTGGGCGGGAGCAGAAGCAGACCGCGGCGGCAGTGCAGCGTCGATGCTCGACCGATCTCGCGGGGCAGGCATGCGGCCGGGAGGTGGAGTACCGACTGGTCGTTCATGGGCAGGACACCCGCATTTGTGCCCGGTGCTACGACCTGACGCTGCAGTACCTGATTGAACGCGGCGTCGTCGCGTCGGCCGTCGAGGTCTACGCGGTCGCCGCGGCCGGGCCCGGTTCCTCGGGTGTCACTGGCCCATTCTCGGTTGACCACGAGCCTGACTCGGGGTCCGAACTGCGCGTGTTGTTTATCGAGGACGATGACCGGGTCCGACACGCGTTGGTCCCGGTGCTGAACCGCCGTGGCTGTCGCGTGCTAAGTGTGGCGAACGGCAGGCAGGGACTAGAAGCTGCGTACGTCAATGAGCTGGACGTAGTCCTTCTCGACCTTGGTCTCCCTGACATCGACGGGATCCATGTGCTGCGCCAGTTGCGCGCGGTGAGCGACGTTCCGGTGATCGTCGTTTCGGCCCGTGGAGAGGTCGACGATCGCGTCCTAGCGCTGACCGACGGAGCCGACGACTACCTGGTGAAGCCGTATGACGTTGCGGAACTCCTCGCCCGAATGAAGAGAGTCGTCCGCCGCTACACCGCCGGGTTGAAGGTCGACCACGTCTACGACGACGGCGTACTGCGCTTGGATTCCTTCCGGCGGAAGGCACACGTCGCTGGCGTCGAACTGATCCTGACCGCGACAGAATTTCGTTTGCTTGAGGTGCTTGCCCACCAGGCAGGCGCGGTCCAGTCGGTGGAAAAGCTGCTCGCACGAGTCTGGGGCGAACCATTGGGCGCAGATCCGGACCGGGTGAAGTTCGCTGTTTCGAAGCTTCGACGCAAGCTGGACATGACCGACTTGGGGAGCGACTCGCTCGTCTCGGCTCGCGGTGTCGGATACCTGTATCAGCCCCCGCATCCGCACCGAGAACGTGTACGCACACAGCAGGGGCGAGCCACCTACGGACATAGCGCACGGGTACTGGAGATCCTCAACGCACAAGACCGCGTGGTGCGGCTCGGGGAGATCGTTGTGGACCTGACACAGCACGAGGTACGGGTCGCTGGGCGGCAAGTCCCGTTGTCCCGTAAGGAGTTCCGGCTACTCACAATGCTTGCCAGCAGCGGAGGTGCGGTGTGTTCACGGGAGAACCTGCTGACCGAGATTTGGGGGCGCTGCGGCGGGTGGGAAAGTCGTTCACTCGACATCCATATCGCAACCCTCCGTACGAAGCTCGGCCGGCCAGAGCTGATCCAAGTCGTTCGGGCTGCCAGCCAGGATCGGTCCACTGAGGACGAATGTCCTCGCGATCGAGTCTTTGGGTACCGGATGCCGAAGCCGCACGGAAACCGCTGATTTCCGTGGCGAGCTGGTCAGTAGGGTCGGGACTCGCGCGGTTGCGTAACGCTCCGTTTCCAGTCCCCGCCGCCTCAAACCGTGCATGCAGTTCTCCCGCACACGGCTTTCCGACATCGTTCACCGACTGGCATGCGCTGTCGCCCTGCGCACGGTTCCGGTCAAGCGGTAGATCCCAAGCCGGGTGACCCGCCCATAGGTGAAGCGGGTGGTCCAGTTACGGTCTTCCCAGTCGCGTGGGCAGGTGTCGATGAAGCTGGAACGCTCTTCGTCGAGTTCGTCTTCCAGGCGTTGGGCAAGCCGCTGGGTGTGTCGGCGGATCGCGGTGGTGACCAGCGCCCGGCCGAGCGGGAACGTCTCCGACAGCAGCGTGGCCGCGGCGTCGTAGGAGGTGAGCGCGGCGTATTTGCCCTCCCAGAACAGCAGTTCCGGAGCGGTGCGCTCGGGCAGCAGCAGGGCCAGCGGGCTGACCGTCGCCTGCGGGCCGCCGGACAGGTCTTGTAGCGCGGGCTGGGCAGCCGCAAGGTGCCGAACAGGGTGCGCAGCACGATCGTGCGGTGGTCCTTGCGGGCTCGTGCTCGCCCGCAGCGCGGACAGTCGGCGGCGGCCGTGATCGCCGCGCCGGCCTGGGCGGTGAGCAGGTGCTGCTGGAGCGTGGCCAGGATCCGGTGGGCCTCCGCCAGGTGCAGGCCCGCGGTCGCCGAGGTGAGCTGGTCGCGCTCGATGACGCTGACCTCGGCGTGGTCGGGGTGGTGCCGTCTTCGGGGCCGATCACGACCTGCACGGTGACCTTCATGAACGCGTTCCTCCTGTCTCGACTGGCGCGGCCAGTGTGTGGTTGAGGGCGGTGCGGTCGAACTCGTCGATGCGGGCCCACCGCTGCAACGTGGTCATCTCCTCGGTGTGCTCGCCGAGGTAGTCCCGGATGGTCTGGTCGTTGGGGTAGATCGAGGACCTCGCTGAGGATGTCGGCGATGCGGCCGAGGGTGTCGGCGTTCACGAAAACCATCATTTGATCTTGATCGCGCTCATGTATTCCACCAGGCAGGGCGGTCGGCGTTCAGGTAATCCACCAGGGCGACGATGAAGTCCGGATCGGTAGACGTCTTCCAGGTCGTGGTGGTCTGCCACGAAATCCCGCCTTCGCGCAGGATCCGCTGGACGGTCTCGATCGAGATCGACATCACCGACAACTGGTTGACCAGGTGATCGCGCAGCTTGGCCAGCGACCAGGTGCTGAACGCGGTGATACCCCAATCGGCGGGGGACGTGCGGGCGATCAGGCAGATCTGCTCACGCAGATACTCACCGATCTTCCGTGGCCGTCCCCCGCTCCATTTTGGGTCCAGCGCATCAAACCCCCCGCTCGTTGAACGCGTGGATCGCATCCCGCACATAGTCCGGGCTGACCTGCGACAAACCTGTGGTGTCCCGCACGGTCTGGGCCTGGCCGGACATCAGCACCATGATCGCCCGGCGCGGCTTGACCGGGTCTTTCGCCGTGCGGGTGATCCGCTGCAGCTTGCGGCCCTCGTCCATCGATAACGACCGGACGAACACATCCGGACGACGAGCCATGCCCACCTCCCACTCCACGAGTGAGACCACCATGGACCAGCCACCCACGAAGATCAATTACGCGGTCGACGTTGCATGATGAGCCACTAGGTACTGCGCGCGGAGCCAGGTTTCGTCGATAACGGCGCGGCGTTGCCCTGAGCTGAGAGGGTGGCCGAGCTCGGACGCGATTTCGCCCTATCATCCGCCAGTCATAGCGCCGGGGTCAGCGCACTGGCGGCGCCAGACCGAGGGGCTGACGCCGCGGGCGCGTTTGAACGCGACGCTGAAGGCGAAGGCGTCCTCGTATCCGACCGTGCGGGCCACGGTGGCGACGGTGGCCTCGGTGTCCCGGAGCAGGTCCGCCCCCAGGGTCATCCGCCAGCCGGTGAGGTAGGTGAGCGGGGGCTGGCCGACTAGGCTGGTGAAGCGTGCGGCGAAAGCGGCGCGGGACATGCCGACCTTGGTGGCCAGCGCGGCGACCGTCCACCGGTGGGCGGGATCCTCGTGCAGCAGGCGCAGCGCGTCGCCGATGGCGGGATCGGTCAGCGCCCGGTGCCAGGCGGGGAGCGCCGCCCCCGGTCTGGCACACCATGCCCGCAACGCCAACACGAGCACTACCGGTAGTTTGTTAACTTCATGGTGGTAGATAGAGGTTGATGCCTTGCCCTTGTGCGAGGGTGTCGAGTAGTTGTTGCAGGTCATCGGGCGGGGGCCTGTCGGACCATGCTCTCCACCAGCGCTGCAGCTGTAGCCATGGGGTCAGCCAGGACCGGACGGCGCGTAGGGCCTTGGGCCAACAGGAAAGTTGTGTCGGCTGGTGAGGTTGGGTGCCCCCTCTCTCCGGGGTCGTCGGCAGACGGCCCCGGAGACGGCGCATTCAAACTGTCGCCTGTAGACGGTTGATCGAACCATGTGTTCCAGCAGAACGAGAACGCGCAGTTGACCAACGTTTGATGGCGGTGGATCGCTGTGGCGGAACGAACCTGAAAGTCAGCCCACCCCAACTCGTCCTTGACCTGCTTGTAACTTTGTTCGATCCAGTGCCGGATGCCGTACAGTCGCACCACTTCAGCCAGATCGGCGGCCTCATGTGGGTTGCCGGGCGCATCGTGTGGACCACCGGGCCGCGGCAGGTTGGTGGCCAGGTACCAGGTGGCCTTGTCCGGCAACGTTTCCGGGTCGGTGGTGGCGATAACGAGGCGAGTGTGCCCGTCAGGTCCCCACCAGCCCAGTGAGGCATCGGCGGCCCACCAGGTTTCGGTGTGCCCATCCCGGAACACCCGCTGCACCTGGCTCCAGCCGCCAGGATCATCGAGCCCGTTCCAGCCCACCGCGGCTGCCGCGTCCTTGGGCGTGTACGCCTCGGCCTGGTACTGCCAGGTGCCGCGCGAGGGCTTGAGTGCCATGACAAAGCCCCAGCCACCCTGTCGCAGTTCGGCGCGCAGGTCGTCGTGATCACCGTAGAAGCAGTCGGCCACCACCGCCCGGCACACCACCCCAGCCTCCTGCGCCTTGGCCACCAGATCCGCCGCGATCCTCAACTTGGTACGGAAGTCGGAATCGTTGCGGCCCTTGGGGAAATGCGACGCCGGCGTGTAGGGTTCAGTGTGCAGCGGATAGTAGACGCGCTCATCGGCCCACAGCGTAGTCACCGTGACGATACCGCTGTCAGTCTTGCCATAGCGGCCCAGCCACTGCCGCCCGACATGCGCTGTCGCACGGCCATCCTTGCGGTCACCGGAATCGTCGATGACCAGCACCCCATCAGCGTGCGGCGCGGTGGCCGGATCGGACAGCAGTAACTCCAGCCGCCTGCTGTTGACTCGTTCACTGTCCCATCTGGATTCTGACAGGAAGTACTGCAACCGTTGCACAGCCGCGTGTTGCGCGCCCTCGACCGGTTCAGCCCCAGCCAGGCCAGTCAGCGTCTTGTTGCGGTCACGCGGCGCCAACAACCCGGTCAGATACTCGCGAAACCCACGCCGCTGCGCCAGCCGGGAAAACAGCTCGTCAAACCGGGCCGCGTAATCCTCCAACGGACCCGCAGCCTCTGGGCACGCCACCCGAGCCACCAGCACCCCACCCGCCCAGTCGGTCAACCTACCCGAGCAACGACACGACAGCCGCGAAGACGCAGGATAGTGAGGAGATCATCGCGCGGGTGGCCGCGTTGGATATCGGTAAGGCCGAGGTGATGTGTTGTGTCCGGGTGCCCGACCAGGAGCGTCCAGGCAAGCGGCTGCAGGAGGTCCGGCCATACTCGACGATGACCCGGTCGCTGCTGGTGCTCGCGGACCGGCTGGCCGGGCTGGGCGTCACCCGGGTGGTCATGGAATCCACCTCGGACTATTGGAAGCCGGTATTCTACCTGCTGGAAGCGCACGGGTTCGAGACCTGGCTGGTCAACGCCCGCGACGTCAAGCACCTGCCCGGCCGGCCGAAGACCGACCGGTTGGACGCGGTGTGGTTGTGCAAAGTGGCCGAGCGGCAAATGATCCGGCCCAGTTTCGTGCCACCGCCACCGATTCGCCGGCTGCGGGACTTGACCCGGTATCGGCGTGATCTGGTCGAGGTGTGCACCGCGGAGAAACAGCGGGTGGAAAAACTACTGGAGGATGCCCAGATCAAGCTGTCGGTGGTGGTCTCGGACATCTTCGGGGTGTCCGGGCGGGCCATGCTGGCCGCGCTGGCCGCCGGTGAGCGAGATCCGAAGGTGCTCGCGCAGCTGGCCCGCACGTCGATGCGACGCAAGATCAGCAGACTGGAGGAGGCGTTCACCGGGCACTTCACCGATCACCACGCGTTTCTGCTGTCCACCATGCTGGCACGGGTGGATGCCGCAACCACCGACATCGCCCGAGTGGATGCCAAGATCGAGGAGCTGGTCGCCCCTTTCGCCCCGACGGTCGACCGGCTCGATGAGATCACCGGTGTCGGGCGGATCGCCGCACTGGTGGCCATCGCCGAGATCGGTCTGGACATGGCACGCTTCCCGACCGCGGGCCACCTGTGCTCCTGGGCCAAGTTCGCGCCGGGGGTGTCGGAGTCGGCCGGCAAGAAGAAGGGCAGAGGCGCCACCGGTCACGGTAACCCCTACCTGGCCCGGGTGCTGGGCGAGGCCGCGGTCGCGGCCAGCCGGACCAACACCTTCCTCGGCGAACGCTACCGGCGCATCGCGCGGCGCAGCGGCGCCAAGAAAGCCATCGTCGCGGTCGGCCGGTCCCTCCTCGTGATCATGTGGCACCTGTTATCCGACCCCGATGCCCGGTTCCGTGACCTCGGCGCCGACTACTTCGCTCGACACACCAACACCCAACGCAAGATCCGCAACCACATCAGCCAACTGGCCGCTCTGGGCTACCGCGTCACCCTCGAACCCGTGGCCTGACCACCACCCCACCTACCCGGCACCGCTCCGCGGCGCCGGGCGCCTTCGGCCTGCCCACTCACCATCGATTTTCGGATCAGATCCAGCAGCCGGGCGAGGACGGCGTCCTGGCCGGGTTCATCGCGGGCGACCTCGGTGGCGAGCAGATCCAGTGCCGCCTGGGTCCGCGGCCCGGCGGGCACGACCGCCAGCGGCGGAAGCATGTCCAGCAGGCGGTCGCCCACGTCGCCGCGGAGTTGGTAGGCGCCCCGGAGCATGATCGTGGCCCCGGGCAGACCGTCGCCATAGGTGCGGGGTGCCAGAGTCCGTTGGGCCTCCGCCGCCACCTCGCCCCCGTCGAGGAAGTGTTTCTTCCCCCGGTAGATACTTCCCGTCGCGTCTGTCGTTGGTCCCTGAGCTGTTCAAACATATCCTGCCGCCGGATATCGTGCTGATCCACACGTCGACGCCAGTGGACGGCACGGTGTCGCTGGGCACCGAGGTCAACATCCTGCCGGCGGCGATCGAAGCCGTTCGTGCCCGCGGTGGCCTGGTCATCGCCCAGACCAACCCGCACATGCCGTACACCTACGGTGACGCGGTACTGGCTGTGGAGGAAGTCGACTACGCCATCGAGGTCGCCGAACCCCTGGCCGCACCGCCACCGCGGGCCATCGGGGACGTGTCCTGCGCGATCGGCGCCCGGGTGGCCACCCTCATCGACGACGGCGCGACACTCTTCCACCTCGTGGAGGCCAGCAAGGAGAGCCACATCGCCAAGCTGGCCGCCAAATTCGACGTGACCGCAGCAATGACGGTGTTCGGGGTCAGCCTGCCCGACCTGACCGCCGAGGGACTGCTCCACTACGGCCTGGAGAGCCGCGTCCTGATGTCCGCGGGCACCCGCCTTCCCGGCCGACAAGCGTGGCACTTCCTGCACACGATGGGACACTTCCCAGCCGCTGTCCCAGCGAAGATGCAGGCCGCCGCCTACAGCGGGCAACGCTCAGTCGCCGAGATGGTCGACCGACACCAGATCGCCAACCGTGACGTACGTGACTTGCTGGTCAACTACGTGACCCGCCGCTCGGCCAGCATCGACTACACCACCACCGATGCCTTGGCCCAAGGGCTGGCCGGACTGTTCTGGTCGACCATCGAGAGATGGCGAGGGCAGGAGCATGAGCTTATCGACGGGCTCGTCGGGGAACCGCTTACGGACACGCTGCTGCTGCGCCGTGATCACTGCTGCGGTTGTCTCCGAGATCGGCAGCCTCCGGCCTTGCCGGTGGGCCTTGATGTTGTCGTAGACGAGGACCGGCTTGCCGTCCTGGTCGCGGTCCAGGCAGTCGAGGTGGAGGTGGCAGAGCTCGTCCGGCCGGCGGCCGGTGTCGATCGTCAGCTCGACGGCGACCCGCATCTCGACGCAGTTGGTCTCCTCCAAGGCATCCAGGTGGGCGCGCAGGTGCCGCATGACTTCGATGGGGAGGTCCTTGCCGGCTTCGGCGTCCTCGGGCTCGTCGGGGATGTCGTCCGGCCCCAGTGTGAACTCGTCGGCGAGCCCGGCCAAGGGCTCCCCGGACCGGGTCAACCCCAGCGCGCGCATCCGCGACAGGAGGTGGCGGACGTCGCGGCAGCAGGCGGTTCTGCGATGGGCGCTGATGGTGCCGTTCTGCGTGAGGTAGGCCAGCCGGTTGCAGAAGGAGGTGATGTCGGTGTGGGTGAGGAAGGCGGGGATGTCGCCGTGGTCCTCGCGTTGCAGCCGTAGGCTCGCCGACAGTTGCGCGATCGAGTTGACTCGGGTCTGGAGGGCTCCTGCGATCGAGTGCCCTCGGCGTCGCGGGAGGTCGTCGAATGCCCACCGCTTGGTGGCCTCGCGCAGCCATGGTTGGCTGATCTCGGTGAAGGGCAGCGTGCCGTTCACCCCGAAGATGGCCAGATCCCAGGTGTCCTCGTGCCGTTCGGTTTCCGGGTTTCGCCCTCGCCTCCGGGCGTAGGTGACGAGGCTGTCGCGCAGCACTCGGTTCGCCCTTGACAGGGTCACGGTTTCAAGATCGCTCAACGAGCCGACTCGCCGGGCACGAGCCAGATCACACAACGGCCGCAGTCGCCACAGGATGTTCTTGATCCCATCCTTGGTGCGCTCCTGCAGGCCGTAGACCACCTCGGCTGCTACACGCGATGGCAGCCCGCGGAGGCTGACCTTGTTGTCCTCTGTGATTCCCGGCGTCGTCCGTCGCCAGTGATCCTCGTCGGTGACCGCGTCGCGCAGTCGGGCGTCCCGCCACCGTTTCCGGTGGGCCAGGCAGTACGGGTCCTTGCCGACGCGGTCGCGCGTGCAGGCGGCCACCAGACACGGGCCGAATCTGGGAAGCGGAACCACTTCCGAGTGTGCCAGGAACGTGTTCAGCGGCAGGCGCAGGATCTCCCGCTGTTGATAGAGATGGGCGGAGCACAGCGGCTGCCGTGAGCTCTGCCGTGGACGAGGACACTGGGACACCGTGCAGTGGCCGAGGTCGATCGAGCGTCGGTGGGGTTTCGTGGTGGACAGGAACTCTTCCCACGACAGTTCCGAAATGGCCGTGCGGCGCTTGCGGCAGGTGGAGCACAGATCGTCGATCGATCGAGCGGCTTTGCGGCACTCCTGGACGGCACACACCTTCCACCCCAGCAAGGGATGCTCCTGAGGCAATGTCAGAACCTTCACCGCAGGATCCCAGTGCAGCAACGTCAGAAACTCCGGCTCGATCGCCGACCAAAGCCCGGTGGTGATCGCGTCGTCCTGCTCGGTCGTCGGCTCGACCGCCAGGGTCACCGCCCTCACTGGGAGACTCCTTCGATCAGGGCGCGGGGCGTGGGCACCCGGTCCACTGCGGCTCGCAGCCGAGACGCGCTGGGGTGCAGGTAGGGCTGAGAGGACGACACATTGGCGTGACCCAACAGCCGTTGGATCTCGTCCAGCAGCGCGCCGGAGTCGGCGAGGTTGCTGCCGAAGGCGTGGCGACACATGTGCGGAGCGACCGCCCGGCCCAGGCCGGCCCGGACGCACAACGCCTCGAACAGTTCGTTGATCGCGTCCGGGGGTATCGGGTTGCCCAACGGCGACCGGAACAAGTTGACCAGAAGGAAGTCGCTCCGGGCGGCGGCCGCACACTGCTGGCGTTCGACGAGGTACTGGTCGATGGCCTGAATCACCAGGAAGTCCACGGGGACCGCGCGGGAGTGCCGGGACTTCGCCCAAGCGCCGTTGACGTTCTCGCGCCGGATCACGTGTACGTGCGCGCCCTCGACATCGCAGCTCAGAGACCGGTTGTCCGGCAACAGGTGCAGGTCGCTGCGGCGCAACCCGGCCGCCTCACTGCGGCGGAGCCCGGCGCGGGACAGCAGCAGGACGATCAGCCGGTCCCGGGCCGACAAACAGGCCGCGAACAGGGCGACGATCTCCTCGTCGCTGGCCCGATCCACTGCGGTCTCGGGCTCCTGGAGGTGGTGCCGGGCGCGCATCCGATAGAATAGCCCGCCGTCCTCGCTCTGGGCCTCCAACGGCAGGTCACGCGTGTCGGCCAGCTCATAGATCGCCCCGAGCACCCACTGCGGCGCTTCCTTGTTGACCACCGCGAACGACAGGAATCCCCGCACCGCCACCAGCACCCGGTTAATCCGGCCATCGCCGCGAACCGGCTTGGAACCGGGACCCGGCACCACCTGGCCGCCGTCGACCGGGGTGTACTTCAGCCAGATCATGAACAAACCCATGTCCGCAGCCGCTGTCGTCCAATCCCGACCGGTGCGTACGCACCAGCGGAGGAACAACGCGATCCCGCCCGCGTACGCCTTGGTCGTCGACTCGGCCCGATCCCGACCGAACCGCAGCTCCCGCAGGAACCTATCGGCCACCGGCTCGACGTTCAGCCCGTCGTCGATCACTGTCCAATACCGGCTGCCCGAGGGCATCCGCACTCGAAACGCTCGCACTCTGTACCTCTGCTCCTTCTTGATCAGCAACAAGGAGCCACAGAGCTACACCCCCAAAGAACCGTCGCAGGACCGGCCGCGCGGGCGGTCAATGCAACATCACACGACAGACTGACGAATCCCGGAGAAGCCCAGGAACAGGGCTGGCTAGGCGAGGTCGCCGCGATCGAAACCACAATGGTTGCTGCAGCCCAGAAACTTGATGCTATGCGTGCCGCTCGCAACGCGACCGTCCACCTCGGCATGCCCGACATTCGCTCATCGACAGGACGGTCGAGCGCGGGCTGACCACCACATCGGGGTTCCTTGGCCAACTCAGTGGCCCAGAATCTGGCTGAGCAGACCAGTGACGGCGAGACCCGCACCCAGACCTGCCAGGGGACCGCCGAGGACGCCAGCGAGGACGCCCACCCCGGCGGCAGTTGCCAGAATTACCCCCCAGCGCAGCGGGAGCCGGTCGTCATTGGTCGACCGCTGGTTCCCACCCTTGACCTTCATGACCTGCTCCTTCTGCCGCGAACTGGCGCTGATTCGTTGTTCGGTCCCCGTCTGAGCCCGACAACCTCAGGGAACAGGCATACTTGCCGTTGTTCAACCTGGACGCGACTATGCGCGACAATGCGCCGGTTACGCGCGACAACGGAGGTCGGATGCCTCGCCACGCAAGTCCTCTGAGTCCCGACGACGGACCGCTGGCTGTCTTTGCACTGGAGTTACGGGCGCTCCGCGACAGCAGGGGGCCGACTGCGCCGACTCCCGACGAGATCAGCGATAAGGAGAGCATCCACCGCGGGACGATCTATGCCGCGCTACAAGGCAAGAGGGTGCCGACCAGGGATGTCCTCTCCGCGATCGTGCACGCCTGGGGTGGCAACCAAGCCGAATGGATGGCGAAACGAACAGCACTCGAGAACGCCCTCGCGATTGCACGTCAAGTCCGACAACAGGCACATGCCGCTTCGGAACCTCGTCGTCGAACGGGTACCACTTGGGGCGAACTCCAACAATCAGGCGTCACCTGGGGTGATCTTTCCGGTGAACCGGAAACCCAGGACTCGGATGCGCAGCGCCGCCGCGTCCAGGACTTTGCGCAAGACCTTCGCCAGCTCCACACAGAACATGGCGCCCCCACGTTGCACGAACTCTCCCGCCGGATCGAAAAACGAGGCATGAGGCGAGTCGGTAAAGCCACACTCTCGGACCTACTAAGGGGTAACAGGAAGAGGATGCCGGCCCTGGAGCTCGTCATGGAAGTCGTCGTCGCGATCACCGGTGACCGAGAAGATGCGGAGAAGTGGAAGGCCAAATGGGTTGAGGCTCAACGGCCGTGACCTCTCTAGTCGCGATGTCCGCTCCCTGGCTGGCCGGTCAGGCGACCCAGATCGCCACAACCGTTTTCCCGCCCGACACGCCCGGGAATCCTGCCGCAGACTCCACGCTAGTCACCGTCCGTAACCAATGGGCCAGGCCGGTACGAAACCCATCGAATCAAGATCATTTCGGTTAAGCCTGTATCCGATGCCCAGTCCTTCAAGTAGATCCGAGAATGCTGGCGCGACTTGATGAGATCGAGGCCGACCTTATCGCCCGACGGCAACGAGCCGAAGTAGAGGGATGGCTCGGGGAGATCGAGGGCATCAACCTGACCCTGGGCTTCCTACGGTACAAACGCGCCCACACACAGCGCTTCACACGCCGAGTCCAACTCGGACTACCCACGTTGCGACCGCCTCAGTAATTCGGCAGCCAGCCAACTCGCCCAACTCGACGACCGGGCTCGCCGCGCCAGGACCATCCACCTCGGCATCCTCGTCTTCCGCGAAACTGCCGGCTGTACCACCACACTCGGCAAGGACCACCCATGACTCCGCCCAACAACTTGGCCAACACCCTGCGCGACCATGCAGAAGGCAGCTGTCATTGTTGCGATGCTTTCATTCCAGGATCGACCGAGGGACGCGACTTCCGATTCTGCCCAGATGGCGCTCCCTTGAGCACCACCGCAAGCTCCATTCCAGGGACGATGCCGATTTCTTCGAGCAGTCGATCGTCGTCGTTCAAGGAGAGCTGCGCCACTTTTTCGAACATTTTCCCTGTCTGCCGATCCATCAGTACCCATTGCTTGGGATAGGTGTAAGGCTTCACCAACTCGCGGAGATGAGTAAGCCACAGGGAGTCAAGCAAGTTGGAGACGGTCATATTCTGGTCAATGATCCATTCAACCCGCTCCGCACTAGCTCCTACGCGGGGGATGTCAATCTTGATGGCGCGGCTCTCAAGACTGGCCTGTGCGCTCGCGACCGCCTCACCCACAACGTCCTGGACCGCGTCTGGAGGCACCCGGGGAGCGAGGATGGCTGGCAGTATGGACTCCAGCGTGTCACGGACAACCGAACTGACCTCATCGAGACTGCTGGAGACGCTTCGGTGTATGCCGTGGACGAACTCAGGAACCGGGACATGCTCAGGAAAATCGCCAGGTGCGTAGAGCACCTCTGGCTTCTTCCAGAGGGTGGCGAAGAAGGCCCCCGATACCAGCAAGGGAAAAGCAGTGGCCGACACCGCGAACAAGCCCTGGATCCACCCGGTGACCTGCGTCGCCGCGATCCCCACGGTCGTCTCGGAGATCCCCAAGAACAGGGAAATGATCCACAGTGGGTTCAACACACGCGGGGTCGTGCGGCCATTGCGTTCTTGCATGGGTCCCATGGGCCCAAGCATGGCACCGGACTGCGCCCGCGGACACTCTTGGCGACGGTCCGACTCGTCCCGTAGCCCACGCATCCAGGCTGGCCTGGCCGCATGGACTTCTCAAGTTCAGAGAAGCAGCATTTCGCCTCTCAGGTCAGTCCTGATCAATTAGTGCAGAGAATCACCTTGATGACCAGGCGGCTGACCCGCCAACGGCCCCGTCGACGTCGCCCGGCGATCCGGCCCGGCGAGTGCGCGGTCGCGTAACTCCGATCACCGCAGGCCATCTACGCTGTTTGCCCCTGAGCGGTCAGCCCGGGGAGGACACCCCCATCGACCCCATCGAGGTGTTCCGCGCCCACCGGTCGGTCAAGTTCGTCGGTGGCGCCCGGCTTACCGCTCGCGGCTCCTCAATTGTGATCGCCGTTCTCCGGCCTCACGAGGTCGGCGCGCAGCACAGGAATCTGATCGAGGACCGTCTGCGCCTGGGTCAGGATCTGCGGCATTGAGTCGTGGCGGATGCTGGCGCCGTTAATGATGTTGACGATACGGTTACAGTAGGCGTGGATGTCAGCCAGACGTTGAGCGACGGAATTGTCAGGGTTCCAAAATTCGTCGTAGACACTATAGGTACGACCGTCCTCCCCAAAGACTTCGTCGAGGCTCCCTGCCCTCACACCGTCGGCGTTGGGCAGTACACCGTCGACGGAGCGCAGTTTTGGTGGTAGCTCGGCGCGGCTGGCGGGTGGGTGGTTGTCCCAATCGGGTGCGGGCAGGCCGCGGGCGGTCATCTCTCGGTCGACGGCATCACGGACCACGCGTACGGCCCGGCGGAAGCGTTGGAGATCGGCGCGGATCGCGTCGGGGGTTGCGAGTGTGCTGCCAGGTGGGTGCGCGATCGCGATGGCGGGTGAGGTGATCGTGCGGTCTTTGTTGAAATGAATGTCGAAGTGCAACAGGTAGAGGATGGTGTCTAGGGGACCGGGGATGCCGAGCCGGATGCGGAAGCGGTCGGTGCCGGCAGGTTCGATGGCTTGTGAGAGATCCAGGTTGTGGCGGCTGCCGGCAGCGTGTCGTGGGAGGGGCAGATTGATGTCATACGTGTGGCTGACCTGGAGCACGCCACGGGCCCACCACACCTCGAAGGGCATGAATCCGACCATGGCGTAGGAAGAAAGGGCGACGGCGTCGTGGATATGGACGGTGGCGCGGTGGAGGATGGCCGGTTGGCCTCCGGTGTTGCGCAGCTTCAGATCCAGCATAACGCTGGAGGCATCAGGTGGGTCAGTGTTCGCGAGGGTGACTGCGGACAGTTCGAGGTGTGAGTCGCCGCGGTCGGAATGGTGGTGGATGCCGCCGGTGACGCTGTTAGCCATAATGACCGTTGACACCGTCTCGGCCACCACTTCATAGTGCACCCCTCGCGCAGGAATTTGCTCGCCGTTGTCGGCGTGATCCCCGCCATCTGATCTTGTCATCGACTCTCCCCTGTGCCGTCGTGCGGGTGCCCCAGGTTAACCAGGTGATCTTGACAGCGCAGCGGATATGACCAGCAACTCCTCAACGCTCCCCGCGCGAGCGAACCGCCGCACGGTTTTCCGATCCAGCCGCAGCGACCGGGAGATGCCGCTGACCGGATCGGCAGACACCCTCGACGGACTGGGCGAAGCTGCCGAGACTGTTGCCCTACGTGGTGGACAGCAATACGCGGCGCCCACCGTCGTGAGCCCCGCGACCAGGGACATCGTGGGCCTGTCAGGAGCGGTCTCCTACTGTCGGCTGGCTGGCAGGTACATCCAGGCCGGTTCGGCAAAGTCCTTGGCGGGTATGTCGACCTCGACCCGATGGAAGACATCTGGCCCGATGCGGCTTGGGTGATCGAGGAGGTAGTCGCGGTAGATGTCCGCGCCGACGATCAGCACGAAATCAGCCGACGGCTGGGCCCGCAACGCCTCGCGGGCCGGCGTGGAGTCCAGCAGGCGGTGGACCGCGGTCGTCGCGTGTCCCACCCAGCCGTTGTCGCCGGGGCTGACATGGCCCTGGTAGAGCGCCACCCGGAGCCGGATCCGGGCATGATCGGACAGTTCGCTGTTGATGTCCCGCAGCGCGGCCCAGATGCCTTCCTGCAACTGGGGGATCACCGCCGCCCCGTCCAGGGCGGGCGGCAGGATCGCCAACTGGCCGTCCCCGGCCTGCTGCAGGACCACGTGTCCTTCCCGGATCCCCGCCTGCTGTCGAGCCCTGCGGACCACCCACAGCAGGCGTTGCTGTGCTCGCCCGGCCTGCACCGTGGTGAATCGACTGAACCGCTCGATGTCCACAGCCACACACAGCCGGACGGCCGCGGCGTACTGGCGTCGGCGATGCCACGGGATCCAGTCGGACAGCTTCGCCCGCGAGCCGTCGCGAAGTTCGGTGCTCATCGGCACCACGCACCGGTGTGCGCGCGAAAAGTACCGGGAATGGCCAGTACCAACGCTGGACGGTGATTTAGTCTAATCACTGGCCCCTGTCCCTCACCTGAGTGATCGTTGGGCACGAACGGCCTCCTGTGCCAGCAGGGGGCCGTTCACTTGTCCGGCCCGCGGCGTCCGCGCCCTTTTGTGCTTGTACTAAGGGAATTCACACATGGCGCGAAGATTGCCTTAAGTGCCCATGGTGACGTCCCTTGGTACCAGTGGAGCCTATGGCGCCCAACAAGGCTCGTCGATGACATCGGAAAATTCACTGAGCAGATTGCGCCCTTGGCCGCCGAACCGGCAAGCCGAGCGTATTTCGCCAGGAAACGGTGCGGCGGGCAGGGTCGGACGCGGTCCACTTCTGTCGGCGGCGGTCCAGTTCGGCCGGGTCGCCGTCGTGGACCAGGGCGAGGGGGCCGCCGTTGGCAGCTTCGGGGAGCGACGTGGCCAGCGCACAGGCCGGTGGTGCCGCCGGAGCGGCCGTCGGTCAGCAACAGAACGTCTTCGCCCAGGCCCGCGCCTGTGATGGCGCCGGTGCTGGCGAGCATTTCACGCATCCCCGGCCCACCCCTGGGGCCTTCGTGACGAACGACGACTACGTCGCCGGCGAGAGGTCGCGGACATCGGCTCTGTCGAACCGTTCCCAGGGGTGGTTGGGCTCAGCAAGCGGACCAGCGCACATGCCCACCGCCTGGAAATGCCTGGACTGCCGCGCCGCCGGACTGCCGGTGCGCTGACCCCGCGGGCCTCCGCCTCCGGAGCGGCGAGTGGAGGGCCATCAGTCGCGGGGAGTCGACGGGGGTTCAGACGGGCACAGGGTGTTCCGCCGAAGCCCCTCCCCGCTAGTTTCGGAATCTCAGGTCACGGGATCAGGAGGCAGTCAATGGCATGGCACGACGAGCACGCCAGGCACCAGCGCTACCGCGACGAACGCGACCGGATCGTGGAGTTGTGGTCGCTGCAGCTGGCCGGTCCCTCGGGTCCACTCGCGGGTGCGATCCTGGATCCTGCCCCGTTGCCAATCGGCTGGTGCGGACAGGTGCAGTTGGTGCCGGGCAGGCACTCCATCCGAGACGTTCAGGAGGCGGCACCCGCCATCGAGTCGGCCTACGGGACGCCGCGCGACGCCGTCGTGGTCGAGGAAAGCCGCACGGGCACCGCTGACCAGGCGTTCGTCTGGGCCTTCCACACCACGTCCGCGGCCGATCACCACCGGAACCGGCCCATGAGCACCCGAGATGTCCACGGGCGCGGCAACGAACCCGCCCCGCCGCGCGCCGAGCCCTGGGAGTCCGAGCACCTCGCGGACTGGGCGGGGAAGTACGCGTTCTCCTACACGCGCACGCGCGCGATCGGCGGTGTCTCCGGCGTGTCCCGGTTCGTGCGGCGGCTCGCGCGGCTGCGCGGCGGCATCCTGGACTTGTTGCCCCGCACCGACCCTGGCCACGTCCAGCACATCCTGACCGAGAAGGGCGTCACCTCCGAGATGCTCCCGGACGACCTCGCCGAGATCCTTGAACTGCCCCGTCGTGGCGGGCAGGATCGACAACCTCACTGACGCCCATCCGGCTACGGCGAGTTCCTAGCGAAAGCCTCGCGGCCGGGGATACACCTGGGACCAGCGCGGCTGCGGCGGCATACGCAGGTCAACGAAGGGTGGTCGAGATCCGCAGACTATCTGAACCTACTCCGGCTGTCTTGTGTTGCCATGCGGACCAGCGTGCTCGCCCTGGCCGACGTCGGCAGGCCCAGTCACCCGATCGGGTATCCACAGAGGACTCATTCTACTGATGGCATCGCGTATCACGGTGTCGTGAGTTCCCCGCGTTGCCGTCGGTGGGACGCGTAGCTGGACCAAGCCGCTCCGGCCGTGGTGGCGTGGTCTTCGGCGCATTCGGCGGTGTAGCCGAGCGCCTGGGCCACGACGGCGGGCGGCATCTCCGACACCAGGGTGCGGATGGCAGCCAGTCGGGCGCCGAGCAGGTTGATCCCGGTCTTGGACAGCCGGTTCATCAGCTTTGTCGAGTGCATGTGTTGCCCTGGTTGGTTTCCGGGGAACAGCCAGGTGCTGCTTCGGTTGGCCTCGATGTTGCGGGGACCGCGGTTGGCCGCGTGATCAAGAAGTATCTGGCCGAAGGGCTCGGGAACCGGGACCGGGCCGTGAGGACCGAGGGTGATCTGGACTTCGTCGCCAGTGAGGTCGAGGTCGTTCATGGCGAGCGTGACGACGCGGGTCAACGGCTGTGCGAACAACGCCAGCAGCAGCCCGGCCGCGCGATCGCGCAGAACGAAGGGCTTGTCGGGGTCGATCAGGTCGCGCAGGAGTTGGAGGCGTTCGTCCTGGGTGAGTGTCTCGTGGGGTGTGCGCTGGTGGTAGGGCAAGTGCAGGTGGCGGGGCATGGTGCCGTTCTTGGTGGCCCAGACGACGAAAGGCCGGCTGCCCTGGCGGCTGGTGTTTCCGGTGGTGATCCAGGTGTCGAGGTGCGTCTGGGTGCAGGTCTCCGGAGCCACGCCGTGATCACGGAGCCAGGCCAGGAAGACGGTGGCTGTGTTGATCTCGTGTCGAGGTCGATTGGTCAGGCCGGGACGCAAGGCTTCCCGGGCGGCTCGTTGGCGGAGTTGGCGCAGGCTGTGCCAGGTGGCGAAGCGGCGGACGAGTTGCTGGTCCTCAGCGGGTTCGATGGCGTCGAGGGTGCGGCGCAGCCAGTTCTCAAACAGTGCCAGGTAGCGGTCCCGGTAGGGCAGGAGCTGGAGTTGGACGAGCAGGTCACGCAGATGGATGACGGCCTGCCGTGAGGCGTGCTCGTCCAGCGTGGTGTGGCTGAGCGGGAGCCGGCCGGTAGCCAGGTCGGCCATCAGCGCGACGACGTGCGGGTTGTAGTGGAGCCAGACCAGGCCTGTGCCGGGGTTGGGTTGGGAACAGATGGCCTGGTGCAGGGGGCGCAATGCGGGGGCGACCTGGCCGCTGCCGTCGTCCAGGATCTCGGTCGTCTGCTCAATCAGACGGCAGCGCGGACAGATCACACCGTCGGGTCGGTGTCCCCACCAGCGGTGCCGTGTTCCTTGGTGGCCGCAGCGGGGACAGGTCAGGTCGGGCACGGGTCAGTCGGTCCGGCGCACCCGCGCCCGCTTGGGTCGGATGGTCTGGTTCAAGTCGACAACGGACGGGCCGGCGTTGACCGCTTTGGGAGTCGCGGCGGCTTCGACACGGAAGGCGCAGAGGTCTTCGACGGTGCAATCGAGCGCGTCGACCAGGGCGCCCAGGACAGTCAGGGAGATCCGTTCCGGCTTGTCGCCGACCAGCCGGTAGATCTGTGAGGCCGACAGCCCGATGCCGCGCTCGGTGAGCAGCGGGATGAGGTCGGAGATGTTGTTGAGGCCGCGGGCAGCCATGATCTCCCGCAGTCGCCACGAGTAGGTGACCTTCTTGCGGCTCACGAGTTCTTCCCCTTGATCTGGGCGGCGACGCGGTCCAGTGCGGCCCGGACTGTTGGGGCCCGGTAGTCAGGCGAGACGTGGGTGTAGATCGACGTGGTACTCGCATGTTCGTGGCCGACCTGCTGCTGGACGAATAGCTCGTCGTAACCTGCTTCTATGAGGTGGCTGACGTAAGTCCGGAAATCGTGCGGGGTGAAACAGGCCGTGTGGAAGCTTGGATGGCGCTCGGCGAGCTCTTCGCAGCGGCGTCGGAGCATGTTCACCACGGTGGCGGGTGAGATGACCTCCTGATTGGTGCCGATCTTGCGCTGGACAGGAACGGCATCGCGGGGCTGGCCTGGCGTTCGTGCGGGTCGTACCGCGACAGCAACGGGATAGCCTGGCCGTCTCGGGTGTGACGGCGGATGATCGCGGCGACGACGCTGAACAGCTCGGCGGACATAGGGATGACGCGCTCGCGGTCGCTCTTGGACGGGGCGATCACAAGCAGCGCGATGATCTCGCCGGAGCGGCTCGCACGGGATGCACACGGATTCGCGATCCGCACAGGATGGCGGGCTGACCTGGGGATATGGTGTCTCGCTGGTGGCGAAGCCGCTGGTCATTGAGGCTAGGTTGCCGTTGGTGATGGAGCGGCGGAAACCGGTGGTCGGGTCATGATCACTTGTGGTCGCGGGTTCGGGTGCTGCTGGGCAGGGCCACATGCAGACGGTCTCCTGTCCAACCAGCAGGTTTCCGGTGGCATGCTGGTGATCGAGGGCAGTCTCCAAGTGGACAGCCCCGGCGGTGGTGCCTGATGGTCACCGGCCATCGCAGCTCGGTATCCCGGTCGTCGACCGCGCCGGTCGGAATCGTCCAGGCGGTCACCGTGATTCTGGGAACGGTTGTTGGCCTCACTTTCCTGTTCGGCTTTGGCAACGTTCTGAACCTCGCTCTTCGACTGGGCGTGCCGGGGTGGGTTGCGCCACTGGTTGCGCCCGCGGTTGATCTGTCGATTGTTGGGCTTCTGCTGGCCACGCGGCACCTGGCGCTGACCGGTGCGTGCGCAGAGGTACTGCGGCCCGCTCGCCGACTGTTGATCTTCGCGAGTCTCGTCAGTCGCGCGTTGAACGTGGCCGAGCCGCTTGTCGCGGGGGAGTACGGGAAGGCGGCGTTCGACGCGGTCGGGCCACTCCTGCTGATCGGGTGGTCGGAAGTCGGCCCCGGCCTGCTGCAAGGGATCGGCACGGCAAGTCCGAATGTGGCGGGGTGCGACGTCGATCGCCTGGGGTTGGGCGTTCTTGTGAAGCCGGATGACGGAGTTGGAGAGGTGCAGCTTCAGTTTGACGAGGATGTCGTTGTGCGGCGGGGTGGCCGGCGGGAGGCTGACGGGCGGTTGCCGGAGGTGCTGTTGGCGCTGGCGCGCTTGGAGGATGCTGCTCATCGCAAGGCACACCAGAAGCGATATCGGCTGATTCGCTGCGGATTCGGCTGGGAGTCGGTGCCGCGCGGGCGCGACGACTCGTCGCGGTCGTTCGATCTGAGTTCGAAGCGCGGGCCGATGTCCCGCGACTGGACGGCGGTGTGGCTGGCGAGACAGGCAGCGCGGCGATTCAGACGGCATGATCCCGGCATTTGAAACGATCTCCGCATAAGCGGGAGCGACACCAACAACGCCGCCACCAGGAAGGTCGCCGCGGAATGATCCCCGTGCGCGCGGGAACGACGCCGGGCGGAGTTCGCGGGCCCGGCCATCCCTCGAACGATCCCCGCCTGGGCGGGAACGACGGCGGGTGGACCCTGTCCGGGCTGGCAGACCGGGAACGATCCCCGCCTGGGCGGGAACGACTCCCTGTGTGTCGTTGTTGACCTCGGTCCGTTGGAACGATCCCCGCCTGGGCGGGAACGACACTATTTGACCTGCAACTTTAGCGTACGTCATGGCGGTTTTCGTTCACTCCACTCGTTGCCCTGCCGGCATGATTGGCTAGGCGAACTATCTGTTGGTCGGCCTTCGGCTCGCTGCAGACCGTCATTGATCGCGTCCATGTCCCAGCGCACCGCGACCTGGTCGACCACTTCGGTCGACGTGCCCCTTAGGGAATGCCAAGAGTGGCCGCGGCGTCGGCATAGTCTGGGCCAAGTGATTGACCAGATGACCGTAGACGCGGCGGTCGCCGATGCTCGCCTTGCCGCGATGGAGTTCGATGGCGCTCAGGCGTGGCTTCGCGCCCGGCCGACGCTGATCGAGCCGCTCGCGGCCGAGGTCTGGGCCATCGAACCAGCCTATAGCCACGTCCTGCTGGTGCGGCATCGCGTGCGTGGGTGGGTACCGCCGGGTGGCACGGTCGAGTCAGCCGAGACGCCGCGGGGCGCTGCGGCTCGTGAGCTCATGGAGGTGGCCGGCGTCGTGGGTGATCTGCTGTCGGTGCCGGCTGCGGTCGCTGTTCGTTCCTTCCGCGCGGACTGGGCACGGACGTTGGGCCTGTCGTATGGCGCCGTCATCGGCCGCGAGGTTCCGCTCGGTGGGGAGAGTGGCCAACCGTCGAAGTGGGTTGACCTGGACGAGGCATGGCAGAGCGTTTTCCCGACGATCGCCAGCGTATCCGCACCTACTTGCGGCGGTTGGCGTCGGGACGGGTGGTCGGGGCGCATTGAGGCCCACTGCCGTGCGCAGTCAGAGGTTCGTCTCGATCAGGCTCAGGGCGTCGTCGGTCATCATCACAAGCTGGAGTTCGTAAGAAGTTGGACCCACACCTGCTCCAGGCTGGGCTTCGCCGCGAACTGTTCCTCACTCAGCTGGCTTCTACAGACACCTCGACTCAGCAGACCGACCAGTAGTGGCCGACGCTGTCGCTGGTGGTTCGACGGCACCGGTTGGGCTGCCAGGTGGTCGTCAGCAAGTGACGAGAGGTGATGGTCAGGCCGACTTCCTTGGTGACCTCCTTGGTGGGGTCCTCCGTGCTTGTCGATGTGACCGGTGACTGGGGCGATCCCGATCGGCGGCCTCGCCCGTTGGAAGACCAGCAGCCCGGCCGGTGAGGAGATGAGCACTCTGACCGCGGCGTGGTCGCAGTACTTGGTCTCACCGTCGCTGGTTCCAGCCGACGGTGGTGCGGTCAACACTCCTCTGCAGGCCGCTGCAGCGGCCGCGACAGCGCCGGGTCGACGTCGGCACCGGACCCGGCGGAGACTCGGGGCAGGAGATTGGCGAGCCGGTAGGCGTGCCACACCTCGTCCGGACCGAGCCGCAGCGCCCACCCGATCGCGTCAATGACCTGTCCAGACGGGTTACGCTCCCGCCCCTGTTCCAACCGCGCGTAGTAGTCGACGCTGACGCCCGCCGCCACTTAGACCTCTTCCCGGCGTAGCCCGGCGACCCGGCGCCGACCAGAGCTGACATTCCCGACGCCTTCCGGAGTCAGCCGAGCACGAGGCGCACGAAAAACTCTCCCAGCTCAGTGGAGCTCACCCGGTGCAACCGCTGCACCGTCTCGCTGTGCAACCACCATTTTCGGCCTGGTTGAGTCGAAAGCCGGCACCTCGGCGCCGCCGGCGGACTGCTCATGCGGTCCGCATCAGTCCGGCGCGGTAGGCGAACGACACCAGTTGGGCTCTGTCCCGGAGGTGGAGCTTTGTGCGGAGCCGGTAGAGGTGGGTTCGGACCGTGGTCACGCCGATCGTCAGTTCGTGGGCGACTTCTTCTGCCGACATCCCTCGGGCGATGGAGGCGAGTACTTCCCGCTCTCGTGGTGTCAGTTCGGCGAGGGCGGGCCGCAGTCCTTGGTCGGGGGCGGCGTCGAGGCGGCGGAAGCGGTCGACGAGACGTTGTGCCACTTGGGGTGCCAGCATTGTCTGGCCTTGGGCGGCGGCTCGGACGGCTGAGCTGAGTTCCGCTCGGGTGGCTTCTTTGACGAGTAGGCCGTTGACGTTGGCGTGCAACACTCGGTCGATGACCTCGTCGTTGTCGCTCATGGCGAGGACGACGAAGCGCGGCTTCGGGTTCAGCGGTTCGCGGGCCAGCCGGTCGACCATCTCCAGACCGGAGATGCCGCGCAGGTCCAGTCCGGTGAGGACCACGTCCGGGTGCTTGGCGCGCACGGTCATGATCGCCTGGATACCGCTGTCCGCCGCGTCCACGACCTCGATGTCCGGCTCGGCCTCAAGCAGTGTGCACAGGCCGTCGCGGATGATCGGCAGACGATCGCATACCAAGACCCGTAGTGGCATCCTTCTAGCTCCCCACTGTTGTCGCGACGACGCCGCCTGCGACCGTGTTGTCGGTCGCCGGATCGATCAGCACGAACCCGCCTGTGGTGCGGTTGTCGTGGAATGCGTCGCACATCACCGGTTCTGTCGTGCGCAGCCGTACGCGCGCGATGTCGTTCAGTTCCAGGACATCCGCCGCCTGGTGGTCGAATGTCCTGATGTCGATGCGATGGTCGATTTGGTCGAGCAGGGCCGGCACGCACTGGGTCGCGTACTTGACCAACAGCCGCGTTCCCGGCCGCACGGGCTCCCGCGTCATCCAGCAGATGGTGGCGTCCAACTCCCGTACCTGCGCGGGCGCCGAGTCCGGATGGCAGACGAGGTCGCCGCGTGAGATGTCAACGTTGTCCGCGAACCGAAAGACGACCGAACGGGATACGCCTGCCTCGGTGAGCGGTCCGGTCGGCCCGTCGATCGCGACGATCTTTGTGTACTCACGGGACGGCAGCACCACGACGTCATCACCGGGGCGGAACACACCGCCAGCGACCTGCCCGGCGTAGCCGCGGTAGTCGTGGAACTCGTCGCTGCGCGGCCGCAGCACGTACTGGACCGGAAACCGTGCGGGCGAATCAGGCTCGTCCGCCACATGCACGTTCTCCAGATGATCGAACAGGACCGGCCCGTCGTACCAGGGCATGTGCGCGGACGGCGCCACCATGTTGTCACCCCGCAACGCGGAGATCGGGATGGCCGCCATCCCTTGGACACCAAGCTCGGTGAGCATTGCCGTGCCCTCGTCCCGGATGTCCTCGAAGGCCTGCCGGGCGTAGCCGACAATGTCCATTTTGTTCACCACGAGCGCGATGTGCCGGACACCGAACAACGAGAGCAGGAAGGCGTGCCGCCGGGTCTGTTCGGTGACGCCGTGCCGCGCGTCCACCACGACCAGCGCGACGTCGGCCAACGACGCGGCACACACCATGTTGCGGGTGTACTGGATGTGACCGGGGGAGTCGGCGATGATGAACTTTCGACGTTTCCCTTGCAGGTAACGGTAAGCCACATCGATCGTGATGCCTTGCTCGCGCTCGGCCCGCAGGCCGTCGGCGAGCAGAGCCAAGTTCGTCTCGTCCAGGCCGAGCCGCCGGCTGGTGCGTTCGACGGCGTCGAGCTGGTCCTCGGCGATCGACTTCGTGTCGTACAGCAGCCGCCCGATCAGCGTGCTCTTGCCGTCGTCGACCGAACCGGCCGTGGCGAAGGTGAGCAGGTCCATCAGAAATAACCTTCCCGCTTGCGATCCTCCATCGCGGAGTCGTTGAACCGGTCGTCGGCGCGGGTGGCACCGCGCTCGCTGACCCGGGTGCCGGCGATCTCGGTGATGACCTCGGCGGGGGTCGTCGCGGCCGACAGGATGGCGCCGGTACAGGTCATGTCGCCGACAGTGCGGAATCGGACGAGCGCCTCGCGCGGCCGCTCGTCGTCCCGCATCGGCAGGAACGGGTTCACGGCGAACAGCATTCCGTCCCGTTCGAACACCGGCCGCCGATGCGAGTAGTACAGGGACGGCAGCTCGATATGTCGCTCCGCGATGTATTGCCAGACATCCAGCTCGGTCCAGTTGGAGAGTGGGAACACCCGCATGTTCTGGCCGGGTGCGATACGGGCGTTGTAAAGATGCCAGAGTTCCGGTCGCTGATGGCGGGGGTTCCACTGGCCGAACTCGTCGCGAAACGAGAAGACCCGCTCCTTCGCTCTGGCCTTGTCCTCGTCCCGTCGGCCGCCGCCGATCAGCGCGTCGAAATGATGCTCGGTAGCCGCTGTGAGCAGGGCCACACTTTGCAGCCGGTTGCGGCTCACCGTGCCGGCCGGTTCGGTTATCCGCCCAGACGCGATCATTTCCGGCAATGCGGCGACTTTCAGCTGCATTCCGAGTTCGGGGATCAGCCGGTCGCGCAGTTCGAGGGCTTCCGGAAAGTTGTGCCCGGTGTCCACATGCAGCGCGGTGAACGGAATGGCGGCCGGGTGGAACGCGGCGTGTGCCAGCCATGCCATGGCGATCGAGTCCTTGCCGCCGGAGAAGAGCAACGCCGCGTTCCGCGTCTCGGCGGCCACCTCCCGCAGGATGTGGATCGACTGCGCTTCCAAGGTCTCCAGGTGTGTGAGCCGGTGTGTGGCGACCGTCATTCGTCTCCCTGCCTTCGCCCGTCGCGGCATGACAGCGTCGGCCTGCCTGCGTGGGCCGGGCTGTTTCCGTCCTGCGGAGAATTCGTTCGACAACTGTCGTGAATAAAAATCACATCAGTGCGCGTCAAAGCGGCACTGGACAGTTCTGGCTTTGTTGGCGAAACGAAGAAAGTCTAGCTCGCGATGTCGCGACGATGCAAGGAAGACTTTTTGATCGACCGACGGCCGATCATGTCAGGGCGATCTCACTGCCGGCCCGGGCGGATCGAGTCGATCCACGGTGATCATCTTCCTCTCGACCTTGGTAATCAGGACTGTACACCGGGGGTAATCACTGGTGATGACGCGGACACTGTGGCGTGCGACATAAAGTGGACGTCCACCTCGGACGTTTGGGGATCATTATGTATGGCGAGAAGATGACGGGCGTGACCGTGTGGTTGACCGGTCTGCCGAGTTCGGGTAAGACGACAATCGCCCACGAGGTCGCGGCGCGGTTGGCTGAGCGTGGTACGCGTTCGCAGATCCTGGACGGCGACGAACTACGCGAACAGTTGTGCGCCGACCTGGGTTTTTCCCGCGTTGACCGGGAGACCAACGTGCGTCGTGTCGGGTTCGTGGCCGAGTTGCTCGCACGCAATGGGATCACCGCGTTGGTGCCGGTGATCGCGCCCTACGCGGGCAGCCGGGAAGAGGTGCGGGCGCACCATCTGCGCGCCGGCACGTCGTACCTGGAGGCCTTTGTCGACACACCGCTCGACGTGTGTGCCGGGCGCGATGTGAAGGGCCTGTACGCACGGCAGCGCGCCGGCGAGATCAGAGGTCTGACCGGTGTGGACGATCCGTACGAACCGCCCGAAGCTCCGGACATCCACGTGGTCACGGTCGGCCGGACAGTGGCTGAGTCGGCCGGCGAGATTCTCGCCGCCCTGGACCGTCGGTTCGCGATGGTCGCCGGGTAGCCGGGGATGTCATCGTGGTGGTTACCAACGGCGTTCTGACGTCGACGAGCGAGTCATCCAGGCCATGGATGTGGCCGACGCCACCCGGTGGAAGCCTTGCGGGGCAATCACAATGCGAACGCAAGGAGACTCCCGTGGTGAGCTGCCCGGAATGTAGCGGCGCGGTGGAGATCCAGGGCGACCCGCGGCCGAGCCAGATCCTGGAGTGTGGATCTTGCCGCAGCGAGCTGGAGGTCCTCACGGTCTTGCCGCTGATGGTCGCGCTGGCGCCGGAGATCGAGGAGGACTGGGGCGAATGAGCCTGTGGCGCAACCCCGACTTCGTGAAGTTCTGGGGCGGGGACACCGTTTCCCAGTTCGGCAGCCAGGTCACAGTGCTGGCGCTGCCGTTGACGGCGGTGTTGACGCTCGCGGCGACACCGTTCGAGATGGGCGTGCTCAGCGCAGCGTCGTACTTGCCGTTCCTGGTGCTGACGCTGTTCGCTGGAGTCTGGCTCGACCGGGTGCGCCGCCGTCCGGTGATGGTGGTGAGCGCGCTGGGCCGTGGGGTAGTGCTCGGGAGCGTGCCAGTGCTGGCCGCTGGCGGCCTCCTCGGCTTCGGCTACTTGGCGATGGCGAGCCTTGTTCTTGGCGTGCTGACCGTGTTGTTCGAAGTGGCCTACCAATCGTACTTGCCCACAGTGGTCCGCTCCGAGGATCTTGTGGAGGGCAACAGCAAGCTTCAGGTGAGCGCCTCGGCGGCACAGGTCGGCGGCCCCGCTCTCGGTGGCTGGCTGGTGCACGTGTTCAGCGCGCCGGGCGCGTTGCTAGTGGACGCGGTGTCGTTCCTGTTCTCCGCCGGTGGCCTGCTGGCCGTGCGGACGAAGGAACCCAAGCCGGAGCGGTCCGGCGAACGGCGGCCGGTCCTCCGTGACATCGGCACGGGCCTGCGGTTCACCTTCACCAATCGCTGGTTGCGTGCCTGTGTCCTGGAAGCCGGCACGTACAACATGTTCTGGCTGGTGCTGGAGAGCATCTTCGTCCTGTACGCGGTCCGGCGGCTGGGTATGTCGGCCGGCGAGATCGGGCTGGTGCTCGGCGCGGGCGCGGTCGGCGCGTTGATCGGTTCGTTGGTGGCCAAGCGGATCTCCACGCGGCTGGGAACCGGTCCGACGATCAGCCTCGCCATGGTCACCGGGTGCGCGGCGCCTGTGCTGGTCCCGCTGGCCACCGGGCCGCAGCCAGTGATCTTCGTGCTGCTCGCGCTGTCGTTCTTCATCGGCGGGGCAGGCACCACCGTGGCCAACATCCAGGTGGTCAGCCTGCGGCAGACGCTGACGCCGAGCGCGATGCTCGGCCGGATGAACGCCAGCTACCGCTTTGTCGCGTGGGGCACAGTGCCGCTCGGGTCGTTGCTCGGCGGCGCGCTCGGCGAGCTGATCGGCTTGCGCCCCACACTATTCGTCGGCGCGGCAGGCATCTTCGCGGCAGCGCTGTGGATCGTCTGCTCGCCCATCCGCTCACTGCGGGAGATGCCGGCGGCACCGGCCTCGGACGCTGAAGGAGTGGCAGTCTCATGATGACGGGCCGGACCGAGGATCTCTGGCACGCGGAACTCACCGGCGTAGTGTTGCCGACCGGCATCCCGCGCCGCACCGACCGGGAACAGCAGCGCGTCACGCTGTCTGGGACTCCCGCTGTCGCCGAAGTGCTGACGGCGGTGGAGGTCCTGCTTGCCCGGTACTGCTCGATCGACGACTTCGTGCTGTGGGTGTCGCAGTCCGTCATCAGCGACATCGCGCAGCTGCCGGTGCTGAACGAGTCGGCGTTGCCAATGCGCGTTCGCTACGACGGCCGTAGCCGGGTGGACATGGCGCTGACCGCGCTCGCCGAACGTGTGACGACTATGTACGAGCACAGCGGCGTTGATACGAGTGGCCTGCCCACAGCAGGATTCGCGTTCGCTCATGACGTCACGCCGGACGTGGAACTGCTGTTCACCTACGACCCGACGACCGGCACGGTCACCATCGACGGCGAGATCGAGGCGACGTCGTTGCTGGACAGTCTGACCGCGCTCGTGACCGAGCTTGCGCCGGACATCGAACTCACCGACCTGCCGCTGACGTCGCCAGCCGAGCGTACGAGGATTCTGACTGAGCTGGCGGGCCCGGCCACAACCCCGCAGGAGTTCGTGTCCGCGCACGAACAGATAGCAGAGCAGGCGCCGGAATCCATCGCGATCGTGTGCGGACAGCGCCACGTTACGTATGGCGAACTCAACGAGCGGTCGAACCAACTCGCCCACCGACTCATCGAAGCCGGTGCGGGGCCGGGAAGCATTGTGGCGTTGTGTGTCTCCCGCACACCCGAAATGGTCATGGGCATGTTGGCAGCGGCCCGCGCGGGAGCTGCTTACCTGCCGATGGATCCTGGGTATCCGTCGGTACGCCTGGCCTTCATGCTCGACGACGCCGCCCCGGTCGTGGTACTGGCAGAACGAGACATCGAACTTCCCGCGGCCGACGTGCGTATCGACCTGGATGACGAGTGGCCTGACCGTCCGGTGACGGCGCCTCCTGCAGGCACCACAGTGGACACTCTGGCGTACGTCATCTACACGTCGGGTTCCACCGGTCAGCCCAAGGGCGTCGAGATCTCCGCCGGTGGCCTGGACAATCTGATCCGCTGGCATCGCGAGACGTACCGGCTCACCGCCGACGACCACACCACGCAGATCGCTGGGACGGCGTTCGACGCCACGGTGTGGGAGATCTGGCCGACTCTTACCGCGGGCGCCACACTCCACCTCGTTGACGAGAACGTACGCTCCTCGCCGGCCGAGGTCGTGCGATGGCTTGCCGACCAGCGGATCACCGTCTCCTTCCTGCCGACCCCGCTGGCCGAGTTGGCACTCAAGGAATCGTGGCCCGCGGACTGTTCGCTGCGGTATCTGTTGACCGGCGGTGACACGCTGCACGTCCGGCCGCCCGCCGGGCTGCCCTTCACGTTCGTCAACCACTACGGGCCGACGGAGAACTCCGTCGTGGCCACCGCCGGTGTAGTGTCGTCGCAGGACACGACTGGCCGTCAAGAGCCGTCGATCGGGCGGCCGATCACGAACGTCCAAGTGTACCTTGTGGACGAACGCATGCGGCCGGTGCCCGTCGGTGTGCCTGGCGAGCTGTATGTCGGTGGCGCCGGGGTGGCACGCGGCTACCTCAACCGGCCCGAGTTGACCGCCGAGCGGTTCGTGCCCAACCCGTTCGGCACCGGCAAGCTGTACCGGACCGGCGATCTGGCCAGCTGGCGACTGGACGGCGAGATCAACTTCCTCGGCCGGGCCGACGACCAGGTGCAGCTGCGCGGGTTCCGGGTCGAACTCGGCGAGATCGAAGCCGTGGCCGCCACTCACCCTGGTATCGACAGTATTGCGGTCGTCCTGCGCACGGACACTCCCGTACTGGCGGCGTATTTCGTGGCCCAGGACGGCAAGGTGAACGAGGCGTTGTTGCGGGACTGGCTGGCCGCGCGCCTGCCCGAGCACATGGTTCCGACGGTGTTCATCGAGCTTGAATCGTTGCCACTGACCAGGAACGGCAAGGTCGACCGCAAGGCGCTACCCGTTCCGGACAGTCACGACCACGTTGAGCCCGCGCCGGGGACGGAGGCCGAACTGGCCTCGCTCTGGGCCGATGTCCTCGGTGTCGAGCGGGTCGGCGCGCTCGACGACTTCCTCGCCTTGGGCGGCAACTCCTTGCTATCCGGTCAGATTGTCGCCCGGCTGCCGGTGGCGTTGCCGCCGTCGTCGGTGTTGGCCGCACGGACTGTGCGGGAAATGGCCGTCGAACTGGACCGCCACGGCGAGAAGCAGGCGCCGCTCACGCGAGTGGAACGCCACGATCGGCTGCCCCTGACAGCCGGGCAACGGCAGATGTGGCTGCTGGATCGGCTCGACCCACAAGGGATCACCTACAATATTCCGTTGACGATGGACCTGATTGGTCCACTTCAGACGGAGAAGCTCGCGCACGCGTTGCGTGGCGTGGTCGCCAGGCATGAGGCGTTGCGCACGACCTTTCCCACCGTGGACGGCGAGCCGGTGCAGGAGATCGGCTCGGCCGGCGTCAACCTGGTGATCGTCGACGAGCCGGCCGACGAGTGGATCACGACTGAGTCCCGGCGGCCGTTCGATCTGGCCAAGGGACCGCTGATGCGCGCATCGCTGGTACGGCTCGCGCCCGACCACCACGTCCTGCTGGTCGTGGTGCACCACATCGTGTTCGACGGCTGGTCGCTCGGGGTGTTCTGCCGCGACCTCGCCGCCCTGTACGAGGGCGGAAGCCTCCCCGACATCGACATCCAGAACGCGGATCTCGCGGTCTGGCAAGCCACACACCGCACGTCACAGGCATCCGACCGGGAGTTCTGGCGCAAGGCACTCGCGGGCGCGCCACCGATATTCGAACTGCCAACTGATTTCGCCAGGCGGACGAACCCGACGAACGCGGGCGCCAGGCGAGTCCAAACGCTGGACGCCGAGCTGGCCGCCCGCCTTGCGCAGTTCTCCCGCGCCGAGGGCGTCACGGTGTTCATGACGCTGCTCGCGGCGTTCAACGTGGTGCTGTCACGGTATTCCGGCGCGACGGACATCGTCATCGGCAGCCCGGTGGCCGGACGGGTGCGTCCGGAACTGGAAGCGCCGATCGGCTGCTTCATGAACACGCTGCCGCTGCGGACAGACATGTCCGGCGCGCCCGGATTCCGCGAGCTGCTTCGCCGCGTCCGTGCGGTATCCCTCGCCGCGCAGGCACACCAGGATCTCACCTTCGCCGAGATCGTCGAGGCCGTCCGTCCGGATCGCACTACCGCGCAGTCACCGATCTTCCAGGTGATGTTCGTCCTAGAGGACGCGCACGACGCGCAGTTCACGTTGGGCGATGTGCGGGCGACCGTGACCGAGGTGGACTTCGGCAGCACACGCTCGGAGCTGGGACTGTCGGTCACCGAGGTCGACGGCTGCCTGCGGGTCTGCGCGGAGTACCGCACCGAGCTGTACACGTCAGACACCATCGACCGTCTGCTTGAGTCCTTCAGCACAGTACTGGCGGGCGCCCTGGCCGTACCGGACGAGCCGATCACCACCTTGCCAGTACTGAGCGAGGCGCAACGCCACCGAATGCTGCACGAGTGGAACGACACCGCGTCGCCGTTCGCCGACGGGGCCGTGGTGCACGAGCTGTTCGAACGTCAGGTCGACCAGACCCCGGACGCGGTGGCCGTCGTGTTCGAGGACGAGATCCAGCTGACGTATCGGGAGCTGGACGAGCGGGCCAACCAGCTCGCCCACCACCTGCGCGCGCTCGGCGTCGGCCCGGAGAGCCGAGTCGGCATCTGCGTGCACCGGTCGCCGGAGATGGTGGTCGGCATGCTCGGCGTGCTCAAGGCCGGCGGCGGGTACCTGCCGCTGGACCCGACCAATCCGCCGGACCGGCTGGAGTTCATCACCCAGGACGCCGGCGCGCACGTGGTGCTCACCCAGCACGACGTCCGCGACCGGCTGACCGGCGACGCGGTGATCGTCGAACTCGACGCCGACTGGGGCGACTGTCCGGTCACGCGTCCGGGCAAGGTCAACCACGCACACGACCTCGCCTACGTCATCTACACGTCGGGTTCCACAGGGAAACCCAAAGGCGTGATGATCGAGCACCGGTCGGTGTGCAACTTCATGGCCACCGTGCACGGCCTGTTCGAGATGGGGTCGCACGACAACGTCCTGCAGTTCGCGTCGCTCGGCTTCGACGTGTCGGTGTTCGAGATCTTCAGTGCGCTGACCTGCGGGGCGCGACTGTGCCTCGCCAGGCAGGACACGCTGTTGTCAGTCAAGGACCTGACCGCGTTCATGCGACGCCACGAAGTCTCCGTGATGGACATGCCGCCACCCGTGATGAGCCTGTTGGACGGCGGCGCGTTCCCCAAGCTCCGGATCGCGTTCGTCGGCGGCGAGGCGTTCTCCGGCGGCCTGGTCAACCGCTGGGCGGTGCCGGGCAGGCGATTCTTCAACGGTTATGGCCCGACCGAGGGCACGGTGACGGTGATCGTCGAGGAGTGCTCCGGCACGGACTGGCAGCAGTCGCCGCCGATCGGCCGGCCGATGCCGAACATGACGGCGTACGCGCTCGACCGGCACGGCCAGCTCGTACCGGTCGGTGTGCCCGGCGAGCTGCACATCGGCGGGATCGGTCTGGCGCGCGGCTATCTCAACCGGCCCGAGTTGACCGCGGAGCGGTTCGTCCGGGCGCCGTTCGACCCGGCGGAGCGGCTGTACAAGACCGGCGACCTGGTGCGTTACCTGCCGGACGGCCGGCTGGACTTCCTCGGCCGGATCGACGACCAGGTGAAGCTGCGCGGGTTCCGGATCGAGCTGGGCGAGGTCGAGACCGGCTTGCGCGCCCACCCGGAGGTCGTCGAAGCCGCCGTGGTGCTGCGCGAGGACCAGCCCGGTCGCAAACGGCTCGTCGGGTACTACACGCCCGCCGACGCCGCGCCCGCCGAGTTGAGCGCGTTCCTGGCTGAACGGATGCCGTCGTACATGGTGCCCAGCGCGTTGGTCGGCGTGGCCAGGTTCCCGCTCAACGCCAGCGGCAAGATCGACCGAAAGGCGCTGCCCGCGCCGGACGCCGCCGACATCGCTGCGGTCAAGGACGTCGTCGAGCCGCGCAACCGGAGGGAGCGGGCACTCGCCGAGATCTGGGCCGAGCTGCTGGGCGTTCCCCGGGTCGGCGTGCACGACAACTTCTTCGAACTGGGCGGCCAGTCGATCCTCGGCATCCAGCTGGTCTGGGAGATCCACCGCCGGATGGGGGTGGACGTCTCCATCCGGGACGTGTTCGACCGGCCGACCGTCGCGTCGCTGGCCGTCGTGGTCGAGGACGCGATGCTCGCGCTGCTGGCCGAGCCAGGACTACCCGAGAAAGGCACGCGATGACCGACTCACTGGCCGAACGCGAGCGGCTGCTCGACGCGTTGCAGGACAGGCTGGCCGCGTCGGCCGGCAGCGGAGGAATCCCACGGCGGCCAGCGGACCAGCCTGCGCTCGCCTCGTTCGTCCAGCGGCGCCTGTGGTTTCTCGACCGGCTCGACCCGGGCAACGCTGCCTACAACGTGCCTGTCGCCGTACGGTTGCGTGGCGTCCTCGACGTCGACGCGCTTGACCGCGCCATTCAGACCGTCGTACAGCGGCATGAGGCGCTACGGACGACGTTCGAGGATGTGGACGGCGAACCGGTGCAGGTCATCGCCACGGAGAGCCAGGTACGGCTGGAGCGGGCGGACGCCGGGGATGACGTGGCTGGGTGGATCGCGCGCGAGTCGTTCCGGCCGTTCGACCTGCGTACCGGCCCGTTGATGCGTTGCGGCCTGGTCAGCGAGGGGCCCGACCGGCATGTCCTGTTGGTCGTCGCGCACCACACCGTGGTGGACGGCTGGTCGTTCGGTGTGCTGTTCCACGAGCTGGACGAATGTTACCGATCGTTCACTGCCGGCGCCTCGCCCGCGCTCGTTCCTCTACCTGTCCAGTACGCGGATTTCGCGGTGTGGCAGCGTGAGCAGCCCGCCGGAGACCTGGACTACTGGCGTACCAGGCTCGACGGCGCACCGCCGGTGCTGGAGCTGCCGGGGGAGACCAGTTCGCCGGCCGACGGGACGTTCGCCGGCTCGTCGGCGAGCCTCGACATGACTCTGGAACTGGCTGTGCGCGTCCGAGAGCTGGCCGGTTCCGCCGACGCGACCGTCTTCATGGTGCTGCTGGCCGCGTTCGCCGGGCTGCTCGGGCGGCTCGCCGGCACCGACGACCTGGTGCTCGGCGCGCCGATCGCCACCCGGCCGCATCCGCAGGTCGAATCGCTGGTCGGCTGTTTCCTCAACACCGTCGCCCTGAGGACTGACCTGTCCGGTGACCCGTCGTTCCGCGAGCTGCTGACCAGGGTTCGCGAGTCCACAGTGGACGCGTATCAGCGGCAGGTGCCGTTCGAGCAGCTCGTCGAGGCGATCCAGCCGGAGCGCGGCACGACTCACACGCCGGTGTTCCAGGTCATGGTGAACCACACGTCGACCGTGCCGTTGCCGGACCGGTTCGGCGGGATGGCGATGGATTCCCTGGAGTTGCGGGATCCGCCGTCGAAATTCCCGCTGACGCTCTACATCCGGGAGGACGGAGGCCGGCTCGGCCTGGACGCGTTGTTCCAGGCGGCGCGGTTCAGCCGCGAGCGGGTCGCCGGGATGCTCGACCAGGTGGTGCTCTTGCTGGAGCAGGTGACCGCCGACCCGGACCGGCCGGTGACGAGCTGTTCCCTGGTCGCCAGGGGAACGCCGTTGCCCGACTTGTCCGCCGCGTTGACCCGTGACCCACAGCCGACAGTGCCGGCAATGATCGAGAAGCACGTACGCACGACCCCTGACTCGGTCGCGGTCGAGTCCGGCGATGTGCGATGGACGTACGCCGATCTGTGGCGACAGGCCACCGCCGTCAAGGAATCCCTTGCCGCACAACGACTCACTCGGGGTGCCGTGGTGGCTGTGTCGGGTGGGCGGACACCGGCGCTGGTCGCGGGAATGCTGGGTGTCCTGCTGGCCGAGGGGGTGCTGCTCACCCTGGACCCGGGGCTGCCCAGGTTGCGGCGGCGGGCGATGCTTACCGAGTCGGCCGCGACGCACGTTCTGGACACCGACACGGGCTCGATCGAGCGGACCGAGGCACAGCCCGGCGAGACGAACCCGGAAGCCGCCTACCTGTTCTTCACGTCAGGCACCACCGGGGTGCCGAAGGCCGTCCTTGGCAGGCACGCGGGCCTCGCGCATTTCTTGCGGTGGCAACGAGACACGTTCGACGTCGGCCCGGCGGACCGCTGCGCGCAGCTGACCGGGTTGTCGTTCGACGTGGTGCTGCGGGATGTCTTTCTGCCGCTGGTCAGCGGCGCCACCTTGTGCGTGCCGGCGGCAGGCGGTGACCTGTCGCAGGTCTTCGGGTGGCTCGCGGAGCAACGTGTCACGATCACGCACACCGTGCCCACTCTCGCCGAGGCATGGCTCGCCGAAGCCGGACAGCACAACCCGCGGCTGCGTGTGACGTTCTTCGCCGGTGAGCCGCTCACCGCCGACCTCGTGCGCGCGTGGCGATCAGCGACCGGCGACGGCACGGTAGTGAACCTGTACGGCCCGACAGAGACGACGCTCGCGAAGCTCGCCTACGTCGTGCCGGCGGACTGTGCTCCCGGCGTCCAGCCGGTAGGCACACCGATGCCCGGCGCGCAGGCGCTGGTCGTCACCTCCACGGGGAACCCGGCGGGTGTCGGTGAGGTCGGCGAAATCGTCATCCGTACGCCGTACCGCAGCCTCGGCTACGCCAACGCGCCCGATTCCTGGCCGGTGAACCCGGGTACCGGCGACCAGGACGACCGGCTGTACCACACCGGTGACCTGGGCAGACTGCGGCCGGACGACCGGATCGCCATCCTCGGCCGGGCCGACCGGCAGGTGAAGATCCGCGGTGTGCGGATCGAGACCGACGAAGTGGCCGCGATCGCCACCCGGCACCCCACAGTGACCCAGGCGGCCGTCACCACCGCCCCGGACACCCAAGGGCATCCGATGCTGGTGGCCTACCTGGTGGCACCCACGCGCACCGCTGCCACCGAAACCCAGCTGCGGAGTTACATCGGCAAGCGGCTGCCGCAGGTCATGGTGCCCGCGGCGATGGTGTTCGTCGACCGGATCCCGTTCACCGCCAACGGAAAAGTCGACTGGCGCGCGCTGCCGCCCGTCGAGGTGGCGAGCATACGGGAAGAGGAGTTCGTGGCGCCACGCACGGACATCGAACGCGGCGTCGCCGAGATCATCGGGACGTTGCTGCGCCGCGACCGGGTCGGCGTGAACGACAGCTTCTTCACGCTCGGCGGCCAGTCGCTGATGGCGATGCAGCTCGTGTCCCGGTTGACCAAAGCGTTCGGGGTGACGTTGCCGTTGCGGGTGATCTTCGAGAACCCGACCGTCGGCGGCATCGCCGAAGCCGTGACGGACGCCGGTGGTCGCTCATGACGACGATGGTGCCCACCTCGTTCGCGCAGCGACGGCTGTGGTTCCTCGATCGCCTCGAACCAGGCAGTTCGGCGTACAACGTGCCGGTCGCCGTCCGGCTGCACGGCGATCTCGATGTGGCCGCGCTGCGCAGAGCCTTGACCGCGCTCGTGGCCCGGCACGAGGCTCTGCGCACGACGTTTCGCGAGGTCGACGGCGAACCCATGCAGGTGATCGGCGAGCCCACGGACGTGCCACTGCCGGTATACGAGACGTCCGATGTGGACGCCGCGATCCGCCGGGAAGCGGCCGGCGCGTTCGACCTGGCGACAGGTCCGTTGCTGCGCTGTGCGCTCCTGGACACCGGAACCGACCATGTCCTGCTGCTGACCGCGCATCACATCGTCATCGACGGCTGGTCGCTCGGTGTGCTGTTCCGCGACCTGGCCGCGCTGTACGCCGGTGAAGAACTGCCGGAACTGGCCGTCCAGTACCGGGATTTCGCCGTCTGGCAACGGGAGAATCTCGCTGCGGAGGCGCTCGGCGAGGACGTGGAGTACTGGCGGAACACCTTGGCGGGTGCACCCGCAGTCCTGGAGTTGCCCACCGAGTTCCCGCGCGGCAAGAGCCCGTCCGGCGCGGGTGCGATCGCCACGGCACGGTTGTCCGCCGATCTGACCGACGATCTCGACACGTTGGCCGAGGCTGAAGGCGTGACGTTGTACATGACCTTGGTCGGCGCGTTCCAGGTGTTGCTGAGCCGCTACACGGGCCAGCCGGACGTCGTGGTCGGTACGCCCACCGCCGGCCGGCCGCGTCCGGAACTCGAACCGCTCGTCGGCTGCTTCATCAACACCCTCCCCCTGCGGACGGATCTCACCGGCGCTCTCGGCTTCCGTGAGCTGCTCGGTCGGATACGCGCCGCCACGCTCGCCGGATACGAGCACCAAAGCCTGTCGTTCGAGCACATCGTGGACGCCGTCCAACCGGACCGGACGGTCGCGCGGACGCCGATCTTCCAGGTGATGTTCACTGTGGACAACACGCCGTCGCCGGGCACGTCCGGTGGTCAGCTGCGGTTCGAATTCCTGCCACCGTACCGCGATCGCGTCAAGTACGACCTGAACATCACGGTCAGCCGCGCCGGTGACGAGCTGGCGATCGCCGTGGAGTACCGGACCGACCTGTTCGGCGACACCTGGCTCGACCGATTCCTCAGCCACTACCGGACGCTGCTCGCCGCCGTCGTCGACGACCCGGAGCGTCCGGTCACCGAACTGCCGTTGCTGCCGGCCGCGGAACGGAACCTGGTGCTGAACGCCTGGAATGACACGGCCGTCGAGTTCCCGTCCGGCATCCCCGTGACCACGTTGATCCGGCGGCAGATGGCGGCCACCCCGGACGCGGTCGCGCTCGTCTGCGGCGAGCAACGACTGACGTACCGCGAGCTGGGTGAGCGCGCCAACCAGGTCGCGCACGTGCTGAGTGAACTCGGCGCTGGGCGTCGGATCGGGCTGTGCCTGGAGCGTTCCGTCGAGTTGGTCGCCGGGCTGCTCGGCGTGCTCGAAGCGGGATGTGCTTACCTGCCGCTGGATCCGGGCTATCCGGCGGAGCGGCTGGCGTTCATGGCCGAGGACGCCGGACTCGACATCGTGCTGACGCACGGCCGGGCACGCGACAGTGTGCCGTCCGGTGTACGGACCGTGGTCGACCTGGATGACCTCCAGGCGCCGACGACTCCACTGCCACGGTCGGTCGGGCCTGACGACTGCGCGTACGTCATCTACACATCCGGTTCGACCGGGCAGCCCAAAGGTGTGGCGAACATACACCGCGGGCTGGTGAACCGGCTGGTCTGGACGCAGCGCGAGTTCCAGCTCGACGGCACAGACGTAGTCCTGCAGAAGACGCCGTACAGCTTCGACGTCTCGGTGTGGGAGTTCCTGTGGCCGCTGGTCGCGGGCGCGCGCCTGGTGCTCGCCCGGCCGGGCGGTCATAAGGATCCCGGTTATCTGGCCGAGCTGATCCGCGCGGAGAACGTGACCACTGTCCACTTTGTTCCATCGATGCTGCAAGTGTTCCTGGAAGCCACCGACATCGCTCAGTGCCCGTCGCTGCGGCGTGTGCTCTGCAGTGGCGAGGCGCTCCCTGCCGCGCTCGTCCGCCGGTTCCATGGCACCGGCACGTCAGCGGAGTTGCACAACCTGTACGGACCGACGGAAGCCGCGATCGACGTGAGCCACTGGCGGTGTGCGCCCGGCGACCCTGGGAACACAGTGCCCATCGGCCGGCCGATCGCCAACACGCGGCTTTACGTCCTGGACGCGGTGGGCGAACCAACGCCGGTCGGGGTGCCGGGCGAATTGTTCATCGGCGGCGTCCAGGTGGCCACCGGCTACGTGAACCGACCCGAGCTAACGGCCGAACGGTTCGTGCCGAACCCGTTCCACGGCGGCACGATGTACCGCACCGGCGACCTGGCCCGATGGCGGCCGGACGGCGCGATCGAGTACCTCGGCCGGCTCGACCACCAGGTGAAGCTGCGCGGGTTCCGGATCGAGCTGGGCGAGGTCGAGACCGCGATCCGGGCGCAGGACGGCGTGCGGGACGCCGTGGTGGTGGCACGGGCGGACCAGCTCGTGGCGTACGTCGTCGGCGACACCGACGTGCGCGAGCGGCTTGCCCGGGTGCTGCCCGAGTACATGGTGCCCGCGGTGGTCGTGCCGCTGGGCGAGATCCCGCTGTCCGCCAACGGGAAAGTCGACCGCAACTCGCTGCCTGAACCCGCTGGTGCTGTGCCTACGGCGGTTGTGCCCGCGCGGGACGGGCTGGAGCTGGAACTTGTCGCGCTCTGGGAGGAGCTGCTGGCGGTCCGGCCGGTAGGCGTGACCGATGACTTTTTCGACCTCGGCGGCAACTCGCTGCGCGTCATCCGGATGCTTGGCCGGATCAAGCAACGCTACGGCCACGACTTGCCGGTGTCGGTGATGTTCTCCGGCGGTGCCACCGTCGAACGCCTCGCGCGGGAACTGCGCCGCGGCGACGAGCCACGAATCTGGTCGCCGGTTGTGGCGATCCGCGAGACGGGCGACCGGCCGCCGTTGTTCTGCCTACCGCCGGCGGTAGGCAACGCGCTGAGCTACGTCGACCTGGCCCGGCACCTACCCGCCGACCAGCCGGTCTACGGGTTGCAGGCGATCGGGCTCGACGCGGGCCAACAGCCTGAACGGTCACTCGAAGCCGCCGCCAAACGGTATGCCGACGCCATTCGGACAGTCCAACCGGGACCGTATCGGCTGGCCGGCTACTGCGTCGGCAGTGTCACCGCGCTCGCCGTCGCCCACCAGTTGCTCACCGAAGGCGAAGACGTCGAGATGCTGGCAGTGCTCGACGGCGGGCCGCCGAACCTGGACAACGGCTTCGAACAGGCCTACGAGGCCGACATCGCCGCGTGGTTCGCCTGGGAGCTGGGCCGCGCGGCCAACCGTGACCTGGTGATCGACCCGACCGACCTGCGCCAGGGCACTCCGGTTGCGAAAACCGTCCTGGCGCAAGCGATTGCCCACGATGTGCTGCCACCGGGCACCGACCTGGAGCAGCTCGCGCGGCTGCTGGCCACGTTCGACGCCAGTGTCCGCGCTGTCCGCGACTACGAGCCGAAACCGTTCCCCGGGCGGGTGGTGGCCTTCCAGGCCGCCGACGAACCGCCGGACACCAGCCCGGTCAACCGGTGGGAACCCTTGGCGGGAGCTGGTCTGTCGATCGAGAAGGTACCAGGCGATCACTACTCGATGATGCGCCCGCCGCACGTCGAGCACCTGGCCGCCGCGCTCGACCACCTGCTGACCGAGGAGACCGTACGTTGACCACAGCACTGGCATCGCGGGTACGCAGGCACATCGTCGAGATGGCAGCCGGGCCGGAGGGCGCACACGTCGGCGGCGCACTGTCCGCTGCGGACATCCTGACCGTCCTGTACTTCGACGTCATGCGGGTTCGCCCGGAGCAGCCGGACTGGCCGGACCGCGACTACTTTCTGCTCAGCAAAGGGCACGCGGCCGTCGGGCTGTACGCCGTGCTGGCCGAACGCGGCTTCTTCCCAGTGGGAGAGTTGGGTGGCTATGCCCAGGCCGGCAGCCGGCTCGGCGGCCACCCGACCCGGGCGGTGCCCGGGGTGGAGCTGCCCACCGGTTCGCTGGGCCACGGTCTGTCGCTCGGTGTCGGCCTTGCCCTGGCCGCGCAGCGCGACGGCCGCGACAACCGCACGTTCGTCCTGCTCGGCGACGGCGAACTGCAGGAAGGCAGCGTCTGGGAGGCGGCTGGCTCGGCCGCGTTCCTCGGCCTGGACACCCTCACCGCGATCGTCGACCGAAACGGCCTGCAGATCAGCGGCAGCACCGCGCGACGCACCGGCCTGGATCTACTGGCCACACGATGGGCCGGATTCGGCTGGGACGTGTCCGAAGTAGACGGCCATGACCCGTCCGCGCTGGCGGATGTGCTGGCCGAGCGCCCGGCTGACGGCAAGCCGCGAGTGGTGCTCGCGGACACCGTCAAGGGCAAGGGAATCCCGTTCCTGGAGAACCGGAAGAAGGGGCACTACGTGACGTTCACCCCGCAGGCGCGGCAACGGGCACTGGCGGCACTCGGATGACCGCGCCCCGAGACGCCTACCGCGCCGCACTGGCCGAACTCGCCGCACGCGACGAACGGATCTGGTGCTGCGACTCGGACATGGGCGGCCTGGAGGACGGCTTCGGCCGCCAGTTCCCGCGGCGCTACGTCGACCTCGGGATCGCCGAGGCGAACATGATGAGCGTCGCCGCCGGGCTGGCCGCGTCCGGCAAGATCCCGTTCGTCAACACCATGGCCTCGTTCGCCTGCCTGCGCGCGGGGGAACAGGTGAAGATCGACATCGCGTACAACGCGCTGCCGGTGCACATCGCGGCCAGCCACGCCGGCCTGTCCGGCGGGCATTTCGGCCCGACCCATCAGTCGCTCGAAGACATCGCGGTGATGCGCGCGCTGCCGAACATGACCGTGATCGTCCCCAGTGACGCGGCCATGATCGCCCAGGCGGTGGCTGTGCAGGCCGGGCTGCCCGGCCCCAGCTACCTTCGACTGGGCCGTAAGGCGACCCCGGACGTGCATCCACCTGGCGCCCGGTTCGTGCTCGGCCGAGCGGCGAGGTTGCGTGCCGGCACCGATGTGACTCTGGTGGCGTGCGGGCCGCATCCCGTCCTCGCCGCGCTGGCCGCGCATGAACAGCTCGTGGCGAGCGGAGTCAGTGCCCGCGTGCTGGACGTCAGCACGCTCAAACCGTTCGACGTGGAATCCATTGTGGATGCGTCGATCGAGACCGGCGGCCTGGTCACCGTGGAGGAGCACAGCGTCATCGGCGGTCTGGGCAGTGCGGTCGCCGAGGTGCTCGCCGAGCACGCACCCGCCCGGCTGCGCCGGATCGGCATGCCCGACCGGTTCTGTGCGCAGGTGGGCACGCCGGAACATCTGCTGGACACCTATGGCATCACAGGGAAAGCGGTCGCCGAAGCCGCGCTTGAGCTGCTCGCCGACCGCCCGAGTGAGGAGTTGATCCCATCATGATCTGCGCACGGCTGCCCCGCGACTACGACCCCGAGCTGCTGCGCCGTGACCTCGACAGCCTGCGCGCACTGCCGCAGGCCCCGCAGCCCGGCCCGTACCACGACGGTGACTGGACCGGCCTGGAGCTCTACGCGCAACTGCCCGACCGGCTGCACCACTTCGGCCCGACGCCGGCGCTGGACCACGCGCCGTACCTCGCCCGGATCCTCGCCGAGCTGGACTGCCCGAAGCTGCTGGTCCGACTGCTCACCCTGCCGCCCGGCTCGGACATCGGCGAGCACAACGACGCCGGGTCGAACTTCCAGTTCGGCTCGCTACGGCTGCACGTGCCGATCGTCACGCACCCGGACGTGATCATGGTGATCGACGGCGAACGCGTGTTCTGGCAGCCGGGCGAACTGTGGTGGGGAGACTTCTCCCGCAGGCACTGGCTGCGCAACGACAGCGACGTGACCCGCGTGCACATGGTCATCGACGTGCAAATCAACGACTTCGTCCTCGGGCTGTTCCCGCCCGAGCTGGTGGCCGAGAAGCGACAGACGGGAATCTCGACGCACCGGCCACTGGTCGCCGAGGCCGAACGAACGGACACCACGCTGGCCCCGTTCGCGTGCGACTTCACGCTGCCCGCGACACTGATGCCACTGTTCGGGCACGGCACCAGCTTGCAAGAACTCGCCCGCGACGGGGTCGCCCAATGCCACCCGGAGAACGGTCGTCTCGTGGTCACCCTGGACGGCGCACGGGCCTTCGCGATGGAACGCGTCGGCGAGCGCTCGTTCTCGATCATCGGCCAGCCACCCGGCATCGAGGTGGAGTTCTCCTCGGCGGACGACCCCGAGAAGGCCGAGGTGATCGTGCGAGGCGTGCCGGAGGACCTGTACGCCGCCCAGCTCGGGTTCCAGCAGGGCCCGATCATCCCGGAGCAACGCTTCCCCCTCAAACTGAACCGGTAGTATCGCCTCCTGTGGAGAACGTCACGGTCCGTCCGGTCACCGGCGACGACTGGGACGACGTGCAGGGCATGCTCGGCCAACGCGGCTCGGTGAACGGCTGTTGGTGCATGTTCTTCCGGCAGACCCCACAGGAACGCAAGACACAATGGGGTGACGGCAACCGGAAAGCGCTCAAGCGGCTGGTCGACGCGGACAGCCGGCCGGGCCTCGTGGCGTATCGCGACGGCGCCGCGGTCGGCTGGGTGTCGATCGCTCCCCGAACGGAGTACTCGCGGCTGGACCGGTCACCGATCAGCAAGCCGGTCGACCAGAAGCCGGTGTGGGCGTTGGTCTGCCTGTACGTGCCCAAGCCGCATCGCGGCGCCGGTGTCGCCCGCGCGCTGGTCCGTGGCGCGGTCGAGTACGCCCGTTCGCAGGGTGCCGAGCTGGTCGAGGCGTATCCGGTCGACGACACGCTCGGGCCGGTGGCCGCGGACGCGGCGTACCACGGGCTCGTCACGTTGCTGCGGTCGGAAGGATTCGCCGAGGTGGCCCGGCGCAGCCCGACGCGACCGGTCATGCGGCTCGCGACCTGAAGGATTGACTATGGCCGACCTGGTGGAGCAGGCCGAGAGCAGCGGACCGGTCGTGGTCCTGCTGCACTCCTGGTGGGGACTGACCGACCACTTCCGCACGCTCGCCCGCAGATTCGCCGACTCGGGCTTCACGACGGTCGCCGCCGACCTGTACCGCGGTGCGCACACTGACGATCCGGTGCGCGCCCGCGAGTTGCGTCTCGCCCTCAGCGACGAGGACGCCCGAACCCGGGCACTCGGCGCGGTCGATCAGGCATCCGAGCTCGCCGACGGGCGTCCTGTGGGTGTGGTCGGGTTCAGTTTCGGGGCGGAACTGGGCATCAAGATCGCCGCCGAACTGCGCGACCGGATCTCGGCGGCGGTGGCGTTCTACGGCGTGTGCGTGCCGCCGAACCTCGCCGAGATCACCGCGCCGATCCAGGCACACGTGGCCACCGAGGACGAGTTCGCCACCGCCGAGGAGGTCGGCGAGTTCACCCAGCACCTGGTGGCGTTGGGCAAGTCCGTCGAGCTGTACAGCTATCCAGGCGCCAAGCACGCGTTCTTCAACACCAGCCGCCCGGAGGCGTACGACGCCGACGCGGCCGAGACCGCGTGGCGCCGTACAGTGGACTTCTTGGGCCGCACGCTGTCTTAGGTCAGCGCGTTCACCAGGTGGCCGACGAGCCGGTCCACCAGCACGCCGTCCGGGTCGCGGTCCGGGTTGACCTCGGTGACGACGAGCGCGGCCAGCCCAGGCGAGGAGCAGAACTCGGCCAGGCAGTCCATCGCGACCCGCTCCGGCAGGCACTCGTTGAAATGCGGGAAGTTCGCCAGCGGGAAGTCGACCGAGTCGACCACGTCCACGTCGAAGTGCAGCAGCACCTGGCCGCTACCCAGCCGGGTCCAGGCTCGCGCGGCCAGTTCCCGCGCGTTCGCCTCCGTCACCTCGGTGCACGCGGTCGTGCGCAACCCATGCCGGGCCAGGCGTTCCCGGCTCGCCGGTCCCAGCTCGCGCGGGTCGTGGCCGAACGCCTCGATCCGGTCCACCGCCAGCACCGGCGCCTCCAGCTCCGGCGTGCCCTCGCCCAGCAGATGGGCGAGCACCATGGTGTCCAGCACACCGGACACCGTGGAGTCCGGTGTGGACAGGTCAAGGTCGCCGTCGAAGTACAGCAGGCCGGCGTCCGGCCACTTGTCGACCAACGCCGCCATCGCGCCCAGGGTGATCGTGCAGTCCCCGCCGATCAGGACCGGAAGCGCGGGCGCGTCCAGCAACGGCCGCAGCGCCACGGAGACCGACCGCACGACGGCGGCCACCCGGTCGACGTTCTGCCGGTTACGACGTTCGCGATCCGCCCGGAACGGCTCGACCGGCAGGTCACCGTGGTCAGTGACGGGTATCCCGGCCGCCTCCAGCCGATCCACCAGGCCCGCGGCCCGCAGCGCGGCGGGCGCCTTCTCCTGGCCAGGTCCGTGCGTTCCGGCGCTCGACGGCACTCCGAGCAGGGCTATCCCTCGGTCATCCACGATCGCTGGATGGTAGCGGATCCACCGCCGGCACTGTCATCCGCCGGGCGCGCAACTTCTCGTAGAACGGAAGGTGGTACCGCAGGTAGTCGGCGAGCAGCGGATGGTTCTCCGTCGTGGCCTGGTAGGTCGACTCGGTCCGAGTGAACCCGTTGGTACGGCCCGTGTTCTCGTGCCACGGCCGGGTCTTCTCCCACTCGGACCGGATCCCCGGCGCCCACGACAGCGCCTCGGGCCGGAACGGGATGCCCACCAACGCACAGTACTGTCGGACGGTCTCGACAGGCCGGGCCACCAGGTCGTCGGAATCGACCACGACCGGCTCGGCCCCGGTCGCCACCACGGCGTCGTGGATCTCGGCCAGCCGTGCGAACCCAATCTCGTCCCGCTGCAACTGGGCGTTCAACGCGAAATGGGACGCGATGGCCTCGCTGGGGTGGCGGATGATGAAGGTGTGCGTGGCCTCGGCCAGGAACTGGCGGTCGGCCAACAGGCCGGGGTAGTGGAAGTCCGTGGTGTCTTTGAAGAACACCGGCTCCTGCGCCGACAGTGCGCGTAGCGCGGCGGTCAGGTCGGCCTCGGTGCGCACCTCGCGGTCGCCGACGGTGGTGACACCGAAATCGACCACGTGTGAGAAGGGTTCATGCACGACCGTGTAGTCGCCGCGTTCGGTCATCATCCGCAGGAACGCGGTCGACCGCGAACGCGGCGCGCTCCAGAGTGCCAGCAGTGGAGGCGTCATGACTCCACCGTAGAAGAAACGCGGCCGGTTCGGGGTAGTCACAGTGATGACGTCCGCTCAATGGTGAGTGGATGTGGCACTGTGAGCCGGCGCCTAGCGTTGGCCGCGTGAGCGTTTCAACGACAGCGAACACGTTCCGGCCGGTGGAAATCACCGAGCACTGGAACAACCGCTCGATGTCCACTGTGGATGACAAGGGCGACGGCCGGTTCAACGTCTGGCGCAACTCGTTTCCCGCCGAGCACCTGCCGCGGCCTGGCGAGCGGGTCACCGTCGGCGGCGTGCCCTTCGACTTCCCGCCGGCCACCTCGGCGGGCGACAACGCGCGCTGCGCGGGGCAGTTCGTCACGCTGCCGCCCGGCCATTTCGACTGGATCCGGCTGCTGGCCTCGGCCGAGCGGCGCGTGGAGGACACCGTGGCCCTGCACTTCGCGGACGGCCAGGTGGACTTCGAAGCCATCCGGGTGTCCGACTTCTGGGCGGCGCCCGCGTGCTTCGGCGAGACCCTCGCCTACCGCACGCCGGTGATGCACTACCCGCACCACGTGCAGCCCCGGGTGGAGGCGATGCTGTGGAGCCAACGTGTCCCGGTCACCCGCGACGCGACGCTCACCGGCCTGCGACTGCCGAACAACCGTGCGCTGCACATCTTCGCGCTGACGCTACAGGAGTCGACATGACAGCCAGTCCGTCCGCCCTGCCCGTGGTGGAGCTGTGGTGCCGCGACGTGATCAGCTGCCTGCAGGCCACGTTCGGCTCGGTCCTGCGGCACGCAGGACACGATCCGCTTGACGTCCTCGGCCTGCACTGGGAGTTCCGGCACAAGCCGGGTGACGTCCGGTCAGAGGAGTTCTACTACCCCTGCGCGACACCCGGCGACCTCGCCGCCAGCCTCGCACCGCACCACCCGGTCAGTTCGGCCTGGCACCAGGCCGACGAACTCGACCGGCCACTCGACGCGCTCGCCGACGAACTATCCCGTGGCCGGTTGGTGATCGCCGCCGTGGACAACTTCCACCTGCCCTTCCGGCCGGCGTTCGGCGACGTCCACGCCGCGCACCTGCTCGTGGTGTACGGCATCGACGAGCACAACGTGCACGTGTCCGACGCGATGCCGCCCGACTTCGCCGGTCCCATCCCGGTCGCCGACTTCCTGCGTTCGTGGAGCTCCGCCAACCCGACCGACGTGCAGGACGCGTTCTTCAGCGACTCACGCATCGACCGGCGCTACCTCACAGTCGACGTCGGCGCGGAATTCCCCACGCTGGACCGCGCCCTGCTGGCCAAGGCACTCGACCACAGCCTCGAACTGTTCCATGGGCCGAGCCACGGTGACCGCACCGGACTGGCCGGCCTGGGGGAGTTCTTGGACGAGGTGCTCAAGGCCGCCGAGACCGCCGATTCGGCCACGGTCCGGGACGTCTATCCGTTCGGCTGGGGGATGCAGGCCCAGTCCGGGCTGCACGGCGAACTGCTGCGCACCTGGGGCTTGCGGGAGGACGTTCCCGCGGTACGTGAGGCCGGTCGCTTGGTGGAGACCGTGGCGCACAAGTGGACCGGACTGCGTGTCTGTGCGGCCCATGGCCATCCGGAGCCGGAAGCCGCGGCGAAGGAACTCGCCAGGCACGCCAACGCGCTCCGCCAGGCCTATGAGTCCGCAGTGGACGGCCTCGCCGAAGCCCGGAGTGCGCTGTGAGCGCCCCGACCAAGTCGAAGGACACGCTCGCGGCCTTCGGCGGTGAACCGGCTGTGCCGCGGCCACTGCGCACACTCGTCTGGCCGGTGATCACCGACGAGGACAGAGCAGCTGTGCTCCAAACACTCGACGGCGGACCGTTGGTGTCCAACGTGGATGGCGAGAGCCCGGTCACGGTCCTGGAGAAGCGCTGGGCGGAGCGCTGCGCGACCGCGTACTGCGTCGGCACCTCCAACGGCACCACAGCACTCACCGTCGCCCTGGCCGCGATGGGAATCGGCCCTGGCGACGAGGTGATCGTGCCGGCGTTGAGCTTCATCGCCAGCGGACTCGCCCCGGTGCACCAGATGGCGATCCCGGTGTTCGCCGACGTCGACCCGGTCACCTTCACCCTCGATCCGGCGGCCGTGGCCGCGGCGATCACACCGGCCACCACCGCGATCCTCCCGGTGCACCTGCACGGACACCCCGCCGACATGGACCCGTTGCTCGACATCGCCCATCGCCACGGCTTGGCCGTCCTGGAGGACGCCGCGCAGGCACACGGCGCGACATACCACGGCCGGCCAGTCGGCGGGATCGGCGCCATGGGCGCGTTCAGCCTGCAGGTCACGAAGAACCTGCCGACCTGCGGCGAAGGCGGACTTCTCACCACCGACGACGCGGACCTGGCCGGCAAGGCCCGGATGGCACGGGAGTTCGGCGAGGTCATCGAACCCGGTCGCGACCGCGACTACATCTCCTACCGCCTGGGCTGGAACCACAAGCTGAGTTCCGTGCAGGCCGCGTTCACCACGTCCCAACTCGACCGGTTCGACGGCTATCAGGCCGCCCGCGAGCGCAACGTGACCACATTCCTGGATCGCCTGTCGGAATTGCCGGGCCTGACGGTGCCGACGGTGGCCGATGGCAGCACGCATGCCTGGCACATCCTCCGGTTCCGCTTCGACCCGGACGCCGCCGGACTGCCCGGCCTCACGCCCGAGGCATTCCGTCGGGCGTTGCACCGGTTGCTACGCGCGGAAGGCGTTCCGGTCTCGCGCTACCAGTTGATGCCGCTGCCAGACCAGCGGGTGTTCACCGACCGGGTCGGCTTCGGCAAGGGATATCCGTGGGCGGCGGGAACGCCGATGCCCGACGCCGACATCCCCGTCACGCGCCGGATCCTCGACGACTCGCTCACGATCCAGAAACGGCACCTCAACCCGGCCGCGGGCAGCGCACTCGCCCGCTACGCGGACGGGTTCGAGAAGGTCTGGGCCCATCTCGACGTCGTCGCACGGCTGGCGGCGGCATGACCAGGCTGATCGTGCTGGCATCCCGGCTGCGAGCCGACGAACTGCGGATCTTCGAGACGTTGGAACGGCGTGGCGTTCGGTTCACGCACGTGGACCCGCGGAGGTTCTGGGGATTCCCGGACCGCACGGACAACACCGGCACGCTTGTGCTCAACCGCGAGATCTCGTTCACCCGTGCCCTCTACGCCGCTCGAACGCTGGAAGCGCACGGAATGGCAGTGGTCAACACCGCCGCGGCAACTGAACTGTGCGGCGACAAGTGGCGCACCACGTTGGCCCTCACCGAGGCTGGTCTGCCCGTACCACCGACAGCACTCGCCCTCACTCCGGAGTCGGCGCTCGACGCGTTGGACGAGATCGGTTACCCCGCGGTGGTCAAACCGCTCGTCGGCTCGTGGGGCCGGCTCGTGTCAGCGGTGCCCGACCGAGCGGTCGCGGAGACGGTGCTGGAGTACGTTGCCGCCCTGCCCGGACCTCAGTCACACGTGGTATACGCGCAGAAGATGGTGGCCAAGCCCGGCCGGGACATCCGTGTCGCGGTGCTCGGCGGGGAGGCCGTCGGCGCCGGCTACCGCCGCGCGGACCACTGGCGTACCAACGTCTCCCGAGGCGCGGCCACGGAGTACTGCGAACTCACCGCGGAGTTGAGCAAGCTCGCGGTCGCGGCGGCGGGCGCTGTCCAGGCGGACATCGCCGGTGTCGACGTGATCGAGGACACCGACGGCGGCCTGCTCATCCTGGAGGTCAACCACGGCCTGGAGTTCAGCGGCCTGCAACACGCCCTGGGCGACCGGGTCGACGTGGCCGGGCAGCTGGTCGACTACCTGCTGGCCAGGGCGGACGGATGAGCCGGGCGGCGATCGTCGGCGCGTCCGGCTACATCGGCGGCGAGCTGCTGCGGCTGCTGCTCGGCCATCCCGAGGTCGAGGTGGCCGCGGCCACCTCGACCCGGCTGGCGGGCAAGCGTGTCGACGGCGTGCACCCGAACCTGCGGTCGCTCACGGACCTCGTGTTCATCCCGCCCGAGCGACTCGACCAGTACGATGTGCTCTTCCTTGCCGTGCCGCACAAGGAAAGCATGGGTCGGCTGGCGCACTACGCGCAGCTGGCCAAGCTGCTGGTCGACCTCACCGGCGACTTCCGGCTGGCCGACCCCGAGGTGTTCGAGCGCTACTATGGCGTGCCGCACTCGGCTCCCGACCAGCTCGGCACGTTCGTCCGTGGTCTTCCGGAGAGCCACCGGGAGGAGTTGCGCGGCGCCGACCGGATCAGTGTGCCGGGCTGCATGGCGACCGCAGCGATCCTCGCCGTGTGGCCGCTTGCCGTCGACGGGCTGATCACCGGCGAGGTCTCGGTAGACGCGCGAACCGGCTCCAGCGGGTCCGGAACGTCCGCGGTGCAAGGGAATCTGCACGCCGAACGCAGTGGCGTACTGCGGGTGTACGCGCCGTACGGCCATCGGCATGAGGCGGAGATCAGCCAGGCTACGGGCATGCCTGTCCGGATGACCGCCACTGGGATCGACGCGGTGCGCGGCGTACAGGTGTTGTGTCGGGTACGTCTGGCCGACGGCGTCGACGAGCGTGCGGTCCGAGCCTGCTATCAGCGGCATTACACGGACGAACCGTTCGTCCGGGTGGTGGCGCAACGCCGTGGGCACTATCGCCTTCCGGAGCCGAAGATCCTGGTCGGCTCGAACTTCTGCGATGTCGGGTTCGCCGTCGACGGGTCGCGTGCGCTGCTCGTCGGCGCGTTGGACAACCTGGTCAAAGGCGGAGCCGGCGGTGCGGTGCAGGCCATGAACGTCCGGCAGGGCTGGCCGGAGCGGCTCGGCCTGGAATTCCCCGGCCTGCACCCCGTCTGAGGAGGATCCGGTATGCGCAGGGTGGTCGTGGTCAAGTGCGGCGGAAATGCCGCGGTCGACCTGCAGTACGTGTGCTCGGACGTTGCCGCGCTAGCCGGCACGGGCGTACCGGTGGTGCTGGTCCATGGCGGGTCGGCCGATATCGATGCGCTCGCGACGCGACTGCGGGTGCCGAGCACGCGCTTGGTCGCACCGGACGGGGTCAGCACTCGGCACACCGACGCCGCGATGCTCGAAGTGGTGCAGCTCGCCTTGGCCGGCGCGGTCAAACCGCGGCTGGTAGTCAAGCTGGCCGCAGCGGGTGTGCGCGCGGTCGGCCTGACCGGTCTGGACGCGGGCTTGTTGCGCGCCCGCCGGAAGACGGCTCATCGCGCGGTGATCGACGGCCGGCTGACCATCATCCGTGATGACCACAGTGGACGCATTGCTTCGGTCAGCACGGATGTGCTGACGACGTTGCTGGCGACCGGGATCGTGCCCGTCGTGTCGCCGCCCGCGTTGGCCGAGGACAACGCACCGGTCAACGTCGACGCCGACCGGGCCGCGGCCGCGATCGCCGCCGCCTTGGACGCGGCGGCTCTGGTGCTGCTCACCGGGGCGCCCGGAGTACTCGCGGACAGCGCCGACGAGGACTCGGTGCTGACGGTATGCGAGGTGCCCGAGACCGGTTCGCCACCGATCACCGGCGGCGGTATGGGCACCAAGCTCGTCGCTGCCCGCGAGGCGTTGCTGGGTGGCGTGCCGAATGTCGTGGTCGGAGACGGGCGCGTGCCGCGACCAGTTCAGGCGGCATTGTCCGGCGCCGCGACCGAGATCAGGATCTCCCAGCAGCGGGTGGAGGCGGCTCGATGACACGAGGACCGGTGGACGAGACCACGGCGGTCGGTCTGTTGCGCGGTGCGCTTGAGATCCCGTCCCCGTCGTACCACGAGGCCGAACTTGCCGCGTACCTGGTGGATGTCGTGCGGAAGCTGGGGATGGCCGCGCACATCGACCGCGTGGGCAATCTGGTCGCGAGCGTCGAGAACGGCGACGGACCCACGGTGATGCTGATCAGCCACCTGGACACCGTGCCCGGAGACCTGCCGGTGTTTTCCCGGGACGGGCGTCTCTACGGCCGTGGCGCGGTCGACGCGAAAGGGTCGCTGGCGGCCATGATCTGTGCCGCCCTGGGAACGAGCCGGTTCCGCGGGCGGATCGTCGTGGTCGGCGCGGTCGAGGAGGAGACCCCGAAGTCCCGAGGCGCGATGGAGATCCGGGCCACCCATGCGCGACCGGACGCCGTGATCGTCGGCGAACCCAGCGGCTGGTCGTCGGTCGTGCTGGGCTACAAGGGAAAGCTGGACCTGAGCTACCGGGTGACCTGCCCGCCGACGCATCCGAGCAACCCGGTGGAGAAGGCGTCCGAGTCGGCGGTGGCGGCCTGGACGGCACTGCTGGACGAACTAGGTCCGGACGCGGGCCACGGCGCCTTCGACCGTCCCGGCGCCACGCTCTGTTCGATCACGGGGGACACCACTGTCGCCGAAGCCGAGTTCAGCATCCGCACCCCCGTCGGCTTCAGCACCGACGCCTTCCTCGCACGGCTCGGCGACCGTGTCACCAAGGGAGAATTGGCTGTGGTGAACGCGGTCGCAGCCTGCCGGTCGGGCCGGTCGGATCCGGTGGTGCGCGCGTTGACCGCCGCGATCCGTGCCCAGGACGGCGAACCGACCATGAAGGTCAAGACCGCGACGTCGGACATGAACACTCTCGCGGAGGTCTGGGACGTGCCCATGGCGGCCTACGGGCCTGGCGACAGCACTCTCGACCATGCCGACGACGAGCACATCGTGATCGCGGAGTACCTGCACGGCATCGCTGTGCTGTCGGCCGCGTTGGAGGACATCGCGACGGCGTGGCGGCCTTCCAGACCCGCACGCCACATCAGAGTTCTGCCCATGAAGGAGTTGACATGAACGGCCATAAAGGACGTATTCGCACCCCCTTACTGAGAACCCTCGCCGTGGCAACGATCGTGGGCCTGTGTGGTGGCGCCACCGCGGTCGCCGCACCGCGGGGGACACGTCCTGGACTGACTGACTCCCATCCGTGCGCGGGCCAGCCTGGTTTCACCTGTTCGACGTTGACCGTGCCGCTCGACCATCGGGGCACTCGGCCGGGATCGTTGAAGCTGCAGGTCGCGGTGGCCGACAACACCGACGCGCGCAAGGGTGTGCTGTTCTTCCTTTCCGGCGGCCCCGGCCAGCCGGGCGCGCCATTCATCACCCACATCACCCACGACCGTCTGCCGGAGATCGCCAAGAACTACCGGTTCGCCATGATCGACCAGCGCGGCACCGGCGAGTTCGGCGCGATCACCTGCCCGAAACTCCAAGCCCAGATGGGCAGCTCGGACATTGTCACACCCACTCCGGACGCGGTCGGCGAATGCGCCGGCGTCCTCGGCGACAAAGCCGGCCTCTACGGCACCGATCAGACGGTCGCGGACCTGGACATGCTCCGCCAGGCGCTCGGCGCCGACAAGATCACAGTGGACGGAACGTCCTACGGCTCGTTCGTGGCCGAACGATACGCCATCGCACATCCCCACAACGTGCGCTCGGTCGTGCTCGACTCAGTGGTCCCGCACCACTTCACCGCCGCCGATTCGCTGTACCTGTCGGCAATGCGGGCCGAGGCCACAGTGTTGCGAGACGCATGCGCGGCGCCACCCACCTGCGGTTTCGACCCAGCCGACGATCTGGCACAGGTCATCCGCGACCGAAGCACTGCGGACGGCGTGCACATCCTCGACATGATCGTGAGCTACGAGTTCGTGGATCCCACCTACCGCGACCCGAACCCAGCCGATCTGCCACCAGGCGGCGGCGACCTGATCGGCGCGCTGCACACCGCCCGCAACGGCGACCCGGCCCGGCTGAACGCACTGGTGACCAACCTTCCCTCCGGCGGCGACCCGGTCACAGAGTTCAGCGCCGGCCTGCACGCCGCCACCCTGTGCACGGACATGCGGTTCCCCTGGGGCAGCTCCGCCACCCCACGGCCGGTACGTCCATTCCTACTCGACGTGACCAAGAATTCCCTCAACCAGAGCGATGTCTGGCCCTACACCCCGAACATCGCCATCTCCCAAGGCTTCATCCAGTCCTGCCTGCCCTGGCCAACCGGCCGCACCACCCCGAACCCCGCCGAGAAACTCCCGAACGTCCCCGTCCTGCTCCTCAACGGCGACCACGACCTGTCCACCCCCATCGAATGGGCCCGCCTAGAAGTAGCCCTGGCGCCCCACGGAACACTCGTCACCGTCAAGGGTGCCGCACACTCCGTCCAGAACCGCGAACGTGGCCACGTCGGCCGCGACGCACTGGACCACTTCCTCAACGACTGAGTCCGCCGGTGCTTGGTCGGTGGCCAGCTACTGAATTGATCACCGACCAATCATCGATTTGGGAAGGTGGTGCCACAGGCGAGGTGCCGCCGGCTGGGCCAGCAAAAGCGACGGTACTGACCGTGTACGCCGCAGGGCATCCTCGAAATGAGGGATTACAAACGGATCCCTTCCCTGTTCCCCTCTGTAGGTGGTATGTCGGTGGCCGGAACTGTGCGTGTCAAGTTCGAATGTGTAGTGTCGTGACCGTCGGTTGTTCCTATCCGGAGCAAGTCCGTCCCATTCAGACCGGTCCTGCGGCCGTGTGCCGGCCGGTGGATGATCGCGTTGTCCAAGCAGAACGTGGTCACCGAGGACGCCCGCGTCGTGAAGTTCGGGCAGGCTGACTCCGAGGAGTCGTCGTTGTCGATGCCGTGATGTTGGTCGTCGTGTGCCTCCCGCGCGATGCCGGTGGCACACGGCTGACTTGAGCTGCAGAAGCGAGCTCCCAAAGCCGTGTCCAGCTGGTTGAATGAGAGTGCACGGCAGCCCTTTGAGCCTCGATCGCGGCCTTCGTCTGGGCGGTGTCGGTGATGACGAAGACTTTGGCGCCGTGCGTACGTGCCTGCTCGGCGGCGACCACCGCGCTCTCGTTCAGCCGCCAGAAGCTCACGGCCACCGGCACGTCCTGGTCGGTCATGGCGGCCACGGTGTTCGTGGGTCGCCACCGCCGTCACCGGCACGGCCGCCGACCCGCTGGGCACGGCCGGTGGGATCGGCACGGCGGACGTTGGCGCGTATGCCGATCTGCTTGTACCCGACGGGGACTCGGTGGTCGATATCGGTGTTCTTGCCGACCTGGCACATATCGCCCACGTCGTGCGGTCCGGTACGCTCATGCAGTAGCGATCTATTCCGCTTTTCGTCAATAGCCGAACTGTTGACGGGCACCTGTTCGCCCGACAGACAAATGTGGGGGAGGGTGCTTGACTGGTCATATGATGATCGCGCGAGTGCGGACGAAACAAACGGGACCCAGTAGCTCGGATCGAGTGATCGAAGAGCTGCTGTTCTCCGGTCGGATGCCTACCAATGTCTCCGGTGGCCAAGGTGATCATACGGTCGCGGAGGGACTGCTCCGTCGGGTGATACACAAGGTTGTCAACCAGAAGAGGGAGGATGCGTTTCTCGTCGTTCTGGACTTGGTGATAAACAGCTCCCTGTTGGCCAGCACGGCCGACCGTATCGTCCAAGCGAACAAGGTCCACTACATGGGCTTCGGCGCCAAAAGTGGTGAAGAACAGAACCGGCTGCTTGAGGATCTCATCCAGGACTACATCAGGGCCGCCAACAAACGTGCCTATACGGCGTTCCCGCGAAAGGCGGGCAAGACCTCGGGTGGCGGCGGCGAACGAGAGGCCCTGAAACAGTTGGACCTGCTGGCCGTGAAGTACTACGAGCGCTTCGACAGGGATGTCCCCGCCGCAAGCGACATCACGGCGCGAGACCAGGGAATCTTCGTGAAGAACGTCTGCGCACTCGTCGACTACTCAGGCGACGACCTGGAAGAGGCCGTCAAGATAGTCGAGCGTGCCATGGTGACCGCCCTGGAGCGGGTTCCCTTCCACGTGGTCTGGCAGTCGCTGCTCGGACAAGTGACGGCCGAGGTTTTCCAGGCCAACAAACCGCTGGGCGAGCAGGTCAGGGTAAGTGTCGAGGCGATACTCAAGAAGTCCCATGTCGAGGAGTACCGCGTGGAGTGGGCCACCGGCCCATCAAGCCCGGCCGACGAAACCGACGAGGACAGCAGCTGACCGACCCTCATCGCAGGTGCCGGCGAGGCCATTGACCCCAAGGTAACATGTGATTCCACCCTTCAGGTGATGACTACGACTGCCACCGGCCAGGCCATGGGCACGTTCCGGGAACTGCTCGGGCCTGGCCGGATCGCCACGTCGATCGTCCTGGTCGGTGGGGTGGCGTTGCAGGCGATCAACCTGTTCCTCACCACCAGCCTGATGCCGACGGCAATCAGCGCCATCGGCGGGCCGAACGCGGTCGGCCCGACCGGGTGACCTACCACCGCACCGACGGTGCCACCTACTTCCACGGCTGTTACTCGATCGGTGATGACACCTTGTGGGGGTGTCAACCATCAGCGCAAAAGGCATCACCAACACCCTGGCGGCGTTGAAGTCGATCCGTGCGGCGATCCAGGCTTCGATGCTGAGGCATGATGGTGGAGCGTGAGCTTGCGACTGGTGTATCTGATCTTCGTTCGTCTCGGTGGTTGGCTGGTCCTGCTTGGCCGTTCGTCGGCGTCCAAGGATGTGGAGTTGCTGGTGCTGCGGCATGAGGTTGCTGTGTCGCGTCGCACGAATCCACGTCCACGGCTGGACTGGGCCGATCGTGCACTGCTGGCCGCGCTGGTCCGGCGACTGCCTGCCCTGTTGCGCGGATATCGGTTGGTCACGCCGGGCGCGATCCTGCGATGGCATCGTCGCTTGGTGGCCCGCAGGTGAACCTGCTCGACTCGAACAGGCCGCCCTTCGTTCGACCACACTACTGTCGCGTTGATCGAGCGGATGGCGCGCGAGAACACTGGTTGGGGGTATTCCGGATTCAGGGCGAGCTGCTCAAGGTCGGTCATCGGGTGTCCGCGTCGAGCGTTCGACGCGTGCTTAGCGTGTGCGGATCCCGCCAGCCCCGATCCGGGACTCGGACACCTCGTGGCGGCGATTCCCGCGCACTCAGGCCACGACACTGCTGGTTTGCGACTTCTTCCATATCGACTGCGCGGTCACGCTCAAGCGCGTCTACGTGTTCTTCGTGCTCGAAGTCGCTACCCGTTACGTCCGCATCCTTGGCACCACCACTCACCCCGACGGGGCCTGGACCACCCAACAGGCGCGCAATCTCCTGATGGATTTGGGCGAGCGAGCTGGCGGCTTCCGGTTCCTGATCCGCGACCGCGCCGGCCAGTTCACGGCGTCATTCGACGCCGTGTTCGCCTGCGCCGGCATCAAGATCGTGAAGATCCCGCCAGGGTGTCCGAGAGCGAACTGTTACGCGGAGAGGTTTGTTGGCACGGTACAGCGCGAGGTCACTGACCGGCTACTGATCATTGGTGAGCTTCACCTGCGCACCGTGTTGGCGGGGTATGTCACTCGCTACAACCAACGCCGTCCTCATCGAGCGTGCAACTCGTGCCGCCACGACCGGACCGGCCCATTCCACACGAGGGCGTCACGCAGATTCGCCGCCGGCCGATCCTCGGCGACTTGATCAACGAGTACGAGCCTGCGGCAGCTTAACGCGCAGGTCAAAGCCACAGGGCCGACTTCTGAAACCCCACAGGCTTTCGCCAGCCAGTTCGGGATCGCGGTAGCCAGCAGCAGGTTCGCCGCGCGGGTTCCTGCGTCCGCGGACCTGCTCCCCGATCATGTTCAAGACGCGGTGCTGGGGATGCTGCGGGCGTTGAGCCGCGGTTGAATCAGGATTGTCGGCGGCCGTGCTGGTCCCTCATGGATTCGACGCCTGATTCAAGCCACGGGGTGGGTTGTTGGCTGGAGCTTGCGCGCCGAACACGAACGGCAACAGGATGGGAACCGGGACCTGGTTCTCGGAATACACTTGCAGCACGCTGTCGAAGGTATCCCTTGGGAACACGCATGGCGGATCGCCGCAAACTTCCACGATGTCCTTACTGCGCGGATAGGTGTACGTCAATTCGAGGACAGCGGGCGACCCCGACTCTATGGTGAACGGCGTTGGGGAGCATTTGACCTTCGGCCACTCCGCGTTCCCGAACTTTTCCATCGTCGTAACGCATTGTTCCGGCTCCGGGAACAGGCCCTTTTGGTAGACGGTCGTCGTGACAGTCGGCGGGTCGGGCAGCTCATTGGAGCCGCCAAATATGTACACCGGGGGGAATGAGTTCCTGTATTCGGTGACGAGGTAGGTGACCGGTTGACGGTCGTGGTTCTCTGGAGTCCATGTCGAATCGAGGAGCAGTGTCTGCCTGCCGACGACGTGCTCACCTTCCACGGAGAAGACCAGGTCGGCCGTTTGGTCGCCGATCTTACGCTGGTCCCATTTGATGTCAGCGCCGGACTCGAAGAGCTCCTGCGGGTTCGCTGGAGGCTGCTGGATCCAGTCCCGGGGCCGCCCCCGGAAGAAGTCCCAGATCAACTTGCCGAGCGAGTAGATGGCCAGACCGGCGGCGATGATCCCGCCAGCTGGTGGAAACGCCAGGGCGACGGCGGTGGCGGTGAGGCTGACCACAGCGACGATGCCGCTCTCGATGTCGCCGTTGGCGATGGAGTCGGCCAGCGAGAGTATGTCGCCGACCGGTGGCACGAAGCTCGCCGCCAGCGAGACCACTCCCTTGGCGTAGTCCAGGGCGGTGTTCTCCGACAGCGCACCGCCCCCGGTCTCCAACCGGCCTTCCAGGTCGGCGAACTGGCCGGTCTTGTCACCGAGTTTCTGCACCGCCGGGTTCTTGCTGGCCCGGGTGATCTTGGACAGAACGTTCGCGATGTTCCGCACGCTGCGGTCCGTACGCAGCGTCTGCGCTTCCGGGATTGTCTCAGCCAGGTCGTGCAGCTCCCGCTCAGTACCCTGAAGGTCGCTCTGGAATCTCTGAACCTCGGCCGCCGTCATGCCGCAGTCAGCAGTGCCTGCCTCGATACAGTGAATTTCCTCGGTCTGGTTCAGTTCCTGGTCGCTGGCGCCGAGGGACGCGATGAAATTCTGCACCACCCACTCGGGTGACGGGTGGTCGTCCCGGAGCGGGACGGCGTGGGCCGGTATCGCTGGTAGGAGCGGGGCCACCAGGGTCAGCACCGCGACGACGACGGGAAGTTTCCACCGTCGCATCCTCACGATATTACCTCGCATGTTAGGCGATGCTAGCGACCGGATTTCGAGAAATACATCACACGATCGGGTATTCCGCTCAAGCTGGGAGAAACTGCGCTGGTGGATCGCCCGCGCATTCCAGGCGTTCTACGGCCTGTGTATCACCATCACGGTCACTGACTGGACCACGAACCTCCTGATCGGCGTCCTCACCGGGCTGGCCTATGTCCCGTTCGCGCCGTTCGCAGAATTCCTCGCGTCCCGGCTCGGTACCTCCCTGTACCGGCCAGGCACGGCCGAGGCCGTCATGAGCATCCCGACGACGTCGACACGCACCCGACGACTAGCGCCCTGATCGGCAACGACCCACGGACCGTCAAAGCGCCTTGTCGACCACGAGCGACACCAGCACGGCCACGATCACCATGATGATCACCGTGACCAGGTTCTCCGGTTCCTCGATGGTCAATGAGTAGATCGGCGGCACGAAGTAGTAGTTGAACATCAGCGCGTCGCATGCGGGGGACGAGACCATGTGGGTCTCGTCCCCTACATTTTTGGTTTGGATGTGGCAATTGTGGACACGCAGCGGAGTGCGGAGTACTCACTGACGTGGTCAGTTGCTGGTAGCTTCCATCGTGGGCTTACCGTGGGCGCGGGACCGTCATGGGACGACCTTCTTTCCGCTGCTTAATTCCTTTGTGTGAGCCATTTACCGAGGATGTAGTTGCGTTGATAGGCTCCGCACCTGCCAAGGCGGCAAGCGCTTGATCGAGCAATCTGCGGATGCTGGAGTTGAGGTTCACACATCCACTGTCAATCTTCTCGGCGTTTTTGTGGATGACACCGGCCAGTTTCTTGACGGAGTCGATCTCGCGGAGATGGCCAAGTGCTTCCTGGATATTTTCTTCCGCCACAGCGATTTGATGACTTCCCTTCGGTGCTGCGGCAATGAGAGCGACTGCACGCAGCAGCACTATGGTGGTCCGCAGGAACTCTGGATCATCGTTGTCTGGATCGAAGGCCATCACGATCCGTCCGAGGCCGATCCCCCGGATGGTCTGGTCTCCGTTCTGGGCCAGTGTCCGGACAAGCCCGAGGGAGCAACTGGCATCACGGTTACGTTCGGCTTCGTCAAGGTAGTCGCTCCACCCAGTACGCGCAGAGTCGGTTGCTTCGATGACGACGCGTACCGTCCCTGAGTCGACGGTGAGTACGCCGTCGCCCTTCTTGCAGCGAGGCAGATGGCCTGTTATAGCGCTGGTGTCAGCGTATTCTGCGCCGAGGCCCGCTGCGATGCCGCGCATCAGTACATGGATCTGTTCCGCATAGGAGCCACCTTTGATGGGAGTAATCTTCGCCACCAAGGTCTTCGCCTCATGGACCTTGAGCCTCGTCGAGAGGTCGTCGACCTTGGTAGCGATCTCGATGTGGTTCTTGGTCAACTGCGCGGCGAGCTTCTCCTGACGGACGCGTAGTTCGGCAGTGTGCTTGGCCATCGGCGACGTGGGGTCGGTCGGATCGAACTGCTTTGCAGCCTTCGTCAACAACTCGTGGGTGCTTGCGATGAACTGGTGATGGACGTGAGTGCCGAACTTGTCCAGCACAGGTTGGAGACGTTCGAGGAGTTCGGGGTTTTCACCTCCGAAGATCGTGCGTACCACGGCGCTCAACTCTCTCCTTGCCCTGGTTACGGCTGTGGTGAACTCCCTCCTGCTCTGCGCGTCGGCTTCCATGATCGCCTTCTTTGCGTCGTTGGTTGCCCTGATGACGGCGTTGGCGGCATCGGTGGCTGCTCGGCCGGCCGTCTGCGCTGCGTGGCGCGCGGAGTCTGCTGTTCGGTCACCGAGGTCATTCAGCATGTGTTCGAATGCCCTGGCTTCGTGGGCTTGACCAGTCACTGACAGTGCATGTGCGCCGATCCGCAGGGCCTCGGTGATGTAATTCGTGAGGTCGGAGCCGGCGAGTTGGTTGGGGTCGTCGATCAGTGGGCCTCGCTGGCCAGTGGACCATCGGTGCGCCTCACGTATCACCTCGGCGTCGCGGATTGTCATGTGCTCGATGATGATCGTCTCGCATAGAGTGTCAAAGTGCGCTGGGTGCCTGTCTTGCTGTGTCGTAGGACGTTGCTGTTTGGTCATTGCGGTCTCCTATACCGTTCGTGCTGACCGGTCTTTCGGTCGGGCCGGTTGGATCAAGACCGAACGTAGAAGCAACCACCGACAAGATCGAGTTGCGAATAGTCCCGGTCTCTGACCCAGTGTGAACAATCGGCAAACGTGTAACCCTCAGGTGTACCCTGTTGCTGTGGAGGGTTATTTCTCTTCTTTGTTGCTAGCGATGAGTGGTAAATTCACCCGAGCGGGTGGACCTTAAAGTGTGAATGCAACTCCACCGGCGAACCGAAGATGGGAATGCGTGTCGGAGATCGCGCCCAGTTGATCAGCACCGATGCGGTCAGCGGGACGTAATGGGGCTGTGCTTTCCCTCGTAGCGTGGAGACCTGAACTAAGCGAGATGATCAGGTCGTTGGAGAGACAAGACGCCGGTTTTGACCGGGAGTTTCGGGCGGGTGCGGTGCGCATCGTGGCCGCGGCCGAGGCATTCAACTCCACACTCAAGGTCGAGTTCGTACACCGACAACACTTCTCTACACGCGCCGAGGCGCGGATCACGGTCGCGACCTGGATCACGGTCGCGACCTGGATCGCGGACTTCTATAACACCGCACGCCGACACAGCGCCAACGATGGGCTGGCCCCGATCCCGTTCGAGCATCAGACGGCATACGCCCGAGCAGCGCCACCAGCGCAGGTCAGGACCGAAGTGGCATAAGACCGTCTCCACGGTTCCAGGAGATTGACACCTCGGGCGCGATCCCGACGCCGCCATGTACACGGTTCCGGACGGGTTGGGCAAGAAGGGCCAAGTCAAAGGTCAGCTCGGCGGCTGGTTCCGATCGGCCAAGGGCGACTGGTTCGCCGTGGTTGGTTACGACATCCGCTACGCCGACAGGTGATGCGCGACTGTTCGCGTCAGCGACCAGCTCCTCCCTGCTCGGGCGGTCTCGGCCTTGTCCGGATCCGGCGTGCCAGGCCGGCCAGGCAACGCCCTTCGGCGAGACCTGCGTCTACGGCTAGTGCTGTGACCGCATAGGTTCACCGGTTTGGTGAGGCGTCGGCGGGGCGGGCTATGTTCTCGGCGTGAACGATGCTGAAGTCGCCTCGCTCTTGGCCGGATGTGCTCGGTGCCCGTACCCCGGGGTGTGGCAGGACTCCCCTTTTGTGGAACGCACGGTCGACGGTGCGCGGTATGCCCTGGTCGCGGTCGACCCAGGGCTGAGCGCGCTCGCCCTACGGCGTGATGACGGCTCGCTGTGGTGTCTGCCGGAGGGCGGTGTTCCTCACCTGGTGAACTCCAGCGTTGAGGCGTTCGTTGCCTTCAACCGCGCTTATGAGGAAGCTGCTGCTGAGGCCGCTGCATACGA
>NZ_SLWS01000006.1 GCF_004345645.1 Actinocrispum wychmicini | reverse complement strand
GGAGACCCCATGACCAAAATCCATGCCCCGACATCGAGCAACCCCGACCGCAGCTTGAGTCCCTCATCCAGTTGGTGCAGTCAACGGAGCAACCCCAAGTACACCGGCTACGTGGTGTGGAACCGCCGACGCAACATCCGTCCAGGACGCCAACCCGACAAACGCCACCACATCCACCGCGACTGGTGGGCCACTCACCCCAAGAGCATCTGGATCCGTCAGGACGCGCTCGCCGCCGTCGTGGAAGAGTTCTTCGCCACTCGTGTCTTAGGCCCACATCGCCGAGAACTACTCGACGCCGATCTCTCAGCCAGCGCGGACCGCAGCGACCGCGACTAGGAAAACCGGCGCCGCAGGGGGGATCTTCAACAACACATCGACACCTTGCAACGACGGCAGCGCAAGCTGTTCGAACAACTGGAGGACTCCGATGAGGACGGCACCGAACTTGACCCTGAGACACGGAGAGCGTTCCGGCAGGGCATCCAGCGACGGCTCGGCGAACTCGCCACGCAGATCCGCCAAGCCGAGGCTGAACACGGCCGGCTTCAATCGCCGTCCGTTCAGCCCCGGAACGACAGCCCAGACCTGCTTGACGCCCTACCATAGGTCGCACTGAACCTCAACAGGGCACCCGAGCACATTCAGCGCGCCCTCTACGACGCGTTCAACCTGAAGATCTTTTACAACCGGGAGGCGTTACGAAACCACGCTCCGTGTCACCATCACCGCTGACGTCGTTGACAGCCTGACCAACACAATTGAGACTGTCGTCGACCGACGCACAACCAACATCAAGAACGGCAAGTCGCACGCCTTGAGCACTGCTCACGACCTACAACCCGCCGTTTCCATGTTCTGGGTGCCCCCGACACGATTCGAACGTGCGACCTCTTCCTCCGGAGGGAAGCGCTCTATCCGCTGAGCTACAGGGGCGAACAGGTCCTAGCGTAGCGCATGGCTCAACGAGGTTTGCCGCGGGCCGCGTTTCGGGCCTGTTCGCCCTGGTCAGGGCCGGGTTACGGGGTGGTCAGGAACTCTTCTTTGATCTCTTTGGCGCCGAATGGCCACACTTTTTCCACCGAGGACCAGATGGTGAAGGCGATGGTGCCGGCGGCGAGCCAGGCGAGGGAGAGCCAGATGTCCAGCCAGCCTGTTTGGGTGTAGATGAAGATCCAGCCGGCCAGTGCGATGACGCTGGGGATCGGGTAGAGCCACTGTTTGTACGGGCGGGGTAGGTCTGGTTGGCGGCGGCGTAGGACGGTCAGGGCCGCGATTTGGGCGACTGCTTGGATCAGTACGAAGACCGCGGTGAGCATGGCGATGACTTCGCTGAGGTCGAAGAGGGAGCCGATCGCGGTGATCAGGCCCATCATGAGGACGCCGGTGGTGGGGAAGTTGAGGCGGGGGTGCAGTTTGCCGAACCAGGGCAGGAACAGTTTGTCCCGGGCGGCTTCGTAGGGCACGCGTGAGCCGCCGAGCAGGCCGGTGAAGATCGAGCCGAAGGCGGTGATCACGATGGCCACGGTGACCACGCTCGCCGCGATCTTGCCCCAGGTTTGTTCCAGCACAACGGAAGCGAAGAAGTTGGACTGGCTGATGTCCTGCCACGGCAGGACACCGAGGACGCCGATCTGCAGCAGGAAGTAAATCCCCATCATGGCAAGGATGGAGTAGATGATGGACCGGGGCAGGGTGCGTCCCGGGTTCTTCAGTTCCGCGCCGAGGTACGCGGTCGTGTTGTAGCCGAGGTAGTCGTACACCGCGAGGATCAGGCCTGAGCCGAGGCCGGCCCAGAGCGCCCCGCCGGAGAACGAGAACGCGCCCGGTGTGTACGCGAAGGCCAGTGAGGCGTGGAAGTGGGTCAGTGAGGCCAGGATGAGCGCGATGACCGACAGCAGCATCACGACGAACAACCCGGCGGTGAGTTTGCCGATCTGCCCGATTCGCCGCCACAGCGCGACCACGGCGATGACCACCACCAGGATGCCGATCAGCCTGCCGGTGCCGTTGATCTCGCCGCCGTCCGCGCTGACCAGGCCGGGCCACAGGTAGGCGAGGTACTTCACCAGGCCGATCACACCGGTCGACATGATCAGCGGGATGAACAGGACCGCGCTCCACGCGAACAGGAACGGCATCAGCCGGCCGGTCCGGTACTGGAACGCCTCACGCAGGTACACGTAGCTGCCGCCGGCGCGCGGCATGGCGGCACCCAACTCCGCCCAGATCAAGCCGTCGGCGAGCACGATCAACGCGCCGACGAGCCACCCGAACATCGCCTGCGGGCCGCCCATCGCCGTCACCATCAGGGGAATGGTGACGAAGGGGCCGATACCGCACATCTGAGTCATGTTGATCGCGGTCGCCTGCAGGGTTCCGACCTGGCGTTCGAAACCGTCGGGCGGTGGAGCTTGGCCGGCCACGGCTCACCTCCGGTGGGCAGCAGAATAAGTTAAGAAGGTTTCCTAACATAACTGGGCGGCGAGCGGAACCTCGGACACGTAAACTCGCCTGGCGAGAGTGGTTAAGGAGCGATACGTGGGCAGAACGCCGCAGGTGGGCACACCGGCCGGAATGCGTGAGCTGAACCAACGCGCCGTGCTTGACCGGCTGCGTGCGGCCGGGCCGGCGACCCGGCCGCAGGTCGCGAAGGACACCGGCCTGTCCAAGCCCACGGTCGGCCAGGCCCTGCTCGACCTGGAGCGCCGCCACCTGGTGCGGGAGATCGGCCGCACGTCCACCGGCCCGGGGCGCTCGGCCGTGGTGTACGAGGAGAACCCGGCGGCCGGGCACGTACTGGGCGTGGACATCGGGCGGGAACGGATCCGGTTGGAGGTCGCCGACCTCGCCGGCACCGTTGTGTCCCGAATGGACGAACGCAACCGCTGCCGGTCGGCCCGCAGCCTGGTGCAGACGGTCCGTGAACTGGCGGACCAGACCGTCGCCGCGGCGGGCATCGGCTTCGGCGACGTGGTCACGAAGGTGGTCGGCAGCCCGGGTGTGCCCGACCCACGGACCGGTGCGCTGCACCACGCGCCGAACCTACCCGGCTGGGGGAGACGCGGCCTGCTGGAGGACCTGGGCGGTGCCCTCGGCCCTGGTTTGGTGGTGGAGAACGACGCCAACCTGGCCGCGGTCGGTGAGCTGACCGGCGGTGCCGCCCGTGGCGTGGACACGTTCGTCTGCATCACGGTCGGCACCGGCATCGGGATGGGCATCATCGTCAACGGCCAACTCTTCCGAGGCGCGCACGGGGCCGCCGGGGAGATCAGCTTCCTACCGTACGGCTGGCCGCCCAAGGATTCGACGCCCCCGGAGCGCGGCATGCTCGAGGACGAGGTCTCCGGCCATTCGGTGGTGCAGAAGGCGCACCGGCAGGGCCTAGTGTCGGTCAAGTCCGCCAAGGAGGTCTTCGAACTGGCCCGCAACGGCGACCGGATCGCGGTCCAGGCGGTCACCGAGGAGGCGCGCCAGTTGGCCTTCGTGGTCGGTGCCGTCGCCGCGGTCATCGACCCCGACCTGGTGGTCCTGGGCGGTGGCATCGGCAGCAACACGGACCTGCTCGCCGAACCCCTGGAGGCCGCGCTGCGGAGCACGACCCCGTTGCGCCCCAAGATCGTCGCCGGCGAACTGGGTGACGCGGCCGTGCTGACCGGCGCGATCTCGGTCGGTCTCGGCTCGGCCCGCGAGGTCGTGTTCGAACGGGCGCTCGCCCGGAAGACGTCCTAGCGGCGGACGCGGAAACGGAGGTGGGTGACGCCGCCTTCGCCCTGCAGGACCCGGATCCGCTCCAGTTGGCGTTGTTCGACGCCGAGGTGCTCGAACAGCCGACGTCCCTCGCCCATCAGGACGGGGACCAGGTGGATCTCGAGTTCGTCCAGGAGCCCCGCGGGGAGGGCGCGCTGCGTGATGCCCGCTCCGTGTACCAGCACGTCCTTGTCGCCGGCGGCCTTCTTGGCCTCGCGCATGGCGACTTCCAGGTCGCTCACGTAGTGCACCAACGGCCAGCCGGCTACCCAGGCCGGGGCCGGGTTGCGGCTGAGGATGTAGATCGGGATACCGTCGTGGTGGTCGCCGCCCCAGCCACCCGCGGGGTCGAAGGTGCCACGACCCGCGACTATCGCGCCGGCCGTCATGAACTCGTCGTGGATCTGCTGGTTCACGTCCCCGGTGATCGGGAAGAGCCACTCGTGCAGCCGCATCCCGCCGTCGCCGAGACCGTTGTCCACGGTTTCGTTGGGGCCCGCGATGAATCCGTCCAACGACATCGACATGTACAGCACGGTCGAGGACATCGTTCCGCTCCTTCTTGCCGGTTCAGACGCCGGCGGTTCGCTGGCGACACTTTCACGTCGAACGGCCGGAGCGGTTGTCGACACCGTGACGCGAACTCTTTTTCGGCTCAGGACCCGGCCAGCAACGGGACATAGCCGCGGCGGGCTTTGCGCAGCGCGCGTGCCATCCGGAACATGTACCGCGGTGACGGCGGGATCCAGCCGAGCTGCATGGCCAGGCCGACGTCGTCCCGGTTCGCCCAGTGTTCGACGACCTTCTCGTCGATCACCCGCAGCCAGTGGGTCTGTTTGGTGGTGAACGGCCGTCCGGTCGCCGGATACGCCTGTGCCGGCCGGCCTTCCTCGTCGAAGGTGATGAACGTTCCGGTGTGCCGTCCGCTCATGGTGGCGTTGACGGCGACCAGGTGGCCGTCGGTGAGGACGTTGTTGATCTTCCAGTGCACGCCGCCGAAGGCGTCGCGCAGCCACAGGGCGGACGCGTAGAAGCCAGCCGGGCCGCGCTCGCGGCTCGCCGGTGGTTCGGCCACCGCTTCGTGGTTCACCGCCTTCGCGTGGAAGACCCTGGTGAACTCGGCGAACGCGCCGTCGCCCATCAGGTGGAGGGCTCGCGCGGCGAGTGCCTCGACGTCGAACCGGGCAACGGTCATCGCGCCTCCATAAATTGAATGACATCGGATACAATCAGTTTGAACGTGATTCCATTCAACTGCCGTTATAGTCAGCTGTCAAGGAGGGGTGATGAGCGAGGGCCGGAGCTACTCGATGGCTCTGCGCACGGAGCAGACCGCGGTCGCCCGGCGTCGGATCCTCGCCGCGGCCGTGGAGCTGTTCAACGCGAACGGCTACCTCGCCACCAAGCTGACAGACGTGGCCAAAGCGGCCGGCGTGAGCGTGCAGACCGTGTACAACGTGGTCGGGAACAAGTCGGTGCTGCTCAAGGCCGCGTACGACGTGGCCATCGCCGGTGACGACGAACCCGTCCCGATCGCCGACCGCCCCCTGGTGCACGCCATGATCGCGGCCAGGTCCGGCGAGGAATGCCTCCGCTACTACGCGCAGATGGCCCGTGAACTCTCCGAACGGGTGTGTCCGCTGCTGGTCATGCTGCACGGGCAGGCCGCCACCGGCGACCCTGACCTGAGGGCCTTCGTCGCGACGACGGACCGTGAACGGCGCGTCGGCGTCACCGGGCTCGTCGGCAACATCACCCGGCGGTTCGGCCTGCGACCGGGCCTGGACGAGACCACCGCACAGGACATCGTCTGGACGCTCACGTCCCCCCAGGTCGTCAACAACGCCGTCAACGGCTGCGGCTGGTCCTGGGACAAGTTCCAGGGCTGGCTGGCCGCCACGCTGACGGCCAGCCTGCTGGGGTCATGAGTTGGGTAGGGGCTGGCCGCCGCGCTTGGTGAGCATGCTCGTCATGTAGGTGACCTCGGCGGTCTGGCCGACGACGATCGTGTGCGCCAGGTTGCGGACCGGGGCGCTGGCGGCGTGGTCCTGGCCGTACTTCGCCATCGACAGGCCGCCGGTGTGGTGACGGATCATCAGCTGCAGGAAGTACACGTCCAGGTCCTTGCCGGTCTGCTTGCGCAGCTTGGCCAGCTCCTCCTGGGTGGCCATCCCGGGCATCAGCTGGCCGGGCTGCATGCCCTGCATGTTCATGCCGCCCATGTCGTGCATGCCGCCGGCCGAAGGGGTCGCCATCCAGCTCATCGCCTGCCGGTCCGGCGGCCGGCTCTCCGGCTGGTTCCACAGGTCCAGGAAGCCCGCGAACGTGCCGACCTGGGTCTTCTGGGTGCTCTCGATGTCGAAGGCCAGGGTCTTGACCTCCTGGTCCTCGGTATGGTCCCGGACCCAGCTGGCCATCGACACCGCTTGCAGGTGGTGGGTGGACATGTCCTGGGCGAAGCCGACGTCCACCGAGTTGGCGTCCGGCACGTTGTCCCCGCCGGTGCTGGCCAGGGTGATCAGCATGCCGATGGCGGCGCCGACCAGGAGGATGGCCAGGGCCGCCGCGGAGAAGATGATCACCCGCTGGCGGCTCGGCCGTGGCCCGCCGTCCTCCTCGTCCAGGATCGAGGCGGACAGGTCCTGGTCGTCGTGCACGGTCATTGGCTCGGTTTGGTCGAGGGTGGGGGACTGGAAGCACCGGAGACGGGTGCGCCGGCAGGCGGAGCGCCTGGGCTGCTGGGCGGCGCCTCCTGGCCGTTCTGCATGGTCGCCTTGGTGGCGCCGGTGCCGTCCATCTTCACCGCGTCCGGCGGCAGCGGGGTGGAGTTGAACGGCGGCGGGTTGGTCGGGTCGAAGCCGTCGATGGTGTCACAGGTCGCGCCCGGCTCAGGGAACGTGTACGTGTTGCGCTTCAGCGACTTGATGAACTCGTCGACCCGCTCGTCGTCCGGGGTGTCCAGCTTGAGCTGGTGGCCCCAGGACTGCAGCGAGAACGGGCGGTCCAGGCCGGGGTACGGGGAGATCGCGATGAAGTCCTGGCCGGTCACCTTGGCCTTGAGCTTGTCCAGGTCGGCGCCCTTGACCTTGTCCGGGTTGTAGGCGATCCAGACGGCGCCGTGCTCCAGCATGTGGACCATGTTCTCGCTGCGTACGGGGTTCGCGTACACCATGCCGTCGCAGTTGGCCCAGACGCCGTCGTGCGGCCCGCCGAACGGGGGCGCCTGGTCGTAGGCGACCCGCTGGGTGGCGTTGACGTGGATGCCGTTCGGGTAGTCGACCTTGACCACGCCCGAAATGTCCTTGGACGGGTCCTTGTTGCTGTCCGAGGGTTTCCACGCGTTGGCGGCGTTGATCTTCGTGATGGCGTAGCCGAAGACCACGGCGGCCACCACGACCAGGGCCACGATGATGCCGATAGTGCCCCAGGGCTTCGGCTTCTTGACCGCCGAGGCCGACCGGGAGGCCTTCTGGAGGCTCTTGACGCCCTTCCCTTTGGACCCCTTGGAGCCGCCGCTCCTGCTCTTAGTGCCGCTGGCCATGCCGCTCTCGGACCTCGATTCGTTACGCCCTGGAGACCACCGCAGGAAAGTGTAAGGAAAGCATGTCTGTTGGACGTCAACTACCTGCCGGCATCGCGTCCGGGCCCGGCGCCGACGGGTCGAACGGCGGCGGGTTGTCCTGGTCGAAGCTCGGGTTGTCACAGGTGGCGCCGGGTTCGGGGTACGTGTACGGGTTCTGACGCAACGATTTGATGAACTGGTCGACGCGTTGGTCGGTGGGGTCGTCCAGCTTGAGCCGGTGGCCCCAGGACTGCAGCGAGACCGGGTGGTCCAGACCAGGGTACGGCGACATCACGCTGTACGGCTGGCCGTCGACCTTCGCCGCGAGGACCGCGAGGTCGTCGCCCGTGATCTTGTCCGGGTTGTAGGTGATCCACACCGCGCCGTGCTCCAGCGCGTGCACCATGTGCTCGGTGCGAACGGCCTTCTTGTAGGTCACGCCGTTGCACGCGGCCCACTCGGCGTCGTGTCTGCCACCGAAGGGCGGCGCTTGGTCGTAGGCCACCCGCTGCGGGGTCATGACGTGATCGCGGGTGGCGTAGTCGTGGATCTCGATGCCCTGGATCTTCTTGGCCGGGTCCTGGTTGGTGGCGCCCGGCGTGAAGTCGTCGCCCACGGACGAGTGCGGGATGGTGACCTTGCTTGAGGAAGAGGCTCCGCCTGTGCTCGGGGCGGGACCAGGCACGCCGGGCACGGTGCTGCCGCAGGCGCTCGCCAGCAGGGCGACGGCCGTGCCGAGCAGGAGTGGTCGGATCCGCACGGGAGCTGACACCTTTCGTCGCAAGAGCCGGTTAGCCCAGGTCCAGGCCTGCTACCTAGACTTCGCGGGGTGAACCCCGCCGCACTCGCCGACCTTGTCCGGGCCGTCGCGGTCGAGGTCCTCGCAGACCGAGGCCTCGACAGTACCGTGCTGCCCGAAACCGTCCGCGTGGAGCGGCCCAGAAATCCGGCCCACGGCGACTACGCCACGAACCTCGCGCTGCAGGTCGGCAAGCGGATCGGGGTGGCGTCCCGGGACCTCGCCGAGTGGCTGGCCGACGCCCTGGAGCACACCGACGGCATCGAGGAGGCCCAGGTCGCGGGCCCCGGATTCCTGAACGTCCGGCTGGCCACGGCCGCCCAGGGCGGGATCGTCGTCGACGTGGAGCAGGCCGGCGCCGGGTACGGCCACGGCACCGAGCTCGCCGGGAAGAACATCAACCTGGAGTTCGTCTCGGCCAATCCGACCGGACCGATCCACATCGGCGGCACGCGCTGGGCCGCGGTCGGCGACGCTCTCGGCCGGACGCTGGCGGCCAGGGGAGCGGCGGTCGCCCGGGAGTACTACTTCAACGACGCGGGCGCCCAGATCGACCGGTTCGTCGGGTCCCTGGTCGCCGCCGCGCGGGGCGAGCCGACCCCCGAGGACGGCTACGCGGGCGCGTACGTCAGCGACATCGCCGCCGAGGTGCTGCGCCAGGTCCCGGGCGCGCTGTCCGCCGACGACCGGGACGAGATCTTCCGCCGGATCGGCGTCGGCCTGATGTTCGACCAGATCAAGACGTCCCTGCACGACTTCGGCACCGACTTCGACGTGTTCTTCCACGAGGACTCGCTGCACGCCTCGGGCGCGGTCGACCGGGTGGTCGAGCGGCTGAAGGAGTCCGGGCACCTGTACCTGAACGACGGCGCCTGGTGGCTGCGCTCCAGCGACTACGGCGACGACAAGGACCGGGTCGTCATCAAGAGCGACGGGACGCCCGCGTACATCGCCGGGGACATCGCGTACTTCGAGGACAAACGGGCCCGCGGCGCCGACCTGTGCATCTACATGCTCGGCGCGGACCACCACGGCTACACGGCCCGGGTCAAGGCGGCCGCGGCGGCGCTCGGCGACGACCCGGACACCGTCGAGGTCCTGCTGGGCCAGTTGGTGAGCCTGATGCGGGACGGCAAGCCGGTACGGATGAGCAAGCGCGCCGGGAACGTCGTGACCCTGGAGGACCTCGTTGACGCGGTCGGCGTGGACGCCGCCCGGTACGCGCTGATCCGCTCGTCGGTGCACGCGCCGCTGGAGATCGACCTGGACCTGCTGGCCGCCCGGGTTCGCGCGAATCCCGTGTTCTACGTGCAGTACGCGCACGCGCGAATATGTCGAGTGGTGGAAAACTCCATGAAATTCGACATGGACCCGGCCGGCGCGGATCTAGGGTTGTTGACGCATGACCGCGAAGGGGCCGTGATCCGGTCTCTGGGCGAGTTCCCCAAGGTCGTCACCACGGCCGCTGAGCTGCGTGAGCCGCACCGGGTCGCGCGTTACCTGGAAGACCTCGCCGGTGCGCTGCACAAGTGGTACGACGACGAGGAGAACCTGAGGATCCTGCCGATGGGCGACGAGGCGGTCGCCCCGGTGCACCTGGCCAGGCTGCGGCTGTGCCTGGCGGTTCGGCAGGTGTTGCGCAACGGTCTGGAGACGCTCGGCGTCTCGGCCCCTGAACGGATGTGAGAAGTGAGAGCCCACCCCGCTGGACCACGGCACGCGGACGTCCTGCTGCCTGGCAACACCGCCGGACCGCGCCCGAACACCGTCGCCGAGCTGGACGAGCTACCGGAGACCGTGTGGCCGCGTAACGCCGCGCGCGGCGAGGACGGAGCCGTCCGGCTGGCCGGGGTGGACGTGCGCGAGCTGGCCGAGACGTACGGCACACCGTTGTTCGTGATGGACGAGGACGACTTCCGTTCCCGGTGCCGGGACCACGCGCAGGCCTTCGGCGATCCGTCGCTGGTGCATTACGCGTCCAAGGCGTTCCTGTCCGTCGAGATCGCCAGGTGGGTCGAGCAGGAGGGGCTGAGCCTGGACGTGTGCAGCGGCGGCGAGCTGGCCATCGCGTTGCGTGCCGAGTTCCCGCCGGAGCGGATCACGTTGCACGGCAACAACAAGTCCGTCGCCGAGCTGAGCGCGGCGGTCCAGGCCGGCCTCGGCGCGGTGGTGCTCGACTCGTTCCACGAGATCGCCCGGCTGGACCAGATCGCCAAGGAACACGACGTCGTCCAGCCGGTGCTGATCCGGGTCACGGTCGGCGTGGAGGCGCACACCCACGAGTTCATCGCGACCGCGCACGAGGACCAGAAGTTCGGTTTCTCGCTGGCCGCCGGGGACGCGGCCGAGGCGGTCCGGCGGACCCTGAAGGCCGGGCACCTGCGGCTGGTCGGCCTGCACAGCCACATCGGGTCGCAGATCTTCGACGTGGACGGCTTCGAGGTGGCCGCGCACCGGGTGATCAAGCTGCTGGCCGAGCTGCGCGACGAGCACGGCGCCGACGCGCTCGCCGACCTGTCCACTGTGGATCTTGGTGGCGGCCTCGGGATCGCCTACACGCCGCAGGACGACCCGCCGCCGCCAGCCTGGCTGGCCGAGCAGCTGCGCGCGATCGTCACCAAGGAGTGCGAGCGCGAAGACCTGGACGTGCCCCGGATCGCGGTGGAACCCGGCCGGGCGATCGTCGGCCCCGGCACGGTGACCGTGTACGAGGTCGGGACGATCAAGGACATCACGCTCGGCGCCGGGGCCGCGCGCCGGTACGTCAGCGTGGACGGCGGGATGAGCGACAACATCCGGACCGCGCTGTACGACGCCGTGTACGACGCGCGGCTGGTGTCGCGCGCGAGCGACGAGGGCGCCGGCGACACCGAGGCCATGTTGTGCCGCATCGTCGGAAAGCACTGCGAGGCAGGCGATGTGATCGTCCGTGACGTCTGGCTGCCGGCGAACGTCGCGCCCGGTGATCTGGTGGCGGTCGCCGCGACCGGCGCGTACTGCTACGCGATGGCCAGCGGCTACAACCGCCTGCCGCGGCCGGCCATGGTGGCCGTCCGCGACGGGCAGGCACGTTTGTTGCTGCGTAGGGAAACCGTCGACGACCTGTTCGCACTGGAGGCAACCGAGTCATGAGCCCGTCCGCGCAGAAACGGGTTTGTCGCCCGATCCACTCGTTCCGGGGTGCCGATAGGCTTGCTGCTGCCGTCCTAGCTGGCTGCCAGGGTGGGCGCTGCGTGTGGACGCATGACTTCGCCCCAGCACACCTCACCGCGAGCTGCAATGTTGTGTGCCGCGTTGTGGTCGGCGTGCCCAACAAGGAAGTGGCCGAGTTGGGCGAAGGCCCAAGAGTGCAGCGTGGCCCGTTGGGGCTTGCGAAGCCGTACCCGGTCGCGGATGCCGGTCAACTGTTCGACGGCGATGCCGCGTCCGGTGCGTTCAGCCTCGGCCACGATGCGCTTGCTGATCTGATGGTTCACGTCGGTGGCGAACCGCTGCTCTTTGCGGCGGCGTTTTTTCAACAGCCGGCGTGCGGAGGAGGTCTTCTTGGCCTGCAACCGCCTGCGGATGCGCTGCTGCCGTTTGCGGTAGCGACTCAGGCGCGCACCGGACATCCGGTCCCCATCGGAGGTGGTCGCGATGTTCACGATCCCCAGGTCCACACCGAGAAAGCCGTTGACAGGCTGGGTCAGCGCAGATTCTGGGACGTCCACGGTGGCATACAGGAACCACATGCCATCGCGGTGAATCAGGTCGGTTTCGCCAATCTGGCTACCACGCAGCTGAGCCATCTGACGGGGTTCGCCGACTGCCCGGACGCCTTTGAGTCGTCCGGCCGTCGTCCAGAGCGACACCGCACCCTCTCGGCCCGCGTCGCCGAGTTGCCACGAAAGGCAGCGGGCGTCAAACGCTTGGCCAGCGTCCGGTCGAAACACGATCGCGGTGCCTTCAACCTTTCGGCGCCGGTTCGACCCCGGCGGCCCATAATTGCCGGCCTGGAGGTTGGCACGCAGCGTCGTGTAGGCGTCCGCCACTTTGCCGATCACCCGAATCGCCGGCTGCGCCGCCAGCCCGAAACGCTCTCGCAACTCGGTGTAGAAGCGCTTCTGCACGTCGAACTTCCTGTGCACCCGGCAGGTGTGTATCTGTTCGGACAGCCACGACGCAGCGAGGTTGCACGTGTGCAGGGTGCTGGTCAGCGCCGACGCCTGTTCGGGCGTCGGCAGCAACCGAACTTGCACCACCTGCTTCACACAGATCATCATCGCACGGATCGATTGGAGTTCAGGTGAAACCGATCAGGGTCGCGCTGCTGGGGTGCGGCAACGTGGGGAGCCAGGTGGTGCGCCTGCTCGACGAGCAGGCGGGCGACCTGACCGCGCGGATCGGCGCGCCGATCGAACTCGCCGGGATCGCCGTGCGCCGCCCGGACCGCCATCGCGGCGTTCCGAAAGACCTGCTGACCACGGACGCCGCCGGGCTGGTCGCGTCCGATGTGGACGTGGTGGTCGAGGTGATCGGCGGGATCGAGCCGGTCCGTGGGCTGCTGCTGGCCGCCTTGCGGGCGGGCAAGTCCGTGGTGTCGGCGAACAAGGTGCTGCTCGCCGAGCACGCGGGTGAGCTGTTCGCGGCCGCCGACGAGTCCGGCGCGGACCTCTACTTCGAGGCCGCGGTGGCCGGCGCGATCCCGCTGCTGCGGCCACTGCGTGAGTCGCTGGCTGGTGACCGGATCACGCGGGTGATGGGAATCGTCAACGGCACCACCAACTTCATCCTGTCCGCGATGGACGAGACCGGCGCCAACTACGCGGAGACGCTCGAAGAGGCGAGCCGGCTCGGCTACGCGGAGGCGGACCCCACGGCCGACGTCGACGGATATGACGCCGCGTCCAAGGCCGCGATCCTGGCGTCGATCGCGTTCCACACCAGAGTGAATGCCGGGGATGTGTACCGGGAAGGCATCACCGCGGTCACCGCGGCCGACATCGTCGCCGCGCGCACCCTTGGCCGGACCATCAAGCTGTTGGCGATCTGCGAGCGCGTCGACGACACCGTCACCGCCCGCGTGCACCCGGCGATGATCCCGCGCAGCCACCCGCTGGCCAGCGTCGGCGGCGCCTTCAACGCCGTGTTCGTCGAGGCGGAGGCCGCCGGCCAGTTGATGTTCTACGGCCAGGGCGCCGGTGGTGCGCCGACCGCGAGCGCGGTGCTCGGCGACCTTGTAGCGGTCGCCCGCAACCGGGTCGCGGGCGGGCATGGTCCGCGTGAGTCCGCGTACGCCGCGCTGCCCGTGCGGCCGGTCTCGGAGGTTTCGACGCGGTACCACCTGAGCCTGGACGTGGCCGACAAGGCCGGTGTGCTCGCGTCGGTCGCGGCCGTGTTCGCCGAGCACGACGTGAGCATCGCGGCCGTCCGCCAGGAGGGCCGGATCGACGACGCCAGCCTGGTGATCGTCACCCACGCCGCGCCGGACGCCGCCCTGCGGTCCACAGTGGACAAGGTGGCCGGGCTGCCCGCGGTCCGCGAGGTCGTCAGTGTCATGCGGGTCGAAGGCGAGGAGTCATGACGGTCTCGATCACCCGGGCTTCGATGTGGCCGGGCATCGTCCAGGCGTATCCCGACCGGATCGCGGTGCCGCCCGGCGCCCGGATCGTCACCCTGGGCGAAGGCGGGACGCCACTGCTGGAATCCCCGTACCTGTCCGAACTGACCGGCAGCCGGGTGCTGCTGAAGGTCGAAGGAGTCAACCCGACCGGGTCGTTCAAGGACCGCGGTATGACCGTGGCGATGACGTACGCGCTCGCCGCGGGCAGCAAAGCGGTGATCTGCGCGTCCACCGGCAACACCTCGGCGTCGGCCGCCGCGTACGCCGCCCGCGCCGGCCTGACCTGCGCGGTCCTCGTGCCGCAGGGCAAGATCGCGCTGGGCAAGCTGGCCCAAGCGGTCATGCACGGCGCCCGGATCCTCCAGGTCGACGGCAATTTCGACGACTGCCTCGAACTGGCCCGCAAGACCGCGGCCGACCACCCGGTCGCCCTGGTGAACTCGGTCAACCGGGTCCGGCTGGAAGGGCAGAAGTCCGCCGCGTTCGAGGTGTGCGACGCGCTGGGCCGCGCACCGGACGTGCACTGCCTGCCGGTGGGCAACGCGGGGAACATCACCGCGTACTGGCTCGGCTATACGGAGTACGCGCGGGACGCGGTCGTCCCTGCCACGCCACGGATGTTCGGCTTCCAGGCGGCCGGTGCGGCGCCGTTGGTCAGCGGTGAGCCAGTCGCCCACCCGGAGACGGTCGCGACCGCGATCCGGATCGGCAGCCCGGCGTCGTGGGCCGCCGCGATCGCCGCGCGGGACGAGTCCGGCGGCCTGATCGACGCGGTCACCGACGAGCAAATCCTGGCCGCGTACCGCCTTTTGGCCGCGCGCGAGGGCATCTTTGTCGAACCGGCGTCCGCCGCGAGTGTCGCGGGCCTGCTTGTGGCCGCCGAGGACGGCCGGTTGCCGCGTGGATGCACGGTCGTCTGCACGGTCACCGGGCACGGGCTGAAAGACCCGGACACGGCATTGTTGGAAATGCACGAGGTCGAGCCGATCCCGGTGGACGCCGGCGCGGTCGCGTCCGCCCTGGAACTGCGATGACCACCGCCGTCCGGGTCCGGGTGCCGGCCTCCACGGCCAACCTCGGCTCCGGATTCGACGCCCTCGGCCTGGCCCTCGGCCTGTACGACACGGTCGAAGCCCGGGTGACCAGCGGCGGCCTGGTGATCACAGTGGACGGTCAGGGCGCGGACGAGGTCGCCTACGACGAAGGACACCTGGTCGCCCAGGCCATCCGGGCCGCGGGCGAACTGACCGGATACCAGCCACCTGGCCTGGAACTGCACTGCCACAACAGCATCCCGCACTCGCGGGGCCTCGGCTCGTCGGCCGCCGCGGTGGTCGCCGGGGTCGCGGCAGCGTACGGGCTCGCGGGAATGGAAGTCGACGACCGGGCGTTGCAAATAGCTGCAGAGTTCGAAGGCCACGCGGACAACGCGGCCGCCAGCCTCCTTGGCGGACTCGTTGTCGCGTGGACCGACGGTGAGCACTTCAAAGCGCTGCGTCTTGAGCCTCACCCGGATGTCCGTCCGATATTGCTCATTCCGGGTGAATCCTCAAGAACGTCCGTGACCAGGCAATTGTTGCCGGACCGTGTCCCGCACGGGGACGCGGCGTTCGCGGCCGGCCGGGCCGCGCTCGCGGTCCAGGCCATCACGTCCCGGCCGGACCTGCTGCTCGCGGCCACCGAGGACCGGCTGCACCAGGACTACCGGGAAACGGCCTGGCCTGCGACTTTGCGGCTGGTACGGATCTTGCGCGAGCAGGGTGCGGCGGCGGCGGTGTCCGGCGCCGGACCCACCGTGATCGTGCTCACCTCGGACGGAAAGCTGCCGGCCGGGGTGGACGTCACCGGGTTCGAAGTGCGTGAACTGCCCGTTGACCGGCTCGGAGTGCAGGTCAGCGCCGTCTGACCGGGCCGCGACGCGCCGGGGGTGGTTGTTGCACGTCGACGGATGGCCGTCTACCCTCGGGGGCGTTCAGTCACCGCGCGCACGGGCGCCCGGTGTTGTTCCCGGGGAATTGTCCCCGGGTCACATCTGCCGTAGGGATGTCGGCTCCGAACTCGTATCAGGGCCGGTGTTCACGGATACCCGACAGTCGTGGTGACCGATGCTCCGTATTGGCGACCAAGTTCTGCGCCTGGCCCAGTTAGTGGCCGACGCGGTGACGAAGGCTCGTCGAAATCGGACAGACAAGCCGTTCCGCGTTCCGTCGGGCGGCGGTCCGCTGGTCCACGTAGGAGGCGGGGACCGGTCAGGAAGGACATTAGTGAGCAACACCGATCTGTTGAGCAGCGATACCGCTGCGGGCGCTCCCCCGGCTGGCGGCGGCTCCAACGGAGGTCCGACGCGTCGACGCGGGCTGTCCGGCATGGTGCTGGCGGAGTTGCGCGAGGTAGCCCGTGAGAACGGCATCACCGTAACGAGTGCGATGCGTAAGGGAGACCTGATCGCTGCGATCAAGGAGCGGCAGGGCGGGTCCGGTGGTGGGGGCACCGTGGACACGCTGCCACTCACCGACCTGCCGGCGGCCAAGCCGCCGAGGTCAGCCGCGCGGGAGCCGAAGCGGGCCATCGAGAAGAAGGCCGCGCCCGCCACCCCACCCGCGGACGCCGAGGAGTCGGCGCCCAGCCGTCCCCGTCGCCGTCGCGCCGGCCGTCCGGCGGGCAGCCCGGAGACCGTCGCCGCCTCAGCCCCGGAGACGAAAGCCGAGGCCAAGGCCCCGGAAGTCGTCGCCGAGCCGAAGGCCGAGCCCCAGGCAGGGGGCCAGCAGGAGCGGCCCGAGCGCCCGCAGGGGGAGCGCCGGGAGCGCAACGACCGGCAGGGTCGTGGCGACCGCGACCGTGGTGACCGTGATCGTGGTGACCGCGGAGACCGTGGTGAGCGCGACCGTGACCGCGGCGACCGGGACCGCAACAACGACCGGCAGCAGAGCCAGTCGCGCAACCAGAACCAGAACAACGGTCCCGACGAGGACGACGACGACGAGAGGGGTGGCCGCCGTGGCCGCCGCTTCCGTGACCGTCGCCGCCGTGGCGGCCGCAACGAGGGCGGCACCGGTGGAGGCGGTGGCGACACCGAGGTCCGCGAGGACGACGTCCTGCTGCCCGTCGCGGGTGTGCTGGACGTCCTGGAGAACTACGCGTTCGTGCGTACCTCCGGCTACCTCGCCGGCCCGAACGACGTGTACGTCTCGTTGTCGCTGGTCCGCCGCTACGGCCTGCGCCGCGGTGACGCCATCACGGGCCTGGTCCGCCAGCCGCGTGAGGGCGAGCAGCAGCGGCAGAAGTTCAACCCGCTGGTGCGGGTCGAGACGGTCAACGGCATGGACCCGGACCAGGCGCGCAGCCGGCCCGAGTTCACCAAGTTGACGCCGTTGTACCCGAACGAGCGACTGCGCCTGGAGACCGAGCCGCACATCCTGTCCACCCGTGTCATCGATCTGGTGATGCCGGTCGGCAAGGGGCAGCGCGCGCTGATCGTCTCGCCGCCCAAAGCGGGCAAGACGACTGTTCTGCAGCAGATCGCCAACGCGATCGCCAAGAACAACCCCGAGTGCTACCTCATGGTCGTCCTGGTGGACGAGCGGCCCGAGGAAGTCACCGACATGCAGCGCAACGTCGACGGTGAGGTGATCGCGGCCACCTTCGACCGGCCGCCGTCGGACCACACCATGCTGGCCGAGCTGGCCATCGAACGGGCCAAGCGGCTGGTCGAGATGGGCACCGACGTCGTGGTGCTGCTGGACTCGGTCACCCGGCTGGGTCGGGCCTACAACCTGGCGGCGCCGGCATCCGGCCGGATCCTGTCCGGTGGTGTCGACTCGACCGCGCTGTACCCGCCCAAGCGGTTCCTGGGTGCCGCGCGCAACATCGAGAACGGCGGCTCGCTGACCATCTTCGCGACCGCGCTGGTCGAGACCGGCTCCGCCGGCGACAGCGTGATCTTCGAGGAGTTCAAGGGCACCGGCAACGCCGAGCTGAAGCTGGACCGCAAGATCGCCGACAAGCGCACCTTCCCGGCGGTGGACGTCGACCAGTCGTCCACCCGTAAGGAAGACCTGTTGCTCTCGCCGGACGAGCTGGCGGTCACCCACAAGCTCCGCCGGGTGCTGCACGCCCTGGAGCCGCAGGCCGCGATCGAGCTGCTGCTCGACCGGCTGCGCAAGACCCGCACCAACATCGAGTTCCTGATGCAGGTGGCGAAGACCACCCCGGGCGCGGGCGACGACTAGCGGCCTGGTGGGCGCCGCTCGGCTATCGGGCGGCGCCCACCAGGTCCGGCTTGCGGTTCTCCTGGTCCAGGATCCGGGGGAACCGTCGGAGGTACCTCATCCTGGCCAGGATCGCGACACTGGGCAGCCCGGTGGTCAGCGCCACCACGGTCGGGACGTCAGTGCCGTGGACCACGACGCCGACGACGAAGATCACCACCGGGTACACCCAGCGGACGGCGCGCAGCCGCCGTGGCCAAGGCCTGGCCAGCCCGACGATGAGGGTGACCCCGGCCGCGGCGCCCAGGTGGGCGCTGGTCAGTACGATGTCACTCGGCTGGCTGAGCAGGATTTCACCCAACGAGGTGAGTCCGAGCACAGCGGCCGTGAACAGCGCGGGGACCACTGCCCAGGCAAGCAGTGGAAATGGTTGTCGTACCGCGCGGGACACGGGGCCAGTGTGGCGGCCGCACATCGCCCGTGGACCTGGCGTTCGACGAACACCCCTGGCCGTGCGGTGGATGGTCGATCACGGTCGACGAGCGGAACAAACCTCCCCCGGGAGGTGTTGTACGAGCTGGTCAGCGCGTCTGGCACACTGTTAGGTCGAGTCCGGCTCCGGTTCACCCTTGTCCAGGGACCCGGCGGCCACAACGAGAGGCGAGATCAGTGAAGAGCGGTATCCACCCCGAGTACGTCACCACCGAGGTGACCTGCGGCTGCGGCAACACGTTCAGCACCCGCAGCACCAAGACCTCCGGGTCCATCCACGTCGAGGTCTGCTCGAACTGCCACCCGTTCTACACGGGCAAGCAGAAGATTCTGGACACCGGTGGCCGGGTCGCGCGCTTCGAGAAGCGTTACGGCAAGCGGCAGAAGTAGCCCAGAACACGGCGCCCGGTCCCCTTGGACTGGGCGCCGTTGTCATGTCCCTGGTTCACTGGCGAAGGGGTGAGAAACCGTGGACGAGTTGCTGCAGGAGTACGCGCGACTGGAACGTGAGCTGGCCGACCCGGCCGTGCACGCGGACCAGGACAAGGCACGCAAACTCGGCCGGCGGTACTCCGAGCTGACGCCGGTGGTCAGGACCCTTCGCGAGCTGGAGAGCACCCGCGACGACCTGGTGGCGGCCCGTGAGCTGGCCGCGGAGGACGAGACGTTCGCGGCCGAGGCGGAAACGCTGGAACAGCGGATCCCCGCGCTGGAGGAGCGGCTGTCCGAGCTGCTGCTGCCGCGCGACCCGCACGACGGCTCGGACGTGCTCGTGGAGATCAAGTCGGGCGAGGGCGGCGAGGAGTCCGCGCTGTTCGCCGGCGACCTGTTCCGGATGTACACCCGGTACGCGGAACGCCGTGGCTGGAAGACCGACGTGCTCGACGCCACCGAGTCCGACCTGGGCGGCTACAAGGACGTCACGCTGTCGGTGAAGACCAAGGGCAGCGACCCGGACGGGGTGTGGGCGCGGCTGAAGTTCGAGGGCGGCGTGCACCGGGTGCAGCGGGTCCCGGTCACCGAGTCCCAGGGCCGCATCCACACGTCGGCCGCTGGTGTGCTGGTGTATCCCGAGGTCGAGGACGTCGAGGTGGAGATCGACGAGAAGGACCTGCGGGTGGACGTGTTCCGGTCGTCCGGGCACGGCGGGCAGAGCGTGAACACGACCGACTCGGCGGTGCGGATCACCCACCTGCCGACCGGGATCGTGGTGTCCTGCCAGAACGAGCGGTCGCAGCTGCAGAACCGCGCGCAGGCCATGCACGTCCTGCGGGTCCGTCTGCAGGCGCTGGCCGAGGAGGAGGCCGCGCGCAAGGCGTCGGACGCCCGCCGCAGCCAGGTCCGGACGGTCGACCGGTCGGAACGCGTTCGTACGTACAACTTCCCGGAAAACCGGATCTCGGACCACCGGGTGAACTACAAGGCCTACAACCTGGACCAGGTGCTCGAAGGCGACCTGGACGGCGTGCTGGACGCACTAGCCGTCGCGGACCGCGCCGAACGCCTAGCGCAGTCCACCGCGCCCTAAGCTGGCTCGGTGACCCGAACCCCGCTGCGCCTGGCCATCCTCGAAGCCACCCGGATTCTCGAAGCGGCCGGAGTGGACAGTCCACGGGTCGACGCCGAGCTGCTGGCGGCGCATGTGCTCGGGGTGGACCGCGGCCGGCTTCCGTTGGTGCCGTTGGTCGATCCGTCCGTTGTGGACGCCCTTGGCAAGGCGGTCACCCGGCGGGCCGGCCGGGAACCGTTGCAGCACATCACCGGCAGCGCCTGGATCGGCGACATCACGGTGTCCGTCGGACCCGGCGTGTTCGTGCCGCGGCCGGAGACGGATTTGCTGCTGGACTGGGGCCGCAAGGTTGCCGGGCCGGCGCCGGTGGTCGTCGATCTCTGCACCGGTTCCGGGGCGATCGCGCTCGGGTTCGCCAACGCACGGCCGGACGCGGTGGTGCACGCCGTCGAGTTGGACCCCGTGGCCCTGTCCTGGGCCCGCCGCAACGCGGACCTACGCGCCGACGCGGGCGACCCGCCGGTGCGGCTGCACTCCGGTGACGTCACCGACCCGAAACTGTTGGCGGACATGGAAGGCACGGTCGACCTCGTGCTCTGCAACCCGCCGTACGTGCCCGCCGACACCGCCGTCCCACCCGAGGTGGCCGACCACGACCCGGCCGAGGCGGTGTTCGCCGGCCCGGACGGCCTCGACGTGATCAGGCATGTCGTCGGCTGCGCCGCCCGGCTGCTCAGGTCGGGTGGCCTTGTCGGCATCGAACACGACGACACCCAGGGCGAGTCCGTCCCGGCCCTGCTCGCCGCCAGACGCGTTCTGTCCGAAGTGGACGATCATCGGGATCTGGCCGGCCGGCCGCGGTTCGCCACCGCCCGCAGGGTCATGGCACAGCGCTAGCAGCCATCTTGTCGAAGATCGCCCGGGTGTCCGGCCAGGCCGCCAGCTCCGCGGACGCGTAGACCCAGTTGTCCATCCCGTTCGCGCGCCACAGCAAGGTCTTCACGTGCCGGCGGACGCCGTTGAGGTCGTACTCGAACTCCCAGTCGGCGCCGTCGAAGCCGTGCTGGGACACGGCGTCCAGCTTGACCCGTTGGAAGTTTGCCCGGCCGGCGCTGAACTCCTGCTCGTACGCGAGCTGTTCGTCGAACGGCCGGCCGCCGCGCGCCGCTGTGGCGCCGAGCCGGAGGAACCGGGTCGGGGTGACGGGGTCGTCGACCTCCTGGCAGTCGGCGATCGGGCACGGCTTGAGCGGCCAGCCTCGGGGTACCACCGTGGTGATCCCGTTCGGGCCCTTCACCGGGGTGAATGTCGTTGTCGCCGAAGGCTTCGCGGATGGCGGCTGGGTGCCGGGGACCGTGCTGGGCGCGGCGAGCGCGGCCGGTGGCTCGACGCCCGGCTGTGTGTGGCTTGGCGCGGTGGATGTGAGCAGCACGACGCCGGCGATCGCGGCCACCGCGACACAAGCGATCGCCAACGCGACCGCCAGTGAGCGTGAACCGCGCTGGGACACCGTGAACCCCTCCCCACTGACCGCTCGATACCGACCACGCAAGGTAACATCCCGTCGGCGAGTGGCCACGCACCGTCGCCGGCTCCGGCGGGTCTCCGATCTCGGATCGCGCACCCCGGGTCACGGGTACAGCGTGCGGATGTGGACGGTCGTCGCCCCGACATCGCTTACGGTCACAGGGAAGTGGCTGTCGGTCACGATGCCTCCCGCGTATTCTGATTTGTCCACTATGGAGGGTGCGAATCCTCCCGGTCCCATCGGGCCGGCCTCGTGATGATCACTGACCGTGTCCGACCGAATCGCGTCGGTACCATCGCCCTGGGCAGGCAGGCGTTACCGTGCCTGGTCCGCGAGCGGCCGGATCATCGGGAAGCGATAGAGTTCGGGCTGTGAGCACCCTGTACGACTGTTCCGTCAGCGAGGACCGTCAGGACGGGCTCGCGGCGGCCGCCGGCGCTGTTCGGTCCGGCAGGCTCGTGGTCGTCCCGACCGACACGGTCTACGGCATCGGATGCGACGCGTTCGACGGCGGCGCGGTCCGTGCGCTGCTCGAGGCCAAGAACCGCGGCCCGGACATGCCCGTCGGCGTGCTGGTCGGGTCATGGACGGCGGTCGACGGGCTGGTGCTGTCGGTGCCGGACGCCGCGCGCAAGCTCATCGAGGCGTTCTGGCCGGGCGACCTGTCCATCGTGCTCCAGCACGCCCCCAGCCTGGCCTGGAACCTGGGCAACACCCGGGGCACGGTCATGCTCCGGATGCCACTGCACCCGGTGGCCATCGAACTTCTCCGTGACGTCGGCCCGATGGCCGTGTCCAGCGCCAACCGGTCCGGGCACCCGCCCGCGGCCACCGCGCAGGAGGCCCGCGACCAGCTCGGCGAGTCGGTCGCGGTATACCTGGACGGGGGGCCGACAGGCGCCCCCGTGCCGTCCTCGATCGTGGACCTGACCGGCGGCGAGCCGGTGCTGCTGCGTGAGGGCGCCGTCAGCCGCCAGGACATCTCCGACACGCTTGGCGTCGACGTCCAGACTCCAGCCTGACCTTCGCAAAGGAGCATCCGGTGCCGATCGCGAGCCGGCGGGGCTGAGCGGCCGTGCAGACCATCCCCTTCACCGGCCTGCCGATCCGCGAGTACCTGCTGGTCTGCCTGACCAGTCTGGCGCTCACGTTTCTGCTGACCGGCCCGGTCCGCCTGCTCGCGTTCAAGATCGGCGCGGTGGCGGTGCCGCGCGCCCGGGACGTGCACTCCCAGCCGATCCCCCGGCTCGGCGGCCTGGCGATGTACCTGGGCGTGTGCGGCGGCATGCTCGTCGCCCACCAGCTGCAGCTGCTGCGCCGGGCGTTCGACTTCTCGCTGGACCCGGTGGGCATCCTGGTCGGCGGCGGCGTGATCGTGCTGGTCGGGATGCTCGACGACCGGTTCGAGCTGGACGCGCTGACCAAGTTCGCCGGCCAGACCCTGTCCGCTGGGATCATCGTGCTGTTCGGCATCCAGTGGGTGCTGGTCTGGGTGCCGTGGGGCGGCAACGACACCGGTCCGGGCGGCCAGCTCATCTCGCTCGACGAGAACCAGGGCGGCCTGCTGACCGTCATCCTCGCGCTCGTGCTGGTCAACGCGATGAACTTCATCGACGGGCTGGACGGGCTCGCGGCCGGGATCGGGGTGATCGCGTCCATCTCGACCTGCGCGTTCTCCATCCACCTGCTCGCCCAGAGCGGCAACGACGTCGTCAACTACGCGCCCGCGCTCATCGCCGTCACGCTCGGTGGCGCCTGCCTGGGGTTCCTGCCGCACAACTTCCAGCCGGCCCGGATCTTCATGGGCGACTCCGGCTCCATGCTGATCGGCCTCACCCTGGCCGCGGCCAGCACGTCCGCGGCCGGCCGGGTGGTCCCGACCGACCAGGGCCCGTCCAACACCATCGGCCTGCTGTCCCCGCTCGTCGTCGTCGCCGCGGTGCTTTTCGTGCCGTTGCTCGACCTGATGATGGCGGTGGTCCGCCGGACCAGGCGCGGCCTGAGCCCGTTCCACGCCGACAAGATGCACCTGCACCACCGGCTTCTGGAGATCGGCCACTCCCAGCGCCGGGCCGTGTTGCTCATTTACTTGTGGGCCGGCGTCCTGGCGTTCGGCGCGGTGGCGCTCAGCCTGTTCAACGGATTGGTGGTCGCCTGGGTGATGGCGATCGGGCTACTGGTGGCTCTGGTGGTTTCGGCGATACCTAGACTGAGGGCGCGATGAGCGAGAACCTCGAGATTGAGAAGCAGCCCGACACCCACCGCGCGGTGATCATGAAGATGGTCACGGCCATGTTCTGGGGCGCGCTGTGGTGGACGTTGGGCACGATTGCGCTGGGCGTGCTGCTCGCCGGCGTGCTGGTGGGCTGGCACGGGGTGTTCGGCGCGCTGGTGGGGGGCGCGATCGGCGTCCTGTCGTCGCTGGCGACACTGCTGTTGATGCGGCAGACCGCGGGGATGAACCCGAACATGCTGATCGCCGCCGTGCTCGGCGCGTTCGTCCTCAAGATGGTCATCCTGCTGCTCGCGATGACGTTGCTCGGCGACATCGAGGTGCTGCACCGCAACTCGTTGGCGTTCACCCTCTTGGCCACCATCATCGTCACGGCCACCACCGAGGCGCTCGCCTTCCAGCGGACCAAGGTGCCCACGATCATCCCGAAGTCCGCCGAGGACTGACCACCAGTACGCCTGTCTTACTGGCTCCTGACCTGCTGATATGGTGCCCACGACCGGGTGCCCCGGCCAGCGGCGGTGACCAGGTGTGCCCCGATGCAAAGAGCGTGCAGTACGTCAGGTACTTTAAGTCCTGATCGTGACGATTCCCCCGGTGGTGTGACACACGGCCGGCCGGGAGAACCGGAAGGAGCCCCTGTTGGGCATGACCTGGCTGGCGGCCGGCGACTTCGTGCCGCCCGGCGTCGATGATTTCTTCCTGCCCCCGATCTTCGGCGGCGTCACCAAGCCGATGGTGCTGCTGGTGCTGTCGGTCGTCATTATCGCCGCGTTCTTCCTGGTCGCCGCGAGCAAGCTGAAGATCGTGCCGAACCGGTTCCAGTTCGCGGCCGAGAGCGTCTACGACTTCAGCCGCAACAGCATCGCCCGGGAACAGATCGGCGCCAAGGAGTTCCGGCCGTACGTCCCGTTGATTCTGGCGATGTTCACCTTCGTCCTGGTGAACAACCTGTTCGGCGTCATCCCGATCCTGCAGTTCCCGACCTTCGCGCACATCGGGTTCCCGATCGCGTTGTCGGTGTTCGTGGTCTACCCGGTCTACCACCTCTCGGGCATCCGCAAGCACGGCATCGGCAAGTACCTGAAGTACCAACTCATGCCGTCGGGCATCCCGAAGCCGATCTACATCCTGCTGACGCCGATCGAGATCTTCACCAAGTTCTTCATGAACCCGATCACCCTGGCGATCCGGGTGTTCGCGGCGATGTTCGCCGGCCACCTGATCCTGCTGGTGTTCACCCTCGGTGGGGAGTACCTGCTGACCGAGGCGAGCGGACCGCTCAAGCCGGTCTCGGTCCTCGCGTGGGCCTTCGCCATCGCGATGACGTTCCTCGAAGCTTTCATCCAGGTTATCCAGGCGTACATCTTCGCGTTGCTGACCGCCGGATACATCGGCGCCGCGCTGGCGGAAGACCACTGAGCACGTAGGGCTTCAGTGACACGGACCCGGATCCGCGCCGTCGCGGACCGAACTCGAAAGGGAATATCGAAGTGAGTGCAGCACTCGTTCTTGCGCAGCAGGCCCAGACTGTGAACCTCAACAAGGGTCTCGCGATGATCGGTTACGGCCTCGGTGCGATCGGCCCCGGTATCGGTGTGGGTGTCATCTTCGCCGCGGTCATCAACGGCACCGCCCGGCAGCCGGAGGCCGAGGCCAAGCTGCGCGGCCTGGGCTTCCAGACCTTCATTCTGACCGAGGTGCTCGCCCTGATCGGCCTGGTCCTCTACTTCATCGCGTCCGGTGGCTGATCCGATCAGGGGCCGGCGAGTTCGTAGGGAGCAGTCATGCTGAAACAGGTGAGCGTGCTGGCGGACAGCGAGCACAACCCGGTGATGCCGGCGATCCCCGAGGTCATCCTCGGGCTGGTGGCGTTCGGGCTGCTGCTCTTCGTTCTCTGGAAGTTCGTGGTGCCGCGCTTCGAGTCGCTGTACCAGGAACGCACCGAGAAGATCGAAGGCGGGATCCAGAAGGCCGAGGCCCTGCAGGCCCAGGCCGAGGAGAACCTGCGCAAGTACAAGGACCTGCTGGCGGACGCCAACGCCGCCGCGGCCCGGATCCGGGACGACGCCCGGATCGAGGCCGAGCAGATCCGCGCGGAACTGCGCGAGCAGGCGCAGGAAGAGGCCGCCCGGATCGTCGCGCAGGGGCGCAACCAGCTGGAGGCGCAGCGGGCCCAGATCGTCGCGGAGCTGCGGGCCGAACTCGGCCGTACCGCGGTCGAACTGGCCAGCCGGATCGTCGGCGAGTCGCTGGAGGAGGAGGCCCGCAGGCGCGGGACCGTCGACCGCTTCCTCGAAGAGCTGGACTCCGTGTCCGCACCCGCGAAGAAGTAGGGACTGGACGAGATGACGCTGCTGCACGCCGCGAGCCGGGAGGCACTCGCCTCGGCCGAGTTGAAACTGCTCGACTCGACCGAGTTCGACACCCTCGGCGACGACCTGCTTGCCGTGGTGGGCCTGCTGAGCCGGGAGTCCGGGCTGCGCCGGGCGCTGTCGGACTCGTCGGCCGAGCCCGCCCGGCGCACCGACCTGGTCCGCCGGCTGCTGGCGGACAAGGTCGCCGCCGGCTCGGTCGACCTGCTCGAGTCCGTGGTCTCGTCGCGCTGGTCCAACCCGCGCGAACTGGTCGACGGCATCGAGTCGCTGGCCCGGACCGCGTTGCTGGTCGGGGCCGAGCGCGCCGGCCGGCTGGACACGGTCGAGGACGAGCTGTTCCGGCTCGGCCGGATCGTCGCCGGCGACGGTGAACTGGAGCGCATGCTGTCCGACGCGGCCGCGCCGGTCGCGGGCAAGCTGGAGCTGCTGCGTTCGCTCGTCGCCCGGAAAGTGGATCCGACCACCGAGAAGCTGGCCGAGGCGCTGGTCGCGTACCCGCGTGGCCGCCGGGCCGTGGAAGGCCTGGAGGAGCTGGCCGACCTGGCCGCCAGGCGCCGGGAACGCTCGGTCGCCCACGTCACGTCCGTGGTGGCGCTGACCGAGCCACAGCAGGAGCGGCTCGCGGCCACCCTGCAGCGGATCTACTCGCGCCCGATCGCGCTGCACATCGAGGTCGACCCGGACCTGCTCGGTGGGCTGGTCATCAAGGTGGGCGACGAAATCATCGACGGCAGTGCGGCAGGGCGGATCGACGCGCTGCGCCGCCGGCTGGCCGGATAACACCCGGTCCCCAGAGCATTGAAGTAACGAAAGCGAGAGCGGGAAGACATGGCGGAGCTGACGATCTCGTCGGACGAGATCCGCAGTGCGATCGAGAACTACGTCTCCGGTTACACACCGGACGTGACGAAGGAAGAGGTCGGCACCGTCACCGCGACCGGTGACGGCGTGGCCTACGTCGAGGGTCTGCCCTCGGTGATGGCCAACGAGCTGGTCGAGTTCCCCGGTGGCGTGCTCGGCGTCGCGCAGAACCTCGATGTGCGCGAGATCGGCGTCACGATCCTCGGTAGCTACGAGAGCATCGAAGAGGGCCAGGAGGTCAAACGGACCGGCCGGATCCTCTCGGTGCCGGTGGGCGACGGCTTCCTCGGCCGGGTCATCGACCCGCTGGGCGAGCCGCTGGACGGCCTCGGCGACATCGTCGCCGACGACACCCGGGTCCTGGAACTGCAGGCCGCGACCGTGGTGCAGCGCCAGCCGGTGAAGGAGCCGCTGCAGACCGGCATCAAGGCCATCGACGCGATGACCCCGATCGGCCGCGGCCAGCGCCAGCTGATCATCGGCGACCGCAAGACCGGCAAGACCACGGTCTGCGTGGACACGATCATCAACCAGAAGCAGGCGTGGGAGACCGGCGACCCGAAGCAGCAGGTGCGCTGCATCTACGTCGCCGTCGGCCAGAAGGGCTCCACCATCGCGGCGGTCAAGAAGGCGCTCGAGGAGCACGGCGCGATGGAGTACACCACCATCGTCGCGGCCCCTGCGTCGGACTCCGCCGGCTTCAAGTGGATCGCGCCGTACACCGGTTCGGCCCTCGGCCAGCACTGGATGTACCAGGGCAAGCACGTCCTCATCGTCTTCGACGACCTGACCAAGCAGGCCGAGGCGTACCGCGCGCTGTCGCTGCTGCTGCGCCGCCCGCCGGGCCGCGAGGCGTACCCCGGTGACGTGTTCTACCTGCACTCCCGGCTGCTGGAGCGCTGCGCGAAGCTGTCCGACGAGCTGGGCGCCGGGTCGATGACCGGCCTGCCGATCATCGAGACCAAGGCCAACGACATCTCGGCGTACATCCCGACGAACGTCATCTCGATCACCGACGGCCAGTGCTTCCTGGAGACGGACCTGTTCAACCAGGGCCAGCGGCCGGCCATCAACGTGTCGGTGTCGGTGTCCCGAGTCGGTGGCGCCGCGCAGATCAAGGCGATGCGCAAGATCTCCGGCTCGCTCCGGATCGACCTGTCGCAGCACCGGGAGCTGGCCGCGTTCGCCGCGTTCGCCTCCGACCTGGACGCCACGTCCAAGGCTCAGTTGGACCGTGGTGACCGGCTGTACCAGGTCCTCAAGCAGAGCGCGTACTCGCCGGTCCCGGTCGAGGAGCAGGTGGTGTCCATCTACATCGGCACCCGCGGCCTGATCGACTCGGTGCCGGTGGAGGACGTCCGCCGGTTCGAGCGCGACCTCGTCGACCATCTGCGGCGCCAGCACGCGGGTATCCTGCAGGAGATCCGCGACACCAAGGACCTGTCCGACGAGCTGATCGAGCGCCTGTCCCAGGCGGTCGCCAACTTCAAGGAGCAGTTCACCGCGGCCGATGGCTCGTCGGTCGTGGACCGTCCGGCCGACGCGATGGACGCCGACAAAGTGGGGCAGGAGTCGGTGAAGGTGCACCGGCCCGCCCCGCAGAAGTGATCGGGTAGCAGATGGCCGCACAGCTTCGTGAACTACGCCAACGGATCCGTTCGACCCAGGGCCTGCAGAAGATCTTCAAGGCCCAGGAGGTCATCGCCACCACGCGGATCAGCCGGGCGCAGGCACGGGTGAAGGCCTCCCGGCCGTACGCGACGGAGATCACGAACGTGCTCTCCGCGCTGGCCGGGGCGGCGTCCAGCCTGGACCACCCGTTGCTCACCGAGCGTCCCGAGCCCAAGCGGGCCGGTGTGCTCGTCGTGACCAGTGACCGGGGCCTGTGCGGCGGCTACAACGCCAACGTGCTCCGGGCCGCCGAGGAACTGGTCTCGCTGCTGCGCAAAGAAGGCAAGCAGCCGGTGCTGTACCTGATCGGCCGCAAGGCGGTCTCGTTCTACTCGTTCCGCCAGCGCGAGTTCGTCGCCTCGTGGACCGGGTTCTCCGAGACGCCGCGGTACGAGAACGCCCAGGTCGCGGGTGAGATGCTGGTCCAGGCGTTCATGCGGGGCGAGGACGACGGCCCCGGCGACACCGCCGGCGCGGACGGCGTGCTCGGCGTGGACGAGTTGCACGTCGTCTACACGGAGTTCCGCTCGATGCTGTCCCAGGTGCCGACCGCCAAGCGGATCGCGCCCCTGGAGGTCGAGTACTCCGCGGAGAAGCCGGACGTGGTGCCGCCGTCCTACGAGTTCGAGCCGGGCGCGGACCAGCTGCTGGCCGCGCTGCTGCCGAAGTACATCAACACGCGGATCTTCGCCGCGCTGTTGGACTCGGCCGCTTCGGAGTCCGCGGCCCGCCGGACCGCGATGAAGGCCGCGACGGACAACGCGAACGAGCTGGTGCTCACGCTCTCCCGCGAGGCGAACCAAGCGCGTCAGGCCCAGATCACCCAGGAGATCAGCGAGATCGTCGGTGGCGCCAACGCGCTCGCCGCAGCAGGAAGTGACGACTAGCGATGACTGCAACCCAAGAACCCACTGCCACCGGCCGAATCGTCCGGGTGACCGGCCCGGTCGTCGACGTCGAGTTCCCGCGTGACGCGGTACCGGCGCTGTTCAACGCGCTCAAGGTCGACATCGAGTTCGAGCAGCTCAAGAAGACCGTGACCCTGGAGGTCGCCCAGCACCTGGGGGACAACCTGGTCCGCACGATCTCCATGCAGCCGCAGGACGGGCTGGTCCGCGGCACCCCGGTGCGCGACACCGGCCAGGCCATCGCCGTCCCGGTCGGCGACATCGTCAAGGGCCACGTGTTCAACGCCCTGGGCGACTGCCTGGACCAGCCGGGCTACGCGGCGGACGCCGAGCGGTGGACCATCCACCGCAAGCCGCCCGCGTTCGACCAGCTCGAAGGCCGCACCGACGTGCTGGAGACCGGCCTGAAGGTGATCGACCTGCTCACCCCGTACGTGCAGGGTGGCAAGATCGGCCTGTTCGGCGGCGCCGGCGTGGGCAAGACGGTGCTGATCAAGGAGATGATCACCCGCGTCGCCAAGAACTTCGGTGGCACCTCGGTGTTCGCCGGGGTCGGCGAGCGCACCCGTGAGGGCAACGACCTGATCCTCGAACTGGGCGAGGACGGCACCATCAACGACACCGCCCTGGTGTTCGGCCAGATGGACGAGCCGCCCGGCACCCGTATGCGGGTCGCGCTGTCCGCGCTGACCATGGCGGAGTACTTCCGCGACGTGCAGAACCAGGACGTGCTGCTGTTCATCGACAACATCTTCCGGTTCACCCAGGCCGGTTCCGAGGTGTCCACCCTGCTGGGCCGGATGCCGTCGGCCGTGGGCTACCAGCCGACGCTGGCCGACGAGATGGGTGAGCTGCAGGAGCGGATCACGTCGACCCGTGGCCGGTCGATCACCTCGATGCAGGCGATCTACGTGCCCGCCGACGACTACACCGACCCGGCGCCGGCCACCACGTTCGCCCACCTGGACGCCACCACGGAACTGTCCCGTGGCGTGTTCTCCAAGGGCATCTTCCCGGCGGTGGACCCGCTGGCGTCCAGCTCGACCATTCTCGACCCGAACATCGTCGGTGACGAGCACTACCGGGTCGCCCAGGAGGTCAAGCGGATCCTGCAGAAGTACAAGGAGCTGCAGGACATCATCGCGATCCTGGGCATGGACGAGCTGTCCGAAGAGGACAAGCTGACGGTGAACCGGGCGCGGCGGATCGAGCGGTTCCTGTCGCAGAACATGCTCGTCGCCGAGATCTTCACCGGCCAGCCGGGGTCGACCGTGCCGGTCAAGGAGACCGTCGAGGCGTTCGACAAGATCGCCAAGGGCGAGTTCGACTCCGTCCCGGAGCAGGCGTTCCTGGGCATCGGCGGCCTGGAGGACCTGGAGAAGAAGGCCAAGGAACTGGCCAGCCGGTAGCACCTGAGACCTCTGACCCTCGTGAGCAGCCCGCTCACGAGGGTTTTTGGTCCATTCGGGCAGATGGATTACGACTTTCGTCTGTTATGGCGGGTGGTTCTTGTCAGAAGAATGCGTGGGTCGACATGCGTCTTTCTGAGGGGAGCCCGAGTTGGCTGTACCGTCGCGCGGCCGGAGCACGGCCGCGTTAGCAATCGCCGGGATGGCGGTCGCGATGCTGCCTGTGCTGAGCACGGCGGCACCCGCTGCCCCGGAAAACCCGTGGACCAAGGTGTCCGCACCGTCGATCGCGGCCAAGTCCGCTAGACAGACCGACGTCCACACCACCCGGTACGCCGGGTACACGTTGGACAAGCCGGTCATGCAGGCCAAGCTGGCACCCGCGGGCAACGAGGTGCTGCTGCCGACCCCGGAGGGCAAGTTCCAGCGGTTCACGCTGACCGACGCCCCGGTGATGGAGCCCGGCCTGGCGGCCGCGCACCCGGAGATCAGGACGTACTCCGGCAAGGGTGTCGAAGATCCCACTGCGACGGTCCGCGCGGACCTCACGCCGTTGGGATTCCACGCGTCGGTGCGGTCGCAGCGCGGCCAGTGGTACGTCGACCCGTACTACCACGCGGACCAGAGCCTGTACGCCAGCTACTACGGCCATGACCTGTCCGAGGTCGGCCCGCTGCAGGAGAAGGACATCGCGGGCCTGACGAAGGAGCTGCACGCGGCCCCCGCGGGCCCGGAGGTGAAGCTGCGGACGTACCGGCTGGCTCTGGTCACGGACCCGTCGTACGCGACCTACTTCGGTGCCGCGAACGTGACCGCCGCCAAGGTGACGCTGATCAACCGGGTCACCCAGATCTACGAGGACGAGCTGGCCATCCGGCTGGTCCTGATCAACGACACGGACAAGACCAACCTGAACACCCCGGCACAGGCGACCCTGGCGAACGGCCCGTGTGGGGCGGCGCCGTGCTACAAGCCGGAGGAGTTGCGGTTCTGCGACATCCCGACGCTGTTCGCCACCGGGGTCGCGCTCGGCCAGATCGTCGGCGCCGACAAGTACGACATCGGGCACCTCGGCCTCGGCGTGAACGGCGGCGGGATCGCCGGCCTCGGGGTGGTCGGCGGCGACCAGAAGGCAGTGGGCTGCACGGGTTTGCCGACGCCGGTCGGTGACTTCTACGCCGTGGACTATGTGGCGCACGAGATGGGCCACCAGTTCGGCGGCGACCACCCGTTCAACGGCACCCAGACGAACTGTTCGCTGGACAACCGCAACGGCCCGACCTCGGTGGAACCGGGCAGCGGCTCGTCGATCATGGCGTACGCCGGCATCTGCCAGCAGGACAACCTGCAGCCGCACAGCGACCCGTACTTCTCGGAGCGAAGTTTCGACGAGATCACCACGTACGTCACGTCTGACCAGCCGAACATCAACGAGCAGCAGGACGTGGCACTGCGCGACTTCGACGGCACCGACTCGTTCACCGTGAGCTACAACGGCCGGTTGTCGGCCCCTGTGGTCCGTGGGGTCAACTACACGCCGGCCGGCGTCAAGGCGGCCATCGAGGGGATCGTGGGCTGGCCGGCGGGTGCGACGGCGACCGTGGCCGGGTTCGGCAACAACACCGACAACCGGCCGATGCCGTTCGACGACACTGGTTTCCAGGTCACCTTCGGCGGAACGTTGGCGGGCAAGGACGTCGCGTCGCTGGGTCTTTCGGTGCGCGGTGGCTCCGGGAACGTCGGTGAGTCGATCAAGGGTGGTCCGGTCGAGAACCACGGCAACAAGATTGACAACACGGGCAACCACGTTCCGGTCGTGACCACGCCGTCGGCGCACACGATTCCGGTGCGTACGCCGTTCTCGCTGACCGGGAGTGCGACCGACGCGGACAGCGACGCGCTCACGTACATGTGGGAGCAGAACGACGAAGGTGGCGTCACCGGCACCGGGTTGGTCGACAACACCAAGAAGAACGGTCCGCTGTTCCGGCAGTTCGGCACCGCGGCCGTCGTCACCGCGGCCGACGCGCTGAAGTACTACTCGCCGGGCGAGAACGCGGTGAACACCAACCCGACCCGTGACTTCCCGGACCTGGCGCAGATCGCGGCGAACAACACGAACGCCAAGACCGGCGCCTGCCCGGCCGCGCCGCCGCCACCCACGTCCGGTGGAGCGACGAACGTGCCGGCCGACGTGATCGACTGCTACTCGGAGTTCCTGCCCACTTCGGACTGGGTCGGTCTGGACAACTCGCGGACTCTGCACTTCCGGCTTACCGCGCGGGATGGGCGGCTTAACGGAGGCGGTGTCGGGCACGCGGACACCACGCTGACGCTGGCCCCGTCCGCCGGGCCGTTCCTGGTGACGTCACAGGGCACGCCGTCGGTGTACGCGGGTGGTTCGACGCAGACCGTCACGTGGGACGTGGCCGGGACCAACGCGGCTCCGGTCAACGCGGCGAACGTCAAGATCTCGCTGTCCACGGACGGCGGCCTGACGTTCCCGCACGTGCTCGCCGCGTCCACGGCCAACAACGGGTCCGCGACCGTGGCGCTGCCGAACGTGCCGACGACCAAGGGCCGGATCAAGATCGAGGCGGTCGGGAACGTCTTCTTCGACCTGAACGACGCCGACATCACCATCCACGCGGCACCGGTCGTCACCGTCGCGCCGACTGCCTCCGTGCAGTACAGCGACGCGCTGACAGTTCCGGTGACGGCCAAGGACGCGGACAGCACGGTCCTGTCGGCGACCGCGACCGGCCTGCCGGCTGGGCTGTCGTTGACCGGGTCCAACGGCACGTGGACGATCTCCGGCACGACAACCGCGTCGCCAGGGGACTACTCGGTGTCGATCGCGGTGACCGACGACACCGGCGTGGCCGGCAAGGCGTCGCTCACGATCAAGGTCAAGCCTGAGGACGCGGTCGCCACGTACACCGGCGATTCCTTGGTGTACGGCAGTTCCGTGCGGTTCCGGGCCACGGTTCGGGACATCACGGACGCGTCGCCGGGTGACGTCCGCACCGGGAACGTGAGCTTCCTGGCCGACGGCAAGACGTTGTGCACGGCACCGCTCGGGTTGCTGGGCACCGCACCGACGGACGCCTCGGGCAGCTGCACGGCCAAGCTGCCGCTCGGTGTCAAGGACGTGACGGTGTCCGTGGGCGGCAACTACACCGGCACGGTGTCGACCCGGGTCGAGACCGCGCGCGACCAGTTCAAAGCCGTTGTGGGCTCGGGGTTCCTGACCGAGTCGCACTCCGCCGGGACGTACGCGGCGGATGAGGGCTCGCGGGCGGCTGTGTCGTTCGCGGTGGGTCACATCTGGTCGACCACATCCGGGTTCGCGAGCCTGACGTTCCGGTCCGGCGGCAGCTGGTACCAGATCCGGGACACCAGGTTCGACTCGTTCGGCGCCAAGGGGTCCACTTTGGACATCCGGGGCCGGGCGACGATCGTCGACATGGCGGGGAACACGGTGGCTTCGGGCACCCTGCAACTGACCGCGCAGGGCAACGCGGTCGCCATCACCCTGCTGGACGGGGACAAGCTGTTGTTCTCGTCGGACTGGACCGGCGCGATCACCCAGCAGGACCGGCTCGCGCCCGGCTCGATCCTGATCATCTGACGGCTCATCACCCGCTCTCGTGAGTGGTCCGCTTCCGGGCGGGCCACTCGCGAGGGTTTCCCTGCCTCCCAAGGAGTTTCGATGAGACCTATCGCCGCTCTGGCGGCCGCTGTGACTGTTGTCGCGTTGATACCGTTCGTGAGTACAGCCGAGTCGGACAATCCGTGGACCAGGGTCGACCGGCCTTCGGTCGCGGCCCGTTCGGCTCGTCCGGCCGACATCCGAACCGACCACTTCGCCGGGTTCACCCTGGACCGTCCGGTGATGAGTGCCAAGCTGGTGCCGTCGAGCACCCAGGTGATCCTGCCCACCCCGGAGGGCACGTTCCAGCGGTTCACGCTGGCCGACGCCCCGGTGATGGAAGCCGGGCTCGCCGCCGCGCACCCCGAGATCAGGACCTACTCCGGCAGAGGTGTCGACGACCCGACCGCGACCGTTCGGGCGGACCTGACCCCGCTGGGTTTCCACGCTTCCGTCCGGTCGCAACGCGGCCAGTGGTTCGTCGACCCGTACTACCACGCCGACCAGAGCCTGTACGCGAGCTACTACGGTCACGACGTGACCTCTGCCGGGCCGTTGGTGGAGCACGAGGAGGTCGGTGAGCTTCTCCAGGATCTCGCCCCGTTGACCGCGGGGCCCGTGGTGAAGCTGCGGACGTACCGCGTGGCTCTGGTGACGGACCCGTCGTATGCCACCTTCTTCGGCGCCGAGAACGTGACGGCGGCCAAGGTGACGTTGATGAACCGGGTCGCGCAGGTCTACGAGGACGAGACCGCCATCCGCCTGGTGCTGATCAACGGCACGGACAAGATCAACTTGAACACCGCCGAGCAGGCGATCGGGGCGAACGGCCCGTGTGGCGCCGCGCCGTGCTACACGCCGGCCCAATTGGCGTCGTGTAGCGGAAGTACGTTGAGCCGCAACAGGATTGTGCTCGGTCAGCTCATCGGCGCGTCGAACTACGACGTCGGGCACATCGGCCTCGGCGTGAACGGCGGCGGGATCGCGAGCCTCGGCGTGGTCGGCGGCAACAACAAGGCCCAGGGCTGTACGGGTCTGCCGACACCGGTGGGTGACTTCTATGCCGTGGACTATGTGGCGCACGAGATGGGCCACCAGTTCGCGGGCAACCACACGTTCAACGGCACGCAGGTGAACTGCTCCGGCGGGAACCGCAACGGCGCCAACTCGGTCGAGCCGGGCAGCGGCTCGTCGATCATGGCGTACGCCGGCATCTGCCAGCAGGACAACCTGCAGCCACACAGCGACCCGTACTGGTCGCAGCGCAGCTACACCGAGATCACCACGTACATCAACTCGGCCAGGCCGGCGATCAACGAAGTCCAGACGGTGTCGCTGACCGGGTTCGACGGCACCGACTCGGTCACGTTGAGCTTCGGTGGCGCGACCACAGCGCCGATCGTCCGTGGCACCAACTACTCGTCCGCCGGCATCAAGGCGGCCCTTGAGGCACTGCCGACCTGGCCCGCCGGGGTGACGGCCACCGTCGCCGGGTTCGGCAACCTGGCGTTCGACGACACCGGTTTCCAGGTGACGTTCTCCGGCGCCACGAAGTTCCCCTCGCTGGAGCTGGCGGTCACGGGCGCGTCGGGTTTCGTTGGCGAGACGGCCAAGGGCGGCGCGCAGGACAACGGCGGTAACCAGGTCACGGACACAACGAACCACGCGCCCGTGGTGACCGTGCCGTCCGCTTTCACGATTCCTGTTCGTACGCCATTCTCGTTGTCCGGCAGCGCCACAGACGCTGACGGCGACTCGTTGACGTACCTGTGGGAGCAGAACGACCGTGGCGCCGCGGCGGGCACAGCCCTGGTCAGCAACACCAAGACCGCTGGCCCGTTGTTCCGTCAGTTCGGCACGGCGGCGGTCGTGTCCGCCACGGACACCCTGAAGTACTACTCACCGGGCGAGAACACCATCAACGGCGACACGACGCGGGTGTTCCCGGACTATCCACAGATCGCCGTGAACAACACGAACGCCAAGACCGGCACGTGCCCGGCGGCACCCCCGGTCCCGGCGGCTGTGCCCGCGGATCTGCTCGACTGCTACTCGGAGTTCCTGCCCACGCCGGACTGGGTCGGCTTCGACGCGTCCAGGACCATGCACTTCCGGCTTACGGCCCGCGACGGCCGACCAGGAGGCGGAGGCATCGGCAGCGCGGACACAGCACTGACGCTCGCTCCGTCAGCCGGGCCGTTCCTGGTGACGTCCCAGGGCACTTCTTCGGCCTACACCGGCGGATCCACGCAAACAGTGACGTGGGACGTCGCCGGGACGGCCGACGCCCCGGTCGGGGTGTCCGCGGTGAAGATCTCGTTCTCCACCGACGGCGGCCTGACGTATCCGTACGTGCTGTCGGAAAGCACGCCGAACAACGGCACCGCGACCGTCACCGTGCCTGATGTGGCCACAACACACGGGCGGATCAAGGTGGAAGCGGTCGGGAACGTCTTCTTCGACCTGAACGACACCGACATCACGGTCCACGCCACCCCACGCGTGACTCTGTCCGGCAACACAACGGTCCAGTACAGCGACGCCTCTCCGGTAACCATCACAGCCACGGACCCGGACACAGCGGCGGCGGGACTGACCGCGGTCGCCACCGGCCTGCCCACAGGGCTTTCGTTGACCGGCTCGGCCGGCACCTGGAGCCTCTCGGGAACGGTGTCCGCACCACCCGGCGACTATCCGGTGTCCATCGCGGTGACTGACGACACCGGCGGCGTGCGAACGGCATCCTTCGTGCTGAAGGTGATCCCGGAGGACGCCACGGCCACCTACACAGGAGACTCGTTGGTGTTCGGCAATTCCGTGCTGTTGCGGGCTACAGTCCAGGACAACACGGACGCCACACCAGGCAACATCCTGACAGGCAACGTAACGTTCGCCCTGGCAGGACAGCCATTGTGTTCGTCCCCGCTGCATCCACTCGGTACAGGTGACGCCACAGGCAGTTGCACCGCCATGCTTCCCAACGGCCCCGGCGATGTAACAGTGTCCGTAGGCGGCAACTACACAGGAACCGCCGTGGCAACGGTCGAAACGGCCAAGCCGCAGAATCGTGTCGCGGTCATCGCCGGCGCGTTGACCTCCACCGGCTCAGCCGGCACCTACCCGGCCGACCCGGGATCCAAAGTAGACGTGAACGTGGCAGTCGCGTACCTCAAGGCATTGTCCGGCGCGTCCGGAGTCGACCTGGTGACCTTCAAGTCAGGAGGCAACCGGTACACAGTGGTCGGTACGAACGTAGCGTCCTTCGGTGCCCGCACAGGCGTCCTTGACCTGCGCGGCCAAGCAACCGTGTTCGACGGCTCGGGCCACCGAGTGGCGTCCGGCACCCTGAGGATCACCGCCCACGGCAACGCGGTAGCGGTGACCCTGCTCGACGGAGACACCCTCGTCTTCTCATCCGGCTGGACCGGCGCGAAAACCCAGGAGAACCCACTCACCCACGGAATAGTCCTGATCATCTGAGCCAGAGGAAGATCGACCCCGCCGGTCAGAGTGCGATCTCGGTGCCGTCCGGCGGGGCCGACGCGCCACCGGCCAGCATCGCCTCGTGCTCCGGGGACGCCGGGTCCAGCACCGGGTTGGTGTTGTTGAGATGCGTGTAGATCCACCGCTTGTCTGGATGGGCGGCGATCCGCGGCAGGCTTTCGACGATCGGGACGTGCCCCATCGCACGCTGCCCGCCGCCGCCCACCGAGCCGGACATCTCGTCCGCCGAGTAGAACGTCCCGTCGAGGATCACGCACGAGGCGTCCGCGACGAACGCGTCGAACCCGTCCGGCCACGTCTTCAGGCACGGCGCGTACACGAGCACACCGCCGGCCGGGTCGGCGATCCGGTAGGCGACCACCCAGGGACCGTCCGCTGTGGACTCGACGTACTTCGGCCGCTTGTCACTGACCGGGAACGCGGTGACCGACAACCCCGCGAGCACGAAGTCCGCCGACCACGTCCACGAGCCGTACCGCGACACGATGTCCCGCAACGGCCGTAGCCCGTCCAGCACCGCTGGCGGCGCCCACACCCGCAGGCCGGCGCCTTCACGGAGCATGGTGAGACCGAGGGTGTGATCCAGTTCGGCGTCGGTCAGCAAGACCCCGCGCACCGGGGTGTCGCGTGGACCCGGCCCTGCCCGGAGGCTCTTGGTCGACAGGATCTGCGACCGGATGTCCGGTGACGCGTTCACCAGATACCAGTCGGTCCCGTCAGCGCTGACCGCGACGCAGTCCTGGCTTCGCGGCGGCAGACCGGCGGTGCACATCCGGCACGCGCAGTTCCACTGTGGGAAGCCGCCGCCGGCCGCGGTTCCCAGCAACACCACCTTCATCGCGACACTCGCATCACGAACTCCGAAGGCGTGGTCTCGGCGAGGATCCGGTCGACGATCCCGCGTGCTGGCGACTTCGTGCACACTGGGTCGGTCGCGGCGGCGTCGCCGGTCAGCAGGAACGCCTGGCAGCGGCAGCCGCCGAAGTCGACCTCCTTGCGCGCGCAGCCGCGGCACGGCTCAGGCATCCAGTCGGTGCCGCGGTACGCGTTGAAGGACTCGGAGCGGTACCAGATGTCCGAGAGGGCCGTGGAGAGCACGTTGTCCAACTTCAACGTGGCGATCGCGGACGCGGCTGGGCACGGCAGCACGTCCCCGTTCGGCGCGACGGTCAGCTGCCGGGAACCCCAGCCGTACATGCACGGCTTCGGGTACTCGGAGTAGTAGTCCGACACCACGTACACGATCAACATCTTGTCCCGCAGCCGTTCCGTGGCCGCACGGACCACCGGCTCGGCCGCGGCGAGCTGGTCGGCCGTGGGCATCAGGGCGTCCCGGTTGCGCAGTCCCCAGCCGTAGTACTGGGTGTTCGCCAGCTCCAGCCGGTCGGCGCCCATCTGTTCGGCCAGCTCGATCAGGGCGCCGACCTGATGGTGGTTGGCCCGGTGCAGCACCACGTTCACGGTCAACGGCAGGTCGAGCCGCTTGACCACCGCGGCCGCGGCCAGCTTGTGGTGGTGCGCCCGCACACCGGCGATCCGGTTCGCCATCGCCGCGTCCGCGCCCTGCACCGACAGCTGGACGTGGGCGAGCCCACGGCCGGCCAGGTCGGTCAGCCGTTCCTCGGTGAGGCCGAGGCCGCTGGTCACCAGGTTGACGTAACACCCGAGATCGGACGCGTGCGCCACCAGGGCCGGCAGGTCGTGCCGCGCCAGCGGTTCGCCGCCGGACATGTGCACCTGCAGCACACCGAGGTCGCGGGCCTGGGTGAGCACCGAGATCCACTGCTCGGTGGTCATCTCGTTGGCGCGGGTCACCAGTTCGATCGGGTTGGAGCAGTACGGGCAGTGCAGCGGGCACCGGTGAGTCAACTCGGCCAGCAAACCCAGCGGCGGCGGAATGGTCATGTCCACTCGGCCACCCGCCGCTCGTGCAGGCGGGTCAGGATGTCCTGGACGTCCCGCGCGCGGACACCGGTGTACTTCTCGCCCAGCGCGGCCGTGATCTCGGCGACCGTGGCCACACCGTCGCACAGCCGCAGCACGTCGGCGGCGGTCTTGTTGGGCACGAGGACCCCTTCGGGGAACAGCAGGACGTCAGTGTCGCGGGTCCGGTCGTAGGTCAGCCGCACGCCTCGGCGCAGGCGCGGACGGGACGAGGGCTCGATCATTCCTTCACCGAAGCCCGTTCGATCGCGTCCAACATGGACCACAGCACGTCGCACTTGAACGCCAGGGCGGCGATCGCGGCCTCCTGCTTGGCGCGGGTGTCGCTGTACCGGACCACGATGTCCACAGTGGCCTGACCTTCGCCGGCGACGGCGTCGATCCGGTTGGTGAAGTACGCCAGGTCCGCCTGGCGGATCCACGGGTAGTTCGCCAGCATGTCCGCGACTCGTTGGCGCATCAGGTGCCCGGAGAACATCTCGGTCAGGCCGGACGCGACCGCCTCGACCCACGGCCGGGTGCGCGCGAACGTGACGTACGCGTCGACCGCGAACCGGACGCCGGGCACCACGTGCCGCTCGTCGAGAACCTCGTCGCGGTCGAGTCCGACGGCCTCGCACAGCCTCAGCCAGCGCTCCCGGCCGCCGTCCCCTTCCTCCGTGCCGTCGTGGTACACGATCCGGGGCAGCCAGTCGCGGCGGACCTGCGGCACCGGGCAGTTGCCGATGATCGCCGCATCCTTCTGCGGCAGCATGCACTGGTAGTACCAGCGGTTCGCGGCCCACGTGCGCAGCTCGAACTCCGACAGCGCGCCCTCGTGCAGGCGGCGGTGGAACGGGTGGGTTCCCCAGTACCTGGGGGACAGGCCGCGCAGCGCCGCGACGAACTCTACGGCGGCCATGGGGGAGTTCTGAGTGGACACTCGACGTCCCTTCTTCAGTGCAGCGGGTGGCGGCGCCTCGGGTCGGGTGACGGGCGGCGGCGGGAACCGGACGCGGTCCGGTTCCCGCCTGTCCGATGTCAGTCCATGCGGGCCGCGTACGCGGTGACCTCCATGGGCGTTTCGTACTCGACGAAGTCCGGAGTGGTCCAGACCTCGCGCTCGGTAGTTTCGATCATGTGCGACTCCTCGGATTGATGACGGCCGAGGGCGGCCGCCGTGGGAGAAGGGCCGGTGTCCAGCACCACCACAGTAAGAGCAGGTCTTGCCGGAAAGCTAGCCCTGACAGGCGCTTTCGTGCGAACACAAGACTTTCGTCCCTGTCATCGGAACAGCATTCGTCTACTTTGTTACCCGTAGTCACGCGACACGTCGGATGTCTGACCATATGGTCACCCACAGGAACCAACCCGGCGACTACGCAACGTCCACACCGAGTTCCATCGCGGTCCGCCGGGTCCACTGTGGTGACTCTGGTTGATCCTCGTTCACCTCGGTGAACCCCTTAAGCAATCCACACCGGGAGGGGCGTCGAGGTCACCGGGACACGCCGTCTAGACTGGGTGAACCGGAACACGAACGGAGAAACACACGTGGCCGAGATTTCCGTTGAACTCGTCGCTGTCGAGCGCCGCCTCTGGTCGGGGCGCGCGACCATGGTGATCGCGCAGACCACTGAGGGCGAGCTCGGCGTGCTGGCCGGCCACGAGCCGTTGCTGGGCCAGCTCGTCGAAGGCGGTGTCGTCAAGATCCGCACGGTGGACGGTGAGACGGTCGTCGCGGCCGTCCATGGCGGTTTCCTGTCGGTCACCGGCGACGGCGTGAGCATTCTCGCCGAGTCCGCCGAACTGGCCGACGAGATCGACGTCGAGCAGGCCAGGGCCGAAGTGGCCGCGGCCGAGGACGCGGACGCGAGGGCCAGAGCAGAGGCCCGCGTTCGTGCCGCCGGACAGACGGTCTGACAGCGCGAGACAGGCGGGGGCGGCCGTGGAGATCCTCTGGGTGACCGGAACGCTCCTGGCCGTCGGGGTGGCCGTGCTGTTCCTGCTGGCCGTCCGACGGGTCCGGCTGGTCCGGGCCGGCGGCATCAACGTCGCGCTGCGCACCCATCTGGACAATCCGCGTGGCTGGCATCTGGGTGTGGCGCGGTATCACGGCGACGAGTTCGCCTGGTATCGCGCGCTGAGCCTGCGCAGCGGCCCCAACCGGATCATCCAGCGGGACGGCTTCGAGATCGGCGACCGCCGCGAGCCTGAACCGCAAGAGCTGTACGGCGTCCCGTCGGGCGCGATCGTGTTGCGCTGCCGGGCCGAACTGGATCCGCCGCGGTCGAAGCGGGCGTTCGGCGGCCCGGACACCGAGGTCGAGATCGCGATGTCACCGGACGCCCTCACCGGTTTTCTCTCGTGGCTGGAGTCCGCGCCCCCCGGGCGGCGCCTCCCCTACGCGTCCTAAATCCTGATCGTCACCGGTCCCAGGATGGGCTTTGTCGGTGTGCTGGAGCCGCCCATCGGTTCCACCGTGAACGCCAGGCCGCTGGCGCCCTGGCCGGAAGCCAGGTCGTCGGCTGTCAGCGAGCCGGTAGAGGTCGCCAGAATGCCCGCTGAGGCCACGGTTCCGTTCGGCTTGGTGAACCACGCCTGGTAGACGCGGTTGGCGGGCAACGCGGGCAGGCCGTGCACCAGGACGACCATTCCGTTGCGGCTGCGGGAGATGACCGCGGTCACGTTGCCGCCTTCGACCGTGCCCGTACTCACCTGCGCGTCCGGGGCGCTCAGCACGGACTGCAGCTTGTCCAGCTGGTTCTGCGACTGGGCGAGCTGGTCCTCCAGCCGGTCGTTGGACGTGATCCACCCCACACCGAGGCCCGCCGCGACGACGAGACTGGCCGCCGCCGCGAACACGGCGAGCCGGGTCGGCCAGCGATTCGACTTCAACACCACGGAATCCGACGACAGCGGCGGCAGTTGCCGAACCTGGGTCGCGGCGGTGCGCACGCGGTTCCACAGGTGCGGCGGCGGGGTGGTCGCCGTGGCCAGGCCAAGGCGTGCCGTGGTCTCCCGCAGCTCGGCGACCTCCTGGGAGCAGGCCGTGCAGCCGGCCATGTGGTCCTCGAACGCCCGCCGCTCCACTTCGGACAGCGCGTCCAGCACGTACGCCCCGGTCAGCGTGTGCACGTCGTTGTTCAGCCCGCTGCTCACGCGGTCACCCCCATGCAGTCACGGAGGCGGATCAGGCCGTCCCGCAGTCTTGTCTTGACCGTCCCGAGTGGTGAGTCGAGCAGGTGCGCGACCTCCCGGTAGGTGTAGCCCTGGTAGTAGGCGAGCATGACCGACTCACGCTGCAGGTCGGTCAGACTGCCCATGCAGCGCCGAACCTGTTCGCGTTCCAACCGGCCGGTGACCACTTCGGTGACTTCGTCGAACGGCCGGATGCTCTCGGCACGTGCCGCCCGCGTGTCGCGTTCGGTGCTGGCCTGTGCCGACCGGACCCGGTCGACCGCCTTGCGGTGCGCGATGGTCATGACCCATGACAACACGGTCCCACGGTCCCGGCTGTAGCGCGTCGCGGACCGCCAAAGCTCCAGGAAGACCTCCTGCGCCACCTCCTCCGACTGGGCCGGATCGCGCAGAACCCGTTGGACCAGGCCGAAAACCGGGGCGGACAGTTGCCGGTAGAGCTGTTCGAAGGCCACGTCGTCACCACGAGCCACGCGCGGCAGGAGTTCATCCAGGGCGGCAGGACCCTGTCCACCCGAGTCACGTGACCGTTGCGCTCGCTCCCGCATCAGCACCCCTTCTCGTCTGTCCACCGGAATTCGATCCGGTCGGGACAGCGGATTGGTCCGTGCTGAAACCTTAGGGGCTTGTCAACGGGTGGACGCCGCCTTGCCGCGGGAGCGACCCCAACGGTTCACTCCCGCGGCGAAGCGCACACCCAACAGGCGGATGAACGCCCGGGGACCACCATTTCGGTGATCCCTGGGCAGCACAGTGGGGCTCACGCGGACGCGGACAGCCATTTCGACCTGCCTGGACGGGCCGGAACCCAGCACCCCTTGACCAGTGGCTCATCGCCGGGCTGTGGGTCCGGAAGGGCGAGCAGTTCGGCGACCACTTCGGCCGACCGGCCGCTGGATCGCCAGAAAACCTTGTAGGGAAAGAAGATGTCCGATTCGTCCCCTGGGATACGGGTGGCGTCGGCGTCGTACTCTCCGTAGATCTGTACGACGTCGACGACACCATGATGCACCCGTACCCCCACCACCGCGGCGACCTCGCCTGCGGCGTCGCGCGGGTGCGCGAAGCTGAAGCCGCGGGCCATCAACTCCCGCAACTGGTCTTCGAACTCGTCCATGTCGCCGCCACCTGTTTCACAACAGCACGTCGTCGAACTCACCGAGCTTCGCGCCGGCGAGGAAGGCGGCCATCTCGGCCCTGGTGTAGATCAGCGCAGGGCCGTTCGGAAACCTCGAGTTCCGCACGGCGATCTCGCCTGTTTCGAGCGTCGCGACTTCGACGCAGTTGCCGACGGCGCCGCTCATGCGGCTGCGTCGCCAGTCCACTCCGCCGAGCAAGTCAGCGGAAACCCCGTTGTGTACAGCGGTCATGAAGTGCTCCCACCTTGTCCCCGACAATCCCCGACATTGCCCTGGCGGCGGCACGTCTGGATCTTCGTGCAAGAGAAAGGTAGCACGCCGACTGCACGAGCGCATGCACGTGCATCTGCACGAATTTCACACATGAGTTGAAACTGGGGATGATCCGGAGAATTCTCCACGGTCGGTGAGAGGATGTCACGTTAGGTGAACGTGAAGCCGCCTTTTGGCGGGTTTGTGAGTGAATCCCGTCCAACTGTCCTGGGCATATTCGTGGACAGGTATCGATTCGGACTCTGTGAACGGGCGCCGTGAACAGGCCACTACCCAGGGTGCGCGGGCCGTCTCAGAGGGTCTGCAGCGACTTCGCGATCGTCCGGCGGGTCTGGTCCGGCGTCTCCGCCTCGACCACCAGGCGGTGCGCCGCCTTGCTGTAGACCTCGACCTCGTCCACCTTGTCGAGGTACAGCGCGCCGCAGATGTGCTCGAGGTAGACGATGTCCGGCAGCTCCGGCTCGGCGAACCGCAGCAGGGTGAACGCGTTCTCGGCCTGGGAGCCGCCCAGCTCGAACGGCACGATCTGGAGCGACACGTTCGACATCCGGGTCACGTCCATCAGGTGCTCCAACTGGGCCCGCAGCACCTTCCGGCCGCCGATCTGGCGGTGGATGCACGCCTCCTCGATCACCGCCCACAGCCGCGGCGCCTGCGGTGACTGCAGCAGGCGTTGCCGTTGCATCCGCAGGTTCACCCGGCGGTCGATCTCCTCCGGCGGCGCGTCCGGACGGCCCCGGACCATCACCGCGCGGGCGTACGCCTCGGTCTGCAGCAGGCCCGGGATGAAGGACGTCTCGTACGTCTGGATCCGGGACGCCGACTCCTCCAGGCCGACGAAGTCCTGGAACCAGTGCGGCATCAGGTCGTTGTACCGCTGCCACCAGCCGGGCTGGTTGGACTCGCGGACCAACGCGAGGAACAGGTCCCGCTCCTGCTCGTCGGTGATGCCGTACAGGGTCAGCAGGTCGGCGACGTCGCGCTCCTTGAAGCTGACCCGGCCGAGCTCGACCCGGCTGATCTTGGAACCGGAGCCGCGGATGGCGTACCCGGCGTCCTCCCGCGAGATGCCCTTGCCCTCACGCAGCCGCCGCAACTGGCTGCCCAGCACCATTCGACGCGCGGTGGGGCCACTGCCAGCGGGCTCACCCGTGGGCATGGCAACCTCCGGTCTTCCTGGTGGCGGGGCTCGGTGCTGCTCCGTGGCGACCACACACTCTAAGCCCTGTGCGGCCCGCCAGTGTGCAACCCTAGCGATCACCACCCGGCTGCCACAGCACGTCACCCTCCGGATTCGCCAGTCGGCACAGAATGAACAGCAGGTCGGACAGGCGGTTGAGGTATTTGGCGGTGAGCGGGTTGGTGCGCTCGGCGTCGGTCTCGATCAACGCCCAGGTCGCCCGTTCGGCCCTTCGGGTGACAGTGCGTGACACGTGCAGCAGCGCCGCCCCCGGGGTGCCGCCGGGCAGGATGAACGACGTCAGTGTGGTCAGCCTGCCGTTGAACTCGTCGCACCACGCCTCCAGCCGCTCCACATAGGACTCGGTGATCCGCAGCGCCCGGTCGTCCGGCTTGATCGGGTTGCACAGGTCACCGCCCACGTCGAACAGGTCGTTCTGTACCGCGCGCAGCACACCTGTGATCTCCTCGGACAGCCCGCCCATGGCGATGGCGACCCCGATCGACGAGTTCGCCTCGTCCACGTCGGCGTACGCGGCGAGGCGTTCGTCGGTCTTGCGCACACGCGAGAAGTCACCGAGCGCGGTGGTCCCGTCGTCGCCGACGCGGGTGTAGATGCGAGTGAGATGTACAGCCATGCCAGTAGCTTATGGGGTGCGGGCGGTGTTTGATCGTCCTCGCTGCGCTCGGACCGGCTTGGCCGCCCGAAGGCGGCCAAGCCGGCCGTCACTCGGTTATGACAGTGACCGGCGCCTTGTCATCACCCAGCCGGCGATGAGCACGGTGGCGAGCATGCCGCCGCCGATGAGCCATCCGGGTGAATCCGTGTCCGAATCACGCGGTGCATATCCGCCCGCGGCACCCGACTTCGCGTAGTCGGAGCCGGGCAGCTTGTCCGCGTACTTCGCGTGCACGATTCGCTGGTACTGCGTGACATTCACACCTGTGCCGACCGCGGTGCGGGCGGACTCGTTGAGCGGCAACACTTTGTTGTCGCGCAACGCGTACCAGGCGTTGACCTGCGGCTCGCGGAACACGGTCGCGCCCGGTCCGGCGGCCTTGGCGTACCGGGACTCGTCGTCACCGGACGCGATGTTGGCGACCTGACCGCCGGCCATCCAGACGGTCGCCACGCGCCCGTCAGCCGACTTGGCTGTCTTCGCCGTGTACTGCAGGTTGGCCACCGGACCCTGCCCGGACCGCACGAAGTCCGCGGCCAGGTAGTAGACCGGCACGCCGTCCGTGGTGACGGACGCCGTCGCGCCGAGGAACTGCGCCGCCGGCCCGGACGGGTCCTGGTCGGCGTTCGCGGGCAGGCCCAGCCCCAGACCGGCAGCGGCAAGGGCAGCCACGATGATGATCTTGCGCATCGTCAGGCTCCGATCCGGTACAGGGAGTGGGTCCAGCTGAACGAGTTGTTCGAGACGTAGTAGTTGTAGGAGGCCCAGTTGTAGCGGTAGTTGTCCGGCCAGGGGTCACCCCAGTAGACGAACCCGTTGTCCGGGTTGTAGCCGTACAGCACATGCATGTGCCCGCCGCCGGAACTCCACTGGATCCGGGTCATCATCGGCCGGTTGGCGTTCACCTCGGTGACCACGGTCTGCCAGTACAGGGTTCCGGAGATGTAGTTGCCCCGGGAGATGCCCATCTGGCCGAACGCCTGTTGGTCGTTGGCCAGCGTGGCCTGGTTGTTCGGGCACGACGAGTTCATCGACCGGCCGAACGCGAGGTTGCAGAACTGGTTCTGGGAGTAGCTGCGGCCCCACCATGCGGCGACGGTGTTGCCGCTGCCGGCCCAGCACCAGTTCGACTGCTGCTGGGCTTGCATGGAGATGTTCAACGTGCCCGCCGACGCGACCGACGGAAGCGCGCCGAGCAGGGCGAATGTCAACAACAGGATCAATCGGGTACGAAACATCGCGACTCCTTGTGCAGGGGGGAGGAGCCTGTTGATTGGACCAAAGATTGGCCCATATGTTTTGTACGCTCCCAACCCGGCGAGGTCAACCCGGTGGATGAGCTATGTTCGTGTTCGGCGTGGTTGGGGAGCGGTGGACTTGAGAGCACGGACAAGCGATGGGCTGTCGTTGAACCTGAGCCTGGACCTGGCGGCACCCGGCCCGATGAAGGTCAAGTCGGCGGCCGAGCAACTGGTGGACCGATTGATCACGTCGATCGCGCTCGGCGCGCTGCTGCCCGGACAGAAGCTACCGCCGGAGCGTGAGTTCGCCTCCCGGCTCAACGTCAGCCGCACCACCCTGCGCGACGCGCTGCACCAACTGGAGTCGCTGGGCTACGTGAGCATCACGCGCGGCCGCAGCGGCGGCGTGCGCGTGCACAGCACCTGGGGCCCGGAGTCCGGCTCACACATCCGCAGCATGCTGCTGCCCCGATGGCAGCACCTGACGTGGCTGTTCGACCTGACGCGCACGCTGCTGCCCGCCATCGCCGGGCTGGCCGCGGAACGCCGCGCCGACGAGCACATCCGCAAGATCTGGGCGGCGGCCGAGGCGTACACGAAAGCCGAGGAACGCGACCATATGCGTGCCGCGGACCACGCCCTGCACTCCGCGGTCGCCGAGGCCACCGGAAACCCTTACTACGTCAGCATTGACTCGCAGTTGCGGATCCAGCTCACGTTCGGGACGGACTCGCTGCCCTATGACGCGGAGATCCGGCAACGGGCCCTGGACGACCACCGGGACATCGCGGCGGCCATCGAGGCCGGCGACAGCGCCCGCGCGGCCGAGCTGACCAAGCACCACTTCGTTGACCTGGCGGAGAAACCGATGCTCCGGCTGCGGCAGCGGGTCGAGGCCGCGGGAGCCGGCGAATCGGGCTGAGACACCCAAATCGGCGTGCTCGAACCGCTCCGTACGATTGGCGCCTATCCGAGTCCGAGGAGGGTGCGTGTCTGAGCATTTCCGGGTGCACGGCGGTGCGCGGCTGGTCGGCGCGGTCGATGTGGTCGGCGCCAAGAACAGCGTGCTGAAGCTGATGGCGGCCGCGCTCCTCGCGGAGGGCACCACCACCATCACCAACTGCCCGCAGATCCTGGATGTGCCGTTCATGGCCGACGTGCTGCGCAGCATCGGCTGTGACGTCACGGTCGACGGCAGCACCGTCGTCATCACGACGCCGTCGGAGCTGAACCACCAGCCGGACGCGGCGTCCATGGGCAAGCTGCGCGCGTCCGTCTGCGTGCTCGGCCCGCTTGTCGGCCGTTGCCGCCGCGCGGTCGTCGCCCTGCCTGGCGGTGACGCGATCGGCTCACGGCCGTTGGACATGCACCAGAGCGGCCTGCGTCAGCTCGGCGCGACCAGCGAAATCGAGCACGGCTCGGTGGTCGCGCACGCCGAGGACCTGCGCGGAGCACAGATCTGGCTCGACTTCCCCAGCATGGGCGCGACCGAGAACATCCTGATGGCCGCCGTCCTCGCCGAGGGCACGACGGTGATCGACAACGCCGCCCGCGAGCCGGAGATCGTCGACCTGTGCACGATGCTCCAGCAGATGGGCGCCAAGATCGACGGCGCCGGCACGTCCACGTTGACCGTCCACGGCGTGGCGTCCCTCGAACCGACCGAGCACCGCGTGATCGGCGACCGGATCGTCGGCGCGACCTGGGCCTTCGCCGCCGCGACCACATGCGGCGACATCACCGTCCGCGGCGTCGACCCGCACCACCTCGACCTGGTGCTGGACAAACTCCAGACGGCAGGCGCGTCGGTCACGGTCGCCGCCGACCAGGAGTTCCGGGTGGTGATGGACGAACGGCCCAAATCGGTCGACTTCGTCACCCTGCCCTACCCCGGTTTCGCCACCGACCTGCAGCCCTTCGCGATCGCCCTCTGCGCGGTCTCCGACGGCACCGCCATGATCACCGAGAACCTGTTCGAAGCCAGGTTCCGCTTCATCGAGGAGATGATGCGGCTCGGCGCGGACGCCCGAACCGACGGCCACCACGCGGTCATCCGAGGCGTCGAGCGCCTGTCAAGCGCGCCGGTCTGGGCGTCGGACATCCGAGCGGGCGCCGGCCTCGTCCTGGCCGGGCTCTGCGCGGACGGCGTGACCCAGGTGTGGGACGTGTTCCACATCGACCGCGGCTACCCGTCCTTCGTGGAGAACCTCAACCGCCTCGGCGCCCAAGTCGAACGAGTCACCGCCACCCCGGAGCGCTGACGGCTACTCGGTCGCCTTGGGGTGACCAATGCCGGCGTGCGTTACCCATACCGTGTGTCGTTCTTCGTCCAGCAAGTACCAGATCCGGCCGTTGCTGGTGACCTCGATCTGCCACTGCGGCAGACCCCGGTGGTCGCGAACGCCTGTTGACAGCACATTGTGCAGGCGGTGGTGGCGGTGGTTCGGCTTGCCCGGACCATGGCCTGGATCGTTGCGCATGGTCTCCCATGCCTCGCGCAAGTTGCTCGCCGCCTGGTTCTCCAGGTCCTGCCAGCCGTTGACGGCTTCGTCGGTCTTGAAGCGAATCTCCCATTCGGCGCCGACGGCCGGCGGCGGCACCTGATCACCCTCCTGGAAACCCATGCCTTCGGTGCTCCCGGGCTCCGGGATCTCATCTAAGTCCTCGCTGTCCTGCTGGAGGATGGCCACCAGTTCGGGATCCGCGAGGACCTCGGCCGTGTGCTGCCATTCGGTGATCAGCTGGATGACCGGAGCGAGGTTGTCCAGCGACTCGGCTGCCTCCAGAACATCGAACAGTTCGACGATGAACGTCCGCAGGCCTTCCTCGGACAGAAACCGCACCCACGGAAGCACCTTGGGCAGCACCGTGGCCATCAAGCCACGGGCTTCGGGAACCGTCTGCATCAGGATGGCGAAGACCTTGGTCGTGAAGGACACGACCTCGCGCTCCTCGGCGACGCGACTGGCCGTGATGAGCATCAAGTCCTCGTCCTCGCCGCGGCGATGCACGACCAACGACCGCGTGGGCGACTCGGACAGCTTGCGCACCGCCTCGACCGGCTTGTTGGACAGCTCGGAGAAGTTGATCTCCGGTGGACTGGTCGTCATAGTTTCAAACTACTTTCAAACTCGTCCGGTCGCCAGTGATCTGGCGAGTGTGACCTGATCGGGTGACCTGTCTCGATACTGTGACTCGACGCACCTCACGGCCGGATTACCGCTCAGTACCCTCAGGGAATCCCCGGCTGACGGAGGTTCCTGTGCCGTACCCGACCGACCGTGAGCGTGACCGGCCCTGGGTCATGCGGACCTATGCCGGCCACTCGTCGGCCGCCGCGTCGAACAGCCTGTACCGGCGCAACCTGGCGAAGGGGCAGACGGGGTTGTCGGTCGCGTTCGACCTGCCGACCCAGACCGGGTACGACCCGGACCACGAGCTGTCCCGTGGCGAGGTCGGCAAGGTCGGGGTGCCGGTCAGCCACATCGGCGACATGCGGCAACTGTTCGACGGCATCCCGCTCGCGACGGCGAACACGTCGATGACGATCAACGCGACGGCCATGTGGCTGCTCGCGCTGTACGTGACCGTCGCCGAGGAGCAGGGCGCGGATGTCGCGTCGCTGACGGGGACGACGCAGAACGACATCATCAAGGAGTACCTGTCGCGCGGGACGTACGTGTTCCCGCCGGGACCGTCGCTGCGGCTGATCACGGACATGGTCGCGTGGACCGTCACGAACGTGCCCAAGTGGAACCCGATCAACATCTGCAGCTACCACCTGCAGGAGGTGGGCGCGAACCCGGTGCAGGAGGTCGCCTACTCGCTCTGTACGGCCATCGCGGTGCTCGACGCCGTCCGCGACTCGGGCCAGGTGCCTGCGTCGGAGTTCGGCCCGGTGGTCGCGCGCATGTCGTTCTTCGTGAACGCGGGCGTGCGGTTCATCGAGGAGATGTGCAAGATGCGCGCGTTCGCGGCCCTGTGGGACGAGATCACGCTGGAACGCTACGGCGTGGAGAACCCCAAGCACCGCCGTTTCCGCTACGGCGTGCAGGTCAACTCCTTGGGGCTGACGGAAGCGCAGCCTGAGAACAACGTGCAACGGATCGTGTTGGAGATGCTCGCGGTCTCGTTGTCCCGCAACGCCCGTGCGCGTGCCATCCAACTGCCGGCGTGGAACGAGGCGCTCGGTCTGCCGCGCCCGTGGGATCAGCAGTGGGCGCTGCGGATGCAGCAGGTGCTGGCGTACGAGACGGACCTGTTGGAGTACGAGGACATCTTCGACGGCTCACCGGTGATCGAGTCCAAGGTCGACGAGATCATGGGCGGTGCGCGCGCCGAGATCGACCGAGTGCAGGCCATGGGCGGCGCGGTGGCCGCGGTCGAGAGCGGCTACATGAAGACCCAGCTCGTCGGTTCACTGGCCGCCCGACGGATGCGCATCGAAGCCGGCGAGGAGACCATCGTCGGCGTCAACAAGTTCGACACCACCGAACCGAGCCCGCTGCAGGCCGAAGGCGCCCAAGCGATCGAACGGCTCGACCCGGCGGTCGAACAGCACGCCGTCACCGCCATCCAGTCCTGGCGCGCCGCCCGCGACCAGTCCGCTGTGGACACCGCGCTGGACACCCTGCGGGAAGCGGCGAAGACCGACGTCAACCTGATGCCGGCGACACTGGCGTGTGCGCGCGTTGGAGCGACCACCGGCGAATGGGCCGGCGCGCTGCGCGAGGTGTTCGGCGAATACCGTGCCCCCACAGGGGTTTCCGGGGTTTCAGTCGGCGACGGCGAGGAACTCGCGCGCGTCCGGTCCCGGGTCCAGGCGACGTCCGCCGAACTCGGCCAGCGCCTGCGGATGCTGGTCGGCAAGCCCGGCCTTGACGGTCACTCGAACGGCGCCGAGCAGGTCGCCGTCCGGGCCCGTGACGTCGGTTTCGAGGTCGTCTACCAGGGGATCCGGCTGACCCCGGACCAGATCGTGGCGGCCGCCGTGCAGGAAGGCGTGCACGTGGTCGGCCTGTCCGTGCTGTCCGGCTCACACCTGGAAGTGGTGCCGGCGGTGGTGGCCGGGCTCGAAGCGGCGGGCGCGGCGGACATCCCGGTGGTGGTCGGCGGGATCGTGCCGCCGGAGGACGAGAAGGTGTTGTTGGCCAAGGGGGTCGCGCGGGTCTTCACCCCGAAGGACTACGAGCTGACCGAGATCATGTCCGGCATCCTCGACCTGATCAGGGAGACCCACGGCCTGGCCTGAGGTCGCTCAGCTTTCGAAGGGCCGGCTGTCGGTCTTGGCCGGCCTGTCCCATCGGGCTAGCGTCGAGGCATGACCGACTACCAGCACATCCTGGTCAAGACCGAGGGCGATGTCGTCCGGATCACGATGAACCGCGCCGCCCGGCGCAACTCGTTGTCAGCGGACCACCTGGCCGAGCTGCTCGACGCGTTCCAGCGAACCGGCGCGACGGACGCGACCGGGATCGTGCTGGCCGGTGCCGGTCCGGTGTTCTCCGCCGGCCACGACTTCGCGGACGTGGCCGCGCGTGACCTCTTGGGGGTGCGTTCGCTCCTCCAGTTGTGCACGGAACTGATGCGGACCATCCAGTCGGTGCCGCAGGTGGTCGTCGCCCGGGTACATGGCCTGGCCACCGCGGCGGGGTGTCAGCTGGTGGCCACGTGTGACCTCGCGGTCGCGGCCGCCTCGGCCGGGTTCGCCCTGCCGGGCGGCAAGGGCGGCTGGTTCTGTCACACCCCGGCCGTCCCGGTGGCGCGGAACATCGGCCGCAAACGCCTGATGGAGATGGTCCTGACCGGGGACGTGATCACCGCGGACACCGCGCTGGACTGGGGGCTGGTGAACCAGGTCGTCCCGGACGACACGCTGGACGAGGCGGTGGACGCCCTGCTGGCCAGGGCGACGCGCGGCAGCCGGGCCAGCAAGGCGATCGGCAAGCAGACCGTGTACGCCCAGCTGGACCGGCCCGAGGCGGACGCCTACGGGATCGCGCTCGAAGTCATGGCCGCGGCGTCCCAGCTGGCCGGGGCGCGCGAAGGAATGGCGGCGTTCCTGGAGAAGCGCCACCCGGTCTGGTCGGATTGACCTACGTGGCTCGGGGCACAATGTCCGACGATGAGTGCGACCCTGGTTGTGAAGGACCTTGCTGCCGGGCACGGGGACCGTGTCCTGTTCAGCGGGCTTGATCTGGTCGTCGCCCCCGGGGACGTGGTGGGCCTGGTCGGGGCGAACGGCGCCGGCAAGTCGACCTTGCTGCGGACGCTGGCCGGGCTGGTGCCGGCCGAGCAGGGGACGGTGCGGCTGAGCCCGGCTTCGGCCACGGTCGGGTACCTGCCGCAGGAGCCGGAGCGGCGGCCCGGCGAGACCGTCCGGGAGTTCCTGGGCAGGCGGACCGGCGTGACCGAGGCGCAGCGGTTGATGGACACGGCCGCGGCGGCGCTCGGTGACGGCCAGGAGTTGGCGGACGAGTACGCCGACCGGCTGGAGCGGTGGCTCGCCCTCGGCGGCGCCGACCTGGCGGAACGTGTCGACGAGACGGTCGAGGACCCGGACCGGCTGATGACGGCCCTGTCCGGCGGGCAGGCGGCCCGGGTGGGGATGGCGTCGCTGCTGCTGAGCAGGTACGACATCTTCCTGCTCGACGAGCCCACCAACGACCTCGACCTGGACGGCCTGGAGCGGCTGGAGAAGTTCGTCACCGAGCTGCGCGCGGGCACGGTCGTGGTCAGTCACGACCGTGAGTTCCTCGCCAGGACCGTCACCAGGGTCGTCGAACTCGACCTGGCACAGCAACAGATCCGCGGTTACGGCGGTGGCTACGAGGCGTATCTCGCCGAACGTGAGGTCGCCCGCAGGCATGCGCGTGAGCAGTACGACGAATACGCCGACACGGTCGCGAATCTCCAGACACGCGCGCGGACGCAACGGGCGTGGATGGACAAGGGCGTCAAGAACGCGCGACGCAAGGCCACGGACAACGACAAGACCGGTCGCAAGTTCCGCGCCGACCAGAGCGAGAAGCAGGCGGCCAAGGTCCGGCAGACCGAAAGGCTCATCGAACGCCTTGACGTCGTCGATGAACCGCGCAAGGAGTGGGAACTCCAGATGACGATCGCCGCCGCGCCGCGGTCAGGCACGGTGGTGGCGACGTTGAACGGCGCCGTCGTTCGCCGGGGACCGTTCACGCTTGGGCCGGTCGACCTGCGGATCGACTGGGCCGAACGGGTCGCGATCACCGGCGCGAACGGTGCGGGCAAGTCCACGCTGCTGGCCGCGCTGCTGGGCCGCGTCCCGCTGGACGAGGGCACCGGATCGTTGGGGCCGGGGGTGGTCGTCGGCGAGGTCGACCAGGCGCGGGGCCTGTTCGACGGCGAGGCGACCGTGCTGGACAGCTTCAACGCGGCCGTGCCGGACTGGACACCCGCGGATGTCCGCACCTTGCTGGCCAAGTTCGGGCTCAGGGCCGCGCACGTCCTGCGCCAGACCCGAACGCTGTCCCCTGGGGAACGCACCCGGGCCGCGTTGGCCCTGCTGCAGGCCAGAGGTGTGAACCTGCTGGTGTTGGACGAGCCCACGAACCATCTCGACCTGCCCGCGATCGAGCAGCTGGAAAGCGCGCTGGCGTCGTACAACGGCACGCTGCTGCTCGTCACCCACGACCGGCGCATGCTCGACGTCGTGGCCACCGACCGGCACCTCGAAGTGGTCGGCGGGCGGGTTAACGATCGTTAAGGCTTGCGGGCGCGGAACCTGAACCGGCCGACCGCTGGCGTCACCTCGATGTCCGTGAAACCCGCCGCCCGCAAGCGGTCCGGCAACGTCTTCGGGTCCACGACGACCATCGTGTCGAACAGGTGCACCACCCGGAACCGGAGGCTGACCCGGCTGTCCATCCCGGCGAACACCCCGCCCGGCCGCAGCACCCGGCACGTCTCGGCGAACAACCGGTCCTGCTCGGCCGGCGACGGCACGTGATGCAGCATCGTGAAGCACGTGACCGAGTCGAAGGCGTTGTCCGGCAACGGAAGGTGCGCGCCGTCGCCCTCGATCACGGTCACGTCCGGGAACTGCGCGTCGAGCCGGCGCGCGGACGCCGGATCGACCTCCACAATGGTCAGTTTCGGCACCATCCCGACCAGAACCCGGGTGGTGGCACCGAATCCCGGTCCGATCTCCAGCGAGTCGGCGCCCAGGTCCACGTCCCGCAAGGTCCACGGGATCATGTACTCCCGCACCGCCCGGCCCCAACTGTCCGAGCTGCAGATCCTGCGGTGGATCATGTTCATCGGCATACCGCCGAAGCTAACCAGCCGAACCGATGGCGGCCAGCCGCCAGCAGGACAGCCTATGTCGCGATTCGGCCAGATGTGCGTTCGAACAACAACAGCAGGGTGTACGCGGCGATGGACTGGGAGTCGGTGACCTCGTGCCGGTGCACCATGGTCTCGAACTTCGCCCGGTCCACCCACATGGTCCGCATGTCCTGCTCCTCGTGCTCCCGCTCGTGCGGGCCCTCGGTCAGGTCGGTCGCCAGGTACACGTGCCCGCGCTGGCTGCAGAAGCCGGGCGCCACGTCCAGCACGCCAAGGTCCAGCATGTGCCCGGCACGCAGGCCGGTCTCCTCCCGCAGTTCGCGGGCGGCCAGGTCGAGCGGGTCGACCTCGGCCCGGTCCGGCGCGGTGCCCTGCGGGAACTCCCAGCGCCGCAGGCCCAGCGGGTAACGGAACTGCTCGACCATGTGCAGTCGGTCGTGGTGCAACGGGATGATCAGGGCGTAGTTCGGCTTGTCCACCACGCCGTAGATGCCCGGGGAGCCGTCCTGCCGCCGGATCCGGTCCTCGCGGACGGTCATCCAGCTGTTCTGGTACACCTGACTGCTGTCGATGGTCTGCATAGGGAGATCGTGTCAGGCCGGCCCGACGAACACCGCCTTGTCGTGGTCGAACTCGGGCTGGAAGGTCAGCTGCATCTCACCCTTCTCGGCCGGCACGGAGTACGACGCCGCGTACGAGTACGTCTTGCCCGGCAGGACCGTCGCGGTGTCCAGGCCGACCCCCTTGCAGTCGCCGGACGAGTCGTAGATGGTCTCCGCCTTGGTGCCCGCGAACTGCGCGTCCCCGGCGAACGTGAGCGTGGTCGTGTCGAACGGCTTGGCGGTGCCGTTCACCACGGTGACCGTGAACTTCACGGCCCGTTTGACGTTCTCCGGCTGCGCGAACTCACCCGGTTTGCACGCCACCGGCGCCGCAACCTCGACGGCGAGCCCATCGGACCAGGTGTACCGCTTGCCCCACGTGGGCTCTCCTCGTTCGGATACCGCGCGCAATCGTCGGCGGCGGCGCCACACGCTCTGTGCACGCGCTGGCGTACCCTGCCCCGGTGCGTCTCGTGATTGCTCGCTGCCAGGTCGACTACGTAGGACGGCTCACCGCGCATCTGCCCATGGCGTTGCGGTTGCTGATGGTCAAAGCGGACGGTTCGGTGCTGGTGCACTCGGACGGCGGTTCGTACAAGCCGTTGAACTGGATGAGTCCACCGTGCTGGCTCACTGAGGAACCCGGTGTCTGGACGGTCCAGAACAAGGCCGGCGAGAAGCTGATCATCACCATCGAGGACATCAAGCACGACGCCAGCCACGAGCTCGGCGTCGACCCCGGCCTGATCAAGGACGGCGTCGAGGCCCACCTGCAGGAACTGCTCGCCGAACACGTGGTCACCCTGGGCGACGGCTGGACCCTGGTGCGCCGCGAGTTCCCGACCGCGATCGGCCCGGTCGACCTGATGTGCCGGGACAACGAGGGGACCTCGGTCGCGGTGGAGATCAAGCGCCGCGGCGAGATCGACGGGGTGGAACAGCTCACCCGGTACCTGGAGCTGCTCAACCGGGATCCGCTGCTCGCCCCGGTCCGTGGCGTCTTCGCGGCGCAGCAGATCAAACCGCAGGCCAGGACCCTGGCCGAGGACCGCGGCATCCGCTGCGTGGTGCTGGACTACGACGGTCTGCGCGGCATGGAATCGGACGAGTTCAGGTTGTTCTGACATGTGAACGCTGTGTCGTCATGCGGACACCGAGCGTAGGAACTAGGTTGGCCGGGTGGTGTTGGCTGACGCGAACCTCCGACTTGACGCCCAGCCCGTTGACTACGTGCTGCTCGGTGTCTACTTCCTGATCGTGCTGGGGATCGGTGTGCTGGCGCGCCGGTCGGTGTCCAGCAGCCTGGACTTCTTCCTGTCCGGGCGGTCCCTGCCGGCGTGGGTGACCGGGCTGGCGTTCGTCTCGGCGAACCTCGGCGCGGTCGAGGTGTTCGGGATGACGGCCAACGGCGCCCAGTTCGGCATCCCGACCGTGCACTACTACTGGATCGGCGCGATCCCGGCCATGGTGTTCCTCGGGATCGTGATGATGCCGTTCTACTACGGCTCCAAGGTGCGCAGCGTGCCGGAGTTCCTGCGGCGGCGGTTCGGGCCGGCGGCGCACCTGGTGAACGGGATCAGCTTCGCGCTGGCCCAGGTCCTGATCTCCGGGATCAACCTGTTCGCGCTCGGGTCCGTGGTGAACGTGCTGCTCGGCTGGCCGCTCTGGGTGTCCATTGTGGTCTCGGCGGCCGTGGTGCTGGCGTACACCACGCTCGGTGGGCTGTCCGCGGCCATCTACAACGAGGTGCTGCAGTTCTTCGTGATCATGGCCATGCTGGTGCCGCTCACCATCGTCGGGCTGCACCGGATCGGCGGCTGGCAGGGCCTGGTCGACCGGATCGCTGACAGGGCGCAGCTGAACTCGTGGCCGGGCAGCAACCTGACCGGCATCGGCAACGCCACGCTGTCCGTGCTCGGCATCGTGTTCGGTCTCGGGTTCGTGCTCAGCTTCGGGTACTGGACGACGAACTTCGCCGAAGTCCAACGAGGACTCAGTGCGCGCAGCATGTCCGCGGCTCGGCGTACCCCGCTGATCGGCGCGTACCCGAAGTTGCTGCTGCCGCTGGTGATCGTGATCCCGGGCATGATCGCCGCGGTCCTGTCGCCCGAGCTGGCGAGCGCGAAGCAGGCTCTCGCGGCCGACCCGCATGCCACCACTGGCGTCCAGTTCAACGACGCCATCAAGCTGCTCATCCGGGACGTGTTGCCGAACGGCATGCTCGGCGTCGCGATCACCGGCCTGGCCGCGTCGTTCATGGCCGGCATGGCCGCCAACGTGAGTGCCTTCAACACCGTCTTCACCTACGACATCTGGCAGACGTACGTGAAGAAGGACAAACCGGACGGCTACTACCTGCGGTTCGGCCGGCTGATCACGATCGTGGGCGTGGTGGTCGCGATCGGCACCGCGTTCATCGCCGCGGGCTACGAGAACATCATGACGTACCTGCAGACCCTGTTCTCGTTCTTCAACGCGCCGCTGTTCGCGACCTTCATCCTCGGCCTGTTCTGGAAGCGGATGACCCCCGCGGCCGGCTGGTCCGGCCTGGTCGCGGGCACGCTGTCCGCGCTGACCGTGTTCGTCCTGTCCAACTCGGGCGCGGTCACCTGGTTCGGCGACCCGGACAGCCAGGGCCCGAGCTTCGTCGGCGCCGGCGTGGCGTTCGTGGTGGACATCGTGGTGAGCGTGATCGTGTCCAAGGCCACCCGGCCGAAACCGGACGAGGACCTCAAGGGTCTGGTGTGGTCGCTCACCCCCAAGGAAAGCCGCCGCCACTCGACCGACGGCCAGGACGGCGGCTGGTACCGCAAGCCCGCCGTGCTCGCGGCCGGCGCGCTGGTGCTGACCCTGGCACTCAACATCATCTTCTGGTGAGGGAGCATGGGACGTCTTTTCGATCTTCGCTGGATCATCGCCATCCTGTTCGGCATCTACGGCGTGGTCCTGCTGGTGCTGGGCATCGGGTTCGAGACCGACGCGGACCGCGTGAAGACCGGCGGGCTCAACGTCAACCTGTGGGTCGGCATCGCCATGCTCGCCCTCGCCGCGTTCTTCGCGATCTGGGCCGCGGTCCGTCCGGTGACAGTGCCCGACGAGGCGAAATGAGGAGTTCGGTGCACGCGGCGGCGCGCGGGTCGCTACCGTGCACGCTGTGTCTCGTCGTCTCATCACCGCTGCCGCCCTGATGTGCGCGTTCGCCCTGGCCGGCTGCGCCGGACAGGTCGACCTGTCCAAATCGGTCTCGAACCGCACCACGGTCAAGGCCGGCGGCGGTTTCGGGGACGACGCGCTGCGTCAGATCGAACCGTGCGGCCTGCTGAACAAGGACGTGGTGGCCGCGGTCGGCAAGGCGTCCAACGACACGGCGTCGCGGACCGGCTACTCGGAATGCTCGCTGTACGTCACCGACACCACCGGCAAGGTCAAGATCGGACTGGGTGTCAAGGTCGGCGAGAGCCTGTTCGACGCGCCGAAACAGACCAACAAGCAGATCAACGGCCTGGTCATCGTCGAGAGCCGGACGTCGTCGGGCTGCTCGGAGAGCGCGGTCACCGGCCGGGACCCGGACCGCGGCGTCACCGTGTCGGCCACCGCCGACAGCGGCGACACCTGCGACTGGGCCGGCAAGGCGATCAACGCCGTGATCAACCTGATGGCGACCAACCCGCCGAAGTACCCGGCCACCCCCGGCAGCCTGGTCACCCGGGACCCGTGTGCCGACCTGGACGACAAGACCGCCGCCGGCATCCTCGGCAAGGCCGCGGTGAAGTCCGCCTACGGCATCAGGTCCTGCTCGTACACCCCCGGCTCGTCCGGCGTGACGATCACCGTCAGCTACGACATCGCCAGCGACCCGTACACGCTGAACTCGTCCAGCAAACCGGTCAAAGTGGACCTGACCGACAAGGTCAAGGGCGCGGCCCAGTGGAAGGACAGCATCTCCGACAACAAGTGCGACATCGGGTGGGCGCAGCGGCAGTTGAACGGCGGCAAAGGCGAGAACGTCGAGGTGTCGTTCGAGCGGAGCCAGCCCGTCGCGGGCGAGGATGTGTGCGCGGTGGCCAAGACGGCGGCCGTGGCCGTCGCGGGCAAGGTGTCGGCTTGATCGGCGGACGCGCGGTCGGGTAGGAAGGCACGAGCCCCAACGCCCGGAGGTCGCCGTGAAGAAGATCATCAACGATCCGTCGACCGTGGTCGGGGAGTCACTGCGTGGCCTGGCCGCGGCCCATGCCGACATCCTCAAGGTCCGCACCGAACCTGCCGTCGTCTACCGCGCGGACGCGCCTGTGCCGGACAAGGTCGCGGTGATCTCCGGCGGCGGCTCCGGGCACGAGCCCATGCACGGCGGGTTCGTCGGCCTCGGCATGCTCGACGCCGCGTGCCCGGGAGCGGTGTTCACCTCGCCAACACCCGACCAGGTGCAGGCCGCGATCGAGCACGTGCACGGCGGCGCGGGTGTGCTGCTGATCGTCAAGAACTACACCGGTGACGTGCTGAACTTCGAGACAGCGGCGGAGTTCGCCGAGATGTCCGACGTCGCGGTGCGGACAGTGGTCATCGACGACGACGTGGCGGTGAAGGACTCGCTGTACACCGCCGGCCGCCGGGGTGTCGGCGGGACGGTGTTGCTGGAGAAGATCCTCGGCGGCGCCGCTGAGGGCGGCTACCGGCTGGACGAACTCGAGGCGTTGGCGCGGCGCGTGATCTCGTCGGTGCGGTCGATGGGTGTCGCGCTGACCGCGTGCACGGTCCCGCACGTCGGTGAGCCCAGTTTCGTGCTCGGTGACGACGAGATCGAGATCGGCATCGGCATCCACGGCGAACCCGGCCGCAGGCGCGTCCCGCACATGCCCGCCGACCAGCTGGTCCGGGCCCTGCTCGAGCCGATCCTGGACGACCTGCCGTTCGGGTCGGGCGACCGGGTGGTGCTGTTCACCAACTCGATGGGCGGCACGCCGCTGGTCGAGCTGTACCTCGCGCACGGCATCGCCGAGCGGCTGCTGGAGGAGCGTGGCATCGTGGTCGAGCGGCGCCTGGTGGGGCCGTACGTGACCAGTCTGGAGATGCAGGGGATGAGCCTGACGGTGTTGAAGGTGGACGACGAGATGCTGCGATGGTGGGACGCGCCTGTGCGTACAGCGGCGTTGCGGTGGGGCGCCTGATGTCCTGCACTGTCGACGGGGTCGTGTCGGCGCTGCGTTCGGTGGTGGCGGTCGTCGACGAGCACCGGGACGAACTGGTCACTTTGGACCGGGAGATCGGGGACGGCGACCACGGCGAGAACCTCAAGCGCGGCTTCACCGCCGTGCTGTCCAAATTGGACAACCCAGGGGAGACACCGGCCGCGGTGCTGAAGCTGGTGGCCAGCACGTTGATCTCGACCGTCGGCGGGGCAGCCGGGCCGCTCTACGGAACGGCGTTCCTGCGGGCGTCGTCAGCCCTCGGCCAGACGCCGGAGTTGACCCCGGAGTCCATTGTGGTCGCGTTGCAGGCCGCGCTGGACGGCGTGGTGGCGCGCGGCAAGGCGGCCGTCGGGGACAAGACCATGGTCGACGCGCTGACGCCGGCGGTCGAGGCGGCTCAAGCTGCCTCAGGCTCTGTCGCCGAGGTGCTTTCGGCGGCGGCCGACGCCGCGGATCAAGGCTCGCGGGACACGATTCCGTTGGTGGCGCGGAAAGGCCGTGCGTCGTACCTCGGTGAGCGCAGCGCCGGTCACATGGATCCGGGCGCGCGTTCGACCGCGTTGCTGCTGCGGGCGTTCGCGGACGCAGCATCGTGAGTCTCGTCGGTCTGGTTCTCGTTTCGCACAGCTCCAAACTGGCGGATGGCCTCGCCGAACTGGCCGGGCAGATGGCGCCGGACGTGCGGATCCTGCCGGCCGGCGGGTTGCCGGACGGCACGCTCGGCACCGACTTCGACGCCGTGTCCACCGCGCTGGACCGGGCCGAGTCGGGCGCCGGCGTCCTCCTGCTGTACGACCTGGGCAGCGCGAAGATGACCGCTGACCTGGCCGTGGAGATGCTCGGTGACCCGAACCGGTGTGCCGTGGTCGACGCGCCGTTTGTGGAGGGAGCCGTCGCGGCCGCTGTGGCCGCGCAGGGCGGCGGGGACCTCGACGCGGTGCTGGCCGCAGCGGCTTCGGCGGGGTCGTCACCCGACGCGGACGTGATGCCCGAGCCGACCGGACCCGGCACGGAATTCATTCTGACCAACACCGTTGGCCTGCACGCACGGCCGGCCGCGCTGCTTGCCCGGAGCGTCGCGGAGCTGGACGCCAAGGTCACCGTACGATTCGGCGAGAGGCAGGCGAACGCGGCCAGTGTGCTCGACCTGATGGGTTTGGGCGCGCGCGGCGGCGACCGGGTCACGGTCTCCGCCATCGGTCCGGACGCCGAGGAGGCGCTGCGGCGGGTAGGTGAGCTGGTCGCCCGCGGCTTTGACGAGTGAGGGCGGGCGGGATGCGGCGATGCCGTGCTGCGTTAGGTACCGCTGTGTTCGTTACCGCCTTGCTCCTGTTATCCGGCTGCACCAGCCAGGTCTCCGGCGCGCCGGCGGCCACCCGGCCGGGGCCGGGCAGCGCGGCCGAACTGCTCGGCGACGCCGGCACAGTGGACAGTTGCAGCCTGCTGGACCCGACGTCGCTCGACCAGTTCGGCACGGCCCAACCCCAGCCCCAGGAGTCCTATGACTACTGCTGGCTGCGGTTGCCGATGTCAGACGCCCAGGTCGCGGTCCGGTTCGGCCTGCTGGAACGGGTGCGTTCGCTCGACGACGTGCCGGCCAGGCAGATCGAGCTGGTCGGCCCCTTGCGGATCCTCGAAGCGAGTCCGGTCCCCGACCGCTGCGCCCGCTACATCTTCTTCATTGACAACATCACCCTCGCCGTGTCCGCGGACACGGCGGACAGCCCGAACACCACTGTCTCCTCGCTGTGCTCGGTAACCGAAAAAGCCACGCACACGATCGCCCAGAACATCGTGGCGAAGAAAATCGAGCACCACGCGTACCCACCCAGCTCTTTCGGCCCCCTGGACGCCTGCAAAGCGGTGGTGACCACCCTCGGCCAGATCCCCGGCCTGGCCGCGGCGGAAACAACGGCCTACCCAGCTCACCACCAGTGCCGCTGGGGCACCGCGACCGTCCCCTCGCTCACCCTGCGTTACGTACTGAGCGCCCCCTCCGCCGCCGCCAACGTCCACCACGAGACCATCGCCGGCCGCACCAGCGGTGTGTACACCGTAGACATCAACGGCCCGACCCTGTGCGTGGCCGAAGTGGCGGGAATCGGCCGCGAACTCGCCCAGGTCATCGTCCGAACAGCCCCCGGCACCACGGCCACCGCCTGCGCCGCCGCCCGGATCGTGGCCGGCGAGGTCTGGAGCAAGCTGCCCGTCACCTCATGATCTATTCCGCAGGCAACCGATAGTGCAGTTCGTACCTGTTGGCGGCAAGCACCATGTCGTTCATCTCGACTGGACGATCAGCCGTGTACGCGACGCGAGTCACCGCGATCACCGGAATCGCTTCCGGCAACTGGAGTTGAGCCTGCTCTTCGACACTGGGCATGCGCGCCGAGACGGTCTCGTCGAAGTGGACGAGGACGTGGCCGGCCTGCTCGAGTCGTGCGTAAGCGCCGCCAGGTCCTGTCTCGATCTCCTCCAAGGCCGTTCCGAGCGTGACATCGCGTGGCAGACGAGAGACCGCCAGCTGGACCACCAACCCGTTCGCGCTCATCACTCGGTCGCGTACAAGGACTTCATTGCCGGGCTCGATCTCCAACAGTCGCGCTACGCGTTCGTCAGCAGTCTCGACTCGAACCCGGACTGACACACTGGGCGTGAATCCAGCGGCGTCCGCGTCACCGAGGAAGGCACCCTTGTTCAGACTGCGGGCAGCTCGCGTAAGCCGATTCCGGGACAGACGAACGACCTGGCCTGGCGTCCGCACAAATGCGCCACGACCGTGCTCGACATCGACGAGGCCGCGCATCCGCAACAGCTTGACCGCTTCGCGGACCATCGGACGAGAGATACCGAACAGATCGACGAGTTCGCGCTCGGAGGGAAGCGGCGCGCCCGGAGCCAGCTCGCCCGTCGAGATCTGGGCCGCGAGTTGGTCGGCCACCTGCCGATAGGCGGGCACTCCACTGGTCCGATCGACCACGCGACCTCCTCCTGCGGCTGGTCAAGACATGTTGACATCTTGACCAGAGGCTACTCGCTGTTAATCCGATCGGGTTGTGACCCCAACTGGTATTGACCAGTTGAGCCTCTCTACTTACAGTCATAACTGGTCAAGACGTCTTAACCAGCTGGAGGCGGCGTGTCGAGTTCGACCTGGTCCCAATCGGTCAGCTGTCGCGATGCCGCGGATCGACCACGAGACATCAAGGTCCGCCTGGGCGCTGGCCACGACATCGTGGTGGTGGTGCCGCCTGGTGAAGTCGCACGCCTCAACCGAGACGAGTCCAAGCTCCTGCGCGCCGCGCTTGCTGATGCCGAACGCGAACACCAGCGCCGGCGGCTGTCGTGACCGCATTCCTGAGCTGGTACCTGCCAGCAATTCTGGGAGCGCTCGCCGCGCTGGCACTGTTGACCTTGTACCTGCTCCTAGTCTTGGTGCGGAAACGGCTGCGCGTCAGGCCCGGTCACCGGAGACCGCGCTCGGCCAAGAGCGGTCCGACCACCGCGGAGATCAGGCGGTTGCGCCATGAGCGTTGACCAGGGCTCTCCTCATCCATTCAGGGCCGCTGGTCGGAACATTCGAGTGAATCAGACGCGCTGCGAGGAATCCGAGGGTCGGTGACCTGGGTCACTGAGGTGTACTTCACGTGCACGGATGGCGCTCGGCGGGCATCGTGGTTACCCGACGGTAGCTCGGCCGGGAGGTTCCAGTGGCGCGTGAGTTCAGCACAGTTGGTGTGGTCGGCCTGGGGATTCAGGGGGCCGGGGTGGCCGAGGTGTTCGCGCGGGCCGGGGTGGCCGTTGTGGGTGTGGAGGTGGACCTGGACGCGCTGGAGCGGGGCCGGGCGCTCGTCGAGCACTCCACTGAGCGGGCCGTGGCCGGTGGGAAGTTGACTGAGGTGGAGCGCGACCAGTTGCTCGGCCGGATCACGTACACCGCTCGGCTCGCCGACCTGGCGGACTGCGACCTGGTGGTGGAGGCGGTCACCGAGAACCTGGAGCTGAAGGCCGGGGTGTTCGCCGAGGTGGACCGGATCACGCCGCCGGACACCGTGTTGGCGACCAACACGTCCTCGTTGTCGGTCACCGAGATCGGGGTGCACACCGGCCGGCCGGAGCGGGTGATCGGGATGCACTTCTTCAATCCCGCGCCGGTGCTCAAGTTGGTGGAGGTGGTGCGGACGGTCGTCACCGAGCCGGATGTCATCACCGACGTCGAGAACCTGCTGCGCCGGATCGGGAAGACACCGCTGGTGATCGGCGACCGCGCCGGGTTCCTGGCGAACTCCCTGCTGTTCAGCTATCTCAACCACGCGGTGCTCATGTACGAGCAGCGGTACGCCACCCGCGAGGACCTGGACGCGGCGATGAAGTACGGCTGTGGGTATCCGATGGGGCCGTTGGCGTTGCTCGACCTGATCGGACTGGACATCGCGTCCGAAATCCTTGACACGATGTACAAACAGTCCCGGGACCGGCTGCACGCGCCCGCGCCCCTGCTCAAGCAGATGATCACCGCGGGCATGCTGGGCCGGAAGACCGGGCGTGGCTTCTACACCTATCAGGAGCCTGGTTCCCCGGTTGTCGTGCCGGACGTGCTTACGCCACAAGGGAAGGCCGAGGAGGCGTTGACCAGGGAGGTGCAGCGGGTCGGGGTGATCGGCACCGGCACGATGGCCACCGGCATCGTGGAGGTGTTCGCCAAGAAGGGTTTCGACGTCGTGCTGCGGGCCCGTAGCACGGACAAGGCGTCGGCCGCGGTCGGCAAGGTCCGCAAGTCGCTGGACCGGGCGGTGGCCAAGGGCCGGCTCACCGAAGCGGCCCGGGACGAGACGCTTGGCCGGATCACCCCCGCGGTCGAGTTCGAGGAACTGGCCGACTGCGACCTGGTGATCGAGGCCGTCGCCGAGGACCTGGCCGTGAAACGGGCCGTGTTCGGCGCGCTGGACGAGGTCTGCAAGCCGGGCACGGTTCTCGCCACCACCACGTCGTCCCTGCCGGTGATCGAGTGCGCGGCGGCCACGAGCCGGCCCGGCGACGTGATCGGCCTGCACTTCTTCAACCCGGCCCCGGTGATGAAGCTGGTGGAAGTGGTGAACACGATCGCCACCGACGCGGACGTCGTCGCCACCGCGCACGCCATCTGCGCCAAGGTCGGGAAGCATCCCGTGCACTGCAGCGACCGCGCGGGCTTCATCGTCAACGCGCTGTTGTTCCCGTACCTCAACGACGCGGTGAAGATGGTCGCCGGCCACTACGCGACCGGCGACGACATCGACACCGCCATGAAAGCCGCCTGCGGCCTGCCGATGGGTCCCTTCGAACTGCTGGACGTGGTCGGCCTGGACGTCTCCCTGGCGATCGAACGCACGTTGTACAACGAGTTCCGCGAGCCCGGGTTCGCGCCGTCCCCGCTGATGGAACACCTTGTCACCGCGGGCCGCCTTGGCCGGAAGACCGGAAAGGGGTTCCGGGACTACACATAGGGCGAAGCGGTACCTTGACCCGGTGCGACGAACGTGGATGGCGGCCGGGCTGACGCTGGTCAGCGTGCTGACCGCGGCCTGTGGCCAGAAGATCGGCGGTGTCGCGACCGCCGACCCACAAGCGGTGGTCAACACCAGCACCTCGGAGACCGCGAGTCCGCCCACGTCCAACCCGCTGGACGGGCCGCCCGCGTCGGGCACGCCCGCGATGGAACAGAAGCTCTGCAAACTGCTCACGTTCGACGACCTGCCGTTCAAGAACCAGGGCGCGAACGTGACCGAGCCGAAGAGCGACGTCAACATCAGCACGGACTTCGACCAGTCCTGCCGCTGGACGTACCAACTGGCCCAGCAGGGCCTGAAAGTCGGCGTCCAGCTCTACTACCGGAAAACCCAGAGCCTGGCGGTCAAGAACCCCAACGGCACCTACACCGTTGCCGGCCGTCCAGTCCTCTACCAACAGGCGGACGACACCTCGTGCGTCCTGTCCTTGAAATACGCGGACGGCAACGTGGGAATCGGCGTCATCGACGCCTCCAAACTCTTCGGCCCCCAGTGCGAAGTGGGCAAACACGTCGCCGAAGCGATTATCGGCCGAGAGCCGCAAACGCTTTCGTGACCCTGCCCGGTCAGCCTGGCCGGTCGCATTCCTCCGCGATGACCCGCATCGCCTCCAGGTGCGGACCGCCGAATGTGGTGGCCATCGCGACGTCGGCGGCGTCCCGGCCGCGGCCGACGGGCACCCGTCCCTTGCGGTGGCTGTTGTTGCGGGGATCAACGGTCCACCAGCGCCCGGCCAGCCAGACCTCCATCCAGGCCGCGAAGTCCATCGGCGCCGGATCCGGGTGAACGTCCATGTCGGGCAGGTACCCGAACACATAGCGGGCGGGGATGTTCAACGCCCGGCAGAACGAGATCGCCAGATGGGTGAAGTCCCGGCAGACGCCGAACCCCGAAGCGTTGACGTCCACCGCGGTGGACATCGCGGTGGAACTGCCGTACCTGAAGGTCAGGTGGTCATGCACGTACGAACAGATCTGCCGCACGCGACCGTAGCCAGGGGCGGCCGAGCCGAACCGGGACCACGCCTCGTCGCCAAGCGCGTCCGGCAGGCAGTACCTGCTCGGCAGGGTGTAGAGCAGCAGGCGGTCCGGCAGTTCGTCCGGCCGCACCTCGGCCGCCTCAAGGGGTACCTCGTCGGCCACGTCCGGCACCTCGGCGAACGCCTGGTAACGCAGGCTTGACCGGCCGGCCGGCAGCACCACCCGCACGCACTGGTTGCCGTAAAGGTCGCGGTACCGGCGCATCGGCATTTCGGGCTGCGCCGACCACTGTTCGCCGGCCGCGCGCACGTCGCCGCCGTCGCTCGGCCGCACCAGGAACACTGTCGGCGTCTCGATTTCGGCCCGGTAGTCGAAGGCGCACCCGATCCGCAGCCACCTGTTCCGCGCGGTCATCGCCGCGGAGCTTGGGACGTCGTCATCGGTGGCGGCAAGCCGCGCCTGGGGGTGTCGTGCCTGTTCGGCGTACCGGGCGAGGGCAGCGGCGCGGGCGAATCTGCTTCGCTCATAGGTCATCGACGTACCCTGCGGTGGGTGTCGCCGAAAACGATGCGGGCTCGGCCGCTCACATGCGAAATACCTTCGGCATATTCGACAGTACACTCCGCCGGTCATGATCGGTCGGTTCACGGCGTACAGTCAGTACTACCGAGGGTACGTCGAGTGCCGGTGGTCAAGCCGGCGCCGCCTTGGGCGCACACAAGCGGCCGACCAAGCCGGGTGGTGTGCTGAAGTCCGCGTCCAGTTCGGACACGGCAGCAAGGAGATCCCATGACCGCCACGGTCAAGTACGTGTCCCGTTACGACCAACGCGTCAATCTGGTCCAAGGCGCACTGAAGACGAACTCGAAACTGAGCGACAAAGCCGCGCACGAACTCGCGGAGCACGTGCTGGAGGCATTGGACCATATGCCGGAAAAGGTGCGCTGAGGTCGGAAGTCCGTAGTTGTCAAGGCAGGTACGGCTGGAAATGAGCGGACAGAATGTCGGCCACGCCTTCGGCGTCGACGGATCCGTCCACTTCGATCACGCGCATCCCGTACTGGTGCGCGGCTCGGGCCGCGTCCGTGGCCACCAGGCGGTCGCGGGCGATCCTGTTGCGCTGGGCGCGTTCCGGGTCGCTGACCTGATGGGTCGTCCGGGCCGCACGGGGTAGCGCGCGCAGTTGACGTTGCCGGAACTCCTCCGTGGGCACCATGACCACCATCTGCCTGGGTTCGGCGACCAGCGGTGCGACGAGTTCGGGACGCAGGCCCCAGCCTTCGGCGATGATCGGATGGGGTGACACCAGGGCACGCAGGTCGTCCAGGGCCCACTCGAACCGTTCGGGGAAGCCGCCAAGGGTGGCCACGGCCATGTCCGCCGGGGTGGTGTTCACCCAGACGTCCTCGGGATCGGGCGCAGACTGTCCAGTGTGGACTCGACGGGCGATGCGGCGGTCGTTGTGGCCGCGGGCGTCGTGGTAGTCGTAGTGGTACGCCGTGAGTCCGTGGCGCATGGCCAGGATGCGGGCGACAGTGGACTTCCCGGCCCACTGGCCGCCGCCGATCCACAGTGCCTTGCGCAGCGTCCCGAACGGGTCAGCGGCAGCATCCTCCGCCACAGCAACCTCCCGTGGGCGCCGGCGCGCCGCCGGACAGGCCGGCCATGGACAGCAGCTTCACCGTGTCGCTGTGGCCCGAGGGGCAGCTCGCCGGCGCCCCGGACTCGCTCATCGGGCGATTTACCTCGAAGGTGTCACTGCAGTCGCGGCACTTGAACTCATAGGTGGGCACGTCTGCCAAATATAGTGATGGTCGTGCCCCGCCGAAACCGTGCCAAGCGCGAGGAGTTGCGTCCGCACAGTACGGCCGGGTACCAGCGCGGCGAGTCAGGGCCGGACGGAGACTGGTATGTCCGGTCCGTCACCGGGTCGACGAAGGTGTACCGGTGTCCCGGATGCGATCACGAGATCCAGGCGGGTGTGCCGCATGTCGTGGCGTGGCAGGCGGACGGCACGGTCGACGACCGGCGGCACTGGCACCGGGCGTGTTGGGACGCGCGGCTGCGACGCGGGCCTACTTCACGCCGTTGGTAGCGCGCCGCAGCACGGACGGCTTGAGGCGGTGGAACCCGCGCACCGACACCGGTCGGCGGTGCCGGATGGCGTAGTGCGGGTCGTCCTGCAACGCGGCGGCCAGTTCCGCGTCGACGAGCACGGCGCCCGGGTTGCAGATGGAGGTGAGCCGGCTCGCTATGTTGACCGTCGACCCGTACACGTCGCCGAACCGGCTCAACACCCGTCCGTAGGCCAGACCGGCGCGCAGCGACGGCAGGCCCTCCGCCGCCTCGGCGAGCTCCACCAGGGTCAGCGCGATCTCCGCGCCCTGCTGTGGGTCGTCGGCGACGAACAGGACCTCGTCGCCGAGCATCTTCACGACCCGGCCGTGGTGCTCGGCGACCGCCTTGGTCACCGTGGTCTCGAACTCCTCCAGGACGTTCGCCAGCTCGGTCTCGCTGGACCGGCGGGTCAGGCTGGTGTAGCCGACCATGTCCGCGAAGCCCACGACCTCGTTGGTGGTGTCCAGGTCCTCGTCGGGCGCGGCGAGCGCGCGGCCGGCGTACGCGGCGAGCTGCCGGCGCCACGCGAAGTTGTGCAGCCGCTCCAGGTCCGGGATGAGCTGGTCGATGAACCGGGTGAAGCCGCGCTCGTCGGCGAGCAGCTCGGGCTGCCCGGCGACGAGTTCGCGCAGCACGTAGATCTCCATCTCGGCGATCCGGGAGATGTGCTGGCCGAGCACCCTGGCGATCGAGTTCTGCGCGCTGACGTCGTACAACCCGAGTTCGGTCAGCTCCTTCACCAGCCGCAGCGCCTGGACGTCGTTGTCGGTGAAGACCACCTCGTCGTCGGCCACGCTCGCGAACCCCAGGGAGCGCCACAGGTCCGTGGCCCGTTCCCGCGGCATGCCGGCCAGCTCGGAGACCTGCTCCCGGGTGTACTTCCGCCGGCCGCCGAGCAGCACCCGCTCGATCCGCGCCTGGAGGGACTCGCTCACGTCGTGTGGACGATGAGCACGTCGACACCGGACTTGCGGGCCACCTCGGCCGGTACCGACCCGAGCAGCCGGCCGGCCAGCGTGTTCAGCCCCCGGTTGCCGACCACGAGCAGGTCGGCGGACCGGTCGCCGACCAGGTTCGTCAACGTCGGCACCGGGTCGCCCACGACGATCACGGTGTCGATCTTCGTCGCGCCCGCCCGCGCCGCCCGTTCCGACGCGGTCCGTACGGTGTCCTCGGCCGGCGCGGAACCCACGACCTGGTACGCGACATCACTGCCAAGCTCGTCCTGCGCGTGTTCGACCTCGCGCTGGCTCGCCGGCTGGTAGGCGCACGCGATCACTAGCGTCGCGTCGCTGTCCGCGGCGACCGCGGCGGCTTTGTCCACCGCTCGGTACGACGAGTCCGAGCCGTCCGTGCCGACGACAATGGTGCGGTAGGCAGCCATCAGGAACCCCTCCTCGGCGAGCTACTGCGGGTAACTTACCCTGCCGTAGCTACAACGACACAACCAGACCGAGGTAGTGGGTGTCCTGAGTGTCCGGTCAGGGGCGCCGGTTCGGGGTGGGCTTCGGCACCTCGATGGTCTCGGCGGCCTCGTCGGGCTCGGCCGGCTCCCAGGGCTCCTTGGGGGGGCCGCCGGCCGCCTCGGTCTGCGAGACCGTGGTGACCTTGGGGGGAGTGACCTTCTTGGTGGGGGCCTCGTCCTGCGGTGTGCGCTCCTCCGGCAACGGGTCGAGTACCGGGGTGGCGTTCGTCAGGACCACGTCCGCGTCCTGGATCAGGCTGCGGGCCTGGCGCAGCTGGTTGGCCACCCGGGTCCGCAGCTGGCGCAACGCGGCGACGCGCTGAGCCGCGTGGCTGATCCGGCGGTTGGCCTCGTCGGTGGCCTCGCGGACCCGCCGGTGCGCCTCCTCGCTGGCCTCCTGCAGTCGCGCCTTGGACTCGGTGAGGGCGTCGTGCCGGCGGCGGTTGGCCTCCTCGGTCGCCTCCCGGACCCGACGCTCGGCATCCGCCTTGCTCGTGGCCTCCTGCTCGGCCAGCGCGCGCATCGACTCGGTGCGGCGGGAGGCCATCGCGATCTCGAAGTCCTCCTCCACCTGCGCCCGGCGCTGCTCGGACTCGGCGTCCAGGCGGGCCCGTTCCTGCTCGGCGGCGGTGGTGAGAGCGGTGGCGTCCGCGCGGGCCTTGGCGATCACTTCCCGGTGCTCGGCCTCCATCTCGGCCCGCCGGACGTCCAGGCCGCGCAACATCTCCTCGTAACGGGCCCGCAGCGCGTTCGCGTCCGTCTCGGCCTTCGCGCGGATGTGGCCGGCCTCGGCCTCGGCCCGGGCCTTGGTCTCGGTCGCCTCGTCCTGGGCGAGCCGGAGCATCCGCTGCAGGCGCTCGCTCAGCCCTTCCAAGGTCGTCGGCGGCAGTGACAGGCGTTCCACCTGGCCGCGCATGTCGTCGATCTCCGAGCGGGCGATCTCCAGCTGGCGCGCCAGGTCCGCGGCCTGGGACACCGCGGCGTCCCGGTCGGCCGCGAGCAGGCGCAACTCACCGTCGACGCGTTCGAGGTGTTCCTCGACCTGCATCTTGCTGTAGCCGCGCTTGGTGATGTCGAAACCGACGCCGAGCGGCACGAGCTCGCGTTCGTCACCTAGAGCCATGGCCCCAACCTACCTCGCACACCGACTTGGCCAGCGGCGTATACCACATCACAGGTCTTGACCGGCCAGCCAACCAAGCGCACTATGCAGAGGTAGGACCTTTCTCCTTTCGGAGGTGATCGCCATGAGCGACACATCGACCACAAGGGCGTGGACGCGTTGGCAGGACTGGGCAGAGGTGCTGTTCGGCGTGGTGGCCGTCCTCTCGCCGCTGTGGTTGACGACCACGAACACCATCACCTGGACCATGATCGTGTTGGGCGCGCTGATCGCCCTGGACGGCCTGTTCTCGCTGGCCATGCCCGGGGTCGTACTGGGTGAGTACGTGCAGATCGTGCTCGGGGTGCTGATGTTCATCTCCCCGTGGGTGATGAGCTTCACGGACATGAAGGGCGCCATGTGGAGCGCGTTCATCATCGGCGCGCTGACAGCCATCGCCGGCGCGGTCGCCCTGCCCGCCGCCAACACCGCCCACCAGGGCATGGCCGGACAGCATTGAGTCTCTTGCGGAGCGCGCCCTGGGCTTGATGTGATGGCCCGGGCGCACTCCGCCGGAGGGGACTGAAAGTGTCGAACGACCCAGGCGCGCGGGAGCGGATCCTGACCGCTGCCGAGAAGCTGTTCGCCGAGACGGGTTTCGACGCCACCCCGACGTCCAAGATCGCCGAGGCCGCGCACGTGCCCAAAGGCCTTGTGCACTACTACTTCCGGCGCAAGTCGGACCTGCTGACCGCGCTCGTGCAGCGGCTGCCGGACGAACACATCGACCCCGTGAACGTCGTCGTCCCTGGCGACGTGGGCGCCAGCCTCCGAAAGTTGGTCGCCGAACTGGACGCGCGGCTGAGCAAATCGCGGATCCTGTCGCACCTGCTGTGGCGCGAGGCGGACACGCACAGGGCGGTCCGCGAGGCGTTGCAGGCGCGCTACCACTCGATAGTCACCCAGGTGAAGTCCGTGATCATCGCGGCCGGCGCCGGCGCCATCGCGCTGGCGGACGTGGACAGCGCGGCCGGCCTGTTCGCTCTCGCCGTGAGCTACCGCCACTCCGTGGCCAGGCACGCCGAGGAGGACGCGCCGTCGATGGACCGCGAGGTGGCGTTCATCGCGGACGCACTGAATCTGGGCGCCGGGCAGGCCTGATCCACAGCAGGCCCAACGCGGCCAACGCCAGCGCGACCCCGATCGGGCTCAGATAAGTCTGTGCCGGCAACGCCATCGCCGCGACACCGCCGACCGCCGTGATCGCCAGCATGATCGTCGCGCGCACGCGTGCCCTTCCTGCGGGCGTGATCCGTGCGAACACCACGCTCAGCACGGCAAGCACAAGATGCACGGCCAGCGCGCCCTGAGCGGCGCCGACAGCCGCGTTGTGATTTGGCGCGAGTTTGGTTCCGTCCAAGGCGTCCACGGTCGCGTCGAAGTTGATCCACACCAGTACGGCGATGACGACCTGGAAGACGGCGAGGCCGAGGAGACAGAGCCGGAGTTTCATCCGCGGAACCGCCAACGCGGCTCGCGTTTCGGCTGGTTGGCGCGTTTCGCGGCCGGGCCGCGGGCCGCCCAGTCGTCGGTGAGCCGCCGCATCAGCCGGACAAGTGTGCGCAGGTCCGCCTCGCTCCAGTCGGCCACAACGTCGGCGAACACGGCCAGACCGGCGGCCTCCAGCCGGTCCAGTTCGGTCAGCCCGGCCGGGGTCGTGGTGATCAGGCACGTCCTGGCGTCGGCCGGATCGGCCGCCACCGAGACCTGGCCCGCGTCCTCCAACGCCTGAACGTGCCGGGTGACCGACGACGGCGCCATGTCGAGCTGCTCACCGATCGCGCCCGGCCGGACCGGGCCACGCGCGGCGACGACCTGCAGAACGCCGACGCGTGCGGCGTCGAACGACCTGCTCATGCCCTGTTGGGCCTCGGTGACCAGCCGGAACGTGGCGCGGGCGACGTCCCGAACCGATTCCGTTCGTTCCATGAAGGAAAGATATCACACACGGAACCTCCACCAGACCTCCACGCGTTCGCACCCAACGGTGGCACCGGGGCGGCGTCTACGTGGATGTGACGTTGGAACAGAACCCCGCGGACAGTTCGGTGCCCGAGTCGACACCGCGACAGCGACCAAGGATGTGGCCGGCGGTGGTGGTCCTGGTGACCGGCTGGCTGGTGCTGGCCGGACTGCACTACTTCCAGCTGCGGATCGCCACCACGACCCTGTTCTGGATCGCCGCCGTGTACTTCGGTCCTTTGCTGTCGGCCGTTCCGTGGGTCGTCCTGGTGGGTGCCACCGCCATCGCGGGCAGGCTGATCTGGCGGCGGGCGCGGTGGCGTGGCGTGGCCGCGTTCCTGGTCCCGTCGGTCGTCGTGGGTGTGGTCGTGGCGTTGGTCAACTGGCAGTACGTCTACAAAGTCAGCTGGTACCGCCTGCACCGGTCGGACTTCGCGGCCGTCGCCCGGCTGGCGGACGACCGGACCTGGACCGCCACGGCGCCCCAGGGCTACTACGGCCCGAAACTGCCCGCCGAGTACCAGTACCTGTCGACCGTCGACAGCCTGTCGCGGATCGGCGTCAACCGCGGCACGCCGGTGTGGTTCCTGTCCCAGTGGGCCGGCATTCCGGACGGCGCGATCGGATACGCCCACATCACCGGTGACATCGACGAGACGGCGGAGCTGGACGGCTTCGGCGACCCCGTGAAACCGACCGTCTACCTGGGCGACGGGTGGTGGTGGGTGGAGTGACGGTCAGACGCCGCGGAACCGGTTGATCTCGTCCACGTGCTTGGCGCGCAACTGCGGGTTCGTGACGCCGAGGCCCTCGGTGGGCGCCAGGCACAGCACGCCGACCTTGCCCTGGTGCACGTTGCGGTGCACGTCGTACGCGGCCTGGCCGGTCTCGTCCATCGGGTACACCCTGGACAGGGTCGGGTGGATCTTTCCCTTGGCTATCAACCGGTTCGCCTCGGACGCCTCCCGGTAGTTGGCGAAGTGCGAGCCGACGATCCGCTTGAGGTGCATCCACAGGTAGCGGTTGTCGTACGAGTGCATGAAGCCCGAGGTGGACGCGCAGGTGACGATCGTCCCGCCGCGCCGGGCCACGAACACGCTGGCGCCGAACGTCTCCCGGCCCGGGTGCTCGAACACGATGTCCGGGTCGTCGCCGCCGGTCAGCTCCCGGATCCGCGCGCCGAACCGCTTCCACTCACGCGGGTTCTGGGTGTCCGGGTCCGACCAGAACCGGTAGTCCTCGGCCGCCCGGTCGATGATCAGCTCAGCGCCCATCCGCCGGCAGATCTCCGCCTTCTGCGGGCTGGAGACCACACAGACCGGGGTGGCGCCGCCGTTGAGCGCGAACTGGGTCGCGTACGAGCCGAGGCCGCCCGAGGCACCCCAGATCAACACCGTGTCGCCCTGTTTCATGGCGGCGCCGTTCGTCGACACCAACTGGCGGTAGGCGGTGGAGTTCACCAAACCCGGGGACGCCGCCTCCTCCCAGGTCAGGTGCGCCGGTTTGGGCATCAGCTGGTTGGATTTCACCAGTGCCAGCTCGGCCAGGCCGCCGAAGTTCGTCTCGAATCCCCAGATCCGCTGTTCCGGGTCCATCATCGTGTCGTTGTGGCCGTCCGGGTGTTCCAGCTCGACCGAAAGACAGTGCGCCACCACCGCGTCGCCGGGTTTCCACGCCTGCACGCCGGGCCCGGTCCGCAGCACCACGCCGGCCAGGTCGGAGCCGACCACGTGGTACGGCAGGTCGTGCCGCTTGGCCAGGTCGGACGTCCGGCCGTAGCGGCGCAGGAATCCGAACGTGTCCAGCGGCTCGAAGATGGACGTCCACACCGTGTTGTAGTTGATCGCCGACGCCATCACCGCGACCAGCGCCTCGCCGGGGGCCAGCTCCGGCGTTGCCACGTCCTCGACGTGCAGCGCCTTGCGCGGGTCCTTGTCGCGGGTCTCCAGGCCGGCGAACATCTCCACTTCGTCGGCGTGCACGGTCACCGCCCGGTAGTGGTCCGGCACATCCAGATCGCCGACCGCTGTCCACTCGCCCGAAAGAATGGCGTCACGAATCTTTTCCACGGCGTGCCTCCAGGTCGCGAATGCCCGGAGGTTAACCACCGGAAAGCGTAGATCACCACAATTGTGAGACCTGCGCCACTGGAACCGATTCAGTCCGCGGGCTGCACGAATTCGACCAGGACACCGCCGGTGGACTTGGGGTGGACGAACTGAGTACGACTGTTCTGTGTACCGTGTTTAGGTTCGTCGAAGACAACCTTTAGGCCTTTCGCCCGCAGCGCCTCGGATGTCTCTTCGATGTCGGCCACCCGATACGCCAGTTGCTGGAGTCCTGGGCCCTTCTTGGCCAGGAACCTGCCGATGGTCGAGTCCGGCGTCAGCGGCGCGAGCAACTGGATCGCGGTACCGGTGCCGTCGTCGCCCGGGACCCGGAGCATCGCCTCGCGGACGCCCTGCTCCTCGTTCACCTCGACCGCGGCGACCACGAGCCCGTACGTCTCCTGGTAGAACTCGATCGCCTCGTCGAGGTCCGGGACGGCGATGCCGACGTGGTCGATGGCTGTTACGACGGCTGCGACCCGTGCGCCTGATTCCTGAGACATACCCTCAAGGGTAGGCACGTCGCGCAACGCACGCGCGAGGAGGCGGTGGGGGTGGGCGCCCCCGCAGGGGGTCGGTAAACAGAACTGTGGTGTGCGCGACACAACTCGTTCGTCGGAATCGGTGCAGTCCCTACCGCTGGGTATCGTCTTGGGTTAACGAGCGCTTGCATTGGAGGCTGCCTGTGTCCGGTTCCGTCATCGTCGCTGGAGCCCGTACCCCGATGGGTCGGCTCCTCGGGGGCCTGAAGGACTTCTCCGGCACCCAACTCGGTGGGTTCGCCATCAAGGGCGCGCTCGACCGGGCGGGCGTGCGCCCCGAGCAGGTGCAGTACGTGATCATGGGCCAGGTGCTGACCGCAGGCGCGGGGCAGATCCCGGCCCGGCAGGCCGCGGTGCACGCGGGCATCCCGATGAGCGTGCCCGCGCTGACCATCAACAAGGTGTGCCTGTCCGGCCTGGACAGTATCGCCCTGGCCGACCAGCTGATCCGGGCAGGCGAGTTCGACATCGTGGTGGCCGGCGGCCAGGAGTCGATGACCCAGGCGCCGCACCTGCTGCCGAAGTCGCGGTCCGGGTTCAAGTACGGCGACGTCACGATGGTCGACCACATGGCCCTTGACGGTCTGTTCTGTGCGTTCGACCAGGTCGCGATGGGTGCGTCGACCGAGAAGTACAACTCGCGCTACAGCTTGACCCGCCAGCAGCAGGACGAGTTCGCGGTCCGCTCGCACCAGCGCGCCGCGGCAGCGGCCACGAACGGGATCTTCGCCGAGGAGATCGTCCCGGTGTCCGTGCCGCAGCGGAAGGGCGACCCGCTCGTCATCGCCGACGACGAAGGCATCCGCGGCGACACGAACGTGGAGGCGCTGGGCAAGCTGCGTCCGGCGTTCTCCAGTGACGGGACCATCACGGCCGGCTCGGCGTCGCCGATCTCCGACGGCGCCGCCGCGGTGGTCGTGATGAGCAAGGCGAAGGCGGTGGAACTCGGCCTGACCTGGATCGCCGAGATCGGCGCGCACGGCGTGGTCGCCGGGCCGGACGCCTCGCTGCACGAACAGCCGTCGAACGCCATCAAAGCCGCGCTGGCCAAGGAGAACCTCACGCCGCAGGACCTGGACCTGGTGGAGATCAACGAGGCGTTCGCCGCGGTCGGCATCGTGTCCACCGAGCAGCTGGGGATCTCGCCGGACAAGGTGAACGTGAACGGCGGCGCGATCGCGCTCGGCCACCCGATCGGCATGTCCGGCGCCCGGCTCGTGCTGCACCTGGCGCTGGAGCTCAAGCGGCGCGGCGGCGGGGTGGGCGCCGCGGCGCTGTGCGGCGGTGGCGGCCAGGGTGACGCGCTGGTGATCCGCGTTTGATCGGTAGCCGTCTGATCGACGTCAGCGAGCTGGTCGACCGCGCGCGGGAAGGACAGCCGCGCGCGGTCGGTCGGCTGATATCGCTGGTCGAGGACGCGCATCCGCAGTTGCGGGAGGTCGCGGCGGCGCTGGCGCCGTTCACCGGACGGGCCAGGGTGATCGGCCTGACCGGCCCGCCGGGCGTCGGCAAGTCGACGTCCACATCGGCCCTGCTGACGTCCTTGCGGGCGGACGGGAAAAAGGTCGGCGTCCTGGCGGTCGACCCGTCGTCGCCGTTCTCCGGCGGTGCGCTGCTGGGCGACCGGATCCGGATGCGGGAGCACGCCACGGACCCGGGGGTGTTCATCCGGTCGATGGCCACCCGGGGACACCTCGGCGGCCTGTCGTGGGCCGCCCCGCAGGCGTTGCGGGTGTTGGACGCGGCCGGGTTCGACGTGGTGCTGGTCGAGACAGTCGGGGTTGGACAGTCCGAAGTGGACGTCGTGAAGCTGGCCGACACCACGGTCGTGCTGCTCGCGCCCGGGATGGGCGACGGGATCCAGGCAGCCAAGGCCGGTGTACTGGAGATCGCGGACGTGTTCGTGGTGAACAAGGCCGACCGGGACGGCGCCGAGGCCACCGTCCGCGACCTGAAGACCATGGTCGCGATGTCCCGCAAGGGAATCACCGGACCCCTGTGGCGCCAGCCGATCCTGTCGACCGTCGCGTCCACAATGGACGGAATAGCGGACGTGGTCGGGGCGTTGGCCGCCCACCACGACTGGCTGGTCGCCCACGACCGGTTGGTGGAGCGCCGGCACCGTCGGGCCCGCGCCGAGGTGGAGGCGATCGCGCTCGAAACGGTCCGCGCCAGGATCGACGGACCGGGCGATGAGGCGTTGAACCACCTGGCCGCCCAGGTCGCGGCCGGCTCCCTGGACCCGTACACGGCCGCGGACCACCTCGTCGCCGGTCCGCCGTGGTGGGGCTAGCCCCACCTCCAGGTCGGGTGGCTGACCCATGTCCTCGCCTGCCCTCGGTTCGTAGCGTCTTGGTCATGAGCACTCAGACATTCGCGCCGGTGGTCACGCCCGCGCTGCGACTGGCCGGCGTGTCCAAGGTCTACGGCTCCGGCGACGGGCAGGTGCACGCGCTGCGGAACGTCAGCATCGAGCTGCGTCGCGGCACGTTCACCGCGGTCATGGGGCCGTCCGGGTCGGGCAAGAGCACGTTCCTGCACTGCGCCGCCGGGTTGGACCAGCCGACCAGCGGGCAGGTGTGGCTGGGCGACGCCGAACTGTCGAAGATGAAGGAGACGCAGCTGACGGTCCTGCGGCGGGAACGCATCGGGTTCGTCTTCCAGGCGTACAACCTGCTCAGCTCGCTGACCGTGCTGCAGAACATCACGTTGCCGCTGCGGCTGGCCGGCAAGCGGGTCGACCGTGGGCTGCTTGACCAGGTCGTGCGGTCCGTCGGGCTGGCCGACCGGATGAACCGGCTGCCCAGCGAGCTGTCCGGTGGCCAGCAGCAGCGAGTGGCCATCGCCCGCGCGCTGATCACGCGGCCCGACGCCGTGTTCGCGGACGAACCGACCGGCGCGTTGGACACGAGGACCGCGCGTCAGGTGCTGGAGCTGCTCCGGCACGTGGTGACTGACATGGGACAGACTGTGCTGATGGTGACGCACGACCCGGTGGCCGCGTCGTACGCCGACTCGGTCGTGTTCCTCGCCGACGGTCAGCTCGCCGGGGAGATGCGGCGTCCCACCCCGGAGCGGATCGCCGCGCAGATGACGCACCTCGGCGAACCGGATTTGGTGTAGCCCGCTGCACTGTGCCCGACCGAGACGAACGGCAGACTGGTTGACATGCTGAAACAGTGGGGGAAGAGCCTCGGGTACCTGGCGGTGGTGGGGGCGCTCACGCCGGTCTCGATGCTCTTGCTGTTCTTACTGCCGATGTCGGCCATGTCGATCGTGGCCGCCGGCCTCGGGTTCGTGCTGATCCCGATCGTGGTCATGATCATCAGGCTGTGGACGGACCTGCACCGGTCCCTGATCGGCCTGGTGCTCGACGAGCCGGTGCCGTCCGCGTTCCGGCCGCCGACGGGGTCGATCTTCCGGCGGCTGGTGCAGGTGGCCACCGACTCCAACACCTGGCGGGACATCATCTGGCTGGTGCTGAACTGCTTCCTCGGGTTCGGCATGGCCATGCTCGGCCTGGTGCTGTTGGTGTTCGCCACGGTCGGTACGTTCGTCGCCCTGTTCTGGTGGACCGTGCGGGACGGCGACTCGATCCAGTTCATGGGCTCGCACGTCAACAACTTCGGCATGGCTCTGCTGCTGGGCGCGCCCTTGGCGATCTTCAGCGTGATCATTGCCTGGTACGCGATTCCCTTCCTGGCCAAGACCCATGCGCTGATCTCCAAGGTGCTGCTGTCGCCGTCGCAGCTGGAGGCGCGGGTGGAGGAGCTGACCGAGACCCGGGCCGGCGCGGTGAACGCGCACGAGGCGGAGCTGCGCCGGATCGAACGCGACCTGCACGACGGCACCCAGGCCCGGCTCGTGTCGATCGCGATGCGGCTCGGGGTGGCGGAGAAGTCGCTGCCGCAGGACGACCCGGCCGGGCTGCTGGTGCGGGAGGCGCGGGAGGGCGCCGAGCAGGCCATGGGCGAGCTGCGGGACGTGATCAGGACGATGTACCCGCCGATCCTCGCCGACCGTGGCCTCGCCAACGCGCTCGCCGCGTTGGGCGCGCGCTGCCCGGTGCCGGTGGGGGTGGAGGTCGGCGAGCTCGGGCGCGTCCCGGCGGCGGTGGAGACGGCCGCGTACTACGTGGTGGCGGAGGCACTGACGAACGTCGCCAAGCACAGCCAAGCGACCCGGGCGTCGGTCCGGGTGACGTGGGACAACGCCCTGGTGATCATCGTCGCGGACAACGGGTTCGGCGGCATCGACGAGTCCCGCGGCACGGGCGTGCTCGGGATGCGGCGCCGGGTGGCCGCGCTGGACGGTACGTTGACGGTGGACAGCCCGAACGGCGGGCCGACTGTCATCTCCGTGGAGCTGCCTTGCGCGTCGTGATCGCCGAGGACAACGTGCTGTTGTCCGAGGGGTTGAACCTGCTGTTGCGGACGAGCGGCATCGAGGTGGTGGCCACGGTGATCGACGGGCCCGGGTTCGTCGCCGCGGTCCGGGAACACACGCCGGACGTGACCATTGTGGACGTCCGGCTGCCGCCGTCATTCCGGGACGAAGGCCTGCGCGCGGCCCTGGAGGCGCGGGCGGAGTTCCCTTCGCTGCCTGTGCTCGTGCTGTCGCAGTACGTGGAGGAGACGTACGCGGGTGAGCTGCTCGCCGACGGCCGCGGCGGTGTCGGCTACCTGCTGAAGGACCGGGTCAGCCGGGTGGACGAGTTCGTGGACGCCCTGCGTCGCGTCGCGGCGGGCGGCACGGTGATGGACCCGGAGGTCGTGGCCCAGCTGCTCGTGCGCAGGCGGCGAGGCACCGACCAGGTCGGCTCCCTGACACCTCGGGAACGCCAAGTACTTTCGTTGATGGCCGAGGGACGGGCGAACAGCGACATCGCGACCCACCTGACGGTCACGGAACGTGCCGTGCACAAACACATCGGCAACATCTTCGCCAAACTCGACCTGCCGCCGAGCGACAGTGGTCACCGTCGCGTCCTGGCTGTGCTGGCGTATCTGAACCGCTAGCCTGCTGGTCATGCGCGACGAGTGGGACAACGCGGTGACCGAACTCGGCGGCCGGCCCACATCGGCGTCGGACGACTTGATCCGCCGGTATGCCGAGCCTCACCGGAAGTACCACAACGGTGGACATATCGAGGCTGTCTTGCGGGACGCGCGGCTACTGTCCGATGAGGACGATCCCGTGTTGAGGCTGGCGATTCTCGCGCACGACGTGATCTACGATGCCGAACCGGGCGCGGACGAGCGGGCGAGCGCTTCCTGGGTACGGGCCGCCCTCCTGCCTACGGGTATCGGAGTGAAACACATCGATCAGGTGGCCGGCTTGGTGCTTGCGACGATCACACATGAGTCCGACGACCCGTTGGCGCACATCCTGCTCGACGCTGACCTGTCCATTCTCGCTGCGGCGCCGGACGTATATGACTTGTATACAAGGAATGTGCGTGCGGAGTATTCCGCGTACCCGGATTCGGTGTGGCGGCAGGGGCGTTCGCGGGTCTTGAAGTCCTTGCTGGAGCGGGAGAATCTCTATCAGACCGCTCAGGCCCGTGCGTTGTGGGATTCGAACGCTCGGGCCAATTTGCTTCGGGAGCTTTCCGGGCTTGCTTCCGGTTCGGTTTGACATGGGGACCCCCGCGGCGGGTGCAAGCCGACTACGCCGGCAGGCCAAGGGTTCTCTCGTCCATCCCGACAGGTCCTTCACCGGGGTGTCTTTTTGGCCTGCCGCCGCAGCCAGCTTATACCCGCCGCGCCCCATGTAAAACCGAACCTCACAGGTGCACAGGGCTGCCTTTGTTGGGCGCTGACATCATCCCGCGTCAACTTGGGTGCCACGCCGGGCAGTCGGGTAGCCTGGTCGCCGTACCTCTCTGCAGAGAAGGATCATGGCCGAGACCTTCGGCGCCACGCTGCGTCGACTCCGGAAGCGCGCCGGGCTCAGTCAACCGGCGCTGGCCCGGCGTGTCTTCGTGAACCAGAGCACCATCTCACGGCTCGAAACCGGCCGGCTTGCACCGGACGCCCGACTCGCCGTCCGGGTCGACGCGGTACTTGATGCCGACGGCGCGCTCATCGCCCTCACCCGCCCGGCGGCTGGCCTGCTCACCCCGGACGATGCCGACCGACTCGACTACATCGCCGCCCACGCACGGCGCCTGGACCTGCCGGCCGTCGAGTCCCTGGGAGTCGTTCTCGGCGGGCTACGGCGGCTGGAAGACACAGTCGGCGCAAGCATGATGATCGAGCCCGTACGCGCGCAACTTGCGCTTGTCGCCTGTCTCGTCCAGGAATCACGCGGCGGCCTGCGCCCGCACGCTGTACGGGTCGGCGCCCAGTGGGCCCAGTTCGCTGGGTGGCTCAGTACCGCCACCGGTCACTACCCGAAAGCGGACCGATGGTTCAGTCGGGCGTACGAGTTGGCGACTGAGGCGGTGGATCGCGACATGGTCGCCACCGCGCTCAGCTTCAAGGGCCACTTGGCGTGGCTTACCGGTCAGGTGAACGCCACCATCGGTCTCTCCCAGGCAGTGCAACGGCAAACAGGTGTCTATGCCGGACAGTTGGCGTACGACGCCCTGCAGGAAGCCAGGGGCCACGCCGTTCTGGGTGACAAGGACGTGGTGGATCGGAAAGTGGACGAGGCGAACGATCTCGCGCTGCTCGCCGTCGAGCAACTGCCAGACGCGCCACCGTGGCACTACTATCGGCACGACGCTTTCTGGCTGCTGGAGGAGGGCCGGGTGTACCGGTACCTCGGCCGGCCAGTGCGTGCTGCCGAGTTGCTCACGGCTGGGCTGGATACCTTGCCGGCCGAGCAGCAAGCGGCGGAATGGGCCGACAGCTATCGCCGTGACCTGGCTTCGTTGGTGCCGGTTGCCTGACTATGCGCGTCTATGCGGATAGCCCCTGATCTGTCTTTGCTCATCCGTTTCCGCCCGTAGCGTCACATTCCGAGTGAGGAGAGTGACGCACATGGACAGCCAGTGGTGAACCCGCTCGACATGGTGTCGGATGATGCGGGTGAGTTCCGGGTCTACCTCGGTGCCGCAGTCGGGCGCGCACGGCAGGCGAACCCGTGAACTGGGTTGCGCTGGGCAGAGGTCGGTATCGGACCGAGGCCGAGGGCGAAGTGTGGTGGCTTGTCGCCACGCCTGGCGAGCGGTGGCCTTGGCTGTTGCACACAGAACGCGAGCAGCGTGGCCGCCCTGTGATCGACAGACGGCAGGAGATCGGCGCTGTTTCGTCGGAGGCGGCACAGCGTGCGGCCGAGGTGTGGCTGAGCCTCGCGAAGCTGTGCGGCTAAGAGCGTGTCTCGCGTGGCTGCTTGGCGGAGTTTCTTGTAGCAGGTGAGGGTGACGAAGGCGCAGAAGGGGTTGGCGTAGCGATGCCACGTGGTTGTCGATCAGCACGTGAGAGAGGGTGTTCATGTCGTTGTTCACGACTCGATCTTGAACACCCTCCGTCCACGTCAGCCGCCGGGCTCCGGCACCCGAGCTTCACGCGATCGATCGTCTAGCTGTCCGGGGTGAGGGTGAGGGTCTGCTCGGCCGCGGTGCGGTTGCCGCCGATGATGTTGCGGGTGGTGTCGGTCCACGTGCGGGCCGGGGTGGTCTCGACCAGGCGGCCGGTGTCCGACGACAGCGCCAGCACAAGGCCACTGTAGCGGTTGACCAGGCGATACGTAGTGCCGGAAGGGATCATCCACCACTGCTGTCCGACACTGGAACCCGGCAGCACCGTGGGTTTGGCGCCCCAGGCCCGGCCGGAGTCGGCCGTCGAGGTGACGCCGAGGGCGTTGCCGGAGCCGACGTTGACGATGCGGAAGGCGCCGTCGCCGGTGGGGCTGAAGGTCCACTTCTCCGCGTTCGACCCGGTTGACGCACCGGATATCGCCGTCGTGCCGCTGCCGGCCTGGAACAGGACCCGGCCGCCCACGCCGATCGTGTACGACCTGGCGGTGTCCATAAGGGACGCTTGGGTCGATGAGGTGATGGCGGTGTTGATGTACTGGCCGCTGGCGTTGTTCGCGCAGCCGAAGGCGCAGTAGATGCGGAAGTTCTTGCCGACGATCGTGGAACCGGTCTTGCTGGCCGTGTCGAGGAACCAGCGGTACCACGACGCGGTGTGGTAACCGCCGGTGTCACCGAGCTTGAACCACCTCTGCGTCGACAGGTCGGCGGTCGCGTAGATCTCCTGCGGCGCGTTGCCGGACTGGTTGACCGCCTGCGGGGTACCGATGTAGAGACCGAGGTAGGCGTCGTAGGCGATGTTCATGACGAACAGCGGTGACGTCGGCGGCATCTTGCCCGCCGCGATCTGCTGACTCGCGGTACCGGTGTTGGCCGGGTTGTACTCCGACGAGGTCGAGACGTACCCGTTGGCGTTGGTGCTGGTCGGGACCATGGTGCTCTCCCGCCCGCCGACACCGGGCTGCGACCACGAGCCGCCGTACCACTTCTGCCATGAGCCCCTCGCCATCTTCGACGAGATCGGCGACCGCGCCACGTGGCCGTAGAACGCCACCCAGCTACCGGACTTGTCGACGATGCGCGAGCCGTAGAAGGCGTAGAAGTAGCCCGACGCGACGTCAACGAACAGGCGCTGGTCACCAGTGCCGTAGCGGTAGGTCTGGTTCGGGAACGCGGAGCTGTTGCGCGCGGTGCTGTACGGCGAGGTGATCGCGTGGTCGCGGATGGTCCACGTGCGCCCCCGGTCCTTGGACACGGCGTAGTCGATCGAGTCGTAGTGCAGGCCATCGCCGAAGGGCTGCGGGGTGAACTCGTTGTGCACCAGGCCGTACCAGTCACCGGTGTCCGGGTCGACCCAGACACCGATCAGCGTGCAGTAGTTGCGCTGCGAGTAACGCGAACCCGACGGCGCGTAGGTCGACTCGACGCCCGTGGGGCTGTTGTTGCAGCGCCAGGTGGTGTTGTTGTTCCTGTCGGAGGAGTTGCGTGGGTTCACCGCGTCGCTGATCGACGAGCGGGTAGCCGTCTCGAAGTTGCTTCCGGAGAAGAAGTCCCAGTAGCGGGGCTCGGTCGAGCCGTAGAGGGACGCCGACTGCTGGAAGTAGAACGTCCCGTCTTTGTCGATGTAGGTGCTGGCGGGGGTGTCGGTGGGATGCGGATAGGTGCCGGTGGAGTTGACGGTCACGGTGTAGGACGCGAGCGAAGCCGCTGTCGACGGCGTGACCACGCCGAACACAGCCGCCACCACTACCGCCGCCGTGCCGGCAGTGGCGAGCCGCGCGGACCGCGAACGAAGCAGGACCTTCATGAGTACTCCAAGGGTGCAGGGTCGGCTCATGATTGACCGAAGATGAACGTAAGTCAACAGTTTCAATCAACTCTGATCATCTTCGCGCACAATCGCACACCGAGCCCGTGCCTGAGCAGACGTCGCGATCTTCGCCGGCCGGCCAGCTTGTCCACCCAAAAAGACCGGCCGTGCTGTCCGAAGTGGACAGCACGGCCGGGTTGGACGGTGTTTTCGCTGCTAGCACTTGGTCTTGTAGAAGAACTCCGCTTTCTGCTGCATGTCGTCCTTGGTCAGGGCGACGAGGGGGGCGGCGATGTTTCGCTGGACCGACTTTCCTTCGATCGCGTTCACCGCCTGCTCGACTCCGGTCTTGCCGATGGTGGCCGGGTCCTGGGCGATCAGGGCTTGGAAGGCGCCGCTCTTCAGGGCTTCCACTTCGGAGGGGCTCGCGTCGAAGCCGACCAGTTGGACCTGGCCGACCTTGCCGGCGCTGCGCAGGCCGGTGGCGGCTCCCTCGCCGGAGTTCAGGTTGGTGGCGAAGACGCCGATCAGGTCGGGGGTGCTGGCGATCGCGGCGGTGACCTTCTGGGCGGCCACGGCGGGCTCGTTGTCGGTGAACTGGATGCCGACGGACTTCAGGTTCGGGGCCGACTTCTTGAGTTCGTCCTCGAAGCCCTTGGCGCGGGCGGCCGTTGTGGACGTTCCGGCCTTGGTGTCGAGGACCAGGACTGAGCCGGACTTGCCGTTGGTGAGTTTGGCCATGGTCTGGGCGGCCAGTTCGCCACCTTTGGTGTTGTCGGAGGAGATCGAGGAGGCGGCGACGCTGGTGTCCTGCAGGGCTGTGTCCACCTCGATGATCTTGGCGCCCATGTCCTTGATCTGCTTCATCTGGGGCGCCATCGTCTTGTCGTCGGTCGGCGCGATCAGCAGGGCGGCTGGTTTCTTCGCACCCAACGCGGTCACGATGGGGGCTTGCATGGTGGCGTCGAACTTGTCCGGCGCCTGGGTGGTCAGGGTGTAGCCGGCGGCTTTCGCGGCCGTTTCCGCGCCGCACTGCAGCGAGATGTAGAACGGCTCGTTCTTCACGCCGACGACCAGTTCCAGGTCCTTGTTGGTGTTACCGCCCTGGGCCGCGCCGGATGACCCGGATGGCTGCTGGGTGGTGTTCTCGCCGATCTTCCCGCCGCAGGCGGTGAGCAGCGCGCCCACGGCCACCACGGCCCCGGCCAGCATGAGCGTCCTCGTTGACACTGTTACCTCCGACTACCTTTTGTTCCGGGCACGTCTACGTTGCTGGTCGAACCACACCGCGGCGACGAGTACCACGCCGACCGCGATCTGCTGCCAGTACTGCTGGACGCCGATGATGTTGAAACCTTTTTGCAGCACCGCCGGGATGAACACGCCGATCACCGTGCCCAGGATGGTGCCGACCCCGCCGAACAGGCTTGTCCCGCCCAGGACGACCGCGGCGATCGCGTTGAGGTTGTCCGTGGTGTGGCCGGAGATCGTGGTCGACGTGAAGTACGCCAACGACATGAACCCGGCGATCCCGGCCAGGAAACCGGTGAGCAGGTACACCGTGGTCAGGTGCCCCCTCACCCCGATGCCCGCCCGCCGCGCCGCCTCCGCGTTGGACCCGATCGCGAACGTGTACCGGCCGAACCTCGTTGTGTGCAGCACGAGGCCGAAGATCAGGGTGATCACCGCGGCCACCACGACCAGGTTCGGGATGTTGCCCTCCAACGTCCCGAAGCCCAGCGTGTCCTGAAGTTGGGTGGGTACCGTGCGGACGTCGGTGCCGTCGTTCAACAGGCTCGCGACACCCAGTGCGGCGCCCAACGACCCCAACGTGACGATCAGCGGCGGGATGTGCGCCCGCGCGATCAGCAGGCCGTTGATCAGGCCCCACAGCGACCCGCCGGCCACCGCGACCACCAGGCCGATGAGGATCACTCCCCAGCCCGCGTTGGTGGCGTCCTGTCCCGGGCTCAGCCACTCCATGGTCTTGGCGGAGATCATCCCGGCGAAGATCAGCACCGAGCCGACGGACAGGTCGATCCCGCCGGTGATGATCACGAACGTCATCCCGACCGCGACCACCAGCAGAACCGACGTCTCGACGAACAGCCGCTGGAAGTTGAAGAACGTGAGGAACGAGTTCGGCGCCAGCGCGCTGAACACGACCAGGAGCGCCAGGAGCATCAAGGCGATCCAGAACGTGTTCGCGGAGACGACCCGCGCCCCCAGGCTCCGGCGCTCGATGCCCGGAACAGTGTCCACGGTTGTCATGCGGCGTTCTCCTGGGTCAGGGCCCCGGTCATGGCGCCGACCAGGTCCTCCAGGGTGGCCTCGGCCGCGGTGAACCGGGCCACCCGGCGGCCCAGCCGCAGCACCTCCACCCGGTCCGACACCGACAGCACCTCGGGCATGTTGTGGCTGATCAGCACGACCGCCATACCCTCGTCCCGGACCCGCCGGATCACGTCGAGGACCTTCTCCCGTTGCACCACACCGAGTGCGGCGGTCGGTTCGTCCATGAACACCACCTTGCTGGCCCACACCACGGACCGGGCCACCGCCACACTCTGCCGCTGGCCACCGGACAGCGCGCTGATCGGGACGTCGATGCTCTGCAACGTCACGCCGAGCCGGGTGAACTCCGCCGCCGCCTTCCGACGCATCTCGGCCTTGTCCAGCACACCCAGCCGACCCAGCAGGCCCTTGCGGCGGATCTCCCTGCCCAGGAACAGGTTCGCGGCCGGGTCCAGTTCGGGCGCGACCGCCAGGTCCTGGTAGACCGTCTCGATCCCGAGCCGGCGGGCGGCCACCGGCGAGTCCAGGGCGACCGGCGTGCCTTCGATCAGGATCGTGCCCGAGTCCGGGATCTCCGCGCCGGACAGGCATTTCACCAAGGTGGACTTGCCGGCGCCGTTGTCGCCGATCAGAGCCACCACCTCGCCCGCGCCGACCTCGAAGGAGGCGCCGCGCAGGGCTTCGACCGTACCGTAGTGCTTGACGATGTCCTTCGCCTGTAGGACTGGTGTCACTGGGGAACCTCCGGCGGCAGGCAACGGATCGCGGTCACGTCGCCGTCCACAATAGACTCCCCGGCGCGGTGCGGAAGCACATATGTGTCACCTTTTCTCAGCGGGACCGAATTCTGTCCAGTGGACAACGTCCCGGAGCCGTCCAGCACGACCAGCACCGAGAACGACGGATCCAGTGCGGCGCCGCCACGGATCCGTTGCGCGCGAAAGAAAGCGGCCGCGTCCGGACCCAGCAGGTCGGTCACCGGGCCGGCGTCCTCGGTGTGCCGGACGATGGACGCCAGCCGGCCGGCGTCCCACCCGGACCGGTCGACGCAGCCGAGCACCACGTCGAAGCCGAAGCCGAGGTGGCCGCCGGCCTCGGAGTCCAGGAAGTCCTTCCACTCCAACGTCACCGACAGGTCGGTCGGCTGCTGCAGCTCGACGATGAACACCCCGGCGCCGATCGCGTGCGGCAGACCGGCGGGCACGAACACGGTGTCACCCGCCCGGACGGTCACCGGGTTCAACGCGGACAGCATCGCCGCGGTGTCCTGTTCGGCCACCCAGTCCGCCACGGTCGACGCGGACACGTCCCCGGTGAATCCGATGTGGACCTGACCGCCGTCCGCCGGCGTGCCCACCACGATCCACGCCTCGGTCTTCCCGTAGTGCGAGTTCATGTGCGCGCGGGCGAACTCGTTCGACGGATGGCAGTGCACCGGCAGCCGCTGACCGGCGTCCAGGAGCTTCACCAACACCGCCGGGTCCGCCCCGAACGACGTCGCGTGCGAACGGCCCAGCCAGTTCTCCGGGTGCAGCCGGACCGCGTCACGCAGCCACTGGCCGTCGTCCAGCCTGGTCAGGCCGTCGGTGGGCTGGCCGAACCTGGTCGTGGTCGACGCAACCCAGTCCTCCGGTCCGTGGTCCAGCCGCGCGTTCCCCGCCCCACGCAGCGCGACGATCCCGCTGCCGCCGGCGTAGAACTGGAGCGGCTGGTTGGCCGGCAGCCAGACCGGGCTCGTGCCCAAGGCTGCGTCTGGGCTGTTCAAGGGCGTACCTCTCCTGATCCCCGAGCGATGATGTGCGCCGGCAGCACGATCCGGCGCGGCGGTGACGTGTCGCCCTCCATCCGGGCGAAGAGCAGTTCGGCGGCGGCGCGCCCCATCCCGGCGATGTCGTACGCGAGCACGGTCACCGGTGGGTCGAGCAGGTCCGCCAGTTCGAAGTCGTCGAATCCGGCCAACGCGGGCCGCTGCGGAACCGTGCTCAACGCGCGCAGCACCATGACTGTGATCCGGTTGTTGCCCGCGATCAACGCGGTCGCGCCCGCGGCGAGCAGCCGCGTGACCTCGGTGGTGACGTTGGGCTCGGCGTGCGGGCCCATCACGACGAGCGACTCGTCGTAACGGATGCCGGCCCGCGCGCAGCCTTCCCGGAATCCGCGTAGCCGTTCGCTCGCGGTGAAGATGTCCGGCGCGTCCCCGAGGAAACCGATCCGGCTGTGCCCGTGCCCGGCGAGATGGTCGACCATGGCCGCGGTCCCGCCAAGGTTGTCAACGAGCACGGTGTCGGCGACCACGTCACCGGCCGGCCGGTCGACGAACACGACGGGCGTGCCCGCGCGCATCTCAGGCACGAGGTAGCCGTGCTGCATCCCGGCGGGAACAACGATCAACCCGTCCACGCGGCGGGAGCAGAACTCCAGCGCCAGCTCACGTTCCCGGGCCGGGTCCTCGGCCGACGAGCCGGTCAGCACCTGCCGGCCGAACTGCCGCGCGACCTCTTCCACCGCACGGGTGAGCACGGAATAGAACGGGTTCCCGACATCTTCGAGAACCAGGCCGATGGTCCCGGTGGACATGCCGCGCCGCAGGTTGCGGGCGCCGAGGTTGCGGCGGAAGCCGAGCTGTTCGATCGCGGCCAGCACGCGCTCCGCCGTGTCCGGGTGGACACCGGGCTCGTCGTTGACCACCCTGGAGACGGTCTTGATGCTCACGCCGGCAAGCCGCGCGACGTCGCTCATGGTCGCTCGGCGAACCTTGCGGGCTCCTGTTTCCGACAACGTTGTCATGGTGCGGCGAGTGTCACATCGTGTGAAGCGCGTGTCAACGGCTGTCTGGTCTACGCCCCCGGTTCGGTTTGACATGGGGACCCCCACAGGGCCTGCAAGCCGACTACGCCGGCAGGCCAAGGGGTCTCCGGTTCAGTCCCCCAGGTCCTTCGCTGGGACGTCTTTGGGCCTGCCGCCGCAGCCAGCTTAAAGGCCCTGTGCCCCATGTAAAACCGAACCTCTGTCCGGTGTCGCCGCCGCTCTTGTGCTTCGTTGGGGATTGACTAACTGTTGACTCTCCGCGATGTTTCAGACACGAATGGTTGACAGCGACAAGGTTGTCAGTCAGTCCTTCGTGGGAGGCGATCAGGCAGATGTCACGCAGACGATGGTTGGTTGCGGTGTTGGCGGTGGGCCTTGCTGTGGGCTCGGTGCCGGCGAACGCCCAGTCGACCGTGGATGATCTCGCACAGTTCGTGAACCCTTATGTGGGGACCAGGCCGGGTGGTCCGGACCAGGGCACCGGGGGTGGCGCCGGCAACACGTTCCCCGGTGCGGACGTGCCGTTCGGCATGGTCCAGTGGAGCCCGGACACCGTCACCCCGCAGCACGGCGGTTACTTCTATGACGACAACAGGCTGCGGGGGTTCAGCCTGACACACCTGTCCGGGGCCGGGTGCTCGACGTACGAGGACATTCCGTTCATGCCGTTCGTCGGCGAGGTGACCACGTCACCCGCGACCGACCCGGGCAGGTACGTCGCGAAGTTCAAGCACGCCAACGAGAATGTCACGCCAGGTTACTACGGGGTGAGTCTCGACTCGGGCGCCAAGGTCGACCTTTCGGTCACCCAACGCACCGGTATGGGCCGGTTCCAGTTCCCGGCGGGTGCGCCGGCGACGTTGTTGGTCAACACGTCCGGCTCGGTCGCGGGCACGGACGACGCCCAGGTCACGATCGGGACGGACACCATCTCCGGGTGGGCCACCAGTGGGCGGTTCTGTGGCGCGACCAACAGTTACCGGGTGTACTTCAGCGCTCGGTTCGACCGGCCGTTCGAGTCGGTCGGCACGTGGAAGAACGGCGCGGTGACGCCTGGGCGGGCCAGTGAACGAGGTGGCTCGCAGCCCAAGGTCGACCTGCGGAAGTCCGCGAAAGCCCTGGACACCACCGTGTCCGGGCCGGGTTCTGGCGGCTTCGTCACGTTCGACTCGTTCGACAACGACACCGTGAACGTCCGAGTTGGACTGTCCTTTGTGTCAATGGACGGCGCGGCGGCCAACTTGGCGGCGGAGAGCGGGGACAAGACGTTCGACCAGGTCAAGGACGCGGCCAGGGCAGCGTGGAACAGCCGGTTGAACGCGATCCGCGTCACCGGCGGCACAACCGACCGGAAGACCACCTTCTACACCGCACTGTACCACTCCTTGTTGCAACCCAACGTGTTCTCCGATGTGGACGGTAGATATACCGGCTTTGACGGTCGTGTACACACGGCCGACAAGGGTCACGCGATGTACACGAACTTCTCGGGCTGGGACATCTATCGTTCGGAGGCCCAACTGTTGGCGTTGATCGCGCCGAACGAGATGTCCGACATCGCGCGGTCCATGATCGCCTACGCCGAACAGGGCGGCTCGTGGGACCGCTGGACGGTCGCCAACGGGTACTCCGGTGTGATGGTGGGCGATCCGTACCACGTCATCGTGTCGACCGCGTATGCCTTCGGCGCCAAGGACTTCGACGCGGGCAAGGCGTTGCTGCTGATGCTGCGTGGGGCGACCCAGCCCACTCAGGGCTACGTCGAACGCCCTGGCCTGGCCGACTACCAGAACCTTGGCTATGTGCCGATGGGCGCGGCGGGAGTCTGGGGGCCGGCCGCGACCACCCTGGAGTACGCGAGCGCGGACTTCGCCATCTCGCAGTTGGCCCGCAGGCTGGGTGACAGCGCGACCTGGAGCACGTTCGCCAAACGCGCCCAGAACTGGCAGAACCTGTACAACCCGGCCAACAACTACCTCCAGCCGCGCACCAAGGACGGCGCGTTCACGCAGTCGTTCAACCCCGGTTCGGGCGACGGTTATGTGGAGGGCAACGGCGCCCAGTACTCGTGGATGGTCCCGTACGACCCGCGTGGCCTGTTCAACGCGATGGGTGGTGACGCGACCGTCGTGAACCGGCTGGACACGTTCTTCACCCAGCTCAACGCCGGGCCGAACCAGCCGTACGCGTTCATGGGCAACGAACCGAACGCCAATGTGCCGTGGCTGTACGACTACGCGGGCGCGCCCGCCAAGACCCAGGCGACCGTGCGGCGGATCATGGACGAGCTGTACAGCCCGCACGAGGACGGGCTGGTCGGCAACGACGACCTCGGCCAGATGTCCGCGTGGTACGTGTGGGCCGCGATAGGCGCGTACCCGATGATCCCGGGCCGGGCCGAGCTTGTCCTCAATGGACCTTCGTTCAGCCAGGTCGTGGTCACCCGGCCGACCGGCGCCACCATCACCATCAACGCGTCGGGCGCCGGCCAGTACGTCGGCGGCCTGACCTTCAACGGCCGGCCGTCCACCAGGACATGGCTGCCGGAGTCCGTTGTGGACAAAGGCGGCACGGTCGACTTCGCCATGTCCACCACGCCGGCCACCTGGGGCACCGGGGCAGGCGACGCGCCGCCGTCGTTCCGGGACGGCGAGGTGGGGCAGCGCGGGTACGTCAACCCGGCCCGGATCCTGCTGCCCGCAGGCACTTCCGGGTTCGTCGAGATCGGCGCGCAGGACTTCTCCGGCGACGGCGCCCAGGTGCAGTGGACCGCGCCACCGCCGCCGGGAATCGCGGTGATCCCCGGCGGCGGCTCGATCGACGTCCCGCCGGGTGGCCGAGCCGGCCGGTCCATCGCGCTGCGCGCGGAACCGGACACCCCGGAGGCCACGTACCAGGTGGCAGTGACGTTCAGCGGTCCCGGCGGGTCGTTGGGGAGCGCGACGCTGCAGATCCTGGTCGCCCCGCCGGGCAGCCTGCGGGCGTCGTTCAACAACATCGGGATCTCGCCGGACAACGCCATGTCGGTGGCGAACTTCGACAACGTCGGCTTCAGCTACTCGGCGAACGCGTTGGCCAACGTGGGCGTGAAGCCGGGTGCGGCGATCACAGTGGACGGTCTGGCGCACACCTGGCCGATCACCGGGCTGGGTGAACCGGACAATGTGGTCGCAGCCGGACAGACCATCGTCGTCACGGCCCCGGCCGGCGCCACCAAGCTGGCACTGTTGGGCAGCGCGGCCAACGGCAGCGCGTCCGGGACGTTGACGGTCACCTACACCGACGGCACGACCCAGCAGGCCGCCGTCGGGTTCTCCGACTGGACGCTGGGCGGTGGCGGCCAGACGCCGTCGTTCGGCAACCGGATCGCGGCCGCGTCCCAGTACCGCAACTCGGTCAACGGGAACACTCAAGGCATCACGACGTACGTGTTCGCCACCGCGCCGATTGGACTGGACGCGACCAAGCAGATTCGCAGCGTCACCCTGCCCGGGTCGGTCAGCGGCGGCAGCCTGCACGTGTTCGCCCTCACCGCGGGATGAAGTCCATTAGGGATTAATTAGGGTACTCAGCCGATTGGTCTAACCAACTGGCTGATATTTGTACCGGAATGACCCGCCGGCCGCCGTCCACAGCGGCCGGCGGGTTATCTTGCGGGCATGACAAGGTCTGGGGGAGATGCGATCGTCGTCTCCGACATCCGGAAGAGTTATGGCGACCTCAAAGCGGTGGACGGAGTTTCGTTCACCGTGGCCGAAGGCGAGTTCTTCGGCATTCTCGGGCCGAACGGCGCGGGGAAGACGACGACGCTGGAGATCATCGAGGGGCTGCGCGAGGCCGACTCGGGCGGCGTGACGCTGCTGGGGGAGAACCCCTGGCCGCGCAACGTCGGCCTGCTGCCCCGGATCGGGGTGCAGCTGCAGGGGTCCGCGTTCTTCGAGAAGCTCACCGCGCGCGAGCAGTTGGAGACGTTCTCCTCGCTGTACGGGGTGTCCACCAAGATCGTGGACGAGATGCTGGAGATCGTCGGGCTGACCGACAAGGCGAACACCCGGGAGGACAAGCTGTCCGGCGGTCAGCGCCAGCGGCTGTCGATCGCGTGCGCGCTCGCGCACGACCCGGACGTGGTCTTCCTGGACGAGCCGACCGCGGCGCTCGACCCGCAGGCGCGACGCAACCTCTGGGACGTGCTCCGGGCCATCCAGGAGCGCGGCAAGACCATTGTGTACACCACGCACTACCTGGACGAGGCCGAGATCCTGTGCGACCGGGTGGCCATCATGGACCACGGCCGGATCCTCGCCATGGACACGCCGGCCGCGCTGGTCCGTGGGCTGGACGCGCCCACGCGGATCATGCTGGAGCGCGGCTCGATGTCGCTGGAGCAGATCCGGGGCTTCATCGGCGTCGACGACGTCAGTGAGGACGACAGCAGCCTCACTGTCATCACCCGCAAGCCGGCGCCGGTGCTCAGCGCGCTGGCCGAGCACGGCAACCTGGACGGGCTGCAGGTCCGTACCGCCACCCTTGAAGACGTCTTCCTTGACCTGACTGGACGGGAGTACCGGGCGTGAGCGCGTTCAAGAGCCTGTCCACCGCGATGGGCAAACGGTTCTTCCGGGACAAGGCGACGCTGTTCTTCGTGTTCCTGATGCCGTTGATGTTCCTGGTCATCTTCGGCCTGCTGTTCAAGGGCAGCGACAGCAACAAGCTCAAGATCGGTGTGGTCGGCGACGGCCCGGTGATCCAGACGCTGCAGCAGATCGGCGGGGTCGACCCGCAGAGGATCGACACGCTCGACGCGGCCGTGGACAAGGTCAAGAACGGGGACCTGCCTGCCATCCTCGCCGAGAACGGCAACGACATCCAGCTCCGGTTCGCCGCCAGCGACCAGACCAACGCCGGGCTGATCCAGGGCCTGGTCAACGGTGTGGTGGACCAGATGAACGTCCGGGCCACCAATCAGCCGCCGAAGTACATCCTGGCGGCCAACCAGGTCGAGGACTCGTCGCTGACCGCGATCCAGTACCTCACGCCGGGCATCCTGTCCTGGGCGGTCGCGTCCGCGGGCGTGTTCGGCACCGGCGTGTCGTTCGTGGCGTGGCGCAAGAAGAAGGTGCTGCTGCGGTTGCGGCTCGCGCCGGTGTCCCCGATGACGGTCCTGTCGTCCCGGATCGCGGTCACCCTGGGCATCGCGATCGCCCAGGGGGTCCTGTTCATCGGGGTCGCGTCGCTGCCGGCGTTCGGGCTGAAGCTGTCCGGGACATGGGCACTGTCCATTCCGGTCTTCCTGCTCGGCATGCTGGCGTTCTGCGCGATCGGCCTGCTGGTCGGCGCGTTCGCCAAGACCGAGGAGGCGGCCACCGGCGCCGCGCAGATCGTGATCCTGCCGATGGCGTTCCTCGGCGGCACGTTCTTCCCGATCGACCGGGCGCCGGGCTGGCTGCAGACGGTGTCGAAGATCTTCCCGTTGCGGCACATGAACGACGGCATGCAGGACTTCCTCGTGCGCAACAAGGGCGTGGAGGCCCTGCTGGTGCCGTGTGCCGTGCTGCTCGCGTTCACCCTGGTCGTCGGGTTCATCGCGACCCGGGTGTTCCGCTGGGACGAGGGCTGACCGACGGGGCCGCCGCTGGTCCCCGACGGGGTCAGTGGCGGCCCTTCGGCACCAGTTTCTTGACGTGCAGCGGCAGGGTGAGGACGAAGCTGACGACCGCGACCACGATCGCGCCGAAGAAGCCCGGCCAGAACCCGGTGACCTCGAACGGCAGGTCCGCCTTGCCCGCGATCCAGCCGACGAACATGAACAGCAGGCCGTTGACCACCAGGCCGACCAGCCCGAACGTCAGCAGGTAGAGCACACAGCCGGCGACCTTGATGATCGGCTTCAGCACGGCGTTGACGATGCCGAAGAGCAGGGCGACACCGATCAGCGTGCCGATCCGGGCCGCCGTCGACGTCCCCTGGAGCAGTTCGATCCCGGCGACGATGAGGGTGGACACCCAGACCGCGACGGCGGTGGCGAGGACTCGATACAGGAATTCCACGGGCCCACCCTCTCACGCCGATCACCGACGGGCCGGTAGCCGGCGATCACGACATGGCGGCTCGGGTCTGCTCGACCCACCCGAGCACGGCTGTGGCCCCGCACTCGCGTGCCACGGAGGCGGCCTCGTTGAGCATCGACGTGTCGCCGACACACTCGCCAAGAGCCAGCAGCGCCGCCGCCACGCCGGGCAGGAAACCGATCTCGCGGCGCAACCGCAGGGACTCCTCGAACTGGGCGCGTGCTTCATCCGACCGACCTGCGGCCCGCGCCACGAAAGCCAGATGCCGCACGGCATAGGACATGATCATTTTATCGCCGGCCGCAGTCGCCAGGTGATAGGACCTTTCGAAGTACGGCAGCCCGGCATCGTGATCACCGCGGACCACCTGGTGGACGATGCCGACCCAGAACAGCGCCTCAGCCTCGGCCCGGCTGTCGCCGAGACCGCGGTACAGCTCGGCGGCGCGCGTGAACAGCTCGAACTCGCGAGGATCCTCGACGCGTTCGCGCAGGAACTTCGTGTGCAGGATCCGGCCGCGCGCCAGGGCGACATCGGCCTCGGCGGAGTCCAGCTCCTGCTCGGCGAGCGCGAGAGCGTCCGCGTCCTCGGTGAACTGAACCTGTTCGTACAGCGCTCGCGCCCGATCCATATCCATGGGCGACGAGAGTTCCATGATCCGATGTTTCCGTGCCACTCATTACGGACAGTCACTGTTCCCTTTACCGGCAAGGTTTGCGTATGGTGTGCGCGCCCGAGAGAGCACAGGAATGCGGACTTCCCTGACCGAACGCGATACGCAGCCGATGACGCGGCCACGGCCGGTGTTCGTCGACCCCAGCGGCAGGCGGCGCCGGATCGTCCGCCGTGTCGCTGTTGGAGTGTCCGTACTGGTCGGTTGTTACGTGCTGGTGCTGTTCGCGGCTGCCCTGGGTGTGCCGGTGCCGCATCCCGGCTTCCTGCCGTTGCCCGATCCGCCCACCCAACAACCGGTTCAAGGCGGCCCGGACACGAGTGGCAACCCGCCGCCCGGTACCCGTGATCCGCGGCGGCAGTCCGCCTCGGTGGCCACAAAGGCACAGGTCCCGTCCGGCGGCGCACCGGGCACAGGGGTCGTGGTGACTCCCGCCGAGCCGCCTTCGGTGACGTCGACCGTCCAGCGGCCCAACTCCAACGCGAACCCGTCCCCGCCGGGACTGACCAAGCACACGGAGACCCACTCGCACGGCAACGGTCCGCCACAGTGACCAGGCGTCCGGTTCCCAGGGCTCACTGGTTGCTGCTCTGTGTGCTGCTCGTCGGCGCCGCCGGGTTGTTCACGCTGCACGCCTTGGTGATCGGGCAGTTCCACGCCGACGAGACCACGGTCGAGGGTGCCGCCGACACGGTTCCGCCGCAGATCCGGACAGGCGGCTCCGTGATCGACGCCCGTGGCCCGGCACCGCACTCGGCCCGGCCACCGGACCGGGCCGTGGCGTTGACGTTCGACGACGGCCCGGATCCCGAGTGGACCCCGAAGGTCCTCGCTGTCCTGGGCGAACATCACGTACACGCGACGTTCTTCGTGACCGGCGCACACGCGGCCCAGTACCCGGGCCTGGTGCGTGCGATCCTCGCCGGCGGCCACGAGATCGGCAACCACACCACCACCCACAGCGATGTCCGCGACCTGGGAGCCACGTCGACCGACCTGGAGTTGCGCGGCACGGACCTCGCGTTGGCCGGCGCGGCCGGTGTCACGACGTCGTTGTTCCGGCCGCCCTACTCGGCCACTCCCGCGTCCGTCGACGACGTGGCCTGGGCAGCGGACCAGGCGATCGGCGCGGCCGGGCGGCTGATCGTGCTGTCCGATGTGGACTCACAGGACTGGCGGCGGCCCGGTGTCGAACAGATCGTGCGCAACTCCAAGCCACCCGACGACAAGGGCGTGGTCCTGCTCATGCACGACGCGGGCGGTGACCGTGCCCAGACGGTCGCCGCCTTGGACCAGCTGATCCCGGCGCTGCAGTCCGGCGGCCGGCACGTCGGATCGGTCGGCGAGACCGCCGGCATCACGCAGACCAACCAGCCCGCGGAGACCGTTCCCCAGCTGGGCGGCTGGCTGCTGATCGCGGCCGTCTGGGCGGGCGACGCACTTGCCTCCCTGATGGGGGTCCTGCTCGTCGTTTCCGCCGCGCTCGCCGCGTTACGCGCCGTGCTCACGCTTGTCACGACCGCCATCCACGTGCGCCGCAGCCGGTTCCGCGCGCCGCGACCGGTCAACGACCCGGTCACCGTGATCATTCCGGCCTACAACGAGAAAGAGGGCATCGAGGCGACCGTGCGGTCCGCGCTGGCGTCCGACCACCCGGTCCAGGTGATCGTCGTGGACGACGGATCCACCGACGGGACCGCGGACATCATCGAACGGCTACGCCTGCGGCGGGTACGGGTGATCCGCCAGCGCAACGCGGGCAAGGCGGCGGCGCTGAACACAGGGCTGGCCGCGGCGCGCACGGAATACGTCGTGCTCGTCGACGGCGACACGTTGATCGAACCCGACACGGTCGGCCAACTCGTCCGACACTTCGGCGACCACACCGTCGGTGCCGTGTCCGGCAACGCCAAGGTCGGCAACCGCGGCGGCCTGCTGGGCAAGTGGCAGCACATCGAGTACGTGATCGGGTTCAACCTGGACCGCCGCATGTACGACGTCCTGGAGTGCATGCCCACGGTCCCGGGGGCGGTGGGCGCGTTCCGTCGTTCGGCACTGCTGCGGCGCGGCGGCGTCGCCACGGACACCCTCGCGGAGGACACGGACCTGACGATGGCGCTCGAACGAGCGGGCTGGCGCGTGGTGTACGAGCAGAACGCGCGCGTGTGGACCGAGGCGCCGGCGACCCTGGGACAGCTCTGGAAGCAGCGATATCGCTGGTGCTACGGAACACTGCAGGCGGTGTGGAAGCACCGGCGGGCGGTGCTGGGACGTGGTGCGGCGGGGCGGCTCGGCCGGCGCGGTATCCCGTACCTGGTGTTGTTCCAGGTGGTGCTGCCGCTGATGGCGCCGTTCGTGGACGTCGCCGCGGTGTTCGGTGTGATCGCCGGGGACTGGTCCGTCACCCTGGGCTACTGGGTGGCCTTCCAGGTGCTGCAGGTGATCCCGGGGGTGGTCGCGTTCCGGTTGGACGGTGAACCGTTGGCGCCCCTGCTCGCCATGCCGTTGCAGCAGTTCGTCTACCGGCAGCTGATGTACCTGGTGGTGATCCAGTCGGTGATGACGGCGGTCGCCGGGGCCCGGCTGCCCTGGCAGAAGCTCGACCGGGTCGGGCTGAGCCCGGCTCCCAGCAGCCGGATCAGCCGGATCAGTCGGTGAAGTCGCCGACCGACTTGCGGACCCGCGCCAGCAGGTCGCTGAGCTGCCTGGTCTGCCGGCCGGTCAGGCCGCGCAGGCCGAAGTCGATCGCGGTGACCGCCTCGGTCGCCGCCGCCCGGCGCTCCCGGCCGGCCTCGGTGATCTCGGTCAACGTGGTACGCCGGTCGGTCGGGTGCGGGATGCGCTTGACCAGGCCGTCCGCTTCCAGCCGGTCAACGATGTTGGTCACACTCGTGGGGTGCAGCTGCAGGCGTTCCCCCATCACCCGCATCGGCAGGCTGCCCCGCTTGGAGAACGACAACAGGACAAGCGCCTCATAACGGGCGAAAGTGAGGCCGTGCGGCCGTAGCGCGCCGTCCACGGCCGACTGGATGATCTGCTGCACGCGCATCACACTGGTGACCGCCGCCATCGCCTCGGCCGGGCCGATGCGCTCCTCCCACAACTCGGCCGCGCGGGCGATCGGGTCGAACGGCAGCGGACGTGACGTCATGGCGCATGAAGCTACCAGTAGGTAGACATTGAGCTGGGATCCTTTGGAGGGAGATGCCTGTGCTCATCGCGTTCAGTGTCAGCCCGCTGGGCGGGGAATCCGACAGTGTGGCCAAGGCCGTCGCCGAGGCCGTGCGCGTGGTCCGTTCGTCCGGCCTGCCGAACCGGACCTCGGCGATGTTCACCGAGGTCGAAGGCGAGTGGGACGAGGTGATGGACGTGGTGAAACGGGCCGTCGACGCCGTGCAGGCGTCCGCGCCGCGGGTGAGCCTGGTCCTCAAGGCCGACATCCGTCCCGGCCACACCGGACAGATCACCGCCAAGGTCGAACGAGTGGAGCACTACCTTGACGACTAGCCGGACGATGTGGGTACTACTGGAGTCGTACCACGACGTCACGTATTTCACACCGGAGTCCCGTGCGGCGACCGACAGCCTCGGCTGCAAGGGCGGCTGGATGGGGTACTTCGGCATGCGGGCCGCGCCGCTCGGGGCCGTGCCGCCCGAGCTGGTGATCTCGACGTTCTACAACTTCCACCCCTGGATGGTCCGCCGCGCGATCCCGGACGCCTGGCAGGTCGCCTCGCCCAAGCAGTTCCTGGCCACGCGCCTGGCGGGCGCGGAGGCGGCGCTGCGCCGGATGCTGGGTGACGCGCTCGACACCCTGGACGAGGCCGCCGACCTCGCGGTGACGGCCGCGAAGAACGCGCCCATCGCGGGCCGGCCGCTCGGGGCCGCCAACGCCGCCCTGCCGTCGCCGTCGTCGCCGGCCATGGCGCTGTGGCAGGCCGCGACCGTACTCCGGGAGTCCCGAGGGGACGGGCACGTCGCCGCCCTGGTCGCGGCCTCGTTGGACCCGATCGAGACGCTGGTGCTGTTCGCCGCGGAGCGAGGGCTGCGGCCCGAGTACATGCGGCAGGCCCGCGGCTGGTCAGAGGAGGAATGGACGGCGGCCGCCGACCGGCTCACCGAGCGCGGACTGCTGTCCCCGGACGGCATCACCGAGGCCGGGACCGCGCTGCGCAACGACGTCGAGGACCGCACGGACGCGCTCGCGTCCACTCCGTGGGACGGCCTGGGACCGGACCGGACGGACCGTCTTGCCGAGTTGCTCACACCCCTGGTGCAGTCGCTGGCCGACCAGAACGACGCGATGCGCGCCAATCCCATGGCGCTGGACGTACGGGCCGCTCTGGCTCGTGCCAGGATGGATACGTGACAAGGCCAGATCCCCGTCAGACCGCCGCGATGTCCGCGGCGCTGTCCGGTGCCGTCGACCTGTCCGCCCTGAAGGCACGGGCGGACGCACAGCGGCAGGCACCGGCCTCCGCGCCGGCCGCCGCGGGTGCCCCACCGGCAGCCAGCGGCGCGTTCGTGTTCGACGTCACCGAAGCGACCTTCCAGGCGGACGTGGTCGAACGCTCCCTCCAGGTGCCCGTGGTCGTCGACCTGTGGGCGGACTGGTGCGGTCCGTGCAAGCAGCTGTCCCCGGTGCTGGAACGCCTGGCCGAGGCGGGCGGCGGCGCGTGGCTGCTCGCCAAGGTGGACGTGGACGCCAACCCGCGGATCGCCCAGCTGTTCGGCGTGCAGTCCATCCCGACCGTCGTCGCGATCGGCGGCGGCCAGCCGGTGGACGCGTTCACCGGCGCCCAGCCCGAGCCGCAGATCCGCCAGTGGATCACGGCCCTGCTGGACGCCCTGCGGGAACGCCTGCCCGGCATCAGGGCGGCCGAGGCCGGTGGTGGCGCCGAGCCCCCGCCCGAGGTCGTCGAAGAGGAGCCGGTCGACCCCCGGTTCGTCGCCGCGGAGGACGCGTTCGAGCAGGGTGACTTCGCCGCCGCCGAGGCCGCGTACGAGCAGATCCTGGCGGCCGAGCCGGCCAACGAGGACGCCAAGGCGGCGCTGGCCCAGGTGAAGTTCACCGCCCGCGCCGAAGCCGCGGACCCCTCGGCGGTCGCCAAGGCCGACGCGAACCCCTCGGACGTCGACGCCCAACTGGCCGCGGCCGACGTGGAAGTCGCCCAGCAGCAGGTCGACCAGGCGTTCGCCCGGTTGATCGCGTCAGTGCGGCAAACCGCGGGCGACGACCGCGACAAAGTCCGCTCACACCTGGTGGACCTGTTCGGCCTGTTCCCGGCGGACGACCCCCGAGTCGCCAAAGCCCGCCGAAACCTCGCCTCAGCCCTCTTTTAGCAGCTCACCCCTCGTGAGTACTTTTGCGAGCTATAGCTCGCAAAAGTACTCACGAGGGGTTGGTGGGGTTATGTGAAGCGGGCGGTGCATTCCTTGGCTGAGGTGAAGCCGAGGCGGAAGGCTTCGACTCGGGCGAAACCGGCTCGCACCGGGCTGCCGTTGATGTCCGCGGCGATCAGGCTCTTGCCCATCAGCATCTCGGCCACTGCCTCGTCCAGGTCGCCCGGGGACATTCGCAGGACGTTGTCGCCCTGGCCCGGCTGTTGGGCCACGTTCGCCCAGGCGCCGACCAGGCAGGCCGTGCGCAGGGCGGCTTTCTCGTCGTCCAGCTTGAGGTTGTTCGCCTTCTGCACGGACAGTGTGTAACGGGACGCTATCTCGGCGAACGCGGCGAAGTCGCCGATGCCGACGCCGTCCGCGCCGGGTTCCTGGCCCTGGCCGCGTTTCGGCGGCGTGCCCAGTTTGGCCAGCGCGGCCCTGTCGATGGCCACGATGTTCTCCCCCGGGCAGAACGCCGCCGGGGTGGTCGTCCTGCTGGACGAGCACTTCGAGCCGTTGTCCACGATCTTCGGCGGGGTGCTGCCGCTCTGCTTGAAGGCCGCGTCCAGGCTGATCTGCAGCTCCTTGATGTGCTTGTCGTCGACCGGGACGTCGCCGCGGAGCTTGTCGTTCTCCGCGTAGTCCTGCTCCTTGACCCGGCTGTCGATCTCGGCCTGGTCGATCTTGGCGCAGCGCTTCGGGCCGTCGGTGAACCCGGCCTGGAACCCGAACTCGCGGTCCCACGCCAGGCCGTGCGCGCCGGACTTGTTCGCGTCCGTGCCGACCGGGTCACGGATGAAGAACATGGTCGCCAGGATCCGGTTCAGGCCCTCGCCGGTGGAGATCTGGAACCGCTTCGACTTGCCGTCCGCGATCCACCGGAAGAACGCGCCCGCGTAGCAGTCCGCCTGGTTCTCCTTGACGATCGTCTTGGTGGCCTGGGTGATGTTGCTCTTCGGGCCGAGCTTGAACTGGACCGCGTGCCCGGTCTCGTGCGCCAGCACGGTCACCACGGACATCTTCCCGAACTTCTTGGACAGTTCCGGCAGCAGCACGCCGCGGTCCCACGAGATGCTGTCGTCCAGGCTGCAGTAGAACGCGTTCACCAGGCCGGCCGTGCTCGTCTGGCACAGCTGCAGGCCTTTGCCCTTGGAGTCGTACGACGTGAGCTTGGCCAGCGGGGTGAACTTCTGCCCGTCGAAGTCCGCGGGCATCTCCTTGCCCCAGTACTCGTACAGGTCCGCCACCGCGGCCAGGGCGAGCTGGTCCATCTCCCCGTTGTCGGCGTTGTCGGCGGCGAGCCCCGGCGGCGGCGCGTCCGGACGCAGGCCCGAGGGCACCTGGGAGTCGTCGGTGACCTGAAGGCCGGCGACCGTGCCGGCGTCGATCTCGCCCTCGGCCTTGGCACTTCCGGTCACGGCCTTGCCGCAGCCGACCAGCATCACCAGAACGGCAGCGATGGCCATGGCCATCCGCCCAGCTTCGCGTCGCATTTCTCCCGTGTCCCCAACTGTGCCGGAAAGCCAACGTCCAGCACCCTACTGGCCGCCTCCGTCCGGCGTACGGCAAACCGCCGAACAGGGCTTTCCGCTGGCCGGAACCCTTGACCAGGCGCATGCGCGATGCTTACTTTCTAGCCGTACTCCGGTGCGAATGTCGCCGCCCCGCACCTGACCTCGAGTCGTAGGGACGGCACATGCTCAAGAAAGTCATCGCCGGCGTCACTGGTCTGTCCACAGTGGCCGCTTCGGTGCTCGCCCTCGCCCAACCCGCGCTGGCGCTGGACAACGGTCTGGCCCGCACGCCACCGATGGGCTTCAACAACTGGAACACCACCCAGTGCACGGCCACGTTCAACGAGTCCATGATCAAGAGCATCGCGGAGGAGTTCGTGTCCAAGGGCCTGAAGGACGCCGGCTACCAGTACGTCAACATCGACGACTGCTGGGCCAAGACCAGCCGCAACGCGCAGGGCGACCTGGACCCGGACCCGGCCCGGTTCCCCAACGGCATCAAGGCGCTGGCCGACTACGTGCACTCGAAGGGCCTGAAGTTCGGGATCTACACCAGCGCGGGTACGCACACCTGCAACAAGGCGGGCTTCCCCGGCGGTCTGGACCACGAGCAGCAGGACGCCAACCGGTTCGCGTCCTGGGGTGTGGACTACCTGAAATATGACAACTGCAACAACCAGGGTGTGGACGCCCAGACGCGCTACAAGAAGATGCGGGACGCGCTCGCGGCCACCGGCCGTCCGTTCGTGTACTCGATCACCGAGTGGGGGCAGAACCAGCCGTGGCTGTGGGCCCAGCCGGTGGGCAACCTGTGGCGCACCACCGGGGACATCAGCGACTCGTACACCAAGATGGTGTCGATCTTCACCAAGAACCTGCCGTTGGCCCAGTACGCCAAACCGGGCGCGTGGAACGACCCGGACATGCTGGAGGTCGGCAACGGCGGGATGACCCCGGCCGAGTACCGGTCGCACTTCAGCCTGTGGTCGATCATGGCCGCGCCGCTGCTGATCGGCTCGGACCTGCGGAAGGTCTCCGCGGAGAACTACGCGACCCTGGTGAACAAGGACGTCATCGCGGTCGACCAGGACCCGCTGGGTGTCCAGGGCAAGCAGATCTCCGCCGCCGGCAACAAGTATGTGATCTCGAAGCCGCTGTCCAATGGGGACTACGCGGTCGCGCTGTTCAACAACAACTCGTCGGCCCAGACCATCAGCACCACGGCGGCCGCGATCGGCATCGGGTCGGCGTCGTCGTACACCCTGAAGGACCTGTGGTCGAAGTCGACCCGGTCCACGACCGGGACGATCAGCGTGTCCGTGCCCGCGCACGAGACGGTGGTCTACCGGGTCGCCAAGGGTGTCCGGACCGCGCCGTCCGCCGGCACCCACCAGGTGTCCGACCTGAGCTGGGACTCGGCCGTGAGCGGCTGGGGCCCGGTGGAGAAGAACACCAGCAACGGCGGGAAGCCGGCCGGCGACGGCCACCCGTTGACCGTCAACGGCACCACCTTCACCCAGGGTCTCGGGGTGCACGCGGCCAGTGACATCTCGTTCTACCTGGGCAAGGCGTGCACGTCGTTCTCGGCCAGTGTCGGCGTCGACGACGAGGTCGCGGCCACCAAGGGTTCGGTGGTGTTCCAGGTCTTCGCCGACGCCACCAAGGTCGCCGACAGCGGAACGCTCACCGGGGCGAGCGCGGCGAAACAGATAACGGGTGACGTTTCCGGCGCGGACGAACTGCGGCTCGTCGTCACCGACGCCGGCAACGGCATCGACTCGGACCACGCGGACTGGGCCAACGCCACCATTTCCTGCGGTTGACATTTCGCGGTTCACCAAACCCGGGGCCCATGAGGCAGGCTGTGGTGTGTGAGCGAGCACGACTACGACCTGATCGTTCTGGGCTCCGGGCCCGGCGGGCAGAAGGCCGCCATCGCAGCCGCCAAGCTGGGCAGACACGTGGCCGTGGTGGACCGGCACGACATGGTGGGCGGGGTGTGCGTCAACACGGGCACCATCCCGTCGAAGACGCTGCGGGAAGCCGTCCTGTACCTGACCGGGATGAGCCAGCGGGAGCTGTACGGCGCCAGCTACCGGGTCAAGCAGGACATCACCATCGCCGACCTGATGGCCCGCACCCAGCACGTGATCGGCCGGGAGGTCGAGGTCGTGCGGGCCCAGCTGTTGCGCAACCACGTCGAGCTGGTGGACGGGATCGGCCGGTTCGTCGACCCGCACACGATCGCGGTCGAGGGCCGGGCGCGGACCACGATCAGCGCGGACTACGTCGTGATCGCCACCGGCACCACGCCGGCCCGGCCGAGCGAGGTGGACTTCGACGAGGCCCGCGTGCTCGACTCGGACGAGATCCTCGCGCTGGACACCATTCCCGGGTCGCTCGTGGTGGTCGGCGCCGGGGTGATCGGGATCGAGTACGCGTCGATGTTCGCCGCGCTCGGCAGCCGGGTGACCGTGGTCGAGCAGCGTGAGCGGATGCTGGAGTTCTGTGACCCCGAGGTGGTCGAGTCGCTCAAGTTCCACCTGCGCGACCTGGCGGTGACGTTCCGGTTCGGCGAGAAGGTCGTGGACGTGGCGGTGAAGGACTCCGGCACGGTCACCACGCTGGCCAGCGGCAAGCGGATCCCGGCCGAGGCGGTGATGTACTCGGCCGGCCGGCAGGGCATGACCGGCAGCCTGGACCTGGACAAGGCGGGTCTCACCGCCGACCGGCGCGGCCGGCTGAGCGTGGACCCGCACTACCGCACGCCGGTCGAGCACATCTACGCGGTCGGTGACGTGATCGGGTTCCCGGCGCTCGCCGCGACCTCGATGGACCAGGGCCGGTTGGCCGCGTACCACGCGTTCGGCGAGCCGGTGCACGAACTGGGCTCGCTGCAGCCGATCGGCATCTACACGATTCCGGAGATCTCGTACTGCGGCGCGACCGAGGCCGAGCTGACCACGTCGGCGGTGCCGTACGAGATCGGCACTGCCCGTTACCGGGAGCTCGCTCGCGGTCAGATCGCCGGTGACTCGTACGGCATGCTGAAGCTTCTGGTGTCCACAACGGACCGGAAACTGCTCGGTGTGCACGTTTTCGGGACGGGCGCGACGGACCTGGTGCATATCGGACAGGCGGTGATGGGATGTGGTGGCACGGTCGACTACCTGGTCGACGCCGTGTTCAACTACCCGACGCTGTCCGAGGCGTACAAGGTGGCCGCGCTCGACGCCACGAACAAAATCCGCGCACTGGACCGCTTCTCGATGTGACCTGCACTTTTGGGCGGTCATATCAGTCAAGCGCATCGAGATGACACCGCCGACACACGCGAACAGGCACACTGGACGAGTGTCTCGGTCCTTTGGCGTTGCCCTGGCGGTCGCCGCGGTCGCCCTGGTGGCGTCCGCCTGCACGACCGCGGTCCCCGGCATGCCGCTCGCGGCGGGCGGCGTGATCAACCACGACCAGGGTGGCGATGTCGACCCGTCGTTCATCAACAACACCGACGGCGGTGAGATCGACAAACTGGCCGCGACGGTGATCAAGGACGTGGAGAAGTACTGGCGGGAGACGTTCCCGACCACCTTCGGCGGCCAGGCCTGGCAGGACCTGAAGGGCGGCTACTACTCGGTGGACACGAGCAACCAGGGCGCGCCCGCGCCGCCGTGCGTCAACCAGGCCGCGGACATCGAGGGGAACGCGTTCTACTGTCCGACCGCGGACTCGATGGCCTGGGACCGGGTGGCGCTGCTGCCGGTGCTGAAGGACCACTTCGGCGAAGCCGCCGTGATGCTGGTGCTCGCGCACGAGATGGGCCACGCGGTACAGCGCCGGGCCGGGATCACGCCGTCCGCCGAACGCCAGAACCCGCAGAAGTACCCGACGATCCTGTTGGAGTCGCAGGCGGACTGCTACGCGGGCACGTTCGTCAAGTGGGTCACCGACGGCAAGGCCGACCGGCTGCTGGTGGACCGGGAGGCCCTGGATCCGGCCCTGGAGGCGATGGTCGCGTTCCGTGACCCGGTGGGCACGGCGAAGAACGCCCAGGGCGCGCACGGCGACGCGTTCGACCGCGTCTCGGCGTTCCAGGACGGCTTCGACAAGGGCTCGAAGTTCTGCTCGACGATGTCGGTGGACAACCGGCAGTTCACCGCCCGCGCGTTCGGCTCGGACCAGGACGAGGCCACCGGTGGCAACTCGACCATGGACGAGGTGCTCAAGGACATCCCGGGCGACATCGGCACGTTCCTGAAGACCAAGGTGGGCGCGCGGTACACCCCGCCGAAGTTCACCCAGGTCGACTCGGCACCCACCTGCGGCAAGGGGGATCAGGGCCCGGCCGCGTTCTGTGTGGACGCGCGGGAGATCGACGTGGCGCCGCGCGGCGAACTGGCCAAGCTGCACCAGAAGATCGGCGACTGGGCCACCGGCACGATCGTGGCGAGCCGCTACGGCCTGTCCGTGCTCGCCGCCATGAACAAGCCGCTGACCGGCCCGGACGCCCAGAAGGCCGCGCTGTGCGTCGCCGGCGCGTACAGCGGGGAGTTGCTCAACCGCAAGTCCGACCAGCCCACGTTCACGCTGTCCCCTGGCGACCTGGACGAAGGCGTGAAGGTCCTGCTGCAGAACGACTACGCGGCCAGGGACGCGGACGGCAACGCGCCGCAGACCGGCTTCGAGCGCGTCTCGGAGTACCGCAACGGTGTTGTGGGTGGCCTCAAGGCCTGCGCCCTCGGCGGTTAGTCCACAAGGGACATTCTGGTTGGTCGTGACGGAGTAAGTGCCGCCGCCATTCGGGTTGATTCGGCGAGTCCCGGGAACGGCGTGGTTCACTACGTCGTCTCATGGCCACACGCGCGTGAAGGGTGTCTGATGAGCGAGCCGTTGTTCACCACGGGTGCCGAGGCCAAGGAGCGCTTGGACCGGCTCGCCGCCGAGACCCGGGCGAAGGCCGAGCGGTACCAGGCGATGCAGGCCAAAGCCGGGCAGGTCTCGGTCACCGAGAAGGGCAAGGACGACGTGGTCACGGTGACCATCGACTCCGCCGGGAACGTGACGGACCTGCGGATCACCGACGCGGTCAAGGACATGACAGGCGAGCAGGTGGCCAACGCGGTGCTCACGACGTTGCGCCGGGCGCAGTCCCGGTTGCCGGAGCGGCTGAGCGAGGTCATGGCCGAGACGATCGGCGACGACCAGCGGACCATCGACGCCGTGGTCGCCAACTACCGCGCGAAGTTCCCCGCGCCCAAGGATCCCGACGCCGAACCGACCACACCGGACACCGGGGACTGGGACGAACGGCCACTGTTGACCGAAGAGTGAGAAGAGGACAGCGATGCCCGAGGGGTTCGGTGTCAGGCCGGATGAGCTGACCACGCACGCGAAAGCGGTCAGCCAGGTGGCAAGCACGTTGGACCAGGCGATGTCGGCCGCCCAGCAGGTCACGTTGGGGGTGCAGGCGTACGGGATGATCTGCGGCCCGTTGTTCGTGCCGATCGTGCTGGCGGTCAGCGCGCCGGGCCTGATCACGTTGGGCATGGCCCAGCGGGCGATGTCCTCGGTGTCCGACGGGGTCACCCAGACCGCGGCGAAGTACCAGGCAGTGGACCAGACCCACGCACAGAACCTGTCGAACGTCGGCGGTGACTTACGGTGAACGATTCCCCGGCGAACAACCCACTGGTGGCCGCGAAACAGGACTCGACCACCTGGCATACCGGGATCAACCTGATCGACGACGCCACGGCCACGTACGAGGGCATCTCGTCGGGCAGTTGGGTCGAGGGCGGCGTCGGCGCGTTCGGCACCGGGCTGGACGCGCTGTCGATGGCGATGAACCCGGTCGGCACCCTGATCTCGTACGGCCTGAACTGGCTGATCGAGCACGTGCGCCCGCTGAAGCAGACCCTGGACCAGCTGGCCGGCGACCCGGACCAGATCGCCGCCTACGCCCGGACCTGGAAGAACGTGGGCGACGCGGTCAAGAAGGCCGCCCAGGACCTGAACACCACGGTCACCAACGACACGGCGAACTGGACCGGCCAGGCCGCGGACGCCTACCGCGCCAACGTCACCGACAAGGTCAACCACATCACCTCGGCCGGTACGTGCGCCAACGCCATCGGCACGGCGGTGGAGATGGTCGGTGTGCTGACCGGCGCGGTCCGGATGCTGGTCCGCGACATCGTCACGCAGGCGATCGGCGACATCGTCCAGTACGCCCTGGAGGAGGTCTTCAGCCTCGGCATCGCGACCCCGCTGGTGGCCGCGCAGGTGAGCGCCCAGGTCGCCAACTGGATGGAGCGGATCACCGGCATCATCAAGAAGTTGATCAACTCCATCGAGAAGCTGCGCCCGTTGATGAGCAAGCTGGAGGAGATCTTCGCCGCGGTCAAGAAGGCGATGTCGGAGATCCACGGCCGGCTCCGTGGCGAGGGCGGCGAAGGCACCCGGCTGTCCTCCGCCGACGAGCCGCACACCACGACCCCGCACGACAGTCCCCACGACGGAACCACTCCCGGTTCGCACGATGACCTCACCGGTGAGGGCACGCCCGGCGCCGGCGACCGCAGCACATCCCCCAACGGCGAACGCCCGGGAACGCGCCCGGAGGAGGACGGCACCAACGGCGGCCAGCGCTGTGAAGGCAACCGCGGCTGCGACGGCATGGGCGGCGACCCGGTCGACACGGTGTCCGGCCAGATGATCACCAACGGCACGGATGTCGAGCTTCCCGGTGTCCTGCCGTTGATCCTCGGCCGTGCCTACGCCTCGGCCTATCCGGGCGGCCGGCTGTACGGTCCTGGTTGGTCGTCCACAGTGGACCAAAGGCTTGCGGTGGACGACGCCGGTGTCCGCTACTTCGGTGACGACGCCCAGGTGTTGCACTACCAGCATCCGGTCGGCCAGGGCGCGCAAACCGTGCCCGCCGCCGGCGCCCGCTGGCCGCTGACCTGGGACCAGGACTCCGACACATACCGGATCGAGGACCCGTCGACCGGCCTGACCCGGCACTTCGGTCCGGCCACCACCGGGATCCGGCCGATCACCGCGCTGACCGACCGCAACGGCAACCGGATCGGCTACCACCACGACTCCAGCGGCCGGCCGGTCGAGATCGTGCACTCCGGTGGCTATCGCGTCCAGGTCGACACCGTCGACACCGAGAACGGAGTTCGCGTCGCCGCGCTGCGGCTGCATCCGGACATTCCGTTGGTGGAGTACAGGTACGACGAACGCGGCCGGCTGACCGAGATCGTCAATTCCACCGGACTGCCGTACCGCTACGAGTACGACGACGTGGACCGCGTCACCGCCTGGGTCGACCGTGACAACTACCGCTACACGTACATCTACGGCGACGACGGAAGAGTCGTTCGCGGTGAAGGACAGCAGGGCTATCTGACCGCCGATTTCACCTACGACCTGACCAACAGGACCACCAAGGTCACCAACAGCCTCGGCCACATCACCGTCTACCACTACGACGAGCACAACCACCTGACCAAGGTCGTCGACGCGCTCGGCAACACGGAGATCACCGAGTACGACCGTTACCACCGCCTGCTGTCGCGTACGGACCCGCTCGGCAACACGACTCGTTACACGCTCGGCATGGACGGTGCCCCAGTGCGGGTCGACCGTCCTGATGGGACAGTCGTCTCGGTGGCGTACAACAGTATGCAGTTGCCGACGGAGGTCACCGGACCTGACGGCGCTCGGTGGCAGTACGTGTACGACGAGCGCGGCAACATGCTCGTGCAGACCGACCCAGTCGGCGCCGTTACGAGCTATCAGTACGGCGAGCACGGCGAAGTTCAGTCCCTTGTGGACGCTCTGGGGGGCATCACCACGGTCACATGCGACGCCGCTGGTGTTCCGTTGTCGGTGACCGATCCGTCTGGTGCCACGGAGACGTACACGCTGGACGCGCTGGGACGGACCGTCTCGGTCACCGATCCACTGGGCGCGGTCACCGTCACCGAGCGGAATCCAACGGGTTTGCCGGCTCGGCGCGTACATCCGGACGGCACAGTCGAGATGTGGCACTGGAACGGCAACGGCGACATGCTCGCGCTGACCGACCGGGGCGGCTTCACCACGAGGTTCGAAGTCGGCCCGTTCCACCTGGTCGCCGGCCGCACCGACCCGGACGGCACCAGGCACGTGTTCGCGCACGACACCGAACTGCGGCTGACCCAGGTCACCAACCCGCAGGGCCTGGCGTGGCGGTACAGCTACGACCAGGCGGGCAACCTGGTGGCGGAACGGGACTTCAACGGCCGGACGATGAGCTACGGGCACGACGCCGGCCGCTGGCTCAACCAGATGACCAACGCCGCGGGCGAGACGGTCTCGATCACCCGTGACCCGCTCGGCCGGATCACCGACCAGCGCACCTCCGACGGTCAGGTGACCGCGTTCCGCTACGACCTGGCCGGGCAGTTGGTCCACGCGACCAGCCCGGACAGCGAGGTGGTGCTGACCCGTGACCCGTTCGGCCGGGTGCTCACCGAGACCGTGAACGGGCGCACCCTCACCAACGCCTACGACCTGCTCGGTCGGCGCGTCTCCCGGACGACTCCGGGCGGCCACGCGTCGACGTGGGAGTACGACCGGGTCGGCCGGCCCAGCGCGCTGACCACCGGCGGCCGGCGGATCACGTTCGGGCATGACGCCGCCGGCCGGGAGACCCACCGCTGGCTCGGCCCGGCGACGGCGTTGACGAGTTCGTGGGACAGCTCCGGCCGGCTCACCGCTCGTCAACTGGTCGGCGTGGAGGGGCAGGAAAGCCGGGTCCGGTCCGGGCGTAGCTGGACGTACCGCGGTGACGGCGTTCCTGACTCGGTCACCGACGCCGAAGGGCCGCGCCGGTTCGAGCTGGACGCGCTTGGCCGTGTCACCGCTGTGCGCGCGGCGAACTGGAGCGAGCAGTACGCGTACGACCCGTCGGGCAACCTCAGTTTCGCCGCGGACAGCCGTGGCGAGGCGGCACCGATCGCCTCAACCGGCACCCTCGTGCGGTCAGCAGGGCACACGCACTACGACTACGACACGCAAGGGCGTCTCGTTCGGACGGTCCGGCAGACCCTGTCCGGTCAACGACAGGTGTGGCAGTACCAGTACGACGTCCGTAACCGCCTGACCGGTGTCGTCACGCCGGCGGGGCAACGTTGGCGTTACCGCTACGACGCGCTCGGCCGGCGGTTCGCCAAGCAACTGCTGGGCCAGGATGGTGTGCCTGTCGATGAGACCGGTTTCACCTGGGACGGCGAGGTTCTGGTCGAACAGGCGCACACAGTCGCGTCGGCGACGACCGTGACGACGTGGGACTACGAGCCGGGTACGTGGTCGCCGGTCAGCCAGGACCGGCGTTCGTACTACGCGACCGCGCCGCAGCAGGTGGTCGACCGGCAGTTCCACGCGATCGTCACCGACCAGGCCGGCACCCCGACCGAACTGGTCACCCCGGACGGACGGGTGGACTGGCGGCGTCGAGCCAGCGTATGGGGCCGTGTGCAGCAGGCTTCGCAGGGTGTCGAGTGCCTGCTGCGGTTCCCGGGCCAGTACCACGACCATGAGACCGGCCTGGACTACAACCAGCACAGGTACTACGACCCGGACACCGGCCGCTACATCAGCCCCGACCCGCTGGGGCTGGACGCCGCGCCGAACCCGTACCAGTACGTGCCGAACCCGCAGGTGATGCTGGACCCGTTGGGGCTGATCGGCAAGGACCGGTATCTGCACCTGGACCGGCCGGGCTGGCGGAACTACACGTTGGCCGACGCCAACGGGGTGGTCTACTACTCGGGCATGTTCGGGCCGGGATCCACCGCGGCGAGCACCCAGGCCCGGCACATGGCCAACGGCAACCGGTTCAACCCGGCCAACGGCGACACGATGACCGTGACTCCGGGAACGCGAACGTACGGTGAGTCGCGCCTGATGGAACAGCGGGTGGCCGAGCAGCACGGTACGATCATCGGCCGGGACGGCGACAACTACCGTGGCAACAGGGAGAACCCGTTGGCCAACGAGAAACTGAACGAGTACCAGGACTACGAGCAGCGAAAGCGGAGCGGGCTGGGATGTCCGAAGTGAACGAGGACGTGCTCGCGGGGCTGGCCGAGGCCGCGACCGACTTCGCGGACGAGACCGGCGGCGGGCCGACGCTGGCGGAGTTCCTGGAGCTCGTCGGCTGGTCGGCGCCGACGGACCTGCCGACACCGTTGCCGCTGAAGGCGACCCTGAATGGTGGCCGGAGCTACCAGAACGCCGAGAAGTCCCGTGTTCCCGAACTGAACGACCACATCTTCGAAGACGTCCGGGAACTGCTCGGCACGCTGACCGAACGGATCGGCGGCCCGGTGACTCCGCAGCAGTTCGCCGACGGGGTGCTCGGTCTGATCCGGTCCGGCCGGATCCCGCTGACCGACATCCCCGGCGTGGACGTCCAGAAACTCACCGCGGAAGTGTCAGGAAAACGCGTCATGAAACCGAAGATCGGCGACATCGTGGGAATTCCGGCCGCGGCCGGCGGCTACCGGCTGGGGGTCGTGCTCGGCCGGAACTCCTTCGGCACCGCCCTCGGCCTGTTCCACGGGACATCCGCGGACGGCAGCCTTGACCCGGCCCTGCGCGGCAACCCCAGGAAACACCCGGTGTACACCGAGGAAAGCCTGGTCAAGGACGGCACCTGGAAGGTCTTCGGGCACGACGACAGCCTGCGCGACCTGTTCCCGGCCGATCCGCCGATCTACCACAAACCGGGCGCCTACCCAGGCGTGGACACCGGTGAGTTCGGCGCGGCCGAGACCGCGGACGGCACCATGCGCATGATCGACCAGGACGAAGCCGCCGAGACCGGCCTGCGGGACGGCACCTACCGGCAGGCATATGCCGCCGCCTACCTGCAGAAAGTCCTCGACGACAGCGCGTCCGAAGCAGGTCCGGCATGACGATCAAGCGGATGGACAACGTCCTCATCGTCGTCGAGGACCTGGACGCGGTCATCGCGTTCTTCGTCGAACTGGGCATGGAGCTGGAGGGCAAGGGGCCACTCGACTGGCGCGGGGCGGAACGGGTCATCGGGCTTGAGGACGTCCGGCAGGACGTCGCCATGCTGCGGGTCCCGGACGGCCACGGACGGGTGGAGCTGGTGAAGTTCCACCAGCCGAAGGCCATCACCCCCGAGCCGAAAGAGGCGCCGGCGAACACGTTGGGCATTCGTCGCGTCATGTTCGCGGTCGACGACATCAAGGACACCATCGCCCGCCTGCGCACCCACGGCGCCGAACTCGTGGGGGAGCTGGAGCGGTACGAGAACATCTTTCTGCTCTGTTACGTCCGTGGCCCCGAAGGCATCATCGTCGGCCTCGCCGAGGAGCTCTAGCCGGCGGGGACGAGCCAGATGACACCTTGCGGCGGCAGTTGCAGCAGGGCTGAGGCTGGGCGGCCGTGCCAGGATTTCTCGGTGGCTGTCACGTCGCCAAAGTTGCCCACGCCGGAGCCGCCGTAGAAGGTGGCGTCGGTGTTGACGACCTCACGCCAGTGGCCGGCGTGTGGCAGGCCGATGCGGTAGTCGTGGTGGGGCATTCCGGCGAAGTTGGCGACGCAGGCCACGACGTTGGTGCCGTCCGGTTCGTGTCGCAGGAAGCTCAGGACGTTGCCGCTGGCGTCGTTGGCGTCGATCCAGGAGAAGCCTTCGGGGTCTGTGTCGCCGGTGTACAGGGCCGGGGTGTCCCGGTACACCTCGTTGAGGTCGGCGACCAGGGACTTGATGCCGTTGTGCAGGGGGTCGGCGAGTAGGTCCCAGTGCAGGGAGCGGTTCTCGGACCATTCCGCGACCTGGCCGAACTCGCCGCCCATGAACAGCATCTGTTTGCCTGGATGGGCCCACATGAACGCCAGCAAGGCGCGTACGCCGGCGGCTTTGTTCCAGTCGTCGCCGGGCATCCGGGTCCACAGTGAACCCTTGCCGTGCACGACCTCGTCGTGTGACAGGGGCAGCACGTAGTTCTCGCTCCACGCGTACACCAGGGAGAACGTGATTTCGTTGTGGTGGAAGGTCCGATGCACGGGATCGTGGCCGAGGTAGGACAGGGTGTCGTGCATCCAGCCCATGTTCCACTTGAAGCCGAAGCCGAGGCCGCCGAGGTGGGTGGGGCGGGTGACGCCGGGCCAGGCGGTGGACTCCTCGGCGATCATCATCGCGCCGGGGTGTCGTTTGTAGACGGTCGCGTTCAGCTCCTGGAGGAACCGGACGGCGTCCAGGTTCTCCCGGCCGCCGTGGACGTTCGGCAGCCATTCGCCTTCGTTGCGGGAGTAGTCCAGGTACAGCATGGAGGCGACGGCGTCCACTCGTAGCCCGTCGATGTGGAACTCCTCCAGCCAGTACAGCGCGTTGGCCACCAGGAAGTTGCGGACTTCGTTGCGGCCGAAGTCGAACACCAGCGTTCCCCAGTCGGGGTGTTCGCCGCGGCGCGGGTCGGCGTGTTCGTAGAGCGGCTGGCCGTCGAACCGGGCGAGCGCCCACGAGTCCTTCGGGAAGTGCGCGGGCACCCAGTCCATGATCACGCCGATGCCCCGGCGGTGCATGGTGTCGACGAAATACCGGAAGTCGTCCGGCGACCCGTACCGCGACATCGGCGCGTAGTACGAAGTGACCTGGTAGCCCCACGACCCGCTGAACGGGTGCTGGGCGACAGGCATCAGTTCGACGTGCGTGAAGCCCATGTCGGTGACGTAGTCGGCGAGTTCGTCGGCCAGTTCCCGGTACCCGAGGCCCTGTTTCCACGAGCCGACATGGACCTCGTACGTGCTGATCGGCCGGCGCCACCACTGGGCGGCCTCCCGCTCGGCGACCCACTCGTCGTCGCTCCACCGGTAGTCCGAAGTGGACACAATGGAGGCGGTGGCCGGCGGCGGTTCGGCCGCGAACGCCATCGGGTCGGCCTTCTCGTGCCAGTGCCCGTCCTTGCCCAGCAACCGGAACTTGTAGTGGGTGCCGCGCGGCAGGCCGGGGATGAACAGCTCCCAGATCCCGGACGAACCGAGCGACCGCATCGGGTTGGCCCGGCCGTCCCACCCGTCGAACTCGCCGCAGACGCGAACACCCTCCGCGTTCGGCGCCCACACCGCGAACGACGTGCCCTCCACCACACCGGCCGGGGTGTCGAAGCCGCGGAGCTGAGCGCCGAGAACGGTCCAGACCCGTTCGTGCCGTCCCTCCGCGATGAGGTGCAGGTCCAGCTCACCCAGAGTGGGCAGCCACCGGTACGGGTCGTCGACCAGTTCGACCCGGTCGTTGTACGCGACCTCGAACAGGTACTCGGTCGGCGCCTGCGGCAGGACCGCGGCGAACAGGCCGGGTTCGACCTCCGCGAGGTCCTGCTTGACGTCTCCGGCGAGAACGGTCACGGAAGTGGCGCCGGGGCGGTAGGCGCGGACGACCGCGCCAGCCGGATGCGGGTGCATCCCCAGCAGGGAGTGCGGGTCGTGGTGCTCACCGGCGACGAGTCGACGGACGTCCTCGGCCGGCGGAGCCGGATCGAGCGGATTCACGTGGGTAAGCCTAGTGGGGGAGAAAGCACCACGCAGATCGCGCCTACTCCGGCCGCGGCCACCGGTGCGGTCCGCCCCATTCACCATACTTATGGACCTGGTCACCCTAGGTAGGCCTGCGCGACCCTGTGAACGCTCCTTTCCCCTGCAAGAGGAGAACAGTATGCGAAAGCTCATCCTGGCGATCGCGATGGTGCTGCCGTTCATCGGCATGGCCGTCCCCGCGAACGCCATCCAGATCAGGACCCTGTACTACGACACCAGCCAGGCCCAGGAGTTCGCGGGCGACTGGGACACCGCGGCCGCCAACTGGAACAAGTCGGTGACCGACGTCCGGATGGTCAAGCGCGGCGCGAACACCCCGGTGAACGTCCGGATCTTCGCGGACAACGGCTGGCCCCGGACCTACCCGGGGTCACTCGGCAGCGGAACCGTCTACATGGGACGTGAAGCCGTGAACGAGGGCTTCTACCGGCCGCGGATCGCCACCCACGAGTTCGGCCACATCCTCGGCCTGCCGGACAACCGGACCGGCCGGTGCTCCGACCTGATGTCGGGCCACAGCGCCCCGATATCGTGCAAGAGCGACCTGCCCAGCCCGGCCGAAGCAGCCCAAGTCCAACGCAACTTCCAGAACGGCCTGGTGCCGAGCACGGTCAACGTCACGGTCTACGTCGACTGACCAACCCGTCGGCGCGGCCTCCCCAAGGCCGCGCCGACGTCCACCGCGACAGCATGCAAGAACAAGCTGGCTCTGCCAATCCCCTGCGCCAGCAACGACATCGGTCCACCCACATCGGACCCACCAAGCTGCTCAGCCACCGATGATGTTGTGCATGATCGTCTCAGCGACAGTGAACGAGCGTTCACACGAGTTCCTGCCCGCCATCCGAACCTCGAAGCCCTGTGTGCCGGCCAGTCCGACGACAACGTTGCATGCCACATCGTCGGGGATGTCGTTGGTCCGCAGGCCAGGCTGGCCCACCACGGTGATCGGGCTCGCCGAGTTCGCCGGCCAGGCGATCTCGCGACGGTAGATCTTGCCGAGCAGGTCGGTGGCGAAGTAGTACTTGACGGTGAAGGACGAGTCGGGGGAGCCCCCGATGTCCCGCACGCACTCCGCCACATCGGGATCGTCGGAGTTGACCCGTCCGGGCTTGAGATACCCCAGTTCTTTGGCCTGCTCGTCGGCGAACAACGAGCACGGTTTGTCGCGGTACCTGGAGGCGTCCCAAGACTTCGGAACCGGCGGGGCAATGCTGGGCAGTCTGGTCGGCGGCTGTCCTTGGGAGGAGCCACCACAGCCAGCGGCAGCGAGGGCCAACGCGGCGACAACGCCCGAGACCCATCGGCATCTCTTGTTTTCTGGCACGTTCAGCCCTTGATGACGTTGTGCATGATCGTCTCGGCCACGTTGACCGCGCGCTCGCAAGAGTTCTTGCTCAGGACCCGAACCTCGAACCCCTGGGTGTCGGTCAGCCCGACGACGACGCGGCACTCGACATCTTCGGGGAAGTCGGTCCGCACGCCGGGTTGGTCCACAACGGTGATCTGCAGCGTGGAGTTGGTGGGCCAGGTGATTTCGCGCCGGTAGATCTTCCCGAGTACGTCGGTCGCGAAGTAGTACTTGATGGTGAAGTCGCCGAAGTGCTCATCGCTGTCCCGCGTGCATGTCGCCGCATCCGGCTGGCCGAAGTAGGCATGTCCGGGTTTGAGATACCCCAGAACCCTGGCTTGCTGGTCGGTAAACAACGTGCACGGCTTGTCCCGGTATTGTTTGGCATCCCAGGATTTCGGAACCGAGGGCGCACTGCTCGGCAGCGGTGTCCGGGAACTGGCCGAACCGGCGGACGTCGGCGGACTGCCTTGTGGGGTGCCGCTGCAGCCGGCGACGACAAGCGCGAAGATGGCGAACGTGCCGGCGATTCGCTGCGCGTGCATATGGCGCATCATATCTCTCGTTTCCCGCCGGGATTCATTCGTTTGTCGATCTCACTCTGCTGCGATTTCTCCGCCACGTACTTCTTGCGCTCGTCTTCGACCGACGGTCCGATCGGGCCAGGATTGTGCACCGTGTTCTCGAAGTTCTCGTAACGGAAATCGGGACTCCGGATGTCGCATTTCGGCGGCAGTGGCTTCACCATGTCCGCAGGCCCGTCGGCGTCGACGGTCTGGTCGTAGAACGCTTTCGTGATGTGGTCGATCGAGTGCCTGAACTGGTCGTTGAGGGCGTCCGCCGCCCGGCGGTAGCTGTCCATCACCTCATGTGCGCTGTTGCCTTCGATGGCCCGATCCACGAAGTCCTTGCCCATCTCGACCACGCTTTCCAGGGTCGAGTGCAGAAGCTTCTCAGGAGAGCCGCCCATGATGCCGCCGACCATGTCGAACAGCAGGGCCGACTTGAGCTTGGTGTCTTCCTTTTTCTGGTCGTCCATCTCGTTGTGGCCGGCCGCGTCCGTAGCCATGAGCAACGCGTGGAAGGTGGCTCTGCCCTGCACTGCTACCGCGTACGTGGCCGCAAGCCCCAGGAGACCGTGCAGCATCCGCTCCCGTACGTTGCGGCAGAACTCTTCCACCGCGTCGATCTGCTTCTTGAACGCGACCGAGGCGTCGCCTGTCCAGTTGTTCAGGTATCGAACGCTTTGCCGAAGCTCACCAACGGCATCGTAGTTGTCCCCAACGTTGAGTGCGATCTTGAAGACCCGGTTGTACTCATCGTAGACCTTTTGTGGGTCGACAGTCATATAGATGTCCTTGTCGCGCCAGAGGCCGTCGACTTCCGCTCTGGGGTATCCGGAAGCGGGAACTTCGTCGTTCAGCATCGCCACGAACGTGTCTTTGAGGGTGTTCGCGGCGCCCAGAATCTCTTCGTCTGTTTTCCAGTCGACCATGACAGCTCCCCTCAGCCTTGTCCGTCGACGCGGCGGTAGAGGGCGATGATCTCGCGGAGTGCTGCGGCGTTGGCGTCCAGGACTTCGCAGCCCTGTTCAAGTCGTTGGCCGATGGCCGCGCACCATGCTGGATATGTCGTCATCAGGCGGTCGGCTTCGTCGAGTTTGCCGGGCTGGACGAAGGTCTCGTTGATGATCAGACTGCTGAGTGGCGCGCGTAGCAGTTCGGCGGCTTGCGCGAGTGAACCGCCTGGGTATCTTGCGGCTTTGTCGGCTTCTTCGAGGTCGATCTCGAATCCCTGGTCCATCTCGCAGTCCCCTCGCACTGGTGGATGTCCGTTGTGGGATGTGCGCGTGCGGGGGTTGGTTCCCGGCTACGTGACTTTTCGCGCACACGGGATCACAGAGTGGCACTGTGCTGGGGGAATGGCGAGGGCCAACTGGCGGGTTACGAGGCGATTCGGGCGATGGAGGAGAGCGGGATCTGCACCCAGTCGGGGCGGTTGGCGTGTTCGTAGAAGACCTCGTACACCGCTTTGTCCAGTTCCAGGGCGCGGAGCAGGACTTCGTGGTCTCGGGGGTCTCCGTTGGGGGAGACTTCGGCGTAGCCGTCGCAGAAGGCGCCGCGGTTGCGCGTCGACCATTCTTTCGCGCGGACTTCGAGTTGGTGGTCTTCTGGTTGTCCCACAAGGAGTTGGTGGGCCGCGTAGTCGAAGGAGCGGAGCATTCCGGCGATGTCGCGCAGGGGTGAGCGGGGGGCGCTGCGTTCGCTGGGGGGCGACGCGGGCTCGCCTTCGAAGTCGATCAGCAGCCAGCCGTTGACCGTGCGCAGGACTTGGCCCAGGTGCAGGTCTCCGTGGACGTGCTGGACCGGTACGCCGCCGTCGGCGCCGCGGGCCCGCTCGAACGCCGACCGGAGGGCTTTTTCTTGTGGCGCGAGCGAAGGGACCGCCGACAGGACGGTGTCCAGGCGTTGGTGCATGGCGTCGACGGCGGTGTCGATCTCGCCGGCTTCGACCGGGCGGCTGTCCAGGGCTCGGGCCAGGTCCGCGTGGACGGTCGCGACCGCCGCGCCCAGGCGGTGGGCTTCGCCGGCGAAGTCGCCGCCCACTTCGTCGGCGTGCAGGTCCGCCTCGGCCATCAGGTCGCGGACGCTCGTGGTCGCCATGGCCCAGCCGTCGGCCGCGTCCGCCATGTACTGCTGGAGCATGCCGAGGGTGGGCCGGTCGCCCTCGTCGTCGGAGATCCAGCCGAGCGGCTGCGCGATGTGCTCGCAGCCGACCGCGTGCAGGGCCCGGTGCACCCGCAGGTCCGGGTTCGGGCCCGCGGACAGCCTTCGGAACAGCTTCAGGATGTACTGCTGGCCGTAGATCAACGAGGTGTTGCTCTGCTCCGACGTGACCGCGCGGCCACGCAGGCCCGGTTCGAGGGACACATCGGACTCGTGGTGGAAGCCGATCGGGCCGACCGACAGGCCGGACGTGATCGAGTCGAGCAGGTGCGCCATCAGGTCCGGGTCCGTGGTGGCCTCGTACCAGTGCCGGCCGTCGTCGTCCACCCAGACGCCGGCCAGGTGCTCCGGCGGGCGGTGGCGGCTGCCGACCATCAGCTGGTACAGCGACTTCCGGCCGTCCTGCACCACCTCGACGAGCACGTGCAGCAGCGCGGGGTCGCCGGCCAGCAGGGCCACCGCTCTGATCGGGCGGGCCTCGGTCACTGGCCGGTCCTTGCCGCCGAACCACCGTTGGTTCGGCAGCCAGGACGGCAGTTCGTCGGCCAGCATCCGCAGGACCGGCTCAGTCGTCATCCCTCGTCCACCGCCATGATCTCGAACCAGTAGAAGCCGTGCCCCGGCAGGGTGAGCAGGTACGGCAGCTCGCCGATCAACGGGAACCGCACGCCACCGGTCAGCTCCACCGGCTGGCGCCCCTCGTACGCCGAAAGGTCCAGTTCGACCGGCTGGGGGAACCGCGAAAGGTTGTTCACGCACAGCACGGTGTCCGAACCGAATCGCCGTAGGTAGGCCAGCACGCTCGGGTTGGACGAGCCCAACTCGTCGAAATCGCCGACGCCGAACGCGTGGTGTTGTTTGCGGACCTCGATCATCCGGCGGGTCCAGTGCAGCAGTGACGACGTGTTGTTCAATTGCGACTCTACGTTGATCCCCTGATATCCATACACGGGATCGGCGATCACGGGCAAGTAGATGCGCCCGGGATCGCATTGCGAGAAGCCGCCGTTGCGGTCCGGTGTCCACTGCATCGGGGTACGCACGGCGTCCCGGTCACCGAGCCAGATGTTGTCGCCCATCCCGATCTCGTCGCCGTAATACAGCACAGGCGAGCCGGGCAACGACAGCAGCAGGGCGGTGAACAGCTCAAGCTGGTTGCGGTCGTTGTCCAACAGGGGCGCGAGCCGTCTGCGGATACCGATGTTCGCCTTCATCCGCGGGTCTTTGGCGTACTCGGTGTACATGTAGTCGCGCTCGTCGTCGGTGACCATTTCCAGGGTCAGCTCGTCGTGGTTGCGCAGGAAGATGCCCCATTGGCAGCCGTCGGGGATCTTCGGCGTCTGCACCAGGATCTCCGAGATCGGGAACCGCGACTCGCGCCGGACGGCCATGAAGATCCGCGGCATCAGCGGGAAGTGGAACGCCATGTGGCACTCGTCGCCGCCGGTGGCCGGGTCACCGAAGTACTCGACCACGTCCGACGGCCACTGGTTCGCCTCGGCCAGCAGCACCCGGCCGGGATACTCGTCGTCGACGACCTTGCGGCAGCGGCGCAGGAACTCGTGGGTACGCGGCAGGTTCTCACAGTTGGTGCCCTCTTCTTCGAAGAGGTACGGCACCGCGTCCAGCCGGAAGCCGTCGATGCCCAGGTCCAGCCAGAACCGGAGGACCTCAAGCATGGCCTCCTGGACTTCGGGGTTCTCGTAGTTCAGGTCGGGCTGGTGGGCGAAGAACCGGTGCCAGTAGAACTGGCCGCGCACCGGGTCGTACGTCCAGTTCGACGTCTCGGTGTCGACGAAGATGATCCGGGCGTCGGGGTACTTCAGGTCGTCGTCGCTCCACACGTAGTAGTCGCCGTACGGGCCGTCGGGGTCGTGCCGGGACGCCTGGAACCACGGGTGGGCGTCCGAGGTGTGGTTGAGCACGAGGTCGGTGATGACCCGGATACCGCGCCGGTGGGCTTCGTTGAGCAGGTACACGAAGTCCTCGACGGTGCCGAACTCGGGCAGGACCGCGCGGAAGTCGCTGATGTCGTACCCGCCGTCGCGCAGCGGCGACGCGTAGAACGGCGGCAGCCACAGGCAGTCGACGCCGAGCCAGCTGAGATAGTCCATCTTGGACGCGAGGCCGCGGAGGTCGCCCGTGCCGTCACCGTTGGAGTCGGTGAAGGCGCGCACGAGCACCTCGTAGAAGACCGCGCTCTTGTACCAGTCGGGATCCCTGGGCGCCAGGCGTGCGGACAGGAAGTCCTCGGCCTGCGGCTCGACCAGGTGCCCGTCGGCCAGTACGGCCTCACCGGTATGCGGTATCCCGGCCAACCCCAGTGCGGAGTCAGGTCGGGCATCATCATCCGGCAACGTTGCCACGGCAGCACCACTCGTTCGCTAGAGTCCAACACTTTGGTGGTACCCCAAAGCGCGGCTGCGTGAAACAGCGAATGCTCTGGCGGTGTGCGGACTCTAACCGGTCAACCGCTGTACGGGCGAACTGAGTGAGGCGAGGCGGGCCACTACAGCTGGTGACCGCACCCCGAACAGAACATCGCACCGGGGGAGGCCTTGGTGCCGCACTGGGTGCAGTGCACCTCCTTGATCAGGGACGCGCCGCAGGACCCACAGAACTTGCCGCCCGGCACGCTGGCGCCGCACTGGTCGCAGCGGAGCTTCGGCACTTCGGCCATGTTCTGGTTGGACGTCCAGTCCTGCTGCATGGCCTTGTCCTGGAACTGCCAGCGCTGCGCCTGGGACTGGGCCTTCGCGATCTCCTCGGCGACCAGCGGCGAACACTGCTGGCACTGGCCGACGTCGTTGTTCCAGCAGAACTGGCCGCAGACCCAGGAGCCGCAGCCACGGCACTGCCGGAACAGCGGCGAGACCGCCTCGACGGCCTTGGCGAAGTGCCGGTCCTTGGTCGCGCTGCCCTCACCGCCCATCCAGCCGTAGCGGTTGAAGTCCTCCACGCCGGACGAGAACTTCTCGACCGCGCCGCCGAACCACTCGCCGGCCATCCGCAGGACGCCTTTGCCGCGCGCGGAGACGTTCTGCTCGAACGGCGACTGGAAGCCATTGCTGCACCGGTTGCAGGTGAACTCCCACTGGAAGCCGTTCTCGTTGCACATGTCCCGGACGTTGCCGGTGAAGGGTACGGGTGCGACCACGGGAAAAGGATAATGCCTCAACCCCTGGTCAGGTCACGGTCGTACCGTGTTGTCCATAACGCATCTTCGGCTGCCCTTTGGGGCATGCGTTCCGCGCGTTGATCGATATGTCCGTTACCTTTCCACCGAGATGATGTGCGCGACCGCGTGCCACGGTTCCAGTCGGACGAAGTTGGCCTGGCCCCAGTCCCACCGCTCCCCGGTGACCTCGTCGTGCGCGGTGAACCGGTCGTGCCACTGCAGGCCCAGCTCGGGCAGGTCCAGCCAGACCGTGCCCTCCTCGGCGCCGTACGGGTCGATGTTGACCACGACGATCACCGCGTCCCCGGTGGCCGGGTCCACTTTGGAGTAAGCCAGCATCCCGGCGTTGTCGACGTGGTGGAAGTGCAGGGTGCGCAGTTGCTGCAGGGCCGGGTGGGCCCGCCGGATCTGGTTGAGCCGGCGCAGCCACGGCTCCAGCGACCGGCCCTCGGCCAGCGCCAGGTCGAAGTCCCGGGGCCGCAGCTGGTACTTCTCCGAGTCCAGGTACTCCTCGCTGCCCTGGCGCACGGGCTGGTGCTCGTACAGCTCGTAACCGGAGTAGACCCCCCAGGTGGGTGACATCGTGGCGGCCAGCGCGGCCCGCAGGGCGAACACGCCCGGCCCGCCCTGCTGCAACGACTCGTGCAGGATGTCCGGAGTGTTCACGAACAGGTTCGGCCGCGCCTCGTGGCAGTGCTCGACCTGCTGGACGCCGAAGTCGATCAGCTCCTGCTTGCCGGTGCGCCAGGTGAAGTACGTGTACGACTGGGTGAACCCGAGCCGGGCGAGGCCGTAGAGCCGGGCCGGCCGGGTGAACGCCTCGGACAGGAACAGCACGTCCGGGTGGCTGGCCTTGACCTGGGTGATCAGCCAGTACCAGAAGTCCGGCGGCTTGGTGTGCGGGTTGTCCACCCGGAAGATCCGGACGCCCTGGTCGATCCAGTGCGTGACGACCCGCAGCACCTCCTCGTACAGCCCGGACGGGTCGTTGTCGAAGTTCAGCGGGTAGATGTCCTGGTAGCGCTTGGGCGGGTTCTCCGCGTACGCGACCGTGCCGTCCGGCCGGGTGGTGAACCACTCCGGGTGCTCGGTCACCCACGGGTGGTCCGGCGCGCACTGCAACGCCAGGTCGAGGGCCACTTCCATGCCCAGCTCGTTGGTACGGGCGACGAAGTCCTTGAAGTCGGCCAGGGTGCCCAGGTCCGGGTGGATGGCGTCGTGGCCGCCCTCGGCCGAGCCGATCGCCCACACCGAGCCGACGTCCGCCGGCTCCGAGACCACGCTGTTGTTGGGGCCTTTGCGGTTCACCCGGCCGATCGGGTGGATCGGCGGCAGGTAGACCACGTCGAAGCCCATCGACGCGACCCGGTCCAGCTCCTTGGTGGCGGTGTGGAACGTGCCGTGCACCGGCTTGCCCGACTCGTCGACGCCACCGGTGGACCTCGGGAAGAACTCGTACCACGAGCCGAACAGCGCGCGCTTGCGGTCGACGAGCACGCGGACGGTTTTGCCTCGGGTGACCAGTTCCCGCACGGGATGCTCGGTCATGATGTGGTGCACGGTGTCCGACAGCGCCTCGCCGATGCGGGCGGGCAGCAGCCGGCCGGTGTCCCGCAACGCGGCCGCGGCCGAGGCCAGCAACCGTTTTTCGCCGTTGCGGTTGGGCCGCCGGGAGACGCGTTCCAGCAGCCGGGCGCCACTCTCCAGGTCGTTGGCCAGTTCGTGCGCCGACTGCCCGGCGGCGGCCTTCACCTCCACGGCGTGCCGCCAGGTGGACCACGGGTCGCTCCAGGCGTCCACCCGGTACGTCCACAACCCGTCGGTGTCCGGGACGATCACCGAGGTGAAGATGTCCGGCTCCACCGGATGCGGCGCCATCCGGGTCTGCCGCGCCGCGCGGTCGGTCGGGCCCCGCCAGGCGACGGTGGCGGCGACACTGTCGTGCCCTTCCCGCCACACCGTCGCCTGGATCGGAACATGTTCGCCCACAACGGCTTTGACCGGATACCGGCCACAGTCGACAGTGGGTGAGACGTCGTCGATGCCCAGGCGACCGCTCACAGGCTCTCCTCGTTTCCGGGGTCTGCCCATTAGTTTGCCGTGTCCGCGCATCTTAAACAGAACGGGGCCGTTAATTCCGTTCCTGCAGTTGGTGCTACCGCCGCGTCAACTGGCCGCCCAGGCTTGCTGGTACGTCTCGACCAGCCAGGCGTTCGCCCGGTCGTGGTCCGGTCGCTCAGGCAGCGGGGACGACGTCAGCAGCTTCTCCAGCCTCGCCTCCAGCTCGTCCGCGGCGGCCAGCGCCTCGTCCTTGGTGTGCCGGCCCTGCCGTAGCTCACGCAGCCAGCCCAGCCACGGCTCCGGGATCGGCAACGTGATCCTCCCGGTCTCCAGCAGCTCGACCCCCTGGACGCCGAGCCGGACCATGTGCATCGCGTACTTGGCGTCGAAGCCGTACTTCTCGATCAGCTCCGGTCGGTTGGTGTGCCGCCGCTCGCCGAGCATGCCGGCCCGCTGGGACCGCAGGTAGCCGATGAACCGCCGGCCGGCCACCCGGGACAGGATCAGCTCCGGACGGGCCCGCAGCTCCCGGCCGAGATCGTTGATCGTGACGATCTCCGACTCCGGCACGAACAGCGGCAGCAGAACCGTGGGGTTCCCTTGCAGCGCAAGGCGAAGCCATTTCCGCAACGAGTACACGATCAGGTCGAGGTCGCCGGGTCCGGATCGGACACCCTCCGGCTGCGTCCGGTAGATGTACTGCTCGAAGCGGCTGAGACCGATCACATAGTCCGCGGGCTCGACGCAGATCCCCATCTCGTCGCGGTCGTCCTGGCCTTGGATCGCGGTTCCGTGCAGCCCGGAGCCGACCTGCACGCGCAGGATCGTGCCCTGCTCGGCGATGGCGGCGAACCGCGGACTCGAGTGCTTCATGCCGTTGTTTGTATCCGTCAACCTGGGCATCGGGACAATGAATTTCCAGTGTCGGCCGGGGGCTCGAAGCTTCCGTATCCCGGTAAGTAAGGTGCCTCGGGTGAAAGCCGTACGTCGATTCGCCGTTCGCGCCGGCCTGCCGGAGTCACTCGCCGACCTGGGCACGCTGGCCAACAACCTGCGCTGGACCTGGCATCCGCCGACCCAGGACCTGTTCGCCATGGTGGACCCGCAGGCGTGGGAGGACCTGGGCGGGGACCCGCTGCGCATGCTCGAGCAGGCCCCGGCGGAGCGACTGCGCCTGCTCGCGGCCGACGAGGACTTCATGACCAGGGTCCGGGCCATCTCGGACGACCTCAAGCGCTACCTCACCACCGACCGCTGGTACCAGCGGCGGGCCGATGAGCTGGCCAACCGCGCCGCCGGTGACCCGGCCGCGCCGCGGCTGCCGAAGTCGATCGCGTACTTCTCGATGGAGTTCGGGGTCACCGAGGCCCTGCCGAACTACTCCGGCGGCCTCGGCGTACTCGCCGGGGACCACCTGAAAGCAGCGTCCGACCTGGGGGTTCCGCTGATCGGGGTGGGCCTGCTGTACCGGTCGGGCTACTTCCGGCAGTCGCTGTCGGCCGAGGGCTGGCAGGTCGAGCACTACCCGGTGATCGACCCGCGCGGCCTGCCGTTGGAGCCGTTGACCGAGCCGTCCGGTGCGCCGCTGCTGGTGCACGTGGCCATGCCGGGCGGCCGGATCCTGCGGGCCCGGATCTGGAAGGCCAACGTCGGCCGGGTGCCGCTGCTGCTGCTCGACTCGGACGTGGACGAGAACGACGAGGACCTGCGCAGCGTCACCGACCGGCTGTACGGCGGCGACCAGGACCACCGCATCCGCCAGGAGATCCTGGCCGGCATCGGCGGCGTCCGCGCGGTACGGACGTACTGCGAGCTGACCGGCCACCCGCAGCCCGAGGTGTTCCACACCAACGAGGGCCACGCCGGGTTCCTGGGCCTGGAGCGGGTGCGTGAACTGATGGCGGCCGAGGGCCTGGACTTCGACCAGTCGCTGTCCGCGGTCCGCGCCGGGACCGTGTTCACCACGCACACACCCGTGCCCGCCGGCATCGACCGCTTCCCGGTGGACCTGGTCCACCACTACTTCGGCTCCGGCGCCCTGCTGCCCGGCCTGGAGGTGCAGCGGGTGCTCGCGCTGGGCGCCGAGCAGAACGCCGGCATGTTCAACATGGCCCACATGGGCCTGCGGCTGGCCCAACGCGCCAACGGCGTGTCCAAACTGCACGGCGAGGTCAGCCGGTCCATGTTCGGCGGCCTGTGGCCCGGGTTCGACAGCCACGAGGTGCCGATCCGGTCGGTCACCAACGGCGTGCACGGCCCGACGTGGGCGGCCCGGGAGATCTCCAAGCTGCTCGGCGAGTCCGAAGTGGACAGCGAGGCCGGCCTGATCGGCTTCCAGCCGGTGACCGACTCGCTGCTCTGGGAACTGCGCTGCGGCCTGCGGGACCGGCTGGTCCGTGAGGTCCGGCGGCGGGTGCGGGACGCGTGGTTGCAGCGTGGCGCGTCCGCTTTGGAGCTGTCGTGGACCGACTCGGTGTTCGACCCGGACGTGCTGACGATCGGGTTCGCCCGGCGGGTGCCCACGTACAAGCGGCTCACGTTGATGCTGCGCGACCCGGACCGCCTCAGGGCCCTGCTGCTCGACCCGGACCGGCCGGTGCAGCTGGTCGTGGCCGGCAAATCGCACCCGGCCGACGACGGCGGCAAGGCGCTGATCCAGCAGATCGTCCGGTTCGCCGACGACCCCGAGGTGCGCGGGCGGATCGTGTTCCTGCCGGACTACGACATGTCCATGGCCCGGTACCTCTACTGGGGCTGTGACGTCTGGCTGAACAACCCGATGCGCCCGCTGGAGGCCTGCGGCACGTCCGGCATGAAGGCCGCGCTCAACGGCGGCCTCAACCTGTCCATCCGGGACGGTTGGTGGGACGAGATGTACGACGGCCGCAACGGCTGGGCGATCCCGACCGCCGACGGCGTGAACGACCCGGTGCGCCGCGACGACCTGGAGGCCTCGGCGCTGTACGACCTGATCGCCTCCCAGGTCGCGCCGACGTACTACGACCGCGGCGACGACGGCGTCCCGACCCGCTGGATGGAGCTGGTCCGGCACACCCTGGCGTCGCTGGGTCCGAAGGTGCAGGCCACCCGGATGGTCCGTGAGTACGTCGAGTCGCACTACGCGCCGGCCGCGACGTCCGCCGCGCGGGCCTCGGTGGACGGTTTCCAACAGGCCAAGGACCTCGCGGCGTACCGCAACCGGCTGGAGGCCGCGTGGTACCACGTGCGGGTGTCCGACAGCGAGCTGACGCTGCCGGTCGGCAAGACCCCGGTGATCGGCGAGCAGGTCCAGGCCAGGGCATCGGTGGAGCTGGCCGGTCTGCAACCGTCGGACGTCGAGGTGCAGGCAGTGGTTGGCCGGGTCGGCGACACCGACGACCTGCTGGACGTCGTCACGGTGACGATGTCCCCTGACACCGACGGCACGTATGTGGCTTCGCTGGCGTTGCCGCACGCGGGCGCGCTCGGCTACACCGTCCGGGTACTGCCCAAGCACGACCTGCTGGCGTCCACGGCTGAGCTGGGCCGGGTGATTCTGGCCAACTAGGCGAGGTCGAGCCGGCGACGGGTGAGGGCGACGCGTGGCCACCACGGCACGAGTCGCTCCGCCTGCGCCAACGCACGGCGGGCCGCCGAGTTGTCCCCGGCCGCCATGTACGCGCGGGCGAGCGTGGCCAGGTCGTCGGCGCGTCCTAACGAGTCGTCGTTGTTCTGGCACGCCAACCTGGCCAGCCGGACGGCCAGTTGCGGGTCGCCGGCGAGCAGTGCGAGCAACGCCCGGACACCGTCCATCATGTGGCTGGGTTTGCCGAGTTCGATGGCTTCGTTGAGGGCGCGGGCCGCGACCGGCAGGCCCTGCGACGCCTCCAGCTGTCCGGCTTCGACGGCGGCGCCGGTGAGGCCGGCGACCGCGGCCATGGTCGTCGCGGCGTCGTCTTCGTCGTCGGACATTCCGATGGCGAGGGTGAGGGCCTCGCTGTACCGGCCGCGAGCCTCCAGGACGAGCACGCGAGCCGCCCGCAAGGTCCTGAGCCTCGGGTTCTCGCCGTTCAGGCGGCCGACGAGCCGTTCCGCCTCATCCAACTTCCCGGCCTGGACCAGGTCGAACACGGCCAGCGCGCCAGGCTGCGCGGCCCTGGGCCGGGGGAACCGTACGAGTGCCTGCACCAGTGCCGCGGCGCCGCCGACGGCCATGGCCTGGCTGCTCGTGGCCATCACGGCGACCGCCGCCAAGCCGAACAGGGCGGACGTGATCGCCGCGCCCACGTACCGCGGCCGTGTCGGCAGGACCTCGATGTTGAGTGTCACGGGCAGCACCCGGACCACGAGCTTGCGTAACTCGAACAGGCGCGGTCCGATACCGACCACGATCTTGTGCACCGGCACCCTCAGCGCCAGCGCGCCGACAACCACACCGACCTTCAGGACGACCAGGGTGGCGACGAGTCCGATCAGGGCGGACAGGACGTCGGCTCGCTCCACGGCCACCACGGTGACGGTCACCGCAGTGGTCGACCAGAGGGCCGGTGAAACAGTCCGCACGAGATAGAGACGTTACGTATCTGTTGCCGGATGCCCCATGTCCGCCGGGGTGTCCATCAGGGCAGCGGCATGTGTTCGGCGTACCAGTTGACGGCCGTCGCCAGCAGCCGCGGAATGTCGTCCTTGAAGCTGTGAGCTGCGTCTTCGAGGATCTCCATGCGTGATCCGGCGGGCAGCAACGGCATGCCCTTTTGGGAAATCCGGGCCAGTGACCGTTCCTCCCAGTCACCGCCGTGCACCAGCAGAACCGGACATTTCACCTGGCTGAGGAGCGCGTGCTGGTCGAACTCCTCGAAGTCCCGCAGTGACTGGTGGGTCAGCGTCCACGGCCCGATCCGCAGCACGCCCTCGTCCTGCAGTCGCTGGTAGCGGCGCTCGCCGTAGTACGCCCGCCAGTCGTAGTTGATGGCGTCGGTCGGGGTGCCGGTGAGGACGATCGTCTCCGGGGTGCCGTCGTAGGCCTTCAGGCTGATCGTCCCGCCGAGACTGTGCCCGTACAGGCCGATCCGGCGGTAGCCGAGTTCCCGGACGTGACCGAGGATGGCGGTGAGGTCTTCGACCTCGTTGGCGACCGTGATGACATCCGGGTCGCTCTGCCCGCATCCGCTGAAGTCGAACGTGAGCACGTCGTACCCGGCCGCGGCGAACCCGTCGGCGAGTTGGTCGAACCGCCCGAACGAGTGCCGGTTGTCGCAGAACCCGTGCGCCATGACAACGATCGCTTCGCCGCGTGCCTTCCGCAGCTCAGCGGCCAACCCTGGCCCCCTCGGCGTACGAATCCACATGGCTGCAGGATCCGCCGCCCCCGCAACCTCACCGCAAATGTCGTTGGTACCAGGCACAAGCCAGCGCGCTCAGCTCATCCATGTACCCGGTGAAACTGTGGCCGGCACCGGCGACGACCGCCAGCCGTGACCCTTCGGGCAGCGTCGCCTGCCGCGACCGGTCGAGCAGTTCCCGCTCCTCCTCGTCGCCGTCCCCGTGAATGAGCAGCAACGGGCACTCAACCGGTCCCAGCAGCCGTTCCTGGTCCCGTTCCTCGAAGTCCTCTAACGTCTGTCGGCTCAGCAGGTGCTTGCCGTCCCGCATGAACCCGGTTTCGTCCAACTCCCGCAGTTGCTCCGCCGAGTAATACTCACTCCAGGTGTAACGCATCGGGCCTGTGGCGGCCCCGGACAGGACCATGGTCCGAATGTCCTTGTCATAAGCGGCAAGGCAAACAGACCCACCCAAACTGTGCCCGTGCAACGCGACCCGCCGAAACCCCCGAGCCCTGACATGGCCGATCACGGCCCGCAGGTCCTCGACTTCGTTCGCGACCGTGACGACATCCGGTTCGCTTTCCCCACACCCACTGAAGTCGAAGGTGAGAACCGAGAACCCCAGCCCCGTGAAGTCCTTGGCCAACCGATCGAAACGCCCCCGCGAACGCCGGTCCGAACAGAACCCGTGCGCCATGACAATGACCGAATCCCCGTCACCGTGAAGCTCACCGGCCAGCCGCACCCCACGCGCGGTCCGAATCCACATGACCAGATGATGCCCACCGTCGAAACCCAGGAAAACCTAATAACGCAGCAACACGGCCCATAAACTCGCCTGCGGCGGCGAAAGCTCACCCCGCTCCAGCCCCTGCCCGAGCCGCCCCAACTCGTGGAACAACTCCTCCGCGGCCGGACTCAACGCCGGCATCCCGCCCCGCACCCCGGCCGTCCACTCCCGCCGAAGGTCGGCGAACAGCATGAGCTGCTCAGGACTCCCACCGTCACGCACTGCCAGAGCGTAGCCAACGAAGACCCTCGGTGATCACCGCGGCCCCGGCAGTCGTGGATGGGCATGAAAAAACCCGGCCCACATGTGGACCGGGGGGGTGAGAAGAACTCTAGTCGACCGGTGGCCGCCGCCGCAACTCGGAACACGGGCGAGCCGAGACCCGGCCCACGAGTACGGCAGGACCTGGCTGTCCGCGCAACTTCCCAGCCGCGTTCACCAGTCGAACGGCTTCCTGTACTTCTCGACTGGATCAGGCAATTGGCGCGCGCGGAAGTCAGCCGCGCGCAGCGCTCGCCACCAGTGGCGCCCGACGCCATCGGTGGAATCTCCCGACAAGGCTCGTGCCGTGTAGCCGCCGCCGGGATTGACGACGCCAAGGGGGACTCGTTCACGGACTTCACGCACTGGCATCTTCAGGTCACTGTCATTGCTGATGACCAGGGCTGCGTCCACTGCGCCAGACACTACATCAACAAGCAGATGTGAAGCGACGTTGACGTCGGAGCCCTTTTCTTCCCATGTGGCGACAGAGGCGATGAATGTCGCATCCGGTATCGGCACGTCCTGCTGTTGCACGATTATCGGCCATGCCGGGGTGGTCAGCACCGGCCTGTTCCTCCGGTTCGCAATCGCCAGCGGGCGGGCGATCACCTTGCTGATGTAGTTGCCGAACTCGATGTGGTCCACACTGTTCGCCGCGCACAGTGCGTCCAGATATACGTTCTGATCAAGAGCTCCGCCGGCGTTGAAGGTCGAGTTGATCCTTGCCGTGCAGTACACGACCCGGTCGACCTGGGCGCCTGGCCAGATGTGCCCTTGCTCCGCTACAAGCGCGGTCGCCAATGCCCGCAAGTCCAGCCATCGCCAGCCCGCTGTGCCTCGACCGCACTGCTTTCGCCCTCCGTAGTACAAGTTGTAGCCATCTACGTAGACTCCCACACGCATGCGCCGAGCGTAGCCAATGGCGACTCTGGGTCATCATGCGGGCGGTATTGAGCGCTATGTCACCGGTGTTGAGGCGCCGGGGCGGGTGGGGAGGCCGGCGGATCGCCAGCCGCGGAAGCCGCCGATCAGGTCGGTGGCCCGGTGCAGGCCGAGGGCGCGCAGGTCGCGGGCGGCCAGGCTGGAGGAGTAGCCCTCGTTGCACATCACGACCACACGGGTGTTCTCGTCGAAGCCGGGGATCCGGTGGTCGCCCGCTGGGTCGAGGCGCCACTCCAGGACTATCCGCTCGATCACGACCGAGCCGGGGATCTCGCCGTCGGCTTCGCGGTTGTGGGCCGGGCGGATGTCGACGATCAGGGTGTCCGGCGAGTCCAGCAGGTCGGCTGAGGGGGAGACGCGGTCAAGGTCGGCTCGGGCTTCGGCCAGTACGGTGTCGATGGCGCTCACGGCTCCACGGGTTCCTTTCGCAGGTCCGCCAGGGACCGGTGGGCCGGCAGTGGCGGGATCTCGGCCGGGATCTCCGCCAGGCTGCCATATTCGCGGGTGGGCACAAGGGGCGGTGAGTAGGCGTGCACGCTGGCCGCGTTGCCCTTCGACAGGTTCAGCACCTGGTGGGCGCGGCCGGCGCCGAAGCCGACGGCCGAGCCGACCGAGTGGGACTGGCTGCGGATCGGACCGCCGGGGTAGCGGTAGAACTCGGCGAGTGTCCCGGTGAGCACGGTGAACGAACCGGAGGCGCCGCCGTGGTCGTGTGGTTCGGTGCGTTGGCCGGGCAGCCAGGACAGCAGCCACAGTTCGACGCCCTCGGTCAACGCCAGCCGGGCCCACCAGCGTTGCGGTGAGGTGTAGTCCAACACCCCGAGCAGTGACGTGGTCAACTCGGACGCCACTGTGGACGTCAGGTCGCGCAGTTCGCGCGGCGACCACAGCAGGCGGGACGGGAACAGCAGGTCGGGCAGCAGCGGGTCGGTGATCGCCGGGTGCAGTTCGACGTCGGAGACGGGCGCAGTCATCTTCAGGTCTCTCCTGGGTGATGTGCGGGTGTCGATGACCGGACACGCGGCACAGGAGAGGTGTGGTTACCCGTGCCGCGTGGCGATACACCCGCACAACTTGACCTTCGCCTGGTCAAGGGTGCGGTCCTGCCAGAGAAGCGGCGACCGGGTCACCACCTTATGGTGACATGGCCATGCGACCGCGAAAAGTCGCTCTCACTTGCTGGAACCGGTCAGCGGCGAGCCCGCAGGAGCAGTAGTGACCTGGCCGGCATCAGCACGGTCTCGCCGGGCTCGAGCGGCTCCGGCTCGGTGGGTTTGCCGTCCGGGGAGTTGCTGTCCAGCACCGGCTCGTAGTCGTCGCCGTAGCGTTCCGCGGGCAGGGTGAACTCGGCCGGGTCCGCACCGGCGTGCAGCAGCATCAGCCATGAGTCGTCGGACACCAGTTCGCCGTCGCGGGTACGGGACAGCGACTCCGAGCCGTCGATCCACATGCCGAGCGACCGCGCGCTGTCGTCGAACCAGTTCTCGTCGGACATCGGGCACCCGTCCGGCCGGAACCACACCAGGTCGGGTTCGCCCGAACGGGTCGGGCGGCCGTCGAAGAAGTGCGGCTGGCGCAACGCGGGCGCCCTGGTGCGCAAGCTGATCACGTGCCGCACGAAGGTGGTCATGTCCGACGCGTTCTCGTCCTGCGCCCAGTCCAGCCATGATGTCTCGTCGTCGACGCAGTACGCGTTGTTGTTGCCGCCCTGGGTGCGCCACCGCTCGTCGCCTGCGACCAGCATCGGCGTCCCGGTGGACAGCAGGAGGGTGGCGACCAGGTTGCGCGCCTGCCGGGCCCGCAGGTCGAGGATCTCCTTGTCGTCCGTCTCGCCCTCGGCGCCGCAGTTCCACGACCGGTTGTCGTCCGTGCCGTCGCGGCCTTCCTCGCCGTTGGCGTTGTTGTGCTTGTCGTTGTACGACACCAGGTCCCGTAACGTGAACCCGTCGTGCGCGGTCACGAAGTTGACCGACGCCCACGGCCGCCGCCGGTTCATCGCGAACAGGTCCGACGACCCCGACAGCCGGTACGCCAGGTCCCGGACGCCGACCGCGCCCCGCCAGAAGTCCCGGACCGTGTCCCGGTAGCGGCCGTTCCATTCCGTCCATTGTGGACCAAAGCCGCCGACGCGGTAGCCCTCGCCGGTCGCGTCCCACGGCTCGGCGATCAGCTTGCACCGCGCCAGCACCGGGTCGGACACGATGGCTGTCAGCAGCGCGGAGTTGGGGTCGAACGAACCGCCGTTCGGCCGGCCGAGCGCGGACGTCAGGTCGAACCGGAACCCGTCGACCCCCAGCTCGCCGGCGAAGTACCGGAGCGAGTCCGTGACCATCCGGACCACGGTCGGCGAACCGCCGTTCAGCGTGTTGCCGCAGCCGGTCAGGTCGTTGTCGTACCCGTTCGGACCGAGCACGTAGTACGCCGGCGCGTCCAGGCCGCGGAACGACAGCGTCGGCCCGCCCGCGCCGCCCTCGCAGGTGTGGTTGTAGACGACGTCCAGGATGACCTCGATGCCGACCGCGTGCAGCGCCGCCACCATCGTGCGGAACTCCTCGATCTCCCGGCCGGGCTCGCTGGCGTAGCCGGCGTGCGGCGCGAAGAACCCGAGGGTCGAATAGCCCCAGTAGTTCTGCCGACCCCGGTCGCGCAACCCCGGCTCCGAGCTGATCGTGTGGATCGGCAGCAGCTCGACCGCGGTCACCCCGAGCCGCACCAGGTGCTCGACCACCACGGGATGCGCCAACCCCAGGTACGTGCCGCGCAGCCGGGCCGGCACGTCCGGATGCGTCTTCGTGAAGCCGCGCACATGCAGCTCGTAAACCACCGTCTCCTCGAACGGGACTTCCGGTTTCGTGCCCGTGTCCGCGCCACCCGGCGACGTCACCACCGACAACGGCACGCTCCCCAACGAGTCCACCCGCGACGGAATGCCGTCCATCAGGTCGCCGACGTAGTCGAGGGTGTCCGCGATGCTCGTCACGTCCCCGCTGATCCGCCGCGCGTACGGGTCGACCAGCAGCTTCGCGGGGTTGCACCGCACCCCGCGCGCCGGGTCGTACGGCCCGTGCACCCGGTAGCCGTACCGCTGGCCCGGCGTGACACCCGGGACGATCCCGTGCCAGATGCCGAACGTGTGCTCGGCCAGCTCGATCCGGCGCTCGGTGCCGTCCTCGCTGATCAGGCAGACTTCGACGGCGTCGGCCACGGCGGACGCCACCGCGAACCGCACGCCGCCCCACTCGGGGTACGAGCCCAGCGGGAACGGGCCACCGGCGCGGATCAGCGGATAGTCACGAGGTGAGGCAGGCACCGCTCCATCTTCGCAAGGATCACCGACACTCCGGCCGGCCCGATGCGCAAACCCAACCGAACGGACCACAATCTGTGGCCGTTAAGGGCTGATGTAGCGGCGGGAACACGGCTGTTAAGTTGGCGCCCCTTGGCGCCGATAGCTGGATGAAGAGTTGCCGACCAGCCGGAGACACACGAGATGAGTATCGAGGGGCCATGGCCCGATCACCTGCTGACCCTGGCCGAGTGGGAGGCGTTGCCCGAGGACAACAGCCGTCGATTCGAACTGGCCGAGGGCGTGTTGGTGGTCGCGCCGCATCCACCTGCAGGCCATCAGTGGGTGCTGACTGAACTGCTCGTTCAGCTGCATGACCAGCTCTTGCCGGAGCTGACTCCGCTGCCTGCGGTGGAGATCGTGGTGTTCGAAGACTTCCCCGCGACGGTCCGGGTCCCGGACATCGCGGTGATCCCGGAAGCCGTGCTCAGGCAGAGGCCGGTCCGCCTCGCTGCCCGGGACGTGGTCCTGGCGATCGAGATCACCGCGCCGGGCACACGGCGGATCGACCGCGTTCTCAAGCTCGCCGAGTACGCCGAGGCGGGTATCGAGAACTACTGGATCGTGGACCTCGAACAACCGGCCACGATCAGCGCCTTCGAGCTGGTCGGCAGAGAGTACAAGCTCGTCGTCGAGACCTCCGGCACGCTGTCGGTCACCGCGCAGGTGCCACTCACCGTGGATGTTCAAGCGCTGTTCGCGTAATGCGATTCGAGACTCGCGAGCCCGACTGGGCGCCGAGTGACATGAGACAATCAAGGGCGTCAGGTTCCAGCCGGAGGTACACACGAGATGAGTAGTGCGGTGTATGGGCGTGATCACCTGCTGTCCCTCGCTGAGTGGGATGCCCTCCCCGAGGACACCCACGAGCGACATGAGCTCGTTGATGGGATGTTGCAGGTGTCACCTAGCCCGGTATGGGATCACCAGAAGGCCGCCAAACGGCTGGTTCTTCAACTGGACCCGCAGCTTCCCGGCGATCTGTGCCTGACGCAGGACTACGAGGTCATTCTGTTCGGGTCAGGCCGGCCGACTGTTCGGAGGCCGGATCTTCTGATCGCTCCCGATGCGGCAGGAGAGGACAACCCAGCCCGCATCACCGCGAAGGATGTGCTGTTGGCGATCGAGATCATGTCACCGGGCTCGCAGGTGATCGATCGCATGCACAAGTTCACCGAGTACGCCAGGGCAGGTATCGAGAACTACTGGATCGTGGACCCCGAACGCCCGGTCACGATCAGTGTCTTTGAGCTGGTCGGCGAGGTGTACAAGCTCGTCGTGGAGACCGCCGACACCCTCTCGGTGGCGGCTCCGGTGGCACTCACGGTCGACGTTCAGGCGTTGCTTCCGTAGAGCGACCACCCGGTTGGGGGTGGCCGCGGGGGCTGACGACAGAATGAGGCACGTGGCTGAGCCGACTGACTTCGACGACCTCGTTGTGCACATGACCGACGTCGGCGTTCGCCGCGGCGGGAACAAGCTGCTCACCGGCGTGAACTGGGGTGTCGAGCTGGATGAGCGGTGGGTGATCCTCGGCGGGAACGGCGCCGGGAAGACCACTTTGCTGCGGATGGCCGCCGCTGAGCTGCATCCGTCGAACGGGACGGTCCAGCTGCTTGGCGAGACGCTGGGGCGGGTCGATGTGTTCGAGTTGCGGCCCAGGATCGGGTTCTGTTCGGCCGCGACCGCGGCGCGGGTGCCGCCGGACGAGAAGGTGTTGGACGTTGTGGTCAGTGCCGGCTATGCGGTGATGGGCCGGTGGCGTGAGGAGTACGAGTCGCTGGACACCGGCCGGGGCCACGAACTCCTTGCCGCGCTGGGGGTGGGGCAGTTCGCGGACCGGTTGTTCGGGACGTTGTCCGAGGGGGAGCGCAAGCGGGTGTTGATCGCGCGGGCGTTGATGACCGATCCCGAGTTGTTATTGCTGGACGAGCCGGCGGCCGGGTTGGACCTCGGTGGGCGGGAGGATCTGGTGGCGCGGCTGACCGAGCTGGCCATGGATCCGGACGCGCCGGCCACCGTCCTGGTCACCCACCACGTGGAGGAGATCCCGCCCGGGTTCACCCACCTGATGTTGCTCAAGGGCGGGGAAGTGGTCGCGCAGGGCCTCCTTGAGGACGTCCTGACCAGCGAGAACCTGTCCGCGACGTTCGGTCAGCAGCTGGTGTTGGAGCGGTCCGGGGACCGCTACTTCGCCCGTCGGGCTACTGGAGAGTAACGTCCGTTCCGACCGGTACGAGGAGGACAAACTGTGGGTGAGTTCGTCAGGCTTGAGGTAGCGGACGGGATCGGCACCATCCGGCTGGACCGGCCGCCGATGAACGCCTTGAACCGACAGTTGCAGCGCGAGCTGCGGGAGGCCGCGGTGGAGGCGGGCGAACGCGACGACGTCAAGGCCGTGATCGTCTACGGCGGGCCGAAGGTGTTCGCGGCCGGCGCGGACATCAAGGAGTTCGCGAAGATGGACTACGCGGACATCGCCGACTACGCGCCCGAGCTGTCCGGGTCGCTGACGGTCGTGGCCGAGCTGGCCAAGCCGACGGTCGCCGCGATCACCGGGTACGCCCTCGGCGGCGGCTACGAGCTGGCGTTGTGCTGCGACCGGCGGATCGCCGGCGACAACGTGAAGGTCGGCCAGCCGGAGATCCTCCTCGGTGTCATCCCCGGCGCCGGCGGCACGCAACGCCTCACCCGGCTGATCGGGCCGAGCCGCACCAAGGACGTTGTCTACACAGGACGGTTCGTGGGCGCCGAAGAGGCGTTGGCGATCGGCATGGTGGACGAGGTCGTCGCACCGGACGACGTGTACGAGGCCGCCCGCAAGTGGGCGAGCCAGTTCACCGGCGGCGCCGCCCGCGCGCTGGCCGCCGCCAAGGCGGCGATCGACGGCGGGCTGGACGGTGACCTCAAGGCCGGGCTGCGGCTGGAGACCCAGCTGTTCGCCGGCCTGTTCGCCACCGAGGACCGGGCCACCGGGATGGCGTCCTTCATCGAGAGCGGCCCTGGGAAAGCGGTGTTCAATGGCAAGTGATCCGGCTCCGAACCCGCACGCGACCGCCGACGAGGTCGAAGCGGCCTGGCAGGACCCGAAGCTCGCCAACGTGCTGTACCACGACTGGGAAGCCGGTACGTACGACGAGAAGTGGTCGATCTCCTACGACGAGCGCTGCATCGACTACGCCACCGGCCGGTTCAAGGCGATCGCCGGGGAGACCGGCTGGCCGTACGAGACCGCGATGGAACTGGGCTGTGGCACGGGTTTCTTCCTGCTGAACCTGATGCAGGGCGGCGTGATCAAGAAGGGCTCGGTCACGGACCTCTCGCCCGGCATGGTCGAGGTGGCCCTGCGCAACGCCGAGGGACTCGGGCTGGACGTGGACGGCCGGGTCGCGGACGCCGAGCGGATCCCGTACGACGACGACAGTTTCGACCTGGTCGTCGGGCACGCGGTGCTGCACCACATCCCGGACCTGCCGGCCGCGTTCCGTGAGGTGCTGCGGGTGCTCAAGCCCGGCGGCCGGTTCGTGTTCGCCGGTGAGCCGACCAAGATCGGCGACTACTACGCCCGCCGCCTCGGCCGCGCGGTCTGGTGGCTCACCACGAACATCACCAAACTGCCGGCGTTGCAGTCGTGGCGTCGCCCACAGTCCGAATTGGACGAGTCGTCGCGCGCGGCGGCTCTTGAGGCCGTGGTGGACCTGCACACGTTCGACCCGACCGAACTGGAGCGGATGGCGCGCGACGCCGGAGCCGCCGAGGTGGCGGCGAAGACCGAGGAGTTGGCGGCCGCGTTGTTCGGCTGGCCGGTCCGGACGTTCGAAGCCGCTGTGCCCCAGGAGAAGCTGACCTGGGGCTGGCGGATGTTCGCCTACCGGGCGTGGCAGCGACTGTCCTGGGTGGACGAGAACGTGCTGCGCAAGGTCGCGCCCCGCGAGCTGTTCTACAACGTGATGATCACCGGCACCAAACCTTGAGCTATCGCTTCACTCTGGCCGACGTCGCCTTCCTGACCGCACCGGCGGGGATCGAGGCGTTGGCCGCCGTCGACGAGTTGGCGTTGACGTCCGCGAGTTACCTCGCCGACGTCGACACCGCTCGCCGCCTCGCCGGTGACCGCGCGCCTGTGTTGCTGGAAACCGTGCTGCTGCGCCGAAAAGCCGCGTCCAAAGTGGACGACCCGGAGCGGTGGCTGTTCACCGACGACAGTCTGCAACAGGCGACTCCGGCGGCGGTGGCCCGGCACCGGGCCGACCGGTTCGCCGGCCGGGACGTCCACGACGTCACGTGCTCGGTCGGCGTCGACCTGATGTATACGTCGTACACAGCCCGGCTCGCGGTCGGCTCGGACCTGGATTCGGTCCGGGTGGCCATGGCCCGGCACAACACCGGGCTGCCCGTCATCCGGGCGAACGCGCTTCGGCCGGTGACCCGGAACACCGCGGTTCTGGCGGACCCGGCCCGTCGGGACGCCAGCGGCCGGCGGCGCTGGCAGCCCAGGGACTTCATGCCGCCGCTGGACGAGCTGGCGGACGTCTACGCCGGCCGGGACATGGCGGTGAAGTGCGCGCCCGGGATCGACCCGGCGGACGTGCCGTGGGCCGGCGAGATCGAGCTGGTGTCGCTGACCGGGCAGGTCCGGGAGGCGTGCCTGTGGACCGGGACGCTGGCCACGCCCGGGGTTCGTCGGCGGGCCAGCGTCCTGGCGTCCACTCCTGGCGGGTGGACGATCACGGATGCCGAATCGGACGACTGTCCGGTGACCGCGCCGTCCGGGTGGGTGATAGATCCGGACGGCGCGGTCGTACGGGCCGGCCTGGTCCGCCACTACGCGGCCAGACACGGCCTGGCCCAGCTCGATCCACGGATCGCGTACCTGACGGGTGACACCCCACCGCCGGGGATACGTGCCTTCCGTGTGCTCGAACACGGCCGTTACACCGAAAAGGCCCTGAAGCAGGCGCTCGCCCGGCGCGGGGTGGGCAAGCTGGAGATTCTGGTCCGGGGCCTTGACGTGGACCCCAACACACTGAGGCCCAGACTGAGGCTGCGCGGTCCGGCGACGGCCACCGTCGTCCTCACCCGGATCGGCAGCACACCGACCGCGCTGTTGTGCGATGCGGAACGAACCAACTGATCGGCGGTAGCTCCCGCCCGAACCTGTCGTTATGTTGTGAGTCGCAACAAAATGCCGAAGATCTGCTTGCCTGATCGAGCGTCGGCGCAGGTTCTTCCTGACCGGGGGTAGCGGGACTGCCGGCCCCCCTCGGGCCGGCAGTCCCGTGCGTCTACCTGACCGTGATCGCCGCCTGATCCGCCGAGTCGCGTCCCAACCGCCATGCCCACCGCCAGCCGTCCAGCACGGCGACGGCCGATCCCCCGACCGCGAGCAGGAACGCGAACCCGGCGGCGCCTTCCATGTTCGCCGTGGTGAGCACGACGGTGACCGCCCAGATCTGCATCAGCGTGAACGGGATGGCGATGCAAGCCGCGAAGAAGCCGCGATTCCACCGACGAGGATCCTGTGTGGTGACAAAAGGTTCCATGTGGGGCGCCTCCTTGGGGTTTCGTCACGAATGATGAAACTCTCGGTGGCGCGCGGAGTCTGTGTCACGTGACACAGAAGCGGCGATCTAGCGCGCGAGGCGCTGCAATTCGTCAGGCCGGTGGATGAGGATCCAGCCGCGGCCGGTGCTGATGATGCCACGCTCGCGCAAGTCCCGCAGCGCGCGGGCGTAGGACTCGCGGGAAGTGGCCGCGTTGGCGGCGAGCTGCTGCTGGGTCGACCGGTGCCGGATCTCGATGGCCGACCCGGATCCGTTGGTGTGACCCGACCGCGACTGCACCGCCATTTCCGCGAGCTGGGCGAAGACCCGCCGGCTTGCGCTGCCGCCGCCGTACTCGGTGCGCTGCCGCCCCATGTCCCGCAGCCGCCCGCTGAACACCCCGAGCAACGCCCACGACAGCCGCGCGTGCGACTGGCACAGGTTCGCGAACCTGCTGCCGGTCAACGTGATCACTTCGACCTCGTCCACTGCCTGCAGGGTGGCCGACCGCGGGCGGTTGTCCAGCGCCGCCTGCTCGCCGATGATGTCCCCGGGCGTGCGCACGCCGATCACCACCGCCCGGTCGTCGATGCTGTGGCTGAGCACCCGAACGCTGCCGGACAGCACGATGATCACGTGGTTGGTCTCGTCGCCCTCGTGGCAGAGAAAGTCACCCGGCCGGTAGCCTCGACGCGTGGCGAGCGACTCGATCGCCTTGCGTTCGGCCGGGCCGAGTCGCCCCCAAAAACTGTCCTGGCCTGTGTCCACCTGCCCAGGTTGCCAAGTGAACGCTGGCTAACACAACTGTTCTCACCCGACTGCCAACAAAAAGAGACGCGGCTGTCTGGCGGCTCCGCTGGGAAGAACACGTCGCCGCGCGAAATCCCGGCCGCCGCGATCCTTTACGGTCTGTCCATGACTTCGATGTGGGGCTCGCCGGTGGCGGCTCGGGCGCGCGGCTGGTGGCGCGCCCGCAAGGACCCCAACCAGGCCCGCTTCCTGACCGTGGACTCGCTGCGGTGGGTGCTGCGCAACCGCGCGTACACGCCCTGGTACCTGGTCCGGTACTGGCGGCTGCTGAGGTTCCGGCTGGCCCACCCGCACATCGTCCTGCGTGGCATGGTCTTCCTCGGCAAGAACGTGGAGATCCACTGCCGGCCCGGCTTCGGCCGGCTGGAGATCGGCCGCTGGGTGCACATCGGCGACGGCAACGCCATCCGCTGCCACGAGGGCTCGCTGCGGATCGGCGACAAGGCCGTGTTCGGCCGGATGAACGTGGTGAACTGCTACCTGGACATCGAGTTCGGCGACGCCTCGCTGGTCGCCGACTGGGTGTACATCTGCGACTTCGACCACGTCACCGAGGACATCCACGTGCCCATCAAGGACCAGGGCATCGTGAAGGCACCGGTCCGGATCGGACCGGACACGTGGATCGGCACCAAGGTGTCCGTGCTGCGCGGCACCCGCATCGGCCGCGGCTGCGTGCTCGGCGCCCACTCAGTGGTCCGCGGCGACATCCCGGACTACGCGATCGCGGTCGGCTCGCCGGCCCGCGTGGTGCGGGACCGGCTCGCCGACTACGAGGCCAAGGCCGAGCGCCGTGCCGCGATCGCGGACATGGACCGCAAGGCCAGGGCAGCGGTGAAGAAGATCCTCAACGAGTCCTGACCCAGCCGGGTTGTGAGGTCTTCAAGACCCGCCAACCCTGTGGATGGGGGTCTTGAAGACCTACCTACCTCCGGGGGCTAGCGGCGGCAGGGGTTCGGGATCACGCGGCGGAAGTCGTTGGTGATGTGGTTCGGTTTGAAGCCCGCTGCCGGGTAGTCGAGGAACAGCAGTGGGCCGAACTCCGCGGTGGTCGTGCCGCCGAAGGTGTTGGTGGTGCCGGGGATGTGGGTGCCGCCGAGCTGCCAGACGCAGCCGTCGTTCCCGCCACCCTGGAGGTCGTTGTTGTCACGGATGCTGAACAGCGGGTAGAAGGCCGCGCCCGGGGGTGGGTTCACGCAGTTCGTGCCGGTCGTCCGGTCGCACTTGCCGCCGAAGTCCGCGGCTTCGATGCGCGGCATGTCCGCCTCGAAGGCGACCCTGTCGTAGTTCCGGCCGCCGTTGAAGGTCGGGCTGGTGAACTCGACCGAACGCGGGTGCAGCAGCCGGTCCAGGAACGGGTTGGGGTTCGAGCCCGGCCAGTCGGCCAGGTAGGACGGGCCGTCGAAGTCGGCGTCCGAGCCGGTGCAGCCGCCGATCTTGATCCGCAGCGACTCGGCCGGGGTGTGGCAGCCCACGTCGTCCGCGTCCGGTGAGCCGGGGTCGGTGGGGTCGCTGGTGCACGTGCCGTTGGCGATGTTGGCGCAGTACTCGAAGTGACCGATCTCGTCGGAGAAGGACACGTTGTAGGAGTGCGCGGCCCAGGGAACGCGGGTGTGTTCGCTGGACGTGGCGTACATCGGGTGGAACGCGTACGGGCTCTGCGAGCAGGTTGTCGCGGTCGGCTGGAAGTTGACTTGCGCGAAGCCGTTGGCGACGCTCGCCGTCATGAACCCGGACTGGCCGGTGGAGTGGTCGTTCAGGGCGGTGACCAGGCCGGCCGGGGTGTCGTGGATGGAGATCGCGATCCGGTCGCCGGCGTTCATGAACAGGTCGTGGGCCGGGTCCGGGGTGAAGCTGGCGGTGGTCTGGCTCAGCGGCGCCGCCGGGGCCTGCGGCTTGCCGTCCTTGGTGATGAACGCGAAGTTCGCCGGTTCGAGGCCGACCGCGGCGACACACGCGGCGTTGTTGTCGACGCCGGCGTTCATGTCCCGGTTGAAGCTGAAGATCGCCATGGCCGCGCACCACTTCCGGGCGTCGCAGCTGATCCCGTTCTGGAACGGCGCCCAGCCGGGCGGGTAGAACTGCAGCTCCATGAACGCGCCGCCGGGGTGCCGGCCGACGTAGTCCGGCTTGGTCGGGTCGGGATTGTCGGAGATGTTCCGGTCACTGCCCGCGACACAAGGGGCGTGCGTGAACTCGGGTGCCGACTGGTTGTCACACAGTGCGATACCGAACCAGAAAGCGATCCGGTTCTGGAAGTTGAATGTTCCGCCGGTTCCGTCCTGTTTTGGTGGAATGATGGGGTCTTTGGGAATGGTGAGTTGATATTGCGCGTTGGTGCCGGCGCCCGTTTTGTTCGAATAGAATACCGTGGACGGCTCGTCGTGTCCGGTGTAGGAGCCGTCCCGGCCGATCGAGTCGACCGGTTCCGCGCACAGCGGGCTGCCTTCGTCGCAGCGGAGTTTCTCGTTGTAGGAGACGGACTTCGGGCTCTGTTGCGGTGCCGCCACGACGGGCGTCGCGGCGAACGAGGTGATCAGCACACCCCCGGCGATGGCCACAAGTATTCGTCTCATCCCATCCTCCGATCGGGTTTGGCAAAACCACCTGATTCAGCACCCGGTCGACGGTGTTCCGCAATTACTTAGGGGTATTCGCTCCCGTCCTTCGTCGGATGGGGAACGTCAGCTGAAAGCGTTTCCGGTGGCGATCTTCGGACGGCCGAGCGGGCCGCGTTCGCGAATTCGGGCAGATGCGTGGACATCGACCGTCGCGGCCGCGATTCGGGCCCAGTCGAAATCGGTCGAAAGGCGTGCTTTGGCCGTTTTCGCCCGCCGCCGGGCCGCCGCCGGATCGTCCAGCACCGCCCGGACGGCCGCAGCCAGCCCGTCGACGTCGCCCGGCGCGAAGGCCAGCCCGGTCTCACCGTGCGTGACGACCTCGCCCAGTCCGCCCGCGGTCGACGCCACGAGCGGGGCGCCGGCAGCCGCGGCCTCCAGGGCGACGATCCCGAACGGCTCGTACCGGCTCGGCAGGACGACGACGTCCGCGGCGGCCAACGCGGCGACGAGCTGGCTGTCCGACAGGTGGCCGACGAAGTCGACCGACCGCATGACCCGGGCTTTGCGGGCGTCCGCCACCAGGCGCGGCGCGTGAATGCCCTTGCCGGCGACCACGAGCCGGGTGCCGGGATGGGAGCGGCGGATCCGGGGGAGCGCGGCGATCAGGTCCTGGACGCCCTTCTCCCATTCGAGACGGCCGAAGAACAGCAGCATGGGGCCGCCGCCGGGGTTGTACTGCCGGTGCGTCGCCCGGACGGTCGCGGCCGGGACCCGCCACGAGCGTTGCGAGATCCCGTTGTGGATCACGGTGATGTCGGTGGGATCGAGGTCGAACAGGAACGCCGCTTCGGTCCGCATCGCCGCCGAGCACGTGATGAGGCTGTCGGCCCGGTTGGCCAGCCACCACTCGACCGAGTGCACCTGCTGGTTCAGCGGCTGCGAAAGCCAGCCGCTGTGCCGGCCGGCCTCGGTCGCGTGGATCGTCGCGACCAACGGGCGCGCGAAGTGCTCGGCCAGCGCGACGGCGGGATGCGTCACCAGCCAGTCGTGCGCGTGGATCACGTCCGGACGCCAGGCCAGCGCCAGCCCGGCGCGGACCATGGCGTGCCCCATGGCCAGGGTCCATGCCACCAGGTCCCGCTCGAACACCAGGTGCGGCGGGTCCTCGGCGACCCGGATCACCCGGACGCCTTCGACCACCTCGTCCGCGGTCGGGTGTGTCGCCGCGTCCGTGCCAGCCTGCTGGCGGCACAGGACGACGACTTCGTGCCCCAGTTCGTGCAGGTGGGTCGCCAGGGCGTGCACGTGCCGGCCCAGCCCGCCGACCACCACCGGTGGGTACTCCCAGGACAGCATCAGCACACGCATCAGACCTTGATCCTCGCACCCCCGGAAGCACCCCTACTCGCCGGTACCCCTAACAAGTGCTTGTTCGCTCAGCAGCGCCATCGCGGCGGCCACCGCCAACTCGGTCTGACCTGCGAGCATGTCGAACATCTCGAAGCTGGCGACGGCGCACAACAGGTCCACAGTGTGCTCGCGCTCCCGGCCCGAGGCGTCCAGGTCCGGGAACCGGTTCAGCAGGCCGCCCACCGCGAGTCGCTGCCGGGCGGTGCGGGCCTTGATCACCGCGTCCAGGTCCTTGTCCACGGTCGCGAGGCCGCGCAGCCGTCGGGTGACGGTCCGGTCGGTGGCCCAGAACTCGTAGAACGCGGTCACCAGCCTGGCGATCGCCGTGGTTCCGTCCGGCGCGGTGAACGCCTGGCCGATCCGTTCGATCTTGCCGCGCTCGCCGAGGTAGTCGCACAACGCCTCCAGCAGACCGGATTTCGAGCCGAAGGCGTTGTACACGGTCTGTCGCGACACGTCCGCCTGTGCCGCGACCACGTCGATGGTGAGCTGCGGGATCCCTTTGCCGGCCATGATCCGCCGGGTCGTCTCCAGGATCCGGCGACGGGTCTCCTCGGCGGCCGCCTGCCGCTTGTCCGAGTGGTAACCGCGTGGGCTCACCGCTTGCCTCCGAGGCTTAATTAGATGTACTGTCTGTCCAACAGAATCCTACCGCATTTCCTTGGAGGGGACCATGGTTGATCTGACCGGCCGGATCGCGGTTGTCACCGGCGGTTCGCGGGGCATCGGCGCGGCCACGGCGACGGCGTTGGGCAGGCACGGCGCGCGGGTCGCCGTCGTCGGGCGGGACGAAGAGGCCATCGCTCAGACGGTGGCCACAGTGGACGACGCCATCGGCGTCCGGGCGGACGTCACCAGCGTCGCGGGCGTCGCCGCGCTGCGGGAACGGGTCGAGACCGAACTGGGACCGCCGGACATCGTGGTCGCGTTCGCCGGCGGCAACCCGACCCGGCCGCGGCCGATCGTGGACGTCGACCTGGCCGAGTGGCAGGCGGCGATCGACGGCAACCTCACGGCGACGTTCCTCACGCTGAAGGAGTTCCTGCCCGGCATGATCGAGCGCGGCCGTGGCTCGATCATCACGATGTCGTCCACGGCGTCCCGGCAGCCCACGGTCCATTCGCCCGGCCCGTACGCGGTGGCCAAGGCGGGCGTCGAGTTGCTCACTCGCAAAGTCGCGCAGGAAGTCGGGCCGAACGGTATTCGGGTGAACTGCGTCGCGCCCGCGGCGATCCGTACCGAACGCAACGCGCAGATGATCCCGGCCGACATGCAGGTGAAAATGGCCGCGTCCTACCCGCTGGGACGGATCGGCGAACCCACGGACGTCGCCGCGCTCACGGTCTTCCTGGCGTCGGACGACAGTTCCTGGCTGACGGGCCTGACGCTGGACGTGGCCGGCGGCACGGTCATGCGCTGAGGCCGCGCGCGTCCAGCCGGCCGAACAGGTAATCCTCCGCGCTCAGCTCGTTCGCTCTGCGGGCCGCCCGGTCATGGTGGCCGAGCCGGAGCAGTTCGGACAGTTCGCCGAAGCGTTCGCCGTGCACCTTGGCCCGGCGGCGGGCGTAGTCGGCGGCGGAGTCCTTGGTGACCATGAAGGCCCAGTCACTGGACAACGCCAGCAGGGCCTCGCGGACGAGTTGGTCCGCCGCCGGATCCGGCAGCGGTCCAAATGTGTCCACTATGGACAACAGGTCGCGCTGGAGGTCGGCGCCCGCGGCCACGAGATCCGCCACCTGTTCGCCGTCCCACGACCGCCAGTCCTTGCCCGAGCCCCACGACGACGCGGGCAGGTCCACCGGCGGGCCGAGATGGCCGGCGTCAAGGGCGCCACGCAACGTCGTCACGCGTACGCCGGCCTCGGGCAGCGCGCGCAGCACGGCCTCCAGCCACAGCGGGCCTTCGTGCCACCAGTGTCCGAAAAGCTCTGTGTCGTACGCCGCCACCACCAGTGACCGCGGCGGCAATCCTTGGAGACGTTGGACGACGGTGTCGACGAAGTCCTTGGCGTGGTGGTGCACCGCGACCGCCGCGCGGGCCGGGTCGTACGGCAGTTTGTCGTCGGGCTCGATGTGCTTGCCGGTGACCCGGGACGGCTTCAGGCCGGACGGGTGGTCGTACGTGTGGAAGTCCCGGTAGTCGGCGTGGCCCGGGTAGCCGGCTTTCGGGGACCACACGCGGTAGGTGACTTCGAGGTCGCGGCCGAAGCACACCACGTCCGAGTCGCCGAGAGTGCGCGCGGCGGCTGTGTCGCCCCGCAGGGACGGGCCGTCGACCATGAACCTGCGCACTCCGGCGGCCGCGTAACCGGCCTCCATGCCCGGCGCGTACCCGCATTCCGGCGCCCAGATGCCCGCCGGGCGCCGGCCCAGCCGCAGCTCGGTGTCCGCCAAGCCTGTCCGCAGCGCGAAGTCGCGGACCCGAGGGTCCAGCAGCGGCTGGAACGGGTGGGTCGCCGGACCGCCGAGCAACTCGATGACGTCGGCGTCCACCAGCCGCCGCAGCATCGGCGAAAAGCCGTGTCGCCACTGGGTTTCGAACGTTGTCAGCGCGCTCTCGGCTGTTCTGTGCTCGTTGGCGGCGAGCTCGCGCAACGCCGGATCGCCGTGCTGCCAACGGATCCCCGCGTACTGGGCCCGAAGCTGCCAGTTGCCGAGCCAGTCGTGGACGCCGCGCAGGCAGTACGGGTCATCCAGCTGCGCGGCCAGTACCGGCGTTACGCCGAGGGTGAGAACGTCCTGCCTGCCCTCGTCGGCGAAGCGTCGCAACAGGTCCACGACCGGCAGGTACGAGTGGGCCCACGCCTGGTAGAGCCACTCCTCGCCGACCGGCCACGAGCCGTGGTGGGCCAGCCAGGGCAGATGGCTGTGCAGCACAAGGCAGAACGTGCCGATCGGTTCGCTCACGGCCGGACCGCCACGCCGACCAGGTCCATGCTGCTGTCCACATCGGACTCGGCAAGGACGAAGTCGTCGACGGTGACGGCCTTGACCGCGGCCAGCAGGTCGGCCGGCCAGACCCCGCCGCCGACCACGACCCGCACCTGCGCCTCGATCAGCGACCCGCCGAACCGCGCGTCGAGCTCGCGAATGTGTTCGCCGTGCCGCAGCCCGGCCATCAGCTCGATCCGGAAACCCGCCGCCAGCAGCAGTTCCGACAGCTCGGCCGCGGACAGTTCACGCGTGTGGAACGGGTTCAGCGGAGTGTCCCGGCCCGGCGAGAACGTGATCCGGTTCGGCGTGGTGATCAGCAGCCGGCCACCCGGGCGCAGCACCCGCAGGCACTCGGCCAGAAACGCCGGCTGGTCCCACAGGTGCTCGATGACCTGCAGGTTCGCCACGACATCCACGGACCGGTCGGCCAGCGGCAGCTGGACGAGATTGCCCCGAAGCATCCGTACCCGGGGATACGCGCGCGACACGTGCTTGGTGGTGAGCACGTCGTAATCCAGGCCGATCACCGTCCTGGCGGTGTCCGCGAGCAGGTCGGCGCCGTAGCCCTCGCCACACCCGGCCTCCAGCACCACCGCGTCCCGGCAGTACGGCGACAGCGCGACGTACGCGGCCTCGTGCCGCCGGAACCAGTAGTTCTCCTCGGCGACGCCGGGCACGGTTCGTTCCCCGGTCAGCGGCAGCGGGGCGGGATCAGCCGTCACCCCCACACCCTACCCACGAGTAAGCCCAGCTCCGGCGCGGCTAGGTTTGGTCGCGGAGGTCGGTGGCGTGGCCGTAGTGGGCGCCGAGGGCGTAGTCCGCGCCGGTGTTCCGCCACCACGACTCCTGTTCGGGTGAGTCGACGCCGTCCGCGGTCACGCTCGCGCCCGCCATGTGCGCGACTTTGACCAGGTCGGCCAGGGTCTGGCCGATCAGCTTGGATTTGCCGGACCACTGCCGGTCGACCAGTCGCCGGGCGATCCGGACGCACGTCACCGGCATGTCCTCCAGGCACTCGATGTCGCCCGCCGCGCTGCCGAAGTCGTGCACGGCCATCCCGATCCCGTTCTCCACCAGCAGGTTCAGGTTGTCCACCGACTCGCCGCGGTCGGTCAGCAGTACCGAGGTGGGCATCGCCATCCGCAGCATGGAGGCGTCCAGGCCGGTGCTCGCCAGGATGCCCAGGACCGCGCCGACCAGGTCTGGGTCGCACGACTGGTTCGCCGTCATGTCCAGCACCAGGCGGACCGGCCGGTGCCGCTCGTTCCACCAGCTGACCTGCTTCGCCGCGTCCTGGAGCAGCGTATCTCGCAGCGGCAGCACCAGCCCGGTGTGCTCGGCCAGGTCCAGCACGTCCGCGTGCTCGATCAGCCTGCCGTCGTGCAGCCACTGCAGCATGGCCTCGAAACCGAACAGGACGCCGTCGGACAGCCGCGTCAACGGCCGGCACACCACCGAGATCTCACCCATCTCCAGCGCGCCGGGCATCGCCGCGGTCAGGCTGAACCGCGACCGGTCGAGCGCGTCCGCGTCCTTGTCGAACAGGCCCCACTGGCGGCGGCCGTTCACCTTGGCGCGCCGCAACGTCATGTCCGCGGTCCGCAGCAGCTCGGTCACGTCCGTGTCGGCGGGCGGCCGGTGGATCACGCCGATGCTGGCGGACGCGGCCACGCCGTGCCCGTCGACGTAGATCGGCTCCGCCAGCTCCTCGTTGATCGCGGCGATCGTCGACACCACGTCCGGGGTGGTGTCCGAGTTCTGCACGATGATCGCGAACTCGTCGCCGTCGAACCGGGCCACCATCGCGTTCTCGCCGGCCACCACGGCCTTGAGCCGCTGGGCGACGTTCATCAGCACCCGGTCGCCGACGTGCCGGCCGAGGCCGTCGGTGATCATCGCGAAGGCGTCCAGGTCCAGGTGGTAGAGGGTGGCGCCGGTGGCCGGGCCGGCCTGGCGCAGCACACTCTCCAGCCGGGTGCTGAAGTACTGCCGGTTCGGCAGGCCGGTCAGCACGTCGTGCAGCGACTGGTGGCTCAGTTGGCCCTGCAGCAGCGAGATCTCGGTCTCGTCGTGCGCGGTCACCAGCAGCTGGTGCGGTCTGGACCTGGTGTCCCGCAACAGGGTCAGGGTCAGCGCCGCGCGTACGGCCTCACCGTCGCCCCGGACCAGCCGGCGCTGCTGGTGCAGCCGCTCCATCCAGCCGTCGGCAAGGTCCCGGCAGGCCGCCCGGAGGAACGGCGTCTCGTCCGGGTCGACCACGTCGAACAGGGTGAGCTTGGCGAAGTCCGCGGCCGTGCGGTCGAGCATGAACTCCATCGACTCGTTCACCCGCACGAAGCGCCCGGCCAGGTCGACCACCGCGACCCCGTTCGGCGAGGACGAGAAGACCGCGTCGAACCTGGCCTCGGTGGTGCGCAGCTGCAGGTGGATGTCGTTGCTGGCGCGCAGCAGCGCTTCCTTGAGGTCCTCCTGCTGGGTGAAGACGAACTGGCGCGCCGCTTCCAGATAGTCGGCGGCCAGCACGCCGAGCACGCCGACGGCCCGTTCCTCCTGCTTGCCGTCCGCCCGGTGTAGTTCCGGCTCGTTCAGCAGGGACTTGCCGACCACGTCCACGGTCCGGCGCAGGCTCAACGGCCCGGTGCAGCGCATCTCCACCAGGCGGGCGCCGACCCCGGCGACCAGGTCGGGGGTGAACGGCTCGCTCAGGGCCGCGTCGAAGATCGTGTCGACCATCTCGCGGAGCGCGTTGTCGATCTCCTGCGACGAGTACGGCAGGTACGCGGTCGACGCGAGGATGTACGCCCACTTGCGCGCCAGCCGGACCCGCAGCCGGGTATTCCGGGCCGGGGCGGCCGGTGTCGACGAGGCTTCGTGGAGCGGTGAGGTCATATGCGCTACCCAGTGTGGGGCCGGGGCCTGGTGAGGCAGGAACTCCGTGCGACGAGCGTACCGACTGTCGCGCTTGATCGGGTCGCACGGGAAACTGTTCGCTCGATCGGGTGAATAAAGTCCACCTACGGTGTGCGCTTCACCAGCTCAGCCGGGTGACCGTAATCGTCCTGGTAACGATGTCGTGCGAGGTTCGCGACGACATCCCATGATCATATGCGTGCGCTTTCCGGGTCATTCTCCAACGGTGTAGGAAATTGGCGGAACAATCCCGTGCTGGGGCCGTGGGCTGCGGTTATCCGCCCCAAGGGATTCTCGGGCCGGCCATGTCCGTGAGATGGGTCACGTCGCCGCGGGAATCGCTACCCCGGCGAAGGAAATCGCCGGGGGAATTCGCGCCGGTCAGTCCGTGCGGGAGATCGTGATGCCTACCGCGCCCGGACCGACGTGCACCCCAATGGCGGAACTGACCTCGGTGATCACCGCGTCCCGCGCCTGCGGCAACCGCGGCTTCAACTCGTCCAGGATCGTGGTCGCGCGCGGCATGTTGCCGAAGTGCTCGACCGCGATGTCCACGGTCCCGGCGCCGGCCCGGGACACCGCCGTCTCGACCATCTTGCGCAGCGCGCGGTCCGAGCCGAACCCCTTGTCCTGCGGCGCGATCTGGCCTTCCTGCACGGTCAGGACCGGCTTGAGCGAGAGCGCGTTCCCGACCAGGGCCGCCGCCGCGCCGATCCGCCCGCCGCGGCGCAGGTACTCCAGGGTGTCCACGTAGATCAGCTCCGAGCTGGCCCGGCAGCGCCGGACCGCGGCGTCGATCACCCGGCGCGGATTGCCGCCCGCGCCGGCCACCCTGGCCGCGGCCAGCACGGCGTAGCCCAGGCTCATCCCGCAGGTGGCGGAATCCACGATGTGCACCGGAATCCGCATTTGCGCGGCCGCGCGGCTGGCCGCTTTGCACGTCTCGGAAAGCCGGGACGACACATGAATCGACACGATCGCGTCCGCGTTCAGCGCGACCTGTTGGTACAGCCGGTAAAACGTCGCCGGCTCGGGTGGGGCGGTGGTCACCGGCGTGCGATTTCTCAGCGCTTGGATCAGTTGCTCGCTGGGCACCTGAGCCTCCTCGGCGACGTGGCCACCGAGGTGAATCTGCATCTGGACGATCGACACACCCCACTGCCTGGCCAAATCCAAAGGAAGGCAGGCGGTCGAGTCGGTCACTACAGCTACACGGCCGTGCATAGGAAACCAGACTAATGCGTATCACCCGGATGGAGGCAACCCGCTGGTTCGGTCGGATCGCCCAACCGTTTCCGGCGCACGTCGAGCGGTCAGTGAGTACTGTCACGCCGACAGTCGGCACGAGCTATGTTACCGGCGGGTAGCATGGCGGGCGTGTCGCAGGCCACCCTGTGGACCCACGACCGACATGGGATGGTTCCTACCAGCTTCGAACGTGCGTAACCGGGAGGTCGAAGAAGACCCATGCCTAACATCGTTGTCCTGGTCAAGCAGGTGCCCGACACCTACTCCGAGCGCAAGCTCGCCAGTGCTGACCACACTCTGGACCGTGCGTCGGCGGACGCCGTGCTCGACGAGATCAACGAGCGCGCCGTCGAGGAGGCACTGCAGATCAAAGAGGCGCAGGGCGGCGAGGTGACTGTGCTGACCGCCGGCCCGGACCGTGCCACCGACGCGATCCGCAAGGCCCTGTCCATGGGGGCGGACAAGGCCGTGCACGTGAGCGACGAGGCGCTGCACGGCGCCGACATCATCCAGACCGCCAAGGTCCTGGCCAAGGCCGTCGGCACGGTCGACGGCTACGACCTGATCATCGCCGGCAACGAGTCCACCGACGGCGTCGGCGGCGCGATCCCCGCGATGCTCGCCGAACTGCTCGGCCTGCCGCAGCTCACCCACGCCCGCAAGGTGGAGATCGCGGGCGGCACCGTGAAGGTGGAGCGCGAGACCGACACCGGACGGCAGTTCCTGGAAGCCAGCCTGCCCGCGGTGGTCAGCGTCGGCGAGAAGATCAACGAGCCGCGGTACCCGTCGTTCAAGGGGATCATGGCCGCCAAGAAGAAGCCGGTCAGCACGCTGACCGTGGCGGACCTCGGCATCGACGGCGGCGAGGTCGGCCTCGGCAACGCCTTCACGGCGGTGACCGAGTCGGCGCCCAAGCCGCCGCGGTCGGCCGGCCAGCGGATCACCGACGAGGGCGACGGCGGCTCGAAGATCGCCGAGTACCTGGTCTCGCAGAAGCTCATCTGACCCCACGAGGAGGAGAATCCAGTCATGTCCGAGGTTCTGGTCCTCGTCGACGAGATCGACGGTGAGGTCAAGAAGGTCACGTTCGAGCTGCTCACGGCGGCTCGCCGGCTCGGTGAGCCGGCCGCGGTCGTCGTCGGCGCGCCCGGCACGGCCGCGAAGATCAAGGACGCGCTGGCGTCCCACGGCGCGGCCAAGGTGTACGTGGCCGAGTCCGACGACGCCGCCGGCTACCTGGTGACCCCGAAGGTCGACGTCCTCGCGGCGCTCGTGGCCAAGGCGTCCCCGGCGGCCGTCCTGGTCGCCGCGACCGCCGAAGGCAAGGAGGTGTCCGGCCGGCTCGCCATCCGGATCGGCTCCGGCCTGCTGTACGACGCGGTCGACATCGATGGCGACGGGGTCACCACGCACTCCGTCTTCGGTGGCGCCTACACCGCGAAGGCCAAGGCCACCAAGGGTGTCCCGGTCATCTCGGTGCGGGCCGGCTCGGTCGAGCCGGAGCAGGCGGACGGCGCCGCGGCCGAGGAGGCCGTTGAGGTGCCCGCGGTCGACGCGGCCAAATCCACCAAGATCACCGGCGCCGAGGCGGTGGTCGGCGGTGACCGGCCGGAGCTGACCGAGGCGTCCGTGGTCGTGTCCGGTGGGCGAGGGGTCGGCAGCGCGGAGAGCTTCGGGGTCGTGGAAGCGCTCGCGGACTCGCTGGGCGGCGCGGTCGGCGCGTCGCGGGCCGCGGTGGACTCCGGCTACTACCCGCACCAGTTCCAGGTGGGGCAGACCGGCAAGACGGTTTCGCCGCAGCTGTACATCGCGTTGGGAATCTCCGGGGCGATCCAGCACCGCGCCGGAATGCAGACGTCGAAGACGATCATCGCGGTGAACAAGGACGCCGAGGCGCCGATCTTCGAAATCGCGGATTTCGGCGTCGTGGGTGATCTTTTCCAGGTGGCACCCCAGCTGACCGGCGAGATCACCAAGCGGAAGGGATGATCTCGGCCTCGTGGGTGGTTCGGAGGAGAGAACACGCCGAACCACTCACGAGGAAGTCCGGGGGATGCGGAAAGTGATCTTGCTCGCGCTATCGTCCTACAGGGTGACCACGTCTCAGGGTATTCACCCATTTTCCACTGATGCGCCATGAAGTCGGCTTGTCGAAGGTCATCATCCGCGGGTAGAACGATCCCCATGACTCAGGCGCAGGTGCTCGTCAGTACCGCCACCGCTGGGACCGAGCTGCCCGACGACGCACCTCGTTACTCGATGCTGCTGGCGAGAGACTCCGAGGAGGTCGTGGCCGCGCAGCGCCTGCGATACCAGGTGTTCGCCGGTGAGATGGGGGCCACGCTGCACAGCCCCACCCCGGGCCTGGACATCGACGAGTTCGACGAGCACTGCGACCACCTCGTGGTCCGGGAGGACCGGACCGGCGAGATCGTCAGCACCTACCGGATGCTGCCGCCCGACCGGGCGGTCGAGGCCGGCCGGCTCTACTCCGAGACCGAGTTCGACCTGACGGCGCTGGCGCCGCTGCGGTCCTCGATCGTGGAGACCGGGCGCTCCTGCGTGCACCCCGACCACCGGACGGGTTCGGTGGTGAGCCTGATGTGGGCCGGCATCGCCCGGTACATGCTGCTCACCGGCCGGACCATGCTGGCCGGCTGCGCGTCCGTCCCGCTCGGCGACGGCGGAAACCTCGCCGCGGCGGTGTGGAACATGGTGCGGGACAACCACATGTCGCCGCCCGAGTACCGGGTCCGGCCGCTGCACCCGTGGCAGCCGGACGGGATCCGCCCGGCGCCGCGGACGTTGGTGCCGCCGCTGCTCAAGGGATACCTGCGGCTGGGCGCATGGGTCTGCGGACCGCCCGCACTGGACGCCGACTTCGGCGTCGCCGACGTGTTCGTCCTACTCGACCTGGCCAAGGTCGATCCACGATATGTCAAGTTCTTCCTGGGGGAGCAAGGGTGAGGGGACACCTCTGGCAGCCGGAGTCACCGTGTGGCACCAGCTGTATGTCCGGCCACATACCGACCGTCGGACGCGTTCGACGTGCGTGGCGCCTGGTGACGGCCGTCGCGACGCTGCTGACGGGGCCGTTCATCGCCATCGGCATGCCGATCTACAGCACCAGGACCCGGGAGGCGATCGTTCGCTGGTTCTTCCGGCGGATCGCCCGGTCCTTCGGGATCCGGGTCGAGGTGCACGGCGACCACTGGCTGCGTGAGTTCGCCGAGGCCGGGCGCGGTGCCCTGGTGGTCTCCAACCACATCTCGTGGCTGGACATCGTCGCGGTCAACGCCGTCCAGCCCATGCGCGCGCAGGCCAAGAAGGAGGTCGCGGACTGGCCGATCATCGGGCGGATGGCCACCGCGGCCCGCTCGGTCTACCTGGACCGCGAAAACCTGCGTTCGCTGCCGGCCGCGGTGGACGAACTGATGCGGGCGATGCGCGGCGGCTCGCTGGTGAACGTCTCCCCGGAGGGGACGACGTGGTGTGGCCTGGCCCGCGGGCGGTTCCGGCCGGCGATGTTCCAGGCGGCCATCGACGCGGACGTGCCGGTGATCCCCTTCGTGATCCGGTACCGCCTGGAGGACGGCCACGACACCACCGCGCCCGCGTTCATCGGCGACGAGAACTTGGTCACCTCGCTGAAGCGCACGGCCCGGACCCGCGGCATGGTGCTTGAGGTGCACGTGCTCGACCCGATCGAGCCGAGCGTCGCCAAGGACCGCCGGGAACTGACGGAGATCACCCAGAACGCGGTCCGCGAAGTCCTGAGCCGGACGCAGACGCTGCCCGAGTTCGAGCACCCGACACTGCCGGTGGGCTGAGGTCACGCCGCGGCCTTGAGCGACCGGCGGTGCTGGACGAACAGGTATCCGGCCAGCAGCGCGCTGAACAGGCCGCCGAGGAAGGGCGCCATGAACACCTGCTTGTAGCCGGGTCCGATGGCCAGCCCGATGCCGAGGAACGCCCCCAGGCCGAGGCCGATCACGCCCACCACGCGTGATCCGGACGGCGAACGAAGCAGCCCGAACGCGATGATCACGGTGGCGGCGTGCGAGAGGAACAGGTACGCCGCCCCCAGTCCGTTGGCGAGCTGGTCGAACGCCGCGTATCCGGCCGACGCGCCGTTCGCCGCGGTGACCGTCACGCTCAGCCGCAGTGCCATCTCCGCCATCCAGAGCACGGCGCCAGTCGTGTAGAGCATGGCGCCGATGGAACTCGTCGCCGTCGTGCCGCCCTGTTGAGCCTGATAGTCGCTCCACCACCGGTACCCGACCGCGGTGATCAGCGGGCCCGCGCCCATGAACACGTTCGTCCACGCCCACCGGAACTTCTGGTCCGCGACCGAACGCAGGGTCTCGGCCAGGCTGTCCTGCTGGAAGTCCAGGCTCCACAACGCCGCGCCGATCCAGAACACCACGTACCCGGCCGCCAGCATCGCGGCCACTCGCTGGGGCCGCGACGTCTGTTGCTGAAGGATCATGACCGCACGGTATAGTGCACTGAGTTGATAATCAAACGATCTAACGAATGTCGGTCCGAAGGGGCAGCCGTGATTGACCTACAACGCACTTGAGGTTGCACACTGCGTCGTGTGGCTGTGACTGGGGAACGCGCGCGGAGTTCTTTGTGGACGCCGCAGTACCGTGCCGTCTCGGTCGGTATGGCGTTGCTGGTCACCCTGGTCGCGTTCGAGAATCTCGGCGTCAACACCGCCATGCCCCGGCTCGTGGTCGAGTTGCACGGCGAGAACCTGTACTCGTGGCCGTTCACGGTGTTCCTGGTGACGAGCCTGATCGCGAACGTACTCGCCGGCCGGCTGTGCGACACCCGCGGACCCGCCTTCGGGCTGTACACCGGGGTCGGGCTGTTCCTGGTCGGGCTGGTCGTCGCCGGCACCGCCGGGTCCATGTGGATGTTGCTGGCCGGGCGGGCGCTCCAGGGGTTGGGCGGGGGGACGCAGTCGATCGCGGTCTACGTCATGATCGCCTACGTCTACCCGGAGCGGTCCCAACCGGCCGCGTTCGGGTTGCTCAGCGCGGCTTGGGTCGTCCCGTCACTGGTCGGGCCGTTCGCGGCCGGCTTGGTGACCGAACAGGCCAGTTGGCGGTGGGTCTTCCTGGGGCTGGTTCCGCTCGCGGCACTGGGCGCGGCGCTGTTGCTGCCCGCCGTCCGGCGACTGCCCGAGCAAGTGCCGGCGGGGCCGGGGAAACGCGGCCTCGTCATCGCCGCGGTGACGTCCGCCGCTGGGATCTCCGCGTTAACCTGGGCGGCTGAACACCCGTCGCTCGGTTCGCTGGTGATCGGCGTGGCGGGTGTGGTGCTGCTGCTTCCCTCGTTGATCCGGTTGCTGCCCAACGGAACCCTGTCCGCCCGGCCCGGTCTGCCGGTGACGGTGCTGACCCGCGGCCTGCTGATGGGCGCGTACACCGCGATCGAGGTGTACGTGACGTTGATGCTGACCGCCGTGCACGGCTACACGCCTTTGGCAGCGGGGATTCCGTTGACGTTCGGGGCGCTGGCGTGGTCCGCGGGCGCCGTCGTGCCCGCCCGCAAGGTGGACGTCCCCCGGATCGTCTTCGTGCGGTGGGGGCTCGGCTTCGTCGCCGCCGGGGCCGCCGGCATGGTCGTCGTGGCGTCCACGTGGGGGTGGGGCTGGTTCGCCTTCGTGGCGTGGACGGTCGCGAGCATCGGGATGGGCCTGGGGTACTCGAGCCTCAGCGTGATCACCATGCGGCTCTCCGAAACGCACGAGCAGGGCGCGAACGCGGCCTCGTTGCAGGTGTCCGAACGTGTCTTCAGCGCGTTGTTCGTCGGTGTCGGCGGTGTTCTGCTCGCGCTGCTCGGGTCCGCTCAGCATCCGACCGCCGCGATGGTCGTACTGGACATCGCGATGGCCGGAGTCGCGTTGCTCGGCGTCGTCCTGGTCCGGCCGACCCGGATGGCCGCCCCGATGACTCACCCCTCGTGAGCGGGTTCTCCGCTCCGACACTCGCCCACGAGGGGTGACCTTCCCGCGATTCCCGGTCGGTCCAGGGGTCTGCACCCTGGCTGGCCGGGAAGTCCCGCTGTGAGGATCGAGGCATGATCACACTCACACGCAAGGCGTTCACGGTCACCGCCACCGCGGTGACGCTGGTCGCCGGCCTGGCCGGGACGGCCTCCGCCACCGACGGAATGACCTTCTTCAACCGTGGCACCCAAAGCTGCATGCGGGTGACGGCGAACTCCACCGTCGGTTCCCCCGTGCTCGTCGGCACGTGCGGCGTCACCGAATCGCTGTGGCAGCCCGTCGGCATCGACGGCGCACTGCGCAACGCGGCCAACGGGCTGTGCCTCGAAGTGCCCAGCGGTGGCGGCTACGCGTTCCTGCAGACGTGCGGCGGCCGGATGCAGGCCATGGACATCGACACCCCGGGGAACGTGTTCGTCACCAACGACCCCGACTCCCGGCTGCTCGAAGCGGACACGGCCACCGGACGGGTCCGTTCGGCCGAGATCACCGGCGAACAGAACCAGTCCTGGGCCTTCCACTGACGAAACGCCCCTCGTGAGCTTCGCTCACGAGGGGCGTCTTCCCGTTAGTTCAACGCGACGTGCAGGATCTTCGTACTGCTGTTGTTCGGTGTGCTGTCCTTGTCGCCGTTGGTCGTGGTCAGCCACAAGCCGCCGTCGGGGCTTGCCTCGACCGTGCGCAGCCGGCCGTACGTGCCCTGGAAGAACGCCTTCGGGGTGTCGGTCGTGCTGCCGGTGATCTTCATGCGCCACAGCCGTTCGCCCCGCAACGCCGCCATGAACAGCGTGTCGTTGACGATCGCGAGACCGCTCGGCGACGCCTGCGCGACCGGCCACGTGCGGATCGGCTTGACGAACGACGAGTCGCCGCACGAGCCGGACGTGCCCTCACAGCTCGGCCAGCCGTAGTTGCCGCCCTTCCTGACCAGGTTCAGCTCGTCCATCACCGAGTTGCCCAGTTCGGCCTCCCACAGCCGGCCCTGCGAGTCGAACGCCAACCCCTCCACGTTTCGGTGCCCGTAACTCCAGACGTACTTGCCCGGGAACGGGTTGTCCGACGGCACCGAGCCGTCCGGGTTGAGCCGCAGGATCTTCCCGTTGAGCGAGTTGAGGTTCTGGGCGTTGTCGCCGTTCTGGCCGTCGCCGACGCCGGCGTACAGCTTGTCGTCCGGACCGAACCGGATCCGGCCGCCGTTGTGGAACTTGTTGCGCGCGATCCCGGTCAGCAGGACCTGTTCGGTGCCGAGCTTGCCGTTCTCGTACTTGATCCGCACGATCCGGTTGTCCGACGGGCTGGTGTGGTAGACGTACAGCCAGTGGTCGGTGCCGAAGGTCGGCGAGATCTCCAGGCCCAGCAGGCCACCTTCGCCGTCGGTGCCGGACACGTTCGGGACTGTCCCGGCGGTGTTCTTCACTCCGGCCGCGGTCACGTGCGTAATGTTGTGCGTGTCGCGCTCGGTGTACAGCGCGGATCCGTCCGGCAGGAACGCGAGGCCCCACGGGACGTCCGTGCTCGTCGTGATCTGCTTGACCTCACCGATCGCGTCCCCGCCCGGCTTGGTGTTCGTGGTGACCGGGTCGCTGGCCGGCGAAAGGTTCCCGGCCGCGTCGGTCGCCTTGACGGTGAACGTGTACGGCGAGTTCGCCTTCAGCCCGTCGATCGTGGTCGACGTGCCGGTCGCCGAACCGACCTGGGTGTCCCCGAGGTAGACGAAGTAACCGGTGACACCCACGTTGTCCGTGGACGCGTTCCACGCGAGCGAGACGGTGTTCGCCGTCGTCCCGGTGACATGGAGACTTCCGGGCTTCGTCGGCGGCTGCGGGTCGACGACAGTGGGCGGCGTCTTGACCGTGACCGTGCCGCTGGCCTGCGAGACGTTCCCGGCCCCGTCACGGGCGTTGACGTAGAAGCCGTACGTGGTGTCCGGCTTGAGCCCGGTCAGCGTCGTCGACAACGTGCTGACCGTCTTCATCAACTGGCCGTTGTTGTAGATGTCGTACGCGGTCACGCCGACGTTGTCGGTCGACGCGGTCCAGGTGAGGGTCACACTGGTCGACGTCAGGCCGCTCGGCTGCGGGTCACCGGGCGGTGTCGGCGCCTGTGTGTCCCCGCTGGCCGTGCCGAACACCTGGAACTCCTGGAGCGAGTAGCCGAACGACGCACCCGTCCGGCACCGTTGCGTCCCGAAGACCCGGACGTAACGGCCGTTGCCGCCGATGGCGAGGTCTTCCACCCCGCCGGGGCCGTTCGTGGTCTCGTAGACGCTGCTCCAGTTGGTCGCGTCCGTGGACAGCTCGACCCGGTACGCCTTGGCGCACGACAGGTCCCAGGTCAGCTTGACCTCGCTGACCGCCGACACCCCGCCGAGGTCCACGTAGATCCACGCGGGGTCGATGTTCTTCTGGCTGGCCCACCGGGTCGACGTCTTGCCGTCGACCGCGTTCGGCCCGGCGAAACCGTCACCACCCGTGCTGGACACCTGCACGGGCTTGTTCTGCGAGAGAAGGACAGGCGCCGCACTGACGGCAGGGGCGACAACGAAGGCCAACGCCACAGCGACAACGCCCGACGCGACCACCCGCCATCGAGACAGGGGTACCACAGGGTCCTCCGATGATCGATACGGACAGGATGCCTGCGGCGGAAAGGCGCGATCAATGTAAACGTTTTCGCTCAGTTTCGTCCAGTGTCCGGCACCCTCACCCACCGAGGTTCTGGACGATGTACCGGCCAGCGGACACGACCTTGGTACACCAGTCAACAGCGGACCCCGTGTTCAGTGCGATGATCTCGAACCCCTGCCCCGGCCCGGTCGCGACCGCGACATTGCAGTTGTACACAGGCGGGGAGGAAGCCGTCTGCCGCCTGACTGCAGGGAATCCGTCGAAGTCGGTGGGCTCGAACACCGGAGACGATCCGTTGTTGGCGTCCTTGTAGTCCAGTGCCACCGGATCGGTGTCCGGATAGAACCGAACGTCGAACGTCGTCTCCGGACCTCGTGACCACCGGCACGCCGAGGTGAGCTGCTGGGCTTGGAACTCGGCCAGGTCGATGGCCGCCAGCTGTTGCCTCGTCAGTGAATCGCATGCCTTCGCGGTGTACTTGCCCAGGTCCAGCCTGCGCGGGGCGGTCGGCGCCGTCGTCGGTCGTTGCGATGTACCCGATGAAGGCGCCGACGTGGTCGTCGTAGTGGGTGTCACCGAGGACGGCGAAGGCGTCGAATCGGCAGGGCGGCTGCACCCCGCGACCAGCAACACCGCGACGACGACGAATATTCGAATCACGACCGACCTCCGTCCAGCCTGCGGGCGATCAGTCCGGCCGGTCGATTCTGTTGGTCCCGTGCCTTCTTGCGTTCTTGTTCGACTCGTCCGCCGAACGACGACGGGTCGCGGGCCGGATCGAAGAACTTGTCGTAGCTGAAGTCGGGGCCGTTCACGTTGGTGCCCGGAGGCATTGGCTCAAGCAGCGGGATCTTGTCCGCGGCCAGCGACGTGTCCTCGGTGGTGATCCACTTGGTGAGTATGTTCAGACCTTCCTCGAATGAGCCTTTCAGAGTGTCCCGTGTCCGAACGTAGTTCCCGACCACTTCTTCGGCCTTACTGCCTTCGACGAGCACCTCCTGGGTCTTGGAGCCGATGTCGATGAAGCTTTCCAAACCCCATCGAACCACCTCGGCGCCACTTTCCGGCTTCACCCATCCGGTCACGCACGCCTTGGCGATCTCGGCGAAGAGACCTATCGCCGCCTGGGTGTCTCGTTCGGTCTGCTCACTCATCTCTTTGGCGCAGGCCGCGATGGTGGCGTCAGCCAGCTCGTGGTAACTCCGCCGGACCTGGACGGCGAGGGCGTAGGCGGTGCCCATACTGTGCGCCGCGAATGTCAACTCCGCATCCTGTTGCTGCGTGAACGTCTCGATGTACGACATCTGGTGTCCGAAGGCTTCCGCGGCGTCGCCGCGCCAGATGGTCGTCAGTTTGTTGTTCGCCGCGTCAAGCAGGCTTCTCGCCACCGCGTCCTGGCCGGTGTCCGTCGCCGCGCGTTGCATCCGCTGGAACTCGTCGGCGATTTTCTGGGGATCCAGACTCGTGAACATGTCCGCGTCCAGGCGGAGACCGTCGATCACGGTGTTGCGGTTGGTCCCGACGCTGATGAAGACGTCAGCCTTGGTGTACATGTCGATGATCTTGTGAGCCAACCGGTCTGCGATGTCGTACAGTTCGGTGTCGGTTTTCCATTCGGCCACGGTCATGCCTGCCCATCGGCGCGGCGGTAGAGATTGACCACGTCCCGCAAAGCATTCGCCGTGGCGTCAATTCGATCACATGCGATACGTTGTCTGTTTCCGACGCTATCGGTGAAGTGCGCGTATGCGCCTTCCATTGCGTATACCGCGTCGAGGTGGCCGGGACCTTCGAGTCCCTCGTGGGTCGTGACCACGTTCGCGATGCCGCGCAATGCGGTCGCTATGGCTGGCAGATCCTGGGCCGCGATCTTGTCCAGTGCCGACAAATCGACTTCGAAGGTGTCCATCGGTGTGGGCATGTTGAGCAAAGCTCCCCGTCTAGGCTCGTCATGGAATGGTCAGTATGACGGCTACGGACTGTGCTCGGTTCCGCCGCGAGCGTGACGGTTCGGGGTGGGGGCGGTGCTGGTGAGTACGGTGTGATGCGCGTGGCCGCATACACTCTCTGGGCGATGACTTATCTCGACCATGCGGCGACCACGCCGATGCTGCCGGAAGCGGTGGCGGCGATGATGGAGGCGCTGTCCGTGCCGGGCAACGCCTCGTCGCTGCATTCGTCGGGGCGGCGGGCGAGGCGGGTGGCTGAGGAGGCGCGCGAGTCGATCGCGGACGCCCTCGGCGCTAGGCCGTCCGAGGTCATCTTCACCGCGGGGGGCACGGAGAGTGACAATCTCGCGGTCAAGGGCATTTACTGGGCCCGGCAGCGGCCGGGGCGGCGCCGGCTCGTTGTCTCTTCGGTGGAGCACCATGCTGTGCTGGACGCCGCGCAGTGGCTCGCGGATCATGAGGACGCCGAGGTCACGTGGTTGCCGGTGGATCGGGACGGGCGGGTCGAGCCCGATGCGCTGAAGGCCGCGTTGGGTGACGATGTGGCGCTGGTCACCACTATGTGGGCGAACAACGAGGTGGGCACCGTCAATCCGGTGCGGGAGTTGGCGGCGGCGTGCGCTGAGCGGGGAATTCCGTTCCACACCGACGCTGTGCAGGCGGTCGGGGCTGTGGGTGTCCATTTTGGTGAGTCCGGGGCGAGTGCGTTGACCGTGAGCGGCCACAAGATCGGTGGGCCGATCGGGATCGGTGTTCTGTTGCTGGGACGGGACGTGCCATGCGCGCCTTTGCTGCACGGCGGCGGCCAGGAGCGGGACGTGCGTTCGGGAACCATTGACGTGCCAGCGATCCACGCACTGGCGACGGCGGTGCGGAGTGCCACCAGGGACCGCGACAAGCACGTGGCCAAGCTGTCCGGGCTACGCACGGAACTGGTGAAGGCGGTGCGTGCAGCCGTTCCGGACGCGATCCTCAACGGTGCCCCCGGGCTGCCCGGACACGCGCACTTCACGTTCCCCGGATGTGCCGGCGACAGTCTGCTGATGTTGTTGGACGCCAAGGGAATCGAGTGCTCCACCGGGTCCGCGTGCACGGCCGGGGTGGCGCAGCCGAGTCACGTCCTGCTCGCCATGGGCATGGACGCGGCGGCCGCGCGCGGGTCGTTGCGGTTCTCCCTGGGGCATACATCCACGATGGCCGATGTTGAGGCGTTGGGGGCGGCCATCGGGCCGGCAGTGGAACGCGCGCGCAACGCCGGCCTGTCCGGCATGCGACGAAGTGCAGTGAAGGAGGTGTGAGCATGCGTGTGCTCGCCGCGATGAGTGGTGGTGTCGACTCGGCCGTGGCCGCGGCCAGGGCGGTCGCTGCCGGGCATGACGTGACCGGGGTGCATCTCGCGTTGTCGGCGAAGCCGGGCACGTTGCGCACGGGCGCTCGCGGCTGCTGCACGATCGAGGACTCGCACGACGCCCGTCGGGCCGCTGATGTGCTGGGGATCCCGTTCTACGTGTGGGACTTCGCCGAGCGGTTCACCGAGGAAGTGATCGAGGACTTCGTCGACGAGTACGCCGCCGGCCGCACACCCAACCCGTGCCTGCGCTGCAACGAGCGGATCAAGTTCGAGGCGTTGCTGGACAAGGCGATCGCCCTGGGGTTCGACGCGGTGTGCACCGGCCACTACGCTCGACTGTCCATTGTGGATGGACGGCCCGAACTGCGGCGCAGTGTGGACGGCGACAAGGACCAGTCCTATGTGCTCGCCTCGTTGCGAGCGGACCAACTGAAGCACGCCATGTTCCCGCTCGGCGCGTCCATCAAGCCGGAAGTCCGCGCTGAGGCGGCCGAGCGTGGCCTGGCCGTGGCCGAGAAGCCGGACAGCCACGACATCTGCTTCATCCCGGACGGCGACACCCAGGCGTTCCTGACCAAGAAGCTCGGTGAACGCCCAGGTGTGCTCGTTGACGACGAAACCGGTGCTGTCCTGGGCATGCACACAGGTGTGCACGGCTTCACCGTCGGCCAACGCAAGGGCCTCGGCATCGACGCGCCCGCCCCCGGCGGCCGCCCCCGCTACGTGCTCTCGCTGGAGCCGGTGTCGGGCAACGTCCGCGTGGGTACGGCCGAACGCCTTGCGGTAAGGGAAATTTCCGGTGAACGTCCGGTGTGGCCGTCGGCGATGCCGCTCGACGGCGTCACGGAATGCGTCGTCCAGGTACGTGCCCACGGCGGCACCGCGGCGGCGCAGGCCGAAGTGGTCGACGGCGAGCTGGTGATCCGGCTGGCCGAGCCGTTGCGTGGCGTCGCCCCTGGTCAGGCCGCTGTGCTCTACCGGGACGACCTGGTGCTGGGCAGCGCCACGATCACGTCGACTCGACCGTGAACCCGGCCGCCGGGTCCACGAGGTAGCCCACGCCGCGCACGGTCGTGATCGGGTCGAACCCGAGCTTGCCGCGCAACCGGCGGACGTGCACGTCCACGGTCCGGCTGCCCAACTCGCCGGCGATGCCCCACACCTCGGCCAGCAGCGTCGACCGCCGGTGCACCCGGCCGGGATGGCGGCACAGGTACAGCAACAGGTCGAACTCCAGCCGCGTCAGGTCGACCGGGGAGCCGTCCGACAGGACGCGCCTGGAGTCGGGCAGGATCAGCAGCTTCACCGGCGAGACAGCCCGCTGGGCAGGGACCGTCGGCACATCGCGCAAAGCGTCCGCCAGCCGGTCCGCCACGGTCTGCGCCTGGTCCTTCTCGACAGTGAGCTGCAGGATGACTGTCAGCTGGGCCGTGGGCATGCCCTATCGGACCCAGTGGCCGCCACCGGTGTCAACGACTCCCACAGCCCGGGATTCACTTCCGTGGATCGATGACGAGCTTTCCGGTCGTGCGCCGCGCCCGCATGTCCTCGTGCGCGGTCCGCACGTCCGACATGGCGTAGTCCCCGCCGCCGACCACCCGCAGCCGCCCGGCCGCGACCTCCGCGGCCATCTCGGCGTACGCCTGGCGCAGCAGTTCCGGGTTGTTGAACCCGTGTGCCAGCCAGAATCCGCTGACCGTGCTGGAGTGCTTCATCAACGCGACCGGGGACACGTCCTTCGGCTCCTCGCGGCCAGCCATGCCGTAGAACGCGAGCCGCCCGAACGGCGCCAACGCGACGAGGCTCTGGTCGGTGACGCGCCCGCCAGTCATCTCCAGCACGACGTCGACCCGCTTGCCGCCGTTCGCCTCGATGATGGCGGCGGTCAGGTCCTCGGCTGCCGGGTCGATGGCGACGTCCGCGCCCAGCTCCAGCGTCAGGTCACGCTTCTCCTTTGTGCTCGCTGTGGCGATGATCCGGCCCGCGCCCATGGTCTTGGCCAGTTGGACGGCCAGCGATCCGACGCCACCGGCACCGGCGTGCACGACGACCGACTCGCCGGGCTGGAAGTGCGTGACCTTCTTCAGCAGGAACCACGCGGTGATGCCCTGGACGAGCAGTGCGACCGCGGCCACGTCGTCGACACCGTCTGGCACGTCGAACGCCATCGCCTCGTAGACGAGGGCCTTCTCGGCGTACCCGCCGTGGCCGATCATCGCGGCGATCCGTCGCCCGTCCGCGGTGGTCCCGACGACCTCGCCGCCGGGGATCAACGGCAGCGACGCGCTCGTCAGGTACGAGTCCTCGACCTGGTGGGTGTCCGCGTAGTTGACGCCGGCCCGGGACACCTCCACCAGCACCTGGCCCGCACCGGCTGCCGGGTCCGCCACATCGGTGACCGACAGCACCTCTGGACCGCCGAACTCGGTGATCTGCACAGCCCGCACTTGTCAACGCCTCCTCGAAGTCATCTGTGAGACAGAATAACACTTTGTCTCATCTGGGCGACAATGCTGGCGTGTGGATCGTGTCACCCGATCTGGCGTTGTGAGCGGACACCGGCGGATGGTGTGATGCCCGGATGCGTTGGCGCGGCGTGGCACTCGTGACGGTTCTCGGAACGATGATGGCGAGCCCGGTGGCGGAGGCGCAGACCGGGCCGGGGGCGTTGTCCCACTTCGGGTTGGCCCGCAAGGACTGCGTGGGGACCGCTCGCAACACGACAAGCAAGGTGTGGTTCACCGTCGCCGGTGGCGTGCTGTCGGACGTGTACGCGCCGACCATCGACAACACCAACGTGGAGACACTGCAGTTCATCGTGACCGACGGGCACAGCTTCACCGACCTGCAGACCCGGGACATGACGTACACGGTCAAGGCCGACCGGACCGGCATGGCCTGCACGGTCACGTCCCACAACCGGAACTACCGGCTCACCACGCAGTACATCACCGACCCCGACCGTGACAGTGTCATGATCCGGACCCGGCTGGACGGCCCGGACGACCTCAGGCTGTACGTCCGGTACGACGCGAACATCAACGGAAACGGTGGTGGCGGCCCCCAGAACGGCGGGGCGGACAGCGCCACAGCCGACCGCGACGCCTTGGTCAGCAGTGACCCTGACACTGTCACCAACGCGGTCAACCGCGACTACGGCGTCCCACTCGCCGGTGCACTCCGGGCGTCCCGGCCGTTCAAGGAAGCCGGCAGCGGATACGTGGGGACGGACTCCGACGGCCTGACCCAGCTGGACAGGACCCACAAGCTCGCCGGCAACCCCACGGCCGACAAGGGGAACGTCGTCCAGACCGCCCGGATCGACCGCGACACCACCCTCGCCCTCGGCTTCGGCCAAACCCCGCGGCAGGCCCTGCAGACCGCTGGCGCCAGCCTGCGGACCCCGTTCGTGTACACCGAGGCGAAATACCTGGCCGGCTGGTGGCACTACGACCTGAAGCTCAGGCCCACCGACGACTGGCTGTCGCCGAACGTGCTGAAAGCCAGCGAGGACAAGACATTCCCGGGCGCCGTCGTCGCCTCCTTGGCGAGCCCGTGGGGACAGGCGGTGAGCGCCGGTGACCTGCCCGACGGCAAGCCCGTGTACTTCGGCTCCTATCGCGAGATCTTCGCCCGCGACCTGTACGAGAGCTTCACGGGCCTGATGGCCGCGGGCGACCGGGACACCGCGAAGGCCACGGTCCGCTGGCTGTTCACCAGGCAGCAGCAGCCGGACGGCCGGTTCCCGCGCAACTCCATGGTCAACGGCAAGAAGGCGCCGGACACCGGTGGCGACCAGCTCGACGAGTCGTCGTACCCGATCCTGATGGCCCTGCAAGCCGGTGTGGCGCAGGAGTTCGTGCCGCAGATCGAGAAAGCCGCGGACTTCGTCGTCGCGCACGGCCCGAGTTTCGGGTCCGAGCGTTGGGAGGAGCAGGGCGGCTACTCGCCCTCGACCATCGCCGCCGAGATCGCCGGTCTCACCGCCGCCAGCAAGATCGTTCCTGGCGGCAAAGCTCGCGTCTACCAGGCGACCGCGGACCATTTCCAGCGAAGCATCAAGGGGTGGACGGTCACCAGCGACGGTTACTTCCTCCGTCTGTCGAAGACCGGTGACCCGAACGCCGCCATCACGTACAACCTCGGCAACGGGTCCGTCGACACCGACCAGAAGTCCGTTGTGGACGCCGGATTCCTGGAGCTGACCAGGCTCGGCGCACTGCCGGCCACCGATCCCGACGTGCTGCGGTCACTTCAGCGCGTCGACCAGGTGATCAAACGGGACACCCCGAACGGCCCCGCCTGGTACCGCTACGGAACATCCTTGCCCGGCAGCGAGGACGGCTACGGCGACTGCTACGAACCCGATCCCACGAACTGCGCGCCGAGCGGAAAGCCTTGGCCCGTCGGGAATGTCGGCAGCGGCCACCTCTGGCCGGTGTTGTCCGGCGAACGCGCCGAGCAACTCCTGCAGACCGGCGACCGAAGGCAGGCGGCCGAGCTGCTGGCGGCCATGCACAAGCAGGCATCCGGTGTCGGCCTTGTGCCGGAACAGATCTGGGAGAACCCAGCGTTGCCGGCCGATCAGGCGACCGGCTCGATCGGGTTCCAGCCGGGCCAGGCTGTGGGCTCCGCGTCCCCGTTGACCTGGGCACAGGCGCAGACCGTGCGGTTGACTCAGAGCCTGATCGCCGGGCGTCCGGTCGAACAGCCGGCCGACGTCCGGAAGCGATATGTCGACAATGGCCCGCCGGGGGTCGTGGCGATCACGCTCACCGCGCCGGCCCAAGTGGACACCCCGACCGTCCAGGTCACCGGGACGGCGCCGGCCGGCACCCGGATCGACGTCCAGAGCACGGCAACGGACGCAGGCGGAGCCACCGCGGTTGTGACAACCACCTCCGACGGCACGTTCACGGCTGAACTGCCGACTCAGTTGGGCAGCAACGTCATCACCGCGGCCGCGACGAACGGCAACGCCACCGGGTACGCCCAGCGAACGGTCGCGTCGGACTTCGTCGCCGGAACCGTGCTGATGGACGTCACCGACCCAGACGGCGACGACAACGGGCCGGGCACCTTCGCGTACCCGACCGCGGCCGACTTCCACGCGGGCGCGTTCGACATCGAACGGTTCCAGGTCATCGACAACGGCGCCAACTACGTGCTGCGGACCCGGCTGCGCAACCTGTCGCCCACGTTCGGGTCGCCACTTGGTGCCCAGCTGCTGGACATCTACGCCCGTGACACGGCGGTCGCCAACACCGCGACCAACGCACCCTTCGCCTCCAGGAACTACACGGTTGGCCCATGGAACCGGATGATCGAGGTGCAGGGGTTCGCCGAACCGGTGTTCGTCGACGCCGACGGCACGCCGTTGGCCAGCGCCGCGGTCCAGGCGAGTGAGACGTCCAGGTACATCACGGTCAGCGTGCCGAAGACCGCGATCGGCAACCCGACCCAGTTCGCCGTCGTGCTGACCGGCCAGGAAGGTGACAGCCCGGACCGCGCCAGGCGGTTCACGCCGACCCCCGGCCAGTACACGTTCGGCGTCTGCGCGGCCGGCGGTGTGAGCCCGATCTGTGGGGTCGCGCCGGACGCGGTGCCGAAGGCGTTCGACGTGCTCACCCCGCCCGGTGTGGACCAGGCCACCGAGCTGGACCCGACGAAAGGTCCGGTAGTGGTCCAGACCTTGACACGCTGAGGCGTGCGCACGCACGCTTGAGGGGATCGCCGCCGAGTCCTGTCCGAAGGGATTCCATCGTGCGCACATCCCCATGGCTCAGCCGGGTTCTTGTCGCCGGCCTGCTGCTCACCGGGCTCACGTCGGCGGCCACCCAGGCGCAGGCGGCGGCCGCGCAGATCGACAGCGTGATCCCCGCGCCGGTGTCGGTGCAGGCCGTCCCGAACGTTTCGTACTCGATCACCGCGAGTACCCAGATCCGCGCGCAGGCCGGCGGGACCGGCGTCGCGACCCTGCTCGCGGACGTCCTGCGGCGGTCGACCGGGTTCGCCCTGCCGGTGTCCGACAGCACGGGCGACGGCGTCTCGTTGCAGCTCTCCGGCGCGGACCCGCAGGTGGGCGCCGAGGGCTACCAGCTGGAGGTCACCGCGACCGGCGTCACCATCAAGGCGACGACCACAGCCGGCCTGTTCAACGGCACCCAGACGCTCCGCGAACTGCTGCCCGCGAAGATCGAGGCATCGACTGTCCAAAGCGGACCGTTCACCGTGCCGGGCGCGAAGATCCTCGACTACCCGCGGTTCGCGTACCGCGGCGCCATGCTTGACGTGGCACGGCATTTCTTCCCGCCGGACGTGGTCAAGCGGTACGTCGACGAGATCGCCCTGTACAAGGTCAACTACCTGCACCTGCACCTGACCGACGACCAGGGCTGGCGGATCGCCATCGACAGCTGGCCCAACCTGGCCACGTACGGCGGCAGCACCCAGGTCGGCGGCGGACCGGGCGGCTACTACACGAAAGCCCAGTACAGCGACATCGTGGCGTACGCGGCGGCGCGGAACGTCACGGTCGTCCCCGAGGTCGACATGCCCGGCCACACCAACGCCGCCCTGGCGTCGTACGCGCAGCTCAACTGCAACGGGGTCGCGCCGAAGCTGTACACCGGCACCAACGTCGGCTTCAGCTCGCTGTGCGTTTCCAAGGACGTCACGTACCAGTTCATCGACGATGTGATCCGTGAGCTGGCGGCGATGACCCCCGGCCCGTACCTTCACATCGGCGGCGACGAGGCATCGTCCACTTCGGCCGCGGACTACAAGGCCTTCATGGCCAAGGTGTTCCCGATCGTCACGAAGTACGGCAAGCGGGCGGTCGGCTGGCACGACGTGGCCAAGGCCACCCCGCCGACCTCGGTGATCCCGCAGTTCTGGGGCACGACCACGTCGGACTCGGCCGTCTCGGCCGCGGCCGGCCGGGGCAACAAGGTGCTCCAGTCGCCGGCCAACAAGGCGTACCTGGACATGAAGTACACGTCCGGCACCCCGCTCGGCCAGGACTGGGCCGGCAAGATCGAGGTGCGGACCGGGTACGACTGGAACCCCGGAAACTACCTGAGTGGTGTCGGCGAAAATGCCGCCATGGGTGTCGAAGGTCCGTTGTGGACGGAGACGATCCGGACCAGGCAGGACATCGAGTTCATGGCGTTCCCCCGGCTGCCCGGCCTGGCCGAACTGGGCTGGTCGCCGTGGTCGAAGCACAACTGGACCGCCTACAAGCAGCGCCTCGCCGCGCAGGGTCCGCGCTGGCAGGCCATGGGTGTGAACTTCTACCGGTCCACTCAGATCACCTGGCCATGACCCGGGGTACCCCTTGTGAGTACCTTGGGCTAAGGACTCACAAGGGGGGCCTGGATGACCGATCTCGCCTACCTGCCGGCGACCGAGGCGATTGGCATGTTCCGCAGCGGTGAGCTGGCCCCGATCGACCTGATGCAGGCCGTGGTGCAGCGTGCCCAGGCGAGCGAACCGGTGGTCAACGCCTTCACGGACCTGTACTTCGAGGACGCGCTGAACCAGGCCCGCGCGGCCGGCGAGCGATATGCGCGCGGTGACGCCCGGCCGCTGGAGGGTGTGCCGGTCGCGATCAAGGAGGAGCAGCCGATCGCCGGGCTGCCGTGGCGCGAGGGTTCGACCGCGTTGCGGGACAACATCGCCACCGAGACCCATCCGATCGTGGAACGAATCATGGCCGCGGGCGGGATCGTGCACGCCCGCACGACGACCCCCGAGTTCTCGTGCGCCGGTTTCACCCACAGCGACCTGTGGGGCGTGACGCGCACACCGTGGAATCTGGACTACTCGGCGGGCGGGTCGTCGGGCGGTTCGGGCGCGGCGCTCGCGGTCGGGTCGACGACCCTGGCGACCGGCTCGGACATGGGTGGATCGATCCGGATTCCGGCCTCGTTCAACGGAGTCGTCGGCTACAAGCCGCCGTACGGCCGGGTGCCGAGCATGCCGCCGTGCCACCTGGACCACTACTGCCACGACGGGCCGTTGGCGCGAACCGTGCCGGACTGCGCGCTGCTGCAGAACGTCATCGCGGGCAAGCACCCGATGGATCACGTGTCGCTGCCCGCCCCGCCGCCGCTCGCGATCAAGGGCGCGGCGGGCCTGCAGGTCGCTCTGTGCATGACCTTGGGCGACTATCCGGTCGAGCCGGACGTCGTCGAAGCCACCCACGCGGCGGCCGGCGCGCTCCGCGAGGCCGGGGTGAAGGTCGACGAGATCGAACTGCCGTGGACCCGGGCCGAGATCATGGCCGCGGCCTGGGCGCACTACGGGTCGATCGTCGGGCCGTTGATGGTGGCGACCGCCGGCGGCGCCGGGCTTCTCCGGTACACCAAGGACTTCCTGGACCGGTGCACCGGCACGGTCTACTCGGCGATCCAGACCGAGGCCAGGATCCAGGCCGACCTCGCCGACGTGTTCACCCGGGCGGACGCGTTGATCTGCCCGACCTCGGGCATCCCCGCGTTCCTCGCCGGCGAGGACTACGTGGAGACACCGCTGATCGTGAACGGTGTCCGGCTGGACCACAATCTGGAGGCGCCGCTGTGCGTGCCGTTCAACATCGCCAGCCGGTGCCCGGTGTTGAGTGTGCCGTCCGGAATCGCGTCGAACGGCGTGCCGACCGGACTGCAGATCGTGGGGCGCCCCTACGACGATCCCACGGTTTTCGCGCTCGGAAACGTCGTCGCGTCAGCCCATCCTTGGTACACGACATTGGTGCCGGGTCACGCGTAGACAATGATCGTGCCGACGATCAGCAGCCCATAGGCGACCGCCGCGGATCGCATGATCGTCAGCTGGGCGCGTTCGGGCCAGGACGTTCGGCCAAGCAGCCACGACAGTCCAGGCATGATCAGGATCGCGTGCATCGGGACGGCGTGCGCGGGTTTCAGCGCGCCCGCTGTGGCGTACGCGAGATCCGGATGACCAGTGCGTACCTGGATCACGCCGGTCGCGATCATCACCGCCCCGACACCCAGCGCGACCACCAGGGCGGAGAACCCGAACCGCAGCGCGAGCTGCATGCTCGGCGTGTACACGGTACGGAACGCGGCCAGCGTGAATCCCACGATCACCGCGATGAGCACGAATCCGCCGCCGGCGAGCGTCATCGAAACGGTCGAGTCGAACGGCGTCTCGAAGTTGAAATGCGACGGCACCCGACGCCACGCCTGCATGGTGATCAGGGAAACCTCGACGACGCTGGCCGCCATCAACACACCCAGCAGAATCGCCCGCGTCCGTTCGGAAGTCCGCAGAAACGCCGACGCCCACACGGCCGCGCCGACGGTTAGCCCGAATGACACCCCGAACGTGGTCGGCTTGCGGAACGAGACCGGCCCAACCCACGTGCCCCCGGAGAACACCAGAACCCCGAGGTGCACCAGCCCGCTGGTGAAAAGCACGGCCGCGACGGCGTATCCGACCCGATCGATGGTGCGCATGCCCCCATGGTCGGTCGTCGGGCCGCTAGCGGCGTCCGCTCACAGGCGGCACTGGCTGTACGTCGAGACGCGTAGCGACCACTAGGCGGGCGTCCAGTCCGTGTTCGCCCCGCAGATCACCAGGCACGGCAGGTCACCCGGCACCGACCCGGCCAGCCAGGCCGCGAACGGTGTGGCCGCGGCCGGTTCGACCGCCAGCCGGAACTCCTCCCACAGCCGGTCCCGGGCGGCCAGGATCTCCTCGTCGGACACCAGCACCGACATCGCCCCGGCGGCCTGCAGGATCCGGAACGGGTACGCCCCGACCCGGGTCGCCCCCAACGCGTCCGACGCGACCGAGTCCACAGCGGAGTCCACCGGCGTGCCCGCGGCCAGGGCATCGTGCAGCGACCGGCAGTTCCGCGGCTCCACAGCCACCACCGGCCGGCCACCACCGCCCAGGACCGTCCCGGCGGCCAACCCACCGCCGCCGACCGCGACGACCAGGGTGTCCACATCGGGGACGTCCGTCACGATCTCAGCCGCCGCCGTCCCCTGCCCGGCGATGACCTCAGGGTGGTCATAGGCGGGCACGTACGTGCCCGGCTGCTCCTGTGCGAGTTTCGCGGCCTCGGCGTACGTACTGCCGGCGCGCACCAGAGTGGCACCGTACTCGGTGATCCGCCGCGCCTTGCTGTCCGGAATGGACTCGGGTGCGTACACAGTGGCCGGGACGCCGAGCACCGACGCGGCCGCGGCAACAGCCATCCCATGGTTGCCGCCGGACGCGGTGACCACCCACTCGGGCTTCCCACCGGCCAACAGGCAGTTCAAAGCGCCCCTGAACTTGAACGAACCTGTCCGCTGGAGCAACTCCAGCTTCAACACCAGCGGCTTCCCATCCACCAAAACCCGCAGTACGGGCGTCCGGCGAGCATAAGAAGCGATCCGAACAGCGGCCAGCTCAACCGATTCCACCCCCTCGACCTTACTTGACCCCCACCCCCAAGTCCGCCCGACGGGTCCTTTGTAGCAGGCAACCAGCCGCAGCTCGCCCGCGCCGGGCCAGGCCATCTGTGCCAGCAACCAGCCGTGGCTTGGCCGCCAACACCAGTCCGGCTTGGCCGCGCCGGTCATTTACGCCCCAGAACACGCCCGACATCGCCCCAGCCCCAGCGGTGACCAGCCCCGAGCGAAGATGTCGGTAGCGTGGGCTGGGGTGGAAATGGCCGGCTGAAGGCGGCCAAGCCCGCCCGAGCGAAGCGAGGGCAAAAGATCAGGTGTGGTGTGGGGGGCGCGGGCGCGACACGTCCCCCACACCACGTCTTCGGGGCGCGAAATCACGTTTCGCAGCCGACCAAGTGCGCGTAGTCGCGACTGGTGAAGTTGAAGGTATGTGGCCTAGACCATAGAGTCAATGGGTCTAGACCTCCCTGTTGCATAGCGGTGTGCCGGGAGTCGGCCGGCGGCCGGTGGGTCCGATCCACCACACTGTGCGGGTGTCGAATACGCCCTGGTCACCTGGAACAGCCACTGGTATCGGTTCGATGCCGGGCGGTGATCCGGTGGAGGCCGCGACCGTGGTCGTCGGTGAGCTGCCTGATCTGCCGCACCTGCCCGAGCTTCCCGCGCGCGGCTTGGGCGCGGACATCATCGGCCGGACCGCCGCGTTGCTGGTGGACCTTCCGGTCGAGGTCGTACCGTCCGGTTATCGGACGGCGAGCCGGCCGGGCCACGAGTACCGGACCGCGGTCGACCTGATCCGCCGGGACATCGACGCCCTGGAGGAGGCGATCGAACGCGCCGGCGTGGCCCCGCCCGCGGTGAAGATCCAGGCGGCTGGTCCGTGGACGTTGACCGCCGGGATCGAGTTGGCGCGTGGCCACCGGGTGCTGACCGACTTCGGCGCCCTGCGGGAGTTCACCGACTCGCTGGGCGAGGGGATCACCCTGCACGCGGCCGAAGTCGCCCGCCGGATCGGGGTGCCCGTGGTCGTCCAGCTCGACGAGCCGAGCCTGCCGACGGTCCTCGCCGGGGCGCTGAAGACCGCCTCCGGCTACGGCATGGTCCCCGCCGTCGCCGAGCCGGACGCGCGGGACACCCTCGGCCGGGTCGTCGAGGCGGCCCGTGCCGCGACCGGCCAGCCGGTGATCGTGCACTGCTGTGCGCCCCGCCCGCCGATCGGTCTGCTGCGCGAGGCAGGGGCCGACGCGCTGGCGATCGACGCCACGCTGCTTGAAGGCATCCCGGCCACGTTGTCCGACCAGCTCGGCGAGGCGTGGGACGCGGGGGTGACCATGCTGTTGGGCCTGGTCACCGGAACGGAACCGGCTCGCCCGCCGACTCTCGCTGAGGCGGCCGCGCCGGCGTTGCGGCTCGTGGACCGGCTCGGGTTCCCGCGATCGCTGCTGGCCGAGCGGGCGATCCCAACACCGGCGTGCGGGCTGGCGGGCGCGACCGGCACGTGGGCCCGCCGTGCGCTCGGACTCATTCGTGATGTCGGAAAGGCATTTGTCGAACCACCGGAGAGCTGGTAGGTGGTTTCATGGTCGGCATGCCCAGGGTCGATCGCCGGACAGTGCTGCGCGCGGTGGCGGGTGCAGCACTCACCGCGGGATGCAGCACCGGCACACAGGCACCTTTCGGGCCCACCGGGATCCCGACGTTGGAGCCGTCGGTGCCGAGGACGTCGGCGCGCCAGCCCAGCGGCCCCAGCGACCCGCAGGCCAGCCAGGACGCGCGCAAGTTGTTGGCGTGGCTGACCGGGTTGCCGCAGCGGGACGCCAAGCGGGTCGTGTCCGGCCAGCAGATCGGGCCGGAGGCGCGAGCCGACTACGACCGGATGTTCGTGGGGCTGGCCCGCCGGACCGGGCACCGGCCCGCGCTGATCGGCGTCAGCTACGACGGCTACTGGAAGGACGGCATCGTCCCGGTCCTGATCGACCACTGGCGGTCCGGTGGGGTGGTCGCGATGGACCTGCACCTGCCGAACCCGTTCCTGGCCAAAGTGGACCCGGAGGCGTACCGGATCGATTCGGCGGTCTCGAAGCCGGATCTGACCGCGTTGCTCGCGGACGCGAAGCCGAGCGACGCCCGTACCCGCTGGCGCACGAACCTGGACAAGCTCGCGGACGTGTTCGAGGAGCTGTCGGACGCCGGGGTCACAGTGATCTTCCGGCCGTTGCACGAGGCGAACGGCCTGTGGTTCTGGTGGGGTCACGACATGAAGACCCAGAACAGCGCGTCCAAGGAGCTGTACCGGGACATCCACGACCACATGACGAAGACCCGCAAGCTGCACAACATCCTGTGGGGGTTCGCGCCGGCGAAGCCGTGGAACGCGCCGCGGATGAAGTACTACCCGGGTGACGACATGATCGACATCATGGGTCCGACGATCTACGAGAACACGATCCGGTTCGGCCTGCGGGACCAGACCGACGACATCAGCGACATGCTCGCGGCCGCGCGGCCGATGGCGCTGCTCGAACTGGGGTCGATCGAGCCGTACGACGGCAGTTGGGACACGGCCGGGATCATTGAGACGATCCGGACCAGGTACCCGTTCCTGACGATGTTCAACTGCTGGCGCAGCTGGCCGGGGGTGAAGATGTCGCTCGTCGACGTCAGCAACGCGGACAAGCTGATGAACGACCCGTGGATCGTCAGCGCGGAGAACATCGACTGGCGGACTTAGGCAATACTCCTCAAGTATTCCACGAGAATGTCGCTGAACGCCTGGGCGGCGTTCGTGGGCGGGACGTCCGTGCGGTGTGCCAGGGCGACGGTTCGGCGCAGGCCGGGTGGCGCGATGGGCGTGCCGCGCAGACCGGGGCGGCCGGCGAGCACCATGCTCGGCACGATCGCGACGCCCAGCCCGACTTCGACGAACCGCAGCACGGCGTCCATCTCACCGCCTTCCACCGCGAGCTTCGGCTCGTATCCGACGGCCCGGCACGCTTGCAGGGTGGTTTCCCGCAGGTCGTAGCCCTGCCGGAACATCACCATCGGCCGGTCGCGCAGGTCGATCAGCCGGGTCGACGGCCGGTTCACCGGCGCCGGCCGGTCCGCGGCGGACGCCACCACCAAGTCCTCTTCCAGCACGACCTTCGCGGTCAGCGCCGGGTCCGTGCCCTCGGGCGGGACGATGATCAACGCCAGCTCCAGCGATCCACGCAACAGGGCCTTGGCGAGGTCCCGGGAGCCGCCTTCCTCCACCACCAGTCGGATTCCGGGGTACGCGTCGTGGAACCGGCGCAGCACGTCGGCGAACACGCTGACACACAGGCTGGGCGTGGCGCCGACCCGGACCCGGCCGCGCTTGAGGCCGACCAGTTCCCCGACTTCGAGCCGCGCGGTGTCCACATCGGCCAGAATCCGGCGGGCGATCGGCACCAGCGCCTCGCCGGCCGGGGTGAGCGTGATGTTGCCGCGCGCCCGGCTGAACAGCGGCGCGCCCAGTTCGCTCTCCAGGCTGTGGATCTGCTTGGACAGTGAGGGCTGTGCCACACGTGTCAGCTCCGCGGCCCTGGTGAAGTGCCTCGCTTCGGCGACCGCCAAGAAGTACCTGAGCTGCTGCAAGGTGAGCCGATCGACCCGTTCCATAGCTCCAGGCTATCTGATCGAGTGTTTCGATATATTGGACGACTCGTGAATCGGGTGTCTTACTGGGCAACGTGACAGTGCTTGAGGCGGCTCGCCGCAGCGCACCAGGGCGGATCTGGTCGTCGACCATCGGCAAGAAGGCCGTGATGGGCGTCACCGGGCTGGCCATGTTCCTGTACGTGGTGGCGCACATGCTGGGGAACCTGAAGATCTTCTTCGGGCGGTCCAGTATCGACGGTTACGCCCAGTGGTTGCGCACGATCTTCGAAGGCGCGTTGGGGCACGCCGGCTTCATCTGGGTGATGCGACTCGGCCTGGTGCTGTGCGTGGCCCTGCACATGGCGGCCGCCATCCAGTTGGCTCGGCGGGCGCACCGCGCCCGCCCGGCCGGCTACCAGCACCGCCGCAAGGTCCAGGGCAGCTACGCGGCCCGCACAATGCGTTGGGGCGGCGTGATCCTGGCCCTGTTCGTGATCTACCACATCCTTGACCTGACCGTCGGTGTGCTGAACCCGAACGGCGTCGAAGGCGCGGTGTACGACAACATCGCCGCCGACTTTCGGCGCTGGTACGTGACGTTGTTCTACACCGCGGCCGTTGTTTCGCTGGGATTCCATATCCGGCACGGATTCTGGAGCGCGCTGCAGAGCCTGGGGGCGTCCAGTGCCGCCCGGCAACGCGCGTTGCAGACGTTGTCGTTCGGGGTCGCGTTCCTCATCACAGTGGGATTCCTGTCCGTGCCGTTCGCCGTGCTGACCGGATTGGTGGCGTAGACATGCTGTACACGACCGGTACCCCGATCTCCGATCCCAAGACCCCGGCCGGGCCGATCGAGAACCGCTGGGCACAACGGAAGTTCACCGCCCGGCTGGTGAATCCGGCGAACCGGCGGAAGCTGACCGTGATCGTGGTCGGCACCGGTCTCGCGGGCGGCGCGGCCGCGGCGACCCTGGGCGAGTTGGGCTACAACGTCCTGTCGTTCTGCTATCAGGACAGTCCGCGCCGCGCGCACAGCATCGCCGCGCAGGGCGGGATCAACGCGGCGAAGAACTACCGCAACGACGGTGACAGCGTGCACCGCCTGTTCTACGACACGGTCAAAGGCGGCGACTTCCGGTCCCGTGAGTCCAATGTGCACCGATTGGCTGAGGTCAGCCTGCAGATCATCGACCAGTGCGTGGCCCAGGGCGTGCCGTTCGCGCGCGAATACGGCGGCCTGCTCGACACACGTTCTTTCGGCGGAGCGCAGGTTTCCCGCACTTTTTACGCCCGCGGCCAGACTGGGCAGCAATTGTTGCTGGGCGCGTATCAGGCGATGGCCCGCCAGATCCACGCCGGCACGGTCCGGATGCACCCGCGGACGGAGATGCTGGACTTGGTGGTCTCGGACGGTCGTGCCCGCGGGATCGTGGCCCGTGACCTGGTCACCGGCGAAGTCGCCACGTACCTGGCGGACGCGGTCGTCCTGGCGACCGGCGGCTACGGGAACGTCTTCCACCTGTCGACGAACGCCAAGGGCTGCAACACGACCGCGATCTGGCGGGCGCACCGCCGCGGCGCGTTGTTCGCCAACCCGTGCTTCACCCAGATCCACCCGACGTGCATCCCGGTCAGCGGCCGGCACCAGTCGAAGCTGACCCTGATGAGCGAGTCACTGCGCAACGACGGCCGCGTCTGGGTGCCCAAGGCGAAGCACGACACCCGATCGCCGAACCTGATCCCTGAGGGGGACCGCGACTACTACCTCGAACGCATGTACCCGAGTTTCGGCAACCTCGTGCCCAGGGACATCGCGTCCCGTGCGGCCAAGAACATCTGCGACGCGGGCTACGGCGTCGGCCCCGGCGGCCTCGGTGTGTATCTCGACTTCGCGGACGCGATCGCGCGCGTAGGCAAGGACGCGGTGTCGGCGAAGTACGGGAACTTGTTCGAGATGTACCAGAAGATCACCGGCGAGGACCCGTACCAGGTGCCGATGCGGATCTACCCGGCCGTGCACTACACCATGGGTGGCCTGTGGGTGGACTACGACCTGCAGAGCACGATCCCCGGCCTGTTCGTCATCGGTGAGGCCAACTTCTCCGACCATGGCGCCAACCGCCTTGGCGCGTCCGCGCTCATGCAGGGACTGGCCGACGGCTACTTCGTGCTGCCCGCCACCATCGGCGACTACCTGGCCGACGGCCCGTTCGGCCCGGTCACCGGCGCGGCCGAGGTGGAGCAGGAGGTGAAGGACCGAGTGGCCCGGCTACTGGCCGTCAACGGGGACCGGTCACCGGACGACTTCCACCGTGAGCTGGGCCAGCTGATGTGGGACCACTGCGGGATGGAGCGCACGGAAACAGGTCTGCTCAAGGCGCTGGAACGGATCGCCGCGTTGCGCGAGGAATTCTGGCGCCGGGTCCGTGTGCTAGGCGACAGCGAAACGCTGAACCAGTCGCTGGAGAAAGCCGGCCGGGTCGCGGACTTCCTCGAACTGGCCGCACTTGTGTGCGTCGACGCCCTGCATCGCACCGAATCCTGCGGCGGCCACTTCCGTGCCGAGTCCCAGACCCCCGAAGGGGAAGCCCGCCGCGACGACGCCCGGTTCAGCTATGTGGCGGCCTGGGAGTACGCGTCACCGCCCGTGCTGCACCGCGAGGACCTGCGTTTCGATCACGTCACCCCGAGCCAACGGAGCTACAAGTGAAGTTCACCCTGCGCGTCTGGCGCCAGGACAACCAGTTCGACCGGGGCCGCCTGGTGATGTACGTGGTGGACGACATCACACCGGACATGTCGTTCCTGGAGATGCTGGACGTCCTCAACGAACGCCTGATCGCCTCCGGAGAGGAACCCATCGCGTTCGACCACGACTGCCGCGAAGGAATCTGCGGCATGTGCGGCATGATGATCAACGGTGTCGCACACGGCCCGGCCAAGGCGACCACCACATGCCAGCTGCACATGCGTGACTTCTCGGAGAACGAGCCGATCGTCATCGAACCATGGCGGGCCCGCCCGTTCCCCGTGGTCAAGGACCTGGTCGTGGACCGGTCGGCCTTCGACCGGATCATCGAGTCCGGCGGCTACATCACGGCCCCCACCGGCAGCGCCCCGGACGCCAACGCGGTACCCGTGCCGAAACCCGACGCGGACCTCGCATTCGAGGCAGCCGCCTGCATCGGCTGCGGCGCCTGCGTCGCCGCATGCCCCAACGGCTCCGCCATGCTGTTCACCGCCGCCAAGACCACCCACCTCGGCCTGCTACCGCAAGGCCAACCCGAACGCCCGGCCCGCGCCCTCGCCATGGTCGAAACCCACGACGCCCTGGGCTTCGGCGGCTGCACCAACTCGGGGGAATGCACCGCCGTATGTCCAAAAGGGATTCCCCTGGCGGCGATCGCCCAACTGAACCGGGACGTGTTGAAAGCCTCCCTGTGAGAGTTCTCTAGTCCCACGGACCGCCACCGGTGGGGCATCCTGGGCTCATGCGTCCGCACGACGTCGAAGTCGGCCAAACCTACCGGGTCCGGGTGACCCCACAGGACAACCCGGCCCAACTACTCACCGGTGACCCCCAACGAACCGAACTGGACCTGGTCGTCTTCACCTGGCTGAACGACGCGGAGAACGAATTCGACCTCACCATCACCGCGACCGGCCAAACCCTCGGATACGAACCGGCGGTCACCGGAATCTGGGTCTCGGAAACCTCAAGAGTGACCACCCCCCTCCCACCCGAAGCCGCAGAACGCCTGGGCCTCCCCCAAACCGTGAACTACATAGTGGAAGGAGTCCTGAAAGACGCGGTAACCGGAAAGATAGTGAGCCGCCCCACAGACCACACCCTCACAGTGCCCTGCCGCTGGCTCCGCCCCCTATGACACCGTTAACAGCGATCCACGTGGCTGGAGTCCCGGCAAGCCGGCCATTCCCAGCGTAGGTCGCCAACTTTCGATGGTGGTGCGCGGGGTCGTCTGCGATCAGCGTCAGGTGGAGTTGAGCGTGAATCAGTGAGGTCCGCCCGTGGGTGCAGGGTTCCACGCCTGCGCTGTTGCGGTGCCGTAGAGCCGGGTCTGTGGTCACCATGTGCTCGGCGCCCCAAGTCGCCGGGTCGCCGAGGACGAACTCGCCGCCATGTTTGGGTGGGCGTCCACAGATCGGGTTGTAGATCCGTGGCGGAGTCTGGCGGCGCAGCACTCGGTCCGAGCGCGTGCGCACGAGGATCTGTGCCGGCAGGTCGGCGAGGAGGTGGGCGATGCGCCGCGCGCCGTGGCCCGCGTCCAGCACCAGCAGGATCTCGGCGTCGCCCTTGCGGCACCGGTCAGCGCGATCAGCCGTTCGACCCACGTCGAGCAGGGCCCGTCCAGGAGGTCGTCCGCACCTGGTCGATTGTCGATCCGCCCGTTGGTCACCGCGTCGTACAAGTAGCTATGACCCCGCCGGTGCTACGGCACCAGCGGCAAATCCCCACCAGCGTGCGCACAGGGCTGTCCGTGCACAGCACCGCGTCGGCCAACTCGAACGGCCCGCCCGCCGAGTCAGGCATCGGTAGAACTCACGGCGAAACTCGGACAACCGCGCCAGCGCCCAGCGAAAGTTCCAGCGGCGACTGCGGAATGCCAGCTGGGTTGCCCTGGCTGAGGTGTTTCGCTGTGATGCCGAACCGAGTGATGCTGAACCGAACGGTGATCGAGGACTGTATTCCGTCGCGATTTCGAGGGGTTGGCGCCTAGCATCCGTGCATGGCGATCATCTCTGTGCCCTTCCACCAGGATGAACAGCTGCGTGAGGGCACCATTCCGTTGTCCAGTGAGGCCACGTTGATCACGCCGGAACTGCCCGGCACGTCGTTGTGGGATCGTCTGGCGACGCTGTACTCCGCGGTGGCGTCGGCGGTCAGCACGGAGATCGAGGCCAGTGCCACCGCCACTGTCGTTTCGGGGGACTGCATGGTGGCGCTTGGTGTTGTGGCCGGCGTTCAGCGTGCGGGGACCGACCCGTCGATCATCTGGTTCGACGCGCACGGTGATGTGCACACCATGGCTTCTTCCACGTCCGGCTATATCGGTGGCATGGCTTTGCGCATGGTTCTTGGCGGCGACTATTCACTTGTCGGGGAACGGATCGGTCTTCGTCCGCTGGCCGAAAGTCGGGCGGTGCTGGTTGACGCCCGTGACCTCGACCCGGCAGAAGCCGACTACCTGGCGGCGGCCGAGATCACCCGGTGTCCGGTCGATGACGTCAGGATTCCTGACGGCCCACTGGTGCTGCACGTGGACATCGACGTCATCGACGCGGGTGACGTGCCCGGCTTGCTCTTCCCCGTGTCCAATGGTCCTTCTACATCCTCCGTTCTCGACGCGATCCGTCGAATCATCGCGACCGGCAACGTGGTCGCGCTCGATCTCGCGTTCACCTGGCACTCCGCGCCCGAGCACCATGACTTGCACGCCGACCTGGTCCGTACCTTGGTGGGCTGGGGTGCGTCTCAGGCGAATTCCGCGAGTTCGGGGAACTCGGAGACGTAGCCGTCCAGGGTTTGGGCGGCGGCCGCGACCGAGTCCGCTAAGGGGTGGCTGGCGATCGCGAACAGGGCGTCGGAACGGCTGCGTCGGGTGGCCGCCCGGATCGTCGCCTGCTCGGTGGCCTTCACCTGGAGCATCAGGCCGAGGCTGTGCGGATCCAGCGGCCGGGTGCCCAGTGGTCGCGGGCCGTTCGCGTCCACGAAACACGGCACTTCCACCACGGCGTCGTCCGCGAGCCCGGACACCACACCTCGGTTGCGCACGTTGAGGATCAACGTTGCCGAACTGTTGCCCGCGATGGAGTTCATCAGGCCCAACGCGACCTGCTCGTAGCCGCCACCGTCCATGTCGCATGCTGACCGCGCACCTGTCCCGGCGATGGCCCGCGCCTCACGCTGGTACGTCTGCTCACGTTCCGACCGCGTCTCGCGCCACAGGTGCAACGCGGCCGACGGATCCTCGTCGATTCGCTCGTAGAACGTCCGCTGCTGGCTGCGCAGGAACTCGCCGCGGGTGGTCTCCTGCGACCGCATCTGCTCCAGCGTCTCGCGGGCGAAGTAGTAGTAGTGCAGGTATTCGTTCGGCACCGTGCGCAATGTCCGCAGCCACTGCGCGCCGAACAGTTTCCCCTCTTCGAACGAAGTCAGCGCGTCCTCGTTCTCGAACAACGCTGGCAACCGGTCCCGGCCGTCCACCATGACAGACCGCAGCCAGCCCAAGTGGTTCAACCCGACGTAGTCGAACGACGCCCGCTCCGCGGGCACGCCCAGCGCCGCCGCGACCCGTCGGCACAGCCCCACCGGGGAGTCGCAGATCCCGATCACCCGGTCGCCCAGCACCGCGGACATCGCCTCGGTCACCATGCCCGCCGGGTTGGTGAAGTTGATGACCCACGCGTCCGGCGCCGCCTTCGCCACCTGCGCGGCGATGTCCAGCGCGACCGGCACCGTCCGCAGCCCGTAGCAGATCCCGCCCGGTCCCACCGTCTCCTGCCCGATGAGCCCGTGCCGCAACGGAATCCGCTCATCGACACTGCGTCCGTGCAACCCGCCGACCCGAATCGCGGAGAACACCATGTCCGCCCCTGGCAATGCCTCCGCCAGGCTCGTCACCGTCCGAACCCGCGGCGCCCACGTCGCCCCGTGCGCCAGTTGGTCGAGGACGGCCTCGATGGCCCGCAGCCGCTGGATGTCGACGTCGTGCAGGACGAGTTCGTCCACCAGCCGGTCCGGATCGGCCAGCAGGCTCTCGTACACGAGCGGCACGCGGAACCCGCCCCCGCCGAGGACCACGAGCTTCACGGGATCACCCCGGCACTCCGAATGGCCACCAGGTTCATGCCTGGATCACCTCTACCCCCGCCTCCTTCATGGCCGTGAGCGTCTCCTTGTCCGCGCCCACGTTGGTCACCACTTTGTCGATCTCCTCCGGACCGCAGATCCGGGCCAGCCCGCCGCCCGGGAACTTGCCCTCGTCCGCGACCAGTACCACTTCGTCGGCCGCCGCCAACATGGCCCGTTTCAACGGCACTTCCACCACCGTGTCGTCGATGATCGAGCCGTCGGCCCGGACGCCGCACGCGCCGAGGAACAGCCGGTCCGCCCTTACCTGGCGTAACGCGTCCTCGGTCAGGAACCCCACCATGGACCGGTAGTTACGCCGGACCATCCCACCGAGCAGGATCAGCTCGACCGCCTCGTCCCTGGCGAGCTCGTCGTACACCGCCAGGTTGCTGGTGATCACGGTGATCGCCCGGCCGTGCAGATGCGTCGCCAGCTTGTGTGTGGTCGTGCCTATGTCGAGCAGTACCGACTCGCCGTCCCGGATCATCGCGGCGGCCGTCGCGGCCACTGTGTCCTTCGCTCCCGTGTCCTCTTTCGACACATGGTCGAAGGCGCGCTCCTCACCTTCGATCAGGATCGCCCCTCCGTGTACGCGCGTGAGCACGCCTTCGCCTTCCAGCCAGATCAGGTCACGGCGAATGGTCGCCGGGCTGGTGCCGAGTTGGTGGCACAGCGCGGTGACCGAGGCCGAGCCATCCTTGGCCAGGCTCTGCAGGATCTCTGCGTGGCGTCGTTGCGGAAGCACGTCTCGACAATATCATTCATTTTCGTTCACGCAACTTGCCAAAAGTCTTCACAAGGGTGCAGACTCGGGTCCAGCGACGATTGGGGGTCGAGCTCGTGTCAACGGAGCCACAACCAGGGCCTGACCTGGACATACTGTTGTCCGGCACGGTGTTCCTGGACATCATCTTCACCGGCCTGGCGCACCTGCCAGAGCCAGGGACGGAGGTATGGGCCACCGGCCTCGGTTCCAGTCCCGGTGGGATCGCGAACCTGGCGGTGGCGCTGTCCCGGCTGCAGCTGAGAACCGGCCTGGCCGCCGCGTTCGGGGAGGACGCGTACGGCGACTTCTGCTGGGATGTGCTCGCCAACCAGGAAGGCGTGGATCTCAGCCACTCCAGACGGTTCTACGGCTGGCATTCGCCGTTGACCGTGTCCATGGCGATCAACAAGGACCGAAGCATGGTCACGCACGGCCACGCGTCCCCGGTCTGCGCGGACGAACTGCTCGATCCGCCGCCGCGGACCAGAGCATGTTTCGTACACGTCGACATGCACGCGGACAAGTGGGTGCGGGCCGCGAAGCAGCAGGGTGCGCTGCTGTTCGCGGACGTGGGCTGGGATCCGACCGAGCGCTGGGAGCCGTCGATGCTGCGCGAGCTGCTCGACGGGTACGACGTGTTCCTGCCCAACAGCGTCGAGGCGACCGGCTACACCCGCAACGAGGACCCGCGGAAAGCCGCGGCCGCGCTCGCCGAGATCGTCCCGGTCGTGGTGGTGACCAGAGGCGGCAACGGCGCGTACGCGATCGACGCGAACACGGGTGAGGAAGCGGAGGTGCGCGGCCTGAACGTGGCGTCGCTCGACCCGACCGGAGCCGGCGACGTGTTCGGGGCCGGGTTCGTGCTGGGGACACTGGCCGGCTGGCCGCTGACCGACCGGGTGCATTTCGCAAACCTTTGCGCGGCGCTGTCCGTGCAGCATTTCGGCGGTTCCCAGTCGGCGCCGGGGTGGGGGGACATCGCGGCGTGGTGGCGGCTGGTCGGCCGCCGGGACGAGCGCGAACTGCGGGGCTACACCTTCCTCAACGACCTGCTGCCCAGCCACACCGACACCCAGGTCCGCCGAGCGAGTGCGACCATCGGATTGCGAGGAATCTCGTGAAACTCATCGCTGTGCTTGTCGTGCTGGTGCTCGCCGCCTGCGCGCCGGGCTCCGCCAACAAGCCCGCGCCGCAGCAGCCGGCCGGCGACGTGAAGACCGACGTCGCCGCGATGGGTCAGGTCACGTTGACCGTGTGGGACCAGGAGACCCGCGGCGGTCAGGAGGCCCAGATCACCGAGCTGAACAAGCGGTTCCAGGCCAAGTATCCGAACGTGAAGATCAACCGCGTGGCGCGGTCGTTCGACGACCTGCGCAGCACCATCAAGCTCGGCCTGACCGGCACCGACGCGCCGGACGTCGCCGAGGTCAACAACGGCAAGCAGGACATGGGCGCGTTCGTCAAGGCCAACCTGATCCGGCCGTTGGACGGCTACGCGGCCGCTTACCAGTGGACGCAACGGTTCCCGGACTCGGTTCGCAAGCTCGCGAGCTATCCGGACACCGGTGACTCGCTCGGCGAGGGCAAGCTGTACGGCGTGCCGCAGACCGGTGAGCTGGTCGGGATCTACTACAACAAGGCCAAACTCACGCAGCTCGGGCTGCAGCCGCCGAAGACGTGGGCGGACTTCGACGCGGCACTGGCCGCGGCCAGGAACGCCGGCCAGGTGCCGATCCAGTTCGGCAACCTGGAGAAGAGCGCGGGACCGTACCTGTTCGCGCTGGCCATGCACAGGTTCGGCGACCCGGCCGCCGAGACCAAGCTGGCCACCGGCCGGGCGGACGCGACCTGGCCGGTGGACGCCAACAAGGCCGCCGCCCGCCAGGTCGTCGACTGGGTCGACAAGGGCTACCTGACCACCGGGTTCGCCGGTCTGAAAGGCGACGACTCGTGGGCCAAGTTCGGCGCCGGCGAAGGCGTGTTCCACCTGGACGGCACGTGGATCGTCGCCGATCTCAAGCAGGCGATGGGCGACAATGTCGGCTTCATGCTGCCGCCGGAGAAGGACGGCCACGCGACGGTCACCGGCGGCACGGGCCTGCCCTGGGCGATCAGCGCCAAGTCGAAGAACCCGGACGCGGCAGCCGCGTACATCAACTTCATCACCAGCTCGGAGGCGATGAAGGTGCTGGCGGACAACGGAAATCTGCCCGTCCTGGAGGCCGGCACCCAGTCCGCCAACGGGCTGCAGAAGGACGCGTTCGACAGCTGGCAGCGCGCGTCGACCTCGCCCGCTCTCGTGCCGTACCTCGACTACGCCACCTCGAACGCGTACGAGGTGATCTCCGGGGCGACGGAGCAGCTGATGGCCAAACAGCTTGACGTGGATGCCTTCCTCGGCAAGCTGCAGGCAGACCTGGAAGCCAGCCGTGGCGGCCACTGACGTGCGACCGAGGGCGGCGGCAGTCGCCGTCGCCAGTCGGCGACCCGGACGGGGAGTGGGTGAGCCGCGCCGGGTCGGCTACCTGTACGTCCTGCCGGCCCTGCTGGTTTACGGAGCGTTCCTGCTCTTTCCGTTGCTGCACAGCGGATGGCTGTCGCTGTTCGACTGGGACGGGCTGTCCGTGGGCGCGTTCGCCGGGCTGGACAACTACGGCAAGCTGTTCGCCGAGGAGGGCGCGGGTGCGGCCTTCGGGCACGTGGCGGTGCTGCTGATCTTCTTCGCGGTGCTGCCGGTGCTCATCGGGCTCGTCCTCGCCACCGCCCTGCATCGGGTGAAGGTGCGTGGCCTCCCGTTCTTCCGGACGGCCTTGTTCCTGCCCCAGGTGGTGGCCATGGTGGTGGTCGCCGTGGCATGGCAACGGATCTTCGCGCCGGACGGCGTGCTGAACCAGATCCTCGGCACGCCGGGCAAGCCGTGGCTGGGCGATTCCGGCACGGCCCTGCTCGCCGTCGGGATCGTGGGCACGTGGGTGCAGACCGGGCTGGCCATGGTGTTGTTCCTCGGCGGGATCGGCAAGATCTCCGCGGACCTGTTCGACGCCGCCCGGCTCGACGGGGCCGGGCCGGCGGGGGAGTTCCGCGGGGTGATCCTGCCGGCGCTGCGCGGGGAGATCGGCGTGGCGCTGACGCTGACCGTGATCGCCGCGCTGCGCACGTTCGACCTGGTGTACATGATGACCCCGCTGGGCGGCCCCGGCGGCTCGACGACCGTGCCCGCGTACGAGATCTACCAGCGGGCGTTCCACAGTGGACAGGTCGGCTCGGCAGCGGCGATCGGGGTGGTGATCACCGTGCTGGCGTTCGCCGTCACGTACGTGATCACCCGCGTCGCCGGCAGGGAGGCGACATGACCAGCAGGTTCGAGCGGGCCGGCACGTATCTCGTGCTCGGTGTGTTCACGGTCTTCGCGCTGTATCCGATGCTGTCCATCCTCGGCGCCGCCCTGCGGTCGGAGGTCGCCGGGCAAGGTGGGATCCACTGGGAGAACTTCGGCAAAGCGTGGACTGAGGCACGGTTCGGCAGCTACCTGCTGTCCAGCGCGGTCGTCAGCGTCAGCGTGGTCGTGTTGACGGTCCTGCTGTCGGTGATGGCCGCGTACGCGTTCGGCACCATGCGGTTCCGTGGCCGGGACGCCCTGTTCTACCTGATGCTGTTGGGATTGACCGTGCCTGGTGAGGCGGTCGTGGTGCCGTTGTACTTCGACCTGCGCGACCTCGGGCTGACCGACACGTACGCGTCGCTGATCTTCCCGCAGGTCGCGCAGTCGGTGGCGTTCGGCGCGTTCTGGATGCGCACGTACTTCCGGTCGACGTCGAGAGGGGTCGTCGAAGCGGCCCGGCTGGACGGCGCCGGGCACTGGCAGACCTTGTGGCGGATCCTGGTGCCGATGGGCCGGCCGGCGCTCGTCACCCTGATCGTGCTGGTGTTCATGTGGACGTGGAACGAGTTCCTGCTGGCCAGGGTGATGATCACCAGCGAGGCGCTGCGGACGGCGCCGTTGGGCCTGCAGTTCTTCTCCGGACGGTCCACCACGAGTGTCCCGTTGCTCGCGGCCGCGTCCGTCCTGGTCGCGTTACCCGTGGTGGCGCTTTACCTGTTTCTGCAAAGGCATTTCATCCGAGGAATGGTGGACGGTTCCGTCAAGGGCTAGGAGGTAGCAGTGCGCTGGGTGGGCCTGTTGTCCCTCATTGTGGCTATTGCTGGTTTGGGGGTTCCCGCGCAAGCGGAGGAACGTGGTCGTGCTGATCTGGATGTGCTGTTCGTGGGCGCGCATCCGGACGATGAGTCGTCCGCGTTGTCCACGTTCGGGCAGTTCCATGTCCGAACCGGGGTCGTCACGGTCACCCGTGGCGAAGGCGGTGGCAACGCGGTCGGTCCCGAGGAAGGCCCGGACCTCGGCCGGATCCGGGAGGCGGAGGAACGCCGAGCGGTCGGCAAGGCCGGCATCACCGACGTGTTCAACCTGGACAAGGCGGACTTCTACTACACCGTGAGTTCCCCGCTGACCGAGCAGGCGTGGGGCGCGCGGGAGACGTTGGGCAAGGTGGTCCGCGTGATCCGGCAGACCCGGCCGAAGATCGTGGTCACCATGGATCCCGCGCCGACCCCGGGCAACCATGGCAACCACCAGTACGCCGCGCGCCTCGCGATCGAGGCGTACCAGGCGGCGGCGGACCCGAACGCCTTCCCTGAGCAGCGACTGCGCCCGTGGGCGGTGTCGCGGCTGTTCACCAGTGGACTGGACGGCACGTCGCAGGCGGGCCCCGGCTGCGTGTCCCAGTTCACCCAGAACGAACCGACCGCCCGGGTGTGGGGCGTGTGGTCGGGTGAGCCGGCGTACGACGGTATGACGTGGGCCCAGGTCGAGATCGTCGCGCAGCGCGAGTACGCTAGTCAGGGCTGGGCCAACTTCCGTGACGCGCCAACGGATCCGGCTAAGCTCCGTTGCGACTACTTCACCCAGGTGGCCAGCCGGGTGCCGTACCGCGCGGACCATCGAGGGCCGCGCGGGATGCTTGAGGGCGCCGTCGTTCCCGGTGATTTCCCGTTGGGGACCAAGGTGTCCGCCGAGCCGTCGCGGTACGCGGTGGCAGCGGGCGACCAGGTGCGGATCAAGGTGTCGTCGTCGGCCCACGGCCGGGTGAGCCTGAACGCACCGGCCGGCTGGGTGGTCAACGGCGACGTCGTCCAGGCGCCGGCCGACGCGGCGCCCGGCAAGGTCCGGATCGGTGTGGCCGTCAACGGCCGCCCCGCGACCGAGGCGCTCGTGGAGGTCGTGCCGGCGCTGTCCGGGCGGCAGCAGCCGTTGCCACAAGTCGCGCAGTACCAGAACTGGGCGCGGGGCATCGGCCATCCGGAGATCGCGGGCAAGGTGGCGCCGGTGCTGACGCTGCCATCCGGTGGTAGCCGGGACGTGGACATCACGGTCACCAACCAGAGCGCCGCGGCCAAGGACGGCACGGTTTCGTTGACCATGCCGCCGGGGTTCGACGCGGGACCAGGCAAGTCGTTCCCGCAGATCGCTCCGGGCGCGAGCGCGACGGTCCGGTTCTCCGTACGGAACACGGACTCCGCGTTGGCGACTGGGAAACGTGGCGGTGACTACCGGTATGCCATCAACGTTCCCGGCAACACGTCGTACGCCGCACTGGAACTCGTGCCCACCACGACGATTCCGCAAGCGACGGTCGCGCCGGCCGTGGACGCGGCGGCGGGTCCCGGCGAGTACCCAGGGCCTGACCTGGACGTTTCGCCACAGTGGGAAGGCGACCTCTGTTCGTCGCCCGCTGACTGCTCGGCGACCGCGAAGGTGTCCTGGCGCGACGACACCCTGTTCGCGTTGGTCACCGTGACAGATGACGTGCTTGGCACCCGGCTGGACCGGACGGACTGCAAGCGGCACTGGCGGACTGACTCGGTCGAACTGACCCTCGACCCGCGCGGCCACTCGGAGAACACGTCGACAACATACAAACTCGGCGTGCTCCCGGTGACCGCGGAAGGCCCGCCATGTGTGGAGCGGGACGCCGACAACCACCAGGGCGACGCGCCCGGGGTGCGCGTGGCGTCCAAGATCACCGGATCGGGGTACGTGGTGGAGGTCGCCATCCCGATGGCCGAACTGCCCGGCGCGGTCGACCCGGCCGACCTGGGACTCAACATCCTGGTGTACGACTCGGACACGCAGGACAAGACCGGGCAGACCCGGATCGGCTGGTCCACCTGGAACGGTGTGCAAGGCGATCCGTACCGCTGGGGCCGGGCCACAGTGGCCGGCTACACGCCGCCGGCGGGACGTTCGGTCGACCCGCCCGCGCCGGTGTTGCCGTTGGACGCCTTGGCGTCCGTCGATTCGCCACAGTCCATCGCGCAGTCCGTGCGGCTGGGTCTCGCGCCTGGGGCCGCGGCAGCCGCGCGGCCGATCGCGGTCTGGCATGGATTCCTCCACACGAGTGAAGCGGGTACGGCGTACGTGTACGCGGACGGACACCGGTCGGTGCTGCAGGTCTTACCTGGAGTGACCCGGTTGCCCAGTGGCCACTTACTGGTCGGGTTCGTCAACGGGCGTGGCCAGACCGCGGCGGCCGAATCACGCTAAGGGCGGTAGTTTTTCGCCCTGCGCTACGCGACCGTAGGAGTTCGCGTTTCTCCGTGGATGGGGTGCTCGATGACCGCGTTACCCGGCCAGCGCATGCGCTACTGCGGCAAGTGCGTGTCCGGCGAACACGAAGTGGGAATCGACACCTGGGAAACCCGGCACTGTCGGCTGCAACGCGAGTGTTGTCGGTGCGATTGCGACTGTCCGTACTCCAGGGTTCTGGTCGAGGAACCCCGGTGTGTCCGGCGTCGGGCTTGGCGCCGGTGGCCGGCGGCGAAACGCCAGCCGCGTGGCTGGGCTCAGCGTTACGTCCGCGAAGTGATGGGGCCACCTATCCTGTCACCGGAGGAGTACCTCAACCGGTGACGTGAACCGGTTGGTCATACCCTTCGGCTATGACTCCGGACCTGGCGTCGTTGCGCCTGCTGGTGCTGGTCGGGGAACTGGGCAGCATCGGCAGGGCGGCGGCCACTCTGGGAATCGCCCAGCCGTCGGCGAGCAAACGGCTCGCGGCCCTGGAACGCCGCTTCGGCCTGGCGCTGGTGGACCGGACGAGACGTGGTTCGGCGCTGACGCCGGACGGTCGGGTGGTGACCGACTGGGCCAGGCGGGTCCTGGACGAACTCAACGTCCTGGTCACCGGTGCCGAGGCGCTGCGGACCCGCCGCCAGGCGGAGCTGCGGGTGGCGGCGAGTCTGACAGTCGCCGAACACCTCGTGCCCGGGTGGATCGGCGAACTGCGCCGGGCCCGGCCGGATGTGTACGTCGGCCTGATGGTGACGAACTCCAGCATCGTCTGTGACCTGGTCCGCGGCGGTGACGTGGATCTGGGCTTCGTCGAGTCGCCGACGGTCCCGACCGAACTGTCCGCCCGCCGGGTGGCGTCGGACCGGCTCGCCGTGGTGGTCCCGCCGGGTCACCCATGGGTGCGCAGGCGGCGCCCGTTGGCCGCGGCGGACCTCGCGGCGGCCCCGCTTGTCGTCCGGGAACACGGTTCCGGCACGCGGGAAACCCTGGAACGGGCACTGCGTCAGGCGAAAGTGGGCCAGCTGCGGCCGTTGGCCGAGTTCGGTTCGACCACGGCGGTGCGCAGCGCGGTTGTCGAGGGTGCCGGCCCGGCTGTCCTGAGCGTGCTCGCGGTCGACTCGGACCTGGCCGAGGGGCGGCTGGTGGAGGTCGCGGTCGACGATCTGGATCTGCGTCGCCAGTTGCGCGCTGTGTGGCCGGGTGGGCGGCGGCTGATCGGCACGGCCGCCGAATTGCTGGCCATCGCCCTACGCGGCGGCCGCGGCACCTGACAGGGGATCCCGACGACGCCTGTCCGGCCGAGACTGGCGTGACCGCGCAATTGGGCGGGCTCTCATCCTGCACACCGCTGGCGAGGTCAGTTGACGGGTATCGGTCGATTGGCGCCGTCGACCAGCACGCGGTCGCCCAGTGGTCGGGCGAGGGTGATGTCGAAGGGTGCGAGGGTCGAAGTCGCTGGGGCGCAACCCGTTGCGTGTTCCGGGACGGCGGTGACCATGACCGAGGTGTCGGACTCGCGGGCTTCGCCGTGGTAGGCGGGCGGCGGTTTGCCTCGGCAGGGTTCGTGCGGGTGGGGCAGCGTCACGGTGATCTTCAGACCGTCCACCTTGGTGACCCGGATACCTGACGGTCGCGACTCGGGCGACGGGACCTTGTCGAAACGCCAGAAGACGCTGGGATCCAACGCCGGCCAGACAAGCGGCTCGGCGCTGTCCTGGGTGTGGAACAGCCAGGCCGGGAGGGTGAGCGGGCCGCGGTCGGTGTCGAACTGGGCCGCGCCGAAGTCGACTCGGGTGACTCGCAACGGAGGGGATTTCGTTTGGGCGAGCATCGCGCGTAGTGCGGTGCTCGCGTCGATCGTGGGCAGGACCGCCATTCCGTCCCAGAGTCGCACGTTCGCGGTGGGCGCGATCGAAGGCGGGTCGGTCTCGAAGGTCGACGACCTGCCGGCGTCGGCGGACCGTCCGTCGACGCGGTGGGCCCGGGGCATGGTGTGGAGCAGGACGATCGGGCGTGGTTTGCGGCCGACCGGGAACCCGGCCCAGGCGTCGGGGGAGCGCGGGGCGGAGGTCGGCTTGGTCGGCTGGGGCCGGGTGGTGGCGCACCCCGCCAGTACCAAGAGGACCACCAGCCACACTGCTCGCATGCCCACCCCCGCGGATCAACGCGTTTTCCTCCTGGACGCGTCACCGTCCGGATAGGTTGTGGGGAATGAGGTGGTTGAGGCGTCGATCCGAGCCGGTGGCCGGGCCGGACCCGGCCGCGTTGGCGGTCGAGTTCTGGCAGGGCTGGACGGACCTGCTGCCGTCGGTGAGCGCGGCGTTGGGCGACGCCGAGCCGAACCGGGTCGAGAACGACCTGTGTGACCTGGTCGCGCGGCTGCATCCGGACCTGCACTTCGCGCTGGAACGGGGCCAGCGGGCGATCTACGCGCTGGTCGTCTCGGGTCAGGAGGACCCTGAGCTGCGGCCGTTCACCGACGCGTGGATCGAGGCGGCTCCGCCGGAGAACGCGATCTGGGAGTACCACGACTCGGTACTTCTGGTGCTCTGACCTGAGGTTTCTCAGATTTCACTGGTTTTCACGATGATCCACGTTTTGTCACTGTTGTGGCTGGTCAGCCGACATCTTCCCCGTCTGGGATTTCACTGTCTTTCACTGGCTGTACTTCGGGGTCTGCCCCACGTGCTGCCCCACGGTGCCCCTCGATGACTGTCAGCGGTGTGGCCTCGCCGAGTGCGGCCAAGGTCCGGGCCCGTGCCGCGGCGGTGACCTGCACATACTTGGTCGTCTGCTTGACGTCGCTGTGGCCGCCCTGCGCCGCCATGGCGAACGGGTCCAGGCCACCCTCGGCGAGCCGGGTGAACCAGCCGCGGCGGCCAGCGTAGGCGGTCTGCCGGGTCACCTTGGCCTTGGTGGAGGCGTTCGTGATGTGATCGCTGAGGGTCTTGGGGCTCATCACCCGGCCGCGGATGGTGAGGAACACCAGCGGGCTGTGGCAGGCGGTGCCATCGGAGTGTGTCTGGCCGCAGCCGGCCGTAGGGTCGCGGTCACCCAGTCGCCGGCGGACGATCTCCATGGCCTTGCTGGACAGGGCGACTTTGCGGACGTCGTAGTCTTTCGGGCACGGCTTGATCAGCCGCCGGCGGGTCACGAACACCTCGACTACCTCCAGCCACCCGGTGTCGAAGTCGATCCGGTCGGCGTGCAGGCCGCACAGTTCACCGGGCCGCAACCCGGTTTCCAGCATGAAGGCGACCGCGTCCCGGTAGTCCTCGCGCAGGAACGCGCCCATTTTCGCCGCGCGGGACACCGAGATGTACGCGCGGGGTTTGTCCGGTCGTTTGGGCAGCTTGATGCCCACGCACGGCGACGCGTCCAGGACCTCCTCGTCCACCGCCCTCTTGATCGACCACTTGAACAGCCCGAAGACCCGGTGCACGTACTCCGGCGACATGCGTGGCCGGACCTTCAACTCCTCCTCCTCGACCCACTTTTTCACCAGCTTGTGTCTGATCTTGTTCAACGGGACGTTGCCCCACTTGGGGCGCAGTTGAGCGCTCACGATGTTCCGTACAACGCGCGCGGTGTCGGTGTCACCGTCGGTCGTCTTGGCGTCGCCGATCGCGTCCCACCACTCGCCCCAGGTGACGCTCGCCAGGAGCCGGTCCTCGTCCACCGCGGCCCGGCGGCGAGCCTGGACCTCGCATTCCTGCGCGACGTCTTTGGCGTCCTTTTTCCGTTCGTATCCGCGGCCGCCGTCAGTGACGTAGAGCTTGCGGCCGTCGGGGTTCCGGTACCCCCCACGGAACCGCCCACTGGACATCTTCTCCGCCCAGGCCATAGGCGTTCACTCCTCTTTCGTGTGTCGTTGCCGTACGAGTGGCGACGTCAACTCACCGGCAAGGGGACCGGCGGGGGCGGCAGTTCGAGGGGCAGCGTCGTTGCCGTGGGAGACGAACTGGGCTGGCCGCCGGCAATCACCGTGCCCGTTGGCGTACCGGAACCAGCCGCGGTGGTCCTCGGGCGGTTCGGCCTGTTCGCCCGCGGCGTACCGGCCCTCAGGGACGCTGTGATCGTCGTGGTGACCGCCATCGGCGCCGCTGGCACTGAAGCCGACGCCGAGTTCACGGTGGGCGGTGCTGGCTGCTGCGCGGTCACCACGACCATCGTCACGGTGCCGCGGCCATCCGTGTCAGTCGCGGCAGGCGGCGTCGACGAAGGACTCGAGTCGTCGCTTGGAGGGATTGGCGCGGCGATGATCGGTGCGGCTGGGTGGTATGCGAGGCCGACTATCCCAACGCCGGCGAGCGCGACGCACGCCACCACGGCCGCGATGACCGCCATGGGCTTGGATGGGCGACGCAACCGACGGCCGAGCTGTGTCACTGTGGCCAATTTGGACGGTCTCACCGGCTCGGGCTCAGCGATCGTCTCCGCTTCGGTGAGAACGAGGTCGATCAGCTTCATGTCCGCGTCGATGTAGCGCCGGATCTGACGGACTTGCAAGGCGACAACCGCCACCCCGACCACAACCACAATTGACAGAATGAAGATCATGAGCATTGCTCCAGGGTGAACAGAGCCACGCATGGTGGCATCTTCAATCGAATGGTTTAACCCATTCGTGTGTTTGTCCGCTACCCCCGGTACGTCCCTAGTTACCCCGTGTCCCCAGTGTCCCCTCGGCTATGCCAAGTCCCGGCTCTGTCGCTCTGCCTGGGCGGCCCCAGCGGCCCTGTTGGCCCGCACGGCTCGCAGTTGATCTATCCGAAACCAGATTCGGTGCTCCGGCAGGCCGCCCTCTTTGCCGGTGTCCCAGATCGTCCGCTCGCTCTCGTCCCTGAGAGGGTCTATCTCGATGCGAGCTGGCTGATCGACAGGCTCCCGGTCTTGGAGCAGGTTCTCAATACCCTCGCCGGAGGTCCAGCCGAATGCGGCGTCCAGCCCTTCGGCGGCAACTTCGGTGATGCTGATCTCGCCATTGCGGATTCGGAGCAGGTTCTGCGGGGACATGTCCGCTCGGCGCGCAACTTCAGTCCACTTTAGACGTCGCTTGCGACGGTAGTGGTTCAGCCGCTCAGCTTGATGTTCTTCCAGGCGCTTCCGCTGTTCTTCCATCCATCTGCTCCCCCTCATCAAGAGGGCTCACATTAACGCACATGTGCACACATAACAACACTGTGTGACGATGCTGAGTCGTGATCCCGCAAGATCGCTCACGTGTTGTCATGTGTCGTTATGTGTCCTAAAGTCCACGCATGGCAAAAACACCTCCGGCACTCCCCTTCAGCGGGGTGAAGCTGCGGCAACACCGCGAGCGGCGAGGGTGGCACCAGAGCGACCTCGCCAAGGCCTGCGTCAACGCCGGCCGCCAGATGGATCGGTCGCAGATCAGCCGATTCGAGACCGGCGCCAGTAACCCGCCCCCGCCGACGCTCACCGCGTTGGCCGACGCGCTCGGTGTCGAGCTCGACGAACTCCTCGACCCGCAGCTCGACAGCCGATGACCGCCGACATCGCAGTGCCGGTTGCCGACGTCGGCAAGGTCATCAAAGCGGTGATGACCATCAAACAGGCAGCGGCCTACATCGGCCGCCATCCGAACTACGTCTACAACCTCGTGCACGAATACGACCGCACGAAGAACACCAAGAGCCCCCGCGGCCTCAAGGCGCATCAACCCAGAGTCAACGCATCGTGGCATATCTACCGCGACGACGTCGACCGCTGGCTGCACGGCCTGCCGCCGGCGACCGGAACCCGGCGCAGGGCCAACAGATGACCGACGCCGCGACGTGGTGCTGCTCCCAGTGCCAGCAGCCAATCCCCGAGAAATGCAACGGCAAGTGCGGCCGAGGAACCACCGCCGAACGTACAGGAAGCAACTAACCCCAACGAAAGCGGCGTTGGCCACCGCCTGCCCGGAATGCAAAGCGGCAGCCCCCGCCTAACCAGGAGGTAGAGCTCCATGGCTGACAACCAGAGTACGGACACCCGGCCCCGGGCCGGACTCCCGCCCGAGCCGAACCGCGCGGCGGCCGCCGTCCAGGCCGTCATCGTCGGGTTCGACCGCGTCGGCAAGACCGGGCAGCACCGCATCGGCGGCGAATACCCCCGCCGGATGCTGGTCGAGATCCACGGCGCCAACGACCCCACCCGCGACCCGCGGTTCCTCGGCGACCCGCCCGAGCGGCTGCGGAACGGGACGTGCAGCTTCTGCGGTCGCCCGTGGGTGGGGCACTGGGACCAGGACCGCGAGGAGTACGTCGACGGCCGGGACTGGCACCGCCTCGACCGCAACCCCGACGGCTTCTACTCCGACGACATCCCGGCGGTGACCCGATGACCGCCACCTTCCACCCCACCACCGCCCAGAACGCGCACCTGCTCGGCGCCCACGCCCTCGTCGGACAGTTGCTGGCCACCCGCCCGCAGCTCGGCGTCGCGTCCGCGGTCACCATCACCACCCACATCGGGGTGCGCGTGCAGATCAGCAGCGAGGACACCCGCAACCCCGCCACCGTGCTGTTGGCCTGGGCGGCCCTGCTGGGCAACCCCACGGTCACCGGCATCCGCCGCGACCCGATGTTCACGTTCGTGCACGTCCACGGCACGTACGCCGACGAGCCGTTCACGGTGACCGCGTCGTTCGGCGAGAACGAGGCCGCGGACCTGGTCCGTGACGCTTGCGGCGAGTTGACCGTGCACGACTTGCAGCGACTGCAGGCGGCGGGTGTCCGATGACAAAGCGCGAACGCGAGGACATCACGCAGAGGCTGGCCGAGGACATCACCAGCATCCTGGACTACTTGTCCCGCATGCTCGGCGCGGCCGACGACGGCAGCCCGAACTACATGCACGACAAGGCATACCAGCTGACGACGTCGGTGTGGCGGCTGTATCGGCGCATGTCCGGGCGGTCACGGTGGAGCAAGACACTGGAGCCGTTGCGGCAGGACCCGACACAGGTGTTCGACCCGGCTCGACTCCGGCAGTTGGTGACCCGGCAGGCGCAGCACTACCGCGCCGGACGTGCGCTGTACCCGGCCGGCGGCGACCACCAGGCCGCCGCCCGGCGGGCCGCGCTGGAATCCGCCGCAACGGCCCTGCGGTTCGGCGGCCCGAAGGGCCTCGACCCGGCCGTGGCGGACGCGATCGCCGGGTGGCTGTTGGCCCGCGCCGAGCGGGAAGGAACCCCGTCATGATCTACGGCGACGACGTGGTCGACCACCACTGGCCCTACGACGGCCCGCACAACGACGACCAGACCACCCAGGCCGCGGCAGCGATCAGCCGTCTGGTCCGGTATCTCAACAACGCCACCGGCCCCGGTCACAGCGACAGCGCGCTGCCGTACGCGGCCATCGGGTACCGAGTGATCAGCAACCTCACCAACGCCGTCCACGGCCTGCGGCAACTGCTGCCGCAGTTGGCCGAGTTCCTGGAACGCCAAGCCGCCGACCCCACCCTGTACGACGACCGTCGTGGTGGCCCGAACGCGATGCCGGCCGACGACACGGCCAGCGCAGCCGCCTACTCCCTGAGGTCGGCCATGCGGCACGTCAGTGAGTTGGCGTCCGACTTGAACCTCGCGCGTAGCCACGCGGTGCACCTGGGGAACGAGGATCCGCGATGAGCAGTCGCCCCGGGAAGACCAGCCGGCTCCGCGAGGCCGTGACGGGCAACCTCGCCGAACTCGCCCGCGCGGCCGCCGCTATCGCGGTGACCGGTGGCCTCGCGGCCATGATCTCCTTTGTCGCGGTCCGGCTGGCGGAGAGCGGGCAGCGCGACACCGCGGTGATCCTCGTGGTGTTGGCGTTCGCTGTCCTGGCCGACTTGGTGATCGAGTGGGGCGTGCAGTCGGTCCGGTCGGTGCGGCCCCGGCGGGCCGTGCGATGACCGCCACGATGCCGTGCCTGGGCGACCTGCGCGCGCTGGGTGTCGTGGTCACGGCCGGCGTCATTGAGCCCGAACCGTGCCCCTGCGGCGAGATCGGGGCGGTGACCACCGTCCGGGTGTACGGCGACCCGGCCTCGGACCTCCCCGTCCTCGACCCGGTCGACGCCGGCGGGGTGGAGTGCTGCTGGGAGTTCTGCGCGCTCGAGGTCGCCGGCCGCGCTGTGTCCGAACAGGACAGTCGTTCGCGTCGCCCGATCAGGGTCGAGGTGACCTTGTGAACCAGCCGAGAAGAGGAACTATCGTGTCCGAACCCGGAACCGACGTCGCGGTCGGGAACGGCCAACCGACCCCGTCATGGCAGAGCGTCAACGTGCCTTTGGAGGGCACGCTCGCCACGCTCGACCAGGCCATGCGTTATGCCCACGTTCTCGCGCAGGCGGACATCCTGCCCGATCGGCTGCGCGGCAAGTCATCCAACACGCTCGCGATCATCCTGTACGGCCAGCAGCTGAACGTTCCCCCGGTCGTCGCGGTGAACACGATCAGCGTAGTCAACGGACGCCCGATGATCGAGGGCAAACTGCTGCTGTCCAAACTCCGCGAGGCCGGCCATTCGTACAAGCGCGTCGAATCCACTACCACCCGATGCGTTGTCGAGATCACCAGAGGCGACACCGGGGAGGTCTTCACCGAAGAGTTCACCTGGGACGACGCCAAGATCGCCCAGCTCACCGGTAAGGACAACTACAAGAAGTACCCGAAGAAGATGCTGTTCTGGCGCGCGGTCGCCGGCGGTATCGACCTCGCGTGTCCCGAGGTGAAGATGGGCTTTGGGCTGCAGGGCGTCGACGACGACTACGACGAACCTCCGAAGCCAACACTGGCGCAGGTCGCCGCCGAGCGCATGGACCAGCAACGGGCGAACGAGGCATCTACGCCGGAGCAGTCCAAGGAGGACCAGCAGACGGCGCTGCAAGCCGAGCTGGCGCAGCTCGCGGACGAACACAGCAACGGCGCGTCGGACACCGTCGCGAAGGCGGACGAGCCACCACCGCCGCCGGACTACGTGTGCGACGTGTGCGGCGCGACCGGCGCGCACTACCAGGACGAGTGTCCGGACCTGGCGCACCCGGCCGAGGAGGTAGGTCGGTGACCGGTGGCGAGCACTACCGCGAAGCCGAACGGATGCTGGCCGCGGCTCGCGACACGACCTACGACGGCAAGCGCGTCACACAGGACGAGATCCCGCTGTTCATCGCTGCCGCCCACGTGCACGCCGCCGCCATGGTCAACGACACCTGGGGTCGCGATCATGTGCTGGAGCCACCGCGCGGCGAGAGTCTGGGGCGGTTGTGACGACGATCGAGCGGCGGCCGGCCCACCAGCCGGCCGCCGTCACCCCCGCACCGGCCACCGTCGACTACTCGACCGCCCAACTGCTGTTGGAGTGGGACAGGCGCCGTCCCCGCTCACTGCAAACGGAACTGGGCATGTCGGAAGTCGGCGGGTGCCGGCGCCGCGCAGGCTATCGCATCGCCGGCGTCGCCCCGACCAACCCAGGCGGGTCGGTGCAGGCCGTGATGGGCACCGCCGTGCACGACGCGGTCGAGGACGTGTTCCGCGATCTACAGGCGAACGGGCTCATCCCGCACGAGGACCTGGTCGAGTACGAGGTGCGGTTCGCCGGCATCCTCGGCCACCTCGACCGGTACGAGGCGCTGCGGGAACGCGTGCGGGACACCAAGACCACGTCACAGCGGTGGTTGGACCACATCATCATCCACGGCCCGGACCTGCCGCACATGTGGCAGACCCACCTCTACGGCGCGGCGCTCATCCAACTGGGCTACCCGGTGCGGGAGATCGTGATCGACTACCTCGCCCGGGACACCGGCAACGACCACCAGGTCACCATGCAGTTCGACATCCGGCACGTCCGGGACGCGCTCGCCTGGCTGCAGGCCGTCCGCGAGACCGACCTGGAGTTCCTGGCCCGCGACTACGCCCCCGAGTCCCCGTTCTGCCAGCACTGCCCCTTCCTCACCGTCTGCTGGGCCGGGGGCGTCCCGGACCGCGACCCGCGCAGCGTGCTGTACGTCGAAGACCCGGACGCCGCGACGTGGGCCGCGAAGCTGGACCAGGCCCGCGCGGACAAGAAGGACGCCGAGGCCCGCGAGAAGGAAGCCAAAGGCGCGCTGGACGCCCTGCGCCCGAACGTGACCGGCCGCTCGGACCCGGTGGACGTCGGCTACGACAAGTGTCTCGTGTGGACGGTGAAGACCCAGCGGGGCCTCGATAGCGGCCAGGTCCGCGCCGAGTACGCCGCGACCGGCGCGAGGCCCCCGATCAAGGAGAGCACCAGCGTGGAACTCAAGCTCACCGCCAAACCGGACACCGGTGATGCCCCGTGACGAAGACGACCGCCGGCCTTCCCGTCGAGACGCTCGATGTCCCGTTGTTGGTCGACGCCGCCAGGTTCGCGCTGTCCCGCGTCACCGTCAGTCCCCAGCAGCTGTCCGCGCACCTCCTGGTCGACCCGTACACCGCGCTGTGGCTGCTGGACGACCTCGCCCGGTGGCGCGTGGTCAGCGTCGCCCGCGGCGGCTCATCCGCCCGGCAGGTGTTGATCATCCCGGCGCACGAGACCACGGTGGTGTCAGCGATCACCCGTCACGCGGGGATCCCGCCCACACCGAACCCGCTCGAGCCTCTGACGCATCCCGGCCTGACGGTCCAACACCGAGCGGTACTGGACCATCTCGCCGAGGGCGACAGCAACCGCGAGATAGCAACCGCGCTGCATCTCAGCCGAGACACGGTGCGGACGCACGTCGCTCACCTGTGCGAGCGGCTCTCCGCGCGCAACCGCACCCACCTCGTCACGGTCGCCCACACGCACGGGCTGCTGCCCAACCCGCACCTCATGTCCGAAAAGGACGAACGCGAATGACCTCACCCAATGATCGGGACTCGATCCTCGCCGACCACGAACTCGCGGTGCTCGAGTGCGTGGCGGCCGGGATGACCCGGCCCGCGACCGCCCGCCACCTCAACCGGTCGGACGACTACGTCAAGACCGCGACACGCAGGATCTTCCACAAGCTCGACGCCGCGAACGCCACCAACGCCGTCGCCAAGGCCTTCCAGACCGGCCTGCTGCCCCGATCCGCGGACGACCGCCGGCGCCTCATCGACGTCCAGCGCGGGCGGCTCGCCGCCCAACTCGCCAGTTCCCCTCCTCAACGACAGTCCGGAAAGGACGTTCCCCGATGACGTACGAAAAGGTGGCTGTCACCGTCAAAGCGACCGGCCCGGACGCTCTGTCGCACGTGCCGGTGGAGGTCGCCTGGTGGAACCTCGCCACCGGCGACCGTGGCCAGTTCGTGCCTCCACACGACCCACGCCTGGCCCTGGCCTCCTGTGACCTGGAGACCGTCGAGGTGATCGGCTATTTCCCACGGTTGGTCAACGCCCGCCAGGACACCGACGGCCGCGAAGCGATCCGACTGGCCGAAGCCCTGCACGGTGCGGTGCTGGTCACCACCACGCCCCACGCAGACGAGCACCTGCTGCGCCGGATGTACCTGCACTACCTGCAGGACTTCGAACGCCACCAGACGATGACCATGCCACAGTGGGACCACGTCCTGGACATCGGCGCGTACGCCGCCGGCGTGCTGGGCCTGAGCGTCGTCCCCGACCTCGACGCGATCTGTCAGGCCACCGGCACACCGTTGGAAGCCGCGCAGACAGCCGAGACCGACACCGACGCCCTCGGCCGGGCCATCGTGCGGCTGCTCGAGCTGGCGGCGGCCGCGGAACACCGCCACAGCATCCCCCTGCCCGTCCCCGCGCGTCCCCTGCCCGTCCCCGCGCCCGAGCATCTCAGCGCGGCCCTCGCACTCAGGCTCGACCGCCTGGCCTATGACCTGGTCACGTTCCACTACAACGAGGTGACGGACGACGAAGCGCCGACGTACTCCGTGAACACCGCCCTGATCGGCCAACAGGCGGTCGACGTGTTCGGCCCGATCATCCGCGGGCTGATCGGCGAGGTGGACCGCACCAACAACCAGCTCCGCGAACTGGTGCAGTCAGCCACCGGGGCCACCACCCAGTGGCAGGCCAGGCTCGACCGGATCCGCGCCACACCACCGGACCCGGAACTGCACAAGCGATTCTCCGACGCGCTGTGGAGCGCGGCCGGCGCCGACGTGTCCAGTGACCTCGCGGATCACCTCGCCCAGGCGGCGGTCGCGGCGGTCGGGCCCATGCTCGCGGCCAAGGACTCCGTGATCGGCGAACAGCAGCAGCGGCTGGAGCAGCTGGACCGCGAGCTCGACAAGGCACACGCGGCCCGCCAGTCGTCGGCCGTCGAGGTGCGGGACCCCGCGCTGAGCGCCGACACGCCGTGGGCCGAACTCGTCATCCCGCCGACCGAGTTGTCGGTGGGCCCGGACACCCGCGAGCCCGCCACGCTCGACCAGCGGGAAGTGGTCGTGGTCGGCCCGATCACCCCGGAAGACATCGTCGCGATGGCCCGGCTCGTCTCGCCGCTCAAGGGCGGCTGTCCCAACACTCCAGGCTGTGGCCACCCCGGCTCGGTGCACGACATCGAGGACGACGGCGACCCGATCCCGATGTGCTGCGCCCGCGAGGGCGACACGGACTGTCCGTGCGGCCAACCTCCGGCTGGGTGGCAGCGGGCGAAGCCCGAGAGGTACTGGCAGCCCGGGGAGACCGTCCCGGCCGGGGCCGTGGCGTACGGCAACAACAGCGGCATCGTGGTGTACGACGACGTCGACTGGATCAACCCCGCTGACGGCATCCCGCTGGTCGAGGTGGTGACCGCGACCAGTCCGGCGGCCAGCGACAACGCGGACACCGACCGAGGCACGGTGCAGGTCGACAACGACCACCTGGCCGCCGACCGTACCCACGGCGAGGTCGAGGTAGCCGGCTGATGGCCTACGAGAGCAGGGCGTACGACGAGCGCCACAGCGACGGATCCAACACCCCGGTCGTGGTCCTGGTCGTCAAAGGCACCCACGACGTGTCACGGTTGGTCCACCTGTTCGCGGGTGCCCCGGTGACCGTCGAGCAGCTCCAGGTCGGCAAGCGCCTGCGCAAGCAGGTCAGGATGCACAGCTTTGGTCGTGCCGCGCTGCGACTGCTGGCCGACCACGGCGGCCCCGACTTCACCGCCCAGCCTGCGGCGGACGAGGTTGACGAGGACAAGGTCGCGTACTGGGGTTCGTGGCGACGCCAGGACTTCATCAGCGCGGGCCCGGACGGCAACGTCGACCTGTCCCACGCCGCCGGTGCCCGGCGGGTCGACCCGGTCACCGCGCGGACGCTGGCTGATCAACTCCACGCCGCGGCCGACTACGCCGACCGGTTCGCCACCGCCGCACCACCAGCCAGCCAGCCACCGGCCAAGGAGGGAGTGGGCGGTGGCCAAGCGCCGTAGCCAGCCAGCCAGACTCAGCTGGCCGGTCCGGCTGGTCGCCGTCATCCCGGTGGCCGGCGCGCTCGTGCTCAGCTTCTCGAACCTGGCCGACCTCGCCCGGTCGGCCAGGTTTGATGGCTGGCTGGCCTACCTGTGGCCAGGCACCCTGGACGCGACCGGTGTGGTGGCCAGCCTGATCTGGCTGGACATCACCATGCCGGGCGACGCCCGTCGCGCGGCCAGCCGGCTGGCCTTGGCCGCGATCGCCCTGTCGATCGCGGGCAACAGCCTGCGGCACTGGCTGCTGGACGCCGGCCAGCGCCCGTACGTGGTCGTCCAGATGGCCATCGCCGCTGTCCCGCCCGCTGTCCTGTTCCTGATGCTGCACGTGTTGCACCTGGCCCAGCGCCGGCCAGCCGCCGTCATCCAGCCACCAGCGAGCCAGCCGGTCTCTGCCCGGCCACCCGTTGACCAGCGCGGACAGGACCCGGCCAGGTGGCCAGCCACTGGCCCGACCTGGACCGGACGCGTCATCGTGATCCCCGCCGTCACCAGCCACCCGCTGGCCACGTCCCCGCGCCAGCCAGCCGGCCAGCCCTGGCTCGGGCTGGCCGAAGCGGGATCGGCCATCCCCGTGAACTCGGCCACGCCGACCACGACCAACCACACCGGCCAGCGGCCGGCCAACGGCCACCCGGTCCAACCACCCGGCCTGCCAGCGGCCACCGGCCATCCCGCCACAGCCAGCCAGTCACCCACCCCACCGCCAGACCCACCGACCAGCATCGAGCCGGTCAGCCAACAACGCCCCCCGGCCAGAACGGGCGGCCAGTGGCGCGACCACCTCGACGCGGCCACCCGGATCGTGGCCGACCACCCGGACATCGGCCGCCCTTCCCTGGCCAGCCAGCTCGGCATTCCGACCAGCCAGGCCAGAAAGCTCCTCGACCACCTCGCCACCCTCAAGACAGGACAACGATGAGCGCCCTCTACGTCCGGTGGAAGCCCGGCGAACCCCGCGAGAGCAAGCCGCTCGGTCCCCTGCCGGCCGAGCACCCGGCCGCCCAGTACCCGTGTCTGTGCTGCGGCCAGCCCCTCGCCGACGGCCGCCCGGTCCAACTGTTGGCCGTTGGTCCGGATGACGACGAGTCCCGTGAGAAGTGCCGGGCGGCCCGGTGGCACTCCGCGCTGGCACTGCCGGCGCACGCCGAGTGCCTCGGCGCGACCACACAGTCCGACGCGGACACGGCCGCCGGTACGCCGCAGCCTGATCCGGTCACGCTGTACCTGACCCGGGCCGACGCCGGCAACCTCGAAGCGATGGTCTACGCGGGATACCGCGCCCTGCGCGACGACACCTGGCCCGAGGCCACGGCCGCCGGGCGTGCGGTGCTCAACACGGTCCTGGCAGCGATCAAGCCGCTCCTGACGACCGGGGACGTAACCAGTGAGGAGGCCGCATCCTGATGACCACCACGCCCACCTTGCGCCGCCAAGCCCTCGCCGTGGCCGCCGCCCGCCAAACCATCGCCCACGAAACCGACGACCACCCCGCGTGGGACGACCTCACCGACGACGAACGCGCCCAGGCCACCACCGAAGCCGCGGCGTGGCTGGAAGCCGTCCACCGGGCCGGCCTGGCCACCCACAACGTGACCGCACACCTCGTCGAACTGGACCGGCCGGCCGAGTCCGCGCTGCCGCTTGACTGCGTGCCGCCGGTCGCCACACCCTGCACCCACTGCGGCGTACCGATCTTCTGGGTCTCGCCCACCGGGATCAACCGGCCGATGCCGATCGACGCCACGCCGGCGGCCGACGGCACCATCCTGATCACCGACGGCGCCTACACGGTGCTGCTGCCCAGCCAGGCCGCCGCCGTCCGCGCCCAGGGCCAGCAGCTGCACACCCGGCACGTGTGGACCTGCAGCCACGCGGGCCTCTGGGGTGTCAGGGGTATGCGATGACCCAGAAGAACACCTCGCTGGGGTGGATGCTGATCGCCTGGTGCGTCGCGCTCGGGCTGATCGCGGTCGGTGCCGGCATGGTGTCCAGCCTGCTGATGTACGGGGATGTGGCGGCGTGGGACCACTGGATCACGGTAGGCGTCATCGCCGTGCTGATGATCGCGGCTGGCCTGACGGCCGGCCGAAGCTTGGCGTGGCTGCTGCAACTGCTGCACGGCGGGCCACGGCGATGACCCGGCACACCCCCGAGCCCGTCACGATGGCCGTCGGCGGACTCGCGACCGGCGTGCTGGCCAACCTCGCCGCGACGGCCGTGAGCTGGCTCGTGTTCGACGACGTCAACTGGCCCGGACACCTCGTGCTCTGGCTGCCCGTGGGCGCCGTCGCCCTGGCCGGCGGGTGGGTTACCGGTGTTGTCTTGTCGCGGCGGCGGCGTCGATGACCACCCGCGCCACACCCATGATCGTTCCCGGCCGAGCCACGCCCCCCGAGCCGGCCGGGAACCCCACACTCGGCAACACCGGCGGCGGCTGGCAGTGCCGTGGCTGTGGTCGCGACCTGGTCAAGACCGCCGCATACCGGGAGTCCCCGCAACTGCGTGCGACGTGCGTCCGCCACGGCGGCCATGACCTGTGCAAGACCTGTTACGTCCGGGCGTGGCGGCACGGCATGCTGCCCGATCCCGCGCCTGCCCCGGCCTCCTCGCCGACCGCGTGTCTCGACTGCAGCCGACCGATGGTCACGTGGTACCGCCGCCGTCAGAACCAGGCCCGGTACGTCCACTGCGTGGTGTACGGCGGGTACGGCATGTGCCGCGCCTGTTACGCCTGGGCGCGCTCGCGCGGCACGCTGCCGTACCCCGCTCCGCGTGTCCGGGTTCTCCCGGATCCCGATCGACATCGCCCGGAGGTGACTGTCTCGACGCTGGATTCCTAGCCGTACAACAGGACGTCGAGTGCCGCCACGGTCCCGAAAGGGCGGTGGCGGTCTCGTCATACGCAGGTTCACCGCAGTTGGGAGGGGTCCGTTGTACACACCTCGCAGAGCGGCCATCAGGCGCGCAGCATGACCTTTTTCCCCGTCCCCGACGAGTTTTATTCCGATCCCCAGTACCTCGGATGGACAGCCGAAGCCTATGCGCTGTGGACGATCGCTGGGTCGTGGTCCTGTGACCGTCTTACCGACGGACTCATACCGACCTCGGCCTTCGCGCTCTTTCCACCTCACGTAGTGACGGCGGCTGAAGAGCTGGTGGAACGCAGGATCTGGAAGCGGGCTCGCGGCGGCGGGTATCAATACGTCAGCTGGCCACGCGAGTGCTCTCGCGCCTATGTGGAAGCGAAGCGAGCAAAGGAACGCGCAAAAAAGCGGCGACAGCGCTCAGACAAAAACTAGCCGCACCAGTTTCACCACACTCCCATCACCCGGTGGGAGTGTTTGGCGTGCCTGTAACACGAGAAACACTGTCGTCCGGGACCGTCACACGGTAGGCCGTGTTTCCGCTGGCCAATCGATACAGATGATTCAGAAACGAAATGGTCACAACTCGCCGGTAACTTACGATGAACGGCCGTTCAGAAACCTGTGGACAACTTCCGAGGACCTACCCGAACACCACGCGAGACAACCGCGAAAAACTGATCACACCAGGTCAACGCCCGTTTTGTCCCCAGGGGACACACCGGTGGACTCCCGTGGGGACTCCCCGGGGGAGTCCACCGGGGAGTCCCGGGCCATCCAGTAAACCAGTAATCCAGTTAACCAACCGGGGCGCGCCGCCCCAGACCCCTCGAACCACAGACCCCTTCGTTCCTCAGGGGTCTGTGGACCGCACAAAACCGTCACCTTTACAGCCAAATCACTTACACAACTCACCCAAAGAAACTAGAGTTACGACCGCGCGCGGGAAACCGCGTCGCAACCGTCGAACGCAACGTGAGACAGCCCCGCGTCGCCGACCACAAACAATCCATCCGGCCCCAGTGGAGAGCGGGTGACATGAGCCCACGCAGAAAACGCACAGCCCGCGGCCCCGCACCCGCCGCCCTCTTCGGCTGGGGCCCACACGCCACACAGGACATCCAGCCCGACCCCGGCTACGACAACCCGCTCGCCCGCGGCTGCAAGGCCTGCGGCGCGCTGCCCGGCGAGCGCTGCACCCGCCCCAGCCGCCGCGGCCGGATCCCGATCAGCCGCTACCACGACCCCGGCCGCAACCCACCCAGCCCAGTCGATCAGAACCCACCCGGACACCCGGCCAGCAGCCCCCAGGACGCCACAAAGGACCCCCGGCAGTGATCACCACACCCCCGAACCCCACAGACGCTCACAGCGGCGCCCAGCCGCTCGCCCCGAAACGCCGCCAACTCATCGCCACCCGAGGCCTACCCGCCTCAGGCAAATCCACCTGGGCCCGCGAACAACTCGACGCCGACACCGACGGCCACCTGGTCCGCTGCAACCGCGACGACCTCCGACGGATGCTCCACGGCCGGCCCCGCTACGACCCAGTGTCCGAAGCCGTCGTCACCATCGCCCAACGGGCGATGCTCGCCGAGCTGCTGTTCCGCGGCTACTCGGTGATCATCGACGACACCAACCTCGACCCGGACCACCTCCACGCCCTGAAGCACCTCGCGGCGGCCTACGACGTCGGGTTCGCCGTGCAGGACTTCACACACGTCGCGGTCGAGCAGTGCATCGACCGCGACCGGAAACGCCCCGGCGACCGACGCGTCGGTGAGGCCGTCATCCGCCGCATGCACGACCAGTGGCTCGCGCACATCCGGGAGCCGTCGTGACCGACGACGAGTGGCGGGCACACGACTACCAGCAATGGCGCCGCCGCCGGCGTGGCTGTCGCGCGAAAGCCGCGATCGCCGCCCTCGCCGTGACCGCGCTGTTTGCCCTCCTCGGCACTCGCCGAACGCGCCACCAACGACCCAACCAGACCGAAAGGCACACCCGACGTGTCCATTGAAGACGCCACCCATCGAGACCCGCTGCTACACCTCGCCGGCTCATGGGACAACCCCGGACGATACATCGAGGAAATGGAAGCCGCCGGATCGAACCAGCTCGTACACGCCAACCTGCTCCCCACCGAAGCGCACGGCCACGAGGACGAACTGGCCGCCCTCGGCATCCACCTCGGGCCGATCGACGAACGCGACCCGCTGTTCCGCGAAGCCGTCCTCCCCGCCGGCTGGAGCAAACAACCCGGCGAGGACCCGCGGCTGATCTACGTCAACGACGAACACGGCCGCACACGCCTGCACGTGTTCTACAAAGCCGCCTTCTACGACCGCCAGGCGGATGTGACTGTCGTCCCCCTGGACTGTGACACCGAATCCCTGGAGAACGCCGATGGCGAGTGACGTCCCCGTGGCCGACGGCCCGTATCGCGTCGGGAACCACTCCCCGGCGCCGCACTGTCCGGCCACTGCTCGCAATGGTGTCGAGATCTGCGTCCTCGAGCCGGGCCACAGTGAAGGCATCCACCGCAGCCGGGACTGGTACCACTGGTCCGACAACTTGTCCGACCAGGCCATCGCCCGGATGTCTCCAGGTGGTCAGGCGTTGGCGAATACATTGGTGGGCATCGTCGACGGCCCGCCCACACCGACCGAGCCGCGGGACACAGAAGGAATCAGCGACGAGGTACTCACCGACCTACTCGCGCTCGTCGGCGTCATAGTCTCACCGGAACTCATGGCCGAATGGACCATCGACCAGCGAGCGGAAGCCGCGAACTGGGCTGGCGCCGTACACCTGCACGCCAGTGACAACGACGTGACAGTCCCGCGCAAGCCAACGTTCTTGGACGCCGACACCCCAGCCACACCGGACACGACCGAGGTGGCTGAAGACCAGGCCGGGGACCGAGTGTGAACGACTACTACCAGTTCGTCGAGACCTTGCGCAGTGAACGCGCCCGGCTCGAAGAGACGCTCGCCAACGACGTTCCCCTCGTCGAGAGCTTGCGCTTCGCGGTGCCGATCCACATCGAGTATGTGTCCAGATGGGACGAGCGCGTCCGGCAAGGTCACACCCGCGAGGCCGCAACAACGATCGGGATCTATGGAGACGCTCTCCAGTTCCGCGGCAAGAACGCTGCGCTCGCGTTCAACTCACTCGCGCGGGGCCTCGCGCTCCTGGCCTACCAGCCGGGCGGTGTGGCCTTCGCCGGCTTGTATTGGTGCGTCGGCTCAGGCCACCACGGCATCGCCACCGAGCGCGCCGGCGAACCTCCTTACTCGCCGGACCACCAGAACATCGCGTACTGCGGATATGACACACCCGCTAAGGACGATGCGCCGTGACGATCCCTCTCTTCGACACACCGCCAATCGTCAACACAGCTGCGGCCGTTGAAGTCAACGAATGCCGCGTCTGGGCAACCAAACTCGGCGAGGGCTGGTGGAACACGTTCATGCGCCGGTTCGCGGACACGCCACGCGCGACGGTGCTTACTCCTTCCGTCGCTGGCAATCTCTGGCGAATCGCATGCGAAGACATCGACCACGCCCGGTGGCTCGCGGCACACATGATCGACATCGGTGGCCTACCCAAGAGCGCAGTGCGCGCAGTGAGGGTCGTTGAGGACGGTGCGCGATGGCCGTGAGCTCCGGCGACGACCTCACCGGCCGCGAAGTCCAGATCCTCACAGCCATGTCCTACGGCATGGACAACGCGTCGATCGGCCACCAACTGCACCTCACCGAGGCCACCATCAAAAGCCACGCCCGCCGGCTCTACCGGAAACTGGGTATCAGCGACCGCGCGCACGCCGTCCGGATCGGCCTGGAACGCGGCTACCTCATCCCCGACCCGACACCCCAGCGGCCAGCGAGCACCGTCGATCCGCACTACCCGATCGCGACGGTACCTCACCTCGCGGCCTGTTTCACGGGCGATGGATGTTGTTGCGCTGCAAAGACAATCGTGTCACGCCACCTCGGAACCGGCGAGAACGGAAGCCCAGCCACATGACCACCACCTGCAGCTGCGGCTGTGACCAGACCGCCCAGAACTGCCCCAACCGACCCAAGAGGTAACCCATGCCCTCGCCCGATGCCAAGATCGTCGCCGAACTGCGCGAGTTCGCCGACTACATCGAGGCCGGCGACCTCACCAGCGACCCGCACCTGCGCGGCTACAGCATCGACATGCAGCGCTACGTGCGCTACACCCCGCACGCCGATCCGGAGCTGGTCGACGAGTACCGGCTGACGCTCGTGTTACCCGCCGACCGCAAACCGTTCACGCCGGACAACAACAGGACAAACCATGGACACTGACAAGCTTCCCGCGCTCGTCCACATGGCCGCCTTCGCATGCGGCCCCGGCGCTGACCTCGCCGACGGATTCCCCGACGTCTCCGACGGCTGCTGCCTCGGCCGCGTCGAAGACGGTCCCGCCTCGTGCACCTGCTGGCGCCCCGTCTACGACCTCGAACAACAACCCATCGACGAACACGCCCGCCAACTCCTCGCCGACGGCATCCAACCCAACACCCGCACACAGATGTGCGGTGACTGCGCCTACCGGCCGCACTCACCGGAGATGTCCGGCGACCCCACCTACGCCGGCGACGCCGACCACCTCGAACAACTCGCTCGCGACGCGTGGCGGTTCTGGTGCCACCAAGGCATGCGGATCCCGGTCAAGTGGGTACACCCGACTGGCGCTGAGGTCCCCGGCCACGCCGGGTCCTACCAGCCGCCGATGGACACGCGGCTCGGTGTCCCGTTCCGCGCGGACGGGACACCAGCCGAGCTGTGCGCCGGCTGGGACGCACGCCGCCGCGCCGTCGCCCACCAGGAGACACGAACCCCATGAACCCGACCGAAACAGACGGCACAGAGGCGCACAGGACGCGGTACTGGTACGACACGGAGTTCCTCGAAGACGGCCGGACCATCGAGCTGATCTCGATCGGCATTGTCGCCGAGGACGGCCGCGAATACTACGCAGTCAACGAAGGCATCGTGTACGACGGCGGCCTGCAGCGCAGGATCAAGGCCAACACCTGGCTCATGGCCAACGTCGTCTCTTCGTTGCCGCAGCGGCGTGACGACACCGCCGCCAACGGCCGTTGGTTGTTCGACTATGACAGTCCACTCGTGAAGCCACGGGCGGTCGTCGCTGATGAGATCCGCGACTTCCTCTTGACCTCGGACACGCCAGAATTGTGGGCTGACTATGGCGCGTACGACCATGTCGTCCTCTGTCAGCTGTGGGGATCAATGGTGTGTCTTCCTGTCGGCCTGCCGATGTACACCAACGACATCCAGCAGGAAGCGCACCGGCTGGGCGTCGCCGATCTGCCGCAGCAGGACGAGGGCCTGCACAACGCGCTCACCGACGCGCGGCACTGCCGGACTCGTTGGGAGTTCCTGCGGACCTCGTGTTCGGGGGTGTTTCAGTGACCACCACCGACGGCACCATGACCATCGGCACGCCCACCGACGGCGGCTGGCGCATCAAAACCAACGACGCCGGAACCCACTACGTCGACATCCTCGCGATGATCTACAACTACCGGATCGTCCTCACCCCCATCGCCGCACCGCTGCTCATCGACCGCTTCTGGTGCTACGCCGGCCACGACCTACAGACCCTGCTGCGGACCTTCCTCGCGGCACACGCCTGGGACGGCGCCCTGGACGGCGAACCCTTGGATTGGAACAAGAACGGGCAGACCGGAGAGTGGCGGGAACCATGACACGCGCCGCCCCACCCCGGACCATGGCCGAGTTCGACGACCGCCACGGCCGGTTCGCCGGCGGCGGCCGCGTCCACGACGTCGCCCTCCAACCCTGGATCGAAGGCCTCGAAGTACCTGGCCCTGCCTGCCACACGCCGAACGGCTCGTTCGATCCGGCGTCGTTTCGACCCGTCGACGACCCCGTCAGCTGCCGACGCTGCCTGCGATCCGGCACCCCCGACCCGGTCCACCCCGTCGACCAGAACCAACTCCCGCTCTTCTCCGACCGCGACACCCCACGGTGCTCCAACGGATGCGACGGCCCGTGCATCTGCGACCACCCCGACGACTGCCCATGCGGCTGCGCCGACAACGACGGCGACCGCGAGGACCCTTGGTGCGGCTGCCGCGACGACCCCGACTGCCCCCGGTGCAACCCGACCGAGAACGAGGACGAGCAACCTTGCCCAGCCGGCTGTACCTGCGCCTGGTGCACAGGCAGGGCCTTCATCCCGCGAATCGTCACCGCCCGACCCGACCCCGCCTACCTCTGAGAGGACCCGCATGACACCCCTCAAACGACCACCGTGGTTCGGACGCATACTGCGCTGGTCACCGAACCCACACGGCCACGCGACCAACTACCTGGGCCGCGAACACGAGATCACCAAAGTCGGCCGCGAACGCGCACAGGCATACGGCCGCGGCTGCTCACTTGGCTGGCACTTCACCGTGCACCCCGACGCCCACGACATCGACCCCGATGAACGCAACCCGATCGGCCCGGCGTTGGGCGGCAGGCTGGACCATGCCCGCCTGCTGGCAGAGGCATGGATCCTCACGCCCGAGCCCGAGCACCGGTCCGCCGACGGCTCACCGAGCCTCGTGGACGCCCTGGGCGGCGGGGGCCCAGGATTCCGCGCACAGTCCGGAGTGACCCTCGTGGCCTACCCCGACCACGACTCCCGCAGGGTAAAGATCTGCCACCAGAGTCCGCACAACCACCCGCGGACCGGAGCAGTGGTCGGGACAGTCCGCGTCACGTTCACAACGGACGCCGAGGACGGCGCCGTGAGTCTGACCTGGACACCCACCCTCGCGAACGGAGCCGACCTGGGCACGTATTCGGGCTGGCACGACGCATGCCGCGCCATCGGCGCCACCGTCTGATCCGCAAGCCGGATAACCGAACCAGGATCACTCAAGGACAAACACCGTGCCTGACACCAAGGCGATGACCCTCCGGCTGCCAGCCGAACTCGCCGACGACCTCCACACCGTCGCCGCTGTCGACGGCCAGCCCATCTCCGAGGTCGTCCGCGTCGCGATCGCCGTGTTCCTTCGCAAACGCAAGGCCGACCCGGAGTTCCAACTTGCCGTGGTCGCGTGGATCAGCCGCCTCGAACGCCTGGCCAACCCGCCAACCGCAGGTGACCGGCCTGATCTTGACCGAACCCAACCCGACCAACCACCTCCCGGGCGACCTCCCGATCCGACACGCCAACAACCACACCGACCGACCCTGACCGCACTGAAGGAGATCCGGTGACCAAGCCACCACGCGGTATCTGCCCGGAATGCCGAACCGGACACGCGCTCAGGGCGACCGGCACACTCGGCGCGCACAACCAGCTCACACGCCAGGGCTACACCATCGGGCGGTGCCCCGGCGTTGACCAGCTCCCCATCGACGACGAACCGCCCCGCGACAGCCCACGCAACGTCATCACAGGCACCGTGACCGGCTCCGTCATCCAGGCGGACCACATCACCGGGCCCATCACGTTCCAGTGACAGCGGGCTGTTGCCCTACGGACTCACCCCCGAAACCGCAGGCCACGCCGCAACTATCCGCAACTATCCGAGTCCAGTAGTTCTATCTTTGAAATAGCGAACACACGTTCGACAACGTTGACCGGGAGGTGTTGACGACATGACCGCCAACGTCGACCCCGAAACCGCCGACGCAACCGCACAGCCCGACCTCAACCCAGGAGAGTGCCCATGACCTACGCCCTCGGCCGCAGGCCGCCAAAGGACGCCCCCGCGCTCCACGCCGGCCGCTTCCTCCGCCTGGACACTGCGCCAGCACACCCGACCACGGTCGACCACCTCTCGAACATCCGTGACTGGGCCCTGTACGCGAACGACCGGTTCGGCGTGTGCGGCCCGGCCGCCACCGCGAACCTCCGCAAGCAGGTCACCAAATACCTGACGGACCACGAAACCAGCCCCACGCTCGCAGACGTGTTTGACCTCTACCGCCGCAGCGGCAACCCCGACTTCGACCCAGCCACCGGCGCCGACGACAACGGGGTCGACCTGCAAACCATGCTGGAAGCAGTCCACGCCGGCGGCATCGGTGGCACCACATGCCTGGGATTCGCCAAGGTCGACGTGGCCAACCTGGACGAGGTCCGTGCGTCGATCAGCATCTTCGGCAGCCTACTGCTCGGCGTGAACCTCGAAGTCGCACAACAGACCCAAACGACCACCGGCCTCTGGGACTGCACGCCATCCAATGTGTGGGGCGGCCACGCCGTCCTCGCCGGCCGGTACTCCTCGGCCACCCGTGGCGACGACATCGACGTCATCACCTGGGCCGAGATCATCGGCACGACCGACGCGTTCTGGGAGCGCCAGGTCGAGGAAGCCTGGGTCGTGATCTGGCCGGAACACCTTGGCACGGCGGCATTCCAGGCCGGAGTGGATGTGGCGGCGCTCGCCAGTGACTACCTCGCCCTCACCGGCCGTCCGTTTCCCGGGCACGTTCCGCCCCAGCCTGCTCCGTCGCCTGTGGATCCTGCTGACCAGGTTCTGGCGGCGGCTCTTCGCCCGTGGGTGACCGAGCACCACGTCGGCGCCAACCACCGCGTCCAACAAGCCGCCCAGGCATGGCTCGCCGCCAAAGGTTTGTAACACGTGCCAGCGAACGACTGGACACACACATGGGACACACCATTGGACTACACCTGGGCGGAGTTCCAGCGCACCTTCGAGATCGCCTGCACCGACGCCGGGGAGGCCAAACCCATACAAGACCCGACAATGGTCCTGCCGCACAGCGTGTTCCCGCACGTGACCGCGATGATCAATCCACTGACCGGCCACGAGGTACCGATCACGCGGATCTCACCGTTCGACTGGGAGCAGTCCTGACACCCCGCGTCTGGCCCGTGAGCGCCGTGATCAAACAGCGACACCCACGACCCATCCGTTGATCGGACCCGTCCGCATACTGTCCAGTAACCGAGTCACCCGGCGAAAGGCGGCCCACGTGAGCACCTGCCTGATCTGCGACCACCGCGACGCACACCACCGGTACGCCTGCCACGCCTGCATCGCCGACCTACGCCGCAAACTCCGCGAACTGCTCGACTACGAAGACATCCTCACCGCCAGCACCGCCCCAGCAGCCACCGGGATCACCGACCGCGGCGCCCCCGGCCACGCCAGCCAGCCGCCGATCAACGTCGACGTCGTCGTCATGCTCGACCGGCGGTCCCGGCCAGTGATGCTCGGACCCGACTGCGAACCGCAACCGCCGTGGTCCATCCGCCACCAACTGCACCACGTCGCCGCCTGGCTGCGCGCGGAGTTCGACGACACCAGCCCGCGCACCCAGCGGGCCGCGACCGACTGGGCCTACGTGCTGACGTCGCTGGACCGGTGCGCCGGCGACGAGTGGATCACCGACCTCGCGGGCATCATCGACGGCCTGTGGCGGCAGGCCCGCGCGCGGGCCCATGACCAGCCGCCGCCGCAGGTCGGAGAGTGCCGCACTCCAGGGTGCGGCGGGCGCGTGTACCGGGCCACCGTGCGTGACGCGGAGGACGGCTCGTCCTGTGAAGGTGTGCGGTGTGGTCAATGCCGCCGCGGGTACGTGGGCCTCGAGTTGGTGGAGTTGGCGGTCGAGGCGTCCTGACTCGGCGGGACCTGGGTGAGGTCGTCTACTGGCGGCGGCGTGTTGCTTCGGCCTCGTCCGCCCGCTGTAACTCTGTCGCCGCGTGGAGCCTGCCCGCGATGGGCATCTGGTAGTAGCGCCGCCGTGGTCGGCCCTCCGCGGCCGGATTGATGTCCTCCCAACAGCTCTCGACCCAGCCCGCGACCTCCAGCCGGGTCAAGATCGGGTAGATCGTGGCCGTCAGCAGTCCGGTGGTTCTGCTGATCTCCAGTCCGTAGAGACGTTGGTCTTCCGGGGCGTCGAGCAGGACGCGTAGTACGAGCCGGGTCTGGAGCGTCATCCGGACAGCAACCATGACGTAACTCTACATAGGACACCCTTCGGGGTGATTCAGAGGCGCTGAGCGCGAGCGTGCAGCTCGTCAACGAGCGCGGTCCGGTAGTAACCCGTCGCGTGCACCAACTCCATGTGGATCTGGTACGTGAACAGCCACGCGGCGGTCTTGCGCATCGCGTCCCGATGGGATTTCTCGGATTGGCCGAACGGGTCGGGTTCGGTGTACTCGGCCAACGCCCGGTCGTGCAGCTGGTCAAGGATGTCCCGCCGGGTGTAGCCCAGCTCCGGCCACTCGCGACCGGAGTCGGCGGACAGAACCTCGCCGAGCACGACGGTGCGCGCGTTCGCCACGAACTCCGCGCCGGCAGCGCGTAGTTTCTCGTTCTGTGTGTTCAGGTCGTCGGCCCACTGGGTGGCCTGCGCGTGGTCCCGGGTGAACAGATGGCCGCCGATCTCGCGGTCGTAGACCACGCGGCCCTGCTCGGGCGTGCGGGTGGTGTCGATGACGGCGTACTTGGTGCCGCCGCCTTCGGCGGTGTCGGCCTGGAAGGTGTGCACGGTGTAGCGGGCGGTGGTCATCTCAAGTTGCTCCGTTCGGTGGGGTGCGGATCCGTTGGCGCGTACGACAGGGATCAGGCGGCGGTCAAGATCTCCGCAGCTGCGAGGTGGTAGCAGGCCAGGCCCTTCTCCCCGGCCGGGCAGCTGCAGGTTCGGGTGGCGGCGTTGACCATGTACAGGTCGTCGCCGCGGCTGGACACGGGGGTGAAGACGGCGAAGCGGACGCGCACGATCGCGGCCAACTCGACCAGCTCGGCCGCTTTGGCGATCTGGGCCGGCTTGTAGACGGTGGCGGCGGCACATTTGGCGGCGGCCGCGGCGACCTTGGCTTTGCAGGTGCGGCCCATGCCGGCGGCGATGGAGGTGGCGGAGCGGAGGGCACGGCCGCAGCGGGTGCACTTGGCGGTGGCGATGGATGTGGCCATGGGAACCCCATTACTTAGTTAGGGTCAGCAAGCGAGAGGAGTTGGAGTGGTGGCCCCCGGTTTCCCGGGGGCCGGTCGGCTATCGCCAGACGCTGACGGGGGTGTTGGCGGGGGTCCAAGGTCCCCAGGCCAGCTCGCTGGAGAAGCAGAGGGTCACGTGGCCGTCGTGCCGGCGCTTGCTGATGATGACCTCTCCGTCGATCATGTCGCCGACCTTGACCTTGTTGTAGGTGGTGGGGGTCTTGGTGGTGTTCTGCTGGGTGGCCATTTCCGGTTCCTCTCTCTTGCTGATGTAATAACTGTAGCATGGTGTCCGGACACCAACAATAGGTGAGAAAAGATTCTTTAGAGGTAACGTCCAGTTGTCGGTGTCCGGACACGATGATAGGGTTAGGCATGGCCAGTGACCCCCGCAACGAACGCAGAGGCAACCGCCCCCTAGAGGTCCGCATGCCCTTGGAGTTCAAGGCACGGCTCCAAGCCACCACCCACAACGCCGGCACCGACCCCTCGAAGATCACCAAGCAGCTCCTGGCTTGGTGGCTGCGGGAACCCGGCGCCGAATTGCCCCCCCGACCAGAGAGGGAGTCGTGACTACGCAGGCGCTTTACCGGATGTTCGATCGAGACGGCCGCTTACTGTATGTGGGTATCACGCTCGACGTCAGCCAGCGGTTCAAGGAGCACAGAGCGGGCAAATCGTGGTGGACGGAGGCTTCAACGATCACACTGGAGCGCCACGGGACTCGACAGGATGTTGAGGCTGCTGAAGCGGCGGCAATAGTTAACGAGCAGCCGCTGTACAACGTCCAGCGTCGTCGTCGACATCAGACGGAGTCGCTCAAGCGACTTAAGCGTCTTGATGAAATACCGAAGTACTGGTTCACGATTATTAGGGATCGGTCTCACCAACCGCGGACTAGTCAACTCATGCAAACGACCATCCAAAGTGCGAGGGCAGCCGGGCTTAGCGAGGAGGACATCGAATGGGCTGTGAATAATCCCCGATGTCCGTTCCTCCGGTCAGATTGGAGTCGTGAACGCATCGCCCAAGCCGCCCGAGAAGGCATGCACCTCGCAGACATCACCCGCTCCACTGGCTACACCCGCGAACACATCAGGCGGATCCTGCGCGCCCACGGCATCGAAGGAGATCGATGACTGACCCCGTCTACCTGCTCGTATGTCGGGCGTGCGGCACCGGTGACCTGATCATGCCGTTCGGGTCAGCCGGGGAGCGCGGCAAATGGGCCGCTGCCCACACCCGAGGAACCGGCCACGAATCATGGTTCGTGCGCGACCAGGTCCAGGAAGTCGACGAGGAAGCCGACAGACCATGACCACGCCAGACGACCGGGAGGCGATCGAGGCCCTTCTTCCCGAGGACCGCACATGGCTCACCGCCCAAGGCTGGCGGGACACGAGCAACGACTACCCCGAGATCGGCACCGAGAGAACCCTGGAGTGACCGTGAAGCCTTGTATCAACCGGGAGTTCCACGGTCTCGGCTACGGCAAGAGCGCCTCGGGAAACATCGGGCCGACCTTCCTCAAGGACTGGACAACGTGAGCGACAACGACATCGTGGAGTTCATCCGCGCCCGGCTCGACGAGGAGAGCGCGCTCGCGCAACTCGTCAAGGAGGCGCACGTGTTCCCCGACGACCACGACCGCGCGGGCGCCGCTTACTGGCCGACTGGCCGCGTCGAGTCGATCGTGCGGTCATACCCTAAGCCGGGACATCGCGCTGGCTTGGACCTGATCGTGACGTTCGGGCCGGATCGTGTACTCCGCGCCGTCGAGGCTAAGCGGGCGGTCGTGGAGACGTGCCTCTTCTTCACGCCCGACCGGTTCGCCGCCAGGGTGTTCAAGGACCTCGCGACGGAGTGGTCCACACATCCCGACTACCGGCTGGAGTGGACGCCATGAAGCCCTGCAGCAACCGCGAATTCCCCGAGCGGTCCTACACCAGCATGGGGCCCACTGCTGTCGCGTGCGAGATGTGTGGCCACACCTCACTGCTGCACCCAGGGCGGGACAACCCGGCGCTCGAAGGGTGCCTGGCGTGCGAGTTGCAGATGCTGCTCCCGCCACCGCAGGGGCCTGGCACACCGCTCACTCCGGCCGGCTCGCCGCCCGTGCTCGCCCACATCGCCGTAGACGGCACGGGTGGACGGATGCGGTCGTTCGTGGGCGACGAGCCGGCGGCGATCACCCTTGCGCGCGAACACAACGGCGTCGTGTTCACGGTTCCCGTGTCGAGCGACTGGAGAGAGGCGACGAACGATGGATGATGCGGGCGTGACCGGCGTAGTTCAGATGATTGCCCCACGGACCTGGACCCAGTCGGTCGTCTCACCGCGCACGTGGGTCCGCTATGAGGCGGACGACGGCCACGCCGACGGGTGCGCGAGTATCGAGTGGCGCCGCGACGGCACTCGAGTACCGCTGACGGCTGGCTGGTGGCGGTTTTCCGCGGATCCGTGGCAGCAGCCGGCTCACACGGTGACGTGCCAACCATTGGACAGTCCCTAGTCAAACCGCCCGCACTCAAGATACCCGGATAGCGTGAGGAAACCCAAGCGGCACAACGAAAGGGACCGCCCTTGAACACGATCGAGATCGTGCCCGGCCTCGTACTCGATGACGAGATGCTCGACGCGGCTACCGCGGGACTCGCCGAGCACGCCCCCGAGGTTCCCGCGCTCACACGGGATCAGCTGCTCGATCCGCTCCGGTGGTGGCGCGTGCCCGGCCCGGACGACGATGACGCCGGTGTGCCGCTCGCGTGCAAGGACGAGTTCGTGGTGTTCCGGTCTGACGATCTGACCATCAAGATCATGCGCTGGCTCGGGCCCGACCTCCGCAAGGGCGAGACCTCACAGCCGCACACACACGCGTGGCGGGTCATGGAAGCCCATCCGCTGCTCCACGGCTACGTCGATGACCACTGGTACCGCACAGCTACAGGAGTCGTGGTGCATCAGGGCAGCACGATCAACCTCGCCGGCGACGTGAACAGGATCTTCGATCTCGACTACCACGAGGTGATTGAGGTCGTCGAGCCCGGCCGCACCCTGTCGTTGGTCATCTGCGGCCCCCGGGTCCTCGACGCGCAGGGGCGCGGCAAGTGGGGGCACCTGGACCTGGATACCGGGTGCCACGTGCCGATTCAGCGCAACTCTGACGAGCATCAGCGGTTCCGGCAGCGTCTCTATCGGATCAACCCCCAACACGCTGCGGCGTAAGGGAGAGCCGACCGATGGCCACCACCTACGCCACGGCGGCGACCGCGGCCGGCGCCTGGTGCTGCCCGCTCACCCTGCCGCCCACCCCGTTCGAGCAGGTGCGAGCCACCGTGACCCGCGTCGTGCGAGCCACCAGCTACCCGGTCGCCGCGATCGTTTACCACGACCCGGTCACTGAGCTGCTGCTGTACCGCCACCCCAGTCGCCGCCGCGGCACACCCGACATCCGCACCTGCGAACGCACTGCAGACGCCCTCGCCGCCGCGACCGGGTGGACACTCAACCCGGACCGCGCACCCGACGTTGGCGTGCTCGTCGGCCTCGGCCTGCGCGAAGGCTACGACCCCACCGGCCCGCACCACGAACCCGGCGACGTTTTCGCGGCCCTGTCGGCCCGGACCCCGCCCGGCGCCGCCTGGACCGGCCGCAAAGCACAGTTGATCTCCGCCCGGCTGATCGACCACACCCAGGTCCGCTGGTACGACGAGGCCGGTGTGGTCGTGCGGGCCCCCGGCGACCTGCTGCCCGCCATCGAGGAGGTCGCCGAAGTGCTGCGTCAGCACCGGTTCGCGGTCACCGACTTCGACGAGGGCTATACCCGCACACGCGCAGTGCGCACCCACGACACCGGCGACGAACACGAGACCAGCGGCGACGACGACTGCCTCCGACGGCGCGCCGACGTTCCGACTGTTCAACGGTCCAAAGCGCGCCGACGTGAACGCAGTCGTTGACGCAGGTCAAACTGGGTGAGACGCTTCCGTTTGCGGAGCTATGCTTCCAGGCCGGCTCTGCGCGGTACCTCGATCAAGGCCCCACTGTCCCTTCATGACGGTGGGGCTTTTTCATACCCAAAGGACAACCTGTGACCGAACAACCTATTGTCAGCACGCGCGTTCGCGCGAAGTTCCGGTGTATCTCCGAGACCCGCACTCGCCACACTCCAGACCAAGATCTCCCAGTCACCTACCGATTCCAGGCGATGTACGACGCGGGCCTCCCGGAAGACGAGCGCTTGGCCAAGTACACGCCCTCCGGGCACGTTGAGATTCAGGTGGACAACCCGCGCGTGGAGTTCACGCCGGGCCAGGACTACTACCTCGACTTCACCCCGGCGGCCCAGCAGTGACCGAGGGACTCACCACCACCGAGCGCGAGGCCGACAAGCAAGCCGCGGCCGCACGCGCCGCCGGACCCGCCGAACCGGACCCGTGGGCCGGCCGGCACCCGTCGATCGCGCACTTTCAGCCGCTGTTCGACTACGACAACCTACCGGCCGAACTGCAGGCCGTGTCCGGTCCGTGTGGCGCGCTGGCCGAGCACATGCTCAGCGTGCTGCCGGACGGCATCGAGCTGACCGTCGGTCTGCGGAAGCTGTTGGAGGCCAAGGACGCGTTCGTGCGCCACACCGTCCTGACCGGTCGTGCTGAGGCGAGACATGACCAATGACGGACCACAGGCCGCCCAGACCAGGGCCGAGATCGGGGACGCTCGTCCCGCCATGCCCGTTATCCGCATCGAGTCCCCGAACGGCCACCCGACGAACACCAAGGTCACGGTTGACGGGGTGACGATCCCGTGCACTCGAGTCACGTGGACATGCAGCGTGTCGAACGTGGCCACCGCCATTCTCGAGGTCCCTCGCGTGCTGATCGAGGCCGCGCTCGACGCGACGCTCGTGACCGTCGAACGGGCCCACCCGAAACAGGTCGACGACTGACATCGCGGGATACCCGCCGAACCCGCCTGGCCAAAGGGGGAACGTGGAATGCCCACCGTCTTCATGGTCGTGATGGCCGAGTTGTTCCTGGCGTGGGCTCGGTGGGACTGGCGCCGCGGCGTTCGCCCGTGGCATCGGCTGTGGCGCGGTTTGTGATGAAGCGTGTCCCGGTCGACCTGGTGATCCTGACGCTCGCCCAGTCCGGCCTGCGGGTCACCGCGCGCCAGATCCGCAACTGGAAGCTCCGCGGCCACATCACGAGGACCGACGACGGGTATGACCTCGCCGAGATCCGTGCTTACGTCCGCGGACGCGCCGATCTTCGGGTGATCGTTGACGCAGCTCAGGCCGGGTGAGACGCTTCGTTTTGCGGAGCTGTGCCCGCGCGGGGCGCGCCCGTCTCTGGTTCCCGCCGCCCGGCTACCCCCATTTAGTGCCCTGGGCGGCGGGTCCCCTCGCTTCCAGTCTGTTCAGAGGTGAGGGGTTTCGATGGGTGAACTGCTGGCCCACCTGTGGCCCGGTGGCACCTGGTGGAGCGGGTTCGACGCGCTGTGGCCGAACATCGCCGCATCGGTGTTGATCGGCGTGGTCGTGTACGTCTGGAAGATCCGGCCGCACTTGCGGCGCACGAAGGCTCACCGCGAGTTCGTCGTCGCTCAGTTGGCCGAGCTGCACACCAAGCACGACGCGCTGTACGAGCAGCTCGATCGAGGTGACGTCGATGGCTGACCTGAGGTACTCGTTCGATCAGCTCATGGCCGCTCCATGTGCGGTGCCTGAGCGGTACAAGCTCATCTCGGTCGGCGCACTTGGCCTGATCCCTGGCGTCAAGGCCGTGGCGATCTGTGTCGAGCCAGACCCGTCCGGTGAGGGTGTGCCCGTTCACGTCACTACGGTGATCTGGGAAGCCCTGGCAGCCGCGTACGGTCCGTCGTCGCCACACCTCGTCCAGGAGTTGGAGCGATGACCGGTGTCGGGAAGCGCACGTGCACCGCCCACACCGCTGCAGGCAAGCCGTGCAAGGGCAGGCCGATCAGCGGGTCGACCGTGTGCCGGATGCACGGCGGCAGCGCCCCGCAGGTACGCGCGAAGGCCGCAGTGGTCGCCGAAGTCCTGCGGTGGGGCCTGGGCGACACGACCGTGGACCCGGGCGAGGTCCTGCTGCGGCTGGTGTCGCAGTCCGCGGCTCGCACCGCACGGTATGCGCGGCTGCTGGAGCAGGCGTATGACGCGGCCGAGCGCCTGAAGGAAGCGCACGCCGCCCAGGAACTGCTCGTCGCCGACGACCCGGGCTGTGACGAGGACGGCCTGGTGGAACCGGCCGCGATCCAGCGCGCCCGTGCCGACCTCGACCGGATCTTCACCACCGGCGGGGTCGCGGCCCTGGTCGGCGCGACCTACGCGGACACGAAGCTCGGCCAGATCTATGCGACGGGTGAAGCGATCCGGGGCCTCGCCCAGTTGGAGGCGCAGGAGCGGGACCGGTGCGCGACCATGGCCGCCAAGGCGATCACCGCCGGCCTCGCCGAACGTCAGGTCCGGCTCGCCGAACGTCAGGCCGAGATCGTCATCGCGGCGGTGGAAGCCGCGCTTGAAGCTGCTGGAGTTCCGGTCGTGGACCGGGGGCCGGCGAAGTTGGCGGCGGCACGACACCTCAAGGCGGTGTGACCGGCGTAAGCCCCGAGCGAGTTCGGCTGCGGACGAGGTGAGCATGGATGCGCTCACACTCGCCGCCCAGATGCTCGAAGACCAAGCCCACCGCGGCGACCCCGTCGAGAACGCGCGCGCGTTCTGGCGCGAACACGGCCGACCCGAGCAACACACCCCGAGCGGTGCCTGGAACGTCTGGCTGATCCTCGCCGGCCGCGGCTTCGGCAAGACCCGCACCGGCGCCGAGGACCTGGCCGACCACATGACCGCCGAGCCGGGATCCCGGTGCGCGATTGTTGCGCCAACATTCGCAGACGCCCGCGACACGTGCGTCGAAGGCGAGTCCGGTCTGCTCGCCGTCCTTGAACGATATGGCCTCGAGCAGGACAAAGGGCTGCGGTGGAACCGATCCGAGGGCCTACTCAAGCTCGACAACGGCTCTCAAGCCAAGCTGTTCTCCGCCGAGAAACCCGCCCGGTTGCGAGGCCCGCAGCACCATCGGGCGTGGGTGGACGAGCTGGCGCAGGTCGTCAAGGACGCCCCGGACGCGTGGGACATGCTGCTGTTCGGTCTCCGTCTGGGCCAGCACCCGCGGGTCGTCGCCACGACCACGCCGCTGCCGGTGTCGGTGATCAAGGAGCTGGTCCAGCGGCAAGACCGGGACGTCGTGCTCACCCGTGGGTCGACCTACGACAACGCCGTCAACCTCGCCGGGCCCGCGCTGGAGCAGTTCCGGGAACGCTACGAAGGCACCCGCCTGGGCCGCCAGGAGCTGTACGCCGAACTACTCGACGACGTTCCGGGCGCCCTCTGGATGCGGTCCTGGCTCGACGACCACCGTGTCCAACGCTGTCCGGAGCTGACCCGCACCGTGGTCGCCGTCGACCCCGCCGTCACCTCCGGCGAGGACGCCGACGAAACCGGCATCGTCGTGGCCGGCCAGGGTGTGGATGGCCGGTACTACGTGCTGGCCGACCGCAGTGTCCGGACTACGCCGCTTGACTGGGCCGGGCGTGTGGTGGCCGCGTTCGATGACTTCGAGGCCAACGAGGTCGTGATCGAGACGAACCAGGGCGGGGACGCGCTGGCAACGCTGCTGCGGCAGATCCGGCCGAACCTGCCCATCCGGCAGGTGCACGCGAAGAAGGGCAAACGGGTTCGGGCCGAACCCGTGTCCGCACTGTACGAACAGGGCAAGGTCAGCCACGTCGGCTCGCTGCCGCAGGTGGAGGACCAGCTCTGCACGTGGGTCCCGGAGCAGGTGGAGTCTCCGGACCGCATGGACGCGCTGGTCTACAGCCTGCTCTACCTTTCGACCGGCGGCAGCGCGCAGGCATTCCTGGAAGCGCTGGCCGGCCGACGATGACGCGGCCCGGCCTGGCCCGGTCTTAGACCTGAGGGGGCGGTGAGCCATGGCCAGGGCACACCACCTCGCCGTCCACAAAGCCCAAAAGGCCACCAAGACCAAGACCACGATCCACCGGCGTCACGGCAACATCACCCGCAAACTACGCGGCCATCTGCGCGTACGCGGCGTGAAGTTCCACCGGGTCCGGCATCCGGAGTGGCTCCCGGGCGTGCACCCGCACGGCGTGGTGCGGGTGGTGGCCGGGCACCGGACCATGTCCGCCGCGACCAAGGCGAAGATCGCCGCGGCACTCAAAGGGAAACCGAACCCGCACCCCGGCCGGCCACTCTCGGCCGCGGCACGCGCGAAGATCTCCGCCAAGCTGAAGGGGAAACAACACCCCGGGCACCCACTGTCAGCCTCCGCCCGCGCCAAGATCTCGGCGAAGCTGAAGGGCAAGCACCACCCAGGCCACCCGCTGTCCGCGGCCACGAAGGCGAAGATCAGCGCGAAGCTCAAAGGCAAGCATCACCCCGGCCGCAAGGGCGTCCACCACAAGGGACACCCTGTCACCGCGGCCACCCGAGCGAAGATCTCCGCCGCGCTCAAGGGCAGAAAGCACCCTCACCGGCCCGCGCACCCGCATGCGCGGGTCGCGCACCGCATCCAACAACACCGCCGGGGGTGAGCCGTCTTGTCTTCCCGCCGGCTCGGACTGCGCCGTCCCCGTGTGGCCGGGCTGCACCTGCCTGCCGGGCTGCTGGAGAAAGCCGCCGGCCGTACGTCCGGGCCAACAGCACTACCGGGCGGCGCGACCATCCCAGCTGGGTCACAGGTCACCGACGCGACCTCGATGCTGGGCGCCCTGCAGGCCCGCACCGCGATGGGCGTGAACGGGTCGGTGCCGCTGCCGAGGGATCAGCAGTTCTGGGCGTTGATGGGCCCCGGCGCGCCGCTGTTCCCGGCGCCGCTGAACGTGCCCAACCCCGCGACCGGGCAGGCGGACCCGCGCAGGTGGCAATACCCGGTCTCGTGGAACATCAGCCAGGACATGGGCCGGCTGGTCGACTGGTCGACCCTGCGCGCCGCGGCCCGCGACGTGGACCTGATCGCCCAGTGCATCCGGGTCCGGCGTACCGAGCAATCCAGCCTGGAATGGGATATCACCCTGTCCCGGCGGACCGTGGAGGCGCACGGCCTCAAGTCCACCGAGGAGAAAGACGCCCTGCTCAAGGAGCACGCCGAGGAGATCTCGCGGCTGATCTCGTTCTGGTCCACCCCGGACAAGACCAACGACTTCTCCTGGCCCGAGTGGCTGGAAATGCTCATGCAGGAGCAGTTGGTCACCGACGCCGTGGCGATCTACCCCAGGTTCACCTACGGCGGCGACCTGGCGTCGCTGGAGCTGATCGACGGCGCGACCGTGAAACCGCTGCTGGACGAGCGCGGCAACCGCCCCCGGCCACCGGCGGCCGCGTATCAGCAGTGGCTGTACGGGTTCCCCCGCGGCGAGTACACCGCCACGGACGGGGAGAACCCGGACTGGGAGGGCACCGCCGGCGCGCTGATCTACAAGCCGCGGTTCACTCAGGTCCATTCGCCGTACGGGTACAGCCCGGTCGAACAGGCCCTCGTCAGTGCTGAGTTGTGGCTGCGTAGGCAGCAGTGGATGGTGGCCGAGTACAAGGAAGGCACCACCCCTAGGACGTTCCTGAAGTCCACTCTCGCCGCGCTCACGCCGGAACAGATCCGCGCCTGGGAAGACAGCCTGAACGACTTCTACAGCGGATCCACGGGCAACCGGCACCGCCTGAAGCTGCTGCCCGAGGGCTTCGACCCTTCCATCGCCGAGGACGCCGCCGAGCGGTACAAGCCTGACTACGACGAATTCTTGGTCAAATTGATCTGCGCCCACATGGACGTGCAGCCGCAGGAGATTGGGTTTACCCCGCGCCAAGGGCTCGGCGGCGCCGGGCATGGCGAGTCGCAGGAAGCGATCACTTACCGCAAGGCGCTGCGGCCGACCGCGCAGTGGCTGGCCTCGCTGATGAACCAGGTCAGCTACAGCTTCCTTGGCATGTCTCGCGATCTGACGTTCCAGTTCCTTGGCCTGGAGGCCGAGGACGAACTGCAGGCGGATCAGGTGCTGGAGAAGCAGTACCGGTCCGGTCGGCGAACGTTGAACGAGTGCAGGGATGAGCATGGCCTGTCTCGCTACGACTTCGCCGAGGCGGACATGCCGATGCTCGTCACCGAACGCGGCCTGGTGGTACTGGAGAACTCCAGCCAGACGGCGCCACCGGGCGAGCTGATCACCCCGATGCAGGCCGCGCCCACGCAGCCTCCACCGGAGGACGGCAACACCGACCCGGGCGCACCGGCGCCGGCCCGCAATCAGCGGCAGCGGACTGCCCCACCGCCCACTGAGCCAGGGTCGGAGGAGCAGTCCGCTGCCGCGACCCCGTCCACGGAGGACGTGAAGAAAGCCGAGCTGGCGGCCTACTGGCGATGGTCCCGCAAAGCCCGCGACCGGGCGCGGCCGTTCGAGTTCGCGCACCTGACCAAGACCGACGCCATGCTCAACGAGCTCGACCTCACCCACGTCACGTTCAAGGCGGCGGGTGATGCCGGCCCAAAAGCCCAGGGCGGCCAGACCTGGCCGGCGTGGGAGATCGACCAGGACACAGCACGCTACTGGGCCAGGGAGATCTCCCGGGCTTTCGCTGGGATCGACACCGACCGGCTGGCGCGGCGGTGGACTGAGGCCCGCAAGTCGGTCGACTCAGAGTCCTGGCTCGACGGCCAAGGCGTCTCGCTGACCGGGGCGCTGCGGCAGGTCCTGCAGGGCGTGTACGGCGACGGGTACGTGATCGGCCTCCACTCCAGCCGGTACGCCGTCGACCACGCCCGTGACCCCGCTGTGCGGTGGACCGAGGATTGGGGCGGCTGGTCGCCCGGTGACCGGGAAGCCGCCAAGGCCATCGCCGGGCCGGGCCTGGAGCGGCTGCTGCAGCAGGCCGACATCACCATCCGGTCGGTGGCCGCGCACCGGATGCGGGAGCTGGGTGACGCCCTGGCCGAGGGTCTCGACCAGGGTCACGGGCCAGAGGAGATCGCCCGGTCGCTGCGTGACGTGCTGACGGATCCCGGCTGGGCGTACGGGGTGGCGGTCACTGAGACCAACCGGGCGGTCACGTACGCCAGCCAGCAGACCTACGCCGCGAACGGCATCACGCGGACCGAGTGGATCGCCGCGTCCGGGGCGTGCCCGCTGTGCCAACGCAACGTCGACGTGGGACCTGTCCGTCTCGGCCAGTCCTTCCCCAGCGGCGCGATCGGTCCGCCTGGTCACCCGCACTGTCGCTGCGCGACAGCACCACACATCGACTCGATCACCGACATCCTGTGAAGGCCGGAGGGCTGAGATGAGCATTGCTGTCGGCTGGGCGCCGATCGTCAAGGCGGAGAAGCGTGAGGACGGCACCCTCGTCATTACCGGCAAGGCAGCGGACTCTACTGTCGACCGTGACTACCAGATCGCGGACGAGGCGTGGCTTGACGGGGCGATGTCGAAGTGGTTCACCGCGCCGGACGGCGGGAACATCCGCGAGCAGCACAACCCGCAGCGCGCCATCGGCAACGCCGTCCACTACGAGAAACGCGACGGCGGCCACTTCATCACCGCGGAGATCGTGGACCCGGTCGCGATCGCGAAGATCGAACGCAAGGTGCTCAAGGGGTTCTCCTGGTCGGCCCGCAACGCCGCGATCACCACGGACAAGGCCGCGCCGGGCGGTCGGATCGTCAAGGGCGACATTTACGAGCTGTCCGTGGTGGACCGGCCGGCGAACCCGGGCTGCCTGATCTCCATCGCCAAGGCCGACAGCAACGGTGACTTGCAGCTGGTGGATTCCCCACAGGTCGTGGAAGTGGTCGACAAGGTGGTGAACGTAGGCGGCCTCGTCAACGAGCCGCGGTTCACCCCGAACCAGTTCGCGGACCTGCTCAAGTCGCTCGGCAAGGGAATGGGTGGCACGGTCACGGCGCCGGTCTCGCACCCAGACGAGGTCCCGGTCGTCATCTCGCCCGCTGGGGAGCTGACCAAGTCCGAGGATGACGGGTGCCCGAAATGTGGAGCTGACGTGGCGGCCGCCGACAAGTACTGCGCGAACTGCGGCCAGAAACTCGCCGGTGGCAAGGACACCGGTGCCCCATCGAAAGCCGACGACCTGGTCGCGATGTACGGCGAGGACCTGACCAAGTTCGTCGGCGCCGACAAGCGCAAGGAGTACGCCGACAAAGGCGTCGCGCTGCCCAACGGCGACTTCCCGATCCCGGACGAGGGCCACCTCAAGTCCGCGATCGGCCACCTGGGCAACTACGACGGCGACAAAGCCAAGGCGAAGGCGCACATCATCAAGCGTGCCCGTGCGCTCAAGCTCACCAACCTGCTCCCCGCCGAGTGGGGTGTGTCGAAGGCGTTCGACACAATCGACGCCCTGCGCAAGCAGCTCGACGACGCCGGCATCAACGTGTCCAAGGTCGACGCCGCGGCGGCCGAGCAGGAAGCCGGGGACGTCTCCGACAGCAAGGCCGCGATCGCGGCCATCGCCCGCCTGATCATCGCCGAAGCCGAGGAACTGGCCGAGGGCCACCTGGGCGAGATCCAGGACATCCAGATGCTCATCGGGGCGGCCTGCGCCCTGAGGTGCTTCATCGACAGCGAGGCGGACGAGATCGCCTCCCACTCCGCACCCACGGAGGCATCCGCCATGAAGACCGACAAGACCGACGCGCCCACTGAGCCGGACACGTCCACCACCGAAACCGAGACCGTGACGAGTAAGACCGAAGCCGCCCCGCAGGGTGAGCTGACCAAGACTGATCTGTCCGAAATGCTCGACGCCGCCATCACGAAGGCCGTGCAGCCCTACAAGGACGAGCTTGATGCCGTCAAGGGCCAGCTGGCGAAGGTGCTGGAGACCCCGAGGCCGGATGGACCCGCGCGCACGCGCACCTCCACCCACACCGCCGTCGCCACCAAAGCCGACACCTTGCGCAAAGAGATCGCCTACTGCAAGCAGCAAACCCAGGTCACCTCCGGCGATCTGCAGAAGGGCTATCGGGAGCGCATGGAGCAGGCCGAGGACGAGCTGTTGAAGCTCGACGGCGCGGCTGCCTGAAGGGAGTCACACCCACCATGCCTGTACTGACAAAGGAAACTGCCGCCACCGACCACCTGTTCGGCGGCGCGGCTGAAGACCCGGTCACCATGACCCGCCGACGCGACCGGTACCGCAAGGCCATCGCCGACGAGCCGTGGTGCGAGGTCGACAACATGGGCCGCACCATCCGCGGCAACATGCGTGTCGTCAACTCGGAGAAGTCCGACACCGGGCAGCTCATCCAGGTCCAGAAGATGGAGTCGGTCGACCAGGCGACCGAGCGGGTCCGGTCGCTGCTGCGTGACGACACCATCAACAAGGCCATCGGCGCGTCCAACCTGGCGTCCATTGAGGAGGCGCTGAACCTCCAGAAGGACATCTCGCTGACCTCGCCGATCGGTGGTGGCACCGGCACCTCGACGGGTCTGACGCTGGTCGACCTCCACGGCCCGGCCGAGGAGCTCGTCCCGGTCGACACCCCGCTGCGCAACACGTTCCCGCGCACCGCGGGCGTCGGGACCGCGTTCCAGTACAAGCAGATCACCGGGTTCTCCAACGCGCAGACCGGCACCGGCCTGCCGCTGCTGCACCCCGGGATCTTGGACACGACGCAGACGAACTTCGCGGTGTCCGGCAGCAGCAACGCCCTGTACTACAACCGCGGCCCGAAGATCAGCTACACCGGGCAGAACAAGTCGGCGACGTACTTCCAGTTCGGGCTGAGCGACGAGGTCACGTGGAGCGCTTTCTACTCGGGCCAGGGATTCCAGGACGTCCGCGAACTTTCGCAAACGTCCACGATGTACGCGTCGTTCCTCGCCGAAGAGAGGATGACGCTCTACGGGCGCGGCACCAGCGCCAACGGCTACTCCGGCGTCGTCGCGGCCCCGGCCACCGTCACCGCCACGCCGTCCACCACCGGCGGCACCCTCGCCGCAGGCACCACCTACCACGTGTGGGTCGCCGCGGTCAGCGGGTTCGGCACTTCGGCCGCGACGGACTCGGGCGCGGTCACCACCACCGGGTCGACCAGCAGCATCAGCGTCTACTGGACGCCGGTCGCCGGCGCGGTCGGCTACCAAGTGTTCTTCGGGGCCACCGCCGGTGCGGCCAACGGCTACTTCGTGTCCGCGATCGGGTGGGCGGGCAACTCGACCACCGCCGCGATCACGCTGACCGGCCCGGTCCCGTCCACCGGCGCGACCGCCCCGACAGCGGACACCTCGACCCAGGCCAGCGGCTACGACGGCATCCTCCCGATCTGCCTGTCCACGTCCAGCGGCTACCAGGGCAACGTCAACGGCAAGTTCAGCACCGTGAACCCGGGCACGGAGCTGCAGACGGCGTTCGTCACGATGTACAACGTCAACCTGGCGCGCCCCAAGCAAGTGTTGGCGAACGTGCAGGACCGCAAGCAGCTGTCCGACTTGCTGAAGGGGTCCTCCGCGACCGGGTTCCGGATCATGATCGAGGCGGACGGGACCGCGGGTCACCAGCTCGGCCAGATTGTCACGGGTATTCAGAATGAGGCTGTCGGGGACATGGTGGATCTGGACACCCACCCGTACATGCCTCAGGGCGTGATGCCGATCCTGACGCACCAGCTGCCGTTCCCCAACAGCAACATCACCAACTGCTGGGAATACCGCAACGTGCAGGACTACATGGGCATCTCGTGGCCGCAGCTGCAGTTCAGCTACGACTTCTCGACCTACTGGTACGGAACGTTTTTCTGCCACGCCCAGCCGTGGCAGGGCGCGCTCTACAACATCCAGCCCGGCTGATCCACGATCGCACACACCGTCCCCGGACAAGTGCTCCTGGCCGGGGACGGTGTCGTGCCCAACCCAGGAGCACCGCTGTGTCCGAACAACAGGCCCACGTCGCCGCCATCGTGCACCGCACCACCACCGCAGGCTGCCAGGCCGCGATCGTCACCCGCGTCAACACCGACGGCAGCGTCGACCTGGTGTGCTTCGGACCGACCGGCGCCGTGCCGCACGTGCGCCTCCCCGAAGGCGACGAGAAAGGCGCCTGGCACTGGCCTTCCGGGAGTTGCCCGTGATGGCAGATGAGGCCCCGGCCGCCGAGGACATCGGCCATGGCCACGCGATTCGGTTCCTGAGCTTCGCCCCTGACCGCGAACTCAACCCGCAGTACAAGAACATCCCCGACTGTGACAAGGCCATGGTCCACGTCGCCCACCCGCGTGCTGACGGCCAGCCTGGCATGTGCGCCAGCGCCGCAACCCTTGCGACCGCACCAGCGGTACTTACCGGTAACGGGCCCACGTGGCAGGTCGAGTCGTGGGAGCCGCTCACGCTCTCCCCGTCGTTGTTCTGCCGCACGTGCGGCGACCACGGATTCATCAGGGAAGGGCGGTGGGTTCCCGCATGACCAACAAGCTCCTGATGCCCAACGACGCTGTCCGCCAGGCGGACATTCGCCGCCCCGACGGCACCACACGCCGCTACACCGGCAGCATCGTCACCCCGGCCGACGCCCACGACGAACGCGCCCTGCGTGAGTACGGCGCCACACCAGCCGGCCTCGGCACCTGGGCCACCAGCCGCGGCCGCCGCTGCACGGACTGCGGGTTCGCCGCGTACTTCGTCACCTGCGGCCGCTGCGGCGGCCACTGCCCCAAGGAGACCTGAGCATGGCTGTGACTGTCCACGGTGGCGTGAGCGGCTTCCAGGTGGAAACCGAAACCAACCAGCAACAGCTGTCCGTCCACGCCCGCAGCAACCAGAAACTCTCCCCGGCCGGGCTGCGCGCGGTGGTGGCCGCACTGAACACCTACTACGGCAGCACGTTGTCCGCCGCGCAGAAGGCGGCCATGCCGGACTTCACTTGCACCGTGTCCGCCGGCCTCATCAGCTGCTACGCGGCGCCCGGCACCGAAGCCACCCTGGCCAGCGCGCTGATCACAGCGATCGGCTCGAACACCGTCCGGGGCTGACACAGCGACGCGGAGCAGGAGGTTGCCGTGGCCACACCGTTCCTGGCCGGGTCGTACATCACGTGCGAGGAGTACCGCGCCGCGCCCACCGCCCTGAACACCAACAACTTGGTGACCACGGGCACGGCCACCCAGGCGGACCAAGACGCCGAACTCGCCGGCATCATCGCCCGCGCGTCCCGGTGGGTCGACAACACGGCGAGGCAACCGCTGTACGCGACGCAGACTGTGAACCAGCAGGAGCAGGCACGCGTCCGTGGTGATGGGTTCGTGGTGTTGAAAGCCCGGCAGGACCGGGTCAAGAGCATTGACGCGTTCGCGTGGGGCCCGAACTTCCTGTCCCTGGCGACCGTCGCGCCGCCGATCCCCACCGGTCAGTATTTCATCGAGGAGAACAGGGTCCTGTTCTCGCTGGCCGGTAGCGGTGTGCAGTGGGTCGGGTCGCTGAGTTTCCTGGCCGCGCCTCGGTGTGGTGACGTCACGGTCCAGTGGTCCTACACCGCGGGCTGGGTGACGAACCGGCTGGCCGCAGCCGCGTCGCTGGGCGCGTCGAGTGTCCAGGTCGAGGCCGCGACCGGGATCCACCCGGGCCTGGTGGCACGGCTGGTTTCCGGCAGTGTCCAGGCCGATGTCCAGGTCGCTGCCAGCTACACCCCCGGCTCCACCACCGTCCCGTTGACCGCGCCGCTGACCGCGTCCTGGGGTGCTGGCACGTGGTTCGGCGAGGTCCCCGACGACGGCAAAGAAGCGACCGTCCTGGCCACGACGCACTACATCAAGGAACGCAAAGGCTCCGGGTTCACCATCTCCAGCAAGGGCAGCAACTCGAGCACGAAGGCGGACCAGAAGGAGATCGGTCTCGAACTGATCCAGGCCGAGGAGATCGCCTTGCGCTACGAGCGGCGATCCCCGTGAGCCGCTCGTTCGTGCGTCAAGCGGCGTACGGGTACCTGTCCACGCCCGCGATCACCAATGTGGACTACGTATTCCCGGGCATCCCGTTCGACCAAGCCGGGGTGCCGTGGGACCAGCTGGTGCCGGCCGGACAGACCCATCGCTGTTTCCTGGTGATCGAGATCGGTGAGTCCCGTGACTTCGGCGACCACATCTTCGTCCTGGACGGTGCGGGGGGCCGTCGAGTGGTCCCGTACCCGGTGGTGGTGTCGGTGTACTTCGAGGACGTCGGCGGCGATCCGTTGACCGCGCTCACGACCCAAGAGGCCATCTTGGACGCGGTCGCCGACCGCATGCGGTCCGATCCGTCGCTGGGCCAGCCGGCCAGCACCGGACTGCTGGTGGCCGCGGCACCACTGCTGAACATCGTCCCAGGCCCGCTGGAGCGGCAAGGCGGGGGCGACACACTCTACGCCTGGTCCACGGTCGATTTCGACGTGTCCATCTACGAATTCCAGACCTGACAAGGGGATCGGCATGACGACTGCTGTCGCATACGAGTTCGTCGGCGACGCCGACCGTGACTATCCGTGGGGCGTGGTGCATCCCGGAGAGGTCGCCTACTTCAGCGGTCGCGCACCGGACGGTGACTGGTCGCCGATCACCGCCGCACCCGCACCCGCACCCGAGTCCGAGGGCCCGGCGCCAGCCGATGAAGGCAGTGGCAACCCGGCGGCCAACGAAGGCGGCGGCGAAGCGACCGACGAGCTCAAGCGCCCAGGCAAGGCGGCGTCCGCAGCCGACTGGGTGGCCTACGCCAAGACCGAGGGCACCTTCCCCGGCGACCCCGACACCGCGACGCGCAAAGCGATCGTCGACCACTACACCGCTGGGAGTGACGAGTGAGCCTGCACCGCTTCACAGGGCCGTATCCGGCCCAGTACGACACCCCGACCGGGTCGCGGATGGTCGAGCCGGGCGAGGACATCGACTGGGAGCAGCAGGAACCCCAGCCAGCGTGCTGGTGGACGGAAGTCGACCCACCGGCCGACGACGACACCAGCGGCTCCGCGGAGCCCTCGCCGGAGACGCCGCCGGCGGACCCGCCAGACGCGCCAGTTCCCGCGCCCAGGTCGACGTCGGCGAAGGCCTCGCCGAAGTCCAGCAACAAGGAGTGACCCGTGGTCGCCACGTTCCCCTCAGTACGGCAGTTCGCCGGGGTCGCGCTCGAGGCGGCCCAGGGCACCAGCGTGCCCATGACCTACACCCTCCCGCTGGAAGACCTGCAGCCCGAGGACAAACCCAAGTGGTTGGACGACCACGCCTGGCGCGGCGCGATGGGCATGTTCTACGGCCGCCAGCAGGGCCCGATCATCAACGACTTCACGCTGAAAGGGCCCGTGTTCGGTGACGGGATCGGGTTCCTGCTCGCGAACATCCTGGGAGACTTGGTGCCGACGGGCACCGCGTCGACGCCGTCGACCACGCTGTCGTCGACGGCGGCCGCGGGCGCGTCGAGTCTGTCGACCGCCGCGAGTATCCCGGCGGCGTCGGTCGTCCTGATCGGGACTGGCAGCACAGCGGAGATCCGCACGACCGGCACCCCAAGCGGTGCTGGCCCGTACACGATCCCGTTCGCCGCGGGCCAGTTGCCGCTGCAGTACGCCCACGCGTCCGCGCAGGCGGTCGTGGTGCAGGTGGCGCCGTTCACCAACGCCTGGTCGGTGTTGAACACCTTGGCGACCACGAACTACGCGCAGGGGCAGCCGCCGACGCACACCATCACCCACTACCAGGGACCGGCGGCCAGTGGCGTCCCGCGGGTGTTCGCCGGCGCGTGCCTGTCCAAACTCAGCTTCAACTGGGCGGCGGAGTCTCAGCTGTTGATGTTCGATGCCGCGGCGACCTCGTGGCCGTCCGCGTTGGACTCTCAAGTGCGGACACCGGCGGCGACCTCGGTGAACCCGGTCGCGTCCTGGCGGGGCAAGGTCGGGATCGGCGGCCCGGCGTCCGGCGGCACGCAGGTGCTGACCGTCGAGACCGGTTCGGTGGACATCACCCGCGCGTTGGAGCCGATCTTCACCGAACAGCTGGCCCAGACCCCGTACATCATCCAGCGTGGCGAGGCCGCGGCCGCCGGGAAGCTCGAGTTCGTGGCGGCGGACGAGTCCCCGTACCTGGCGATGATCGGCAACACCCAGCCGACCCTGCAGTTCACCCTCACCAACGGACTGGCTGGAGCCAGCCTCATCAGCGTCCAGTTCGACGTGGCCGCGGCCGCGTACCGGATCGCGAAGATCGAGACCGGGAAGAAAGCCATCCGCTACGGCGTGGAATGGGACGGGGTCTTCACCACGGCCAACGCCGGCGGTTCCGGCGGGTACTCGCCGATCAAGGTCACGATCGGGTCCGCGGTCGCCGGCAACACCTACCAGTAACCAACCAGGAGCATCGTGATGTCCGACGAACACGCGTTCCACGACCCACCCGCACTCGACGCACCCGCGGTCGACACGGTCGATGTCGACAAGGTCACCCTGCCGTCCGGCGGCTGGGCTCGTTTGGCCGATCCGCGCACTCTACGCACCAAGCACCAGAAGGCGATCATGCGCGCCGGCAACGCGGCCAGGAACGACAAGGGCGACCTCGAGTACGGGTGGGCCACCACTGAGACCCTCATGAAGTACCTCGTGACGGAGTGGAACCTGCCGTACCGTGCAGACCCGGCCGACGACGGCACCGCCCGCGACTGGGTGCTGCCGTCGCAGGACATGTCCATCCTGGATGAGCTGACCCCCGGCGACTACAGGGCCCTGCTCGATGCGCTCGAACCTGCCCGCAAGGTCCTGTTCCCCAAGGCCGCCGATCCGAGTGACTATGAGGACCCGGACAGCCCTACCGAGCCCGCGAGCGGATCAGGGCGCTGATCGCGGGACACACCCCGGCCACCGACGCCCGCCCGGGTGAACAGGCCCTGTGGGAGGAAGCCTTCGATGCCGACTGGTGGCTGGAACGGCGCGGCCTCACCCCGGACCAAGTCGACGAGTTGCCCGCAGGGCTGAAGGTGCGGATACCTCAGATCGTCGCGCTGAAGGACGAACACCGCGCCAGGGGGTGAGCCGTGCAGCTCACCATCGAAATGGCCGAATGGGACGGTACGGCGGCCAATCTGATCGCGAAAGCCATCGCCCTGGAAGCGGCGACGAAGGTTGGCGTGGGCTTGATCGCCCACCAGGCCGAGGCCGTGGCGAAACGCGAACTGAGCAGGCGTGGCCACCAGCGCGGCACACCCACGCCTTCAGCGCCGGGTGAGCCACCAGCCCGGGTGTCCGGCACGCTGCTGCGCTCGGTGCAGGTCCAAGGCCCGACCGGAGGGGCCGGCACGTACGAGGCATCGGTCGGCCCGACGACGGCCTACGCCCGCATCCAAGAACTGGGCGGCACCGCGGGCCGCGGCCACCGGTCGAGGCTCCCGGCCCGCCCGTACATGCATCCGACGTTGCTGGCGGTCAAGAAGGACGCCCTCGCGATCATGGTCGCCGCGTGGCGCCGAGCTCTGGGGGTGTGACCCGTGGCCGACGCGATCCCCCCGGTAGTCCTGAGATTCGTCGCCACGACCACCGAGGCCGTCGGCGAAGTAAGGCTGTTCGCGAAGTCCTTCACGGACGCCGGCGCCGCGGTGAAGGCCACCGCGACCGAGATGTCCGCCGCCGTCGGGCAGATGGGCGAACGGGTCGGCGCCGAGGCCAAGACGGTCGCGGCGGAGAACAACAAGGTCGCGGCGTCGTTCCAGAAGACCGCGGAGGCCGCGGCGCGGTCGAACGAAGAGATCTACGTCTCGATGCAGGCCATGCGGTCCAAGACCGTCGGGTTGCTCGCGGATCTCGAAGCGGCAGAAGCGAAAGCAGCTGCGGCGACCGAGGAAATGTCGGTCAAGATGGGCACCTCCGCCGAGGCCGCGGCCGCCAAGCAGGACGCCGCGGTTGGCAAGGTCGTCAAGGGCGTCGGGCTCGCGGCCGGGATCATCGCCGGCGTCAGCCTGAAGATGGCCGGCGCCTTCGAACAAAGCACCAACAAACTCGTCACCTCGGCCGGCGAGTCGGAAGACGGCCTGAAGACGGTCCGGACCGGGATTCTCAATCTGGCGGGCGACGTCGGTGTTTCCGCGACCGAGATGTCCGCCGCCATGTACAAGGTGGAGTCCGCCGGGTATCACGCCGAGGCCGGCCTGGGGGTGTTGAAAGCTGCCGAGCAGGGCGCCAAGGCGGAAGGCGCCGAGGGCGTGGAAGTCGCTGACGCACTGTCCAGTGCCCTGCGGGACTATTACCCGCACGCCCAGTCCGCGGCCGACGTCACCAAAGCCGCCAGCGACACCATGTCGAAGTTCATTGGCGCCACGTCGAGCGGAAAGATGACGTTCGACGAGTTGGCCGGCTCATTGAACAGCATCCTGCCGGTCGCGTCGGCGGCGAAGATCTCGATGTCCGATGTGCTCGGTGTCCTCGCGTCCATGACCGTGCACGGCATCAGCGCCCAGCAGGCCACGCAGAACATGGCTGATGCGATTAGGCATCTGCAAGCGCCGACGCAGGTCATGTCGAAAGCCATGGCCAGCTTGGGAATCGACTCTGACGACGTCAAGGCGAAGCTTGGCGAACGGGGCCTGTCTGGGACCATGAACCTGCTGTCCCAGGCGGTCAAGAAAGCGATGCCGCCCGGCTCCGACAAGGTGATCATCGACCTCGGTGACGCTCTCTCGAAGAGCACCCCCAAGGTCAAGGCGCTGGGCCAGGAACTGATGAGCGGCGCCATCACGATGGGGGACTACCAGAAGGCCACCAAGGGCTTGGACGCCGTGTCGGCTGGGCAGGCGGCTTCGTTTGCGACCATGGTGAAGTCGACTCACCAGCTCGGTACTGAGCAGCTGTCCGGCGGCCAGGTGATGAACACCTACGGCGGCATGATGCAGAAGTTGATGGGTGACGCCACCGGCCTCAAAGTGGCGCTGATGACTACTGGTGAGAACGCGGACTACACCGCCGACGCGATCAAGGCCATCGGCGGTAGCGCGGCCGACGCAGACGGCAACGTCAAAGGCTGGTCGGAGGTCCAGAACACGCTCAATCAGAAGCTCGCCGACGCCGAGAAAGGCACCCAGTCTCTCGCGATCAAGATCGGGTCTGTGCTCCTGCCGGTGGCCAGTCACATCGCCGGCGTCATCGCCGACGTGACGAAGTGGCTCAGCAACAACGAATGGGCCGCGAAGACACTCGCAATCACCATCGGTGGTGTGCTCGTCGGCGCCCTCGCCGCCGGCGTCGGCAAGATGATCTCCTGGGTGTCTAACCTCGACTCCACAGCGAAAGGCGTTGCTGGAGCCACGGTGAAGCTCGGGTTGCTGGCGGCCGGTTTCGACTACGGCATCTCGCACATGGACACGTGGCAGGGCAAGGCCGTGCTCGTCGTGACGGCGCTCAGCGGGATTGGGACCGCCGTGAACGGCTTGTCGGGTCCGCTCGGGTCATTGGGGAGCTGGTTTGCGAACCAGAAGGGCGCGTTCGGGAACTTCGTGTCCGACATGGGTGCTGCTGAAGGCGCGATGGGGAAGATCAAGACCGCCGGTAAAGGCGTTCTTGACTTCCTCAGCGGACCATGGGGCATCGCCCTTGGTCTGGCCATCGGCGCGGTCGCCCTGTTCAGCAGCGGCAACAAGGACGCGAACAAAGCGGTCGACGACCTCACTAGGGCCATCAAGGACGACGGAGACGCACTCGGGCAGAACACCCGAGCCTGGACGGTGAACAAGCTCGAGAAAGACGACGCATTCGGCAAGGCGAAGCAGCTTGGCATCTCCGAAGGCGAACTGACGAACGCGCTCATGTCCCAAGGCAGCGCACTGGACGACCTCAAAACGAAACTGCAGGGCATCATCCAGGCACGGATCGATCTTGACCAGAAGAACAATCAGGGCAGCAGCTTCAGCGGGCGGGATGTCCGCGAGATGGACTCCACCGGCACCGCCGCACAGTTGCTGCTGAAAGAACTCGAGGGCCTCACTGGGCAGCTGAACGCGTCGAAGGACGCGGCGGACCGGCAGTCCAGTGCCCTGCACCAGTCAGCTGACCATCTCGACGCGGTCGCGCTAGGTGCTATCAAGGCGGACGGCAGCACCGGCGATTTGGTGTCCACGTCGAAGAAGGCGGCCGACGCGATGGACGCGGAGAAGAACGAGGCGAAGCTTCTCACTGATCAGCTGGACCTGCTGAACGGCGGCAACATAGACGCCACCAAAGCAACAGTGAGGTACAAGGACAGTGTGGACGCGGCGGCTCTGGCGTTGAAGGATAACGGCCGCTCGCTGGACATGAACAACGACAAGGGCCGCAAGAACATCTCCGCGATCCTTGACGCCGTGACGGCGGCACAGGACCACGCTAAAGCCGTCGCACAGCAAACCCACTCGGTGGAGGCAGGGAACAAGGCCTTCGCCGATGACGTCGCCGCATTGCAGGCCGTGTTGGCCAAAGCTGGCTTAACCAAGGACCAGATCCAGGAGCTCACCAACAAGTACATGCAGGTGCCCAAGGACATCTCCACCAACGTCACCGCGGATACGTCCCAAGCTGAGAACGCGCTCGGCCGGTTGTACCACGACCTCGGGGCGCTCAACCCAATGATGGACCGGATCGGCGCGAAGACCAACAAGCTTCGCGCTCACGGTGGTCTCGTCACCTACGCCCACGGCGGCCTCGCCCACTTCGGGCCTGGCGGCCCGGTCTCCGGGCGAGGGTCGGACACGTCCGACGACATTCCAGCGATGCTGTCCAACACCGAGTATGTCCAGCAGGCGTCGGCGGTCAGGGCGGCGGGTGTCCAGGTGATGGACGCGATGAACCGCAGTGACCTGCGCGGCGCGTATCGGATGCTGGGCGACCGGATCGGGGCGGGTGCCCAGGCGGTTGCGGTGCCGGTCGGTGGGGGTGGTGTGACGGTGAACGTGTACACGAACGCGTTGCTGTCGACCAAGGCGGAGATCAAGTCGGCGGTGCAGGAGGCGTTCCTGCAGAACGGCATGCGCAACGTCCAGAACGGACTCACGTTCGCGGCGACCTGACGTCCAGCTGTAGTCCATCGGGGAGCCTGCGGAGGAGGTGGTGGGTGTGGTGCGTCCGCTGTTCGACTTCGTCGCCGACTTCACCGCCGGGCCACCGGCGGTGCCCGGCGCGGCCGCGGTCAGTCTGAACAGCGTCGCGGGCACCCGCACCCAGGCCTGGCAGACCCGCCGGGGCCGCCAGTACGAGTTGGGCAACGCCGAGGCCGGCACGATGACGGTGAGCGTCTTCGACCGCGCCGAGACCCTCAACCCGGCCAACACCTCCTCGGCCTGGAACAGCGGTGCGAACACTCTGCTGCCCTACCGGTGTATCCAACGCGCCGGGCTGTGGAACGCGGCCAGCAGCAACCTGGCCGGCAACGTCCTCAACTCGACCAACACACCGCCCGGCTCGTCGACCGCGTACGACCCGTCGTTCGAGACCACGGTGGCGTGGACGAGCGTGTTCGGTACCGCCGCGACCCGGGTCGTGTCCACGACCCAGGCGTTCGCGGGGACGCATTCGTGCGCGGCGACGCTGACCGCCTCGTCGGACCGCGTTGGCGGTCTGATGTGGACGGTGCCGGGGCAGACGTACACGCTGTCGGTGTACGTGTACGTGCCCGCGACCTACACGGTGACGCTTGTGTTCGGGCAGTACTCGCCGACCGTCACGACCTACGGGTCGGCCACCTCGTCGACCACCGCCGCGTGGCAAAGGTTGTCGGTCACCGCGACCGCGACGAACGCCGTGAGCTACCTCCACGTCAAATCCGGCACCGCGCCCGGGTTCCCGTTCACCGTGTACCTCGACGCCTGCCAGCTGGAGCTGGCGTCGTCCGCGTCCGCGTTCACCACCACGGGCCCGAAACGCTCCCCCCGGTACACCGGGTATATCGAGAGGTATCCGCAGACGTGGACGGACGCGGGATTCCGCGGGGTGAAGCCGCTGGAAGCGGTCGACGCGCTGAGTGTGTTGTCCCGCACCGTGATCAACCAGACGTATCAGTCCACGATCGCTGCGGACAACCCGTACATCTACATCCCGTACACCGACCAGGCGTTGCCGCTGACGGTCCAGTTGCCGAAAGGTGGCCAGCCCTATTTGGCGTACACGAGCGTGGCGCCCAGCGGCCAGGTGAACCTTGGTGGCGACACCTTCCTCGACGGGTCGGCCGCGGCGAATGTCTCACAGCAGAACGACACGCCACCGACCGCCAGCCCGTCGGCCCACAACACGTATCTAGGGACGCAGGGCATGCAGACCATGATCCCGAACGCCTTCACGATCGAAGCCTGGGTGAAGCTGACCTCCGGCACGGCCTTCCTCGGCGCGGCCACGATCGGTGTCGGGGAGAACGTGTACAACCAGCCGATCCCGCTGCCTGACGGGCCGAGGGACTACCTCGGCTGGTACACGACCGGCGGCCAACTCATGGTGTTCTTCACCAACACCGCCTCGTTGGGGTTCGGACCGTTCGTGCCCAATCCCGCCACTTGGACCGGGTTCCCGGACGGTCAATGGCACTACCTGGCGATCTGCCTGCGAGCCTCCGGCGGCGGGTTCGACACGGCCGTCGACGGCGCGTTCAACAGTTGGGTGTGGAGCCCGGCCCCCACCGCCGCGCAGTTCCCGATCATGAACCTGTTCGTGGAAGCGACCACAGGATATGGGACCCCGACCACCAGCGTGTCCGTGGCGCAGCTCGCCGCGTATCCGGCGGCGTTGAGCAGCAGCCAACTGTTGGCGCATTACAAGCGCGGCATCGGCTACATCAACGAACTGGCCGGTGCTCGTGTGGCGCGGCTGCTCAACACCTACTGGTCGGCCACCGCATACACCGCGGCGGCCGGCTACGCCAAGCTCGCGCCGGACTTCGGCTACGACGACGCCAACTCGCCACAGTCGGCCCGCACCATGCTCGACGTGCTGCAGGAGATCACCGCCACCGAGAACTCGTTTCTCTACGCGAGCGCGGACGGCCGGGTCGTGTGGGAAGACCGGGCCAGCCGCTACACCCAACAGACCTCGGCCGCGACGATCGGCAACTCCGCCGGGCAACTACACCCGGAGGGCATCGAGTACGACTACGACCCGACCTACGTGTACTCACAGGCGAACCTGTCCAGGCCCGCGAACTCCAACTTCGCGCCACAGATCAACGCGACATCGCAAACCGCCTACGGGCAGCGGATCCTGTCCGCCACCCTCCAGGTCAACTCCGACTTCGACCTGTCCCAGGCCGCGATCTTCTACCTCAACCGGTACTCGAAACCCGGCGGTGCACCGGGGCTGAACGCACCACCACGTGTCCGCCGGCTGGTGCTGAGCCCCGCGTCGGACCCCACGATGTGGAACTTCGTGCTCGGCCTCGAGCTGTCCCAACGCATCACGGTAGCGATGCGCACCTCGGCCGGCACGCTGATCACCGGGGACTACTACGTCGAGGCCATCGCCGAGCAAGGCAGCCCGGCCGACGGCAGCTACACGGTGGAACTGCAATGCAGCCCCGTTTTCGTCCCCACAGCGTGGATCCTGGGCGACTCGACCTACGGCGTCCTTGGAACAAGCACCGTCCCCGTCTACTGACGCCCTCGGGAGAAGCTCGATGCCGATGACCACCACAGTGACCCTCGCCTACGAGGGGCCACCGTCCTGCAAAGACTGCCAACGCGAGGGAATCCCGGTGTGTGCGCACATTGGGTTCAACGCTGAAGCATGGGTGGACCTGCCCGGCAGCACCGTGATGGTCCCGGGACTGGATCCGGCCTACGCGCACACTGTCCGCGACGTGACCATCAGCTCTGATCGCAACACGGTGACGCTCACCGTGGACACCGCACGGCCACTGCAGATGGATCTCGCCCGGCATCTGTCCCTGATCTCGACCACTCCGAAGGCATGGATCCGAGCGGTGCACGGCGACACCGACGAGACCCTGACCGAGGGCGGGTTTGACGCGTTCCTGCAGCAGGGCCAGCAGGTATGGGTCGCCGGCGCCCCGTACGTCGTGTCCGCCGTCGACCACCCAAGCAGGCACCCCGAGCACGGCACGGTCGACGGCGGCCGCGACTGGCAGGTCGCGACCCTGCGCCCCATGCCCGAGCCAACCCCGACCCGTGTGGAGCCGTAGATGGGTGTTCCGTCTCCCGCCATCCCGAGCTTCGTCGACGGGACGGTGGTGCATCAGGGCGACCTCAACGCCCTCGCGTCCAACCTGACGAACCTGTACGCCTACAACCAGGCCGGCTTCTACACCCAACGACCCTCGGTGTTGATCAACACCACGAGCGGCCAATCGGTCCCCAACGTGACGCACACGATCCTGAACTTCCAAGCGGCGATCATCAACACCGACAACATGTGGACGGTGGCGGTCCCCAACCAAGTCACCATCCAACACGCCGGGATCTACTGGTGTTTCGGGCAGATCCGGTGGCCGGTCAGCGCGGCCAACCTCATCCAATCCGACATCCTCGTCAACGGCACATCGATCCCGGCGAACATCGCCGTGACCTCCACCCTGCCGGCGGTCAACGGCAGCGCCGGCGGCCACCACGTGGCGTGGATGGCCAACCTCGCCGTGGGCGCCACGCTCTTTCTGGACGGTTACCAGAACTCGGGCGGCGCGGTCACGCTCGATACCTTCGTGGGCGGCTCGACGTTCGGCGCGTTCTTCGTCACCAACTCCACGTGACAGGAAGGACAGCACGGTGAGCCAGGTACTGGACTACGTCGGCCGACCCGGTGCGCTCGCGATCGTCGGGGCCGGATATGTCGGCGCCGTGAGGTACTGCGGGTTCCCTAAGAATCCGAAGTGCACCGACCGCGGCGAGTACGAAGACTTCAGCCACCACGCCCTGGGTATGGCCCTGGTGTACGAGGGCGGCACGACCGACTGGGCCGGCGGGGAGCCAGCGGGGCACGTGGCCGGGGCACGCGCCCGCGCCGACGCCACCACCCGGATCGGGTTCCCGGAGCACCGGCCGATCTACATGGCCATCGATACCGAGATCATCGGCCACGCGCGGCACGACACCGTGATGGCCTACCTGGACGGTGCCGCGGCCGAACTCGGTGGGGTGGCCCTCGCGGGTGTGTACGGCCAAATCAGCGTGGTGCAACGGGCGCTCGAGGAAGGCCATGTTGCGTTCGGGTGGCAGACCGTGGCCTGGTCCCACGGCCTGCGCTATCCGGGAGCACACCTGTACCAACACGCTGGCTACGTCTACCCGGGCGGGGTCGAAGCGGACGCCAATGACGTTCTGGCCCCGGATTGGGGGCAACACAACGCGGAGGACGACGTGACGCTGACTACTACGCAGGACGGCTGGCTGCACGATACTCGTGACCGAGTCATGGGCATGCTGGTGCAGCGGTATACCGACGAGGACAACAAGCAGGGGCCGTATCGGGCGCTCGACACCGGCGACGGCGCGTTCCTGCTCGGCGCGATCGCTCAGCTCGGCGCCAAGGTGGACGCGTTGGCCGGGGTCCTGTCGGACGACGAGGCCAACATCATCGCGGCGGTCCGAGCCCAGCAGAACGGCGGCCAGATCGACCTCAACGCGCTCGCCGCCACCATGGCACCGGTGTTGGCGCCGATCCTGGGGCCGTTGATCAAGGCCGGTGCCACGGCTGACGACGTCCGCGCCGCGGTCGACGCCAGCCTGAAGGCCATCCTCGCCAAGGCCGCGTCCTGATATGCCGGCCCCGGCCGCCACCAAGGGGGCGCTGTGCTGACCATTCGCAGTGGCAGGCATCCGCACGAGATCGTGCTGCTCGCGTTCACGCTGCTGTCTGGCCTCACCGGATTCTTCGGCTACAGCCAAGCTGCGTCCAACGCGATCTTGCTGCTCCTGCCGCGCGCCTATGGCCAAGCGTTCTACCTCGGGCTCGCGGCGTCCGCGGCGATCGCGCTGGCCGGGATCTGCTGGCGTGGAATCGTGGGCCCGTTGGTGGAGCGCGCCGGGCTGCTGATCAACACTGGGCTGTATCTGTTCTTCGCGCTGGCGATTTTCACCGTGGGTGGCGTCCGCGGCGTCGGGTTCGGGTTCACGCTCATCGCGTTCAGTGTCGCGAATGTGGTGCGCGTGCTTCAGATCCGCCGTGATCTGCGGGCCATCCGCGCGGCGGCGATGGTCACCGACTCCACTGATCAACTGGAGTGAAAGGGTTCCCTTGTGGACATCCTCGTTGCTGTCGGGACGCTGGTCGCCGCGGCTGGGGGGCTGGCCGGGCTCGGGTCGCTCGTCACGGTCCGGTCGACGAAACGCAAGATCAGCGCAGACGCGGAGAAGACGGAAGCGGACGCAGTACAGGTCCTGTCGGCCACTGCGGTGTCGCTCCTGGAGCCGGCCGCCGCGCAGGTGCGGTCGTTACGTGCAGACCTCGCGGCCGCGGAAACCAAGATTGTCACACTGACCGACCAACTGGCCGACGCTGACCGCAGGATCGCAGACCTCACAAGGGACCTGGCCAAGGCACAGGCGCAACTGGACCAGTGGACCGACGGCGGTTGACGACGCGCGGCCGTGCACGGACACATCACCGGCGCAGTTCAGATCGGACTGCGTCCAGCTCATGGAGGCACACATGACTACACCCACCCCACCGCCAGGGCCGGATCCAATCCCGTCGACGTCGGCCGACGCGAACTCCCGAGCGTTGCGGACGTTGCTACAGAACCTGCTGTTCGACGTCCTGCTGGCCGTGATCGTTGTCGTGTTGCCCCTCGTTCAAGCGACCACGGTGGACTGGAGTTTGGTGATCGGCAGCGTGATCAAGACCGCGGTCGTCACCACGCTTTCCTGGGTGCAACGCGCCATCGAGACCCGCAACGCAGGAAATCCCTGACCGCGCAGCGTACGACCCGCCACCGACGTGCCGAGCCCGGGAACGGAGTGGTGAACGATGCCGCTGTCCACGATCACCATCACCGGCAGCTGGGTCAACCCGGACAACACCCCAGCGTCCGGGATCATCAGCCTCCAGCCGATCCAGGAAGCCACCGCCAGCGGGACCATCGTGGCCGGGTCCCCGGTGCACATCCCGCTGGTGAACGGATCGATCAGTACGGTGCTGGTCAACAACACCCAGGCCACCGCGCTGCAGTACCAGGTAACCGAACGGATCACCAACACCGCGCTGGTGACGTACACAATCACCCCGACCGGGTCCACACTCGACCTGTCCACCGCGCCCCGCAGCTCGGCCGGTGCGACACCGGTGTTCATCCTGGCTTCCCAGCTCGGCGTCGCCGGCGGCGTGGTCCCGCTCGACGGCACCGCGCACATCCCGGCCCAGTACCTGCCCTCCGGCTCCGGTGTCCTGTCGGTGACGGCCGGAGACTCGACCATCACGATCGGCGGCACCGGCGCCGACCCTACGGTCGCGGTGAACTCGATTCCGGAGTCAAAGGTCACCAACCTGGTCGGGGATCTCGCGACGCTCAGCGCGAACGTCGCGACCAAGGCCACCAAGCCGACGTTTAGACGGGCGTACATCACCAGCGGCGACACCACCCTGCCGAGTACCGGCGCCAGTTGGGCGGCCGTGTCCGGGTTCGAGCTGGACATTCCGGCAGTCGCGGGCGACACGGTCGAGGTCAGCATGTCGGCGATGCGAAGCCAGAACACGAGCGCGTTTCTGGATGTCGGCGTGATCACCGGACCGACTCCGGCCATTCAGCGTTACCTGGCCACAGGTTCCGCCACACCGGCCATCGAGGGAGAGCCGGACTGGTACACGCAGAACACCTTTATCGGACACGCCGGACCGCACTCGTTCATCGTCACCTCGAACGATCTGGACAGCGGGAATTTGCGGATCGCGTTGGTGTGTAAGAGCAACGGCACCGGCGTGGTCTACTCGAGCACGAACTACCCGTTCTACTGGCAACTGATCAACTGGGGATCGGTCGGGTAGACTCCCGCTACACAGGGAAGACGGCGTCGGGCGGACGCCAGGGGAACCATCTACGGCCCTGCTGCTCCTTCGGGAGCGGCAGGGCCGTTTTGGCATGTCCGGGGTTAGGCAGGAGCCGCACGCTCATCGGCTGATCCGTCCTGTGGTGGACGCCGGAAGATGGCTGCACCCAGCAGGCCGACGAGGCCGAGGCCGACAAGCGTCAATGACCACGAACGTCGGCCCGATATGCCGTCAGCACACGCTTGTGCGTTGGCCAGCGACGAATCACTGAGGGCGCTGAGCGGAACGCCCAGTCTGATGTTGGTGAGGTCGTGCGTGTCGCCGTCACGACGTGCCTGGCTGTCGTTGCGCGACCATACGGATCCGCAGGAGATCGAGCCGGTCACCCCGGTCACGGTGACAGCCGAAGCCACGCCGATGCCGCCGATCAGCAGCAGGCAGGTTGCGACGATTGAGACGAACAGGGCGGCTCGTTTTCGGTCAGACATTGTGGATCTTCTCCCCGTTGGGCGGGTTTCCCGGAGCTTGTCTTCGTGGATCTTCTGGGCGTTACGCGGCGCCGGTCAGGTCTGGCGGCGTGCTCTCGGCAGTGGATCGCCCATGGTGAGGAACCCGCGCTCGAATCCGAGCCTGACCGCGTGTGCACGCTCGTGGCACTGGAGTGTGCGCATCAGCCGGCTGATGTGTGTGTGGACGGTGTGCGGGCTCAACCCGAGAAGGCCGGCGATCTCGGCGTTGGTCAGGCCGTAGGACATGCCGACGAGGACTTGCTGCCCGCGTAGGCCGAGTGTGGAGGGTGTCGGTTCATCCGCCATGGGCTCGTGTGTCCTCATAGGATGGTCGCCGCGAAGTCGTACAGCCGCAGCGTTGCTTCGTCCGGCTTGCCTTCCATGACGAGGGCCAGTTGGTGCAGATCGTGGAGGTAGGCGACCATGGGCGCGACCGCCGGGTTGTTCGAGCCGGCCATCAGCGCGCAGAACGACGCGACCGCCTGCGCGTAGGCCATGGTGGCGGCCTCTGTGTCGACCGTGTCGGTGAGGGTGACGCCGATCTGGATCACGGCGGCACGTAGTTCAGCTAGGTTCATAGGTTGAACCGCTCCAGGGTGGTCCCGGGCGCGTAGCTGACGTTGTTGGAGCAGATGCAGTCGTCGTGGCCGCGGGGGCCGGCGGTGTGGGCCATGGCGTGGTCCTTTGTGGGGCGGTGGGTCTTGTGCGCAGGGCGGCCTCGATGGCGGCCATGTCGGGGAAGCAGGTCCGGCACCACGGCCAGCCGGCGGCCTCGAGGTCGTGCTCGGGTGGGATGGGGACGCAGGCGTGGTTGCACACGGACCACCAGTAGCGGCGTTGGTTCACGCGCATGCTGGGGGCGTTGTCCGCGACGAGGTGGAGCTTGGTGGTGAAGACGCCGCCGGCGATCCAGGTCATGGCGGTCTTGTCTCGTCCGGGCCCTCACCGGAGTCTGTGCCGCCCTGTTCTGTGATGGCCCGTTGTTCCTCGGCGAGGATGGCGTCCAGGCCGGCGATGAGGTCGGGGTGCGCGTCGGCGAATCGGCGACGCACGTTGCGGAGTGCTTGTTCGTCCTCGTGTTCGACGATGTCCAGGCAGTTGGGGCACGCGCGGCCGCCGGGTGGGATGTAGGGCGCCGGCACCGTCGCGCCGGTGAGCTGCACGATCGCGGCCGGGCAGGCCACGCTGTGCCCGCTGACGCTGTGCCAGTAGTCGCAGCCGCAGCTGCAGTAGCGCCACATGGGCATGGGCAGGGTCATGTGCGGCCTTCACCGTTGGTTGGGCGGGCGCCGGCGCGGCCGCGCCCGTACCGTGCGGCCGCGCCGGTGTGCCTGCTTTGTTTGGCCCTCCCCGCCATCGGGACGGGGAGCTTGGACGGTGGCCTGACCACTCAGCTGGGGGACTCGTGGCCAGGCCACCTGCTCAGGGGTCGGCGACCGGCGTGATCTGGTGCTCGGCGCACCAGATCCACTGTCGACCTGCCGAGAACGAGAAGCACACTTCGTAGACCGGCCCACGGGGCCAGACCGCGACCTTGGCGATCCGTCCTTCGCAGCCGGCGGGGATGTCACTGACCGGGGTGGTGAGCTGGACGTGCTGGCCTTCGACGTAGCCGGGGGTGGTGTCCGTCGGGGTGCTCGTGCCCAGCCCGTCATGGGGAACAGGCTGGGCACGAGCGGTGGGCGGCCCCTGCGGCCGCCCGGCCGGGCCGTCGACCGGCTGCACCATGCGGTCATGGCCCGGCGGCTGGTGGCCCGGACCGCGGTCGTTGGCGAAGGTGCTGCCATCGCCAAGGTCACCGCGGTCCGGGTTTTGTGCGGGCCCTCGGCCGGAGTACCGAGTCGGCAGACTCCGTGGCTTCTCGACAGCCGAGGGCCCTCGTGACACGCCAGGCGCGTCACGTTCGGGGTCCGCGACCGCACCCCCAGTGCGGGCGGTCGCGTCGGGGTGGGCTGGGTCGCCACCGCGTGGTTGGGCAACCGACGGGAGCCCGTGGTGGACAGGTTCCGTGCGGTGGCGGCCCAGGTCTTGGGCCCGCAGGCGGTGTGGACTTCCGGTCTGGCCGCCTGCGGGCTGGGGCTCGACGCTGCGTCTCTTCAGCGGGGCCCCGCTCCAGGCGGTTGTGGTCGCCTGGAGATTGTGGGTGCGGTTACCGGCCATGGCGCAGCTGCCGGATCTTGCGGCTGGGCATCGCGCTCGTGGGGAAAGCGTGGACGTTCGATGGGGCCAATCGGGCGCGCCTGGCCTTCAGCCGCTTGATCACCAGCGCGAGAAAGACACACAGGGACACAATCCCGACGGGCGCCAGGACCTCAAGGATCACCGGTAGATACCACCCGGTCAGCAAGTCGGCCATGCTGTTCGCACCTCCCACGTGTGTGGGACGTGACGCTAAGTGTGATCTTGAGGGGTTATTTCACTGGTTGTGAAATGACGTCGATTGTCACCCTGTTGGGGCAACGCCCATTCGCCACGCGAGGCCGCGCAACTCCCGGCCGCCGGCGTCCCGCCGGGCACGTCGCAACTCGTCAGCGACCGACTCCCGGACAAACACGTCTCCTCGGATGTGCTGAGGTGCCAAGTGCTCTGCGCGCAGTATCTCGGCCAATCCCTCGTCTCGGGTGCGGCTCTCGGCCAGTAGCGCCCGGCCGTAGGTGGCGTGGAACACCGCCTGCCGGGCCGGGCTGGGGATGGCGTCAACGTGAACGTCGCGGGCGATCTCAGCGAGCGCTGGGCCGTCACCGAGTTCGACCCCGATCGTCACACGCCAGATCCGCACGTTGGTCCTTCCGAACCACACTTGGGCGAAGGTGCCCACTTCATGATCGAGTCGATCAGCCACGGCCGCCGCTTCGTCGAGATGGGTGGCGGCAGTATCTCGGTCGGCCTGTGCCGCTGCGGCTAGCGCCGCAGACAGATGCAGCTGCCCATAGGCTTGAGTTATTTCAGGATTGTTCAGGCCGGGGGCCAATTCGTCGGCCATGGCCGTAGCTCGCTGATACTGCTTGGCGCGATTCAGGGAGCCTGTAGTGACGCCTCGCAGCCAGGTGGTGTACCCGCGCCATTGCGGAGATCCCAGCTCCTCCGAGCACCGCTGAGCTGCCATGGCTGCCATCAGTGTGAGGCCGTCCTGGCGCCCCAGCTTCGCCATCCAGACGGCCGAGGAATAGCAGCGGACAAGGGCTAGCAGAATCTCTCTGCGATGTACGGGGTCGCGGACATAAAGGGTATGCAATTCGCTCAGCAGTTGCGGGATAAGGCCGCCCATTTCCGCATAATCTGCCCGTATTTGTTGCGCTTCGACAAGCCGTCGCACGTCGGCTGCGACCTGCGGCCATTCTCGCGCCTGCTCGCCGGAGTCATCGCCGAGTTCGTAGGCGTCCATTGCGGCTGCGATTGCGACGAGGCTGGCGTGCGCCTGGCCTTCAGCCTGGTCGGTGGATTGTTCCCAGGGTTTGCCGGTGAGGTCGGTCGGTGACACTTGCAGAGCACGTGCGAGCGCCTCGAGGGTAGCCCGCTTGGTCACTGGTCGTTCGCCTCGTTCGATCATGCTGAGGTAGGAGACGGACATCCCGGCCAGCCCGGCGAGCGCCGAGAGATTCATCGTTCGCCAGGATCGGAGTTCGCGGACTCGTCGGCCGATCAGCGCATTGTCGATGTCCATAACTGGACCCGCCCATCTTCACGGAGTTGCCCTCTTCACGCGCCCCCGACCCGTCGGCCGGGGGCATCCCTCCGTGAAGAGGTGCTTCCAGGGTAACTGCCGGCCGCGGGTGCTTGTGAAGCACTGGGGCCAGCCTTCTACGACTCGGCGCCCGCTACGGTCACGACCGTCGGTTCGGCTCGCCGGTAAGGCTGTTGTTGGTCTTGGCTGATACCGACGAGTGTCGCGGCCGCCAACAGGAGTCCGGCGAGGACGATGCCGACGAAGGCCGCCCAATGCAGCCACACAGGCAAAGGTGCGCGGGCGTCCGGCGGCGGGTCGATCCAGATGTTCACGGTGTGCCCCATATCTGCCGCATGATCACGGCTGCTTGGGCAGGTCAGAGCGATACGGGTGGTACCACGACTCGGTGCCGCCGGTGCCTGATCCGACGCAGGTCACGGTGAACCTCGGGGCACACCGGATCGCGCTCGCCGATGTCCGGGTGGCCGTCCATGTGGACAACGGTGTGGTGGACGTCGCCGTGTACCACCCGGAGTTCGCCGGGCTCGAGGCCGCGGCCAGGGAGGCGCTCACATACCTGCCGCTGGACGTCACGCTGGGCGAGCGGGTCGCGGGCGAGCGACTCCGCCGGGTGGAGACCGCCGAGGCCGAACCGCGGGACGCCATCGGGCTGCTGGAGCTCCGCGAAATTGTCGGTGGCCTCGGCTAGTCTCCACGGCGTGACCAGCACGAACGAACCTGCCGAGATCGCCGTCGAGTCCGTCCCCGCCGAGATCCCGGCCCAGGTGCGGACCGAACACGCCGACTTGGCCGAAGAGGTCCGCGGCCACCAGTTCCGTTACTACGTGTTGGACGCGCCCACGGTCAGCGACGGCGAGTTCGACAAGCTGCTCGGCCGGCTGCAGGCCCTGGAGGAGCAGTACCCCGGCCTGGCCACGCCGGATTCGCCGACCCAGCAGGTCGGCGGGACGTTCTCGACCGAGTTCACCGCGGTCGACCACCTGGAGCGGATGCTCAGCCTGGACAACGCGTTCAGCGCCGACGAGATGACCAGCTGGTACGAGCGGGTCGCCAAGGAGGTCGGCGACGCCGCGCACTACCTGTGCGAGCTGAAGATCGACGGCCTGGCGATCAACCTGCTGTACGAGAACGGCCGGCTGGCCAGGGGGCTGACCCGCGGTGACGGCCGGACCGGCGAGGACGTGACCCTCAACGTGCGCACCTTGCAGGGTGTGCCCGAGGTGCTCACCGGCACCGCCGAGTACCCGGTGCCCAAGCTGGTCGAGGTCCGGGGCGAGGTGTTCTTCCGGGTCGAGGACTTCGAGGAGCTCAACGCTCGCCAGGCGGAGGCGGGCAAGCAGATCTACGCCAACCCGCGGAACACGGCGGCCGGCTCACTGCGGCAGAAGGACCCGAGCGTCACCGCGAGCCGCAAGCTCCGGTTGATCTGCCATGGCCTGGGCAAACGCGACGGCTTCGAGCCCGGCCGCCAGTCCGAGTCGTACGAGGCGCTGCGGGCGTGGGGACTGCCGGTGTCGACGCACACCAAGGTGCTGTCCACGCACGACGAGGTGAACGAGTTCATCGAGTTCTGGCGGGACCACCGGCACGACGCCGAGCACGAGATCGACGGCATCGTGGTCAAGGTCGACGAGGTCCCGTTGCAGCGCCGGCTCGGCACCACGTCACGGGCGCCCCGCTGGGCGATCGCGTTCAAGTACCCCCCGGAGGAGGTCACCACCAAACTCCTGGAGATCCGGGTGAACGTGGGCCGCACCGGCCGCGTCACGCCGTACGCGGTGACCGAGCCGGTCACGGTCGCGGGCTCGACGGTCACGCGCGCCACCCTCCACAACGCCAGTGAAGTGAAGCGCAAGGGCGTCCTGATCGGCGACCGGATCGTGCTGCGCAAGGCCGGTGACGTGATCCCCGAGGTGCTCGGCCCGGTCCTGGAGGCCCGCACGGGCGCGGAGACCGAGTTCGTGATGCCCACGGTCTGCCCGGAGTGCGGCACGGTGTTGCGGCCCGCCAAGGAGGCCGACGTGGACATCCGCTGCCCGAACTCCCGGCACTGCCCCGGCCAGCTGCGGGAACGCCTGGACTACATCGGCGGCCGGTCCGCGCTGGACATCGAGGTCCTCGGCTACGAGAGCGCCGCCGCGCTGGTCAACTCGGACGTGTACGACTTCGAGGCCGACCTGTTCGACCTGGACGCCGAGAAGTTGCTGCGGGTCGAGCTGTTCCGGACCATCGCGGGCGAGCTGACCGCGAACGGCGCGAAACTGCTGGACAACCTGGCGGCGGCCCAGGACCGTCCACTCTGGAGGGTGCTGGTGGCCCTGTCCATCCGGCACGTCGGCCCGACCGCGGCCCGCGCGCTGGCCATGGAGTTCGACACCCTGGACCGGATCTTCGAGGCCACCGACGAGGAACTGGCCGCGGCCGAGGGGGTCGGGCCCACCATCGTCACCGCGCTGACGGAGTGGTGGGAGGTGGACTGGCACCGCGAGATCGTCGACCACTGGCGGGCGGCGGGGGTGCGGATGGAGGACGAGCGGGACGAGTCCATCCCGCGCAACCTGCAGGGACTGTCGATCGTGGTCACCGGGACCCTGCCGACCCTGTCGCGCGACGAGGCCAAGGAGTCGATCATCGCGCGCGGCGGGAAAGCCGTCGGGTCGGTGTCCAAGAAGACGTCGTTCGTGGTGGTCGGCGACGCACCCGGGTCCAAGTACGACAAGGCGTTGCAGCTGAAGGTGCCGGTGCTGGACGAGGACGGCTTCCGGGTGCTGCTCGCGCAAGGTCCGGAGGCCGCGACCGAGGTCGCGACCATCGGCGGGGACGAGGAGGAGGCCGAGTAGCGCAGGAGGATGGGGAACGCCCGGAACGCCCGGAACGCCCGGAACGCCCGTGGCGCCTCGGTCGGTGGCAACAGCGCGTGTCTCGGGTGAGCGCGCGCTCGTGGGTCAGTGTCCGGTGGGTGTCACCAGGAAGTGGAAGCAGCCGGCTTCGCGGCTTCGGGCGTGCAGGTAGGCCACGTCGGGTTGGCTGAGGATGTGTTCCACCGCGGCGACGTGGTCGTCTTCCGGGTCCAGGAACGTGATGTGGTCGTACGCGCGGGCGCCGGTGTGGTCGAACGGGTTCAGGATCACCTTGTTGGTGCGGAACAGTTCCGGGTACTGGTCGGTTTCGGCGTAGCCGTCGCATTCTTCGTGGTGCACGAAGATCGGTCCGGCCTCCATCCAGGGGCTGGCCTCGGTCCACGGGGTGTAGCAGATGAGGGCGATGTCCTCGTCCCGCTCGGCTCGTTGGAGACAGCAGCGCAGTGGTTCCCAGCCTTCGGCGACCCGCGGCTGCCATTTGTTGCCGTGTTCGTCCTGGCCGGCGGCGCGCATGGCGGTGAGGCGGTCGGCGGGGATCGCGGTGTATCGAATCTCCATGGGACAAGAGTGCTGCTGGCGGCGGGCCCGCGCTGGCGGGTTCCGGACATCGCAATCGTCACCGCCGTTGGTGACCGACCGCTTAGTATGTTTCGATAGGTACCGACCGGTAGGTATGGCGGTCGGCTAAGGAGAGTCGGTGCAGCCAAGCATGCGCAGCACGAGTGTGGCGTACTCGCGGCCGAGGGCCCGTGGTGTCTTCCGGGCGCGTTCGCTGTACCACCGGGCCACGTCGACCCCGAGGGACAGCACCGCACGGGCCGCCGTCTTCTCGTCGGGCACCTCGAACACGCCGGCATGGACGCCGTCGCCGATCACGGACCGAACGGCTTGTTCGATCCGCCTGCGCAGGCCGGCGACGACCTGGTACTCACGGTCCGGCAGGGCGCGGATCTCATACTGGACCACACGGGCCACAGTTCGCTCGCGCGCGTGCCACGCGACGAAGTTCTCCACCAGGGCGCGCATCTTGGTGACCGGGTCGCCGGCACCGGCGGTGACCGCCACGATCTCGGCGAGGGCCTGTTCGTGGCCGGTTCGGCTGATCTCGAACAGCAAAGCGGCTTTGGACGGGAAATGCACGTACAACGCGGCCGGACTCATGCCCGCGGCGGTCGCGATGTCCCTGGTCGTGGTGGCGTGGAAGCCGACGGTCGCGAACGACTGGACGGCGGCGAGCATCAGCCGGCGGGCGGCCTCGGGCTGCACGTCCGGCCACAGCGACATCGTCATGACGGAACAGTAGCGGCACGCTGAGCGGGCGCTTAGGAAAAGGCGCCGAGGAAAGGAAACAGCATGTTCAAGGACCGGGTGGCGATCGTCACCGGCGCGAGCCGCGGTATCGGTCTCGGCGTCGCCAAGGAGTTGACCGCGCGCGGCGCCAAGGTGTGCGTCACCGCGCGCAAGCCGGAGGCCCTTGAGGAGGCGGTCAAGGAACTGGGCGGCCCCGACCACGCGATCTTCGTCCCGGGCAAGGCCGACGACGACGCCCACCAGGACGAGGCCATCGCCCGCACCCTGGAGGCGTTCGGCCGCGTCGACATGCTCGTGAACAACACCGGCATCAACCCGGTCTACGGTCCCGTGGTGGACGTCGACCCGGTGGCGGCGGCGAAGATCCTCGCGGTGAACGTGCTGGCACCGCTGGCCTGGACGCGCAAGGCGCGTGACGCGTGGATGGGTGAGCACGGCGGCTCGATCGTCAACGTCGCCTCGCTGGGTGGCCTGCGCGCTTCGCCCGGTATTGGCATGTACGGCGTGAGCAAGGCGGCGCTGATCAGGCTGACCATGGAACTGGCCGTCGAGCTCGGCCCGAAGATCCGGGTGAACGCGGTCGCGCCGGCCGTGGTGAAGACGAAGTTCGCCACCGCGTTGTTCGAGGGACGGGAGGACGAGGTCGCCGCGGCGTACCCGATGAAGCGCCTGGGGTTGCCCGCGGACATCGCCGGCGCCGTGGCGTTCCTGCTGTCCGACGAGGCGTCCTGGGTGACCGGTCAGACCCTGGTCCTCGACGGCGGTGTGTCGCTGGGAGGTGGCCTGTGAGTGTGGCCTTGACGGACGCCGGTGTCGTCATCACGGGCGCGGCGCGGGGCATCGGTGAAGCGCTCGCGCGCCGGTTCGCCGCCGACGGCGCCCGGCTGGTGCTGGCCGACATGGACACCGGGGTCACTGAGGTGGCCGAGTCTCTGGGTGCCACGGCGGTCGTGGGTGACGTGACCGCCCCTGAGGATCTGGTCGGCCAGGCCCGGTCGGTGTTGGGTGAGATCGACTTGTTCTGCGCCAACGCCGGAGTCGCGCCAATGGGCGGCGAGGACGCGCCGGAGAACGTGTGGGCGAACACCTGGAATGTGAACGTGATGGCCCACGTCCGCGCCGCCAACGCACTGCTGCCCAAGTGGTTGGAGCGCGGACGGGGGCATTTCCTGGCAACGGTCTCCGCCGCCGGCCTGCTGACCAGCCTCGGCTCGGCGCCGTATTCGGTGACCAAACACGCCGCGCTCGCGTTCGCGGAATGGTTGTCGGCGACGTACCGGCATCGGGGGATCAGCGTGCAGGCGTTGTGCCCACAGGGTGTCCGGACGCGGATGTACGAGCAGACCGGGGCCGGCGGCAAACTGCTGATGGGTGACAGCCTGATCGAACCCGCCCAGGTCGCGGACCTGGTGGCGGCGAAGATCGCGGATGACGAGTTCCTGATCCTGCCGCACCCGGAGGTCGCCCACTACTACGTCCATCGCGCGGCCGAGAACGACCGGTGGCTGGCCGGAATGAACAAACTCCAGCGGAAGGTCGAAGAGCTCGACGGCCGGTGACGCGGCTGATCTGGTGGTCTGGCTGGTTATGCCGACCAGTTCTGCCGGGCGGCCCAGGTGTCCACTGTGGTCGTGCCTCGACGGACCAGCGTGGGATCCGGCTCCGACGCGGGTGTCTCGTAGCCGGCGGCGATGCCCGCGGCTGTGACAGGTCCGACGTGCGGGCTGATCATGTCCTTGTATTCGGCCGGGGTGATGGTCCGCCACTGAACGGTTCGCTTGAGGACCGTGGACAGGCGGGCGGCTACGTCCGTGCCGGCCAAGTCCTCCGGTCCTGCCACCACCTGGGCCGGCGTGGGGTCTGTGGCGCCCACGAGTTCGGTGATCACCGCGGCGACGTCGTCGGCCGCGACCCATGGGATCGGCGCTTCGGCGGGCATCGGGTAGCGGACTTCGCCCGCCGCCACCAGGGACGCGGACCAGGCGCCGCAGAGGTTCTCCAGGTAGAAGGCCGCAGGTGCCAGCACTGCGACTGTGTCGACGACCGTCGGCAGTTCGGTGCGCAGCCGCACGCGGGCGTCGACGAAGGGCACGCCCACTTGGGCCTCGGGGAGGACTCCGCTGGTGTTGAACACGACGCATGGCACGCCTGCCTTGCCGAGCGCGGCGAGAACGGATTCGGCCTGACGCAGTGGGGTGTCGTCGAAGGCGAGGGGCATTTGGAGGACGACGGTGTCGACATCGCGGTACGCCTCGGTCAGCGCGTCGACGTCGGCCAGGTCGGCGATACGACGGGTGATGGCCCGCACTTGATGCCCGTTCGCCACGAGCTGACGAACGACAGGACGGCCTTGGGCACCGGTCGCACCATGGACCGCAACGGTTTGGGGCTTCATGAACTCAAATTAGTTTCCCCTGTGAAGTAGTACCCAGAATGTGGCATAGTTTCAGCATGGAAACCGGCATTGATCAGGGCGTTCGTCCGGAGCTCCTGCAGGCGGCGCGCCGTGACTGCGGTGTCGCGCGCACCTTGCAGGTGCTGGACGGCAAGTGGACGACCCTGGTCGTGCGTGAACTGCTGATGGGCCCGAAGCGCTTCGGTGAACTACGGGCCGCGCTGGGCGACCCGAGTGCGAAGACGCTGACCGATCGACTGCGCGCGCTGGAGCATCAGGGCGTGCTCACCAGGACGGTTTACGCCGAGATCCCGCCACGCGTGGTGTACGAGCTGACGGGGAAAGGCCGTAGTTTGCAGGACGTGCTGTACGCGATGCTGCGTTGGGGCGACGAGAACCCGGCCTGACGATTACTGAGGGTAGGGCGGAAAGCCGGGTGGGCGGCGCTCGGACCAGCTCGCCAGGCCTTCGGCCAGTTCCGGGTGGGTGAACGACTCGAGCATGAGCTCGGTCGCCCGCTTGCCGGATTCCGCCAGCGGCAGGGTGGCTTCGTCGCGGAGTTGGCGTTTCATCACCGCCATCGACCTGGGGGCGCTGTAGGTCGCCAGTTCCCGGGCGTAGGCATTGGCCCGGGACAACAGGTCGTCGAAGGGCAGGACTTCCTGGACCAGACCGTAGGCCAGCGCGTCCTCCGCGGTGAAGGTACGGCCGGTCAGCAGAAGATCCGTGGCCCGACCGCGGCCGATCAGATCGGGCAGGAGCCGGGCCAGGCCGTATTCGGCGATCAGGCCGCGGCGGGCGAAGGAGGTGGCGAACTTGGCGCCGGCCGCCGCGAACCGGACGTCCGCGGTGCAGGCGATCACGAAGCCGAGGCCGGCGCAGCCGCCGTTGACGGCCGCGACCACGGGCTTCCCGATGAACGCCGCCGCCTGGACGTGGCCGACCATGTCGAGGTGCGGGCCGACGTCCTGGGCGCCGGGAATCCCGGCGAGCAGGCCCAGGTCGGCTCCTGGGCAGAAGTGGTTCCCGGCGCCGGTGACCACGATGGCGCGGACCGCTGGGTCCTGTTCGAGGTCGCGCAGGAGCGTGCCGTACGCGATCTCCATGTCCATGTTCATCGCGTTGTGCCGCTCGGGGTTGTCGAAGGTCACGGTCGCGACCGTGCCGTCGATGGTGGAACGCACACCTTCGGCCATGCTTCGACATGCTAAGCGGTTGCTTAGCCCACGTCGAGACTTGCCGGTGACATACCGCGCGGTATGCTTGCGGCGCCTGAAGGAACGGGAGGGGCTCGATCATGGTTCGCAGGCCGACGGCTGCCGCGTCCGGTGTGGACGAGCGGCTGCTCGCCGAGGCCACCCGGCTGTTCGCCAAGCAGGGCTTCGACCGCACGTCCGTGCAGGAGATCGTGGAGGCCGCCGGGGTCACCAAGGGCGCGATGTACCACTACTTCGGGTCGAAGGACGACCTGCTGCACGAGATCTACGCCCGGGTGCTGCGGGAGCAGATCGACCGGCTGGAGAAGTTCGCCGCCGGCGAGGCACCGGCGCCCGCGAGGCTCGCCGACGCCGCCGCGGACGTGGTCGTCACGACCATCGAGAACCTCGATGACGTGCGCATCTTCTACCAGTCCATGCACCACCTCAGCCCAGCCAAACAACGGGCGGTGCGGGCCGAGCGCCGCCGCTACCACGAACGGTTCCGCGGCATCGTCGAGGAAGGCCAGCGGGACGGCCTGTTCCGTGCGGACGTGCCCGCCGACCTGGTCGTCGACTACTTCTTCGGGGCCGTGCACCACCTCGGCATCTGGTACCGCCGGGGCGGCCCGCTGTCGGCGAGGGACATCGCCACCCACTACGCCAACCTGCTGCTCAGCTCAGTGAAAGAGGAGACCCGATGACCCACTCGAAGGTCGCGATCGTCACCGGCGCCGCGCGCGGTATCGGGGCTGCCGTCGCGCGCGGGCTGGCCGGCGACGGGTTCGCGGTCGCCCTGTTCGACCTGGACGAGGCCGGCGTCAAGGAGGGCGCGGCGGCGATCACGGCCGACAGCGGCAAGGCCATCGGGCTGAGCGTGGACGTCAGCGACACCGACCGGGTGGAGACGGCCGTGGCCCAGGTCGCGGAGGAACTCGGCGCGCCGACCGTGCTGGTCAACAACGCCGGCATCACCCGGGACAACCTGCTGTTCAAGATGACCGACGGCGACTGGGACTCGGTCATCGGCGTGCACCTGCGCGGCTCGTTCGTGATGAGCCGGGCGGTGCAGAAGCACATGACCGAGCAGAAGTGGGGCCGGATCGTCAACCTGTCGAGCACGTCCGCGCTCGGCAACCGCGGCCAGGCCAACTACTCCGCGGCAAAGGCCGGCCTGCAGGGCTTCACCAAGACCCTCGCGATCGAGCTGGGCAAGTTCGGCGTGACGGTGAACGCGATCGCGCCCGGCTTCATCGCCACCGAGATGACCGCGGCGACCGCCGAACGGATCGGGGTCTCGTTCGAGGACTTCAAGGCCGGCGCGGCCGCGGCGATCCCGGTCGGCCGGGTCGGGCAGCCGGAGGACATCGCGCACCTGGTGTCGTTCTTCGTCAGCGAGGGCGCGTCGTTCATCTCCGGCCAGGTCGTGTACGCGGCCGGTGGGCCGACGGACTGAAAGGGACACCATGCGAGTCTTCAAGGACGTCGACGAACTGGCCGCGGCCAAGGGCGAACACCTGGGTGTCGGCGAGTGGCGTGAGGTGACGCAGGACGCCGTGCAGCTGTTCGCCGACGCCACCGGCGACCACCAGTGGATCCACCTGGACTCCGAACGCGCCAAGGCGGGCCCGTTCGGCTCCACGATCGCGCACGGCTACATGTCGCTGTCGCTGATTCCGGTGCTGGCCAAGGACATCTACCGGGTCGAGAACGTGACCATGGTGGTCAACTACGGCCTGAACAAGGTCCGGTTCCCGGCCCCGGTCAAGGTCGGCGCCCGGGTCCGTGGCTCGGCCGAGCTGCTCGACATCACCGACGTGCCCGGTGGCAAGCAGGCCATCACGAAGTTCACGGTGGAGATCGAAGGCAGCGACAAGCCCGGGTGTGTCGCCGAGACCGTCAGCCGGATCATCCCATGAGCCTGCCGGGCCTGGATCTGGACAAACTCCGTGGCCGGCTCGGCGACGGTCCGCTGCGGGCCGAACTCGTCGAAGGCGGCCGGTCCAACCTGACGTACGTGGTGACCGACGGCACCGACAAATGGGTCGTCCGCAGGCCGCCGCTCGGGCACGTGTTGCCGACCGCGCACGACATGGTCCGCGAGTACCGGGTCATCACCGCGTTGAAGGACACGGCTGTCCCCGTCCCCGGCACGGTGTTCCTGTGCGAGGACACCGAGGTTCTGGGCGCGCCCTTCTACGTGATGGAGTTCATGGCTGGCGTTCCGTACCGCAGCCGGACCGAGGTGGCCGGGCTCGGCCCGGAACGGACCCGCGGCATCGCCATGTCCCTTGTGGACACGTTGGCCGACCTGCACGCGGTCGACTACGAAACGGTCGGGCTGGCGGACTTCGGCCGCCCGGCCGGCTACCTGGAACGCCAGCTGCGTCGGTGGGGCAAGCAGCTCGACGCCTCCCGCAGCCGTGACCTCGAAGGCATCGACCGGCTGCACGACCGGCTCGCCGCCCGGATTCCGACGTCGGCCGACGCGACGATCGTGCACGGCGACTACCGCCTGGACAACACGCTGGTGCTGAACGACAAGATCAACGCGGTGCTGGACTGGGAGATGTCCACCCTCGGCGACCCGCTGGCCGACGTCGGCCTGATGGTCGCGTACGCCACCCGCGACGCCCCGGACGACTCGGTGATCGCCAACGTCAGCAGCGCACCCGGGTATCCGGGGGTGGACGAGGTGATCGCCCGGTACGCCGAGCGGTCCGGCCGGGACGTGTCCGCGTTGGACTGGTACATCGCGTTCTCGTTCTTCAAGCTCGCGGTGATCACCGAGGGCATCTACTTCCGGTTCAGCCAGGGCAAGACCGTGGGCAAGGGCTTCGAGATGGTCGGCTCGCTCACCGAACCCGTTGTCGCGCAAGGCAACGCCACGCTCAAGGAGAACTGATGGACTTCGGCTACGACGCGCGCACCGAGGATCTGCGCGGGCAGCTCAACAGTTTCATGGCGGAGCACGTCTACCCGGCCGAGCCCGTGTTCGAGCGGCAGCTCGCCGAACGGGACGACGAGTGGTCGACCGTCCCGGTGCTGGAGGACCTGAAGGCCGAGGCCCGCAAGCGCGGCCTGTGGAACTTCTTCCTGCCCGGCGAGCACGGCGGCGGCCTGACCAACCTGCAGTACGCGCCGCTCGCCGAGATCACCGGCCGCAGCCCGCACCTCGCGCCGACGGCGTTGAACTGTGCCGCGCCGGACACCGGCAACATGGAGGTCCTTGCCATGTTCGGCACCGAGCAGCAGCGGAAGCAGTGGCTGCGCCCGTTGCTGGACGGCGAGATCCGGTCCGCGTTCGCGATGACCGAACCGGACGTGGCCTCGTCGGACGCCCGTAACATCGCCACCCGGATCGACCGCGACGGCGGCGACTACGTGATCAACGGCCGCAAGTGGTTCATCTCCGGCGCGATGAACCCGCGCTGTCAGATCTTCATCGTGATGGGCAAGACCGACCCGGACGGCGAGCCGCGCCGCCAGCAGAGCATGGTGCTCGTCCCGCGCGGCACGCCCGGCATGGACATCAAGCGCGGCATGCACGTGTTCGGCTACACCGACGGCGACCACGGCGGACACGCGGAGGTCGAGTTCACCGACGTCCGCGTCCCGGTCGAGAACCTGGTCGGCACCCAGGGCGGCGGCTTCGCGATCGCCCAGGCCCGGCTCGGCCCTGGCCGGATCCACCACTGCATGCGCCTGATCGGCATGGCGGAGCGTGCCATCGAGCTGATGTGCCGGCGGACCACGTCCCGGACGGCGTTCGGCAAGGCCATCGCCCAGCAGGGCGTCGTGCAGGACTGGATCGCCGAGGCCCGGGTCCAGATCGAACAGTTGCGGCTGCTGGTGCTGAAGACCGCGTGGCTGATGGACACCGTCGGCAACCAGGGCGCGCACACCGAGATCCAGGCCATCAAGATCGCCACCCCGAAGGCGGTCGAGGGGATCCTGGACAAGGCGATCCAGGCGCACGGCGCCGGCGGCGTCAGCCAGGACTTCCCACTGGCCGGGCTGTGGGCGCACGCCCGCACGCTGCGGCTGGCCGACGGCCCGGACGAGGTCCACAAGCGATCGTTGGCCCGCCGCGAGCTGGCCAAATACCTCTGAATCGGACGATTCACATTCGGATGTTCGCGTATCCCTGCGCTGGTTCTTGATCCACGCTACGGTCGGTGCCAGTTGGCCGGGAGGAAGTACGTGAATGTCCAGTGACGAGTGGCTGCGCCGCTTCAACGAGGAGTACGCCGAGGAAGCCGCGACCTCGACGAACGACGGTTCCGACGAGCAGTTCGCGGGCGCGGACACAGCGGAGACCGTCCGGGTTGTCCTGGACTCCGCGGGGATCGCCGGTTCGGTCGTGATCCCGGCGGACTGGGACGAGTCGATGACCCCGGACGAGCTGGGCAGACGGGTCACCGAGGCGTTCGACGACGCGACCATGCGGTACGTCAGCGCCGAGGCCGACCGGATCCAGTTCGACGAGCAGCCCGTCGTGACCCACCGGGCGGACGCGCAGGACGCGGGCGGCAGCCCGTCCAGTCCGGTGGCCCGGCAGACCGTCGCGGAGATCCAGGAGTTGGCGGCGAACTTCTACCGCGAGCTGGACGTGTACGCCGCCGCGACCAAACGCGCGCTGAACACCCCGACGGACGGCACCGGGCCGAACAAGACGGTGGTGGTCCACATGTCCGCCGGCCGGATCACCGGGATCACCATCGACGCCGACTGGGCGAGGTCCGCGCGCTACACCGAGGTGTCCTCGGAGATCCTGAGCGCGTTGCAGCAGGCGCAGCGCGAGGGTGACCGGGCACGTTCCCAGCAGGTGCCTGTGCCGCCGTCGATCGCGCGGCTGCAGGAACTGGTGAGCGATCCGCAGGCCTTCGTACGTCAACTCGGTCTGGCCTAGGGGGAGGAAACGATGGCACCGACACAGGACGAGCTCAAGGTCGCCCTTGAGGCGATGCGATCCGACGCGGGTGTGTGGACCCACGCGTCGGACGAGATGCAGGCGTCGGCCACTGCCGCGCAGAACGTCGTGCTGACCGCCGACCAGTTCGGCTGGGCCGCCGAACAGCAGGGCGTTGTTGGCGCGTACCAGCAGGTCCAGCAGCGGATGGCGCATCTGCTGACCGGCGCGCAGACGGAGTTCGACAAGGTCGCCACTTCGCTGCGGACCGCCGCGGACTGGTACGAGCAGAACGAACAGCACACCTCGAACGTGATGAACCAGACGGGACGGTGACCTGATGTCAGCGGAAGCGGCGCAGCAGACGGCGGACGCCGTCAACCGGATCAGGAACACCTGGAACGACATTCAGAGCGGCGTGAACTCCGTGCTGGACTGGTTGCCGGGATTCCTCTGCGACAAGTTGAAGGAATGGTTCAACAAGCTCGCGAACAAGGTGGGCGAGTTCTTCGAGGCGGTGGCCAAACCGTTCACCCAGCGGGGATCCGCGGACGCGCTGCGGATCGCCGGCCAGTCGTGGAACACCGACATCGGCGGCCGGGCCAGCACCCAGGCCGGGCTGCTGGCGCCGGAGCAGCTCAAGACCGACAACGAGTGGCAGGGCAAGGCGGCCGACTCCTACAAGGACTCGATCACCGGCCAGGGCAAGGCGCTCGCGTCGGTGAAGACGCAGGCGGAGAGCGTACAGAACGTCCTGAACGAGATCGCCAACGCGCTCGACTCGTTCTGGAACGGCCTGCTCGCCGCGGTCCTGATCTACGTGGGCGCGATGGTGCTGTGCGCGATCGGCGCCGCGACCGTCGTGGCCGCCATCCCGTCGATCATCGCCGCGGTCACCGCCTCGATCGCGGTGATCGCCCAGACGGTGAACCTGACCACCACGTTCGTGAACGCGTTGCAGACCCAGCGGGCCAAGCTGGAGCAGGTCGCCACCACCGACAGCGCGTTCGCCAACGGCCAGTGGCCGCCCGCCACCACCGGCGACAACGGCGGCTGGAAGCCGAAGGAGTGAACCCGGACTGGCGGCCGGCGCAGCCGAGGCTGCGCGCGTTCTGCACGGCCATGCCGGTGCTGTTCGGGGTGTCCGCTGTGCTCATCGTCGCGGTGGCGGTTCCCGCCACCGCGACGCATGGCTGGCGGCTGGTGCAGTTGGTCGTCTGTGCCGCCGCGCTGCTCGCGCTGGCCGGTCTGTTGTTGTGGGTGCGCAGGCTGGTCGTGAACGGGTACGTCGACGTGAACATCGCGGTGCCGCGCGCGAAGGCGGCTCGTTCGGGGGCGTTCCTCGCCGGCATGGTGTGCCTGATCGGCCTGATCCCGACGGTGTCCGCCGGTGACGCCACGGTTCCGGTGGCGCTGACCGCTTACGTGGCGATCGCCGCTTTCCTCACGGTTTCCGGCCTGGTCCGGGTATCCGCCTCTTGACGGTGACCTGAAGTCACCGTAGCTTCAATACCGCCGCCCTTGTAAACGTTTTCATTTCGACTCAAGGACGGAGGAGTAATGCGTCCACTCTGGACAATCGCGGCCGGGATCGCCCTGCTGGCCACCACTGCCCTGCCGGCCAGCGCCGACCCGAACCCGTACGGGGACCCCAACCTGGTGTCGATGTTCGACGGCAAAACCCTGGACGGCTGGACCCAGGCCGCGGACGGCCAGTTCAAGGTGCAGAACGGCGCGATCCACGCCAACGGCACCGCGCGCGGCTGGGTCTACTACACCAAGCAGCAGGCCGGGACCTTCCGGTGGATCTTCAACGTCCGGCAGGTCAAAGGCAACCACGCGCCGACCGTGCTGATCTGGGGCACCACCGCGCCGATCCGCGACGCGTTGAGCGCCATCCAGTTCCAGCCGCCGAACGGCGGCCACTGGGACTACCGGCCGGGCCACAACAACGGCGGCGGCAGCCTGTTCAAACAGTTCCCGCACACCAAGTTCGACGTGAAGAAATGGGCGCAGTGCGAGCTGATCGCCGACCAGACCACCGGGGTGGCCCGGATGGCGTGCTGCCCGTTGCCGGACAAGGCCACCACGTGCAAGGCGACCGAAGTCCTCAGGTTCACCGACAAAACGGCCGGCCGGGTCGGCCCACTCGCCATCCAGATCCACAACAAGGGCATCAACGACGAGTACAAGGGCCTCTACCTGGAGTCCCCGGTCGTCACGAAACCTGGCGAGTTCATCACCACCTGATCAGTGCCGCCCGCACGCCACCAGTAGTGTCCGGTGGCGTGCGGGTGCTGCTCTGGGTGGGCGCGGCGACAGCGGCCATGGTGACGATCTGGTTCCTGGTCGCCTACGGCAGCGCGAACGTCGCCCGGATCGTGTCCACGGATGTCCTGTGGCACGCGGACCTGGACACGTTCCACCGGTCCGCGGTCGCCTTGCTGCACGGCGGATCCATCTACGACACCGGCGCCAAACTGGTCAACCTCAACCCGCCAGTGTGGACGGTCCTGTTCGCCCCGTTGGGCCTGCTGAAGCCGTTGGCGGCGTACTGGGTCTTCAGCGCCGTGACGGCTGTCCTCGTCCTCGGCTCGGCGTTGCTGGTGGCCCGGGAACTCGACGTGTCACCTCGGGCGAAGTGGCTCGCGGTGGCCGCGATGGCCCTGTCGTCACCGTTCATGGGCACGGTCGCGGTCGGTCAGGTGTACGGCGTGCTGCTGGCCGGGCTGACCCTGTCGTGGCTGGCGACCCGACGCGGCCACCTCGCCCAAGCCGGTGTCTACCTGGGCTTGGTCGTCGCCCTCAAACCGACGCTGGCGCCATTGCTGCTGTTGCCCCTGGTACAGCGCCAATGGCGGACAGTCAAAGCAGCGATTGTCGGCGTTCTGGCGGCGACCGTCGTCGGAATGGTCGTCGCCGGGCCCGCGACCACCGTGCGCTGGCTGAGCGTCGTGCGGACGGAGGGGCTGAGCACGTTCGGCGACAACGCCTCGCTGCCAAGTCTCGTCGCGAGGCTCGGCGGCCCCGCCTGGCTCGGCTTCCTGCTGGGCGCGGCTGCCGTCGGCTACACGCTCCGCCGCACCACGAACCTCTGGGCGCTCACGGCCGCGACCCTGCTGCTGTCGCCGATCGCTTGGCACAACTACCTGGTGCTTTGCTTCCCAGGCGTGTTCGCCGTGTTAATGCGCCGCCGGTTCGCCACCGCTGCGTTTCTGCTCACACTGCCGCTGATCGGCGTCGAGTGGGGCATGCACCTGTGGAAGGGCGACAGCCTGGTCGACCGCATCGGGCAGTCGCTGTACTGCTTCGTGCTGGTGAGCTGGTGGGTCGTGCTAACCGTCCAGCACGACCGCGATGATCCCGGCGAGGTGCGCGAGCCGGGCGACCTCGGCGGCGCGGAACATGGGTCCGCCCGGACGGCCCACCAGTAGCACCCGGTCCGGCTTGCCCAACGGGGTCGCGGCGAGCTCGGTGCCCAGTTCCTGCCAGGTCGCCGGCACCCAGGACTCCTCGCCGTCCAGCACGGTCGCCTTGGCCAACGGCATGAACGGCAGGTCGATGCTGGCGATCTGGGGGGCCGCCGGGGACGCGGCCAACGTCTGCGAGCCGCTCGGGTCGCTCGCCACCACCACCGCCCACCCCGCTCGGATGATCTTCGGCACACCGTCGGTGAACGTCTGGATGCCGTCCCGTGGCTCGGCCGCGACCTCCTCCACCAGTTCGAGCTCGCGGTGGGTGTCCAGGACGCCCGCGTACGGGCGGACGGCGTCGACCTCCACACCGTCGATCGACTCGGCGGCGGTGATCAGCATGTCCGGCAGCCGCCCGGACGGCAGTTCGACGACCAGGTCGTCCACGGCGACGCCACCGCCCCGCTCGACCACGTCCACGCTGAGGATGTCGGCGCCGATCCTGCCGAGCGCGGTCGCCACCGCGCCCAGTGTTCCCGGGCTGTCCGGGAGTTGCACCCGGATCAGGAAGGACAAGGCGAACGCCTCCTGCGTCGTGCGCGGAACCCTGCCGTCCGCACCCTGTGCCGGGCGCCGATTCTCGCAGATGGGCACGTACCCCAAGGAGTAGGCGTCCGAGTCCGTGGCGTTAAGAACAACGCACCCGCGGATAACCCAGTCGGGACTCCGGCGGGCTTCGCCATAGACTCACCAGGTCCCAGACGAAATGTAAACCCCCGGGGGTTCGTGGAGTGCCAACCATCTCCCGCGCCGAGGTCGAACACCTGGCCCGGCTCGCCCGGCTCGCGGTCACCGACCAGGAGCTGGACAAGTTCGCCGGCCAGCTGGACGTGATCCTCGAAGCCGTGGCCAAGGTCACCGAGGTCGCCGCCGACGACGTCCCGCCGACCTCGCACGCCGTGCCGTTGACCAACGTGTTCCGCCAGGACGTGGTCCGTCCTGGGCTGACCCAGCAGCAGGCGCTCGCCGGTGCCCCCGCGGCCGAGGACGGCCGCTTCCGCGTGCCCCGCATCCTGGGAGAAGAACAGTGACGGAGCTTTTTCGGCTGACCGCCGCCGAGCTGGCCGCGAAGATCCAGGCCAAGGAGGTGTCCGCGGTCGAGGTCGCGCGGGCGCACCTGGAGCGGATCGCCGACGTCGAACCGGCCGTGCACGCGTTCCTGCACGTCAACGCGGAGAGCGCGATCGCCGCCGCGCAGGCCGTCGACGACGACGTGGCCGCCGGCCGGCAGCCCGCCTCGCCGCTCGCCGGCGTGCCGCTGGCGCTGAAGGACCTCGTGACCATGCGGGGCGCGCCCACCACCGTCGGCTCGAAGATGCTGGCCAACTGGGAGCCGCCGTACGACGCCACGATCACCCGGAAGATGCTCGAAGCGGGCATCGTGATCATCGGCAAGACCAACCTGGACGAGTTCGCGATGGGCTCGTCCACGGAGAACTCGGCGTACGGCCCGACCCACAACCCGTGGGACCTCACCCGCGTGCCGGGCGGCTCCGGCGGCGGTTCGTCGGCCTCGCTGGCCGCGTTCGAGTCGGCGCTGGCGATCGGCACGGACACCGGCGGCTCGATCCGCCAGCCCGCTGCGGTGACCGGAACCGTCGGCGTGAAGCCCACGTACGGCGGTGTGTCGCGGTACGGGCTCGTCGCGTTCTCCTCGTCGCTCGACCAGGCGGGGCCGTGCGCCCGTACGGTTCTGGACGCCGCGCTGCTGCACGAGGTCATCGGCGGCCACGACCCGTTGGACGCGACGTCCATCAACGAGCCCGTGCCCAGCGTGGTCGCCGCAGCCCGCGAGGGCGCGTTGGGCTCACTCAAAGGCGTGAAGATCGGTGTGGTCAGGGAGCTGTCCGGCGACGGCTACGAACCCGGCGTGACGGCGTCCTTCGACGAGGCCGTCGACCAACTGCGCGCGCTCGGCGCGGAGGTCGTGGAGGTGTCGTGCCCGCACTTCGGGTACGGCCTGTCGGCGTACTACCTGATCGCGCCGAGCGAGTGCTCGTCGAACCTGGCCCGTTTCGACGCGATGCGCTACGGCCTGCGCGTCGGCGACGACGGCGCCCACAGCGCCGAAGAGGTCATGTCGATGACCCGTGAAGCGGGCTTCGGTGACGAGGTCAAGCGACGCATCATCATCGGCACGTACGCGCTCTCGTCGGGCTACTACGACGCGTACTACGGCTCGGCGCAGAAAGTCCGCACGCTGATCAAGCGCGACTTCGCCGCCGCGTTCGAGCAAGTGGACGTGCTGGTCTCGCCCACTACCCCGACCACCGCGTTCGCGATCGGGGAACGCACCGACGACCCGATGGCCATGTACCTCGCCGACCTGTGCACCATCCCGGCGAGCCTGGCCGGTACGCCCGCGATGAGCGTGCCCAGCCGGCTGTCGGGCACCGACGGACTGCCGGTCGGCCTGCAGATCATGGCCCCGGCACTGCAGGAGGCCCGGATGTACCGGGTGGCGGCGGCCTACGAGGTCGCCCGGAACGTTGCCGACGGCGGCCCGCTGATCAACCGGGTGCCCGAACTGGAGGTGTCCTGATGAAGAAGCTGCGTGGGATCCTCGGCGTGGCCGGGTCCGTGTTCGGCGCGGTGAGCGCGGTGAAGTCGTTGCAGACCGCCCGGCAGGACAAGGACAAGCTGCTGCTGGTCAACGCGGCCGCGAGCATCCTCACCGCGATCACCGGCGTGCTGCTGACGATCCGCTCGGTGCGCGCGGACAAGGACGGCGAGAAGTGACTGTGACCGCCGAGTTGATGGACTACGACGAGGTCCTCGAACGCTTCGATCCCGTGCTGGGGCTTGAGGTGCACGTCGAGCTGTCCACCAACACCAAGATGTTCTGCGGCTGCCCGGTGGCGTTCGGCGCGGAGCCGAACACCCTGGTCTGCCCGACCTGCCTGGGGCTGCCCGGCGCGCTGCCGGTGGTGAACGAGGTCGCGGTGGCCTCCGCGATGCGGATCGGCCTGGCGCTCAACTGCGAGGTCGCCGAGTGGTGCCGGTTCGCCCGGAAGAACTACTTCTACCCGGACATGCCGAAGAACTTCCAGACCTCGCAGTACGACGAGCCGATCTGCTTCAACGGCTGGCTGGACGTCACGCTGGAGGACGGAACCGTTGTGCGCGTGGACATCGAGCGCGCGCACATGGAGGAGGACACCGGGAAGTCCTTGCACGTGGGCGGTTCCACCGGCCGGATCCACGGCGCCGAGCACTCGCTGCTGGACTACAACCGGGCCGGTGTGCCGCTGATCGAGATCGTCACCAAGCCGATCGTGGGCACCGGCGCCCGTGCGCCCGAGGTCGCCCGCTCGTACGTCTCCGCGTTGCGGGATCTGTTGCGTGCCTTGGATGTCTCCGACGTGCGGATGGATCAGGGCTCGTTGCGCTGTGACGCCAACGTGTCGCTGATGGCCAAGGACGCGACCGAGTTCGGCACCCGGACGGAGACCAAGAACGTCAACTCGTTGCGCTCGGTCGAACGGGCCGTGCGGCACGAGATGGGCCGGCAGGGTGCGATCCTGGCGGCCGGTGGCACGATCCGCCAGGAGACCCGGCACTTCGACGAGTCCACCGGATCGACGGCCGCCGGGCGTGCCAAGGAGACCAGCGAGGACTACCGGTACTTCCCCGAGCCCGACCTGGTCCCGATCGCGCCGTCCCGGGAATGGGTGGCGCAGCTGCGGACCACGCTGCCGGAGCGTCCGGAGGAGCGGCGCAAGCGCATCCAGGCCGAGTGGAACCTCACCGACCTGGAGCTGCGTGACCTGCTGAACGTCGGCGCGGTGGACGTCATCGCGGCGACCGTGGAAGCGGGCGCGGCCCCGGCGGAGGCCCGCGCCTGGTGGGTCAGCCACCTGGCCCAGGAAGCCAACTCCCGCGGCGTGGACCTGGGCGACCTGCCGATCACGCCGGCCCAGGTGGCCGAGGTGATCAAGCTCGTCGGCGACGGCACGCTCACCAACAAGCTGGCCCGTGAGGTCGTCGAAGGCGTGCTCGCCGGTGAGGGTGAGCCGGGCGAGGTCGTCGAGAAGCGCGGCCTGAAGGTCGTGTCGGACGACTCGGCGCTGACGGCCGCGGTCGACGAAGCCCTCGCGGCCCAACCGGACGTCGCGGAGAAGATCCGCAGCGGCAAGGTCCAGGCGGCGGGCGCGATCGTCGGCGCGGTCATGAAGGCCACCAAAGGCCAGGCGGACGCCAAGCGGGTCCGCGAGCTGGTCCTGGAACGTTCCGGCGCCTAGAACCCAGCGCAGGCACGGCTTCTAGCACGGGAGCCGTGCCTGCTGTGTGTCAAAGCTGATTCACGCGACCGCTCTTCCTCAGTACGTTCGGCTCATGACGGCAGTGGACATCGTGTTGTGCGTCGACGTCACGGCGAGCATGACCTCGATCATCGAGACCGTGAAGAAAGGCGCGCTGGGCTTCCACGAACAGCTGGCCGAGGCGATGGCCGAGCGGGACATGGACATCAGCCGTCTTCGGGTGAAAGTCCTGGCCTTCCGCGACTTCAGCGTCGATCGCGACGTCATCGAGCAGACGGACTTCCTCCAGTTGCCCGGCGACAAGAACAGACTGGCTGCCTTCATGGCACGGCTGAAGGCGACCGGCGGTGGGGACGTCCCGGAGTCCGGCCTGGAGGCGCTGGCGCTGGCCATCCGGTCCCCGTGGAGCACCGGCGACGGGGACCTGCGCAAGATCATCGTCATGTTCACCGACGCGTCGGCGCATCCGTTGGGTCACAGGAAGTCGGTTCGCGCGCGCGGCTATCCCGAGTCCGTGCCACGGTCGCTGGACGGCCTCCAGGACTTGTGGCAGGGCGACGACTCCCCGATGGGCGTGGGCGCCAAGCGTCTCGTGCTGTTCACCCCGGAAATCGGACCGTGGGACGAGATCGCCGACACCTGGGACAAGACCGTGCTGGTGCCGTCCGTCGCCGGAACCGGACTGGCGGACGTCGTGATGGACGAGGTCATCGCCACGCTCGTGCGCAGTATGTGAGCGAACACACCTGTGGGGCCGCCCGAAAGCGGCCCCACAGGTTCCTTCTCCGTCAGTCCATGGCCATCGCCGGGACCGGCTTGGCTTCCGAGGAGGACGCGACCGTGAAGTCGCGCAGCGGTTCGGACTTGACGAACCACGAGACCACGAAGCCGAGGGCGATGAAGATCGCGCCCCACAGGAACACGCCCTGGATCCCGTCGACGATGCCGTTCAGGTAGGCGTTGTGCGCCGTGGTCGGCAGGGAGCTGATCATCTTCGGCGACAGCTGACCGCCGGTGCTGGTGAGCTGCGATCCGGCCGGGCCCAGGGCGCTGGTCAGGCTGTCCTGGATGCGGCTGGTGAAGATCGAGCCGAGGACCGCGACACCCAGCGACCCGCCGATGCTCCGGGCGAACGTCGCCGTGCTCGTGGCTACCCCGAGGTCACGCATGTCCACGCTGTTCTGCGCGATCAGGTTCGTCGTGCCCATCAGGAAACCGAGGCCGGCGCCGATGATCAGAATGTAGACGCTGGACGTGAACGAGCTGGTGTCGATGGCGAGCGTGCTCAGCAGGACCGCGCCGACGCCCATCGCGGCCATGCCCATCATCGGGAACGTGCGGTAGTAGCCGGTCCGGCTGGTGATCTGGCCGACGACGTTCGAGACGACCAGCATGCCGAGCATCATCGGCAGCAACAGCAGGCCGCTGTTGGTGGCCGACGCGCCCTGCACGATCTGCTGGTACTGCGGCAGGAACCCGACCGCGCCGAACATCGCGAAACCGGACATGAACGCCAGGACCGACGCGAGTGTGAAGTTGCGGATCTTGAACAGGCGCAGCGGCAGCAGCGGCTCGGCGACGCGCTGTTCGACCCAGGCGAACGCGGCCAGCGCGGCGACCGTGGTCACACCCAGGCCGATGATCTGCCACGAGCCCCACGCGTACTGGGTGCCGCCCCAGGTGGCGAGCAGGACCAGGCTGGCGATGCCCAGGGTCAGCAGGCCCGCGCCCCAGTAGTCGATCTTGGCCTTGTTCGTGCGCTTGGGCAGCTTGAGGGTGAGGCCGACCACGGCCAGGGCGATCACGCCGAGCGGCAGGTTCACGTAGAACGCCCAGCGCCAGTCCAGGTTGTCGGTGATGAAGCCGCCGAGCAGCGGGCCGCCGACCATGGCGACCGGCATGACCGCCGCGAACAGGCCCTGGACCTTGCCGCGTTCCCGTGGTGAGACCATCTCGGCCATGATCGCCATGGCGCCGACCATCAGGCCGCCCGCGCCGAGGCCCTGCACGCCCCGCCACGCGATCAGTTCGGTCATCGAGTGCGACGTCCCGGCCAGGGCCGAGCCGATCAGGAACACCACGATGGCCGCCATGAACATGCCCTTGCGGCCGTACAGGTCGGAGAGCTTGCCCCAGATCGGGGTGGAGACGGCGCTGGCCAGGGTGTAGGCGGTGACCACCCACGCGAAGTGGTTCAGGCCGCCGAGGTCGCCGACGATCGTGGGCATCGCGGTGCCGACGATCATGTTGTCGAGCATCGCCAGCAGGATGCCGATCATCAGCCCTATGAAAACCGTGTACTGCTTGCCTTTTCCGGTTCGTTCGGTGATCGGTGCGATGGTGGTCACGGGTACTCTCCCCAGTAGGAGGCGGTCCTTACTTGCCGTCCGGCTAGTAAACTTGCTAGCCGTACGGTAAGCTAGCCACTAGCCGGTCGTCAAGTAAGTGGGAGAAGTGACGATGAACACACGGTCGGACACCCGCTCGAAGATCCAGGACGTGGCCCTGGAGCTGTTCGGGGAACAGGGTTACGACAAGACGTCGCTGCGAGAGATCGCCGAACGCCTTGGCGTCACCAAGGCGGCGCTCTACTACCACTTCAAGACCAAGGAAGAGATCGTCAGCAGCCTCTTCCAGGCCGCCGACGAAGGCATCCAGGAGCTGATCGCGTGGACCAAGGAACGCGAACCGACCCCGGAGAGCCGGCGCGAACTGGTCCGTCTGTACGCGCGTGCGATGGGCGACGGCCGCGCGTTCCGCCTGATGCGCCTGATCCACGAGAACCAGCACTCACTGCGTGAACTCGCCGCCGGTATGCGCGGTCAGGAACGGATGGAGTCCCTGGCCGCCTTCCTCACCGACCCGGCCGCCCCCCTGGCCGCCCAACTGCGCGCCAGGCTGTCCCTCGGGATCATGCACTTCGGCATGTTCGCCCTGAAGGACACCGACTCAACTCTGGACGAACGCCTCGAAGCCGCGCTCCAGGTCGCCATGGACTTGATCGACGCCTCGGAACGGGACACCGTCGCTTAGTCCTTCTGGGCGCCGCCCAGCGCCGGGTTGATGGCGATCAGAACGGCTCGGTCGTCGCTGGAGACGGGTTGGCCGCCGTTCTTGTTGACCGTGCCGGCCAGGGCGATGCCGGCGTTGAGCACGCCCATCCCGCCGAGGCGCCCGTAGTTGTCCGGTGGAGCGTCCAGGCTGACGGTGGGCTTGCCGGTGACCACGCCGTCCGGGTTCAGCGGCAGGTTCTGCATGTTCCCGGCGGTCGACGTGGCCACCATCAGCAGGGTGGGCGCGACCACGCAGCCCGCGACACCGGGTTTGTCCGGCCAGCTCCACGCCGGGTTGCCGAGGGGCTTGCCGGGGTCGACGCGGAAGATCGCGTCCTTGTCCGGCGTGCGGTCGGTCACCCAGGGGCGGCCGTCCGTGCCCACGCAGAGCCCGCCTGGCGTGTGCAGGCCGGCGGCGATCACCGAGGACGACGGGTCCGGGTTGTCCGGCGCGGCCTTGCCCTGGACGGTGATCCGCAGCAGCTTGCCCGCGAGCGACTTGGGGTCGGCGGCGAGCGCCGGGTTGCCCGCGTCGCCCGTGGCCAGCAGGAGCGCGCCGGTCCGATCCAACGTCAGTGCGCCGCGGTTGCCGGTCTGGCCGCGGGGGATGCCGGTCAGGATCGGTTTGGGCGAGTCGCCGGCCGCGAACCGGACCAGGCGGTTGTCCGTCGCGGTGGTGATGTAGGCGTAGACCAGTTGGTCCTCGCCGTACGTGGGCGACAGGGTGAGCCCGGTCAGGCCGCCGTCGGTGGCCGCGTCCACGGTGAGCCGCGTGACCGGCGTCGGGTCCTGGCCGGCGCGGACCTGCATGACGCGCCCGGACCGACGTTCGGCGACCAGCCCGGCCGGCGGGTCGCTGTTGGGGAACGGTGCCACCGCGTCGATGGTGTCCATGCACGTGCCGATGACCGAGTCGTGGAAGTCCTTGCAGCCCTGCGGGGGCGGCACCGTGGACTGCTGTGGACGGCCACCGCCACCACCGCCTCCCCGGCCGCCTCCGCCACTCGGTCCGTTGCCGCCGCCGTTGTCGTTGGGCGCGGTCTCCGGGGTCAGCGGGGGCTGTGTCGTCCAGCTCTGTGGCGGTGGCTGCTCGGCGAACGAGACGCAGCCGCTGAGCGCGACGCTCGCGACCGCGCAGTACGCGGCCAGCCGCCTTCTGGATCGTGACACATGTCCGAGGTTAGGAACGCAGCCGTGAACCGTAGGTAAGCGGAGGTGGGATCAACGCGTCGATCGGGTCCCGGGCGGGCGGCCTGGCCAGCTCGCGCGCCCGCTCCACGGCCCGCACCCGGCGCAGCAGCAGCAGCAGCTCCTCGATGACCGCATCCGGTGCCTCCAACGGCAGGAAGTGGCTGGTCGGGACGATCCGGACCCGAGCTTGGGGGAGCATCGCCACCGGCTTCGTCGCTTTGTCCGGTGACGCCAGGACGTCGTACTTGCCGGCGAGAACCGTCACCGGGCACGTGATGCCGTGCAGTTCCCGCGCGGGCACCGACCCGACCGCCAACGCCAGTGTGAAGTACCAACGCCAGTCGTGCTGGAGGAAGCGTTCCAGGACGGACGCGATGACCTGGGTGTCCGCGCCCGGCAGCATCAGTCCGCTGTGCTGCGCGATGGTCGCTGTGAGGGTGTTCACAGGCACGCGATGCAGGATCGCGTCCACGAGCGGCGACAGTGCGCGCAGCGCGTGCGTGCCGCCGAGCGTGATCGCGCGTCGGACGACCGACGGGATGCCGAACGAGCTGAGCATCGCGCCGAACAGGTCACCGGGGACGCCCGCGGTGAACAACAGGCCGGACACCCGTTCCGGATGGCGGCGGGCGAGCTCCGCGGCCACCATCACCCCCACTGACCAGCCCATCACCACGCAGCGGCGGATCCCGGCGGCGTCCATCACCGCCAGCGCGTCGGCCACGTGGTCGGCCAGTTCGATCCGGCTCGGGTCCTTCGGCCGCTCCGAACCCATGGTGCCGCGGTGATACCAGGACAGCACGCGGACACCCGCGGAAGGCAGCAGCAACGCGGGCCACACTTCGGGCATGGTGCCCAGGCCGGGGCACAGCAGCACGGGCGGGCCCGGGTGGTCCGTGCGCCAGCCGCGGATCCTCGTGCCGTCCGACGAGGTCACGTCGTGTTCGTGCATCAGCGCAGAGTCTGCCCGAGTCGGCATCCGGAAATCGACAGATCCTACTGTTGTTTTCATGGCGATCACCGTTCTGGTACCTGACGATCACGGAATGGCCGCTCTGGGGGGCGTCGAAGGCGTACACCTGCTCCGGTTCGACCGTGGTGAACCGCTGCCGCCGGGCGGCGACGAGGCCGAGGTACTGATTCCCGGCATGCCGGGCGGCGCGCACGCCAAGGCGATCGTCCCGCTGCTGCCGAAGCTGCGGCTGGTGCAGTTGCTGTCCGCCGGCGCCGAAGCGTGGATCGGCGCCCTGCCTGAAGGCGTACAGCTCGCGAACTGTCGTGGCGCCCACGGCGGCAGCACAGCCGAGTGGGTCGTGGCGGCGTTGTTGTCGATCTACCGGGACATGCGTGACTTCGACCACGCCCAGGCCGCACGCACATGGGCATTCCACCGGGCCGACACGCTGCAGGGCAAGAAGGTGCTCGTCATCGGCGCGGGGGACCTCGGCCGGCAGTTGCGTCGACGGCTCGAACCGTTCGACGCGCAGGTCACGCTGGTGGGCACGACCGCGCGCGACGGAGTGCGGTCGGTGCACGAACTGCCGTCGCTGCTCGGCACCCACGACGCCGTCGTCTTGATGGTGCCGCTCACGGACCGGACCACGGGCATGGTCGACGCGAAGTTCCTCGCCCTCATGCCGGACGGCGCGATCCTGGTGAACGCCGCCCGCGGTGTCGTCGTGGACACCGACGCGCTGCTGGCCGAGTTGTCCGCCGGCCGGCTCCGGGCCGCGCTCGACGTCACCGAACCCGAGCCGCTGCCCGCCGATCATCCACTGTGGACGGCCCCTGGCCTGCTGCTGACCCCGCATGTCGCCGGTACGGTCACCGGCCAGCTCGACCGCGCCTACGCCGTCGCGGCCAAGCAGATCGCGCAGTTCGCGGCCGGGAAAGAGCCGGACAACCTCGTGCGCGGAGAGTACTGAGCGAAACTTTCGCGAGCGTTCAGGAGCGGCATCCAATACGCTGCCCGCCGTGAGTACCGACGACCACCCCACTGACCCGGGCGGCTACCCAGGTGTGTACTCCTCGGGTGGCGGCGCCGGCTATTCCGGTGCCCACCGGCTCGGCGAGCCCGAGGACAGCGGTTATGGCAACCTCGACACCGGCGGCTACGACAGCTCCACCACCACGGTCCTGTCCAGACCGACCGAGCCCGCGGCCGACGACGAGCCGGCCCGGCGCGGCTACACGTGGCACGGCGGCATGGACGTCGGCCTGCTGGTGCTGCGGCTCGCGATCGGTGGCACGTTCGTCGCGCACAGCCTGCAGAAACTGTTCGGGCTGTGGGGCGGGCTGGGCATCGACGGGTTCGCCCGGTATCTCGGCACGTTCGGGTTCAGCCAGACCACCCTGCTGTCCTGGATCACCGGGATCGGCGAGCTGGTCGGCGGCGCCCTGCTGGTGCTCGGCCTGTTCACGCCGGTCGGCGCGGCCGCGGTGCTGGCGGTGGCCGCGAACGTGATCTACCTGAAGTGGAGCGGCGGCTTCTTCGACCCGCCGGTCGGCTTCGAACGCGAGGCACTGCTGGCTTCGGGCGCGTTCATCCTCCTGTTCACCGGTCCGGGACGCGTGTCGCTGGACCGGCCGACGCCGTGGGGCCGCCGTCCGGTGCCGCTCGGGCTGTTCATGCTGCTCGTCGCGGCCGGCCTGTGCGTACTGACGCTCATCGTGCTTCGTTGACGTCGTTGACCAGTCCACGGGGACGTTCGCCGTGGAGGCCGCTGAGCAGGTTCTCCACGGCGAAAAGACCCATCGCGGTCCGGGTTTCCACGGTCGCGCTGCCCAGGTGCGGCACGATGGTGACGTTCTCCAACGCCAACAGTGCCGCCTCCACCAGCGGTTCACGCTCGAAGACATCGAGCCCGGCCGCGAAGATCTCGCCGCCGCGCAGCGCTTCGGCCAGCGCGACCTCGTCCACCAGCGGACCGCGCGCGGTGTTCACCAGCACAGCCGTCGGCTTCATCCGTTGGAACACCTTGGTGCTGAACAGATGGCGCGTCTCCGGGGTCAGCGGCGCGTGCACCGAGATCACGTCGGCCTGGGCGACCAGGTCGTCGAACGAGTGCCCGCCGGACCGGGAATGGTGGATCACCCGCATGCCGAACCCGGCGGCCCGCCGCGCGGTCGCCTGACCGATCCGGCCGTACCCCACGATGCCCAAGGTCTTGCCGTACAGGTCGTAGCCGAGCATCATCCGCGGCCCCCAGATCCACGGTGTCTTCGCCCGGAGGAACCGGTCGCCCTCGCCGATCCGGCGCACCGCGGCGAGGATCAACGCCCACGCCAGGTCCGCGGTGGCCTCGGTCAACACGTCCGGCGTGTTGGCGACCATGACGCCACGCCGGGTGCACTCGTCGACGTCGATGTTGTCGTAGCCGACAGCGTGGTTCGCGACGATCCGCAACTGTGGCCCGGCCGCGTCCAGCAGGCCCGCGTCGACCCGGTCGGACACCATCGTCAACAACCCGTGTTTTCCTTGCGCCCGCGCGCGGAACTCGTCGTACGGAATCGCTTCGGGCGGCCCGGTGTACACGTCCACCTCGCACCGGCCGTCGAGGGCACGCATGGCTTCGTCGACCATCACCCGGGTCACCAAGACGTCGAACACCAGGCGACGATAGCCGCCGGGAGAGATTCCCGGCGGATCTGGGTACGTGGTCCCTTCGCGGTGGGCTGACCGTCACTGAACGATGACCCGACAGCCGGAAATCCTGCGACCGGGAGACTGCCAGATGGGACATCTGCGCGTTCTGCTGACCATTCCCTTGGTGTTGCTCGGCATGGTGTCGGCCACGACCGTCGCCACCGCCGCCTCTCCGTGCGGCATCACCCCGTACGGCCTGATCGGCGCCCGGTGGACGCAGTTGGGCGCCGAGGGCAGCGCGTTCGGTTGCGCCACCGAGGTGGAACACGATGTGCCCGGCCGATCCGGCCGTCTGCAGACGTTCCAGTGGGGCCAGATCGCGTGGACGCCCAGCCAGGGCGACGCGATGGTCGTGTCGATGTACTACATCGCCAACCACGTGGTCGTGGACTGGGGGCCGACGAACCCGTTCAGCTACGACAAGTTCGTCGTCCGCTGGGACCTGAACGGGCAGAACCAGGGGCAGCGGGACCTGAACGGCGGCACCGGCGGGCACTTCGAGTTCGACACCGGCTCGGGCTGGTCGTCGACCATCGTCGAAGGCTGTGACACGCACGTGATCGGCTCGTCGACGTGCCGGCAGCAGTGGACGATCCCGGTCGGCGCGAACGTCGGCCCGCCCGGTCCGATCAACATCGCGGCCTGGTCCGCGACCGACCCGGCGCACGCCTACGACGGACTCGACCAACGCCGTCTCGCCGCGGTGCAACAACTTGCCTGTACGCGCGTGCTCAACCCGGGCGGCTCGAACGCCGGCGAGAACGAGGGCCTGCTGATGTCGGCGCACCTGGAGCTGGTGCGACGGTTCGGCACCGGCTACCGTTGCCGTGGTCAGATACCGAGCATCGACCTGGTCAACCAGGCGCTGCGCAACACGTGGCCGCATCCGACCGGGTCGTCGTTCGACACCCCGATCTGCTCGCGCAACGGCGACTACGACACGTTCCTCAAAGGACTGATGGTCGTCGCGTACCGGTACTGGGACCTGCTGTACCCGGATACACGGACGCACGTGCTGCACGACTTGATGACCGAGAACGGCGCGCACTCGACGGACGACGAGAAGACCCCGGTGTGCGGCCTGATCGACCTGCCGGAGTCGGAGAACCACCGGCTGCTCATCGAAAGCGCGAGGTACCTGGCCAACCAGAAGCTGCGGGACGCCACCGGCAACCCGGCGTTCGACAACGTGGCCAACGGGATGCGCGAGTACCTGCTGCGCAACCTGCAGAACTTCGCGAAGTTCGACTTCATGGAGTACAACGCGCGGCCGTATCAGCGGTACTCGATGGACGCGTTGTTCAACCTGTACGACTACGCGCGTGACCCGGCGATCCGGACCGCGGCCCAGGTCGTGCTGGACTACACGACGTCGAAGTTCGCCCTGTCCAGCAACCAGCTCCGCCGAGCCGGGCCGTTCCGCCGCCTGACGTCCCGTACGGACGCGGCGAACCAGTGGTACTACGGCAACCCGTCCGACCCACAGACCGCGTTCTTCCTGTTCTGGACGGGCCTGAGCGGCAACCTCGGCGGCACCATCCCGGACTGGTGGGCGGGCGAGTCGGTGATGGTGGGCCTGTCCAGCTACCTGCCACCGGCCAGCGCGATCCGTAACGCGATGGTGAAAGGCACCACACAGGAGACCTTCTACCACGGCAACCGCCCCCGCCTGAGCTACTCGCCGGACGACGCGGCACCGGGTGTCGAGATCTACTCGTCGTCACCGTCGTACCTGATCTCTGCGGGCGGCGTATGGCTACCTAGCGGATACGGGCGTGACGAGTGGTACGACCGTCTCGGCACCAACGAGAACTACGGCTCCGTGCAGTCGACAACGCTCATGCCCACACGCGCCAACACCAACCGCGACAACTTCATCCGCTTCGACGGCTACAGCAACAGTTCACCGACGGGCCGCGGCAACGTGAACACGTGTGTCGAGGGCGGCTTCGCGTGCGGCCTGAACCTGCAGGTGCCACAGATGTGGTCGAACTGCGCCCAGCAGTACACGTCCGGCCCGTGGCGTTTCCTGAACCTGAATGTCCCCGCCTGCGGGAACCTCGGGTTCTCCGTGGTGATCCACGGCTCGCCCGTTGACGGCGCCCCGCAGTACGGCACCGCCGGCTTCGTCCACGCCGTGGAAGCGTCGAACATCGGCTTCTGGGACTTCGTGAACCGAACGTTGGCCGCCAACCCAAACCTGCCGGAACGCCTCAACCCCCAACAGGAGTACGGGGTCACATTGGCCGACGGCCACACCGTGACGTTCCGCCTGACAACCCCCAGCGGCGGCAACTACGAGCGTCTGGTCACCTGGTCGGACGGCCGTTACCTGGGCGACTTCGGCACCGCACCACTGGTCGCCGGCACGACCATGACCAGCGGGAACCACGACGGCCTGATCGACATCGGCGACCGGGTGCTGGACTACCGCGACCCGCTGAACCCCGTGGTGTCCTACCGGTGATGAATCGTCGTTGTCGGTCGGTGCGGCTATCGTGTCGGGCATGACCGCGACCTACGCCTACGACGAGCAACCGAGCAGTGGGCATCCGTTGCGACCGGGTGCGTCGCCGCATGACATCCGGGCGGCCCTCCTGTCCGAGGACCGGGCGAAGTTCGACACTGAGTACGAGCGGGCACTCGGCGACGCCCGGGAAAGCCTTGACCTCACGGAGTTGTTCAAGACCCTTGAGCGATGGCGGCGGGCCGCCCTGATCCAGCAGGACCCTCAGGATTTCCGGCGAGTGGTGCGCCGGGCGGCCGAGTTGCTGACCGGCGAGCCGGTCCCCGCCGACGAACCCCTGTCGGTGAGCCGGGCCAAGGCTGGCATGTAGGTGTACCAGATCACCACGGACGAGTCGGTCCAGCGGCAGATCGACCGGCTACCGACCGAGGCGCTGGCGCCCTTCGCGGAGCTGCGGATGTTGCTCGAGCTGAAGCCCTGGAGTGGCGACGCCCTGAACGGGAACAATCCGGACGGCCCGGTCCGGACGTTTGCCTTCGGCCAGGGCTTGGGCCTGGCCACTTACCTCATTCTTGAGGATCAGCGCAGAGTGGATCTGCTGCAGGTGATCTGGCTCGGCTGACCCAACGCCAAAGTGGGGCGCCTCCGGTGGCCCGGAGACGCCGCACCTTTGTCAGGAAGGGACCCGCCGGACGGCGCCGGTGGAGGCGTCCGTGGTCATGTGGGCGTACGCGCGGAGGGCCATTGTCACTGGACGGTCGCGGTCCGCCGGGTGCCAAGGGCGTTCGCTTGACTCCATTTTCGCGCGGCGCTCGGCGAGGACTTCCTTGGGCACCAGGAGTTCCAGTTTGCGCTCGCGCACGTCGATCAGGATCTGGTCGCCGTCCTGGACCAGGCCGATGGTTCCGCCGCCGGCCGCTTCCGGGGAGATGTGCCCGACGGACAGGCCGGACGAGCCGCCGGAGAACCGGCCGTCGGTGATCAGGGCGCATTTGCTGCCGAGGCCGGCGCCTTTGAGGAAGGCCGTGGGGTGCAGCATCTCCTGCATTCCCGGGCCGCCCGCGGGGCCTTCGTAGCGCACCACGAGGACTTCGCCGGGTTGGATCTGCTTGCCCAGGATGACCGAGACCGCCTGTTCCTGGCTTTCCACCACCCGCGCGGGTCCTTGGAAGTGGAACAGGTCTTCGGAGATGCCCGCGGACTTGATGACGGCTCCGTCGACCGCGAGGTTTCCGCGAAGCACGGCCAGGCCGCCGTCGGCGGTGTAGGCGTGGGAGACGTCCCGGATGCAGCCGGAGGCGGCGTCGGTGTCCAAAGAGGACCAGCGGTTCGCGGTGGAGAACGCCTGGGTTGTCCGCACTCCGCCTGGTGCCGCGTGGAACAGTTCCACGGCCTCAGCGGAGGTGTTGCCTGAGCGGATGTCCCACTCGGACAGCCAGGTCGGCAACGACGGGCTGTGTACGGTGTACACATCGCGGTTGAGGAGGCCCGCGCGGTCGAGTTCGCCGAGGATCGCCGGGATTCCGCCGGCCCGGTGGACGTCCTCCATGTGGTAGTCCGAGTTCGGCGACACCTTCGACAGGCACGGCACCCTGCGGCTGATGGCGTCGATGTCCGCCAGGGTGAAGTCGACTTCGCCCTCCTGGGCGGCGGCGAGGACGTGCAGGACGGTGTTGGTCGAGCCGCCCATGGCCATGTCCAACGCCATCGCGTTCTCGAACGCCTTACGGGACGCCACCGAGCGTGGCAACACCGAGGCGTCATCAGAGCCATACCAGCGGCTGGCCAGCTCGACGACGGTCGTGCCCGCCCGCGCGAACAGCGCGCGGCGCGCCGCGTGGGTGGCCAATGTGGAACCGTTGCCCGGCAACGCCAGGCCGAGCGCCTCGGTCAGGCAGTTCATCGAGTTCGCGGTGAACATCCCCGAACAGGAGCCGCAGGTCGGGCAGGCCGACTGCTCCACAAGCGACAGGCCTTCGGCGGACACGGAACTGTTCGCCGAGGCCGCGATGGCCGTGATCAGGTCGGTCGGCGCCTGCGCGACGCCGTCGACGACGACCGCCTTGCCCGCCTCCATCGGCCCGCCCGACACGAACACCGTCGGGATGTTCAGCCGCATGGCCGCGTTCAGCATGCCCGGCGTGATCTTGTCGCAGTTCGAGATGCACACCAGCGCGTCCGCCTGGTGCGCGTTCACCATGTACTCCACCGAGTCCGCGATGATCTCGCGGGACGGCAGCGAGTAGAGCATTCCGCTGTGGCCCATGGCGATGCCGTCGTCGACCGCGATGGTGTGGAACTCACGCGCGACGCCGCCGGCCTCCGCGACCGCTTCGGCGACGATGTCGCCCAGGTCACGCAAGTGCACGTGGCCGGGCACGAACTGGGTGTACGAGTTGGCGATGGCCACGATCGGCTTGCCGAAGTCGGAGTCGGTCATCCCGGTCGCGCGCCAGAGCGCGCGGGCTCCGGCGGCGTTACGGCCGTGGGTGGTGGTGCGGGAGCGCAGCTGCGGCACAGCCCCTCCAGAGTCTTTCCCAAAGAACGAACAGTGCATGCCTGGTGGGCACGATCAACAGCGCGGTGGCTACGAGGCTACTCCGCCGACCGGGACAGGTCGGGCACTCGCCCGTCACTGACTCGCGAAAGCAGTGACAAGTGTCGCAGTCGCACGCCGGGCAACGGCGTTACCACCGAGTCGGTGCCCACAGCGGACACCTTGCCGCGCTTCTCCACCTTCAACGAGACCAACTGGTCCCAGGTGAGCGCGCGGTGCGAGAACGTGCTGCGGGCGTACAGGCCTTCGACGTCCACGGTCGTACGGTTGCGCACGATCCACACGATGACCGCCAGCGGCACGATGTAGATCAGCCACAGGTACGGCGCGGCGAACGCGAACGGTGTCGCCGCCACGATGAGCAGGAGCGGCGCGAGGTTCGCGGTCGGCGGGAGCCGGAACACCACTTTGCGCACTGTTTCAGCCACTCCGAAATGGTGCACCCCGCGTGATCGGAGCATGCGTCCGGGTCCCTCGAACGGGTCCACTATTCGGGAAGACTGTCCCGCAGATTTGACGCACGCGCGCGAGCGCCATTACGGTGGCGGTATGTTCAACCCGATCGGTCTCGTACTTCCCAAGCGCGTCGACGCTTAGGACACACCTGACCCGTCGACGCGCGACCCTCGTGCGACCCATCCGGTCGGCGGGGGTTTTTTCGTGTCCGGACCCCACAAAACTCACCGACCCACGAGGCAGAACCGATGACGAGCGCAACATCGCGACCCGCCGCCAAACCCGGAGCGCCATCCTCGGCGAACCGGCCCAAACCAGCACCGCCGTCCGGTGCGCCGGTGCGTGTCACCGGCGCCCAGGCACTGGTCCGGTCGCTTGAGGCGGTCGGCTGCGAGGTGGTCTTCGGCATTCCCGGCGGCACCATCCTGCCGGCCTACGACCCCCTGCTCGACTCCACCAAGGTGCGCCACGTACTGGTCCGCCACGAGCAGGGCGCCGGCCACGCCGCGACCGGGTACGCGCAGGCCACGGGCAAGGTCGGGGTCTGCATGGCGACCTCGGGTCCGGGCGCGACGAACCTGGTCACGCCGCTCGCCGACGCCAACATGGACTCGGTGCCGGTGGTGGCCATCACCGGCCAGCAGAGCCGGCAGCTGATCGGCACCGACGCGTTCCAGGAAGCCGACATCTGCGGCATCACGCTGCCCATCACCAAACACAACTTCCTCGTCACCGATCCGGCGGAGATCCCGCGGACGATCGCCGAGGCGTTCCACCTCGCCGCCACCGGCCGACCCGGCCCGGTGCTGGTGGACATCCCCAAGGACGTGCTCCAGGAGACCACCTCGTTCGCCTGGCCGCCCGAGATGCACCTGCCCGGCTACCGGCCGACGACCCGGCCACACGGCAAGCAGGTGCGGGAAGCCGCGAAGCTCATCGCGCACGCCCGCAGGCCGGTGCTGTACGTCGGCGGCGGCGTGATCAAGGCACAGGCGTCCGCGCAGCTCAAGGAGCTGGCCGAGCTGACCGGCATCCCGGTGGTGACCACGCTGATGGCCCGTGGCGCGTTCCCGGACTCGCACCGGCAGCACCTCGGCATGCCGGGTATGCACGGTTCGGTGGCCGCGGTCGGCGCGTTGCAGCGGTCCGACCTGCTGATCACCCTGGGCGCCCGGTTCGACGACCGCGTCACCGGCCAGCTCGCGTCGTTCGCGCCGGACGCGCAGGTCGTGCACGCCGACATCGACCCGGCCGAGATCTCCAAGAACCGCAAGGCCGACGTGCCGATCGTCGGCGACTGCAAGGAGATCATCGCCGAGCTGGTCACCGCGGTGAAGGCCGAGCAGGAGCGCGGCCACGCGGACCTGACCGCCTGGTGGGCCCAGATCGACGGGTGGCGCGAGACGTTCCCGGCCGGATACGAGTGGCCGTCCGACGGCACGCTGTCGCCGCAGTACGTGATCGAACGGATCGGCCAGCTGGTCGGCCCGGACGCGATCTACACCGCGGGTGTCGGCCAGCACCAGATGTGGGCCGCCCAGTTCATCAAGTACGAGAACCCGGCCACCTGGATCAACTCCGGCGGCCTCGGCACCATGGGCTTCGCCGTGCCGGCGGCCATGGGCGCCAAGTTCGGCAAGCCGGACACCGAGGTGTGGGCGATCGACGGCGACGGCTGCTTCCAGATGACCAACCAGGAGCTGGCGACGTGCGCGATCGAGGGCGCGCCGATCAAGGTCGCGGTGATCAACAACGGCAACCTTGGCATGGTCCGGCAGTGGCAGAACCTGTTCTACGCCGAGCGGTACTCCCAGACCGACCTGGGCACGCACAAGCACCGCATCCCCGACTTCACGCTGCTGGCCGAGGCGCTGGGCTGCGCCGGGCTGCGGTGTGACTCGCGCGAGGGGGTCGACGCGACCATCAAGCGGGCCATGGCGATCAACGACCGGCCGGTGGTGATCGACTTCGTGGTCGGCAAGGACGCCCAGGTGTGGCCGATGGTGGCGGCCGGCAAGGGCAACGACGAGATCATGGCCGCCCGAGGCATCCGGCCGTTGTTCGACGAGGATGAGATCTGACATGTCCAAACACACCCTGAGCGTGCTGGTGGAGAACAAGCCGGGTGTCCTCGCCCGGGTGGCGGGGCTGTTCTCCCGGCGCGGCTTCAACATCGAGTCGCTCGCGGTCGGCCCGACCGAGCATCCGGACGTGTCCAGGATGACGATCGTGGTCGCGGTCGACGAGCTGCCCCTCGAACAGGTCACCAAGCAGCTCAACAAGCTGGTGAACGTGATCAAGATCGTCGAGCTGGAGCCGAACGTGGCCGTCCAGCGGGAGCTCCTGCTGGTCAAGGTCCGGGCCGACGCGACCGTGCGCAGCCAGGTCCTGGAGACCGTGCAGCTGTTCCGGGCCAAGGTCGTCGACGTCTCGCCGGAGGCGCTGACCATCGAGGCGACCGGGACGTCCGACAAGATCGAGGCGCTGCGCCGGATGCTGGAGCCGTACGGGGTCCGTGAGATGGTGCAGTCCGGCATGGTGGCCATCGGCCGCGGCCCCCGTTCGATCACCGCCACCGCGGTGCGATAACCGAAACTACCGAAGGAAAAACGAGACAGCTGATGAGTGTCGAGATCTTTTACGACGACGACGCCGACCTTGGTGTGCTGCACGACAAGAAGGTCGCGGTGATCGGGTACGGCAGCCAGGGCCACGCGCACGCGCTGTCCCTGCGCGACTCCGGTGTGGACGTCCGAATCGGACTCCCGGAGGGCTCGAAGTCCCGGCCCAAGGCCGAGGAGCAGGGCCTGCGCGTGCTGACCCCGGCGCAGGCCGCGGCCGAGGCGGACATCGTGATGATCCTCGCCCCGGACACCAAGCAGAAGAAGATCTTCGACGAGGACATCGCGCCCAACCTGAAGCCGGGCAACGCGGTCGCCTTCGGGCACGGCTTCAACATCCGTTACGGCCTGATCCAGCCGGCGGCCGACATCGACGTGTTCATGATCGCCCCGAAGGGCCCCGGCCACCTGGTCCGCCGCCAGTTCGTGGACGGCAAGGGCGTGCCCTGCCTGATCGCGATCGAGCAGGACGCGAGCGGCAACGCGCAGGCGCTTGCGCTGGCGTACGCCAAGGGCATCGGCGGCAGCCGCGCGGGTGTCATCAAGACGACGTTCAAGGAAGAGACCGAGACGGACCTCTTCGGCGAGCAGGCCGTGCTCTGCGGTGGCACGTCCGCGTTGGTACAGACCGGTTTCGAGGTCCTCACCGAGGCCGGCTACGCCCCGGAGATCGCGTACTTCGAGGTCCTGCACGAGCTGAAGCTGATCGTGGACCTGATGTACGAGGGCGGCATCGCCCGGATGCGTTACTCGGTGTCCGACACCGCCGAGTACGGCGACGTCACCCGCGGCCCGCGCGTGATCAACCCGCAGGTCAAGGCGGAGATGAAGAAGATCCTCGGGGAGATCCAGGACGGCTCGTTCGCTGCTGAGTGGGTCGGCGAGGACGCCGCCGGCCGGCCGAACTTCACCAAGCTGCAGGCCGAGGGCGACCAGCACCCGATCGAGGAGGTCGGCCGCAGGCTGCGCGGCCTGATGTCCTGGGTCGACCGCCCGATCACTGAAACGGCGTAACCCAAGGTGTTCCCCCGCCCGGCCGTCGGCGGGCGGGGGATAACCTGGCGTTCATGGCCAGTGACAGCGCGCCCATCTATGACGACAAGGCGCATGTTCGGGGCAACCTCGACCTCACCGACGCGGAGTGGACGCGGTACGCCGACCCGGACGCGGATCCTGACGACGAGTACGTCGAAACCACGACGGTCACCCACACTGACGGCGTGACGTACACGGCGATGCGCAACTCGAAGTATCCCGACGGCGACGTCCTGGTGTTCACTCCCACGGAATGGGACGCGTTTCTGCAGGGTGTGCGCGCGGGAGAGTTCGACGAGCCCTGGACGTGACGTCTAACTGAATCGCTCCCGTACCGCCGACACCAGGCCCTAGACTCACGCGAGTCCCCGTAGAGCGAGCTTGGAGTCGTTGCCGTGACTGCAACAACCGGTCGACCTGTCGTGCTGATCGCCGAAAAGTTGGCGCCGTCCGTTTTGGACGTTTTCGGCGAGGAGGTCGAAGTCCGGCATGTGGACGGAACCGACCGGTCCGCACTGCTGGCCGAGGTGGCGAACGCCGACGCGTTGCTGGTCCGCTCCGCTACCATGGTGGACGCGGAGGTCCTCAAGGCGACCGAGAAGCTGAAGGTCGTGGCCCGCGCCGGGGTGGGTCTGGACAATGTGGAGGTCCCGGCCGCGACCGAGCGCGGTGTGCTCGTGGTGAACGCGCCGACCTCCAACATCGTCTCGGCCGCCGAGCACGCCGTCGCGCTGTTGCTGGCGGTCGCCCGCCGCGTGCCGGCCGCCGACCAGAGCCTGCAGGGCGGGGCGTGGAAGCGCAGTTCGTTCGCGGGTGTCGAGGTCAACGGCAAGACCGTGGGTGTGGTCGGCCTCGGCAAGATCGGGCAGCTGTTCGCCGCCCGCCTGGCCGCGTTCGGCACCACGATCATCGCGTACGACCCGTACGTCTCGCAGGCCCGTGCCGCGCAGTTGGGGATCGAGCTGGTCGAGCTGGACGAGCTGCTGGCGCGGGCCGACATCATCTCGGTGCACCTGCCCAAGACCCCGGAGACCAAGGGCCTGATCAACGCCGAGCGGCTGGCCAAGACCAAGAAGGGTGTGATCATCGTCAACGCCGCCCGCGGCGGCCTGATCGACGAGGACGCCCTGGCCGAGGCCCTGCGCACCGGTCAGGTCGGCGGCGCGGGCATCGACGTGTTCGCGACCGAGCCGACCACCGAGAGCCCCCTGTTCGGCCTGCCCAACGTGGTCGTCACGCCGCACTTGGGCGCGTCCACCGCGGAGGCCCAGGACCGCGCCGGCACGGACGTGGCCAGGTCGGTGCTGCTGGCGCTGCGGGGCGACTTCGTGCCCGACGGGGTGAACGTCGCCGGTGGCGCGGTCGGCGAAGAGGTCCGGCCGTACCTGCCGTTGACCCAGAAGCTGGGCCTGGTGCTGGCCGCGCTCGGGTCGGGGACACCCGCGTCGATCACCGTGGAGGTCCGCGGCGAGCTGTCCAATGAGGACGTTTCGATCCTGGCGCTGGCCGCCCTGCGGGGCGCGTTCCACGGCGTGGTCGAGTCGCAGGTCACGTTCGTGAACGCGCCGCGGCTGGCCGAGGAGCTCGGTGTCGCGGTCGACATCGTCAAGGAGCCTGAGAGCGCGGCGTATCGCAGCCTGGTCACGGTCCGCGCGGTCTACGCGGACGGCGCGGCGCTGACCGTGTCGGGCACTGTGTCCGGCATCGCCCAGGTGGAGAAGCTGGTCGGGTTGAACGGCCGCAGCTTCGACATCCGCGCCGAAGGCATCCTGCTGCTGCTGGAGTACCCGGAGCGGCCGGGCGTGATGGGCACGGTCGGCACCCTGCTCGGCGAGGCCGGCATCAACATCGAGGCGGCCCAGATCAGCCAGCACATCGACGGCGAGGCCGCGTTCATGCTGCTGCGTGTGGACCGTCCGGTGGACAGCACGGTGCTCGACTCGATCGGCCTGAGCGTCGGCGCCGGCACAGTCCGCGCGGTCACCTTCGACGCCTGAGTACGTTCGCCCGCTGTGTTGCCTCGTTGGGGGCACACAGCGGGCGCCAGGTCCCTTCCCCCGCTAAGTTGCTCTCCGAGGTCTGTCAGGTGCGGAGAGTGAGGCGGTGGCGTGGGGGCGAGCAGGCGTCCGGTTGTCCGGCGATCGATCGTGACGGTGCTGGGGATCGTGCTGGTCGCCAGCGTGACCACAGCGGGAACCGCGGCCAGCGACACGCGATATCCGCTTGCCCGCGGCGTGCCGATGGCGGAACCGCTGTCTGTGGACGACAAGGTTTCGGAGCGGATGCCCGCGCAGGGCCGGACCACCGCGTTCGTCGAGTTCGACAAGCCGGCCGCGGTCGACGTCTACAACCAGACCGTCGCCCAGGGACGGGACAAGGCCACGCTCGCGGCCCGGAGCGCCGCCCAGGACAGCACCACCGTGGCCACTACCCTCGCCGGCACGCTCGAAGCCCGCGATGCCGGGGCGAAACTGTTGTACAGCACCAAGAACGCGGTCGCCGGCATGGTCGTCACCGGCGACGCCGCCGCGATCCGTGACCTGGCCGCGCGGCCTGAGGTGCTGTCGGTGAGCGCGGTCGTCCCCAAGGAGCGGACCAACGCCAGCGCGGTCCAGGTGACCAAGACGCTCGCCACCTGGCAGCGGTACGGCAAGCTCGGCGACCAGGTCCGGATCGGCGTCATCGACGACGGCGTCGACTACACCCACGCCGACTTCGGTGGACCCGGCACCGCCCAGGCGTACCAGGCCATCGACCGCACCAAGGTCGACCCGGCGTACTTCCCGACCGCCAAGGTGGTCGGCGGCACGGACCTCGCCGGCGACGGATACGACTCGTCGGGTGCCTCCGGTTCGGCCACGCCCGCACCGGACCCGAACCCGTTGGCGTGTGGCGAGCACGGCACGCACGTGGCTGGGACCGCGGCGGGCTTCGGCGTGAACGCGGACGGCAGCACGTTCCGCGGCGACTACCCGAAGCTGACCCCGGAGGCACTGTCCGACATGCGGATCGGCCCCGGCACCGCGCCGAAGGCCCTGCTGTACGCCATCAAGATCTTCGGCTGCCACGGTGCCACGGCGTTGACCGCGGCGGCGATGGACTGGGCGCTCGACCCGGACGGCGACGGCGACTTCGCCGACCACCTGGACGTCGTGAACATGTCCCTGGGCAGCGACTTCGGCGCGCCGGACGACCCGGACAACATGTTCGTCCGCAAGCTCGCCCGCAACAACGTCCTCGCGGTCATCTCCGGCGGCAACGGCGGCGACGTGTACGACATCGGCGGCGCCCCGGGCAACACCCCTGAGGCCCTCACAGTCGCCAGCACACGCGATCCGTACGTGCTGAGGGACGCGGTCGACGTGACGGCCCCCGCGGACGTCGTCGGCGGCGAGGGCGGCCAGTACAGCGTGGCGTACACCGGCATGGACAGCCTCGACCTGACCAAACCGGTCGTCCGGCTGACCGACCAGTCCAATCTGGACGGCTGCCGGCCGTTCACCGACGCCGACAAGGCCGTCGTCGCGGGCAAGGTCGTCTGGCTCGACTGGGAGGACAACGACGCGAAGCGCAAGTGCGGTTCGACCGTCCGCGGCGGCAACGCCAAGCTCGCCGGGGCGGCCGGCGCGGTGCTGCCGTCCGGGACCGACCAGTTCGCCGCGGGCATCGCCGGCACCGACAACCTGCCGATGTTCCAGTTCACCGGCACAGCCACCCGGGTGTTGCTGCCGGCGCTGCGCGCGGGGACGTTGCAGGTCCGGCTCGCCGGCGCGAAACGGGCCAGCCTGAAGACCATGTCCCCGGAGATCAACGACACGCCGAGCACGTTCACCTCGCGGGGCGTGCGCGGTCCGGTCGTGAAGCCGGACGTGGCCGCGCCGGGCGACACGATCGCGTCCGCCCTGCGCGGCAGCGGCAACCAGCTCCTGGTGATCAGCGGGACGTCGATGGCCGCGCCGCACGTCACCGGGGTGGCCGCGCTGGTCCACCAGGCCCACCCGGACTGGACCCCGGAGGAGCTCAAGGCCGCGGTGATGAACACCGCCGACGGGGACGTCCACACCGGACCGGACGGCCTGCCGCTCGCGCCGGAACGGGTCGGCGCCGGCCGGGTGGACGCCCAGTCCGCTGTGGACAACCAGGTGCTCGCGATGGTGACGGACACCCCTGGCGCGGTGAGCGTGTCGTTCGGCACGGTCGAAGTCGCCGGGCGGATGTCGATGACCCGGACCGTCCGGGTGGTGAACAAGGGGGCCGTGCCGGCCGAGTTCGCCGTGGCCTACCACGAGATCACCAAGACCCCGGGGGTCCGCTACGAGCTCACCCACGGCCCGATCTGGGTGAACCCGCACAGTGCCGTGCCGGTCGCGGTGACCCTGCGCGTCGACGACCCGACGGCACTTCGTAAGACCCTTGACCCGACGGTGGCGCGTACCCAGAACGGGCTGCCGCGGCAGTTCATCGCCGACGCGTCGGGCCTGCTCGTCCTCACGCCACGGCAGGGCGCGACCCTGCGTGTGCCCGTGTACTCGGCGCCGCGTCCGATCGGCCGGATCACCACTGACGCCGTCGTCGCGTTCGACAGCCGCGAGCAGGCGCTGCTGCCGTTGCGGGGGAAAGGCGTCGACCAGGGCGACGGCCCGTCGGCGTACCAGTCGCTGATCAGCGTCCTCGAACTGCAGGCGACCTCGCCGCAGCTGCCGATGTGCCGGCGGAACGTCACAAAGGGTTGCGTCGTCAACAACACGGCCAAAGGGGGCGACCTCAGGTACGTGGGTGTCGCGTCCACAGCGCGGTACGCGGTCGAGCACGGCACCCCGAACAAGGCGCTCGTCGCGTTCGGGATCGCCACCTGGGGCAACTGGTACAACCTGGGCAGCAACACGGTCCCGTACGTGGACATGGACACCGACGGGGACGGCAAAGCCGACTTCGAGGCGATCGTGACGAAGCTCACCGGGACCGACGTCTGGGTGGTGAACACAGTGGACCTGACCAAGCCGGGCCACCCGTCCGTGGCGCGTGTCCCGCTCAACGGCCTACTCGGCGACGTGGACACCGACGTGTTCGACACGAACGTCGCGGTGCTGCCCGTCCCGCTCAAGGCCATCGGCATCGACCCGACCAAGGCGTCCGCGCGGATCACGTACACCGTGGGCGTGGCCGGCTTCTACACCGCCCCCGGCGACGACACCGGCCTGGTCGACCGGATCCAGCCGGTCACGTTCGACCCGCTGAAACCCGGCCTGCGAGTCACCGGACAGGGTGACGACGCGCTCGTCTACACCGCCAAGCCGGGCACCGCGCTGTCCGTATTCCGGGACAAGGCCGCCCTGTCCCGGGACGACGCGGAAGGTCTGTTGGTACTCAACCATCACAACGGCACCGGAAACAGGGCTACGGTGGTGCGCATTCCCATCGGTTGAGAATGGCTGCACCGAAAGAGGGACCTCATAAGAGTGGTCGAGGTTCGGATGATCCGTCCGGTGCGGGTAGCCTTCCCTGAACTGTGTGGCCCGATGTCAGGGCCTGTATCCACGGAGGTGTGTGCATGCGGCTCGCGGTGATCCCCGGTGACGGGATCGGGCCCGAAGTGATCGCCGAGGCCCTCAAGGTGCTCGGCGAGGTCGTACCGGCCGCTGAGATCACGCGCTACGACCTCGGCGCCGCTCGGTGGCACGCGACAGGTGAGCTGCTGCCGGAGTCGGTCCTCGGTGAGCTCCGGGAACACGACGCGATTCTGCTCGGGGCGGTGGGTGACCCGTCGGTGCCGAGCGGGATTCTGGAGCGCGGGCTGCTGCTGAGGCTGCGGTTCGAGCTGGACCACCACGTCAACCTGCGGCCGGCCCGGCTGTACCCGGGCGTGCGCAGCCCACTCAACGACCCCGGCGACATCGACATGATCGTTGTCCGGGAAGGCACTGAGGGCCTGTACGCCGGCAACGGTGGCCTGCTGCGCAAGGACACGCCGCACGAGATCGCGACCGAGGTCAGCGTGAACACCTCGTTCGGGGTGGAGCGGGTGGTGCGGGACGCCTTCGCTCGTTCCGCGGCCCGTCCCCGCAAGCACTTGACCTTGGTGCACAAGACGAACGTGCTCACCCACGCCGGGTCGTTGTGGTCCCGGGTGGTGGAGGAGGTGTCGCTGCAGCACCCGGACGTGACCGTGGCCTACCAGCACGTGGACGCGACCACGATCCACATGGTCACCGACCCCGGCCGGTTCGACGTGATCGTCACCGACAACCTGTTCGGCGACATCCTCACGGACCTGGCCGCGGCCGTGACCGGCGGGATCGGCCTGGCGGCCAGCGGCAACCTGGACATCACCCGCCGCAACCCGAGCATGTTCGAGCCGGTGCACGGCAGCGCCCCGGACATCGCCGGCCAGGGCGTGGCAGACCCGACCGCCGCGGTGCTGTCGGTGGCTCTGCTGCTGGACCACCTGGGTGAGCGGGAGGCGGCCCGCCGGATCGAGGCGTCGGTGGCCTTCGACCTGGCCACCCGTGACCACGCCGCACCAGGAGGCACGTACGCGATCGGCGACCGCCTGGCCGCCCTGGTCTCCTCGAACACATCCCGGACAACGGCGTAGTACCCACGAGGTCGCCGTCACGGTAGGTGACGGCGACCTGTTTGGCCCGCGCGTGTCCTCAGTGGACTCGGATCATCCGACCCACATGACGTTCAGCAGGTCGACCCGACGCTGGTCATCCAAGATGAGGTAGATGACCTTGCCCTCACCGCCTGGACCGAACACCCAGATCCGCGTGTTGCCGTCTGGATTGTCCTGGTTGTAGGGCAGGCCGTCCCACGGAGCCAACTCAATGACGTCAGAACGCCCCCGTAATAGCGCAGTGCCTCGGCCGGAAGTGCGGCCACCTGCTCCATCGTTGTCTGGTCTGGGACAACGCGATACAAACTACCGGCCCAGCCGCTCGCGGATCAGTGCCTTCATGTCCTCAAGCGGCACAGCGTCGGGATTGTGACCGGTGCGTGCGATCTCGGCGGCTTTGGCCAGCATGCGTCGGTGGACCTCGACGCCCTGCTGTTGGGTGACGACAGCAATCTGGCGGTAGGCGTCGAGCACTTTGAGGACGCCGGTGAGGTCGAGCGTGCGGGCCGCGGTGGCCATCTCCTCGGCGTACCGGCGCTTGAACTCAGTTCGCTCCTCATCGATGAGCGCATCGCTGATCGCACGCGGAGCGTTCGGTGAGAGTAGAGCTGGAATCGGTTCAGGATCTGGCATCGGCGCGGCGGGAGTGGCCATGCGAACACAATAGCTGCCGGAACCGGTCCTCGGTGAGCTCCGGGAACACGACGCGATTCCGCTCGGGGCGGTGGCCTTCGACCTGGCCACCCGTGACCACGCCGCACCAGGAGGCACGTACGCGATCGGCGACCGCCTGGCCGCCCTGGTCTCCTCGAACACATCCCGGACAACAGCGTAGTACCCACGTAGGTCGCCGTCACGGTAGGTGACGGCGACCGGCGCGGTCGGCCGTCCTGGCATCATGGTCGTGTGCGGCCGGTCCTGTTCCTTGACGTCGACGGGCCGCTGAATCCCTTTGCCATCAGGCCAACACCTTGGTAGGCCCGATCATCGGGTTGCCCGTTCTCCCCGTCGTCGACTGCGCGCACGGGGACGCTCATCTTGCGGCCGTGCGGAAGCACCTCCGGCAATGACGTTGGGCTCTCAGTTGGTGGGAAGGGTGCCCGAGGTTTGGTACTGCGGACGTGGGTGTGGCAGGATGCCTCGCATGACCGCGTTCGCCGTGATCATTATCGACCAGCGCGTCGGGTAGTTCGAACTCTCGAACCCGGCGCGCCGACCTCCTGCATCCTGCGGGAGGTTTTTTGTTTGTCCGGCAAAGACATCCCAGGAGACACCGTGAGCCGCACGACCCCGGCCGGCACCCCGCTCGGCGACGAGTTCCACGTGTACGACACGACGTTGCGCGACGGGGCCCAGCGGGAGGGCATCTCGTACTCGGTGGCCGACAAGCTCGCGGTGGCTCGCCTGCTGGACGATCTGGGGGTCGGGTTCATCGAGGGGGGCTGGCCGGGGGCGTTGCCGAAGGACACCGAGTTCTTCGCCAAGGCGGCGCAGGGGGAGTTGCCGCTCAAGCACGCGGTGCTCGTGGCGTTCGGATCCACGCGCAAGGCCGGCACCAAAGCCGAAGAGGACCCGCAGGTTCGTGCCCTGCTGGACTCGTTGGCGCCGGCTGTCACGTTGGTCGCGAAGTCCGACCGGCGGCACATCGAACGCGCCCTGCGGACCGATGTGGACGAGGCGTGCGCCATGGTCAGGGACACGGTCGCGTTCCTCGTGCAGGAAGGGCGGCGGGTGTTCCTTGACGCGGAACACTTCTTCGACGGATACGCGTTCGACCCGGACTGTGCGCTCAGGGTGCTCACGGCGGCCGGGGAGGGCGGCGCGGACGTCGTCGTCCTGTGTGACACCAACGGAGGCCAGTTGCCGTTGCGGCTGGCCGAGACTGTCGGCGAGGTGGTGGCGCGAACCGGCCTGCGGGTCGGGATCCACTGCCAGGACGACACCTCATGCGCCGTCGCGAACTCCGTCGCGGCGGTACAGGCGGGCGCGAGCCATGTGCAGTGCACCGCCAACGGTTACGGGGAACGGGCCGGCAACGCCGACCTGTTCGCCGTCGTCGGGAACCTGGTGACCAAGCTCGGGATGTCGGTGCTACCCACCGGAAGTGTCGCCGAGCTCACCCGGGTCTCCCATGCCCTTGCCGAGATCGCGAACATCGCACCCGACACCCACCAGGCCTACGTCGGGTCCTCGGCCTTCGCCCACAAGGCGGGGCTGCACGCGAGCGCGATCAAGGTCGACCCGGAGCTGTACAACCACATCGATCCGGGCGTCGTCGGCAACAGCATGCGGGTACTGGTCACCGAGATGGCCGGTCGGGCGAGCCTTGAGCTCAAGGGACGTGAACTCGGGGTGGACCTGGCCGGCCGGCCGGAGGCGTTGACCAGCGCGGTGCGGAAGGTGAAGCACCTTGAGGCCCGTGGCTGGTCCTTCGAGGCCGCGGACGCGTCGCTGGAACTGCTGCTGCGCGGGGAGGTCGCCGAGGCCGAACACTCCGCTGTGGACGCTCCGCCGTTCGTCCTTGAGTCCTACCGGGTCATCCTGGACCACCACGTCGACGGCACGGTGGTGTCCGAGGCGACGGTGAAGGTGCACGTGGCGGGGGAGCGGATGATCGCGACCGCCGAAGGCAACGGCCCGGTGCACGCGCTGGACGCCGCCCTGCGCAAGGCGCTGCTGCCGCACCTGTCGTGGCTGGACCAGGTCGAGTTGGCCGACTACAAGGTCCGGATCCTCACCGACCACCCGGGAACGGACGCGGTGACCCGGGTGCTCGTCGAGTCCACGGACGGTCGCCGGGAGTGGACGACCGTGGGTGTGCACGGCAACATCGTCGAGGCGTCCTGGCTGGCGTTGTGCGACGCCTTGGTGCACAAGGCGCTGCGCGTCGAACAGCCAGTGTCCTAGGCGTTGCCGACCTGGATGAAGAAGCCGGTGATCGTGACGTTCCCGCTGAGCTGGAAGGAACACGACAGGGCCGTGCTCTGGTCGCACGGTCCGCCCTCCCAGCGGACGAACTTGGTTTGGGTGGGAATCCCGCCCACGTTCTTGAACGCGCCTTCGGCGACCAAGGTGACCTGGTCGCCCAGGTGCAACGGGAACGCGCCGGCGCACGGCAGTTGACAGGAGAAGTCACCGGGGCTCGTGCCGTGGATCCGACCGCTGATGGGACCGCCGCTGGGGTTGGCTTTGGCTGACTGCAGCGTCAGCGTGACTGTCGGCTTCTCCTGGAACGCGGCCGAGACCGAGGTGTCGTTGGTCAGCGACAGCTGGCACGTGTCGCCAGGGCGGCCGGCACAGGCGTCGCCCCAACCGCTGAACGTGGCCGTCTGTCCCGAGGTCGCCTTGAGCGTGACGGTCGTGCCCTGGTCGACAGTGATGGTGCATTGTCCGCCGGGACAACTGATTCCGCTGCCCGCGACGACACCGTCGCCGGTCACGCGGACGGTGAGCTTGGCCTTCGGGACGTCGGACACGGGCACCTGAACGGACACAGTGCCCTGCCGGCCGTCTGTGGTGGTCACGTTGACGGCCACCAGATACGGCGTGTTCCGCGCGGCGGTCCAGGTGTGGTTCACGGAGATGCCGGTCGCGGTTCCGCCGTCGCCGAAGGACCATGTGGCCTGGTCGATCGCGGCGCCGGACACCGTCAAGGCGACCTGTTGGTGCGCTGTCGGTGTCGTGTCGCTCATCGTGATCTTCAACTCCAGCGGCGGCTTGCCGGGATCCGACGAGGGCGGCGGTCTGGGATCCGACGTCGGGTCGGGTACGGACGGCGGCGGCTCCACCGGCGGCTGGTCCGGCTGGCTCGTGCTGGGAACCTGTTGCTGCGAAGACGGTTGCTGGGAAGACGGTTGCTGGGACCGTGGGTTGTCGGGCGCCGGCTTGCCGGTGGACGGCGGCGCGGGCTGCGTGTCGATGGTGATCGTGCCGCCAGGCGCGGTCAGGCCCTTGCGGGGATTGCCCGGGTCGTACTTCGCGGTCGGCGTGACGGCCCCGTCGAGCCGGATGACGCCGGCCTTCTCCGAGCCGGGGTCGTTGTAGAACACCACGCCGTCCCGGACGAGTAGCTGGAACGGGCCGATCGGGGGCAGCACCATCGGCCGGGCCACCAGCCGGTGGTCGCCGAGGTCGACGATCCACACCTCGCCGGTGGAGTAGTCCGGCACGAACACCCGGTCGCCGCTGTCCACCGGCGCCCCGAACTCGTGGCCCTTGGCCAACGGGACCACACTGTCGCAGCGGCCGCCGCCGAGGTCGCAGATGTCGAGCACGCCACGTTCGGCGACGACGTAGATCCGTTCGCTGTGCGGTGAGCCGCTGATCCGCACGGTGTCGTCGGGACGCAGGTCCAGATCGAGCGTCCGGCCGGCGCGTCCGCTGTCCTTGTCCACGACGATGGCCTTGCGGCCGGTCGTGTCGACGACGACCGGATGGCCGTTCGCGATCGTCACGAAACTGGTGCCGGGCTTGGTCATCCCGTGCTGGACGGTCCTGGTGCCGCCGGCGATCCGGTTGAGGTCGCCGGTGGCCGTGTCGATCGCCCAGAGTGTCCCGCTGTCGTCCACGGTGACCGTCCCGGGCCCGAGCCGGCCGGCGACCGACAACAGGTCGCCACGGCGGTCGAGGGTGTGCGGGTCCGCGTTGGCCAGCACCCCCCGCTGAGTGTCCAATATGTACAGGTCGGTGGCGCCGGGGACCGCGGTCAGGCCGGCGTGCGCGTCCGGGACCGGCGCCCGCGGCGGGGTGGCCGCGAAGGTCGCGCCGTCCACCCGACGGACCGTCCCGGTGGTCTGGTCCACGGCGTAAGCGGTGGATCCCAGCTGTGCGACGGCAAGCTGGTCGTCGGCCGAGGCGACCTGCAACTGGGCGGACACCTCGGCCGTCGCGCCGTCCAGCAACGTCAGTTGGCCGACCTTGGCCGACGCCAGCCACGCCGCGCCGGACAGCAGCCGCACCTGCCGCGTCGGGGCACTGGTGCCGGCAACCACGAGCACGCCGACCACGACCGCCGCGGCCAGCCCGGCCGCGACGCCACGAACTCGGATCACGCCTCCCACCGGGACAATCCTCACCCCGGACGGGCGTGCGCCGGCGATCGTCGCGGGCACACTTTCGGGCATCCGGCCGCAATCCTCGCCGGTCACCCCAGCTCGGTTAGGGTTGGGCCGTGCGCATCGCTCGTATTGCTCATTCCGAAGGGTTCGCGTTCGCCGCGCTGGGCGACGCCGACGGCCAGGAAGTCGCGCTGGAGATCGCCGAGCAGCCGTTCGTGAAGCCCACCCCCACCGGCCGGCACTGGCCGCTGGCGGACGTTCGGCTGCTCGCGCCCGTGCTGCCGACCAAGGTGGTGTGCATCGGCAAGAACTACGCCGACCACGCCAAGGAGATGGGTGGTGAGCCACCGGCCGACCCGGTGATGTTCATCAAGCCGTCCACCTCGGTGATCGGCCCGAACTCGCCGATCAGGCTGCCGGCCGACTCGTCCCGAGTGGACTTCGAGGGCGAGCTGGCGGTGGTCATCGGCCAGCAGTGCAAGGACGTCCTGGCGGAGAACGCGGCCTCGGTGATCTTCGGCTACACCATCGGCAACGACGTGACCGCGCGCGACCAGCAGCGCGCCGACGGCCAGTGGACCCGAGGCAAGAGCCACGACACGTTCTGCCCGCTGGGTCCCTGGGTGGAGACCGCACTGGACCCGGACGACGTCGCGATCCGGACCGAGCTGGACGGCGACGTCAAGCAGGACGCCCGGACGTCCCTGCTGCTGCACGACGTGCCGCTGCTGGTCGAGTGGGTCACCCGGGTGATGACCATGCTGCCCGGTGACGTGATCCTCACCGGCACCCCGGCCGGTGTGGGGCCGATGACCGCGGGACAGTCGGTGTCCGTGACGGTCGAGGGCATCGGCACCCTCACCAACCCGGTCGTCGCCAAGTAGCTACCGCCGAGCGAACTCAGGCGCGTGCTCCGGCCGCGGACCGATCGCCACGATGTACGCCGGGATCGCCCTGATCGGCGGGAACAGCTTGGTGAGCACCAGGGGCGCGGCCGGGTAGTCGGCCCGTTGGCCGGTCAGCACCGGCGTCATCAGCTTGCTGTGCAGGAACCGTTGCAGCCCCTGGATGACCACCATCGGCATCCAGCGGCGCCGGCGGACCTTCGCCAGGTCCGCTTCGCGTACCCGACCCTCCTTCAACGGCTGGGCCAGCAACACCGCTGCGGCGACCGCGTCCTGGACGGCCAGGTTGATGCCGACACCGCCGATCGGTGACATCGCGTGCGCCGCGTCCCCGATGCACAGCAGCCCGTCGATGTGCCATTTGTGCAGCCGGTCCAGCTGCACGTCGAGCACCTTGACGTCGGCCATGCTCGTCAACGCGTCGATCCTGTCCGCCAGAACCGGCATGATGCCGACGACCCGGTCCCGGAACTTGGCCACACCTTCGGCCCTGAGCTGAGCGTCCATACCCTTCTTGGCGATGTACGCCATCTGCCAGTAGTCGCCGCGGTCGATCTGCAGCAGGAACTCGTGCGCCCGCATGGCGAACTGCAGGCCGGTGGCGGTCCCCTGGTCCTTGGGCAAGCGGAACCACCACACGTCCATCGGCACCGGGAACGTCTCCGGGCGCAGTCCGGATTCCGCGCGCAGCAGCGAATGCCGTCCGTCACACGCGACCGTCAGGTCCGCGCGCAGCTCGCCGTCAACGCCGTCAGATGTCCGATACCGGACACCGACGACCTTCTTTCCTTCCCGCAGCACGCCGACGACCTCGGTGTTTATCCGCAGCGTGTACGTGGGCTCCTGTTTGCTCGCGTCGGCCAGCAAGTCAAGGAAGTCCCATTGCGGGACCATCGCGATGTAGTTGTACGGCGCCCGCAACCGGTTCAGGTCGCCCAATACCTGTGTGCCGTCCGGACCAGGGATGCCCACGGTCCGCAGTTCGCTGTGCGGCAGCTTGCGGAACTCCCGGCCCAGGCCCAGTTCGTCCAGCAGGCGGATGGTGGACGCGTGCACGGTGTCGCCGCGGAAGTCACGCAGGAAGTCGCCGTGCTTCTCCAACACGGTCACGTCGACACCGGCCCTGGCCAACAGCAGTCCCAGCACCATCCCGGCCGGTCCGCCTCCGACGATCGCGCAGGTCGTGCGCTCCATCTCGAACCCCTCCTCTATTTCAACGCTAGTTGAATAAGGGTAGGTTCCTCTTGCGGGGTGGTCACGTCAAGGTCCTGTCACCCGATCGCCCATCGGTGGAAGCCCCCTCGCCTGCGTACGTCCGACACCAGGCTCCGTCGTGTGACGTAGACAGTGGCAAAATGATCGTGATGAAGCAGGTTGTGAAGGTCAGGTTGCTGCCAACGCCGGCACAGGCGTCGGCGCTCTTGGTGACTTTGCACATCTGCAACCAGGCCGCGATCTGGTTGTCCAAGCAGATGCATCGCGACCAGGTATGGCATAAGCGTGACGCGCAGAAGCACTGGTATCGGACGCTGCGGGACCGGTTCGGAATATCGGCGCAGCCCACGATTCGGGTCATCGGCAAGGTCGCCGACGCCTATGCCACATTGCGCGCGAATCTTCGTGCCCGGAACTACGGACCCAAAGGGTCGGAGCGTCGACGGATGGTCGAGGCCAAGCCGATCGTGTTCCGGTTGGATGCCGCGCAACCGTTCGACGCGCGCTGTCTGTCCTGGCAACTACCCGAACTCGGCCGAGAAGGCACGGTGTCGATCTGGACCGCCACTGGACGCCTGAGGAGCCTGCGCGTACTTGGCAGCCCTGCGTACCTGACCCTGCTGCGAACCAGCACGATCGGCGAGACCGACTTGGTCTACCGCGACGGCCAATGGCTGCTGCACGCGACCATCGACGTGCCGCAAGCTCCGTTGCAGGAACCCGCCGGGTTTCTTGGCATCGACCTCGGGATTGTCAACATCGCCACTACCAGTGACGGCCACCGTGCTTCAGGCTCGCGCCTCAACCGCTATCGGAAACGCCAGCAACGTATCCGGAAGCGGCTACAAAGCAAGAAAACCTCGTCCGCTCGCAGGTTGCTCAAGAAGCGGCGCCGCAAAGAGGCTCGGTTCGCGGCCGACCTGAACCATCAGATCAGCAAGAACATCGTGGCCGAGGCACAACGCACCGGACGCGGCATCGCCGTCGAGGAACTGACCGGCATCCGTGCACGGGTACGGCTTCGCAAGCCCCAACGGGCCACGCTACACACCTGGTCGTTCGCCCAGCTTGGTCAGTATCTGGCGGACAAGGCCGAGCGGGCAGGTATCGCGTTCGTGCAGGTCGATCCCGCCTACACTTCGCAAACCTGTTCCCAGTCCGAGTGCAATTATGTCGACAAGAACAACCGGCGCTCCCAGGCGTCGTTTGTGTGTGGCCGGTGTGGCTTCGTTGGGCACGCCGACCACAACGCGGCACGTAACATCGCGACTCGCGGTGGAGCGTGCTGGGGCGAAGTCATGCGTCCACACGCAGCGCCTACCCTGGCAGCCAGTTGGGGGACGGCAGCAGCAAACCTATCGGTAGGCCCGAAACGCGGGGACAGGCAACGCGCTGTCCCTGCAGCGACGGGTGCATGACCCAGTTAGGCTCATTGCTGTTATGAACACGAACACACTCGCGGGCGTCCGAGTCCGCTTCTGCCCGTCGCCGACCGGCACCCCGCATGTGGGGCTGGCCCGCACCGCCCTTTTCAACTGGGCCTTCGCCCGTCACCACGGTGGCGAGATGGTGTTCCGGATCGAGGACACCGACGCCGCGCGCGACTCCGAGGAGAGCTACGCCGCGCTCCTCGACGCCTTGAACTGGCTGGGGATCGACTGGGACGAAGGGCCCGAGGTCGGTGGCGACCACGGCCCGTACCGGCAGAGCCAGCGCGGCGACATCTACACCGACGTCGCCCAGCGCCTGCTCGCGGCGGGCGAACTGTACGAGTCGTTCTCGACCCCGGAAGAGGTCGAGGGCCGCCGCAAGGCAGCCGGTCAGGACCCGAAACTGGGCTACGACAACCTCGACCGCGACCTCACCGACGAGCGGAAGGCCGAGTTCCGGGCCGAGGGCCGGGAAGCCGTGCTGCGGCTGCGGATGCCGGACGAGGACATCTCGTTCACCGACCTGATCCGCGGCGACGTCACGTTCAAGGCCGGCACCGTGGTCGACCCGGTTCTGCTGCGTGTCAACGGCGCCCCCCTGTACACCCTGACCAACCCGGTCGACGACGCCATGATGCGGATCACCCACGTCCTGCGCGGCGAGGACCTGCTGCCGTCCACGCCACGGCAGATCGCCTTGTTCCACGCGCTCAAGCGGATCGGTGTCGCCGAGACCGTCCCGGTGTACGCGCACATGCCGCTCGTCCGCGGTGAGGGCAACAAAAAGCTGTCCAAACGCGACCCGGAGTCGAACCTGTTCCTCTACCGGGAACGCGGTTTCCTGCCCGAGGGCCTGCTCAACTACATCGCGCTGCTGGGCTGGGCCATCGCCGACGACCGGGACGTGTTCAGCATGTCCGAGATGGTCCAGGCGTTCGACATCGGCAAGGTGAGTTCCAACCCGGCCCGGTTCGACATGAAGAAGGCCGAGGCGATCAACGCGACCCACCTGCGGGCGTTGTCCCAGGAGGATTTCGTCGAGCGCACGTTGCCTTATCTCGCCGCCGCCGGACTGGTCGGCGAAAAGCCAACGGACGAGCAGCGGGAACTGTTCGCCAAAGCCGCCCCACTGATCCAGGAACGGCTGGTGGTGCTGTCCGACGCGGTCGGGATGACCCGGTTCCTGTTCGAATCCGAAGAGGACTTCGCGCCGGAGCCCGAGTCCGCGGCCAAAGCCCTCGGCGCGGACGCCGCACCCGTTCTGGACGCCTCGATCGCGGCACTGGCCGCGGTGGCCGACTGGACCACGGCGAACATCGAGGAGGCACTGAAGACCGCGCTGATCGACGGGATGGGCCTGAAACCCCGCAAGGCGTTCGCGCCCGTGCGCGTCGCGGTCACCGGCCGGACCGTGTCGCCGCCGCTGTACGAGTCCCTGGAGCTCCTGGGTCGCGAGCGCACCCTCACCCGCATGAGGCATGCCCGTAACGTTTGAGGGGCACTGGCGCGATACAAGCCTGTTTGAGCACCAGCCGGTGATCAAAGCTTAACCGTGTCAGTGACCTGACAATCACCTCGTTAGCCGAATCGCGAACGAGGGGCAGGGTCCTATCGTCTTTGGATGGCATCAGCGCTCACCATGCGGTCCGGCCATGCCCGAACCGCAACGAATCGTGCGGAAATCAAGGCAGTCTGCCTGGACGTCGACGATACGCTCGTCGATTTCACCCGGGCTGCGAGATCCGCATTGTTCGCGCTGATCGGCAGGGACGACATGTGGCCGGCATGGCAGCGGGCCACCGACGAGTTCGTGGCCCGCTGCGTCTCCGGCGAACTCGACTCCACCACCATGCGTGAGTTGCGCACCAAGGCATTTTTCGCGGAACAGCTCGGTATCCAGTTGGACGACCACACCGTCACCGCGCTCGAAGCCCGCCGCCTGACCCGGATGTGCGCCGCCTGGCGCCTGTTCCCGGACGTCGTGCCGTGCCTGGACTGGCTACGCGCGGCCGGCCTGCGGATCGCCGCTGTGACCAACGCCTCGGGCGGCCCCCAACAACACGCCAAGCTCGCCGACATGGGCATCACCCGCTACTTCGACGCCGTCCTGATCGCCGGCGAACTCGGCGCCGCCAAACCCGACCCCCGCATCTTCCACGCCGCCTGCCAGCGCCTTCACGTCCAACCCCACCAGACAGTGCACATCGGCGACCGCCTCGACCTCGACGCGGTCGGCGCCCGCGACGCGGGCCTGCACGGCGTCTGGCTCAACCGGGACACAACCGACCAACACCCGACCCCACCCCCCGACATCCACCAGATCGCCGACCTTGAAGACCTGCCTGAACTGCTCGTCTGGCACTACGCAACGGTCCCAACCCCCCGCCGCTGACCCCCCGATTTTCACCCAGCCCCACCCCTGGTCTACTATCTTCCCCGGCGGTACAGACCAGCTCAGTACCGCCGATGGGGTATGGTGTAATTGGCAGCACGACTGATTCTGGTTCAGTTAGTCTAGGTTCGAGTCCTGGTACCCCAGCCGAGAAGCCCTTAGCAACCTCTGCTAAGATCTCCTCGCAACAACAGAAAAGAAAAGGTCCTGGCCCCGTCGTCTAGCGGCCTAGGACGCCGCCCTCTCAAGGCGGTAGCGCGGGTTCAAATCCCGTCGGGGCTACGCGGGATGGCGGGTCTATGGTCGGTGCTGGCGCACCTTCCCGTAGGCCCGCTTCGCATTATTTTGGGGGGCCCAGCCCCCCAAACCCCCCAGGTGCTCGCCTTCGGCTCGCCTCACCCACCGCTGTTCTTGCTTTTGGCGCAAAGCGCCAAAAAAGCGACAGTTATGAGATGGGCGGTTTGAAAGGGTCGGTATTCATTTCTTCAGAGCTTGTTTCTTGGGTGGTGGGGTTTGTCGGCTGGTGAATGGTTGGTGGCCCAGGTGGACGGGTGTGTGGTGGGCGGCTGGCTGGTGGTTGGTCGGGTGGGCTGGGGTGTGGTGAGTGGTTGGGTTTGTGGTGGGCGGCTGGTGGGTGGTCGGTGGGTGGTTGGTTGACTGGGTGGTTGGCTGGTTAGCTGATTGGGGGTATTTCTCCACAAGTGGGTCCTCGTGCCCTCTCTCCCGACCGACCTGGGCGCAGCCCAACCACGCGTGTCAAGAGGTCCGCCTGCGCGACCCAACCCCGAGACCAGGCGATACGGACCTCTTGACACGTGTGGTTGCCTTTGGCAGGTCGGTCGGGAGAGAGGGCGCGCCCTCCCCTCCTGATCGATCTGCCGCCCGGCGAGGGCTTCTTTTCCAGCCAGTCCAACATCAAATCCACATTGGACCTAAGCAGCCCGCTAAAACCGGCCCCTCCGCTGGAAGCGACGCCCCCGCTGGAACCGAACCTCCGCTGAAAGCGAGTCCTCCGCAGGAACCGACGCCTCCGCAGGAACTGAACTCGCCGCTGGGAGTGTTCTCGCTGGAACCGGACCTGTTCGCTGGAAGCCACCCTTCGCTGGAACCGGATCCGCTCGCTGGAAGCGAGCCCTTCGCTGGAAGCGACACCTGCGCTGGAACCGGACCCGTTCGCTGGAAGCGACCCTTCGCTGGAAGCGACACCTCCGCTGGGATCCGACTCGTTCGCTGGAACCTGACCCTCCGCTGGGAATGTCCTCGCTGGAACCGGACCCGTTCGCTGGAACTCGACTCGCGGCTAGAACCCGCCCTTCGTGGGTGGAACCGGCCGACCTCCCTGGAACGGCCTATCCTCGCTGGAACGGCATCTTCTCGCTGAACCGTCCCTCCACCTTGCTGGAACCTGACCCTCCATCAGCCGGGAGCCTCGCTGGAACGGCCTTCTCACCGGGAGTCGGCTTCACCTCCGCTGGAACCCGCCCGTGGGAACCCACCGCCACTGGGAACTGATCCATCTCTGCGGAACCGGTCCGTTGCCGCCGTCGCTGTGACGGTCCTTCTGGTGAGACGGGACCACCTTCGCTGACACCGACCTTCGCCAGTGGAGTTCGCCAACCCCCGCCGGAGTTGATCAACTTCCGCCGGAGCCGACCCGCACCTCCGCTGGAGTTGACCACCTCCGCTGGAGCCGACCCGCACCTCCGCCGAACCGGTCTCCGCTGAACCCTTCTCCGTCGAACCGGTCTGCGCTGAACCGGTCTCCGTTGGACCCGGCGACCGGCACACCGCGTCCTCTTCCGGCCGCGGTGTGCCGCTCTCGACTTGGTCGCCGGGGCGCTGTGACTGGTGCTCCGGTTCATTGGCACCCCAACACTTGGGCAACTGCCCGAGTTTCAGCCCGCCGATCCTGATGCCGCCCTCGCGCACGACCCACTAAGCATCCGGACGAGAAGCACGGTCCATCTGGCCGGCGAGCCGTGGCCGCGCTCCGTCGGCACCTCAGCGGCGGGTCGGGCCGTGCCGACGGGTCCACTATGGATCAGAGGCGGTTGTGGAGGGCGTCGGCCGCGGCTAGCAGGTCTGCGGCCCAGCGGGAGCCTGGGCGGCGGCCCATTCGGTCGATTGGGCCGGAGACTGAGACCGCGGCCACTACGTTGCCTGCGCCGTCGCGCACTGGCGCGGATACCGAGGCCACACCTGGTTCTCGCTCTGCCACGCTCTGTGCCCAGCCTCGGCGGCGGACTTCGAGGAGGGCGCGCTCGCCGAAGACCGCGTCGTTCAGGAGGGCTCGTTGGGTTCCGGGATCCGCCCATGCCGCAAGGACCTTGGCGCCTGAGCCGGCCGTCATCGGTAGGCGGGCGCCTACCGGGACTGTGTCCCGCAGGCCGCTTGGGGGCTCTGCCGCCGAGACACAGATTCTGTGCATTCCGTCCCTGCGGTAGAGCTGGACGCTTTCGCCGGTGATGTCACGGAGGCGGGGCAGGACCGCGTTCGCCGCGTCCAACAGTGGGTCGGTCGCGCCGCCCGCCAGTTCCGCCAGGGCCGCTCCGGGGCGCCAGCGGCCGTCCGAACCCCTGCGCAGCAACCGATGTACCTCAAGTCCCACGGCGAGGCGGTGGGCGGTCGCGCGGGGGAGGCCCGTTTTCGTACAGAGCTCCGCCAGACCGCATGGTTCCTTGGCCACTGCCTGCAGCACGGCCATTGCCTTGTCGAGTACACCGATTCCGCTATGCTGTCCCACACAACGATACTAACTTCCCGATATCTGAGATGTCCAGTATCTGGGAACCACCACACACAAACGGAAAGTTGGAGGAGCGATGGGCCACACGCTCGCCGAGAAAGTGTGGAACGCACATGTGGTGCGTCCGGGCAACGGGGATGAGCCGGACCTCCTCTACATCGACCTGCACCTGGTGCACGAAGTCACCAGCCCGCAGGCGTTCGACGGTCTGCGGCAGGCCGGGCGGCCGGTCCGGCGGCCGGACCTGACCGTGGCCACCGAGGACCACAACGTCCCCACGACCGACATCCTGCTGCCGATCGCCGATCCGGTGTCCCGCACCCAGGTCGAGACGCTCAGGAAGAACTGTGCCGAGTTCGGGGTGCCGCTCTACCAGATGGGCCACGACGAACAGGGCATCGTGCACGTGATCGGCCCGCAGCTCGGCCTGACCCAGCCCGGCACGACCGTGGTGTGCGGCGACAGCCACACATCCACCCACGGCGCGTTCGGCGCGATGGCGTTCGGCATCGGCACGTCCGAGGTCGAGCACGTGCTGGCGACCCAGACGCTGCCGTTGCGGCCGTTCAGGACCATGGCCGTCAACGTCTCGGGCCGGCTGCGGCCCGGTGTCACGGCCAAGGACATCATCCTGGCCGTGATCGCCAAGATCGGCACCGGCGGCGGGCAGGGATACGTACTCGAGTACCGGGGCAGCGCCATCGAAGAGCTGTCGATGGAGGCCCGGATGACGGTCTGCAACATGTCCATCGAAGCCGGCGCCCGCGCCGGGCTGATCGCGCCGGACGAGACGACGTTCGCGTACCTGAAAGGCCGCCCGCACGCCCCACAGGGTGCCGAGTGGGACGAAGCCGTTGCCGCGTGGCGACAGTTGCGGACCGACGCGGACGCCGTGTTCGACCACGAGGTGGACCTGGACGCGGACACGTTGACACCGTTCGTGACCTGGGGCACCAACCCCGGCCAGGGCCTTCCGCTGTCGGCGAGCGTGCCGGACCCGGAGCTGATCGCGGACGAGAACGAGCGGACCGCCGCCGAGAAGGCCCTGTCCTACATGGACCTCAAGCCGGGCACCCCGCTGCGGGACATCTCGGTCGACACCGTGTTCCTCGGGTCGTGCACGAACGGGCGGATCGAGGACCTGCGGGCCGCCGCGGACGTGCTTCGTGGGCACAAAGTTGCCAGTGGGGTGCGGATGCTCGTGGTGCCCGGGTCGATGCGGGTGCGCGAGGCGGCCGAGTCGGAAGGGCTGCACCAGGTCTTCCTGGACGCCGGCGCCGAGTGGCGGGCCGCGGGCTGCTCGATGTGTCTTGGCATGAACCCGGACCAGCTCAAGCCGGGCGAGCGCAGCGCGTCGACCTCGAACCGCAACTTCGAGGGCCGGCAGGGCAAGGGCGGCCGGACCCACCTCGTCTCACCGCTGGTGGCCGCCGCGACGGCCGTCCGCGGAACCCTGTCATCACCCGAAGACCTCGTCTGACCTCGATCGAAAGGGTAAACCAGCCATGGAGGCGTTCACCACGCACACCGGGGTGGGTGTGCCGCTGCGCCGGTCCAACGTGGACACGGACCAGATCATCCCGGCCGTCTACCTCAAGCGGGTCTCGAAGACCGGGTTCGAGGACGGCCTGTTCGCCGCGTGGCGGGCCGACGAGCACTTCGTCCTCAACCAGGAGCCGTACCGGGCCGGCAGCGTGCTGGTGGCCGGTCCGGACTTCGGCACCGGGTCGTCCAGGGAGCACGCCGTCTGGGCGCTGTCCAACTACGGCTTCCGGGCCGTGATCTCCGCCCGGTTCGCCGACATCTTCCGGGGCAACGCGGGCAAGCAGGGACTGCTTGCCGCGCAGTGCGAGCAGCACGACGTCGAGCAACTGTGGAAGCTGCTGGAGGCCGAGCCGGGTACGGAAGTGACCGTCGACCTGCGGGAAAGGGTTGTGACAGCGAAGGAGTTCACCGCCCGGTTCAGCATCGACGACTACACCCGTTGGCGCCTCTTGGAAGGCTTGGACGACATCGCGCTGACCCTCCGACACGCCGGGGACATCGATTCGTTCGAGGCTTCCCGACCGGTCCACAAGCCCCGCACAACGGTTGCCTGACGGGTGATTCCAGGGCCAAATGTCACCCCGATGGGCGGATCGCAAACCTCTTAAGGAAAAATATGGCGTGGCGCGTGGTGGTCGCGCGCTTTTCGGCATATGGTGGCGAGAAGTCGGCCGCGAAAGGCCGTAACCGTCATGTGGTCATAGTGGAGGACAGAAGGGTGAACAAAGCCCAGCTCATCGAGGCGCTCACGGAACGCCTGGGCGACAAGAAGACCGCAGGCGCTGCGGTCGACGGTCTCGTCGACGTGATCGTTCGGACGGTCAACAAGGGCGAGAAGGTCAACATCACCGGCTTCGGCGTGTTCGAGAAGCGGGCCCGCGCGGCCCGCACCGCTCGCAACCCGCGCACCGGTGAGACCGTGAAGGTGAAGAAGACCAACGTGCCAGCCTTCCGGCCCGGCACCGGCTTCAAAGACGTCGTGAGCGGCGCGAAGAAGCTGCCGAAGGTGGCCGCGGCCAAGCCCGCCGCCAGCACGCGCAGCACCGGCACCAGCACGCGTGCCGCCGCCGCAAGCACCCGCACCACGGCGTCGACCCGCACCCGTTCGACCGCGACGACGACTGCACGCAAGACGGCCGCTGCGAAGCCGGCTGCCAAGGCGACGACGGCGAAGTCGGCCGCGGCCAAGACGACGACAACCCGTCGGGCTGCCGCGAAGCCGGCCGCCGCCAAGGCCCCGGCCAAGAAGACGTCGGCCGCCGCAGCGAAGAAGCCGGCCGCCCGCAAGGCGGCCAAGTAGTCACAAACTGCGGCGGGGTAGCTGTATACCTACTCCAAGCAGGACATATAAAGCCGTGAAGGCCATCTGGGGACGCCCAGGTGGCCTTTACCGTTGCCCAACCAAACTTCACAGCCCACCCCCAGGTAGGCACCTCGTGCATACAAAGCCAGGAGCGGGCAGGCGACCAAGCGGCCAAAGTCCCAGTCCATGCCCAATCCGCAGCACCGCCCAGACCAAGCCCAGCCCACAGCACCGGCCCGACCCAGCCCACAGCACCGACCCAGCGCCAGCGCCAGCGGCAGTGCGGAGGCAGCGCAGCAGAGGTTCGGTTTTACATGGGGCGCGGCGGGTTTAAGCTGGCTGCGGCGGCAGGCCAAAAGACCTCCCAGCCAAGAACCTGGGGAAATGAACCAGAGAACCCATGGCCTGCCGGCGTAGTCGGCTTGCACCCGCCGCGGGGGTCCCCATGTCAAACCGAACCGGAAGTGGGCACAAGGAGCCGGTGCAGGAACAGCCGCAGCGACCGAGCACAAGGCGCCGGAACCGGAACGGCGGCAGCAGCCGAGCACAAGGCCACCGGCGACATTGCCGGAACCTGCAACAGCTGAGCCCTATGGCTTAGGCAGCGGCGTGGGTACGTAGTCCGCCGCCACCAGACGTGGTCCGTCATGGACGAACGTCAGCACCCACAGGCTGCCCTTCTTGGCCTGCACTTTTGGCAGCTCCAGGCCGGAGTCCCGGGCCAGCGCGGCGATCACCTCGGGGATCACCCCGCCCTGGCTGCAGACCGCCGGAACGCCGCCCTGCGCCACGATTTCCACGAGCCGGTGCCGGGCACCCGCCGGATCCGCCGCAAACGCTTTCTCGGTCAGCTGGGGCTCGGGGACGACCGTCCTGTCGAGATCCGCCGCCACCCCGGCCACGGTCGCCTCGCACCGGACCAGTGGCGCCGAATACACCCGGTCGACGCCGAACAACGGCAGCATGCGCCGCAACGCGCCGGCCTGTCGGTGGCCGGCGGGGGCGAGCGGACGTTCGTCGTCCGGGCCCATCCAGTCCTCCCGCTTTCCGGCCTTCGCGTGCCGCACCAGCAGCAGCGACGTGGTTTCCGTTGGCAGTCTGGAGAACTCGTCCAGTACCGTCCGGTCCTGTGGATAACTCAGGATTTCCCTGGCTTGCGCCACGGTCAGCCAGCGCAGTTCGTCGACTTCCTCGTTCGGGTGAAATGCCCCGCCGGTGACGGTCGCGGCGAAGTAGTCGACCCGTTTCTGACTGCCCCGGACCGGATAGCGAACAGTGTTCAGATGTCGGCCGAGAACCACTTGGTGGCCGGTCTCCTCGTCGACTTCACGCACCGCCGCCTGGGCAATGGTTTCGCCCGGGTCCAGTTTTCCCTTCGGCAGCGTCCAGTCGTCGTAACGGGGCCGGTGCACCACCGCGAGTGCCCCGGCCCGCCAGACGACCGCTCCCGCCGCCGCCGTAACGCCATGTGCCACGTAACAACTCAGCCCTGTGCTCCGTGCATTTGGATCATTTCCCGTTGGTGGTCCCGGACCCTCTCCAGGTCGGTCGGTGCCGGCTCCCACTCCCCGTCGGACTGCAGCACCCAGCAGCGGGTGGCCGGGTCGAGCGCCGAGTCCAGCATCGCGTCCATCTGCTTGACCAGCCGCGGGTTGCGGACCGGGACGGTCACCTCGACCCGGCGGTCGAGGTTGCGGTGCATCATGTCCGCGCTGCCGATCCAGTGCTCGCCGGAGCCGGCGAAGTGGAACACCCGGGAGTGTTCGAGGAACCGGCCGAGGATGGACCGGACCCGGATGTTGTCGCTGAGCCCCGGAATGCCGGGCTTCAGCGCGCAGATGCCCCGGACCACGATGTCGACCGGCACACCCGCCTGCGACGCCCGGTACAGCGCGTCGATGACCTGCTCGTCCACCAGCGAGTTCACCTTGAACCGGATGCCGGCTGGCCGGCCGGCCTCGACGTGCTCGACCTCACGCTCGATCCGTTCCACGATGCCGCGCCGGATTCCCTGCGGCGCCACCAGCAGGCTGCGGTACGTGTCCTGGCGGGCGTACCCGGTCAGCACGTTGAACAGTTCGGTGAGGTCCGCGCCGATCGACGGTTCGGCGGTGAGCAGCCCGATGTCCTCGTACAGCCGGGCCGTCTTCGGGTTGTAGTTGCCGGTTCCGATGTGGCAGTAGCGGCGGATCGTGGAGCCCTCCTGGCGCACCACGAGCGACGTCTTGCAGTGCGTCTTCAGCCCGACCAGGCCGTAGACCACGTGCACGCCGGCCTTCTCCAGTGCCCGTGCCCACTTGATGTTCGCCTGCTCGTCGAACCGGGCCTTCAACTCGACCAGGGCCACCACCTGCTTGCCGGCCTCGGCCGCGTCGATCAACGCGTCCACAATGGGCGAATCACCCGATGTCCGGTAAAGCGTCTGTTTGATCGCGAGCACGTGCGGGTCGCTGGCGGCCTGCTCGATGAAACGTTGCACACTCGTGGAGAACGAGTCGTACGGGTGGTGGACGAGGACGTCCCCTTCCCGGAGCGTGGCGAAAACACTCTTGGGCGTTTCGTGCTCGGCGAACGCCGGGTGCGTCGCCGGGACGAACGGCGCGTCCTTGAGGTCCTTGCGGTCCACCGCGTGCAGCTGCCACAGGCACGACAGGTCCAACAGGCCCGCGATGACGACTACGTCGTTCGGAGCCACCTCCAGCTCGCGCAGCAGCAGCTCCTGCATGTGCTCGCTCATGTCGCTGGCGATCTCCAGGCGCACCGGCGGGCCGAACCGGCGCTGCGCCAGTTCGCGTTCCAGGGCCAGCAACAGGTCCTCGTCGCGGTCCTCCTCGACCTCGAGGTCGGCGTTGCGGGTGACCCGGAACTCGTGCACCTCGGTGACTTCCATTCCGGTGAACAACTCACCGAGATGGGCCGCGATCAGGTCCTCGAGCGGCAGGAACGTGGCGCTCCATTCGTCCCCATTGGACGCCACGTTCAGCAGCCGCGACACGTTGTCGGGCACCTTGACCCGGGCGAACCGCTCGGTGCCCGCCTCCGGGTCGCGAACCGTGACCGCCAGGTTCATCGACAGCCCGGAGATGTAGGGGAACGGGTGCGCCGGGTCGACCGCGAGCGGGGTGAGGACCGGGAAGATCTGCTCGGTGAAGTAGTTGTGCAGCCGCTGCTTGTCCTCTTCGGCGAGCTCGCCCCACCGCACGATCCGGATGCCGCGGTCGGCCAGCTGGGGCCGGACGCGCTGCTCGAAGGCAGCCGAGTGCTGCTCGACGAGTTCCTGGTTGCGTTTGGCGATGTAGGCCAGTTGCTCGCGCGGGGTGAGCCCGTCGGCCGAACGGACCGACAGGCCGGTCTCCCGGCGGCGTTTCAGCCCGGCCACCCGGACCATGTAGAACTCGTCCAGGTTCGAGGCGAAGATGGCCAGGAACTTGGCACGTTCGAGCAGGGGCTGGGACTCGTCCTCGGCCAGGGCGAGGACCCGGGCGTTGAAGTCCAACCAGGACAGTTCCCGGTTGATGTACCGGTCGTCGGGCAGGCCGTTCGCCCCGTCCTCCTCGGCGGTCACCGCCGGAGGCGCCGAGGGAACGGTTCGCTCGGTCCGGGTCGCGGGCGGGGGCGGATGAGGTGCTGGCTGGTCCGTGCTGTCCGTGCTCACAGCAAGCCATTGTCCAGCACATATCGCCGGCATGCGCGTCTGTCTCCGGACAGGCTGGTTAACACTCGATCGGCCCACACGCGACTGCGCCGAGTAGCGCGGAAGTGTGCTGGCCGAGGCCAAGATCACAGGCGGCGCGGAGATCTTCGGCGGTGTCGACGTCGCATCGCAACGAAGGCCAACTGTCCGTGAGCGGCAACGCTCCCGAGGCCGCGTGCGCCCGCGCCGATCCCACCCCGAAGCGGGGGTTGAGCGGCTCGCCCGGCGCGGACAGCAGCAGTGTCGTCCCTGTTGTCTGGCGGTCGGCGACGAACGCGCGACCGCCGTCGGACGTCTTGATCGCGGCTGCCAGTTCGTGCGGCCGAAGTGCGGGCATGTCCGCCTGCAGCGCGCCGACCCGGCCGGCCGGATCCGCTTCGCGCAGCAGGTGCGCGCCATGTCGGTACGCCGCGTTCAGTCCGGGCGACGCTCCCTCCGGCACACATTCGAATCCCGCTTTGGCCAGCGTGCTCGCGACCGTCGGGTCCGAACTGACCACCAGGACCCTGCGCACCCCATCGGCTTGTGCCGCCGCTGTGACCGTGTCCAGCAATATGGCGAGAACCAGCCGGGTGTGCTCGTCCGGCGCGACCGCGCCACGCAGCCGCGACTTGGCGTCACCCAGTGCCTTGACCGGGACGACGAGATCTGTCTGCACCTGCCCATCCTGCCTGAAACCCGCAGGCCTTGCCGCCGCAAGGTCGCGTCTCGGAGTCCCCGTTCGATGAGAGCCGGGATCGGGGCGGTTCCTGGCGTCGCCGCCGGAGCGTCCTAATACCGGGTTGTATTCGGGCGTTTCGGCGGTGGCGCCAGGGACCGCATCCGGCCCGGCTGTCGCGGACGGGGACTCCGAGACGCGGCCTTAGACTCAGGCGGATCTCTGGACCGGAGGAGGAACCTTGGCGAGGCGTGAGAAGGACGGGTTCTGGGTGAAGACCGCGGCGGCGGTGTTCTACCCGATCACCTGGCTGGGACGGCGGGTGACGCGCGGCACCGAGCGGGTTCCCCGGCAGGGCGGCGCGATCCTGGTGTTCAACCACATCTCGCACCTGGACCCGGTGATCGACGCGGTGTTCGTGCACCGGCTCAAGCGGGTGCCGCGGTTTCTCGCCAAGGACAGCCTGTTCAAGATCCCGGTGGCCGGCCGGATCGTGGCCGGCGCGGGCACGATCCCGGTCTACCGCGGCACGGCCAACGCCGGCGACAGCCTGCGGGCCGCGGACGAAGCCCTGCGTGCGGGCAAGATCGTGTGTATCTATCCGGAAGGCACCATCACCAAGGACCCGCAGTACTGGCCGATGCGGTCCTTCCCCGGCGTGGCCCGGCTCGCGCTCACCCACGACGTTCCGGTCCTGCCCATCGCCCGCTGGGGCACCCAGGCGATCCTCAACGGCTACACCAAGAAGTTCAGGCCGTTCCCCCGCAAGACCATCACGGTCTATGTGGGCGAACCGGTCGATCTGTCCCAGTATCGTGCCGAGGGCGCGACGAGCAACGTCACGCTCATGCGGGTCACCGAACTGGTGATGACCGAGGTGAAGAAGCTGCTCGCGGAGATCCGTGACGAGCCGGCCCCGAAGGGTTTCTTCAATCCGAAGAAAGCCGAGGGCTGAAATGGAGCTGTCGCGGATCGCTGTGCTCGGCGCGGGTTCATGGGGAACGACATACGCCAAAGTTATGGCGGACGCGGGTGTTGAGGTCGTGCTGTGGGCGCGCCGGCCGGAAGTTTCGGCGGCCGTGCGGCAGCGCCACGAGAACCCGGACTACCTGCCCGGCGTGCGGCTGCCCGGAAACCTGACGTCCACATCGGACCCGGCGGAGGCACTGGCGGACGCCGACGCGGTCGTGCTGGCCGTGCCGAGCCAGAGCCTGCGGGCGAATTTGACGGGTTGGCGGCCGCTGCTGCCGGCCGGGCGGACGCTGGTCAGCCTGGCCAAGGGGGTGGAACTGGGAACCCTCAAGCGGATGAGCGAGGTGGTCGCGGAGGTCGCGCGGGTGCCGGCGGATCAGGTCGCGGTGGTGTCCGGGCCGAACCTGGCCATGGAGATCGCCTGCGAGCAACCGACCGCGACCGTCATCGCGTGCGCCGACCACGATCGTGCGGTGGCGCTGCAGCACGCGAGCACGACCGGGTACTTCCGGCCGTACACCAACACCGACATGGTGGGCTGCGAACTGGGCGGTGCCTGCAAGAACGTGATCGCGCTCTCCTGCGGGATGGCGTCCGGACTCGGCTTCGGCACCAACACGTTGGCCACCCTGATCACCCGTGGCTTGGCCGAGACGTCCCGGTTGGGGAAGAAGCTCGGCGCGAACCCGCTGACCTTCTCCGGCCTTGCCGGGCTGGGGGATCTGGTCGCGACCTGCTCGTCCCCGTTGTCCCGCAACCGGACCTTCGGCGAACGGCTGGGCCGTGGGCAGACCCTGGACGAGGCGCTGGCCGCGGCCGCCGGCCAGGTGGCCGAAGGCGTGAAGTCCTGCTCGTCGATCCGGGAACTGGCCATCCGGCACGGCGTGGACATGCCGATCACCGATGTGGTGCATCGGGTCTGCCACGACGGCCTGGATCCGCAGAAGGCGGGCGCCGAGCTGATCGGCCGCAAGGTCCGGCCGGAACGATGACCGGTTTCGGCGACGGCACACGGTGTGTCCACGGCGGTACCGCGCAACCCCGGCCGGACTCGCCGTTTCTGGCGTCGCCGGTGTTCGGGTCGGCGTTCCACCTGGGCGGTTCGGTCACGTACGGCCGTTCGGACAACCCGACCTGGCGGGCGCTGGAGTCCGCGATCGGGGCGTTGGACGGCGGCGAATGTGTGGTGTTCGCGTCCGGGATGGCCGCGATCTCCGCGTTGCTGCGAACGTGCGCCGGGACGATCGTGCTGCCGTCCGATGGCTACTTCCTGACCCGCCAGTACGTGCAGGCCGAGCTGCCGTTGAAGGTGGTGACCGCGCCGACATCCGGACCGTGGCCCGCATTCGACGGTGTCTCACTGGTTCTGGTGGAGACGCCGTCGAACCCGGGCCTGGATGTGTGCGATATCACCGCGTTGGCGGCCGAGGCGCACGCGGCGGGCGCGCTTGTGGCCGTGGACAACACGACCGCGACCCCGCTCGGACAGCGCCCGTTGGAGCTGGGCGCTGATGTTGTTGTGGCCAGTGATACCAAAGCGTTGGCTGGGCACAGTGATGTCGTGCTGGGACACATCACCTGCCGGGACGCGGCTTTGGCCGAACGGCTGCGACAGTCCCGGACGCTCGGCGGCAGCGTCCCGGGTCCGTTCGAGACGTGGCTCGCCCACCGCGGCCTGGGCACCCTGGATCTTCGGCTGACCCGGCAGGCCGAGAACGCGGCCGCGCTGTACGCGGCCCTGCGGGAACATCCCATGATCACCGGACTGCGCTGGCCGGGGTCCCCGTCGGATCCGGCATATCCCTTGGCGTCCCGCCAGATGCGCAGGTTCAACGGTGTGCTCACGTTTCAACTGCCTTCGGTGGCGGCGGTGTCCGACTTCCTGGCCGCGAGCCAACTGGTGACCGCGGCGACGAGCTTCGGCGGCCTGCACAGCACCGCGGACCGGCGCGCCCAGTGGGGCGACCCTGTGCCGGATGGACTGGTCCGCTTCTCCGCGGGCTGCGAGGACACCGCGGATCTGGTCGCCGACGTGCTGGCCGCACTTCCTAAAGAGTGATACGAGTTGCGAGGACGGAACCGGCCTGCTTTCCTATTCGCCATGATGCGCGCTATGGCTGACGGACGGGGTCACATCGACCTCGCCTTCGTCGCGAGCGCGCTGTGTCTGACTCGGTGATCGGCCCGCGTCCCGTCCCGCCTGTATCCCGAGGAAAACTCCTGATGTTCGCTGTTCCCGAGAACACTGTCGCGCTGTCCGCCCCGCTCGCCGCGGCGCACCCGTCCAGGATCGCCCGCGAGTTCGCAGTGGACCGCGACCGCTGGAAGCACCTGCTGCGGTACGACCCGGCCGAGCGCTTCGCCACCCTGGTCGACCGGGTGGGTGTTTATGAGGTGTGGCTGATGAGCTGGCTGCCGGGCCAGTCGACGGACCTGCACGACCACGGCCGCACCACCGGCGCGTTCACCGTGGTGTCCGGGACCCTGACCGAACGGGTCGTGCGCGCCGGCACCGAGCTGACGCTGACCCCGGGCCAGTCCCGGGTGTTCGCCCCTGACTACGTTCACCAGGTGCTGAACAACGGCATCGACCCGGCGGTCAGCATCCACGTGTACGAGGGTGCGCGGGAGATGCACCCGGTTAATCCACAGTAGACGGTTCAGTCCCTGGTCGAGACGTGCGCGGGCACGTCCCAGCCGGCGGTGAGGTCGGCGCTGGGCACCGGCGCGCCCCAGCCCTGCACGACCGGCAGGACCCCGGCCCACGCCGTGTCGGCCACCTTGTCCTCTTCCTCGTCGCCCGGCCCGCCCGCGCGGATCTTCACCGCTGCCTCCGACAGGTCCAGGGCCAGCACGGACGTCTGTGCCAACTCCTTGCGTGACGGCTGCCGCGCGTGGTCCCACGATCCCGGGGCCAGGTGTTCGGTGATCGCCCGCAGGGCGTGCAGTTTCTCCTCGCCCTCCGGCTGCCGGGCCTGGCCGTGGATCACCGCGGACCGGTAGTTCATCGAGAAGTGGAAGACCGAACGCGCGTAGACGACGCCGTCCACGTGTGTCACGGCCACGCAGATCTCGTTGGCGGCGGCGGTTCGCAGGCTCAACGATCCGGTCGAGCCGTGCAGATAAAGCGTGTCGCCGTCGCGGCCGAAGCCGGTCGGCAGCACGAGCGGGGACCCGTCGACCACCACGGAGATGTGACAGATCAGGGCGGAGTCCAGGATGGCGTGCAGGGCGGCTCGGTCGGTCGCGGCGCGGTCCTTGAGACGCTTGATCGTGCTTCGAGGTGTCGGCGAGAGGTTCACGTTTCCAGGATCGGCACTGAAGTGGCATTCTGACAGGGCCACGAACAGAGAAAATCGAAAGGCCACTTGTGTCGACCGACCCGCCGGCACCGCCGGTCACCCTGGACCGTCAGCTGGACACGCCGCTCGCGGTGCAGCTGGCCGACGCCCTGCGGTCGGCTGCCGCGGACGGCAGGCTGCGCACCGGCGACCGGCTGCCGTCGACCCGCGCGCTCGCCACCCGCCTGCAAGTCAGCCGGACGGTCACAGCAGCAGCATACGAGCAGCTGCACGCGGAAGGCTGGATCGCGGGCAGGCACGGTTCGGGCACGTTCATCACCACCGCGCCGCCGGGGAGCCTGCCGGAGAAGCCACCCCGCCCGAAATCCAGCGTCGACCGGCGGCCGATGATCGACCTCACGCCGGGTTCGCCGTGGGCGGGCGGGATCGACCGGGCCGCGTGGCGTCGTTCCTGGCGCGCGGCGGCGGACGCCGATCCGTTGCTTCGGCCGGAACGCGGCGGCCTGCCGGAATACCGTGAAGTCATCGCCGAGCACCTGTTGCGTCACCGCGGGCTGCGGGTCGGCGCCGAGGACGAGACCGTGCTCGCGACCGGCGGCACGACAGCCGCGGTGTTCGAACTCGCGTCGGCCGTGCTCGGCCGCGGCGCCACAGTCGCGGTGGAAGAACCCGGTTATCAGCGCGCTGTCCAGGCGATGACCGCCGCCGGCCTGACAGTCGTTCCGGCACAGGTGGACGTGGCAGGGTTCTGGATCGACTCGGTTCCCGCTTCGGTCCGTGCGGTGTACTGCTCGCCCGCACACCAATATCCGTTGGGCGGACGGATGCCGGCCGAACGGCGGGTCAAGCTGGTGGAACGCGCCCGGCGCGACGGCTGGCTGGTGATCGAGGACGACTACGACGGCGAACTCCGTTATGACGTGGCGCCGCTGCCGTTGCTCGCCGCGCTCGCGCCGGACGTAGTGGTGCATCTCGGCACCACGAGCAAGATCCTCACCCCGACCCTCGGCACCGGGTGGATGGTGGCCCCGCCGGCCGTGGTGGCCGCCGTCCTCGCGCAACGGGAACTGACCGGGATCGGTCCTTCGGTGGCGGGACAACGGGTGCTCATCGAGATGGCCCGGCATGGCGACCTCGGTCGACACCTGCGGCGGCTGCGTAGGGAACTGTCCGAACGACGGTCCATCGTGGTGGACGCGTTGCAGGCGGCCGAACTGGCTGTGCTCGGTGACGACGCCGGTGCGCACGTCGTGGTGCCGTTGCCATCCGGGCGGGCCGAGCGGGACGTGCTGACCCGGGGCGAGGAACTGGGGATGCGGATCGACGGCCTGGCCAGGCATCACGCCGGCCGCGCCCGGTGGCACGGGATCCTGTTGGGCTACTCGGCGTGCTCCCGCGAAGAGCTGCTCATCGCGTTGCCGCAGCTCGTGGACCTGCTCAAGGAGGCGAACCGGGACAGGTAAGGTCGGGCGGCATGAACGAGCAGACGCGCAAAACCCGAGTCGCCGTCATCTTCGGCGGCCGGAGCACCGAGCACTCGGTCAGCTGTGTCTCGGCCGCGAGTGTGCTCGCCAACGTCGACCCCGACCGGTTCGAAGTGGTGCCGGTGGGCATCACGCCACAGGGCCGGTGGGTGCTGGGCCCCGGCGACCCCGCGACGCTCGCGCTCACCGGCCGTGAGCTGCCGTCCCTGTCGACCGACCTGGTGGCGGTGAACCAGGTCGACACGTTGGCCGAAGTGGACGTGGTGTTCCCGTTGCTGCACGGCGCGTTCGGCGAGGACGGCACCATCCAGGGCCTGCTGGAACTGGCCGGCGTGCCGTACGTCGGCGCGGGCGTGCTGTCCAGCGCGGTGGTGATGGACAAGGAGTACACCAAGAAGCTGCTGGCCGCCGAAGGGCTGCCGATCGGCGCGTACGAGGTGCTGCGGCCGAACGTCCGGACGTTGTCCGGGGGGCAGAAGGACCGGCTGGGCCTTCCGGTGTTCGTGAAGCCCGCCCGCGCCGGTTCATCATATGGGATCAGCAAAGTCACATCGTGGGACGAGCTGGACGGCGCGATCGCCTTCGCGCGGGCTGTGGACCCGAAGGTGATCATCGAGGCGATGGTCGTCGGCCGGGAGATCGAGTGCGGTGTGCTCGAGTTCCCGGACGGCCGGACCGAGGCGTCGCTGCCGTCCGAGGTACGGATCAGCGCCGACTTCGAGTACTACGACTTCGAGGCGAAGTACCTGGACGACGCCCTTGAACTGGACATTCCCGCGAAGATCGGGGACGCCGCGATCGAGTCGGTCCGGGCCCTGTCGGTGCGTGCCTTCCAGGCCATGGACGGCCAGGGGCTGGCCAGGGTGGACTTCTTCGTCCGGCCGGACGGCGAGCTGGTGATCAACGAGCTGAACACCATGCCCGGCTTCACGCCCAGCTCGGCCTTTCCCAAAATGTGGGCAGTGACCGGGGTGGACTACCAGTCCCTCGTGACGATCCTGCTGGAGACCGCCGTCGCCCGCGGGACAGGTCTCCGGTAGGGCTACTTCTTCGGCAGGGTCTTGCCGATCAGGTCCGACAGGTCCTGCAGGGGGCCGGTGCCTGCGGTGGCCGGGATGGTGACGGCGACGTAGACGGTTCGGTCCGCCAGGTACCAGGTCGTCGAGTCCGTGCCGTCCACCGGGAGCCACGACACTCCGGACACCGCCCGCAGGGTCGTGGTCGGGGTCAGCTCGGCCGGGCGGTCCAGACCGCAGCGCAGCACCACCGGATCGGCGCGTTGGTCGGCCCACGCCGCGGTCGCCGGTGGGGCCGGTTCCCGCAGCGGGACCTTGGCCAGTACGGTTGAGCCGGACTGCAGGGTCGCCGGGAGTTTCGTCAGCAGCGTTCCACACTCAGGAGAGCCGGCTGCGGGCGCGATCACCGGACCGAGGGCTACCGGGCCGGTCCGGGTCGGGTCGGGCGGGGTCGGCGAGGCCCGGTCGCGTCCGCGCGAGCCGAACACGAGGCTGACGATGATCACCCCGACGATGAGCAGCACGGCCGCGACGGCCGCGACGAGCACCCTTGGCCTGTCCACCCGTCCACTACAGCATGTGTCAGAGATGGACCACCGGGCAGGTGAGCGTTCGGGTGATCCCGTCCACGTTCTGGATCCGCGCGACCACCAGTTGGCCGAGCAGGTCCACGTTGTCCGCCTGGGCCCTCACGATCACGTCGTACGGGCCGGTGACGTCCTCCGCCGTGGTCACTCCCTGGATGTCGGCGATCTCCGCGGCCACCGCGGCCGCCTTGCCGACCTCGGTCTGAATCAGGATGTATGCGTGGACCACCGGCGTGCCCCTTCGTCTGGACAAGAATGGTCAAGGTAGGAACGTGGTCAGCAAGGTACCCCACGCGGGGAATGTTCGGGGGTCCGAACATTCGGTATCGGAGGCATTTGTGCGATCGGACACGCCAGAGGGGGCGGGCACTGTCGCTGATCTGGGTGAGTTCTCCCTCATTCAGCGGTTGACGGTTGGCCGTGCCCAACCGCCGAGCACCCTGCTCGGACCGGGGGACGACGCCGCGGTCGTGGTCGCCTCCGACGGCCGGGTGGTGGCCAGCACGGACGTTCTCGTGGAGGGCGTGCATTTCCGGCTGGACTGGTCCACTCCGGAGCAGGTCGGGCACAAGGCCGTGGCGGTGAACCTGGCCGACGTGACCGCGATGGGCGCGACACCGACCGCTGTGCTGGTCGGGTTGGCGTGCCCGCCGGAGACCACAGTGGAGCTGGTGGACGAGATCACCACCGGCATGTGGAAGGAGGCGGGCCGGGCCCGGGTCGGCCTGGTCGGCGGCGACATCGTCAGCTCGCAGACGCTGGTGATCTCCGTCACGGCGTTGGGGGACTTGCAGGGCCGCGCCCCGGTGCTGCGCTCCGGCGCCCTGGTCGGTGACGTGGTCGCGGTGTGCGGCCGGTTGGGCTGGTCCGCCGCCGGGCTTGCCGTGCTGGGCCGGGGTTTCCGGTCGCCGGTCACGGTGGTCAACGCGCACCGCGCGCCGGAGCCGCCGTACGCGGCGGGTGCGCAGGCGGCGATGAGCGGGGCGACCGCGATGATCGACGTGTCGGACGGGCTGCTGGCGGATCTGGACCACATCGCGGAGGCTTCCGGTGTGGCCATTGACGTTCGCACCGACCTGCTGGAGGTGCACCAGCGACTGGTCGACGTCGGCACCGCGCTGGGCGCCGACCCGCGGCACTGGGTGCTCACCGGCGGCGAGGACCACGCGCTGGCGGCGACCTTCCCGGGGCCGGGCGCGGTGCCCGAGGGCTGGGTGACCATCGGCACGGTCTGGCGCGGTGACGGGATCACCGTGGACGGCCGGCCGTACGAAGGCCCCGGCGGCTGGCAGCACTGGCGTTGAGAGAAGTCCACAGTGGAGGAACAGCGTGCCGATCTACGCCCTCGGAGACCGCGAGCCGATCATCCACCCCGACAGTTACGTCCATCCTGACGCGACGGTCATCGGGGACGTGACACTGCACGCGCACGCGTCCGTATGGCCGCAGGCGGTGCTGCGAGGGGACTACGGCGGCATCCAGGTCGGCGCGCGGACAAGCGTCCAGGACGGCACGGTCGTCCACTGCACCGAGTTCCACCCGACGCTGATCGGCGCGAACTGTGTCATCGGACACAACGTGCACATCGAAGGCGCGACCGTCGGCGACGGGTGCCTGATCGCGTCAGGTTCCGTGCTGCTCAACGGTTCCGTGGTGGAGGAGGGCGCGATCCTCGGCGCGGGCGCGGTCATGTCGTTCAACGGACACATCCCCACGCGCCGGATGGCACTCGGTGTGCCCGCGCGGATCCGTGAGGGCTACGAGGTGCCGCCGGACTCCTGGGCGGAGATCGTGGACAAGTACGTGGAGAACATCAAGGCGTACAAGGCCGGCCTGCGCAGGCTCGACTGAGGAACCCGACGTCGGGCCGTACTTCCGGGCGGTTTATCCTCCGGCGACATGGCACGTCCCCTCAACGAAGTGATGGATCCCGGTTGGGCCACGGCCCTCGAACCGGTCGCGGACAAGATCGCGGCGATGGGCGAGTTCCTCCGCGCGGAGGTCGCCGCCGATCGGACATACCTGCCCGCCGGCGAGAACGTGTTGCGCGCGTTCAAGCAGCCGTTCGACGACGTGCGTGTGTTGATCGTCGGCCAGGACCCGTACCCGACCCCGGGGCACGCGGTCGGGCTGTCCTTCTCGGTGGCGCCGGACGTCCGGCCGATCCCGAAGAGCCTGATCAACATCTACAAGGAGTACATGGACGACCTCGGCCACCCCAAGCCGGGCAACGGCGACCTGACCCCGTGGACCGAGAACGGCGTGCTGCTGCTCAACAGGGCGCTCACCGTGCAGCCCGGCAAGCCCAACTCGCACCAGGGCAAAGGCTGGGAGGACGTGACCGAGCAGGCGATCCGGGCGTTGGCCGCGCGGGACAAACCGCTGGTGTCGATCCTGTGGGGCCGCAACGCCCGTAACCTCCGGCCGCTGCTCGACCCGTTGCCGTGCATCGAGTCCGCGCACCCCAGCCCGATGTCCGCGGCCGGCGGCTTCTTCGGCTCGCGCCCGTTCAGCCGTGCCAACGAACTGCTGGTCAAGCAGGGCGCGGAGCCGGTGGAGTGGAAGCTGCCCTGAGTTACTCGAGCTGGATCTGAGCCTGGACGTCCCACAGTTTCGCGGACGTCCAGGCCACCAGCAGGTCGAGGACGTTCGTGGCCGGTCGCTCGACGACGAACTCGCACCGGCCGTGGAACCTTCCGTTGCCGCCGGTGCTTTCGCCGTTGCCGCTGGACAGCTCCACGACGTCGTCGCCGGCGAGAACCGCGAGTGTGGCACCGGGATCGGGCCAACTGACCAGGCTGTTCCTGGCGATGCTCACCAGCTCCAACGACAGGAGCGAGTCGATCTCGGTCAGCCGGGTGAGTACGACGACCGCGTCCCGGCCGCGATGCAGAACCCGCGGTTGCGCGACAATGCTGCCTGCCTCGATGTGTGGTCGTTCGTCGCGCATGTCGGCGGTTCGCTGGTTCGCCGACCGTGGCACCGGCGTGGTGTTCACCGGCGCCTGCCAGACAGAGACCGTGGCTCCCGCGACCGTGGCCCGGTCCGGCAGCGACAACCTGGTGACGGTCTCCGCGAAACCGATCTCGGGCCAGGCGAGTACCAAGTCCACTTCGTCGAACGTCGGCGGCAGCTCGAACTGTGCCCGTGTGCTCGGACCGTCCGTGCCCTCGTAGTGGTCGCCGCTGCTGGATTCGCCGCGCGTCGAGAACACCCACTGCGCGTGGTCCGGCCGGTCGAGCCAGCCGACCCGCAGTCCTTCGCCTTCGTCGAAGTCGGGCAGCAGCCGCCGGGGCGCCGGCTGGGATCGCTGGCCCGCGCGGATGTCACGCTGCCGTTCGACGGCGTCACGACGGTCCAACGGCTGTCGCGCGAGCAGTTCGATGGTCAGGCCGGACGTGCGGGACACGGCCTGCACGACCCCGACCGACAACTCCGGCCGTTGAACCAGCAGGCCACCGCGGTGCGCCAACGCCCCCAGCGTATCCACCACGCCACTATGCCACGGCCGTCACGCCGCGACGAGGGCACGCCAAACGGCCCGGGCGAGCTGAGTCACCCGGGCCGTCGGCGAAAATCACGTCAGCCGCGAACGACCTTGCCCGCCTTCAGGCAGGAGGTGCACACGTTCAGCCGCTTGCGCTGAGAGACGCCGACCTTGGCGTGCACGGTCTGGATGTTCGGGTTCCACCGGCGGTTGGTACGCCGGTGCGAGTACGAGACCGACTTGCCGAAGCCCGGCCCCTTACCGCAGACGTCGCAGACAGCAGCCACGTCAGTGTCCTTTCCATGATGATTTGCCGGCGGGACACATCCCAGCCAACAGTCACACCCGGGCCGGCCGGGCAACCATGTCAGGGTAACGGGTGGTGTCCGGCGGAGACAAACCGGCCCCGGTTACCCTCGCGCGAGCCGTCATGACGAGAGGAGCGGACCCGTGCTGCAGGCCCTGGACGCCGCCGCGATCCGCCGGTGGGCGGCGGTGAGCGTACGGTCTCTCGACGCCCAGCGCGAGGCCATCGACGGCATCAACGTCTTCCCTGTGCCCGACGGCGACACGGGATCCAACCTGCTCGGCACGATGCGCGCGGCCCTGGAGTCGCTGCTGCGCGCCCCGGTGGACGAACGTTCCGAAGCGGGCGCGGCGCTGACCGTTCTGGCAAAGGGAGCGCTTGCGGGCGCTCGGGGCAATTCCGGGGTGATCGTGTCCCAGATGCTCCGGGGCCTGGCCGAGACGTTGCGTGACGTCGTCGAAGCCGGCCCGGTCGACGTGGGAAAAGCCCTGGTCAGAGCCGCTGAACTCGCTGCTGAGGCGGTCGCGGAACCGCGCGCGGGAACCATGCTGACAGTCCTGACGGCGTCGGCCGCCGCCGCGCGTAAGACGCGGAGCAACGTGCTGCACGAGGTCACGGCCGCGGCGGCGAGGGCAGCCGCGGACGCGTTGGCGTTGACGCCGCAGCAGTTGGACGTGCTGGCCGAAGCAGGCGTGGTGGACGCGGGCGGCCGTGGCGTCCTCGTGTTGCTGGAGTCCCTGGTCACGGTCGTGAACGAACGCGACGAGCCGGTCGTGCCGTACTCGAACACCGTGTCGTCGCCGGTGGCCGCGCGCGAGGCCGGGTCCACGGAGTTCGGCTACGAGGTCATGTACCTGCTGGACTCGACGACCGACTCGAAGACCGGCGCGCTGCGGGACACGCTGAGCCGGCTCGGCGACTGCGTGTCCGTGGTGGGCGACGGCGACGGGCTGTGGACCGTGCATGTGCACTGCAACGACGTGGGCGCGGCGATCGAGGCGGGTGTGGAGACCGGACGGCCGCACCGGATCATGGTCGCCAGGTTCGCCGACGCGGAAGGTGTGCCGTCCCGGTTCCGGCGCAACCGCGTGGTCGTGATCCCCGCCCGTGGTGCCGGCATCGCGCACCTGTTCCGGACCGAGGGCGCCCTGGTTCTGGAGGCCGGCGATGACGACGAACCGGACGTATGGGACCTGCTGAATCTGATCACCTCCACCGGGGCCGCGCACGTCACGGTGCTGCCAGGCGACGACAGCCTGGTCGGGATCGCCGACGAGGCCGCCACCAGGGCGGTCGCCGGCGGCCAGGACGTCGTGGTCGTCCCGTGCGTGTCGCCGGTCCAGGCGCTCGCCGCCCTCGCCGTCCACGACCCCGCCCGACGAGCCGGGGACGACGTGGTGGCGATGGCCGAGGCGTCCGCGGCGACCCGCAGAGGCGAACTGGTCGTGGCGGACGCGGACGCGATCACGTGGATCGGCCCGTGCCGCGCCGGTGACCTGTTGGGCTTCGCCGACGGCGAGGTGATGCGCATCGAACAAGGCCCGACCACCCCGGACAAGGTCGTCACGGGTGCGTACGCGGTCGTCGACCGGATGCTGTCGGTCGGCGGCGAACTGGTCACGGCCCTGCTCGGCGCGGACGCCCCCGAAGACCTGGCCGACGCCCTGGAGAAGCACCTGCGCGCCGCCCACCCAGCGGTCGAGTTCGTGGCCTACCGAGGTGGCCAGCGCGATTCGGTGCTGATGCTCGGGGTGGAGTAAGCCTGTCGGTGCTGGTCGATAGTGTGCACCACAATGGCTTCGTTTGAGGACGGTCTGGTGCCGTTGCTGGGCAAGAAGTCGGCCGACGCGTTGGCCGGCTCCCTTGACCTGCACACGGTCGGCGACCTGCTGCGGCACTATCCACGCCGGTACATGGAACGCGGCGACCTGACCAGCATCGCCGGCCTGGAGATCGGTGAGCACGTCACCGTGATGGCCGAGATCCGGAAGGTCACCTCGATCCGGATGAAGACCCGGCGCGGCACCCGGACCGAGGTGGAGATCACCGACGGCCAGCGGGTGCTGTCCCTGGCCCTGTTCAACCAGCAGGGCAAGTACAAGGACAAGCTCGTGGTGGGCAAGCGCGGGCTGTTCGCCGGCAAGGTCGGCATGTTCAACCGGAAGCTGCAGCTGACCAACCCGGACATCGAGCTGTTCGACGACGAGACCGACTCGGTCGACGACGTGATGCGCAGGATGGTCCCGGTCTACCCGGCCGCGCAGAAGCTGCCGACGTGGCAGATCGCCAACTGCGTCAAGCAGGTCCTGTCGATGTGGGACGGCGCCGAGGACCCGTTGCCCGAGCGGCTGCGGCAGAAGATGGGCCTGCTGGGGCTGGAGCCCGCGCTGCGCGCGATCCACATGCCGGACGGCTGGGACCAGATCACTGCGGCCCGTAAGCGGTTGAAGTGGGACGAGGCGTTGACCGTGCAGTTGGCGTTGTCGTTGCGTCGCCACTCGTCGTCGGTCCGGCCGGCGCCCGCGTGCCCGCCGAAAGAGGGCGGGATCCTGGACGGCTTCGACCAGCGACTGCCGTTCCAGCTGACCGCCGGCCAGCAGGAAGTGGGCGCGGCGATCGCGGCGGACCTGTCCGGCAGCCATCCGATGAACCGGTTGCTGCAGGGCGAGGTGGGCAGCGGCAAGACGATCGTGGCGCTGCGGGCGATGCTCCAGGTGGTCGACTCGGGCCGGCAGGCCGCGATGCTCGCGCCCACCGAGGTGCTGGCCGCGCAGCACGCCCGTTCGCTCCGGGAAATGCTCGGCGACCTGGCCCAAGCCGGTGAGCTGGGCGGCGCGGACCACGCGACCCGGCTGACCCTCCTGACCGGGTCGTTGCCCGCGGCGCCGCGTAAGCAGGCGCTGTTGGACGCGGCCAGCGGCGCGGCCGGGATCGTGGTGGGGACGCACGCGTTGATCCAGGACAAGGTGCAGTTCGCGGACCTGGGTTTCGTGGTCGTCGACGAACAGCACCGGTTCGGTGTGGAGCAACGGGACGCTCTGCGTACTCGGGCCGCGGACGGCGCCAGCCCGCATGTGCTCGTGATGACGGCGACACCGATCCCGCGCACAGTCGCCATGACGGTGTACGGCGACTTGGAGACGTCGTCGCTGCGTGAACTCCCACAGGGGCGTTCCCCGATCGCGACGAACGTGGTGCCTGTCGCGGAGAAACCCCAGTGGCTCGACCGCGCCTGGCAGCGTCTGCGCGAAGAGGTCGCCAAGGGGCATCAGGCATACGTGGTGTGCCCACGGATCGGTGAGGCCGGCGCCGAGGAGGCAGACGAAGAGCCACCGCCGGACGACGACGGCCGCCGCGCCCCCCTCGCGGTCGAGGAGATCGCGCCCCAACTCGCCGCCGGCCCACTGTCCGGCCTCCGCCTCGCGGTCCTGCACGGCAAACAACCGGCCGACGAGAAGGACACCACCATGCGCGCCTTCGCCGCGGGCGAGGTGGACGTACTCGTCGCCACCACAGTCGTCGAAGTCGGCGTGAACGTCCCCAACGCCACCATGATGGTGATCATGGACGCGGACCGCTTCGGCGTCTCCCAACTCCACCAACTGCGCGGCCGAGTCGGCCGAGGCACCGCCCCCGGCCTCTGCCTCCTGGTCAGCGAAGCCCTCGACGGCACCAGCACCCGCGAACGCCTCGATGCTGTCGCGTCCACTGTGGACGGCTTCGAACTGGCCCGGCTCGACCTGGAGATCCGCCGGGAAGGCGACATTCTCGGCGCCACCCAGTCAGGCCGGCGCTCACAGTTGAAAATGCTGTCTTTGTTGCGGGACGAGGACGTTATCGCGGCTGCTCGGGTTATTGCCCAGGAGCTGGTCACGGAGGATTCCGAGTTGACGGACTATCCTGGGTTGGCGGGGATGGCTGCTAATCTGGTGGATTCTGAACGGGCTGAGTATTTGCAGAAGGCCTGACTGTGGAAAGAATGCGCTCGCCGCGCGGCTGATCGACCAGGAGAGGGTGGGGCGCGCCCTCTCTCCCGGCCAACCTGCCCAAGGGGAACCATGGGTGTCAAGGGGTCCGTATCATTTGGTACCGGGGTCGGTTTCCGTAGGCGGACCCCTTGACACCCATGGTTTGCAAAGCACAGGTCGGCCGGGAGAGAGGGCACGAAGCCGGGATATTTGTCGCTGACGCTCGGATCAGTGGGCGATTGGCGGGCGATTAGTGGGTTGCCGGGTGGGCAATTGCGTTCGGCAACATCCACTCGCCACCAGCCGTGCACCGACCAACCGCTCGCCGCTGGTCGGTCGCCTGCCGGCGCTCACCCTCGCCAGCTGCTCGCCCGCCCGATGGGCGCGCCCCGCCCATGGCTCGCTCGCCCGCCCACCGGCCAGCTGCTCGCCTGCCCAGCGGCCCGTCCATCGGCCAGCCGTCCGTCCACCGGCCAGCCACTCGTCCACCGGCCAGCCACTCGTCCGCTGGCCGGCCGGTCGCCCGCGAGCTGCCGGTCGTCTGCCCGCGCGCCGGTCGGTGGTTCGCCTGCTGGCTGCTCATCTGTCGGCTACTCAGCCCGCCGGCTGCTCGCTGCCCGGTGGGTTCGCCCGCTGTTGGCTACCCTGCCGATGGCGTGTTCGCTGGTGGCTTGCCCGGTCGGCGGATCACTCGCCGATGGCTCGCCATCCTGACGCCCGCCCGCCCGGCTGACGCCCGCCCGGGCGCTCGCCTGCCAGCCGCTCGCCCATCGGTGGCTCGCCCGCTGTTGGCTCACCCCGCCAGTTGCCCGCTGCCTGGCGGCCCGCCCCTCGATGGCGTTCGCTGGTGGCTTGCCCTATCGGCGGATCACTCGCCGATGGCTCGCGAGCCAGCCGCCCGACCGCCTGCTGGTCGCTAACCTGCCAGCATCCCGCCCGTCGGGTGGCTCATCCGTCGGCGGATCGCTTGCTGGTCGCTCGCCCGCTGACTAGCGGCTCACCCGCCCGGCTGGCCCTCTGGTCGCCCGTCTGCTGTCCGCTAGCCCGTCAGCCGCTCACCCATCTCTGCTGCCCTTGTCGGGTTGTTGGGTGATTGACTTGGGTGTTACTCGGCTTGGGCTTCTTCGTCGCTTTCGAAGTGCTTTATCGCTTCCTGGACCGCTGCGTTTGTTGCTGCCAGGCGTTCGGCTATCTGGTCGCGGAGTTCGAGGAGGCGCTTTGTTTCGTTGTCCGCTTTTGTTTGCTTTGCTTCGGCGGTGGCGAGGATTTCCGTTGCTATTTCTTCCGCTTCGGCTTTGGTTTTGGCCGCTGTCTTTTCTGCTTCGGTTTGGGTGGCGGCCAGGGTTTTGGCGGCTTCTTTTGCCGCGGTTTCCAGTTTGGTGGCGGCTGCTGTGTCGCGGGCTGTGCGTTCCTCGGCCGCTGTTGTCTCAAGGGCGGCTGCGGCTTCTTCGGCGGTTCGCCGCAGTTTTGCCGCTTCGGCTTGGGCTTCCGTCATCAGCTGGGTGTGCTCGGCGGTCAGCTTTGTCCGCAGGGCGTCGTATTCGGCGTCCAGTTCGTCGTTGTGTTTGGTGTATTTCTCTTCGAGTTCTTGGCGGCGGTTGTCCAGGTCCGCGGTGCGGGTGTCGTGGGCCGCTTTCAGCTCTGTCTCGAGCGAGTCGGCTTGGGCTTTCTGGTCGGCGAGGTAGGTGTCCGCCTCAGTTCGGACCTTTGCGCCGTATTTGTCCGCTTCCTCCCGGATGCTGACCGCGTACTTCTCCGCGTCGAAGCGGGTGCTGGTGGCGTATTTGTCCGCGTCGGCCTTGATGCCGGCGACGTGGGTTTCGCCGTCGCGGCGCAGTTCGGTCGCTTCTTCGTCGGCGAGGCGCATCATCTCCCGGACGCGTTCGGTCATGGCCGTCGCGCTGTTCGGGTTGGTCGCCATCCGTTCCAGGCGGGCCTTGGTGTCGGTCAGCTCCTGCTGGGCGTAGTTCAACGCCTTGGTCAGCTCGGCGACCCGGGCCATCGCCTCGTCGCGGCTCTTCGCCGCGTTCTTGAGGTCGTAGCCGAGACGGGTGACCCGTTCGTTGACCTGCCGCTGGTTGTACCCGCGCAGGACGATGTCGAAGTGTGCGGACTGAGGTTTCTGCGACTCGTCGGCGACAGCCATCCTCCCACCATAGTGAATCCCTCGTTCGTGCGAACTGTGAGGTAGGCCGTCCGGCCGCGGACGATCTTGGGCCAGATGGCCCAACGGCGCCTGGAGTAGCGTCCGCGCAGGTGTTCCACTGTCTGGTAGGTAGCTTGACTACATACTGGTTGACCGGTACACCACATACCGCCCAATCGTCTGGTACATGTGAATTAGCCCTAATGGGTTCAGACCTGTGTGGAGTTGGTCCCTTACGCTGGGTTCACCCCCTGCGCGGCGTGGCAGGAAGTGGGCTGCCATATGTCGGATTCACGTTGGTCGGATCCGAACCGGAGTTACAAGGTCGTCCTCTGCTGTGCGGACGGCCTGCTTAGGGATGCACTGGCTAACTGGATAGCGTCACTGCCGGGCTACGAGATCGCGGGCGCGGCGGCGACGAATGACGGCCTGCTGCGGCTGTGCGTACTGCGCGCACCGGACATGGCAGTGGTGGAGCTGGCCTCCGCCGGATCCGAGGAGCTCGAACTCGTGGGGGAATTACGGGCGGTTCGTCCGCAACCTCACCTGGTCGGTCTCCACCGGGCGTTGGACGCCCGGAGCCTGACGTATCTCCATCGGGCCGGCGTGCACAGGCTGGTCAGCACCCGCTACGGCGTCGCGGGCCTGCGTGACGCGCTGAAGGACGGCGAGGACTGCTGGCGCCCTGCCACGTCCGGACACGGGCTGAGCGTGCGGGAGATGGAGATCCTCGCGCTGATCTGCGCCGGCTGCTCGGCCGCGGAGATCGCCCAGGAACTGGGCATCAGCCCGCACACCGTCACCAACCACAAGCGCCGGATCTTCGCCAAGCTGGAGGTGCAGAGCCGGACACAGGCCACGGCCGAGGTCGGCCGGCTGGGCATGCGCCTGCCCGGGCAACCGACCGGCCGCAACGGTGACACTCCACAGAATCTCACCAGGCGGGAGCGTGACATCCTGGATTCGATCGCGCGCGGCGAGTCCGTTCGGCAGACCGCGCAGGCCCTCGGCATCGCCGTGAAGACAGTGCAGAGCGAACAACGCCAGCTGTTCTCCAAGCTCGGCGCCCGCAACCGGCCACAAGCCCTGACCAACGCCCGCGGACTGGGGCTGCTGGACTCCGCCTGAAGCCTGAACACGCCGGATGATGTCCGTCACCTGCGACCGTGCCCCCGTGGCCACGGGCCGGTAGCGTTCCCCGGACGGTGTGACTGACCAGGAGGGATCCGGGCCATGTTCCGCAAGGTACTCGTCGCCAACCGCGGTGAGATCGCGATCAGGGCGTTTCGGGCCGGCTACGAGCTCGGCGCCGGGACCGTGGCTGTCTTCCCGTACGAGGACCGCAACTCGCTGCACCGGCTCAAGGCGGACGAGTCCTACCAGATCGGTGCGCCCGGCCACCCGGTCCGGGCGTACCTGTCGGTCGAGGAGATCGTCAAGGCCGCCAAGCGCAGCGGCGCGGACGCGGTCTACCCCGGGTACGGCTTCCTGTCGGAGAACCCGGAGCTGTCCAGGGCGTGCGCCGCGGCCGGGATCACGTTCGTCGGCCCGACCACCGGGGTCCTTGAGCTGACCGGGAACAAGGCTCGGGCGGTGGCCGCGGCCCGCGAGGCCGGGCTGCCGGTGCTCGGCTCGTCCGCCCCTTCGTCCGATGTGGACGAACTGGTGGCCGCGGCCGAGCAGGTCGGGTTCCCGGTGTTCGTCAAGGCCGTCGCCGGCGGTGGCGGACGCGGTATGCGGCGCGTGCAGCAGCCGTCCGCGTTGCGTGAGTCGATCGAGGCGGCGATGCGCGAGGCCGAGTCGGCCTTCGGTGACTCGACGGTGTTCCTGGAACAGGCCGTGGTCGACCCGCGGCACATCGAGGTGCAGATCCTCGCGGACGGCACCGGCGAGGTCATCCACCTGTTCGAGCGCGACTGTTCGATGCAGCGCCGGCACCAGAAGGTGATCGAGCTGGCGCCCGCCCCGAACCTGCCGCCGGAGTTGCGCCAGCGCATCTGCGACGACGCCGTCAGGTTCGCCAGGCACATCGGGTACCGCAACGCCGGCACCGTCGAGTTCCTCCTGGACCCGGCCGGCAAGCACGTCTTCATCGAGATGAACCCGCGGATCCAGGTCGAGCACACCGTCACCGAGGAGGTGACCGATGTGGACCTGGTCCAGTCGCAGCTGCGGATCGCGGCCGGCGAGACCCTCGCGGACCTCGGGCTGAGCCAGGAGACCGTGCGGCTGCGCGGGTTCGCCATGCAGTGCCGGATCACCACCGAGGATCCCGCCAACGGGTTCCGCCCGGACACGGGCATGATCAGCGCGTACCGGTCCCCGGGCGGCGCGGGCATCCGGTTGGACGGCGGCACGGCCTTCGCCGGCACCGAGATCAGCGCCCACTTCGACTCCATGCTCGTCAAGCTCACGTGCCGCGGCCGTGACCTGGCGACCGCGGTCGCGCGGGCCCGCCGGGCGGTGGCCGAGTTCCGGATCCGCGGGGTGGCCACGAACATCCCGTTCCTGCAGGCCGTGCTGGACGACCCGGACTTTCGGGCCGGCCGGATCACCACCGGCTTCATCGAGCAGCGGCCGCACCTGTTGACCGCCCGGCACTCCGCCGACCGCGGCACCCGCCTGCTGACGTACCTGGCGGACGTGACGGTGAACAAGCCGAACGGCGAACGGCCGAAGTTCGTGGATCCGGTGGAGAAGCTGCCGGCCGTCGAGTTGAACGGCGAGCCACCGGCTGGCTCCAAGCAGCGGCTGACCGAGTTGGGACCGGACGGGTTCGCGCGGTGGATGCGGGAGTCCAAGCAGGTCGGCGTCACCGACACCACGTTCCGCGACGCCCACCAGTCCCTGCTGGCGACCCGGGTACGGACCAAGGACCTGCTGTCGGTGGCGCCGTACGTCGCCCACACCACGCCGGAGCTGCTGTCCGTGGAGTGCTGGGGCGGCGCGACCTACGACGTCGCCCTGCGGTTCCTGGCCGAGGACCCGTGGGTGCGGCTGGCCAAACTCCGGGAGAGCATCCCGAACATCTGCCTGCAGATGCTGCTGCGCGGCCGTAACACCGTTGGCTACACGCCGTATCCGGAGTCCGTGACGCACGCGTTCGTGCAGGAGGCCACGAAGACCGGCATTGACATCTTCCGGATCTTCGACGCGTTGAACGACGTGGAGCAGATGCGCCCGGCGATCGAGGCGGTCCGGGAAACTGGTACGGCCGTGGCGGAAGTCGCGCTGTGTTACACCGCCGACCTCGCCAACCCGGCCGAGCAGCTGTACACATTGGACTACTACCTGAAGCTGGCCGAGCAGATCGTCGGCGCGGGCGCGCACGTGCTCGCGGTCAAGGACATGGCGGGGTTGTTGCGCCCGCCGGCCGCGCGCCGGCTGATCACCGCGCTGCGCAAGGAGTTCGACCTGCCCGTCCACCTGCACACCCACGACACGGCCGGCGGGCAGCTGGCGACGTACCTGGCCGCGATCCAGTCCGGTGTGGACGCCGTGGACGGCGCAGCGGCTTCGTTGTCCGGCACGACGTCCCAGCCGTCGCTGTCCGCGATCGTGGCGGCGACGGACCACTCCGAGCGTGACACCGGGTTGAACCTGCAGGCCGTGGCCGACCTGGAGCCGTACTGGGAGACCGTGCGGCGCGTGTACTACCCGTTCGAAGCCGGCCTGCCCGCGCCGACCGGCCGCGTGTACACCCACGAGATCCCCGGCGGCCAGCTGTCGAACCTGCGCACCCAGGCCAAGGCGTTGGGCCTGGGCGACCGGTTCGAGGACATCGAGACGATGTACGCGGCCGCCGACCGGATGCTGGGCCGCCTGGTGAAGGTGACGCCGTCGTCCAAGGTCGTCGGCGACCTGGCCCTGCACCTGGTGGGCGCGGGTGTCGACCCCAAGGAGTTCGAGTCCGACCCGGGCCGGTTCGACGTGCCCGACTCGGTGATCGGCTTCCTGTACGGCGAACTCGGCGACCCGCCCGGCGGCTGGCCGGAACCGTTCCGCACCAAGGCCCTGCGCGGCCGCGCGGCCCCCAAAGGCGTGGCGGAACTGAGCGACGAGGACAAAGCGGCCCTCGCGGCCGACCCACGGCCGACCCTCAACCGGCTGCTGTTCCCCGGCCCCACCAAGGAGTACGAAGCCCACCGCGCCCAGTACGGCGACACGTCCGTCCTGGCCAGCAAGGACTTCTTCTACGGCCTGCGGCCCGGCTTCGAGTACCCGGTCGACCTGGAGAAAGGCGTCCGGCTGCTGATCGAGCTGGAAGCCGTCGGCGACGCGGACGAACGCGGCATGCGGACCGTGATGGCCACCCTCAACGGCCAACTGCGGCCCATCCCCGTCCGCGACCGCTCCATCGCCTCCAACCTCCCGGTCGCGGAGAAAGCCGAACGCGGCAACCCCAACCAGATCCCGGCGCCGTTCGCCGGCGTGGTCACCCTGGCCGTGTCCGAAGGGGACGAAGTCGAAGCCGGCGCGACCGTGGCGACCATCGAGGCCATGAAGATGGAAGCGGCGATCACCGCGCCGAAGGGCGGCCGGGTGCATCGGCTCGCGATCGGCTCGGTCCAGCAGGTCGAAGGCGGTGACCTGCTGCTGGTGCTCGGGTAACCTCCACTCGAATTCGGGGGGTTGAGTGAGACAGTGGATGCTGGCCGCACGGCCGCCATGGTGTTCACCACCAAGGTGGACACCGGCAAGGTCTTCGTGGCCGGCGACTGGCGGGGCAACTCCCGTGACTCCCGGCTGTACACCGACTCGCCGGGCAACGGCGGCGTTCCCCTGACGGACATCCGGGGGATTGTGGTGGCGGTGAACAACACCGTGCTCGCCCCGACGACCGCGTTCACCGACGCGGGCCTTGCCGGCGCGCCGTACCAGGAGGCGTCGTTCGACAAGCTGGTCCTGGCCGGCGGCGTGGTGTTCGTCGGTGGGCTTGTCTGGTTGGTGCTCTCGCTGATCCGCCGGAAGAATGCGACCGTGTGACCATGCAGATCCACGCGGTTCCACAACGCCAGGGCGCCGTTGTGGAACGTTCCAGGCTTCTTCCCGACGCCTGCTTGGCCTTGGCGCAACTCGCCGGGGACATCGCCTACGTCAAGCCGTATGTGGTGTCGGTGGCGTCGACGACTTCCCCAGTGGTGGACGGGATCGCCAACCGCGTCGAGCTGATCGCGAACCGATCCGCCCAACTTGAGGCGCTGGAAGCCCCGGAGGGGTCCGTGCTGACCATCGGCGGCGACTGCGCGGTGGAGGTCGCCCCGATCGGGGTGGCCCGGTTCCGGCACGGCGAGGGCCTTGGCGTCCACTGGTTCGACGCCCACCCGGACCTCAACACTCCATCGACGTCACCCTCCGGGGCGTTCCACGGCATGGCCCTGCGGGCGCTGTTCGGTGAGGGCGACCCGTCGTTCGCGGCCAAACCCGCCTTGCGGCACGCCGTTCTGGTTGGCGCCCGGTCGATCGACGACGGTGAACGGGCCGCGCTCGCCCTGGTGGGGACGACGGGGGAGTGCGCGTACGTGCACGTCGACCTGGATGTCCTTGAGCCGACCGAGTTCGACGGCGCCTGCTACCCGGAGCCCGACGGCCTGAGCGTCGCCGAGGTCGCCGCCGCGATCCAGGCGATCCCGGTCCCGGTGGTGGGCGCGGGAATCACCGAATGCGCCACCACAGACCCACACAGGCTCCGTCTGCTCACTCCCATCCTGGAGGCCGTGATCACCAGGCTCACGGGGTGACAGGGACCCAGCCGCCGGTTCGCCAGTACTCGCCGTGTTCCCGGCTGAGCAGGCCCTCGTCGACCAGGTAGCGGCGGAGGGTCACGTAGTCCGCTTGGCCGCCGGCGCACCAGGCGCGCAGGACGACGTTCACTTCGCGTTCCGGGAAGCGGCGGCCGGGTTCGAAGGACGAGGCGATGAGTTCGAGGAGGAGCCTTCTGCGCCCGCGTCTGGCCGGGAAACGCACCAGGTGACCGTCCTGGATGAACGTCCGGACCACTTTGTCGTACTCAGGGAGCATGCCCCATTGTTAACAAACCGGTCGGTTCCGCGCGACGCGATTTGGCGGGGGTGGGTGGCCCCGTAGGGGGCGGTATGACACAGTCGGGACGGCTCGCTCGCGGGCCTGACCTTCTGACTGGGCGCCCACGCCGCCCGGCGACGCGGAGGCGAAGGTGGCCGTTGTCATCGCGGGTGATCTTTGTTCGGCACGACCTCGTGGACGGACCGGTGCCGGCGTGGGCTACGGCGGCGGGTGGCCGTCCTGGGAGAGCGATGACCGACCGGAAGAAGCTCAAGAAACTCGTCCGTGACCGGATGGCCGTGACCGGCGAGAGCTACACGACCGCCCGGATGCACGTCCTGGCCGGCCGCCCCACGACACTGCCGGCGGGACTGGTGCCTGGCTACCGGACGTTCGGCGCGCGGAAACACCGTGAGTCGTCCTTGGTGGCGCACGCGCTGGCGGCGCAGGGGGTGGCTTACAGCGAGGCGATGATCGCCGGGCTCGCCGGTGGGATCGGGTTCATGTACGCGGTCTTCGAGTACAAGGACATGCCGCCGCTGCTCACCGTTGTCGCCCAGCACCACCCGGCGCCGTGGGCGATGGAGGCGTTGACCAGGCTCAATGTGTCCGTTGTGGAGAAGCACAGCGGGAAGCCCCGGCCGTTGCCCGCGGACCGCCCGGTTCTGGCCACTGTGGACCGCAGCAGGCTGCCGTGGCACGGCTTGGAACCGGGATTCGGCATGGACCCGTACGTCGTCGCGGTGGCTGGGATCGACGGCGACACCGTGTACGTCGACGATTCCGGGTTGTACGCACTGTCCGTCGAGGACTTCAACGGTGCCTGGTCGGCGTACCGCAAAGGCAGGCATCACGCCCTGGTGATCGGCGAGGCCGGCCAGGTCGATCTTCCCCGGGCGATCCGGTCGGCGATCGAGATGACCGTGGACCACCTGACAGGTCCGGTGCTGGGCAACAGTTTCGACGTGAACTTCGGCTTCTCCGGGATGGCGAAGTTCGCCGCTCAGCTGCGGGACACCAGGAAGAAGGACGGCTGGGCCAAAAGGTTCGGCGCACCGGTCCCGTTCGCGCACGGCATGCGGCGGATCTACGAATGCCTCGAACTGGAGTACACCGCGCCCGGCGCGACCCGCCCGGTCTACGCGGACTTCCTCGCTGAGGCGGCGCCGCTACTGGGCGATCACCTCACGGACGCCGCTGCGTTGTTCCGTGAGTCAGGCGCGCGGTGGTCGGCGTTGGCGGCGCTCGCGCTGAACTCCGTTTCCGAACTGCCGTACGCCGACCTCGCCGAGGAGCGGCTCGCGTTGATGTTCAGCCGTGGCCGCGAAGCCGAGCCGGAGATCCGTGAGCTGACCCAACGGCTCGACGCGTTGGCGGCGGAGTCACCGCACCCCGCCGACCCGGACCTGTTCGCGGGCATGGCGGACGTCGTGGACGAATGCCTTGCCCTCGAACAGGAGGCCGTCACCCTTCTGGCCACGCGGGGTCGGTAGTCAACACCGTGAGCCGCTGAGTTGCCCGGGTCAGCGCGACGTACAACGCGCGCGGCCCGGTCAACGACTCAGCCACGATCTCGCCCGGTTCGACCAACACCACGGCGTCGTACTCAAGGCCCTTCGCCTCGATCGCGTCGACCACACGTAGCCGCTCGGGATCCACGTCCGTGACCCACTCGGTGATCTTCGCGATGCTCGTCATCGACCCGATCACGCCGACCGTCCCGTCCACCTGGCCGAGCAGTTCCCGGGCGGCGTCCCGGATCGCGCCGGGCATCGAGGCGTCGGCCACCACGGAGATCTGCGGCTTGATCCCGGTCTCCCGCACCGCGCGCGGCAGCTCGGAGTCCGAGGCGACGTCACGGACGACCCGGGCGGCCAGCTCGAAGATCTCCGCCGAGTTGCGGTAGTTGGTCCGCAGCGCGAACCGGCGGCGCGTGGTTCGCTTGCCCAGCGCGGAATCCCGGGCCTGGGCCGCCTCGGCCGGGTCCGGCCAGGTGCTCTGCACCGGGTCGCCGACCAGGGTCCAGCTCGCGTACTGGCCGCGGCGCGCCACCATCCGCCACTGCATCGGCGACAGGTCCTGCGACTCGTCGACCACGATGTGGGAATAGTCCTCGTAGTTCTCCGGCCGGCGCCGGCCCGGCTCGTACGAGTCCTCGACGGCCCGGCGGTGGCGGCGCTTCGGCGGCGGCCCGATCAACGTCCGCAACTCGTCCAGCAAGGCCACGTCCGCCACCGACCAGCCGTCCGCGCGCCACGAGGCCGACAGCTGGTCGATCTCGCGCGCGGACAGCGTCTGCCCGGCCGCGTGCGCCAGGCGGGACCGTTCACCGAGCCAGCGCAGCACGTCGGTCGCGGTCAGCACCGGCCACCAGACCACCACGAACCGGTGGAAGTCGATCCGTTCGCCCAGGTCCACGAGCAGGTCCTGGCGTTTGACGTGGAAGCCCTCGTAGGACTCGGCCTTGCGCCACAACGCCTCCAGCAACGCCTCCGCCGCGTCCACCCGGGACCGGTTGGGCAGCCGGCCGAGACCGTGCACCTGGCGGCGGACCTTGGCCAGGTCCTGCGCGTCCAGCTTCAGCACCTCGCCGCGGTACATGATCCGCATCTCGGTCGGCGCGCCCGGCGGGCTGTCCCGCAGGGCCTTCTTCAGCACCCGGCGCATCCGCAGCGAGCCCTTGACGGCCGCGATCGGCGCCGGGTCGATCCTGGCCGCCTCGATGCCGTCCAATAAGCCGCCGAGCGACCGCAGTTCGACGCTGTCCTCACCCATCGAAGGAAGTACCCGGGAGATGTACGACGTGAATGCGGTCGACGGCCCCAGCACCAGGACACCCGCGCTGCCCAAACGTTTGCGGTCCCGGTAGAGCAGGTACGCGACCCGGTGCAGGGCCACGGCCGTCTTGCCGGTGCCGGGGCCGCCGGTGATCTCCGTGACACCCCGCCACGGCGCCCGGATGGCCTCGTCCTGCTCCTTCTGGATGGTCGACACGATGTCGCGCATGGCGTCGCCACGGGCCCGGTTCAGCGTCGCCATCAGGGCGCCCTCGCCGACGACGGGCATGCTCGCCGGCTGCGACCCGGGCATCAGCAGGTCGTCGTCGATCTCGATGACCTGCTGCCCGGACGACCGGATCACCCGCCGGCGCACCACGTCCATCGGCTGCTCGGCGGTGGCCTGGTAGAACGCGGCCGCGGCGGGCGCGCGCCAGTCGGTGACCAGGTTCTCGAAGTCCGCGTCCCGGATGCCGAGCCGGCCCACGTACAGGACCTCGCCCGTGGTGTCGTCGAGCCGGCCGAACACCAGGCCCTCGTGCTCGGAGTCCAGCGTCTGCAGGATCCGGTTGGCGTACCGGACCATCACGTCCCGCTCGTAGAGCATGGACGCCTGCTCGAACACGGCCTCGGTCCGAGCGCCGTGCGCGAGCTGGTCACCGCGGTCGCGCATCTGTTCGGCCTCGACCCGCATGTCGGCCAGGCGCGCGTAGACGACGTCCACGTGCTTCTGCTCGATCGCGATCTCGGCCTGTCGGACGGAGGCTTGCGACACCCATTCTCCCGGAGTTCGAAATACGACGGAAGAGCCACGTTACGCTCTCTCAGCGGTTGACAAACCGGTTGGGCGGTGGATGTTGGCCGAGATCACGTTCCCCTGTGTGAAAGCTTGACCGAATGTTCCGGTTGCCCAAAATTATGCCCCTATGACATTGACTGCTGTGGTCACAGGTGGCGGTACCGGAATCGGGCGCGCGGTCGCCGCGGCCGTGGGACGGTGCTGGTGAAACGATGACCGGGTGACGAGGATCGTGGCGGGCACGGCCGGCGGCCGCCGGCTGGTCGTGCCACCCAAGGGCACCCGACCGACATCCGAACGGGTCCGCGAGGCCCTGTTCAACGCCCTTGAGTCCGCGATGGACCTCGACGGCGCCGACGTCCTCGACCTCTACGCCGGGTCCGGTGCGCTGGGCCTCGAAGCCCTGTCCCGCGGCGCCACGAAGGTCACCTTCGTGGAGTCCGACCGCACCGCGCTGACCGTGCTCCGCAAGAACGTCGCCGCCATCGGCATCCCCGGCGCCGAGGTCGTGCCCGGCCGGGTCCGGACCGTCCTGGAGGCCGGCACATCGTCCCGGTATGACGTGGTCCTGGCCGATCCGCCGTACGCGGACGAGGACGTCGACGCGGTGCTCGAAGCGTTGACGGCGTGGACGCGACCCGGGGCGATGGTCGTTGTGGAACGGTCGGTCCGGTCGGCCGACCCGGTCTGGCCGGGGCCCCTGCAACCGTTGCGGGTCAAGAAATACGGCGACACGGCCCTGCACTGGGCCCGTCATCCCGAAGAGTGACCCAAGCCACGAGTTTCGTGGTCGGAGGCGCTGGGCCTGCTAGGTTTCGGCCATGCGGCGGGCGGTCTACCCAGGCTCCTACGACCCGGTCACCAACGGGCACCTCGACATCATCGAACGCGCGGCCGAGGTCTTCGACGAGGTCGTCATCGCGGTCATGATCAACAAGAACAAGTCCACCCTGTTCACTGTGGAGGAACGGGTCGAGATGCTGCGGGACGTCACCGCGCACCGGCCGAACGTCCGGGTGGACTCCTGGTACGGCTTACTGGTCCAGTACTGCGAGAAGAACGGCATCCGCGCGATCGTGAAGGGCATGCGCGCGATCAGCGACTTCGACTACGAGCTGCAGATGGCCCAGATGAACCAGCAGCTGTCCGGGATCGACACGCTGTTCATGCCGACCAGCCCGGCGTACAGCTTCCTGTCCAGCTCACTGGTCAAGGAGGTCGCCAAGTACGGCGGCGACGTGTCCCACCTGCTCCCACCGCAGATCCACCAGCGACTGCTGCAACGGTTGGCCGAGACTGCCTAGAGCCGGCGTTTCATGCCCACGTGGCTGGGGGTGAAGCCGAGTCGTTGGTAGAACCGGTGGGCGTCGTCGCGGCTGGCGTCGGTGGTCAGCTGTACGAGCCCGCAGCCTCGCTCGCGGGCCTGGTCGACGGCCCACTCGATCAGGCGCTGGCCGAGGCCTTCGCCGCGTTGGTCGGCCCGGATCCGGACGGCTTCGATGGTGGCCCGCCTCATGCCTTTGCGGGACAGTCCCGGGGTGACGGTGAGCTGGAGCGTGCCGACGACTTCGCCGTCGCGGTCGACCACGGCGAGGAACTGGTTCGGGTCGGTGTCGATCTCCTCGAACGCCGCCAGGTACCGGGGGTCGCCCGGCTGTTCGCGCCGGGCGCCGAGTTGGTCGTTGGCGATCAGTTCCACGATGGTGGATACGTCGTCGGCTCGAGCACGGCGGATCTCAATCGTCACGCTGTCACCCTGCCACGTCGGATTCACCCGTCGGTCACACTTTCGAGCTACCGTCAGTCAATGACCAACATCACATTACGTGCAGTGAAGATCCTGTTCGCCGTGGTGATCGGCCTGGTCGGGGTGTCCGTCCCGGCGTCCGCCGGCGTCGCGGCCATCCATGCCGCGTGCGGCAACACTTCCGGGTTCTCCCGGGTCAACCTGTCCGCCCTGCCCGCGCAGGCCACCGACACCGTGGACCTGATCGAGGCGGGCGGGCCGTTCCCGTTCCCGCAGGACGGCCAGGTGTTCCAGAACCGGGAGCGGATCCTGCCGACCTGCTCCACCGGCTACTACCACGAGTACACCGTGATCACGCCGGGCAGCTCGACCCGGGGGGCCCGCCGGGTCATCACTGGCAGCCGGGGCGAGTTCTTCTACACCGCGGACCACTACGCGAGCTTCCGGCTGGTCAACGTCAACGCCTGACCTGGGACACGCCCGTGCCACGTCCCGCGCCGGTCGGGCCCGAACCGGCAAAATGGGCACTGGAGAGGTGTCGGCGCGAGGGAGAGTCAAGGTGTATCGGGTGTTCGAGGCTCTCGACGAGCTGGTCACGATCCTGGAGGAGGCGCGGGGGGTCCCGATGACCTCCAACTGCATCGTGCCGCGCGGCGACGCCCTCGAGCTGCTCGACGAGGTGCGGGACGCGCTGCCGGCCGAACTGGACGACGCCCAGGACGTGTTGGACCAGAAGGACGAGCTGATCGGCAAGGCCGAGCACGAGGCGAGCACCACGGTCAGCAAGGCCAACTCGGACGCGGAGAACACCCTGGCGCAGGCCGAGACGGAGGCCGAGCGGATCCTGGCCGACGCGCAGGCCCGGGCCCACCGGTTGGTCTCGGAGGCCGAGCAGACCGCCGACCGTGAGGTGGCCAAGGGCCGCGCCGAGTACGAGGACCTCGTGGGCCGGGCCCGCGACGAAGCCGACCGGATGCTGCAGGCGGGCCGTGAGTCGTACGAGCACGCGGTGGAGGACGGCCGGATCGAGCAGGCCCGCATGGTGTCGCAGACCGAGGTCGTGCACGCGGCGCACGTGGAGTCCAACAGGATCGTGGAGGCCGCGCGCGCCGAGGCCGACCGCCAGCGCACCGAGTGCGACGCGTACGTGGACGGGAAACTGGCCGAGTTCGAGGAACTCCTCGCGCACACCCTGCGGACCGTGGGCAAGGGCCGTTCGCACCTGCGGGCGGCCCAGGCCACCGGTATGCAGGCAGCCAACCCGCACATCCCGCACATGCCGGTCAACGGCCAGACCCCGTTCGACTACGAGGAACAGCACCAGCGTTGACTTTCCGGCCCCGAGCCGGCCCGATTTTTGTCAGCAGGTGCTTGTCACGTACTCTTGTCGGGTTGACCTTTCCCGCCCGACCTACTTGTCAGGTTCAGACATGTCCGAAAACCGGCAGGCCGCCACCCGGAACGCCACCAGCCCGTGGGTGATCGACACCCGTGAGCTCGGTCGTCGTCCCGGCAGCAGCCGTGCGGTCCGACGGACGGTCCCGGTGGATGTCCCGCTGGGGATCGCCGATGTCGTCGAGGTGCCGGTCGGCGCTGAGGTGGACGTGGACGTCCTGCTCGAGTCGGTGGTCGAGGGCGTGTTGGTGTCCGGGACCGCGAGCGCGCCCACCAGGGGGGAGTGCGCACGGTGCCTGGACCCGCTGGACGGGCGGGTCGAGGTGGAGCTGACGGAGTTGTTCGCCTATCCGAACAGCGCCACCGAGGAGACGACGGACGAGGACGAGGTGCCTCGGCTGGTCGACGACCGGATCGACCTGGAGCCGGTGGTGCGTGACGCCGTTGTGCTCACGCTGCCGCAGGTTCCGCTGTGCCGTCCGGACTGCCCCGGGCTGTGCCCCGAGTGTGGTGCCAAGTGGGCCGAGATTGGCTCGGACCACGGGCATGAGAAAATCGATGCCCGCTGGGCCGCGTTGCGTGAGCGGTTCGGCGAATCCAGTGACCGACCTGAGGAGAACTAGCCGTGGCCGTCCCCAAGCGGAAGATGTCGCGCTCGAACACGCGCTCGCGCCGCGCCCAGTGGAAGACCACCGCGGTTCCGCTGGAGCCGTGCTCCAACCGCGCGTGCCGCCAGCCCAAGCCCCAGCATGTCGCGTGCCCGGCGTGCGGCCAGTACAACGGCCGTCAGGTCACCCAGCCTGCTTGATCGAAAACGCGGAGGCTCAGAGGGCGATGGCGGGTAGGAGCGGCCGGAACGGCGCGGGAGATCCCAGTTCGCTGCTTGCGGCGCTCGATGTCCACCTGGACCCTGAGTTGCTTCATCTGGCGCTCACCCACCGGTCGTACGCGTACGAGAACGGTGGCCTGCCGCCGAACGAGCGGCTGGAGTTCCTGGGCGACTCGGTTCTCGGCATGGTGATCACCGACCACCTGTACCGGACACACAGCGATCTGCCGGAAGGCCAGCTCGCGCGGCTGCGGGCCAGCGTGGTGAACATGCACGCCCTGGCCCGGGTCGCGCGCAACCTCGGCGCGGGTGGCCTCGGCTCGCACCTGCTGCTGGGCAAGGGCGAGGAGCTGACCGGTGGCCGGGACAAGGCGAGCATCCTCGCGGACACGCTCGAAGCCGTGATCGGTGCCGTGTACCTGCAGGAAGGCATCGACGTCGCCCGGTTGGTCGTGCACAAGCTGTTCGACCAGCTGCTGGACGAGGCGCCGCGGCGGGGTGCCGGCCTGGACTGGAAGACGAGCCTGCAGGAGCTGTGCGCGTCGGCCGGGCTGGGTGTGCCGGAGTACCGGGTCGAGGAGGAGGGCCCGGACCACCGCAAGGAGTTCAGCGCGACCGTGGTGGTCGCCGGCCGCAGCTACGGCAGCGGGGACGGGCGTACCAAGAAGGAAGCCGAGCAGAAGGCCGCCGAGGCGGCCTACCGTGAGCTGTCCGAGCAGGACGATGCCGGAACTACCTGAGGTCGAGGTCGTCCGCCGGGGGCTGGCGGCGCACGCGTCCGGTCGGACCATCACCGACGTCGAAGTCCTGCATCCGCGCGCGGTCCGTCGGCATGAGCTGGGCGGGTTGGACTTCGCGGCCCGGCTCAAGGGTGCGCGGATCGACGCGGTCAGCCGGCGCGGCAAGTACCTGTGGGTGGAGCTGGACAACGGCGAGGCCATGCTCGCGCACCTCGGCATGAGCGGCCAGATGCTCGTCCGCCCGAAGGGGTACGAGGACGAGAAGCACCTGCGGATCCGGTTCCGGTTCAAGGACAAGGGCCCGGAGTTGCGGTTCGTGGACCAGCGCACGTTCGGCGGCCTGGCACTGTCCGAAATGGTCACGGTGGACACGGTGCTGCTGCCGGTCCCGGTCGCGCACATCGCCCGCGACCCGATGGACCCGGCCTTCGACCCGGTCGCGGTGGTGAAAGCGTTACGCCGCAAGCACACCGACGTGAAACGGGCCCTGCTGGACCAGACCCTGGTGTCCGGGATCGGCAACATCTACGCCGACGAGGCACTCTGGCGGGCCAAGCTGCACTGGGCCCGGCCGACCGACAAGCTCAGCCCGGCGAAGGCCGCCGAGGTGCTGCAGCACGCCACCGACGTGATGAACGAGGCCCTCGAACTCGGCGGGACGTCCTTCGACGAGCTGTACGTGAACGTGAACGGCCAGTCCGGCTACTTCGACCGGTCCCTGAACGCGTACGGCCAGGAAGGCAATCCCTGTAACCGGTGCGGCGGCATCATCCGCCGCGAGGCGTTCATGAACCGCTCGTCGTTCTCATGTCCCCGTTGTCAGCCTCGCCCGCGCGTCCCGAGTCAGTGACTCCATCGGCGTCGCTAGTTTGGTGAGGAGCGGCGCCAGCCGGTCGAGATCGGCCAGGTCAGCCGGGTCCAGCAGGTCCAGCCGGGCCACGAGTTCGCGCGCCTCACCCTGGGCGAGGGAGATCAGCACCTCGCGGCCCTCGTCGGTGGCGACCACCCGGATCGCCCGGCCGTCCGCGGGGTCAGGTTCCCTGCGGACGTAACCGGTCGACTCCAGGCTGGTCACGGCCACCGTGGCGGTCGGCTGGGAGCACGGCACCCGCGCGGCCAGTTCGCCGACACGCATCGGGCCGTACCCCACCAGTTGGGACAGCACCAGGACCTGCGTGGGTTGCAGGCTGGTGTTGCGGACCGCGTGCCGGAGGGTCCTGAGCAACCGGTGCAGCGCGATCACGATGTCGAACGCCTGCTGCTCGGATGTCATTTTGCCCTCCACGTCCGGTTTGACGCTAGGACACCATTTCGGGCCGGTAGATGTCCAGCCACACCGCCATGTTGAGGATCCGCTCCAGGGCGCCACGGTCACGCCCTGTCACCTCGTCGACGGTGGCCAGCGACTGGGCCCACTTTCGGTCGGTCAGGTCGAACACCCGGTGGTTCCCCTCGGCGAGCAGATCCCGGACCTGCCGTTGGATCTCCTTGCCGTACGCGGGGTCCTGTGTGGACGGATACGGGCTCTTCACCCGGCGCACCACCGACTCCGGCAGTACGTCCTTGGCCGCGCCGCGCAGCAGGCTCTTCTCCCTGCCGTCGTACGTCTTCATCGACCACGGCGTGTTGTACACGTACTCCACGAGCCGGTGGTCGCAGAACGGCACCCGGACCTCCAGCCCGACCGCCATCGACATCCTGTCCTTGCGGTCCAGCAGCATCCGCACGAACCGGGTCAGGTGCAGGTACGAGTTGACCCGCATCCGGTGGGTGAAGTCGTCCTCGGTGTCCAGCCGGTCGACCTCGGCCACCGCCGCGGTGTACTTCTCCCGCCAGTACCCGGGCAGGTCCAGCCGGTTCCAGCCGCTGTCCGGGCTGTCCAGGCCGGTCATGTCGGTCTTGCGGAACATCTCGATCCACGGCCAGTTGTCCGCGAGCTGGACCTCCGGGTCGTGGAACTGCTTGTAGCCGCCGAAGATCTCGTCCGCCGACTCCCCGGACAGCGCCACGGTCGACTCCGCGCGGATCGCCTTGAACAGCAGGTAGAGCGACGCGTCCATGTCGCCCATGCCGGTCGGCATGTCCCGGGCGGTGATGACCTTGCGGCGGACGTCCGGGTCGGCCAGTTCCCTGTGGTCGAGCACGATGTCGCTGTGGTCGGTCTTGACGTGCTCGGCCACGTCGTGCACGTACGGCGTGTCCGGGGTGGCGCGCACGTCGTCGGGCTGGAAGTTCTCGGTCTGGCCGACGAAGTCCACGGCGAAGCTGCGCACCGGGATGTCCAGCTGGGCGGCGGACAGGGCGGTGATCGCGCTGGAGTCCAGGCCGCCGGACAGCAGCACGCACTCGGGCACGTCCGACACGAGCTGCCGCCGGACGATGTCGTCGAGCAGTTCCCGGACCCGGCTGACCGTGGTCTCCAGGTCGTCGGTGTGCTGTTTGGTCTCCAGCCGCCAGTAGGTGCGCTCGCGGATGCCCTCCTTGGTGACCGTCACGATCGTGCCGGGCACGACCTCCTTCATGCCCTTGTAGAACGCGTGGCCGGGGGTCTTGATGAACCCGGCCATCTCGCGGAACCCGTCGATGTCCACGATGGCCTTGACCAGGGGATTGGCCAGGATGGCCTTGGGTTCGGAGCCGAACAGCACGCCGTCGGCGGTGGGGTGGAAGTAGAAGGGCTTGATGCCCATCCGGTCCCGGATCATCACGAGCTTGTGGGTGCGCGCGTCCCAGATGGCGAACGCGTACATGCCGTTGAGCCGGTCCGCCACCGCCTCGCCCCACTGCAGGTAGCCGCGGAGCACCACTTCGGTGTCGCTGCTGGTGGTGAACCTTTCGCCGCGCGCCTCCAGTTCCGCGCGTAGCTCGGTGAAGTTGTACGCCTCGCCGCTGTAGACCATGGCCACGTCGCCCTGTGGCGTGGACACGGACATGGGCTGCGTTCCGCCCGGGATGTCGATGACGGCGAGTCGCCGGTGTCCCAGCGCGGCATCCCGGGCGACCCATGTGCCGGCGGCGTCCGGGCCGCGGCAGGACATGGTCTCGGTCATCGCGTCGATGGTCGGTTGCTCGCGGGTCAGGTCCCGGTCGTACGACACCCATCCAGTGATCCCGCACATGTGTTACCTCCCAAGTACCCTCCGTGTAACAATATTAATAGCTAATGCATCTAATTTCGGCAAGGGATCTCTGGTCGAGCGGTGGATCAAGAACCCGTCAAAGCGGCGTTTCCCGGCATCAAGAGCACGTCAGGGCCGCCCCGATCGGCGGTGGGGCGATGCACCCTCACCTGCGGGCCTCGGCAGTGAGGGTGGAACAGCTCTGTCGCGGCGGGGACATCCGTGGTAGCCGGTGTGATCCGGATTACCCGGTCGAGGGACAGGACACGAGTGTGCGCAACGTCAACCGCGCCGAGCGGGCGTGAGTGCCCCGCTGGCGCACACTAGGGACGTGGACTACAAGCGCCGCCGCGGCGAGCTGCGGATCTACCTCGGTGCGGCCCCGGGTGTCGGCAAGACCTTCGCCATGCTCGGCGAGGCCCACCGCCGCCTGGAGCGGGGCACCGACGTGGTGGTCGGGCTGGTCGAGACGCACGGCCGGGCCAAGACCGCCGCGTTGATCACCGGCCTGGAGGCGGTCCCGCGCACGCGCATGGAGTACCGGGGCCAGGAGTTCGAGGAGCTCGACGTGGACGCGGTCCTGGCCCGCAAGCCCGAACTGGCCGTGGTCGACGAGCTGGCCCACACGAACGTCCCCGGCTCCCGCAACGCCAAGCGCTGGCAGGACGTGGAGGAGCTGCTGTCCGCCGGGATCGACGTGCTGTCCACGGTCAACGTGCAGCACCTGGAGTCGCTCAACGACGTGGTGGAGCGGATCACCGGCGCCCGGCAGCTGGAGACCGTCCCGGACGAGGTGGTCCGCCGGGCCGAGCAGATCGAGCTGATCGACATCACCCCGGAGGCGCTGCGCCGCCGCCTCGCGCACGGCAACGTCTACCCGGCCCACCGGATCGACGCCGCACTGGGCAACTACTTCCGGCCGGGCAACCTCACCGCGCTGCGCGAGCTGGCCCTGCTGTGGGTGGCCGACCAGGTGGACGTCGCCCTGCAGCGCTACCGCGCGGAGAAGGAGATCACCGACACGTGGGAGGCCCGCGAACGGGTCGTCGTGGCGATCACCGGCGGCAAGGAGAGCGAGACACTGCTCCGCCGCGCCAGCCGGATCGCGACCCGCTCCGGCGCCGAGCTGATGGTGCTGCACGTGCTGCGCGGCGACGGGCTCGCGGGGGTCGGGCCGGACGCGTTCAGCAAGCTCCGCAAGCTCACCGACGACGTGGGCGCGACCTGGCACACCGTGGTCGGTGACGACGTCCCGACCGCGATGCTCGACTTCGCCCGCGGCGCCAACGCCACCCAGCTCGTGCTCGGCACGTCCCGCCGGTCGCGGCTGGCGCGGGTGTTCGACGAGGGCATCGGCGCGTCCGTGGTGCAGCAGTCCGGGCCGATCGACGTGCACATGGTCACCCACGAGGAGTCCGGTGGCCGGCTGCGGGCGAAGTTCGCGCGCAGCCCGCTGTCCCGGCAGCGCCGGATCGTCGGCTGGTCCCTCGCGATCATGCTGCCGGCGGTGGCGACCGCGGTCGGCGCGTTGCTGCGGCAGAGCCTGATCCTGTCGACCAACGTCATCGACTACTTCCTGGCCATCATCGTGGTCGCCCTGGTCGGCGGGCTCGGCCCGGCGGTGTTCGCGTCCGTGCTGTGCGCGCTGCTGCTGAACTTCTTCTTCACCGAGCCGTTCTTCACGCTCACGGTCGACGCGCAGCAGAACGTCGTCACGTTGGTCGCGATGGTCGTCGTGGCGGTCATGGTCGCGGTGGTGGTCGACCGGGCCGCCCGCCGGGCGGAACTGGCCGCGCGGGCCCGGACCGAGGCCGCGCTGCTGGCGTCGTACTCGCGGACCGTGCTGACCCACATCGAACCGTTGGACCGGCTGCTGGCCAAGGTCAAGGAGAACTTCGGGCTGACGTCCGTGGCGTTGCTGGAAAAGGAGGACGGCACGTGGCACCGGGTCGCGTGCGTCGGCGACTCCCCGTGCGACGAGCCGGACGAGGCCGACGTCGACGTGCCGGTGACCACGGACGTGCACTTGGCGTTGCGTGGCAAGGCTTTGCCCGCACACGACCGGCGTGTCCTCGAAGCCGCCGCCGGCCAGGCGCTGCTCGCGTTGCGGCAGCAGCGGATGGCCGCGCAGACGATGAAGGCGCAGCGCCGGGCCGAGACGACCGAGCTGCGGACGGCCCTGCTGTCGGCCGTCGGACATGACCTGCGGACGCCGTTGACCTCGATCAAAGCCGCGGTCGGCAGCCTGCGCGCACCCGACCTGAAGCTGTCCGAAGAGGACACCGCCGAGCTGCTGGCGACCGTGGAGGAGTCGGCCGACCGGCTGGCCGGCCTGGTGGACAACCTGCTGGACTCGTCCCGGCTGGCCACCGGCGCGGTCGAGCCGAACCTGAAGCCGGTGGGCTACTACGAGGTGGTGGCGCGCGCCCTGTCCGGTGTGGACAACGACGCCGGGGTCGCGGTCGACGTGGACGAAGGACTGCCGTTGGTGCGTGCCGATGTCGGCCTGTTGGAGCGGGTAGTGGCTAATGTGGTGGACAACGCGTTGCGGCACGGCGTGGTCGTACCGAGCCGGAAGGTCGATGTGGACGGTGATGGGCGGGTGAGCGTGGACGAGCCGGCGGTGGCCCTGCGGGCGAGCGCGTACGGCGACCGGGTCGAGCTGTGGGTGGTGGACCACGGCCGCGGCCTGCCGAAGGGCACGTCGACCGCGGTGTTCGCGCCGTTCCAGCGCCTCGGCGACCGGGACAACACGCCCGGTGTCGGCCTCGGCCTGTCGGTGGCGAAGGGCTTCACCGAGGCCATGGGCGGCACGATCCGCGCCGAGGACACTCCCGGCGGCGGCCTGACAGTCGTGATCTCACTTCCGGAGGCGAAGGTATGACCAAGGTCCTGGTGGTGGACGACGAGCCGCAGATCGTCCGCGCGCTGCGAATCAACCTGTCCGCGCGTGGCTATCAGGTGATCACCGCGCACGACGGCGCGGCGGCCCTGCGCGCGGCCGCCGAGGGCAAGCCGGACGTGGTCGTGCTCGACCTGGGCCTGCCGGACATCGACGGCACGGACGTGATCGCCGGCCTGCGCGGCTGGACCACGGTCCCGATCATCGTGCTGTCCGCCCGCACCGACTCCGGCGACAAGGTGGAGGCGTTGGACGTGGGCGCGGACGACTACGTCACCAAGCCGTTCGGCATGGACGAGCTGCTGGCCCGGCTGCGGGCGGCGGTGCGCCGGTCGACCGTGGCCGGCCCGGGCGAGGAGGAGGCGGTCGTCGAGACCGGCTCGTTCACCGTGGACCTGGCGGCCAAGAAGGTGCTGAAGGAAGGCGCCGAGGTGCACCTGACCCCGACCGAGTGGGGTGTCCTGGAGGTGCTGGTCCGCAACAAGGGCCGGCTGGTGGCGCAGAAGCAGCTGCTGCAGGAGGTGTGGGGCCCGGCCTACGCGGCCGAGACCCACTACCTCAGGGTGTACCTGGCGCAGCTGCGCCGGAAACTCGAACCCCAGCCGTCGCACCCACGGCACCTGCTGACCGAGCCCGGCATGGGCTACCGCTTCGAAACGGCATAGCAGTTACCCCTGGTAGAACTCGATCAGCACCTTGGCGAGGTCCTCCGGGGCCACGCCGTGCCACTCGCCGGCCAGCGCCCGGTGCGTGCCGTTCGGCAGGTTCTCGGCGACCGCGGCGGACCGGGCGGCCATGTCCGCACCGGTGGTGTGGCTGCTGAGCACCAGGGTCTCGGCCTGGACGGACCGCACCACGTCGAAGTCGGTCGCTGCCACGATCGCGCAGTCGTACAGCAGGGTGTGGGCGAGCGCTTCCAGGGCCGGCCACACCGGCCGCATCATGCCGTCCATCACCTCGTCCGGCACGCCGATGGCACGGTTGAACATCTCCACCGCGTCGCCGCGTTTGCCTTCGTCGACGAGGGCACCCAACTGGGTGACGAACTCCGGTGGGAACGAGGCGAATCCGCCGTCCCCTACCGGCGGCTCGAACAACACCATCTTCGGCACGGACAGCCGATGCGACTGCGCGGCGAGCAAGGCACCGGAGGAATGGCCGTAGAGGAAGGCCGAGCCGCCGGCTTCCTGGATGACCGCTTCGATGTCCTCGACCTCGCGTTGCACCGAGTACGGCAAGGTGTCGGTGCTTTCGCCGCGGCCTCGGCGGTCGTACGTGTACACAGTGAAGTCCGTCGCGAGCACGGCCGCGAGGGGTACCTGCGGACCGAAGTGCCGGTAGCAGCAGGCGCCGTCTATCAACACCAGCGCCGGCCCGGTGCCTGCCCGGTCGTAGGCGATCTTGGTTCCGTCGGCCGAGGTCACGGTTGTCGTCGTCATGTCAGGTTGGACAGCCGCCGGCCGGAAAACTCATCGGTCGACGGTCGGCTGTCGGCGCGCTACTCTCGGTGGTGAGATCCTGAGGGGGCCTCGCATGCGACGAATTTGGCTTTGTGCTGTCGTTTTCGCAGGTTTGGTCACCGGTCCGAGCGCGTCGGCCGCGTCGGATATCGGCGTGGCGGCGCCGCGGGTGGACTACCTCACCGACCCGACCGGGATCGATGACCAGCACCCGAAGCTGAGCTGGGAAATGTCGGCGGCCGGCCGGAACCAGACGCAGACCGGCTACCAGGTCCAGGCGGCGACCACGGCGGACGGTCTGGGTTCGCCGGACCTGTGGGACAGCGGCCGGGTGGCCTCGTCGGTGTCGGTGGGTGTGCCGTACGGCGGGCCCGCGCTGACGTCCCGCCAGCAGGTGTTCTGGCACGTCCGGGTGTGGGACGCGAACGGCCAGGTGACCGGGTGGAGCCCGGTGGCGCACTGGGAGATGGGGCTGCTGGGCCAGGCGGACTGGTCCGCGCAGTGGATCGCGTCGCCCGCGTCACCGGTGGTGGTCCGGTTCCCCGCGCAGAACGCTCGCTGGGTCCGGTTGAACGTGACGCGGCTTGGTCTGCCTCTCAAGGAGGACGCCTTCGCCAACCCGGTGTCCCGGCTGCAGTTGGCGGAGATGGCGGTGGGCGACAGCGCCAGCGGCCGGACGGACCTGGCGCTGGGCAAGTCGGTGAAGGTGTCGGAAAGCTATGTGGCGCCAGGGCAGTGGGCGCCGGAGTACGTGACCGACGGCCGGCTCACGGCCGACCAGCCGCCGTACGGATACACCAGCAGGGAGTACACCGACCCGAACCACTCGGCCTGGGTCGAGCTCGATCTCGGCCAGCAGCAACGGTTCGACGAGGTGCTGCTGTATCCGCGGACCGGCATCACCACGGCCGACGGCTACATTCCGAACTTCCCGGTGGACTACCAGATCCAGTACGCCAACGGCGGCCCGTTCTCGACTGCCTGGACCGTGACCGACCAGACGACGCCGTCGTCCCTCGCCTCAGCGCCCCAGTTCGCCAAACAGTTCAACGTCGGCCGACCGGTGCGCAGCGCACGGCTGTACATGACCGGCGTCGGCGTGTACGACGTGAGCATCGACGGTCAGGGCGTCACTTCCGCGGTGCTTCAACCGCCGAACACGGACTTCCGCAAACGCGTCATTTACACGACCTACGACGTGACGGCTCAGCTCGGCCAAGGCGACCACACAATAGGTGTCACGCTGGCCAACGGAATCGCCGACATGGCGGGCAACACCGGTGACCGCTGGAAGAAGTTCGACGACACCATGGCCACCCCGCGGCTGCTGGCCCAGCTGGAGATCACGTACGCCGACGGCGGCACGGCCCGGGTCAACTCGGACACCTCGTGGCGGACCGCGCCCGGACCGACTGTCTTCGCCAACTGGTACGGCGGCGAGGAGTACGACGCCCGGATGGCCCAATCCGGCTGGGACAAGCCGAACGGCCCCAGCAACGGGTGGCCGACGGCGGTCGCGTCCGCCGCGCCGAGCCCGCAGACCGTGTTGAGCGCCCAGATGGCGCCGCCGGTGCAGCCGGTCGGCACGCTGCGCCCGGTGAGCGTCACCAAGCGGCGCGACGGGGACTACGTAGTCGACTTGGGCACGAACTTCGCCGGCTGGGAGCAGCTCTCGGTGAGCGGCCCAGCGGGGACGCGGGTCACCATGCGGCCGGGCGAGCTGTTGGCCGCCGACGGCTCGGTCGACCAGCGGACGTTCGCCTACCAGTGGCACGTGTGGGACACGTACACCTTGGCGGGCAACGGAACCGAGGTGTGGCACCCGAGGTTCACGTATCACGGGTTCCGCTACCTGGAGGTGACCGGTCTGGCTGCGCCGCCGGATGTCACCGGCATCGAGTTGAGCACGGCCAACCCGCAGGCAGGCACGTTCGACTCCGCCAACCAGCTCGTCAACTCGGTCCACCGGATCGTCCATCAGGCGTACCAGAACAACCTGTTCGGTGTCCCGACGGACACCCCGGCCCGGGAGAAGCTCGGCTGGGTGGAACAGGACCACCTGGTCTTCGACGCGATCAGTCGCGACTACGACGTGGCCGCCTACTTCCGGCAGTTCCTCCGGACGGTCGCCGACAGCCAGCTCGACTCCGGGCTCGTCCCGGACATCACGCCCGAGTACACGGTGTTCTCCGGTGCGTTCCGCGACGACCCGAACTGGGGCAGCACCCTCGTACTGACCGCGTGGCAGCTGTATCAGACGTACGGTGACCGCGACACGCTCGCCGCGTTGTATCCGCAGATGCGGAAGTACTTGTCGTACTTGCAGAATCGCGCCGGTGGCGGTTCGCTGCTGACCGATGGTGACTCGCTCGGTGACTGGTTCGAGGTCAACTCCGGCGCCACTTCCGGCCAGCTGACCATCAACTACGCGTACCACGAGGTTGCCCGGACGCTCGCGAAGATCAGCGCGGTCCTGGGCGACAACCAGTCCGCGAACTCGTACAACGCCCTGGCAGGGTCGATCGGCGACGCCATCAACCGGACCTTCGCGCACGGCGACACATACGACAGGGGCAGCCAGGCGGCCGACGCCTTGGCGCTCGACATGGGGATCGTGCCGGACGCGTCCCGGCAGGCCGTGTTCACCCACTTGGTCAACGGGATCGCCCAGGCACGCAACCACTTGACGGTCGGCGAGATCGCGCTGACCGCGCTGATCCGGGTGCTGAGCGACGGCGGCCGGGACGACGTCCTGTACGACCTCCTGATCCAGACAGCCAGCCCCAGTTACGGCTACCAGGTGACGCATGGCGCGACGTCGTTGACCGAACGCTGGACCGGCCCGGACACTCCGGACTCCCAGGACCACTTGATGCTCGGGGCGATCGAGGGCTGGTTCAGTTCGGGGCTCGGCGGCGTCCGGACGGCGCCGGACGCGGTCGCGGGTGACAAGCTGGTGATCAAGCCGGCCGTGGTCGGCGGCCTGCCGCACGCCACGAGCACGTTCCATACGCCGCACGGACCGGCCGTCAGCGACTGGAACCGCTCGGGCACGTCGTTCTCGTTGCACGTCCAGGTTCCTGTCGGGAGCACGGCCACCGTCCAGGTCCCGGTCGACCCGGCCAACCCGGTCGCCACCGCCGGCTACCAGAGCGTCCAGAACGGCTTCGCGGTGTACCAGGTCGGCTCGGGTGGCTTCGACTTCACCAGCACGTTGCCCGTCACCGGGTCGACCACGGTCCGCGCGGCCAACGAAACCCTGGTGATGTTCACGGTCCGGGACGGGAAGCTGATGGGCACCAACCAGCAGCAGACCGACGGCGGTTTCGTCCCGTGGTACCGGCTGGACGGCGACGCCGGGGTGACCGGTGTGCCAGCTTCGGCCTTGTCGCCCGCGAACGGCAGGACAGTCCAGGCGTTCGCGCGGACGACCGACGGGAATATCAAGGTGTTCGGCCAGTCCAGCCCGACGTCCGCGTTCTCGCCCGGGGTCGTGATCGGCGGTGGACCGACCTTCGCCGGCGACCCGGCGGTCACGCTGGCGGCCAACGGCGGCATGCTCGTCACCGCGGTGGACACCACCGGGAACGTCTGGGCGGCCAGGCAGACCGCGCCCGGCACGTGGTTCGAACCGTGGACGAAACTCAGTGCCGCCGGTGGGTTCACCGGCACGCCGGCCGCTGTGCTGTCCCCCGGGGTCGGCGGCACGCTCAACGTGTTCGCGCGGACGACGGACGGCCACATCCAGGTGTTCGGACAGTCCACACCGGACTCCGGGTTCTCGGCGGGCGCGGTGGTCTTCGGCGACGGCCCCACGTTCGCCGGTGATCCCGCGGTCGGGCTGGCCGCCAACGGGACCATGGTGGTCGCCGCGGTGGACACCGGCGGGAACGTCCAGGCGACCAACCAGCCGGCCGTCGCCCAGTGGTTCCGGACCTGGTACCAGGTCAGCCTCTACGGCGGGCTGACCGGCCGGCCGGCGGTGGTGAAGTCGCCGGCGAACAACGGCACCGTGCAGATCGTCGCCCGGACCACCGGCGGTCAGATCGGGATCTTCGGCCAGTCCACGCCCACTTCGGGGTTCTCCACCGGTGACGTGATCGCCACCGACGGCGGACCGGCCGCGTCCGGCGAGCCCGCGCTGTGGCTCGCCGCCAACGGCACGATGATCGTCGCGGTCGAGTCAGGCGGCGACATCTGGGCCACCAACCAGTCGAGCGTCGCGTCGTGGTTCGTCAACTGGTACCGGATTTAGGACGCCTGCTCGCGAACGCGAACACCGGCAGGACGGCCAGCACCCCGGCGACGGCGGCCACCAGTGAGTAGCCGCCGTAACCGAACAGTTGGCCGGCGCCGACGCTGCCGAACACGGACGAGCCCCACACCACGGCGTCCACTGCGCCCTGTGAGCCGGTCGGCAGGATGCGGCTGAGCAGGCTGCTGCCGCCGACGAACATCAGGTTCCAGCCGTAGCCCAGCAGGAACAGCGAGATCGGCAGGCCGGACGTGTGCGACTCGGGATACGCGAACGCCAGCCCGGTCGCGATGGCCAGGACGACGATGCCGCAGGCGATCGTGACGCGCCCGCCGAACCGGTCGGCGAACCGTCCGGTCAAGGGGGACAGCGCGAACATGCCGAAGATGTGCGCGCTGAGGATCCAGCCGACCGTGTCGAGACTGTGGCCGAGGTGGTGCAGTTGGGGCGGCGTCATCGTCATGACGCCGACCATGACGACCTGCCCGACGATCATGGCCGCCAGCGGCAGCCGCAACTGGGGCTTGCGGAACACCGCCCAGCCTTCGGTCGGGCGCTGTTCGGGGGCCTCGTCCGGCGGCAGCAGGAACGCGGCGAGCGCGGCTGCCGCGACCGCGATCGCGGCGAACAGGGTGGGCCCGCTGAGATCCACCAGCCCCAACGACTGCGCGACCGAAGCGGCCGGTGCGATCAGCAGCGGCCCGGTCAACGCGCCGACAGTGCCCGCCCAGATCACGGCCGACAACGCGAACCCCTTGCGTTCCAACGGGTACAGGTCCGCGGCGAGATAGCGGGACAGTTGCGCGGCGCCGTTGCCCACACCGAGCATGGCCTGTCCGAGCAGCAGCAGTGCCAGCGAGCTGGTCGCTGCGCCGGCGAACGCGATGAGCGCGCCGACCGCGCCGAGGCTGTATCCGGTCAGCAACGCGTGCCGACGGCCGCGACGGGCGGTGAGGCGGCCGGCGAGCAGGGCGCCGACCGCGGTGCCGAACACGCTGGCCGCACTGGGCAGCCCGCTCCACGCCGCCGGGCCGATCTGGGCCGCGATCAGCGTGCCGGCCGTGGTGGCCAGCGTGGTCGACGTGTTCATCAGGGCGACGGTCGTGAACAACGCGCCCATGGCGCGTCGGCGGCCCGCTGTCCGCGGTGTGGCTGTCCCCAGTGTCATGGTCATCGATGGTATGCAGGTCGTAAGCTGCGGCGAAGGGTCGATGAACGCAATTCGACGCCGGTGACCGGCACAACGAACGGAGAATCAGGGCGATGACCTTGCATTCGGAAAGGCCGCTCGACGACCTGGACTGGCGCATCCTCGACCTGTTGCAGGACGACGGCCGGCTGTCGTTCAAGGAGTTGGGCCGGCGGGTGAACTTGTCCGCGCCGGCCGTGGCCGAGCGGGTGCGCCGGATGGAGGAGAGCGGCGTGATCACCGGGTACCGGGCCGCGGTCGACCCGCGCCGGGCCGGCCACCCGATCACCGCGTTCGTCGAGTTGCGCTGCCAGCTGAACAAGTGCCTGCTCAAGACGAGCACCGCCGAGGACTACCCGGAGGTGGTCGAGATCCACAAGCTCAGCGGCGACCACTGCTCGATGCTCAAGGTGCGGACCGCGTCCCTCGAACACTTCGAGGGGTTCCTCGAACGGATCAACCAGCACGGCGAAATGCGATCATCGGTTGTTCTGTCCACACAGTACGAGGGCCGGCCAGTCGGCCGCCCGGTGGTGGACTACTTCCGGTCCAGCAACCACAGTGGGTGGAGTTCGTAACGGATCGGTTGCGGGGGTTCACTCAATCGGGCGGTCTTTGTTGCGGTGGACCAGACCATCCCGAGACTCTTTCAGGTGTCGGAGTGGTCGTTCGCCAGCGGCGACGAAGAGGGTGTGCGAAGTGAATGAGTGTCCAGTCTGCCTCGGGTCAGGAATGGCACCCAATCGCAAGGACTATTGTCGAGCCTGTGGCGGTGTCGGCCAGGTCCCCAAGTGAGTGCCCGATGTGCCAGGGCGAGGGTGTGCTGCGGTGGCGGCAACCCTGCCCGGACGGGGTGCTCCGCGACCTGGAGCACCCCTGCCCCAACGGGTGCGGCGCCGAATGGCGGTACCCGTCGGCCGAGAACGGCCAGGTCATAGCCGCGGACGAGGACGAGGAGCTGCCCGCCCGACGGCGGGGTCGCGCGGACGAGGTCAATGACCTGGGCGGTGATTTCGTCGGTCGGGCCCTGGAGGCCTGGGGTTTCACCGAGTGATCAGAAACCGAAATCCTGGGTCCACAGCCAGCCGTTGGTGTCCAGACCGACGCCAATCGTGCTGTAGGCGCAGTTCAGGATGTTGCGCCGGTGTCCGGACGAGTTCATCCACGAGTTCATGACCGCGTCGGCGGACCGCTGGCCTTTGGCGATGTTCTCCGCCGCGGGCTGTTGGTAACCGGCCGCGCGGATTCGCTGGTCGAATGTCACGCCTTCGGGTGTGGTGTGGTCGAAATAGTTCCGCTGGGCCATATCGGTGCTGTGCGCCTGGGCCGCGTTGGTCAGCCGGCTGTCCACTTTCAGGGCGTCGCATCCGGCGTCCTGGCGCTCCTGGTTGACCAGCTGCACGACCTTCGCGGCCTCGCCGGCGTTCGGCGAGCTCGGCGGCGCCTGCGGCGTGGTGGCCGGCGGTGGCGGTGGTGGGGGCGGCGGAGCCGGCTGCTCGGACGTCTGCGAGGACGTGGACGCGGGTGTCGAGCTGGCCGACGAGGACGACGAGGCGCTGCTCGACGATGTGGCGCTGGTGGACGAACTGGCCCCGCCAGCCCCGGAGAGGGCCGTCGCGTCCGCTGTGGCAGTGCCCGAACCGGCCTGTCTCGCCTGGTTGTTGGCGGCGTTGTAACCCTCCACCGTGGGCACTTCGAGGCCGCGGCGCTCGGTGGTGGCCTGGTTCAGCATGGTGGCCACACCGGCGATGATGGCTCCGGCGGTCAGCGCGACCAGGCTGGCCTTGATCGTGGCGCGTCGGGGGCGCGTGTCACTCACGGTGGGGCAACGTACCACCAACGGGTGATCTTCAAACCCCTAACGGGGTACTTATTTTCGTCTTCACAGCTCAGCATGCGTGCCGGCATTCGGCGCCACTCACGGACCGCTATTTGGTGGTCGACGTGGGCGGAGTGGACACGCTGCTGCTCGTCGTCGGGTTCGAGGAGGAACTCGACGACGAACTCGATGGCGAGGAAGAGTTGCTGCTGGACGCCGGCGGGTTGCCGCCACCCCCACCGCCGGGCGGCGGTGTGTTGCCGCCACCGGGATTGCCCGGCTGCTGCGGGCCGCCGGGGGTGGGCGTGCCCGGGTGCTGCGAGTCGCGCCCCGAGACGGGTGGGTTGCTGCTCTTCGACGCGTCCGGAGGCGCGCTGCTGTCCCCGGTCTGCTGCGGGGCGGCCGAATCGCTCGTTCCCGTGCCCGACGAAGAACTCTGGTGGGAGTTGTTCACTTGGGTGACCAACGGCGGGGCGGGGCTCGGGGTGGACGCGCCGTTGGCGGTCACGGCGAAGCTGGCGAGCGCGGCACACGCCGTGGCCACACCGACCCCGGCGGCGGCGAGCAACGCGTACGGCGCCCGCCGGGCACCGGAGCGCTCGTCCGGCTCACCGGAACCGAGTTCGGAGATGTCGATGCGGTCATAGTCCCCGGCCATGTCTTCGGCCATCGAGGGGCTCCTCGTCGTCGGCTGCCACCCGGCCCCGACCGGCCGGGCGGGCGGTCACGGCCAGGAAACGTACCACCACTCTCCGGCGGCACTTCCGTTCGGCCGATCCCGCACTGCGATGATCAGGGTATGCATGAGCCTTCGGCCCGTCTTACGGCATGGGTGCGCGGCGACGTCCAGGGCGTCGGTTTCCGCTGGTGGACCCGCGGCCGGGCGCTCGCGTTGAAGCTGGTCGGCAGTGCCCGCAACATGCCCGACGGCCGGGTGGAGGTGGTCGCCGAGGGGCCGCGGGCGGCGTGCGAGCGGCTGTTGGCGGCGTTGCGCGGCGGCGAGGGCCCTGGCCAGGTCGAGACCGTGGTGGAGCGCTGGTCCGAGGCGCGTGGTGGGATGACCGGATTTTTGGAGAAGTAGTCCGGGCGGATTGAACCGGGCCGGGTGGAGGGGCGTAATAGACCGCGTGGGGAGCACCCCCGAGCAACGTGAAGCGTTGGTTCGCGAGCTCTACGACAAATACCGGCGACCGCTCATGGCATATGCCCTGCGGTCAGTTGGTGGTGACTACCAGCGGGCGGAAGACGTGGTGCAGGAGACGCTGTTGCGCGCGTGGCGCAACGCTCACACGTTGAGTGTGGATCAGGCCGGGCCGTGGCTGTACACGGTCACCCGGAACCTGATCGTCTCCGGCTACCGCCGGCAGGGCGCGCGAGTCACGGAGGTGCCGATGCCCAGCCAGGACATCCCCCGCGTCGACGACGACTTCGACAGGGTCCTGCAGAGCTGGCAGATCGCCGAGGCCATGCGCGCGCTGAGCAAGGAGCACCGCACGGTGATCGGGGAGCTGTTCTTCCGCAGGCGGACCGTTGCCGAGGCCGCGACCGTGCTCGGCATCCCGCCGGGCACGGTGAAGTCACGGTCGTTCTACGCGCTGCGCGCGTTGCGCGACGCTCTGGAGGAACGGGGGGTGACCGAGCCTTGATGTGCCGCCGAACCGTCTCGCTCGGTGCCTACTTGCTTGGCGCGCTTGACCCGACCGAACGGTCGCAGTTCGAGGACCACATCGCGAGCTGCGCGCACTGCAAGTCGGAACTCGTCCGGCTGGCGCCCCTGCCGGGGCTGCTGCAACGCCTGTCGCCGGCCGACTACCAGGCCATCGAGACCGAGGGTGACCTGCCGGACTGGCCGATCGAGCTGCCGGCCGAGATCGCGCTGGCCGGGCCGATGCCCGACATGTCCGAGCTGCCTGATCCGTCTAACTTGTCCAACCTGTCCGAACCGCCGCCTGCCCGGCCGGGCTGGCTGCGCCGGTCCCGGGCGGCCATCGTCGCCGCCGCGGCCGTCGTGTTGCTGGCCGGCGGTGGCTTCGTGGTCATGCACGACGACACGCCCGCGCCGGCGATCCAGGCGTCGCCCGTGGCGTGGACCGCGGTCGACCCCACCACCGGGGTGTTCGGCCGGGTCGAGCTGACCAAGCGCGGCTGGGGCACTGAGCTGCGCCTTTCCATGGAGGCCGTGCCGGAGGGCCGCAAGCTCTGCCACATGATCGTCTACGGCCGGGACGGCAGCAGCGAGATCGCCGGCCAGTGGGCGGCGGGCAACTACACGGCCATCAGGTCCGCGCCAGGCAGCACGTCCATCCAGCTGAGTGACATCGAACGGGTCGAGGTCGTCGCGGGTGGCGCGCTGCTTGTGGGGATCCACGCCTCCTGAGTGACTCACCCCTCGGGCTCCGTGGGTTCCTCATGCCGGCCGGGTACCCTCGGCGAGATACCGAGTCGTGACATACCCGAGAGGTCTGGCGTTCGTGCACCTCAAGAGCCTGACGCTGAAGGGCTTCAAGTCCTTCGCCTCGGCGACCACACTTCGCTTCGAACCAGGGATCACCTGTGTCGTCGGGCCGAACGGGTCCGGCAAGTCGAACGTGCTGGACGCGCTGAGCTGGGTGATGGGTGAGCAGGGCGCGAAGTCGCTGCGCGGCGGCAAGATGGAGGACGTCATCTTCGCGGGCGCCGGCCAGCGCCAGCCGCTCGGCCGCGCCGAGGTGACGCTGACCATCGACAACACCGACGGCGCCCTGCCGATCGACTACACCGAGGTGTCGATCACCCGCCGGATCTTCCGGGACGGCGCCAGCGAGTACGAGATCAACGGGTCCAGCTGCCGGCTGATGGACGTGCAGGAACTGCTGTCGGACTCCGGTATCGGCCGGGAGATGCACGTCATCGTCGGCCAGGGCCAGCTGGGCGCCATCCTGGAGTCCAAGCCGGAGGGCCGCCGGGCGTTCATCGAGGAGGCCGCGGGCGTTCTCAAGCACCGTAAGCGCAAGGAGAAGGCGCTGCGGAAGCTGGACGCGATGCAGGCCAACCTGACCCGGCTGACCGACCTGACCGCCGAGTTGCGCCGCCAGCTCAAGCCGCTGGGCAAGCAGGCGGAGATCGCCCGGCGCGCCCAGGTCGTGCAGATGGAGCTGCGGGACGCGCGGCTGCGGCTGATCGCCGACGATTTGGTGACCCAGCGTTACGAACTGGCCAAGGAAGAACAGGACGAGGCGACCGCGCGGGCCAAGCGCGGCGAGACCGAGCGGGCGTTGCAGTTCGCGCAGGCCGAGCAGAACGAACTCGAAGCGTCGCTGGCCGAGGACGCGCCCGCGCTGACCGCCGCGCAGGACGCCTGGTACCGGCTGTCCGCGTTGGCGGAACGGCTGCGCGGCACGGTCCGGTTGGCCGCCGAACGCGCCCGGCACTTGTCCGACCAGGGCGAACGGCCGTCTCAGGGGCGTGACCCCGAAGCGCTGGACGCCGAGGCGGAGGAGGCCGCCGAGCTTGAGGTCGAGCTGGCCGAAGGTGTGGAGATCGCCCGCGAGGCGCTGTCCGAGGCGTTGGCGCGCCGGTCCGAGCTGGAGAACGCGGTCGCCGCGGCGGAGAAGGCGCACCTCGCGGCGGTCCGGGCGATCGCCGACCGCCGGGAGGGCCTGGCCAGGCTCGCCGGCCAGGTGGAGGCGTTGCGCAGCAAGAACAGCGCGACCGCCGAGGAGATCGAACGGCTGTCCACCACGTTGGCCGAGGCCGAGGACCGGCTGGCGGTCGCCGCGGGCGAGCTGGTCGACACCGAGGTCGAGACCGGGGTCGAGGACTCCGACGACGAGGCGTTGCACGACCGGCACCGACACGCGGTCGCGGCCGAGGAACAGGCCAAGGCCCGGGTGAACGAGCTGGTCACGGCCGAGCGCAAGGCGGAACGGGAGATCGCCTCGTGGCGGGCCCGAGTCGACGCGCTTTCGTTGGGGCTCAACCGAAAGGACGGCGCCGGCGCGCTGCTCGCGGCCGGCCATCGGCTGCCTGGACTGCTCGGGTCGGTCGCCGCGCTGCTCACCGTTTCGCCCGGTGCCGAGGTGGCGATGGCCGCCGCGCTCGGGCCGATCGCGGACGCGGTGGCGGTCGCCGGCGGCGACGACGCGGTGACCGCGCTGTCTTTGTTGCGGGACAACGACGCCGGCCGGGCCGGTCTGCTGATCGGCTCCCTCGGGTCCACTGTGGACCGATCGGGCTGGCCGGGGTTGCCGCCCGGGGCGTCGTGGGCGGCCGACCGGGTTCGCTGCCCGGACGCGCTGCGGCCCGCCCTCGACCGAGCCCTCGACCGGGTCGTGGTGGTCGAAAACCTGGCCGCGGCAAGGCAAATCGTGGCGATGGACCCGTCGCTGCGGGCCGTCACGACCGACGGCGACCTACTCGGCGCGGACTGGGCCGTGGGCGGTTCGGGCCGCAGCGAGAGCGTGATCGAGGTGCAGGCCGCGGTCGACGAGGCCAACGACCAGCTCGTGATGGTCGAGCGAGGACTGGCGGAATCCGTTGGGGCGCTTGCGGGTGCGCGCGCCGAGCAGGAGGCGCGGCGGGAGGAGGTCAACGCCGCCAAGGAGGCGTTGAGCGAGGCCAAGGTCCGCAAGGCCCGCTCCGGTGAGCGGATCGCGCGGATGCGTCAGGCCGCCAAGACCGCCGAAGCCGAAGTGGAACGCGTCCGGATCCAGCGGGCCAAGATCGAGCAGGCCCGTGAGGAGCAGCTCACCAAGCTCGCCGAACTGGAAGAACGCCTGGTCGGCGCCCAGGAACAGCCGCTGGACGACGAACCCGACTCGCGCGTGCGCGACGAAGCCGTGGCGTCCCTGAACACCGCGCGCCAGCAGGAAATGGACACACGTCTCGCGTTGCGTACCGCTGAGGAGCGCGCACGGGCCGTCGCGGGTAAGGCGGAGGGGCTGCGGCGCGCGGCGCGTCAGGAACGTGAAGCGCGCGAACGGTTCGAGCGGGCGCGGGAAGCCCGTCAGCGCGGCAAGCTCGTGGCCGACGCGGTGGTTCGTGGCGGCGAGTACGCCATCGAACGCATCGACGTGTCGCTGAGCCGGGCCGCCACGGTCCGTGACGAGGTGGCGTCCCGACGGTCGCACCGGGAGTCGGCGTTGCTGGAGGTTCGCGGACGTGTCCGGGAACTGTCCAACGAACTGGAGAAGCTCACCGACGCCGTGCACCGCGACGAGGTGCTGCGGGCCGAACAGCGGCTGCGGATCGAGCAGCTGGAGACCAAGATCGCCGAGGACTTCGGGATGGGCCTGGACGATCTGGTGGCCGAGTACGGCCCGGACCGCCTGGTTCCCGCGCCCCCCAACGAGATCGCCGAGTACGAGGCGGCGAAGGAACGCGGCGAGGACGTGATCCGGCCGCCGTCGTCACCGTACGACCGCGACACCCAGCAGCGCCGCGCCAAGAAAGCCGAGCGGGACCTGTCCCTGCTGGGCAAGGTGAACCCGTTGGCCCTGGAGGAGTTCGCCGCGCTGGAGGAACGCTACAAGTTCCTGTCCACCCAACTGGAGGACCTCAAAGCCACCCGCCGCGACCTGCTCACGGTCGTGAAGGAGGTGGACGACAAGATCCTGGAGGTCTTCACGTCCGCCTACGAGGACGTGGCCCGCGAGTTCGAGATCGTCTTCAACACCCTGTTCCCGGGCGGCGAGGGCCGGATGATCCTGACCGAGCCGAACGACATGCTCGTCACCGGCGTCGACGTGGAAGCCCGCCCGCCAGGCAAGAAGATCAAGCGCCTGTCCCTGCTGTCCGGCGGCGAGAAGTCCCTGGTGGCGGTGGCCATGCTGGTGGCGATCTTCCGGGCCCGCCCCTCGCCCTTCTACGTGATGGACGAGGTCGAGGCGGCACTGGACGACACCAACATGCGCCGCCTGATCGGCCTGCTCCAAGAGCTGCGCGCGACCTCCCAGCTGATCATCATCACGCACCAGAAGCCGACCATGGAGATCGCGGACGCCCTCTACGGCGTGAGCATGCGCGGCGACGGCGTCACCCAGGTGATTTCGCAGCGCCTGAGCAAAGAGGTCTAACGGTCCTCTTCCAGCAACAGTCGCGCGTAGTTCGCCATCGAGCGCTGATAGCGCGGAAGGTGCTTGGCCAGTGCGCCAACTGCGATCGACACGGCTTCGCGTTCCCGCCCGACATCCGTCAACGCCAAGGCGAGCACCACTTTCACGGCGTCGTCGAGGTGGTCGTTGGCCACGGTCACCTCGTGTTCCAACAACTCGACGCTTTCCGCGGAACGGCCGAGGTTCCTGAGTGAGCTGGCCATCTGGATCACCGCCCGCCGCCGCCGTTCCCCGGTCAGACCTTGGTCGAGCGCTTGCCGGTACATCGGCACCGCGAGGTCCGAATGGCCCGTCGAGTCGAGTGACGCGGCGCGTTCGAATGTCCTGATCGGATCGCCGTCGGGCAGTTCGGCCGTGACCCGCTCGATCAACGCGACGAACTCCGCCTCGGCGTGGTCGTCGATCGACGCCCATGCGTCCGCCAGTCGCTGTTCCCAGGTCACAGTGGGTTTCTCCCTTGCGCGTTGGCACCGTCCTACGCATTATTCCGGGGCGGCACGAAGTACGTGAACATCTTGGTGGGGTCGATCCGGGCGTAGGGCGCGCCCGCTCCCCATTCGTCCCACCAAGCCGCTCCGTAGGTTTCCACGATGTAGTCCCGTAGGCCTCGTTGGTCGGGGGCGGCCGTGTCGATCTGTACCGCGACTCCGTGCACGGTGATCGCCAGCTCCTCGCCGGCGGTCACCGTGCCGCTCACCTGTGGCCGCTGGCGGATGTGCCGGAACTTCATCGACTCCGGGGACGAGCCGAAGTAGAAGTGGCCGCGGTAGAACAAGCTGTCGACCGGGCTCACCCTGGGTTCGGCCCGCGCGGTCACGGTCGCCAGGTGCAGCACCCGGACGCCCTTTGTGTGGGAGACCACGCCGGCCGCGTCCAGCCGCCGCTCCGGGGTGGTGATCGATCGTAGGTGGGTACCCGCTCCCGCGTAGCTCTCATCGAGGAGCCGCTGGAGTTCCTCCAGGTCATGGTGGGTCTCGTACATGACCACGATAATACATGAATCTTCATTCATTAATAGGTAAACCAGTCGCGCGCGGGCGAACAGAAGTTCAGGATTCGGTCATGACAAAGATCCGTCCGGCTACGCGCGCCGACATTCCGGCCGTCGCAGAGCTGGTCGCGCGTTTGCAGGCAGACCCAGCTCATCACATCGGCTTCCACGGCATGACTGTCGCCGAGATCACCGACGAGATATCCGGGTTCCGGCCCGACTGGCATTCCGGGGCCGCGGTCGCGGTCGGGTCGAGCGGCGCGTTGCGGGGTGTGCTGAGTGCCGACGTGAACGCGGAGTTGGGGCGCGGCTGGCTGTACGGGCCGTTCGTGGACGTACCCAGTGGCCATCCGGCGGCTCCACAGGCATGGGACACCAACGCGGACAACCTTTTCGACTGCGTCCGGGAGCTGCCCAAGCTCGCCGGCGTCGAGGATCTCGACCTGTTCGGGCACGTCCAGCACCGGCAGCTCGCGGACTTCGCCCGGCGGCACGGGTTCGCCGCCACCCGGCCGACCAAGCTGTTCGTTCTGGCCGGAGCCGAGCTGAGATCACTGCTCACCCAGGACGTGGACAAGGTGGAACTGCTCGACCCCGGCCTGCACGCGCAGGTCGGCGCCCTGTACGAACAAGCCTTCGCCGACCGGACCAGATCCACCAGGCAGCTGCTCGACGGCGACCACACCGTGGTGGTACTCCGGCAGGGCGAAGGCAGGCTCGCCGGGTTCGCCGCGGGATACGCGCGGCACAACGAGTATCTGGTCGACTATGTGGCCGTCGAACCGGACATGCGATGTGTCGGCGTCGGTGGAATGGTCGTCCGCGGCCTGTTACGCGAGCTGGACGCACGCAACGGGGCCAAACGCCAGGCCGTCGCCGTGGTGGACGACGACAATCTCGCGTCAGCGGGGATGTTCGGCCGGCTCGGCTTCCAGGTCGGGCCCCAGCTCGTGAGCTACCGGCGAAAACCCTAATTCCTGTCGACACCCTGTCGATCCGCCGCGGGTGATGAACCTCAGCGTGACCAGTGGCGTACGAAGGGGCATGGGCCGTTTCAAGCGACACTGGAAGCTCTGGCTGGTCGGCGGGATCGTACTGGTGGCCGGCGGGTTCTTCGGCGTGCCATGGTTCTACATCCACGTCCTGAGCGCCGCGCCCGCCCAGGAACTGGCGTTGAACAACACCGCTCAGGGCTCCGGGGAGGCGGTCCTCCTCGACGGGACATGGGCGGTCGCCGACGGGTCGCAGGCCGGATACCGGGTCAAGGAGATCCTGTTCGGCCAGGACACCACCGCGGTCGGCCGGACCGGCAAGGTCACCGGCACGGTCGCGATCGCCGGCACGAAGATCACCGGCGGCACGGTCACGGTGGACATGGCGTCCGTCAAGTCCGACAAGAGCGGCCGGGATGAAACGTTTCGAGACGAGCTGCTGTCGGTGGCCCAGTTCCCCACGGCGACATTCGCGCTGACCGCGCCGGTCGACTTCGGCACCGTGCCGTCGACCGGGCAGACCGTGACCGTCAAGGTGCCCGGCCAGTTCACCCTGCACGGCAAGACCAATTCGGTGACCGTGGACCTGACCGTGCAGCGCGGCAACGACACCTTGCAGGCACAGACCAAGATCCCGGTGGCGTTCGCGGACTACGGGATCTCGAAGCCGAACATCCCCGGCATCACCACCGAGGACCACGGCGACGTCGAGGTGCTGCTGACGCTCAGGAAGGGCCAGTGATCGCGGCGACCGCCAGCCGGGTCAGCTCCTCGCACAGGTCGTCCAGCGGCGTGTTGCGGTCGTGCATGGACCAGTAGTAGACGAGTTCGTTCACCGCGCCGATGAACGCGACCGCGGTGAGGTGGAAGTCCCGGGCGCCGGCCTCGCCGCGGTCGACCGCGCGGTTGGCCTCCTGGACCAGGAACTCGACGATCCGCTCCCGCCACATCAGCCGGTGTTGCTCCACGGCCGCGCTGACCCCGACCACTTCCACGTACGCCAGCCGTGTCCACTTCGGATCACCCGACGTGGTGGTGATGTACGCGCGGACCATCCGGCCGATCCGTTCGGCCAGCGGCTTCTCCTCGTAGCCGACGAGTGCGGCGAAGGCGCTCTGCAGGGCCAACTGGGTGATCCGTTCGTGCAACGCGATGAGCAACGCCTCCCGGCCCGGGAACTCCTCGTAGAAGTTCCGCGTCGAGACGCTCGCGGTCGCGCACAGCCGCTCGATGGACGTGGCCGCGTAGCCCTCCGAACCGAACAGCTCCAGACCGGCCTCCATCAGCCGCTCGTGCCGTTCGGCCCTGCGCTGCGCGTCCGACCTGCCGCCGTAGTGCCGACGCGGTGCCCGCGTGCTCGTCATCGCCCCACAATAGGCGCCTCACCTGACAAGTGGGTGGGGATCCGGGGACCCCCACCCGGCGGGGGACCTACGCGACCTTGGCGACGGCTTCCTCCTCGGCCGCCTCCTCGGGCGGCGGCGGGCTCGGGTGCCGCAACGACATCAGGCCGCCCACCACCAACGTGATCAGCACCCCGAGCAGCGGGTACCACGGGAAGGCCAGTGCCACGTTGTCCCCGGCCGCCTTGGAGAAGTCCACGCCGATGAACGCGCCGGTGGTCTTGGAGAACTTCAGGCCGAGGATGACGAACGCCATGACCGCGACCGTGGCGACGAACGCGACGATCGCGTCGGCCTGACGTGCCCTGCGGACGACCAGGCCGAGCACGAACGCGCCAAGCAGCGCGCCGTAGGTGTAGCCGACGATCGCCAGGCCGAGTTCGATCACCGAGTTCTTGGTGCTGGAGAACATCGACGCGAAGACCGCGAACACCACCGCCCACACGAGTGTCCACACGCGACCGTGCCGGAGCAGCTTGGAGTCGCTGGCGTTCCGTTTCGTGAACTTCTGGTACAGGTCGGCGACCGTGGACGTGGACAGCGCGTTGAGCGCCGACGCCAACGCGCCCATCGTGGACGCGAGCACCCCGGCGATGAGCAGGCCGGAGATGCCCACCGGCAGGTCGTCGATGATGAACCTGGAGAACACGTCGTCCGCGCTCTGCATCCCCAACTGGGTCACGGTCTTGCGGCCGTCGAAGACCCACAGCATCGCGCCGACCACCAGGAACAGCGTGAACTGGACGAACACGATGATCCCGCTGCCGATCAGGGCCTTCTGCCCGTCGCGCAGGCTCTTGGTGGCCAGCAGGCGCTGCGCGATCAGCTGGTCGGAGCCGTGCGACGCCATCGAGAACACCGCGCCGCCGACGATGCCGGTGATCAACATGTACGGCGACGTCCAGATGTGCAGGCTGAGATTCCAGAGGTCGAGCTTGCCGTCCGCGCGCGCCATCGACAGCCAGCCGTCCGGCAGCTTGTTGGCCAGCACGATGATCGCGGCGATCGCCCCGCCGAGGTACAGCGACAGCTGGATGACGTCCACCCAGACCACCGCCTTGATCCCGCCGACGTACGCGTACAGCAGGGTGAGCGCGGTCAGGATGACCACGATCGCCGGGTAGCTCATGCTCACCCCGAAATGATCGAGAATGATCTTGATCGGGATGGCGCCGGCGAACAGGCGGACACCTTCGGCGAGCAGCCTGGTGACGATGAACGTGAGCGATGCCGTGCCCTGCAGGCCCTTGCCGAACCGTTTGCCGAGGAACCCGTACGCGCTGACCATGTTGCCCTTGAAGTACTGCGGCAGCAGCACGAACGCGGCGATGGTGCGGCCGACGATGTAGCCGAGCGCGAGCGACAGGAACGTGAAGGCGTTGCCGAACACCAGACCTGGCGTGCTGATCACGGTCAGCGTGGACGTCTCCGTGGCCACCACGGACAGCGTCACAGCGAACCACGGCAGGCTTCGTTCGCCGACGAAGTAGTCCGAAGCGGACTTCTGCTTGCGGCCGACGAGCACACCGATCAACGGCATCGCCGCTAAGTAGATGATGATGATCGCTATATCAAGTGTCCGCACGGGCCCCTCCAGTTGCCACTTCCATCTTGGTCACGTTCGTCGTCGCCGGTTCGGGCAGCCGCAGCGGACCATGCCCGGGCGTGATGCTGCCGAGCAGGCGGGGCCCGCGGGCGCCGGTCGGCGGGTCGGCCGGAATCCCGTGCCACGTCAGGAAACCGAGCAGCGCGGTCAGGTACGCCTCCTTGGCGTCACTGGGGATGCCGAGGCTGTCACTGGTGACCAGGTCGACGTCGAGCCGGGTGGCGAGCGCGGCCATCAGCGCCGGGTTGCGGACCCCGCCGCCGGACGCGACGACCCGCGCCGCATCGTGCCGCACGCACGCGTTCGCGATGGTGCACGCGGTCAGTTCGACCAGGGTCGCCAACAGGTCCGGACCGTCCACGGGGGGCACCCGGCCGAGGGCCTCGCCCAGGTATTCGGCGTTGAAGTGCTCCTTGCCGGTGGACTTCGGCGGGAGCTGGGCGTAGTACGGGTCGGCCAGCAGCACGTCGAGCAGGTCCTGGCGGACGGTCCCGGCCTTCGCCAACGCGCCGTCCTCGTCGTACGGCTTGCCCGTGACCATGTCCGCGGCGAGGTCCAGCAAGGCGTTGCCGGGGCCGGTGTCGTACGCCTGGCTGTCGACGACCGAGGTGATGTTCGCGATCCCACCGATGTTGAGCGCGATGCCGTCGCCCAGCCAGAGCTGGTCGAACAGGCCGGCGAGGGGAGCGCCGTGGCCGCCCGCGGCGACGTCCCGGGCGCGCAGGTCGGAGACCACGGGTAGGCCGGTCCGTTCCGCGATCCACGCCGGCTGTCCCAGTTGCAGCGTGCCCAAGCAGGTCGTGCCGTCCACCCAGTGGTAGACGGTCTGGCCGAGAGACGCGACCAGGTCCGCGTCCGGGGCGATCTCGGTGAGCGCAGTGCCGGCGGCGGTCGCGAACGCCTGGCCGATCCAGGTGTCGAGCTTGCACATCTGCTCGGCCGTGGCCGGCCGTGGCGGGAGCGCGGCGAGGACTTCCTGCCGGACGTCCGTGGGGTAAGCGACCTCGGTGTGTCCCAAGGGGACCAGGTGGACTGTGTCACGGTCGAGCCACAGGTCGGCGACGGCCACGTCGATGGCGTCCACCGACGTGCCCGAAATGAGGCCAATGACCCGAGTCGAACTCATAAAGGTGTGGTCTATTCCACACAGCGGCGTTACGCAACACCTGAGGTGAATTCTTGACCTAACCGATTCGAATACGGTTGAAGCTTGTCCGTTCCGCGGGTGGGAGGATGTGGCGGTGTCCACCACTCTGATCGTGATCCTCGTGGCCGTTCTGGTCGTGTTGGCCGTCGCGCTGACCACCGGCGTCGTGCTGGCGCGCCGCCGTCGCGTGCGCCTCACCGACTCGAAGACGGGCGAGGAGCTGCCCAAGGGCGGCGGCTACCAGGCGGGTGGCGGCATCAGCCTGGCCCCGGGCGGGGCCCCTGAGCATCCGGCGGGGGAACGTACCGAGGTCGACGGCCAGCCCGGCGTCGGCGACGACGCGGCGGTGCCCCGCGACTCGGAGAAGCGGGACATCGTCGACATTCCGCTCCCGGAGTCGATTCAGCCCGAGCCGGAGCCCGAGCCGATCGACCCGACCTCGGGGCGTCTGGAGCGGTTGCGTGGCCGGTTGGCGCGGTCCCGGTCGGCGTTCGGCCAGAGCCTGCTGGGCCTGCTGGGCGGCGGCGACCTGGACGAGGACTCCTGGACCGAGGTGGAGGACACCCTGCTCATGGCGGACCTCGGGACCGCCACCACGTTGGAGATCATCGAGAAGCTGCGTGACCAGATCTCGTCCCGCGGTGTGCGAAGCGCGGACGACGCGCGCGCGGTGCTGCGCGCGGTGTTGGTCGACGCGCTTCACCCGTCGATGGACCGCGCGGTCCGCGCCCTCCCGCACGGCGAAGGCGACGCCAGGGTGCCGGCCGTCGTGCTGATCGCCGGCGTGAACGGGACCGGCAAGACCACCACCACAGGCAAACTCGCCCGAGTGCTCGTCGCCGACGGCCGAACCGTCCTGCTGGGCGCGGCCGACACCTTCCGTGCGGCGGCCGCCGAACAACTCGCCACCTGGGCCGGCCGAGTCGGCGCCGAAGTCGTCCGCGGCAAGGAAGGCGCCGACCCGGCGGCCGTCGCCTTCGACGCAGTGAAGCGTGGCATCGAAGCCAAAGTCGACGCGGTCCTGGTGGACACGGCCGGTCGTCTGCACACCAAGGCCGGCCTGATGGACGAACTCGGCAAGGTGAAACGAGTGGTGGAGAAGCAGACCAAGGTCGACGAGGTCCTCCTGGTCCTGGACGCCACCACCGGACAGAACGGCCTCACCCAGGCCCGCGTGTTCAGCGACGTCGTCGACGTCACCGGCGTCGTGCTGACCAAACTGGACGGCACGGCCAAGGGCGGCATCGTGTTCCAGGTGCAGCGTGAGCTCGGCGTGCCGGTGAAACTGGTCGGCCTCGGCGAAGGCGCCGACGACCTCGCCCCCTTCGAACCCGGCGCCTTCGTCGACGCGCTCCTCGGCGTCAACCAGTGACAGCGGCGGTTCCGGGAATCCGGCGGGTCCAGTAACGCCAGCCGGCCTGGAGTTGGCTGTCCGCCCAGACGAATCGGCCTTTCTCCACGGCTTCCTCGTCGTCGGTCCAGTGCTGGAGCTCGCCGGCGGCTTGGGCGGTCAGCTGGATCTCGCACGCGCGGCTGAGAAGGATCGTGGTCATCACCGCGTGCGCCACATCCGTGCCGACGGCCACCAGACCGTGTTGCGGCATCAGGCAGGCGCGCGCTTGGCCCAGGTCGTCGGCTAACGCGCGGCCGAGTTCCGCTGTGCGTACGAGGTTGGCGGTAGCTGTGTAGCGCGGGAGGCCGTGTTCGGCGAAGACCGTCGCGTCGTGACTCAGCGGGCGCAAAGGGACTCCGAGCGCGCTGAAGGCGTTCACAGAGGACGCGTGGGTGTGGATGGTGACCGTCACCTCCGGGCGGGCTTTCATGATCTCGGTGTGGATCGGGTACTCGATGTGGACCTTGCCGTGCGGCGACGTGCCGTCCCAGTGCACCAGGACCACCCGGTCCGGCTCGACCTCGTCCAGGCCCCACCCGGGAGCCTTCATCCACACGCCGCGCCCGTCCGGGTCACGGACCGCGAGGTGGCCCCACACCATGTCGTTGTGCCCTGCCTCGGCCAGCACCAGGCTTCCGGTCACCACAGTGGAAACAGCGTCCATCAATGCGCCTCCTTGATCGTTTTCGACGCTACCGAAATGTACGTACACCGACGAATCTTTAGCAAGGGATACCTATCTGTGGTTGGTCCGTTCGGGTGATCGGTGGCCGGCATGTGCCGGGCGGGAACAATGCTCTTTGCGGGCCCGTTGATCGAGGCATACATGGACCTCGGGTTCGAGCCTGTCGAAGGATGTGAATGTCCGTGGATCCCCATTACGCGGAGCTGGCCGGCACCTCGCACGATTTGGGCACCTGGGCCGCGCATGCCTCCGGGATGTCAGGTGGCGACGAGATTTCCATGTGCCTCAAGGCCATGGCGACGTTGCACAACATGTACATGGCGGACTATGTGCACCAGTCGGCTGCTTTCCTGGTCGGCGACCAGGACGTTTTTCTCGACGACCAGACGACCGCGCCCGCGATACTCGGCGGCTCGGCCGGTCGCGCGAACAAGGCGAGTCCCTCGGCCGGAGAAAGCAATGTGTTCGAGGACGACCAAATTGTTCCGCCGTCGGTCATTGAATAGCTTTTCTTGACGTGAGCGCTACCCGGACCGCAGGGTCTCGCTGACCGCCTCGGCCACTCGACGGACGATTGGCGCCACTCGCTCGACCACCTCGTCGGTCAGCCGGGTTTCCGGGCCGGACACGGAGATCGCCGCCGGGGTGGCCGTGCCGAAGATCGGGACCGCGATGCACCGGACGCCGATCTCCTGCTCGCTCTCGTCCAGCGCGTACCCGCGTCGCGCGATCTCCGCGAGGTGCGGCAGCAGTTTCTCCGGGTCCCCATAGGTGTTCGGGGTGTACGCGGGCATCCCGGTCCGGCGCAGTAACTCCCGCACCTCCTGGGCGGGCAGGGTGGCGAGCATCGCTTTGCCCACACCCGTGCCGTGCGGCAGCAGCCTGCGGCCGACCTCGGTGAACATGCGCATCGAGTGCCGGGACGGGACCTGGGCGACGTACACCACCTCGTCGTTCTCCAGCACCGCCAGGTTCGCCGTCTCGCCGACCTCTTCGACCAGCTCGGCCAAGAGCGGCCGGGTCCAGGTGCCGAACTGGCGGCCGGCGTTCTCGCCCAGCCGGATCAGCCGGGAGCCCAGCGCGTAGCGGCGGTTGGTGTGCTGGCGGACGTAACCGAGGCTGACCAGGGTGCGGATCAGCCGGTGGATCGTGGGCATCGGCAGGCCGGACGAGCTGGCCAGCTCGGAGAGGCTCGCTTCGCCGCCCGCGTCCGCCAGGCCTTCCAACAGGTCGAACGCGCGCTGCAGGGACTGCACGCCGCCACTCGTCGACTGGGCCACCTGTGCCCCTTTCCACATTGAAGTTCCGCTATCCAAAAATTATAGTCCGTAAAGCGAGAAGAGAGGAGCCACTCTTGTCCGAGAAGGATCGGATCCTGACGCCCGAGGCCGTGGCGTTCGTCGCCGGCCTGCATCGCGCGTTCGGAACCCGACGGGACGAGCTGCTCGCGGCGCGGGCGACCAGACGCGCGGAAGCGGCCCGAACCGGCTGGCTGGACTTCCTGCCCGACACCGAAGCGGTCCGCGCGGGCGACTGGCGGGTCGCCGAAGCACCCGCGGACCTGGCGGACCGCCGCGTGGAGATCACCGGCCCGACCGAACGCAAGATGGCGATCAACGCCCTCAACTCGGGCGCCAAGGTGTGGCTGGCCGACCTGGAGGACGCCAACACCCCGCACTGGGACAACGTGATCGGCGGCCAGGCCAACCTGTACGACGCCGTCCGCGGCACGATCTCGCTCAGCACGCCGGACAAGGAGTACTCGCTCAAGGGCGAGCCGGCGGTGATCGTGATGCGTCCCCGCGGCTGGCACCTGGACGAACGGCACCTGGAGTTCGAAGGCCGGCCCGCGGTGGGCGCGCTGGTCGACTTCGGCCTGTACTTCTTCCACAACGCGCGGGCGTTGCTGGACAAGGGCAGCGGGCCGTACTTCTACCTGCCGAAGATGGAAAGCCACCTGGAGGCCCGGCTCTGGAACGACGTGTTCACGCACGCGCAGGCGGAACTGGGCATCCCGTACGGCACGGTCCGCGCGACCGTGCTGATCGAGACGATCCCGGCCGCGTTCGAGATGGAGGAGATCCTCTACGAGCTGCGCGACCACGCGTCCGGCCTGAACGCGGGCCGCTGGGACTACCTGTTCAGCCTGATCAAGTACTTCCGGGACGCGGGCGCCCGGTTCGTTCTGCCGGACCGCAACGCGGTGACCATGACCGCGCCCTTCATGCGCGCGTACACCGAACTGCTCGTGCACACGTGCCACAAGCGCGGCGCGTTCGCCATGGGCGGGATGGCCGCGTTCATCCCCAACCGCCGCGACCCTGAGGTCACCGCGCAGGCGTTGGACAAGGTCCGGGCCGACAAGAGCCGCGAGGCCAGCGACGGGTTCGACGGGTCCTGGGTGGCGCATCCCGACCTCGTGCCAGTCTGCAGGGAGGTCTTCGACGGCGTCCTCGGCGACCGGCCCAACCAGCTGGAACGCACCCGTGACGACGTAAAGGTCAGCGCGGACGACCTGCTGGACGTCGCCGCGACGCCAGGCAGCGCGACAGCCGCCGGGCTGCGGGCCGCGGTGGACGTGGGTGTCCGGTACATCGCGTCCTGGCTGAGTGGGAACGGCGCCGCGGCCATCCACAACCTGATGGAGGACGCCGCCACCGCCGAGATCTCCCGCGCCCAGGTCTGGCAGTGGGTGCGTAACTCGGTCGTACTCGACGACGGCAAGACCGTCACGGCCGAACTGGTCCGCGAGGTCCTCGGCGAGACCAAGCGGGACCTGACCGGCCTGGCGCGTCTCGACCAGGCCGCGGAGCTGTTCGACCAGGTCGCCCTGGACGAGAACTTCGTGGACTTCCTCACTGTGCCGGCGTACGAGAAGATCACGTGATCCTCGACGGGCCGACGGTCGCCACGCTGACCGCCCGACTGTCCGAAGTGGACCGCCGGCGGGCGGCCCGCTACCCGGGCGGTCGCGGCGGCCGCCAGCCGGTGCACACGTGTTACGTGCCCGCGAACCAGGTCGGCCCGCGGACCCCGGTCCAGTGGGGTGAGCAAGCCCTGCGGGCGTTCGACGAACACGGCTTCGATCTAGGGCCCGACCTGGCCGAACGAGTCCGGGCGAAGTTGCGGACCGAGCCGGTCGAGGACCTCCGCATCGACTTCGAGGACGGTTACGGCGCCCCGGACACCGAGGACGAGGACGCCGAACGCGCCGCCGGGCACCTGACGCGCTGGCACGCCGACGGGATCGCGCCGTTCGCGTCCGGCCTGCGGATCAAGTCCTTCGACACCCCGGCACTGACCCGGCGCGGAATCCGGACCCTGGACATCTTCCTGAGCGCGCTGGGCGAGCCGCCGCCCGGGTTCGTGATCACGTTCCCCAAGGTCACCTCGGCGGAGCAAGTTTCGGTGTTCGCCGACCTCCTGGAAGTCGTCGAGCAGCGGGCCGGCTGGCCGTTGACCTTCGAGATCCAGGTCGAGACCACGCAGGCCATTGTGGACGCGGACGGGATGCTCGCGATCCCGCGGCTCATCGCGGCCGGAGGACCACGCGTGGTCGGGCTGCATTTCGGTACGTACGACTACACAGCTGCCTGCGGTCTCGGTGCCGGCCAGCAACACCTCGCTCACCACGCCTGCGACTTCGCGCGACACGTGATGCAGGTGTCCGCCGCCGGCACAGGAGTCCGCCTGTCGGACGGGTCAAGCAACGTGCTGCCAGTCGGGGACACCGCGGCCGTGCTCAGGGCGTGGCAGGTCCACTACGGACTGGTGCGCCGGTCGTTGGAGCACGGTTTCTTTCAGGGGTGGGACTTGCATCCCGCCCAACTGGTCACCCGATATGCCGCTGTGTACGGGTACTACCGGGAAAGCCTCGCGGGTGACGCGCGGCGACTGGCCACCTACGCGGCGCGCGCCGACGGCGGGATTCTCGACGAACCGGCGACCGCGCAAGCGCTTTCGGCGTCACTGTTGCGAGCAGTCGACTGTGGCGCGGCGACCGCCGAAGAGGTCACCCAAGCGACCGGACTGCATTTGGACGACCTGCGCGCATATCACCTGCGTTAGGGCATGCTGAAGATTTGGAGGTGGCCTGTGGACTTTCTGCGACCGGCTGACCTGGCCGAGGCACTGGACATGAAAGCGGCGAACCCGGCCGCCGTGCCGATCGCCGGCGGCACGGACGTGATGGTCGAGCTGAACTTCGACCACAGCCGCCCCGAAGCCCTGCTCGACCTCACCCGGATCCCCGCGCTGACGGAATGGTCCACGTCCGACACCACAGTCACGTTCGGCGCGGGCCTGCCGTACACCCGGGTGATCGCCGAGCTGGGGTCGATGCTGCCCGGACTGGCCATGGCATCCCGGACCGTGGGCTCGCCGCAGATCCGCAACCGGGGAACAGTCGGCGGCAACCTCGGCGCCGCTTCCCCCGCCGGCGACACACATCCAGTGCTGCTGGCCTGTGACGCCGCGGTCAACGTGGCGTCGGTTCGAGGGCCGCGAACCATCCCGATACACGAGTTCTACCTTGGAGTCAAGCGAAACGCACTCGCCGCCGACGAGCTGATCGTGTCGGTGACCGTGCCCAAGGCGACCGGTCCACAGCAGTTCTCCAAAGTCGGGACGCGAAACGCAATGGTGATAGCGGTTTGCTCGGTCAGCCTCGCGCTGCACCCCGCCGAACGCCGCGTGGGCGCCGCCATCGGATCGGCCGCACCCACCCCCCGTCGAGCAAAATTGGCCGAGGAATTCGCGGCTAGGGAACTGGATTGGGATTCCCGTCGTTCGCTTGAAAAGTCGGTGCAGCGGCGATTCGGTGACCTCGTCGCGGCGGCTGCCTCTCCCATCGACGACGTCCGAGGCACCGCCGCCTACCGACAGCACGCACTGGCCGTCCTGGCCCAACGCACGCTGGCCTGGGCCTGGACGGAGTACAGCCGATGACGCCCCAACCAGCGGCCAGCGCGGGCGTCGGCGCCAGCGTGGCCATCGGCACCAGTACAGGCGTCGGTACGCGCGAGGCGGTCGGCACGCGCGCCGGGATCGGTACCAGCGCGCAACGCCCGGACGGCGCGTTGAAGGTTCGGGGCGAGTTCGCGTACTCGTCAGACCTGTGGCACGAGGACATGCTGTGGGGCGCGACCTTACGCAGCCCACACCCGTACGCCCGGATCACCTCCATCGACATCAGCGACGCCCTAACCGTGCCCGGGGTGTACGCCGTCCTCACCCACGAGGACGTGCCAGGCACGAACGCCTACGGCCTCGAACACCCCGACCAGCCGGTGTTGGCCTCAGAAGTCGTGCGGTACCAGGGCGAACCGCTCGCCCTGGTCGCCGCGGACCACCCCGAGACGGCCCGACGGGCCGCCAAGCGGATCAAAGTCGACTACACCGTGTTGACGCCGGTCGTGGACACCGAGAAAGCCGCCCACGGCCAGGCCGAGCCACTGCATCCCGGCGGGAACGTGGTCCGGCACGTGCGGATCAGGCGCGGCCCACAGCACGAGGACGCCGACGCCAACACCGCCCCGGCCCAGGCCGCCCCAGCCGGCACGGACCCGGTGCAGGTCGGCGCAGCCGGCACGGACTCAGCCCAGGTCGGCACGGGCGCCGCCGGGGCCGACGCTGCCCGGGCCGACGTCGTGGTGTCCGGTTTCTACGAGGTTGGCATGCAGGATCAGGCGTTTCTTGGGCCGGAGTCGGGGTTGGCTGTGCCGGCCGAGGACGGCTCGATCGATCTCTATGTCGCGACCCAGTGGTTGCATGTGGATCAACGCCAGGTCGCGGTCGCGTTGGGGCTGCCGGTGGACCGGGTGCGGCTGACGTTGTCCGGTGTGGGCGGTGCGTTCGGGGGTCGTGAGGACCTGTCCATGCAGATCCATGCCTGCATGTTGGCGTTGCGCACGGGCAGGCCGGTGAAGATGGTCTACAACCGGGAGGAGTCCTTCTACGGGCATGTGCACCGCCATCCGGCGCGGATGTACTACGAGCACCGCGCCACTCGCGATGGTCGGCTCGTGTCCGTGAAGGCGCGGATCTACCTGGACGGTGGCGCGTATGCGTCGAGCACCGGCGCGGTCGTGATCAACGCGTCGACGTTGGGTGTCGGACCGTACAACGTGCCGAACGTTGCCGTGGATTGTTGGGGTGTCTACACCAACAACCCGCCGTGTGGCGCGATGCGCGGTTTCGGTGCTGTGCAGGCGGCTTTCGCGTACGAGTCCCAAATGGACAAGGTGGCCGCGGCTCTCGGCATGGACCCGGTGGACTTTCGGCAGCGCAACGCGATGACCATGGGCAGTGTGATGCCCACCGGCCAGGTGGTCGACGCGCCGGCGCCGGTGGCCGACCTGCTCGAACTGGTGCGGTCGAAACCGTTGCCCGCGCCCCCGTCGGACGACCTGACCGACATGCCCGGCGGTGTCTCGAACACAACCCACGGCGAGGGTGTGTTTCGTGGCGTCGGGTACGGCGTCGCCATCAAGAACGTGGGTTTCTCCGCGGGATTCGACGACTACTCGACCGCGCGGGTTCGGCTGGAGCGGTTGAACGGCGAACCAGTCGCCCTGGTGCACACCGCCGCGGCCGAGGTCGGCCAAGGCCTTGTCACGGTGTTGCAGCAGATCGCCCGGACCGAACTTGGCGTGGACAACGTGACGGTCCTGCCGATGGACACCGCGGTCGGCGACGGCGGTTCCACGTCCGCGTCCCGCCAGACCTACGTCACCGGCGGTGCTGTGCAGGCCGCGTGCCGGCTGATCATGCAGAAGCTCGGCGGCTTTGTCGAGAACCTCGGAGATCCGATCGAGCACACCGTGGAATGGCGGCACCGGCCGACGTACCCGCTGGATCCCGAGACCGGCCAGGGCCAGGCGCACGTGCAGTACGCGTTCTCCGCCCACCGCGCGGTCGTGGACGTGGACGTCGAGCTGGGCCTGGTGAAAGTGGTCGAGCTGGCGTGCGCCCAGGATGTCGGCAAGGCCATCAACCCGCAGGGCGTCGAAGGGCAGATCCACGGCGCCACGGCCCAGAGCCTCGGCCTGGCGGTGATGGAGGAGATCCTGGTGGCGGACGGGAAGATCCGCAACCCGTCCTTCACCGACTACCTGATCCCGACCCTGCTGGACATGCCGCCGATGGTGATCGACATCGTGGAGAACCCAGACCCGCACGCCCCTTACGGCCTACGCGGGGCCGGTGAGTCGGCGACGCTCTCCGCGACACCTGCGATCGTCGCGGCGATCCGAGCGGCCACCGGCCTCGCGCTGAACCGGATCCCGGTCCGGCCGGAACACGTCGCCGAGCCCCCAGCGGCGTAGCAGTCCCGGCGCCAGCGGCGTAGCAGCCCTGGCGCCATAATGGACGGCGGCAGAGTGGTTGGCGGCAGAAACCCGACGGGCCCAGGTGCCGCCGGGCCCGACCTGAGCCCGATGCAGGAAACCTGGGCTTTGTCAAGGTAACCGACGCACCCGGCACCGGATCCGAGGCCTCCGGAGCGGGAACCGGGACCCGGACTTGGGTCCCGGCGACCCCCGGGCCCAGGTAGTCCAGAACCTGGGCCCGGCGGCGAACCTGGGCCACGGTAGCGTTGTTCGCTGCTGGCGAACTGGGTTTGTGCGGCTAGGGAACTGGATGGGGACTTCCGTCGTTCGCTTGGAAGGTCGGTGCGGCGGCGAGGATGAACCGGTCGAAGAAGGCGCGGATCGTGGCGTTCTGGGTGCGCAGTGCGGTGGCCGGGTCACCGGTGCCGATCACCTGGGCCCACGTGCTCACCGGGATTCCCAACTGGGCGGCCAGTTGCGGCAGGATCACCTGCACGTCCGTGAAGCTGTAGTGGGCCGAGCCGGGCAGTTGGACGTCCCGTTTCCAGCCGCGCTGGACGGCCCAGAAGTCCGCCCAGGACCGGTCGAACGCCGGGTTGGTGTGGCTGTGGTTGTTGGTGGAGTTGCCCATCAGCAGGAACGGCCGGTTCAGGCCGTGCTTGGTGACCTCGCCCGGGATGTACGGGTCCGTGCTGGTCTGCATGCCCCCGTCGAGGTTCATGCCCGCGGCGATCCGCCGGTCGCGGTACATGGTCTCGCCGGTGGTGAAGCCGCCGAACGAGTGCCCGAACATGCCGACCCGGCCCAGGTCCAGGTTGAGCCCGCGAGGCAGCGGGCGTCCGTCGGCGTCCGGGGTCCGGCGGCAGAGGGCGTCCAGCACGAACCGGGCGTCGGCGACGCGGGCGTCGAGTGCCTTCTTCGTGGTCTCCGGCGACCCGTCCTGTGGCTCCGGCTGCTCCACCCGCCCGCCCGGGAACTCCACCGCGGTCTCGAACGTGGGGTCGATGGTGACCACGACGTACCCGTGCGAAGCCAGGTCCTGAGCCTGTGCCGTCGCGGTGAACCGAGGCCCGCCGTATCCCGGCGAGTACAGCACCACCGGTCGCCGGCCGTCGGCGGGCGCGTCGACGTGCGCGGCGGTCAGCGGGCTGGTCCAGTCCACAGTGCCCTTGGGAATCCCGAGACCCAGGTTCTCCAGGTAAGGCACCACTCCCGGGGTCGTCCAGTGTGCCAACGGAAAGCGAGCGGTGTCCCGCGCCGGGTACCACAGGCTGACCATGAGTTCCCGCCTGCGGTCCGGTTTCCACGGGTCGGCGCGGCCGGAGTCGACCAGGTGCAGTGACGTCGTGCCCACCGGGAACTGGCCGGTGGGACTCGGCAGGGTGAACGACACAGCGGCCGCGTTCGCGGTCGGTGCCGCGACAACGAGAGAGGCCCCGACCACGCCCGCCATGAACAGTGTTTTCAATCGTGACAACGTATTCCTCCTCGAATGGCGACCTCACCCTGTCGCCCGAGGGGCTACGCGCAAATCACTCCGAAGGATGAATCAACGCCCCCGGAAAGAGCTACCACGCGAGACCTGGATCCGGAGCGTCGTCGCGGACCACGCTGCCCTCGAGCAGGCCGTACGGACGGTCGGCGGCGTGGAAGACCTCGTTGTCGTTCGCCAGGCCGAACGGGGACAGGTCCACCAGGAAATGGTGTTTGTTCGGCATGGACAGCCGGATCTCCGCGACCTCATGGCGTTCCGCCAGCACCGCCGCGCCCATGGCGTACAGAGTCTGCTGCAACGACAGGCTGTGCGTCTCGGCGAACGTCTCCAACATCAGCCGGCGGATCTCCAGGAAGCTCTTCGTCCACTCGATGTCCGTGCCCTGGTACCGCCAGCGGGCGGTCACGGCGGTGGCCAGGATCCGGTCCGTGGTCTCCGGCAGGGTCGTGTACTTGTCGTTCGGGTAGCCGTGGAACTCCGACCCGGTGGTCTTCAGCACCACCAGGTCGGTCAGCCCGGACACCACCCAGTGCCGGTCGCCGTCGACGGTGACGGCCGTGGTCCGCCGTTCGCCCGAGCCGCGGGCGAAGGCGTGGTGGTGGGGGTGCCGGTTGACGTGGATCCGCTCCCAGCCGTGTTCGTCGATCAGGATCCGCGCGCCGGTGATCTGGTCGAACCCGTCGACGAAGTGCCGGCCGAGGCGCAGCGCGAAGTCCTCGATCTCGCCGACCGGGGCTTCTTTGGCGAACGCGAAAACAGTGTTCTTCTGGGTGTCGGTGGCCACGACCGCGCTGTTGTCACCGGTCAGGTGCGTGTCTTCGAGCGCCCCGCGCAGCGCGGTGCTGACCGTTAGGTCCTTCAGGTGATGGGTGTCCCCCTCCCGGGTGACCGTCACCAGCCGCACCTCGGCTTTGCCGTACTGGTTGGGACCCAGGTGGAACGACGACACGTGTCAACTCCCTCGGTACGTCGAGTAGGCGAACGGGCTGAGCAGCACCGGCACGTGATGATGTACCCCGGGCGCGGCGATCTGGAAGCACACCACGATCTCTGGGTAGAACGCCTCGGGCCCGTGGTACGCGCCCGTGTCGAAGATGAGCCGGTACACCCCGGCCGGCAACTCGGCCGGCCCCAGGTCCTTCGCCCGACCGTCCGCGTCGGTCGCCCCGGTGGCCAGCACGGTGCCGTCCGCAGCCTCCAGACGCACGGGCACGTCCGCCGCCGGTTTGCCGGCCGCCGCGTCCAGCACGTGCGTCGTCACGCAACTACTCATCGGTAACCAGCTTCCGCAGTCGCAGGATTGTGATCTTGGCCAACTCGGCGTTCACCACGCGCAGCTCGGCCGATGGGTCGTTGTCCAGCCGGGACTGGAGGATCGCCAGGAGTTCCTCGCCACTCCGACCGGACGCGAACACCAGGTAGATGTGCCCGAACCGCTGCTCGTACCGCTCGTTCGCGGTGCGCAGCCGGTCGGCCAGCGAGGCGTCGACGCCGGACTGTTCGGCGCTGGAGAACCGGTCTCCGGTCCGGCGTTCGCCGATCCGGGGGTGGCCGGCCATGGCCGCGTGGATCTCGTCGGCGGTCAGGTCGGCGGCGAGCGCGCCGGCCGATTCGATAAACGCTTCCCTGGAGGCATACGGTCGCTCGGTGAGCACCGTGTCGACCCAGCGTGGCACCGAGAGACAATCTGCGAGCAGTGGTCGTAGGTCGTCCGCGGGAGCCGAGTTGAACCGGTTCAGGTTGACGGCGTGCACCGCCCAACATTAGCTTGCCTTTGCGGAAATTGTATTTCGTATAGCGGAAAGAGGGTGGCAAGTGCTGGACCTGGTGTTCCGGGCCCGCAGGATGATCACTCCGGCCGGTGAGGTCGAGGGGACCGTAGGCGTGCGGGAGGGGCGCATCGTCGCCGTCGAGCCCCTGAACAGTGATCTCGACGCGGAGCGGGTGATCGAACTCGGCCTGCACCAAGTGCTGCTGCCCGGCCTGGTGGACACCCATGTGCACGTGAACGACCCCGGCCGGACCGAATGGGAGACGTTCCGCACGGCCACCCGAGCGGCCGCGGCGGGCGGCGTCACCACCTTGGTCGACATGCCGCTCAACAGCCTGCCGCCGACCGTGGACGCCGACGCCCTCGAAGTGAAGCGCAAGGCCGCGGAGGGCCGCTTACACGTGGATGTCGGGTTCTGGGGCGGCGCCGTCCCCGGCAACCTGGCCGACCTGCGCGACCTGCACGAGGCCGGGGTGTTCGGCTTCAAGAGCTTCCTGCTGCACTCGGGTGTGGACGAGTTCGGCCACCTGTCGTTCAGCGAGTTCGAGGCCGCGCTGCGGGAGATCCGCAAGTTCGACGGCCTGATGATCGTGCACGCCGAAGACGGGCACGCGGTGAAGAACGCCCGCGGTCGCAAGTACGCGGACTTCCTGGCCTCCCGGCCACGGGCCGCGGAGAACGCGGCGATCACCCGGGTGATCGACCTGGCCAAACGCACCGGAGCCCGCGCGCACATCCTGCACCTGTCCTCCGCGGACGCCATCCCGATGATCGCGCAGGCCAAGGCGGACGGCGTCCGGATCACCGCGGAGACGTGCCCGCACTACCTCACGTTCGTCGCCGAGGAGATCCCGGACGGCGCCACCCAGTTCAAGTGCTGCCCGCCGATCCGGGAGGCCACCAACCGCGAGGCGTTGTGGCGGGCCCTCGCGGACGGCGTGATCGACTACGTGGTGAGTGACCACTCACCGTCCACCCGCGAGCTGAAGCGCTTCGACACCGGTGACTTCGGCGAGGCCTGGGGCGGCATCTCCGGCCTGCAGGTCGGCCTGCCCGCGGTGTGGACGCAGGCGCGCCGCCGCGGGCACACCGTGGTCGACGTCGTCAACTGGATGGCCCACCGGCCCGCCCAGGTCGCCGGCATGCGGCACAAGGGCCGGATCGAACCCGGCTACGACGCCGACTTCTGCGTGTTCGCGCCGGACGAGGCGTTCGTGGTGCAGGCGGACCAGTTGCACCACCGCAACCCGGTGAGCGCCTATCACGGTGTCCCGCTCGCCGGCCGGGTGATCACCACCTGGCTGCGCGGCATCCGGGTGACCGGCGACGAACTGCACGGCGACCTGCTCGGCCGGGAGGACGCATGAGCTGGGAGCAGGATCCCGACCTGGCGTCCAGACGCTTCGGCGGGGCCGTGGTCTGGGCGAACGACGAACTCTTCGCCGAACGGGAGAACCTGGTCAAACCCGAGGACCCGGCGTTCCAGCCGTACACCTTCGGCCACAAGGGCCAGGTGTACGACGGCTGGGAGACCCGGCGGCGCCGCACTGCGGGCGTGGACCAGGCGATCATCAGGCTCGGCATGCCCGGCGTCATCACCGGGATCGTCGTCGATACCGCGTTCTTCAAAGGCAACTACCCGCCTTTCGCGTCGGTCGAGGCCTGTGCTGCGGTCGGTTATCCGGCGCCCGAGGAACTGACCGGCTGGGAGACCGTCCTGGCGAAGTCGCCGTTGGCCGGTGACACCCGGAACGCGTTCGCCGTCACCGGTTCCCGGCGGTTCACGCACGTCCGCCTGACGATCTACCCGGACGGCGGCGTCGCCCGGCTGCGGGTGCACGGCTCGCCCGTGCCCGACCCCACGTTCCTGGACTTCGGCCGGATCGACCTGGCCGCCCTGGCGAACGGCGCGTCGATCGCCGACTGCAGCAACAGGTTCTACTCGTCGCCGAACAACCTGATCGCGCCCGGCCCGGCCGCGGTGATGGGCGAGGGCTGGGAGACCGCGCGCCGCAGGGACGACGGCAACGACTGGGTGTCCGTCCGCTTGGCGGCCGAGGGTGTGGTGCGCCTGATCGAACTGGACACCAGTCACTTCAAGGGAAACGCGCCCGGCTGGGCGAGCGTGTCCGTCCTCGGCGGCGAACTGCTGTCCCGCGAACGCCTCCAGCCGGACACCCGGCACCTTTTCCTGGTGTCATCGGACATCCCGGCCTCGGCGGCCCGGCTGGACGTGTACCCGGACGGTGGCATGGCTCGGCTGCGTCTGTGGGGCACGCTGACCGACCGCGGCCGGCGACAGCTGGCCGACCGCTGGACGGACACCACGACCTAACGGAACGTGTTCCTGCGCGACGAGACCACGCCGGTGTCGAAGCCGGCGAGGTGCAGGCCGCCGGCGAACCGGGCGTGCTCGATCTTCACGCACCGGTTCATCACCACGTTCAGACCGGCCGCCTCGCCTCGTTCCGCGACCGGCTCGTGCCACAGACCCAGTTGCAGCCACAGGGTTCGGGCGCCCGCGTCGATGACCTCCTCCGCCACCGCGGGCAGGTCGTCGTGCTTGCGGAACACCGACACCAGGTCCGGTGGCTTCGGCAGGTCCCGCAACGACGGGTAGACCGGTTCGCCCAGCAACGAGTCCAGCCTGGGGTTGACGAAGTAGATCTGGTACCGCGTGGACGACAACAGGTACGTGGCCACGAAGTAGCTCGGCCGGGCGGTGTTGGCGGAGGCGCCGACCACCGCCACGTTCTTGGTGTCCAGCAGGATCTCGCGGCGGCGCGCCGCGGACGGACCGGTCCAGGTCATTGCTTCACCGCCTCGGCGAGCGCCTGGTCGATGTCCCAGAGGATGTCGTCGACGTCCTCAAGGCCGATCGACAGGCGGATCAGGTCCGGGCCGACCCCGGCGGCCGCCAGCTGCGTCTCGGACAGCTGCTGGTGGGTGGTGGACGCGGGATGGATCACGAGGCTGCGCGCGTCGCCCACGTTCGCCAAGTGGCTCAACAGGTTCACCGACTCGACGAACCGCTGCCCGGCCGCGCGGCCGCCCTTGACGCCGAACGAGAACACCGCGCCGGGCCCCTGTGGGAGATAGCGCTGGGCGCGTTGATGGTGGGGATGGTCGGGCAGGCCCGCGTAGCCGACCCACGCGACGCGGTCGTCCGCCGCCAGCCACTCGGCTACGGTCCGCGCGTTCGCGACGTGCTCGTCCATCCGCTGCGGCAGCGTCTCGACGCCTTGCAGCAGAAGGAAAGCCGAGTGCGGGGACAGGACCGCGCCGATGTCCCTGAGCTGTTCGGCCCGCAGCCGCGTGCAGAACGCGTACTCGCCGAAGTTCTCCCAGTACCGCAGGCCGCCGTAGCTGGGGACCTCCTCAGTCATCCGCGGGAAATTCCCGTTCCCCCAGTCGAACCGCCCGGACTCGACCACCACACCGCCGAGCGTCGTGCCGTGCCCGCCAAGGAACTTCGTCGCCGAATGCACCACGATGTCCGCGCCGTGCTCCAACGGCCGGCACAGGTACGGCGTGGCCAACGTGCCGTCCACCACCAGGGGAATCCCGTGCGCTCTGGCGAGATCCGCGAGCCCGGCCAGGTCCGCGATGCTCCCCGACGGGTTGCCGACCACCTCGGTGTAGATCAACTTCGTCCGGTCGGTGATCGCGGCGGCGTACGCGTCCACGTCGTCGCCGTCGACGAACGTCGTCGAAACGCCGAGCCTGCGCAGTGTCCCGTCGAGCTGGGTCACGGTCCCGCCGTACAACCCGCTCGCGGACACAATGTGGTCGCCGGCCTCGGCCAACGCGGTGAACGTCAGGAACTCCGCGGCCTGCCCACTCGCGGTCGCGACCCCACCGATACCGCCTTCGAGGCTGGCCAGCCGTTCCTCGAACGCGGCCACCGTCGGGTTGCCGATCCGGCTGTAGACGTTGCCGTACTTCTGCAGCGCGAACAGGTTCGCGGCGTCGGCCGTGTCCTCGAACACGAAGCTCGTGGACTGGTAGATCGGCACGGCCCGCGCTCCGGTCGCCGGGTCCGGCGCCCCGCCGGCGTGCAACGCCCGCGTGCGAAATCCCCAACTCCGCTCAGTCACTTGCCCACCGTAGCCGTGACCGGGAGTTCATCCCAGTTGCTGGACCAACCGCGCCATCCGGTCGGCGGGGGTCTGCCGGGGGCAGCTCACGCATTTGTCCGCGTTGGTCCCCTGGTAGATCAGGCAACACGACACCCGCCGCACGAACTGCCGCCCGCGCACCGCCACATACCTGGGCGCCGGCAGCTCAGGCACCGCGGCGGCGAACTCCGCGGCCTCCGCGGAGCGCCCTGCCCACAGCATCCGGTTCGCCAGCGAATCCGTCGCGATCGCCCACAACGTCCGCTCCCGTGCGCCGCTCACGGCTGACACCGCGGCCACGCACGACGTCAACATCGCCCGCAGCCGTGGCCCGACCAGCCCTGTGTACGGTGTAGACCTGGCGTCGGCGAGCAGGCCGTCCGGGCGCGTCACCATCGTGACCGCCGACAGCGCCGGATCCTGGCCGGACACTGCGGGCCCCAACAACACCATGCTGGCCGAGTACCACCACAGCACGCCCAGCGTCGCCCGGGTGGCCAACGGATACAGCTTCGCGGTCGACGCCAACTGTGCGTCCAGCCACGCCCGGTCCTCGATCAGCCGCGCCGGGACCTCAGACATGGCGATACACCGACACGACGAACGCCGCCGTGACCGTCACCGGCTCCTGGACGTCGATCGGCCGGACGTGGTGCGCGCTGGGTCCCATGTGGACGATCCGGTGCACGTCCCTGGGCGACAAGGTCAGCTCGATCTCGCAGTCGTGCCGGCGCGCCAGGACGAAGTCGGTCAGCGACGCGTCCAGCCGGCCTAGCTTGTCCTCCTCGATGCCCAGGATGTCCACGTACCGCCGCAGTTCCGCCAGGTGCGACGAGGACGGGGTGACCACGAGCAACGTCCCCCCGTGGCGCAGCACCCGGTGGTACTCGGCCGGGTTGCGGGGCGCGAAGACAGTCAGGATCACGTCCGTCGAGCCGGACGCCAGCGGCCACGGCTTCCACAGGTCCCACACCACCGCGCCGACCCCGGTCCGCGCCGCCCGCCGCACGGCGTAGACCGACGAGTCCAACCCGAGCCCGGAGACGGCCGGAGCTCGCGAAAGCACCGATCCGAGGTAGTACCCGGTGCCGCAGCCAGCGTCCACGACCAACGCGTCACGGCGCAGGTCCCGCGCTGCCTCGCTGGCGACCAGGGACGCCAACGGCGCGTAGTGCCCGGCCGCGAGGAACTCCGCGCGGGCGGCCACCATCTCCTTGCTGTCACCCGTGCCCGAGCCGAGCAGGTTCACGTACCCCTGCTTGGCGATGTCGAAGCTGTGTCCGGTCGAGCAACACAGCGCGCGATCATCCAATGTGAACTCTGTGGTGCACAGTGGGCAGCGCAGAGCGACCAACGGCACCCGTGGGAATGTCACGGGGCCGGCGGCTTCCCGGTTGCCTTCGGCGGTGCTCATCGCACACCGAAACTACCCGGTCACCCCAGGTCGGCGGCAGTTCGATAAAGCAATATGTCCGGCATGTCACCCGTCTCGCGCTGACCAGCGGGGTAACACGGCCGTTACTTACCGTGCCGCACAGTTCACGGCCGTGAAACCTGGCGCGCGATCCCAGGAAACACCTCTTCCCGATGCTGCCTGCGCTCGACACTCACGGGAGGACGATGTGAACGCAGGAGACACAGCCTGGATCCTGGTTAGTGCCGCCCTGGTGATGCTGATGACACCAGGGCTCGCGTTCTTCTACGGCGGCATGGTCCGCTCGAAGAGCGTCTTGAACATGCTCATGATGAACTTCGTCGCGCTCGGCGTGGTGGGGGTCCTGTGGGTGCTCTACGGCTATTCCCTGTCGTTCGGCGACGACGCCTTCGGCGGCCTGGTGGGCAACACCTCGAAGGCCGGGCTGTCCGGCACGGTGACCTCGGCGCTCGGCACCGGGCCCACCCAGGCCGACCCGGTCGGCCACCAGTATCCCGAGCTCGCGTTCGTGATGTTCCAGCTGATGTTCGCCATCATCACGGTGGCCCTGATCTCGGGTGCGATCGCCGACCGCACGCGGTTCTGGGCATGGATGCTGTTCGTGGCGCTCTGGGCCACCATCGTGTACTTCCCTGTCGCCCACTGGGTGTTCGCGTTCTCCAGTGACACCACTGTCGGTGGTTGGATCGCCAACAACCTCAAGGCACTTGACTTCGCCGGCGGCACCGCGGTGCACATCAACGCCGGTGCCGCGGGTCTCGCGCTGGCGATCGTGCTCGGCAAACGCGTCGGCTGGCCCAAGGACACCGGCCGCCCGCACAACGTCCCCTTCGTGCTGTTGGGCGCCAGTCTGCTGTGGTTCGGCTGGTACGGCTTCAACGCCGGCTCCGCGCTGACCGCCGGCTCGCTCGCGTCGGTCGCGTTCACCACGACCACGGTCGCGACGGCCGCCGCCGTACTCGGCTGGCTGCTGGTCGAACAGCTCAAGTTCGGCAAGCCGACCACGCTGGGCGCCGCGTCCGGCGCGGTCGCCGGCCTGGTCGCGATCACCCCCGCCGCCGGTTTCGTCAACCCGATCGGCGCGGTCGCGATCGGTCTCATCGCCGGCGTCCTGTGCGCCCTCGCGGTCAGCCTGAAGTTCAAGCTCGGCCTGGACGACTCGCTCGACGTCGTCGGCGTGCACCTGGTCGGCGGCCTCACCGGCACCCTGCTGATCGGCTTCTTCGCCACCACCGAGGTCAACTCCGCCGGCGCCAACGGCCTGTTCTACGGCGGCGGCTTCGACCAGCTGGGCAAACAGGCCGTGGCCGCGTTCGCCGTGCTGGGCTACTCGTTCGTGATCACGCTCGTCCTCGGGTTCCTGATCAAGATCACCATCGGGTTCCGGGTGGCCAAGGAGGACGAGGTCGCCGGCGTCGACGAGGCGCTGCACGCCGAGAGCGCGTACGACTTCGGCGGGCTGGGCACCAGCGGCGGCCTGACCGGGAACGCCAGCCGGCCGACCGGCGCACACTCCGCTCTTGAGGGGACCAAGGCATGAAACTCGTCACCGCGATCATCAAGCCGTTCACGCTCGACGACGTGAAGGCGTCCCTGGAGCAGCTCGGTGTGCTCGGCATGACGGTCACCGAGGTCCGCGGCTACGGCCGGCAGAAGGGGCACACCGAGGTCTACCGGGGTGCCGAGTACGCCGTGGACTTCGTGCAGAAGGTCCGGATCGAGGTGCTCACCGACGACGCGGCGGTGGACAAGGTGGTCGACGCGGTCGTGGAGGCGGCGCGCACCGGCAAGATCGGTGACGGCAAGGTGTGGGTCACGCCGGTCGAGACCATTGTCCGGGTGCGCACCGGGGAACGCGGCACCGACGCACTGTGACGACTCTACTGTGACGACACCAGGAGGACCGTCGTCCGCGGCGGATCTGGTGCAGGCCCGTGACCGGTTGCTCGGACCGGTCACGGGCCAGCGCCGGCTCGCGCCCGACGCGCTCCGCGACGCGTTGGCCGACCTGCACGAGTTCTGGCTGGCCGCGCACGCGACACAGGCCGGAACAGGCACCGACCAGGGCGTCGCGCTGGTCGCGGTCGGCGGCCTCGGCAGGCGCGAGCTAGTGCCGTACGCCGACCTCGACCTGCTGCTCGTGCACGAGGGCCGGGCCGGCGTGGCCGGGCTGGCCGACCAGCTCTGGTATCCACTGTGGAACTCCGGGATCGGCCTCGACCACTCGGTGCGGACCGTCGGCGAGGCCCTGGACGTGGCGTCCCACGATCTCCGTACCGCGGTCGGCCTGCTTGACCTGCGGCACATCGCGGGCGACCCGTCGGTGTCCGACCGGCTCGGTGCCCTGGCGCGGGAACGCTGGCGCGTCGGCGCGCGCAAACGTCTGCCCGCGTTGGCGGAGGACGCGCGGATTCGCTGGCAGCGCAGCGGTGAAGTCGCGCACTGGGTCGAGCCGGACCTCAAGCACGGCCGCGGTGGCCTGCGGGACATGGGTTTGTTGCGGGCGATGGCTGTGGCCCAGCTCGTCGACCGGCCGGGGGAGGAGTTGCGCAACGCCCACCGGTTGTTGCTGGACGTGCGGACCGAGCTGCGGCGGCTGGTCCGTCGGTCCAACGACATCCTGCGCGCCCAAGACGCCGACGAGGTCGCCGCCGCGCTCGACCGGGGCGATCGGTTCGACCTCGCCCGTGCGTTGTCAGGCGCCGGCCGTGCCATCGCGTACGCCCTTGATGTCGCCATACGAACCGTTGTGTCCGACGCGCCGCGCGGGGTGCTCAGCCGACTGCGGCGCGGCCCGGAACGACGTCCGCTCGACGAAGGCGTTGTCCTGCACGGCAACGAGGTGACGTTGGCGCGCGATGCCGAGCCCCACCGCGACCCCGCGTTGTTGCTGCGGGTCGCGGCAGCCGCCGCCCGCACAGGGCACTCCATCGCACCCGCGACGCTCATCAGGCTCGCGGAGACCGCGCCCGAACCGCGCGCGCCGTGGCCCGCGCATGCCCGTGACGAGCTGATCGCCCTGCTGGGCGCAGGCGAGGGCATCGTGGACGTGATCGAAGCCCTGGACCGCAGCGGCCTGTGGGCGCGGCTGTTCCCGGAATGGGGCGCGGTCCGCGACCTGCCGCCCCGGGACGCCGCGCACAAGTGGACCGTGGACCGGCACCTGGTGCAGACCACGGCACTCGCCGGCCGGCTGACCACCCGGGTGGCCCGGCCGGACCTGTTGCTGCTCGGGGCGTTGCTGCACGACATCGGCAAAGGCAGGCGCGCGGACCACTCCGAGGTCGGCGCCGCGCTGGCCACCCAGGTCGGCGACCGGCTCGGACTGTCCAAACCGGACGTCGACACGCTGTCCGCGATGGTCCGCCACCACCTGCTGCTGCCCGACACCGCGACCCGCCGGGACGTGACGGACGAGGCCACGGTCGTCCGCGTCGCCGACACCCTCGGCGGCGACCCGGTCCTGCTGGAGCTGCTGCACGCGTTGGCCGAAGCCGACTCCCTGGCCACCGGGCCGGGCGTGTGGACCGAATGGAAGGCCGCGCTCATCGCCGACCTGGTCCGCTACAGCCGCCAAGCCATGGCCGGCGAACCCATCGCCCGCCCCGACCCCCTGGACTCCCCGTACCGGCTGCGGGCGGAAGCCGTTGCCGTGTCCGGGAAACACGACGTCATCGTGGAGTCGTCCGGCCGGGTCGTGACGATCTCGGTGTTCGCGCGCGACCGTCCAGGACTGCTGTCCCGCGCCGCCGGCGTACTCGCCCTGCACTCCCTGGAGGTGCACGCCGCCACAGGCGACTCGCACGCGGGCGTCGCGGTCGAAGTGTTCACGGCGTCACCCCGCTTCGGGTCGTTGCCTGACGCCGCGTTGCTGCGTGAGCAACTCGGGCTGGCGTTGTCGGACGCGTTGCCGTTGTCGGACCGTCTGGCCGCGAAGGAGCGCGACTACGGCAACCGTCCCGAAGACGCGCCTGAGCCACGCGTGCTGTGGTTCGACGACGAGGCAGGCAAGGACTACCCCGGCGCCGTCGTCATGGAACTGAGAGCCGCGGACCGCATCGGCCTGCTGTACCGCGTCGCTGATGCGTTGGAACGGTCCGGTGCGGACGTCCAGTGGCTGCGCGCGGCCACCTTGGGCGCGACGGCGGTGGACTCGTTCTGCGTGCGCGCGGCCGACGGCGGCCCCCTCTCCACTGCGGACCGCACGGCGGTCGCGGACGCCGTACTTGCCGCCGCCCTGGTCTGAGTAGATCCACTCACCCGCATTCAGGGGCCTTCACGCTGCCGGAACACCCCAGGTCACCGGCAGGCTGTGAGGCGTACGAGAGGGAACGCGGCAAGGAGGGAGACCGTCCGGATCGGGGGGTCGGGCGGTTGCCGCTGTGGTGCCTGCTCGGACCAGGAGCCGCCCGGAACGGCCCATCGAGGGGTAGGGCCAATCCGGGCGTCTCTTAGGCGTCCATACACCACAGGCGGACCCCGACTACTCTGGAGGTCTGAGGGTCAAGTCCGACGACAAGCCTGGAGTGCTGTACCCGTGTTCGACACGCTTTCCGACCGGCTCACATCGGTCCTGCAGAACCTGCGTGGCAAGGGTCGCCTGACCGACGCGGACATCGACGCGACCGCGCGGGAGATCCGGATCGCGCTGCTCGAGGCCGACGTCGCGCTGCCCGTGGTGCGCGCCTTCATCGCGCAGGTCAAGGAGCGGGCCAAGGGCGCCGAGGTGTCCGGCGCGCTCAACCCGGCGCAGCAGGTCGTCAAGATCGTCAACGAGGAGCTCGTCGCCATCCTCGGCGGCGAGACCCGCAGGCTGCGGTTCGCCAAACAGCCACCGACCGTGATCATGCTCGCCGGCCTGCAGGGTTCCGGCAAGACGACGCTCGCCGGCAAGCTGGCGCTGTGGCTGCGCAAGCAGAGCCACGCCCCGCTGCTGGTGGCCTGTGACCTGCAGCGACCGAACGCCGTCACCCAGTTGCAGGTCGTCGGGGAACGCGCCGGTGTCCAGGTGTTCGCGCCCGAACCGGGCAACGGCGTCGGTGACCCGGTCGACGTGGCCCGCCGCGCGATCGAAGAGGCCAAGCACGCCCAGCACGACATCGTGATCGTCGACACCGCCGGCCGGCTGGGTGTCGACCAGGAGCTGATGCGGCAGGCCGCGGACATCCGTGACGCCGTGCAGCCGGACGAAGTGCTGTTCGTGGTCGACGCCATGATCGGCCAGGACGCGGTCACCACGGCCGAGGCGTTCCGCGACGGCGTCGGCTTCTCCGGCGTCGTGCTCACCAAGCTCGACGGCGACGCGCGCGGTGGCGCCGCGCTGTCGGTCCGTGAGGTCACCGGCCAGCCGATCCTGTTCGCGTCCAACGGCGAGAAGCTCGAGGACTTCGACGCCTTCCACCCGGACCGGATGGCCAGCCGGATCCTCGGCATGGGCGACGTGCTCACCCTGATCGAGCAGGCCGAGCAGGTCTTCGACCAGCAGCAGGCGCAGCAGGCCGCGGAGAAGCTCACCGCGGGCCAGCTGACCCTGGAGGACTTCCTCGAGCAGATGCTCGCGGTCCGCAAGATGGGCCCGATCGGGAACCTGCTCGGCATGCTGCCCGGCGGCGCGCAGATGAAGGAGGCCGCCGCCAACATCGACGACAAGCACCTGGACCGGCTGCAGGCGATCATCCGCGGCATGACCCCGGCCGAACGGGCCGACCCCAAGATCATCAACGCGTCCCGCCGGGCCCGGATCGCCACCGGCTCCGGTGTCCGGGTCGCCGAGGTCAACGACCTGGTGAACCGGTTCTTCGACGCGCGCAAGATGATGCAGCAGATGGCTGGCCGGTTCGGCTTCGGCGGCGGTGGCGGCGGGATGAGCCGCAAGGCCAAGAAGGCCGCCCGCAAGAAGGGCCAGAAGGTCAAGGGCCGCAACACGTTGCCCGCGCTGCCCGGCTTCCCCGCCGGCGCCGCCCCGGACCTGTCCAAGATGCCGCCCGGCCTGAACGAGCTGCCGCCCGGCCTGGCCGGCCTCGACCAGCTGCCGCCCGGGTTCGACCCGGCCAAGCTGAAGTTCCCCAAGAAGGGCAAGTGACCGCACTGCACCTGCGGGGTGTGGTGCTCCCCGGCGACGAGGCCCGCGACCTGTGGGTGGTCAACGGCCGGATCCGGGTCACCCCGGTGCCGAACGCGGAGACCGTGGTGGACGGCGGGTTCCTGGTGCCGGGGCTGGTGGACGCGCACTGCCACATCGGCATCTCACCGTCCGGCGACCCCACCCTCGCCGAAGCCGCCGAGCAGGCGTTGGTGGACCGCGACACGGGCGCGTTGCTGGTCCGCGACTGTGGCGTGCCGATCGACACCACACCCCTGCAGGAACGCCTGGACCTGCCCAGGATCGTCCGGGCCGGCCGGCACATCACCCGGCCGAAGCGGTACATCCGGTATCTCGGCGTCGAGATCGAGGACCCCGCCGACCTGCCGGCCGCGGTGGCCGAGCAGGCGGAGGCCGGCGACGGCTGGGTGAAGCTCGTCGGCGACTGGATCGACCGGTCGGTCGGCGACCTGGCCCCGATCTGGCCGGACGACGCGCTGGCCCAAGCCGTGAAGGTCGCGCACGACGCGGGCGCCAGGGTCACCGCGCACGTCTTCGGCGAGGACGCCATCCCAGGCCTGGTCGCCGCCGGTATCGACTGCATCGAGCACGGCACCGGGCTGACCGCCGACACGGCGTCCACAATGGCCGCGGCCGGGACCGCGCTCGTCCCCACGCTCATCAACATCGAGACCTTCCCGCAGTTGGCCGCGGGAGCCGAGAAATACCCGGTCTACGCCGCGCACATGCTCCAGTTGCACGCGAACGTGGCCGATACCGTCCGTATGGCGATCGAAGCGGGGGTGACGGTCTACGCGGGCACTGACGCCGGCGGCGGCATCGAGCACGGCCGGCTGGTCGACGAGATCGAGGCGCTGCACCGCGTCGGCATGACCCCGGAACAGGCGTTGGCCGCCGGATCCTGGGCAGCCCGCGGCTGGCTCGGCTACTCCGGCATCGAGGACGGCTCCGCGGCCGACATCGTCGCCTACCCCACGGACCCGCGGCATGACCTCGGTGTCCTGCGCAGACCTTCGCTGATCATGCTGCGGGGGCGAATTGTGGGCTGACACGCCGAACCGAGCTGTGACACGCCCATACACACCGTAGTCTCCAAACGAGGTCGCGCACTCCGGCGCGGCCAGTCACCGCCGGAGGACGCCCGTGAGGAAACCACCGCCACGGGAGCCCGAGACCATGCCAGCGGAGCCCACCGACCATGCCGAAGCGCCGCCTCCTCCTGGAACCCACCGATGGGGAATTGGCGCTTTTCTGCTGGTAGAAGCGGTGTTGCTGCTTTCGGCGGCGTTCATCGGCGCGCTTGTCCAGCCCAGTTCGTCCGACCGGCCGCCGACGGCGTTGACCATCGTCATCGGCTCGATCCTGCCGGTGATGATCGCGGCCGGTGCGGCCCTGCTGATCACCCGGCTGCGCGGCAACGGACCCAAGATCGACCTGCGCTGGTCCTACAACCGTGCGGACTTCAAGGTCGGGCTGAAGTTCGGCCTGATCGGCCTGGTGTCCACCACGCTCGCCGCCGTGGTCTGGACCAAGATCGTCGGGAAGGACAACGCCACCTCGGCGTTCAGCGCCCTGGTCGACAGCCATTCCCTGCCCGCGTCCGCGGCGATCATCATGTTCGTGTACGCCTGGCTGGTCGGCCCGGTCTGCGAGGAGATCATCTTCCGGGGCCTGCTCTGGGGCGCGCTGGAACGCCTCCAGTGGGGCCGGTGGGCGGTGTTCGGCCTGAGCACGGCGGTGTTCGCGGTCAGCCACCTCGAACCGCTGCGGACGTCCCTGCTGATCGTGATCGGCATCCCGATCGGCCTGGCCCGGCTGTTCACCGGCCGCCTCGGCGCGAGCGTGGTGGCGCACCAGGTGAACAACTTCCTGCCCGCGTTGACGGTGTTGCTGATCTCCCTGGGAGTGATGTCGGCCTGATGGACCTCAACAGCGACCTCGGCGAAGGCTTCGGCGTCTGGAAACTCGGCGACGACGCGGCGTTGCTGGGCGTGGTGACGTCCGCGAACGTGGCGTGCGGCTTCCACGCCGGCGACCCCCGCACCATGCGCCGGGTGTGTGAGCTGGCCGCCGCCGAAGGGGTCGCCGTCGGCGCCCAGGTCTCGTACCGCGACCTGGCCGGCTTCGGCCGCCGCTTCATCGACGTGGACCCGGTCGAACTGGCCGACGACGTGCTCTACCAGATCGGCGCCCTGCAGGCGTTCGCCGTCGCCGCGGGCACGCGCGTGGCGTACGTGAAGCCGCATGGCGCCCTGTACAACGCGATCGTCCACCACCGCGAGCAGGCCGCCGCCGTGGTCGCCGGTGTGACGGCGTTCGGCGACCTGCCCGTACTCGGACTGCCCGGCTCGGAGTTCGTCAAGGCAGCCGCGGCGGAAGGCCTGCGCACCGTCGGGGAGGCCTTCGCTGACCGTGGCTACACGCCTCAAGGCACCCTGGTGTCCCGCCGCGAGCCCAACGCCTTGCTCACCGACACGGACGCCGTGGTCGAACGGGCCATACGGCTGGCGTCGGACGGGGAGATCGTGGCCGTGGACGGCACCGTGCTGAAGGTCGAAGTGGGCTCGCTGTGCCTGCACGGCGACACCCCCGGCGCGGTACAGCACGCACAGGCGGTACGTAACGCGCTCGATGAGGCCGGAATCACAGTCACAGCGTTTTCCTGACCGCGCGGCAGGGGCGATTTCGACCCCGGTCGTCCCGTCTGGCAGAATACTTGGCTGTCCGCTGTGGCTGGACCCTCTCACCACGCCATGGCTGCCATTCGGGCCTCGCTCCCGGTGCCCCCACTCGGGTCGCGCGAGATCCACCCTGGAGAACCAGTACGTCAAGGAGTCCACAACCCGTGGCAGTCAAGATCAAGCTGCAGCGTCTCGGAAAGATCCGTGCGCCGTTCTACCGCATCGTCGTCGCCGACTCACGCACCCGCCGCAGTGGCAAGGCCATCGAGACCATCGGCCGGTACCACCCGAAGCAGGAGCCGAGCCTGATCGAGGTCGACTCCGAGCGGGCCCAGTACTGGCTGGGCGTGGGCGCGCAGCCGACCGAGCCGGTCCAGCACCTGTTCGAGATCACCGGTGACTGGCAGAAGTTCAAGGGCCTGCCGGGCGCCGAGGGCACCCTGAAGACCAAGGAGCCCAAGGCGGACAAGGCGGAGCTGTTCGCGGCCGCGCTGGCCGCCGCCGGTGAGGAGCCCGTCACCGAGGCCACCACGCCGAAGCGCAGGAGCGGCAAGAAGGGTGACGCCAAGGCCGACGAGGCCGCGGCCAAGCCGGACGAGGGCGCCAAGGAAGACGCGTGAGCTTCCTCGCGGACTCGCTGGAGCACCTGGTGCGAGGCATCGTCGACCACCCGGACGAGGTCCGGGTGGAGCTGGTGACCACGCGCCGGGGCCGCACCCTGGAGGTCCACGTCCACCCCGACGATCTCGGCAAGGTGATCGGTCGGGGCGGGCGTACGGCCACCGCCCTGCGCACAGTCATGGCAGGCATCGGCGGCCGTGGCGTTCGCGTGGACGTGGTGGACACCGACCACTGAGATGGACGTCGTCGTCGGCCGTGTGGCCAAGGCGCATGGCATTCGCGGCGAACTCGCCGTGGATGTGCGCACGGACTCACCTGAGGAGCGTTTCGCTCTCGGTGCTGTCGTGGCCGCACGGCTGCGCGACGGCAGCTCTCGACCGTTGACGCTCACCGCCGTACGCGCGCACGGCGAGCGCCTGCTCGTCCGTTTCGACGAGATCCCTGGCCGTACCGAAGCAGAGGCTCTGCGGGGTGCGCTGTTGCTAGCGGACACCGATTCCCTGCCGCCGTCCGACGATCCGGACGAGTTCTACGACCACGAACTCGAAGGACTGACCGCGTTCCTCGTCGACGGCACCGAGATCGGCGTGGTCCGCGAGGTCCTGCACAGCCCCGGCGGCGAGCTGCTGGCCGTCGACCGGGCCGGCGGCGGGGAGGTCCTGGTGCCGTTCGTCCGCGAGATCGTGCCCGAGGTGGACATCCCGGGCCGGCGCGTGGTCGTGGATCCGCCCGAGGGACTGCTGGACTGACCATGCGGATCGACGTCGTCACGATCTTCCCCGAGTACCTCGCGCCGCTGCGGGCAGCGCTGCTCGGCAAGGCCATCGACCGCGGCCTGATCGGCGTCGACGTCCACGACCTGCGTGACTGGACGCATGACGTGCACAAGGCCGTCGACGACAGCCCGTACGGCGGCGGTCCGGGCATGGTCATGAAACCTCAGGTGTGGGGCGACGCCCTGGACACCGTGTGCGGCTCGGGAACGCCGCGCCTGGTCGTGCCGAGTCCCGCGGGTCGGCCGTTCACCCAGGAGACGGCCAGGCAGTACGCCACCGAGCCGTGGCTCGTGTTCGCGTGCGGCCGGTACGAGGGCATCGACCAGCGCGTGATCGACGACGCCGCCCAGCGGATGCCCGTCGACGAGGTGTCCATCGGGGACTACGTGCTCGTCGGCGGCGAGGTCGCCGTGCTCGTCATGGTCGAGGCCATCGCCCGACTGTTGCCCGGTGTGCTGGGCAATCCGGCGTCGGCGCAACAGGACTCGTTCTCCGACGGCCTGCTCGAAGGCCCGAGCTACACGCGTCCCGAGGTGTGGCGCGACTTCCCGGTGCCCGACGTCCTCCGGTCCGGCAACCACGCCGCGATCGACCGCTGGCGCCGCGACCGGGCACTGGAACGCACCTTCTTCCGGCGCCCTGACCTGCTGGAACAGCTGCCCGAAGGCGCGCTCGACAAACACGACCGCAAGCTGCTCGACCAGCTGCGGGCAGGGCCGATTTCGCCTCCGCCCTGACGACCTGTCATACTTACCCAGTTGTTGCCGTCACGGGCGTGATGCCCTGGCGCGCACAAAGCCCCCTCCCAGGTCGGCACCCGGTTGCGGTCGTGCCTGCCGGGACCACGTACAGCACTCCCGATGACGAGGACGGACACCGATGAACACCCTGGATGCACTGGACGCCCAGTCGCTGCGTTCCGACATCCCGGACTTCCGGCCGGGCGACACCGTGAATGTCCACGTCCGCGTCATCGAGGGCTCGCGCTCCCGGGTCCAGGAGTTCCTGGGTGTGGTCATCCGCCGGCAGGGCGGTGGCATCCGGGAGACCTTCACGGTCCGCAAGATCTCGTACAACGTGGGCGTCGAGCGCACCTTCCCGGTGCACTCCCCGAACATCGCCAAGATCGAGGTGGCCAAGCGCGGTGACGTCCGCCGGGCCAAGCTGTACTACCTGCGCGAACTGCGCGGCAAGGCGGCCAAGATCAAGGAGAAGCGCGAAACGCCGTCGGGCGCCTGAGACGATCATCAGCGGCTGCCGGTAACCTGACCACGTGGTTAATCCCGTGCACTCGAACGCACCCGGGGATGATCCGGAGCGTCCGGAAGAAGTGACTGGTCCGGTTGAATCCGGAAAGTCCGAAGAGCAACGCGAGCCGGGGATTTATGAGTCCCGGCGTGGCAAGCCCGCTCCGGACTCTTCGGACGAAACGGAAACGGGTAAGCCCAAAAAGAAGAAGATGTCCTTCTGGAAGGAACTGCCGATCCTGATCGGGGTCGCGTTGGTCCTGGTCTTCCTGATCCAGCAGTTCCTCGCCCGGGTGTACGTGATCCCGTCCGGCTCGATGGAGCAGACGTTGCACGGCTGCCCCGGGTGTAATGGCGACCGCATCCTGGTGGAAAAAGTCACCTATTACTTCACCGACCCGGAGCCTGGCGACGTCGTCGTGTTCAAGGGGCCGGAACCGTGGGTACAGAACGAATTCAGCACCGATCGTTCGACCAACGCCTTTGTCCGGTTTTTCGAGCAGCTGGGTTCGGTCATCGGCCTCGCCCCGCCGGACGAGAAGGACTTCGTCAAGCGCGTCATCGCCACTCCCGGGCAGAAGGTCCGGGGCGACGCGAACGGCACGGTCTACGTCAACGACAAGCCGCTCAAGGAGCCGTACGTCTACTGGGAGGGCGGCGGGCCCAACGAGCGCCAGGCGTTCGCCGAGGTCACGGTGCCGCCGGGCAACCTCTGGGTGATGGGGGACAACCGCAACAACTCGTCGGACTCCCGCTTCCAGGGCGGCGGTGGCCTGAGCGACGTGCCGAACTACAGCGGGGTCGTACCGATCGACAACGTGATCGGCAAGGCGCAGATCATCGTGCTCCCGCCTGGTCGCTGGGGCGGCATCACCGACCCGAACCCGCAGACGCTGGCCGCCGCGCCCGCGTGGCAGGAAGGTATCCCGGTCGGCGGTGGCGTGCTGCTGGCGTATCCGGTGTTCTGGGTCGGTCGCCGCGCCGGCAGGGCAGTGACCGTACGTCTCAAGGGATCCGATCGGAAGTAGCCGTGCCGGTCTCCACGAGCCTGCGCCCGCCGCGCGTTCCCGTCCGGCGTGACGGCGGGACCTGGGCGATGCAGGGCGCACTCGAACGACGTGGCCTCGGCCCGGTCGCCGGAGTCGACGAAGCCGGCCGAGGCGCGTGCGCGGGCCCCCTGGTGGTCGCGTCCTGCGTACTGAAACCCGGTGACGCGGCCAGGTTCGAGGACCTCACCGACTCGAAACTGATGACGCCGACGGCGCGGGACCGGATGTACGACATCGTGCTCGCCCGTGCCCTGGATCACTCAGTAGTCGTGATTCCACCCGATGAGGTGGATTCTCGAGGGGTGGGGTACGCCAACCTGGAGGGCATGCGCCGAGCCGTCGCCCGCATGCGGATCCAGCCCGGATACGTGCTCACGGACGGTTTCCGGATCCCCGGCATGACCGCGCCCACCGTCGCGGTGATCAAGGGCGACCTACATGTGGCGTGTATCGCAGCGGCGTCCGTGCTGGCCAAGGTGACCAGGGACCGGATAATGGGTGAGTTGCACGACGAGCTACCGATCTACGGTTTCGACGAGCACAAGGGCTACATCACCGGCAGGCACCATGAGGCGCTGGGTGAGCACGGCCCCAGTGCGGTCCACCGTTGGTCGTACTCGAACGTGGCGTCCGCGGGCATCAAGCACGGCCTGCGCCCGCCGCGCCGGGTGGCGCTGAGTGTGGCGGCTGTCGACGTGGTTCACAATGGGGGCTCCCCTCGGCAAGGGGCGGAATCGGGACGAGGAGGAGCTCGGGTCGGATGAGTGCGGAGGATCTCGAGAAGTACGAGACCGAGATGGAGCTGCAGCTCTACCGGGAGTACCGCGACATCGTCGGCCAGTTCTCCTACGTGGTGGAGACGGAACGGCGTTTCTATCTCGCCAACTCGGTCGACGTGCAGATCAGGGACGCGGACGGCGAGGTGTACTTCGAAGTGCGCATGTCGGACGCATGGGTGTGGGACATGTACCGCCCCGCCCGGTTCGTCAAGAACGTCCGCGTGATCACCTTCAAGGACGTCAACGTGGAGGAACTGGACAAACCCGAGCTACGCCTGCCCGAGGACGGCCTCTGAGCCACCCCGGCGGCCTCAACCAAGCAGGTGGGCCCGTAGCAGGTCGGTGAACTCCGGCGCCCGTTGCACGTTCGCCAGGTGCGCGGCGCCGTCGAGCACCACCATCCGGGACCTCGGCACCAGCGCCGCGATCTCGCGCGCGTGTTCCGGTGGGGTCGACGGATCCTCGGACCCGGCGATCACCAGGGTCGGCGTGGGCAGGTCGGGGAGCTTGTCGGCGAAATCCCAGTCACCGATGGCCTCGCACGCGCCGGTGTACCCGTCGAGCGGGGTGCTCGCGAGCATCGTCCGGACCCGCTCGGCGGTCTGCGGCTCCTGGTCGATGAAGCCCTGGGTGAGCCAGCGAGGCATGCTGAGGCCCGCGATCCACTCCATGCCTTCCTTGCGCGCCAGGTCGATCCGGTCCGCCCACATCTCCTTCGGTCCGAAGTTCGCCGAGGTGCACGCGAGCACGAGCTGGTCGATCCGGTGCGGGTGGTAGCGGCCGAGCCACATGCCGATCGCGCCGCCCAGCGACAGCCCACAGAAGTGCGCCTTCTCGACGTCCAGCCGGTCCAGCAGCGCCAACACGTCGGTCGCCATCTCCGCCACGCTGTACGGCCCGGGCGGAACGGGTGACTTGCCGTGCCCGCGGTGGTCGCAGCTGATCACTCGGTACTCGTCGGCCAGCGCCTCGCGCTGCGGCAGCCACATGTCGGTCGAACTGCCGATCGAGCCGGAGAGGAGGACGACTGGGGCGTCGTGCGGGCCCTCGATCGTGTAGTGCACCTCGACGGGCTTCACTTCGTTCCCTTCAGCGCCGGTGGGCCAGTCTGGGGGTCCGGAAGCACCCTAGTGGGTTCCGGCGTTCAGGCACACCCATCGTGCGCGGCCCGTTAACACACCCCACCGACATTCCCGCCATTTCAAGATCGACAACGGCCGAGTTGTCCACATCCCCCCGACCTGTCCACAACCAAAACCCACCCGCTGGCCCACTCGCCCCCCACCCCACAAGCTCGAACCAGCAACCCCAACGACGCGACCGAGGAGGCGCACGATGACGACCCGACCAGCGAACCCGCGACACGAACTGGGCAAGCGAGGCGAAGACCTGGCAGTCGACTACCTGACCCGACACGGACTGAAGTTCCTGATCCGCAACTGGCGTTGCCGAGAAGGCGAAGTGGACATCCTGCTGACCGACGACAGCGCCCGAGTCCTGGTCGCCTGCGAGGTGAAGACCCGAAGCGGCGGCGGCTTCGGCACCCCGGCCGAAGCCGTGGACGACGAGAAGGCCAGACGTGTCCGGCTCGTCGCCACGCACTGGCTGGCGCACTTCAAAGTTCCCTGGGTGCCGATCAGGGGCGACATCATGTCGATCGTCTGGCCGCCGAACACCACACCCCGGATCCGGCACTGGAAAGGGGCTTTCTGATGCGGCTGGCACACACCTGGTCGGTCGCACTGTTCGGAGTGGACGGTGTGCCGGTCGAGATCGAGGCGGACATCGGCGGCGGACGGCCACGAACCCAGATCGTCGGCCTGCCGGACACGGCGCTCAACGAGGCCAAAGAAAGAGTGCGCGCGGCGGTGCGGAACAGTGACGAGGAATGGCCGGACCAGGCCGTCACGCTTGCGCTGTCACCCGCCACCCTGCCGAAAGGGGGCTCCGGCTACGACTTGGCGCTCGCGTGCGCCGTCCTCGCCGCTGCCGAGATCGTCCCCGACGACCTGTTGGGCAACACCGTGCTGGTCGGTGAACTGGCGTTGGACGGCCGGATCCGGGAGGTCCGGGGTGTGCTCCCGGCGTTGCTCGCCGCCCGCCGGATCGGCCTGAGCCGTGCCGTCGTGCCGAAGGCGACCCTGCCGGAGGCCGCGCTGGTCAGCGGAATCGAGGTGCTCGGCGCGGACACCCTCGCCGAAGTCACCCGATGGCTGCGCGGCGAAGACAACGGCCTGACCGCACCGGACCCCGCCGTGCCCCCGCCCGAACCGGTCGCGCCGGACCTTGCCGACGTGCTCGGCCAACCGGACGCGCGGTGGGCACTGGAGGTCGCCGCCGCGGGCGGCCACAACCTGTTGCTGATCGGCCCACCAGGAACGGGAAAGACCATGCTCGCCCGCCGCCTGCCCGGCCTGCTCCCACCGCTGACCCAGGACCAGGCCCTCGAAGTGACGGCGATCCACTCCGTCGCCGGCATGCTCCGCACCGAGTCTCCGCTCGTGACCATCCCACCCTTCATCGCACCCCACCACACCGCGTCCAGAGCGGCCCTCGTCGGAGGCGGAACGGGCATCGCCAAACCCGGTGTGATCAGCAAAGCCCACCGCGGCGTCCTCCTGCTGGACGAGGCCTGCGAGTTCGCCCCGGACCGGCTGGACGCCCTGCGGGAAGCCTTGGAAGACGGCGAGATCCGCCTCGGCCGAAGAGACGGCGTCGTCACCTACCCCGCCAGGTTCCAACTCATCCTCGCGACCAACCCCTGCCCCTGCGCGCCACCCCGGGACACTGACTGCACGTGTACCCCAGCGGCCCGTCGCCGTTACATCACGCGTCTGTCCGGTCCGTTGATGGACCGGGTCGACCTGAGGGTGCGGATGCGGCCCATCACCCGAATGTCCATAACGGACGACTCAAGGCCGGAACCGACAAGCACGGTCCGTACCCGAGTGCGTCAAGCAAGGCAGCGTGCCCGCGACCGGTGGTCCACCCAGGGCTGGACGACCAACGCGGAAGTGCCCGGCCCCTACCTACGCCGAGAACTCGCCCTGCCCCGTCAAGCAACGGCGCTCCTGGACCGAGGTCTGAGCACCGGAGCCGTCACGGCACGGGGGGCGGATCGCTGTCTCCGAGTTGCTTGGACACTCGCGGATTTGGCAGGTCTGGAAAAACCCGACGCCGACCACGTCGCAGCGGCCCTCGACTTCCGTGACCGGCGAGCAGCTTGACGACCTACAACTGCCTCCCTCGCGACCAACGGGCCCCTGCGGCCCATCCACCTCAGGTAACAGACCTGTCGCCGTCCACCGCGTGACTGGTAGCCCAGAACGCCAGGACCTCGCGAACCATCCACCCGGAAGCCGGAATCCCATGACCAAAGCACAACGACGCCGCAAACCCAACCAGCCAGTGAACCCGGCGACCACCGCAGCCTGCTGCCTGCAGTCCCCGCAGCGCTCCGGATCGAGACCGGCCCAGTGCCCGTTGACCCGCACCATCTGCCGCATCGGGGAGGAGGAGGCCGAGGTGTCGTGGCCCCCTTGTCAAGACTGGTCCTTTCACCGGTGTGGCAACCGCTTGTGCCCTCGAAAGTCGAACGGGCGGCGTGTCACCGGCCAACTCCACTGTGAGCTTTGTGGAATAGACGCTCAGCGTGCGGCCGGGCGCATGCCGGGCGACGAGTGCATGCGGCTGGACCAGCGCTACGGACGGCGGCACCATGGTGACTGACCTGCAGGCCAGCACTGTGGCGCCCTGGAGCCGCCCGACCAAGCACCGCCGGTCAGGAACGCGTCAGCACGTTGCAGCCCAGGTGTTTGGACGGCCGATGCAAGGTCTGACCTCCACCTCTGCCGAGGGAAGTCGTCCTGCTCGATCACCCACTGGAACCGCTGCCTGTCCACGAGACGGTGCGCGGACTCAGCGTTCGGCGCCTCGCTGCCGCTCGGCGAGCGTGAGCCAGCCAACAGTGTAGTTGCCACACTTGCGGTCCATGCGCCCGGAACGGGCGACATGACACGGCTGAGGTTCACACCCGCCACGACCTTCACTGTTTGACAGGCCCATCCAAGCAGACAGCCTCCAACACATTGGTGCGCCGACCGACCAATGACCTCGTCGCGCCATGCACGCCGGCGTCAAGCCCAGCAATTCCATCTGCCTGTACCCACGAACGGACAACTCCCAATGTTCAGCCACAGTCGCTTCAATGACCCGTACCACATCTCCCGAGTGCCACGCGTCATCACATTTGCCATCGCGTTCCATCCGAGGGCCGGAGCAATCGCCTCCCTCGCTGTGTTCGAGATCTTCGACATTGGCCCTCGCCTCCCCAACGCGACCTTCCAAAGTGGACAGAAAGCCGCAGTTCCTCGAAAGAGCAGTTCACTGAGGCGTGGTCCGCGAAGTCGAGGCCGGCATGCGTTGCCGAGCTGTTCGCGCATCCGCGCGGCCTGGCGCACGATCATGGAGTTCGCTCGGAGAGTAGTGCGATCCTGCCTAGACCGCGTGTGCGACGTGATCGATGTGGAACGCCACCGCGACCTCGCCCGAACCACCTACATCCATCCAGCGAGCGACCTGGCTGAAATTCGTGACATGTCCCAGTTCTCCGACCGGGCCACGATCGACGAACACCTGCCCGACAGTTTTGTCCCCATCACCTACCTGCACCGTCCGCTACCGCTAGGACCGCCACCGGTGGCCACCCGGTACAGCCCGGCGCAGGGTCGCCAAGGGCTGACTTACCCGGCGGTTGGTAGGCCCGTGCGGCACCGAGTGAGAGGGCGCGGTCGGTGTGTTGATCCTGCTGTCCGCGCCCGGCGGACTGCGATCGATGGTCCCGGCCCTGCGTACTCCGCCGTAGTTGGAGGCCAGCCTGGTGGTGAGCCTCAGCGATCGCAGGCTGATGTTCGCGCACGCACTGCCCACCGTAGTGGCAGAGTTGCTGCTGAACTTCGTACGCGGGCTGGTCGCGCCGTTGGCCAACGTCGGCACATGCCGAACTGTGGCTTCGCCTGGTGGCGACTGGTTCAGGACATGCCGCTACCGACACGATGGCTGATGTTCTGCCTGCCGGCGGTCCTGTTCGCGATCACCGACCTGGCGGGTCCTGTGATGGCCTTGATCTACGGGATGCCTACGGCCCTGGCTGGGTTCGCCGCACACCGCTCGGGAACACGCGCAGAGCCTCTGCGGGCGGAAGTGCGCTTCCAGGGCGCCAGCAAGTTCCTCGCTCACCTGCACGCTTTGCGGCGGCTCGCTGGGTCAGGCGCGTATCCCGGTCGCCACAACCCTGCCGATCGACGTGACTGTCAAGCCTCAAGCCCAGCCACTCGCGCTGCGTCCGGGTCTGCCGAAACCGCTTCTGCGGCGCCACCCACAGCTGCGTCTTCGAATCGTTCCATTGTCCAACATGGACAGTTTTGCGTGCTCGGTACGACAGGTTCAGGGTGGCGTGATGTCCGGGTGTGAGGAGGAGCGCCTCGCGTGGGCGTACTTGGTCAGGGTGGCCGAGCCACCTGCTCCCGCTGTTGTGGATCTCGTTGGCCATGTAGGGGCCGTTGAGGCCGCTCGGATGATTCGGTCTGGCGACGTGCCGGACGCCGTTCTTGAAGCGACCTCTTCCCGACGTCTTGTTGACAAGGCTGCTGAAGATCTGGCGGCGGCCCGACGAGTCGGCGGGCGGTTGGTAGTTCCTGGAGACGCGGAATGGCCGGCGTGGGCTTTGCTGCCGTTGGCGAACGCGGCCGGGCGTGGGCTTCGGTGGGCGTGTCCGCCATTGGGACTGTGGGTTCGCGGGAAGGCGTTGCTGAGCGAGCTGTTGGAGCGGGCTGTGTCGGTTGTGGGCGCACGGGCGGCCACCGGGTACGGGGAGCATGTCGCCACGGACTTGGCCTATGAGTTGGCACGCAACGGGATGACCGTTGTGTCTGGTGCGGCGTATGGAATCGACGGCTGCGCCCATCGAGGTGCCTTGAACGCCGAGGGGAGAACACTCGCGGTCTTGGCGTGCGGAATTGACCAGAGCTATCCGGCGGGCCACACCCAGTTGCTCGACCGGATCACCGGCCGAGGCCTGGTCGTCAGCGAGTACCCGCCGGGAACCCAGCCTGCCAGGCACCGGTTCCTTGTGCGGAATCGGCTGATCGCAGCTCTGAGCGCGGGCACGGTCGTCGTCGAGGCAGGAGTACGCAGCGGCGCACGTAACACAGCGTCGTCCGCCGCTGCCCTGGGGAGCGTGCTGATGGCCGTCCCCGGCCCGGTGACGTCCGCGATGTCCGCCGGGTGCCACGAACTCCTCCGCGACGGCCTGGCGACAACAGTCTGCACAGCCGCCCACGTCATCGAGGCAGTCGGCCAGTTCGGCGACGACCTCGCACCAAAGCCGACAACGGAATCCCGCCCCACAGACAGCCTGGAAGGCGACGCCCTCCGAGTCCACGAGGCCCTCGAACCACGCATCGAGCAGTCCGCCGAACGGATCGCCGAACTGTCCGGCGTGGCCCTGACCAGAGTCCGAGCAGTCCTCCCAGCCCTGGAACTCCTCGGCCTGGCAGACAGACCCGAAACCGGCTGGCGACGAACCAAAGCCAACCACAACCCAACAAAAGCACCACCCACACCCCAAACACAGCAGACAAACAACCAACAACCGGCCCCAACCTGAACGTCCTCACCACCACAACCCCAACGCGACCATCGCCCAAGGAACCAGAGCAACGCCAAGGCCACCGCCCCAGGACGGGATGACTGGCCCAGATCAACTGCTCAACTCCCCGAGACTCCAGCTCCATAGCCCAACGAGCAGCCGACACAGCCCGACGGCTCGACCGGCACAACGGCCAGGCTGGGCGTGGAGGCTGGGCGTGGAGGCCGTCCGGCGGGCATAGCGGCAGGGCTGCTGGGCGTCGGGCAGTTCGCCTGACGTAGCAGCCGGGCCGAGCATGGCAGTCCGGCTGACCTAGCGGCTCGGTTGGCGTGGCGGTTGGGCTGGCGTAGCGGCTGGGTTGGCATGGTGGTTGGGTTGGCGTCGCGATTGGGCTGGCGTGGCGGTTGGACTGGCATGGTGGCTCGGCTTGCGTGGCGGTTGGGCTGGGCATGCCGGTTCGATTGGGACGATCGTTCGACCCGCACAGCGGTTCGAATGGCATGACAGTCGCGTCATGGATAGCGATTCGACAGCACCGTGGCCGGGCCGGGTCGATGGTGGACCGGGCATGGTGGCCCGATTGGGACGGTGCTTGGGTTGGCACGACGGTTCGACCGGGGCGATGGTCGGACTGGCACGGCGGCTCGATCGGCACCGTGGCCCGGCTGGCACCGTTGTCCGGCTGGCACCGTGCTACAGCCGGCATCGGGCAACTGCCGGCGTGGTGGGTGGGCTGGCATGGTGGTCCGATCAAGACGGCGGCTCGGCTGCCATGGCTGTTTGGCTGCCATGGCCGTTTGGCTGGCGTGGCCGTTTGGTTGGCATGGCCGTTCGGCCGCCCCAGTGACTCGATCGGCGCCATAGTTCGGGCGGCACTGTCGAGCGCGTTGGGCACTGGCTCGAATCACGTGAGCTCTGGCTGGCGCCGGACACGGCGACGTACGGTCGTTGACTCCGCTGGGTTCGGGCCAAGAGCGGCCCGGTAGACCCTGTCACAGGGCACCGGCATCAGCGGAGACGACACGGTCTGCCGCGGCCACCCTCCAACCTATCGGCGCACACGGCATCCATTTGCTTGACGGCGGTGTGGGCGTTGGTGGGCCGGACTTGCCAGGACGTGAGGCGTTGGTGCGCCGGGTTTGCTGGGGCGTGAGGCGTCGGTCTGCTGGCTGTGTCAGGGTGTTGAGCGTTGGTCCGCTGGACTTGGCTGGGGACATGGGCGTTGGTCCGCTGGCTGGGTCGGGGTGGCGTGACGTGTCCGTCTGTTTGATGCCACTGTTTTGATGCTGCCCGGGGCGGGTTGGGCGTCGATCTGTCGACATCGCCGACGGCACAGGTCTCTCGTTGAGGAGGCGGGTCGACTGTGAGTAGTCCGCGAGGCCTACGGCTACACCTGTAAGTGCTTGGGGGATCCGGCTCTCACTCGATGGGGTGAACCGCTGTGGGTGGCCGCCGGGAAAAGGGGCTTGCGACCGTCAGCATTGGCGTGGTGATCCACCCGATGAGGTATTGCTGTCGTGGCCTTGTGTCGGGTTCCGCGAGCTTGGACAGGGCTTTGGCTATGGTGATCGGGTGGTTGGGTCGAATATTCGTCACTCGGTGCGTGCCGTTGTTCTTGATGAGGCTGATCGCGTCTTGCTGGGGCGGCACCGGTTGAAGACGGCTGTGGTGTGGGCGACTCCTGGGGGTGGTGTCGAGTCGGGTGAGACACCGATGGATGCGTTGTCACGCGAGTTGCGGGACGAGATCGGGTTGACGATCAGTGACCTGGGGCCGCACGTGTGGAGCCAGGAGGCCACTGGGTCGAAGTATGTCGCCGGCTATGACGGGGTCGTGAACGACTACTTCCTGGTACGGACCTCGTCGTTCACGCCCCGCGGGTTGATGACGGATGTGGAACTGGCCCAAGGATGGATCACCGGGTGGCGCTGGTGGTCATTGCGGGACATCGCCGGTTATGGCGGTCCTGACCTGTTCTCACCTCGCGACCTGCTCAACCTGCTGGGCGTGCTGGTCGCCTTCGGTGTTCCGGCGCAGCCGGTGCGGTTGGGCGCGTGAGTACGGACGTTCGCTTCTGAATGGGTGCAGGGCACCGAGCCCCGCGGTGCCAGTTCTAAAAGACCCAGTACTGGTGGTAGTACTCGTCGCTGTGGCCGCAGCTCCACAACCTGACCTGGTCACCGTTGTTGGCGGGATGCCAGACGTCCACACACAGGTCTGGGCCGTCGGTCCCGCCCCAGTTGCCCATGATCCGATACGTCAGGTCACTGGAGCTTCCGCGCGGAAAGATGTGGAACAGTTGAGCCTTGTTCCAGCCGTTGCACTCCCACAGCTGTAGTGGTTGCCCGACTTTCAGTGTTCCGCCGGGAATGTCCAGGCATTTGCTTGTGCCGGCCAGGTGAATGTAGTAGTTGTGGTCCGCGGCCTTGCCGACCGTCTCCAACCACCACTTCTCGTTGTTGTTGGGTGGGCACTGTTGTAAACCCGGATCTGGTCACCGTCGCAGCGACATCCACCCCAGTCGTCAAGGAAGCCGCCGGCGCTCTCCCGGATTCCGCCGCCCTGTGCCGCGAGCGCGGCCTCCGGACTTCCGGTGGTGGCCGAGGCGGTCACCGGAACGACGAAAGGAGCCGCGACTGCGATCAACGCCATCGCTAGAAGACGTTTCATTCTCTTCCCTTTTTGAGGCATGTGACGCCATGAAAGCTACATCGGCAATGCGCCGGGGGCGTCGTATAAGGGTTTGGCCCTCGCATCCACCTGTTTTTGTAGTGTGGTAAACTGCAATGGTAGGTCGCCGTGAGGGAATCAATCGTTGGGTGTTGTCCAACCTGTGCGCGGGACCGTGGGACAGCTTTGGTGGGCCGCCCCCTGTCCGCCCAAGCGTCGCGCTCGGGCCGCGATGGGAGCTCGGTTGCCGGCTGGGTGTCCAGTTGGACATCTGGTGATGGGTTGTTTTGGACTTATTTTTCCTCCTTTCGGGCGCTAACGAGACGGATCGAGGCAGGCTGACTGGCTGCTCGGTCGTCGGCCGGCGAAGTTGGGGTGTGGCGGTGCTTGACCCCGTTCACCCGACCGCGCAGCGTTGTCCTTTGTGTCACCGAGTTCCCGCCGCCACCGGGTTGACCTTCTCAAGGTGAGGGCCGCCCTGCCGCCACCCGACGGGGACATCGTGGATGCCTATGAGCGGCATCTGCGGTCTGAGCGTGGGTTGTCCCCGCACACAGTGCGTGCCTATGTGGGTGACGCGGTCTCCCTCCTCGGTTACGTGCGTGGTCTGGACGTACTGGGGACTGGCGAGCAGGAAAGGCACGAGCTTGACCTGCCGGGGCTGCGGGCCTGGCTGGCTGGCCAGCGGTCGGCCGGAACCGGGCGGACGACTTTGGCGCGTCGGTCGGCCGCGGCGCGGACGTTCACCGCGTGGGCCTACCGACGTGGGCACATCGCGACCGACCCGGGCGCGCGGCTTGTCGCCCCCCGACCGCACCGGAAGCTGCCTTCGGTGCTGCGGCGTGACCAGGCCGACGACCTGATGCGGGCCGCGGAATCCGGGGCCACCGAACGTAATCCCGTAGCAATGCGGGATCGGGCGGTCGTGGAGCTGTTGTACGCGACTGGGATCCGAGTCTCCGAACTGTGTGGCCTGGACGTCGACGACGTGGACACCGACCGGCGAGTTCTGCGCGTGGTCGGTAAGGGTGACAAGGAAAGGACAGTGCCTTTCGGCGCGCCCGCCCAACGAGCCGTGCTCGACTGGCTCGCCGAGGGACGCCCGGAGTTGGTGAACGACAAGTCGCCACCGGCGCTGTTGCTCGGGGTGCGTGGCGGCCGCCTGCAGCCCGGCAGCGTCCGGCGGATCGTGCACCAGGCGCTCATGGCGGTGCCCGGGGCGCCCGACCTGAGTCCGCACGGCTTGCGGCACACCGCGGCGACGCATCTGCTTGAGGGAGGCGCGGACCTACGCAGCGTCCAGGAGTTGCTCGGTCACGCCACTCTGGCCACGACACAGCTGTATACACACGTGACCGTTGAGCGGCTACGGAGTGTGCACGACCAGGCTCATCCCAGGTCGTAGTGGTAAACGTGTACCGGCCATCGGTACGACGCGACGCGCCGTGACAATTTGCCAACACTAGGGGGCGAGATGAACACGGAAAGCTCCTAAGCTGGACGGCATGTCGCGCGGCTCCAGGCTGGATCAGGTGACCCCCGATCCAACGAGATCGGACAACGCAGGGAGAGGTTCTCGCACTGTGGCCGTACCCGAGCCCGAAGCGCGGCCCACGAACGGGTGGGCTGCGCCTTACGGGGCTGGCCAGCCCGACGGAGTGCTGCCGGGCGACCACCGGACCGCGGACGATGTCGAAGCCGGCATCGTCGCCTTGTGGCGCGAGTACGGCAAGGAGCGCGAACAGCGCCTGCGGGACCGGCTCGTGCTGCACTACGCGCCGCTGGTCAAGTACGTCGCCGGCCGCGTCGGCACCGGCCTGCCCGCCCACGTCGACGTCGGTGACCTGGTGCAGTCCGGCATCTTCGGCCTGGTCGACGCGATCGAGAAGTTCGAGCCCGAGCGTGGCCTGAAGTTCGAGACGTACGCCATGCAGCGCATCCGTGGCGCCATCCTGGACGACCTGCGGTCCCAGGACTGGGTGCCGCGATCGGTCCGTGGCCGGGCCCGCGAGGTCGAGCGTGCCCTCGAACGCCTCGGCGCCCGCCTGCAGCGCCAGCCCAGCGACCGTGAACTGGCCGCCGAGCTCGACATGACCCTCGACGACCTGCACGACCTCTACGCCCAGCTGCAGCTCACCAGCGTGGTCGCCCTGGACGAGCTGGTCGCGGCCGGTCGGGGCACGGCATCGCTCGCCGAAACCCTGCCGGACGAAGGTGCTGAGGATCCCGTCGCCACCCTGGTCGACCTCGACAACCGGCGCCAGCTGGCCGGCGCGATCGAGCAGCTCAACGAGCGGGACCGGATCGTCGTGACGCTGTACTACTTCGAGAACCTGACGCTCGCCGAGATCGGCAAGGTCCTCGGCGTGACGGAATCGCGCGTCTGCCAGCTGCACACCCGCGCGGTGCTGCGCCTGCGAGCCAAACTGGTGGAGCAGTCCGACGCCTGACGGCAACAGCCGTACATGCCCAAGGGCCAACAACCGCAACGGATCCACATACTCGCCGCCTCGCCGCGCGCCCCAGTGCAGGCAGGCGGTTCGGCATTGCCCATGGCCTGGCACGAGATGGCCGATCACGTCACCCTGCCGGACGGTCTGTCCTCTCACCACCACCGGTGACACAGGCTCGTAGACGGTTCGCAGCCCGCCCGAGTGCTCTACGGACACCAACGGCCTGTCCACCACCATGCCGGCGAACACCACGATCCCATCTCCGGCGGCGAGTACCACCTGATCGGCCACGCCGCCGAGATCGACCCCACGATGTCCAGGCCCATAGGGACCAAGGGGCGGGATGAACGGACGGACAACGGGGTGCGGAGGAGACAGCGGCCAGGAGAAACGCGACCGGACCGACGGCGCACGAGGGAAGCCAGCGGTGGGTGGTCTGGGGAGATGGGGTGGTGAGGCGGAGTGTGATTGGGCTGGTGGTGGGGATGGGTTGGTGGGTGATTCGGCGAGGTGGGGTGGTGGGAGTGAGGGTGGCTGGGTTGGGGGTTGGGTGCTGTTGGCAGGTGGTTGGGTGAGATGGCGTGGCGTGGCGGGATGTGGCTGGGGTGGTGGGGATGTGTCGGCGGGCGGTTTGGCGAGCCCGTGTAGCGCGAGGCGGTGTGGCTGGGCTGGTGGTGGGAATGGGTCGTTGGGTGATCTGGCGAGGTGGGGTGGTGGGGACGTGTTGGTGGGCGGTTTGGCGGGATTGGGTGATGTGAGGACGCGTGGCTCGATTGACGGTGGGGAGAAGGACGGTGGGGAGAAGGACGGCGATTTGGGCTCGGCGATGACGGTGGGTGGGTTCGGCGGGATGTGGGTGATTGGCGGCGGGGTGGGGGTGATTGGCGTTAGGCGAGTGGTGTTCGTGGGCGGGGATGCGGGTGGGCTGTGGGCTGCGGGTGGGTGGGGCCAGGTGGATCGCGGTGAACTGGCGAGGTGCGCTGTGGGCGGGGACCATGGGGTGCTGGCCGGCGGCGTTGTGTTCGGTTGGGGGGCGGTGGGGGCTGTAAGGAGGAGGGCCAGGGCGATGAGCTGGGGGAATGGGGTCATGATTTCAGCTTGCCCAGGCGTTCGATGATCCGGAAGTCCCTTCTGGCTTGCTGTGGACAACTGTGGGGGATGTGGATAAGTGGGGGTTGACCCGGTCCCGCGATGCGGGGATTGTCGGTGGGTCGGCGTACACTGCTCACGCGGCCCGTGGATTCACGGGACGACTTCGCGTGCCAGTACGAACCGGCCTCACGGACCGGTGACGACGCCCGCCGGTCTCACGACGAGTTTCTGTTGTGGGTTCGGGCGCCGGTACGGCACCAGGGCGGTGGACCACCCGGCTCACCGCGGCAAACCGATTCGCGTGCCTGACCACACCGGCCGGCATGCCAGGACAGAAGAGGTGCGAATCCGGCCATGGCCGTCGTCACCATGAGGCAGTTGCTCAACTCCGGCGTGCACTTCGGGCACCAGACCCGCCGCTGGAACCCGAAGATGAAGCGATTCATCCTCACCGAGCGCAACGGCATCTACATCATCGACCTGCAGCAGACGCTGACCTACATCGACCGGGCCTTCGAGTTCGTCAAGGAGACGGTCGCGCACGGTGGGTCGATCCTGTTCGTGGGCACCAAGAAGCAGGCGCAGGAGGCCATCGCCAACGAGGCGCTGCGGGTTGGCATGCCCTTCGTCAACCAACGGTGGCTCGGCGGCATGCTGACCAACTTCTCCACCGTCCACAAGCGCCTCCAGCGGCTCAAGGAACTCGAGTCGATGGAGCAGACCGGCGGCTTCCAGGGTCTCACCAAGAAGGAGATCCTGATGCTGACCCGGGAGAAGGACAAGCTGGAGCGCACCCTCGGCGGTATCCGCGACATGTCCAAGGTGCCGAGCGCCATCTGGATCGTGGACACCAAGAAGGAGCACATCGCGGTCGGTGAGGCGCGCAAGCTGAACATCCCGGTGGTGGCGATCCTGGACACGAACTGCGACCCGGACGAGGTGGACTACCCGATCCCGGGCAACGACGACGCCATCCGGTCGGCGGCGCTGCTGACCAAGGTCGTCGCGGAGGCCGCCGCCGCCGGCCTGATCGCCCGGTCCGGTCGCAACGGCGCCGCGGTCGAGGGTGACGACAAGCCCGAGCCGGGTGCCGCCGAGGAGCCGCTGCCGGAGTGGGAGCGCGACCTGCTGGTCAGCGCGTCCGCGGACGCCGGGGACACCCCGGCGCAGCCCGAGTCCTGACCCGACGCCAAGATTCCGGTACCCGCCGACCATCAGGGGCGGGTACCGGCCGCACACTTGACAAGGACGGAATAACGCACGATGGCGAACTACACCGCCGCGGACGTCGCGCGGCTGCGTAAGCTCACCGGCTCCGGCATGATGGACTGCAAGAAGGCCCTGGAAGAGTCCGATGGCGACTTCGACAAGGCCGTCGAGTTCCTGCGCATCAAGGGCGCCAAGGACGTGGGCAAGCGGGCTGAGCGGGCCACCGCCAACGGCCTGGTTGCCGCGGACGGCGGCGTGATGGTCGAACTGCGCTGTGAGACCGACTTCGTCGCCAAGAACCTGGACTTCCAGGAGCTGGCCAACCGGATCCTGCGGGTCGCCCAGGCCGTCAAGCCGGCCGACGTGGAGGTCCTCAAGGCCGCCGACTTGGACGGCCAGACGGTCGAGGCGGCCGTGCAGGCGCTGTCGGCCAAGATCGGTGAGAAGCTCGAGCTGGCCAAGGTGGTCGTGCTGGACGGCCCGGTCGCGACCTACCTGCACCGCCGGTCCGTCGACCTGCCGCCGGCCGTGGGCGTGCTGGTCGAGTACAACGGCGAGAACGCCGAGGCCGCCCGTGGCGCCGCGATGCAGGTCGCCGCGCTGAAGGCCCGGTACCTGACCCGCGACGACGTGCCCGAGGACCTGGTGGCCAACGAGCGCCGGATCGCCGAGGAGACCGCGCGTGAGGAAGGCAAGCCGGACGCCGCGCTGCCCAAGATCGTCGAGGGTCGGGTGAACGGCTTCTTCAAGGACGTCGTGCTGCTGGACCAGCCGTCGGTCACGGACTCGAAGAAGACCGTCAAGGCCCAGCTGGACGAGGCAGGTGTCACGGTCACCCGGTTCGCCCGCTTCGAGGTCGGCCAGGCCTGATCCAGGCCTCAGCCACCACAACGCAGCGATGACAGCTTGACGGGCGGGGTCACGGACGTCGGTACGACGCCCGTGACCCCGCCTTCGCGTATCCGCAAGTCCCCAGGCCGCCAGGAGGAGATGTGACCGAAGGCAACTTCCCGAAGCCGTTCCGGAGAGTGCTGCTCAAGCTCGGCGGCGAGATGTTCGGTGGGGGCGGCGTTGGCGTCGACCCCAACGTCGTGCAGACGGTCGCCCGGCAGATCGCCGAGGTGGTCCGCGCGGGGACCCAGGTGGCCGTGGTGATCGGGGGCGGCAACTTCTTCCGGGGCGCCGAGTTGCAGCAGCGCGGCATGGACCGGGCCAGGGCCGACTACATGGCGATGTTGGGCACCGTGATGAACTGCCTGGCGCTGCAGGACTTCCTGGAGAAGACGCAGGGCATCGAGACCAGGGTGCAGACCGCGATCACGATGAGCCAGGTCGCCGAGGCGTACATCCCGCGGCGCGCGATGCGGCACCTGGAGAAGGGCCGCGTGGTGATCTTCGGCGGCGGCACGGGCATGCCGTACTTCTCCACCGACACCACCGCCGCGCAGCGCGCGCTGGAGATCGGCTGTGAGGTCGTGCTGATGGCCAAGGCCGTCGACGGGGTCTACACCGCCGACCCGAAGACGCACCCGGAAGCGACCATGTTCGAGCACATCACGCATCGTGAGGCGCTGGAGAAGGACCTGCGGGTGGCCGACACGACCGCGTTCAGCCTCTGCATGGACAACAACATGCCGATCGTCGTGTTCAACCTGCTGACCGAGGGCAACATCGCCCGCGCGGTCCGTGGTGAGAGGATCGGCACCCTGGTGAGCACCCCCGCGAGTACGGTCTGAGCAGAGCCGAGAACCAAGGAGAAGCCGTGATCGACGAGACACTCCTCGACGCCGAGGAGAAGATGGAAAAGGCGGTGCATGTCGCCAAGGAGGACCTCGCCGCGGTGCGCACCGGACGGGCCACTCCGACCATGTTCTCCCGCATCGTCGTCGACTACTACGGTTCGCCTACGCCGTTGAACCAGCTGGCCGGCATCAACATCCCGGAGGCGCGGATGGCGATCGTCAAGCCGTACGACGCCACCCAGCTCAACGCGATCGAGAAGGCGATCAGGGACTCGGACCTTGGCGTGAACCCGAGCAACGACGGGTCGATCATCCGGATCGTGATCCCGCAGCTGTCCGAGGAACGCCGCAAGGAGATGGTGAAGACCGCCAAGCACAAGGGCGAGGACGCCAAGATCTCGATCCGCAACATCCGCCGCAAGGCCAACGAGGAGCTGCACCGGATCGCCAAGGACGGCGAGGCGGGCGAGGACGACGTGGCCCGCGCGGAGAAGGAACTCCAGCACGTGACCGACCGTTATGTGGCTCAGGTGGACGAACTGGTGAAGCACAAGGAAGCCGAGCTTCTTGAGGTCTAGGTCCGGGCCGACGAAGCGGAACGTGAGTTCCGGCGAAGATCCCCACAGCACCGATATGGGCGAGCCGGCCGGGGACAAGAAGTCCCGGGCCGGCCGGAACCTGCCCGCCGCCATCGCGGTGGGGCTGGCGCTGGGTGCCGCGGTGATCGTGTCGCTGGTGACGGTCAGGGAGATCTTCATCGGCATCGTGGCGCTCGCGGCCGGCGGTGCCACCTACGAGCTGACGACCACGCTGCGCCGCAGTGCGAACATCCGGGTCGCGTTCTGGCCGGTGCTCCTGGGCGGCCAGGCGATGGTGTGGCTGGCGTGGCCGTTCGAACGCAACGGCGTGCTGTCGGCTTTTGTCGTCACGATTCTGGCGTGCTTGTTGTGGCGGTTCCGTGGCGGCACGGAAGGCTATCTGCGGGACATCTCGGCGTCCGTGTTCACCGCCGCGTACGTGCCGATGTTCGCGTCGTTCGCGGCGATGCTCGTGGTCCCGCACGACGGTGTCGCGCGGGTGCTGTGCTTCCTGATCGCGGTGGTCGCTTCGGACACTGGTGGGTACGCCGCCGGTGTGCTGTTCGGAAAGCACCCGATGGCGCCGACGATCAGCCCGAAGAAGTCCTGGGAGGGCTTCTCCGGGTCGATGGTCGCCGGTGTCGTCGGCGGCTGGCTGTCGTTGACGTTGATGCTGCACGCCCAGTGGTGGCAGGGCGCGTTGTTCGGCGCCGCGATCGTGCTGGTGTCCACGCTCGGCGATCTCGTCGAGTCGTTGATCAAGCGCGACCTCGGCATCAAGGACATGGGCACCCTGCTGCCGGGACACGGCGGCGTCATGGACAGGATGGACTCGTTGCTGCCGTCCGCCGTCGTGTCCTGGTTGCTGCTGCGTCTTTTCGTACCCGTCTAGTCGTCATACGGGTCGTCGTTGGCGCTGCCCAGTTCGTCCTCGGTCGGCGCGTGCGGCGTGTACCGGTTGGACGTGTCGATCAGGGTGAACGCCGTGCCGGACGGGTCCTCCACGACCGAGAACCGGCCGAACGGCGAGTTCGCCGGTTCGGACAGCAGCCGCCCGCCGAGCCGCACGGCGAGCACGGCGGCCTCGTCCGTGCCGAGGGCTTCGCCGACTTCGAAGTGGACCATCCAGTGCGGGACGCTCCCCGGCGGGAAGTCCGACCCGAACGTCATCCGGCCGAGCACCGGGGTGCGGGCGCCCGGCAGCGTCCACGTGGTGTAGTCGAACTCGATGCCGTCACCGATCTGCTCCAGCTGGTAACCGAACAGGTCGACGTAGAACTTGTCGGCGGCGTCGCCGTCCCACGTGTTCAGTTCGGCCCAGCGGAACTCGCCCCTGGTGCCGGTGGCGAAGGGCCAGCCGCCGTCGGGCTGCCAGAAGCCGACCGTGGCGCCGGCCGGGTCGGCGGCCACGAGCAGGCTGCCCTGGCTGTCGAACCGCTGTGGTGGCATGACGATCCGGCCGCCGAGCTGGACCACGCGCTCGGCGGTTCGCCTGCCGTCCCGGACGGCCAGGTAAAGCGTCCACGCGTTGTTGGTCTCGGTGTCGGGTGCGCGGTAGAAGCCAGCGGCTGGGACGTCGTCGGCGAGGGCCGTGACGTAGCCGCCTGAGGTGTTCGCCCGGTACTGCCAGCCGAACAGGCCGCCGTAGAAATCCCTGCTGGCTTTCGGGTCAGTAGTGGCGAGATCGATCCAACAGGGTGTGCCGAACTGCATGGCGACCTCCGGTGGGGACGGGCTTTGACGAAGCCCACGGGCGGACGATACGCCTGAACTGCGCCTTGTGGTTTGCTGTTTGCGTGTCGCTGACCTGGTTGCCCGGCCTCGTGTCCCGTGCGCGGGCCGCTCTGCGTGCGCCGATACGTCCGGACGACGTGGTGCCGAGCCCGAACATCTGGCACTGGCCTGACCTGTACGAGGTGGAGAACCAGGCGCAGGACGTCGACGGGGAGATATGGCGTGTCCTGCGGGAACGCTGTGACTGGTCGGGTTTGGACGTGGTCGACGTGGGCTGCGGAGATGGGTTCCATTTGGCCCGGTTCGCCGAGTCCGCGCGCGCTGTCGTTGGGGTTGAGCCACATCAGCCACTGGTGCGGCGGGCGCGGCAGCGGATCGGTGAGACGTCGTCGGTTGATGTGCTGTCCGGTTCCGCTCAGCGGTTGCCGTTGCCGGACGCGAGTGTGGACGTGGTTCACGCGCGGACCGCGTACTTCTTCGGCCCTGGCTGCGAACCGGGGCTGCACGAGGCTGACCGGGTGCTGCGGCCCGGTGGTGTGCTCGCGATCGTCGACCTGGACGGGACGAGCGAGCCGTACGGTCCGTGGCTGCGCGCTGATCTGCCGCAGTACGAACCGGCGAAGATCGAAACGTTCTTCGCCGAGCAGGGTTTCGAGTCCCGCCCGGTGACCACGACGTGGCGGTTCGACTCCCGCGCGAACCTGGAAGCCGTGCTGCGCATCGAGTTCTCCGCGCCGGTCGCGCGCAGGGCGATCAGCCAGGTCCAGGGGGTGAGCTTCGCCGTCGGGTACCGGGTGCGCACCCGTCGTAAACCAAGTGGTCTAGTCCAAAGCGGTGGGTAGGGTCGGAGCATGGCCATCGATGACGCACCCCGTTCCACGTCCCTCGCGTTGACGCGACGGCACCGGCCGGCCGTAGTACTCGACCAGCTACGGGAACGGGTGCGCGAGGACGAGTCACGGGCCTGCGCGGTGCCCCGGCTGGAGCGACGGATCGCTGACCTGCTGGGCAAACCCGCCGCCGCGATGTTCCCGTCCGGGGCCATGGCCCAGCAGGTCGCCATGCGCATCCACGCCGACCGGCGCGGCATCCGCACGATCGCGTTCCACCCGCTGTGCCACCTGGAACAACACGAGCGAAAGGGATACGCGATCGTGCACGGCCTCACCGGCCTGCCAGTGTGCGACCGCTACTCGCTCATTCAGTTGACCGATCTGGAAGCGGTCGCGGAGCCGGTCGCCGCGCTGCTGCTGGAGTTACCGCAGCGGGACATCGGCGGCCGGCTGCCCGAATGGGAGGACCTGGTCGCGCAGGTCGACTGGACCCGCGAGCACCGCGTCGCGTCCCATCTGGACGGTGCCAGGCTGTGGGAGGCACAGCCGTACTACCGGCGATCGCACGCGGAGATCGCGGCCCTGTTCGACAGCGTGTACGTGTCCCTCTACAAAGGACTACTCGGGATCTCCGGCGCGTTGCTGGCCGGCGACACCGAGTTCGTCGAGCACGCCCGGATCTGGCGGGACCGGCTCGGCGGCAACACGTCGTCCGCCTGGCCGATGGCGCTGGCCGGCGAACGTGGGCTGGACGAGGTGTTGCCGCGGATGCCGGAGTTCTACCAACGGGCCAGGTCACTGGCGGCTGTGCTCGGCGGCATCCCCGGGGTGCGGGTCGTGCCCGAACCGCCGCAGACACCGCTGTTCCACGTGCACATGGCGGCTGACCCGGACCGGGTGCTCGACCACGCGACCCTGCTCGCCGAGAAGACCGGGATCCGGCTGTTCGGCCGGGTCGCGCCCGCGGCGCACCCGTTGAGCTGCAGCTTCGAGGTGTCGGTGAGCGAGCAGTTCGACGACATCGAGGACGCGGAGATCCGGGACCACGTGGGCGAACTGATGCTCGCGGCCGGTTGAGGATAGTGTGGAGCCGTCGGCGGCAGTGTGGACGGCAAGGGGTGTTGATCGTGACCGGACGTGGCGACTGGTACAAGTCGGCCCAGGCGGAGCACCCGCATGACACCGAGGATCTGGTGCGGCTGGTGCGGATCACCCGCCAGGAACGGGGATGGACCCAGGACCGGCTCGCGGCCGCGGCCGGGCTGCCGCCGCTCGCCGTCGCGCGGTTCGAGGCCGGGGAGACGGTGCCCGCCGAGCCGCTGGCGATGCGGTTCATCGAGGTGATGAACGAGTCCTAGGCGGGGCCCGGACCTCTGGCGTTCCGGCGCGGGGCAACTCCGCTTCCAGGCCACTCGCTTCCAAACCAGTCCGCTGCCACGCCGCGACGAGGGTCCCCGCCTGGGGGTCCCCTGAAATCAACGTTACGGCAGGGGACCGACAATTCCGCCGCAGCCGCCAACAGCGTTGACCGAGCAGCGTCGACCGAGCGACCAGGAACCCAGTGACCGGGGACCCAGCGACCAGGAACCGACCTGCCGCATCAGCGGGCTGGTCTGGTTCGCTGGCCCCGGGGTCGAGGCCGGCGACAGGGAGTGTCCCCGGGCCGGCCCGTTCGCCTGGTCACTCCGTGGAGCCGAGGATCGAGTAGATCACCCGGCGGGTTTCGTTGAGGGTTTCGATCGTGCGGGCCTTCTGGCCGGCGGTGGCCGCCTGGGCGACCTGCTGGACCGCGGAGGCCAGTTGGGTGATCGCGGTGCGCAGTTCGACGTCCTGCGGGTCGAACTGACCGGCGACCTGCTCCCACGGTGGGGTCTCCTGCTTGGCCGCCTCGGTCCGGCCCGCCTCGGTCAGCTCGAACGCGCGCCGGCTGCCCGTGCCCTCGCCGGTCGACGTGACCAGGCCTTCGTCGCTGAGCAGCTGCAGGTTCGGGTACACCGAGCCGGGGCTGGGCCGCCAGAGGCCGCCGCTGCGTTCGCCGATCTCCTGGATGATCTCGTAGCCGTGCATCGGGCGCTCGACCAGCAGGGCGAGGATCGCCGCCCGTACGTCGCCGCGTCGCCCGCGATGGCCAGGTCCGCCGCGCCCGCGGCCCATGCCGCGGCCACGGGGCCAGGCGTCCTCGAAGCCGCCGGGGAAGGGTCCGCGGCGCCCTCGGCGCTGCTCGGGGCCGAAGCGTCGCTGTTCAAAGATTCCGTAACTCATGGTGTTGCTCCTTCGAGTAGATCAGGTCGACCGTCGACCCGATGTGTCGACGATATATCGGAAAGCATCGCGATGCAACCTTCATGTATCGAGATCTATCCCGAAGGCAGTGTGACGGTCACCTCCAGACCCCCGTCGGGACGAGGAACGGCGGTGATGTCGCCACCGTGGGCCCGGCTCACCGCGCGGGCGATGGACAGGCCGAGGCCGAACCCGCGTTCGCCGGCCACCCGCTCCCGGTCCAGCCGGCGGAACGGCTGGAACAGGGTTTCGACCTCGTAGACCCGCACGACCGGGCCGGTGTTGCTGACGGTCAACGTGCCCAGGCCGGTGCGCACCGAGAGCCAGCCGGACGGACGGTTGTGCCGGATCGCGTTCTCCACCAGGTTCTGGGTCAGCCGTTCCAGCAGGACCGGGTCACCGACCACGGGCGACGGCCCGAGGGTGGCGGCGCGGACCTCCACACCGGCGTCCCGCGCGGGCCCGGCCAGCTGGTCGAGCACGTTCTCGGCGATGTCGGCGAGGTCGACCTCGCTGTGCTCGGTCAGCTCGTTCTCGCTGTCGGCCAGCGTGAGCAGGCCGTCGATCAGCCGCTCGTGCCGCGCGTTGACCTCCAGCAGCGACTCGCCGAGCCGTTTGGCGTCGGTGGACGTGTCCGGGCGGCTGATGGTGACCTCGATCAGGGCCCGTTTGACCGCGAGCGGCGTGCGCATCTCGTGGGACGCGTTGGCGATGAACCGGGTCTGGCCGTCGAACGAGTTGTCGAGCCGTTCGAGCATGGCGTTGAACGTGGTGGCCAACTCGGTCATCTCGTTGCGTTGGCCACCGAGATCGATGCGTTCGTGCAGGCCACGCCCGGAACCCGCGATCCGTTTCGCGGTCTCGGTGACCTGGTGGACGGGCCGCAGCGCGCGTCCGGCCAGCAGCCATCCGAGCGCCACGGCGACGGCGCCGACCCCCACCAACGCGACCGCACCCTGTACCAACAGCCCGTTCAGCACGTCGGAACGTTGCTGCTCCTGGGCGTCACGGATGACGTTGTACAGGGTGTCGACCTGCTCCTGGTTGCCGCCGAACGTGATCTTCAGCCTGGCCAGCATGGTCTGCAGTGCCTGGGGGTCCGGCATCTTCGGCATGCTGCGGTTCAGGATCTGCCAGACCAGCAGGTACGTCAGGGCCATCAGCACCGCGCCGGCCAGGAAGAACAGGCCGCCGTAGATCGCGGTGAGCCGGGCCCGGATGGTCCGGCCCCTCATCGGATGCGGTATCCGACGCCGGCGACCGTCTCCACGATCGGGGGGTCGCCGAGCTTGCGGCGCAGCTTCATCATGGTCACCCGCAGGACGTTGGTGAACGGGTCGATGTGCTCGTCCCAGACCTTCTCCAGCAGCTGCTCGGCCGACACTACCGCGCCCCCGGCCAGCACCAGCTCGGTCAACAGCGCGAACTCCTTGTTGGCCAACAGGATCCAGTGCCCGTCCCGGCTGACCTCCCGGCGCGCCGGATCGATCCGCAGCCCGGCACGCTCCAGCACGGGCGGTGCCGCGGGACGGGCCCTGCGCACCAGGGCGTGCACGCGCGCGGACAGTTCGGCGAACGCGAAGGGCTTGGACAGGTAGTCGTCCGCGCCGAGGCTCAGCCCCTGCACGCGATCCCGTACCGCGGACGCGGCCGTCAACATCAGCACACGCGTGGCCGCGCCGGACTCGACGACCGCACGGCACACATCGTCGCCGTGCACCACAGGGATGTCCCTGTCGAGCACCAACACGTCATAGTCGTTGACGGCCAAGCGTTCCAACGCGGCGTCACCGTCCAGTACGACATCGACCGCGAACGTCTCCCGGCGGAGCCATTCGGCGATCGCGTCCGCCATGATCGGCTCGTCTTCGACCACAAGTACACGCACGGTGTCCATCATCGACGACCTGGCCATAACCCGCGCGTAAACGCCTGAGGTTATGCCCGGGTTATCGGCCGGCTGGTCGACTGCCGCCATGCGAATCCTCCTAGCTCTAGGCGCAGTCCTCGTGTTGGTCACCGCGTGCGGCTCGGACAAACCGGCGGACGGTGTCGCGTCGGCCGGCGGCGCGTCGGTGGCGAGCACGTCGGCAAGCGCGTCCCAGTCCGGCGACGGCAGGCAGTATGCGCAGTGCATGCGTGACCACGGCGTGGACATCCCCGACCCCGACCCGAACGGCCAGATGGGCGACCTCGCCAAGATCGACCGGGACAGCCAGGCGTTCAAGACGGCCGCCGAGGCGTGCCAGAAGTTCCTGCCGTACGGCGGCGACTTGTCCAAAATAGACTCGAAGATGCTGGACCAGTTGCGCGGGTTCACCCAGTGCCTGCGCGACCACGGTATGGACGTGCCGGACCCGGACCCGAACAGCCCGTCGCTCGGCCTTGACCAGATGAAGAACATCGACCGCGACAACCCGGCGGTCCAGAAGGCGTTCAAGGCGTGCAAGGACAAGATCCCGGGACGGCCCGGACAGTGACATCCAAACGAGCGACCTCACGACAAGCACGGTTGGCGATCGGAGTCGCCGCGGCGGTCGTCGTGGTGGGCGCCGGGGGTGTGGCGGCGTTCGGTCTCGGCGGGAGCGAGCCGGCGCCGCCACCGGCCGCCGGTCTGCCGCCGGGCACCGCGAAAGTCACGCAGACCACGCTCACCAGCACCGAGAAAGTGTCCGGGACCTTGGGGTACGGCACATCCACCCCGGTACTGCGGTCCGGTTCGGGCACGGTGACGTGGCTGCCTGCGGCCGGTGACATAGTGACCCGCGGCAAGACCATGTACTCGGTGGACGATCACCCGGTGCCGACGCTGTACGGGTCGGTTCCGCCGTACCGCGCGTTGAAGTCGGGCACCACGGGCAACGACGTCCGGGAACTCGAGGAGAACCTGAAGGCGTTGGGCTACACCGGTTTCACCGTCGACGACGACTTCACCTCGTCGACGGCGACCGCAGTGCGGAAGTGGCAGAAGGACCTCGGCCGGGACGAGACCGGTGTCGTCCAGCCGGCCGACGTCGCCGTCGTGCCGGGTGACGCGCGTGTCGTGGAGCTGAAGGCGCAGGTCGGCGGCCCGGCGAACGGGCAGGTGCTCACGTACACGGGCACCACCCGGACGGTCACCGTGGACCTGGACGTGGCGAAGCAGCACCTGGTCAGCCAGGGTGTCACGGCGACCGTCACCCTTCCGGACGGCAAGAACGTGGCTGGCACGGTGACGTCGGTCGGCAGTGTCGCCACAGCGAAGCCCGCGCAACAGGGGCAGTCGCCGACGTCGACCATCCAGGTCGTCGTCGCGCTCGCCGACCAGGCCGCCGCGGGCAAGCTGGACGCGGCGCCCGTGGACATAACTTTGGTGTCCGACAAGCGGGAGAACGTGTTCGCGGTGCCCGTCGGTGCCCTGGTCGCGCTCGCCGAGGGCGGGTACGGAGTGCAGGTTGTCGACGGGTCGGGCACACATTACGTCCAGGTCAAGACCGGGATGTTCGCGAACGGCCAGGTCGAGATCAGCGGGACGGGCGTCAGCGTGGGGATCGTCGTGGGGGTGCCGCGGTGAACCCAGTCGTGGAGCTGCGTGGCGTGAGCCGTGAATACTCTGGTGGGGTATCTGCACTGCAAGGTGTGACGCTGGGCATCGGGCGCGGCGAATTGGTCGGGATCGTCGGGCCGTCCGGGTCGGGGAAGTCGACCATGCTGAACATGATCGGCACCCTGGACCGGCCGACCACCGGGTCGGTCCACGTCGACGGATACGACGTGCATTCGTTGTCCGACAAGGAACTGTCCGCGTTGCGGGCCCGTGCGCTCGGGTTCGTGTTCCAACAGTTCCACCTCGCCGCCGGTGTGTCCGCAGTGGACAATGTGGCCGACGGGCTGCTGTACGCCGGAGTCGCCCTGCGGGAACGGCGTCGGCGGGCGAAGGCGGCGTTGGCCCGGGTCGGCCTGGAGCACCGGCTGGAGCACCGGCCGCACGAGATGTCCGGCGGTGAACGGCAGCGGGTCGCCATCGCACGGGCCGTGGTGGGGGAGCCGCCGTTGCTGCTGGCCGACGAGCCGACCGGCAACCTCGACACCCGGTCGGGCACCGGGGTGATCGCGTTGCTGCGTGAACTGCACGCGGCCGGGACGACGGTCGTGATCATCACGCACGACAGGGACATCGCTGCGGACCTGCCACGGCAGGTGCACATGCGGGACGGGCGGATCACCCATGGCTGAGCGGCTGCGTCCGTCCCGGCTGAGCGCCCGGGACGTCCTGCGTGTCGGCGTGGCGGGCCTGCGGGCCCGGCCGTTGCGCGTGTTCCTGTCGGCACTGGGCATCGCCATCGGGATCGCCGCGATGATCGCTGTGGTCGGGATCTCCACGTCCAGCCGGGCCGACCTGGACCGCCAACTGGCCGCGCTGGGCACGAACCTGCTGACCGTCGGCCCAGGACAGAGCCTGTTCGGCCAGCCCACCCACCTGCCGGACGAGGCCATCGGCATGATCGGCCGGATCGGCCCGGTCACGTCCACCACGGCGACCGGGAAGGTGATGAACGCCAAGGTGTACCGCAACGATCGCGTCCCGACCGGCCAGTCCGGCGGGATCGCCGTCCTCGCGTCCCGCACGGACCTGCCGGGCACGGTCGGCGCGACCGTCGCCAGCGGCGCGTTCCTGAACGCGGCCAATGACCGCTATCCAGCCGTCGTACTGGGCCGCACGACCGCGGACCGGCTCGGCGTCGGGGCCGCCGGCCCTGAGCAGCGGATCTACCTCGGCGGCCAGTGGTTCACGGTCGTCGGCGTGCTGAACCCCGTGCCGCTCGCGCCCGAGCTGGACACGGCCGCCCTGGTCGGCTGGCCGTTGGCCGAACAGCAGCTCGGCTTCGACGGGTACGCCACAACGGTTTACACGCGCGCCCGCGAGGACTCCGTGTCGGCCGTGCAGTCCGTGCTCGCGGCGACCGCGAACCCGGAGAACCCCAACGAGGTCTCGGTGTCGCGGCCGTCGGACGCCCTCGCGGCCAAGCAGGCGACCGACCAGACCCTCAACGGCCTGCTGCTGGGACTGGGCGCGGTGGCGTTGCTCGTCGGCGGCGTCGGCGTGGCCAACACCATGGTCATCTCGGTGCTCGAACGACGGGCCGAGATCGGCCTGCGGCGATCCCTCGGCGCCACCCGCGGCCAGGTCCGCGCGCAGTTCCTGGCCGAGTCGCTGCTGCTGTCCGCGTTGGGCGGGCTCGGCGGGGTGCTGCTCGGGGTCGTGGTGACGATGTCCTATGCGGCGTACCAGGACTGGCCCTCGGTCGTGCCCGCCTGGGCGTCCGGTGGCGGCGTGCTGGCGACTTCGGTGATCGGTGTGATCGCCGGCCTGTACCCGGCGATCCGGGCCAGTCGGCTCGCGCCCACGGAAGCGCTCGCAACGCCATGAAACTTCCGTAGCTACCGGGCGGCACGGGAGTGCGCCAGACTCGCATGTCTCGCAGCGGGAGGAGAGTCGGCGTGTTCCATCGAATCAGGCAAGCCCTGGTCGCGGGCTTGGCGTTGGTGTTGACGGTCGGGCTGGGCGCGGTGCCCGCCCAGGCGGAGGGCGACATTCTCGCCCAACTCAAGCAGGTGCCCGGCCTGACCGTGATCTCCGAGTCGCCGACACCGCCCGCCGGCTACCGGTTCTTCGTCCTCAGCTTCACCCAGCCCGTCGACCACAGACACCCGAACGGCCCCACCTTCCAGCAGCGGTTCCAACTGCTGCACAAGTCGGTCGACCGGCCGATGGTCCTGCACACCAGCGGGTACAACGTGTCGACGGCGCCGTTCCGGTCCGAGCCCACGCGGTTGATCGACGGCAACCAGATCTCCACCGAACAGCGGTTCTTCCTGCCGTCCCGGCCGGACCCGGCGAACTGGCACGACCTGGACATCTGGCAGGCCGCCACCGACCACCACACGCTGATCCAGGCGATGCGGAAGATCTACCACGGCAAGTGGATCTCCACCGGCGCCAGCAAGGGCGGCATGGCCACGGTCTACCACCGCCGGTTCTACCCGCGTGACATCGACGGCTCGGTCGCGTACGTCGCCCCCAACGATGTGATCAACAACGAAGACAGCGCGTACGACCGGTTCTTCGCATCGGTCGGCGACGCCTCCTGCCGACAGGCGCTGGAAGACGTGCAGGCCGAGGCGTTGCGTCGGCGGTCGGAACTGGTACCGATGTACGCCGCATGGGCCGCGGCCAACGGACGGACGTTCACCCAGGTCCTCGGCAACGTCGACAAGGCCTTCGAAATGACCGTCCTGGACACCGAATGGGCGTTCTGGCAGTACTCCCACCAGTCCGACTGCCCGACCGTGCCCGCGAAGACCGCGTCCACCCAGGCGATCTACGACTTCATCAACCAGATCGACGACTGGTCCTTTTACACCGACCAGGGCGTCCTGCCGTTCGAGCCGTACTACTACCAGGCCGCCACCCAACTGGGCTGGCCGTCCCCCCGCTTCGACTACTTGCGCGGCCTCACCCACTACCCGCCACGGCAGTTCTACGCGGCCAACTCCAACCTGCCGCCCGACCTACGCTCCCGGCACAACCCGTTCCCCATGCTGGACGTGGACTTCTGGGTCCGCACCCAGTCCAGCCAGATGCTGTTCGTCTACGGCTCCGACGACCCGTGGGGCGCCGAACCGTTCTTCCCCAGCCACCACGACTCCTACAAGTACATCGCCCCAGGAGCCAACCACGGCGCGAACATCGCCGCCCTGGTCCCGGCGGAACGTGACGCGGCGACGAAGGCCGTGCAACGCTGGGCGAACGTGACCGCCCCGGCCCAGACGTTCTCGGTCAGCCCACTCGACCAGGAACCCACCGTCCGCCGTCCTTTGTAAACGGCTCGCCCCCACCCTCACCGGGGGGACGGCCCCAGGCCAGTCTATCGGTGATGTGGGTGGGGACTGGGATCTGTGGGGGTGAATCCCGTGCGAGTGGGCCCTTCGCACGGGATTCACTCGTTGGGCGGACCTTGTGAACCCGTTACCAGCAGAAAGCGGTGACCCGGCGGATGTCGACGGGGAGTGCGGGCTTTCCGTCGGTGGTGTCCGGTGGGGCCACGCCGCCGGCCGCCACCTTGTCCAGTGTGGACAGTCCGGTGTCGCCGACCGTGCCGAAGATCGTGTAGTTGGGACGCAGTGCGGAGTTCGAGTACACCAGGAAGAACTGGCTTCCGTTGGTGGCCGGGCCGGCGTTGGCCATCGCCAGCACGCCGCGCGCGTACACCTTCCGCTCGCCGGTCGGGTCGGTCGGCGCCGGGGGCAGGCCGACGGGCAGCTCGTCCTTGTACTTGTAGCCCGGTCCGCCTTCACCCGTGCCGCTCGGGTCGCCGCACTGCAGGACCTTGAGCGTGGGGTAGGTGGTCAGGCGGTGGCAGATGGTCTTGTTGTAGAACCCGTGCTCGGCCAGGTGGATGAAGCTCTGCACAGTGCAGGGCGCCTTGGCCCGGTCGAGGGTCAGCGGGATCCGGCCCTGGTTGGTGCGGACGTCCACGCGCACCGTGCCCCGGTCCGGGGTGTGGCGTGGGTCCGGCGGCAGCGGCACGGGACGTACCGCGGGGTCATCCGGTGTCGCGGTGTACTTGCAGGGGCCGTGGGTGGTCTTCGGCGGTGTGTCGGCCATGGCGGTGCCACCGACCAGCACCGTCCCCGCCGCCACACCCGTCACCACGGCCAACCGAACCAGTCTCAGCACGTCTTGCCCTCCTGGTAGGTGAATGACCGGCTCACACAACACCGTGGGCGAGCCGGCCGCAACCTACTCAGGTCTGTTGCCACAGCCAGAACTCGAAGCCCTGGTTGTCGACGCAGTCCACGGTCCTACCGTACGGGTGGTCCTCGGGCGCGCCGACCTGGCCGCCGTGGGTGCGCACCGACGCCATCGCCTCGGGCAGGTCGTCGACGGCGAACATCACCTTCCAGCCCTGCTGACCGCCCGTGCCGGACACGCCACCCATCAGGCCGCTGCCCTGGACGTGCCAGTTGCCCTCGAGCCGGCCGGGCGTGAACTCCCAGCCCAGCACGGCGCCGTAGAACTCCTTGGCGGCGTCCGGGTCCGGCACGTTGAACGTGTAGTACCCGACCTCGCCGTGCTTGGCCGGCGGCTCCGCCCGGGGCGGAGCCTGCGCGACGAGCCAGCGGTTGCCGTACGGGTCGCGGATCGTGCCGCCGTGGTTGTACTGCGTGCGGGCGACCGGGCTGATCAGGTCGGCGCCCCGCGCCACGGCCCGGTCCACGACCGCCTGGGCGTCCTGGACCTCGATCCGGATCGAGCCGCCCGGGACGTGCCTGATCTCGGGGTACTCGTCGGCGAGCATCAGGACCGAGTCGCCGATGGCCAGCTCGGCGTGCCCGATGCGGCCGTCGGCCATCACGATCGGGTCCGACCGTCGGACGGCGCCGAACACGTCGACGTAGAAGTCGAGGGCGGCGCGTGCGTCGGTCACCGCCAGGTACGGCGTCATCGTGTGCAACCGCAGTTCGGCGGCAGTGATGGTGGTCATGTCCTCTCCCGTCAGGATCGCGCGACGCAGCTTGTCGCGCAGTTCGGCCGCGAACCGCGGGTCCGGTGTGACCGGCTCTACCGGCCGGCGGAGGGCGTCGAGTGGATCAGTCATCACTGCCCTCCTTCGCGGGGTACGCCTTGCGGAACGCCGTTCGGGCGCGGACCAGCAACGCCTCGGTGGCGTGCACGGTCCGGCCCAGGTGTCGCGCGACGTCGGACACCCTCAGTCCGTCGACGTAGCGCAAGGTCAACGCCGCCCGATGGTGGGCGCCCAGCTTGTCCAGCACCTGCCGGGCGACCAACGCGTCGACCTCCTCGTTCCACGGGTCGCTCGACTCCGGCTCGTGGATCAGCCGCAGCCCACGCTCTTCGCGTTCCAGGCGGCGCCAGTGGTCGGCGAGCTTGTGCCGCGCGACACCGATCAGCCAGGGCACGCTCACGTTCGCGCCGTCCGGGCGGCGGCACGCGCTGACCGCGCCGAGGAACGTTTCCGAGGTCAGCTCCTCGGCGAGCTCACGGCTCCCGCACCGGGCCACCAGGTACCCGTAGACCTCGGGCAACGCCTCCTCGTACAGGCCGAGGAGGTCGAAGGCGGGGTCCGAGCGGGCCCGTGGTTCCGTCATGTCCTTACCGTCGTTCGGGCGGCGCGTTCTCCGACGGGTGAACTTTCCAGACGTGGGACACTAGGCAGGTTATGACTTCGCTTCCGCTCGTGTTCGACGCACCCAAGCGCGGCCTGCCGCCGCGCCACCTCGCTGACCTGTCCGTCGCCGAGCGCCGGGCGGCTGTCGCGGAACTCGGTGAGAAACCGTTCCGCGCCAACCAGCTGTCCAACCACTACTTCACCAGGCTCACGGCCGACCCGGCCGCGATGACGGACATCCCGGCGGAGACTCGCGACCGCCTCGCGGCCTCGCTGCTGCCGCCCCTGCTGCAGGTCGTCCGGCACGTCCAGTGTGACGACGGAACGACCCGCAAGACCCTCTGGCGTGCCCACGACGGGACCCTGGTCGAAAGTGTCCTGATGCGCTACCCGGACCGGACCACGCTGTGCGTGTCCAGCCAGGCGGGCTGCGGCATGGCCTGCCCGTTCTGTGCGACCGGCCAGGGCGGGCTGCGGCGGAACATGTCCACGGCGGAGATCGTGGACCAGGTCCGGCTCGCCGCTGCGGCGATGCGGGACGGCGAACTGTCCGGCGGCCCCGGGCGGCTGTCGAACATCGTGTTCATGGGTATGGGCGAACCACTTCCGGTAGACTTACAACTATGAGCGAACTGGGGTTACGTGCGATCGTCGGGTCGCGTGTGTCAGTCAAGCGGGAGAACCGACGCCACAAGTCCTCTGCCAAGGTGTCGCACTTGGCGCAGAAGGAAATCGGTTACCAGAAGGCCACATCCCTGGGTGCGACGGTCGTCGACACGTTTGAAGACCTGGATGTCTCGGCGCAGGTCAGCCCGTTCGACAGGCCGGACCTCAAAGACTGGCTGAACATGGAGGAGCGCGGCCACGAATGGGACATGATTGTCTGGTCGAACCTGGATAGGGGGTTTCGCGACCCCCGTGACGCCATTGCCCTTGCCGATTGGTGCGCGAAGAACCAGAAGATAATGGTTTTGGCGGAGCAGGGGATCGTTCTGGACTATCGGCCCGACGCTGATCCTATGGCGCGCATGCTCGCCGAGATGTTCTTGCTGATCGGGAGCATGTTCGCGAAATGGGAGCTAACCCAACACAAGACACGTGCTTTGAATGCGCATTCAATCCTGCGGGAAATGGATCGTTGGCCAGGTGGCCCAGCGCCTGAAGGCTTCAAAATAGTCGCTCATCCGTCGGGTAAAGGCAAGGCGATCACGACCGATGTGGACCGGAAGCGGATGATTTTTCTTGCGGCTTGCCGGCTGTTGGGGGCTGATGATGTCGACCTGACAGCATGGACAATCGGGCCGAGTAATGAGGCTAAGAAAGATAGCTTCAACGGTATTACCGTCTGGTTGACTGGTCAGCGGTATGTCACCAATGTGGATCGGCACAGGAACCCTGACGACCGGAGGGGGACAGAGTGGAATGTAAGTGATACTATCAAATTTCTTACGTCCCCGGCAACTCAGGGCATTAAGATGAGTGGCGAGCAGCCGGTCATTGGGTCTAACGGTATGCCGTTGCAGATTGCTGAACCAACTTTCGACGATCACACTTGGGTAAGGATTCAGGAGGCGGTCGCGGAAAGGCGCCGAGGGGAACCGAACCGTATACATGGCGCGAATCCTCTTCTAGGTGTTAGCTACTGCGGGAAGTGTGGTTCTAGTGCAACGCATTTTGTCACTACGAGGACGCGGAAGCGGGACGGTGTGGAGAATGTGTATCGTTACTATCGGTGCGCGCGCCGCCCACGCCCATGTCCGTTGGTCGGAATGAAGTCGGAGGACGTTGAATCGATCTTGGAACAAGAGTTCCTGACCCTCTGTGGCGATCTTCCAGTTCTGCAAAGAACATTTGTGCCGGGCGAGGATCACACTGAGGAGTTGAACAAAGTTAAGGCTAGTATTGCTCGACTTGAGCGCGAGAGTGACCTGGGATTCATTAGAACCGAGGAGGACGAGAAGCGTTACTTTGAGCGAATGCAGTCGCTTGTAAACTCGAAGGCTTCCCTTGGAGCATTGCCACAACGAGCGGCGGGATGGGAGTACTGTCTGACCGGGGAAACGTACGCCCAAGCCTGGCGCGAGACGAGTGAGGATATTGTGGCCCGGCGGAAACTCCTCGTCGATGCTGGAGTCCGGTTCGTCATCCACGACAAAGATGTTTGGGAAGTTCAAGTTCCCGAAGATGTCAAAGAACGACTGGCCAAGGCGGCGCAATAGTTTCGGTGCCATTGAGGCGTTGCATGCCAACGGCCCGAACGTACAAAAGCACCTCACTGGAGGGTTCGATGAGGGGCTCGTGGTGTTCGGGCAGTCAATATCACAGACTACGTTTGAGCGCTGCCCTTCTTACTGGCGGCCCGATTTCCTAGCATCTTACCGACGCCGTATGCACCTGCGGTCAGACCTGCGCCTGCTCCGAACACGGTCAGCCCGGGAACAACGTTCCCCGTGTCGGCGTAATGCCATGCGACAATAGCCAGAACCAGGACGTTGATTAGGCCAATGGCGAGCGCGGCAAGCTGAGTCACCCAGACTCGAACGTCCATCCGCTGTTCATGCTCAGCGCGCTTTTGGTCCATCGCCCATTGATGCTCAGCATGACGCTTCGCGAGCGCCATTACTTGTTCCGCAATCTCTGGAGCAACCGAGTACCACTCCGCAGCCTTATCCCATGGAGTGAGGTCCTCCCAGGAGGTGTTCTTGCGTTGTTTGGGCGCTGTCATGACACACCTGCCGGAAGGGGGTTAGACTCGCCCGACCTGCGGCCTATCGGTTCGGGCGGCGGGCCTAGGTAGTTGAGGATTGTGTTGACGTCTGTGGTTGCATTGTCAATCGACTCCCCCGGATGTGATTCAACAATGGCCCGCGAATACTGGGCACGTTCACCGAGCAGTAAGCGGCGAAGCCATTTAAGTTTCACAACACGGTGAGCTACTTTATCTGGAGGGGGTGTTGCTGCATGCGAGGGAGTTTGCCTCGCAACAGACAAAGCAAAGGCCATCAGTGCGCTCTTGTCGCGAAACCAAACGGTCGCTGAATCGTCCCCTCGACTTCCAATAAAGAAGTCGTAATTATTGCCTTGAAAGTCAACGTGTAGCTGCTCAGCGCCGGGGCGAGTTACGCTCTCTAGCATTTTTCGTACGATTCGATAATGCTCGGCGTCAGACATATTCGCCAGGACCTGACTCAGTAGCGCCGCCAACCGCTCATCGTGGGCGCGCGGAACATAAGGTCCGGTATCGTTCCTCGCCTGACCGCGATCGCTCTCATCTTGATCGTCTGCCACTATGCATCTCCGCGACACTCATGATCGCTTTTCACTTCTGCGCATAGTACACCTGAGGCGGGTTGCTTTCGGTCTAGTTCTTGAAAATACGAAATGCCCTCACCGGAGGCGATCCGGTGAGGGGCTTGGTGGTGTTCAGGGTCAGTCGCGCCGGGCGCTGAGGAACGCGGCGGTGTCGGAGTCACCGACACCCTTAGCGGCCAGGCCCTTAAGCGCGGACACCAGAGCGGCGCCGATGCCGACGCCGAGCGCCATCTTGTAGTCGACGTTCCAGACGTTGACGGCGTCGCCTCCGAGGACGGTCAGGACGCCTCCGGCGAACGAGCTAAGCGCGCGTTCGGCGAGGTCCTTGAGGTAGGCAGCAGAGAACAAGCTGGGTATTCCTTTCGATAAGATGGGGTTGTGGCCGCCTCGGTCAGAACCCGACGCGGGCCCAGGTGTGGGGGCCGACGATGCCGTCGACAGTGAGGCCGGCGCGGCGTTGGAACTCCCGGACAACCTGCTCGGTGGCGGGTCCGAAGTCTCCGTCCGCGACGAGGTGGGAGTAGGCCGGGTAGCTGGTGTTAAGCCGGGTTTGCAGTTCGCGGACAGCTGGTCCGGTGCTGCCCTTGCGGAGCGTCGGGCGCGTAGGCGCAGGATCGCTGCCAGGATCAGTACCGGGATGGCCAAGGCCGGAGTCGATACGAGCCCAAGTAGCAGGGCCGACGATTCCGTCCGCGGTGAGTCCCTGGTTGTGTTGGTAGGTGCGGACGGCGGCGTCAGTGGCTGGTCCGAAGATGCCGTCGGCGGCGATGCCGAGGTAGCGCTGGACGAGTGCGACGTCGGCCCCGGTGGAGCCTCGGGAGAGGGTCCGGTGGTGTCCGGGGCCGGGGGGCTGAGGGGTGGGGCCATCACCGCCTCCCCGGATACGGGCCGCGACCGTGGCGACTCGACCAGGGTCGGTGTTGATCTCCATGTGCATCTCGTCGACCCGGCCGGTGTAGTCGCCGCCCCAGCGGACCGTGTTGTCGACTTCGGCGAGGATGCGGTGGATCTCGGCGACCTGGGCGCCGGAGAACGTACCGCGCTGGCCCAGGGGATGCCGGGGCGCGGATAAATCGATCGCCGTGCCGGAACTGTGGTTGGACAGGGAGTTGCCGCCGGAGATGGGCCGGTAGTTGTAGCCCCAGCAGCCCGGCGTGATCAGCTGTTCGACCCGGTTGTGGAACTGCTCGGCGACGTAGCCGAGCACCGTTGCCACGTCTCCGGACTTGACGCCTCCAGGGAACGGGATACCGGCGACGCTGAACGCGGCGATGTCGATGGAGCTGGGGTTGGGTGATGCGGGCCATCCGTTTTGGCTTGTGGCCAAGGGTTTCTCCAGATTATTAGAGCAGCACAAAGCTGCGTGGTCTCGTTTTGTCACCAGTTGGACGACTAGAGCGGTGGCAAATGGAGAGATGTGGAACATGTGGACTGAGATCCGGAGCGACGATCTATCAGGCCACAAAAGGAGACGGAATCGCTGGCTAGGTTTATGGCCGCCAGCCTCGCCAGATCAGCGCAAGAGCTGATAAGACCGCATCTCATCTGCTCAGCACAGTCGTTACCCGGAAGGGGTAGCGGCCACACTTGCATCGTCGCCTATAATATCCTCTTGACCACACATGTATGCGACGGGGACGTCATGAGCAATGCTTCGAACGGCGATAGCAACGATGGGGCAGCTCCAGAGATCCACAATCGCATTGCCAGCGGCCGGGTCGAACAGGTTATTCAAGCCGGAACTATCTACGGTGGCGTGAACTACCATGGTCGGCGAGTCTCCAAGCCGTGGCCATTTCGCAGAAAGCTGCTAATCATCAGCGCAGTGGCGGCTCTCGTTATAGGGCTAGGAGTCGCCATAGTCGCGTGGACGTCAAATCCGCTCTCTCCGCTGATCGGCAACTGGGAACGGACAGATCTCGGAAGCGGTCATTGGGGAGATCTAAAGGTATATCCGAATGGTACGACAGAAACAAATATATACCAGGACGGAAAGTGGAAGAAGTGTGCCGGCCAAGTCCATCCTGCTGAAAGCAAGGCATTCCGTTTCGATGCAAACTGCAACACGTATACTTACGCTTTGATGCTGCGCCTTCCGTCCGACGGCATACTAACGTTCGACTTCGGGGACTACTCGGATATTCACACGGAATGGCGCAAGCTCGGACCTGGCGATACACCACCGGCTGGCCCCGCACCTCCTGAGCTATCCACATCGACGCCGCCGCCCGATCGGACCTGTCGTGTGATAGTTGCGGCCGACGTCCTGGTGGTCAGAACGGAGCCGAGCGCTCAATCGGAGAGAATCGGCTCGCTCCGGCGTGACGCTGAGATTCCTGCGGAGAAGGACGTGGTAAACGGTTACCGCAGGTTGAGCGAAGGACACTGGGTTCAAGAAGCATACGTAAGGCCGCTCCTAGGAGCGGATTGCTGAGACCATAGCGCTCACGTAGCACGATGACGGTTGTACCGTTATCATCGCCTGGTGTGTTATTCACCTAGGCGACGGCGAACCAGAACTGTTGGTTCGCGCGGCTCCAGGACGCGTCCGAGGTGTTGATCGTGTTGGGGATCGGTGCGGCTTGGCCGCTTTTGAACACCGAGTAGGCGTTGGTCTCACTGATCAGCAGTTGTGCGCCGCTGCTGGTGGCGGTGGATGAGAACTTCGGGCTGGGGCTGAACCCGGTGCACAGGATCGCGATGGCGATGTAGTCGCCTTCGCTGATCGCGAGGTTGATCGCCTGGTGCTTCATGCCAGCCGCAGTGACAAACCCGGCGCCGTTGATGGCGGCGCGTTCGGTGAGGCCGGTGAGCGTGGTGCCGGTGTAGAGCTTGAGGTCGAAGGTTCCGGTCCCGCCTGCTGCTGTGGGGACGCAGAACCTGAGGTCGGTGGCGGTGAAGGTTTTGGGTGAGCGGGTGGCTTGGACGGTGAGGGTGCCGTTGCTGATGGGTTCGGCCCACCAGCAGTCGCCGCGAGGGCGGGAGTTGATGACGTCGCCGTAGAGGGCGGTGTCGGATGCCGTGGTGGGCTTAGCGAATGCTGCGACCTGGGTCTTCAGGGCGGTGATCTCGGCGTAGGCGGGGTTGCTGCTGCCGCGGCTGCCGAGGTTGGTCTCTACCGTGCCGAGTCGGGTGTTGAGGGCGGCGTTGCCGGAGGTGGTGTCCGTGGTCCGGATGTCCAGGGTGGTGGCTTTGGTTTCCACTGTGGCCAGTCGGTTGCTCAAGGCGGCGTTGCCGGTGGTGCTGTTGGTGGTGGCGGCTTCCACGGTTCTGGTACGGGTGTCGAGGTCGCGGACGTTGGCGGTGACCTTGTTGTATTCCAGCGAGGAGGCGGGTTGGCTGAACACCGCGTCGGTCATGGGCACGTTGACCATAAGCTGTTAGCTCCAGGTGAAGGTGGTGTCCCACCGTCCGTACTGTCTGCTGTCCCATTGCCCGACGCCGGGTGGTTTGAGCATTTCGACGGTGAGGGTGTCGGTCAGGCCGCGGTCGTTGTTGAACTCGCGGCGGATGCCGTAGATCTGGAGGTTGATGGTCTCGCCGAGCCCGTCCGGGTCGCGGACCTGGACGCAGTCGGCTAGCTGTAAGCGCGGGTCTCCGGCGATGGTGATGGCGTCGGTGGCGGGGATGGGTTTGCTGGTGCGGCGCAGCATCATCGCCAGCATCTGACTGGCGGTCGTGGAGTCCTGGTACCAGTCCCCCGTGAGTTCGAGGTTGCGGGCGCCGTAGGCGTTGATCGATGCCTGGTCGCGGGTCTGCATCGGGACGGTGTCGAAGTCGTGAATCCTCGTGCCGTTGAACCGGAACGCGGCCTGTCCGCCGTTGGTGGCCAGCCGGGCGGGCTCGTCCCACCCGTTTCCGATCCGCACGGTGAGGTAGCCCAGGGCGTTGAAGTAGACAGAGATGTCCAGGCCGCCGCCGGCCATGGTGTTGTCTTCCTTCCAGGCTCCTTGTTTGAACCATTGGGCGACGAACCCGAGGTCCACACCGTCTGTCCATTGCGGAACAACAGTGTCCGGGATGGTGGTGTACCTGGGCACGAGGAACGTGATCGGGGACAGGACGTCTTCGCTCCAGATCCGGAACACCTTCGAGGTCCGGCCCGGAACGTAGAACTCGTTCGGGTCGGTCGCCTCGAACACCCTGGTCAGGATGGCGCGTTTGCGTCGGGCTTGGACGGTGTAGATGTTGCGGACTGAGTCCAAGCTGTTGGTGACCTGAAGGCCCTCCACATCGTCCAAGGTCAGCGTCCGTACGATGCTGGCTTGCTTAGCCTGGATGGTGCGGTAGTTGTAGAACCGGAAGACGCCTTGTTCGTCCCAGAACACGCTGCCGTACTCGGCGGCGGCGATGTCGGTGATGATGTCCCAGGCGTCCCGGAACTGGTGGTTGGGCACGTGGGAGAACCGGTTCACACCCTGGTCCAGCACGGCGACGTAGGCGGCGCCGCGGACGGCTTCGGCCCGGTTGATCCCGGCGCCGTAGTAGTTGCGGCTGGCGTAGAACACGTCGGACAGGCTCAGCGCTTGGCCGATGGTGATCCGGCCTTTGATGTCGTCGCGGGCCGGGTTGCTGACCGGGCCGCCGTAGGAGACGAGTCCGCCGTTGCTGTTCTCACTGGCAGAGATGTAGATCCGGCCACCGGTGGTGCCGGAGTTGTCCCACTGGACGAAGATCAGGTGACCGGGCCGGTTGTCGACCGGGATGGGGATCCAGGGGGTGACCAGGGCGGTGGCGCCGTTGCTGATGACCCGGGCGCGCACGCTGCCGGTGTTGATGGTGATGACCAGCCAGATGCGGTCGCCGACCACGATCTCCAGGGCGTTGTGTTCGGCGATCGACCGGTAGGCTCGCGCGTTGGGGCCGTTGGTGTTCAGCACGAATCCGGCGTAGTGCGTGGCGTAGGACTGGATGCCGTCGCGGTCGGCGCACCAGTAGCGGATGATGCCCTGCTGGCTACCGTCGCCGTAGAGTTGCCCGATCGGCATCCCGAGCCCGGCGAACGCGAGCGGCCGGGCCGTGTCGGGTGGGGCGTTGCCGTTGATCAGCCCGGTCGGGCTGTACATGGTGTCGGTCCCGGCGGGGAAGCTGTCGGCGTTGAGGTTGTCCAGCCAACCCACTGTGGGCAGGTAGGAGCCGTTGCCGGTGAGGAAGAACTGGGGTCCTTCCACCCAGTCCGGCGGGAGCCCGGTTTCTTCCCGGTAGGTGGGCCGGTACGGGGAGACCGACGTGTCGCACAGCCGCAGACAGTGATCGATCACCCAGTGCGATCGGATCAGCTGGGAGTCGATCTCGCCGTAGGACAGGTGTTCTTCGCTCATCGCCCACGGCGGCAGCTGGATCGGCCGGCGGAGCTTCTCCACCCGATCGAGGGCGGTGATCTCCACGGTGGCGTCGGCGCGGTCGGGGGTGATGGTGCGGATGTTGCCGATGAACTGCTGGTACCACACGGTTCCTGTGGCGGTCTCGATGCCGATCGAATAGCGGATCTCGGCCCCGATGGGGTCTTTCAGGTAGAACGGGGACAAGCCGTTGTACGGGGAGAACACCCCGGTGAACGACAATCCTTGATACTCGCCGGCCAGGGTGAGCGTGAGTTCGGCGGCGCTGGCGCCTTCGATCAGCATCAGTTCTTCGGGGGCTGATCCGCGCAGGCTGCGATCCGTGGTCACGGTTGAGACGTAGGCGGAGAGGTTGGACAGGGGGTGGGTGTAGCGGCCGTCTTTGTCCCAGTCGACTTCGATGCGGATGTGGAAGTGCCGTTCCCGGCTGGTGATCGCGGCCTCGGCCGGGTCGCCACCGTCGAGGAACACGGGTGCTAAGCCTCCAATAAGGTCAAGGTGCAGTCCACTAGCGGAAATCGCGGGGAGGTGGTGGTGAGTTGGTCGATCAGTACGCGTGGTGCCCCTCCGCCGTGCTGCCAGTCGGTGGCCACGTCACCGGGTTCGAGTTGGGCGGCGGCCAGCCGGATCGGCACCGGCCCGGTAGGGATGGTGAGCGTGACGTCGACGGTGGCTGTGCCGGGTGGGGGCGTCCAGGAGAACGCCATGCGGTACCAGTCGGTGGGCACGGTGTCGTCGTGGCTGTTGTCCCCCAGGATGGTGCCTGTCCGGTCGTAGGCGGTCGTGGTGAGTTCCACGGCCACCGTGCCGGTATCGGTGCGGGCGTAGAGGGACGCGGTGATCGATTCGTCTGGCAGGACGGGGCATCGCCGGTCGGCATCCAGCCGGAGCACGGCGCCGGCTGGGTAGGAGGTCCAGCGCAGGGACCGCGCGCCGGGCGCGGTAGCCGGCCAGTCGGGTTCCCAGTTCCACAAGCCCGGCAGACTGGCCCCCACCGACCCACCACTAGCCGGGATTAGTGAGGCGGCTTGGGCAGTGAGCCGGTTGCGTTTGAACGGGGTGAGCAACCTCAGGGGGCCGGGGATGTGGCTGGATGCCAGGGCTTCCAGCCAGGCGTACTCCTCGGCGTCCAGCAGCCGGTAGGCGAAGCTGTATTCGGTGCGGTGGCCGGTGACGTCCATGGTTCGCGCGCCGGACAGGGCCTGGTGGATGCCGCCGTAGCGGACCACGTCCATGCTGGGGTCGCGTTCCGGCACCGGCAGGGCGCGCAGGTCGCCGTCTGGGCCGAGATACCACGTACTCACCTAGCCTCGTCTCGCTTTCCTCAGGTTGGACTTGTTCACCAGGCGGGCCAGGCCGGTGCCGTCGAGCTGGACGCTCCAGCCGGCTAAGGCGGCGGCCACGCGGTCGCCGATGTCGCCGAATTGGGGGTCGTTGTTGATCTGGGCCTGCCATTGGGCTGAGATCGACCCGGTGGACGCGACCTTGTCCAGCGCACGGAGCGCCGGGGGCATGCTGTCTTCGATGCCGTGTGCCCAGTCAGCGCCCCACCGGCTGCTTGTGGTGAACGACCCGGCCAGCTGTCCGCTCATGCCGGACACGAGGCGTTGCACGTCGTCGAACCCGTCCGACAGCCCGTCAGCGAGGCCCTGCATGATGGCCTTACCGGCAGGGATCAACAGCCGCTTGTCGTAGGACAGGGGTCCTTTGTGGTCAGCGATCCAGCTGCCGATGCTGCTGAAGAAGTCCATGACCTTGTTCCAGACCCATTTGATGCCGTCCCAGAGTCCTTGCAGGATCGCCTTGCCGGCTTCCAGCAGCAGGCCCCCGAGGTCGCCCAAGGCGCGCAGGATCGCGCCCGGCAGATCAACAAACAACGCCACAACCGCGTCAATCCCTAGCTTCACCCCACCCTTAAGCAACTCCCAGGCGCCGGACAGAATCGATTTGATGCCGTCCCAGGCGCGCGACCAGTCCCCGGTGATGATGCCCATCACCAGGTCGATCACGCCTTTGATCGCGTGCATCGCGCCCTCGATGATGTCCTTGATGCCCGGCCAGACGCGTTGGACGATGTCGAAGATCCCTTGGAAGATCGGGACGAGTACTTCGGCGATCTTGACCACCGCGGGGATCAGTTCGCCCAGCACGGACAGGACCTGGGTGATCACCGGTATCACGGCCTGGACGATGCTGATGATCGCGGGGAACACCAGCTGGGCCAGTTGCATCAAGGGCGGCAGCAGCGGGGTGAGGATGTCCAGTAGCCCCTGCAGCACTTGCGTGGCGAGTTGGGTCAACGCGGGCAGCAGGGGTTGCAGGGCGGTGAACAACTGGGCCAGGAAGTCAAAGAACAGTTGGAGCAACGGCTGGAGTTTGGTGAACGCGTCCAGGAGGAACTTGCCGATAAGCTGACCCAGCTGGGTCAGGAACTCGATCAGGGGTGGCAGGATCGGCTGGACTGCTTTCAGCGCCATCACCAGGAGGTCGGTGAGAATCCGCGCCAAGGCGACCAGTACCGGTGTCACCGCTTGGACCGCGGCCACCAGGAGCGGGCCGAGGGTGTGGGCGAGCGGCACCAGCACCGGCCGGACCGCCTCGATCGCCCCGACCAGCAGGGTGCCCACCGCGTCGGCGAGCTGTTGGAAGGACGGGGTGAGTGCTTCGATCATCGGGGTGAGCGCGTCCAGCGCCACTGTCAGCACGGTCGCGAACAGGGTGGTGATCGACACCAAGGCGGGCATGAGGGCGATCAGCGCGTCACCGAGTGAGGTGATCAGGGTGGCGATCGGGCCGCCGACCTGGCCCATCACCCGCACGCCGGCCTCGAACAGTCGGACGAACAGGGCCAGGACCGAGCCCACGACAGCGGCCAGGCCCTGCATGCCGGACGCGAAGCTGCCATCCGACGTAACCCGTTCGACCGCAGCGCGGAAGTCCGCGGCGAAGGTGTTGAGTACCCCCGCGAGCAGCCCGAACTGTTTCGCACCGGCGTCGGCGAGGGTGAGGAACGCGCTGGTGCCATCGCGGACCATCGGGGCGAGGTCGCGGAAGAACTTGCCGGTGTTGTTCAGGATGGACTGGATTTGGGTGAGGCCCTGTGTGGAGGTCACCACGTCGGTGAAGCTTTTGGCCATCACGATCAGGCCGCCCGCGACGGTGGTTAAGCCTTTGTCCAGCACGGGAAACACCGCGCCGAGTTCCTTGAAGACCGGGGTCAAGCCCTTTTGGAAGGTTGCGGATAGTGAGGCTTTGAGGCTGTCGACTTGCGGGCGGAGCTGGGAGGCGGCTTTCTTGATGCCGTCCATCCCCAACGCGACCGCGGCGAACCCGGCGCCGGCCGCCGCCCCCAGCGACGGCAACCCAGCCAGGAGGGTGGCGATCGCACCGACGGCTGGCGCGGCTAAGCCGAACACCGCGAGGGCGATGAGCCCGGTCCGGCCGAGGTTGCCCAGCGCGGAGGTCACCTTGCCGATGGCGGCGGCGATCCCGGCGAGCGCGTTCTTGGCGCCGGTCGCCGCGCCGCTGCCCAACCGGCCGAGGGCGTGGCCAGCGGCAGCGGCGAACCGGAACAGTTTCGAGGTGGCGCCCGCAATGGCGTCCCCGACCCGCAGGAAGTTGCGGTAAAACCCGTCGGCCTTGACGTCCCGTAGCCGACCGGCCGCGCTGGTGATCCCGGCGCCGATACCGCGCCAGTGCTGACGGATGTTGACCGACCGCTTAGCCACCGTCAGCAGATGTCCGGCGGCTTCCTTACCGCCTTGAGCGAACCGCTTAGCCTGCTCAGTCGCCCCGTGCAGGCCGGTGATGATGCGGGCGATCAGGCGCTCGGTCGGCCCGAGGTCCAGGGTGAAGTTCGGCGTGATGTCCCACGGATCGCGCGGCAACTCGGCCTTGATCTTCGCCGCGGCAGCGGCCACACCCTTGGTGTCGACCTTGACCGGAATCCGGACGTCCATCCCCCGGGTGATCCTGGTCAACTGCGCCCGCAGCTCGGCGGCGAACTTGCTGGTGTCGGGCAATACCCGCACAGAGACGCGGTCGACCACCCGCGCCCGAGGACCGGTCATGTCGGGTTACTGCCCTTCCTGTTGCTTAGCGCGCCTTACAGCGGCGATCCGATCGGCGGCCATCGCGGCGAACCCACCCCCACGCCGTTGCGGCCGGTTATCGGGGCGTTCGATCGGGTGGGGTGGTGGGGGTTTGCGTTTCGAGTTCGCGGCGATGAACGCGTACGTGTTGGCTTGCACCGCGTCGATCAGCAGCGCGGTCAGGTACCGGTCCGGCCCCCAGCCCCGGAACTCCGGGCCGCCGCGCAACATGGCGGCGGTCGCGGACTCCGGCGGCAACTGCCGCACCAACGCTAAGGCCCGCCGCGCAGTCAGCCCGGAGCCCTCGACGAGCACGTCCCGCAGGTCGACCTGGTAGTAGTGCTGGAGATCAGCGAGGATTTCCTCGCCCGCCTTGTCGATCAGGCCGGCGAGACTGGCGCTTCCGGGGCCTGGGTCGCCTCCGACCACTTCTCGATGATCTTCATCCCGAGCAGCATGTCCCCACCCAACGCGGTGATCAGGGCGTCACCGCGACCATCAGCGGTCACGGTCCGCAGGATGAACTCGACCGACTCGGCCAGCAGGGTGACGTCGTTGAGGTTGGTCTCGTTCTCGTCGGTGTCGATGTCTTCAAGCTGCTGCAACGCCTGAAGCACACAGGTGCGGTCGTTGTCGTTGATCCGCATCAAGTTCCGCAACACCACCCGACCGGACCCCAGGTCCAGTTCCAGCGGGGCGAACTCGCGATCAAGGTCTGTTCGCAGATCGGCAAGGCTGTACAAGTTCGACTTCAACGCGGACCTTTCGTTGGTGATCTCCGCTGTGAATAGTTTTCCTTGATCAAATCATCAAACCCAAGTCGAATAGTGATTCATTTCACAAACGGTTGCGACCTGCGGTTTTGTGTAGCTAAGAAGGTGCAATTAGGACAAAAAGACACCCCGCCGAAATCCGGTATTCGCTGGAGTGCCCGGCTGGGACGATAAGCGGTTGACAAGACCTGTCGAACTGCGTAGCGTCGACTTATAGGTCGAAGTCTGCCCAGTACTGTCCATGCATGGACTGGTTGGCGCTTCTGATTGTCTGCACCACGCTAGTGGCACTTCTTTACGTTGCACTTCGGGGCGCAGATCCCTCCACGCCCCGTGAACTCATCATCCAGGCCCTAGCTGAGTTTGTCGTAAGCGTGATCCAGGGCTTGGCCTCAGCAATCGTCACGATCCTGACCGCTCCGTTCAAGGAACGGGGAGCCAACCTCCCGCCTGCGGACACCGTCGATGAATCTTCGCAGGTCGGCATCGAGGATAGCCAGGTCCAGGATCTGCCTAGTGTTGAGGACATCGGTGACGATAGCTCTGCTGAAGACGAGGCGTTGTAGTGTCTTGGAGCAGCTATCACGCCTGAGTTGGTGGCACTGGATTGATGCCGGTGTCCAAGCTGATCCACCGGATCAGGTCCGCGGTGCCGTCGTCCAGGATCGTGGCCCGAACCGGCAGGTTGCCGAACTCGTCGGTGGCTAACGCGACGGCGTCTTGGCGGCGGATGGTGGTTTTGCCGGCGTAGAACGCGATCGACGTGGGTCCGTCGACGACCACGATCAATAGGGCCTGGTTGGGCATTTTGGTGGCGGTGCGGCGGACCGCGAACACACCGGGTTCGGTGGACGCGTTCTGTACGCCGTAGTACAGCTCCAACGCGTGGCTGTCGAACTGTTGCAGGGTGAAGTTGACGAAGTCCACGGGGGTCTCGGTCTCGACCGATCGCAGGGCTTTGTTGGCCCAGGTGCCGCGGACTTCGCTGCCGCCACCGTCGAACCCGAACTCCGGTAGGTCTTTCTCGCTGGTGTGCCCGACGCTGATCCAGCCGGACAGGGTGGTGGTGGGCGTGAACGCGTCGATCACCGCCGCGGTCGGGGCAGCGGTGCCGGCGGGGGCGGTGAAGATGAAGCCCCTACTGGCGGTCAACACAGCGTTGTCGTTGATCGTCATGAGCTGCTGGTGTCTCCTCGGGGTGGTCGGAGGCCGAGTTGGATGAGGCCCTGCACCCGCCACGTGTCATCCCACGGGGAATCGAACTGGGTTGGTCCCATCGTTTCGTAGAAGCTGTGCAGATACCCTTGGGGTGTCACGGTTTGCTGGTGGACCATGTCCCAGATGACGGTGCGGGCGTCGAGATACAGGTTCTCGCAGGCGATCAGGCCGTCTCGGGTGTAGGCGGTCATCTCGATGACCGGCAGGTCCAGCCGGCGCACGTCCCGGGGCAGACCGCCCAGACGGCGGATGTTCAGGCTGGGGAAGGTGCGGTGGTCGACGTCTGGCATCCAGGACATGACCATCACCCCGGGCAGGGCGGCCCTCAGGACGGGTAGAAGGACTTCTTGGATGCGGGGCATGGTGCGCTGCACCATGAGCCTGATACCTCCCTCCCTGGGCTAGTGGGCGGCCCGGGTGATGATGTACAGGCCGTGGACGTAGCGGCCGGTCTTGTTGTGGATGTGCCCGAACTCGATACTGAGGGCGGCTTCGTCCACCAACGACACCAAGGTGTCGACCTGGTGGCGGGTGATGTCGATCTCGGCGTGCCCGCTGTCGCGGTGTGTCTCCAACAACGCCTCGGCCCGAACACGAATGATCGTGCCTCGGTGGTGTACCGCGTCAGTCACGCCATCGAGGTGGGCGATGATGCTGTTGATGGTGCGGTTGCTGTAGCGCCGCTCAGCCATGGTTAGGTCCTGCGGATGGTGTAGTCCATGTGCCGGGTGCGGGCGGAGCCGTTGTAGCGGCGGGCCTCGCCGACGATGGCCCAGTACTGGCCGCGCCACTCGATCCGCGCCTGCGCGGACAACACATAGGGGAAGGATCGGGGGAAGCGCAGTCGGTAGACCTCTTCGGACTCGAAACCTTCGTTGTCTTGTTCCGAACGTCGCGCCGAAGTCCCTGACTGCGCCAGCATCTGAATCACCGCCCGCGCGGGGATACCGGTCTGTGAGGGGCGGGTCATGATGTTCCCGTCGGAGTCCACTGTGGTCTCTTCGGGGAATACGAGGATGTCTTCGTGGGCGCGGTCGAGCAGGCTCATGTCCACGTGTCCGTTTCCCGCACAGGGTGTTGCTGGTAGGGCGTGAGGGTGAACGCGCCGCGCCGCACGCCCAGTAGGTGCCATTCGGTGTCGGTGACCTCCAGTCGCCCGGAGGCGACCTGGCTGGAGATCATGTAGGAGTAGTTCCCGTCCGACTCTTGGGTGTAGCCCTCGGGGTTGCGGATCAGCCGCAGCACCATGTCGGACTCGACCATGACCACGGTCTTTTTCGAGAGCACCCCGGTGGCGACGCGATCGGTGAGGTCGGGGATCTTGTCGGTGATCAGTAGCTCGGCGTCGGCCAGGCGAGTGGTGACGATCCGGGCCTCGTTCTCGTCCAGGTCACGGGTCAGGCGGTCCTGGACGTCTTTCGCGACTGCGAAGGCCACCCTGTTCCTTCCTGGTTAGTTGCTGTGGGCGTCGCGGTACGCCTGTGTCACGCGTTCGGGAATCCGGCCCTTGTCCGGGCAGTCCATCCCGGTGGCTTGTGCCCAGGCACGAACGTCAGCCGGAGTCGGCGGATCGGTCTCCGGCTGCTCGCCTTCGGTGTCGGCCGTTTCGGACACGATCGGGTAGTGACAGAGGCGGGCCTGCTCGGCGGAGACGGTGACCTCGATGCCGTTGGGCAGCAGGGCGCGGACCGTTTCCGGCGGCTGGTAGTGGTCGCGGGCGGCCATCAGGCCGCCGGGGTGGTGTACTGGTACTTCACGAACGCCTCGGGGTCGTTGACGAGGAACCCGTATTCGGCCTCGGCGCGGATCGCGACCAGGTTCTTCTCCCACAGCGAGGTGAGCTGGCCGTTGATCGTGACGGTGGCTTCGGTGGACACGTCGTAGGAGATGCCGCCGACCACACCCCAGGCGGCCTGACGCCAGTTGCCGCCGAACGCCACCGTGTACTTGGTGTTAACGGTAGCGGGGACCGGCTCGGCCACCAGCTCGTTCATGAAGCTGGGGCGGTTGATCAACCGGCCGGGCCGGGCGGCGGCCTGGGTGGTCTCGGTCAACGGGGTCTCGATGTAGATCGGACGCCCGTTCTTGTCCGTGGCGTCCAAGAACAGCGGCTCGGTGCTGTCGTCCAACGCGAACCCGGTGAGCTTCTTGCCACGGTCGACCAGGACCCGCAGGCCGGCGACCACGTTGGAATGCACGGTGCGGGGCTTCGCCGCCGCGAGGTCTTCCTTGTCCAGGTCCACGGCCTTGGTGGTCTGGGACAGCCACGTGCTGAACGGGCCGCCACCCGCAGTGCCGTCCGGGCCACGGTCATACAGTGCAGCCGCGTCGAACGCGAGCGCAAACGCCTCCCCGATCTGCGGGCGCAAGAGGTTCATGTAGTTCGCGGGGTTGGCGCGGACAACCTCGGCGGAGACCACAGCGATGGCTGCGATCTTCTTGGGCTCGATGGTCTTCAACCCGACGGCGGCGTTGCTGGCGGGCTTCTGCCCGCCTTCGGTGACCCAGCCGGCGCTCATCTTGCCGGTCACGACCGGGATGGCCTGGCCGTTGATACCCAGGGGCACCTGCTGGACAAGCTGCTGCACGACGGAGACCTTGTACGCCTCTTCGAAGATCGGCGCGGACAGCTCCGGGCGCAGGAACCCAGCGAACTGGGTATCGGTGGTTTTGGTGGGGTTGGTGATAGCCACGTGTGACGGGCGCCTTTCGGTGGTGGGTTAGATGCCGAGCTTGTTCTTCAGGCTCTCCAGGAGCGGATCCCCGTTGAGCGCCAACGGGTTGTTGTCGCCAGACGGGGACAGATCCACCGCAGGCGTACGGGCCGCGGCGGCGGTCACGCCACCGAACAGGGCCTTGACCTTCGCGGCATGCGCGGTGATCTCTTCCGGCGTGTTGCCCTGGAGCAGGGACGCGAACTCCAACGCGGACGCCGCTGGGACGTCGGCGGCGAGCGCGGCCTGCACCTTGAGCATGTCCACCGCGGCCTTCGCCAGGTCGGCCCTGGTCGCCTCGTGTGCGGCGGTCACCTGCGCCAGCTGGGTCTCGAACGCGGCCGTCAGGTCGGCCTTCGTGGCGTTGACCGCGTCGTTGCGTTCGGTGCGGTACCGCGCGGCCTCGCTGTTGGCCTTCGTCAGCGCGGTACGCGCCCATTCCGGGAGCTGGTCCACCGCCTGCGGCTCGCTTACCGGAGCCGGACCGGCCACGGTGGCGGGAACAGCGGCGGCCGGAGCGGTGACGGCGGGGGTGGGGGTGTCGGTCATGTGCCTTGCCTTCTGGGCAGGTCGAGGTTAAGCGTCCACCTGGGACACTTAAGGGGGATGGAGAAGAGGGCTAAGCCGCTAAGCGGCTAAGGACATCGCCGGGATGTCGACGATGCCGCTGTCGAGTGCGCGGCGGAACGCGTTGAGCTTCGCTGTCCCGGTGTGGCCTTGGGTGTGCTCGGCCCAGATCCGGCGGGCATGCACGAAGGCGTCCCGGCCCGGCCAGTCGGCGCGGTTGAACACCGGGACCACTTTGCAGTCACAGCCGGGGTGCCATCGGGTCATCACCTCGTCCAACGCGGCCTTGTCGCCTGCGGCGATCAGGTCGTGGGCGCTGGTGTCATCGGTGTCCAGCCCGGCGCCCTCGGCCGAGACATACACCGGGCCACGGGACACCAGCATCAGGCAAAACGCACACGTTTCCCGACCGGTCGCCACCCGCGCCCACCCGACCACTGCGGGGTCGGAGTCCACGGCACGCAGCTGGGTGCGGCGTCCGCCGTTCTCCACCTGGGTCGCGGCCCGCAACGCCACCTCGGCGACCGCGGACTGCGACGCGCCGGGCCTGCTCAACGCCGTCCGAACCGGCTCCATCGCTTCGCGGAACCAGTCCGGCCGGTACTCCGCGAGGAACAGATCGTGACGCGGCTCGTCAGGGTGGTGCTGGTTGCGTTGCTGGTCGTAGAACCGGCGGGCAAGCTCTGCGGACCGGGTCCGGGCCTCCTCCACGTACGGGTACAGCAGGTCCAGCAGTGTGAACCAGTCCCGCAGCGAGAGGCCCGGTATCCGGAAGAACGTGAGCAGGCGCTGCACCGTCGCCACTAGGGCGGCGGTGATCACTGCCTGGGCCAGGGCGTAGTCCTCGGCGGTCACGCGGCCTCCGGCACCGGCTGATCGTCGTTGGGGGTGTCGCTGAAGCGGGGCGCGGCCGGGCGGGTCAGTGCGGCGAGCTGGGTGACGGGGTTGTCTTTGTCCCAGGTCTCCATCTGGCGGCGTTCCTCGGCGCTGTAGCCGAGATCGATCCGGGCGCGTTCGACCGGGATGATCGGCCGCCCGTCCGGCGTGCTGGCGGTAGCCAGCTTGACCACCGCGTCCGCCTTCGCCGCGAACGTCGGGGTAGCCGGGTCGCGCCAGAGCACTTCCATCCGCCGCGCGTCGCGGGGAATAGTCCCGTCCATCACCAGCAGGGCGATCCGCATCGCCTGCTCCCACGGGCCGCCGAAGATCCGCTGTTTGCGTTCGGCCTTCTTCACCAGGCGGCTTTCCGACGACCGGATGGCTTCCGCCGAGGCGGGGTTGTCGCTGGCGAACGCCAGATACTGCGGCGGCAGGCCCGTGTACGTGGCGGCCTGCTTGGCGAGCTCCTGCATGACTTCGGTGAAGTTCCTTAGCTCGGCGGCGGTGAACTGTTGGGCTTTGCCCTCCGGGTCCTCGAACGCCAGAATCCGGGCGATGTACGCCTCGAACACCTTCCGCTTGTCCTTGGGGTCATCGGCGATCTCGTCCGGCTTGATCCCGAACAGAAGCCTCTGCGGGACCGCCATCAACTCCGCGGTCGCCTGCATGTTCATCATCGTCCGGGCCGCAGCGTCGGTCACCGACCGCAGCTCGGGCGTGATCTCCGAGCGGCCGTAGCGTTCGGTCAACCGCGACCGGTTCAACAACGGCACCACCGGGACCACGCCGAGGTTGTGGTCGACGTGGAAGTCCACCGTCCACCCATAGGCCCCGCCCTGGAGCAGGCCGGTGGTGGAGTCCGGCAGGTAGATCGTGACGTAGTCCGGAACCGGCGGCCCAAAGGGGCTGTCTCCCTTGATGACCCGGACCGCGCGCTTTACCCGGTGGGTCCGGTAGTCGATGTCCGCCCACATCGTGCTGGGCGACTCGACCTGGATCACCGGAACGCTAGCGTCAGCTAACGGGTCGTCCGGGTCGGGTGCCGAGACGACGATGTAGGCGCGGCCATGGATCAGGGCTTCGGTGTGCGCGTAGCTGGAGACCTCGTCCAGGCGGTTGGACTGCCACCACTCCCACAACCGGGTATCGGCCTTCGGCTGGCCGGCCATCCGGAACCCCTCGATATCCAGCCGCTCTTCGAGCGAGTCCAGGTAGACCCGGCACCAGCCGATCTGGGCCAACAGGTCGCGCATCTCCGGCGGAGTGGACACCCCGATGGAGGTCGGGCGCTTCTGCGCCTCGTAGTACAGGACGTTGTCGGCCAGGCCGGTCTGCGCCGACCCGAAGTCGGCCACAAGTTGCTGGACGTGATCCAGCAGACGAGTCGGGGTCGTCACCGGAATACCACTGCCTTTCCACTGCGATTCTTCTTGGAGATCAGGAAGTCCTGTCGGGCACCGAAGGCCAGCACCGCACAGACCGCGGCGTCGATCTTCCGCGAGCTGTCCTTGCTGGCTTTGCGAATCGAGATCGCGTCATACGTGGTCGGGTGCCGGTGCGCGTTGAGCACGTGCTGGCGCAGCACCGCCGCGCCGTCATGGGCCAGTTCGCCTTCCAGGACCGCGTCCAGGAACCGTTCACAGTCCAGCGCGAAGCGTTTGATGTTGCCGCGCATATCGAACGCGATCGGATGCCCCGGCGTCGCCTTCACCTTGAGCGTGCGGTGATACAACCGAGTCCATGAGTCCACGTAGGACTCGAACTCCTTGACATCCGCGCGGAACGCCACCACCTCGAACCGACTGAACGCCCAGCGGACCGTGGCGTCCACGTCGTCGCGCGGGACCTCACCGCCGTACAGCTCGGGGTTCCACACCTTCAGCGAGAACAACGCCCCATCCGAGACGCGGCAGGCCACCAGCGCCGTGTGGTCGCGGGACTTCGACCCGTCGAACCCAAGCGTGACCCGCTCGCCGGCCGCGAGCTGAACATCCGACTGGATGCGGTCCCACTCATACGGAGCAATCCACGCGTCCTCGGCCGCATTGACCTGGTTCAGGAACTTCCGGCGCGACTCGGTCAGCGGACGCTTGATGTCCAAGATCGAGGCGACGATCGTGTCCAGGTCCAGCCAGACCGCGTCACCACGCGCGACCTCCAGCCCCGCCCGTAGCGCGGCGATCCCGGCCTCGTGGCCTTCCGGGTCCTCGGCCGGTGAGAGGATCTCCGACACGGGAGTGTCGGCCGGGGCCTCGATCGAGTCGTACAAGAACCCGGTGTCGAGCGCCTGCCCGGCCTGCACCGCTTGGTAGACGTCGTAGTCGCGTTCGGCGTCGGAGTCCTGCCCGGGAACGTGCGCGTTGCAGATGGAGAGGGATCGGCATCCGCCGTAGGCGGCCTTGTCCACATTGCCCGCGATGACCTCGGACATCGTGTGCCCGGCGTTAGCCTCGATCCACCACTGCGTCTCGTTCTTCACCACGAACGTCGGCCGCTTACCCTCCAACGCCAACGGCGAGGACGTAACACCCTCGATCATCCCGCCGGACTTCGAGTAGATGATCGTGCGGTTGATCTCCAGCCCGTACGCTTCCCGCAGGCGCTTGGACGCCATCGCGGGGAACAGGCTGAAGGTGTTGCGGGTCTGGTCCTGGGAGACCGCGGCAATCTGAATCCACGCCGAATCACGCAGCTTCCCGACCGGCGTGCCGTTGTCCCAGTGGGAGAACGCGACCGGGCCGCATAACTCGACCAAGCTCATCGCCGCAGCGAGCGGGTCCTTACCCCAGCCCTTCAGCCGGCGTAACAAACCCGAGCGGTAGACGAACCGGCCGCGCTCGTCGACCGCGTACCACCAGACCAGAAACCGGGCCTGCTCCAACGTCGGCAGAAACGGTTTACCCGCCCGCGGGCCGCCCGGTTGCAGCACGTTCGCGGCAAGCCAGTTGATGACACCCCACCCAAGAGACCGCTCGGGCAGGTGCCAGCCACCCGCGCGCAGCCGACGCCAGGTCGGGCCGATGACGTGACTGGGAGCGCGCAGCAGGAGATCGTCCTGCATGTTGCTCCTTGATCAATTGTGGCAATGGACTACCACCACCCGAACGTCGCACATCCCGTGCACGAAATCGGCTATCTTGACCGCCATGACGACTGCGCCAGGGGTTCAAACAGCCGCACAACTCCTGTATGTAGCTATTGACCTAGGTCAGGTGCCCGAATATGCATACTTTCAGAGGCAGGTTGACGCTCTAGGTGCGTTGCAGCGATATTGCGTCGCAATAAAGCCGCCGGAAGCACTCCTAGACACAGGGGGCCTTGAAGGGCGCGAACGATGGGACTACTTACTCCGCCCAACCCTTCAGGAGCGCATCGCAATTGTCCGCACTTCAATGGCTAGCCCCTGGGAAACAGTGCTGGTTCAACTCGCCGCGAACTCCCAGCCAATAACTGTCGGCCTTGGCGCGTTGATCGGTCTGCACAAACTGATGCGAATGGTTATGGAGTGGCAAACATTTCGCCAGGATCTGAAGGAGCGACGCGAAGGCGTACGTCCTATCGATGGTGAAGATGCTGCCCGACTTCTTCAAGCATATTCACCTGCTCAACGAGCGGATACTGACCTGCATCGGGAGGCGCAAGAGGCGCTCACGGAGATCAGTCCAGTTGTGGAGTCTGACATGATCGATCCGGACGATCCTCGGGCGACAGGAGCTACGTGAGAACAGGCCCAGCCGGGGAGACGACACGCCTATGCGGCGCGGCTCGGAACCCGGCCAGACCTGTGGCCCTAGTGGTTACTCAGCCAACTGCTGGCGGAACATCTCGGCCACGTCGATCACGGTGGCCGTGGTCTGCTCGCGCTCGATCTCCAGACGCACCCGCCGCCGAGCACCCTCGCTGACAAGCAGCTCGGTCAGTGCCGCGTTCACCGCGGCCAGCATCTGACTCGACGGCCGGGCCGACTGGATCAGCTTGTTCGCGAAGTGCAGCGTGAACCGCGCGAACTGCCAATCGCTGGGCTCGTAGAACTGGGCTTGCGCCGAGTCCTTCAGCGAGCTGTAGAAGTCCACAATCAGCGGGTGCGGGTCCTCGATGTCCAGAGCCGGGACCGCCACCTGGCCCACGACCGGAAGCTTCTCCACCGTGCCGGTCTCATCCTTGTTACGGCGGACGCGTTGATCACTTCGCTTCGGTACGGGGCCGCGCGAGCCCATCTATGCCCCCTATGACTGACTTCTGATGTTGCGAAACGCATCGTGACGAACTGCGCTATGCGCATATCTATGCGAATTTATGCGCATACGTTGCGCCTACCTGCACATACGCCCGCATAGGCTATTCGCAGATTATGCGGGGCGATGTCTAGCCGCGTAAGAGGCAGCCGGTCTGCTCTACTCCCTCACATGCGTTGGCCTGAACTCGGTGCCACAGGAGCACCAGCGGCGATCGCAGCGCCGTTCGGCGCTCCGTGGCCCGCAGTGGTGGTTCTTGGGATCTTGGGATTGATCGTCTACGGCTGGGTGCAGTACCTCCGGCACGTGGAGCACTTAGAGGCGCTGAAGAAGACCGCGGACAGCATGGTCGCGGAGGTGCTCCGCGCGAGATCCATCGACGACTCGTCCGCTTCTACCGCTGTCCAGTCCACATCTGACCGCCGACCCCACCACGGCTAGTGGTGGGTGAAGCGGTTCGTCGTGACCGACAAGTAGTTCATGATCGACGCCACCGGCCGAACGCGAACTGACGAAGGCGAACCAAGTAGATGTACGACATGAGCCAGCAGACATACGCTGACGAGCCGACCTGAGACGCGATGTAGTCCAAATGGCTTACCCGAAATGGTTACCCAAATATGTACCTACCCGATTGATCGTCCGGACTCGGTTGGGCGGCCATACTGGCCGCATGCGTTGGCCTGAACTCGGTGCCACCGGGGCACCAGCAGCGGTCGCGGCGCCCTTCGGCGCTCCATGGCCCGCGGTGATGGTCCTGGGGCTCACGGGACTACTCGTCTACGGCTGGGTGCAATACCTCCGGCACGTGGAGCACATGCGGGCCTTGGAAACGATCACGGACGGCGACGCGGCCAAGGTGCTCCGCGCGAGGTCAGAGCCTCATTCAGCCACACGACGGACTCGCCGGCCGTCGATGAATTGACCTGATAGATCACGCTATCGGCACACGTAGTTCATACGTAGCGCATCCGTAGTGGCACGGAGGCCGACACGGAGTCGATCAGATTTACTAGGCGTATGCGAGCGACAAGGGTGATCTTTTCCGGAACTCCGGCGATCGGCGCCCTCGCTGGAGCACCCTGGCCGGCGGTGTTCGTGCTTGGCGTCCTGGTTCTTATCGTCTGCGGCTGGCTTGGGTACTTGACACATCTGGAGAACCAAACGGCGCTTGAACAAGTTGTACGTCAACGCGTCCCCGAAGTCATGCGGGAAATCACACGACGTGAAGGCCGTCGCCAGAGCGGCCGATGACAGGACCAACGGCTTGGAAACCCGTACATAGCCGCAGGGCCGCTATACGCCGCGATCTGTAAACCCCGGGTGGGGGTTATCCCCCTAGGGGCGAGAAATTCTATTTAGTTTGTCAACCAACACCCGTGAATCTAGTGCATTCCTAGCTGTGCGCGCAAGCGTGTAATGCCGGAAGCGCGTGCCCTAAGCACGCGCCTACTCCTGCACCCCTACCCCCTGTGTTGCCTACCCGGGGGAGTGTCTTTTCCCTGTGCTCGTATTCCCGGGTGTCTGTCTGCCGGTCTGCGCCGTAATGCCCTAAGCCGCGCCTTAGCGCGGTTACCCTCCTGTGCGCTCTTCTCGCCGTGACACACACTGCACACTGCCCGTAGGTTCTCTAGCCGGTGATCCTCACCGGCCACTAGGTGGTCTACCTCGGTGGCGTGGGTAGTGCAGTCGGGTCCCTGTATCTGACAGGTGAACCTGTCCCGCTTGAGGACTGCTAGCCGTAGGGCCGTCCACCCGGCAGGGAGACGGCTTTTCCGGCTTGAGCTTGTCCAGCTCAAAACTTGGGTCCCCTTATTGGCAGTGCCCTTGAGGCACTGCCCTAGTAGGGACGGCAGTAGGCCGTCTAGCTAGGTAGGTAGTTCGAGGCGCGCCCTAAGCGCGCTCCGCCACTCGGCTTGTCCGTCTCCCCTTGGGGGTCGACTGCCACGCCAGTGGCAGGCGAACCTCACGGTTCGCTCTGTGGCCGCCGTAGCGGCCCTAGTTCATGGGGCCGTTGAACGGCCCTTTGAGGGACGGCCTACCGGCCGTCCTTAGTAGGGAGGGACTTTCAGTCCCTCCCCTAAAGAACGGGGAGTTGCGCCAGCAACCCCGTCACACGTGAGTGACCACGGTCACATTTGCGGCCGTAGCTCGAACCGCCCTAGCGAGTGCGGCAACGCCGTGACCAGCAGGTCCAGCTGCATCACGTGACCCCCGTCACATGGCTGAATGTTTTTCTAGACACCCGTCGACGACGGATGTTAAGTTTCTCGTGTCAGGCCGAGCGGGTCATCGCGAACCGGCGGACAGGGAACAGGCGGCAACCCGAAGGCGCAGTCAGTGCTCAGCACGTGAGTCGCGCGGACCCGGCCACCCACATTCGTTCTTTGAGAATTCCATAGTGGATTTGCCTACGCCAAAAACGAGATGGCGAATACGTGTCACGCGAGGATTCCGGGTTTCCGGGTGAGCGACATGAACGAGGTGCGATGACCCCCGCGAGGGGGTGAGCGGACGGTATTCGCGGATAGACCAGCAAGAAAACCTTGCTTAACAGCGGTAACGCGAGTTTGGACTTTGAGTACCCGCACACAGGATTCCTGTGTGCGGTTCTGAGAGACCAAACAACGAAAGAGGAACCTTGTTAGAGCTTGTTCAGCACATCATCATATATCACACGATGGGCCACTTTGTGGCACTCAATCAACTACTGAGTGAGGCGCCGTCGTTTAGGTGGATGGCAGGCTGCGAGGGTCGTGAGCGGGACTGGTTTCTTGAGGCAGTGCGACGCGCGGAGATTCAACACCAGGATGTCGCGAACCGCGAATACCTGTTTACCGCTCTGACCGCCGATGACGCAGCGGAGGAAATGGGCATGCACTCAGATGAACGGGTGACATGCAGGAATTGCCGCAACTGGGCAGACCACACCCACTAATCAGTTTGGTTTTTGAGTACCCGTACACAACTCGTCTTGTGTACGGCTCTGAGAAACCACACCTGCCACCACCGCGCTAGGAGAATAGAGACAATGGTTCTGGTCAAGCACTCGGAACGGACTGTGCGTAAGCCCTGCCGTTCGTGCGGCCGGTCCGACCTGTATTGGGCACACGACACCGACCGGATCTATCACAAGGCTTGTCCCCGGTGCGAAGTCACCGGATCGTTCGTGCTCATCGAGCGCGACGGTAGCCGCCACAATTGCCGCAACACCACTGACGGCACCGGGGACCCGGCACCGGACATGGAACTTGACGGCCCGACCGAAGATGAAGACAGAGAGGCCCCTTCCGTGCCCGCTCCCGTGTCGCCGGACGTTCAGACAGCATTGGGCATGCTCGTGGGAGCACTCACCCCACAGGTCGACCGGGCCGAGATCGAAGCGATGGTGAAGGAAGCCGTCGCCAACGTCGTTTTCCCGACCCGCACCGTGGTAGAGCGTGCCAACGGTGAACGCAAAGAGTTCACGGGTGCCACGCATCACAAGCTCGGCGACGTGATCATCTCGCTGATGGCGGGTGAGCACGTGCTGATGGTCGGCCCGGCCGGAACGGGTAAGTCGACCATTGCTGAGCAGGCGGCGGAAGGCTTAGGGCTGAAGTCCTATTCGATCAGCCTGAGCCCCCAGACCCCCGCATCTCAGTTGCTCGGGTACATGCAGGCAACGGGTGACTACGTGCCCAGCTTGTTCCGTGAGGCGTACGAGCACGGCGGGCTGTTCCACTTCGATGAGATGGACAACGCACACCCGTCCGTGCTGGCAGTCATGAACGCCGCTTTGGCCAACGGGCACATGGCGTTCCCGGACCAGATGGTCAAGCGTCACCCGGACTTCCGGGCCGTTGCCAGCGCCAACACCTACGGGCGTGGCGCCACGCGGTCCTACGTGGGTCGGCAGGCTATCGACGCGGCGACGTTGGATCGGTTCTCGGTCGAAACGATCGAGGTCGACGAGACGCTGGAGAACGAGCTGTGCCACTCGACCGGGCTGGAGATCGACCAGGTTGAGCAGGTGCTGACGTTCGTTCGGGGGCTTCGCGCGAACGCTGAGGCGCACAGCATGCCCGTGGTGATTTCCCCCCGCGCGTCGGTCGGTATGTGCCGGTTGTTGGCCGCTGGCCGGTCTTGGGAGTCGGCCGTGCAAGCGCGCGTCCGGCGCGGCATGGGCGATACCGAATGGAACAAGATCAACGGATGACGTCGTCAAAGTCAGGCAAGGACATGACCCTTAACCCTAAGCCCTTGCTCGGCTTTGACGACGCCACTCGAAAGAAAGACTGGACATGCGCCACATCGTTAATGGTAATCACTCCCGGCTTGAATTCGATTCGATCGCGGACCTACTTGCCGTAGTCCGACGTCACCGAGAAGTGCTTTACGATCGTGAGATCGATAGCCGACCGGAATACTTCGGAGATATCAGATCTGTTGATCACCTGTTTGAGCTTGCTTGTATCGGCTGGGAGGTACAGTTAGACGACACGCTGAGAGTCGCAGAAGAGACAGTAGCGACCGTGGAGCGATCGTATGACGTCCCACTGTGGCAGTCGCGCTACGATATTGGCGGGGCTGATGTTGATGTCTCCCGGTACCTGTCCGGGGAACCCGAAAATATGATCTCGTACCATCTTGTCGAGACTCCGAGGACAGGACGGGTTGTTTCCCTCGCGATGAATATTGGAGCGACGTACGACGTTTCCACAGAAGACATGATTAAGCGTGGCAAGTCTGTTGTCTCGCTAGTGTATGCGCTCGAAAGAATCGGGCTAAGGACCGAGTTGTATACGGACGCTCAGGCCAAGAGTATGGGAAGCGGACGTGAAACGGCCCGTGAAATGGTTAAGATCAAGGACGCTGCCGACGCGCTTGATCCGGCCATGGTCATGTTCGCCTACGCTCATCCGGCGTTCCTCCGGGGAATGCTTTTGACCGCAATGCATGAACACCCCGCCCGGATTCAGGATTCGCTGAAAGTCGGCAGCGCCTACGGCATCCCACTGAAGAGCTTAGCGAACGACGTGTTCCCTGAAGGGTGCATCATCCTCTCGACAGTGATGCGTTCTGGTGATCACAGCGTGTCCAACGTGGAAGCCTTCGTGGTTAAGCATCTTAAGGACCTCGGACTGATCTAAGCCGTTCCGCAATCGCCGTTGACAGGTTGGCCTGAATGGTTTCCGTCGCACGCAGCCGCGTGTTGCGTCCGGCGGAACCTGTTCGGCGGGCGTGAGAGACATCCTTTCGTGTTGGCTTGATTCGGTGAGCATCAGCTGTGCCGCGCCGTGTCACGTCAACAACAGAAAGGTAAGACTGATGAAGGCGCGCACACGAAGCACTGTCCTGCGAACATCCGCCCTGGCCCTGGCGACTGCCCTGGCGGCTTGCGTGCCCGCCGCCGGGACACCGGTCCAACGAGGACATTGGGAACGGTACTGCTCAGCAGACCTGACCGCCTGCTGGCTGGAGCTGGACCCGTGGGAACCCACCACGGGCACCAGCGACACCGCCGAACCGGAGTCGGTCCGGTGACACGGTACGGACTCGTCATCGCGCAGGTTCGAGGGTCCGACGGCACCTACTCGGTCTATGCGGTCGAGGGACACAGAACCAACGACCACGGTCGCTCCCTGCTGTACCTGCGGTACGTCGGCAGGACCCTGCCCGGCCGTCGGGATGTCGAGGAGATCACCCCCGATCCGGGCAACCTGGCCGGTGCCATCTGGCTTCCAGCCGAACTGTTCAGCCCCTTCACCCCTCCGTTCTAACCGCCCTGCGGGTTCTCCGTCTTGCCCATGAAAGGCATGGGCAAGCGCGGTGAGCACACAGCGCAAACCCCGCTGACCTAGCCGAACGACTCGCCACAGCGGGGCGTAGCTGATTCCGTTTGGCACGAAAGGGTTTCGTGCCGCTTCGGTGTCCGCTCGCCGGAACAAACCACAGAGAGGAAAGACATGATCACAGTTGTGATCTTCGAGTACCTGTCGGAGGACGGCCTACGGGATGTCCGCCGGACGCGGGATCTCACCAGTGCGGACATGGGAAGGTTTGGGCCGTCCTGGGGGCGGGACGCAGCCGGCCTGCTGCACGACCAGTGGATGGTCGAGGACCGTGGACCGGGCTACTACCGAGTGAGGATGCAGGAGGAACGCGGCGTGCACGTCCGGCTGCTGGCCGAGGCCGGCGAACGACGCGAAGACCCCGGAGGCATGACCACGAGCCTGACGCTGTTGGTCACCGCGGTCAGGGCGCACGCGAAGCAGCACTACACCGTCGTCGGTGGGTGGGACGTGGTGGTCGAGTGTTGGGAAGACCGGCAGATAGTAGACGTTCTTGCCGAGGAACGTGTCACCACTGTGGAGGAAGCGATCGCGGTGTTCGCGTCGCTGGTGTCGGTGTGGGCGGGGCGCCAGGCCGGCGCGGAGAACAGTGCGTTCTAGCGGTGCCCGGTCGGCACGAAAGGGTTCGTGTCGTTCGGTGTCTGCGTGACTACCGAAAGGCTTGAGGTCGGGGCTGCACACAGAAAATCCACAATCGTGTACGGAACGCGGGTGACTGGCCACCTGTCGTAGGTGGTGGCATTGTTTCGCGGCCGGTGAAAGGAAAACAGGAAACGTCTATTGCCGGCCAGGTTTCGGCGGCGTTCAACTGTACGAGATGGTCAGATCGTGTTCGGCGGGTGAACCAGCGGCGGAGTGTGGTAGGCGCTCGCACAGAGGATGGTTGTGCAGGTGCAACGCTAGATCTTCAGGCGTGCCACTACCGGCGACTCCGCTACGTGGACGGGAGTATGTTCGTCCGAACGGTGGAGAGGCTTGAGTGAACTCAGTGTCGACCTGTCCAACTGTAAAGGACATTTTACTACTCCGTATGGAGTGATGTGATCGAAAAAGGTGGCACTGGCCGCTATCGGGGAGTAGACAGGACGGCCGGGAGGGATGATCGGCTCTTTTCAGGGGAGGCGTCGGGGCACGACGCCAGCCGTTTCACGGGTGGGACTCGGTGAATTGTTTCGGTGGCGCACGCCCGGAGGCGTGTGCTCGCCGTGTCCATTCACGAGCCCAAATAGGTATGCACGGAAAGGTATGGACCACAATGGCTACACGGATCGTTCTGATTGATGACCTGGACGGGGTCAGCGAGGCCGCTGAGACCCTGTACTTCGCCCTGGACGGGCAGAGCTTCGAGATCGACCTCACCACTGGCAGCGCCGCCCGGCTGCGAACCGTCCTGGGCGACTTCGTGAACGCCGGCCGCCGGGTCGGCCCGAACAGCGCTGTCAAGGTGGGCACCAAGCGCCCGGTGGGCCAGGGCAGCACCGCCAGCGGGTACGACAAGGACACGCTCCAGCAGATCCGCGAGTGGGCGAAGACCGAAGGCATGACGGTCTCCGCCCGGGGGCGCCTCTCCGGCCTGGTGATCACCGCGTGGGAGCAGCGCAACGTGACAACCTCGCCCGCCGCGAAGGCCCCTGCTACCCCAAACCGGCTACGAGGCCGGTCACGGCGACCGTGGCCAAGAAGACCGCCGCCGCCTCGATCCGCCCGGCGACCGCCCAGGCCGCCAAGAAGGCCGCCACGGCGAAGCCGGCCAGCAGCAAGACGCCAGCCGCCCCGGCTCGGCGTACGGCAGCCAAGAAGGCCGCGCCGTCCTTCTCCGCCAAGGCGAAGTAGCCCCCCGACCGCGAACGGCCCCCGTATCGTGCGGGATTCGGCCCTGCGGACCTGATAACCACACGGAGCTTGGCCCTGTCAATCCATCCTTTTGTACACGTGCCCAGTGATATCCTCACCCGTGAGGTGATGCACGTGACAAGCGAAAACATTGACTCGGGAATCCAGACCGAAACGAAACGAGGCCGTGGACGGCCACGAAAAACGGACCTCACTCCCGAGATAGTGAACGAGCTGATTGCTGGAGGTGAAACTCAAACCGCCATAGCCGAAAGATATGGAGTTTCCAAGGGGACCATCAGCAACCTTGCACGGTCCGCCGCGCATCGAGTCAGAACACCAAGGGAGGCCGTCGAGGACAACTTTCCATGGCCTAACATGGATTCGAAATTCAAGGAAGCCGCCATCTATCGAAGAATCGCCGAGTATCTCAAATGGGTTGAGTTGGGATCTGATCGGCTGACTGAAAACCAGCGTGAGCGCCTCAGGTCCTTCCTGGACAAGCTGCACGAGCGGAACCTGGTTGTCGTGTTCGACCCGGAGATACCGCCAGACGCCCACAACAAGTACGGCGGCTGGGCGACCGTGCCGCGACTGCCTAGTGATGGCGAACTTCTCATCAGGCTGAACGAGTACACGCACCTGGCGATTCCAGATGAGGCAGAGGTTATCTGGAGCATGCCAGACGATAGACCATAACTGCGTGCTGGGGGCGCACTTGCAAAGGAACTGGATTTGTCCGTAACTTGCGTTGCCGTTGTTGACAGAATTCCCTTTTTGAGTGCATCGATTACAAGCTTAGATGACAACGGACCTCGTATTTTAGAGATCTGCCGTAGCGTCCACGTCAGAATGGATTGGGGGATTTACCGGCCAGTTCAACACATTTTGTCGACCACGTGCTACCAGTCGATCGCCTCGTACAAGCAAGAAGACCTGAAGATGTTCAGAGGAGCGGTTGAGCGTTCCGTAGTGTGGCTCTACGAGCACTGTCCGTCGTTTCCGCATGTCTGTCACTACAGTCCCGTTCCCCGGCAGCGACTGCCGGAGGAGGTGGGAACCTCATGGTTGTCCAACACCGGTCGGTAAGCCAGGTCAAGGAGTATGCGGACTGTCCGTACCGGTACTACCTGCATCGGGTTGCGCGGGTGTGGCAGCGGCCGGCGGCGTGGTTGGCGCAAGGGTTAGCTGTGCACGAAGCGGCGGAGTTTTGGGAGCTGTCCGACCGGCAGACACCTGAGGATGAGGTGCTGGCCACGTACCGGCTGAGCTACGAGACGCACGTGAACCGGCTGTCGGAGGACACCCCGAATCACCGCTACTGGTTCGCCAGTGGCCGGTATGCCGGGGGCGAGGACATCGAACGTCGGTTCGGGCTCGGGGCCGAGCAGGTGCGGCGGTATGTCGAGTACTACCGCGAGCACGCGCAGGAGCGGATCTGGACCACGCCGGAGGGTCGGCCGGCGGTGGAGTTGGCGTTCGAGATAGACCTGGACGGGGTCCGGGTTAAGGGCTTCATCGACGGGGTGCTGGAGCACCCCACGCGCGGGGTCGTGGTGCGGGACATCAAGTCCGGTCGACTGCCGGGTGACGGGTTTCAGCTTGGGACCTACGCCGAGGCGCTGCGCGCGACCTACGGCGTGCGGGTGGAGTCCGGGGACTACTGGATGGGCCGCCAAGGCAAACCCACCGTCCCCTATCCGCTGACGTTCTGGTCGCGGGAACGGCTCGTGGACACCTACGGCGTCATGGACGAGGCAGTCCGCGCGCAGCGGTTTGACCCAGACCCTGGCCAGGCGTGTCAGATGTGCCCGGTCGCGTTCGCCTGCACCTTCGCCGCCGTATAGCCGTTCGCGGCGGACGTCCGCGGACCCCCTTTGTTCATCAGGTGGATGGCGGCTTCGTGGAGCCGCGTCCCGTCACCTCCTCGCTGATCCGACGCCGCAGAGCGTTGGTCGCGGGGTTTCCTCTGCCCACGGGGCAGATCCCATCGTGACGCGCCGAGCCGAGCTGTGCCCGGCCGCGTCCTGATCCGATGCAAATTCAACGGAGGATGAAACATGAGCAAGATTGAGATCTTCAACTTCAACGGCAACGACGTCCGGGTGGTGCTGAGGGAGGGAGAACCGTGGTTCGTCGCGGCTGACGTGTCCACGGTCCTCGGCTACCGCAAGGCGGCAGACACGACGAGGTACCTCGACGAGGACGAGCGAGTCGTCATCACAAGTGACTCTGTTTCCGCAGGTCAGCCCGAGGGCGTGATCTTCGCACCCCGGGCGGGGAACCTTCGCCAGTCCGCCACTCTGGTCAGCGAGGCGGGGCTGTACTCACTGGTCCTGCACAGCCAGCGCCCGGAGGCGAAGGTCTTCAAGCGGTGGGTGACGCACGAGGTGTTGCCGACGATCCGCAAGACCGGCGGCGCCTACATCGCCCCCGGTTCGCCGGCCGAGCTGGACCTGAGCGACCCGGACACCGTCTTGGACAAGTTGATCGAGGTCGCGCAGATCGCGAAGGCCGAGCGGGAACAGCGCCTCGCGCTCGCGGCGACGAACGCCGAGTTGGAGGCGGCGCGGGAGGCAGACCGGCCGCTGGTGGCGTTCGGTCAGCAGGTGTGCGAGGCGGCCAACAGCTACAGCATGGAGGAGGCCGCGAAGGTACTGCGGCCGGTGACCGGCGGCCTGGGCCGCAACCACCTTCTCCAGCTGCTGGTCGACATGGCGCTGTTGATCGACCTGAAGACCGATGAGCGGCACGGCCAGAGTGGGTATCGGCCCTACCAGTGGTGTGCGAAACATTTCGAGGTGCCGCCCAACACGGCGTTCGTCGATGGCCGGGGCCGCAAGCATGTGGACTATCGCACTCGGGTGCGGGTGGCCAGCCTGCCGTGGCTGCGTGAGCGGATCATCCACCACTTGGCCGCCGTGGCCAGCTAAGGGCGCTTAGGTGCATAGTTTGTTGCAGTCGCGGCGGATGCGGGGCGCGGCCGGTGAGCCGCTCCCGGTGGTGTTCCAGACTCTGAACGACGCGGGGACCCGGTTCCTGCGGGGTCAGCTCGTGCTTGTGGCGGCCGGGCCGGGGACCGGCAAGTCGGCGTTCACGCTGACCTTGGCGCTCAGGTCGCGGGCGACCTGCCTGTACTTCTCGGCCGACAGTGACGCGTTCGTCCAACTCACCCGGTCAGTGTCGATCCTCACGGGCATGCCGCTGGCGAGCGCGGCCGAGCTGGTGCTGAGCGACCGGTTGAGCGAGGTCACGACAGCGTTGACCGGCCTGCCGATCCGGCTGAACTACGAAGCCAGCCCGACGCTAGATCGGATCGAGACCTCGATCGAAGCCTATGAAGAGGTCTACGGCGACTACCCGGATCTGATCATCGTGGACAACGTCACCAACGTGCGATCCGGGATGAGCGAGGACGACGGCGACCCGTTCGCCGGCCTGGAGGGCCTGATGGACTACCTGCACACCATGGCCCGCAACACCGAAGCCTGTGTGATCGGCCTGCACCACGTCACCGGCCCGTACAACGACTCGGACAAGCCCATCCCGCTGTCGGGGGTGAAAGGCCAGATCGCACGTGTCCCTGAGCTGGTGTTGACCATGCATCGCCGGGCGGACGACTACGGCCCGGACACCCTCGCGGTGAGCACCGTCAAGAACCGGGGCGGCCGGATGGACGCGTCCGGCATGTCCTTTGTGGAACTTGACTTCGACACCGATCGGATGCTGATCCGCGACCGAGCCGCCTGATGAAGGGAGGGAAGGGATAAGACGACGATGTAAGGACTGCCCTGGGGGTTCTCGCCGTCCGGCACCGCACCCGGGGCCGCGGTGCGCCACACACCACCGCCAGATCCTGGCGGCCCGCCGACAGGCCGCGCACGGACGGCACATCCAGGCCACCTATGGCATCACCGCCGAGCAGTACGCGGCCCTGTACACCCTGCAAGGCGGTAGGTGTGCCATCTGCCGGCGAGCGACCGGCCGAGGCAAACGCCTGGCCGTGGACCACAACCATGCTACCGGGGAAGTCCGTGGCCTGCTGTGCAAGCCGTGTAACCGTGACGTCCTCGGGCACTTGCGCGACGACGTCAGCGCGTTCGAGCGGGCCATCGCGTATCTGACCGATCCGCCAGCCCTGCGGATGCTGAACGGAAGCGATGGTCATGACTGAACCATCGTCCTTGGCCGCGCCGATCGTGCGCGTGGTGCGGCACTACTACCCCGACTGGGAACCGCCTGAAGACCGAGGGCAGGCGTGGATCAAGTGCCTGTGCCCGTTCCACGCGGAGAGCAGGCCGTCGGCGTCGGTCAGCTACACCAAGGGCGCCATCGCCTGTCACGGCTGCGGACGGAAAGGGGACGTGATCAGTCTTATCAGGACAGAGGAGAGGTTAGCTTATGGCGCGGCTGTCGCCCGCGCGAAGGAAATCCTTGGCCGAAGCTACCAGCCGGTACCACGCGGCACTAGCCGGAAGCCCGGCAGACGAGCATTTGGCGAACCGAGGACTCCTCGGGCCGAGCGTCAAGGACGAGACCGCGAAGTTCCGCCTTGGCTACGTCGCTGACCCACTACCCGGGCATGAGCCCTACCGAGGGATGCTCGCCATCCCGTACCTCAGGTCCACACTAGATGGACAGTGGTCGGTAGCCACCATGCGGTTCCGGTGCCTGCGCGAGGGATGCGAGCACACCGATCACGGCAAGTACATGAGCTTGCCCGGCGACCCACCAAGGCTGTTCAACACGCTCGCCCTCGTCGGAAACGACGACGAGATCGGCATCGCCGAAGGCGAGATCGACGCCATCACCGCCACCCTATGCGGCATCCCCACCGTCGGGGTCCCCGGAGCGGACGCCTGGCGCAGGCATTTCCGGGAACCGCTGTTGGGCTACGCCCGAGTGTGGGTCATGCACGACGGGGACAAGGCCGGGCGGATGTTCGCCCACAAGCTCCTGGCCGAGCTGCCCAACGCCGTAGGCGTCGGCATGCCCGATGGACAGGACGTGAACTCGCTCGTGGTCAGCCACGGGCGGGCAGCTTTACGAGAAAGGATGACGTGACACCGGGGGACTTACCCGCCCAGACCAGGCGCATCGTGGTCATCTCCGATACCCAGATCCCCTACGAACACCGGCCAGCGGTTACCGCATTGATCCGGTTTATTGGGGACTACCAACCTGACGAGGTCGTGCACATCGGCGATCTCATGGACTACCCACAACCCTCACGCTGGTCCAAAGGCTCCGCGGCCGAATACGAAGGCTCGGTCTTCGCGGACTCTGACTACGCCAAGAAGAACTTCTTACAACCGCTGAGGGACGCCTACAGCGGCTCGGTCGGGGTGATCGAGGGCAACCACGACCTCAGGCCGAGGACCTACCTGGCCAAATACGCGCCCGCCTTAGCCGAGTCTGGGGCGTTCACCCTGCCGTCGCTGTTGGACTTCGACGGGTTCGGCATCCGGCTGTTGCCGGACTTCTACGACGTGGCCTCGGGATGGGTGATGACCCACGGCCACCTCGGCAAGATCGCGTTAAGCCAAGTCGCCGGCAACACCGCCCTGGGGGCGGCGAAGAAGTTCGGGCGCAGCGTGATCATGGGCCACACCCACCGGCTAGGAATCGGGCACCACACCACCGGCTACGACGGCAAGGTCAGCCGGACCCTGACCGGGTTCGAGGTCGGGCACCTGATGGACACCCGGAAAGCCGGATACCTCAACGGCGCCACCGCCAACTGGCAGATGGGTTTCGGCATCGTGCACGCCACCAGCAACCACGTCCAAGTCGACGCCATCGCGATCAGCAACCGGTTTGCCGTGGACGGTCAGATCTATCCACTTCGGACCAAACCAGGGGGAACACACAGACGTGACGCAGCCTGACCTGACCACCATCTATCCAGACATCGAGAAAGCCGCACGCATCACCGCGTCCGGCTGGCAAGGAACCATCGACATCGACGACGCCATCCAGGAAATCAGCCTGGCTCTGCTGGCTGACAACTACGTCGAGAACGTCATCGCGATGGACCCGGCCGCCCGGCACACGGTGCTCCGCAAGATCGGCCAGCACATCGCCACCCGCTACCGCACCGAGTATGAGGTTCACAGCGGCAACTACCGCTACGGCCCCGGTGAGGTCCGCGGCCTGCTGCATCACGGGGCGCTACACGACGACCAGGACAGCTTCGACGCGGGCACGGCCGACCTCCGCTCCGCGTGGCCCGCACTCAACAACCGCTACCAGGCCGCGCTCACCGCCCGGTTCCTCAACGGCCAGGACCCCGGCGACAGCGCCGAACGGATGCGAATCACCCGCGCCATCGACACCCTCACCGAGTTGATGAACCGCAACGTGCGTTCCCACGCCGCACGCGGCCATGACGGGCCTGGCGCCCGGCAGGCGATGTCCAACAGCCGTGCCGCACGGGTCACCCACCGTGGCGCACACCACCGTCCGCGCGCCCTTCCGTCCATCGACGTCCTGTGAAGGAGATCCCTGAATGACCTTTGATCCATTCGCCGAACACGACGCACCCGACCAACCCCACGACCGCCCACAGGACGACACCACCACGGTCACCACGACGGCGGTCACGGCGGCCGGCGAGCACAAGGTCCGGGTCACGCTCAAGGCCGGGGCCGGCTACGACGCACCGTGGATCACCATCGACGGCACCGACGTACACGACGCCGCCGACCAGCTCGGCGATACCGACGGCGTGAAGCAGCTCGTCGAGCTGACCGTCAGCGCCGCGAAGTTCTTACACCGCAGCTACGGCCCGGCCCAACAGCGCAGCTCGGCCGGTTCCAGCTCCGGTTCCGGCCAGCGACAGGCCGGTAAGCCTGCCGGGGCTAACGAGGCCCCGAACGGGGAAAAGCGGTACTGCGAACACGGCCAACGGCTCTACAAGTCCGGATTCTCCGAGAAGACCGGCAAGAACTGGGGCGCGTTCGACTGCCCCGAGAAGGTCTGCGACCGCGAGTGGGCCAACAACCGGAAGTAGACACGAATGTCCAGATCAGACGCTTCGGGGCGGGTAGCCCCCGCCCCACCAAGGGGGACCAACAGACCTATGTACGAAGTCGAAGTCATCTTTCACCGTGGCGAGAAGATGCACCACATCAACGCTCAGGTCGACGAGTTCGCGGATGTTGTCGTCATCCGGCCCGACACGGCTACCCGGGTCGTGATCCCGCTGACCTCGATTTCCTACTACGTGACCACGGAGGTTCAGTAACCATGGCCCTGGTCGCGGAATCCCACCCCAGCGAGATCATCGCCGACCTGCGCCGCCAACTCGAAGACCTACGCGCCAAGTACGCGGCCGTACGGGCTCACCAGTCGACCCAGGCTGGGAGCAACGGCCGGAAACTCACCCCAGAGCAGGTGGCCGAGATCCGGGACCTGGCCGAGCGCGGCGAGACCCAGGCCGACATCGGCGCCGAGTTCGGCATCAACGCCGCGACGGTATCCCGGATCGTCCGGCACATCTACCACCCCTAACCGACTCGCCGGCCGCTGCCGACAAGGCAGGGAGAGAGGTGGATGCAGCAACACCACCACACCGTGGCCGGAAACCAGGTCACGATCAACGTCGTCCAGAGTGACGCAGACCTCACCGGGTTCCGGGACTTCGTCCGCCAGCACCTCAGGGCACTCGCGGTCGACACCGAAACCACCGGCTTAGACATCTACAGCGCCACTCACAAGCTCAGGCTCATCCAGTTCGGCACGACCCGCGAAGCGTGGGTGCTGCCCGTCGAACACGGCGGGCAGATCCAGGAAGACACGCGCCGCGCCCTGCGCGGCCTCGGGCAGCTCGTCATCCACAACGCCCCGTACGACCTACAAGTCGCCCAACGGCACCTTGGCATCCGCATGGAAGAGCTGTGGCCCAAGGTCCGGGACACGAAGATCCTGGCCCACCTGGTCGACCCGAGGGGCCAAGACGAAGGGGGCATCGGCCACGGTCTGGAGGCCCTGACCCGCCACCACGTCGACCCTGTGGTGGCCGACGAGGTCAAGGGCCTGATGAGCCGGCTGGCCAAGAAGTACAAGACCACCAAGGCGAAGATCTGGTCCGCGGTGGACATCGCCGATCCCGAGTACACCCTGTACGCGGGGATGGACACCATCCTCACCGCCCGCCTAACTCAGATCCTTACCTCGCTCGTGCCGCACTCGGCCCGGCCGCTCATCGCCTTCGAGCACCAGATCGCCGAAGTCTGCTCCTACATGGAACGCACCGGGTTCCTCCTGGACGTCGACTACACCCTCGATCTGTCCGCCCGGCTGGCCGGCGAGGAGATGGCCGCGGTCGAGATCGCGAAACGGCTGGGGTGCGACAACGTCAACTCCACCGAACAGGTCGCTGATGTCCTGGAGCACCGGGGAGTCGAGATCACCGGCCGGACCCCGACCGGGCGGCGGCAGGTGGACAAGAGGTTGCTCGCCACCCTGGCCGCTCAGGGCGACGAGTTCGCCCTCGCGGTCCAGGACGCCAAGAAGGCCCGCAAATGGCGCACCACATGGGTGGACGGGTTCCTCGCCGGCATGGACCCGGCTGGGCGGTGCCACGCCTCCATCAACTCGTTGCGTGCCCGCACCGCGCGGATGAGCATCACCGGCATCCCCGCACAGACCCTGCCCGCCGGGGACTACCTGATCCGCAGGTGCTTCCTGGCCGAGCACGGCCACCGCGTCGCCTCGGTGGACTACAAAGGCCAGGAGCTCAGGGTCTTAGCGGCGTTGTCCGGGGACCGGACGATGATCAAGGCGTTCGCCGAAGACGCCAACCTGCACCTGATGACCGCCAGGGCCGCGTTCGGCCCCGAGGTGCTTAAGGACACCAAGGAGTACAAGGCGGGCAAGATGACCAACTTCGCCCGCGTGTTCGGCGGCGGCGCGAAGACGGTCAGCGAACAAGCCGGGATTCCCTTAGCTATCGCCAAGGCAGTGGTGGAGGCGTTCGACAAGCGCTACCCGGGCGTGGCGGCCCGGTCGCGCAAGCTTCAGCACTCTGCCGCCAGGCGGGGGTACATCACCACGCCGGCCGGCAGGCGGCTGCCAGTCGACCCGGCCCGCGCGTACTCCGCGCTTAACTACGAGATCCAGTCCACCAGCCGGGACGTCACCTGCCGTGGACTGCTCCGGCTGCACAAGGCCGGCTACACGCCCTACCTCCGGCTGCCCATCCACGACGAAGTGATCGCGTCGCTCCCGGCGGCGCGGGCGGAGTGGGGAGCTGGCGAGATCGCCCGGCTCATGGCCGAACACATAGGACCCGTGCACATCGACACCGACCACGAGGTCGGCCTTCGTAGTTGGGGATCGCTCTATGGTGCGGAGTTCTAGGCAATGAAGTGGGACAGGCACGTCAACGAACGTCCGGTACGGTGACAAAGATCCACATTGTGAACATTGCTCATGTCTGGAGGGGGTAGGTGTGGCGGGGTGCCGCGATTGCGTGGCCTGCACCAGATCACTGATGGTCAGGCTCGGCCGAGGGTTATTGGTCACCTGGTGGCTATGGATGTTCAAGTTCGTCAGGCGTACCTGCCCACAGTGCAAGCATGTGCTCGGCAAGCACCGATACCGCACTGATGGCTCATTCAAAGACTGATCGTTAGCCAGCCTGACAGAATCCAGAGTAACAAGGCCCTCGCAGCTCAGTGAGCTGCGGGGGCCTTTTTGTTGTGGCCCTCAGCATGTAGCCTTTTCGTATGTCCTTGGACTTGAGGAAGTACGACGCGTCCTCGGAGATCGAACGAGTCGGCCGCGCTCTTGAGGTGCGTTTCGATCGGCAGACGGAAGTCCGTAAGCGCCGGTCGGTTGGATTCCGTACACATCGGGACACGTGGGTTCGCGTCGAACAGCAACCCATGTCGCGATTCGTGCGACGCGGCAACGATGGTGTGGAAAGGTCCGTGATCCTTCGCGGTGTTGCCAGACCGGAGTGGCATCAGGCTGTGTCGTGGGTTGATCGCGCCAACGACCGAGTGTGGCGTGCCGACGAGACCGAGTTCATCCCCGCCAAGAGTGTGATCCCGTGGGGCGTCCTGCGCGAGGCGCCGGACCTGTCGGCAGTATGGTGGCAGCGACTTGACGAGTCGCTCGACGCGTTGAGTACGCAGGAAACGACGCGTGTGGCGGTTCGGCAGCAACGTATCGATGACGGCATCACGGCAATGTTCCGCGGGCTGGATACGACGGTCGATGAGTGGGCCACGGCGCACGGCGACTTTTATTGGCAAAACCTCACCGCTCCGGAATTCTGCATCCTCGACTGGGAGGACTGGGGTGTTGCGCCGCGCGGTTGGGACGCGGCCTCGTTGTGGCACAACTCGCTGCTCGTGCCCGCGCTGGCGGATCGCATCTACCGCGAGCGCGGTGCCGACCTGGACTCTCGCTCTGGTCTGCTGTGCCAACTGATGCGCTGTGCGGAGATCTTGACGGCCCCGGCCGGCTATGCCGACGACTTTGTGGAACCGTCGAAGATCCACGCACAGCGCATCATCGATCAGCTCACTAGCCCCTCATAGCCGGCCAACAGCTCCGGGGTGGCCTCGGCGCAGATGTCCTCATCCAGGAACGTGGACGCGAGTGACCGAGGATCGATCCCGGTCTTCAGCTCGATATCCTCCAGCCGCACCGGGTGGCCGGACAGCAGCATCTCCACCGCGGGCAACAGGTTCTTGTCGATCGTGACGCGTCGAGCGGCAGCCGCCACGGTGATAGTTTTCTCGTCACTGTCCATTTCGGGCGGATACTCGGTGATGCACACCACCGCCGTAGGTCGCCCGAAAGTGCCGAGTGTGTTGACGTGCCGGCTGGGTGCACACAATCGCGCCCGGGACGACAGAAAGTCGGTGACCGGCCTGTTACCGATGAGCTGGCATGCCGCGGCGTTGAGGCGGTCTTCTTGCCTCTCGCGGACGAGCGGGTGAAGCGACCGTGTGAGATCGATGCGGAACAGCTCGTCGCTCCGGGATTCGTCAGCGATCCAGGCCAGCCAGTCCGCTCCGGATCGCTTGTGCAGGCCGAAGCTGGCGTGCAGGCTGAATCCTTGGCCGAGGTCGTTGCGTGTTGCCCGGTGCCAGTAGCCGCGGGGGATACACATCGCTTCGCCTTCGCGCAGCACACCGGTCCAGACGATCTCGTCGCTCGGCTCGAAGTTCGGCTCCGCGTCCCGAAACAGTGGTGCCTGCCGCGACTGGCCGCGGACTTCCCACGTCTTCTCGCCGGCCAACTGCACCACGATCACGTCGTGATCGTCCCAATGCAACTCGAATCCCTCGGCCGTCCCGGTCGTGAGATAGAGATTGACCTGGAGCGATTGGCCTGACCACCACTGAAGGGCGCGACAGACAACCTCCAGCGTGGGGTCATAGAAGTTGGCCTGATCAAGGATGAGCGTGCATCCGGACTCCACCAGACGCCCGATGCGGTCCATGTCGGCGACCGGAACACTGTGGCCGCGCCGAGTGCTGTTCATCCGGATGTAGCGTTGCGGGTGGATGTCCTCGCCGTCGATCACGCACCGGAACCGATGCGGCGCGAGGCTGCGCCTCATGATCAGATCCAGCATGCGCTGCGGCGTGAGAATCCGGGCAGGCAGACTGGGGTCGTCCAACTCGCCACGAACGAATTCCTTGCCCACCTCGTCCGACCCGCTCCAGTCGAACGCTCGACACAGTTGGTGGATAAGCCTGTGATCCATCAGACCCTTCCTGAAAACGGGAAGGTGCCCCGAGAGCAGTACCCCGGGGCACCGTAGCGATCAGTCGTCGTATCCCCGGCCGCCATCGTTCGTCTCGCCGGAGTCACCATCTGCTCCGTCGGACAAGTTGAACTCCGTCCGGTTCTGCACAGCGGGGACTCGTTCAACCACCACAGGCGTATCAGCCATTTCGATCACCTCCCTCGTGAGCACTAGCTACGTACTGGCGGGCCGCAATGTGCAGCGCCGCAACGCTCGCGGCCCTACGTGCCGTGTGAACGGCCTGACGCCAGGCCACGACGCACTGGACAGCCACGAACAACACCAACCCACCGAGGCCGACGATCGGCAGCCACTGGAAGATCATGGGAGCGCCGTGGTCTTAGGGGCTTCGTGGACTGGCCCTGGAATGACGTCCGGCAGACAGACTGACGCGCGTTCGACGTCAGGCAGCCTCGTCGCGTGGCCCAGGAGCATCAGTCCGACTTCGATCAGGCGCGTGGCGAGGAGTTGCTGTTCGTTGCGGCCATGAGGCCACCGCATGCCGTGGTGATCTGCCTCAACGGTGCTCAGCACGAACCGATGAACGTCGGAGTGCAGCCCGCCCAGCCGTGCCGACATGACGCGGTCTTCATGAGTGTTCATTCGCGTTTCCTGGCAGGGGATGGGCGATGCGGACGATGAGCCGTCTACCTGCTGTTGGTCGTTGCCCAGGAGGTCGGGGTAAGCGGTGGCGGGAGCATCGCGTGCATGTCCAGCTCGGCCGCCAACGAGGTGCTGTTCGCGCGCCTCGGGATCTGCCCGTACTTGGCCAACAGGTCAGCCACCCGTTGCAACGGGTCCGGGGCGGTGTTGCGGGGATAGACCGGCAGGATCATCAGCGCGGCGGTCTGATCATCGACGCCGAGGTTCTTCACCGCGGCCTTCTCTACCAGGCCCCGGTCGGAGTTGGCATCCGCGACCCCACGCAGTAACGCGCGTCGGAAGGCGTCGGTCGTCTTCGGGTTGGCGTCGGTGAACTTCTTCATCGCCACCCATCCCGACCATGGGAAGTTGGCTGTTGGTCCGGAGAACGGCGCGAGCACGGTGCTCAAGCCGTCCCGCTTCACGGCCTGGGTCAGCACGGGCTCGCTGATGACCGCCGCGTCGACGGCCCCACTGGCGAGCACGCCGGGCATGTCGGTGATCGGGATGCTTGGGAACTTCACCTGGTCCGCGGTGATGCCCAGGCCGGCCAGCTGATCGGTCATCGCCAACTCGCTGATCCCCTTCGGCGACGAGATAGCGATCTTCTTGCCCACCAACTGGCGAGGGTCCCTGATCGGGCTGTCTTTCCTCACCACACACAGGACGTATCCCTCGGTGGTCTCGGCCGCGTCCGCGACGACCGTCAACTCTGCGACGTGCTTGGCCTGCGGGATCAGGGCGTTCGGGTACGACATCAGGCCGAAGTCCAGATCACCCGCCTGGAGCTTGTCGAAGCTCTCCGAGCCCCTGCCCACCACCGACAGAACCACATCCAAGCCCTCGGCCTTGAAGTAGCCCTTGTCGATCGCGATGTTGAGCGGCAAGGCATCGGTGAGTTTCAACTGCCCAACCCGGATGATGGACCTCTCCACCTTGTCGTTCGGGGCCGCGTCAGGCGACGCTCCGCCGAGTAGGCCGCATCCCGACAGCAAAGTCAGGGCAGCGACAAACAGCAAAGCGAGCGATCTCCGCATCGAAAACCCTCTTCCCCATCAGCATTGGATAGCCGCACCGGACAGGCCGGGGGGAATGTCGCCCAGTGCGGCCGTACATCCAACGTAGGGAACGAGGGAGGATAAGCGCGAGCTTTAGTCACGCTTTCGCATAAACCCGTTCTAGTCTTGCCCGTGCATAAATTCATCCGCCATCGACTCTAGAAACCTGGTAGCGTCGTCACCGGTCAGAGAGTGATCGAGAAAATAGTCAAACAGGCTCAGATGGTAAGAAATGTCCTTGGGATCTCGAAGGACAATGCTGCCGGAGAATAGCTCCACAGTTACTAGTCGCTCGTCGTAGATCACGAAGAAATGAAGAGGCGAGGCTGAAATTCTACCTCGGTTGGGAATGACCGCCACATCAGTGTTGGGGCGACCGGATATTTCGGCCATGTGTGTGCACTGACGGGCCATTACGTCCCTATCCGCTCGCGGCCATCGGACGGCCTGCTCGGTCAGCAGAAACGTAAACCTTCGCGACTTTTCCAGCAAAGTGGACTGGCTTTCCATGCGCGCCCTGACAGCTAGCTCAACGTCCCAACTGATGTCGCCCGGGATTGCTGGCGTGAGGACCTGTCGCGCATAGTCCTCAGTTTGAATGAGACCGCATGGGATGGCAGGAAGAAACTGACGCACTACAGTGGATGACTCGGTAAGCGCCTTGATCTGCCGCTGCGTCTGCCAGAGTCCGACCTGAGCGTAGGCGCGGTATGACTTGTAGTGCACGTTCGCGACTCGCGTCAGATCCAGCAGCGACTTGGCAACGTCCTCCGGTACGTCGAGAGCATTCAATATGCGCTGAACATCGAGGACTGATGGCAGTGTTCTCCCTCGTTCAATGCGACTAATCTTCGACTGCGACAGGCCACAGCGAGCGGCCAGCCTCTCGCCCCCGAGGCCGGCCGCCTTGCGAAGCTTTCGAAGAGCCAGACCGAGGTCTTTGCGCTCTTGGTCCTGCCGGTCAGGGTCGAGCATATTCGGCGAATGACACTGAGTTTTTCATTGCCACGTCCCGCCAAGCGAGATATGTGCTCAAGTTTGAGCTGTCTACTCGATCTCGCTCGCGAAACGTGCCGTCAGTATTAAAGTTCAGGTGAACCACTATCGACTCATCGAACATCCAGAAGTCTTGCGTAGGCAAGCCTAGATCGCCGCCCGTAACATCGAGGATCCGGATGTCCTCCCCGGCGTCGATATTGCCTGGAATTCCCCAAGCGAGCTGGTAACGCTGATAGTCGGTCAGCGGCTGGCGAACGATCCGTACACGACCGATCTTCTTTCCTAAAGTCACGTAGGACCGCACGGTCAGGTGCCAGTCCTCGTTGTGACCGCTTGGCTTCGGCTCGCCGGCCAGAAACCGCGTAAAGCTTGCCCGCTCATCGGGCATTGTGTACACCGGTTGAGCCTCGAACCGCCAAGCTGTGCGCTGGTATCCGTCGAACAGAGCCGCCATTTCTGCCCCGCTGATCACGGTCACGCCGAGGCTCCTTCGGCATCAAGCCGCCGAACTGCATCACGGAGCACGTCTATCGGCAGCTCGACGACGAGTTCGCCTGGACCTGTCGCCACGCCTTCGACCTGAGTCACCGGCATGCCCTGGGCAAGCACTGTGCCCTGATCGGTGATGTACACCGCCGGGCAGTTGTCCTTGTCGCAACCTGAAACCTTGCGGGCTCTCATATGACCTGTCGTACCACAGACGACACGGCCAGTGACAGCGCTAGTCACGCTCTCGCATAAACCCACCTGGAACGTGCCGTCTCAGCGGAACGTGAGACCTGAGGAGGCTCAGCCTGAGCCTGCAAGGAGCCAGCACGGCTCCAGCATACGAGCGGGAACAGGTGGGACCCCGCCGTGGCACTCCGGACGTGGGACACTAGGCGGGTTATGACTTCGCTTCCGCTCGTGTTCGACGCACCCAAGCGCGGCCTGCCGCCGCGCCACCTCGCTGACCTGTCCGTCGCCGAGCGCCGGGCGGCTGTCGCGGAACTCGGTGAGAAGCCGTTCCGCGCCAACCAGCTGTCCAACCACTACTTCACCAGGCTCACCGCGGACCCCGCCGCGATGACCGATATTCCCGCAGTGCAACGTGATCGTCTCGTTGCGGACCTCATGCCCCCATTGTTTACGGTGGTGCGCAAGGTTAGTTGTGACAACGGCGCGACACAGAAGACGCTGCTGCGCGCACACGATCACACGTTGATCGAAAGTGTGTTGATGCGCTACCCAGACCGGTCGACGCTGTGTATCTCAAGCCAAGCTGGTTGCGGCATGGCCTGCCCATTTTGCGCGACCGGCCAAGGTGGCCTTACCAGGAACCTGTCGACCGCAGAGATCGTTGAGCAGGTTCGACTGGGAGCAGTTGCCGTTAGAGATGGCGAGCTGGCGGGCGGACCTAGCCGACTATCAAACATCGTCCTGATGGGCATGGGGGAACCACTTGCCAACTACGTCAGAGTGGTGAAAGCAATTCACCGCATTTGCGACCCGGCGCCGGATGGTTTGGGGATCTCCCAGCGGTCGATAACGGTGTCGACAGTGGGGCTGGTGCCGGCTATCCGCAAGTTGACTGAGGAGGGTTTGCAGGTTCGGTTGGCGGTGTCGTTGCACACCCCGGATGACGAGTTGCGGGACACGTTGGTGCCGGTGAACACCCGGTGGAAGGTCGCCGAGGTACTGGATGCGGCGCGTGGTTACGCGGACAAGACGGGTCGGCGGGTGTCGATCGAGTACGCGCTGATCCGCGATATCAACGACCAGCCGTGGCGCGCGGACCTGCTCGGGAGACTGCTGCGCCGCCACCTGGGACCGCTGGCGCACGTGAACGTGATCCCGCTGAACCCGACTCCGGGGTCAAAGTGGGACGCGTCGCCGAAGCCAGTCGAGGACGAGTTCGTGCGTCGGGTGAACGCCGCTGGGGTGGCGTGCACGGTCCGGGACACCCGTGGACAGGAGATCGCGGCGGCGTGTGGGCAACTCGCGGCGGAGGGATAGCACCGATGACCTCTGACCTGCGGGAACGTTGGTAAGCGACGTGTTGTAAGTCTGTTGCCGGGGGTGAACCGCTCGCGAACTACAACCGGGTGTTGGCGGCGGTTCATCGGATCTGTGATCCCGCGCCGGATGGTTTGGGTATTTCGCAGCGTTCGGTCACGGTGTCGACGGTGGGTCTGGTGCCGGCGATCCGCAAGTTGACCGAGGAGGGTTTGCAGGTGCGATTGGCGGTGTCGTTGCACACGCCGGATGATGAGTTGCGGGACACGTTGGTGCCGGTGAACACCCGGTGGAAGGTCGTCGAGGTGTTGGAGGCGGCGCGGGGGTACGCCAACAGGACGGGTCGGCGGGTGTCGATCGAGTACGCGTTGATCCGGGATGTGAATGACCAGCCGTGGCGGGCGGATCTGCTGGGCAAGTTGTTGCGTCGGCATTTGGGGCAGTTCGCGCACGTCAACGTGATTCCGTTGAATCCGACGCCGGGGTCGGAGTGGGACGCGTCGCCGAAGCCGGTTGAGGATGAGTTCGTGCGTCGGGTGAACGCGGCTGGGGTGGCGTGCACGGTGCGTGACACCCGTGGTCGGGAGATCGCCGCGGCCTGCGGCCAGCTCGCCGCTGAGGGCTGACAGACTGGAGTCCCGGGTAATACCGGGTTATACTCGTGGTGTGAAGACAGCTATATCTGTGCCTGACGAGACGTTTGCCCAGGTAGAGCGTAGTGCGAAATGTTTGGGTGTCACGCGTTCGGAGTTTTACGCTCGTGCGGCGCGTTTCTACTTGGAGCATTTGGAACAAGAGTCGCTGACCGATGAGATCAACGCCGCGCTCGACATCATCGGCGACGATGACGACTCGGCGACGGCCGCGGTCGTAGCGGGCCGGCGGAAGCTGGAGTCGACGGACGACGAGTGGTGATCAAACGCGGCAGCATCCACTGGGCGGATCTCGGCGAGTCTGAAGGGTCGCGGCCGGCCAAGCGTCGCCCGGTGATCGTCGTGCAGGCCGATCCCTACAACGCCAGCCGGTTGACGACGGTGCTGGTTGCCGTTGTCACGTCCAACACGAAGCTGGCCACCGCGCCTGGAAACGTCTTCTTGCCCGCGTCCGCGACAGGACTGCCTCGCGACTCGGTCGTCAACGTGACCGCGCTGGTCACGCTGAACAAGGACGAACTGTCGGAGCGCGTGAGTGACGTCCCGATGGTGTTGATGCGTGACGTGGACGCGGGACTGCGTCGAGTGCTCGGACTCTGACGGCGGCGACGCGCACTCCATCTGCTAGCATTGACTGCAATGACAGCATCGGAGGTGGAATGTGGCGGTCCTGACCATCCGCGACTTCGATGAGGGGTTGAAGGCCAAGCTCAGGGTCCGCGCCGCCGAGCACGGCCGCTCGATGGAGGCTGAGGTACGCGCGATCCTTGCCTTGGTGCTGACCAAACCGACGTCCGGTCTAGGGATGGGGTCGAGGATTCGGCAGCGGTTCGCTGACGCCGACCACCCGGACTTTGAGCCGCCCCGGCGAGTGGAGCAGGCCCGAGCGGTGGAGTTTCCCGAGTGATCGTTCTCGACACCGACGTCATCTCCGAACTGATGCGGCGGGACCCGGACGACAACGTGGTCCGCTGGGTCGATCGGTACCCTGCGGACGAGGTCTTCATAACGTCCGTCACGGCCGCGGAACTCGCGTATGACGTCGCTCGACTTCCGGACAGCCAACGCAAAACCACGCTCGCGGTCAAGGTCTCGGAACTGCTGACCGAGGACTTCCAAGATCAAATCTTGCCGTTCGACGGTGCAGCGGCCGGCTACTACGGCGAGATCGCTGCGGCGCGTGCGCAGCAGGGCCGCCCGATCAGCATGGCCGACGCGCAGATCGCCGCGATCTGCCGACGCTTCGCCGCCTGCCTGGCGACGCGGAACACCAACGACTTCGTCGACGCTGGTATCGCTTTGCGCGATCCGTGGGCAGACAGGTCCGAGTCGTAGGACGGTCGGGAGTGGTGAGCCGGCCGCCTGGGTGGGACGGCCGGCTCGGGTGGGTCAGACGACTTCGTTGAGCTTTCCGGTCGCCACGTCGAAGACGAAGCCGCGGATGGAGTCCTTCACCGGAACGAAGGGGCTGTTTCGGATTCGGGCGATGGACTGGCGGACGTCCTCGTCCAGGTCGCTGAACGCCTCGGCGGCCCAGGCCGGTTTGACGCCGGTGTCCCGCTGGATCGAGTGCTTGAAGTCGTCGTCGGTGAAGGTGAGCATTCCGCAGTCGGTGTGGTGGATCAGGATGATCTCCTTGGTGCCGAGCAGGCGCTGGCTGATCGCCAGGGACCGGATCTCGTCCTCGGTGACCACGCCACCGGCGTTGCGGATCACGTGGGCCTCGCCTTCGCCCAGGCCGAGGACGCCGTAGACGTTGATTCGGGCGTCCATGCAGGCGACCACGGCGACGTGTTTCGCCGGCGGAAGAGGAAGGGGCCCGGTGAAGCTCTGCGCGTAGTTCGCGTTGTTGGCAAGCAGTTCGTCGGTCACGGACATGGTGGGATTCCCGTCTTGGACTGCGAAACAGGACCCGTCAAGTCCATGCGTGGATGCGCATCCACGCAACGGTGTCCGGATGATGGGACTTGCGGGCGAGGCATAATCGACGGTCCACCGAGGACTCCTGCACGACCATGGGTGACGTGCGCAAACGGGTGGGTGTCTGCGGACTGGCGCTGATCGGCCTGGTCTCGTGCACGGGACCCGAGCGGAGCGGCCACCAGCCGGTGAACGACGATCCTGTGACCGGGCAGGGGCCGGAGATCTGTTCCCTGCTGCCGGCCCAGTCGTTGGCGCACGTCACCGCGCGGGCCGAGGACCGGCTGAGTTCGCTCGGCGAGTTGGGTTTCGACCGCGGTCAGTGTGAGGTCATGGCCAGCGAGGATGCCGGCCGGCAGACGGTGGCGTCGCTGCGGGTCGACGTGGACCAGCCGGGTGTGGCGGCCCGGGTCAACGCGGCGATCCAGGTGGCCAAGGACCGGTCCGCGCGGTCCGCGCTGCCGAACCCGTTGCGGACCGGAACGGACACGGCGCCGTCGGTCTCGCTCGCCATCACGTGTGGGAACCGTCCTGTCCAAATCGGACTCGACATCACCGGGTACGACCAGCGCCGGCAGTCCCGGGACGAGGACCTCGCGGCGCTGGCCGGCGTGATCGCCACGAAGTACGGCGAAAAAGCCCGCTGCAGGCCAACTGTGGCGGCGCCGCTCGCCGAGGAGCAACGCGGCACGGTCCGCATGGTGGCCGGCACCGGCGGCGCTGGCCTGCCGACGTCACCCGCGCCCGGCCCGGAGACCAGCATCGGCCACGTGGAGGCGCTCACCACCCTCAACGACGGCACGGTCTACCTGGTGTCCCGCAAGTACCCCGCGGACGTCAACCCGCGCGACGCCGACGACAGCACCGCGCCGTGGGGGAGGACGCTGCGGATCGTCCGGATCCGCACCGACGGGGTCGTGGAGGTGGTGTGGGATCCCACGCTGGCCCCGTTCTCCACGAACGACGACCCGGTCGCTGGTGACCTCTCCCAGAAACTCCGCCTGCAGGGCAGGGACACGCTCGGCGCGGTCAGCGCGATCGTGGTGAACGGCGACCAGGCGTGGCTCGTCCCGGCCAACTCGTCGTCCACAAAGGGCGGAACGCTGGCCCGCCCGGTCCGGATCGTGCAGTTGAGCACCGGCCGCGCGGTCGACCTGCGGGCCATCAAGGCGCCCCTCGACGTCGACAGCACCAAGGTCAGGGACCGCAACGGCAACTTCTTCGCCAACCCCATGGGTGTCTGGAACGCGGCCAGGTTCGACGCGGTCAGCTTCGAGGGCCCCACCCCTGTGCTGCTCGACAGCGCGCACGGCCAGGTCTGGCGGATCAACGGGTTGGCCGACGGCAAAATCCTTGACACAACAGTGTTCCCGATCGGCACTCCACTCGCTCCCGGCGCCGGCGTGGCCGGACTGACCGGCGGGCGTTTCGCGGCCAGTTCGTCCCAAGGCGGCCTGGTGATCCTCGACGGACACGGCAAGGTGCCCCTGACCATCCCCACTGTCACCGCGGACATCGACCTGGTCGGCCGGGGCCCGGTCGAACTGGGTCGCCGCCAGTTGGCCGCCGCCGGCGACGACGTCCTGGTGCACGCGATGTCAAGCGGGGTTTCCGCACCCGTCGTGGTCCGCGTGGACAGCCACACCGGCGGCACCAGGACACTGCAGGTCAGCGGCTACCCAGGCCCCCGTGACCTGCAGAGCGATGTGGAGAACACGCGGTTCGCCAAGGGGTACGGCACCGCGGCGAACGCGACCGGCCTCTTCTCGACCGGGTTCCCGGTGTCCGCGATGGGCATGGTCGGCCAGGACCTTCTGCTGGCGCCCTTCGGGACGAGGATCCTCTACGAGTTCGTCCCCAAACGCTGACTCAGCGGCGCCAGTTGGTGCGGCTGCGGATCTGGTCGATCACCAGCAGCAGGATCAGGCCGGCGCCGATGCCGATCAGCCAGACGTCCTCGGTGCGGCTCTTGTGGTTCCCGATCAGCATGAGGAACATGGCGGCGGCCACGAACCAGCCGGCGATCCGGGTGCCTTTGGGGAAGCTGCCGTGCCAGCCCCACTCGGCCGACGGCTCGTCCTGCGGGTCGACGGTTTGTGCCGGGGGCTTGTCCGTCTTCGCCACGGTCCCTCCTCGCTCATGGATCAACGAGACCCATGGTCCCACACAGTCCAGCACCCGGGCGGAGTGGCCGGGCGCGGTCGGAAGAGAATGGTTCGTGATGTCGGACAACATTCGCACTGTGCTGCTGCTCGGTTCGACCGGGTCGATCGGGACCCAGGCGCTCGACGTGATCGCGGCCAACCCGGACAAGTTCCAGGTCGTGGGCCTCGCGGCGGGCGGGTCGGACCCGGAACTGCTCGCCCGCCAGGCGCAGCGGTTCACCGTCGCCAACACCGCCGCCCCGCGCGGCGCGGCCACGTTCACCGGACCGGACGCGGTCCTCGAACTCATCGACGCGGTCCCCGCGGACGTGATCCTCAACGGGATCACCGGCTCGCGGGGCCTGGAGCCGACGCTGCGTGCCCTCTCCACCGGGGCACGGCTGGCGCTGGCCAACAAGGAGTCCCTGATCGCCGGCGGGTCGCTGGTGCTCGAGGCGGCCAAGCCGGGGCAGATCGTGCCCGTCGACTCCGAGCACTCGGCGATCGCGCAGTGCCTGCTGGGTGGTCGGGCCGAGGAGGTCGACCGGCTGGTCATCACCGCGTCCGGGGGCCCGTTCCGCGGCCGGCGGGCCGCGGACCTCGAAGACGTCACCCCGGCCGCCGCGATGGCGCACCCGACCTGGCAGATGGGCCCGGTCATCACGATCAACTCGGCCACCCTGGTCAACAAGGGCCTTGAGGTGATCGAGGCGCACCTGCTGTTCGACGTCCCGTATGACCGGATCGACGTGGTCGTGCACCCGCAGTCGGTGATCCACTCGATGGTGACGTTCACCGACGGGTCGACGTTGGCCCAGGCCAGCCCGCCGGACATGCGGCTGCCCATCTCGCTGGCCCTCGGCTGGCCGGACCGGTTGGCCGACAGCGCGCGGCCGGTCCGGTTCGATGAGCCGGCCGCATGGACGTTCGAGCCGCTCGACCAGGACACGTTCCCCGCGGTCCGGCTGGCCAAGGCGGTGGGCGAGACCGGTGGCTGCCACCCGGCGATCTACAACGCCGCGAACGAGGAGGCGGTGGCCGCGTTCGTCGACGGAGGGGTGAAGTTCACGTCGATCGTGGACACTGTGGAACGGGTACTGGCCGAAGCGGACGAGTGGCGGGCCGCGCCGGGTGGTGTCGCCGAGGTCCTCGCCGCTGAGGACTGGGCACGGGCGCGAGCCCGCGAACGTCTGGGAAGGAACTGAGCGTGGTCTTCATCATCGGGGTCGTGCTGTTCGCGCTCGGCATCGGCCTGTCGGTCGCGCTGCACGAGGCCGGGCACATGTTCACCGCCAAGTGGTTCGGCATGAAGGTGCGCCGGTACTACATCGGTTTCGGCCCGAAGATCTTCTCGTTCCGCCGTGGCGAGACCGAGTACGGCCTCAAGGCGATCCCGGCGGGCGGGTTCTGCGACATCGCCGGCATGACCGCGTTGGACGAGGTCACGCCGGACGAGGAGCCCCGCTCGATGTGGAAGTACCCGGCGTGGAAGCGGGTGATCGTGATGGCCGCCGGGTCGATCACCCACTTCCTGCTCGGCTTCCTGGTGCTCTACCTGATGGCGGTCACCATGGGCCTGCCGAACCTGCTGAACAAGCCGGTGCTGAGCGACGTCCAGCCGTGTGTGATCAGCGACGGCCCGAACATCGACTCGGCCCGTCCGCCGTGCGGCCCGAACGACCCGGCGTCCCCGGCGAAGGCCGCCGGCCTGCAGCCGGGTGACCAGATCACGGCGGTCAACAGCACCCCGACACCGACCTGGGACGAACTCGTCGCGTCCGTGCAGAAGCTGTCCGGCCCGCAGCAGCTCACGGTGCTCACCGCGGCCGGCCAGGAACGGACAGTCACCGTCAACATCCCCACCGTGCAGCGGTACGTCACCAACCCGGACGGCTCCAAGACGCTCAAGGCGCAGGGCGCGATCGGCGTGCTCCGGCAGGCGAACTTCGAGTACAACGCCTGGACCGGGATCGGTGGCGCGGTGTCGTTCACCGGGGAGATGTTCGCCAAGACCTGGGACGGCCTGCTGCGGTTCCCGCAGCGCATCCCCGCGTTGATCAAGGCCATCGGCGGCGGCCAGCGGGACCTGGACACGCCGGTCAGCGTCGTCGGCGCGAGTAGACTCGGCGGCGAAGCGGTCGAACGTGGCCTGTGGAACCTGGTTCTGCTGCTGTTGGCGAGCCTGAACTTCTTCATCGGTGTGTTCAACCTGCTGCCGTTGCTGCCCCTCGACGGCGGTCACATCGCGGTGATCGTCTACGAGAAGATCCGCAACGCGCTGCGTCGGATGCGCGGCAAGCCCGCGGGTGGCCCTGTGGACTACTCGAAGCTGATGGCCGTCACCATGGTGGTGGTGGTCCTCGGCGGCGCGGTGATGCTGCTCACGATCACCGCGGACATCGTCAACCCGATCAGGCTGAACTAGAACCGGAGGAGTTCGAGATGACCAGCGGCGAAGTGCTGCTCGGCATGCCGTCGCTGCCGCCGCCCACGCTGTCGGAGCGGCGCAAGACCCGCCAGCTCATGGTGGGCGCGGTCGGTGTGGGCAGCGAGTTCCCGATCTCGGTGCAGTCGATGACCACGACGGTCACCGCGGACGTGAACGCCACCCTGCAGCAGATCGCGGAGCTGACCGCGGCCGGCTGTGACATCGTGCGGGTGGCCTGCCCGTCCCAGGACGACGCCGAGGCGCTGCCGGCGATCGCGCGCAAGTCGCAGATCCCGGTGATCGCCGACATCCACTTCCAGCCGAAGTACGTGTTCGCCGCGATCGAGGCCGGCTGCGCGGCGGTCCGGGTGAACCCGGGCAACATCAAGAAGTTCGACGACAAGGTTCGCGAGATCGCGGCCGCGGCCAAGGACCACGGCACCCCGATCCGGATCGGCGTGAACGCCGGGTCGCTGGACCCGCGGCTGCTGGCCAAGTACGGCAAGGCGACCCCCGAGGCGCTGGTCGAGTCGGCGCTGTGGGAAGCGTCACTGTTCGCCGAGCATGACTTCCACGACATCAAGATCTCGGTGAAGCACAACGACCCGGTGGTGATGATCCGGGCGTACGAGCTGCTCGCGGAGTCGTGCGACTACCCGCTGCACCTCGGGGTGACCGAGGCCGGCCCGGCGTTCCAGGGCACGGTGAAGTCGGCGGTGGCGTTCGGCGCGCTGCTGCGGCAGGGCATCGGGGACACGATCCGGGTGTCGCTGTCCGCGCCGCCGGTGGAGGAGGTCAAGGTCGGCGCGCAGATCCTGCAGTCGTTGAACCTGCGGCCGCGCAAGCTGGAGATCGTGTCGTGCCCGTCGTGCGGGCGCGCCCAGGTGGACGTGTACAAGCTGGCCGACGAGGTGACCGCGGGCCTGGAGGGCATGGAGGTGCCGCTGCGGGTCGCGGTGATGGGCTGTGTGGTGAACGGGCCGGGCGAGGCGCGTGAGGCGGACCTCGGGGTGGCGTCCGGCAACGGCAAGGGCCAGATCTTCGTGCACGGCAAGGTGATCAAGACCGTGCCGGAGCACCAGATCGTGGAGACCCTGATCGAGGAGGCCATGCGGATCGCCGAGACCATGGACGGCGACGGCGCCCCGGTCGTGTCGGTTTCGTGAGGATTCGCCGCTGAGGTCACCGCCGCCCCGGCCGAGCGGTACTCAAAGGACATCGACCCCTGGGTAGCATTCCTCGATTTCGTGTTTCATCTGGCACGCTTAGTAGGTGCTTCGGTTGGCCTCCGCGCGGTTACTCGACGAACGAGACGGGATGGCGGTCCGTGCTGTGCTGGCCGCGGACCCGGTCGCCTGCTGCATGGTCGCGGCCCGCGTCGAGGCCGCTGGACTGGACGCGTGGCGGCTGGGCGGCGAGCTGTGGGGCGCGGACGTCCGCCCGATGCGCAACGGCCGGCTGGACGGGCTGTGCTATGTCGGGCCGAACCTGATTCCGTTGCGCGGCAACAAGGCCGCCCTCCGGTGCTTCGCCGACCGGGCCCTTCGCCGGCGCCGGACGTGCTCGTCCCTGGTCGGGCCGGCCGACCAGGTGCTGGGCATGTGGGCCGAGCTGGCGGCCGAGTGGGGCCCGCCCCGGGAGGTGCGCGCGGACCAGCCGCTGATGTCCATCGCCGGGCCGGCGAAGGTCAGGGCGGACCCGCTGGTGCGGCCGGTGCGGCCGGACGAGCTGGACCGGTACCTGCCGGCCGCGATCGCCATGTTCATCGAGGAGGTCGGCGTGGACCCGCGGCTCGGCGACGGCGGCGCCGGCTACCGGGCGCGGGTGGCCGAGCTGATCGCCGGCGGCCGGGCGTTCGCCCGGTTCGACGGCGGCGACGTGGTGTTCAAGGCCGAGATCGGCGCCCTGTCGCGGTCCGTCGGGCAGATCCAGGGCGTGTGGGTGCATCCGGACCGGCGTGGCCGCGGTCTGGGCACGGCCGGCACCGCGGCCGTGGTGGACCGGCTGGTCAACGCGATGGGCCGGACCGCGAGCCTGTACGTCAACTCGTACAACTCCCCGGCCAGGGCCGCCTACAGCCGGATCGGCTTCACCCAAGTCGGCCGATACGCCACGGTTTTGTTCTGACAGACTGCGCCGGGTGAACCGAAAAGGGATCATCGCGGTGATCTTGCTGGTGTTGCCACTGGCCGCCTGCTCGGGGCCGGACGCGGCGGACTTCGCGGGGCAGTTCCTGTCCGCGTTCGCCGGCGGCGACACCGCGGGCGCGGCTGGCAGGACCGACGCGGGCGACTCGGCGAAACCGTTACTCGACAACGTCCGTGGCTCGTTGAAGCCGGCCGCGGTGACCATGCGGGTGGACGGTTCGGACCCGGCCGGTGACGCCACCAAGGTGCGGTTCAGCGCGGACTGGGACCTCGGCCAGGACCGGCACTGGACGTACCAGGGCGAGCTGGAGATGCGCCGCGACAGCAACAACGGGGCTGACACCTGGAAGGTGCACTGGACGCCCGCGGTCGTCCATCCCAAGCTCGGTGCGCAGCAGACGGTCGGGGTGCGGGACGTGGAGGCGTCGATGGCGCCGATCCTGGACCGCGACGGCAGTCCGCTGGTGGCGTCGACCAAGGTCGTGTCGGTGATCCTGGACCCGGCGAAGGCCGGGGACGTGGCCGCGGTCGCGGCGGCCATCGCCGGCGCGGTGAACCAGTTCGACCCGTCCATCACCGCGCAGTCGATCACGGACGGGGTCGCGAAGGCCCGCAACCAGCCGTACACCGTGGTCTCGTTGCGGGACGCGGACTACCAGGTGGTCAAGGCCGCGATCTACCAGCTGCCCGGGGTTCGGTTCCTGGCCGCGACGCGGCTGCTGCCGGTGACCAAGAACATGGCCGAACAGGTGCTGCCGACTGTCCGCAAACAGGTGGAGGGCCAGATCTCCGGCAAGCCCGGGTTCCGGGTGGTGTCGCTGAACGCGGCCGGTGGCGAGGTCGCGGACCTGTTCACCAAGGACATGGTGGCGGGCACAGCCGCGCACGTGACACTGAGCACCAAGGTCCAGTCGTCCGCGGAGGCGGCGATCGACTCGCTGCCGCAGGCCGCCGCCCTGGTCGCGATCCAGCCGTCCACCGGCGAGATCCTCGCGGTCGCCCAGAACAAGCCGGCCGACGCGCAGGGCGCGATCGCGTTGACCGGCCGGTTCCCACCCGGGTCGACGTTCAAGACCGTCACCGCGGCCGCCGGCCTGCAAGGCGGGAACGTCACCGCGGACACCCCGGTGCCGTGCCCGGGAACGATCACCATCGGCTCACGGGTGGTCCCCAACTTCAACGAGTTCGACAAAGGTGTCATCCCGTTGCACTCGGCGTACGCCTTCTCCTGCAACACGAGCTTCGCCAAACTGGCCTCCGAGTTGCCGCCGGACGCGCTGGCCAACGCGGCCAAGCAGTTCGGGATCGGCCTGGACTACACGATCCCGGGCATCACCACGGTCACCGGCTCCGTGCCGCCCGCGACCGACACCACCGAGCGCGCCGAGGACGGCTTCGGCCAGGGCAAAGTCCTGGCGTCGCCGTTCGGTCTGGCGATGATGGCGTCGACTGTGGCAAGCGGCACACTGCCGAAGCCGACCCTGGTCCGCGGCGAGGAGACCAAGGTCGACGCCGCCCCGTCCGCCGTCCCGCCGGCCGTGGTCGACGCGCTGCGCCAGATGATGCGCGAGGTCGTGACCACCAACTCCGCACAGACCCTGGGCAAACTTCCTGACGTGCGCGGCAAGACAGGCACCGCCCAGTTCGGTGACGGGACACACTCACATGGGTGGTTTGCCGGATATATGGGTGATCTGGCGTTCGCGGTGCTCGTCGTCGACGCGGGCAACTCGGGCGTCGCGGTGGACGCTTCCACCAGGTTCCTGCAGGGCACGTCGTAATGTGATGGGTATGCGTGCCCCACTGACTCCCGGTGAACAATCGCCGCGTCGCCAGGTCCCTGTCACGATCGCCCGTCCTGAGTACGTTGGCAAGCCGGCCCCGGCGCGCAACACCGAGCCCACATACGTGCAGACCGCTGAGACGATCGAGACCATGCGGGTGGCCAGCCGGATCGCTGCCCGAGCCCTCCAGGAGGGCGGCAAGGCCGTGAAACCGGGCGCCACCACCGACGACGTGGACGCGGTCGTGCACGAGTTCCTGCTCGACAACGGCGCCTACCCGTCCACCCTCGGCTACCGCGGCTTCCCCAAGTCCTGCTGCACCTCGCTGAACGAGGTGATCTGCCACGGCATCCCCGACTCGACCGTGATCGAGGACGGCGACATCGTGAACATCGACGTGACGGCGTTCATCGGCGGCGTCCACGGCGACTGCAACGCGACCTTCCTCGCCGGTGAAGTCTCCGACGAAGCCCGTCAACTCGTCGACCGCACCCACGAGGCCACGATGCGCGCGATCAAGGCGGTGCGCCCCGGCCGCGCGTTGAACGTGATCGGCCGGGTCATCGAGGCGTACGCCAAGCGCTTCGACTATGGCGTGGTCCGCGACTTCACCGGCCACGGAATCGGCCGCTCGTTCCACAGCGGCCTGGTGATCCTGCACTACGACGAGCCGACCGTGACCACCGAGATCGAGACCGGCATGACGTTCACGATCGAGCCGATGATCACCCTCGGCGGCATCGACTACGACATGTGGTCCGACGGCTGGACGGTCACCACGAAGGACAAGAAGTGGACCGCCCAGTTCGAGCACACGATCGTGGTGACCGAGTCCGGCGCGGAGATCCTCACCCTTCCCTGACACCAGGACGTCGTGAGTACTTTTGCGAGCTAGCACTCACAAAAGTACTCACGCGCATGGTCGTTCACTCGGGGTGGTCGTCCAGGTAGCTCAGGGCCTCCGCGAGGAAGCCGCCGGCTTCTTTGACCGCCCGGTCCGCGTCCTTGTCCTGGATCGCCGAGAGCAGGCCGCGGTGGTTGATCTTGCCGGCGTGCGCCGGGGTGTTGTCCAGGATCTCGATGCTGGCCTTGATCGCCTCGGTCAGGCCGGCGTGCAGCTCGGCGAGCAGCTTGTTGCGGGAGGCGACCACGATCAGGTGATGGAAGTCGGCGTCGATCTGGACGAACCGATCCCACTGCTTGGCGGCCCGTGCCTCGTCGCGTGCTTCGATCAGCCGGTTCAGCTCGTCCAGCTCGAACTCGGTGCGGGCCGAGGCGGCCAGGCGGGCGCCCTCCACTTCGAGGGTCCGGCGGACCTCCAGGACATCCCGGAGCTCGGAGCCGACGAGCCGTTTCACCGCCCCGGAGAGCTCGCTGGTGGCGCGCACGAATGTGCCGTCGCCTTGGCGGACCTCCAGGAGGCCCGCGTGCGCGAGGGCGCGGACGGCCTCGCGGACGGTGTTGCGGCCGACGCCGAGGGCGGTGACCAGTTCGGGTTCGGTGGGGATCCGCTCGCCGACCCGCCACTCGCCCGTGGTGATCGCGGATCGCATCTGGTCGATCACCTGGTCGACAAGGCCGGCACGCCGGGTCGTGGCCAACGGCACGGTGTCATCCTCTCCCCACGTGGATGTTCAGACCACCGAACACCCTACGTCTGTCGTCTCGTCATGGCGATGAATTCATCGACTGAACAGAGTGCCATCCCGATGCGGGTTTCGCGTACCGCCCTCCGGCTTTAATACGTGGGTAGTAATCACGGGGGTTCATTATCCTGGTAGTCGAGATGGGAACCCCACTAAAAGACCTGGCTGACCGGCTGCCCGCGCTGACCCTGCGGGACGAACGACGGTTGCGGCGCCGCCTCGACGGTGCCCGAAAAGTCCGGAAACCAGCGGAGCAGCAGGCGGTCGCCGACCGGATCGCCGCCGACATCACAGCCGCCGAACTGCGGGTTGTCGCGCGGCGGGCGGCCGTACCCAGGATCAGCTATCCGGCCGAGCTGCCGGTGAGCCAGCGCAAGGACGACATCCTCGCGGCGATCCGGGACCACCAGGTGGTGATCGTCGCCGGCGAGACCGGCTCCGGCAAGACCACCCAGCTGCCCAAGATCTGCCTGGAGCTGGGCCGGGGGATCCGCGGCACGATCGGGCACACCCAGCCGCGCCGGCTGGCGGCCCGGACGGTCGCCGAACGGGTCGCCGAGGAGCTCGACACCCCGTTGGGCGAGGCGATCGGCTACAAGGTCCGGTTCACCGACCAGGCGAGCGACCGGACCCTGGTCAAACTGATGACCGACGGCATCCTGCTGGCCGAGATCCAGTCGGACCGGTCCCTGTCGCAGTACGACACGTTGATCATCGACGAGGCGCACGAACGCAGCCTCAACATCGACTTCATCCTCGGGTACCTCAAGCAGCTGCTGCCGCGCCGGCCGGACCTGAAGGTGATCATCACCTCGGCCACCATCGACCCGGAACGGTTCTCCCGGCACTTCGACGACGCCCCGGTGGTGGAGGTGTCCGGCCGCACGTACCCGGTCGAGGTCCGGTACCGGCCGGTGGTGGACCCGGACGACCCGGACGGCGACGAGGACCGCGACCAGACGCAGGCGATCATCGACGCGGTGGCCGAGCTGTCCGCCGAAGGGCCCGGCGACATCCTGGTGTTCCTCAGCGGCGAACGGGAGATCCGGGACACCGCCGACGCCCTGGCGAAGGCGGAGCTGAAGAACACCGAGATCATGCCGTTGTACGCGCGGCTGTCGTTCGCCGAGCAGCACCGGGTGTTCCAGTCGCATCGCGGCCGGCGGATCGTGCTGGCCACCAACGTGGCCGAGACGTCGTTGACCGTGCCCGGCATCAAGTACGTGATCGACCCGGGGACGGCCCGGATCTCCCGGTACTCCCACCGGCTGAAAGTGCAGCGGCTGCCCATCGAGGCCGTGTCGCAGGCGTCGGCGAACCAGCGCAAGGGCCGCTGTGGGCGTGTCTCCGAAGGCACCTGCGTCCGGCTCTACACCGAGGACGACTTCGACGCCAGACCCGAGTTCACCGACCCGGAGATCCTGCGGACCAACCTCGCGTCGGTGATCCTGCAGATGACCGCGGCCGGTCTCGGCGACATCGCCGCGTTCCCGTTCATCGACCCGCCGGACAAGCGGAACATCGCCGACGGCGTGAACCTGCTGCACGAACTCGGCGCGCTCGGCGAGAACGGCCTGACCGCGCTCGGTCGCAAACTGGCCCAGCTGCCGGTCGACCCACGGCTGGCGCGGATGGTGCTGGCGGCCGACGGCAACGGCTGTGTGCACGAGGTGATGGTGATCGCCGCCGCACTGTCCATTCAGGACCCACGGGAACGCCCGGCGGACAAGCAGGAGCAGGCCCAGCAGGCGCACGCCCGCTTCGCCGACAAGACATCGGACTTCGTGTCGTTCCTGAACCTGTGGGAGTACCTGCGCCAGCAGCAGAAGGAGCTGTCCGGCAACCGGTTCCGCCGGCTGTGCAAGGCGGAGTTCCTGAACTACCTGCGGGTCCGTGAGTGGCAGGACATCTACTCGCAGCTGCGCCAGATCGCCAAGAACCTGGGTGTCCCGCTGAACGAGCCCGGCGACATCGACGCGGTCCGGATCCACCAGTCGCTGCTGGCCGGCCTGCTGTCCCACATCGGGCTGCGTGATCCGCAGAAGCAGGACTACGCCGGCGCCCGCGGTGCCCGGTTCTCGATCTTCCCCGGCTCGGCGCTGTTCAAGAAGCCGCCGCAGTGGGTGATGGCGGCGGAGCTGGTGGAGACGTCCCGGCTGTGGGGCCGGATGGCGGCCCGGATCGAGCCGGACTGGGTCGAACCGCTGGCGTCGCACCTGGTCAAACGGATCTACAGCGAGCCGCACTGGGAGCGCAAGCAGGGCGCGGCCATGGCGACCGAACGGGTCACGCTCTACGGGATTCCCGTTGTCACCCAACGGAAGGTCAACTTCAGCCGGGTCGACCCGGAGCTGTCCCGGGACCTGTTCATCCGGCACGCGCTGGTGGAAGGCGACTGGGACACCCGGCACAAGTTCTTCCACAGCAACCGGCAACTCCTCACCGAGGTGGCCGAGCTGGAGAACCGGGCCCGGCGGCGGGACCTGCTCGTCGACGAGGGGACCCTGTTCGACTTCTACGACAAGCGCGTCCCGGCCGAAGCGGTCTCGGCCCGGCACTTCGACACGTGGTGGAAGAAAGCCCGGCACACCCAGCCGGACCTGCTGACGTTCCCCACCGAGCTGCTGGTCAACGCGAACGCGCAGAACGTCACCGAGGCGGCCTACCCGGACAACTGGCAGCGCGAGGACCTCACCATGCGGCTGTCCTACCAGTTCGAGCCAGGGACGAAGGACGACGGCGTCACCGCGCACATCCCGTTGCCCGTGCTGAACCAGGTCACCGCGGACAATTTCGCCTGGCAGGTCCCCGGACTGCGCGAGGAGATCGTCACCGCGTTGCTGAAGTCCCTGCCGAAGCAGATTCGGCGGAACTTCGTGCCGGCGCCGGACTGGGCGAAGGCGATCCTGCACCGGATCGCGGACCTCGGCGAGCGGTCTCTGCTGGACGTCGTGGAACAGGAGATCAGAGCCCTGTCCGGGGTGGTGATCGCCCGCGACGACTGGGATCCCACCAAGATCCCGGACCACCTGCGGATGACCTACCGGGTGGTCGACGAGGGCCGCAAACCGTTGGCCGAGGGCAAGGACCTGGCCGACCTGAAACGGCAGTTGCAGCCGAAGATGCGGGAGACGTTGTCCGAGGCGGCCGGCCAGATCGAACGGCAGGGCCTGCGCACCTGGGACATCGGGACGTTGCCGAAGACACTCCGGCAGGAACAGCACGGGTTCACGGTGACCGCGTACCCGGCGCTGGTGGATGCCGGCGACACTGTCGACGTCCGGATGTTCGAGACCGCCGCCGAGCAGCGCGTGTCGATGTGGAAGGGCACCCGGAGACTGCTGCTGATCGGGATGCCGTCGCCGTTGAAGTACGTACTCGGGCGGATGACCAACAGTGCGAAGCTGGCGCTGTCGACGAATCCGCACAAGGACATGCAGGACCTGTTCGACGACTGCATAGCGGCCGCGATCGACAAGATCATCATCGACTGCGGCGGGCCGGCCTGGGACGCGGCCGCGTTCGGGACACTGCGGGACAAGGTCAGGGCCGAGCTGAACCCGACCACGTTGGACGTGGTCAACCACGTGCAGCGAGCTCTCAGCGCGGCCAACGCGGTCCGCACCCGGCTGTCCACAATGGGCGGTCCGCGGCTGGAGCCGTCGTTGCGGGACGTACGGACCCAGCTGGGTCGGTTGGTGTACCGGGGGTTCGTCACGGCAACCGGGTTCGACCAGTTGCCGCAGGTGGTGCGTTACCTGCAGGGGATCGAACTGCGGCTGGACAAGCTGCCGGAACGACCCGACCGGGACTTCGAGTGGACCCAGGACGTACAGGAGGTCTGGGCCGCGTACCGGGAGCTGCCGCCGGGGCCGGAGACCCGGAAGATCCGCTGGATGATCGAAGAGCTGCGGCTCAGCTACTTCGCGCAGTCCATCAAGACGGCGTATCCCGTCTCGGACAAACGGATCTACCGGGCCATCGACCAGGTCACCGCCCGCTGACCTCCGCATAGCCAGCCATGGTCGCGCGCCAGATGGCGGCCGGCTCGGCCAGCGGTGTGATGTCCTTGCCGTCCTTGTTCCTGATCGGCTTCAGCTGGTCGGACCCCATCCAGACGACCGTCGCCAGGTTTCGGGTGTAGCCGGCCAGCCAGGCTTTCGCGTTCGCCCCCGCGTCGCCGTACGGGCGTGTGCCCGGCCGGATCGCCGCCTTCACGTGAGCCTCGTCGCCGGCCTCGGACAACGCGTCCGTGACCGACCACGCGACCTTCGGCGGGATCGCCTGTTGCGACGAAAGCTGTTCCCGGTAACGGACATTGCCCGCGCCGTCCTCGACGCGTTTCACGAAATGCGTCGACGTCCTCACCCCGTCCGCGGCGAGTGTCGCGTACGCGGTCGCCAGGTCGATCGGGCGGACGAACGTGCTGCCCATGCCGAGCGCGATCCTGGTGTCCGGCTCGTCGCCGGGTTTCGCCGTCATGGTGGGCTTTCCGTGCAACTCCTGCGGGATGCCGAGCTGCACGGCGGCGTCGACGACCTTCTGGGTGCCGGTCCGCAGCGCGACCGACGCGATGGCCGTGTTCACCGGCTTGGCCATGGCTTTACGTAACGAGCACGGCGAACACGTGACGCCTGCCGGGTTCTGCATCGGGATCCCGCCGATCGTCTGCGGTGACCAGCCGTTCACCGGTTGATCGGGCCGCATCCCGTCGAGCATCGCCGCCACCCCGACGAACGGCCCGAACGTCGTCCCCGGTTCCTGCAAGGTCTGCGCGTAGTCCAGGCCACGGCCGTTTCCGCCGCCGCTGTACGCGACCACCCCACCCGTGTTCGGGTCGACGGACACCACCGCGGTCCGCAGGTAGTCGGGCTGACCGGCCATCACCGCGTCCGTGGCCCGTTCCGTGCTCTGTTGCGTGGCGCGGTCGATCGTCGTGACCACCTTGTACCCGATCTGGTGGCCTTCGTCGCGCGGCAGGTCGGCACGTTCCTCCAACTCGGCCAGCACCTGGTTCTGGATCTGCAACTCCGCGCTGCTCTGGCCGGCGTCGCGCGGCAGGGTCGCCGGGAACTTGGTGGCCGCCCGGTCCGCCCTGGTCAGCCAGCCGTCGTCGACCATCTGGTCGAGCACGAAGTTCCACCTGCGTTCGGCGTTGTCCCGGTCCACATCCGGGTCCCAGTACGTGGGCCGCTGGATCACGCCCGCCAGCAAAGCCGCTTCGGCGACGTTGACCTGCTGCACGTCCTTGCCGAAGTACGCGCGGGCGGCGGCCTGGATCCCGTTCGCGCCGCGTCCGAAGTAGACGGTGTTCAGGTACGCGGTCAGCAGGTCCTGCTTGGTGTACGTGTCCGACATCTTCTTGGCCAACACCAGCTCACGCCATTTGCGGCCGAGCGAGTGCTTGTCGTCGCCGGTCGCCTTCTTGATGTACTGCTGGGTGATCGTGGACCCGCCGCCGGTGAACCCGGTCAGGTTGTTCCACGCCGAGCGCACGATCCCGGCCAGGTTGAAGCCGTCGTTGTCCCAGAACGACTTGTCCTCCGCGGCCAGCACCGCGTGCTGCACGTGCTCCGGGATGTCCTGGAACCGCACGGAAGTCCGGTTGCCGCTGGCCGGGATGATGCGGCCGAGCTCGGTCGTGCCGTCCGAGTAGTACAGCGTGATGGTCTGGTTCTGGCCGGCCGCGACGTCGGCCGGGTCGGGCACGTCCCACATCGAGTAGCAGATCACGAACGCGGTCACCGGGACCGCGACGGCCAGGAACACCAGGACATAGCAGGTTCTGCGAACGCGGCGCCAGATGCGCTTGCGCCGCGGGACCTCCTTCTTGTCGGGCTGCTCGACTTCGCTCTGCTCCGGAGTGCTCTCCTCGACAGTCACGCGGCGTATACGCCCGAGCGCGACGCGAGGTTGAGCTTGTCAGTCGAGTGTCAGGTTGAGCAGCGCGTTCTCCACGACCTCCGGCATGCCGGGGTGGATCCAGTACTGGCCGCCGGCCATCCGGTGGGCGTCCAGGCCGAAGCTCATCGCCTGGATCAACGGCTGGATCACGGTCGACGCCTGCGGGCCGATGACGTGCGCGCCGAGCAGCAGGCCGGTGCCGGGATCGGCGAGCAGCTTGACGAACCCGGTGGTGTCCTCCATCGCCCAGCCGTACGCGATGCCCGCGTAGTCCTGGACGGCCGACACATAGCGCGTTCCGGCGGCCTTCAGTTCGCGCTCGGTCAGCCCGACCGCCGCGATCTGCGGGGACGTGAACACCGCGTGCGGCACGAACCTGTGGTCGGCCGCCCGCCGGGCGTTCGGGTTCAGCAGGTTGTGCTGCACGATCCGGGCCTCGTGGTTGGCCACGTGCTTCAACTCGTACGGGGAACTGATGTCTCCCAACGCGTACACGCCGTCGACCACGGTCTGCTGGTAGTCGTCGACGAGCACGTGCCCGCTCGGCGCCGTGGTGATCCCGCCGGCGGTCACGTCGAGCAGGTCCGAGTTCGGGGTCCGGCCGACCGCCACGAGCAGCACGTCCGACTCGACCGTCTCGGCGCCGCCCGGACCCTCCAGATGCACCCGGATGACGTCCCCGTCCCGGTCCGCCCGAACGGTCTTGCGATCCAGCCGCACGTCCCACTTGGCCGACGCCAACTCGGTGAACCGCGCGCTCACTGCGTCGTCCTCAGAGCGGAGCAGCGCTCCGGAGCGGGCGACGACGGTCACCTCGACGCCGAACGAGGAGAAGACGTGGGCGAACTCGGCGGCGATGAATCCGCTGCCCATGATGGTGAGCCGGCGCGGCAGTTCGGCCAGCCGCATGATCGTGTCGCTGGTGTGGAAGCCGACGTCGGCCAGGCCGGGCACGTCCGGGATGACCGGGCGCCCGCCCGCGGCGAGCACGAACTTGTCGGCGGTGACCGTCTCCTGGGTGCCGTCCGGCAGCGTGACCAGGAGGGTCTTCGGCGCGGTGAACCGGCCTTCGCCCTCGTACACGGTCACGTTCTTGTTGTCGGCGTTGTTGACCCGGTACTCCCGGCCGCCTGCGGCGATCGGGTCGATCCGGCCGAAGATCCGGTCCCGGATGTCCGGCCACCGCACCCGGTCCACGTGCTCGTCCACACCCAGCCGTGAGCTGCCCGCCGGGGTGGCGGCCACGTCCGCGGTGTGCACGAACATCTTCGTCGGGATGCAGCCCACGTTCAGGCAGGTGCCGCCGAACGTGCCCTTCTCCACGACCGCCACGTCCCAGCCGGCGAACCGCGGGTCGAGGATGGAGTTGCCGGAGCCGGTGCCGATGATGACCAGGTCGAAGTTCCGCACGACATGGATCAACCGCACCGGCTCCGGGAATGTTCCGCTCAGTGCTGGTAGATGGGGGTGAGGATGGCTCGGGCCAGGGTGTGGAACACCAGGTTGAAGCTGACGAACGCGGCCGACGCGGTCTCGTCAACGCCGAGTTTCTCCTGGTCCACCGCGTGCACCACGAAGTAGTACCGGTGCGGGTGGTCGCCCTGCGGCGGCGCGGCCCCGTCGAACTTGGCCTGGCCGAAGTCGTTGCGGGTGTGGAAGGCCCCTTCGGGCAACGTGGCGTCACCCGATCCGGCGTCCGTCGCCAGTTCCGTGACGGACGCGGGGATGTCCACCGCCAGCCAGTGCCAGAAACCGGACGGGGTGGGCGCGTCCGGGTCGAAGCACGTGACCACGAAGCTCTTGGTCGCCGCGGGGAATCCGGACCAGCTCAGCCGCGGCGAGGTGTTGCCGCCCTCGTACAGCTGTGCGTCGGGCAGGAGTTCCGCCGCGGTCACGTCGGTCGATGTCACCGTGAACGATCCGACCGCGGGCAGCAGCTCGTAGGGATCGGGCGCCACGGGACGTTCCAAACTCATGATCAACCTCCGGGGTTCGAGAGTTTCCCTAGTCTGCGGTCAGGGACAACCCTGGTCTTTACCGGGTGTGCCGGCCAAGCCGCCCCTCGGCCGTCCGTTTCGGCGTAGGTTGGCCTTAACCACAGGGAGAGGGTTTCCAGCCGTGACTGAATCAGACGTCCAACAGTCGGCGCCACGTGTCCGGTTCCCGGGCATCAGCCCGCGCGCCTACGAACACCCAGCGGACAAGGGCGCGATGGCCACGCTGCGTGCCGTACCCGGTGTGGGTGACGTTCTCAAGACATTGAACTCGTTGTTCAACGAACGCGCCGAGCGGCTGGTCGCGGTCGCGTCCTACGTCCGGGTCAGCGAGACCCAGTTCCCGGTGATCAACCGGCTGCACAAGGAATCCGCGGAGATCCTGGACCTGCCGAAGCTGCCCAAGCTGTACGTGGCCCGCGACCCGTTCCCGAACGCGCACACCATCGGGATCGACGAACCCTTCATCGTGCTCACGTCCGGCCTGGTCGAAGCGCTGGACACCGAGGCGCTCCGGTTCATCATCGGCCACGAGCAGGGCCACGTGCTGTCCGGCCACGCCGTGCTGCTCACCCTGCTCAGCCGGCTGCTGCAGTTGCAGCGTTCGGTGGCGTGGGTGCCGATGGGCGTGATCGGGCTGCGCGCCGTGATCGCGGCGCTCTACGAATGGCAGCGCAAGTCCGAGCTGAGCTGCGACCGGGCCGGCCTGCTCGTCAGTCAGGACCCGGCGGCCGCGCTGCGCGCCCACATGTACCTCGCCGGCGCGACGGACCTCTCGCAGATCGACATCCCGTCCTTCCTGGAGCAGGCCAAGGAGTACGAGGAAGTCGAAGACATCCGCGACAGCATCATCAAGCTGCTCGCCGTGGAGCAGAAGTCGCACCCGTTCGCGGTCGTGCGTGCCTCGCAGCTGCAGAAGTGGGCGGCGTCCGAGGAGTACCGGGCGATCCTCGCCGGCGACTACAAGCGCCGGGACGCGCAGGACGACGAGAACCCGATCAAGGAGGACATGGCCGCGGCCGGCAAGTCCTACAAGGAGTCGTTCACCAACTCGACCGACCCGCTGGTGAAGGTGCTCAGCGACGTGGGCAGCGCGTTGTCCGGCGCGGCCGACCGCGTGTTCAGCGGCTTCCGCGGCCGTGGGGGCAGCGGTGGCGGCGACCAGCCGCCGTCGGACGAGGACAGCAACGGCGACAACGGTTCATCGAAGTAGCCAGGGTTTTCAAGTCCCTGTCTGGGAGAAGTGCATCAGGTCCTTGGGGGAGGTCCAGCGACCTCCCCAGGACCAGCCGATGGCGGTGAAGGCCCGGTCGACGACGTCACCGGGCCGGATCATGCCGGGCCGGGCGTTGCCGCGGTCCAGGTAGGCCGACGCCAGCTCGGGCAGGACCAGGTCGCCCTTGGTGTACGGGTTGCAGAACGGGTTGATGTCGACCGCCAGGCCGGAGGCGTGCGCCGACCAGGTCGTCTCGCCGCGCGCCGGCCGGCAGGAGAACGCGCTCGTGGCGTTGCCGTCGCCTGTCGGTGGCGCGTCCAGGTCGTCCTTTGTGGTCACGCGCATCTCCTCAAGCGGGAACTTCGCCTGGAAGAGCTTGCCGAACACGTCCGTGACCGGCTTGGCCACCTTGGTGTTCACGATCATCTCGCCGGTGTGCGCGTGGCCGTCGAAGCCCCAGAACGACATCGTCAGGTAGCGCAGGTCGTCCTTGCCGACCGGACAGTTCGGCTGCCATGTACTGCGTGCGAGAACGTCCGCGGGGACCGGGGTGACCGTCGCGGCGTACCGGTCGTCCGGTGGGGGCGGAAGAGTGTCCTTTGTCGGCAATGACCGATTCACCAGTTCGGGTGGGGTGGGCAGGACCTTCCCGAACCCGTCCGGCCGCCGGGGTAGCGGGGTCCGGCCGACCTGCCAGACGTTCTTCGCCGGCGGGGCCTGCGCGGTGGACGCCACCGGCGTCGTCCCAGGTGTCGCAGGTGAGGGCGGCATCGCCGGCGCGGTCGGGTCGGATGTGGACACGGGCGCGCTGCAGCCCGCGAGCACAAGCAAGACCATCAGCCACCGCCGCACGATGACAGCTAATCACGGCCCAAGACCACCCGGTTCAGTGACACCGCGTAGAGCGCTCATGACCTAACGTAGGCGACGTCAGTGTCCAGCCGGGAGGGAGTCGGCATGCGAATAAGAAAACTGCTGGTCAGCGTGGTCGGGGTGGCGATCGCGTTGACCGCGGCGGCGGTGCCGGCATCCTCGTCAGTGGCCATCGTCGGCGGCACCAAGGCCAGCACGACGGACTATCCGTTCGCGGTGTTCCTGACCACGCCGGACAACTTCCAGTTCTGCGGCGGCACCCTGGTCGCCCCCGACAAGGTCGTCACGGCCGCGCACTGCGCCAAAGGCCAGCAGCCCGAAGGCGTTTTCGTCGTCGCTGGCCGGGATGACAAGCAGGCGACCACCACGGGCGTCTCCGTGCCGGTGAAGAACATCTGGGTGCACCCGCGCTACACGGACGCGTTGGTCGGCGAGGACGTGGCCGTCCTGACGCTCGCCAAGCGCGTCGGCTACCGCACCATCCCGCTGGCCACGGAGCAGGACGAGGTCCTCTACGAACCGGAGACCCCGGCGACGATCCTCGGCTGGGGCCGGACGGCGTCGGGCGGGGTGACCTCCCAGTACCTGCTCAAGGCCACGGTGCCGGTGGTCAGCGACCAGGACTGCAAGCAGTCGTTCGCCAAGTACAACCCGGCGGCGATGGTCTGCGCGGGATACCCCCAAGGGGGGATCGACGGCTGCCAGGGCGACTCCGGCGGCCCGATGGTGGCCGGCGGCAAGCTGATCGGCGTCTCCTCGTGGGGCGAGGGCTGCGGCCTGCCGAACAAGCCAGGCGTGTACACCAGGGTGGTCGCCTACGCCAAGGAGCTGGCCCAGCAGATCAAACCCACGCCCGTCCCCTAGTTTTGGCCGGGTGAGATCCGGAAAGGTACGCGGCCCGCAGCTGACCGCGGGCGAGTTGCAGTCCGTGCTCCAGCTGCGGGCCGAGGTTTTCGTCGTCGAACAGAAAGCGGCCTACCTGGACGTGGACGGCCGCGACCTGGAGCCCGGCACGATCCACTACTGGCTCGCCAAGGATGACCGTGTGCTCGCCTACCTGCGCGTGCTGACGGAACCCGACGGCGAGCTGCGGATCGGCCGAGTGTGCACCGCGCTGACGGCCCGTGGGTCCGGTCTGGGGCAGGAGGTGATGGCCGCTGCTGTCGCCGACCTCGGCGACGCCCCCAGCGTCCTGGACGCCCAGACGTACGCCCGCGCGTTCTACGAGCGGTTCGGATACGTCGCCGAAGGCGAGGAGTACCGGGACGAGGACGACATCCCGCACATCACGATGCGCCGGGCGGCGCGCACCGCGTGATCACGTCGAGGGCGCGGTCGACCTCGGCGTCGGTGAGGTCGGCCCGGACCGTGATCCGCAGTCGGGAGACCTTGTCGGGCACCGACGGCGGCCGGAAGCAGCCGACCCAGACACCGGCCGTCCGGCACTCGTCCGCCCAGGTCACCGCCGCCTCGGGGGAGGGCGCCCGGACCGCGATCACGGCCGCGTCCGGCTTGGACACCTGACAGCCGGCGGCCTTCAGCTGGGTCGCGAACGTCATCGCCACCGCACGGACCCGCTCGGCCCGTTCCGGCTCCTCCTTGAGGACGTTCAACGCGGTCAGCGCGGCCGCGGCGCTGGCGGGCGCCAGTCCGGTGTCGAAGATGAAACTCCGCGCGGTCTCCACCAGGTGCTTGATCACCCGGCGTGGTCCGAGAACGGCACCTCCTTGCGCACCAAGGGCTTTCGACAACGTCATCGTGGTGACGACGTTCGGCTCCTTGATCAGTCCGGCGTCGGCGACCGCGCCCCGGCCGCCCTCGCCGAGCACGCCGAAGCCGTGCGCGTCGTCCACCACAAGGCCCGCGTTGTGCTCCTGGCACGCCTGCGCGAACTCCCGCAGCGGGGCCAGGTCTCCGTCCACTGAGAACACCGAGTCGGTGACCAGCAGGGCGTGCTCGGTCCGGCGCGTCTCCAGCGCGCGCTTGGCCGCCGCCGGGTCCGAATGCCCGACCACCGCGATGTCCGCGCGGGACAGCCGGCAACCGTCGATCAGGGACGCGTGGATGTAGGCGTCGGTAACGATTGCCGAACCTTTTCCGGACAGTGCCGTGATCACCCCGAGGTTCGCCGCGAACCCGGACGAGAACACCAGAGCCGCTTGCGCGCCACAGAAAGTGGCCAGCGCGTGCTCCAGTTCGGTGTGCAGCTCGGTGGTGCCGGTGACCAACCGTGACCCGGTCGACCCGGCGCCCCACCGCAGTGCCGCGGCGGCCGCCGCACCGCTCACCCGCTTGTCCTTGGACAGCCCGAGGTAGTCGTTGCCGGCCAGGTCGAGCAGCGTGCTGTCCGCCGGTCGTGGCCGTAACTGCCTGGTCAAGCCCGCGCGGCGGCGTTCGTCAGCCCGCGCGTCGATCCAGTCGAAGACCCGGTCGCCAGTGGAAGTCACGCCCTGGAGTGTCGCATCGCGAACCCGTGGGGCGCGCAAGGGAGGTGCTACACCTCCCGGTGGGGGTGGGCCCCCGTAGGGGGTCGGTGGTCGACACAGTACGGTCGATGAGTGAGTGCGGGAATCAGCTTTGTCGGAGCAGGTCCGGGTGCGCCGGACCTGATCACGGTACGAGGCGCTCGCCGCATCGGTGACGCCGACGTGGTGCTGTGGACGCCGAGCGTCGTCGACGGCGTCTGGGTGCGCGAGAACACCAAAGCCGGCGCGGAACTCGTCGACACGGCCCGGCACGCCGAGGACGATCTCGTCGAGATCTACCGGCGCGCGGTCCGGGACAAGCTGCGCGTGGTCCGGCTGCACGGCGGCGATCTGGCGACGTGGGGCGGGCTGCGCGCCCAGTTGGACGTGTGCGCGCGGATCGGTCTGACGGCCGAGGTGATCGCGGGCGTGTCACCGGTTTCCGCGGCGGCCGTGTCGGTCGGTGCGGCACTCACCGAGCCCGACGTCGCCGACTCGGTGATCAGCGCGGGCCAGGAGACCACCGGGATGCCGGATCTGGACCAGATCAAACAGTACGCGCAGTTCGGTACGACCATGGCCGTGCTCGTCCCGGCGGCCCGCGCGGGTGAACTGGTGGAAGCCTTGCGCGGCGGCGGTTACGACGACGAGACCCCGGTTGTCGCGGCGTACAAGGTGACCTGGCCGGACGAGACCGTGGTGCGGACCACGGTGGGCGACCTGGTCGCCACCGTGAAGCAGCACCGGTTGTGGCGGCACACGTTGTTCATTGTTGGCGGCGTCCTGCGTCCAGCAGGTCGGACGCAGACCGCGGCGACGCGTAAAACCGTGTCGGAGGGCAGCGTGGTTCGCTGGTCCCGCAACCGGTCCACGTGGACCAAGCGTGCCGTCGAGAAGCCGGTCGAGACGCCTGTCCCCACCCAGCCCGAGCCTAAACCGAAGAAGGTCACGGTAGTCGCGGATCCGGCGAAGAAGGCGGCCGCCGCGAGTTCGATGCCGAAGAAAACCGTGACAGCACAGGCGAAGAAGCCGACACCCGCGAAGACCGGTGGGAAACAGCCGGCCAGGACCGCGGCGAAGAAAACGACGCGGGCCCAGCCGCAGCGCGGGCGTAGAGTGTGATCATGGCTGACCTGGAGCCTCTACCGTCCGACTGGGAGCGCGCGCTCGGCGTCGTCGCACACCCGGACGACCTGGAATACGGTGCGTCCGCGGCGGTCGCGGAGTGGACCTCCGCCGGGAAGTCCGTGGCGTACGTGCTGGCCACCCGCGGCGAGGCCGGCATCGACAGCGTCCCGCCGGAGAAGTGCGGGCCGCTGCGGGAACGGGAACAGATCGAGGCGGCCTCGATCGTCGGCGTGTCCGCGGTGGAGTTCCTGGACCACATGGACGGCGTGATCGAGCACAGCCCGCGGCTGCGCCGCGACCTGGCCGGCGCGATCCGCCGGCACCGGCCCGAGCTGATCGTCACGCTGAACTTCGAGGACACCTGGGGCGGCGGCTACCGCAACAGCCCGGACCACCGCAACCTGGGGCTGGCACTGGTGGACGCGGTCGGCGACGCCGGGAACCGGTGGATCTTCCGCGACCTGGGACTGGAGCCGTGGAACGGGGTCCGCTGGGTGGCGGTCTGCGGAGCGTCGGGCCCGACCCACGCCGCCGGCGTCTCACCGTCCAGTTTGGACCGTGGAGTCAAGTCGTTGCAGGCCCATCGCGCGTATCTCGACGGCCTCGGCGGAGGCCCGATGACCGACGCGGACGCGATCATCCGCGACAACGCCGTCAAGAACGGCGAACGGTTCGGCGGCCAGCCGGCCGTCACCTTCGAGTTGATCCCGTTCACGTGACCCCCGTCGCCGTGATCACCGGTGCCGCCCAAGGGATCGGCCGGTCCGTGGCGGCCATGCTCACGTCCCGTGGGTACGCCGTCGTGGCCGTCGATCTCCAGGAGGTCACGGATCCAGTCGCGCTGTCCGTGGTGGCCGACGTGAGTTCGCCGGCCGACGTCACCGCGCTGGCCCAGCAGGTGCGGGACCGGTTCGGCCGGGTCGACGTGCTGGTCAACAACGCGGGTGTGTCGCTGCTGCGGCCGGCCGAGTCCACGTCGGTGGACCAGTGGCGGCGGGTCCTGGAGGTGAACCTCACCGGACCGTTCCTGCTCAGCCAGGAGTTCGGCCGGGACATGCTCACGGCGGGCACAGGCGCGATCGTGAACATCGCGTCCATCGCGGGCCTACAGGGAATCGCCGACCGCGCCGCCTACAACACCAGCAAACACGGCCTGATCGGCCTGACCCGAACCCTCGCCGCGGAGTGGGGCGGGCGGGGTGTGCGGGTGAACGCGGTCTGCCCAGGCTGGGTGAAGACCGAGATGGACGAAGCCGACCAGGCCTCCGGCGGCTACACCGACGACGACATCACCGGCCAGAACCCGATGGGCCGCTTCGCCGCGCCCGACGACATCGCTTCGGCCGTCGCGTTCCTGGCCGACCCGGCGTTGTCCGGTTTCGTCAACGGTGTGGCCCTGCCCGTCGACGGCGGCTGGACCGCGGACGGCAGTTGGACCTCACTGCGCCTGCGCAAACGCTGAGTCAACGAGCCGCGAGCACAGGCACGTCGTAAGCGGCGATCGCCTGATCCGCGGTGACGAGTATCAGTCCTTCGACTCGGGCCTGTGCGATCAGCAAGCGGTCGAAGGGGTCCTTGTGGTGCAAGGGCAGATCCCGCACAGCCACCGCGTGATCGCCGACGACCGGCAGCTCTTCGAAGTACTGGTCCCGCATGTGTTGTCGAAGGTCGCCGTCGATGCGCAGTTTGCCCAGCGACTGCTTGATCGAGATCTCCCAGAGGGTCGCTGTGGATACGACAGTGCTGTTGGTCGGTTCACCGATGGCGTCCTTGGCCTCGGGTGACAGGTCGTCGCCACCGTCGAACCACCACAACAGCGCATGGGTGTCGAGTAGGAGCTTCATGCTGGATTGGCCGGGTCTCCGTCGTAGAACAGGTCTATCAGGTCTTCTGGTGTCTCGTCGAAGTCGGGAGCCATCCAGATCTTGCCCCGTAAGGCGCCGGGCTGGCGGCGGGCGGCTGGACGCTGGAACGGGACCAGCCTGGCTACGGGGGTACCGTTGCGTGCGATGATCACGTCCTCGCCGTCGACCGCCTGGTCGACCAGCTGGGACAGGCGTGTCTTCGCCTCGTAGATGTTCACCTGCACGCTCATGCCGTCAGCTTATCACGGTTGGTCTGGTCTGACCAACTAACCCGTGGGCTCGGGGCGGCCGCCCGAGATCGGTCCAGTGTGGACAATCTGGCCGGCACGCATCAGTGTAACCGTGTCGCAGACCTCGTATGCCTCGGCCGTCTGGTGGGTGACGTACAGGATCGACACGTCGCGCTCGTGCAGCCGCCGAATGACGCCGTGCACCCGCTCGACCCAACAGGATTCCAATGAGGACGTTGGCTCGTCGAGGATCACCAGGCCGTCCTCGGTGTCGACGGTCCGGGCGACAGCGACCATCTTCCGCGTACTCGGTGTGAGGGAACGGAGTTTGGCGCGTGGGTCGACTTCGATGCCCAAGGAGTCGAGCAGTCGCGTGGCGTTCGCGTACATCTGCCGGAAACTGACCAACCTCAACCGGTTTCGCGGCTCCCGGCCGAGATAGAGGTTGGCGGCCACCGACATCGAGTCGACCAGGGCGGGCTCCTGGTACAGCGTGCTGATGCCGTGTGCCAACGCGTCCGCCGGCCCGGTGAAGTGAACCGGCTTGCCCTTGTGGAAAACCAGGCCTTCGTCCGGTTTGTACACCCCGGTGAGCACCTTGACCAGAGTGGACTTTCCCGCGCCGTGCTCGCCCACGAGCGCGTGCACCTGGCCGCGCTCCAACAGGAAATCCACGCCACGCAAGGCGGTTACGCCGGCGAAGCGCTTGGTGACGCGAGCGGCTTCCAGCAATGGACCCTCCAGTAGGCCAAACAAGTACGCGTCAGCAGTACTTTCTTGTCCCTGGCACCGATCGTCGCATCGCCCGGCCGATTCGCATAGGGCTTGCCTGGCGTGGTCAACGAAAACACTGTCGGGAAACGCGCGCGTGTGCGCAAGCGCTTGCGCGGGTTCAGTGGGTCTCGTGCGCCTCAAGCCAGGTGTCCACCTCGGCCAACGCCTTGGCCCTGACGGGTTCGGCGGACAGGAACAAGTCGTGCAGCCCGTCCTGGATCTCCACGACTGTGACGTCCGGGCCGAGCCGCGGCGCGTACTTGACCATGTCAGCGACGTCCAGCACGGTGTCCGCGGCCATCGCCTCCCGCGACCACGCCTTGGCGTGCAGCAGGCTCCGGTTGGAGTGCAGGACGAGCACCGGGACGGTGACATTCAGTCCGCGTTGGAGCTTCGCGTGTCCAATTCGGATCGCCCGCAGCCAGCCGGCCAGCACCGGGAACGCCGCCAGCGGCTTCATCCGCAGATCGAAGTCCCATTCGCCGTGGTGGTCCCGGTGGATGGTCTGCCCGTACACCGACCCGAGACCGTCGCGGAGCTTCAGCTTCGGCGCGAACTTGCCCACGGCTTTGATCAAGGCGGTGCCGACCGTGCGGGCCGCGGCCGGTTCGGCGAGCTCGAACCACGGGCTGTTGAGCACGAGCGCGTCGACCTGGAGATCCTTGCGGGCGTCCAGCCACAGCGGCGTGATCAGCCCGCCGGTGGAGTGCGCCATCACCACGAGCTTGGTGTGCCCGTCCTCGTGGATCTTGTCGACCGCCGCGTCGAGCTCCTCGAAGTGCTCCCCGATGTCCGTGACGAAGTTCGGCGTGTCGCCGTCGCGCAGGGAACGGCCGTAGTGCCGCAGGTCGACGGCGTAGAAGTCGTAGCCGCGCGCGGTGAAGTGCTCGGCGACGTGTCGCTGGAAGAAGTAGTCCGCGAACCCGTGCACGTACAGGATCGCGCCTTTGGTCGCCTGGTCGGCGGGCAGCCGGACCAGCGTGGCGACCTTGGCGTCGGCAAGGTCCAGCGTGCGCACCTCGTACTCCGTCACGGACGCACATTAACCCGTGGGTGTGACCAAGTCGAAGAGACCGGCCGGTGCGGGAGAGGGCATGCTGTCCGGGTGACGGTGTCCAATTCTTCTGGCGAGCTCCACTACCTCGCAGGTCTCTCGCTGGCAGGGCGTCGGGTCGTCGTCGTGGGCGCGGGCACGGTGGCGCAGCGGCGCCTGCCGCGCCTGGTGTCCGCCGGAGCCCTGGTCGAGGTTGTCGCTCCGGAGGCCACTCCGGCCGTCCAGGCCATGGCCGACAACGGCGAGATCGTGTGGCACCAACGTCCCTACCAGGACGGTGACCTCGCCGACGCCTGGTACGTGGTGAGTTGCGCGTCCGACCCGGCGGTCAACGCCGAGGTGTCCGGCGAGGCCGAGCGGACCCGGGTGTTCTGTGTCCGTGCCGACGCGGGCACCGAGGGCACGGCCGTGACCCCAGCTGTCGGCGACCATGACGGGCTGCTCGTGGGAGTGCTCGCGGGCGGGGAGTACCGGCGGTCGGGCGCGGTCCGGGACGCGATCCTGGACGCGCTGCGCGAGGGGCGTGTCTCTGACCAGCGGGAACCGTCGCCGTTGCCTGGGGTGGCCCTGGTCGGGGGTGGCCCCGGCGACCCCGAGCTGATCACAGTCCGTGGTCGCCGCCTGCTGGCACGGGCGGACGTGGTGGTGGCCGACCGTCTCGCCCCCCGCGAGCTGCTGGAGTCCCTGGCGCCACAGGTGGAAGTGGTGGACGCCGCCAAGATCCCGTACGGCCGCGCGGCCAGCCAGGAGTTCATCAACAACCGGTTGGTGTCCGACGCGTTGGCGGGCAAGTTCGTGGTCCGGCTGAAGGGCGGCGACCCGTACGTGTTCGGTCGCGGCTTCGAGGAGCTGATCGCGTGCGCCCAGGCCGGCGTCCCGGTGACCGTGGTGCCCGGCGTGACCTCCGCGTTCGGCGCTCCCGCCGTCGCCGGGGTTCCAGTGACGCACCGCGGGGTAGCGCACGAGGTGGTCGTGGTCTCCGGCCACGTGGCACCCGACTCCGAAGCGTCCCTTGTGGACTGGTCGGCACTGGCCCGGTTGACCGGCACGATCGTGCTGATGATGGGGGTCGAGCGGATCGCCGCGTTCGCCGACGCCCTGCTGGCCGGCGGCCGCCCGGCGGGCACTCCGGTCGCCGTGGTCCAGGAGGGCACCACCCGCACCCAGCGGATCGTGCGGTCCACTTTGGACAATGTGGCCGACGATGTGGCGTCGGCCGGGATCCGGCCGCCCGCTGTGATCGTGATCGGCCCGGTCGCCGGGCTCACGCCCTAACCCCAGGTGATCTTCAGCTGGTGGACGTCGGTGCCGACCGGTGTCTCCTCGGTTCGGACGTCGGCGATGCGCCACGGTCCGGGCAGCCGGTCGAGCATGGCTCGCAAGGCGATCCGTACCTCCCTGCGGGCCAGGTGCGCGCCGAGGCAGAAATGGACGCCGTGGCCGAAGGACAGGTGCGGGTTCGGGTTCCGGCGGATGTCGAACCGATCGGGGTCGGTGAACACGGACGGATCCCGGTTGGCCTTGGTGATCAGGGCGACCACTCGTTGTCCGGCCGGGATCTCATGCTCGCCGAACGTGGTTGACGCGGTGGTGAACCGGTCGGTGCCGCCGGCCGGCGGGTGGCACCGGAGGACCTCTTCGATCGCGCCCGGCAGGAGGTCCGGATCGGCCCGCAGTTCGCCGGTCGCCCCCGTACAGGCTCATGACGGCGTTGACGAGCAGGGTCTTGGTGGTCTCGTGGCCGTTGATGAGCAGCAATGAGCAGAAGTCGACCAGCTCGTCCCCGCCCAGTCCGGATCTGGCGAGGGTGCCGATGATGTCGCTGCCCCGCGGCCGGGCGAGTTCGGCGCGGAAGTAGTCGGTCATCTCGGCGCGTGCCCGGTGGAACTCGGCTTTCCTGGTGTCGTCCTCGGTGAACACCCCGGCGAACGACGTGATCGCCTCGGTCCAGCGGATGAAGTCCGGGTCCGCGGGCACCCCGAGCAGCCCGGCGATGGTGGTCACGGACATCGGATACGCGATCCCGTCGACAACGTCGGCCTCGTCCCCGACCCGGTCCAGCAGGCCGCGCACAGTGGTCTCAATGTCAACATTCGCCACCGCCCTCGGTGTGAACACCTGACTCACGATCCGGCGCAACTCGTGATGCCTGGGTGGGTCCGTCGCCACGAGGCTGCTGAGCACGGGGTTGTCTCGGTGCGGGATTTCCTGTGCGCTGTAACGGAGTTCGTCGGAGGAGAACGTGACGTGGTCGGTCAGTACCCGGTCGACATCCGCGTACCGGGTCGCGATCCACGCGCCCAAGGCTTCTGAGAAGTACACACCTGGAGACCTTGCTACGCCGCCGCCCGCTCGGATTGGAGGAAACGGCCACAGGACATCCCCACCGCCCGGTTGAACTCGGCGAGCATGTGCGGCTGGTCGTAGAAACCGCACCGGACCGCGATGTCCGCCCACTCAGGCCGTGACTGCCGACGGGCAATCGCCATCGCGGCGTGCAACCTGACCATCCGCAGGTACACCTTGGGCCCCAACCCCACCGCGACCGCGAACCGCCGCCGCAACTGCCGCTCCGACAACCCCACCTCACCCGCGTGCCACCGCACCGACTCATTCGGCTTCGTGCGCATCGCCCGTACCACCCGCAGAACCCGGTCGTCCGGGTTCCCGCAACCCTTGACCGCCTCCCGCAAATCCTCCTGAGCGAGCGGCATGCCCGCCAACGGCACCTCATCTGCGGCGACCCCGAACACCACGGGACAAGCCCCAGGAAGCAACCGAACCCCAACCAACGTACCTACCACAAAGCCTTGCCTGGCAACGGTTTCCGGCCCGGACAACCACCAAGACCGATCAGGGAACCGCAGCACGTCAACCCCAGGCCCAGGCAAAGCCAACGGCACCACCCCACTGCACCGCCACACTCCACCAACGTGCCCAGCCACCTCGGCCGGCCACGAGAATTCCAGACCTCCCTTGCCCACACCGCAGAGTGAACCTCGCGACCGACTTGATCGCCACCGGTTATCAAGGAGTAGTCCAATCGGGACTGTCGGTGGTGATCGACATAATGGGCGGATGTCCGCACACGTGTTCGTGGACGAGACAAAGGCGAGAGGCGTACTGCTCACCGCGGCTGCTGTGCACCCTGCCGATCTCGCCGCGGCTCGGCGCGCCATTCGTGGGCTGGTGATGCCAGGACAGCGTCGGATCCACTTCATCCAGGAGAACGACGGGCGACGAAAGATGATCCTTGACCGCATCGCCGAGTTCTCGCCGTTGGCGACGATCTACGATGGATCGGCGCTACCTCGACGACGGCAACGAGAAGCGTGTCTACGCGAGCTTGTCACGGATTTGGTGATTCAGGACGCCCGAATGTTGGTTCTGGAACGTGACGACTCGATTGTCGACATGGACAATCGAGTTCTGTACGCGCGGATTCATGAGGTGAACTGCGTGAAACTGCGGTATGAGCACCTTCGCACGCACGAAGAACCGCTGCTTGCCATCCCTGATGCGATCGCGTGGTGCTGGCAGCGTGGCGATCCCTGGCGTCAACGAGTTAGGGAAATGGTCGTCGGTGTGCGAACTCTCTGACCCCGGATAGCGCAGAACCCGGCCCGCCCACCGTCCGAGGGGCTGCCGGGTCCACTTCGATGGCCTAGTGGCCAGCGCACTTAAAGGTTAGCACAGATCGGGTTGGTCGCGCTGGCTGGCCTCGGTGGTGTGCCGAGGCCAGCCAACGGACTCAGCGGTGGGTGGCGTGTTCTGAGCGGCCGCCTTCGCGCTTGCCGCGGAAGGAACGGTTGCCGCCGTCGCGCTTGGGGCCGCCGAATTTGCCGCCGTCGCGCTTTGCGTTGGTGTTGCCGAACTTTCGGCCTTTGTAGCCGCCGGTGCGGGCTTTGGGGCGGGCGGCGGGTACTGGGCGCTCGGGGACTGGTTCGCCGCTGGGGGTTCGGGCGCCGGTGATGCGGATCAGTTCCGCGTCGCCTGGGCGGACCCGGACGTTGTGGGCGCGGACGCCGGCGCGGTCGGTCAGGCGGCGGACGCTGTGCCGCTGGTCGTGGGTGATCAGGGTGATCACTGTGCCGGACTGGCCGGCGCGGGCGGTGCGGCCGGCGCGGTGCAGGTAGTCCTTGGGGTCGGCCGGGGGGTCGACGTGGACGACGAGGCTCACGTCGTCGACGTGGATGCCGCGGGCGGCGACGTCGGTCGCGACCAGCACCGGGGTGTGGCCGTCCTTGAACTCGCCGAGGACGCGGGTGCGGGCACCCTGCGCCTTGCCGCCGTGCAGCGCGCCGGCGTTGATGCCGATCGAGCGCAGGCGGGTGGCCAGGCGGTCCACGTGGTGCTTGGTGCGGACGAACATGATCGTGCGGCCTTCGCGGGCCGCGACCTCGGCCACCACCGCTGGTTTGTCCTCACGGGACACCAGCAGGACGTGGTGGTCCATTGTGGTCACGCTGGCGGTTGCGGGCGCGACCGAGTGGGTGACCGGGCTCGTCATGTACTGCTTGATCAGCTGGTCGACGTCGCCGTCCAGAGTGGCCGAGAAGAGCAGCCGCTGGCCGTTCGGGTCGGTCAGGTCCATGATCTCGCGGACCTGCGGCAGGAACCCCATGTCCGCCATCTGGTCGGCTTCGTCGATCGCGGAGTACAGCACGTCGTCGAGCACGCACGTGCCTTGCCGGACGTGGTCGGACAACCGGCCGGGCGTCGCGATCAGCAGGTCGACGCCTCGGCGCAGCGCCTCGGCCTGCTTGACGAACGACATCCCGCCGACGGCGGCCCGGCACCACAAGCCGAGCGAGCGGGCCAGCGGCGACAGCACGTCGCTCACCTGCATGGCCAGTTCACGCGTTGGCACGAGGATCAGCGCGCGCGGGCGCTTCGGCTTGGCGCGGCCACCGTCGAGCCGGGACAGCAGCGCGAGTCCGAACGCGAGCGTCTTGCCGGAGCCGGTCTGCGCGCGGCCGAGGACGTCCTTGCCGGCGAGCGCGTCGGGCAGGGTGGCTGCCTGGATGGGGAACGGTTCGGCGATGCCGGCCTGGGACAGGGCGTTGAGTAGCGGCTGGGGCAGGCCCAGCTGGTCGAACGTGGGTAGCACGAAAACCTCTCGGAAAATGGCACGTCCCGAGCAGGTGGTTCCGGCCGGACGAGCCCGGCGCTCCGGTCCGGGGACCAAGTACGCCGCTGGATGGGGAGCACACACGAGTGAATCTCGCGGTACTGGATCAGTTTACCGCATCTCGCATATTGGTTTTGACCTGCGGGGCCGCGTCGTGACTTGGCGAACGTCACACCACCAGTTCGAACCCGCGGTCCGACGTCCGCTCCAGCCGAAGACCGGCTTTCGTGGCGATTCGGACTATTCCGGCAAGATTGCCGGGTTCGCGGGGCGCGGTGGCCAGCGCTCGCGCGAGTTTCCCCTTGTGGGCCTTGTTGAAGTGGGTCACCGCCTGCCGGCGCCCGCCGACCTGCTCGGACACCACCTGGACGGTCACCGCGTCCGGGATCTTCGCCAGCGCCGCGTACGGACCCGACCGCAGGTCCACGACCAACCCGTCCAGACCAGCCAGGACAGGCCCGAGTGCGGGCCGCCACAACGCCCCCAACGGCCCCACGCCGGGCACCGCGCTCGACGCCGACAGCCGGTACGACGGCACCAGGTCGTCCGGACGCACCAGCCCGAACAGCGCGGACGCGACCGCCAGCCGCCCACCGGCACGACCACGCTCCGCCCGCTTCATCCCCGCCACGTCCAGAGCGTCGTACAGCACACCTGTGTACCGCGATAGCGCCGGCACGGTCGGCGACTGACGAAGTTCCGTGTTGCGCCGCACCTCGTCGGACTGACGCTCGGACAGGCCGAGCGCGGCCAGTGAAGCGGGCACGTCGGCGGCCAGGTCGACCAGGGCCGAGACGAGCTTCTCCCGGACCGGGTCGAGATCCGGGAACGACAGGGCGGCGAGGTCAAGGGCCGGTCCGCTGCCGCCCTCGGCCTTGGTCTCCGACGGCGGAAGCAGCACGAGCACGGACAGTGATTGTAGTCAAGCCTGGAACCAGCCGTGATCCGTGTCTCAGCCGCCGGGCTGGCCCACACAGAAGACGTTGCCGGCCGGGTCGCTCAGGACGGTCCAGGCCATGCCGGGCACCTTCTGCTCGTCCACGACCGTCGCCCCCAGTTCGGTCAGCCGGGCGACCTCGGCGTGCCGGTCCGCGGTGTGCAGGTCCATGTGCACTCTGTTCTTTCCGGTGAGGTCCTCGGCCACCTTCTGCAGGCCGAGGGCCGGGCCGTCGGCCCGGGTGAGGATCATGAAGAAGCCGTCGTAGTCCTGCTCGACCTGGGCGTTCAGCGCGGCGGTCCAGAACTTCGCCAGCTCCCGCGGTTCCGCGCAGTCGATGGTGACCATCGCCAGTGAGAGTGTCATGGCGCGAACGTTAACGACACACACCGACAAAACCGGCCGAGTCGGCTACACATGGGGCATGCGGACCATCGACTGGGTCGACGCGCGGGTCGTGGCGATCGACCAGACCCGGCTGCCCGGCGACGTGGTCACGCTGTCCATCAACACGGTGAAAGACCTGGTGGACGCCATCAGACGGCTCGCCATCCGGGGTGCTCCGGCGCTCGGCGTCGCCGGTGCGCTGGGGGTCGCGTTGTCGGCTGTGAACGGCGGTGACGTCCGGGCGGAGGCCGCCTTGCTGCGGACGGCGCGTCCAACCGCGGTGAATTTGGCCTGGGGTGTCGACCGGGTGCTGGCCAAGCTGGAGCACGGCGTCGAAGCGGTGGTGGCGGAGGCGGTGTTCGTCCTGGAGGACGACGTTCGCCGCAACAGCGCGTTGGGCAAGCGCGGCGCGGAGTGGCTCGTCGAGCGGATCGGGCCACGGGTCAACGTGCACACGCACTGCAACGCGGGCGCGCTCGCGTGCGTCGAGTGGGGCACCGCTCTCGGGGTCGTGCGCGCCCTGCAGGAACGCAACGCCCTGGGCCGGGTGTTCCTGGACGAGACACGTCCTCTCCTTCAGGGCTCTCGCCTGACGGCCTGGGAACTCAAGCAGATGGGCGTTGAGCACACCGTGGTGGTCGACTCCGCGGGGCCGACGGTGGTGGCGCGCGGGATGGTCGACGCGGTGGTCGTCGGCGCGGACCGGATCACCGCGAACGGGGACGTGGTCAACAAGATCGGCACGTACCCGCTGGCGCTCGCCGCGGCCCGCAAGGGGATTCCGTTCGTGGTGGCCGCGCCGGAGTCCACGATCGACATGGCCACCCCGGACGGCGACAGCGTGCACATCGAGATCCGGGACGCCGCCGAGATCGACCCGCCGGCCGGCACCCCGGCCCTGAACCTCGCATTCGACGTGACACCGGCGGACCTGGTCACCGCCATCGTCACCGACGAACGGATCATCCATGGAAAACCGTTGGGCTGAAACCACGACCGACCCACTCGACCAGTGCGTCCACGGATCCCGGCTGCTGGGCGGCGAACCGGACCTGGTGCTGCACGGCGGCGGCAACACCTCGGTGAAGGTGGTCGTCGACGACGTCACCGGCGACCCGGTGGAAGTGTTGTACGTCAAGGGAAGCGGCTGGGATCTCGCGGACATCGAGCGCCCGGGGTTCGCGCCGCTGCGGTTGGCCCGGCTGCGTGCGCTGCTGGACGTGGAGGAGCTGCCGGACAGCGCCATGATGAACGAGCTGCGGTGTGCGTTGCTGGACGCGAAGGCGCCGGACCCGAGCGTGGAGACGTTGCTGCACGCCGCGTTGCCGCACGCGGCGATCCTGCACAGCCACGCGGACGCCGTGATCGCGTTGTCCAACCTGGAGAAGCCGCTGGTCCAAGAGGTCTTCGGCGACAAGGTCGTGGTGATCCCGTACGTCATGCCCGGGTTCCAGCTGGCGCGCAAGGTCGTGGACCTGTACCCGCGGCACGTCACCGAGAACACGGTGGGCATGGTGCTGATGAACCATGGCCTGGTCACGTTCGGCACCGACGCCAAGCAGGCGTACGACCGGCACATCGAGCTGGTCACCCTGGCGGAGGAGTATCTGGGCGAGTACACGCCGGGTGAGGCGAGGGTGCCCGAGGTGCCCGCGATCGTGCTTGCCAAGATCCGCTCCCGGATCTCCGAGGCCGCGGGCGCGCCGATGATCGTCAGCCGGCACACCACCCCGGCGGTGATGTCGTTCGTCGGCCGGGCGGACCTGGCCGACGTGGCCGGCCGCGGCCCGGCCACCCCGGACCACGTGATCCGGACCAAGCGGATTCCGCTGATCGGCCGGGGCGCCACCGGTTACATGGCCGACTACAAGCAGTACTTCCGGGCGAACGCCACTCCCGGGCTGACCATGCTCGACCCGGCGCCACGGGTGATGCTGGACACCGAACTGGGCATGCTCACGGTCGGCCGGCGGGCCCGGGACGCGGACATCGCGCGGGACATCTACCTGCACACCATCAAGATCATCGAGCGGGCCGAGGCGGTCGGGACGTACCGGGCGCTGCCGCCGGAGGACATCTTCGCGGTCGAGTACTGGGACCTGGAGCAGGCGAAGCTCAAGCTGGCCGGCGAGCCGCCCGAGTTCGCCGGCGAGGTCGCGCTGGTCACCGGCGCCGCGTCCGGCATCGGCAAGGCGTGCGCGGACGTGCTGCGGGCCAGGGGCGCGAGCGTGGTCGGCATCGACCTGACCGCGTCCGAGTCCACCACGGACTACCTGGGGCTGCAGGCGGACGTCACCGACCCGAAGGCGATGGCGGCGGCGATCCGGCAGGGGGTGGAACGGTTCGGCGGGGTCGACATCGTCGTCCCGTCGGCCGGGGTGTTCCCGGGCAGCATGCCGGTGGCCGAGCTGTCCGCGGCGGCCTGGCGCAAGACCATGGCGGTGAACTCCGACGCGGTCGCCGAGCTGTTCACCCAGGTCCACCCGCTGTTGAAGCACTCGCCGAAAGGCGGCCGGGTGGTCGTCATCTCCTCCAAGAACGTGCCGGCGCCCGGCCCGGGGGCGGTCGCGTACTCGGCGTCCAAGGCGGCGGTGACCCAGCTGGCCAGGGTGGCGGCGCTGGAGTGGGCCAAGGACCGCATCCGGGTGAACATGGTCCATCCGGACGCCGTCTTCGACACCGGGATCTGGACGCGGGAGCTGATCGAGCAGCGGGCGTCGCACTACGGCGTGCTGATCGAGGAGTACAAGCGCCGCAACCTGTTGGGCGTGGAGGTGACCAGTTCGGCGGTGGCCCGGCTGGTCGCCGAGCTGTGCTCGGACACGTTCGCGTGCACCACCGGCGCGCAGGTGCCGATCGACGGCGGCAACGAGCGGGTCGTTTAACCGGTTGGAAGAGCGACGGCGGCGTTCATTACCCTCTTGGGGCACACCAGCCATGAGGATGTGAACGCCGTGATCACCAGGATGTCGTCGTTGTTCCTGCGCACCTTGCGTGAGGATCCGGCGGACGCCGAGGTACCCAGCCACAAGCTGCTGGTACGCGCCGGCTACGTCCGCCGGGTGGCCCCGGGCGGTTACTCGTGGCTGCCGTTGGGCATGCGGGTGCTGCGCAAGGTCGAGAACATCGTGCGCGAGGAGATGGACGCGATCGGCGCGCAGGAGATCCAGTTCCCCGCGCTGCTGCCGCGTGAGCCCTACGAGACCACCAACCGGTGGACCGAGTACGGCCCGAACCTGTTCCGGCTCAAGGACCGGAAAGGGGCCGACTACCTGCTCGGCCCCACCCATGAGGAGCTCTTCGCGCTGACCGTGAAGGGCGAGTTCAGCTCGTACAAGGACTATCCGGTCATCCTCTACCAGATCCAGACGAAGTACCGGGACGAGGCGCGGCCGCGGGCCGGGATCCTGCGCGGCCGCGAGTTCGTGATGAAGGACTCGTACACGTTCGACCTGGACGATGCGGGTCTGGCCCGGTCGTACCAGCTGCACCGGGACGCGTACATCAAGCTGTTCGACCGGCTCGGCATGGAGTACGTGATCGTCAAGGCGACGTCCGGGGCGATGGGCGGGTCGGCCTCGGAGGAGTTCCTGGCCGTCGCGGAGTCGGGTGAGGACACGTACGTCCGTAGCACCGGCTCGGACTACGCGGCCAACGTGGAAGCGGTCGTCACCCCGGCGCCCCCGGAGCAGTCCATTGCGGACAAGGCCGACGCGCAGATCCACCACACGCCCAACACGCCGACCATCGAGTCCCTTGTGGACTTCCTCAACGCCGCGGACCTCGGCCGGAAGTTCACGGCCGCGGACACGTTGAAGAACGTCCTGCTCAAGACCCGCCAGCCCGGCGCCAAGGAGTGGACGCTGCTGGGGGTGGGCCTGCCGGGCGACCGCGAGGTCGACATGAAACGCCTTGAGGCGTCGCTCGAACCGGCCGAGGTGGCGTTGCTGGAGGACAGTGACTTCGCCGCGAACCCGTTCCTGGTCAAGGGATACATCGGGCCGGGCGCGCTGGCCGCCAACGGCGTGCGCTACCTGGTCGACCCCCGCGTGGTCCGGGGCACGGCATGGGTGACCGGCGCGGACAAGGCCGACCATCACGTGGTGGACCTGGTGTGCGGCCGGGACTTCACGCCGGACGGCACGATCGAGGCGGCCGAGGTCCGGGAGGGCGACCCGGCCCCGGACGGCACCGGCACCCTGGTCGCGGCGCGCGGCATCGAGATCGGCCACATCTTCCAGCTGGGCCGCAAGTACGCGGACGCCTTCGGCCTGGACGCGCTCGGCCCGGACTCGAAGCCGATCCGGATCACCATGGGCTCGTACGGCGTGGGTGTGTCCCGCGCGGTCGCCGTGATCGCCGAGCAGTACCACGACGACAAGGGTCTGGTGTGGCCGCGCGCGGTCAGCCCGTTCGACGTGCACATCGTGATGGCGGGCAAGGACGACAGCATCCGGCAGGGCGCTGAGAAGCTGGCGGCGGAGCTGGACAGTGCCGGCGTGTCGGTGCTGTTGGACGACCGGACGTCCTCGCCGGGCGTGAAGTTCGCGGACGCGGAACTGGTCGGCGTGCCGACGATCGTGGTGGTCGGCCGTGGCCTGGCCAACGGCGTCGTCGAGGTGAAGGACCGGCGGACCGGCGACCGGACGGACATCGAGGTCGACTCGGCCGTCGCCCACATCAAGACGCTCGTCCAGGGCTGACCCACGGATGGTGTGCGGGGTCAGCCCCGCACACCATCCAGGGGGAGCTCGGTGGCTGGCGAGCTGGGACATAGCCCTGCTCGGATCAGGCCGCCGATCGCGCGGTCGATCGCGTGTTGCTGGATCTGCCCGTCGGGGCCGATCTGCTGGTACTTGTGCATGTTGATGCCGATCGCGATCTGGCGGGTGCCGTCCTCGGTGCTGAACGCGTAGGTGCCCATGCCGAACGCGCCCCCGTCGTGTCCCCAGAACGTGCCGCAGCCGGGGATCGGCAGCGAGAAGATACCCAGCCCGTACGTCGTGTCGGCGGTACCGGGCTTCTTCATCTCGGCCAGCAGCGCGGGCGGCAGCAGCCGGCCCTGCAACAGGGCCCGGTAGAACCGGTTCAGGTCGTCGACGGTGGACACGATCTCCCCGGCCGTGCCGGCCCAGGACATGTTGGTGACGGAGAAGTCCTTGGGCGGGTTCCAGGTGCCGTACATGCTGTCGTAGGCGCGGGAGTGCGGGCCACGGATCACCGGGTCGTTGCCGGGAAAGTACGTGGTGCGGCCGATTCCGGCCGCGCGGATCACGTTCCGCGTCAGGTAGTCCCGGACCGGTTGCCCGGTGACCTTCGCCAGCAGCAGGCCGAGGATGGCGTAGTTCGTGTTGGAGTAGGAATGCTCGCTGCCGGGCTCGCCCGGCAGCGGCGGCAGGTTCAGCCCGATCTCAGCGAGCCGTTCCGGCGCGTAGCTGGTCAGCCGGGTCCGGTAGATGTCGTCCGTGGTGGCCCACAGCCCGCCGATGCTGACGTAGTCGGCGATCCGGCTGGTGTGGTTGAGCAGCATCCGCACGGTGACCTTCCGGCCCCGTTCGTCCTTCACCAGGCCGGGCAGATAACGCGCGATCGGCGCGTCCAGATCGATCCGGCCCGCTGCGACCTGTTGCAACACACCCGTGGCGACGAACGTCTTGGTGGTGCTGCCCGCCCGGTGCTCGAAATCCGGCCGCACCGGCCTTCCCGTGGCCGTGTCGGCCACTCCCGACGCGCCCTGCCACGTCCGCCTGCCGTCTCGAACCTCGGCGTAGACGCCGGGCATCCCGGCCGCGTGCACCGCCGCCAACGCCCGATCCAGGAGGCCACCTTGTGCCGCGGTGGCCGGTGCTGCCGTCGCGGCGACGACCGCCACAGCCGTGGCAATCGGCACCCACACCCGACGCTTGAACGAAACCATTACATGACCCGACATGCACCCGACCGTAGGCACACGCCCGCCGCCACGACATCAATCCGGAGGACCACCCGGCCCTCCTGCCACAGCAGGAAAGGTTCAGTTCGCCGGGTGGATGCTCGTCACGATCTTCTGCAGGTCACCCTCTGGCGTCGCCTCCGGGAAGCCCTGGTCCGCCCAGGCGGTCATCACCAGGCTGGGGTCGTCCGGCGCCTTGCCGGGCAGGATCACCAGCATGATCACCGACGTCGACGCGTTGCACTTGTCGTTGGGGCCGGGGGCGATGCCGGACACGTGCGCGGTGACCGCCAGGCCGTCCTTGCCGTTGTCGATCTTCACCGGGGTCGGGGCGGTGGTGTCCACTGTGGGCTTGGCGCCGGCGTCGGTGGTGTAGACGGCGTTGGCCAGTTTCGTGGCCGCGCCGGTGGCCTGGTCCTTCGCGTCGCCCTTGTTGGGCACCAGCATCAGGCCGGCCATCGACCGGAACGTGGTGGACTTGCCCTCGCAGTAGCCCTTCATGTAGAGGGCGGGGATGTAGACGGTGGTCTTCTCCGTCCCGTTGCCGAAGATCGCCGGGAAGTTCAGCGGCTCCCACTTCGGCGGCACGTCATACGCCTTGGTGGTGTTGATGTCCTTGCCGTCGTTGATCGGGATCGGTGTCCAGCCCGGCACCATCGGCGCGCCGCTGGCCTTGGGCTGCAACGGGTCCCGGGAGGACGGGCTGGAGCTGCCGCTGTTCGCCCTCGGCTTCGCGCCGGGGTCGGCCACCGCCTGGCCGGGCGTGCTGTTCTGCACGCCCACGATCAGTACGGTCGCGACCATGGCGAGGAGGACGACTGCCGCGACGGCGATCGCCATCAGCAGACCGGTGTTCTTCTTCGGCGGCTTGTCGTCGCTGTAGAAACCGAGTCCCTGGTAGCCCCCAGACGGTGTGCTCACGGCAAACAGACTAGTGGCCGTCCTGCGGTCGGCGGTTGAGAACGGTGGAAAGGACCTGCTCGGTGTCCGACAGGTCACGGAACACCGCGTGCGCACCGGCCTCTTTGAGGTGGGTGAAGCTGTGCCGTCCGGTCGCGACGCCGATGGCGACGGCGCCGTGGTGCAACGCCGCGCTGACGTCGTGTGGCGTGTCCCCGATGACCACCACCGAGGAGGGATCGAAGGTGTGGCCGTGTTTCGCCGCGGCCAGGCGCATGGCGGCGGAGACGAGGTCGTGGCGGTCGGTGGACAGCGAGCCGTAGCCGCCGATCTCCAGGTCGATGTGGTCGAGCAGGCCGAACGGGGCCAGTTTCACGTCCGCGACCTCAGCCAGGTTGCCGGTGACCAGGCTCTGCACCACGTCGTCGCGTTCGCCCAGTGCGGCGACGACCTCGGCGACGCCGGGCAGCACGCGCCCGCGGCCGCCCAGCAGGTCGCGTTCGGCCTGGGCGATCGCGATCAGCTCGGTGAAGATCAGCTGGATCTCCTCCTCGGTGGCGGCGGCGCCGTGGGCGGTCAGCAACTCGGAGGTGATCGCCCGTTCGGTGCGTCCGGGGAATGCCGGCAGGTGCGACAGGGACAGGCCCATGGCGTTGGCCAACGCGGTGGTGTACCACTCGCGGCCGATGCCGGCGAGGTCGACCAGGGTCAGGTCGATGTCCCACAGTATGAGCGTTCTGTTACCCATTCGCTCATAGTGACACGATCGGGCGACCTCTTCGGCGTGTCGCGTGACGCTTGACATGTTCCTTGGCAATGAAAATCTGTCCGGGACGCGATCACTCCTCGGGGGAAGACATGCCAGACCGCCCGGCCGAGCTCCTCGGCGAGAAGACCGCGCTGCGCCGCGGATACGCGTTTCCGCTGCTGGTCCTTGGCCTCCTCGTGCTCGTCGCACCGGTGTTCTACGTGTCCGCCGCCGGCGACCCGCACATGACGGCGTACCAGGACATCGGGCCCTTCCCGGCGTTCGCCCTGCCGTGGGTGTACCGGCTGCGCTACCCGGTGATGGTCGAGTGGTACTGGGTGATCGCGCTGCTGCTCGGCTTCGCGGCGACCGCGTGGTGGTACCGCAGGCAGGCGGGCAGCGTGAGCGACCACCTGGCCGCCGGTGGTGCTGCGGTGGCCGCGTTCGTGGTCGGCAGCCAGATCATGTGGAAGACGTCGCACGCGGCCGGCAGGCTGTACGAGACGCCCGGCGTCACCCTGTGGATCCTCGCCGGCTCGGTCGCGACGGGCGCCGTCGTGGTGTTCGCCGGCTTTCGGTGGCGGGGACTGCGCACGGCGAGCGTGTTCGTCGGCACTCTGCTGGCGATGATCGCCTTCGCGACCCTCGGAGTGCACATGGCCAACGGACTCGTCGCGCTGGTGATCATCGCGGTCGCGCTGCTGGTGCTCGCCCTGGCGGAGCGCAGCCGGTGGCTCGGTGTGGTGGGCGCGGTGTTCCTGATCGCCGCCGTGCACGCCAACCTTCAAGGGCTGGCGCACTTCTTCCCGTTCACCACTCCCCGGCCCGACGAGCGACTGACCGCGGTGGCGAACCTGATCCTGCCCGCCGCCGTCCTGGTCGTCGGCGGCGTCGTCGCATTTGTCCGTGCGCGGCGTTAGTACTCGCGGGCGCTGTCGACGATCTTCTGCAGGTCCGCGTCGGCCGGTGGCGGCGGGGTGGCCGGGCCGCCTTCCACGTCGCCGTTCACCACCAGGAACTGGAGCGTGCTCCCGCCGTTGTCGATCACCAGCACGGAGACCTTGCCCTTGCTCGCGAAGCACTCGTTGCCGGTGGCGGCGATGGTCGCGTCCACCTGGACGCCGAGCTGCGGCTTGCCGTCCGTGCCCAGGACGGACTTGACGGTCCTGGGTGTGCCGGTGGTGACGACCCCGTTGCCGCTCGTGTAGAACTCGGCGCCGTACGCCTTGGCGATGCTGATGGCCACATCCGTCGGGTCGGCCCTGGCGACGGTTCCGCCGCCGAGGCCGCCACGGCTGTAGTTGGCGCCCTGGCACTGGTAGTCGCCGACACTGGCCGGGAAGTACAGCGTGGCGTCCGGCATGGCCTTGCTGGACAAGGTGGCGCCGGGCACCGGCTTCCACGACGGCGGCACCTCGTAGATGAACTTCGCCTTGTCGTTCTTGATCACGGTCCAGCCGGTGTTGCGGGGCTGCAGGGCGTCCCCGGGCTGGCCGCTGGTCTTGGGGATCGACGAGGACGTGGGCGGCTTCGGCGCGCTGCCGCTGCTCCTCGGTGTGCTGGGCGGCGGGTTGTCCGCGGCCGGTGTGCCGTTGTCCCGGTTGAGCAACACGATCGTCACGACCGCGCCGACGATCAGCACGATCGCGATGATCGAGAAGATCATCACCCAGTTCCTGGGTTTGCGCGGTGGCGGGCCGCCCTGCTGGTAGAGCCCGAGACCTTGGTAGCCGGGTTGCTGCCCCCAGTCCTGCGGGGGCTGCTGGCCGTTTCCTGGGTACACCACGGGGGGACGGTATCGTGACGTTCCCGCTCCAGGGCACCGGGTGGACTGGCGAACGGCCCGCTGGCCGCTTCCGGTTCAAGCAGCGGCCCGAACCAGTCCAGCCAACAAGGCGCCTTCACCCCGCCGCCAAGATCAGGGTGCGCAGAGTCCTGGCCAAACATCGCCGCCCGCCATTACGGATATCGACGTCTCGGCCGAAGAAACCGCGTGCGGAGAGGCAGGCCCGACAGACGTAGGTCAGCTGCTCTCCGCACGCGGCATCTTCTGTCAATTTTCGGAGCACATTTCGGCTCCGTGTCCCCACGCGGGCCGCAACACCTGCCAGGTCATGGACTCTCCGTTTTCGAGGGTCTCACAATGGGTCGTCGCCACTGTCCACACCAGTCGAACTGTCATTTGTCGACCGCAGGTGTTGGTCGCCCTCTGGTAGCTGTAAGCGCCGTCGTCCCAGGCTCGGATCTTGACGCATGCGGGTGCGCTGGTCCCGACTCTGGTCGTCGTCTCCGATGCGGCGACAGCCGGCTGCGCGGCGAGCGGCAGAACCGTCGATGTCGCGACAATGGCGGCAAATGCTGCAATCTTTCGCATATGGGAACTCCTATAGACATCATCGGAATACAGGCGGACCTATACCGTGAACAGAATTTTGCGCCGATCTGCGAGCTCGATTCGATACGGAGTCGACGGCGAATTTGTTGGCGAATGTTGCTAATACGAGGATGGCAGTGGAATACATGTAGCCGCAAGATCCCGAACAGGTGAGACAAACCTGTGAATGAGCTGACACGAACGTTAGAGGAACCTGACATCCGGTATGGGCACTAACCGTCGGTCATGGATTCAACCTTCCGGGCGACGAACGCGCTGATCTTCGTTCACCTGACCGGTCATGCTGACTCCACACCCAAGGTCGGTCCGGTGTCAGTGCAGCAACTGACGGAGCACGGTCTCGTACCGCACGAGGTCGAACTTGATCGTCGGGAGTGTGGCGTAGTCCGGTGACGGTCCGGGCGCCGGGTCGCTGTCGGACTCCCAGGCGAAGTCGGTCCAGTGGACCGTGGCCGGGGCGGTTGCCCTGTCATATGTCACCCGGACGGCGAAGACGCCGCACTCGGGGGCGCCGCATCGCGAGCAGCTGTACAGCGGCACCCTTCCGGAGGGCAGGCCGCAGTCCTCCAGGCGGCTCGGGAGATGGCTTGGTACGGGCCGGCCGAGCAGGGCGCGCAGGTCGTCGGGATGGCGCGTGGCGAGGACGCCGTCGCCGCGGGGAATCGGACCCTCGCACTCGAACCGGGACATCCATCGGGCCAGGGAGGAGCCGTCGACGTACCAGTCGTCCAGGGCCGGATCTGCTGTCGAGCGGCCGACGGACAGCAAGTTCACCATGCCTGCGGAGGTTAGGGGTGCTGGTGCGGATGCGCCCCGACCGGGTTCCGCGCCTGACGATCAGTGCGTGACGTGCAACGAGTCCGCGATCGTGGATACCCGGTCGGCCTGGAGGAGCGGCGTGGGTTGCTGTGGCCCGGGGGTCAGGTCCGCGCCGATCACGAACACCGAGACGCCGGCCGACGTGGGCAACGCGATGACCGTGATCGTGCCCTTGACGCCCGCGCACGGGTCGCCGGAGCGGATCAGGGTCGCCTCCGCGTGCACGGTCGCGCCCTGTGCGCCGTCGACGGTCAACGGTTGCGGTTTGGCCACGTTCACGGCCGCTGTCTGGTGCCCGTCGCTGTACTGGTCCGCCGCGACGGCCGCGGCGAGGTCCGCCGCTATCCGCCCGGGGGCGGCCTTGTGGTCGTTCGGCGCGACGCCGGTGCCGGCGAACGCGCGGCCGTATTCCGCGCCCTGGCAGGTGTACGGGCCCCAGTCGACGAGATGGTCGAGTTCGACGCCGTTGGATGTGGTGAGCGTCTCATCGTCGTCGGCGGGCTCCCAGTCGGCGGTCACGTCGAACGAGAGCTTCGCGGCGGGGTTGGTGACGGTGTGCGTGTCCGGGGCCATCGGCGGCGCGGCCTCGACGATCCGGGGCTCCGGTTCGGCCGGCGCGTGCCGGTTGACCAGCGAGGCAGCCGAGATCCCGCCGGCCGCGAGCAACGCCGCGACGGCGCCGATCGTGATCAGCAGTCTCTTCGACCGTCGCAGAACCACACCACCACGGTAGCTCATGGTGACGGTTCGCGCACAACGTTCGCACATCTCAGTGCGGCGCGGCCCGGGTGATTCAGCCGGCCAGGTAGCTGAACCGAACAGTCCGTTGTGGATTGTCCACATTGGTGTCGACCAGGCAGACGGACTGCCACGTGCCGAGCGTCATCCGCCCGCGCAGCACGGGAATACTCGCGTACGGCGGCAGGAACGCGGGCAGTACGTGGTCGCGGCCGTGTCCGGCGGAGCCGTGCCGGTGGTGCCAGCGGTCGTCGGCGGGCAGCAGGTCGCCCAACGCGGTCAGCAGGTCGTCGTCGCTGCCCGCGCCGGTTTCGATCACCGCCAGCCCGGCGGTCGCGTGTGGAACCCATACGTGCAGCAGTCCGTCGGCGGCCTTCGCGTCGGCGAGGAACCGCCGGCACTCGTCGGTCAGGTCGTGCACCACGGCCCGCGCGCCGGTCCTGATCACAATCTCCGCGCTGTGCATGCCGCTCCTAGGTAACGTCGGTGTCGTGCGCACCGCTTTCGGACATTCCTTCGACCTGTCGCCCGGATATCTGAACACGGCCACTGTCGGTGTCCCGCCGGCTACTGTCGCGGACAGTCTGGTCGAAGTGGTCAACCGATGGCGGACCGGTGGGGCCTCGGCGACGGACTTCGACGGCGATGTCCGGCTCGCGCGCAAGGCGTGGGGTGCGCTTGTCGGCGTCGGCGAAGGGCATGTCGCCGCGGGCGGCAGCGTTTCGCAACTGGTGGGCCTGGTCGCGGCGAGCGTGCCGGACGGTACGCGGGTGGTGACCGTGCCGGGCGAGTTCACAAGTCTGACTTTCCCGTTCGCGGCTCAGGGTAACCGCGGCGTGACCGTGACCGAGGAAGCCGATCTTCTGTCTAAAGTGGACGATTATGACCTGGTGGCGGTCAGCGTGGTGCAGTCGTCCGACGGCGGCGTCGTCGATCTCGAAGCGCTGCGGGCGAGCGGGAAGCGGGTGCTGCTGGACGTCACCCAGGCCGCCGGCTGGATGCCGCTCGAACTCGGTTGGGCCGACTGGGTGGTCGGTGCTTGCTACAAATGGCTGATGTCGCCGCGCGGCGCCGCGTGGCTCGCGCTCAGCCCGGAGGCGTTGGAGCGCACAGTTCCGCAGGCGGCGAACTGGTACGCGGGCGAGGACATCTGGACGTCGATCTACGGGCTTCCGTTGCGGCTGGCCGGGGACGCGCGCCGGTTGGACCTGTCGCCGGCGTGGTTCTCGCACTACGTCGCTGGGATCGTCCTGCCGTGGCTGGCGTCCCTGGACATGCTCGCGGTTCGGGACCACTGCGTCGGGCTGGTTGACGGGCTGCTGGTGGCGCTCGGCCAGGCGCCGCGCGGGTCGGCCATCGCCACGCTGGATGTCCCGAACGCCGCGGAAAAACTCGCCGCGGCCGGCGTCCGCAGCAGTGTTCGCGCAGGTCGGGTGCGGATTTCGGGGCATCTCTACAACACCGCCGAGGATATCGAACTGGTACTGGCGGCACTACGGGGCTGACCGAGTGGGTACCTTGCATCCCGTGTCGGATCCCTACCGTCCCGGCCAGTACCCCCCGCCAGGGCCGGACCAGACCACGCGCATCCCGCCGGTGCCCGGCCGGCCGATGCCCCAGCGTGGTCCTCGGCCGCGGCCCGACGGCCAGCGGGACAAGCGGCGCGAGTACCTCCTCAAGGGGCTCGGCCTGCTGCTGGTGGCGGTCGTGTCGGGCATGTTGTGGTGGCTGATCCAGCAGGGCGGCGGCTCGCCCGACTCGGCCGGCGCGGGCGCGTCCGGCAAGAACAAGCCACCGGCCGGCAAGTACGTCTTCACCAAGTCCACCGAGCTGTCCGGCCCGGTGCGCGACAGCAACTGCGTCGAGCACTCGTACCGGAAGGTGCAGACGTTCTTCAAGACCAAGAACTGCACCTCGCTTGTCCGCCAGCTGTACTCGGCGCCGGTGAACGGCAAGACGGCGTTCGCGTCGGTGGCGGTGGTGGTGATGCCGACCGCGCAGGACGCGCAGGACCTCAAGTCGCTGACCGAGCAGGACGACACCGGCAACGTCGCCGATCTGGTGCGGGACAAGAAGGTCAAGGTCGGCACCCTGTCGAACCTGTCCAACGGGTTCGCGGCCAGGGTGCAGGACGCGACGGTGGTCATCGTCGAGGCGAACTACGAGTCCGGCAGCAAGGACGCGGACAAGCAGGCGCTCGACGACGTCGCCAACGACGCGCTGCGGCTGGGCGACGAGCTGCGTCAGCCGGGCTGACCGGGCATGGGCGGCGCCAACGGGCTCGCCCCAGCGGACTTGCGCCAACGCGTCGCCCGTACAGCTGAGCCGCTCAGTACGCCGAGCGCGGTCCTGCGTAGGTCGGCGTCGTCGGTGTTCTCCAGCACCGACCGCCACGCCACGGCTGCGTCCGACTCGACGGACACGAGCAACGCGAGGCTCGACGCCTGATCCGTAACGGGTTTCGGCGTCAGGTACGCGGGTTCCGCTGCCTGCGGCGTCGCGTTGCTCGCGGTGAGCGCCCGCTCGGTCGTGTCGCGCTGCGCGCGATGCGTGGTCGCGCCCTGTGCCAACGCGTTGTTGAACGAGGCCGGCAGGAACGCGCTCACCAGTTCGTACACCCACACGGCCGTGTGCTCGGCGCCGAGCGCTTTCTGCAGGGCGTCCACGGAGTCGCCCGGGACGGCCTTGGGTGTGGGGGTCGCCGGTGGCGAGGACGGCTGGGGCATCAGGCCAGCACCTCCCGCAGGGTCGCGCACGACGCGGCGACCGAACCGAGCAGACCGGCGCGGTAACGCGGCACGGTTGGCACGAGCTCGGCGGTCTTCTGCTCGGCGGCCTTGAGCGCCTCGACGAGGGTCGCCTTGGTGGCGGCGGGTGGCGGCGTGGGCGTGCCGGAGGTCGGCGGGGGAGCGCCCGAACTGGGCTTCGGTGGGTTCTCCCGGTCCACTTCGGCCTGGAGGGCCTGTGCGTGCGCGGCGCGGGCCTTGGCGACCTCGCCCACGGGCGCGGCCACGTCCGGCGACGACTGGGCCAGCGCGGTCGCCGCGGCGGCGTCCTTGCGTGCCTGCTCGGCCAATGCCGCCAACGGGTCGGGCGGGGGCGGCGGCTTGGGCTCGGCCGTACACGCGGTAGCCAACGGCACGGCGACAGCCGCGACCGGCAGCGCGGCGAGCAGGCGGCGGCGGGACACAGGACTCACAGCGGGCCATCCTGCCAGGACCGGGTCGGCGTGGCAGGCGCGATCCGGTCGACGAGATACGCTGGGCGGTACACAGTCGGCCAAGATCGAGAACAGGAGCCCATGCCCGTGGCGAACCAGCAGGGTGATCTCTCCGCGGCGCTGGAGCCAGTCGTGCGGGACGCCGTGGCCGCCGCCGGCTTCGAGCTCGAGCAGCTCGACGTCCAGCGGGCCGGCCGGCGCAACCTGGTCAAGGTCGCAGTCGACACAGCGGACGCGGCGGGCGCAGGCGCCAGTATCGGGCTGGACGAGGTGGCCGACGTGAGCCGGGCGATCGCCGGCGTGCTCGACGAGCACGACCACGTGCTGGGCGGCCCGTACACCCTGGAGGTCACCTCGCCGGGGACGGACCGGCCGTTGACCAAGCCGCGGCACTGGCGCCGCAACCGGCTGCGGCTGGTGAAGGTGCGCACCGCCGAGGAGACGTTCACCGGCCGGGTCGGTGCGGCCGACGAGCAGGGTGTCCAGCTGCTGGTCGGCGACCAGCTGCGGCAGGTGCCGTTCGCGGAGGTGGCGCACGCCGTGGTCGAGATCGAGTTCAAGCAACCACCGCCGGAGGAGCTGGCCCGGCTGGGCGGCGGCCAGGAGGGGACCCGATGAACGTCGACATCGCCGCGCTCCGGGCGATCGAGCGCGACAAGGACATTCCCTTCGAGACGGTGATCGAGGCGATCGAGACCGCGCTGCTCACCGCCTACAAGCACACCGACGGGCACGTGCCGCACGCCAAGATCGACATCGACCGCCGGAGCGGGCTGGTCCGGGTGCTGGCGCAGCAGCTCGGGCCGGCCGGCGAGGTGGTCGAGGAGTGGGACGACACCCCCGAGGGCTTCGGCCGGATCGCGGCGACCACCGCCAGGCAGGTGATCCTGCAGCGGCTGCGCGACGCGGAGCACGAGAAGACGTTCGGCGAGTTCTCCGCCAAGGAGGGCGAGATCGTCGCCGGTGTGGTGCAGCGGGACGCGCGGGCGAACTCGCGGGGCATGGTCGTGGTCCAAGTGGGTGACACCGAGGGCGTGCTGCCGTCGGTCGAGCAGGTGCCGGGCGAGCGGTACGAGCACGGCGTGCGGATCAAGTGCTACGTCCTGGGCGTCACGCGCGGCGCGCGGGGCCCGCAGATCACGTTGTCGCGGACGCACCCGAACCTGGTGCGCCGGCTGTTCGCGCTGGAGGTCCCGGAGATCGCCGACGGCACGGTGGAGATCCCGGCGGTCGCGCGGGAGGCCGGGCACCGGTCGAAGATCGCGGTGCGGTCCACGGTCGCCGGGGTGAACGCCAAGGGCGCGTGCATCGGCCCGATGGGCGCCCGTGTCCGAAACGTAATGAGCGAGCTTGCCGGCGAGAAGATCGATATCATCGATTTCTCCGAGGATCCAGCAACGTTCGTGGGCAACGCGCTGTCGCCGGCCAAGGTCGTTTCGGTGCGTGTGGTCGACGAGCGCGCGAAGACCGCACGCGTTGTCGTGCCGGACTTTCAGCTCTCGCTGGCGATCGGCAAGGAAGGTCAGAACGCGCGGCTGGCCGCGCGCCTGACCGGGTGGCGGATCGACATCCGAAGTGACAACGAGAGCACAACGAGCGCTCCGACCCCGGCATAGGGTTCGGCCGAGCAGGCGGTACAGGTAGAATCTTGGCAGGTCGTCGTCGAGGACCGGTTCCCGCACGTCGAGAGGGCCCCCCGGAAGGGCAAGGCCCGGTCAGGACGTGCGTGGGCTGTCGTACTCGATGCTCGGCCGAGGAATTGCTGCGCGTGGTCGTCGCCAGCGGGAAGCTCGTTCCCGATCCGCGACGGCGGCACGTTGGACGGGGCGCCTGGTTGCACCCCACTCCCACGTGCCTGGACTCCGCCGAGAAGCGGCGGGCGTTCCCCCGGGCCCTTCGGGTGCCGGGACCGCTCGACGTCGACGAGGTGCGGTCCGTGATCGGGCGTGCAGACGCCCAGCCGAGACAAGGCCAGGACTTCGATCCTGGTCTCGCCGGGACACAGGAAGCAGGTCGACCCGTCATGAGTCAGCCGTGAAGCTGAAGCCATGAACGTGCGACGGTAAGCCGAGGTCGAGCGGGACACCATGCCGCCCGGCCTCCCCCAGTGAGGAGAGCAGTGGCAGGCAAGGCCCGCGTGCACGAGCTCGCGAAAGAGCTCGGTGTCACGAGCAAGGAAGTTCTCACGAAGCTCGCCGATCTCGGCGAGTACGTGAAGTCGGCGTCCTCCACCGTGGAGGCGCCAGTGGCGCGCCGCTTGCGGGACTCGTACCCCAAGCAGGGCGACGCCCGGGGCGGCAAGCCCGGTGGTGCCCGACCGGGTCCGCGTCCCGGCCCGCCGGCGAAGCCGGCCCCCGTCCAGCAGCAGAAGCCGCAGACCCCCGCGCCGGTAGAGGTGCCCAGGCCGGCCGAGTCCAGCAAGCCGGCCCAGTCACAGCCGCAGGTTCCGGCGGCCGCCGCGACGGCCCCGACCGCGCCGGCCGGCGCGCCTTCGACGCCGTTCTCGGCGCCGAAGCCAGCCGGTAGTGGCCCGCGCCCCGGCCCGCGGCCCAATCCGCAGCCGCAACAGCAACAGCAACGTCAGCAGCCGGACCGGCAGCAGCAGCCGGCGGCCCAGGCCCCCGGACAGGGCTCCGACCGGTCGAACCCCCAGGCGCAGAAGCCGGCCGCGGCCAGGACGGACAGTCCGTCGACCAAGCAGGGCCCGCGGCCCGGCGGCTCGAAGCCGCCCGCCCAGGGCGGCGGCCAGCAGGGTGGCGGCGCCGTGGTCCCGCCGCGCCCGCAGGCGCCCAAGCCCGGCCCGCGCGCGCCGCGGCCCGGCAACAACCCGTTCGGTGTCGGCGGCGGAACGCCGTCGCGTCCGCAGGGTCCTCGCCCCGGCGGTGGGGACCGGCCGGACCGCGGCGAGCGCGGCTCCCGTCCCGGCGGTGACCGTCCCGAGCGCGCGCCACGCGGCGAGGGCCGTGACCGTCCCTCCGGTACGCGGCCGAGCCCCGGCAACATGCCGCCGCGCCCGAACCCCGGCATGATGCCGCCCCGGCCGCAGCGGCCGGGTGGTGGCGGTCCCGGTGGCGGTGGCGGCGGCCGTGGTGGTCCCGGCGGCGGCCCTGGTGGCGGTCGTGGTGGTCCCGGTGGCGGTGGCGGCGGTGGCCGTCCCGGTGGCGGCGGTGGTGGCGGTCGTCCCGGTGGGGGCGGCGGTGGCGGCTTCCGCTCGGGCGGTGGCGGTGGTGGCGGTGGCGGCGGCTTCCGTCCCGGTGGCGGCGGTCCCGGCGGTGGCGGTGGCGGTGCCCCGGCCGGCGGTGGCGGCTTCCGTGGTGGCGGTGGTGGTGGCGGTGGCCGTCCGGGTGCCGGTGGCCGCGGCGGTGCCGCGGGCGCGTTCGGCCGTCCCGGTGGCCCGTCGCGGCGTGGCCGCAAGTCCAAGCGCCAGAAGCGCCAGGAGTACATGGACAACATGCAGGCGCCGAGCGTCGGCGGTGTCCGGTTGCCGAAGGGCAGCGGGGAGACCATCCGGCTGCCGCGCGGTGCCTCGCTGACCGACTTCGCCGAGAAGATCAACGCCAACCCGGCCTCGCTGGTGCAGGTGCTGTTCCACCTCGGTGAGATGGTCACGGCCACCCAGTCCGTCTCCGAGGACGTGCTGGAGCTGCTCGGCACCGAGATGAACTACAAGGTGCAGGTGGTCAGCCCGGAGGAGGAGGACCGCGAGCTGCTCGAGTCCTTCGACATCACCTACGGCGAGTCCACCGGTGGCGAGGAGGCGCTGGAGGCACGGCCCCCGGTCGTGACCGTCATGGGTCACGTCGACCACGGTAAGACCCGCCTGTTGGACACCATCCGCAAGGCGAACGTGGCCGAGGGCGAGGCCGGCGGCATCACCCAGCACATCGGCGCCTACCAGGTGAAGACCGAGCTGGAGGGCAACGAGCGGCTGATCACCTTCATCGACACCCCGGGTCACGAGGCGTTCACCGCCATGCGGGCCCGTGGTGCGCAGGCCACCGACATCGCGGTGATCGTGGTGGCGGCGGACGACGGTGTGATGCCGCAGACGGTGGAGGCGATCAACCACGCCCAGGCGGCGAACGTGCCGATCGTGGTCGCGGTGAACAAGATCGACAAGGAGGGGGCCAACCCCGCCAAGATCCGCCAGCAGCTCACCGAGTACGGCCTGGTCGCCGAGGAGTACGGCGGCGACACCATGTTCGTGGACATCTCGGCCAAGCAGAACATCAACATCGACGGTCTGCTCGAGGCGATCCTGCTGACCGCGGACGCGGCGCTGGACCTGCGGGCCAACCCGAAGATGGAGGCCCAGGGCGTCGCGATCGAGGCGCACCTGGACCGCGGCCGTGGTCCGGTCGCCACAGTGCTGGTGCAGCGCGGTTCGCTGCGCGTCGGTGACTCGATCGTCGCCGGCGACGCGTACGGCCGCGTGCGCCGCATGGTGGACGAGTACAACGACGACGTCACGGTGGCGCTGCCGTCGCGTCCGGTGCAGGTCATCGGCTTCACGTCGGTGCCCGGTGCCGGTGACACGTTCCTGGTGGTGGACGAGGACCGGGTGGCCCGGCAGATCGCCGAACGCCGCCAGGCCCGGACCCGCAACGCGCAGAACGCCGCGAAGTTCAAGCGGTACTCCTTGGAGGACCTGGACTCCGCGCTGAAGGAGACCGGCGAGCTGACCCTGATCATCAAGGGCGACAACTCGGGTACCGTCGAGGCCCTCGAGGACGCGCTGCTGAAGATCGTGGTCGGTGACGAGGTCCAGCTGCGGGTGATCGACCGCGGTGTCGGTGGCATCACCAAGGCGAACGTCGACCTGGCGATCGCGTCCAGCGCGATCATCCTCGGCTTCAACGTGCGGGCCGAGGCGAAGGTGGCCGAGCAGGCCAACCGCGAGGGTATCGACATCCGCTACTACTCGGTGATCTACCAGGCGATCGACGAGATCGAGCAGGCGCTGAAGGGCATGCTCAAGCCGGAGTACGAAGAGGTCGAGCTGGGTCGCGCGGAGGTCCGCGAGGTCTTCAAGTCCTCCAAGTTCGGCACGATCGCGGGTTGCCTGGTGATGTCCGGCGAGATCCGGCGCAACGCCAAGGCCCGGTTGCTGCGGGACAGCAAGGTGATCGCGGAGAACCTGCCGATCAGCTCGCTGCGCCGGTTCAAGGACGACGCCACCGAGGTCCGCGAGGGCTACGAGTGTGGTCTGACCCTTGGCTCGTACGGCGACATCCGAGTCGACGACCTGGTCGAGACGTACGAGATGCGCGAGAAGCCGCGCGCCTGACCCACCTCCCAGCCGGGGTTGGCCGGTCTTCAGGACCCGCCAACCCCGGCCGGGGAGATCTCGAACTACTACCCACCCCGGTGATGCCCGTTGTATGTCGGTGCGCTGGAGCTGGACGTCCTGCTCGGTGACGTCCATTCGTTGAAGGAGAAGCGGTCCGCGGTCCGGCCGGTGATCGCCGAGCTGCGCCGCAAGTTCGAGGTGAGCGTGGCCGAGGCGGGGCACATGGACCTGCACCGGCGTGCCCTGATCGGGGTCGCCGTGGTCGCCCAGGACGCCGAGCACGTCCGCGACCTGCTCGACAGCTGCGAACGGCTCGTCGCCGGTCGCCCTGAGCTGCAACTGTTGTCCGCGCGGCACCGCCTGGTCGGTCCCGAGGACGACTGAATCACATTGAAGGAGGGAGCGCCGTGGCCGATCCGGCCCGCGCCCGCAAGCTTGCGAAGCGGATCAAGCAGATCGTGGCGTCCGCACTGGAACACGAGGTCAAGGACCCCCGGCTGACGCTGGTGACGATCACCGACGTGAAGCTCACGGGGGACCTGCAGGACGCGACGTTGTTCTACACGGTCTTCGGTGAGGCGCTGAACGTCCCGCCGGATGTCAAGGGCGCGGCCGCCGCCCTGGAGAGCGCCAAAGGTGTGTTGCGGTCACTGGTGGGCCAGGGCACCGGTGTCCGCTTCACCCCCACGTTGACGTTCGTCGCGGACACCGTGCCCGAGACGGCCAAGCACATCGACGACCTGCTGGCGAAAGCCAAGGAGGCGGACGAGGAAGTGGCCCGGATCGCCAACGGCGCCAAGCCCGCGGGCGAAGCGGACCCCTACCGCGCGCCCCGCGAGCCTGAGCTGGAGGACTAGGTCACTGGTGGCCCAGTACCGGGTGGGGCCGGTACTGGGCTTCCAGCGTGGTGATCTCGGCTTCGGTCAGGGTGAGGTCCTCGGCGGCGATGGCGTCGTCGATGTGGTTCGGTTTGGTGGCGCCGATGATCGGTGCTGTGACGCCGGGTTTGCCCAGTAGCCAGGCCAGGGCGATCTGGGCCGGTGGCACGCCGCGTCCGGCCGCGACGGCCCGCAGGGCTTCGATGACTGGTGCGTCCTGTGCGGCGTGCGGGTCGTACATCATCGACGCGATGGGGTCGGTGCCGGCCCTCAAGGTGTCGCCGGTTCGGGCGAGTTGCCCGCGTGCCAACGGACTCCACGGCACCAGGCCCACGCCTTGGTCCAGGCACAGCGGGATCATTTCGCGTTCTTCCTCGCGGTAGATCAGGTTGTAGTGGTTCTGCATGGCCACGAACCTGGTCCAGCCGTGGGTGTCGGCGATGTGCTGCGCCTGGGCGAACTGCCAGGCGTACATGCTGGACGCCCCGATGTACCTGGCTTTGCCCGCGCGCACGATGTCGTGCAACGCGCCCATCGTCTCTTCCCACGGGGTGTCGGGGTCGAACCGGTGGATCTGGTAGAGGTCGACGTGGTCGGTGCCGAGGCGGGTCAGCGAGGCGTCGATGGCGGCCATGATGTGCTTGCGGGACAAGCCTTTGTCGTTCGGTCCCGGGCCCATCGGGAAGTAGACCTTGGTGGCGAGCACGTAGTCGTCCCGGCGGGGGAACAGCTTGGCCAGCAGCCGCCCGGTGACCGACTCGCTGGCGCCGACCGAGTACATGTCGGCGGTGTCGGTATCTACGGATTCACTCCACCGGCGGAGTGATCTCCGCGCCGCGTCGGCGTAGGCTCTGACCAGGGAGGATAGCAACATCATGGGGAGACCACGTACACGCAGGTTGGTGAAGGCGGTCACGGACACGGGTAGGCCGCTGCGGGTGTTGATCGCGGTGCGGTTGTCGCGGTTGACGGATGACACGACTTCGCCGGAGCGGCAGCTCAAGGAGTGCCGTCAGTATGTGGCGGCGAAGGGCTGGATCGAGGTCGGGGTGGCCGAGGACTTGGACGTCTCGGCGCGGACTACCGCGCCGTTCGACCGGGCGGAGTTGGGGTCCTGGCTGAAGCATCGGGCGGACGAGTTCGACGTGATCGTGTTCTGGCGATTGGACCGGATCGTCCGCTCGGTGTCGGACCTGAATGACTTGTTGAACTGGGCGAAGAAGGACGGTAAGCACCTGGCGTCCGCGACGGAGGAGCATTTCGATACGTCCACTGCGATCGGGTACATCATCGCGATCTTGATTGCGTGGGTGGCGGAGATGGAGTCGCAGGCGACCAGCGAGCGGACGACGTCGATGCACGCGGACTTCATTGATGACGGCCGGTATCGGGGTGGGACGCCGTCGTTTGGGTATCGGCCGGTGCTGATCACGGACACGTGTTGGGTGTGTGCCGATGCGGGTGTGGCTTGTCGGCATGTGGGGCAGAAGCGGCTTGAGCATGATCCGGTGATGGCTCCGCTCGCTCAGGAGGTGGTGCGGCGGATTGTGGAGGACAGTGTTCGGCCGATGGCGATCGTGAAGGATTTGACCGCACGGAAGATCATGACTCCTGATGATCATCATCGGATCACGTTGAAGGACAAGCAGGGTAAGCCGCGTAAGCCGAAGGGCATCGCGTGGCAGGTAGGCAATCTGGTGTTGATGCTCAAGAGTCCCGCACTGATGGGGTATCAGATGCGGCGGGATGTGCTGGGGGTGGATCAGGACGGCAAGAAGGTCTATGACAAGCCGGAGATTGTGCGGGACGCGCAGGATCGCCCGGTGCTGCGTGCTCAGCCGATCATTGATCCGGTGACGTTCCAGCGGCTTCAGACGAAGCTGGAGGAGATGAACAAGAAGCGCGGCCCAAGCAAGAAGTCGAACGCTCTGCTGTTGGGTGTGCTCAAGTGCGGGGTGTGTGGCCTGAACATGTACATCAACATGGGCCGGACATACCCCTACTACCGGTGCAAGTCGTACTCGTCGGGCGCGTCGTGCGGGAACCCGAACATTCGACGCGAGTTGGCGGAAGCGTTCCTGCTCGACCTTCTGCTGGGCGAGTTCGGAGACATTGAGCGCTGCGAGCGCGTGTACGAACCGGGTGAGGACCACTCCGATGAGTTGGAACAGGTCCAGGTCACGTTGGACGATCTGACCGGCTTGTTGACCAAGCCCGCATACAAGCAGGGGACGACGCAGCGTGAGCGGCTGGAGCACCAGATTGAGCGGCTCGCCGAGCGGGAAGCGGTGCTGGAGGCAAAGCCGGTACGCCCGTCTACCTACCGGCTGGTGGGCACTGGGCAGACGTTCCGCGATTACTGGGACAGCCTGAACACGGAGGAGCAGAACATCTACCTGCTCGACCATGGCGTGTTGGTCACCGTCAAGGGTGGGTCGCAGGCTCCGGAATGGAGCTACGAGCTGTCGGACCTGCATGACATTCTCGGGTCCATCGATCCGGGGATTGATGTAGGCGAGTACATGCGAGCGCAGGACGAGCACGCGCGGCAGAACCGGGAATCAGTCGGATAGTCCTGCACAGCACGAAAGCCCCTCACTGGGTGGCTGGTGAGGGGCTTCGTTATGTCTGGAGCCAGTCACCATCACAGACCGACTATGCCCGAGTGGTGGTTTTGTTCCTGGCGGCCCGGTTACCGAGCATCTTGCCGACTCCGTACGCTCCAGCGGTCAATCCTGCGCCAGCTCCGAATACTGTTAATCCCGGGACAACATTTCCGGTGTCTGCGTAGTGCCATGCAACGAGTGCGAGCAGGATGACATTAACCAGCCCGACGGCCAATGCAACAATTTGGGTGATCCAAACGCGGACGTCCATCTTCCGCTCGTGTTCGGCGCGAGCCAGGTCCATTTTCCAGCGGTGTTCTGCCTGCTGCTTTGCAAGCGTCATGATTTCCTCGGCGATCTGCGGCGCCTTTGAATACCATTCGGCAGCCTTATCCCAAGGCGTTAGATCCTCCCATGAGGTACTCTTGCGGCGTTGAGGCGCTGTCATGACACACCTGCCGGAACAGGATTCGGGTTGTCCACCTGTAGACTACCGTGAGGCTCTGGCGGGGGGCCTAGATAGTTGAGGATTGTGTTAACATCAGAGGTGACGCGATCAACTAACGGCGCATATTTTGACGTTACAATGGAGGTAGTGTGCCGTGCCTTATTTCCCGGCAGTAAGCGACGGAGCAGTCTAGACTTAAACGATCGACGCGCAGACTTCTTGCCGGACGCTAGAAGCATCGGGCGAAATTCTTTGCCTCTTCTAAGGATCAGAGGGTGCGGTCGCCTCCTTTCCGCATCGGTCAATGGGTGCGCATGAGCGAAGTAGCTCAATTTAGCTGCGTCCATGTGATCAGAGTCAGCCGGCGCCGAGGCCGATGGCCCTCCAAAAGTCTCGCCGTTAGCCCAATCTGCAAAATATTTCGCATAGATTTCTTGGGCACTGTATACGTCTTCAGCCACCAAGTGTCTCCACAGTTTGATGATCTTTGCCTCGCACCGCTTGCCATACTACGCTTCACCGGACCACATCAACGTGGTAGTTCTACGAAATACGAAAAGCCCCCCACCGAGAGAGGCGGATTCCAGGGGTCGTGGCAACACAACTGGTCAACTGGCTTCGGTCAGGAGCCTAGCGAAGCGCTCGGCTGGGGTATCCCAGCCGAGCGTTTTGCGTGGGCGGCCGTTGAGTTCGGCGGCGACGGTGTCGAGGTGGTCGCGGCTGTGGACGGAGAGGTCGGTGCTCTTGGGGAAGTACTGGCGGAGCAGGCCGTTGGTGTTTTCGTTGCTGCCGCGTTGCCAGGGTGAGTGCGGGTCGCAGAAGTAGACCTGGATGTCGGCGGCCAGGGTGAACTCGTGGTGGAGGTGCATCTCGCTGCCCTGGTCCCAGGTCAGCGACCGGCGTAGATGTAGGGGCAGGCGGCCGATGGTGTCGATGAGGGCGTCCCGGACCAGATCGGGTGTGCGACCGAGCGGCAGGTGCACCAGCATCACATAGCGGGTGGCGCGCTCGACCAGAGTGCCGATGGCGGAGCGGTTGTCCTTGCCAATGATCAGGTCGCCTTCCCAGTGGCCGGGCACCGCCCGATCTGCAGCCTCGGCGGGACGTTCGCTGATCATGACCATCGGGGCGGCCATCCGGGGCGTGCGCTGCTGGGCTTGGCGGCGCGGTCTGCGCATGGCGCGACCGGTACGCAAGGCCCGGGTCAGCTCGCGGCGCAACTCGCCGCGGCCTTGGACGTAGAGCGCCTGGTAGATCGTCTCGTGAACCACGTGCAGCTCCGGGCGGTCGGGAAAGTCCCGGTGCAAGCGTCGCACGATTTGCTCTGGGCTCCACTTGCGGTCCAGGCCGTCCTGGATGGCCCGGTGCAGCTCGGGCTGGGTGGCGATCTTGCTGTTCTTGGGGCGCGGGCGCCGCGCGTCGGCGCGGGCCTGGGCGGCGTGCGGACGATAGTCGCCGCTGTCGGGGTGGGCGTTGCGGCGCAGTTCCCGGCTGATCGTCGACGGGCTGCGGCCCAGCTCCGTCGCGATCTGCCGGATCGTGGCCTTCTCCCGCCGCCGGTCGGCGATGTGGATGCGCTCGGACTCGCACAAATAGCGGCCAGGGCCTGGCGAAGACGGCTCCCGATGGATCGGGGGACTCGCCTTCGGCAGGCCCTTATGGGCGTGGCGGCCGTTGCGCCATACCTTGCCGGTGCGCGGGTTGACGCCCACGATCCGGCATGCCTCTCTGTTGCTGTAGCCCTGCTGCATGAGCTGGAAGTATGCGGCCCGTTCCCGGGTCAACTTCTTCCGTCCCTGCGGCTTACGGTCGGCCCGAATCTCGTAGCCCATCGCACCCCTTGAGCTGGGGTGTTGCGACGACCCCTAGAACTCAAGAGAGCCGGTGAGGGGCTGGGTCTCCCCGTACGCACGGGGGAACGTTCCTGGTGGCTTTGGCGTTCGGGCTGACCGCGGTACCCGTGGAGATAACGTTGACTGCCCGTGGTCCTGCCGCCGGGAGAGGAAGGCTACCGCATCAGTGCACTGGTCAGTCGCGGTGCGCGGGGAGGAACGCGGCGGTGTCGGAGTCGCCGACGCCCTTGGCGGTCAGGCCCTTGAGGGTGGAGACGATGGCGGCGCCGAGGCCGACGCCGAGCGCGGCCTTGTAGTCGATGTTCCAGGCGTTGACGGCGTCGCCGCCGAGGATGGTCAGGATGCCTCCGGCGAACGAGCTGAGGGCGCGTTCGGCGAGGTCCTTGAGGTAGGCAGTAGAGAACAAGCCGGTTCTTCCTTCCGTGGTGGTGGATTGGGGTGCTCGGTCAGAAGCCGAGACCCGCCCAGGTGTGGGGGCCGACGATGCCGTCGACGGTGAGTCCGGCTCGGCGTTGGAACTCCCGGACAACTTGTTCGGTGGCGGGGCCGAAGTCCCCGTCCACGAGGAGGTGGGAGTAGGCCGGGTAGCTGGTGTTGAGCCGGGTTTGCAGGTCGCGGACAGCCGGTCCGGTGCTGCCCGTGCGGAGTGTCGGGCGCGTAGGCGCAGGATCGCTGCCAGGATCAGTACTGGGATGGCCAAGGCCGGAGTCGATGCGAGCCCAAGTAGCAGGGCCGACGATTCCGTCCGCGGTGAGTCCCTGGTTGTGTTGGTAGGTGCGGACGGCGGTGTCAGTGGCGGGTCCGAAGATGCCGTCGGCGGTGATGCCGAGGTAGCGCTGGACGAGTGCGACGTCGGCCCCGGTGGAGCCTCGGGAGAGGGTCTGGTGGTGTCCGGGGCCGGGGGGCTGAGGGGTGGGGCCGTCACCGCCTCCCCGGATGCGGGTCGCGACCGTGGCGACGTGCCCGGCGTCGGCGTTGATCTCCATGTGCATCTCGTCGACCCGGCCGGTGTAGTCGCCGCCCCAGCGGACCGTGTTGTCGACTTCGGCGAGGATGCGGTGGATCTCGGCGACCTGGGCGCCGGAGAACGTACCGCGCTGTCCGAGGGGATGCCGGGGGGCGGATAGATCGATCGCCGTGCCGGAACTGTGGTTGGACAGGGAGTTGCCGCCGGAGATGGGTCGGTAGTTGTAGCCCCAGCAGCCCGGCGTGATGAGCGGTTCGACCCGGTTGTGGAACTGCTCGGCGACATAGCCGAGGACCGTGGCCACGTCTCCGGACTTGACGCCTCCGGGGAACGGGATGCCAGCAACGCTGAACGCAGCGATGCCGATGGCGCTAGGGTTGGGGGATGCAGGCCATCCGTTTTGGCTTGTAGCCAAAGGATTTCTCTCCTTGTGTGGACATAAGAAAGGCCCCGAGCCGGTGTGCTCGGGGCCGTGCTTGGTGATGTGAGCTACGCGAGGGCGAACCAGAACTGTTGGTTCGCACGGGTCCAGCCCGCATCAAGGGTGTTGATCGTGCTGGGGATCGGTGCGGCTTGGCCGCTTTTGAACACCGAGTAGGCGCTGCCGTCTGCGATGAGCAGTTGTGCGCCGCTGCTGGTTGCGGTGGACGAGAACTTCGGGCTCGGGTTGAACCCGGTGCACAGAATGGCGATGGCGATGTAGTCGCCTTCGCTGATGGCGAGGTTGATCGCCTGGTGTTTCACGCCGGCTGTGGTGACGAGCCCGGGGCCGCTGATAGCGGCCCGCTCGGTGAGGTTGGTGAGGGCGGTGCCGGTGTAGAGCTTGAGGTCGAAGGTTCCGGTCCCGCCTGCTGCGGTGGGGACGCAGAACCTGAGGTCGGTGGCGGTGAAGGTTTTGGGTGAGCGGGTGGCTTGGACGGTGAGGAAGCCGTTGCCGATGGCTTCGCCCCACCAGCATTCCGCGCGGGTGTGAGAGCTGATGACGTCGCCGTAGAGGGCGGTGTCCGATGCCGTGGTGGGCTTAGCGAACGCTAAGACCTGGCTCTTCACCGCGGTGATTTCGGCGTACACGGTGCCGTTGCTGCCCCTGGTGCCGATGTTGGTTTCGACTGTGCCGAGCCGGGTGTTGAGGGCGGCGTTGCCGGACGTGGTGTCCGTAGTTCGAGTGTCCACTGTGTTCGCTTTGGTCTCCACGGTGGAGATCCGGTTGCCGAGCGCGGTATTACCCGTGGTGCTGTTGGTGGTGACGGCTTCCAGGTTCTTGGCCCGGGTGTCCAGGTCGCGGACGTTGGCGGTGACCTTGTTGTATTCCGCTGAGGAGGCGGGTTGGCTGAACACGGCGTCGGTCATGGGCACGTTGGCCATAAGCTGTCTTAGCTCCAGGTGAAGGTGGTGTCCCACCGTCCGTACTGTCTGCTGTCCCATTGCCCGACGCCGGGTGGTTTGAGCATTTCGACGGTGAGGGTGTCGGTCAGGCCCTTGTCGTGGTCGAATTCGCGGCGGATGCCGTAGATCTGGAGGTTGACGCTCTCGCCGAGCCCGTCCGGGTCGCGGACCTGGACGCAGTCGGCCAGCTGGAGTCTGGGGTCTCCGGCGATGGTGATGGCGTCGGTGGCGGGGATGGGTTTGCTGGTGCGGCGCAGCATCATCGCCAGCATCTGACTCGTGGCTGACGAGTCCTGGTACCAGTCCCCCGTGAGTTCCAGGTTGCGGGCGCCGTAAGCGTTGATCGAGGCCTGGTCTCGGGTCTGCATTGGGACGGTGTCGAAGTCGTGAATGAGGGTGCCGTTGAACCGGAACGCGGCCTGTCCGGCGTTGGTGGCCAGCCGTGCGGGCTCGTCCCACCCGTTGAAGATTCGCACAGTGAGGTAGCCCAGGGCGTTGAAGTAGACGGAGATGTCCAGGCCGCCGCCGGCCATGGTGTTGTCTTCTTTCCAGGCCCCTTGTTTGAACCATTGGGCGACGAACCCGAGGTCCACACCATCCGTCCATTGCGGAACGACAGTGTCCGGGATCGTGGTGTACCGCGGTACAAGGAACGTGATGGGTGAGAGGACGTCCTCACTCCAGATCCGGAACACCTTCGAGGTCCGGCCCGGGACGTAGAACTCGTTCGGGTCGGTCGCCTCGAACACCCGGGTGAGGATGGCGCGTTTGCGTCGGGCTTGGACGGTGTAGATGTTGCGGACCGAGTCCAAGCTGTTGGTGACCTGAAGGCCCTCCACATCGTCCAAGGTCAGAGTCCGGACGACGCTGGTCTGCTTAGCCAGGATGGTGCGGTAGTTCAGGAACCGAAACGCGCCGTGTTCGTCCCAGAACACGCTGCCGTACTCGGCGGCGGCGATGTCGGTGATGATGTCCCAGGCGTCCCGGAACTGGTGGTTGGGCACGTGGGAGAACCGATTGAGCCCTTGGTCCAGCACGGCGACGTAGGCGGCGCCGCGGACGGCTTCGGCCGGATTGATCCCGGCGCCGTAGTAGTTGCGGCTGGCGTAAAACACGTCACTGAGGCTGAGGGCCTGGCCGATGGTGATCCGGCCCTTGATGTCGTCGCGGGCCGGGTTGCTGACCGGGCCGCCGTAGGAGACCAGTCCGCCGTTGCTGTTCTCACTGGCGGAGAGGTAGATCCGGCCGCCGGTGGTGCCGGAGTTGTCCCATTGGACGAAGATCAGGTGGCCGGGCCGGTTGTCGACCGGGATGGGAATCCAGGGGGTGACCAGGGCGGTGGCGCCGTTGCTGATGACCCGGGCGCGGACACTGCCGGTGTTGATGGTGATGACCAGCCACATGCGGTCGCCGACTACGATCTCCATCACGTTGTGTTCGGCGATCGACCGGTAGGCTCGCGCGTTGGGGCCGTTGGTGTTGAGCACGAATCCGGCGTAGTGGGTGGCGTAGGACTGGATGCCGTCGCGGTCGGCGCACCAGTAGCGGATGATGCCTTGCTGGCTGCCGTCGCCGTAGAGTTGCCCGATCGGCATCCCGAGGCCGGCGAACGCGAGCGGCCGGGCGGTGTCGGGTGGGGCGTTGCCGTTGATCAGCCCGGTCGGGCTGTACATGGTGTCGGTGCCGGCGGGGAAGCTGTCGGCGTTGAGGTTGTCCAACCAGCCCACTGTGGGCAGGTAGGAGCCGTTGCCGGTGAGGAAGAACTGGGGTCCTTCCACCCAGTCCGGCGGTAGGCCGGTTTCTTCCCGGTAGGTGGGCCGATACGGGGAGACTGACGTGTCGCACAGCCGCAGGCAGTGATCGATCACCCAGTGGGATCGGATGAGTTGGGAGTCGATCTCGCCGTAGGAGAGGTGTTCTTCGCTCATCGCCCACGGCGGTAACTGGATCGGGCGGCGGAGCTTCTCCACCCGATCGAGGGCGGTGATCTCCACGGTGGCGTCGGCGCGGTCGGGGGTGATGGTGCGGATGTTGCCGACGAACTGCTGGTACCACACGGTTCCTGTGGTGGTCTCGATGCCGATCGAATAGCGGATCTCGGCGCCGATGGGGTCTTTGAGGTAGAACGGGGAGAGCCCGTTGTACGGGGAGAACACCCCGGTGAACGACAATCCTTGATACTCCCCGGAGACGGTGAGGGACAGTTCGGCGGCGCTGGCACCTTCGATCAGCATCAGCTCTTCGGGGGCTGATCCGCGCAGGCTGCGATCCGTGGTCACCGTCGAGACATAGCCGGAGAGGTCGGACAGGGGGTGGGTGTAGCGGCCGTCTTTGTCCCAGTCGACCTCGATGCGGATGTGGAAGTGCCGTTCCCGGCTGGTGATCGCGGCCTCGGCCGCGTCGCCACCGTCGAGGAACACGAGTGCTAAGCCTCCAATAAGGTCAAGGTGCAGTCCACGAGGGGAAACCGCGGGGAGGTGGTGGTGAGTTGGTCGACCAGGACGAGCGGTGCTCCGCCGCCGTGTTGCCAGTCGGTGGCCGCGTCACCGGGTTCGAGTTGGGCGGCGGCCAGCCGGATCGGTACCGGCCCGGCGGGGATGGTGAGCGTGACGTCGACGGTGGCCGTGCCGGGTGGGGGCGTCCAGGAGAACGCCATCCGATACCAGTCGGTGGGGACGGTGTCGTCGTGGCTGTTGTCCCCCAGGACGGTGCCTGTCCGGTCGTAGGCGGTCGTGGTGACCTCCACGGCCACCGTGCCGGTATCGGTGCGGGCGTACAGCGATGCGGTGATCGATTCGTCTGGCAGGACCGGGCATCGCCGGTCGGCATCCAGCCGGAGCACGGCGCCGGCCGGGTAGGAGGTCCAGCGCAGGGACCGCGAGCCGGGCGCGGCAGCTGGCCAGTCGGGTTCCCAGTTCCACAAGCCCGGCAGGCTGGCCCCGACCGACACCCCACTAGCCGGGATGAGTGAGGCGGCTTGGGCAGTGAGCCGGTTGCGTTTGAACGGGGTGAGCAACCTAAGGGGGCCGGGGATGTGGCTGGAGGCCAGGGCCTCCAGCCAGGCGTACTCCTCGGCCTCCAACAGTCGGTAGGCGAAGCCGTATTCGGTGCGGTGGCCGGTGACGTCCATCGTGCGCGCGCCGGACAGGGCCTGATGGATACCGCCGTAGCGGACCACGTCCATGCTGGGGTCGCGTTCCGGGACGGGCAGGGCGCGTAGGTCGCCGTCTGGGCCGAGGTACCACGTACTCACTTAGCCTCGTCTCGCTTTCCTCAGGTTGGACTTGTTCACCAGGCGGGCCAGGCCGGTGCCGTCGAGTTGGACGCTCCAGCCGGCTAAGGCGGCGGCCACCCGGTCGCCGATGTCGCCGAACTGGGGGTCGTTGTTGATCTGGGCCTGCCATTGAGCTGAGATCGACCCGGCGGACGCGGCCTTGTCCAGCGCACGCAGCGCCTTAGGCATGCCGTCCTCGATGCCGTGTGCCCAGTCAGCACCCCACTGGCTTCCGGCGAACGAGCCGGTGAGCCGTTCGCTCATCCCGGATACCAGCCGCTGCACGTCGTCGAACCCGTCCGACAGCCCGGCAGCGAGGCCCTGCATGATGGCCTTACCGGCAGGGATCAACAGTCGCTTGTCGTAGGACAGGGGTCCTTTGTGGTCAGCGATCCAGCTGCCGATGCTGCTGAAGAAGTCCATGACCTTGTTCCAGACCCATTTGATGCCGTCCCAGAGTCCTTGCAGGATCGCCTTGCCGGCTTCCAGCAGCAGGCCCCCGAGGTTGCCCAGGGCGCGCAGGATCGCGCCCGGCAGATCAACAAACAACGCCACAACCGCGTCAATCCCCAGCTTCACCCCACCCTTAAGCAACTCCCAGGCGCCGGACAGGATCGATTTGATGCCGTCCCAGGCGCGGGACCAGTCTCCGGTGATGATGCCCATCACCAGGTCGATCACGCCCTTGATCGCGCGCATCGCGCCTTCGATGATGTCCTGGATGCCCGGCCAGACGCGTTGGACGATGTCGAAGATGCCTTGGAAGATCGGGACGAGTACTTCGGCGATCTTGACCACCGCGGGGATCAGTTCGCCCAGCACGGACAGGACCTGGGTGATCACCGGTATCACGGCCTGGACGATGCTGATGATCGCGGGGAACACCAGCTGGGCCAGTTGCATCAAGGGCGGCAGTAGCGGGGTGAGGATGTCCAGTAGGCCCTGGAGCACTTGTGTCGCGAGTTGGGTCAACGCGGGCAGCAGGGGTTGCAGGGCGGTGAACAACTGGGCCAGGAAGTCAAAGAACAGTTGGAGCAACGGCTGGAGTGTGGTGAACGCGTCCAGGAGGAACTTGCCGATGAGCTGACCCAGCTGGGTCAGGAACTCGATCAGGGGTGGCAGGATCGGCTGGACTGCTTTCAGCGCCATCACCAGGAGGTCGGTGAGAATCCGCGCTAAGGCGAGGAGTACCGGTGTCACCGCTTGGACCGCGGCTACCAGGAGCGGGCCGAGGGTGTGGGCGAGCGGCACCAGCACCGGGCGGACCGCTTGGATGGCCCCGACCAGCATGGTGCCCACCGCGTCGGCGAGCTGTTGGAAGGAGGGGGTGAGTGCTTCGATCATTGGGGTGAGTGCGTCTAGCGCCACTGTCAGTACGGTCGCGAACAGGGTGGTGATCGACGCCAGCGTGGGCATGAGGGCGATCAGCGCGTCACCGAGTGAGGTGATCAGGGTGGCGATCGGGCCGCCGACCTGGCCCATCACCCGCACGCCGGCTTCGAACAGTCGGACGAACAGGGTCAGGACCGAGCCCACGACAGCGGCCAGGCCCTGCATGCCGGACGCGAAGCTGCCATCCGAGGTGACCCGCTCAACGGCGGCGCGGAAGTCCGCGGCGAAGGTGTTGAGTACCCCCGCGAGCAGCCCGAACTGTTTCGCGCCTGCGTCGGCGAGGGTGAGGAACGCGCTGGTGCCGTCGCGGACCATCGGCGCCAGATTCTGGAAGAACTTGCCGGTGTTGTTCAGGATGGACTGGATCTGGGTGAGGCCCTGTTTGGAGGTCACCACGTCGGTGAAGCTCTTGGCCATCACGATCAGGCCGCCCGCGACCTGGTTTAAGCCTTTGTCCAGCACGGGAAATACCGCGCCGAGTTCCTTGAAGACGGGCGTGAGGCCCTTCTCGAAGGTCTTCGACAGTGAGGCTTTGAGGCTGTCGACCTGGGGGCGCAGTTGGGAGGCGGCTTTCTTGATGCCGTCCATGCCTAACGCGACCGCGGCGAACCCGGCGCCGGCCGCCGCCCCCAGCGACGGCAACCCAGCCAGGAGGGTGGCGATCGCGCCGATGGCTGGTGCGGCTAAGCCGAACACTGCGAGGGCGATCAGCCCGGTCCGGCCGAGGTTGCCCAGCGCGGAGGTCACCTTGCCGATGGCGGCGGCGATCCCGGCGAGCGCGTTCTTCGCGCCGGTCGCCGCGCCGCTGCCCAACCGGCCGAGGGCGTGGCCAGCGGCAACACCGAACCGGAACAGTTTCGAGGTGGCGCCCGCGATGGCGTCCCCGACGCGCAGGAAGTTGCGGTAGAACCCGTCGGCTTTGATGTCGCGTAGCCGACCGGCCGCGCTGGTGATGCCGGCGCCGATACCGCGCCAATGCTGACGGACGTTGACCGACCGCTTAGCTACCGTGAGCAGATGTCCGGCGGCTTCCTTACCGCCTTGGGCGAACCGCTTAGCCTGCTCAGTCGCCCCGTGCAGGCCGGTGATGATGCGGGCGATCAGCCGCTCGGTCGGCCCGAGGTCCAGGGTGAAGTTCGGCGTGATGTCCCACGGGTCACGCGGCAACTCGGCCTTAATTCGGGCCGCGGCGGCGGCCACGCCTTTCGTGTCGACCTTGACCGGAATCCGGACGTCCATCCCCCGGGTGATCCGCGCCAACTGTGCCCGCAGCTCGCTGGCGAACTTGCTGGTGTCGGGCAGTACCCGCACCGAGACACGGTCGACTACCCGCGCCCGAGGACCAGTCATGTCGGGTTGCTGCCCTTCTGTTTGGCGCGGCGCACAGCGGCGATCCGATCGGCGGCCATCGCGGCGAACCCACCCCCACGCCGTGGCGGCCGGCTATCGGGGCGTTCGATCGGGTGGGGTGGTGGGGGTTTGCGTTTCGAGTTCGCGGCGATGAACGCGTACGTGTTGGCCTGCACCGCGTCGATCAGCAACGCGGTCAGATACCGATCCGGCCCCCAGCCCCGGAACTCCGGGCCGCCCCGCAACATGCCGGCGGTCGCGGACTCCGGCGGTAACTGCCGCACCAACGCTAAGGCTCGCCGCGCGGTTAGCCCGGAGCCCTCGACGAATACGTCCCGCAGGTCGACGTGGTAGTAGTGCTGGAGGTCAGCGAGGATTTCCTCGCCCGCCTGGTCGATCAGGCAGGCGAGCCCGGCGCTTCCGGGGCCTGAGTCGCCTCCGACCACATCTGGATGATCTTCATCCCGAGCAGCATGTCCCCACCCAACGCGGTGATGAGAGCGTCACCACGACCATCAGCGGTCACCGTCCGCAGGATGAACTCGACCGACTCGCTCAGCAGGGTGACGTCGTTGAGGTTGGTCTCGTTCTCGTCGGTGTCGATGTCTTCAAGCTGCTGCAACGCCTGAAGAACACAGATGCGGTCGTTGTCGTTGATCCGCATCAAGTTCCGCAACACCACCCGACCAGACCCCAGGTCCAGCTCCAGCGGGGCGAACTCACGGTCGAGATCCGCCCGCATGTCAGCGAGCGTGTACAGGTTGGACACTAGACAGAAGCCCTCTCATCAGTCGTGGTGAAGCCCGCTGGGGGCGGGTTGATCCCGGTGTCCAGGCTGATCCAGCGCAGCAGGTCCGCGGTGCCGTCGTCCAGGATCGTGGCCCGCACCGGCAGGTTGCCGAACTCATCGGTCGCCAACGCGACCGCGTCTTGGCGGCGGATGGTGGTCTTCCCGGCATAGAACGCGATCGACGTGGGGCCGTCGACAACCACGATCAGCAGGGCCTGGTTGGGCAGTTTGGTGGCGGTGCGGCGGACCGCGAACACCCCCGGTTCGGTGGACGCGTTCTGGACACCGTAGTACAGCTCCAACGCGTGGCCGTCGAACTGTTGCAAGGTGAAGTTCACGAAGTCCACAGGGGTTTCGGTTTCCACCGATCGCAGGGCTTTGTTGGCCCAGGTGCCACGGACTTCGCTGCCGCCACCGTCAAACCCGAACTCCGGCAGGTCTTTCTCGCTGGTGTGCCCGACGCTGATCCAGCCGGACAGGGTGGTGGTGGGCGTGAACGCATCGATCACCGCCGCAGTCGGCGCGGCCGTGCCAGCGGGAGCGGTGAAGATGAAACCCCTACTAGCGGTGAGCACGGCGTTGTCGTTGATCGTCATAAGCTGCTGTTGTCTCCCTTAGCGGGGTGGTCGGAGGCCGAGTTGGATGAGGCCCTGCACCCGCCACGTGTCATCCCACGGGGAATCGAACTGGGTTGGCCCCATCGTTTCGTAGTACGAGTGCAAATAACCTTGCGGTGTCAGGGTTTGATTGCGGACCATGTCCCAGAGTACGGTCCTGGCGTCGAGATACAGGTTCTCGCAGGCGATCAGACCGTCTCGGGTGTAGGCGGTCATCTCGATGACCGGTAGATCCAGCCGGCGCACGTCCCGAGGTAGGCCGCCCAGGCGGCGGATGTTCAGGCTCGGGAAGGTCCGATGGTCGACATCCGGCATCCAGGACATGACCATCACCCCGGGCAGGGCGGCCCGCAGGACGGGCAGGAGGACTTCTTGGATGCGGGGCATGGTGCGCTGCACCACTCGCCGGTCTCCTTCCACGCGGGGTTAGTGGGCGGCCCGGGTGACGATGTACAGGCCGTGGACGTAACGGCCGGTTTTGTTGTGGATGTGCCCGAACTCGATACTGAGTGCGGCTTCGTCCACCAGGGACACCAGCGTGTCGACCTGATGGCGGGTGAGGTCGATCTCGGCGTGCCCGCTGTCGCGATGCATGTCCAGGAACGTTTCCGCGCGGGCGGCGATGATCGTGCCGCGGTGGTGTACCGCGTCAGTCACGCCATCGAGGTGGGCGACGATGCTGTTGATCGTGCGGTTGCTGTAGCGCCGCTCAGCCATGGTTAGGTCCTGCGGATGGTGTAGTCGAGATGCCGGGTGCGTGCGGAGCCGTTGTAGCGGCGGGCCTCGCCGACGATCGCCCAGTACTGCCCGCGCCACTCGATCCGCGCCTGCGCGGACAGGACATAAGGAAACGACCGGGGGAAGCGCAGTCGGTAGACCTCTTCGGACTCGAAACCTTCGTTGTCTTGTTCCGAACGCCGCGCGGAGGTCCCCGACTGCGCGAGTAACTGGATCATCGCCCTCGCCGGGATACCGGTCTTAGCTGGGCGGGTCATGATGTTCCCATCAGAGTCCACAGTGGTCTCTTCGAGGAACACGAGGATGTGTTCGTGGGCGCGGTCGAGCAGGCTCATGTCCAGGAGTCCGTTTCCCGGGTGGGGTGTTGGAGGTAGGGCGTGAGGGTGAACGCGCCGCGCCGCACGCCGAGTAGGCGCCATTCGGTGTCGGTGACCTCCAGTCGCCCGGAGGCGACCTGGCTGGAGATCATGTAGGAGTAGTTGCCGTCCGACTCTTGGGTGTAGCCCTCGGGGTTGCGGATCAGGCGGAGCACCATGTCGGACTCGACCATGACCACGATCGCCTTCGGCAACACCCCCGTGGTGACGCGCTCGGCGAGGTCCGGGACGCGGTCGGCGATCAGCAGCTCGGCGTCCGCCAGCCGGGCGGTCACTACCCGATGTTCGCTCTCATCCAGGTCCCGGCCCAGCCGGAATTCAACATCGGCCGCGACGGCGTAAGCCAACCTCGGTCACCTCCCCGGTGAGTGCTGGTGGGTGGACTGATCTGGGCTGTTGCGAGCCTGGTCTGACAATGGGCGGTGGCGCGCCTGCCGCCGAAACGCAACATGTGGTCTGCAACTTGCAATGCGGCCGAATGGCCTGAAGTGGTTGGTGCGTAACGGTTTTGCAAGAACTGCGTCACCCGGTCGGCGGTTGGTTGGGTGTCGCCTGGGGAGCAGCCTGTTGCGTTGGGCGCCGGGTGGGGAGCGCGGGTGTTCGTGCTGATGCCACAGTCCCGGTGCACTCGTGCCGGCGCCCCCTGCCCTGTTAATGCTGGTGCGCGTCGCGGTATGCCTGCATCACACGGTCGGGGATGCGGCCCTTGTCCGGGCAGTCCACGCCGGTGGCTTGTGCCCAGGCACGAACGTCAGCCGGAGTCGGCGGATCGGTCTCCGACCGCTCGTCTGCGGTGTCGGCTGGCTCGGTGACGAGCGGGTAGTGACAGAGGCGGGCCTGCTCGGCGGAGACGGTGACCTCGATGCCGTTGGGCAGCAGGGCACGGACCGTCTCCGGCGGCTGGTAATGATCGCGGGCGGCCATCAGGCCGCCGGGGTGGTGTACTGGTAGCGCACGAACGCCTCCGGGTCGTTGACCAGGAACCCGTATTCGGCCTCGGCGCGGATCGCGACCAGGTTCTTCTCCCACAGCGAGGTGAGCTGGCCGTTGATCGTGACGGTGGCCTCGGTGGACACGTCGTAGGAGATCCCGCCGACCACACCCCAGGCGGCCTGTCGCCAGTTGCCGCCGAACGCCACGGTGTACTTGGTGTTGACGGTGGCGGGGACCGGCTCGGCCACCAGCTCGTTCATGTAGGACGGGCGGTTGATCAGCCGGCCTGGGCGGGCGGCGGCCTGGGTGGTCTCGGTCAGCGGTGTTTCGATGTAGATCGGCCTGCCGTTGCGGTCGGTCGCGTCCAGGAACAGCGGCTCCGTGCTGTCGTCCAGGGCGAACCCGGTGAGCTTCTTGCCACGGTCGACCAGGACCCGCAGGCCGGCGACCACGTTGGAGTGCACGGTGCGGGGCTTGGCCGCAGCGAGGTCTTCCTTGTCGAGGTCCACGGCCTTGGTGGTCTGGGACAGCCACGTGCTGAACGGGCCGCCACCGGCAGTGCCGTCCGGGCCACGGTCGTAGAGTGCAGCCGCGTCGAACGCGAGCGCGAACGCCTCGCCGATCTGCGGGCGGAGCAGGTTCATGTAGTTCGCGGGGTTGGCCCGCACGACTTCGGCGGACACGACCGCGATGGCGGCGATCTTCTTCGGTTCGATGGTCTTCAGGCCGACGGCGGCGTTGCTGGCGGGCTTCTGGCCGCCTTCGGTGACCCATCCGGCGCTCATCTTGCCGGTCACGACCGGGATGGCCTGGCCATTGATGCCGAGCGGGACCTGTTGCACGAGCTGCTGCACGACGGAGACCTTGTACGCCTCTTCGAAGATCGGCGCGGACAGCTCCGGGCGCAGGAACCCAGCGAACTGGGTATCGGTGGTTTTGGTGGGGGCGGTGATAGCCACGTGTGACGGGCGCCTTTCGGTCGTGTGTTAGATGCCGAGCTTGTTCTTCAGGCTCTCCAGGAGCGGGTCACCGTTGAGCGCCAACGGGTTGTTGTCGCCGGACGGGGACAGGTCCACCGCGGGCGTGCGGGCCGGGGCGGCGCTCACGCCGCCGAACAGGGCTTTGACCTTCGCGGCGTGCGCTGTGATCTCTTCCGGCGTGTTGCCCTGAAGCAGGGACGCGAACTCCAGCGCGGACGCCGCCGGGACGTCGGCGGTGAGCGCGGCCTGCACCTTGAGCATGTCCACAGCTGCCTTCGCGAGGTCGGCCTTGGTCGCCTCGTGGGCGGCGGTGACCTGCGCCAGCTGGGTTTCGAACGCGGCCGTCAGGTCGGTCTTGACGGTGTTGACCGCGTCGTTGCGTTCGGTGCGGTACTTCGCCGCCTCGCTGTTGGCTTTCGTCAGCGCGGTGCGCGCCCATTCCGGGAGCTGGTCAACCGCCTGTGGCTCGCTTACCGGTGCCGGAACGGCCACGGTGGCGGGAACAACGGTGGCCGGGGCGGCGGGAGTAGGGGTGTCAGTCATGTGCCTTACCTCCTGGGCAGGTCGGGTGAGAGCGTCCACCTGGGACACTTAAGGGGATGGAAAGGGCTTAGCCGCTCAGTGTTAAGCGGCTAAGGACATCGCGGGGATGTCGACCGTGCCGCTGTCGAGGGCGCGGCGGAAGGCGTTGAGCTTCGCTGTCCCGGTGTGGCCTTGGGTGTGCTCGGCCCAGATCCGGCGGGCACGCAAGAAGGCGTCCCGGCCGGGCCAGTCGGCGCGGTTGAACACCGGCACGACTTTGCAGTCGCATCCGGGGTGCCATCGGGTCATCAACTCGTCCAGCGCGGCCTTGTCGCCTGTGGCGATCAGGTCGTGGGCGGTGGTGTCGTCGGTGTCCAGTCCGGCGCCCTCGGCCGAGACGTAGACCGGGCCACGGGAGACCAGCATCAGGCAGAACGCACAGGTTTCCCGGCCGGTCGCGACCCGCGCCCAGCCGACCACGACGGGGTCGGAGTCCACGGCCCGCAGCTGGGTGCGGCGGCCACCGTTCTCCACCTGGGTCGCGGCCCGCAACGCCACCTCGGCCACCGCGGACTCCGACGCGCCGGCCCGGGTCATCGCCTGCCGGGCCGGTTCCATGGCTTCGCGGAACCAGTCCGGCCGGTACCCCGCGAGGAACAGGTCATGACGCGGCTGGTCCGGACGGTGGAGCTGGCGTTGCTGGTCGTAGAACCGGCGGGCCAACTCCGCCGACCGGGTCCGGGCCTCCTCCACATAGGGGAACAGCAGGTCCAGCAGCGTGAACCAATCCCGCAGCGACAGACCCGGTAGCCGGAAGAACTTGAGCAGGCGCAACACCGTCGCCACCAGGGCCGCGGTGATCACCGCCTGCGCCAGGGCGTAGTCCTCGGCGGTCACGCGGCCTCCGCCGCCGGCTCATCGTCGGGGGTGTCACTGAAGCGGGGCGCGGCTGGGCGGGTCAGCGCGGCGAGCTGGGTGACGGGGTTGTCTTTGTCCCAGGTTTCCATCTGGCGGCGTTCCTCGGCGCTGTAGCCGAGATCGATCCGGGCGCGTTCGACCGGGATGATCGGCCGCCCGTCCGGGGTGCTGGCGGTGGCCAGCTTGACCACCGCGTCCGCCTTAGCGGCGAACGTCGGGGTGGCGGGGTCGCGCCAGAGCACTTCCATCCGGCGGGCGTCGCGGGGAATATTCCCGTCCATGACCAGCAGGGCGATCCGCATGGCCTGTTCCCAGGGGCCGCCGAAGATCCGTTGCTTACGCTCGGCCTTCTTGACCAGGCGGCTTTCCGCCGACCGGATGGCCTCGGCGGAGGCGGGGTTGTCGCTGGCGAACGCCAGATACTGCGGCGGCAAACCGGTGTAGGTGGCGGCCTGTTTGGCCAGTTCCTGCATGACTTCGGTGAAGTTCCGTAGCTCGGCCGCGGTGAACTGTTGGGCTTTGCCCTCCGGGTCCTCGAACGCCAGAATCCGCGCGATGTACGCCTCGAACACCTTCCGCTTGTTCGTGGGGTCGTCGGCGATTTCCTCGGGCTTGATCCCGAACAGCAGCCGTTGCGGGACCGCCATCAGCTCGGCGGTGGCCTGCATGTTCATCATCGTCCGGGCCGCCGCGTCGGTCACCGACCGCAGCTCGGGCGTGATCTCCGAGCGACCGTAGCGCTCGGTCAACCGCGACCGGTTCAACAACGGCACCACGGGAACCACGCCGAGGTTGTGGCTGGCGTGGAAGTCGACCGTCCACCCGTCCGCGCCGCCTTGCAGCAGGCCGGTGGTGGAGTCCGGTAGGTAGATCGTCACGTAGTCCGGGACCGGCGGCCCAAAGGGGCTGTCGCCCTTGATCACGCGGACCGCGCGCTTGACCCGGTGGGTGCGGTAGTCGATGTCGGCCCACATCGTGCTGGGTGACTCGACCTGGATCACTGGGACGGTAGCGTCGGCTAACGGGTCGCTCGGGTCGGGTGCCGAGACGACGATGTAGGCGCGGCCGTGGATCAGGGCTTCGGTGTGGGCGTAGCTGGACACCTCGTCCAAGCGGTTGGACTGCCACCACTCCCACAACCGGGTATCGGCCTTAGGCTCGCCGGCCATCCGGAAGCCCTCAATGTCCAAGCGTTCCTCCACCGAGTCGACGTAGACGCGGCACCAGCCGATCTGGGCCAACAGGTCCCGCATCTCCGGCGGGGTCGACACGCCGACTGAGATCGGTCGCTTCTGGGACTCGTAGTAGAGGACGTTGTCCGCGAGGCCGGTTTGGGATGACCCGAAGTCGGCCACGAGTTGCTGGATGTGGTCCAACAGGATCGGGGTCGTCACCGGAATACCACTGCCTTCCTGTGTTATTTGAAGATGACTGCGCGCCCTGAACGGTTCTTGTTGGACATCAGGAAGTCGTAACGAGCACCGAACGCGAGCACCGAGCACACCGCGGCGTCGATCTTGCGAGAGGAGTCCTTGGACGCTTTGCGGATGGAGATCGCATCGAAGTTGGTCGGGTGGCGGTGGGCGTTGAGCACGTGCTGACGCAGCACGACGGCGCCGTTGTGGCACAGGCCGCCTTCCAGGACCGCGTCCAGGAACCGCTCGCAGTCCAAGGCGAACCGTTTCTGCTGGCCGCGCATGTCGAACGCGACCGGGCTGTTCGGCGCCGCCTTGACCTTGAGCTTGCGGCCGAAGGTGCGGGACCACTGGTCCACGTACGCCTCGAACTCCCGCACATCCGCGCGGAACCCAACGACGTCGAACCGGGAGAACGCCCACTCGACCATCGCGTTGACGTCCTCGCGCGGGATCTCCCCGCCGTAGGACTCGGGGTCCCAGACCTTCAGCGGGAACAGCGCGGCGTCCTCGATCCGGCAGGCCACCAATGCGGTCCAGTCGTGGGACTTGGACCCGTCGAACCCGAGCGTGATCCGCTGCCCGGCCTCCAGTTGGACATCCGCCTGGTTGCGGTCCCACTCGTGCGGGGCGATCCAGGCATCCTCGGAGGCGTTGATCTGGTTGAGGAACTTGCGGCGGGATTCCGACACCGGGTTGTTGATGTCCAGAATGGACGCCACGATGGTGTCGATGTTCAGCCACACCGCATCACCCCGAGCGACCTCAAGCCCACGGCGTAGCGCCTCGATCCCGGCCTCGAACCCTTCCGGGTCGATGTCCGGGTTGGGGATCTCGGAGACGGGTGTGCCGGCGGGTGCTTCGACGGCGTCGTAGAGGATGCCGGTGTCGATCGCCTGACCGGCTTGGACGGCTTGGTAGGAGTCCCAGAGGCGTTCGCCGACCGATTCCTGACCGGGCACGTGTGCGTTGCAGATCCCCAGGTACCGGGCGATGCCGTCGGCGGACTTGGTCACGTTGCCCTCGATCACGCTGTACATCGCGTGACCGTTGTTCGCCTCCACCCACCACTGGATCTCGTTGAGGACCACGAACGTCGGCCGCTTGCCTTCTAAGGACAACGGCGAAGACGTGACGCCCTCGATCATCCCGCCCGACTTCGCGTAGATGATCGTGCGGTTGATCTCCAGCCCGCAGTCCTCGCGGAGCTTCTTCGACGCCATCGCCGGAAACAGGCTGAACGTGTTCCTTGTCTGGTCCTGGCTGACGGCGGCGACCTGAACCCACGCGGAATCCCTTAGCTTGCCGACCGGGTTTCCGTTGTCCCAGTGGGAGAACGCGACCGGGCCGCACAACTCCGCCAAGCTCATCGCCGCGGCCAGCGGGTCCTTGCCCCAGCCTTTGAGCCGGCGAAGCAGACCGGACCGGTAGACGAACCGGCCGCGGTCGTCCACCGCGTACCACCAGATCAGAAACCTAGCTTGCTCGAACGTCGGCAGAAACGGCTTGCCCGCGCGAGGACCGCCCGGCTGAAGGACGTTCTCGGCAAGCCAATTGATGACGCCCCACCCCAGGGTGCGCTCAGGCTCGAACCAGCCGCCCGCGCGCAGCCGCCGCCAGGTCGGGCCAATGACGTGACTGGGAGCGGGCAGCAGGAGATTGTCCCGCATGCGACTCCTAGATCAATTTTCAGAATGGACTACGACTGGATGCTGCGCTTCCGGCTACAGACACTCGGTTACCTTGGTGCCATGACCACCGCTCCAGGCGTTTGAACAGCGGGTGCCACTCCTGCACATCGATAGCGAGGACAAGGGGAGGACGTCAGTCGCATGAACTGGGACAAAATCTGGGACGCCATCAAACATGCCGCAACGAGGCCGGAATGGTGGTCCGCCGCAACCGGTATCCTCGGTCTTCTAATAGCTACGTTTGCGTTTCTTGCCGCGTGGCGAGCGGCGCGCGCGGCAATGGCGGCATACCGGACTCAAACACAGCAGCTTGTGGAGATGGAGAGTCAAACGCAAAGTATGCAAGATCAAGTATCGGCTGCGCGAGAGCAACTGGCAGAGGAGAAGATGAACGGGATCTCCATCTGGCTCGCACCGCACGAGGAAGACGAAGGAGCTGACATTCGTTACGTAAACACGAGCGGGCATCCGGTGTATAACATCGCTCTGGAGATTACCGACATCTCTGATAAGTATATGAAGATACCCGTCTTGGAGCCCACCACTCAGCCAACGACGATAAAGCAAGCAACGGAGTATTTCGCAGAGGAACTGTCATTCATTGGCGACCTTAGAAGGCCGGGAATCTGCTTCCAGTTTGACACATGGGAAGGAGTTCGCTACGTACGCGACCATGGCGGCAGTGTCATTTCAGCCGGCGGCAACCCGCTGTACACACGCCCTCACAGGAAATGGCTGCCCGACTTCCTGCGATAAACCAGCGCTGGGCAACGCCTCACACCCCATGAGCTACTGCGCCATCTGCTGGCGGAACATCTCGGCCACATCGATCACGGTGGCCGTGGTCTGCTCCCGCTCGATCTCCAGCCGGACTCGACGCCGTGCGCCCTCGCTGACAAGCAGTTCGGTGAGCGCCGCGTTGACCGCGGCCAGCATCTGACTCGACGGCCGGGCCGACTGGATCAGCTTGTTCGCGAAGTGCAGCGTGAACCGGGCGAACTGCCAGTCCGACGGCTCGTAGAACTGCGACTGCGCCGAGTCCCTCAACGACGCGTAGAAGTCGACGATCAGCGGGTGCGGGTCCTCGATGTCCAGATCCGGGATCTCCACCGACCCGACGGCCGGGAGCTTCTCCACAGTGCCGCCTTCATCCTTGTTACGGCGGACTCGTTGATCACTTCGCTTAGGTACGGGGCCTCTGGTACCCGTCGTGATCACCTCCAGTGTCTGCGTCATCAACGTCTTGCCAGAACGGATGTGGAACCGCACTTGCGTGCCGGGAGTACGTTCCGCTCAGCCGGTGCCGCGGGTGGCGCCCTGTCGAGCAGGTGCAGTCCACCCCCCAAGATCAGGCCGGCCATTTCCGCAGCGTGGCTTCGCCGAAGGCGCTCCAATTGTCCACCGAGCTGGCGGTGGTCTCAGGCAAACGTGCTGATCACCTGCACCCAGCTCGCGCGTGCGCGGTTGGCCAGCATCGTCTACAGGTCCGAGGCAGCCGTGCTGGTGTTGGGCGACCGCACAAGTGCCGTGGCCTGCCTAAACGCACTTCTGAACCGATACGGAAGCCTATTTCACTATCGCGTGCCAGCCCGATTGGAAGGCCGTATACAGAGTAGACCACTCGAACCGGGGACATACCCTAATGCCGAGGAGCCCCTGTCGTGATCGATGTCGTTGCTGTCGCGGTCAGGCTCGTTGATCGCCAGCCCGAGGCTGGATTGCAGACGCTTGCAGACGGTCTCCCTCTGGGCTTCACGACAGTGCAACCAGCAGGCTGGTCCCATCGGCCGATCGAGTCGACCACCGTGACCACAAGCAGGCGACTTGACAACCCCGGTACTTTCTGGCCGAAGTCCGCCAGCCGGGCCTCGTCCATCTGTGGATCGAGGCCCGGCTTTTTCGATCTTGGGAGGTGATTGATGCTTGAACGACGAAGCGAGTTGTGGCAGACAGTCCGGGCAGTAGTTCGAAGCCCTACCCAGACTGCCTGCGCGTGCGCGCTGCTTCTGTTCGTCGCAGGAGCAGCCGCAATGCTGCTGGCGTTGGCCATCGCACTGATGCCGCACTACATGGTCCGTCAGACCTTGTCACTGATGCGAGAGCGACGTAGCAACTCGCCGCAGCACAGGAAGAGTACGACATGATCTCGTGGGCGCCCCTCATCCAGGGGCGCCCATCCTTCCACTCTGCCCATCGCGGCACAGGGGCCTTGACGAGGCCAGACTGCCCAAGCAGGGACAAGCTGATCAGTGACGCGAACTGTGGAACGCCAGCCCTCCGCGTAGAGGATGCCAGCAACTCGCGTCGCTGTGCGGCGGCATGCCCATTGCGTTGTAGAGCCGTGAGGAGACGCACCACGAGGCATACACGCAGGTGAGCGACGCTCGGCGCTTGATCGGGTCCGCATCGCAAGAACTTCTGTGAACGAACTTTACGTCGCGGCTCAGGCGACATTCGGGTGGTTGCACCTTAATTACTGGCGCGTAGGTCACGATCGGTTAAGTCGACGTGCTGCACTTGCGGCATGCGTTGGCCTGAACTCGGCTTCGCCGGAGCACCAGCATTGATCTCGGCGCCGTTCGGCGCTCCGTGGCCCGTCGTGTTGGTGCTCGGGGTCCTGGGACTACTGATCTACGCCTGGGTGCAGTTCCTTCGGCACAAGGAGCACATGCGTGCACTCGACAGGACCGCGGCCGGCAAGGTCGCGGAAGTGCTTCGTGCTAGGTCTGATCTTCATTCGGCCTCACAACGGACTCGCCGGCCGTGAAGGTGCCCTGCCCGTCGCACGTCCTCAACCGCGGATTGGTCACGGAAATACGGATCGAGATCGGCTCAGGTACTGAGGAGGATTACGACGAGGACGAGGACAAATAATGGCCATCCTGGAGTCCGGCCAAGAAATCCGCAGCAAGGTACGCACTATGCCGGACGGATCTCCTTCGCGCGAAACCGAACGCGTCTGCGATGTTCTGCTTCAAGCCCCTGGAAATTGACCGGATGGAGACTGTCCCAGTCTGGGTTCGGACCGACGAACTGGTGCAACTCTTCAATGAAATCGTACAGCAGATAGTCTGCAATACCGGCGCTACGTGCGTTGTTCAGCATGGCGTGAGCAACATGGTTCAAGTAGCTCATTCGCGCCATGATCTTCGTTTGTTCGTCGAGTACCTTGACCAACGTCGCAGTGTGGCTGACAAGGCGAGATGGAGCTAACGGCCGCGCCGAGAGAACCATCGCCGTCGCTGCGGGTGCCTCCAAGAGGTACTCGCTTCCGTATGTCTTGAGAATCATTATCAGCGTAGGAACGGGGACTCCGGCCCGCCGAGCGTTATCCACGACAGCGTCGAGGACAGCGCTATTCGCGCTCAACGCATGGTTCAGCGCGTACGACTCAGTGATCGTCGCCGCGAGCGGATCAAGGTAGCGTCGGAACATCGACTGAGGCAGCGGAGCATCCGTGTCAGACACGTACAGCATCATACCGCCGGCCGATCGAAGATCACCACGGGCCAGTGCGCGACCTCCGACAACGGCTCAACGGCCTGAAAACCCGTACATTCCCGCAGGACCGCTATACGCCGCGATCTACGAGACCCCGAGTGGGGGTTATCCCCCTGGGGTAGCGCTATTCGAATTCCCATTGCCTAAGGTCAGAATGCGGCTAAGCGCATTCCTAGCTCTGCGCTCTCACGCCTAATCCGGAAGTGCGCGTGCCTAAGCACGCGCCTACTCCTGCACCCCTACCCCCTGTGTTGCCTGCCCGGGGGTGTGTCTTTCCCTGTGCCGGTATTCCCAGGGTGTCTGTCTGCCGGCCTACGCCGTAGTGCCCGTAACCGCGCCTTAGCGCGGTTACCCTCGCTAGCGCTCTTCTCGCCGTGACAGGTACCGCACACCGCCCGTAGGTTCTCTAACCAGTGGTTATCCCCCGGCTGTAGGTGGTCTACCTCTGTGGCGTGGGTAGTGCAGCCTGGTCCCTGTATCTGACAGGTGAACCTGTCCCGCTTGAGGACTGCTAGCCGTAGGGCCGTCCACCCGGTAGGGAGACGGCCCTTTCGGCTTGAGCTTGTCCAGCTCAAAACTTGGGTCCCCCTATTTGCAGTACCCCTTTGAGGGGTACTGCCCTACTAGGGACGGCTGTAGGCCGTCCTAGCTAGGTAGTAGTTCGAGGCGCGCCTTAAGCGCGCTCTGCCACTCGGCTTGCTGTCTCCCCTTGGGGGTCAACTGCCACGCCAGTGGCAGGCGAACCTCACGGTTCGCTCTCTGGCCGCCGTAGCGGCCTCTAGTTCCTGGGGCCGTTGAACGGCCCTTGGGACGGCCTACCGGCCGTCCTTAGTAGGGAGGGACTTTCAGTCCCTCCCCCTAAAGAACGGGGAGTTGCGCCAGCAACCCCGTCACACGTGAGTGACCACGGTCACATCTGCGGCCGTAGCTCGGACCACCCTGACAGGCGCGGGAACACCGCGACCAGCGCCTTCACATCGACAGTGTGGCGCCAGTCACAGCGTATGAAGTTTTTCTGGACAACTGCGCCACGCGGCTGTAACTTTATTCGTGTCAGGCCAGCCGGGTTCACAGGGCGGCTGACAGGGACAGGCGATACCCCGAACGGTTCGTTCCCGAACTCGCGGACTTCGGCCACCCAATTCGATCCTTGAGAACTAAACAGTGGATTACCTACGCCAAAAACAGATGGCGAATACGAGTCACGCGACGATTCCGGTGAGCCAGGTGAGCGACATGAACGAGGTGCAATGACCCCCGTTAGGGGTGAGCGGACGGTATTCGCGGATAGACCAGCAAGAAACTTGCTTAACAGCGGTAACGCGAGTTTGGACTTTGAGTACCCGCACACAGGAGACCCTGTGTGCGGTTCTGAGAGACCAAACAACGAAAGAGGAACTTTGTTAGAGCTTGTTCAGCACATCATCATATATCACACGATGGGACATTTTGTGGCACTCAATCAATTGCTGAGCGAGGCCCCGTCGTTTAGGTGGATGGCAGGCTGCGAGGGTCGTGAGCGGGACTGGTTTCTTGAGGCGGTGCGACGCGCGGAGATTCAACACCAGGATGTCGCGAACCGCGAATACCTATTTACTGCTCTGACTGCCGATGACGCGGCGGAGGAAATGGGCATGCACTCAGATGAACGGGTGACGTGCAGGAATTGCCGCAACTGGGCAGACCACGCGCACTAGCCCCCGATTCAAGCTTAGCCGCTTTGGTGCCGTGCGGGTATCTGCCCGCACGGTCGCCATGGCTACTCAGCTACCCGCTTAACCTCTAGGAGAAGACCTATGACCCTGGTCAAGCATTCGACACGGACGGTGCGTAAGCCGTGCCGTTGGTGCGGCCGGTCGGATCTGTATTGGGCACACGACACCGAACGGGCGTACCACAAGCATTGCGACCGTTGCGACACAACCGGCGGCTTTGTCCTCATTGAGAAAGACGGCAGCCGTCACAATTGCCGGAACACGGATGGCTCCGGTGATTCGATGGGAGATGTGTACCTTGACGGCCCGACCGACGAAGACGAGAAAGAGGCTACTCCCGTGAATGCTCCAGTATCTCAGGATGTCCAAGCAGCATTGGGCATGTTGGTGGGAGCGTTGACGCCCCAGGTCGACCGGGCAGAGATCGAAGCAATGGTGAAAGAAGCCGTTGCCAATGTCGTGTTCCCGACGCGCACCGTGGTAGAGCGCGTCAACAGCGAACGCAAAGAGTTCACGGGTGCCACGCATCACAAGCTCAGCGACGTGATCACGTCGCTGATGGCGGGTGAGCACGTGCTGATGGTCGGCCCGGCAGGAACGGGTAAGTCGACCATTGCTGAACAGGCAGCGGAGGGCTTAGGGCTTAAGTCGTACTCGATCAGCCTGAGCCCCCAGACTCCCGCGTCTCAGCTCCTCGGATACATGCAAGCAACGGGCGACTACGTCCCTAGCCTGTTCCGTGAGGCTTACGAGCACGGCGGGCTGTTCCACTTCGACGAAATGGACAACGCACACCCGTCCGTGCTGGCCGTCGTCAACGCTGCTCTGGCCAACGGGCACATGGCGTTCCCGGACCAAATGGTCAAGCGGCACAAGGACTTCCGGGCCATTGCGAGCGCCAACACCTACGGGCGCGGCGCCACGCGGTCATACGTCGGCCGGCAAGCTATCGACGCGGCGACCCTGGACCGGTTCTCAGTCGAAACGATCGAGGTAGACGAGACGCTAGAGAACGAGCTGTGCCACTCGACCGGCCTTGAAACCGACCAGGTTGAGCGAGTGTTGACCTTCGTGCGAAGGCTACGTGCGAACGCAGAGGCGCACAGCATGCCCGTGGTGATCTCGCCGCGTGCGTCGGTCGGCATGTGCCGATTGCTGGCCGCTGGCCGGTCCTGGGAGTCGACCGTGCAAGCGCGCGTCCGGCGCGGCATGGGCGATACCGAGTGGAACAAGATCAACGGATGACGTCGTCAACGTCAGGCAAGGACTTCGGCCCCTTGCCTGGCTTTGAAGACGTGAATCTGAAAGAGAGTTGACATGCGAAATATCGTTGAAGGTGATCATTCGCGCCTTGAATTCGATTCGGTCGCGGACTTGCTTACTACGGTTCAGGCTCACCGATATGCCACCAATCTGGGGCTTATCGAAAGCATGCCCGAATTCTTCGGCGGTGACGTTCGTTCTATTGAGCACCTATTTGAACTCGCGCGTCTTGGTTGGGAGGAGCAACTAGACGCCACGCTCAACGTCGCCGCAGACGCGTTGGCAACAGTACAGCGATCGTATGACGTGCCTGATTGGCAGTCTCACTACGACGTTCAAGGGTCTGACGTAGACGTTGCCCGGTTCCTGTCGGGAGAACCTGAGAATATGGTGTCGCATCACCTAGTACCGACTCCTAGAATGGGGAGAGTTATCTCCCTCGCGGTCAACATCGGAGCCTCTTACGACATTTCCGCAATGGACATGATCGAGCGCGGCAAGTCTATTGTTGCGCTAGTGTACGCGCTCGAACGCATCGGCATTAGAACAGAGGTGTTCACGGATTCTCAAAGTAAGGGCTCCAAGGGGACATCGGAAACAATCCGTCAGGTGGTTAAGGTCAAGGATGCTGCCGACGCGTTAGACCCGGCGATGATTATGTTCACCCTCGCGCACCCCGCTTTTTACCGAGGGCTGGTTATGGCCTCGAAGCATGAGCATCCCCGCCGGTTTCATAAGCCCTTGAAAATTGGGAACACCTACGGCTACCCTATTGACCGCCTCTCAAATGAGGTATTTCCGAATGAGTGCATCATCCTCAAGACCGTGATGCGATCCGATGATCGTAACGTCTCGGACGTTGAAGCGTTCGTGGTTAGCCACCTTAAGGACCTCGGGCTGATCTAAGCCCCGGCGCTATCACTGTCGACCGGTTGAACTGAATGGTTCCCGTCGCACGCAACCGAGTGTTGCGTCCGGCGGAATCCATTCGGCAAGTGTCAGAGACATCCTTTCGTGTTGGCTTGATTCGGTGAGCATCAGCTGTGCCGCGCCGTGTCACGTCAACAACAGAAAGGCAAGACTGATGAAGGCGCGCACACGAAGCACCGTCCTACGAACATCCGCCCTGGCCCTGGTGACTGCCCTGGCGGCTTGCGTGCCCGCCGCCGGGGTACCGGCCCAGCGAGGACATTGGGAACGGTACTGCTCAGCCGACCTGACCGCCTGCTGGCTGGAGCTGGACCCGTGGGAACCCACCACGGGCACCAGCGACACCGCCGAACCGGAGTCGGTTCGGTGACCCGGTACGGACTCGTCATCGCACAGGTTCAAGGTTCCGACGGCACCTACTCGGTCTATGCGGTCGAGGGACACAGAACCAACCACCACGGTCGCTCCCTGCTGTACCTGCGGTACGTCGGCAGGACCCTGCCCGGCCGTCGGGATGTCGAGGAGATCACCCCCGATCCGGGCAACCTGGCCGGTGCCATCTGGCTTCCAGCCGACCTGTTCAGCCCCTTCACCCCTCCGTTCTAACCGCCCTGCGGGTTCTCCGTCTTGCCCATGAAAGGCATGGGCAAGCGCGGTGAGCGCACAGCGCAAACCTGAACACACAACCGACCTTTGATCGAGGTGAACGATGCCCACTCGCAGAGTCCGAATGAGGGTAACCGAAGAGATTCAGCATGAGTTCGTGATTGATGTGGAGATCGATGACGAGTCCGTACAGCTGTGCGAGTCAGACCCGGACGAGTTGTGCCGCTACCTGGACAACGATGGGAGTCTCTGGAACGACGCGCTTCGCTGGGAAACGGTCGAAATCTTGGAGAACGAAATCTCCGATGTCGAGATCGTTGGCCTCGATACCCCGTTGACCTAGCCGAACGACTCGCCACAGCGCGGGGCGTAGCTGATTCCGTTGGGCACGAAAGGTTTCGTGCCGTTCGGTGTCCGCTCGCGGAACAATCACAGAGAGGAAAGACATGGTGACAGTGGTGGTCTTCGAGTACGTGCCGGAGGACGGCCTTCGGAAGGTCCGCCGGACGCGGGAACTGACCAGTGCGGACGTGGAGAGGTTTGGGCCGTCGTGGGGACGGGACGCGGCCGGCCTGCTGCACGACGAGTGGATGGCCGACGATCGTGGGCCGGGCTACTACCGGGTCGTGATCCAGGAGGAACGCGGTGTCCATGTTCGGCTGCTAGCCGAGGCCGGCGAGCGGCGCGAAGACCACGCGGGCATGACCACGAACCTGATGCTGTTGGTCACCGCGGTCGGGGCGCACGCGAAGGAGCGCTACACCGTCGGCGGGTGGGATGTGGTGGTCGAGTGTTGGGGGGACCAACAGATAGTCGACGTTCTTGCCGAGGAACGTGCCGCCACTGTCGAGAAAGCGATCGTGGCGTTCGCGCCGCTGGTGTCGACGGGGACCGAGCGTCGAGCTGCTGCGGAGAACGGCGTGTTCTAGCGGGCTCCGTTCAACCGTCCAAAAAAGACACAAGCTGTACGTGATGTACGTCACGTGTTCGGTTGAACAGTTGTTCGGCGCTCCCCGATCCGCGTGGGTGGTGGTTTTTCAGGCCGTACCTTGGGAATCTGATCGTGGCGCCACGCTGTGCCGATGGCTCGATTGTGCTCCAGATGGCGGAAAGGTTTGGTCCGGCGACAGCGCAGATCTTCACAGCGGTGAAAATTTGCTGATTACTCCATTTGGAGTGATGTGACCGAAAAATGTGGCACCGGGGTATACCGGGGAGTAGACAGGATGGCCGGGAGGGATCATCGGCTCTTTTGAGGGGCGTCACAGGTGCCGCACTAGCAGATTTTCACGGCTGTGAAGATTGTGTGTTGATTCGGTGACGCACGTCCGCGGACGTGTGTTCGCCGTGCCAACTTACCGGCATTAGGAAAATCATTCACAGGAAGGTTTGAGGAAGAATGGCTACCCGGATTGTGCTCGTGGACGACCTGGACGGCAACAGCGAGGCCGACGAGACCCTGTCCTTCGCCCTGGACGGGCAGAACTTCGAGATCGACCTGACCGCCGGCAACGCCGCCCAGCTGCGGGCCTTCCTAGGAGACTTCGTGGCCGCCGCCCGCCGCGCCGGGACAAACGGCGCGGTCAAGGTCGGTGCCAAGCGCCCGGCAGACAAGCCCGGCACCGCCAGCGGGTACGGCAAGGAGACGCTCAAGCAGATCCGGGAGTGGGCGAAGGCCAACGGCATGGAGGTCTCCGACCGAGGCCGCGTCTCCGGCCTGGCGATCACCGCGTGGGAACAGAGCCGGCTGCCCACCTCACCGGCCGCCAAGGCCGTTGATACCCCAAAACCGGACGCCAGCGCGGTCACGGCGACCACGGCCAGGAAGACCGCCGCGGCCTCGATCCGCCCGGCGACCGCTCAAGCCACCAGCTCCAGCGCCGCGGCGAAGCCAGCCAGCAGCAAGACGCCGGCCGCACCCGCTCGGCGAGCAGTAGCCAAGAAGGCACCGTCCTTCTCCGCCAGGGCGAAGTAGTCCCTGACCGCAGACAGTCCCCGCAGTACACGGGATTGAGCCTTGCGGCCCGCTTAATCACACGGAGCTTAGCCTTGTCAATCCATCCTGTTGTGCACGTGCCCAGTGTTATCCTCCCCCGTGAGGTGATGCACGTGACAAACGAAAGCGTTGACTCGGAAATCCAGGCAGAGAAGAAACGGGGCCGAGGACGCCCACGGAAAACTGATCTCACGTCGGAAATCGTCGGCAAACTGCTTGCGGAAGGCTTGACTCAAACCCAGATAGCGATCGAACACAACATATCAAAGCAAACCGTAAGCGCCCTCGCGAAGGATGCGCCGAACCGGGTCAAAACGCCACGTCAGGCCGTGCAAGAAAACTTCCCGTGGCCGGACATGGCGTCTCAGTTCAAGGAGACTTCTCATTATCGACAGGTAGTTCTTCACGGCGAGTACATCGCGACCGGCGGCGAAGGAATGTCCCGAGACAAACTCGCTCGCGTTGTGTCGTTCTACAAGCGACTTCGAGATGACAATGTAGTGATAGTTTTCGATCCGGAGATACCACCATCAAGTAACAAAGCAGGGGGGTGGGGATACCTACCGCGGGAAGAGGGCGACGCCGATCTGATTCTGAGAGTTAACCGGTACACGGTGATGACAGATGAAGGGCGGGAGATTTGGCGTATGCCCGCAGTAGATCCGATTATTGACGCATGACATGTGTCAGAAGGAATACACTTGTCCAGACATCGTGTTGCAGTTCTATGTAGACCGTACTTTACCGTGATCCTGGATATGTCAGATCATGACGGCTCGGTTGAGATCCGTCGGAGCGTCCAGGTGGCAGCGGACGGGGGGACGTTTTCGCCAATTCGGAGACTACTGGAATCCTATTGCACGATCGAATTATCTAGTCATGTTGTGCGTGACCCCAGCATGCTGTTTAGACAGGCAGAACTGTCACTGGTGAGAGTGTATGAGCAATGCCCGGATCTGCCGCACGACTGTGCACAGCCACGCATTCCGAGGCAACGTCGGCCTGGAGAGAGCGCACGATGGCTGTCCAACACCGGTCGGTAAGTCAGGTCAAGGAGTACGCGGACTGTCCGTACCGGTACTACCTGCATCGTGTCGCGCGAGTGTGGCAGCGGCCGGCGGCCTGGTTGGCGCAGGGGCTGGCGGTGCACGAAGCGGCAGAATTCTGGGAGCTGTCCAATCGACAGGCCCCCGAGGATGACGTGGCGACTGCTTACCGGCAGAGCTACGAGAAGCACGTGAACCGGTTGTCCGAGGAAACGCCCAACTTCGGTTACTGGTTTCCCAGCGGTCGGTATGCCGGTAGCGAGGACATTGAACGCCGGTTCGGGCTCGGGGCAGAGCAGGTACGCCGGTATGTCGAGTACTACCGCGAGCACGCCGACGAACGGATATGGCGCACGCCGGAGGGTCGGCCGGCTGTGGAGATCGCTTTCGAGATCGACCTGGACGGCGTCCGGGTCAAAGGCTTCATCGACGGCGTAGTCAAGCATCCGACGCGCGGCATCGTGGTACGGGACATCAAGTCCGGCAGGTTGCCCGGTGATGGGTTCCAGCTCGGGACCTACGCCGAGGCGCTGCGCGCCACCTACGGCGTGCGGGTGGACTCCGGGGACTACTGGATGGGCCGCCAGGGAAAGCCGACCGTGCCGTATCCGCTGAAACCGTGGTCGCGGCAACGGCTTGTGGACACCTACGGCGCCATGGACGAAGCGGTCCGCGCGCAGCGGTTTGACCCGGACCCTGGCGAGGCGTGCCAGATGTGCCCGGTCGCGTTCGCCTGCACCTTCGCCGCGATATGACAATCCGCAGCAGGACTCCGCGGACTTCTTGATCACCAGGTGACGGCGGCTCCGGGGAGCCGCGTCCTATCACCGTCGCCCCTTGCAGATTCCGGCGCCGGACAGCGCCGGTAGCGGGGTTTCTTCTGCCACGGGCAGATTCCATCGTGACGCGTCGAGCCGAGCTGTGCCCGGACGCGTCCTGACACCGAGAATTTCAACGGAGGATGAAACGTGAGTGAGATCGAGATCTTCAACTTCGATAACACCGAGATCCGCGTGGTGCTCCAGGACAATCAGCCGTGGTTCGTCGCGGCCGAGGCGTGTCGTGTGTTGGGGTACAAGAACGGTCGCGACGCGTTAGTTAAGCACGTTCTCCCAGGTCAGAAGGGGGTGTCGCGATTCGCGACACCCTCCGGGACGCAGACGATGACCGTGATCAACGAGCCAGGGCTGTACCGGTTGATCATGCGGAGCAAGGTCGAGGGCGCGGCGCGGTTCCAGGACTGGGTGACCGCCGAGGTGTTGCCGACGATCCGTAAGACCGGGGGCGCCTACATCGCGCCGGGTTCGGCGGCTGTGCTGGATTTGAGCGACCCGGACACTGTGCTGGATAAGTTGATCGAGGTCGCGCAGATCGCGAAGTCCGAGCGGGAACAGCGGCTGGCGCTCCAGGTAGTCAACACGGAGTTGGAGGCGGCGCGGGAGGCGGACCGGCCGTTGGTGGAGTTCGGTCAGCAGGTGTGCGAGGCGGCCAACTCTTACAGCATGGAGGAGGCCGCGAAGGTACTGCGGCCGGTGACGGGCGGCTTGGGCCGCAACCACCTTCTCCAGCTGCTGGTGGACATGGCCCTGTTGATCGACCTGAAGACCGACGAGCGGCACGGGCAGACCGGGTACCGGCCGTATCAGTGGTGCGCGAACCACTTCGAGGTGCCACCGAACACGGCGTTCGTCGACGGCCGGGGTCGCAAGCATGTGGACTACCGCACTCGGGTGCGGGTGGCCAGCCTGCCGTGGCTGCGTGAGCGGATCATCAACCACCTGGCCGCAGTCGCCAGCTAAGGGCATCCGGATGCATAGTTTGTTGCAGTCTCGGCGGATGCGGGGCGCGGCCGGTGAGCCGCTTCCCGTGGTGTTCCAGACTCTGAACGACGCGGGGACCCGGTTCTTGCGGGGGCAGCTCGTGCTCGTGGCGGCCGGACCGGGGACCGGCAAGTCGGCGTTCACGCTCACTCTGGCGTTGCGGTCGCGGGCGACCTGCCTGTACTTCTCGGCCGACAGTGACGCGTTCGTTCAGCTCACCCGGTCAGTCTCGATCCTTACGGGCATGCCGCTGTCGAGTGCGGCCGAGCTGGTGCTCGGCGACCGGTTGGGCGAGGTCACGGCAGCGTTGACCGGCCTGCCGATCCGGCTGAACTACGAAGCCAGCCCGACCTTAGATCGGATCGAGACATCGATCGAAGCCTATGAAGAGGTCTACGGCGACTACCCGGACCTGATCATCGTGGACAACGTGACCAACGTGCGGTCCGGGATGGGCGAGGACGACGGGGACCCGTTCGCCGGCCTGGAGGGCCTGATGGACTACCTGCACACCATGGCCCGCAACACCGAAGCCTGTGTGATCGGCCTGCACCACGTCACCGGCCCGTACAACGACTCGGACAAGCCCATCCCGCTCAGCGGGGTGAAGGGCCAGATCGCACGTGTTCCCGAGCTGGTGCTGACCTTGCACCGCCGGATGGACGACTACGGCCCGGACACCCTTGCCGTCAGCACGGTGAAGAACCGGGGCGGTCGGATGGACGCGTCCGGATTGTCTTTTGTAGAGCTGGATTTCGACACCGACCGGATGCTGATCCGCGATCGGAGCTAACCGAAGGGAGGGAAGGAATAAGACGACAATGTAAAGACTGCCCTGCGGGTTCTCGCCGTCCGGCACCGCACCCGGGGCCGCGGTGCGCCACACACCACCGCCAGGTACTGGCGGCCCGCCGACAGGCCGCGCACGGACGGCACATCCAGGCCACCTACGGCATTACCGCCGAGCAGTACGCGGCGCTGTACACCTTGCAGGGCGGTAGGTGTGCCATCTGCCAGCGAGCAACCGGCCGAGGCAAACGCCTGGCCGTGGATCACAACCACGCCACCGGGGAAGTCCGTGGCCTGCTGTGCAAGCCGTGTAACCGTGACGTCCTCGGGCATCTGCGCGACGACGTCAGCGCGTTCGAGCGGGCCATCGTATATCTGACCGATCCGCCAGCCCGGCGGATGCTGAGCGGAAGCGATGGTCATGACTGAGCCATCGTCCTTGGCCGCGCCGATCGTGCGCGTGGTGCGGCACTACTACCCCGACTGGGAACCGCCCGAAGACCGAGGGCAGGCGTGGATCAAGTGCCTGTGCCCGTTTCACGCGGAGAGCAGGCCGTCCGCGTCGGTCAGCTACACCAAGGGCGCCATCGCTTGTCACGGCTGCGGACGCAAGGGGGACGTGATCAGTCTTATCAGGACAGAGGAGGGGTTAGCTTATGGCGCGGCTGTCGCCCGCGCGAAGGAAATCCTTGGCCGAAGCTACGAGCCGGTATCACGCGGCTCTGGCCGGAAGCCCGGCCGACGAGCATTTGGCGAACCGCGGACTCCTCGGTCCGAGCGTCGCGGAGCTGACCGCGAAGTTCCGCCTTGGATACGTCGCTGACCCACTACCCGGGCATGAGCCCTACCGGGGGATGCTTGCCATCCCGTACCTAAGGTCCACACTGGATGGACAGTGGTCGGTAGCCACCATGCGTTTTCGTTGCCTGCGCGTGGGATGCGAGCACACCGATCACGGCAAGTACATGAGCCTGCCCGGCGATCCACCACGCTTGTTCAACACGCTCGCCATCGTCGGCAACGACGACGAGATCGGCATCGCCGAGGGCGAGATCGACGCCATCACCGCCACCCTGTGCGGCATCCCCACCATCGGCATCCCCGGCGCGGACGCCTGGCGCCCGCACTTCCGGGAACCACTACTGGGCTACGCCCGAGTGTGGGTCTGGCACGACGGGGACAAGGCCGGGCGGATGTTCGCCCACAAGCTGCTCGCCGAGTTGCCCAACGCTACCGCTGTGGGCATGCCGGACGGGCAGGACGTGAACTCGCTCGTGGTCAGCCACGGGCGGGCAGCTTTACGAGAAAGGATGACGTGACACCGGGGGACTTACCCGCCCAGACCAGGCGCATCGTGGTCATCTCCGACACCCAGATCCCCTACGAACACCGGCCCGCAGTCGCGGGCCTGATTCGGTTCATCGGGGACTACCAACCTGACGAGGTCGTGCACATCGGCGACCTCATGGACTACCCACAACCCTCGCGCTGGTCCAAGGGCTCGGCGGCCGAGTACGAAGGGTCGGTCTTCGCGGACTCGGACTACGCCAAGAAGAACTTCTTACATCCATTGAGGGACGCCTACAGCGGCCCGGTCGGGGTGATCGAGGGTAACCACGACCTTAGGCCGCGGACCTACCTGGCTAAGTACGCGCCCGCGCTAGCCGATTCCGGCGCGTTCACCCTGCCATCGCTGTTGGACTTCGACGGGTTCGGCATCCGGCTGTTGCCGGACTTCTATGACGTGGCTCCGGGCTGGGTGATGACCCATGGCCACCTCGGCAAGATCGCGCTAAGCCAGGTCGCCGGCAACACCGCACTGGGGGCGGCGAAACGGTTCGGGCGCAGCGTGGTCATGGGCCACACCCACCGGTTAGGGATCGGGCACCACGCCACGGGATACGACGGCCGAGTCAGCCGGACGCTGACCGGGTTCGAGGTTGGGCACCTGATGGATACCCGGAAAGCCGGTTACCTCAACGGCGCTACCGCCAACTGGCAGATGGGTTTCGGCATCGTGCACGCCACCGACAAGCACGTACAAGTCAATGCCATCGCGATCAGCAACCGGTTTGTAGTGGACGGCCGTGTTTATCCACTTCGGATCAAACCAGGGGGAACACACAGACGTGACGCAGCCTGACCTGACCGAGATCTACCCAGACATTGAGAAAGCGGCACGCATCACCGCGTCCGCCTGGCAAGGCACCATCGACATCGACGACGCGATCCAGGAAATCAGCTTGGCCCTACTGGCTGACAACTACGTCGAGAACGTCATCGCGATGGACCCGGCCGCCCGGCGCACGGTGCTCCGCAAGATCGGCCAGCACATCGCCGCGCACTACCGCACCGAGTATGAGCTGTTCAGCGGTCACTACCGCTACGGCCCGGGTGAGGTCCGCGGCCTGCTGCATCGCGGGGCACTGCACGACGATCCCCGCGACAGCTTCGACGCGGGTACGGCCGACCTCCGCGCCGCGTGGCCAGCACTCAACAAGCGCTACCAGGCCGCGCTCACCGCCCGGTTTCTGAACGGCCAGGAGCCCGGCGACGGCGCCGAACGTATGCGGATCACCCGCGCCATCGACACGCTCACCGAGTTGATGAACCGCAACGTGCGTTCCCAGGCCGCACCCGGCCATGACGGGCCTGGTGCCCGGCAGGCGATGTCCAACGGCCGTGCCGCGTGGGTCACCCGCCGTGATGCCCAACAACGTCTCCGTGCCCTTCCGTCCATCGACGTCCTGTGAAGGAGATCCCTGAATGACCTTTGATCCATTCGCCGAACACGACGCACCCGATCAACCCCACGACCGTCCGCAGGACGACACCACCACGGTCACCACGACGGCGGTCACGGCGGCCGGTGAGCACAAGGTCCGGGTCACGCTCAAGGCCGGGGCCGGGTACGACGCGCCGTGGATCACCATCGACGGCACCGACGTACACGACGCCGCAGACCAGCTCGGCGACACCGACGCCGTGAAGCAGCTCGTCGAGCTGACCGTCAGCGCCGCGAAGTTCTTACATCGCAGCTATGGCCCGGCCCAACAGCGCAGCTCGGGCGGTTCCAGCTCCAGTTCCGGCCAGCGACAGGCCGGTAAGCCTGTCGGGGCTAACGAGGCCCCGAACGGGGAAAAGCGGTACTGCGAACACGGACAACGGCGCTACACGTCCGGGTTCTCCGAGAAGACCGGCAAGAACTGGGGTGCGTTCGACTGCCCGGAGAAGGTATGCGACCGCGAGTGGGCCAACAACCGGAAGTAGACACGAATGTCGAGATTAGACGCTTCGGGGCGGGTAACCCCCGCCCCACCAAGGGGGACCAGCACACGCATGTACGAAGTCGAAGTGTTCTTTCACCGGGGCGAGAAGATGCATCACATCAACGCCCAGATCGAAGAGTTCGCCGATGTGCTCGTCGTCCGGCTCGACACCGCCACCAAGGTTGTCATCCCACTGAACTCGATCTCCTACTACTCCGTCACCGAGGTGGACTGACATGGCCCTGGTCGCGGAATCCCACCCCAGCGAGATCATCGCCGACCTGCGCCGCCAACTCGAAGACCTACGCGCCAAGTACGCGGCCGTACGGGCCCACCAGTCGACCCAGGCCGGGAACAACGGCCGGAAGCTTACGGCGGACCAGGTGGCTCAGATTCGAGAACTGGCCGAGCGCGGCGAGACCCAGGCCGACATCGGCGCCGAGTTCGGCATCAACGCCGCCACGGTGTCCCGGATCGTCCGCCACATCTACCACCCCTAACCGACTCGCCGGCCGCTGCCGACAAGGCAGGGAGAGAGGTGGATGCAACAACACCACCACACCGTGGCCGGAGACCAGGTCACGATCAACGTCGTCCAAGGTGACGACGACCTCAGCGGGTTCCGGGACTTCGTCCGCCGGCACCTTAGGGCACTCGCGGTCGACACCGAGACCACCGGCCTGGACATCTACAGCGCCACGCACAAGCTCAGGCTCGTACAGTTCGGTACGCCCCGCGAAGCGTGGGTGCTGCCCGTCGAGCGTGGCGGGCAGATCCAGGAAGACGCTCGCCGCGCGCTTCGCGGCCTCGGGCGGCTCGTCATCCACAACGCCCCGTATGACCTGCAAGTCATTGAGCGCCATCTGGGCATCCCTATGGAAGAGCTGTGGCCCAAGGTCCGGGACACCAAGATCCTGGCGCATCTGGTTGACCCTCGGGGCCAGGACGAAGGCGGCATTGGTCACGGCCTGGAAGCCCTCACTCGCCACCACATCGATCCCGAAGTGGCCGACGGGGTTAAGGGTCTGATGGCCAGGCTGGCTAAGGAATACAAGACCACTAAGGCCCGGATCTGGTCCAAGGTGGACATCAAGGACCTTGAGTACACCCTGTACGCCGGGATGGACACCATCCTGACCGCCCGGCTGGCTCAACTCCTCGCACCGCTCGTGCCGCACTCGGCCCGGCCGCTCATCGACTTCGAGCACCGGATCGCGGAGGTCTGCTCTTACATGGAGCGGACGGGGTTTCTGCTGGACGTCGACTACACGATGGAGTTGTCCGCCCGGCTGGCCGGGGAGGAGATGGCCGCGACCGAGATCGCGAAGCGGTTCGGCTGCGACAACGTCAACTCCACCGAACAAGTCGCGGACATCCTGGAACACCGCGGAGTCGAGATCACCGGCCGGACACCGACCGGCAGGCGACAGGTCGACAAGACACTGTTGGCCACCCTGGCCGCACAGGGCGATGAGTTCGCCCTGGCAGTCCAGGACGCCAAGAAGGCCCGCAAATGGCGCACCACCTGGGTGGACGGATTCCTGGCCGGCATGGACCCGGCCGGACGGTGCCACGCCTCGATCAACAGCCTCCGAGCACGCACTGCCCGGATGAGCATCACCGGCATCCCAGCGCAGACCCTGCCCGCCGGGGACTACCTGATCCGCAGGTGCTTCGTGGCCGAGGACGGCCATCGCGTCGCCTCGGTGGACTACAAAGGCCAGGAGCTCAGGGTCTTAGCGGCATTGTCCGGGGATCGGACGATGATCAAGGCGTTCGCCGAGGACGCCAACCTTCACCTGCTCACCGCGAGGGCCGCGTTCGGCCCCGAGGTGCTTAAGGACACTAAGGAGTACAAGGCCGGCAAGATGACCAACTTCGCCCGCGTGTTCGGCGGCGGCGCGAAGACCGTCAGCGAACAAGCCGGGATTCCCTTAGCTACCGCTAAGGCCGTGGTGGAGGCGTTCGACAAGCGCTACCCAGGTGTCGGTGCCCGCTCCCGCAAGCTCCAGCACACCGCCGCTCGGCACGGGTACATCACCACACCGACCGGCAGACGGCTACCGGTCGACCCGGCCCGCGCCTACTCGGCACTCAACTACGAAATCCAATCCACCAGCCGCGACGTCACCTGCCGCGGACTGCTCCGCCTCCACAAAGCCGGATACACGCCCTACCTTCGGCTACCCATCCACGACGAAGTGATCGCGTCGCTCCCCGAGCGGCACGCGGAGAGGGGCGCTCGCGACATCGCCCGCCTGATGGCAGAGCGCATGGGGGCGGTCCACATCGACACCGACCACGAGATCGGCCTGCGCAGTTGGGGATCGCTGTACGGAGCCGACTACTGACGAAGGAGACGATGAACCACAAGCGTCCGGTAGCGGTGATCTCGTTTTTCACCGCTGTGCCCGTCGTCTTGAAGCTCTTGGGCCAACTTGACTGGTCCTGGTGGGGCGTACTGGCCCCACTCTGAGCGCCTCCGGGGATCATCGTCCTCGCGGTGATCGTGATTCTGTTGCTGTTCGACATCGACGAGTAGCGTCCTGAACAACGAAGGCCCCGCCGGCTCAGTCGAGCTGGCGGGGCCTTCGTCATGTTGCGCTCACTTGGCGGGTGCGCGCCCTCAGCCGTTTGTCGAGGGTGCGCTGAAGAGTCAGGACGTCCCGATGCCGAGAGCGCTCTTCATGTTGTCGACAGCCAGACGACGATGTGAGACATCGTTCTTCTGCTCGCTCGACATCTCGGCGAACGTCAGATCGAGCCCGTCCGGGCGGAAGATCGAGTCATAGCCGAAACCACCTTCGCCCAGTCGCTCCGTGGTCAGCTCGCCGTCCAGGTGCCCAGTGAACACCTGGACCCCGTCGGCGTCGGCGTAGCCGAGTGCTGTGGTGACGCTCGCACGGCGATCGGTGACGGTTGTAGCCATTGCCAAGATGCCCTCGGGTCCGATGGCTTCGAGGAACCAGGCGACCAGTGCGCCGGGAAGACCGTTCCACGCCTTCAGCGTGAGTCCGGTGTCGTCGACCAGCACAGGCCGCTGGATCTTCGAGTAGGCGTCGGCGGCCTTCCGCCGCACGACCTCGACGACGTCCAGTTGCTGGATCTCGATGAGGTCCGCCTTGATGGGGGTCACGTCTATGCCCAGTAGGCTTGCGTACTCTCTGGCCTTACCCTCGTTGCCCGTGATGAGCGCAATGCTGTCAATCACCAAATCAACCTTTCGTGCAGATATTCTCAGAGGATCTTGAGCCAATGATTTACAAAGTTGCTCAAGCGGATAACGGGTCGGCCTTCGAGCGTCAGAAGGCTACCACGTACGGTCACCTGGTCGCCGTCCCGTACCGGGGTACTGAACTTCCACCAGAATGTGTAGATGTCCCGCATTCCATGGTCCGTGTGAAGCGTGAATCGCCGAGGGAACATATTACTGTCGTCAGCATGCGTGACACGGCCGGACATCACAACGTCCCTGCAACTTTCACTCGATCGGCCGACCAATCCAATCGGAATCAAGATCTTCGGATCGCGGAATCGGATTGTCGTTACAACATCTTCAGTTAGTTGCAAACCAGACCAGCGGCGCGAGATAATCGCCTCAAGCGAGTTCTCCGAGTTTCGAAAAACCTTCTCGTATCGCACGCTCTGTCGACGCTGCCGCTCCACAGAGACTGGCGCGAAACCCAAGTCGTCCCGAATCTGGGGTAGCCGCTTCCGAAGAACGCCTACCTCGTCTTGACCCTGGATTACGAAGTCAACATCTTTTCGAACTTTCCCTGAGGGCGTCAGGTGCAGCCCAAACATTGCCGATCCGAAAATGCCAACACTGTTGATCCCGAATATGTCGACCAGCTTGCCGTACAGATCGAACCAGATCGTGCCTCCGAATGTGCTGCTCTTCAGGTGAGCGGACTCGATGGGCTCGTGGTGTTCGAGGACGTCGGCCGTCGGCAGAAGCTCGTATACGTCCATGGCGTCTTCCGGTAGACGCTCGTCTTCGATGAAGTTCTTTCTGTATCGCACACCTTTGTATGACCTATCGCCATCGTCGCTCGGCGAGTACACGTTGTAACCGAGGAGCATGCCTGGCTCGTTCAGATTTCCTACCACTCGACAGATGCGGCCGTCCTTGAGAACGACATGATCCAGGTCGTGGAACGCGGTCACACCGGGACCCATTGCCGACTCCACTCTTGTTCGGTGATGACTGGTATGTGTTGGCTTTCCGCGTCGTCGATCAGGAAGTCCTGAATGAGCATCATCACGTCGACATGGTCAGACCACTGCTTCTTTGGCGCGTTCGAGACGCGGCGCGATTCCTTGCTTGCGATTCGCCGTAAAAGCTCCGCCGCGGAGTCGACCGCCAGTAGCCTGGGGGACACCTGTGCGTTTGGGCAGCCGTCTCGTAACTCGTTGATGACAGCGCTGTGGAAGTGCGCGCCTTCCATGACCGCGTCGAGACCGTCTTTCACGACCTTTGCCGCGACGGCCTTAACTCCGGGCAAGACGTGCTGTACATGATCGAGGAAACCGCGTTCTACATTGCTTCGCGTTGGTGGCCCAAACAGCTGCCACGCATCGTGTGTCACCATTGCCAGGGCCGGAGCCTCATTGCGCGGCACGTACATTCGTTGCACTTCACGAACGTAGTCCGTGGTGATCACCGTCCTGATTCCTCGCTGGTGCGCCAGGTTGATGGCCATAGTCGACTTGCCAACACACGGAATTCCGTACAGAACCTCCAGATTGACTTTATGAAGCTCCATAGCGATACTTTCTGCTGTCGGCGATCACGGCTTCGAGCTGTTCGTCCTTGAGCTGCGCCTTTCTTAGTTCCGTCTCGATATCCGTGCCGAAAAGCAGCGGATCGTCGGTGTTAATCGAGACAGGGATTCCGAGCTGTAAGGCGCGGCTAGCCGGGCTTTCCAGATCCCAGTCGGCGACTCCGAGTTTGGTGTTGCTGGTTGGGCACATGTCCAAGCAGATGTCATTGGCCTTGACAAAGTCCACTAGCCACTGGTCGTCGAGCAGGAGCACACCGTGTCCGACCCGGTTAGGGGTAAGACGTGACACGACATAGCGCGATACATCGTTGTGGAACAGCTCGCCCAGGTGCACATTGATCTTGAGGCCGTTGGCTTGAAGGTCCAACAGTTCGCTCAGGTGGTGCTCGAACTTCGGAAGGTCCTCGGGGAGGAAGTTCAGATCGAGGCCCGCGAGACGGTCCACCAGCTCGCCGTCATTGCGCAGGGTGGCAAAGATAGTTTCCAACTGGTCCGGCGATTTCGTGAAGTTGATTCCCGCGAGAAACGCGACGGACAGATCCTTCCTGCCGCTCAGTTCATCTTTGAACACGTCAAGACCGTCCCGCACTGATCGCATCCATCTCCACCGTCCGACAGACGGCCCTATGCGAAGGTCCACGTGTTCAACGCGAGAGGCTGCCAAGTCGTCCAACATGCGCTGGACGACTCCGCGGAAAGTCGCCTCACTGAAGATGCGTTCGTTGTCTGTGAACCTCAACACCTGGCGCCACAGCAAGTTGAGACGCGCGGGAGGTGTCGCGGTTCGATACGTGGACGTAGCGTAAATGCTGTGGATGTGATGTAGCTGGTACGGCTTAAAATAGGCCAACGCTCGAAGAGCAGACTCGAAGTGGCAGTGAAGCAGGCTGTAAATGGTGACCTCCTGGTGCAGAGCGTGACACGTATTACGGTCGTCGCACGTCAGGCGGCAACGCCTAAAACCTCTCCCGGGTATCGCCGGCAGGTTGCTTGCAGGCCGACCCTGTCACGGCCCAACAAAGACGTCGCGACGGAAAGGACCACAGGGGCAAACGATTCAATTCCGGTAGCCGCGGCTTCTTCCGTGGCCTCCGGAATTAGATGGCTGTTACACAGGATCGCGTCGTATCGACTACGGTCGCGAAACAAGTCGAAGCCGTGCCGCCGTTGAAAGATCTCGCGGTTATAGATGTCCTTGTTGTGGATCAACTGCCTACACTGTTCTTCGTTGAACCGGTTCGCCCTTTCGGAAACCACACACTTTCGCGCCCGCGAGGCGATATCGGACTCAATCCATATTCGCACCAATGGGGCAGGGCCGATCCACGCGAGTGCCCACGTATCAAAGACAGTTCGCTGCCGTGTGCGAACCATTTCGAGGAGTCTGTTCTCCAGTTCCGTGTCTACAGCCTCGTCATCTCGGGCAGAATGAATCTCATCCAAATGGGTAAACCAAATCTGGTCTCCAGAGTCGGCGATACCCAAGATCTCCAAGAGGATATCGGTCGCTGAGACGTAGTCGTACCCCAGATCTTCCGCCAACAGGCGGGAGTGTGTCGTCTTTCCCGCAGCCGTCAGGCCGGCGAAAGCGATATTCGTCTTGAACTCCACCCCGCTCGAATCCATGGCGCCACCATCCCGACTATTGCGAAGCCGTTTACGGCCGTCGTCGAACCTCTCTACAATCGCTGGATGCCGTCTCGGAGGCGATGCATTAGAACGAACGTTGGACGGCCTTGGTCGTCGTAAAATAGATCGCCAGCGACGATAGGTAGATACCGGGTCAACTCCGTCGATCCATCTATTTTGGGTGCAGGTGTGACCGTTGCGTAGGACTCAGTTCGTTTAGATCGCTGCACGCTGGCGGACTCGGCAGGATCTCAACATGCCGAGTATCTCTACCCGGCGGCGGCAGTCCCAGAACTGCTCGAACCGTCCAGTCTGGATCTCCCAAATAGGACCACGCCACAAAGGCGGGCATAAATGGGTCGTCGTCGTAGAGTGTCGGCGCACGATACGCAATGGCCTCACGCTTTTCAGTGTCGGAAAATATTGCGACGACGTCCGACATTGCTTCCCACCGTTTCGTCGCTGCCCAGATCTGACGGGCGGAATTTGGTGCCGACGACCAGAAGTTCCAGCCTCGTTCGGCGAGCATGTCTAGGAGTAGCTGAATTCCGATGCTGGTGGTCATGACTATTCTCGAACCCACTTCGCTGTTGCGGTGTCGCTCAACCGTCGCTCGGTTGATCTTTGGCTAGGTACGCAAGTTTCTCGGAGGTTCGCCACTCGGCATACGGCACGGATGCATACCTTGCGCGTACATATGCATGCATACATATTGTGGCTTCGAGCACCGCAGCTGTCTGAGTACACTCTGTACGTCGGCGAGCTACAGAGGGCGACTTTGATGACGACGAAGACGGCGAGGCGGCAGTGCCGGGGATGCAGCTCAAGGTTGGCGGCTGACAACCGGTCTGCGCTGTGTGTCCGATGCGTCCGACGCCGGCACATGGCAACCGCGCCAGTCCTTCCGGACTCCTTCTGGGATGTGGAGGAGCTGTACGCGGCGTTCGCTACGCGCGACTTCGGCCGCGTGCTGCGTGCCTATAGGAGGGCCTGCGGGCCAGACGTGAGGCAGTCTGACGTAGCTCGTTGGTTGGGCATCACCCAGGGGCAAGTCAGCCGGATCGAGCGCCGCCACTCACTCGCGGATGACCTTGTAAAGGTCGACGGATGGGCCAAGGCCCTGCATATACCACAGCGCTGCCTGTGGTTCACTCTTACCATCGAATCTCACGATGCATATCAGTCTGTTGACGATGACCCTATTCTGCCGTCATCCCATCGCGAAGAAGGAGATGAAGTGCGGCGTAGGGGATTCCTCAAGGTAGTGACTACGACAGGTGTGGGTGTCGTTGGTGGATCGCTTTTGACTGGTAGCGAAAGTCGACGTCAGGCTACGGCGTCGCCAAACACTGTCGGTAACGCGGACGTCGAGATCGTTCGGGAGATGACAAAGGCTTTTCGGACTATCGACAACCGTCACGGCGGTGGACATGGCCATGTCAGGGCCGCGGCACGGTCATATCTAGAATCGACGGCGGAGCCTCTACTTCGTAACGGCCGGGGTCGATCTAAAACAGAAGCCCAGTTGCTGTGCGCGTCGGCTGAGCTGTACCAATTGGCAGGCTGGATGTCCTATGACACAGGGCACCTGGCAGACGGCGCATCCTATCTCAGAAAGGCCCTTCGGTTGTGCAACGATGCCCAGGACGATGCACTGACTGCCGAAATGCAGGCGGCGATGAGTCATCACGCGGCCTTCTTTAGCCAGACCAACGAGTTTCTAAGTCCGAACATCAAGGCCCAGGACCGTGTCCACGGGGCGGGCTCGGCTGTGGATCTCGCAATGGCTGCCCGTCAAAGTGCGAAGCGGTCGGGTCTGTGGGCACTCCAGTCAGAAACGGCAGCAATGGAAGCTCATGGTCTGGCTCTACAGAAAGACAGAAAAGGCAGTATAAGCGCACTGAGGGATGCTGAGAACCACTTCAGCCGTATCGCTGGCCAGGAATCCCCGGCATGGTTGGGCTACTTCGATGCCGCATACCTATCGGCAAAATTTGCTCATACTCTCCGGGATCTGGGATTGACCCGCGATGCGGAAGGATTTGCTCGGCGGTCCCTGGAGATGAACGACGGCTATGAACGGGGCCGACTGTTCAACACTATTTTGCTCGCATCGATCGTGGCCGAACAAGGCCGTGTTGAAGAGGCGTGCTTCATAGGGGAACAAGCTGTTCAGATGGCCGAATCGGTTCGATCTGTTCGGGTAATCTATAATCTAGCTGACTTGGGACAGCGCCTTGCAGAGCACCGGAACAGTGACATCGTTCAAACCCTGTTCCGCAAGATGTCGGACCGTGGAATTCCAACTCCCACGTCGTAACGTCTAGCGCACGTCGAAGGCGAGAAGATGAAGGAGAGCGATCTGAGACGCCGCTCCCACGATTTCACCCTTTGCTATTCTGTTGCGAACAGTGCCCAGCTCAATCCAGGCTATACGCTCTGCTTCGTTGATATCTTGAGGTGTTCCAACGTATTCCGCTCCCATCCCGAGAAAGATAACATTCTCAGCATCGGCGGTCCCGACCATCGGCTGGAACGAGCCAATCCTCTGCACTGACTTTGGGCGCCAACCGGTTTCTTCCTCAACTTCGCGCACGGCTGTAGCTTCAGGGTCGGGGTCGTTTGGATCTACCCAACCGCCTGGCAATTCCCAGGCCCACTTGTCAATGATGAACCTATGGCGCCACATCATAAGGACGCGGTTCTGATCGTCGACAATGGCCATCATTGCAGCCTTAGGTGTGCGTAGTACCCATTGCTCGAAGGTGACACCGTCAGGAAGTTCAACTTGAGCGATGCTCACGCGCATCTTGCGCGTGTCGTCGACCAGGCGCTCGTTGTGGATGGTCCAACGGGTCAGTTCCGTGCCAGTCTGCTCAGCGCTCACGCGCAAGACGCTACCCGCTGCGAGCCTGCGACGTCGTGGCACGGACCGCCGTACAGGGACAGAAGCCATGTCACTTCTGATCAGCTGGCCATCAACCGCCGGAATGCATCACGTCACCGTGGAACAGCGCGCGGTGTTCGGGGTCATCGAGTCAGCATCCGTCAGTACGACATTGGCCAGCGAGCCCTGACGGCCACGCGGCCCCCTCGGTGTCGGCGGGGAAGCAGCGTTGTGGTCGAGTCTTCCCTGGTCAAAACCGGTGCGAACGGCAAGATCCGCATGGAGTTAAACTGTTGATGTCGACGTGTCGAAGTACGTGATGCCGGCGTCCACGGCCCGGCGCACGATCGGGAAGGCGGCGTCCTCGTCCAGGGTCCATTCGCGGGACACGGTGGAGCCGTAGCTCATCATGCCGAGGCAGACGCGGGAGACGTGCAGACCGGTCGAACCCAGCCGGATGTATCGCATGCCTGTATGTTTCACGGTCACAGGCGAAGAGGGAATGGCCTTTCGCAGGCAGGAGACGCTGGATGCCTACAGATTCAAGGTCAACGGACCGGAATGTCCTGGATTCCGTGAACCTGCGGCTGCTGGCCGAACTGCACGAGGACGCCCGGATGTCCATGTCCGAACTGGCCCGCCGGGTCGGGATGTCGGCGCCCGCGGTGACCGAACGGGTGCAGCGCATGGAGGCCGCCGGGGTGATCACCGGGTTCCGGATGGACGTCGACCCGGCGGCGCTGGGCATGCCGGTGACCGCGTTGGTCCGCGTCCGGCCCGGTCCCGGTCAGCTGCACAAGATCGCCAGGACCGCGCGGGAGACACCGCAGGTGGTCGAGTGCTACCGGATCACCGGCGAGGACTGTTTCGTGCTGAAGGTGCACAGTCCGACCATCGGCGACCTGGAGGGCATCCTGGACCGGTTCCTCCTCTATGGGCAGACAACCAGTTCGATCGTGGTGTCCACACCCGTACCCACGCGCCCGCTGCCTCCGCCTGTGTCGTGATCGGTACGCTCGCGCCATGGGGGTTACGCGACGGACGGTTTTGTTCGGCGGGGTCGGGGTGGGTGTGCTCGGCTTGGCCGGCGTGGGTGTGCTCACCGATGTCCTGCCTGGCGGGCCGCGGGCCCGGCGGTTTCTCGGCCTGACCGGGCCGGTCGGCAAGATCCCGGATGTGCCCGCCGGTCCGACGGCCACCACACGGCTCGCCTCGAAGGCGCGTGGCGCGTTGGTCAACGTCGTCACCATGGCGCCGGACGGCTTCACTGCGGAGAAGTTGCCGAAATGCGTGGCGTTGCACGGCTATGGCGGCGATGCCAACTGGATGGTGAGCCTCGGCATGCCCCAGTTCCTCACGGCCGCGGTGCGCGCGGGCGTGCAGCCGTTCGCGGTCGTCTCGGTGGACGGCGGGAACAACTACTGGGTGGAGTACAACGGCGACGACCCCCAGCGGATGCTTACCGAGGAGCTCGGGCAGTTGGACGCGGCGATGGGTATCTCCATGGGTGCCTTCGGGGCGTTGTGCTTCGCGCGGCGCCGTCCGTCGCTGAAGGCCGTGGCCGTCGCCAGCCCTTCGTTGTTCCCGAACTGGGCGGACGTGCAGAAGCGGGGGACCCGCTTCGCGTCCGAGCAGCGGTGGGAGGACGAGGAGCCGTTGCGGCACACCGATCTCATCACGGAAACACCGTTGGGGGTGTGGTGCGGCACCGAGGATCCCACCCTCGAAGCCGCCCACAGCCTGATCGCCCAGACCCACCCGGCGCGCACGGCCATCACCTCCGGCGCCCACGAGGACGCCTACTGGCGACGGATCCTGCCCGAGATGCTCGCGTTCGTCGGCGAACGCATCGCCTAGCGGGACAACGCTTTACGCAACGCCGCGAGGATAGGCTCGACCGGTCCCTCGGCCGTGTACCCGGCGGCGCGCCGGTGCCCGCCGCCGCCCAGGGCGACCGCCACCGCCTGAACGTCCACATCGGACACCGAGCGGAGCGACACGGACCACCGCTGCGGCCCGATCTCCTTGACCACGGCCGCGACTTCGGCTTCGTGCGTGGTCCGCACGAAGTCCACGACCGCCTCGACTTCCTCGGGACGCACGTCCTTGGCGTCCTCCTGCGTCACGTACGTGTACACGAGCCCGCGTCCGCCGACGGCGTCCCCGTCCAGAACGGCCCGCCCCAACACCGTCGAGAGCATCGGCAGGAACGCGAACGGGTGCTCGTCCATGAGCCGTCGCGTGGTCTTGTCCGGGTCCACGCCGGCCGCAAGCAGTCGTGCGGCGAGTTGGTGGGTTTCCGGTGTGGCTCGACGGAATCCGCCGGTGTCGGTGACGATGCCGGCGTACAGGCACTGCGCGATCTGCGCGTCCAGTTCCACACCCAGTTGGTCGAGCAACTCCGCCACGAGCGCGGCCGTGGCAACGGCATGCTCGTCGACAACGTGATGCGTGCCGTAACGCGTGTTCGAGGCGTGGTGGTCGACCACCAGGACCTGCCCGCCGGCGTCGATCGTGCTCGCGACACGGGTGCCGAGCCGCCCCAGCCGCTGCACGCTGCCGGTGTCCAACGCGACCAGCAGCGGCGCGTGCTCCGGGACCTCGGCCGCGGGCACCAGCAGACCGGCGAAATCCAAGGGGCGCAACGTCTCCGGCACCTCGTCCGGTTCTCCGAACGACACCCGCACGGTCGCGCCCCGGCGATGCAACGCCAGGCCGAGCGCGAGCGCGCTGCCGAGGGCGTCGGCGTCGGGGTGGACATGGGCCAGCAGGGTCACGTCGGTCGCCGCGCGCAGCAGTTCGACGGCACCATCAAGGTCACTCACCCCTCTAGTGTCGCTCAGGCGCCTCGCTGCCGTGACCTGTGGGCGGCGACGTGCACGCGGTTGGCGCAGCGGGCCGAGCAGAAGCGTTTGGCCTTGTTGGTCGACGTGTCCACGAAGTACGTGCCGCATGTCGGGTCCGCGCACTGGCCCCACCGGTCCAGGCCGAGGCGGACGATGCCCTGCGCGATGCCCCAGGCCGCGGCGGCCGCGACCTCGGTGGCGGGCGGCTGGGCGGTGTCGGCCACGTGGATGTGCCAGTTCGGCTCGTCATCATGGCCGGAGGACAACCGCGGCCGCAGCGGGTGGTTTTCGAGCAGCGTGTTCACGGCGTTCTCGACGGCCGCGACGTCCCGTGCGACGGCGGCAGCCAGGACCGCTCGCAGGCTGGTCGCGACCGTCCGGAGGCAGACGAGGTCGTGGGCGGTGACCCGGCCGGCCCACCACGGCTCCGCGTAAAGGGCCTCTTGCAGCGTGGAGACGTCGGTCAGGTCGGCGTTGGCCAGCCGAACCGCCACGTCGAGGTAATCGGCATTGTCCATCTGCGGTCCTTACATCTATCGTGTCAGGGGTTAAACCACTGTTCGTACCTTACCTAGGGGGACGCCGGTGACGCCGCTGCGCCGCTTGCTGTCGTTGGCCGTGCCGGCGCTGGTCGTGTTGGCCGCCGAGCCGCTGTACCTGCTGGTCGACACGGCTGTCGTCGGGCATCTCGGCGCGGTGCCGCTGGCCGGGCTGTCGGTCGCCGTGGTGCTGATGTCCCAGGTCAGCAACCTGCTGACGTTCCTGTCGTACGGCACGACCGCGACCGCCGCCCGGCTCTACGGCGCGGGACGCCGGACGGAGGCGGTGGCCGAGGGAGTGCAGGCGACGTGGCTGGCGGTCGTCGTGGGGATGGCGCTGGTCGTCGTCGGGCAGGTCGCGGCGCGGCCGGTGGCGGATCTGCTCGCGGGGTCGAGCGAAGTGGCGGACGCCACTGTCGGCTGGTTGCGGATCGGGTTGTTCGGCTGGCCGCTGGTGTTGATCACGATGGCCGGCAACGGGTGGATGCGGGGCGTGCAGGACACCGCGCGGCCGTTGCGCTATGTGCTGGCGGGCAACGGGATCTCCGCGCTGCTGTGCCCGATCCTGGTGCACGTGGTCGGCTGGGGGCTGACTGGTTCCGCGATCGCGAACGTGGTGGCGCAGGTGATCTCGGCGGCGATGTTCATCCGGGCCCTGATGGCCGAGCAGGTGTCGCTGCGGCCGTCGCCGTCGAAGATGCGCGCGCAACTCAGCATGGGACGCGACCTGTTGCTGCGGGGTATCGCGTTCCAGGCGAGCCACATCTCCGCGACGACCGTCGCCGCGCACATGTCGACAGCGACCGTTGGCGCGCACCAGATCGTGTTGCAGCTGTGGAATTTCCTCGGGCTGGTGCTTGACTCGCTCGCGATCGCCGCGCAGTCGCTCGTGGGGGAGTCGCTCGGGGCGTCGGATGAAAGGCACGCGCGTTCGGTGGCGTGGCAGGTCGCCGGGTACGGGCTGATCTTCGGATCCGCGCTCGGCGTGGTGTTCGCCCTGCTGGCCGGTGTGCTGCCGCACGCGTTCACGACCGATCCGGCGGTGTTGGCCGAGGTGCCGCACGCGTGGTGGTTCTTCGTTGCGCTGCAACCGATCTGCGGTGTGGTGTTCGCGCTGGACGGCGTGCTGGTCGGCGCCGGGGACGCGGCGTTCATGCGCAACTCCACGCTGTTGGCGGCTTTTGCCGGTTTCCTTCCGCTGATCTGGGCGGCGTACCTGTTCGGGTGGGGGCTGGTCGGGATCTGGGCCGGGCTGAGCGCGTTCCTGGTTGTGAGACTGGTCGCAGTCGTCAGTCGGACGCGTTCCGGCAGGTGGGCAGTGGTGGGGGCGGTTCGTTAGCATGGCTTTTCGTTAGCGTTGCTCAGTAATTGATCTTGGAGAGGGGTGCGTGTGCGCGCCGGTAGACAGGCGTGGTTGATGTGGGGTACGGCAGTGGTCGTCTACATGGCGGCGGTCTTCCACCGCGGTTCACTCGGGGTCGCGAGCCTCGAGGCGACTCGTCGCTTCGGCGTCGGGCCGGCCGCGTTAGGTACGTTCACAGTTCTGCAACTCCTTGTCTACTCGGCGATGCAGGTGCCCACCGGTCTGTTGGTCGACCGCTTCGGCCCGCGCAAGATTCTCACCGCCGCGGCGTTCACCATGGGCGTCGGCCAGGTGCTGTTCGCGATCGCTTCCTCGTACCCGTTGGGTTTGTTGGCGCGTGCGGTGCTTGGGTTCGGGGACGCGATGACGTTCATCAGCTTGCTGCGCCTGGCATCCGCGTACTTCTCCGCTCGTCGCTACTCGCTCGTCGTCTCGCTCACCGCCGCGCTGGGCGGCCTGGGCAACCTCGTGGCCACGGTCCCGTTGACCCTGCTGCTGCACGAAGCCGGCTGGACGGCGACTTTCCTGGTCACCGGCCTGGCGACGGCCGCGTACACGCTCCTCACGTTGCGCCTGCGGGACACCCCTGCCGGGCCGGCGCCACGGTCCGCACCCGTGCGACTCACCGACGTGGCGAGGAACGTGCGCGCCACATTGCGGATTCCCGCGTCCCGCCTGGGTTTCTGGGTGCATTTCGCCACCATGGCCGCGCCGACGGTGCTGAGCCTGCTGTGGGGCTTTCCGTATCTCGTTCAGGCACAGGGGTTGTCGGCCGAGACGGCCAGTTCGGTCCTCGGTGTCATGGTGATCGTGATGATCGTCAGCGGTCCGTTGATCGGCGGCGTGATCGGGGCCCGGCCGGCGATCAGGATGATCCTGGTCGCCGCGTTCCTGATGTTCGCGGTCGGCCTGTGGGCACTGCTGTTGCTGTGGCCCGGCCGAATGCCTACCGCGCTGCTGACTGTCGTGTTCGGACTGATGTCGCTCGGCCTGCCGTTGTCCGCCATCGGTTTCAGCATCGCCCGGGACTTCAACCCGCTGCACCGGGTCGGCACCGCCAGCGGTGTGGTCAACGTCGGCGGCTTCTTCGCCACCACGGTCGCGGCCCTCGGTATCGGCTTGGCGCTGGGCTGGGGTGCTTCGTTCCGGCTCGCGCTCGTCGTGCCGGCCGCCCTGATGGCTTTGGGGATCTGGCGGACAGCCGTGTGGTGGCGCCGTGCCCGCGCTGAGGTGTTCGCCGCGGAGGCGCGCGGTGAAACTGTTCCGGTGCGCATTCGTGCACATCGTTGGGACGCGAAAGTGAAAATGGAAGCGGCCTGATTTTTCGGAGTCCCAGCGACTAATTCCATGCTTATCATGGGGTTCCAGGTCACTACTGTGGAGCGTTGCCAATGGGAATACCTGGAAAACCGAACTACTACGGCCGGCAGTTGGTCCGCAGGCTGCGTAACGAGCGGGAGCGAGCCGGCCTCACCCAGGAGGAGGCGGGCGAGAAACTCCACCTCAGGCTGCAGAAACTCAGCCGGATCGAGAACGGCCAACTGCCTGGGTACCACGAGCTGATGGCGATCCTGGCGCTGTACGGCGCGTCGTCCTACGACTGCGCGGCGTACGCGCGGCTGTGGGAACGCGCGAAAGAGCGCGGCTGGTGGCGGAAATACGGACTCGAGGACAGTACGTATATCGCCATGGAACACGAAGCAGAATCTCTGGTTGAGTTTCAGCTGGGCCGGATTCCGGAATTGCTGCAAATCGCCGCCTATGCGCGCGAGTGCGTGCACGGCGACGAAAAACAGGTCAAGGTACGGATGAAACGCCAGGACCGGGTGCTCGGCGGGGAGAATCCGCTCGTGTTGCACAGCCTGATCCACGAACCCGTGCTGCGTCAGGGAGTCGAACGGGAGCAGTTGGCCGAGCTGATCGAGCGGTGCCTCCTGCCGAACGTGACCGTCCAGGTCGTTCCGCAGTCCGTGGGGTCGCACCCGGGGCTGGCCGGTTCGGTGACCCTGCTGGCCTTCGACGATCCGGAGGAACCGCGGATCGCCTTCGCCAGGACACCGCTGGGCATGACGTTCACCCAGGACGAGGACGTCACCACGGGCGTCCACACGGAACTCTCGGCACTGGCCGAGCGGTCGATGAGCCCCGAGGACTCGCTCGACCTGCTTGTGGCGCTGGCCGGGTAGGCGTCGACGCCGAGCGACGCGTCCGCCGCGACCATCTCCGCGGTGACGCGTCCGCTCGGCGTGACCGAGCCAGCATCGCCGGTTCATGCATGGCCGCCACAGTCCCGGTGGCGTATGTGAGGATTCCGGCTGTGAAGCGTGACCCTGTCGCCCCCGGTCTTGTCGTCGTCGACAAGGCGCCCGGCATGACCAGCCACGACGTCGTCGCCAAGGTGCGGCGGATCCTCGGCACCCGCAAGGTCGGCCACGCCGGCACCCTGGACCCGATGGCCACCGGGGTGCTGGTGCTCGGCGTCGAGCGGGCCACCAAACTGCTGGGCCACCTCGCCCTGGACACCAAGGTCTACCTGGGCACCATCACCCTCGGCCGGGCCACCACCACCGACGACGCCGAAGGCGACGTGCTGTCCGAAGTGGACGCCAGCCACGTCGAGGACGAGCCGATCGCCACCGGGATCCAGGCCCTCACCGGCGAGATCATGCAGGTGCCCAGCTCGGTCAGCGCGGTCAAGATCGACGGCAAACGGGCCTACGCGCGCGTCCGTGAGGGGGAACAGGTCGACATCCCGGCCCGCCCGGTCACCATCAGCCGGTTCGACGTGCTCCACGTCCGGCGGGACGGGCCGTTCGTCGAACTGGACGTCATGGTCGACTGCTCGTCCGGCACGTACGTCCGCGCCCTGGCCCGTGACCTGGGCGCCGGCCTGGGCGTCGGCGGTCACCTCGCGGCCCTGCGCCGCACCCGCGTCGGCCCGTTCGACCTGCGCGTCGCGCGCACCCTGGAGCACCTTGAGGAGAATCCGGGCCTGTCCCTGGACCTGGACGACTCGGTCGCGACCGCGTTCCCCCGACGTGACGTCGACGACAAGGAAGCCACCGCGGTCCAACACGGCCAGCGGATCCCCGCCGCCGGCCAGTCCGGTACGTACGGCATCTTCGCGCCGGACGGCCACGTCCTGGCACTGGCGGCCGACGAGGGAACGACGGCCAAGCCCCTGGTCGTCCTCAGCCCGGCGGGCTGAGCGGGTGTTTACTGTCCGTGAGTGGCCGGTTGCCCCGACACGATCACACCGGGTCGGGGCGATGTGCCCTGTAGTCTGCTGATCGTGCAGCGATGGCGCGGGTTGGAGCATCTGCCGGGTGGTTGGGGACGTTGTGTCGCCACGATCGGGGTGTTCGACGGTGTGCACCGCGGGCACCAGGTGCTGATCGAGCGGGCGGTGGAACTGGCCGAACGACGGGACGTGCCGAGTGTCGTGGTGACGTTCGACCCGCACCCCGCCGAGGTGGTCCGGCCGGGCAGCCACCCGGCGCAGCTGACCACGTTGCGGCGCAAGGCGGAGCTGGTCGAAGAGCTGGGCGTGGACGTGTTCTGCGTGCTGCCGTTCACCGCCGAGACGTCGAAGATGCCGGGCGACGAGTTCGTACACGAGATCCTGGTGGAGCGGCTGCACGTGGCCGCGGTCGTGGTCGGCGAGAACTTCCGGTTCGGCCACCGCGCCCAGGGCGACGTCGACCTGCTGACCCAGCTGGGCAACCGGTTCGGCTTCGTGGCCGAGGGCGCGAAGCTGCTGACGTCGGCCACCAACGGCGAGATCACGTTCTCGTCCACCTACATCCGGGCCTGCGTGGACGCCGGTGACGTGGTCGCGGCGCAGGCCGCGCTCGGCCGCCCGCACCGGCTGGAGGGCATCGTCGTCCGTGGCGACGGCCGCGGCCACGAGTTGGGGTTCCCGACGGCCAACCTGTCCACCCCGCGCTACACGGCCGTGCCGGCGGACGGGGTGTACGCATGCCGTTTCATCCTCTTGGCCGGCAGCGGGCAGCGGTCGCTGCGGGCCGCCGTGTCGGTGGGCACGAACCCGACCTTCTCCGGCCGGGAACGCCGGGTCGAGGCGTTCGTGCTGGACGTCGACGAGGACTTCTACGGCCAGCGGGTCGGCCTGGACTTCGTCGCGCGGCTGCGCGACATGGAGCGGTTCGACTCGGTCGACGGCCTGATCACGCAGATGCACGCCGACGTCGACAACGCGAGACGACTGCTGGGCGACTAGCTCGGGATCGGTCAATTCGGCTCGCCGGCCGGGGGTGGCCTGGCAAGATGCAGGGCAACGGCCTTGAGCTTGGGGAGAGGCGAAGGTGGAGGACCAGAAGATCGTCCAGCGCAACCTGGAGCTGCAGCGACAGTGGTACGGCGAGCCGCTCGGCGACCGTGTCCGGCGGCTCGTGGTGGCGTTCGACGTCTCCCAGGCCAACCTCGCCGACGTGCTGGGCATCAGCGCCCCCATGCTGAGCCAGGTGATGAGCGGCCGGCGGGCCAAGATCGGCAACCCGTCCGTGCTGGCCCGGCTGATCATGCTGGAACGCAAGGTGCTCACCCCGGAGGTGGCGTCCGGCCGCCGGGAGGCCCTGCAGAAGGCCCTTGAGGACGTCCGTGACTCGAAGCCGACCGTGAGCCGGGACATGCTGCCCGTCGACCCGGGCCGGGCCGACCGGGCCGCGCTGGCAGTGCTGCGCCGGGCCGCGAGCGTCGACGAACTGACCGAAGCGGCCCGGTTGCTGGACGGCAGGTTCCCGGCGATCGCCGAGGTGCTGCGTCGGGCCGGAGCGCTTACGTGAGGCTGTTCACCGCGGCCTTACCGCCGCCGGCCGTGGCCGACCACCTTGCCGCGGCTCTGGATGGCATCACCGGCGTCGACTACTGGGCGCCGCGGGCGGCGTGGCACATCACCATCGGGTACTACGGCGAGGAAGACCCGGGGCCCCGCGTCGAGTGGGTCAAGGAACGCCTCCCTGGGCTGACGCCCGCCCGGATCTCCTTGGGGGACAGCGGAAACTTCCGGGACACCCTGCTGATGACGGTGTCCACTTCGGACTCGGCGTTGGCCGGCATGGCCGCCGTGCTGAAGTGGAACGACAAACACCCCGAGTTCGTGCCGCACCTGACCATCGGCAAGGGAAAACCGCTGAACCTGGCCTATCAGGGGCCGGAGTGGACGGTCGACGAGATCGTCCTGCTCGGCGCCGAAGAACGGCACGACTACACCGAGGTGGCCCGCTTCCCGCTTCAGGCGAGGTAGCGCAGCACGGCGAGGACACGGCGATGGTCGGTGTCCGACGGGGGCAGCCCCAGCTTGGTGAAGATGCTGCTGATGTGCTTCTCCACCGAACCGTCGCTGACGAAGAGGGCTTTGGCGATGGCGGTGTTGGTGCGGCCCTCGGCCATCAACCCGAGCACCTCCCGCTCCCGCGCGGTCAACGCGGCCAGGTCCGTGGCCCGCCGGCTGGCGCCGAGGATCTGGGTCACCACCTCGGGATCCAGCACTGTCCCGCCGGCCGCCACCTGCTCGCACGCGGCCAGGAAGTCGCGGGTGTCGGCGACCCGGTCCTTGAGCAGGTAGCCGACACCGCGGGTGCCGCCGCTGAGCAGTTCGGCCGCGTACCGGGTCTCGATGTGCTGGGAGAACACCAGCAGCCCGACCGACGGCGCCGACCGCCGGACCGCGAGCGCGGCGCGGATGCCCTCGTCGGTGAAGGTCGGCGGCATCCGGACGTCCACCACCGCGATGTCCGGCCTGTGCTCGGCGACCGCGTCCTCCAGCGCGGGGCCGGTGTCCACGGTGGCGGCGACGGCGTGGCCGCGCGTGGTCAGCAGCAGGGACAGCCCGTCCCGGAGCACCGCACTGTCCTCAGCGATCACGACCTTCATGGGGGAATTCGACCACGACCTCGGTCGGCCCTCCGGCGGGGCTGGAGATCGTCAGCGTCCCGTCCACGGTCGCGACCCGTTCGGCCAGCCCTGCCAGCCCTGATCCGGGACTGGCGGCGGCGCCACCGACTCCGTTGTCCGTGACGGTAACCGTCAGATCTGGCGTCACAGTGACGGTTGCCGCCGTGGCTCGCGAGTGTTTGACGATATTCGTCAGCAGCTCGGCCGTGCAGAAGTACGCGATGGTCTCGACCGAGGCGGCCGGCCGGACCGGCAGGTCCACCGACAGCGTGACCGGGACCGGACTGCGGGCGGCGAGGGTCGCCAGCGCCGGGTCCAGGCCCTTGTCCAGGGCCGCCGGGTGGATGCCGCGGGCCAGGTCACGGACCTCCACCAGGGCCTCCTTGGCGTTGTGGTGGGCCATCTCGACCAGCTTGCGGGTCATCGCCAGGTCGGGTTCACCGTCCAACTCGTCCTTGGCCATCCCCAGGTGCATGGCGAGCGCGACCATCCGGGCCTGCGTGCCGTCGTGCAGATCCCGCTCGATCCGCCGCAGCCGCGCGGCCGCGTCGTCGACCGCGTGCGCCCGGGACTCCTCCAGGTCACGGACCCGCTGTTCGAGCGTGGTCGTCCCGAGCAGGCCGTGGATCATCACGTGGTCCAGGAACAGCAGGAAGTGCGTCACCTTCGGCGCCAGCCACAGCAACAGCACCCCGACCAGGCTCTGCAGGAGCACAGTCGGCCAGGTGTTGATCCTGATGTCGCCGAACGGCAACGTGATGGTCTGGTCGGCCGGCAGCAGGTACCAGAACGTTACGTAGGCCACCATGAACAGCCCGTAGGCCCAGAAAATGGCCGTCGCGACGAAGGTGAACAGCCCCACCGGCGCCTTCAGGATCACGTACGCCACCGCGCGCCAGCTGGCCGCGTTGAGCAGGACCGCCGGCACGACTCCGCGCCTCGGTCGCGGCCGGGGCGGCTTCGGCACCTCCAGGCCGAGCAACCAGGACGCGAGCGCGCGGTGCGTGTTGCCCAGGCCGCGGGCGAGCAGCACGCCGAGCGCCGCGATCGGCAGGCCGACGAACGTGACCGACAGCAAGGTGCCCAGCAAAAGCGGAAGCAGCATCAGGACGAGACCCAGTACACTCAGGGGTAGGCCGGTGAGCGCGTACAGTGCTTCAGCCCAGGTTCGCCTGGTGAACATGCCGTCCAGACTGCCCGAGCGCGGGACCGCCGTGAAAGCCGGCTGGCCTCCATACGCTCGGTTGTGGGCATGCGCAAGGGCCCTGATACCCTTCGTAGTTGGGTGCGGCTGCGGTCCGTGGCGGCCGACACCCGGCTGTTATCGAACGGCGCCGCGAACATGGCGTCCACACGGCACAACCTGAAGGAGAACGACGCGTGGCGCTGACCACCGAACAGAAGAAGTCGATCCTCGGCGAGTACGGTCTGCACGACTCGGACACCGGATCACCCGAGGCACAGGTCGCCCTGCTGACCAAGCGGATCAGCGACCTGACCCGACACCTTCAGCAGCACAAGCACGACCACCACTCCCGCCGCGGCCTGCTGCTGCTGGTCGGGCGACGCCGCCGGTTGCTCAACTACGTGGCGAAGGTGGACATCCAGCGGTACCGGACGCTGATCCAGCGGCTCGGCCTCCGCAGGTGAGCTCGCGAGGGGGAGCGGCTGCCGGCCGTTCCCCCTCGGCAGATTGACAACAAAGAACAAGGGCTCAGCGGAACGGGGCAGTATTCTGCGCCGGTCCTCGGTAGTGGCTCCCGGGCGGAAAGAGGTGCCCCGGGGGCTTCGATCGAAGACCGGCCTCGTCCGTTGTACCGCGCCGCCGCACCGCGGGCCCGCGAAGACGAGGAGACACAACTCCATGACAGACTCCCACGAAGCTGGAGTCCACGAGACCACGGCCGTGATCGACAACGGTCGGTACGGCAAGCGCGTGGTCCGGTTCGAGACCGGCCGGCTGGCCAAGCAGGCCGCCGGCAGCGTGGTGGCGTACCTCGACGAGGAGACCATGCTCCTCTCGGCGACCACCGCCTCGAAGCACCCGAAGGAACACTTCGACTTCTTCCCGCTCACCGTGGACGTGGAAGAGCGGATGTACGCCGTCGGCCGGATCCCGGGCGCGTTCTTCCGCCGGGAGGGCCGCCCGTCGACCGACGCCATCCTGGCCTGCCGGCTGATCGACCGGCCGCTGCGGCCGTCCTTCGTGGACGGCCTGCGCAACGAGATCCAGGTCGTGGTCACGGTGATGAGCCTGGCCCCGCAGGACCTGTACGACGTGGTCGCGATCAACGCCGCGTCGGCGTCCACCCAACTCGCCGGCCTGCCGTTCTCCGGCCCGGTCGGTGGCGTCCGGGTGGCGCTGATCGAGGGCCAGTGGGTCGCGTTCCCCACGTACACCCAGCTGGAGAAGGCCGTGTTCGACATGGTCGTCGCCGGCCGGATCGTAGGTGACGACGTCGCGATCATGATGGTCGAGGCGGAGGCCACCTCGAACGTCATCGACCTCATCGGCGACGGCGGCACCGCCCCGACCGAGCAGGTCGTGGCCCAGGGCCTGGAGGCCGCGAAGCCGTTCATCCGCGCGCTGTGCGTCGCGCAGCAGGAACTGGCCGACCGCGCCGCCAAGGCGACCGGCGAGTTCCCGGTGTTCCCGGCCTACCAGCCGGACGCCTACGAGGCCGTCGAGCAGGAGGCCGCCGTCCGGCTCGCCGAGGCGCTGTCCATCGCCGGCAAGCAGGACCGCGAGGCCGCGATCGACGAGGTCAAGGCCAGCGTGCTGGAGACCGTCGGAGCGCGCGAGGAGTTCGAGGACCGCGAGAAGGAGATCGGCGCGGCCTTCCGTTCGCTGAACAAGAAGCTGGTCCGCCAGCGCATCCTGCGGGACAAGGTGCGCATCGACGGCCGTGGCCTGACCGACATCCGGCAGCTGTCCGCCGAGGTGGCCGTGGTGCCGCGGGCGCACGGCTCGGCCCTGTTCGAGCGCGGCGAGACCCAGATCATGGGTGTCACCACGCTGAACATGCTGCGGATGGAGCAGCAGATCGACTCGCTGTCGCCGGAGACGACCAAGCGGTACCTGCACCACTACAACTTCCCGCCCTACTCGACCGGGGAGACCGGCCGGGTCGGGTCGCCCAAGCGCCGCGAGATCGGCCACGGCGCCCTGGCCGAGCGGGCCCTGGTGCCGGTGCTGCCGAAGCGTGACGAGTTCCCGTACGCGCTGCGTCAGGTGTCGGAGGCGTTGGGGTCCAACGGTTCCACGTCGATGGGTTCGGTCTGCGCGTCCACCCTGTCGCTGCTGAACGCCGGTGTGCCGCTCAAGGCGCCGGTCGCCGGCATCGCGATGGGTCTCGTCTCCGACGAGGTTGACGGTAAGACGTCCTATGTGGCGCTGACCGACATCCTCGGCGCCGAGGACGCGTTCGGCGACATGGACTTCAAGGTCGCCGGCACCAAGGACTTCGTGACCGCGCTGCAGCTGGACACGAAGCTCGACGGCATCCCCTCCGAGGTGCTGGCCCAGGCGCTGGCGCAGGCCTACGACGCCCGCATCACGATCCTGGAGGTCATCGCCGAGGCGATCGACAAGCCGGACGAGATGAGCCCGTTCGCGCCGCGCGTCACCAGCGTGAAGATCCCGGTCGACAAGATCGGCGAGGTGATCGGCCCGAAGGGCAAGATGATCAACTCGATCACCGAGGAGACCGGCGCCGACATCTCGATCGAGGACGACGGCACGATCTACGTGGGCGCGGCGGACGGCCCGTCGGCCGAGGCGGCGATCGAGAAGATCAACGCCATCGCCAACCCGCAGCTGCCCAAGGTGGGCGAGCGCTTCCTCGGCACGGTCGTGAAGACGGCCGCGTTCGGCGCGTTCGTCTCGCTGCTGCCCGGCAAGGACGGCCTGGTGCACATCTCCAAGCTGGGCAACGGCAAGCGGATCGGCAAGGTCGAGGACGTGGTGAAGGTCGGCGACAAGCTCCGGGTGGAGATCGCCGACATCGACCAGCGCGGCAAGATCAGCCTGGTCCTGGTCAAGGAAGAAGAGGCCGAGAAGCCGGCCGAGACCCCTGCTGAGCAGCCAGCCGAGGAGCCCGCGACCACGTGACGCGCACTGCGACGGCCGCGGGCTCCGCCCGCGGCCTTCTGCAAAAGCCCGGTACCACCAAGACGTTGGAGCGCACCGACCAGGGCGAGGTCCGCCGGACCCTGCTGCCCGGTGGGCTCCGGGTGGTCACCGAGCATGTTCCCGGCGTGCGGTCGGCCTCGGTCGGCATGTGGGTCGGGGTCGGGTCCCGGGACGAGCAGCCGAGCGTCGCCGGGGCCGCGCACTACCTGGAGCACCTGCTCTTCAAGAGCACGTCCCGGCGCAGTGCCCTGGAGATCGCCGAGGAGATCGACGCGGTAGGCGGCGAGCTGAACGCGTTCACCGCCAAGGAACACACCTGTTTCTACGCGCATGTCCTCGACCAGGACCTCGCGCTGGCCATGGACCTGGTGTGCGACGTGGTCTTCGAGGCGTTGCTCGCCGAACGCGACATGGAGACCGAGCGCAGTGTGGTGCTCGAAGAGATCGCCATGCGCGACGACGACCCGGAGGACCTGCTGCACGACGCGTTCTGCGCGGCGCTGCTGCCGGACCATCCGTTGGGCCGTCCGGTGCTCGGTAGCGAACAGTCGATCACCGACCTGAGCCGCAACGCGTTGTACGGCTTCTACAAGCGCCGTTACACGTTGCCGCGGATGGTTCTCGCGGTCGCCGGCAACATCAAGCACGCCGACGTGCTTCGCTTGGTGCGCAAGGCACTCCGCGATCGGCTGGTCGGCGAGGTCGAGCCGGTGCCGGTGCGTCGAGGCCGGGCCAGGAGTGCCGGCGTGCCCCGGCTCGTGCTGCACACCGAGGACACCGAACAGACGCATCTGATGCTCGGCGTCCGTGCGCTGGACCGGCACGACGAGCGCCGGTTCACCCTGGGTGTGCTGAACGCCGCGCTCGGCGGCGGGATGAGTTCCCGGCTGTTCCAGGAGATCCGTGAGAAGCGGGGCCTGGCGTACCAGGCGTACTCGTCCATCGCGTCCTATTCGGACATGGGGCACCTGTCGGTGTACGCGGGCGCGCAGCCGGACCGGCTCGGCGAGGTCGCGGGCGTGATCCGCGAGATCCTCGGCGACGTGGCCCGCGGCGGCCTGACCGACGCGGAGGTGGCCCGGGGCAAGGGCCAGTTGCGCGGCGGCCTGGTGCTCGGCCTGGAGGACACCAGTTCGCGGATGTCCCGGATCGGCAAGGGCGAGCTGACGTACGGCAACTACCTGACCGTCGGCGAGACGCTGGCCCGGATCGAAGCGGTGACCGGCGAGGATGTCGCCGTGCTCGCCAGGGAACTGCTGTCCCGGCCGATCGCGGCCGCGGTGGTCGGCCCGTACGCGCACACCGACGACGTCCCGGTCGAGGTGCACGAGGTGATGAAGTGAGGTCGGCTGACGACCCGATCCGGGTCGGCGTGCTCGGCGCCCGCGGTCGGATGGGCGCCGAGGTGTGCCGTGCCGTGGATGCCGCGCCGGACATGAAGGTCGTGGCCGCGGTCGACGTCGGCGACCCGAAGTCCGAACTGCTCAGCGCCGAGGTCCTGGTGGACTTCACCCACCCGGACGCGGTGCTGGACAACGTCCGGTTCGCCGTGGACAACGGTATCCAGTGCGTGGTCGGCACATCCGGCTTTGACAGCGCCAAGCTGGCGACCGTCACCGGGTGGCTGGAGCACAAGCCGGAGGTCGGTGTGCTGGTGGCACCGAACTTCGCCATCGGCGCGGTGCTGTCGATGCGGTTCGCGGAGCTGGCGGCCCCGTACTACGAGTCCGCCGAGATTATCGAACTGCACCACGCGCGCAAAGTCGATGCCCCGTCGGGCACGGCGTCGCACACCGCGCGGCTGATCGCGGCGGCCCGTGCCCAGGCCGGCTTGGGCAAGGCCCCGGACGCGACCACCGTCGAGGTGGACGGCGCCCGCGGAGCGTTGGTCGACGACGTGCGCGTGCACTCGATCCGGCTGTCCGGGTTGGTCGCGCACCAGGAAGTCCTGTTCGGCGGCTCCGGGGAGACGTTGACGATCCGGCACGACTCGCTGGACCGGAACTCGTTCATGCCCGGTGTGCTGCTGGCGGTCCGGTCCATCCTGGGCCGCGCCGGCCTCCTGGTCGGCCTCGACAAGCTGATGGACCTGTGAGACCGTCCGCCCGGTCGATGGCGCTGCTGCTGACAGCGGTGCTCGTGTTGTATTTCGTCCTGTTGGCCGGGCGGGCGATCGCGCTGATCGAGACCGGCACCGGCGTGGGCGTCGGCCTGGGTGTCGGGGTGCTGTTGCTGCCTGTGATCGGCGCCTGGGTCGCGGTCGCGACCATCCGGTTCGGCTTCCAGACCGAACGACTGGCCCGCCGGCTCGCCGACGAAGGCGTCCTGCCCGACACGTCCGACCTGCCCCGGATGCCGTCGGGTCGGATCCGCCGGGAGGACGCCGACGCGTGGTTCGAGGAGCGGCGCGCGGAAGTCGAAGCCACCCCGGACGACTGGCGTGCCTGGTTCAGGCTCGCCCACGGCTACGACATCGCCGGCGACCGGCGACGTGCCCGGGAAGCGATGCGGCGCGCCCTCGAACTCTCGTGAGAAATTTCCCGACCTGCTAGCTTCGGACCTTGAATCGTTTCGATCTCGGGGGTGCGAAGCATGCGGAAGATCATCGCCCTGGTCGCGTGCGTGAGCCTGGCGCTGGCCGGTTGCAGCAAGAAGAACGATCAGGCGGCGCCCGGCGCGGCCACCCGGACCAAGATCGCGTTCGTGCCGAAACTGCAGGGCATCCCGTATTTCGAGGCCATGAACATCGGCGGCATGAAAGCCGCGGCGGACCTTGGCGTCGAGTGGATCTACAAGGGCGGCACCACCGCGGACCCGGGTGCCCAGACCGAGATCCTCAAGTCGCTCATCCAGCAGAAGGTCGACGTGCTGGTGGTCGCGCCGAACGACCCGGACTCGGTCGTGCCGATCCTGGCGGACGCGGCGAGCAAGGGCATCAAGGTGATGACGTCGGACACCGACGCCCCGAACTCGGCTCGTGCGGTGTTCGTCAACCAAGCCACCGCGGATGGCGTCGGCAAGGCCGTGATCGACTCCCTGCTGGCCGCCATGGGCGGCGCCGGGAAATACGCCATTGTCTCCTGTGGACAGACCGCGGCGAACCTGAACTCGTGGATCGACGTGGAGAAGAAGTACGCCGCCACGGCGTTCCCCAACAGTTCGCTGGTGGACGTCGTGTACGCGGGTGAGGACGAGGCCAAGGCCACGTCGATGGCCAAGGACCTGATGAACGCCCACCCTGACCTGACCGGCCTGGTCGGCGAGTGCACCACGTCCGCGCCGGGCGTCGCCAAGGCGGTGCGGGAGGCGGGCAAGATCGGCAAGGTGTTCACGGTCGGCGTCGGCACGCCGAACTCCATGAAGCCTTATCTGGCCGACGGGTCGTCGTCCACGTCGATCCTGTGGGACGTCGAGCAACTCGGCTACCTCACCGCGTGGGCGGCGGACAAGGTGAAGAAGGGCGAGGCGTTGCAGCCGTCGAACCACGTGTCCGCCAAGCTGCCTGCGGTGAAGTTCGCGGACAAGACTTTGCTGCTGGGCGACCCGTTGAAGCTCACCAGGGGCAACGTCGGCAACTATGACTACTGATCCGCTGCTGCGGCTGGCCGGGATCCGGAAGCACTACGGCGGCGTGTACGCGTTGCAGGGTGTGGATTTCACTGTCCGGTCGGGATCGGTGCACGGACTTGTCGGCGCGAACGGCGCCGGCAAGTCGACCCTGGTGAAGATCATCTCCGGCGCGGAGACACCGGACGACGGCACGGTGTCGTTGTCAGGTGCGTCGTTGGGGACTGGGGACACGGTCGCGGCACTCCGAGCGGGAATCGCGACCGTGTACCAGGATCCGCAGCTGTTCGGTGAGCTTTCCGTGGCGGAGAACGTCTTTGTGGGTCGCGAGTTGCGTCGGCGCGGCCGGGTCGATTGGCCGGCGCAGGACCGTCGGGTCCGGGAGTTGTTGTCCGCGTTGGGTCTCGCGCCAGACCTGGCCCGGGTGCGGATCGCCGACCTGTCCGTGGCGGAACAGCAGCTGGTGTCCGTGGCGAAGGCGTTGGCGCACGACGCCAAGGTGCTCATCCTGGACGAGCCGTCCGCGATCCTGACCGACCGCGAGATCACCACGTTGTTCGCGGTGATCCAGCGGCTGACCGACCGCGGTGTCGGCGTCATCTATGTCAGTCACCGGCTGGACGAACTGGCCGAGATCGCCGATCGGGTGACCGTGCTACGCGACGGCTCGGTCGTGGCCGACGCGCCAATGGCGTCACTGACCGTGCGGGAGATCGCGACGCTGATGGTGGGCCATGAGCCGTCCACCGCCCCGCTTGGCGAGACGTCGGTGGGCTCGCCGCTGCTCACGGTGTCGGACCTGGGCCGGGCGGGACGGTTCAGCGACGTGTCCTTCTCGGTCGCCGGCGGTGAGGTCGTCTCCCTGTTCGGACTGGTGGGCTCCGGGGCCGACGCGATCGCCCGTGCCGTCTACGGCGTGCTGCCGCCGGACACCGGTTTGGTCCGAAGTGGACAGCTGGCGATGCTGCCCGGCGACCGGTCCCGGCAGGGGGTGTTCGGGTCCAAGTCGGTGGAATTCAACATCTCCATCGGCTCGTTGCGCGGCTTCTGGCTGCGTCGCCGCCGGGAGCGGTCGGTGGCCGAGTCGTTCATCGAGCGGATGCGGATCCGGACACCCGGCCCCGGCGCGCTGGTGGGCACCCTGTCCGGCGGCAACCAGCAGAAGGTGGTGCTGGCCCGGCAGTTGGTCGACCGCCCCGAGGTGCTGCTGCTGGCGGAACCCACCCAGGGTGTCGATGTGGGCGCCAAGGAGGAGATCCACGGCCTGGTCCGGGAGGTGGTGGCGGCGGGAACGGCGGTGTTGCTGGTGTCGTCGGACCTGTCCGAGGTGATGGCACTGGCGGACCGGATCCTGGTGGTCCGCGGCGGCCGGATCACCGCGTCCTTCGGCCGTGGCGCGGCACAGGCGGATGTTCTCGCGGCCGCGGCGGGTGACCGGTGATCCGTCGGTTCGAAGGCCCCGAGCTGGTGCTCATCGCCGTGGTCGTTCTCTTGTGGACAGTGCTGGGTGTCGGCACGGACACGTTCCTCGCGGCGTCGAACATCCAGAACATCCTGGCGACCGTGGCGCCCGTAACCATCATCGGCGTCGGGATGACCGCGGTCATCGTGACAGCCGGGATCGACGTCTCGGTCGGCAGCGCGCTCGCCGTGGTGCTCGTTGTCGTGGCGAAGTTGTTGCGGGACAGCGGGTTGTCTCCGGTGCCCGCGATCGGCGCCGGAGTGGTCGTTGGCGGCCTGCTCGGCGCGGTGAACGGGTTCCTGGTGACCTACGGGCGGGTGCACGCGATCATCATCACTTTCGGGACGTTGAACGTCTTCCGGTTCGTGGCGCTGCGGCTCTTCGACGGCAAGGAGGTCGCCGGCGTCCCGGACACCCTGGCTTTTCTCGGCGGCGGCGCCGAGGGACGCACGTTCGGCGTGCCGCACTCATGGCTACTGGCGGTGGTGCTGGCCGCAGGGATGTGGCTGTACATGCGGCACGTCCCCACCGGACGCCACTTGTACGCCATCGGAGGGAACGCGGCAGCGGCCCGCCTGGTAGGTGTTCAGGTGACTCGACGACTGGTGTTCGTGTACGCGGCCACGGGTGTGCTGGTGGGCTTGGCCGCGTGTTGCGTGATCGGCGGCGGCGGGCTGGTCGCGCAGAGCGCCGGGACCGGGCTCGAACTCCAGGTGATCGCGGCCGTGGTGATCGGCGGGACAAGCATCCTCGGCGGCCGCGGATCGGTGCTGGGCACAGTGTTCGGTGCGTTGCTGGTGGGCACAGTGACCTCCGCGGTGACCCTGTTGGGCTGGCGCAGCGAGCTGACCGCGTTGTTCATCGGCGTCTTCATCCTGCTCGCCGTCGGCGCGGACCTGTTGCGGGAGCGAAGGAGGCAACGACTGTGAAGCGGCTGCTCACCGACCGGGTCGTGCTGCTCGTCGTGCTGTTGGTCGTCCTCGTCGCGTGGATGGGTGTGCTGGGTGCCAACGGCTACCTGGTGGCGCCCTACGACGTGCCGTACCTCGCGTCCTCGTTGGAATCCGTTGTCCCACTGTGTGTTCTGGGCCTGGCCGAGCTGCTGGTCGTGGTCACCGGCCGGGGCGGCATCGACCTGTCCGTCGGGTCCGTGGTGAGCCTGGTGGGGATGGTCTTCGGCCTGCTGGTCGGCGTCTGGCACTGGCCGCTCTGGCTGTCCCTGCTCATCGCCCTGGCATGCGGCCTGTTTCTCGGCGCCGTCAACGGTTTCCTGGTCGCCTGGCTAGGTGTGCCCGCCCTGATCGCCACCCTGGCCACCTACTACGCCTACAGCTCCCTGGCCCTGGTGATCAACGACACCGCCCCCATCTCGACCCCACCGGTCCAGGCACTGCGTTCGATGACCACCGCGGTCGGCTCGATTCCCTTGCAGGTCTTCACGTTCCTGCTGCCCTGCGCCGCCACGGTGTGGCTGCTGGCGAACCGAACCAACTACGGCCGCCGCCTCTACGCCCTGGGCACCAACGAGGCCGCCGCCAGATTCGCCGGCCTGCCCGTGGTGTCCATCCGGTTCCGCGCGTACCTGCTCTCCGGACTGCTGTCCGGCGTGGTCGCCATCGTGACCGTCGCCCAGTTCGCCTCGGCCCGCCCCGACGCCGGAACAGTCGGCAACGGAATGGCACTGCCCGCGATCACCATCGCCATCCTCGGCGGCACGGCGATCACAGGCGGCATCGGCCGCGTGGGTGGCGTGATCCTGGCGTCCCTGTTCGTGGTCTGGCTGAACGCCGGAATCCTGCTGGCCTTCGAGGACTCCCGCGGCAGCCAGTACCAACTGCTCGCACTCGGCGCCGTGCTCGTGCTGTCCGCCGTACTGAATCGCCTGACTACACAAGCTCGACTTCGCACGGCAGGTCGGGCGCCTTAGTCAGTTTCTCGTCGCTTGTCATCAGTGGAACGTCCAGAGCAGCCGCGAGCGCGACATACAAGCCGTCGTAGAACGTGACCGTGTGGCGGAGTTCCCAGGTCGCTTGGGCGAGACGACCGGTGTGGGGGTAGCGGTGATCGACAAGATGCGGCAGCGCGCCCAGAGCCGTGCTCGCTTCCTCGTCGTCAATGACGCCGGTCCGTTCCAAGCGCCGCAGTACATGCCCTACCTCAGCGTCCAGGAGGTGCGGGGCGTGCGTGGTCGTGGCGGCGAGACGTTTGCGGATCGCCTTGGCGTCATCGGTGGTCCCGGTGAGGGCCAGGACGGTGGCTGACGCGTCAACAACAAGATCAGGCACCCCGATGGCCCCGCAGTTCATCGACGATCGTCTCGCGACTCGGCCCGGCGGATGTGCGCTTGGCCAACGTGCTTTCGACGGCTGCCAGAACTTCTTCCTTGGTGCGTCGGGCCGCCAGGTCGATCACCTGGTCGCGCATGTATGCCTGGATGGACTGGCCGGCCGCGTGAGCACGCTCCCGGATCGTCTCGTAGACGTCCTCCGGGATGTCTCTGATCTGCACAGTGGCCATAGCGCTATTTTAGCGCTACTCGATCGGGTTCGACGACTCGGGTCGGCTGTTGCGCCTGGTCGGAGGGGGAGGTACCGTGCGAGCTGTCAGTACATTACCAACTCCCGTCTGTTCGCGCGAAAGTTCAACCCCCGCGGTTGGGGGTGGGCGGCCCCCGTAGGGGGTCGGCGATGAACACAGCTTGCGTGCGATGAGGGCCAGGCGAGAGCGGCTAGCTTTGCGATGAGGCTCGGGGGACGAGCCGCCATAAGTCCTGTCCTTTTTCGCTCTGCGAAGGAGACCGCGCGAGTGCGGGCGCTTCGAAGGGAGCGAACGAGTGGCACCGGATCGGATATCGGTTGCCGCGACGTCCGAGGCGTCGTGGTTCTGTTGTGGGGCTGGGTGGGGTCCGTGTGGGTCCGCGGGCGGTGGCGCGTGTGGGAACTGCAGTTCGGGCAGCAGGCACTGTGCCTGGCCGAACACTTCCGACGCGTGCTTCAGTATCACCCGGCCGGACCAGTGCGGTGAGGATCTGCTGCGCTGGGGGTGTGGGCACACGTTCTTCGTCAAACATCTCTGTGGGTCGACGGAAATCGCCGTCACGATCCGGGACTGCGGCCCGCACACCAACTTCTGGTGCGGTGAGCAGCGGTGCTGTGGCGGCAGTTGTGCGACCGACCGGCTGATCGACTTCACGCCGGCCGCGTTCAGCGTGCTCGGCAACCTGTCCAGTGGCCTGATCCCGGTGACCGTGCACAGCTGAGAGGAGTCCACGATGGAATCACGCCGGAAGTTCCTCACCGCGGCTGTGCTGGCCGGGGCGACGACGTTGGGCGCGCTCACCCCCGAGGCGGCGTTCGCCCGGGACGGCTGGGTCGACCCGGACGCGCCCGACCCCAACTTCGCCGAAGGCCGGATCAGCGGCATCAACGGGACCATGCTGATGGTCACCGGGTCGGACCGCACCCTGCACCGGATCCAGGTCACCAACGGAACGAGTGTCTGGAAGTTACACAACACCACGTTCGACGCGGCCAAGGTCGGTGACGGGCTGTACGCCAGAGGTGTGCGGATGCCCGACGGTGTCCTCGCGGCGGACGCGGTGTGGCTCAACATCGTCAACCTGGAGGGGCACATCGCCGACATCCAGCGCGACACGCTGCACCTGGACCACAACGGCCACAGGATCATCGGTCACGTCAGCACGGCCACGGCCGCCGTCTACAACGGCACCCCCGCGGTCAGTGACCTGTCGTTCCTGCGGGTGGGCAAGCACGCGAAGGTCATCGGCGCGTGGCGGCCGGACACCAACGAGGTCGACGTCGCGACCGTGTACTCGGCGGCCGCCTGATGGTCGTCGCGGTCGTTCTGCTGTGGGCGGCGGTGGTCAAGTTCCGGGCCGATCCGCGCCGGTCCGCCCTCAAACGCCTGGTCGGGGCGGACAGGGTCACGACGGCGTTCCGCGTCGTCGGTGTGCTGGAGATCCTGCTGGCCGCGAGCCTGCTGGTGACACCGTGGCCGGCGGCGGTGTGGTTCGTCGCGTTGACCGGATACCTGGTCTGGGCACGGAAGGCGGCACCAGACGAGTCCTGCGGATGCCTGTCCGAGAAACACACCCCGGCGACCATCAGGTCCATCGCGCGGGCGACGCTGCTGGTCGCGTTGACACTGCTCGCCAGCACGCAAGTCCCCGTGCTGGCGGCGGAAGCGGTCGCAGTCGTGCTGTTGTCGCCCGAGTTGGACGGCTGGTGGCTGATGCCGTTGCGGCGCTTGAAGGTCAGGCTGCTGCACCCGTTGGCGGGCAGGGGTTTCGAAGTGCCCGTGGCGTCGACCGTCCAGCAGTTGCACAAGAGCCAGGCGTACCGGTCGGTCTACCCGCTGCTGCGGTCCGACCTGCTGGACACCTGGGACGAAGGCGAGTGGCGGATCCTCACGTACTCGGCGGACCAGGACGGTGAACGCGCCACCGCGGTCTTCGCGGTGCCGCGGACACGTTACGAGCCGGACCAGGTGCGGGTCGCGTTGGCCTGAAAAGGCCTTGGCGGGGACGAGCCGGTGCGCCGACTCGTCCCCGCCAAGGGTCTGAAGGGGTTACTCGTTACAGCTGCGGCCCTTGTTGATGCAGTTGACGACGCGGTTCATGATGCACTGGGTCATCACGTTCGCGAAGTCGTCGTGGTCGGACTTGGGGTTGTGCTTCTCGAACGGGAAGGCGTCCACCTTGTACTGACCCTTGACCTGGATGTCGTGCGGGATGTCGTAGGTCAGGGTGACCACCAGTCGCGGCACGGCCTTGAAGCCCTTCCCGCACCGGCCGTTGGCGTCCGGGAAGACGATGTGGTCGCGGTGGTTGGTCGAGTCGATGTTCTTGCCGTCCCAGCAGCTCGGGAACTCGTGGATCCGCTTGACCTTCTTGCCGACCGGGCAGATCGGGTACTTGTCCATCAGGACCCGGTTCTCGAAGCCCTCACAGGTCCAGGAGTCCTTGGCGTTCTTCGGTCCGTTCTGGCTCTCCTTGGCGTCGCCGTACAGGATCCGCAGGAACTTCGGCATGGCCGTGACCTTGCCGACCTCGCTGCCGGTGAAGGTCAGCTGCGCCCGCACCGGCCGCTGGATGACCCCGTCGTTGCCCGGGAGCTCGTTGTCGTTGCTCTCCGGCGGCTTCGGCTTGGTGTCGGTGCCCGGCTCCGGGACGTTGTTGGCGCTGCCGCCGTTGTCCTGGCCGCCGGTCCCGTTGGGCGCCTTGACCTTGCACTGGGCGAGTTGGCTGAGGTCGGCCGGCTGACCGGCCTGCGCCAGTGTCTGGGAGATCTTGTCCAGCTCCTGCTTGCGCTGGTCGGCCAATGGCGCGGCCACGTCCTGGTCGGGGTTCTTGGCCGCGGGCAACTTCGTGTTGGCCGCGTCGGTGGCCTCGTCGACCTTCTTCAGCGAGTCCTCGACGGCCTGCTGGGAGTTGTCCGGGATCTCGGCCGGCAGTTGGGACGCCACGTCCGGGCAGTCCACCTGCGGCTGGGCCTTGTCCTGCTTGTCCTGCGCGGCCTGCTGGTCGCGTTGCTGCTTCTGCGGCTCGGCCGGCGGGTTGTCCTTCTTGGCCTCCTCCTCGTCACCGGTGTCGATCCGGATGACCGGCCAGAAATACGCGGACTTGTCGCCGTTCCTACACGTGGTACCGGCCTTCACCAGGCTCTTGTTGTTCGAGTCGGCATTGGTGGAAAGGTTGCCGACGTAGTCGTGTAAGTGCTGGGCGCCGTTCTTGACGCCGGGCTGGGCGATGAAGTTGTCCGGGTTGAAGTGGCCGTTCTCGTTACGGCCGCAGTTGACCGTGAAGGTCCCGCGGCTCGCGTTTCCCTGCTGCCTCGCCTTCTTGACGTTCGGCTTCACCTTGGTGATGTCGACGAAGAAGGATTTGTCCGCGGCGTCCGCGTTAGCGTCGCCCGGATTGCCGGCAGTCGTGGTCACCACCAGGGCGCCAACCGCCATCGCGAGCCCGATTGCCCCGGTTGCGATCTTGGTACGGCGGGAGATGCGGTGTCGCCCATTGTTTCGGGCCATCGACTACTCACCTCGTTATTCATTTACCCCGGTCTGCGCCGGCCGGGTTGGTGACGGATGTTGCGGATACTTGTCGGGGAAGTGACGCAACAACGCGCCATGAGGACCGCCTGACTGGCGGCCCTCGCGGCGTTGTTAGCTATTCGTTGCAGGTCTTGCCGTTGTTGATACAGTCGACGACCCGGTTCATGATCGCGTTGGACATGACGTTCGCGAAGTCGTCGTGGTCGGAGAACGGGTCGTGTTCCTCTTCGGGGAACGAGTCGACCTTGTACTGGCCCTTCTGCTGAACGTCCTGGGGGATGTCGTACGTCAGCGTGATGGTCAGCTGCGGCACCGCGACGAAACCGTTCCGGCACCTACCGTTGTTGTCCGGGAAGGCGATGTGGTCCCGGTGGTTCTCCGAGTCGGTGTTCTGCCCGTCCCAACAACTCGGGAAAGCGTGGATCCGTTTGACCGCGGCGCCGTTCGGGCAGATCGGGTACTTGTTGATGAGGACCCTGTCCTCGAATCCGGCGCAGGTCCACGAGTCGCGGGCGTTCTTCGGCCCGTTCTCGTTGACCTTGGCGTCGCCGTACAGGATGCGCAGGAACTTGGGCATCGGCACGACCTCGCCGACCGGGCTGCCGTTGAACGTGATGTTGGCGTCCCGCGGCTCGACGATCTCGCCGTCGTTGCCGGCCACCTGGTTCTTGTCGTCCACACCGGGCAGCTCGTCCTGGTTGTTCTGGTCGGCGTTGTTGTCGTTGCCGTTGTTCCGCTGGTTCTGGCGGGCCTGCTTGACCTTGTCCACGAGATCGCGCAGACGCTGGAGCCTGCCACCGTTCTGCTGCGCGGCGCCCTGCTGACCGGCGTTGTCGTTGTTCTGACCGGCGTTGTCGTCCTGACCGGCCTGGTTGTTGTCCTGGTTACCGGCGCCGTTGCTGTTCTGGCTCCGGATGTTGTTGCCGCCCTGGTTCCGGGCGTTGTTGTCGTTCTGGTTTCGGACGTTGTTCTGGTTCTGGTTGTTGTTCTGGTTTCCGCTCCGTCCCTGGTTCTGGTTGTCGTTGTTCTGGGCGTTGCCCTGACCCTGGTTCTGGTTGTTGCCGCGGTTGTTCTGGTTCTGGTTGTTCTGGCCGTTGTTGTTCTGGCCGCGCTGCTGGGCCTTGGCCTCTTGTTTGGCCCGGTCCTGCTGGCTCTGGCCGTTGTCGTCCTCGCGGTCGATCCGGATCACCGGCCAGAAGTACGCGGACTGGTCGCCGTTCTTGCACGTGGTGCCGCCGCGCACCAGGCTCTTGTTGTTCGAGTCGGCGTTCGTGGTCAGGTTGCCCACGTAGTCGTGCAGATGCTGGGCGCCGTTCTTGACACCGGGCTGGGCGATGAAGTTGTCCGGGTTGAAATGGCCGTTCTGGTTCTCGCCGCAGTCGACGGTGAACGTTCCAGTGGACGCGTTCCGCTGTTCCCTGGGGGTTCGGACGTTCGACCTGACCTTCGTGATGTCGACGAAGAACGACGGGGCGGCCGCGTCCGCCCTGGCAGTCGCCGGGTCACCCGCGGTGTTGACCAGGACTAATGTGCCCACAGCCAACGTGAGCGCGACACCTGCCGCGGCGATCTTCGTTCTGCGGGAGATTCGGTGTCGCCCTTTCGACCGGGCCATCGACTTCTCACCTCGTTCCGGATTTTGGCCAGGCGAGGACGCGAAAGGTGTTGCCTGGGTGACGGCGGAATGCTGGGGGACGAGCTCGTCACTGGGGGATACGAACGCGTTGGCCTCAGTCGTTCAACCGTGCCCGGTTCGTTATCTAACCGTTACCAACGTGGTGAACCCGCGCTCGCTGCGTCCAAACTACGCAGGTCAGGACCACAATCGCGGTCACCACGGTGATCCACCCGATCTGCTCGTGCAGGAACAACGACGACCACGCCAGGGTGAGTATCGGCTGGGCCAGCTGCACCTGGCTGACCTTGGCGACCCCGCCCGCGGCCAGCCCGGCGTACCAGGCGAAGAACCCCAGGAACATCGAGATCACGGTGACGTAGCCGAACCCGAACCACGCGGTCCCGTCAGCGCGGTCGACCCCGGAGGTCGCGGCGACGATCACGGTGACGGGAACGGTCACCGGCAGCGAGACGACCAGTGCCCAGCACACTGTGTGCGCCCCGCCCAGCTCACGGGCGACGACACCGCCCTCGGCGTATCCGAGTCCGCACAGGACGACGGCGACCAGCAGGAAGACGTCCGCCACGCCGAACCCGCCGCCGACTCCGCCGCTGGTGAACACGAACGTGAGCACCGCGACGAACCCGAACCCACTGGCCAGCCAGAACGCTGGCCTGGGGTGTTCGCCTGCCCTGAGCACCGCCCAGATCGCGGTGGCCATCGGCAGCCCGGCGATCACCACGGCGCCGTGCGCGGAGGTCTCGATCTGCAGCGCGAGTGACGTCATCAGCGGGAACCCGACCACGATCCCCAGTGCGACGACGACGAGCCGCCGCAGTTGGACCCGGGTCGGCCGGGGCGCGCGGACCGCCACGAGGTAGCCGATCGCCAGCAGTCCGGCGCCGAAGGCGCGGCCGAAGGCCACGAACCACGGGTCGAGCCCGGCCACGGCCAGCCGGGTGGCCGGCAGCGAGAAGCTGAACCCCAGGACGCCGAGGGCGCCGAGTGTTATCCCCGCTGGCGCGATAACGTTACTCTTGACACTCATGAATGAGGATAACGCAGCCGATCGCGTTATCGCGTCGATCAACGCGATCATCGCCCGTGGCCAGCCCGGAGACCGGCTGCCGTCGGTCCGAGACCTGATGGGCCGCCACCGCGCGTCACCAGTGACGGTCCAGGCGGCGATCGCCCGGCTCGCGGGCGAGGGGGTGATCGAGGTCCGGCCCGGCCGCGGCAGTTACGTCGCCGCCCGCGAACCAGTCCCGCACGTCCAGGACCTGTCGTGGCAGACCGTGGCCCTCGGCGCCGGCCGGCCGCACGAGGAAATGCTGTCGTCCCTGGTCACGGTTCCGCGGCCGGAAGTGCTGCAACTGTCCAGCGGCTACCTGGACCCGGGCCTGCAGCCGGTCGCCGCGTTGGGCGCGGCCATGGCGAGGGCCGCCCGCCGGCCGACAGCCTGGGGCCGGATCCCTGTGGAAGGCCGCGACGAGCTGCGGACCTGGTTCGCGCGCGAGGCTGGGGGCGGGTTCGGCGCGGGCGACTTCACGGTGTGCAGCGGCGCACAGCCGGGCCTCGCCACGGTGTTCCGTGGTTTCTGCGAACCAGGTGACGTCGTGCTCGTGGAGGTACCGACGTACCTGGGCGCGGTCGCCACCGCGCGGGACGCGGGACTGCGCGTAGTCCCTGTACCTACGGACTCCGACGGTGTACGCCCGGACCTGCTCGCCGCGGCCTTCGCCCGGACCGGCGCGCGGATGTTCTACTGCCAGCCGATGTACGCCAACCCGCACGGCGCCATGCTGTCCGCGGAGCGACGGCCTCAGGTGCTCGACGCGGTGCGCGCGGCTGGCGCGTTCGTCATCGAGGACGACTGGGCGCGCGACCTGACGGTTGACGGTCCAGTGCCGCCCACCCTCGCGTCCGAGGACGTGGACGGGCACGTCGTGTACATGCGGTCGTTGACCAAGATCGTGGCTCCTGGCCTACGAGTCGCCGGCGTGGGCGCGCGCGGTGCGGCCGGCAAACGGTTGCGGACCGCGCGTGCGCTGGACGACTTCTACGTCGCCGGGCCGATCCAGGACGCGGCGATCGATTTCCTCACATCACCCGCGTGGCGACGGCATCTACGCGCCCTGCGCACCGCGTTGCGTTCGCGTCGTGACGCGTTGTTGGGTGCGCTCGCGACGCACCTGCCCGAGTTCCGGGCCCAAGTCCCGTCCGGTGGCCTGCACGTGTGGGCCGAACTGCCCGACGGCCTCGACGACGTCGAGCTGACCGCCGCCGCCGCAGCCCGTGACGTGGTCATCTTCCCTGGCAGTTCGTGGTTCGTGGCCGAGCCACCGGGCGCGTTCCTGCGGCTGACGTACGGCGGAGCGCCCGAGCACGTCCTGATCGACGGGGTCCAGCGGCTGGCCGACGCGGTCAGAACAACCAGTGGGCGAGGATCGCGGGGGACGCGGCCAGCAGGCTGAACCGGATGAACCGGCCGACGAACCCGACGCTCAGGAACATCGCCACCGACATCCGCGCGAGGCCGGCCAGGATCGTGGTGGCCATGAACGGCGGCAGCCCGACCACCGAACTGACCCCGTACGTCCCGGCCATCCAGTGCGGATGCTGGTGACACTTCTCGGTCAGCCGTTCCACCCACGCCCGGAACCGCTTGGTCCGCTCGTGCCAGCGTTCCCGCCGCGGGGTCGGCGGCTTCGGCTTCCGGTGCATGAATTTCGGCAGGTGGAACGAGCCACGCGCGGCCAGGTAGTAGATGAACTTCCCACCGATCTGCGCGGCCGCGACCACCGCTCCGATCGCCAGGCACGGCAACGCGGGTTCCCGCGTCACCAGCGCCAGCACGAAGATCTCGACGCTGATCAAGGGCACGAGTGCGGAGCCGAAGGCGACGCCTGCCGCCAGCAGAAGGCTCCCGAACACTGTGACCGCCCTAACTGAGGTTCCCCCGCATGTCGTCACCAGGGTAGGCGCGTGTTACGTGCGCGAACGTCAGTCGGGAGGACCATTCACGTCAGCCGAAAGTCCAAGTCCCCTGTCAGGCGGATTTCCCTAAGGGCCTGACCGTCCGCGTCCAACGTGCGCACCATGCCGTCCCGTTCCCACCCCGCACGCTCATAGAACGCGATGGAGACGTCGTCATTCTCAGGCACCCACACAACACCACGAGTTGAGCCCGCCTCGCGCATCGCCTGTGCGGCCGTGGCGAGCAACCGGCCGCCGTGGCCGCGCCGACCCCACCGCGGTTCGACCAGCAACGTGCCCACCATGCCCGTGGTGGCCGCGTCGTCGGGGACCGTGCCGTCGACGTCCGCCACTTCCTCCTCCGGCGCCGGGCCGGCCGCGCAGAAGCCGACCGTGAACGGCCCCTCGGTGGCCACGTACACGGTCGCGTCCCCGCCGGCCATGGTCAGCTCCCAGATCCTGGCGATCTCCTCGGCGTCCAGGCTGTCGAGGACCTCCCTGGGCAGCAGGTCGGCGTACGCGGTCTGCCACGTCTCCACCTGGATCCGGGCGATGTCGTGGGTGTCTCCTGGTTCAGCGGTACGCACCGCGGCCTCGGCCATGGTCACAGAACTTATCCGGCGGTGGAGGTGGAATAACGCCTGGCTCGGTCGCGCCGGTCATTTACGCCACGCAACACGCCCGACATCGCCCCGGCCACGCTGGCACCGGACTCCGAGCGAAGATGTCGGTCGCGTGGGGCGGGGTGGAAATGACCGGCTTGAGCGATCGAGCCGGTCCGAGCGGAGCGAGGACAATCCAAAACTGTCGGACCCTGCTGGCATGCTTGCCAACATCATGTTGACTCTTACTCAGGACGCGGCCCGGCGGACGGCGGTGGCCGCGCAGGGGTTCGCCGACCTGCGGCCGGCGGGCGTGCCGTCGCGCCGCCATTTGCAGCGCGTGCTGTCCCGGACCCAGCTGCTCCAGCTGGATTCGGTGAATGTCGCCGTCCGCGCGCACTACATGCCGGTGTTCAGCAGGCTCGGGCCGTACCCGATGGACCTGGTCGACGACGCGGCCTGGACGCACACCAGCCGCCGGCCGCGGCTGCTGGTGGAGAAGTGGGCGCACGAGGCCAGCCTGATCCCGATCGAGGACTGGCCGCTGGTGCACCTGTCGAAGCGGGCCGGTTGGTGGCGGCACTACGGCAAGATCGTCGACCGGTCGCCGGGCCTGGTGCAGGAGGTGCTGGCGGCGGTCAAGGAGCGGGGCCCGGTCGGCGCGGGCACGTTGGAGCGGGAGTTGGTCGGGCCGGTGAAGCGGGCGAAGGGCGCCTGGTGGAACCGCTCGGACGTGAAGCACATCTGTGAGTACCTGTTCGGCATCGGGGAGCTGACCACGGGCACCCGCCGGAGCTTCGAGCGGCTCTACGACCTGACCGAACGTGTTGTGCCGCCGGAGATCCTGACCCGGAAGATCGAGGCGGACGAGTGTGCCCGCCGGCTGACCGAGCGAGCGGGCCGCGCGCTCGGCATCGCCACCGAGGCCGAGTTGCGGGACTACTACCGGCTCGCGCCGGACGTGAACAGGCGCGCGATCGCCGAACTGGTGGACGCGGCGATCCTCGAACCGGTCGAGGTGACGGGCTGGAACCGCAAGGCGTACCGGCATTTCGAGGCCCGCACGCCCCGAGCGATCACGGGCCGGGCGCTGTTGTGCCCGTTCGACCCGTTGATCTGGGAGCGGGACCGAACCGAGCGGATGTTCGGCTTCCGCTACCGCATCGAGATCTACGTGCCGGAGCCCAAGCGGGAGTTCGGCTACTACGTCTTCCCGTTCCTGCTGGACGGGCAGCTGGTCGGCCGGGTCGACCTGAAAGCCGACCGGACCGCCGGCCTGCTGCGTGTCCACGGCGCGTTCGCCGAGTCCACTGTGGACAAAGCGCGGGTGTTGCCGGAACTCGCGGCCGAGCTGAAGGTGATGGCCGAATGGCTCGGCCTGTCCGGTGTCGCGGTCGGCGCCCGCGGCGACCTGGCCACACCGTTACGCAAGCTCACCAAGTAAAAGGCGGGGTTCTCGCTCCCCGACGAGAACCCCGCCATCCCCCGTGTGCCCGCCCCGGATCACCCGTCCAGGGCGGAGGTGACCAATGCCGTGCCTGATCCCGTCCGGCCCCGCACCCGCAGTTTCGGCTCGGCCAGTGGGCGCTCGTCGGTCAGGTTCAGTTCGCTGCGGGCCTGCCCGGAGCCGGAGCTGAGGTCGACCTCCGCGGTCGCCCCCTGCCGCACCCCGACCCGGATCTCGCCGGAGCCGGTGTGCAGGTCGATCTTTCCGCAGGCCGCGTCCGCCACGGTCAGGTCGCCGGTGCCGGTGCGGGCCATCACGTCCGCGGCCACCGCGCCCAGCCACACGTCCCCGCTGCCGGTGACCAGAGCGGTGGTGCCGCCCACGGACGACACCTCCACGTCGCCGCTGCCGCTGCGGGCCTGCAGTCCGCCGAGCATCGGCCCGAGCCGGACCGCGCCGGTGCCGGTGGTGACCATCGCGGCCCCGTCCGCGCGGTCGATCTTGATCTCGCCGGACCCGGTCTGCACCTTCATCTTCCCGGCGGCGCCGGTGACCAGCACGTCCGCGGAGCCGCTGCGGACCTCCACGTTCGACCCGGCCGGCGCCCGTACCGTCACGCCGAGCGGGAACGCCTGGAACATCGGGCCTTTCGGGGCGTGCACGACGAGCCGTTTGCCCTGCAGTTCGATCCGGACCTGGTCGACCGCGTCGTCCACGGACGCCTGGCCGAACTGACCGAACTGGCCGGACAGACCGGACACCCAGGTCATCAGGTTGGCGATGCCGGACGTCCACGCGTTGCCGGCGTCCGGGCGGTGCCGGACCCGGACGGTGATCCCGGGTTCGTCGGTCAGCAGGACGTCCACGGCGCCGGAGTGGATGGACACGTCGATCTCGTGCGGTCCGTCGGCGTCGAAGTTGCGTTCCCGGACCTTCTCGGTCGGTTCCTCGGTCATGGTCCCCTCAGCCCTCGTACCATCCGTGCACCCGCGACGACTCGCCATCGGTGCGCTTGCTCTTCGTCTCCCCGTGGTGGTGCTCAGGCCCGTGCCAGCCGCGGTCGCGCATCTTGTGGTGCAGGGCGCCTTGGACGGCCTGGGACACGAACGTGTTCAGCGACACGCCTTGCGCGGCGGCCGCCCGCTCGGCCTGGCTCTTGATCTGCTCGAACATCCGCACGGTCATCCGGCTGATGTTCTCGGCGCTGTCGCCACCGGTCGGCGGCGGCAACGGCTGCTCGGCGTCGCGTGGCGTCGAACCGGTGTGCGTCCCGGTGTATGTGACCGCGACCTGGACGTCCCGGCCGGCGAGGCGAACCTCGACGACGTGGTCGTCCAACGCGGCCGTGACCTCGGCGGCCAGGTCCGACAGGGCGTTCATGATGGCCAACCGGATGGCCGGCTCCAGCGCGGCGGACAGTACGGCCGCCGCGCGCCGGGTCTGGTCGTCCCCGGCGGAAGCAGTGGTCGCAAGGTCCTCGCGCAGTGACTCGATGTACGGCGTGAGATCCATGACGTCACTATGACACCACATCTGACGTCACGTCAAGCATGGATGACGTCACCAATGGTGCCATGTGATGTCACGGCGCGGGGGAGCACTGCGGGCAAGCTGGCCGGTTAGGCTCTCGGCCATGACCGAGACCGTCGCCCCCCGCGTGCAGCTGATCGCCAAAACCGAGTTCTTCCCGCCGGCGGACGTGCCATGGTCGACCGACAGCGACGGCGGCGAGGCCCTGGCCGAGTTCGCCGGCCGGGCGTGCTACCAGTCGTGGAAGAAGCCCAACCCGGCCACCGCGACCAACGCCGGCTACCTGCGGCACATCCTGGAGGTCGGGCACCTCTCGGTCCTCGAGCACGGGTCGGTGACGTTCTACATCACCGGCATCTCCCGGTCGCTCACCCACGAGCTGATCCGCCACCGGCACTTCTCGTACTCCCAGCTGTCCCAGCGGTACGTGCCCGAGCGGAACGCCGCCATGGTCGAGCCGGACGTCATCGCCGAGGACCCGGAGCTGCACGCCAAGTTCGTCGCGGCCGCCGACGCCGCGGTCGAGGCGTACACCGAGTTGCTGGTGGGGCTGGAGAAGAAGTTCGCCGACGAGCCCAACGCGACCCTGCGGCGCAAGCAGGCCCGGCAGGCCGCGCGCGCGGTGCTGCCGAACGCGACCGAGACGCGGATCGTCGTAACCGGCAACTACCGTGCCTGGCGGCACTTCATCGCCATGCGCGCGACCGAGGCGGCCGACGTCGAGATCCGCGCGCTGGCCGTGGAATGCCTGCGCCAGCTGCAGAAGGCCGCGGCGAACGTGTTCGACGACTTCACCATCTCGACGCTGCCCGACGGTACCGAGACGGCCGGCAGCCCGCTCGTAACCGAAGGATGAACCGGCTCACGGTCGACCTTCGGCCGGGGGAGTACGCGCTCGCGCGGCTGCCGGCCGACGCCGAGCCGCCTGTGCTGCCGGTGGGCGACTCGCTGGTGTCGGTCACCCGCACTCCTGAGGAGATTTCGGTCGTCTGCCCGGCAGCGGTCGCGCCGGCCGGGGCCAAGGTGGACGACGGCTGGCGGCTGCTGACCGTGCGCGGCCCGTTGGAGTTCACGCTGACCGGGATCATGGCCGCGCTCGCCGGCACCCTGGCCGCGGCTGGGGTGCCGATCTTCGCGGTGTCCACCTTCGACACAGACCACATCCTGGTCAAGGAGGTCGACCTGGGCCGGGCGGTGGCGGCGTTGCGGGAGGCCGGTCACGACGTGCACTCCTAGTTGCCCTTTGGGGAAACACTGTTCGCGACTCGGTGCCGTAGGTTGTGCGTGTGAACCGAGGTGACCAACTGGGGGCTGGTCGTTACACCCTGCTGGACGAGTTGGGGCGTGGCGGCATGGGGATCGTGTGGCTCGCGCAGGACAGCACGATCGGCCGGAAGGTGGCCATCAAGGAACTTCTGCTGCCGCCGAGCACACCACCGCACGAGCGGCAGGTGTTCGAGGAACGCGTGCTGCGCGAGGCGCGCACCGCGGGCCGGCTGAACGACCCGGGCATCGTGACGGTGTACGACGTGCTGCAGGAGAGCGGCACCACGTTCATCGTGATGGAGTTGGTCGAGTACCCGGATCTGGCGGACGTCGTCGCCCAACGCGGCCCGCTGCCCGGTCCGTTCGTGGCGAAGATCGCCGAACAGTTGCTGTCCGCGTTGGAGACCGCGCACGCCGCCGGGATCGTGCACCGGGACGTCAAGCCCGCCAACGTGATGGTCGCCCCGAACGGCCGGGTGAAGCTGGCCGACTTCGGCATCGCGCAGTCGATTGAGGACCCGAAGCTGACCACCAACGGGTCGATCATCGGTTCCCCCACGTACATCTCGCCGGAGCGGCTGCTCGGCCACGACGCGTCGCCGGCGTCGGACCTGTGGGCGCTGGGTGCCACGCTGTTCTTCGCGGTGGAGGGTTTCGGCGCGTACGACCGGCCGACGACCCCCGCCGTCATCCAGGCGATCATGAACGAGCGGGCCACCATCCGGATCGCCCAGGGCCCGGTCGCGACCCTGGTCACGGGTCTGATGGATCCGAACCCGCAGACCCGGCTGACCGCGGCGCAGGCCCGTCAACTGGCCGAACAAGGCCGTGAGCCGACTGGCGAGCAGACCGTGAAGGCCATGCCCGTGGCGGCCACGGTCGGGCCGCCGCCGGCGAAGAACGGCGGTTCCCGCCGCTGGCTGGCGATCGGCGGCGTCGTGGTGGCGGTCGCCGCGGTGGTGACGGCCGGCATTCTGCTGCTGGGCGGCAACAAGCAACAGCCGGGCACCACGGGCCCGGCCACGAACCCTTCGCCCGCCCCAAGCAGTGCCGAGTCACAGGACGACAACTCGCCCGCGTCACCGCCGTCGTCCGCGGAGGAGTCCAAGACCACCGAGGAGTCCAAGCCCGACACCCAGTCGTCGGACAACGGCGACGACCTCCCGACCAACATGTCCGACTTGCAGAAGTCGCTGTCGGAAGCGTTCCAGACCTGAGGGAAAGCTAGAGTGCCCGCGTGACGGAGGACCAGCAACCACGGGTGATAGCCGGCCGCTACACCGTTGTCCGTGAGCTTGGCCGGGGCGGCATGGGTGTGGTGTGGCTGGCCGAGGACTCGACCATCGGCCGGCAGGTGGCGATCAAGGAACTCCTGTTGCCGCAGGGTATCCCGCCGGCCGAGCGGCAGGTGTTCGAAGAGCGCGTGTTGCGCGAGGCGCGGACCGCGGGCCGGTTGAGCGACCCCGGCATCGTGACCGTGCACGACGTGGTGCAGGCGGACGGCGCCACGTTCATCGTGATGGAGTTGGTGGAGGCGCCCGACTTGGCCGACCTGGTCAAGCGGCACGGCCCGATGCCGCCGGAGCGGGTGTTGAAAATCGCCGACCAGATGCTGGCCGCGTTGGAAGTCGCCCACCGGACCGGTGTCGTGCACCGGGATGTCAAGCCCAGCAACGTGATTGTCACGCCGAACGGCCGGGTGAAGCTGACCGACTTCGGCATCGCACAGTCCACAGAGGACCCACGGCTGACGTCGACCGGCACGCTGATGGGCTCGCCCACGTACATCTCGCCGGAGCGGTTGCTGGGTCACGAGGCGTCGCCCGCGTCCGACCTCTGGGCACTTGGCGCGACACTGTTCTTCGCCTCGGAAGGCGCGGGCGCGTTCGAGCGGTCCACCACGGCCGCGTCCATCCAGGCGATCATGAACGAGCGGGCCCAGCTGCGGGTGACCCAGCAGGGCCCGTTGGCGGACCTGATCATGGGCCTGCTCAACCCCGACCCGCACGTCCGGCTCACCCCCGACCAGGCGCGCTACCTGATCGACCAGGCCCGCGCCCAGCGCCCGCCGACCGGCCCCCAGCCGGTGGTGCCCGGCCCGATGACGCCGCCGGGCCTGGTGCTGCCGCCAAGTGGCCCGCAACCGTACCCGCCGCGGGGTGGGACACAGGTGCTGTCCTCGTCCCCGCGTAAGCCCCAGAACGTGGCTCTGCTGGCCTTAGGCGGCCTGGTGCTGGTGGTCGCGGTCGCGGTGGTTCTGGCTGTGACGGGCGTGTTCGGGACCGGCAAGAGCAACTCGGCCGCCACCGCTCCCTCGGCCAACGACGGCACCTGGCCGCCCATCTCGGAACGGTCCCGCTCGTCCGCGTCCAACCATGCCTCGGCCAGCGGTCGCGGCATGGCCAGCACGAGGACCCTGACCTACGGGCCAGGCGGGGATGTCACCTCGGAGGACTTCCTGCAGAACGTCGGCACCGGATGCTTCCTGGGCACGAACGCCGAGCAGATCAAGTCGGTGGAGTGCTCCAGTCCGCACAACCTCGAAGTGTTCGCGCAGGTCAGCCTGGGCGCCTCGGACGACCCGTACCCGGCGGAGGCCGAACTGCGCCAAGGCACCGAGACCAGCTGCAAGGACAAGGCCAGCGACCTCTCGCCGCCCTACATGGTGTCGCAGGGCGCGATGGTGCCGACCAAGGACGTCTGGGAGGCCGGCGAGCACAACGGACTCTGCTATGTGGTCACGGCCCGCGACAGCATGGCGACCGAGCCCGTCGGCGGCAACTGACACGTCGATGCCCTTTGGGGCAACCAGAAGTCAATCGGAGCCGGTCGGGCTAGAGTCTCCGCGTGACGCAGGAGTACGCGCAGCAGCAGCGCATCGTCGGCGGTCGTTACGCGATCATCCGCGAGATCGGTCGCGGCGGCATGGGTGTGGTCTGGCTGGCCGAGGACCGCACGATCGGGCGGCGGGTCGCGATCAAGGAACTGCATCTTCCGGACGGCATCGCCCCGCAGGAACGGTACGTCTACGAGGAGCGTGTGCTCCGCGAGGCCCGTACTGCCGGGCGGCTGAGTGACCCGGCGATCGTCACGGTGTTCGACGTGGTGCAGGAGTCCGGCAACACGTTCATCGTGATGGAGCTGATCGAGGCGCCGACGCTCGCCGACATCGTGCGGCAGCGTGGCCCGGTGTCAGAGGCGTTCACCGCGCGTGTCGCCGAGCAGCTTGTGTCCGCTTTGGACACCGCGCACCGGGCCGGGATCGTGCACCGGGACGTCAAGCCCAGCAACGTCATGGTCGACGCCAACGGCCGGGTGAAGCTGACCGACTTCGGCATCGCCCAGTCCACCGAGGACCCGCGGCTGACCACCAGCGGCACGCTGATCGGCTCGCCCACGTACATGTCGCCGGAACGGCTCAAGGGCCAGGAGGCGGTGCCCGCGTCCGACCTGTGGGCGTTGGGCGCCACCCTGTTCTACGCGGTGGAGGGCTACGGCCCGTACGACCGGCAGAACACGGCCGCGTCGATCCAGGCGATCATGAACGAGGTCGCGTTCCTGACCCGCTGCCGCGGCCCGCTCGCGTCGCTGATCATGGGCCTGCTGAACTCCGAACCCGCCGGCCGCCCGACCGCGCCGCAGGTGCGGGCGCTGCTCGGCCAGGCGACCCAGGCGATCCCGAACACCGGGCCGACCTCGCCCGCGATGTGGACGCCGAACCCGACGACCCAGCCCGGCGGCCCGGCCAAGAGCCGCAAGCCGCCGCGGCTCGTGCTCGCCGCCGTGGCCGGCGTGGTCCTGCTCGCGGCCGGCTGGTTCGGGCACGTCCTGCTGAGCGGCACCACCACCGACACCCCGACCAACGCCCAGACGTCCATGACGTACGGCGAAGGCGGCGCGATCCCGGTGTTCGAGCCGTACTTCTCGGCCCGCCAGTCCTGCCTGGCGAAGGCGCCCGCGGACCAGTCGCAGTACAAGAACGCCGACCAGATCGACTGTCTCACCAAGCCACACACCACGGAGTTGTACGGCGAGGTCAAGGTCGACTTCAAACAGCCGAACAAGAGCCAGAACAAGCCAGGCGCCGGCTACCCGGGCGAGTTCCTGAGGAAGTTCGGCGAGGCCGGCTGCGCCCTGATCTTCAACTCGGACAAGATCGGGCCCGACAAGCAGAAGATGACCTTCATCGCGCTGATCCCCACCACGCAGGCGTGGAGCGATCCGGACGGCGCCGCGCGCACGATCCCTTGCCTGGCCACGACCAAGGACAAAAGCACGGTGACCGGGTCCATAGTCGTGAAGGACGACAGCTGAGTAACGTGGCTGTATGGGCGTCGCGAGCAAGGAACGTCAGCAGCTGAGTGACCTGTTCGTCGAGGTCGGGCCGGACGCGCCGACCCTGTGCGCGGGCTGGCGGACCAGGGACCTGGCCGCGCACCTCGTGCTGCGGGACCGGCGTCCGGACGCGGCCGGTGGGATCATGGTCCCGGCGCTGGCCGCCCGCACCGAGCGCGTCCAGGCCGACTACGCCGCCAAGCCGTGGGACGAACTGGTCGACCTGGTGCGCAGCGGCCCGCCGCGGTGGTCGCCGTTGAGCCTCGGCCCGGTCAACGAGCTGGTGAACGGCGCCGAGTACTTCGTCCACCACGAGGACGTCCGCCGTGCGGTCGACGACTGGGAGCCACGACCCGCGGATCCCGCCAGGGACGCCACGTTGTGGCGCGCGCTGCGGTTCGCGTCCAAACGCGGTTACCGCAAGAGCATGGTGGGTGTGCTGCTGCGCCGGCCGGACGGCGAGACCATCGTCGCCAAGCGCGCGGCGAAGGCCGTGACCCTGATCGGGGATCCTGGCGAGCTGCTGCTGCACGCGTTCGGCCGTGACCAAACTCTCGTGGAGTTCGACGGGGACGACGTCGCGGTGGCCGAGGTGAAAGGCACCAAGCGAAGCTTTTAAAGCGATTGCCGTCGAATACCGTGGAATTTTCGGCGGCTATCGTCGAAATCCTGCCGAAGAACGTTGAATTTCCGTATGTCCAGGGAGTCCGTCCGGGTATTCCGGGGCATGACGGGTAGCGTCTTGGCCATGACCGGATGCCCCACCGCCGCCCCCGGCCGCCCTGTCGGCCGTGTCCTGACCGCCATGGTCACGCCGTTCGGCGCCGACGGCCGGCTCGACCTGGCCAAGGCGCAGCAGCTGGCCAAGCACCTGGTCGATCTGGGCAACGACGGGCTGATCGTGAGCGGCACCACCGGTGAGGCGCCGACCACCAGCGACGCCGAGAAGGTCGACCTGATCCGCGCGGTCCTCGACGCGGTCGGCGACCGGGCCACCATCGTCTCCGGCGGCAGCACGTACGACACAGCGCACAGCGTGCGGCTCGCCAAGCAGCTCGCCGACGCGGGTGCGCACGCGCTGCTGGCCGTGACGCCGTACTACTCCCGGCCGTCCCAGGAAGGCCTGATCGCGCATTTCACCGCGATCGCCGACAGCACCGACCTGCCGGTGGTGCTTTACGACATCCCGCCGCGCACCGCCACGCCGATCAACACGCCGACCCTGATCCGGCTCGCCGAGCACCCTCAGATCGTCGCGGTGAAGGACGCCAAGGGCGACCTGCAGGCCGGCTGCGAGGTCATGGCGAACAGCAAGCTCGCGTACTACTCCGGCGACGACGCGCTCAACCTGCCGTGGCTGTCGGTGGGCGCGGTCGGGTTCGGCAGCGTCATCGGGCACGTCGTGGCCGACCGGCTGCGCCTGATGCTCGACAGCTACGAACGCGGGGACGTGGCCGCCGCCCTGGAGCACAACCGGGGGCTGCTGCCCGTGAACCGGGCGTTCACCCGCCCAGGGCCCGGCCTTGGCCTGGTGTTCGCGAAGGCCGCGATGAGGCTGCGTGGCGTGGACGCGGGCGTGCCAAGGCTGCCGCTCGTGCCGGCCACGGACGAGCAGGTCGCGGCCATCGCCGCCGACTTGGCGGTGGCGGGTGTACCCATCAGGAGCGCGTCTGAGACGGTTAGTACGTGATCGAAACCTCGCAGGACTCTCCACCGCGGCTGGCCGAGGGTGGGCTACGTGTGGTCGCGCTCGGCGGTATCGGCGAGGTCGGCCGGAACATGACCGTCTTCGAGTACGACGGGCGGCTGTTGATCGTCGACTGCGGCGTGCTGTTCCCCGAGGACCAGCAGCCCGGCGTCGACCTGATCCTGCCGGACTTCCGGGCGATCGAGAGCCGGCTGGAGGACATCGACGCGATCGTGCTCACGCACGGCCACGAGGACCACATCGGCGCGGTGCCGTTCCTGCTGCGGCTGCGCGCGGACATCCCGGTGATCGGCTCCCGGTTCACGCTGGCGCTGCTCGCCGCGAAGTGCAAGGAACACCGGCAGGAGCCGGTCCTGGTCGAGGTGGTCGAGCGCGAGCGGCGCGTCGCCGGCCCGTTCGACCTGGAGTTCTTCGCGGTCAACCACTCCATTCCGGACGCCCTGGCGGTGGCCATCCGGACACCGGCCGGGCTGGTGCTGCACACCGGGGACATCAAGCTGGACCAGCTGCCGCTGGACGGCCGGCTGACCGACCTGAGCGGCTTCTCCCAGCTCGGTGACGAAGGCGTCGACCTGTTCCTGGTGGACTCCACCAACGCCGAGGTGCCCGGGTTCGTCACCCCGGAACGGGAGATCGGCCCGGTCCTGGACAACGTGATCATGCGGGCCACCCAGCGGGTGATCGTCGCCTGCTTCGCGTCGCACGTGCACCGCGTGCAGCAGGTGCTCGACATCGCCGCGGAACACGGCCGCCGGGTGGCGTTCGTCGGCCGGTCCATGGTCCGCAACATGGGCATCGCCGGCGACCTCGACCTGCTGCGGATCCCGCCGGGCCTGCTGGTGGACCTGGACGAGGCGATGGAACTGCCGGAGCATGAGGTCCTGTTCGTGTCCACGGGCAGCCAGGGCGAGCCGCTGTCCGCGCTGTCCCGGATGGCCCGTGGCGAACACCGGCAGATCTCGATCCGACCGGGGGACACCGTGATCCTGGCGTCCTCGCTGATCCCGGGCAACGAGACCGCGGTGTTCGGCGTGGTCAACGGCCTCTCCCGGCTCGGCGCGCACGTCGTGCACCAGGGCAACGCCAAGGTGCACGTGTCCGGGCACGCGTCCGCGGGTGAGTTGCTGTTCCTGTACAACGCCGTCCGGCCGTCCAACGTCATGCCGGTGCACGGCGAGTGGCGGCATCTGCGCGCCAACGCGGACCTGGCGGTGCGGACCGGTGTGCCGATGGACCATGTCGTGCTGGCTGAGGACGGCGTGGTCGTCGACCTGGTGGACGGCCGGGCCCGGATCACCGGCCGGGTCGAGGTCGGCCACGTCTATGTGGACGGCCTGTCCGTCGGCGACGTCGGCGAGTCCACCCTGTCCGACCGGCTGATCCTCGGCGAGGGCGGGTTCATCTCGATCACGGTCGCGGTGGATCCCAGCACCGGCCGGGCGGTGGCGCCGCCCACGATCTCCGGCCGCGGTTTCTCCGACGACCCCAAGGCGCTGGACGAAGCCGTCGCGTTGGTGGAGATGGAACTGTCCCGGACGGAAGCCGAAGGCATCACCGACACGCACCGGATCGCGCAGACGGTCCGCCGCGTGGTGGGCCGCTGGGTGGCGGAGAAGTACCGCCGCCGCCCGATGATCGTGCCGACCGTCATCCCGGTCTAGGACTGTGGACCCTCGTGGCCGGGGGCGGCCACGAGGGTACCCCCAGCGGGTGTTTCCTCGGTGTCGGGGACTTGCCGTCCCGTCGAGGACTGGGACGCACGTTGGACCGCGACGGCTCCCACGAGGAGGGTGACGCCGCCCACGATCTGGATCACGGTGAGTTCCTCGTTCAGCACGATCCAGGCGATGACGGTCGCGAACACCGGCTCGGCGAGCGCGATGATGCTGGCCACATTGGACGGAACGTGCCGCAAGGCCGTCATGCTCAACGTGTACGCGATGACCGTGGCCAGCACCGCGACCTCGACCAGGAGTATCCACACTGGACCGAACGCGGTCTGCTTGGCGAGCACGTCCGCCGGCAGTGTCCACGGTGGCGCGATCGCGACAAGCAGCACCGCGCCGATCAGCATCCCCCAAGTCGTCATCGTCAACGGATGACGAGTGCGCGCCCCGTGTTCACCGAGCAGCCAGTAGCACGCCGCGCACAGGGCCGCGCCGAGACTGGCCAGCACGCCGATCGTGTCCAGCGCGAATCCTTTCCAGACCTGCGCGACCAACGCCAGCCCGACCAACGCCAGCCCGGTGCCCACCCACGCCCTGGCCGGCAGGTGCGTCCCGCGCACGAACCGCACCCAGAGTGCGACCAGCACCGGCGCGATGAACTCCAACAGCATCGCGATCCCGACAGGCAGCCGCGACACCCCGGCGAAGTACAGGAACTGCACACCCGCGACGCCGAGCAGGCCGTAACCCAGCAGCAGCGGCACATCCTGGAGCCCGATCCGCAGCAGCCGCGGCTTGGTCGCCGCGACCATGACCAGCAGGATCACCGCGGCGAGCCCGATCCGGGCGCCCGCCACCTGCTGCGGGCTCAACCCCGCCTGCATCGCCGGTTTGGCCAGCGGTCCCGACGTGGAGAAGAAGAGCGACGAGACGATCAGTAACGCTGTCCACCGGGCCTGTCGAGTCTGCACCCGCCGACTCTGTCACCCGATAAGCCCAGGTCGCACCCTGTTTTCCCGGGAACTCAGCGCCAGGGGGACCTGGTGTCGGTGGGCCGGGTCGGGTCGTGGTACTTGGGCAGGTCGGGCTCGTCCCGGCGCAGGGTGGCCAGATTGTCCGTGACGGCCTGCATGATCCGCTTGTGCGCCCGGACCGCGTCACCCGCCTTGCCCGCCGAGAGGTCCGACAGGTCGACCGGGCTGCCGAAGTGCACCTTGAACCGCGGCCGCCGCCTCAGCGCGCTCAGGAACGACGTGACGTACGGCTTGAGGTCCGGCAAGCCGTTCACGGACTCGTTGCCCCAGTGGATGGCCTCGTGCGCACCCCACTGCGAGATCGGGATCACCGGCGCGTTCGCCGCCAGCGCGATCCGTGCCACGCCGGTCTTGCCGCGTTCCGGCCACAGGCCCGGGTCGCGGCTGATCCGGCCCTCGGGATACACCAGCAGAGGAGTGTCACTCGACTTGACCGACTCGACCGCGGTGGCGAAGGACTCGATCACGGTCGCCTTGCCGCGTTCCACCCGCAGATGCCCGGACCTGGTCAGCGCCCAGCCCAGCACAGGCGCGTCCAGCAGGCCACCGGCCAGCATGAACCGGGGCGCGATGCCGATCTCCCAGCAGGCCTTCATCAGCACCAGCGCGTCGAACGTGCCGATGTGGTTGGCGGCCATCACCAGGGGCCGGCCAAGCAACTCCGCCGGCACGGTGCCCGTCACTTCGAGATTCCCGACCATCGACACGACGTACCGGTCGATCTCCAGCATCGTCCGCCAAACGGCCGGTGCGGGGGTTTGCCGGCCAGTGCGGCGTGTCGGCTCGTGTCCGTCGCGGTACAGCGCAACCATGGCTGGAGCATGGCATGTCGTGGTCATGGCGCATCGACCCGGGCAGCAAAGTTGCTCGTGTGACTGGAGAGGCGACTACCGTGGGCCGCATGGCTAGCCGGTCGACAACCGCCAAACGGAGTGCGCCACGCAAGAAGGCCCCGGCCAAGCCGGCGCCGAAGCCGGCGCGGGCCCGCAGTTCCGGCACGGCCGGGCGGGCCATCCGGGGTGGCTGGAACCTGCTGGCCAAGGGGGTCGGCGGGCTGGCGAGGACGCTCGGCAAGACCAAGGAGCTGGACCCGGCGCACCGGCGGGACGGGCTCGGGTTCGGGCTGATCGCGATCGCGGTGGTGATCGGCGCGGCGGTGTGGTGGCGCGCGGCCGGTCCGATCGGCCACTGGGTGGAGATCGGTGTCCGAACGGTGATGGGCGCCGGCGCGGTCGCGTTCCCGCTGGCGCTGCTGGTCGTCGGCGTGGCCCTGATGCGGTCCGAACCCCGGCCGGAGGTGCGGACGAGGTTCGTGATCGGGTCGCTGCTGATGGCGTTCGCCCTGCTCGGCATGTTGCACCTGCTCAACGGCGGCCCCACGAACACCGACCGGATGTACGCGGGCGGCGTGCTCGGTTTCCTGTCCGGGGGATTGCTGGCCGAGGGTGTCACGTCGTGGGTGGCGCTGCCGCTGCTGATTCTCGCTCTGGGCTACGGCGTGCTGGTGTTCACCGGAACGCCGATCAGGCAGATCCCGAACCGGCTGCGTGAGCTGGGCCGGGACCCCGAGGACGTCGACCCGCCGGCCGAGGAGGAGGAACCCCAGCCGGAGGCCGAGGTGAAGCTCCGCCGGCCGTCCCGGCGCCGGCAGGCGACCATGGCCGAGCCGCCGGAGGACGAGGCGCCCGCCGAAGACCCCCCGCCGCCCCCGCCACCGCCGGCGCCCAAGCGGGAGCCCAAGCCGCGCAAGGAACCGGCCCAGCAGGCGCTGCCGCTCACCCCCGCCCGCGTGGTCGAGGGCGACTACCAGCTGCCGCCGCCGACCCTGCTGGAGGAGGGCGACGCGCCGAAGACCCGCAGCCGCGCCAACGACACCATGATCGAGGCGATCACCGGTGTGCTGGAGCAGTTCTCGATCGACGCGCAGGTCACCGGCTTCACCCGGGGCCCGACCGTCACGCGGTACGAGGTCGAGCTCGGGCCCGGCGTCAAGGTCGAGAAGATCACCGCGTTGACCAAGAACATCGCGTACGCGGTGGCCACGGACAACGTGCGGCTGCTCGCGCCGATCCCGGGCAAGTCCGCGGTGGGCATCGAGGTGCCCAACAGCGACCGGGAGATGGTCCGGCTCGGTGACGTGCTGCGGTCGTCCACCGCGGTCAAGGACACCCACCCGATGGTGGTCGGCCTCGGCAAGGACATCGAGGGCCACATGATCACCGCGAACCTGGCGAAGATGCCGCACCTGCTGTGCGCGGGCTCGACCGGGTCCGGCAAGTCCAGCTTCGTCAACTCGATGCTGGTGTCCCTGCTGGCGCGGGCCACGCCGGACGAGGTCCGGATGATCCTGATCGACCCGAAGATGGTCGAGCTGACGCCGTACGAGGGCATTCCGCACCTGATCACGCCGATCATCACGCAGCCGAAGAAGGCCGCGGCCGCGTTGACCTGGCTGGTCGAGGAGATGGAACAGCGCTACCAGGACATGCAGGTCAACCGGGTCCGGCACATCGACGACTTCAACAAGAAGGTCCGGTCCGGCGAGATCAGCGCGCCGCCCGGCAGCGAGCGGGAGTATCGGCCGTACCCGTACATCCTGGCGATCGTGGACGAGCTGGCGGACCTGATGATGACCGCGCCGAGGGACGTCGAGGACGCGATCGTCCGGATCACCCAGAAGGCCCGCGCCGCCGGCATCCACCTGGTGCTGGCGACCCAGCGGCCGTCGGTGGACGTGGTGACCGGCCTGATCAAGACGAACGTGCCGTCCCGGCTGGCGTTCGCCACCTCGTCGCTCACCGACTCCCGGGTCATCCTGGACCAGCCGGGCGCGGAGAAGCTGATCGGCATGGGCGACGGCCTCTACCTGCCGATGGGTGCGTCCAAGCCGGTGCGCGTCCAGGGCGCGTACGTCAGCGACGAGGAGATCAACGGCGTGGTCTCGTTCGTCAAGGAGCAGGCGCAGCCGGAGTACACCGACGGCGTCACCGCGGCCTCGGCGGCCGAGAAGAAGGAGATCGACTCCGACATCGGCGACGACCTGGACGTGTTGCTGCAGGCCGCGGAGCTGGTCGTGACGTCCCAGTTCGGCTCGACGTCGATGCTGCAGCGCAAGCTCCGGGTCGGCTTCGCCAAGGCGGGCCGCCTGATGGACCTGTTGGAGAGCCGCGGGGTGGTCGGCCCGTCCGAGGGGTCGAAGGCCCGCGAGGTCCTGGTCAAGCCGGACGAGTTGGACTCGGTGCTGTTCACCATCCGGGGCGGCAGCCCCGAGCCCGACTCCGACGACGAGTAACTACCGGCTCACGTGCCCCACTTGCGCACGGCGGCGTAGTAGATGTTCGCGGTGCCCTTGCAGATGATGTTCCCGCCGCAGATGCCGTACATGTCCGACTTGAACTTGTTGTCGATCTGGAGTTTCTTGTCGGCGTTCCAGCGGCCCTGGCGTTTGTTGTTGCGGTAGCCGAAATCGTGCCGGTGGCAGGCCGGCGTGAAGTCGAAGCCGAACGGTTTGTCCGGCGACCACGAGCACGCGTCGGACGACCAGTCCAACTGGTCGGCGTACGGCCGCGAGTTCCGGATCGACTCGAACTGGGGCAGTGACTTGCTGAAGGAATAGTCGTCCGTCACGCTCGCCAGCTGGGACGGGCTGAGGGAGGCGTGGGCGGTGCCGGCGACCATCACGACTGTGGTGATGGCGCCCGCACCGGCCAGCGCGAGGCGCTTGAGCAGGTTGGGCACGGTGACTCCCTGGGTGATCTTTCAGGCCGTGCCCAGGGTGCGGTTCAGGGGTCCCGTCGCGATACCCCTGTTCGGATTCCGTCGACCAGAATTCCCCTAGACCTTCAGCCGGTGTGCCGCCCTTCCATTCTGATGGAATCGCCTGTCCCGCGGCGAGTCCCGTCGTTACGGTCCCCGCCGTGGAGTGGAAAACCGACGAGATCAGGGCCGCTGAGCAGGCGTTCGACGACGCCTTGAGCGCGGCCGAGAAAGCCGTGGCCGAGGTCCGCCTGGAACCGGCGCGGCCGGCCACGGCCGAGGAGATCGAGGCGCTGGAGCAGTACGCGAACAGCGCCGACGCCCCCAAGGAGTGGCGCGCGGTGGCCGAGCGGGTCGCCGGCGGTCAGCTGACCTGGGCGGCCATCGCGAACGGCGACACCGTGTCCGATCCGGTGGTGATGGCCGCTCTCGACGCGACCGCGGTCGCCGCCGAGGAGCGGGAGGCAGCCGCCGAGGACGAGGAACAGACCACCATCTTCCGGAAGGCGTGGTGATGGCGGACCTGAAAGTCGCGGCCGGCCAGTTGCGCAGTTACGCGATCTACCTGGACGTGATCGTTCAGACCGACCTCGGGATGGTCGCCGGCCAGGCCGCCGAGGGCACGAACCAGGCCGGTTTCAGCGGGCTGCTCGACCCGCTCAAGGCCGCGATGACGATGCTTTCCAATGCCACCAACGAAGTCTTCAGCACGTTGGCGGACAAGATCGACAATCTGGCCGAGGGGCTTTCGGTGACCGCGGACAGCTATCAGCACGTCGACCACAAACACGCCAAGAACCTGTTGGAAATGCAGGACGAACCCGGCATGCACGGCGGCGGCCACGGCCACATGAGGGAGTAGCGGCAAATGGCACTGAAGATCTCCGCGGGCACGAACATCGGCAAGGCGTACATCGACCGGGTGCCGATCGAACCCCAGGCCATCACGTCCGACAAGCTCGACCTGAGTTCGATGATCCACGGCGACCCCGTCGGGCACGCGGTGAACTGGGTGTACCAGCATTTCATCTGCCACGTACTCGGGACACCCGACAAGGATCTCTACACCATCATCCTCGAACCCATCGCCGGCGACTTCAAACGGATCGCGGCCAACGGCGACGCCTGGGCGGACATGGGCACGATGATGACCCAGATCTCCGACAACATGTCCCACAACGCACAGCAGCTCGTGCCGCACGACTGGTCCGGTTCGGCCGCGGAGGGCTTTCTGACCAGGATCAACGTGGTGTGGTTCGGGTTCTTCGAGCTGTTCGACGAGGTCTGCCAGCTGCTGAAGTTCGGGTTCGGGAAGTTGTCCGACGCGAGCCTGCGGATCGTGCAGAAATGCGCGGACATCATCGACGACCTGCTGAAGAAGATCGCGTCACTGTTCTCCCGGTTCACGCCGAAAGGAATCCTGGGCAGTGTGATCCGGATCGTGACCAGTCTCGGCCGGGACTTTCCGTACTGGGACGACGTCAACGCGATCATCAAGGACATCCAGCACGTGCTGAGCCTGCACCAGACGATCGTGAACCTGGTCGACAGTTTCACCACGATGCTGAACAGCTACCAGTCGGTCGGGTCGGCCCTCAAGGAGATCCCGAACATCGACACCCCCGCCGGCGCCCTGAAAGTCGGCCGGGACCTGGACAATTCCGCCAAAAGCGCCAAGGACTCGACGACCGCTTTCCAGCAGGCGAAAGCCGAGTACGACAAGGCGAAGAAGGACTTCGACGAAACGCCGATTCCCCAATAGCGCACGCCGTACAGTGCTGCCATGGCGGGCGGCACACTGCGTGTTCACTTCACTACGGACGATCTCTCGCGGGTCCGTGTGGCGTCCACAATGGACCATCTGTGGGAGGTTGTGCTCAGCCTGCACATGTTGTGTGACAACGCCCATCCGGTCCTCTTCGGCCAGTGGCGCCGGGACACGTTGGCCGCCGTCCGCCGGACCCACGCGGAACCGTCGCTCGCCATGCTCGCCACCCTGGCCCCCGCCGCCCGCTACTTCCCGGACTTCCTGACACCCGAGAACGGCGGCGAGGCCTTCGACACCGGTGTCGACGCGGTCATGGCGACGCCGGTGTCCGAACTACGCGGCCAACTGGCCTTGTTGGCCAGGACGCGCCCGCTGCCCGGGTGGGTCAGCCGGCTCGCGGCGGGCGAGCAGACCGCGTTGGCCCGCCTGGAGAAGGCCCTGCGCGACTACCACCGGCTGGCGATCGGCCCGGTCGAACGGGCCATCCAGCGAAGTCTCGGCCGGATCGGCGACAAGGCGGGCGCCGCCGGCTGGCAGGACATGCTGCAACCGGTCCTGCAGTGGAACCACCCGGTGTTGGCCGCGCCTTTCCTGGAGGACTTCGACCTGCACCTGAACGGCCGTGGCCTGAAGCTGGTGCCGTCGTTCTTCTGCATGGGCGCGCCGGTGAAGCTCTACGACGACAGTCTGACGCCCACCCTGGTGTGCCCGATCGTCCACGACCCGCGCTGGCTGGGCGGCGGCACCGGGCAGCCGATCGAACAACTGCTCGGCGTGTCCAGGGCGCGCATCTTGGAGTTCGTCGCCGCGAACCCGGCCACCACCAACGCGGTCATCTCGACGGTCCTGCACATCTCACCGCCGACGGTCAGCTACCACCTGCGGATCCTGCGTGAGTCGGGCCTGCTGGCCACCGACCGGGACGCCAACCTGGTCGTGCACACCAGCACCAGGCTCGGTGCCGCCCTGCTCAACGGTCGGCCGCTCTGACGTCGAGTTCCGCCAGTACCTCAGCGGTGTGCTGGCCGAGGGTCGGGCTGTGCCGCCGGACAGTCGCCGGCGTCGCGGAGAACCGGACCGGGAAACCCACCTGCCGGTACGGGCCCTCGGTGGGGTGCTCGGCGACGGTCAGCATCGGGTCGAAGTACGGGTTGTCGATCGCCTTGTCGAGTTCCTGCACGGGCGCGAACGGAATGCTTCGCTCGCCGCAGATCCGTTGCCATTCCTCGTTCGTGTACTCGACCGCGAACCGCTCGATCAGCTCGTACAGCGTCGAGTAGTTCCGGGCGCGTTGGGCGGGATCCTGGAAGCGTTCGTCCGCGGCCAGGTCCGGCCGGTTCACCGCGGCGAAGAACGCCTCGATGTTCTTGTCCGTGTACGGCAGGATGCACGCCCAGCCGTCCTTCGTGCGCACCGCCCGGTGCGGTTCGGCCATCGACCGGTTGAACCCGGTCGGCCCCATCGGCGGCTCGAACGTCTGGCCGCTCATGTGCTCGATCATGTTGAACGCCAGCAACGTGTCGGTCATCGGCACCTCCACCCGCTGGCCCCGGCCGGTCGCCCGCTGGTGCACCAGCGCGGCCAGCACCGAATACGTGATCGTCAACGCGCACACCTTGTCCGCCAGGATCGACGGCGCGTAGTTCGGCTCACCCGTGGCCCGCCGCATCAGGTCGACGAACCCCGACGACGCCTGCACGATCTCGTCGTACGCGGCCAACCCGGCCAGGTCCGAGTCGGTCCGGAAACCCTGCGCGTTGCAGTAGATCAACCGCGGGTTGGCCATCGACAGCCGCTCGTAGGCCAGGCCCAGCCGGTCGAGCGCGCCCGGCCGCATGTTCGTCAGCAGGATGTCCGCGGTCGCCACCAGCTTCAGCAGGGCCTCCTGTCCGTCCGGCGACTTCAGGTCCAGCACGATCCCGCGTTTGTTCCGGTTGACGTTCAGCGCCAACGCGCCCATCCCCGGGTGCCGCTGCGGGTGCGTGAGCCGGGTCAGGTCCCCCGCCGGCGGCTCGACCTTGATCACGTCCGCGCCCATGTCGCCAAGCAACTGGGCGGCGAACGGTCCCATCACCACGGACGCCAGGTCGATCACCCGGACACCGGCCAGCGCCCCACAAGCGTCGTCGGTCATCACAACTCCAGGAGCATCCGGCTGTTGCCCAGCGTGTTCGGCTTCACGTACGGCAGATCCAGGAACTCCGCGACACCCTGGTCCAGCGACCGCCGCATCTCCTCGTACACCTCGGGGCTCACCGGCGTCCCATCGATCTCCACGAACCCGTGCCGCTCGAAGAACCCCACCTCGAACGTCAACGCGAACAGCCGCGAGATCCCCAACTCCTTCGCGGTCGAGATCAACCGCTCGATGATGGCGTGCCCGATCCCCATCCCCAACGCCTGCGGCAGCACCGCGATGGTCCGGATCTCCGCGATGTCCTCCCACAGCACATGCAGGGCCCCGCAGCCGAGTAACTCGCCGTCCCGCTCGGCCACCCAGAACTCCTGGATGTCCTCGTACAGCGTCACCAGCTGCTTGGCCAGCAGGACCTTCCCGACATACCGGTCGACAACCGTCTTCATCCGCCGGACATCAGTGGCCCGCGCCCGCCGCACGACCAGGGAGTCACTCACAACGTCCCAACCTAGCCCGCTGCCGCTCGTTCGGCACGGCTGCCAGGACCGCGCCCACCTGGAGCTGCCGATCGCGTGACTTCGGGTACCCGGTGCGGTGCTGAGGTCGGAGACACGCCGTGCGGGCGGTTACCCTCACTCTGTGCCTTCTCCCACCGCGAAGCGTCGTGTCGCCATGCTCACGCTCGGTTGTGCCCGTAACGAGGTCGACTCCGAGGAGCTGGCCGGGCGGCTGGTGGGCAGCGGGTGGGAGCTGGCCGAGGCGGAGAGCGCCGAGGTGATCGTGGTGAACACCTGTGGCTTTGTCGAGCAGGCCAAGAAGGACTCGGTGGACACGTTGCTGGCCGCCGCGGACACCGGGGCCAAGGTGGTGGCGGTCGGGTGCATGGCCGAGCGGTACGGCAAGGAGCTGGCCGACAGCATGCCGGAGGCGGCGGCCGTGCTCGGCTTCGACGAGTATCCGGAGTTGGCCGACCGGCTGGACGAAGTGCTGCACGGCAAGGCCGTGGAGTCCCATGTCCCGGTGGACCGGCGGACGCTGCTGCCGATCAGTCCGGTCCAGCGACAGGAGAACGACGTTGTCGTCCCTGGGCACGGGTGGGGGCCGCGGGTGTTGCGGACCCGGCTGGACGATTCGCCGGTCGCGGCGTTGAAGATCGCGTCCGGGTGCGACCGGCGGTGCACGTTCTGCGCCATCCCGTCGTTCCGGGGCGCGTTCGTGTCGCGGACGCCGGACGAGATCGTGGCCGAGGCCCAGTGGCTCGTGGACAACGGCGCCAGGGAGTTGTTCCTGGTCAGCGAGAACTCCACGTCGTACGGCAAGGACCTGCGGGACGCCAGCCTGGAGAACGTGCTCCAGCGGCTCGCCGCCAAGGCCAAAAGGGTCCGGGTGTCCTATCTGCAGCCCGCCGAGATGCGGCCCAGCCTGGTCAAGGCGATCGCCACCACCCCCGGGGTTGCCGACTACTTCGACCTGTCGTTCCAGCACGGCAGCGGCACGGTCCTGCGCCGGATGCGGCGGTTCGGCGGCTGTGACGACTTCCTCCAGCTCACCGACCAGATCCGGCAGTTCTCCCCACGCGCGGGCATCCGGACCAACGTGATCGTCGGCTTCCCCGGCGAGACCGAGGCGGACGTCGCGGAGCTGGAGCGGTTCCTGGTCGGCGCCCGGATGGACGCGGTCGGCGTCTTCGGATACTCCGACGAGGAGGGCACCGAGGCCGCCGGTTTCGACGACAAGCACGACGAGGACACCGTCGCCGAGCGGGTCGCCAGGATCTCCGCGCTGGTCGAGGAACTCACCACCCAACGGGCCGAGGAACGTGTCGGCGACGAGGTCGTTGTCATGGTGGAACAGGACGACGACGAGTACGTCGGCCGCGCCGCCCACCAGGCGCCCGAGGTCGACGGCGAATGCGTCGTCGACAGTGACATCGAGCTGGCCAAGGGAGACTTCGTGCGGTGCGTCGTCGAGGGATCCGAAGGGGTGGACCTGCTGGTCCGCGCCCTGGAGGTGCTGTAAGTGAGCACCGCGCCGGCCGACAGGTCACACCAACGGGAAACCGTGCCCGAAGTGGACGCCCCGCCGCCGGTGCCGTTGGTGAACATCGCCAACATCCTGACCGTGACCCGGCTGGTGCTGGTGCCGGTGTTCCTGGTCGCGCTGTTCACCGACTCCGGCCACGACTCCGGCTGGCGGTGGGCCGCGACCGTGCTGTTCGCGATCGCGTCCGTCACCGACCAGCTCGACGGGTTCCTCGCCCGCAGGCACGGCCTGGTCACCGACTTCGGCAAGGTAGCCGACCCGATCGCGGACAAGGCGCTCACCGGCGCCGCCCTGGTCGGCCTGAGCATCCTCGGCGACCTGCCGTGGTGGGTCACCCTGGTGATCGCCGCCCGCGAGGTCGGCGTCACCCTGCTGCGGTTCTGGGTGATCCGGTACGGCGTCATCCCGGCCAGCCGCGGCGGCAAGGCCAAGACGCTCGCCCAGATCATCGCCATCGGGCTGTTCCTGGCCCCGCTCTCCAGCCACTTCGACGCGGTCCGCTGGGCGGTCATGGGCGTCGCGATCGCCCTTACCGTCATCACCGGCCTGGACTACGTGTTCCGTGCGGTCCGGCTGCGTGCCCAAGGCATCCGGGCCCGCAGAGCCGCTGGCCGATGAGCCCACTGGCTGACGTGCTCGGCATGCGTGCCGGCACGCTCGAAGCCGTCGTGGCGGCGCTCAAGGCCCGAAAGGAGACGGTCGCGACCGCCGAGTCCCTCACCGCGGGCCTCGTGTGCGCCGCGCTCACGAGCGTGCCTGGGGCCAGCGCGGTGGTCCGTGGCGGGTTCGTGGTGTACGCCACCGACCTGAAATGGGGCCTCGCCGGGGTCGACCCGGAGCTGCTGGCCGCGCGCGGCGCGGTCGATCCGGACGTCGCCGTCCAACTGGCGACCGGCGCCCGGGACCGGTGCGGCGCCACGTGGGGCCTTGGGCTGACCGGAGTAGCCGGGCCGGACCCGCAGGACGGGGTCGGACCCGGCACCGTGCACATCGGAATAGCGGGTTACGGCAGCGTGAACGTGTCCACCATCACCGTCGCGGGGGACAGGCACGCGGTCCGCTCAGCGGCCGTCCGAGCGGCTCTTGACCTGCTGTCGAGCCGGTTGGATGCACCCTGACGGGGGAACATCCGGCCACGCTCGGTCGTTCGCCCTTGGCGGACGCCGGGCCAAGTCGGTGCGTGATGTCCGCGAGGCTCGGTAACGTTGTGGCACGGGCCCGCCGGTGAAGGGAGGCGCGATGACTGTGCTGTTGCGTGAGGCGATCGGTGATCGGCTCCGTCATGCCCGCACGATCCAGCGCCGAACGCTGCGCGAGGTGTCTCGAACCGCGCGGGTCAGCCTGGGGTACCTGTCCGAGGTCGAGCGTGGCCAGAAGGAGGCGTCCAGCGAGCTGCTGGCCGCCATCTGCGACGCGTTGGAGCTGCCGCTGTCCGAGCTGCTGCACCGCGTCGCCCACGACATGACCGGTCTCGACCCGAACGAGCTGCTGGAGCCGGCCATCGCCGAGCAGCCCGCGCCGCAGCCGCCGGCGAGCGACGAGCCGACGATGTCGGCCGCGGGCATGGCCCCGATGGCGCCCGGGGACCTCAGCCTGGACGTGGTCGGCGACACACTTTCCGACCTTCGTCTGCAGCCGGCGCTCGCGCGCCGGATCGGCGGCCCCGAAATCGCCCGCGCCAGGGTTTTCGCCGCATAGGGGACGACACTGGAGCGACACGCCCGGGATACGCGACACGCGGACGACTTTTGTCCGCGTGTCGTTGCGTGGTCGGAGCGGACGAAAGGCCAGGTCATCCCCTTCGTGATCGATCCAGGGGTACGCTCGGTGACCAAGGGGGTGCGGACGAACGGCCGGGCCGCCACGGCCGGGGTTCGTCGGCGTTCCACACCGGTGGACGGTCAGGGACTTACCTGATTTACCCCTGGGCCCGGTGGAACGACAATCGTGCACCTGACACGATGGAACCCGGACACCTACCGGGTCGTTGCCTGTGGGCAGCCGTAGTACGCGAGAAGGCAGGCGGAGGAGATGGCCAACCCTTTTGTGAAGTTCTGGAAGTACCTCATGGCGTCGTTCTCGTCCAAGATCGACGAGCACGCTGACCCGAAGGTACAGATCCAGCAGGCCATCGAGGAGGCTCAGCGCCAGCACCAGGCCCTCTCGCAGCAGGCCGCCGCTGTGATCGGCAACCAGCGGCAGCTGGAGATGAAGCTCAACCGTCAACTCGGCGACGTGGAGAAGCTGCAGGCGTCCGCGCGCCAGGCCCTCGTGCTGGCCGACGAGGCCCGCAGCAAGGGTGACGAGACGAAGGCGACGCAGTTCGAGAACGCCGCCACGTCGTTCGCCACCCAGCTGGTCACGGCCGAGCAGGGCATCGAGGACCTCAAGACCCTGCACGACCAGGCCCTGCAGGCGGCGTCGCAGGCCAAGGCCGCGGTCGAACGCAACGCCATGGTCCTGCAGCAGAAGCTCGCCGAGCGCACCAAGCTGCTCAGCCAGCTGGAGCAGGCGAAGATGCAGGAGCAGGTCTCCCGCTCGCTGAACCAGATGAGCGAGCTCGCCGCGCCGGGCAACACGCCGTCGCTTGAGGAGGTCCGGGACAAGATCGAGAAGCGGTACGCCACCGCGGTCGGCTCGGCCGAGCTGGCGCAGAACTCGGTGCAGGGCCGGATGATGGAAGTCCAGATGTCCACCACCGAGATGGCCGGCCAGTCCCGGCTGGAGCAGATCCGCGCCTCGATGTCCGGTGGTGCCAAGCAGGTCACCGGCGGCACGTCGGCGGCCAGCTCCCCGTCGGCCAACATCCAGGCCGAGATCCAGCAACGGGTCGCCCAGGAACAGCGGGCGAACCCGCAGGGCAACGCCTGACAGTGGCGACGACGCGAAGGACGTGACCGGTGGACAGGCCGCGTAGAGCCGAGTTCGCAGAACTACGGCAACTGGTCGAGAGGCAGCTACGCGGCGTCGACAGGCAGATCCGCGGGGTCGACAGGCACATCCGCGGGCCGATCGCCGATCACGTCCGAGCCCAACTGGAGACACACCTTGGCCGCTGGACCGACCCGGCGGTCAAGCTCGAGCGCCGCAGGAAACGCGCCGAGACGGTGATGTGGCTGTTCCTGTTCCTCGGCCTGTTGCTGGGCGTGGTCGCCACGGTGTTGATCGTCACCGCCGGCCCAGGAGCGGCGGGCATCCTGCAGGGCGCGACGACCGGCGTGGTCGCGCTCGGCGCGTTCGTGGTCGCCGGCAAGTCAGGCGCCAAGATGCGCGCCCTCAAACGAACCCCGTTACCGGAACCCGCCGCGACACTGCCACCAACCAGGTCACTGGCCCGGGAACCGATGCAACGTCTCGCGGACGCCGAGCGAGCGCTCGCCGAACTCCTCCGCCAACTCGGCTCACCGCGCAGCAACGTCCCACCCGACACAGTCCAACACGCCCGCGACACCGGCGCCGAAGCCGCCGCAGCCCTACGCGAGGTCGCCGCCCAACTACAGTCCGTGGAACGCGCCCGTGACCTCGCCCCATCCCAGGACCGGGCCGCGCTCGAAGACGGTGTCCGCATGCTCCGCGACCAACTCGACCAGGGCCTGGACGGCTACGGCGGCCTGATCGCGGCAGCCGGCCGACTGGTCGCAGCAAGCTCCACCGGCGGCCCGGACAAACAAGCCCTAACCGACGCCTCCGACCGCCTCCACGGCCTCGCCATGGCCCTCAAAGACCTCTTCGGCGACCAACAACGCTAGGCCCGGAACGCCCAGCGCAGGCAGCACCATGAGCTGGCCACACCCAGCCGGGCGAGCCGCAGGAACACGCGGCCCCCAAGGACCGACTGGCCCGCCCAAAGACCCGATGCGCCAACAATGCGCCTTCACAGACCCGCACGCCCACACACCCGCACACCACGCGCCAGCGCATGGGTGGGTGTGGCCTGGCGCGCCAGCGCATCGCTTGGGTGTGGCGCGCCTAGCGCTGGGTGTGGCCTGGCGCGTCGGCGTATGGGTGTGGCGCGCCTAGCGCATGAGTGGGGCTGGCGTGTTCTCTCTCCCGACCGACCTGGGCGAAGCCCAACCACGCGTGTCAAGAGGTCCGCCTGCGCGACCTAACCCCGAGACCAGGCGATACGGACCTCTTGATACGTGTGGTTGCCTCCGGCAGGTTGGTCGGGAGAGGGAACACGCCCTCAACCAGCCCTCCACCAAAGCCGAATGCCCCGTCAAAGGGGCACCCCACTCTCTCCTGATCGATCAGCCGCCCGGCGAGGGCAGTCTTTGCATAACGAGCACTCTTTGGGCAAAAGATGCGCTCGCCGCGCAGGCAGATCGACCAGGAGACAGGGGAAGGGCCGCGTCCTGCCTCCCACCCGACCTGCCCGGAGGGAACCATGGGCGTCAAGGGGAGCGTATGGCCTGGTCCCGGGGCCGGGTCCCGTAGGCGCACCCCTTGACACCCATGGTTTGCAAAGCACAGGTCGGCCGGGAGACAGAACGAGGCACAGCTGTGCTGCGTGGGCACACGCCTCAGGGCGGGTGGGGATTGCCTTGGTAGCAGGGAGCTTGCTCGGGTGAGCTGGAGGCGGGCCTCAGACGGGGCTGGGCGGGGCTTGGTGTGCTGGATGCTTGGCGTTGGTGGCGTGGCGGCAGGGTCCTGCCCGCCAGCGACAGGGTGGGAGTGGGCCTCCCTTTAGTGCAAATGTGTGATAACGGGAGGGTCACGTAGGGCTCTCGTCCACCTGGCATGGCACTATGCCCTCCAAAGGTGGGGTGGGCGACCCCCGGTAGTGGGTCGGCCATGGACACAGTTCGGCGTGGAGGGGCGCGACAGTGATGCTTTGGTCGGTGCACGGCGATGGTCGCCGCGTCGCCGACGGTGAACTGATCGGCGCTCGGGAGCGGCTCAGTTGGCCGTTGATGATCGGTTTCGGCGCCCAGCATGTGGCCGCGATGCTCAGCGCCACCATTCTCGTGCCGGTCACGGTGGGGTTGCCGCCAGCGACCACGTTGCTGTTCTCCGGGGTCGGCACCCTCGTTTTCCTGGTGATCACCCGCAACCGGGTGCCGGGTTACCTCGGGTCTTCGTTCGCGTTCATGGCTCCGTTGTTGGCGGCCAAGGAGCATGGGGTCGCGGCCCAGTTGGGTGCGGTCGTGGTGGCCGGCGGGATCCTGATCGTGTTCGGGATCGCGGTGAAGGCGTTGGGGGTCCGGCTGCTCGAGTCGGTGCTGCCGCCGGTGGTGACCGGGGGACTGGTGCTGTTGATCGGGCTGAGCATGGCGCCGTACGCGGCCGGGCCGTTCCAGCAGCAGCCGGGGATCGCGGCGGTGACGCTCGGGGTGGTCCTGCTCTGCCTGGTGCTGTCCCGGGGTCTGTTGGCTCGGTTGGCTGTCCTGGCCGGTGTGGTGGTCGGGTGGCTGCTCGCGGTCGGCACCGACCGGATCGAGCCGGCCAAGATCGACGCCCTGCTGACCGCGCCCTGGTTCGGGTTCCCGGACTTCCGGGGGCCGCAGTTGCTGCCGTCGGTGATGGTGTTGTCCGTGCCCGTGGTGCTGGTTCTGGTGGCCGAGATGGTCGCGCACGTCAAGGCGGTCGCCGCGATCAGCGGGCAGGACCTCGACCCGAGCATCGGCGATGCTCTGATCGCCAACGGTGTGTCGACCGCGTTGGCCGGTGCAGCGGGTGGCGTGGGGACGACGGCGTACCCGGCCAACACCGGTCTGATGGCGGCCACGCGGGTGCTGTCCACGGCCGCCTGCGTGATGGCGTCGGTGTTCGCTGTGGTGCTGGCGTTCGTGCCGAAGCTGACGGCGTTGATCAACACGTTGCCGCCCGGGGTGGTCGGCGGGATGAGCGTGGCGTTGTTCGGCCTGATCGGCATGACCGGCGTGCGCATCTGGTCACAGTCCGATGTGGACTTGACCGACCCGGTGACGTTGCTGGTGGCCGGGGTCGCGGCGGTGGCCGGCGTGGGCGACCTCACGATCTCGGTGTGGGGTCTTGAGCTGCACGGAGTGGCTTGGGGATCCATGCTGGTAGTCGTGCTGTACCCGGTCGTCAGGCGGCTGCGGGCCCGCCGCGAGAAGTTCACCTGAACGGCGGCTAGGCACCTGAAAAGCCCAACGATTGGGCCTTATGTCGTACGGAGGGTGATCGGGTCGATGATCTGGCTGGGCACTGTGGACGGAGACGTTCCAACGGTCGGGTCGCTAGACTTCATCCGTTTGACATGACTTCATCATCCCGTCGTTTTCGCAGGTAGAGGGCTTTGCTGGACGGTCGGAGGAGGTAGTGCGCACCATGGAGACAGTCCCCGCGTTTCCTTCTGGCAGACCGCTGACGCGGGCCGACCTGGAGTCGATGCCTGATGACGGGCACCGTTTCGAGTTGGTGGACGGGGTGCTGGTCATGAGCCCGTCGCCCCGCCCACTCCACCAGCGCGCCGTGGCCCGGTTGCTCGCGGCGCTGACCCTCAGTTGTCCAGCCGACATGGAGGTCCTGCCCGCGCCGGTCGACGTGATCCTGGCGGACGACACGGTCCTTATTCCCGACGTCATCGTGGGCAGGCGGGAGAACTTCACGCTTCGCGGCCTGGAAGGCCCACCCGTGCTCGCGGTCGAGGTGCACTCGCCGAGCACGCGGCTCGTCGACCTGGAACTCAAGCGCGCCAAGCTTCAGGAGGCGGGCTGCCCGAACTACTGGCTGGTCGACCCGGACATCCCCACGCTGCGCTGCCTCGCGCTGCGGGGCGACCGCTACGTGGAAACGCATTCGCTCGCCGGGGAGGAGTTCGCCGATTTGGCCGAACCGTACCCGGTCCGGCTCAGCCCGGACTCACTGGTGAATCCTTACGGTATCGACTGATCCGCCGGACGAGACCCGGTCCGCGGTAGATGAAGCCGGTGTAGATCTGGACCAGGCTGGCGCCCGCGTCGAACATCCGGGCCGCGTCGTCGACGTCGAGGATCCCGCCGACGCCGATCACCGGCAGCCGTCCACCCGTCTGCTTGTGCACGAACTCGACCACCTCACGGGCCCGCTTCGTCAACGGCCGCCCGCTCAGGCCGCCGGCCTCGTCGGCGAACCGCAAGTCCCGCGCGGCGATGCCGTCCCGGGACAGGGTGGTGTTCGTCGCGATCAGGCCGCTGATGCCGTGCTCCTCGCACACTTCGAGGACTTCGCCGATGGCTTCGTCGGTCAGGTCGGGCGCGATCTTCACCAGCAGCGGCCGAGGCTGCGAACGGTCCCGCTCGGCGAGCGCCGCGCATTCCAGGGTCAACTCGGCGACCAGTTCGGCGAGTGCCTTGCGGTCCTGCAGGCCGCGTAGACCAGGCGTGTTGGGGGAACTGACGTTGATCGCGAAGTAGTCGCCGTGCGGGTACAACGCCCGCAACGAGGCCCGGTAGTCGTCCACGGCTTCCGTCAGCGGGACGATCTTCGACTTGCCCAGGCTGATGCCCAGTGGCACGGACGGCTTCCGGCCGGCCAGACGCCGGGCCAACGCCTCGGCGCCGGCGTTGTTGAAGCCCATCCGGTTGATCACGGCTTCGCTGTCCACCAGCCGGAACAGCCGCGGCTTCGGGTTGCCCGGCTGGGGCAGTGCGGTGACCGTGCCGACCTCGACGTGTCCGAAACCCAGTGCCGGCCACGCGGCCAGGGCCGTGCCGTCCTTGTCCATGCCCGCAGCCAGCCCGACCGGGTTGGGGAACCGGACGCCGAACACCGTGGTGGGCGCGTCGACGTGGAAGTAGCGGCGCAGCGGTGCGAGCGCGGGGCCGGTCCTGGCGAGAATCGCGGTGGTCCAGTGGTGGGCCACCTCGGCGTCTCCGCCGCCGAACCGGAACAGACCCCGTTTTATCAGCTCGTACACGGCTCTCATGCTGCCCTGCCGCGGAGACAGAACAACCCCCGGGGTGACTCCCTGTGCCGAAGGGCACAAGGCCCAGGATTGGACTTTCCTGGAAACCCCGAGGGCCGGTGACTGCTGTGGATTCGCCGACCACCGCCCGCGTCACGGCAACGGTGTGAGGCCGTTGTCTTCCGTGTTCGAGAGCCGGCAAAAGCCTGTGGTGGTCCTAACGGACAGCCACCTCACGTGTCCTGTTGGTATACAACTTTGGACCACCTCCTTTCTCGTGTACCTGAAACCTATTGGCTTCCCGGGTGGTCGGACAACCGGTTTTGTCCCGGCTGGCAGACCGGGCAGAACCAGGTCCGCCGAACCTCCAGGCCGGCGCCCTGGTCGGCCACGCTGATCCGGCCGCCGCACTTGAGGCAGCCGCGCCGGGTCTGCTCGTACACCCACAGCTTGCGGTGCCGTTCGGGGAAGCCGGTGGTGTTCCGGTCCAGGCGCGCGGCGTTGCGGGACAACAGCTCGCGGCTCAGCCGGACCGCCGTTTCAGTGTCCACTTCGGACACCGGAGCCCATGGCGAGACGCCCAGGAGAAAGCACACCTCGGCCTTGTAGACGTTGCCCACACCGGCCATCACGGTCTGGTCCAGCAGGGCGACGCCGATCTCCCGGTCCGGCTGGGCGGCCAGCGCGTCCGATGCCCGCCGCGCATGCTCCGCCGACCATTCCGGGTCCAGCAGGTCCGGTCCGAGGTGGGCCACGCGCCTGTCCTCACGGTCAGTGCGCAACAACTCCATATCGTGAATACGGACCCCGAGCGCCTCGTACTCCGCATTGGCCAGCACCGCCCGCACCTGATGCGCGGGCGCCCGCCACCGCCCGCCCGCTCTGTGCACATCCCACGAGCCGTCCATACGCAGGTGGTTGTGCAGGCTCACGCCGTTGTCGAACTGTACGAACAGGTGCTTGCCGTAGGTCCGTACGCCGGAGACGGTCCGCCCGGCCAGGTCGGTCGTGGACAGCCGGGGATGACGCAGCTCGCCCCGCTTCAGCACCCGGCCCGCAAGCGCTTGCCTCAGCACGTGGCCGGTGTGGAAGACCGTGTCACCTTCGGGCATCAGGTGTTGGCGGCCTCGTCGTCGTCGCTCTCTGGCCAGGCGAACTCGTGGTGCCGCCCGCGCCGGCCCGATCGCAGCACCCGCGCCAGCACCAGGTTGAACGCCAGCGCGACCTCACGGGCTCCCGGCGTGCCCCACTGGTGGATCGGCATGCACGCGCCCTGGGCCTGCTGCACGGCCAGCCGGTCCGGCAGGGCCACCGGCATGACGAGCGAACCGAAGTGCTCGCGTAGCTCCTGGATCCGGAACTGGTGCTCGTACGAACGGGGCCGCACCCGGTTCACCACCACACCCAGCGTCGCCAGGCCCTCGTTGTACTGCTCCCGTGTCTCGGAGATCGCGTCGAACGCGCGTTGCGCACCGGAGACCGCGTACAGGGTCGGCTCGGTGACCAGGAGCGCGCCGCCCGCGGCGACCAACGCCGACCGGGTCAGCCGGCCGAGCGACGGCGGGCAGTCCAGCAGGACCAGCTCGTACGGCAGTTCGCCCTCTTCGATGAAGTGGTTGACCTCCTGCAGGGCGCGGCCGAGGTTGCCCAGCCGCCGGGCGCCCGGGTTGGGGTGGTTGAGCTCCTCCACGTCCTCGGAGCCGACCAGCACGTCCACCCCCTCGCCCCACGAGCTGGTGGTGATCGCCGCCTGGACCACGGGGAGCCGGGGGCTCTCCAGCACGTTCGCCAGGGTCATCTCGGTCTCTTCGGGGTCGAGCGTCGCGGTCGCGTTGCACTGTGGGTCCAGGTCGACCACCAGGGTCCGCGCGCCACGCCGCAACGCCGCCGAAGCCAGGCCGAGCACCACCGTCGTCTTGCCGACACCACCCTTGAGGCTGAGCACCGCGACCGTCTGCACCCAGGAAGCGTACGGTCTGGCGGCAATCCCCGTCTCGGGTCCCGCCCACCTCACGTTTAGGCTGTTGAGACATGCGACCAGATGCTGTGCGCCGCGCGCTGAACGCCGAACTGGCCGCCGTTCGTGAGCACCGCCCGCCGCGTGTGCTGGACGTCGGCGGCGGCAGCGGCGTGTGGGCCGTGCCGCTGGCTGTGGCCGGCTGCGCGGTGACCGTGGTGGACACCAGCCCGAACGCGTTGGCCACGTTGCATCGCCGTGCCCAGGACGCCGGGGTGCTCGAGCAGATCACCGCCCTGCAGGGCGACAGTGACGCGCTCGCCCAGGTGGTCCCGGGCGGCTCGTTCGACCTCGTGCTGGGGCATGGCGTGCTGGAGGTCGTGGACGATCCCAAGACGACGGTGTCAGCCATGGCCGAGGCGGCCGCGCCCGGCGGCCTGGTGTCGGTTCTGGTCGCGAACCGGTACGCGGCGGTCATGTACCGCGCGATTACCGGCCGTCTCGTGGACGCCCGCCGGCTGCTGGACGACCCGGCCGGTCAGCTGCCGGAGGAGTCGCTGTCGCGCCGGTTCGACGTGCCCGGCCTGACCCGGCTGCTCGTCGACGGCGGCCTGACCGTCGAACTGGTGCAGGGGCACGGTGTGGTCACCGACCTCGTGCCCGGCGCGGTGCTGGAGGGCAACCCGGGTGCCGCGGACGCGTTGGCCCAACTGGAGCTGTCCGCCGCCACGACCCCGCCGCTGCGGGACATCGCCGCCCGGCTGCACGCGCTCGGCCGCCGTTAACGTCCCAGCAGCACGAAGGTCAGCCCGAGAAGTCCGGTGAGGACGGTCATGGCCGTCAACAAGGCCGGGAGCACTCCGCCGGGCAACGGCTTGCCGTCGACGAGACGGTCGTCGCTCGTGCGGTAACGCCGCCACGCCAGCGTGCCCACGCTCAACCCGAGCACTACAACCACGACGAGCAGGACGAGCGCGAGCTGCATGCTGTCGCGCGCGACAAGCCTGAACGTGACCAACGAGACCGCGACCGGAGCCACGCAGGTACGTAGCCACGCCAAGGCGGTCCGTTCGATCTGGAGACCGGTGTCCCACGGTGGGCGGCTCAAACGATCACCAGGACGCACGCGAGGACACCGGTGACCGCGAGCCCGATCCCGAGCACCACGGCCATCCATGGCGACGGCAGCGGCTGTCCCAAGCGCATCGCCCGCTCACACGCGATCCAGTGCTGGAACGCGGCCAGGCTGCACGCGATCCCGGTGAGCAGGAGCACGATGGCGACCACGAGCTGCAGGACCCGCCCGCCAGGTGTCAGGGCCGCGACACCCACACCACCAGCCATCAACGCCAGCGACGTCCGGAGCCAGGCCAGGAAGGTCCGTTCGTTGGCGAGCGTGAACCTCGGGTCGGGTTCGTTCCCGACCTCGTAGACACTCCTGGGCCAACGCGTCACGCCATGACCATAAGGGACATGAAGTGCTGACGGACGTGAAGCGCCCTGCTTGGCCGCGCCGATCATTTACGCCCCGCAACACGCCCGACATCGCCCCAGGCACGGCGGTGGCCAGCCCTGAGCGAAGATGTCGGTTGCGTGGTGCGGGGTGGAAATGGTCGGCTTGAGGCGGCCAAGCCGTCCGAGCGAAGCGAGGACAATGGGACGCAGTGGGGACCTGCCGGGCGGGTTGGTGGACCGGTTCCTGGCGCGGGACGGGCAGTGGCCGGACGACACCGGCTGCTCGGTGCTGCACGTCGACATGGACGCCTTCTACGCGTCCGTGGAGATCCGGGAGCGGCCGGAGTTGCGGGACAGGCCGGTGGTCGTGGGCGGGGTCGGTGTGCGCGGGGTGGTGTCGTCGGCCAACTACATCGCGCGCAAGTACGGGGTGCGGTCGGCGATGCCGACGGCCACGGCCCGGCGGCTGTGCCCGGACGCGGTGTACATCCCGCCGACGTTCGGGCTCTACCAGGAGGTGTCCGCGGGGGTGCTGGCGATCTTCCGGTCGGTCACCCCGTTGGTCGAGCCGCTGAGCCTGGACGAGGCGTTCCTGGATGTCGCCGGGGCGTTGCGGCGGTTGGCGCAGTCGCCGGCCGGGGTCGGGCGGCTGATCCGGCAGCGGGTCGAGGCCGAGCACGGGATCACCTGCTCGGTCGGGGTGGCGCCGACGAAGTTCGTGGCCAAGCTGGCGTCCGGCCTGTGCAAGCCGGACGGGATGCTCGTCGTGCCCAAGGGCCAGGTGCTGGACTTCCTGCATCCGCTGCCGGTGTCGGCGCTGTGGGGGGTGGGCAAGCGCACCGCCGAGCGGCTGCACGACGTCGGGCTGGAGAAGGTCGCGGATGTGGCGGCGGCGCCGTTGCCGAGGTTGAAACGGATCATCGGCAACGCCTTGGCCGAGCATCTGCACCCGCTGGCGCACGGATACGACGACCGCGCGGTGATTCCGGAATCGGTGGAGAAGTCGATCGGCGCCGAGGAGACGTTCGAGGTCGATCATTTCGACCGGGCGATCCTGACCAGGGAGCTGCTGCGGCTGTCCGAGAAGACCGCGGCCACGCTGCGCCGGCGCGGGCTGCGCGGCCGGACCGTGTCGATCAAGGTCAGGTTCGCGGACTTCACCACGATCACCCGGTCGAAGACCCTGCTCGTGGCCACCGACGTGACCAGGGAGATCTACCAGGTCGCCAGCCAGTTGCTGGCGGAGCAGACGCCGCCGGGCGCGGTCCGGCTGATCGGCGTGCGGGTCGAGCAGCTCGACCGGGACGGCGCCGAGCAGCTGCTGCTGGACCGTCCGGACAGCGGCTGGCGGGAGGCCGACCAGGCGGCGGACCGGGCGCGGGCCAAGTTCGGCCTCGGCGCGATCCGGCCGGCCTCGCTCCTCGCGGCGGCCCCGGAGCGGTCCGGCGAAACCGAGCCCAAACCCCGCTGACCGGTACACCATCGTATTAATCACTCCATCGGCCCAGTTTCTGTTTCTTCGAAACTGGGATAAAACAGTGCTGAAACGCCGGTGTTACCCATGCCGGGCCGCGGCTGGTTAACGTTTTGGCCTCCTCTACAGATGGTCCAGATGGAACCGGCGCGGGAGATGTGGACGTGGCGGATTCTGACCGGCGCGACAAGACTGCGGTCGGGCGTACGGGAGCGCGCTTCGGCCACGTGTCCTCTAATCCGGGACGCGCAGAGGAGGAGTGGGGTGAGCCCGCCGTGGCCACGGCGAGACCAGGGATCGGCCGGACCGGTGCCAGGTTCGGGTCCGCTCTTCCCGATCATCCGCCGGTGTCGGTGGTTCCGGAGCCGGCCGAGCCCGCGGAGCCGCCAGCACCCGAATGGGTCGAAGTGGATCGCTCGCGCTCGATCGTCCGTCCGTACGCCTGGACCGGCGGCCGTACCGAAACCGCGTACGACCTGCCGATGGAGGCGTTGATCTCGACCAACCGGGCGACCCTGCAGCGGCTCGGGTCGCGGATGACGGTCGACCACCGGGCGGTGACGGACCTGTGCCAGATGACCCGGTCGGTGGCCGAGGTGGCCGCGTTGCTGTCGATGCCGTTGGGAGTCGCCCGGATCGTGCTGGGCGACATGGCCTCGGCGGGTATGGTCATCGTGCACAGGACCGACACCTCAGCGGGCTATGAGCCCGACCTGGCGATGATGGAACGAGTCCTGAGTGGACTTCGTAATCTGTGATCTGGAAACGCTTTACTCGTTCTTTGGAATACCTGAGTAACAAATTGGACGATGTGACGTCCGACCTTCCCAGTGCGTACCGACTGGCATATCTTCGCCACCGCAAGTGATTCCTTGCGAGGGCTTCAGGAAGGGGAATCCAGTCGTGCGTAAGACTCTTGCGCTCTCCGTCGCCTTGGTGGCGATGAGCGCGGCGGCCGTGCCCGCCACCGCGGCGCCGTCCGGTAGATCGGTGATACCGCAGTCACATCCGCAGTGGGCGCAGCCGCAGTCCAAAGTGGCCGACAGTCCGGCGGGCGACCGCCTGTCGTTCCGGGTGTACCTGGCCCCACGGGACCAGCAGGGCGCGGAGGCCACCGCTCAGGCCGTGTCCGACCCGGACAGCCCGTCCTACCGGCAGTACCTGACTCCTGCCCAGGTGCTCGCCCGGTACGCGCCCACGTCGGGCGCGGTCAAACAGGTCAGCGACTGGCTGGCCGGCGGCGGCTTCAGCGTCGGCGAGGTGCCGGCCAACAACGCGTACGTCGAGGCGACCGGCACGATCGACCAGACGCAGCGCGCGTTCGGCGTGCACCTCGGCAAGTACAAGGTCCAGGGCAAGACCCTGCGGGCGTCCGACACCGACCTGTCGGTGCCGGCTTCGGTGTCGTCGGTCGTCGCCGGCGTGATTGGCGTGGACAACGCGATGTCCCTGATGACCCCGAAGCACGTCGGCGGACGGGACGAGATCAACGCCGCGCAGAGCCAGTCGCTCGCGGCGCCCACGGCCGTGCCGCCGCCCGCCGGGTTCCGCAACGCCCCGCCGTGCAGCTCGTTCTGGGCGGAGAAGACCGACATCACCGACCCGGTGTTCAACGGCCAGCACCTGCCGTACGCGCCGTGCGGCTACAAGCCGGGCCAGCTGCGTTCGGCGTACGGCCTGGACGGTCTTGCCACCCACGGCATCGACGGTCGTGGCGTGACGGTCGGCATCGTGGACGCGTTCGCGTCGCCGACGCTGTTCGCGGACGCCGCCGAGTACGCCAAGCGCAACGACCCGGCGCACCCGCTGCGGCCGTCGCAGTTCCGGCAGTTCGTCTACCCGCCCACCCCGGGCCAGGAAGACCCGGACGTGTGTGACGCGGCCGGGTGGTACGGCGAGCAGTCGCTGGACGTCGAGGCCGTGCACGCCATGGCCCCGGGCGCGAACATCTTCTACGTCGGTGGCGCGGACTGCCAGGACCTGTCCCTGGACAAGGCGCTGAACAGGATCATCGCCCGGCACGAGGCGGACATCGTGTCCAACTCGTACGGCAACACGGGCGAGGACATCCCCGCCGACGAGGTCGGGATCTTCGAGCGGATCGCGATCCACGCCGCGATCGAGGGCATCGGCGTGTACTTCTCGTCCGGTGACAACGGCGACGAGTCGTTCCGGCTGCCGCAGCCGTCGCCCGACTTCTCCGCGTCCAGCCCGTGGGTGACCGCGGTCGGCGGCACCAGCCTCGGCATCGGCAGGGACGGCCGCAAGGTCGTGGAGACCGGTTGGGAGACCGATCGCAGCGTGCTCGCCGACGGCACGTGGGGCGCCCCGACATACCTGTACGGCTCGGGAGGCTCCACCAGCCGGCTCTTCGCCGAGCCGTTCTACCAGCGGGGTGTCGTGCCGGACGCGCTGGCCAGGCAGAACCAGACCGGGAACGCCCGCGGCCGGGTCGTGCCGGACATCTCCATGGTCGGCGACCCGAACACCGGCATGCTGATCGGCATCACCCAGACGTTCCCCGAGGGTGCGCACTACGACCAGTACCGGATCGGCGGCACGAGCCTGTCGTCGCCGTTGCTCGCCGGTGAGGTCGCCGTGGCCGACCAGCTGCGTGGGTTCCACCACGGCTTCATCAACCCGGTGCTGTACAAGTTCACGTCGCACACCTTCGCGGTGACCGACGTGAAGCACGTCGACAGCGGCGTCGTGCGGGTGGACTACAAGAACGGGCTGGACCCGAGCGGCGGCTTCAACACCACCGCCCGTGTGTTCGACACGTCCGAACTGACCATCCACACCACGCGCGGCTACGACAACGTCACCGGGCTCGGCGCGCCCAATGGTTCCTTCTTCCTTGCCCTGATCTGACGACCAAGTGACACCCTCGCGAGTGCTCGGGCTCACCCCGGGTGTTCGCGAGGGTTTCACCCTTGTGTCCGCTGCGGCTCATCGCTCGGTCAGATATGGTCACTCTGTGTCATAAGCGCAGGACATGGCACATGAAGCGGTGGCGAACGCCGTTCTTGATCCGCCGATCGCGTCATCCTGCTCGGCGCGCATACTCGTCGTGGTGGCGCCACGTTGGCAAGACCATGCAGCTGTGATGCCAGATCGGGTAGTCGGCGGGCCCCAGGGCTCGTATCCTTGTGGTGACGTCCCAGGGATGGGGCGCCCGCCGGGTACGGCGGCCGAACCGCCCGGCGCCCGTGAGAGCTGTGCCGGAGGAGGAAAGATGCCACTCTCCGAGCACGAGCAGCGACTGCTCGACCAGATCGAGCGCGCGCTCTATGCCGAAGACCCCAAGTTCGCTTCCACCGTGGGCCGCGCGCGACTACGACGTCCATCGCGAAGGCGGCGGGTGCAGGGTGCGGTGCTGTTCGTGGTTGGTGTCGCCCTGTTGGTGCTCGGTGTCGTCGTGCAACAGTTCTGGTTCGGCGGCTTCCCCGCCGTGAGCCTGCTCGGCTTCCTTGTCATGTTCTTCGGCGCACTCATCACGCTGACCGCGATCCGACGCGGCAACGATGCCCCCACGGACGCGGCGAGCGGCAAGAACCCGCCCCGCCGCAGTTCCTTCTCCCAGCGGATGGAGGAGCGCTTCCGCAAGCGCTTCGAACAGGACTAAGAGTCAAGAAACCCCCAAGGGCCGCCTGACGCGACAGGCGGCCCCTGCGCATGTGCCTCACGCATCGCGTTCGATGGCCTCGGCCGTCCGCAAGCACAGCTCCTCACCGAATCGCGGCCCGATGACCTGCACGGCGTTCAGCCTCAGTCGTCCTCCAACGAGGTCCGGCGTTTCCGTGGGCTGAGGACCGAACGCGGCATCAGCTTGGCGCGCAACGCCAACGGCGCGTTGCGGCGCATGCTCTGCCGGACGTTCTCCACCGCCTGCGGCAACGTGGGATCCGGCTCCTGGGTGCCGCCGTACCAGCTTCGCTCGATCACGCCGACGACCGTGCGCAGCCCTTCCCGTCCTTCGTCGTCCAGGCTGTGCTCCCGGACCAGCCGGCGCGCGGTCATCCGCACGGTGTCCGTGTCCGGGATGGTCGCGCCGCGATCCCACGACTCCGCGAGCAGTTCCGCCCACGCTGCCTCGGCCGCGTTCATCGAGCGGCCCGCGACCGTGTGCAGGCGATGTCGTCTCCGGAAGATCCGCGTGAACGCGGGGAACGCCAGCAGGCCGATGAGCGCCACGAGGATCGCGAGCCACCAACTCACCAACGCGCACGCGAACACGAGCGTCAGCAGCCACAGCACGCCGGCGCCGACCGCGAGCGCGCCGACCCCGGACCACCGACGGCGCCTGCCCGTCATGGCCAGGCCAGCCAGCAGCAACCCGCCGATCAGCGCGCCACCCGTCGCGGACACGACCCAGCTCTTCGCTTCCTGGGCCGCCGCGGTGTCCGCCGCGCCACCGCCGCCGTCGTCCTTGGGCTTGGCCTGGGAGTTCGGGCCGTTGTCGGCCGCGCTGCTCTGGGCCGACGAGGAGCTGCCGTCCGGCTTGTTCGGGGCCGCGTTGGTCTGCGGGTTCATGTACGGCGGGGTGTACGCTCGGCCGTCCGCCAACGGTGTCGGGTCCACGGTGACCCAGCCGTACTGCGGGAAGTACACCTCGACCCACGCGTGCGCGTCCTGGGTCGTGATCGAGCGGTAGTCGCTCATCTGGAAACCGGCGGTGTAGCCGATCGCCACCCGGGCCGGGATGCCGGCCGCGCGCACCAGCACCGCCATGGCCGACGCGTACTGCTCGCAGTAGCCGATCTTGCCCTTGAAGAGGAAGTCCACCAACGCGTCCGCGTCGCTCTTGGCTGCGGTCTCGGTCCGGTACTGGAATCCGTTGTCCGGTGAGAAGTACGCCTTCAACGCCCGGACCTTGTCCCACTGGTTGGTCGCGTTCGCGGTCAGCCGGCGGGCCAGCGCGCCGATCTGCGGGTCCAACGCCGGCAGGTCCAGGTACTCGGGCCGGACGTCGCCGCCGGCCGGCCGGGACGCCCGCAGCTGGTCGTAGGTCGGCTGGGACATGTCGGCGAACTCGACGTACGTCGGGAACTTGCGCTGGCGCCGGGAGTACACCGAGCCGCTCGCCTCGTCGAACCGGACGTCCCCGGTGAGGCCCTCGACCCGGCGCGGCGAGCCGAACACCGGCGCCCAGTTGTCCTCCGAGCTGACCGGCTCGATCTCGATCCGGCTGGTCGGGCCCTCCCCGGACCGGCCGGGTTCGAGCGGCAGCTCACCGGACAGCGGACTGCCGCTGGGCATGGCCACGCCGCTGTCCCACCCCTGGTTGGCGACGAACCGCTTCAACGTGGTCGCCCGCAGGTACCGCCGGTCCTCCGGCTGACCGCGGACCCGGAACATCTCCTGGTTGCCCTTCTGGTTCAGCATGCCGCGCAGGTTCGTGAACGGCTTGATCGAGAACCCGCCCGCGCCTGACCCGGACCCGGCGTTGCCGGGCAACTGGCCGACCGTGCCGATGAGGGTGAACGTTCCCCCGATGAACAGCGCCAACACCATGGCCACGCCCACCAATGCGATCGGCGTGCCGACCGAGGCGCCACCGGACCGCGAGCTGCGACCGCGCCACACCTGGTGGCGGTGGGTGCCGTCGACGTACAACAGCAGCGCGTACGAACCCGCGCCCAGCACGAACGACCACCACGGCAACATGTCGTCGGCGAGCGAAGCGGGCACCGCGTACACGCACAGCAGGACCAGACCGCTGGCGGCCGGTGTCCCGGCGGCCACGGCCAGCGCGTCCACCAGGACCGCGACCAGGCCGATCGCGATCACGACCAGACACAGGATCGGGGTGGTCGGCTCGACCGGCGGCACCCCGGTCTGGATCACCGTGACCGCGCCGCGCAGCACGTCACCGATCTGGTCGATCGCCTTGGGACTGGGCAGGAAGCCGAGCACGCCCTCGCTGGTGAACAACGCCACCACCAGGCACATCAACGCGAACAGCTGGGCCACACCGATCAGCAGGATCGGGAACCGCAACGCGCGCAACGCGATCCCGGACCCGGCGACCACGATGATGGCGACCGCGACGTGGCCGATCCACACACTGCCGTCGATCACACCGGCTAACGCGGTCGCCGCGCACAACGTCGTGATGGCCGCGAAGACGGGCGTGACAGTGTTGGACCACTGGTCGACGTGGGCACGGGCGGCGGTCGTGGCCATCAGGACCACCCGCCGGCGTGCATGGCGCCGCGGTTCGCGCTCGCGCGGCACAGGTTCGTCCAGACTTGGGTCATCGGCATGTCCGGGGTGGCGACCACGGTGCTCCAGCCGGCGCCGGTCAGCAGCGCCAGCGCCTTCTCCGGGTCGGTCACGTTCTCGTCGCCGTGCGCCGCCCACGCCCGGGTGTCCAGCAGGATCGCCAGGCTCCGGCTGGACCTGGGCCGGTAGCGGATCAGCTGGTCCACCGACTCCGGGTCGACCGCGCCGAGCACGGCGAGCAGTTCCTGGCCGTGCCCGGGGTCGCCGGCGATCGCGATGTCCCGCTGGTGGGTGGCCTGCAACGAGGCCAACGCGTCCAGCACGACATGGTCGCTGTGCACGCCGTCGCCGCCCTCGGGGGTGATCGACTTGCCGTTCTCGGTCACCAGGCGGATGTTGTGGCCGTGCCGGTGCAGGTGCAGGCACACGCTCGCGGCCATCGACACGGCCCACTCCAGGCTGGCGGTGGGTCCGCCGCCCTTGTGCGCCGACTCACGGTGGTCGAGCAGCACGGTGGTGCCGCCGCGCCACGGCCGCTCCTCCACCCGGACCATCATCTCGTCCCGGTGCGCGGTCGAGCGCCAGTGCACTTTCCGCAGGTCGTCGCCTTGCCGGTAGGGCCGGACGACCGCGTCGTCCTCGCCTTGGCCGGAGTGCAGGCGCACCGAGCCGTCGTCGCCCGCGCCCAGCCCGGACCCGCCGGGCAGGCCGAGCAGTTGGGCCACCCGCGGCACCACGACCAGCCGGTTCACCCCGGCCAGCTCACGGTCGAACTCGGCCAGGCCGAACGGGTCCGTCACCTTCGCCCGCAACGGCCCCAGGTGATGCACGCCCCGCATGGTGGGCTCCACGGTGTACCGCAACTGGATGGCGTTGTTCCTGGGCAGGTGCTCCACCAGGAACCGCGGCCGGCCGCCGAGCGTGTACGGCACGCCGTCCTGCAGCAGCAGGCCGCCGGTCGGCAGGCGACCGGTGCTCCACACGTTCAACGAGACCTCGGCCCGGCCGCCGACAGGCGTCCGCATCGGCGTGATGTGCCGTTGGGTGTGCAGCCCGACCCTGGACCGCGCGGTGAGCACGTTCACCAGGACAGGCATCGCGATCACGAACACGGACACCCGCAGCAGGTCCCGTTCGTTCAGGACGGCCGAGCACAGGGCCGCGGCGAGTCCCGCGGCCAGCAGACAACGGCCACGGGTCGTCATACCCGCGAGCGGCCCAGACACGGTTGGCTACCTACCTCCGCGAACGTCGGAGACCCATTGGGCCGCCGGATCGGCTCCCTGCGGCACCGGCACCCGCTGGAGCAGCCCGCGGATCATGTCCGCGGGCGAGCGGCGAGCGGCCTGCGCCTCGGCCGTGAGCACGAGCCGATGCGCCAGCACCGGGATGGCCACGGAATGGATGTCGTCGGGGACGACGAAGTCACGGCCGGACAGCGCGGCCTGTGCCCGCGCGGCGCGCACGAGGTGCAGCGTCGAACGTGGGGACGCGCCCAGGCGGATCTCCGGCAGCCGTCGCGTCGCGGACACCAGTTCCACCGCGTACCGACGGATCTCCGGCGCCATATGCACGCTACGCACTGCCTGCACGAGGGCGCGCACATGTTCGGCGTCCGAGACGGGCTGCAAGGTCGACATCGGGTCGGCGCCGGCGTGCTCGTCCACCATGGCCAGTTCGGCGGCCGGGTCCGGGTAGCCGATCGACACCCGCGCGGTGAACCGGTCGCGCTGGGCCTCGGGCAGGGCGTACGTGCCCTCCATCTCGATCGGGTTCTGGGTGGCGATCACCATGAACGGCGACTCCAGGCGGTAGGTCTTGCCGTCCACCGTGACCTGGTGTTCCTCCATGCACTCCAGCAGCGCGGACTGGGTCTTCGGGGACGCCCGGTTGATCTCGTCGCCGACCACGATGTTCGCGAACACCGGGCCGGGCCGGAACTCGAACCCGGTGGTCTGCCGGTTGAACACCGAGACGCCCGTCACGTCGCTCGGCAGCAGGTCCGGGGTGAACTGCAGGCGGCTGACCGTGCAGTCGATGGACCGGGCCAGTGCTTTCGCCAGCGACGTCTTGCCGACCCCGGGCACGTCCTCCACCAGCAGGTGGCCCTCGGCGAGCAGGGTGACCAACGCGATCCGCACCACGTCCGGCTTGCCCACCAGCACGCGCTCGACGTTCGCGGCGATGCGCTGTGCGGTGTCGTGCACCTCGTCCAACGCCCGGCCGGTTCGCGGCTCGGGTTGCGGGGGCTGCCCGTTGCGTCCCTGGTGGGGATCGGGCCCCGCGCCGTTGCCCCCGTGCGGGTAGGGGCTGGGCAGCGCGGCAGGCGGGGTAGAAGACGTCACTCGACCTCCTGAAACTCCTCGGTGGCAACCACCCAGATCCCACCGATGCGATGCCCGTACCCAGTCTGCCCGCGCCCGTGGACAGCGGCGGCGGCACAGCCTGACACGAGATGTGTCAAACCGGGGCGAAGTGCTCCGGATTGCCTCTTCAGTATCCGGCACCGCGCCCGACATGCGCATGACACTTCAACCTGGACCATATACACCGGCCGCCCGGTGGGGGTTGCCCGCACGACTGAGCTGACGTGTGTCCGGCCCGGCGGTTGCCCGCGACCCGGTGATTTCCGCCCGATGGGACGTCCTGTCCACACACCAGGGCTTACGCGGGTGAGGGCCGATTGGGTTCACCTGGACCGGCCGCGGCGACGTTCCGTGACATGGTTACCGAGGGTCACCGTCCACCTGACGCTACTCCAGTCGGGTGCCCCACCCCGTTCCCCACATCCACCCACCATCGCCCCACCACCGGCCCGGGCTGCCCACTGTGGACTTCTGAACGGCTTCTGAACAACGGATGGGGTCCCCCGTGCGAGGTTGGCCGCCCCACTGCCCCCCACCTGGGCCGCATCGCGGTTACCTGCGGAAACGCGTCAGTCGACCGGGCGAACAGGACTGGTTCCGCGTTGACTGTGGTGAAAAGTGGGGTACTGTGGCCGCAAGTGGGGCAGACGGGTGCCTCATGGCCGGTCCGCCAGGATCGGTGGGGAGGTGGCAGCCGGTGTTCCTCGGTACCCACACCCCCAAACTGGACGACAAGGGGAGGCTGACGCTGCCGGCCAAGTTCCGCGACGCCCTCGCGGGGGGCCTGATGGTTACGAAGGGTCAGGATCACTGCCTCTACGTCTTCCCCCGCGCCGAGTTCGAGGAGATGGCCCGCAAGGTCGCCGCCGCCCCACTGACGAACGAGGCGGTTCGTGCCTACCAGCGGTACCTGTTCGCCGGCACCGACGAACAGCGGCCAGACGGGCAGGGACGGATCGCGATCGCGCCTGAGCTGCGGCGCTACGCCGGGCTGACCAAGGAGTGCGTGGTGATCGGCGCGATCACCCGGCTGGAGATCTGGGACGCCCAGGCCTGGCAGGCATATCTGGACGAGCACGAGGACAGCTACTCGCAGGCGCGGGAGGAGGTACTGCCCGGATTCTTCTAGGTCCGGATGCCGTGAGGCCTCGGCCCGGTATCGGCCCTGACGCACCTTCCCCGGCGCCAGGTTCGTGATCCCGGGCTGGGACCTGACGGCATCTGTTGTCTTCGAGACACTGTTTTTCGAAAACACTGTCTTTCGGGACACAGCCTAAGGCCCGGCAGTACTGGGAGGGGCGACACACGATGGCACGCGAACACCCGCGGCACGTTCCTGTGCTGCTGGAGCGCGTGCTGGCGCTGTTCGCCCCGGTGTTGTCCGACAAGCCCGCCGTGCTCGTGGACGCGACTCTCGGTCTGGGTGGCCACGCCGACGCGTTGCTGGCCGCGCACCCACGGCTCACCCTGGTCGGGCTCGACCGCGACCCGTCCGCGTTGGCGATGTCACGGGAGCGGCTGGCGCCGTACGCGGACCGTGTCCACCTGGTGCACGCGGTGTACGACGAGATGCCGCGCGCGCTGAGCGACCTCGGTATGTCCACTGTGGATGGTGTGCTGTTCGACCTCGGGGTGTCGTCGATGCAGTTGGACGAGGCCGACCGCGGCTTCGCCTACGCCAAGGACGCCCCCTTGGACATGCGGATGGACCAGACCGCCGGGATCACCGCGGCGGACGTGCTGAACACGTACGACGCCGCCGACCTGGCGCGGATCCTGCGGGACTACGGCGAGGAACGGTTCGCCGGCCGGATCGCCAAGGCCGTGGTCGCCGAACGAGGGCGCGAGCTGTTCCGGACCAGCGGCCGGCTGGTCGAGCTGCTGTACGACGCGGTCCCGGCGGCGAGCAGGCGGACCGGCGGGCATCCGGCCAAGCGGACCTTCCAGGCGTTGCGGATCGAGGTCAACGGCGAGCTGGACGTGCTGCGCCGGGCCTTGCCGGCGGCGCTGGCCGCGCTGAAGGTGGGCGGCCGGATCGTCGTGGAGTCCTACCAGTCGCTCGAGGACCGGCTGGTCAAGCAGGTGTTGGCGGCGCTGGCGAAGTCCACCACCCCGGAGGGTCTGCCGGTGGAACTGCCCGGCCACGGACCGCAGCTGCGCCTGCTCACCCGCGGTGCCGAGCAGGCCGACGAGACCGAGAACGACCACAACCCGCGGGCCGCATCGGTGCGGCTGCGCGCGGCCGAACGAATCAGGGAGGCGTCATGACCGCACCGTCACGGGTGGGTGGGTCGTCCTCGCGCGGCCGCTCCTCGCAGTCCCGCCGCAAACTCGCCGCGGCCGCTGCGGCGGCCGAGGCCAAGGCGGGCCAGGACACCGTGCAGCCCGGAACTGAGGAGTCGACCACCGAGGCATCGCCGCGCGCGCCGCGGCGTCCGCGTACTGCTGCGGCAGAGCGCGCGTACGCACGCCGTGCGCAGCGTGAAGGCCGTGCGCTCGGTGAGCCTGTACGGTCCGCGCCCCGGCAGAAGGGGCAGAAGGCCGAGCGCGGCACGGCTTCGCGCGCGTCGTTCGTCATGCTGGTCATGGGTCTGCTCGTGGTCGGCGTGATCACCACGCTGTGGCTGTCCACTCAGGCCATCGCTGACTCGTACCGGCTGGACCAGGCCAAGAAGGCCGCCGCCGAGCTGTCCGAACGCGCCGAGACGCTGGAACGGGACGTGGCCGGGCTGGGGTCGGCGTCGACGCTGGCCGACGAGGCCGCCAAGCTCGGCATGGTGCCGGCCGGCGACCCGGCCCGGCTGGTGGTCAACCCGGACGGCACGGTCACCGTGGTCGGCGACCCGAAGCCGGTGGCCGGCCCGCCGGCCCCGCCGCCCCCGTCCGACCAGCCCACCCCGGAGCAGCCGGCGATCCCGCAGGGGAACGGCTGATGTCGGACCAGTGGGACCCGCCGCGCCGGAAAGCGCCGCCACGCAAGACCGTGCCGCCGAAAGCGGGGCGGCATCCGGTGCGCAAGCCGATCCGGGAGCCGATCCGCCGGCCGGAGCCGCAGCGCCGCCGGCCGCCCAAGCGCGCGCGCCTGGGCGGCAACCACCGGCTGCGGATCATCGGCGTGCGGTTCGCGTTGGTCGCCGCGTTGGTCGCGGCCGGTCTGAAACTGGTGCAGGTACAGGGTTTTGAGGCGGCCGCGTTGTCGGCCAAGGCGAACAAGCAGCGCGTGCGCAACGACCCCGTGCCGGCTCAGCGTGGCGACATCGTCGACCGCAACGGGGTGAAGCTCGCGTTCAGTGTGGACACCAAGACGCTGGCGTGGTCGCCGAAAGTCGCGAAACAGGGCTACGAGAAGGCCAAGCTCGACTACGACACGCGGATCCAGGCCGTCGCGGCGAAGATCAAGGCGGTACTCGGCGACGCGGTCGACGAACGGGCACTGCTCGACAAGATGCGGTCGGACGGGTTCAGCTACCTCGTCGACAACGTCACACCGGCGCAGGAACGCCAGATCACCAAGGCGTTCCCGGAGGTCATCGCCGAGAACCGGGCGGTGCGCGAGTACCCGGGCGGCGACCTGGCGTCCAACATCATCGGCTTCGCGAACTGGCGCAGCGAGGACCAGGACGTCAAGAAGCACAACATCCACGGCCTGTTCGGCCTGGAGAACGACAAGGACAGCGTGCTCGCCGGTGAGCCGGGCAGCCAGACCGTGGACACCCAGGAAGGCGCCGACGGCGTGATCATCCCGGGCACGGTCCGCGATGTCCGGCCGGCCAAGGACGGCGCGAACGTCGAGCTGACCATCGACGCGGACGTCCAGTACGACGTGCAGCGCAAGCTGACCGACTACGTGGCCAAGTCGGCCGCGAAGGGCGGCTCGGTGGTGGTCATGGACGCGCACACCGGCGAGGTGTACGCGCTGGCCAACGACAAGAACTTCGACCCGACCGACTCCAAGGGCCCGAACGGGCTGGGCAACACGCAGCTGACCGCCAACCCGGCCGTGACCACCCCGTACGAGCCCGGGTCGGTGAACAAGGTGGTCACCGCGTCGTCGGTGATCGAGTTCGGCATCGCCAAGCCGGACGACCCGATCACCGTGCAGGGCACCCACAAGGTGGCCGACCGCACCATCCGGGACGCGTGGCCGCACGGCCCGCTGCGGATGACCACGACCGGTGTGTTCGCCAAGTCGTCCAACGTCGGCACCCTCGACCTGGCCGAGGAGGTCGGCCCGGACCGGTACGCGGAGATGCTGAAGAAGTTCGGCCTCGGCCAGAAGACCGGCCTTGGCCTGCCCGGGGAGAGCGCGGGTGTGGTCCCGGACCGCAAGCAGTGGTCCGGGTCGACGTTCGGCAACCTGCCGATCGGCCAGGGCCTGTCCATGACGATCCTGCAGATGACCGGGATGTACCAGACGATCGCGAACAACGGACTGCGCGTGTCGCCGCGGATCATCAAGGCCACGATCGACGCGGACGGCACCCGGCACGAGGAACCGCGGCCGGAAGGCGTCCGGGTGGTCAGCGACCAGACCGCCCAGACCGTGCGGGACATGCTGCGCGCGGTCGTCCAGAAGGCCCCCGGCGGCCAGAACGGAACCGGCCCGGCCGCCGCGCTGGCCGGCTACCAGATCTCCGGGAAGACCGGTACCGCGCAGCAACCGGAACCCGGCGGTGGCGGCTACAGCCAAACCCTGTACTGGATCACGTTCGCCGGCATCCTGCCCGCCGACAACCCCCGGTTCGTGGTCGGCATCATGCTCGACCGCACCGCCTACACCGACGGCGGAAACCAGTGGGCCCGCTCGGCCGCCCCCCTGTTCCACGACATCGCGTCCTACCTGGCCCAGCGGTTCAACCTGCCGCTGTCCAAGGACCAGTCCCCAGTGGTCCCCCTGGTGCTCAACTAGACTGGCGGGCAGCGTCGCGTGTACCCGGCAGCAGACCACCGTGGACATGGAGGCGCGGTACGCACAGGGCATATCTTGGATTCACCGGGCCGACTCGCGGCTTTCGGCACCCAGCTCACCGAAGTCCACAACTGGCTGCGCACCGAACTCTCCCGCGTCCGCTCCGGCATCGGCGCACGCGACCTACGCGCCCACTGCCTGACCTTCTGCGCGGCCGTGACCCGTCACCACACCGGCGAGGACACAGGCGCGTTCGTCACCCTGGCCCGGCACTACCCGCAGTTGCGGCCGGTGCTGGCGGAGTTGACCCGCGACCACGAGCAGATCGCGGAACTGCTGCGCGCGTTGGCGGACGCGCCCATTCCCGATGTGGTGGACGGGGTGGCGGCTTTGCTGGAGTCGCACTTCTACTACGAGGAGAAGAAGATCATTGACGCGCTGAACTCGTTGGACGTCCCGGAGTGGCGTGAGTCCCCGCCGGACTTCCTGAAACGCGCCGACTAGACAGCGTCTACCTGGACATCAGTTGGCTGGACGGCTGACGATGTCGTGGCCGTGTGGGGGGCGTAGCACGGGGGTGAGATCGACTTGTCCGCGCACCGGCGGGTAGCGGCCGAATGGGCGCAGGTAGCCTTCCGCGCGTGCCCGCGAAGCTCGAGGGCAAGGCCGTGAACGCGCCTCCTCGCCCTGTCCGAACCGAAGCCGTCCCGCTCGCCACGCTGGTGGCTCGCGCGGACGCCCACGCCAGCCAGTCGGACCTGGACGTGCTGGTCACCGGTGCCACGCTGCGTGCCCAGCACGTGCGGCCGGGTGACTTGTTCGCCGCGTTGCCCGGAGCCCGGGTGCACGGGGCGGAGTTCGCGCGCGATGCCGTCGCCGCTGGTGCCGTGGCCGTCCTCACCGACGAACAGGGTGCCGGGCTGGCGAGAGACCTCCAGGTGCCGGTGCTGACGCACGGGGACCCTCGGGGGGCGCTGGGGTCGGTGGCCGCCTGGATCTATGGCGAGCCGTCCCTGCGGTTGTCCGTCGTGGGGGTGACCGGCACGTCCGGGAAGACCACGACCACTTACATGATCGACGCCGGGTTGCGCGCCGCCGGGCACACCACCGGCCTGGTGGGCACGGTCGAGACGCGGATCGCCGGGCAGCGGCTGGCGAGCGCGTTCACCACGCCCGAGGCTCCTGACCTGCAGGCTTTGTTCGCGGTGATGGTGGAGCGCGGGGTCACGCACGTGCCGATGGAGGTGTCCAGCCACGCGCTGGCGCTGGGCCGGGTGAACGGGACCAGGTTCGCGGTCGGCGCGTTCACCAACCTGTCCCAGGACCACCTGGACTTCCACCCGGACATGACGGACTACTTCCAGGCCAAGTCGCTGCTGTTCGACGGCCGGTCCACCCGTGAGGTGGTGTGCGTCGACGGGGAGTGGGGGCCGCGGCTGGTCCGGCCGAACACGATCACGGTCGCGGTCGACAAGGCCGCCGACTGGACCGCGAAGGACGTGAAGTCCACTGTGGACGGTGAGCAGACCTTCACCGTGCACGGCCCGGACACGGTGTTCGACGCGCGGCTGCCGATACCGGGCACGTTCAACGTGGCCAACGCCCTGCTCGCCGCCGCGTGCCTGACCGCCGCCGGGGTCGAGGCGGAGGCCATCCGGCGCGGCCTGGCCGAGGTGCGGGTGCCCGGCCGGATGGAGCGGGTGGCGGTGGGCCAGCGGTTCACCGCCGTCGTCGACTACTCGCACAAGCCCGCCGCGGTCGCGGTCGCGCTCGACGCCATCCGCGCCAAGACCACCGGCCGGCTCATTGTCGTGCTCGGCTGCGGCGGCGACCGGGACGCGGCCAAGCGGCCGCTGATGGGCCGGGAGGCCGCCAGCCGCAGCGACCTGCTGATCGTCACCGACGACAACCCACGCGGCGAGGACCCGGGCAAGATCCGCGCGGCCATGATCGAAGGTGCGATGGCCGTGGCGGGCCGCGGCGAGATCCTGGACATCGCCAACCGCCGCGAGGCCATCGCCGCCGCGGTCGCCGAGGCCAGGCCGGGCGACGCCGTGGTGGTCGCCGGCAAGGGCCACGAGACCGGCCAGGAGGTCGGCGGGGTCGTGTACCCGTTCTCCGACCGGGACGAACTGGAGGCCGCGATCCGCGAGGTGAGCCTGTGATCCCGCTGACGACCAGGGCGATCGCCGAGGCGGTCGGCGGCCGCCTGCACCGGGCGGATGGCACCGAACTGGTCACCGGCCCGGTCGAGTTCGACTCCCGCGCCGTGACCCCGGACGGCGTGTTCGTCGCCCTGCCCGGGGAGAAGGTCGACGGCCACTCCTTCGCGGCCAAGGCCAACGCGCGGGTGGTGCTCGCCGCCAGGGAAGTCGACGCCCCCGCTGTGATCGTGCCGCCCGTGTCCGACGCGCACTCCCGTTCGGTCGCGCTGACCGGCGACAAGGATGGCTCAGGCGCGGCGGTCCTCGCAGGCTTAGCCGCACTGGCACGGTACGTCGTCGACCGGCTGCCGAACCTGACGGTCGTCGGAGTCACCGGCTCGTCCGGCAAGACCTCCACGAAAGACCTGATCGCCCAGGTGCTGACGCCGATGGGCGACACCGTCGCGCCGCCGGGGTCGTTCAACAGCGAACTCGGCCACCCCTACACCGTCCTGCGGGCCGACGAACGGACCAGGCACCTCGTGCTGGAGCTGTCCGCGCGCGGCCCCGGGCACATCGCGGCGTTGTGCGAGGTCGCCCCGCCGAAGATCGGCGTCGTGATCAACGTGGGCACCGCGCACATCGGCGAGTTCGGCTCCCGCGAGGACATCGCCAGGACCAAGGGCGAACTCGTCGAAGCCCTGCCCGAGGACGGCGTGGCCATCCTCAACGCCGACGACCCGCTCGTGCGCGCGATGTCGTCCCGCACGAAAGCCCGTGTGGTCTTCGTCGGCGAGGCGCCGGACGCGTCCGTACGAGCCGAGAACATCACGGTGGACAGCGAGGCCAAGGCGTCGTTCCGGCTGGTCACCCCCCAGGGCGACGTGGACGTGACGCTGGGGCTGCACGGCGCGCACCACGTCGGCAACGCGCTGTCCGCCGCGGCCGTCGCGCTGGAACTTGGTGCCACACCTGCCGAAGTGGCCGCGCGGCTCTCCGGTGCACAGCGGGTTTCCGCGCGCCGCATGGAAGTCACCACCAGGCCGGACGGCGTGACAGTCGTCAACGACTCCTACAACGCCAACCCCGAATCCGTTCGGGCCGCGCTGAAAAGTCTCGCCGAGATGGGGCGTGGCGGGCGGCGTACCTGGGCCGTGCTCGGGATGATGGGGGAGCTGGGCGACGAGCACACGCGGGCACACGACGAGATCGGGCGGCTCGCGGTACGGCTGGACATCAACCGGCTCGTGGTCGTGGGCGACCAGGCACGGGCCTTGCACCAAGGCGCCCACCTCGAAGGATCCTGGGGAGAGGAGTCCGCGCACGTGCCGGACGTGGACAGAGCCATCGACCACCTGCGGGCCGGCCTGCGGCCCGGGGACGTGGTGCTGGTGAAGGCCTCCAAGTCGGAGGCGTTGTGGCGGGTGGCCGAGGCCCTGCTGGAGGACGCCAAGTGATCGGCATCGGTCTGGCCGGCGCCATCTCGCTGCTGATCTCCATCCTGTTCACGCCGTACCTGATCCGGGCGTTCTCCCGGCAGGGCTTCGGCCAGGAGATCCGCGAGGAAGGGCCGCAGGGCCACAAGTCCAAGCGCGGCACGCCGACCATGGGCGGCGTGGCGATCATCACCGCGATGTGGGCCGGCTATCTCGGCTCGCACGGCGTGAACATGCTGATGGGCCGCTCGGAGTCGCCCAGCGCGTCCGGCTGGCTGGTCATGATGCTCACCTCGGGGCTGGGCATGGTCGGCTTCCTCGACGACTTCATCAAGATCCGCAAGCAGCGCAACCTCGGCCTGAACAAGACCGCGAAACTGGTCGGCCAGCTCGTGGTCGGGATCAGCTTCGCGGTCCTCGCGCTCCAGTTCGCCGACGAGCACGCGCTCACCCCGGCCACCCCGAACCTGTCGTTCGTGCGGGACATCTCGTTCGTCTCGTTCGGCACCATCGGGTTCATCGTGTTCTGCTACGGCATCATCGGCGCCTGGTCGAACGCGGTGAACTTCACCGACGGCCTGGACGGCCTCGCCGGCGGTTCGGCCGCGATGGTGTTCGGCACGTACGTGGTCATCACGTTCTGGCAGTTCCGCAACGACTGCACGATTCACCTGAACGCCGGCTGCTACTACGTGCGGGACCCGCTGGACCTCGCGGTGGTGGCCGCGGCGGCGATGGGCGCCTGCATCGGCTTCCTGTGGTGGAACGCCGCGCCAGCCAAGATCTTCATGGGCGACACCGGCTCACTGGCCCTGGGCGGACTGGTCGCCGGCCTGTCCATGATGACCCGCACCGAGCTGCTGATGATCGTGATCAGCGGCATCTTCACGGTGGAGATGCTGTCGGTGATCCTGCAGATCGCCATGTTCCGGACGACCGGCCGGCGGATCTTCCGGATGGCCCCGTTCCACCACCACTTCGAACTGGCCGGCTGGGCCGAGACCACGGTCATCATCCGGTTCTGGCTGCTCGGTGGGGTCTGCGCGATGTTCGGCCTCGGCCTGTTCTACAGCGACTGGCTGGCCGCCGTTGGCTGAGTTCGCGGGGCTGAACGTGCTGGTCGCCGGCGCGGGCGTGACCGGCCGCTCGACCGTTGACGCGCTGCGCACGTTGGGCGCCCGGGTGACGGTCACCGACGGGCGGCCCGAAGCGCTCGCGGACTTCGGCGCCATCGCGGTCCCCGGGCTGTCGGAGCCGCCGCCGGGAACGGACCTGATCGTCACCAGCCCCGGCTGGAAACCCACCAGTCCGCTGCTCACCACCGGCGTCGAGGTGATCGGCGAAGTCGAACTGGCCTGGCGGATCGCGCAGACCCTGGACCAGCCGCCGGTGTGGCTCGCGGTGACCGGCACCGACGGCAAGACCACGACCGTCGGCATGCTCGAATCGATCCTGCTCGCCGCCGGCCTCAACGCCGTGGCCTGCGGAAACGTCGGCCTCCCGGTGATCGACGCGGTCCTCGCCGGCCACCAGGTGCTCGCCGTCGAGCTGTCCAGCTACCAGCTGTACTGGCAGAACTCGCTGCACGCGGACGCGGCCGTGGTGCTGAACCTCGCCGAGGACCACATCGACTGGCACGGCTCGATGGCCGCCTACACCGAGGCGAAGGCCAAGATCTACACCGGGGCCAGGACCAGGGTCTTCAACGCCGACGACCCCTGGTCGGTCCGACTGGCCGACGGCGGCCTGGGCTTCACCGTCGCCGAACCCGGCCGCAACCACTGGGGAGTCCACGACGGCTGGCTGGTCGAGGCGGACGGGGTACGGCTGTGCCCGGTCGACGAGGTTCGGCCGCCCGGGTCGCACAACGTCAGCAACGCCCTCGCAGCGGCCGCCCTCGCCCGTGTATACGGCGTACACAGCGATGCCGTCCGGGCCGGGCTCACCGCGTTCCGGCCGCAGCCGCACCGGGTCGAGCTGATCGGCGCGGCCGACGGGGTCAACTTCGTCAACGACTCCAAGGCCACCAACAGTCACGCCGCCCAGGGGTCGTTGACCGCGTACGAACACATCGTCTGGATCGCGGGCGGGGAGCTGCACGGCGCCGAGGTCGACGATCTTGTCGCCGCCGTGGCCGGGCGGCTGCGCGCGGTCGTGCTGCTGGGCGTTGATCAGGACGTTTTCGCCGAAGCGCTGCGGCGACACGCGCCCGATGTCCCCGTGTCCCGGGTCGGTTCGGGAGACGATGACCCCATGACCGTAGCGGTGCGCGCGGCCCGCGGGCTGGCGCGCCCTGGTGATGTCGTGCTGCTGGCGCCGGCCGCCAAGTCGTTCGACATGTTCACCAGCTATGTGCACCGAGGCGAGGCGTTCACCGCGGCGGTCCAGGACGTTATGGCGGGCTGACCAGGGGCGGAGGCAGTGAGGTGACGGCCACCCTCAGCACGGCCGAGGAACGCAAGCGCCAGCGCACGGAACGTCGCAAGCGCGCCAGCCTGTGGACCGTGTTGACCGCGTGGCTTGGCCGGCCGCTCGCCTCGTTCCACCTGGTGCTGGCGGTGTTCGGCCTGCTCACCGTGCTGGGCCTGGTGATGGTGCTCTCGGCGTCGTCCGTGGTGTCGTTGCAGGACAAGAACACCCACTCGGTCTACGGCGTGTTCAAGAAGCAGCTGCTGTTCGTGATCATCGGCATGGTGGTGTTCTGGGTCGGCCTGCGGCTGCCGCTGCGGATCATGCGGCAGTTCAGCGCGGCCGCCGTGGTCATCTGCACGGGCCTGCTGGCGTTCGTGCTCGTCGCCGGCGCGAAGCTCAACGGCGCGCGCAGCTGGTTCGTGATCGGGCCGCTGTCGTTCCAGCCGATCGAGGTGGCCAAGCTCGCCCTGGTGCTGTGGGGCGCGCACGTGCTGGTCCAGAAGAAGGCCGTGCTGCACCAGTACCGGCATCTGCTCGTCCCGGTCGTGCCGGTGGCGTTGCTGATGTTCGCGCTGGTGATGATGCAGCCGGACCTCGGCGGCACGGTCACGCTGATCGTCGTGCTGTTCTCGCTGCTGTGGTTCGCCGGCGCGCCGATGCGGCTGTTCGGCGCGATCGCGCTCGGAGGCATCGCCGGGGTGGTCGTGCTGGCCATCGGGTCCAGTTACCGGCTGGACCGGGTGCTGTCGTTCCTGCAGCCGGACGCCGACCCGCTGGGCTCCGGCCTGCAGCTGACCCAGGCGCTGTACGCGCTGGCCAACGGCGGCCTGCTGGGCCGTGGGTTGGGGCAGGGCCAGTCCAAGTGGCTGTACCTGCCGAACGTGCACAACGACTTCATCTTCGCGCTGATCGGCGAGGAGCTCGGCTTCCTCGGCTGCCTGCTGGTGCTCGGGCTGTTCGTGATGCTCGCCGTCGTGGGACTGCGGATCGCCGCCCGGAACATCGACCCGTGGATCCGGATGGTGGCCGCCACCCTCACGGTCTGGCTGGTCGGGCAGGCCGCGATCAACATTCTCTACGTGGTGGGCCTGCTGCCGGTGACCGGCATCACGCTGCCGATGATCTCGGCCGGTGGGTCGTCGGTCGTGGTCACCATGTTCGTGTTCGGGATCCTCGCAAACTGTGCTCGCCATGAACCCGAGTCCGTCGCCGCACTACGCTCCCAGGGACCAGGTCGGTTCGGCCGCCTCATGCGGTTGCCCGCACCCGACGTGTACAACCCGCCCGCGAAGCGAAAGCCGGTGCGCCCGTCCACGCCGCCCCGCGCGGCCGGCCGACGGGACGGCACGAGCCAGCGGCAGCGGACCGGCACGGAGGGGCGACAGCCGCAGGAACGACGCAGGACTCGGCGCGGGGTGCCTGTCGAGCACCGCCGCCGTTCCGCACAGGGCCGGGCCGGTCAACCCCGTGCGGACGAAGGAGGACGTCATTAACCAGGGACCATGTGTCGTGGTGGCCGGCGGGGGGACCGCGGGGCACATCGAGCCGGCGCTCGCGTTGGCCGACGCGGTGATGCGTGCCCGGCCAGACGCCCGTGTGGTCGCCCTCGGCACGGAACGTGGCCTGGAGGGCAAGCTGGTGCCGGCGCGGGGCTACCCGCTGGAGATGATCCCGCCGGTGCCGATGCCCCGTAAGCCCACTCTCGACCTGCTGAAGCTGCCGTTGAACGTGCGCGGCGCGATCAAACAGACCCGTGCGGTGCTCAGCCGCGTGGGCGCGGACGTGGTCGTCGGGTTCGGCGGGTACGTGGCGTTGCCGGCGTACCTGGCCGCGCGTGGTCGTATTCCGATCGTGGTGCATGAGGCCAACGCGCGTGCCGGGTTGGCCAACAAGGTGGGCGCGCGGTTCGCCGTGAAGGTCGCCGCGGCCGTGCCGGACTCGGGCCTGTCTTCCGCCGAGGTGATCGGCATCCCACTGCGGGCGTCCATCACCGAGCTGAACCGGGCCGCGCTGCGCGAGGAGGCGCGGCGCTTCTTCGGGTTGCACCCGACCGCGCCGACCCTGTTGGTGTTCGGCGGTTCCCAGGGAGCGCGGTCCATCAACAACGCGGTCGCGCCACTGGCGAGCGAGTTCGCGATGGCGGGCATCGGCGTGCTGCACGCGCACGGCCCGAAGAACACCGTTGCCGTACAGCAGATCCCGGGCGCGCCGCCGTACGTTCCTGTGCCGTACCTGGAGCGGATGGACCTCGCGTACGCGGCGGCCGACGCGGTGCTTTGCCGTTCCGGCGCGATGACCGTGGCGGAAGTGTCCGCGGTCGGGTTGCCCGCGGTGTTCGTGCCGTTGCCGCACGGCAATGGCGAACAGGCGCTCAACGGCCAGCCTGTGGTGAACGCGGGCGGCGCGTTGATGGTCACGGACGAGGAGCTGTCGCCGGAGAAAGTCAGGGACGTGGTGATGCCGATGCTCGGCAGCCCGCAGCGGCTGCAAGCGATGAGCGCGGCCGCGCAGGGCACCGGGCACCGCGCCGCAGCGGACGTGCTCGCCAGGATGGTGCTGGACGTGGTCGGCAAGTGACGAGTACGAACACGCCCGAGACTCCTGCAGCGCTTGCTAGGGCCCACCTCGTCGGCGTCGGTGGCGCTGGGATGAGCGGGATCGCCCGCATCCTGCTGGCGCGCGGCCTTCAGGTGTCCGGTTCGGACGCCAAGGAGTCGCGGGCCTTCCTGTCGCTGCGGGCGCAGGGCGCGAAGATCGCCGTCGGCCAGGCCGCGGCCAATCTCGACCTGCTCGCCGACGGGCCCACGGCGGTCGTGGTGTCCACCGCGATCAAGGAGAGCAACCCGGAACTGGTGGAGGCACGCCGGCGCGGCATCACCGTGCTGCACCGCTCGGAGGCGTTGGCGGGCCTGATGGCCGGGCATCGGGTCGCGTGCATCGCCGGTACGCACGGCAAGACGTCAACCACGTCGATGCTGACGGTGGCGTTGCAACACTGCCGGCTGGACCCGTCGTTCGCGATCGGCGGCGACCTCAACGAGTCCGGCGCCAACGCCCACCAGGGCACCGGCGGCATCTTCGTCGCCGAGGCGGACGAGAGTGACGGCTCGTTCCTGGTGTTCGAGCCGTCGGTCGCGGTCGTCACCAACGTCGAAGCGGATCACCTTGACCACCACGGGACTCCCGAGGCGTACGCCGCCGTGTTCGAGTCCTTTGTGGACCGGATCACGCCGGACGGGGTGCTGGTGGCCTGTGCCGACGACCCCGGCGCGGCCACACTCGCCGACCACGCCGAGGCCCAAGGCGTCCGAGTTCGGCGCTACGGCCGGACAGCGGACGGCGACGACGCGGTGAAGCTGCTGTCGTACGACCCGGTGGACAGCGCCGGGCGTGCGGTGATCTCGTTGGACGGCAAGGAGATCGAGGTCGGCATCGCGGTGCCCGGCGAGCACATGGCGGCCAACGGGCTGGCCGCGTTGCTGGCCGGCCTTGAGTTGGGCGCGCCGCTGGAAGGACTGTTGGAGGGCATTGCCGCGTTCGGCGGTGTGCGCCGGCGGTTCGAGTTCAAGGGCCGCGCGCGGGGCGTACGCGTGTACGACGACTACGCCCATCACCCCACCGAAGTCGCGGCACAGCTTCGGGCGGTGCGGCCGGCAGCGCAAGGCGGCCGTGTGCTCGTGGTGTTCCAGCCGCACCTGTACTCGCGGACACGGACGTTCGCCACGGAGTTCGGCGAGGCGCTCGCGTTGGCCGACGAGGTCGTGGTGCTGGACGTGTTCGGTGCTCGGGAAGCGCCCGAGCCGGGGGTGAGCGGCGCGCTGATCGCCGACGCCGTGCCGCTGGCCAGTGAGCACGTGCACTACGAGCCGGCGTTCGACAAGGTCCCGGACCTGGTCGCGGGCTTGGTGGGGGACGGCGACCTGGTGCTGACGATGGGCGCGGGGGACGTCACCTCCCTCGGCTCTGAGCTGATTGCCGCCCTGGACAAGACATGACGAGTCCTGTGCGTCCCGACCGCCGCGCCGCGAACTCAGCGGTCGCGGCGGCACGGGCGCGCAGGGAACGCCGCGAACGGCTGCGGCCGACGCGTCGACGCGCCTTGATGCGCCGGTGGATGGTCCTGCTGGGCTTCCTCAGCGTTCTCGCGGTGCTGTACCTGGTGTTGTTCACGAGCGTGCTCGGGGTGCGGACAGTCGAGGTGGCCGGTGTCAAAGGTCTCACCCCGGACGAGGTCCGCGCCGCCGCGGCGGTCGAGCTGGGCAAGCCGCTGATCCGGTTGGACACCGACGAGATCGCCGAGCGGGTGTCCCGCCTGCCCAGGGTGTGGCACGTCACGGTGGAACGCTCCTGGCCCAGCACGGTTCTGATCGCCGTGGACGAACGGGCCGCGGTCGGCTTCGTACCCAGGCCGGACGGCGCCCACATGATCGACTCGACCGGGGTGGACTTCGCGGTCGTCGGCCAGGCGCCGGCCGGCCTGCCCACCCTCACCCTGGCCGCGCCGAGCCGGGACGACCCGGCCACCAAGGCGGTCGTGGACGTGCTCGCCCGGGTTCCCCAGCAGCTGCGCGGTCTGGTGACCGGCCTGGGCGCGCAGTCCGCCGGCAGCGTCCAGTTGGCGCTGACCGACGGGCGGATCGTGAAATGGGGCAACAGCGCGGACACCGAACGCAAGGCGGCGGTGCTCGCCGCGCTGCTCACCCGGCCTGGCAAGACGTACGACGTGTCGGCACCGGATCTGCCCACGGTCAGTTGACACCCACTGAGCGTGGGTGGCCCGATATCCTTCTGTCATTCCAGGCGGTACTACGGGTGAGTGATCACGACGGGTCAGTCCGGTCACATACGGCGTGGCTGCTGGACCCGGGCGAGTTCCCTGCCTACCGTCCTGGCCTGAGGACGTACGGGGTTGACATGACTCTAGATCTCTGGTTGAGGTTGAGGGTTTGCGTGGCCGCCGGACGGCGTACACCAACTTCACGGCGTAAGTCCATGTGAACCCACGACTGGAGGAAGGCGGAACCGATGACGCCCCCGCACAACTACCTGGCGGTGATCAAGGTCGTCGGTATCGGCGGCGGCGGGGTCAACGCTGTCAACCGAATGATCGAGGTCGGCCTCAAGGGTGTCGAGTTCATCGCGGTGAACACCGACGCGCAAGCGCTGTTGATGTCCGACGCGGACGTGAAGCTCGACATCGGCCGGGAGCTGACCCGCGGTCTGGGCGCCGGCGCCAATCCGGAAGTGGGCCACAAGGCCGCCGAGGACCACCGCGAGGAGATCGAGGAAGTCATCAAGGGCGCCGACATGGTGTTCGTGACCGCCGGCGAGGGTGGCGGCACGGGAACCGGTGGCGCGCCCGTCGTGGCGTCGGTCGCGCGGAAGCTCGGCGCGTTGACCATAGGTGTGGTCACCCGGCCGTTCTCCTTCGAGGGCAAGCGCCGCGCGCGGCAGGCCGAGGAGGGCATCACCGAGCTGCGCAACGAGTGCGACACGCTCATCGTGATCCCGAACGACCGGCTGCTGCAGCTCGGCGACGTCGGCGTCAGCCTGATGGACGCGTTCCGGTCCGCCGACGAGGTGCTGCTGTCCGGTGTCCAGGGCATCACCGACCTGATCACCACGCCCGGTCTGATCAACCTGGACTTCGCCGACGTCAAGAGCGTCATGTCCGGCGCGGGCAGCGCGTTGATGGGCATCGGTTCGTCGCGCGGTGAGGGCCGGGCGATCCAGGCGGCGCAGAAGGCGATCAACTCGCCGCTGCTGGAAGCGTCCATGGACGGCGCGCACGGCGTGCTGCTGGCCATCGCGGGCGGCTCGGACCTCGGCCTGTTCGAGATCAACGAGGCCGCGTCGCTGGTCCAGGAGTCCGCGCACCCGGAAGCCAACATCATCTTCGGTACGGTCATCGACGACTCGCTCGGCGACGAGGTCCGGGTCACCGTGATCGCGGCCGGCTTCGACGCCGGCGCGCCGACGCACAAGAAGCTCGACCCGGTCATGGTCCAGGCCCGGCCGTCCACCGCGACCGCCACCGCGCAGGCCGGCCAGGTCGCCCAGCCGGCGGCGCCGGAAAAGCAGCCGCCGGCCGTACAGCCGCCACCGCCGCAGCCGGTCCACGAGTACCGCCCGCCGGCCCCGCAGCCGCAGCCGAACCCCACGCAGTACCAGCAGCCGCCGCGGGGGGATCGGACCAACCCGACCCTGCCCGGTCCACGCAGCTTCGACCGTCCGGGATCGGGCCGCCCCGGCCAGATGCCCGGTTCGATCACCCCGGTGCCGGACGACCCGGACGACGAGGTGGACGTCCCGCCGTTCATGCGTCGCTAGCCTGTTCTTGTGACAGTGCGGATTCGGCGGGTGGTCACGACTCGGGCCGGTGGGGTCTCGACCACGCCGTATGACTCGTTCAATCTCGGTACGCATGTCGGTGACGAGCCGGGGAGTGTCGCGGCCAACCGGCGGCGGCTGGCTCAGGACCTGAAGCTGGCCGAGGACCATGTGGCGTGGATGGAACAGGTGCACGGCCGGACCGCCATGGTGGTCGACAGTCCGCTCGACGGGCCGGCTGAGGCCACCGATGCCTTGGTGACCGCGCAGCCTGGGCTTGCCGTCGCCGTACTGGTGGCGGACTGTGTGCCTGTGCTGTTGGCGGACCCGGAAGCCGGGGTGGTCGGCGCGGTCCACGCGGGCCGGGTCGGTGCCCGAGTCGGTGTGCTGCCCGCCGCGCTGCGGGCGATGAAGGACGCGGGCGCGCGGATCGACAGGATCGAGGCGCTGCTCGGGCCGGCCGTGTGCGGCCAGTGCTACGAGGTTCCGCCGGCGATGCAGGCCGACGTGGAGAAGCACCTGCCGGGCAGCGCGTGCCGGACCAGATCCGGAACGTCCGGTTTGGACCTGCGGGCCGGGTTGTGGGAACAACTCGCCGCGGTCGGTGTGGCCAAGATCGGGATCGACCCGCGGTGCACGGTCGAGGACAGGACACTGTTCAGTCACCGCAGGGAAGGGACCACTGGGCGATTGGCCGCTCTCACCTGGGTCGAGCGGGCATGACTGAGACGACCGATCGGCGGGTGCGGCTCACGGCCGCGGCACGGTCCGTCCAAGATCGTATCGAACGGGCTTGTGCGCAGGTCAACCGGCCCGCCAAGGACGTGATGTTGCTGCCGGTGACCAAGCGGTTCCCGGCGTCGGACGCGGCCGAGTTGGCCCGGCTCGGGCTGACCGACCTGGCCGAGAACCGTGATCAGGAAGCCGGGCCGAAGTCCCTGTCCGTCGCCGAACTGCTGCCAGGCGTCGGTGTGCGGTGGCACATGGTGGGCCAGCTGCAACGCAACAAGATCAAGTCGGTGGTGCGGTGGGCCGACGTCGTGCAGACCGTGGACTCGCTGCGGCTGGCCGAGGCGCTGACGCACGGCGTGGCGGCCGCGCTGACGGTCGGTGACCGAACTTCGCCGTTGGACGTCCTGGTCCAGGTGAGCCTGGACGGCGACCCGGCGCGCGGCGGGTGCCCGATCGGCGACGTCCCGGCCCTGGTCGACGGGGTAATCCGGTCGAGTGAACTCCGACTTCGTGGTGTGATGGCCGTCGCGCCGTTGGCGTGGAGTCCGGAAAGGGCCTTCGACCTGCTGTCGAAGGTGGCCGGCCGGACCCGTAACGAGTATCCCGAAGCAACCGAGATGTCGGCTGGAATGAGTGCTGATCTAGAGACCGCCATCGCATACGGGTCCACCTGCGTGCGTGTCGGAACCGCTCTGCTAGGGGAGCGGCCGTTAACCTCACCCTGAGTGCGATTCACGGCCCGGTCCCCCGCGGTTTTGGGTATCACTGGATCGGGCAGAGGGCGGGGCTCCCAGCCGGCTGACGGCGGGGTCCTCGGGGAGTCGCGGAGGAGAGGCACACGCATGAGCGCGCTGCAGAAGCTGAAGGCCTACTTCGGGATGGTCCCGGCGGAGGAAGAGGACTACGAGGTCGAGGACGACCGCTACCGGTCCTACCGCTCCGCCGACGGCTACCGCTCCGAGTACGCCGACGACGACTACTCTCCGTATCCAGAGCGGGGCGCTCGGCGCCGTCGGTCCGGCTACCGTGACGAGGTCGCCGAAGACGAGGACTACCAGCAGACCGACCGCGGCGGCAGAGGCCGGCCGGCCTGGGCCGGCGAGGCGCCGCAGACCCGCGGCGCGCTGGCGGTGGAGCCACACCGCGAGCCGGTCGGGCGGCTGCGTCCGGTGCCGGAGAACGCGCCGGTCGCGTCTCCGCTCGGGCGGATCGTCACGCTGCATCCGACCAGCTACCTCGAGGCCAGAACCATCGGCGAGCACTACCGCGAGGGCACCCCGGTGATCATGAACCTGACCGAGATGGAGGACGCGGACGCCCGCCGTCTGGTCGACTTCGCCGCCGGGCTCGCGTTCGCCCTGCGTGGCGACATGGACAAGGTGACCAACAAAGTGTTCTTGATCTCACCGCCGAATGTCGCGGTCAGCGCCGAGGACCGACGCCGCCTCGCGGAGGGCGGGTTCGCCAGCCGGGGCTGACCCATGGCAGGGTTGTAGCGTGGAACCAGTGCTTCTAGCCGCTTGGTACGTGCTGTTCGCGTTCTGGCTGCTGCTCACCGCGAGGGTCATCGTGGAACTCGTGCGGGCGTTCGCCCGGGAGTGGCATCCGGCGGGTGGGGTTGCGGTTGCGCTGGAGACCATCTACACAGTGACGGACCCTCCGGTCCGCTTGTTCCGTCGGATCATCCCGATGGTTCGGATCGGGGGCGTAGGACTGGACTTATCGATTATGGTGCTGCTGCTGGTCGTGTTCATCGGGATGCGACTGGTGTATCCCGGGTGACGGGGAACCCGGGTGCCCGCAGGCCGTGAGTGCGTGAGGTGATCTGATGTCGTTGACCCCCGCTGACGTGCATAACGTCGCGTTCAGCAAGCCTCCTATCGGGAAGCGGGGCTACAACGAGGACGAGGTGGACGCGTTCCTCGACCTGGTCGAGGGCGAGCTGGCCCGGCTGATCGAAGAGAACAACGACCTGCGCGCGCAGGTGGAGCAGCTGGACGCGCAGCTCGAGGCGTCCCGGGCCGACCTGGACGACGCCAGGGCGAACCTCTCCTCCGGCCCGCCGACCCGTGTCGTGGAGGACCCACCGCCGTCCCGGCGGCTGACGCCGGTCCCGCCACCCAGCGCGTTGGAGCAGACCAACCCGGGTGCCAGTGGCGGCGACCACCACGTGCAGGCCGCCAAGGTGCTCGGGCTCGCCCAGGAGATGGCCGACCGGCTGACCGGGGAGGCGAAAGCCGAGTCCGACGGCATGCTGGCCGAGGCGCGGACCAAGACGGAGCAGCTGCTCTCCGAGGCACGCGCCAAGTCTGACACCATGATCAACGAGTCCCGTACCCGGGCCGAGACCATGTTGAACGACGCGCGGACCCGGGCGGACACGCTGGAACGGCAGGCCCGTGACAAGGCCACCACCCTGGAGCGCGACGCGCAGCGCAAGCACACCGAGCTGATCGGCTCCGCCCAGGCGGAACGGCTCACCCTGGAGAAGAAGCTGGACACGCTGCGGACCTTTGAGCGCGAGTACCGCACGCGCCTGAAGACCCTGCTGCAGTCCTCGCTGCGGGAGTTGGAGGACCGGGCACCGGCGGCACCACCGTCGGAGGGCAGCCGGTCGGCCGGCAACCAGCAGGGTTACTCGTTCGGGCCGCGCGCGGCTGAAGCCGGCTGATCCACGAGAGCTGACGCATGCTCGTTCTGGTGCTGTTGCTCGTGGTCGCGGCGCTCGGTCTGCTGATCGCGGCGTTGACCACGGCCAACACCCTGTGGGCCTGGCTCTCGGTCCTGATCAGCGTGGTCGCTGCCGGCCTGCTGGTGACGGACTGGGTGCGAACCAGGCGGCGTCGGTCGCAAGCGGCTCTTGCGACCGACAAGGCGCCCTCGGCTGCCGCCGTCACCGCGCCGCCGGAGTCGGCCGCGGAGTTCACGTCCGAGCTGCCGCCCCGGCAGTCGCTCGGACCGCAGATCTCCCGGCTCGACCTGCGGACCGTGAGCGACGAGGAGTTGGACGCGGTCTTCAACGGCCCGTCGGCCGCTGAGCCCATCACCTCCGCGCCGGTTACCTCTGCGCCGATCACCTCCGGGCCAGTCACCTCCGCGCCGGTCACGCTCGACCCGAACGTCGAGCCGCCGGAGGAGAACACCGACGCGACCGACCGGCTGGTGGTCGGCGAGCTGACCGACGAGGTCGTGGTCATCGACGAGCATCCCCGGTACCACTTGGCCACCTGCGCGTGGCTGGGTGACCGGCAGACGCTGCCGTTGGCCATCTCCGAAGCCCGTGACCTGCAGTTCACACCGTGTGCGCACTGTGCGCCGGACGCGACGCTGGCCGCGTCGCACCGGGCTCGGTCCTAACCGGTTTGCCGAGGCTCGTATCCTTCTGAAGTACAGGCACCGATCCGGCCATCACCGGGGAGCCTCCGGAAGAACAGGCGCTGTCGCCGCCTCAGTAGAACCGGACGGGTAGGCCCGTCACAGCCGTCAACGAGAGGCGCCTTGCTCTACGGGCGCAATCGGGGTGGTACCGCGGTACGCCAGGAAACCCTGGCCGTGTCGTCCCCATGGTGGACCGACCGACCGCGAGAGGTACCGAGGCGATGCCGTACCCCAAGGCGACGCACGGCGGCGAGGCGACCGTGCCCGCCCAGCCGTCCTTCCCGAAGCTCGAAGCCGAGGTCCTGCAGTACTGGGAGATCGACCGGACGTTCCAGGCGTCCATCGACGCCAGGCCGGCCGGTGCGAACGGCGCCAACGAGTTCGTCTTCTACGACGGCCCACCGTTCGCCAACGGCCTGCCGCACTACGGCCACCTGCTGACCGGTTACGTCAAGGACGTCGTCCCGCGCTACATGACGATGCGCGGCAAACATGTCGAACGCAGGTTCGGCTGGGACACCCACGGCATGCCCGCCGAGGTGACCGCCGAGAAGGAACTGGGCTTCAAGACCAAGGCCGACATCGAGGAGTTCGGCGTCGCCGCGTTCAACGAGGCGTGCCGCAAGTCCGTGCTGCGGTTCACGTCCGAGTGGCGCGACTACGTCACCCGCCAGGCCCGCTGGGTGGACTTCGACAACGACTACAAGACGCTCGACACCGACTACATGGAAAGCGTCATCTGGGCGTTCAAGTCCTTGTGGGACAAGGGCTTGATCTACCAGGGCTTCAAGGTGATGTGGTACTGCTGGCGGTGTGAGACGCCGCTGTCCAACACCGAGACCAAGATGGACGAGGTGTACCGGGACCGGCAGGACCCGGCCGTCACCGTCGCGTTGCGGATGGACACCGGCGAGAAGGCGCTGATCTGGACGACCACGCCGTGGACGCTGCCCAGCAACCTCGCCGCGGCCGTGCACCCGGACGTCGACTACGTCACCGTCGAGCACGACGGCGAGCGCTACCTGCTCGCCGAAGCCCGGCTGTCCGCGTACGCCCGCGAGTTGGGCGAGGACGCCGCCGAGCGGGTTGTGGCGCGGTACAAGGGAAGTGACCTGGTCGGGCGCCGCTACCGGCCGCCGTTCGACTTCTTCTACGGCCAGCAGCCCAACGCGCACCAGGTCCTGGCGGCGGACTACGTCACCACCGAGGACGGCACGGGCATCGTGCACATCGCGCCCGCGTACGGCGAAGCGGACAAGGTCGTGACGGACGCGGCCGGCATCCAGGTGGTCGGCCCGGTGAACTCGCACGGCGAGTTCAGCGACGAGGTCGCGCCGTACGCCGGCATGCACGTGCTGTACGAAGGCAACCGCGCGATCATCCGTGACCTCAAGGAATCGGGTCTGCTGCTGCGGCACGAGACCTACGACCACCCGTACCCGCACTGCTGGCGGTGCGACAACCCACTGATCCAGCGGGCGGTGTCGTCGTGGTTCGTGGCGGTGACCCAGTTCCGTGACCGGATGGTCGAGCTGAACCAGCAGATCAACTGGGTGCCCGAGCACATCAAGGACGGCCAGTTCGGCAAGTGGCTGGCCAACGCGATCGACTGGGGCATCTCCCGCAACCGCTACTGGGGTTCGCCGATCCCGGTGTGGCAGTCGGACGACCCGAACTACCCGCGCACGGACGTGTACGGCTCGCTGGACGAACTGGAGCGGGACTTCGGCGTCCGGCCGACGGACCTGCACCGGCCGATGATCGACGAGCTGGTCCGGCCCAACCCGGACGACCCGACCGGCAAGTCGACCATGCGGCGCGTGCCCGAGGTGCTGGACTGCTGGTTCGACTCCGGCTCGATGCCGTTCGCCCAGGTGCATTACCCGTTCGAGAACGCCGAATGGTTCGAGCACCACTACCCGGGCGACTTCATCGTCGAGTACAACGGGCAGACCCGCGGCTGGTTCTACCTGATGCACGTGCTGGCGACCGCGTTGTTCGACCGGCCGGCGTTCCGCAACTGCATGGCGCACGGGATCGTGCTCGGCGACGACGGCCAGAAGATGTCCAAGTCGTTGAAGAACTACCCGGACGTCAACGAGGTGTTCGAACGCGACGGGTCGGACGCGATGCGCTGGTTCCTGATGGCGTCGCCGATCCTGCGCGGTGGCAACCTCATCGTCACCGAGCGGGGCATCCGGGACGCCGTCCGGCAGGCCGTCCTTCCACTGTGGAACTCGTACTACTTCCTCGCGCTGTACGCGAACGCCGAAGGCGTCGAGGGAACATGGCGGACGGACTCGACGCACGTGCTGGACCGCTACGTGCTGGCCAAGACCCACGACCTGGTCGTCGACGTGCGGGAAGGCCTTGACACGTATGACGTTTCCGGGGCGTGCGCGGCGGTTCGGGAGTACCTGGAGGTGTTGACCAACTGGTACGTGCGCCGGTCGCGGGACCGGTTCTGGGCGGGCGACAAGGACGCCGTCGACACTCTGCACACCGTGCTGGAGGTCGTCAGCCGGGTGGCCGCGCCGCTGCTTCCGCTGACCACGGAAGCGGTGTGGCGTGGGCTGACCGGCAGCCGGTCGGTGCACATGGCGGACTGGCCGGCGGACGACCTGCTGCCCGCGGACGCGGACCTGGTCGCCGGCATGGACCGGGTGCGCCAAGTGGCTTCGGCCGCGTTGTCGTTGCGTAAGACCAACAAGCTGCGCGTGCGACTTCCGTTGGCGCGCTTGGTGATCGCGGCTGAGGACGCCGAGCTGCTGGCGCCGTTCAGCGAGTTGCTGGCGGACGAGGTGAACGTCAAGCAGGTCGAGCTGACGCGGGATGTGGCGGCACACGGCCGTTTCGAGCTGGTCGTGAACGCGCGCGCGGCCGGTCCCCGGCTGGGCAAGGACGTCCAGGTGGTGATCAGGGCGGTGAAGGCGGGCGAGTGGACCACGGCCGACTCGGGAGCCGTTGTGGCCGCTGGGATCGAGCTGCGCGAAGGCGAGTACGAGCGTCGGCTGGTCACCGGTGACCACGGTGTCGCGGCGCCGTTGCCGGGCGGTTCGGGGTTGGTCCTGCTCGACACCGATGTGACACCCGAACTGGCCGACGAGGGCCTGGTGCGTGACCTGGTCCGGGTCGTGCAGCAGGCGCGGCGGGACGCGAACCTGGATGTCGCCGACCGGATCTCCTTGACACTGGACGTATCCGGCGATGTCGAGCGGGCCGCACGGACCCACGAGCAGTTCATCGCTTCGGAGACGCTTGCGACTTCGGTGAGCTACGGGCAGGTTTCCCACGGCTTCGCGGGGACGGTTGGCGAGAATGTAACGATTCACGTCACTGTCAGCAAGAACTAGCTCACTCTTCTCGACCACCCCCGGATTTCTGGCATGCTGCCCCGCAAGGGGCGATGGACCGGAACCGGGGGTGGTTTCATGACTGACGCACGAAGACGTCTGATTCTGATCATCGGCGGCGTGCTGGCGGTGGCCGTCATCGTGACAGGTGTGGTGGTGCTCTGGCCGTCGTCCAAATCGACTGCCGGGTCGTCCGAAGTGCCGACCATCAACAGCGGGCCGCCGGTCGGGACAACCGTGGACAACTTCCTCAAGCTGGTCGGCGCGGGCGACGGCGGCCAGGCGGGGCCGATGACGGACAACCCGCCCACCGCGCAGAACGACGTCGGCGCGTTCGGCAAGAACATCGCTTCGGCGAAGGTCGTGTTCTCCCGCAAGACAAGCGTGGACGAGTCAGGCGGCAGGACCGCTCTCCAGGTGCCGGTGAAGGTGGTATGGACCATCTCCCAGACCGACACCTGGCAGTACGACAGCGCGCTGAACCTGACCTTGACGGCCGGCAAGTGGCTGGTCAAGTGGGCGCCGTCGATCCTGTATCCGCAGTTGCAGCCCGGTCAGAACCTGGCGTTGCTCGGTGGGGTCACCGGGCCGGAGGGCCAGGCCGCGGTCGTCGGTGAGGACGGCTCGGCGCTGGCGAACTGGACCGGGGCGACCGCGAAACCGGTGGATCCGAAGACGTCTCCGCTGATCCTGTCATCGATCGTGCGCGGGGCGAGCAAACCGGGCGAGACGGACACCCGGCACGTCTCGGTCGTCGACGGTGCCGGCAAGGAGATCGGGTCGCCCGTGCACGGCACCGTCAACAAGCAGGCGACTCCCGTCGGGCCGATCAAGACCACGTTGAACCCACGGATGTCCATCGCCGCGCAGAACGCGGTCAGCACGCAGTCGAACGCCACCATGCTCGTGGCGATCAAACCGTCGACCGGCGGCATCCTCGCGGTGGCCCAGAACGACGCGGCGGGTTCCGCGCTGACCGCGTTGAACGGCTTGTACCAGCCCGGTTCGACGTTCAAGGTCACCACCGTGGCCGCGGGCATCCAGCAGCAGAGCCTGAATCAGGACTCGCAGGTACAGTGCCCGGGACAAGGCACGTTCTCGAGTCGCACGATCCACAACGCCAACAACTTCGACCTCGGCACGGTCTCGCTGCGGACCGCGTTCGCGCACTCCTGCAACACCACGTTCGCCCAGATGGCCAGCCAACTGCCGCCGGACGCGCTGAACAAGTCGGCCAGCCAGTTCGGCCTGAACGCGGACTTCACCATCCCCGGCATCACCACCGAGTTGGGCAAGGTGGAGAACTCCGACAGCCCGACCCGGCAGGTGGAGAACGCGATCGGCCAGGGCACGGTCCTGGCCAGCCCGCTCGGGATGGCGATGGTGGCGGCCACGGTCGGCGCGAAGAAGGCCGTGACACCGCAGTTGCTGAAGGACTCGCCGACCCAGGTCACCGCCGGGTACAAGGCGCCGCCCGCGGCCGTGTTGTCGCAGATCCAGTCGATGATGCGCGAGGTCGTGGCCAGCGGCACGGCGTCGAAGAAGCTCAAGGGTTTCAGTGACCTGGCGGGCAAGACGGGCACCGCCGAGACCACCAACGACGGCGCCGAGGCGCACGGCTGGTTCATCGGGATCCGCGGTGACGTGGCGTTCGCGGTCCTTGTGAAGGACGGCGGCTCGTCGTCGGCCGCGCTCGACGTGGCCGGGGCGTTCCTGAAGGGTTTCTAGTACTTTCGTCGCCTGTTGTCGCCGGCACCGGTCCGCTTTGATGGCTGACTGTGATGAATCTCTTACGTAGGGCAATGACCGGCGCTCTCGCGCTGGGCTCTCTCGTCGTCGTCGCGCCGGCGGCACATGCGGACACCGCGTCGTGCTTCGACCGGACCGCGTCGCTCACCGTGTCCGAGCGCAGGCTTGACCAGGCGGTGCCGCAGGAGTTGTTGCGCCGCAGCGGTTTTGACCGGTTCGCGCCGCGGTTCGAGGCGCTGCTGTGCGCCGCCCGGTCGCTGCGGCTCGCGCGGTTGCTGGTCCAGGTCGAAGGGCCGGCGCTATGGCGGGCCGCGGTCGACCGGGTCCAGGGCCGCGGCCCGGCGGGCGGCGACCTGTCCCGCGGTGACGACCGCCCGCTGTACTGGGCGCGGCTACAGTTGACGCGCGCGTTGCGGCAGTGGACACCGCGGTTCACGCTGTCACCGGCCGGCCGGATCGAACTGATCGACAGCATGGAGCGGGGGTCCCGCGGCCAGAACTCGATCGACTTCCCCGGTGGCCGACACGTCAAACGCGTGCTGGTGAGCGGCTTCGACCCGTTCCAGTTGGACGGCGACATCCGGCGCAGCAACCCGTCCGGCGCCACCGCGCTCGCGCTGGACGGCGTGACCCTGTCGACCCCGGCCGGCCTGGTCCGGGTGCAGACCGCGATGTTCCCCGTGCTGTGGGAGCCGTTCGAGGCCGGGATGGTCGAGCACACGTTCCTGCCGCACATGCGGGAGATCGACATGCTGACCACGGTCAGCCAGGGCCGCGTCGGCCGGATCGACGTCGAGCACTACAACGGCCGCTGGCACACCGGACCGGACAACGACAATGTCACCCGGGCCACCACCATCCCGATCCCGGCCGGCGTGCCCACCGTCACCCCACAGCCGGAGTTCGTGCCGACCACCTTGCCGTTCGCCAAGATCGTGGCCGCCAAGACCGGCCCGTTCCCGGTGTTCGACAACACCGCGGTGACCGAGATCCGGGCCGGTGAAACGGTCCCGGTCGTCTCCCCGAACGGCCCGACACCGGGCTCGGTCGCCCGCGCCGGCACCGGCGGCAGCTTCCTGTCCAACGAGATCGCCTACCGCGCAACGCTTCTGCGGGACGCGGTCCGGCCGTCCCTGCCAGCGGGCCACGTGCACACGCCGGTCCTGCAGTTCGACCCCACCAACACGACCCAGGTGACCGACCCGGTGTTCGAGCGGAACAGAACGGACATAGTCGCCCAGATCCGCGCGATCATCACCGTCGCCGCCAGCTGACGACCGCCCCAGCGGGGTGTCGGCCCCGCTGGGGATATCGTGGCGCGGTGGGGTTTCGGTTCGCGGTTCGGGTCAAGCCCGGGGTCAGGCGGGAGTCGGTAGGGGGGACTTGGGGGGAGAACGCGCTGATCGTCGCCGTGGCCGCGCCCGCCGTCGAAGGGAAGGCCAATGCGGCCGTTCGGGCCGCGCTGGCCAAGGCGTTCGGGGTGCGGGCGCGTGATGTGTCCGTTGTGGCTGGTTCGCGAGGGCGGGACAAGATCGTCGAACTCGCGCCGGCACCGGCCGATGCGGCCGAACGGCTCACCGTGCTGCTCGCCCTGAGCATTTAGGACAGATGAGACAATGCCCGGGTGAACGGGCTGACCCTTGCCCTGGGTATCGGGGCCGTCGTTGTGCTCGTGGCCGTGCTGGCGGTCCGGGTGGCGGTCCGGCTCGGCCTGCCGTCGCTGCTGCTGTACCTGGGCATCGGTGTGGTGCTCGGCGAGGCCGGGTTCGGCATCACGTTCGACGACGCCCAGCTCACCCAGGCGCTGGGCCTGGCCGCGCTGGTGCTCATCCTCACCGAGGGCGGCCTGACCACGCGGTGGACCGACGTCCGGCCGTCGCTCGGGATCGGCGTCGCACTGTCCACTGTGGCGGTCGCGGTGAGCATCGGGGTGACCGCGACCTGCCTGCACTTCGTTCTTGGCCTGGACTGGAAGCTGGCCGCGCTGTGGGGCTCGGTGCTGGCGTCCACCGACGCGGCCGCGGTGTTCAGCGTGTTGCGCGGGCTGGGTTTGAGCAAGCGCTTGGTCGGGTCGCTGGAGCTGGAGTCGGGCCTCAACGACGCGCCGTCGTACATCGCGGTGGTCCTGCTGTCGACGGCGACCTCGGTCGACTGGACGATGCCGCTGCTGATCGGATACGAACTCGCCGCCGGCGCCGCGATCGGGCTGCTGCTGGGCTGGCTCGGGGCGCTCGGGCTGCGGCACGTCGCCCTGCCGGCGACCGGCCTGTACCCGCTCGCGACCGTCGCGGTCTGCGTCGCCGCGTTCGCCGGCGGCCAGTTCGCGCACGCCTCCGGGCTGCTGGCCACCTACGTCGCCGGGCTCGTGCTGGGCAATTCACGGTTGCCGCACCGGTCGGACACCCTGTCGTTCGCCGAGGGCCTGGGATGGCTGTCGCAGATCGGGCTGTTTGTGCTGCTCGGGCTGTTCGCGTCGCCGGAGCGCCTGCTCGACGCCGTGGTCCCCGGCCTGGTCGCGGGCGCGGTGCTGCTGCTGCTCGCCCGGCCGCTGTCGGTGGTGCTCGCGGCGCTGCCGTTCCGGGTGCCATGGCGTGAACAGGTGTTCCTGTCCTGGGCGGGCTTACGCGGGGCCGTGCCGATCGTGCTGGCGATGATCCCGGTCAGCGCCGGTCTCCCCGGGGCGAAACCGCTGGTGGACGCGGTGTTCGTGCTCGTCATCGTGCTGACCTTGGTGCAGGGCGGCACGTTGAAACTGCTGGCCAGGATGCTGGGGCTGAACCAGGGGGCGACATCCGAGGAGATGCAGGTCGACGCGGCACCGCTGGACGAACTCGGCGCCGATCTGATCCAGGTCAAGATCCCCGAGGGGTCGAAGTTGCACGGCGTCTACCTGACCGAGCTACGCCTCCCACCAGGCGCGACCGTGAGCCTTGTCACTCGCGACGGCGCGGCGTTCACGCCGCAGCCGTCCACCCGGCTGCAGGAGCACGACCACATTCTCGTTGTCGCCACGCAGGAAGCGCGGGTCGCGACCGAGCGCCGGATCCGGGCCGTCGACCGGGCCGGTCGGTACGCCCGGTGGCGGGGCGAACGCGGCGACTGACATCTGGACGGCTTTTCACCGGCGCGGCGATCCGCTACATTCGAACCGAAGGTCATGAGTGCCAGCGTCAAGCCCCGGCTCGCTGGCCGGCAACCCTCCTACCGCGGTGGGGTGCCCCGGGTGAGGACCAGGCCCGCCACACCCGTGGCAGGGCAAGCGCGGACCCTCCATGCGGGTCCCCGGGCCCGGAGGAAAGAAGTGACACTCGCACTCCCCACCCCCCGCCAGTCGGTGCAGGTCCCCGCTGTTGTCGGCGCCGCACTGAGGGTTCCCCTCGCCACCGGCGGGCACATCGAGTACGCCAACCTCGATCACGCCGCGAGCGCGCCCTGTCTGCGCGGCGTGCAGGACGCCGTGGACGAACTCCTGCCCTGGTACGCCAGCGTGCACCGCGGCGCCGGGTTCGCCTCCCAGGTCTCCACCAAGGTGTACGAGCGGGCACGTGACGTCCTGCGGAAGTTCGTGGGCGCGCGCTCCCGGGACGCGGTCGTGTTCACGCGCAACACCACGGATTCCCTGAACCTGTTGGCTCGTTCGCTGCCGAAGGGCACCTCGGTCGTGCTGTTCGACACCGAGCACCACGCCGCTTTGCTGCCGTGGAAAGGTCCGTGGATCCGCCGGATCCAGACCCCGGCGTCCGCGGCCGACGCGGTTGTCGCGCTGGACAACGCTTTGGTTTCGGCGCCGGCCGGCCCGCGGCTGGTGGTGGTGACCGGAGCGTCCAATGTGACCGGTGAACTGTGGCCGGTGGACGAGTTGGCCGCGGTCGCCCGCAAGCACGGTGCCCGGGTCGCGCTAGATGCCGCCCAACTCGCGCCGCACCGGGCCGTGGACATCAAGGCGTGGGACGTGGACTACGTCGTGCTGTCCGGGCACAAGCTCTACGCGCCGTTCGGCGCCGGTGCTTTGGTCGGTCGTGCCGACTGGCTGCAGGCGGCGGACCCGTACCTGGTCGGCGGCGGGGCCACCAAGCAGGTCGTGAACTACGGCGACCACTTGGGCGTCGCCTGGTCCGCGGTGCCGGAACGGCACGAGGCCGGGTCGCCGAACGTCGTCGGTGTGCACGCGCTCGCCGCGGCCTGCGAAGTGTTGTCCGCCAACTGGTCGGACATCGAGGCGCACGAGATCTCGTTGCTGCGCAGGCTTCGTGAGGGCCTGCGGAGCGTGCCCGGCCTGAGCGAGCTGAGCCTGTTCGACGGGCCGCGCGTCGGCGTCGTCAGCTTCACCGTCGAAGGCCACGACGCCGGCCTGATCGCGGCGGCTTTGTCTGCGGAGTACGGAATCGGCGTGCGCGACGGGGCTTTCTGCGCGCACATCGCCACGCGACGACTCCTGGCGAAGTGCGGATCGACTGAGCAGCAGGCGCTGCGCGCGAGCCTCGGCCTGGGGAGCACGGCGGAACACGTGGACCGGCTGGTGGACGCGTTGCGCACGCTGGTGACGGTCGGCCCGGCGTTGACGTACCGGCTTGCGGACGGCCGGTGGGTGCCGGAGCATGACGTGCGCGTGCTGCCGTCGTTTCTCCGGGACTGAAGGAAGGATCCGCCATGCCACGCCTCACTGTTGGCGAGGACAATGGGCACCCTGTCGAGATCTACTACGAGGACGCCGGCTCCGGCCAGCCGGTGGTGCTCATCCACGGCTGGCCGCTGTCCGGGCGGTCCTGGGAGAAGCAGGTCCCGGCGCTGGTCGCCGAGGGCTACCGGGTCATCACGTACGACCGGCGCGGGTTCGGCGCGTCCTCCCGACCGTGGAACGGCTACGACTACGAGACCTTCAGCGCCGACCTGCACGTGCTGCTGGAGTACCTCGACCTGACCGACGTCACCCTGGTCGGGTTCTCCATGGGCGGCGGCGAAGTCGCCCGCTACCTCGGCCGGTACGGCACCGACCGGATCGCCAAGGCCGTGTTCGCCGCTGCCGTCCCGCCGTACCTGTACAAAACCGGCGAGAACCCGGACGGCGGCCTCGACCAGGCCACGCTCAACGGGTTCCACGAGGGCATCCGCGGTGACCGGGTCGCGTTCGTCGACCAGTTCGTCACGAACCTCTTCGCCGTCAACGGCACCGACCTGGTCAGCCCGCAGCAGCGCCAGTACATCGCCGACATCGCCGCGTTCGCCTCGGCCAAGGGCACCCTGGACTGCACGACCGCGTTCACCACCACGGACTTTCGTGACGACCTGACCGCGTTCACCATTCCCACCCTGGTGATCCACGGCGACGCGGACCCGATCGTGCCGTTCGAGGCGAGCGGGAAGCGCACGGCCGCGGCCATCCCGGACAGCAAGCTGGTGCTCGTGCCGGACGCGCCGCACGGGCTGAACATCACCCACGCGGAGACCTTCAACGCCGAACTGCTGGCGTTCCTTCGATCCTGAGCGCCCGGTGATCCTGGCCCTCACCCCCCGAGGGCCAGGAGAACGGGTCACGCGCCCTGATAGGTGCCGAACGTCCAGACATTGCCTTCGCTGTCGGCGATCGCCACGTTCCGCGCGCCGTACTCGGCGTCGTACGGCTCGGTCATCACAGTCGCCTTGGCCGCCACGGCCCGCTCGTGGACCGCATCAGGGTCCTTTGTGTACACACAGACCCACTGGGTGCCGGGCACCTGCTGCGGGTAGTCGGGGTGGTTTCCGACTGTGCCGTACATGATGCCGCCGCCTTCCGGCCACGCCACCTCGGCGTGCGCGATCCGGTCGCCGTCGCGCACAGTCACTTTCTCGGTGAACCCGAACACCTCGGTCAGGAACACGCGGGCCGCCTCGGCGTCCCGGTACATCAAACAAGGCCAGATCATGCCGAGGACTCTGGTTCATCGGGGACGCTGACGTCTTGGAGAAACGGGAGCTCCTCGCGGATCCACTCGGACGGGCTGCACCCGGCCAGCACCCGCCACTCGTTGCTCATGTGCGCCTGGTCGTAGTACCCGGCGGTGATCGCGACCTCCGCCAGCGCCCCGCCGGCACGCAGCAGCTCGCCGCTGCGTTCGAACCGGATCAGCCGGGAGATCTGCTTGGGCCCCATGCCGACCTCGCCGGCGAACCGCTCGGTGAAGTGCCGCCTGCTCCAGCCGACCTCGCCGGCCAGTTCGGTCACCGGCCGGCCGCCGTGCCCGGTCACCATCCGCCGCCACGCCCACTGGATCTCCTCGACCAGCCGCACGGGCTTGACCGCGGCCGTCAGCTCGGCGTCCAGCACATCGAACCGGCTCGGCCAGTCCGGCGCGTCGGCCAGCCGGTCCGGCAGCCGCCGGGCCCACGGCACGGGCAGGTCGGCCAGGTCGACCACGGCCGCCGTCAGCTCGGTCGACGGGACGCCGAGCAGCGCCCGCAGGCCGAGCGGGCTGAGATCGAGGGACAGGCCGCGCTGGAAGCGGTCCTGGCTGATCAGCACCGGCCCGAGGTGCAGCCCGCCCACCGCGGCCAGCAGGTGCGGACCGTCGACCACGCGGACAGGATCGGCGAGGCTGATGATCAGCGTCACTGACCGTGACGGCAGCCCGCGGTGCACGGCCAGGGACACGTTGTGCTGCGTGTACCCGACGTATCGGCGCACGAGGTGGCGCAACGCGGGGTGTGGTGCCCGCGCCGCCCAGTCGTCCGGCCCATCCACACAGGCCAGCGTAGGTGCATGGACAATGAACCGGTGAGTACGGAGAGCAGTCCCGAGCCAGCGCCGGCACGGAAGGCGTTGGTCCTGGTCGTGACGGCAGTGCTGCTGTTCGCGCTCGACCTGGGCACCAAGGTGCTCGCCCTGGCCCAGCTGGAGGGCAAGGAGCCGGTTCGGGTCCTCGGCGGTCTGGCCTACCTGCAGATCGTGCGCAATCCCGGCGCGGCGTTCTCCATCGCCACCGGGATGACCTGGGTGCTCGCGCTGGTCGCCGTGGGTGTGGTGGTCGCGATCATCTGGATCCTGCCCCGGCTCCGATCCACCGGCTGGGCGCTGGGCCTCGGGCTGGTGCTGGCCGGCGCGCTGGGGAACCTGACCGACCGGTTCTTCCGGGCGCCGGGGCCGCTGCGCGGGCACGTGATCGACTTCGTGTCGCTGTTCGGGCCGAACGGCGAGTACTGGCCGGTGTTCAACGTGGCCGACTCGTCGATCGTCCTCGGCGGGATCCTGATCGTGCTGCTGTCGTTGTTCGGCTACGAGTACGACGGCCGCCGATCCAAAGACAAGAAGAAAGCTGAGGTCACAGCGGGTGACTGACCTGCGTACGCTGCCCGTGCCGGACGGCCTGGACGGGATGCGCGTGGACGCCGGGCTGTCCAAGCTGCTCGGCCTGTCCCGGACCGTGGTCGCGGCCATCGCCGAAGCCGGCGACGTGGTGATCGACGGCCGCCCGGCGGACAAGTCCGACCGGCTCGTCGCCGGGTCGGTGCTCGAGGTCACGCTGCCCGCGCCGGACCGGCCGGTCGAGCTGGTGCCGGTGCCCGTCGACGGCCTGCGGGTGCTGTTCGAGGACGACGACATCGTGGTGGTCGACAAGCCGGTCGGGGTGGCCGCCCACCCGAGCCCCGGCTGGACCGGGCCCACCGTGATCGGCGGGCTCGCCGCGGCCGGGACCCGGGTGTCCACGTCCGGCGCGGCCGAGCGGCAGGGCGTCGTGCACCGGCTGGACGTCGGCACGACCGGCGTGATGGTGGTGGCCAAGAGCGAACACGCGTACACCGTGCTCAAACGGGCCTTCAAGGAGCGGACGGTCGACAAGACCTACCACGCGATCGTCCAGGGGCACCCGGACCCGAGCGCCGGCACGATCGACGCGCCCATCGACCGGCACCCGAAGCACGACTACAAGTTCGCCGTGGTCGCGTCCGGCCGGCCGAGCGTGACCCACTACGAGGTGCTGGAGATGTTCCGGGCGGCCTCGCTGGTGAAGGTGAAGCTGGAGACCGGCCGGACCCACCAGATCCGGGTGCACTTCTCCGCGCTGCGGCACCCGTGCGTGGGCGACCTGACGTACGGGGCCGACCCGGTGCTCGCCAAGCGCCTGGGGTTGACCAGGCAGTGGCTGCACGCGCGGGCCTTGGGCTTCGAGCATCCGGCCGACGGCCGCTGGGTCGAGTTCACCAGCGAATATCCCGCGGATCTCGCCGCTTCCCTGGCAGGGCTACGCGCCGAGTCCTAAGGCCTGTATCGCGGACGGGGACCTCGATACAGGCCTTAAGGCTCGACGGCCCAGGTCAGGGTTCGGGCCGTGTCGTCCGGGCGTGGGCTCCACCGGACGGCGGTCAGCTCGACGTTCTCCGGGAGCACGTAGACGGTGTGTCCGCCGGCGGTTTCGCCGGGGGCGACGCCGATCCGGTGCGGCGGGCGGGACGACAGCGACACCGGGGCCTTGGTGATCGCCCGGCCGTCCTTGGCGACCAGGACGAGGTAGAGGTCCGGCAACGAGTTGAACGGCTGCGCGCCCTTGTTGACCATCTCGGTGTGCACGACCACCGACCGTTCGCCCTCCTGCAGCCGGTAACCGGCCGCGGTGAACAGGAAGTCGGCCGGGTCGACCACTTCGACCAGCTGGATCGACAGGTACTCGCCCTCAAGGCCCTCGGCCTGGAGGGTGCCGCCGACCTTCCCGGTCCGCACCGCCGCGGGCGTCCGTGGCGGGCTGGGCTGCTGGGCCGCCTGGTGTGGCTGGTCGCCGCGGGCCCACGAGGACGACTGGGGTGGGCCCCACGTGCTCGCGGCCGGGTCCGGCGGGGGCGGCGGCTGGGCCGGGAACGGCTGGCTCGGCGGGTTCTGCGGCCAGCCCGGGTTCGGCCGCTGCGGCATGGGTGGGGCGTAAGCCTGCTGTTGCGCGGGATAAGGCGTGGCGACCTGGTACGGGCCCGACGGCGGCGTGGCGACCGGATACGGACCGGACGGCGGCGGGGGCGGATACGTCCCGGACGGTGTGCCCTGCACCTGGTAGGCGCCGGACGGGAAACCCGCGGGCGGCGAGACCATCGGCGGCTGATGGGCTGGCTGATGGGCGATGGCGGCCAGGGCCGCGCGAATCCCGTTCGGGTCGCACTCGACGCCCACCATCAACGGGAGGCCGTTGGCGGACAGCGCGACCAGCCGAGCGGCCACTTCCCGGGGATCCAGCCCCAGGCGGGCGGCGACCTCGTGCACCGCGGCGCGGCCCATCTCGGCCACCAGGCTGAGGAGGCGGACGTCCACGGGATCAGGGGCTACCACGGTCCGAACGCTACCCCGTCGTAGTGATCAACGCGTGCACCACCGCGTGGCCTCGCCCGAAAGGGCCGATCACGACCCTTGTCAACGATCAACTTCTGACAGAGGATAACGCGACCCATGTCGAGTTTGTGGGTTTTTGCTATGGGAGGGCGCGACGATGCGACTGAAGTCCCTGATGGCGGTGCTCGCGGGTGTGACGCTGCTGACCGCGGGGTGCGTGGGCAAGTCCGCGGACACGAACACCGGACAGAACTCCGAAGCGAAGGACGTGACGCTGACCATCGGGGCCAACTCCCAGGCCGGTGGGAAGAACGCGGCCGGCGCCAAGTGGATCAGCGAGTACGTCATCCCGAAGTTCGTCGAGGCGGAGAAAGCCAAGGGTGTCAACGCCACAGTCAAGTTCGAGGGCAACGGCGCCGACGACGCGGACTACAAGACCAAGGTGGCCCTTGACCTCAAGACCGGCGGTGGCGCCGACGTGCTGGAGGTCGACGGCATCTGGCTCGGCGAGTTCGCCCAGGCCGGCCAGGTCAAGCCGCTCGCCGACGTGGTCGGCAGGGACAAGGTGGACGCCTGGGACGGCTGGTCGAAGATCCCGCAGGCGGTGGCCGCGCTCGGCGACTTCGACGGCAAGCGCTACGGCGTCCCGACCGGCACGGACGGCCGCGTCCTGTATTTCAACAAGAAGTTGTTCGCCCAGGCCGGGCTGCCTGCGGACTGGCAGCCGCGCAGCTGGGACGACGTCCTGGCCGCCGGGCAGGCGCTGAAGAAGCTCCAGGGTGTGGTGCCGATCCAGCTCAACGCGGGCACGGCGATGACCGAGGCGACCACCATGCAGGGCGTGCTGCCGTTGCTCGTCGGCACGGGCAAGCCGATCTACGCGGACGGCAAGTGGCAGGGCGCCACCCAGAACGTCAAGGACGTGCTCGGCCTGTACCAGAAGGTCTACGCCGGCGGTCTGGGCGACCCGCTGCTGCAGCAGGAGGCCAAGGGACGGGACAAGTCGTTCAGCCAGTTCGCCGACAACAAGATCGGCATTCTGCTGGAGAGCGACTACTTCTGGCGCGCGGTGGTGAACCCGAACAACGGCGTGGCCAAGATGGCCGACCGGGACACCGCGGTCGGCTGGGCCAAGATCCCGGCGATGCGGTCCGGCGCCGGGGTCGGCGGGCAGGACTTCGTGAGCATGTCCGGCGGGTCCATCCGGGTGATCAACCCGAACACGAAGTACCCGCAGCAGGCGTGGGACCTGATGCAGTTCATGAACTCGTTCGACGCCACCAAGACCAGGGTCGCCGGCATCCCGCAGATCACCCAGCGCAGTGACGTCAACGACGACGTCCTCGCCGGCGACCCGATGCTGTCGTTCATCGCCAAGCAGGTGCTGCCGATCACCCGCTACCGGCCCGGTCTGGCGCCGTACCCGCAGGTGTCGTCCGCGTTGCAGCAGGCGACGGCCGACGTGGTCAGCGGCAAGAGCCCGGACGCGGCCGCGGCCGCGTATCAGCAGGCGCTGGCGAAGGCGGTCGGCGAGGGCAACATTGCCACCGGTTGACCAGGTGCTCGCCGAGCCGTCGCGTCGTACGCGACGGCCGGCGACCGACTCGGCCGGGCTCGGCCGCGCGCGGGCGGTCGGGTTCGTCACGCCCGCGTTGATCCTGATCGGCGTGTTCCTGGTCTTTCCGGCGCTCTGGAGTATCTACATCGGACTGACCAACTACACGCTGACCGGGCCGGCTTCGGTGGACCCGAAGACAGTCGGCCTGGACAACGTCACCGGCGCGTTGAGCGACCCGCTGTTCGGCAACTCGCTGTGGCTGACCCTGCTGTACGTGCTCGCGTCCGCGGTCATCGGCCAGAACATCCTCGGGTTCACCCTGGCGTGGACGATGCGCAGTGCCCGGCGATGGCTGCGGCGGGTGGTCGAAGCGCTGGTGCTGCTGGCGTGGATCCTGCCGAGCACAGTGGTCGCGTACCTGTGGATCGCGGCCCTTGACCGCGACAACGGCACACTCAACCTGATGCTGCAGACGCCGGGCATCGCCTGGCTCGTACAGTATCCGATGTCGAGCCTGATCGTGTTCAACCTGTGGCGTGGCACAGCGTTCTCCATGCTGCTCTACAGTTCCGCGCTCGCCGTGGTGCCGCCTTCGCAGTTGGAGACCGCGCGGTTGGTCGGCGCCGGCAAGCTCAGCATGCTGCGGGACGTGGTGTTCCCGCACATCCGCGGGCACGTGCTCACCAATACACTGCTGATCAGCCTGTGGACGGCGAACGACTTCTCGCCGTTCCTGCTGACCGCCGGCGGGCCGAACCACGCGTCGGAGACGTTGCCGGTGTTCATCTACCAGCAGGCGCTCGGCTCCGGTCAGCTCGGCTACGCGTCGGCGATCTCGTTCCTGCTGTTGCTGATGAACCTGGTCATCGCGTTGGTGTACCTGCGGTTGCTGCGGAGGCGCCGATGACCTCGCTGGTACTGCGCCGGATCGGGTACACCGTGTTCTTCGCGGTCGTGTTGGCGTTCTTCGCGATCCCGATGCTGTGGCTGGCGAGCGCGCCGTTCGACAGCAGGCCGGGGCTCGGGCTGCGGTGGCCGGACTGGACCCTGGACAACGTCACGACCACGGTCAACCATCCGTATGCCTTGACCTCGTTGCTGAACTCGCTGGTGCTGTGCACGCTCGCGATGGTGATCACGACGGTGCTCGCCGCTTGCGCCGCGTACGCCTTGTCCCGGGTGCGGATTCCGGGCCGGGACGCGTTGCTGTACGTGCTTCTGCTGCTGTCCAGCGTGGTCACCGGGACCGCCGCGATGGTGCCGATCTTCGTGATGATGTACCAGCTGGGGCTCATCAACTCCCAGTACGGCACGGCACTGGTGATCGCGGGCGGGATGCTGCCGGCCGCGATCTTCATCCTGAAGGACTTCATGGACGCCGTGCCGCGGTCGTACGAGGAGTCCGCGCGGGTGTTCGGGGCGTCGCCCCGGCAGATCCTGCTGCACGTCGTCGTGCCGGTCGCGCGGCCCGGGATCGCGACCATCGTGGTGTGGTCGTTCGTGCAGGCGTGGGGCAACTTCCTGCTGCCGTTCCTGCTGCTGCGGGACATCGGCGGCCAGCCGGCCGCGGTGCTGCTGCGGACCCTGCAGGACGAGGGCGGCAGCGCGAACCTGACCGTCATCCCGGTGTTCTCGCTGCTGTACTCGATCCCGGTGGTCGTGCTGTACCTGTTCGTGAGCAAGCGGTACGGCTTCCGGTTCCACGGAGGGATCAAGAGCTGATGGCCCAGATCACCGTCACCGGACTGTCGACTGTGTACCCCAACGGGGTGCGCGCGGTGGACGGGCTGGACTTGACCGTCGCCGACGGGGAGTTCTTCGCGCTGCTGGGGCCGTCCGGCTGCGGGAAGACGACCCTGCTGCGCACGATCGCCGGCCTGGAGCAGGCCACCGAGGGCACGCTCTCGATCGGGGACCGGGATGTGACGTCCGTCGAGCCAGGGAAACGCAATGTGGCCATGGTGTTCCAGGACTACGCGTTGTTCCCGCACATGACCGTGACCGAGAACATCGCCTATCCGCTGCGGGTGCGCCGGCAGCCCAAGGCGACGCAGCAGGAAGTGGCCGCGCGGACGGCCGCCAGTCTCAGCCTGAGCGCCCTGCTGGAGCGCCGCCCCGGGCAGTTGTCCGGCGGCCAGCAACAACGCGTGGCGCTCGCGCGGGCCGTCGCGATGGACGCGGACGTCCTGCTGCTCGACGAGCCACTGTCCAATTTGGACGCCAGACTGCGATTGGAGGCGCGGACGTTCCTCAAGCGCCTGCAACGGGAACTCGGCGTCACCACAGTGTTCGTCACCCACGACCAGGCCGAGGCGCTGGCGTTGGCCGACCGGATCGCGGTGATGGAGGCGGGCCGGATCCGCCAGCTGGGCAGCCCCCGCGAGGTGTTCGCGCGGCCGGCGGACACGTTTGTGGCGAACTTCATCGGGTCGACGCCGATGAACCTGCTCGACGGCGTGGTCGAGGGCGGCCAGGTCGCCGTGGCCGGCGCGACACTCCCGGCGCCGCTGCCGCTTGACGACGGCACCAAGGTCGTGGTGGGCATCCGGCCGGAGTACCTGGCGCTGGGCGCCGACGGCATCACCGGGACCGTGTCGACCGTGGAGAACCTCGGTGTCAGCTCACTGCTGACATTGGAGTGCCCGGACGGCACCCTGGTCGGCGTGACCGTCCGGGAACAGCACGAGCCCGCGGTGGGCGCGCGGGTGACCGTCGCCCCTGAAGCCGGCCGGCTTCTCTTGTACGGCAAGGAAGACGGCCGGCTGCTCGGGTGAACTATCCGTTGTATCCGGCGAAGATCTTCGAGAACTCGTACGGTGCCTGGGACACGTTGGTGCAGCGGTACAGGGCGCCGTTGCAGGCGTTGGCGTCCCGGCCCTGCTCCCAGGTGGACAGCATGCCCAGGTGCACCGACTGGGCGAAGCTCACCAGCGCGCGGGCGTCCTTCTGCAGGAAGATCTCGGTGCGGGAGTCGTTGACGCCGAGCATCGGGGTCACGCCGATCCGCTTCCACGCGGCCGCGTCGGTGCCGCCGTAGACGGACTTCACCTGCGCCTGGGTGGCCTTGGCCGCCGCGATCGCCTTGGCGCCCTGGTCGGCGGGGCCCTGGTAGTAGTCCATCGCCATCACGTTCACGAGATCCAGGTTCACGCCGGCGTTCTTGGCCTGCTGGACCACGTTCACGCCGTCCGAGGTCAGGCCGCTGGGCAGGACGGGCAGGGTGAGCGAGATCTTCAGGCCGGGGTGGCGGCTCTGCAGGATCTGCAGGGCCTGCGAACGCCGGGCGATGGTGGCCGGGTCGGCCACTGCCGCGCCTTCGATGTCGAAGTCCACTGCCTTCAGCGAGTACGTGTTGACGACGGCGTCGTACTCGTTGGCCAGGGCGGTGGGGGTGTTGCACATGTAGGCCAGTTCGATGCCGCTGGCGCCGCCGAACGAGACCTTCACGTCGCCGCCGGCCGCGCGGATCTTGGCGATCTCGTCGCTCTGCCACGCCGTCCGCGGGTCGAACGCGGCGAACCAGCTGGCCTTGCAGCCGGCCGCGGTGACGAAGCCGAGGGTGAAGCTCTTGACGCCGCCCTTGCCGGCCATGGTGGACAGCACGGGGGTCGGCCACGCTCCCATGTCCACATAGGGCGCCACTGAGGTCGCCGTGGCCGCCTGGCCCACACCAACGTTCAGAACCGTGAACGCCAGTGCCGCGGACGCGATCACGGTCAGGACTTTCCGCATGGTGAACCTCCTCGAGGCAGGGTGTGTGAGGTGTTCACCAATTGGTATAGACCAACTGAGTCGGAATGACCAGTCCCTAGGTAGTCCGGAGCGCGGGATGGTTCGGGTCGTCGACGCGAACCGCGAAATCGGCGACGGTCAAGGGCGCCACCTCCTGCTCGTACCGGTCGAAGGCGGGCAGGCTCCACTCCTCGGCCGCCGGGGTCCGCCGAGCTAGCGCGGCCGGGGACAGCCACAGGTGCACGGTCAGGTCGAAGCCGAACCCGCGGCCCAGCAACAGCTCGCCGTCCAGCAGCACGATCCCGCCCGGTGGCAACGGAACGTAGTCGGCCCTCGTCGCCCGGTCGGTCTCCACGTTCCAGAACGCGGGCAGCACCTTGTCCCCGGTGAGCACCTCGCGTCGCAGCGCGCCGGCGTCCAGCCAGTCGTCGTAACGGGAGTCAGGGTCGGTCCGGCCGCGTTCTAACCTGAGCGACGCGGGACGCAGGAAGTCGCGCGCCCGGACCCGGACCACCTCCCGGCCCATGATCCGCAGCGGGTCGACGAGGCGGTCCGCCAGGCGGCCGGGATCGGCGGCCGGGGCGCCGTCGATCCCGACCCGCAGCCGGCCCGGCAGGTCCGCCAGGCGGGCGACGACAAGATCGACGAGGGTGGCGTCGGACACAGGTGAGAAGCGCATCGCCCAAGATTGTCGTACCCGTGAGGTACAACCGGAGTGTCCTGGAGCGGTGCGATTGGGGGGCGATTAGGGTGATGGACCGTGGCCGCTGACTCCTTCACACACCTGCACGTGCACACCGAGTACTCGATGCTCGACGGAGCGGCCAAGCTCAAGGACCTGTTCGCCGAGTGCGAGCGGCTGGGGATGACGTCCGTGGCGATCACCGACCACGGCCACATGAACGGCGTGTACGACTTCTGGCGGCAGGCCACGTCCGCCGGGATCAAGCCGGTCCTGGGGATCGAGGCGTACCTGGCACCGGCCTCGCGGCACGTGAAGGACCGGGTCCGCTGGGGCGACCCGGGCCAGAAGTCCGACGACGTGTCCGGTAGCGGTGCGTACACGCACCAGACCATCTGGGCCCGCAACGCCACCGGCCTGCGCAACCTGATGCGCGCGGCCAGCCTGGCGTCCTTCGAGGGCCAGCTCGGCAAGTGGCCGCGGATGGACCAGGAGCTGATCGCGGAGCACGTCGACGGCCTGATGGCCACCACCGGGTGCCCCTCCGGCGACGTGCAGACCCGGCTGCGCCTCGGCCAGTTCGACGAGGCGGTCGAGGCGGCCGGCAAGTGGCAGGACATCTACGGCAAGGACAACTTCTACGTCGAGCTGATGAACCACGGCATCGACATCGAGCTGAAGGTCCGGGACGACCTGCTGCGGCTGGCCAAGAAGGTCGACATCCCGTTCGTGGTCACCAACGACTCGCACTACACGTTCTCCCACGAGCGCGAGGCCCACGACGCGCTGTTGTGCGTGCAGACCGGAAAGACGCTGCAGGACCCGACCCGGTTCAAGTTCGACGGCGAGGGCTACTACCTGAAGTCGCCGGACGAGATGCGCGCGGTCGACTCGTCCGACGCCTGGCAGGAGGGCTGCCGCAACACCCTGCTGATCGCCGAGAAGGTGGACACCAGCGGGATGTTCGAGTCCCGCAACCTGATGCCGCGGTTCCCGATCCCGGACGGCATGAGCGAGGGCGACTACTTCACCCAGCAGGTCTGGGAGGGCATGCACCGCCGCTTCCCGGACGGCGTCGACGACGTCCACAAGCAGCAGGTGGAGTTCGAGATCGGCGTCATCCTGCAGATGGGCTTCCCGGCGTACTTCCTGGTGGTCGCGGACTTCATCAACTGGGCCAAGGAGAACGGCATCCGGGTCGGCCCCGGCCGTGGGTCGGCCGCGGGCGCGCTGATCGCGTACGCGATGGGCATCACGGACCTGGACCCGCTCGCGCACGGGCTCATCTTCGAGCGGTTCCTCAACCCGGACCGGGTGTCCCCGCCGGACATCGACATCGACTTCGACGAGCGCCGGCGCGGCGACGTGATCCGGTACGTGACCGAGAAGTGGGGCGAGGACAAGGTCGCCCAGGTGATCACGTTCGGCACGATCAAGGCGAAGGCCGCGATCAAGGACGCCGCCCGGGTGCTGTTCGGCCAGCCCGGCTACGCGGTGGCCGACAAGATCTCCAAGGCGTACCCGCCGGCCGTGATGGCCAAGGACATCCCGCTGTCGGGCCTGCACGACCCGCAGCACAAGCGGTACGCCGAGGCCACCGAGATCCGCACGCTGTACGACCAGGACCCGCAGGTCAAGCAGATCATCGACACCGGCAGGGGCCTGGAGGGCCTGATCCGCAACGCCGGTGTGCACGCCTGCGCGGTGATCCTGAGCGCCGAACCGCTGCTGGACGTGATCCCGCTGTGGCGGCGGCCACAGGACGGGTCGATCATCACCCAGTTCGACTACCCCACGTGCGAGTCGCTGGGCCTGCTGAAGATGGACTTCCTGGGCCTGCGCAACCTGACCGTGATCGACGACGCCATGCGCAACATCGAGATCAACGGCAAGCCCCCGGTGGACCTGCAGTCGTTGGAGCTGGACGACAAGGCCACGTACGAGCTGCTGTCCCGGGGCGACACGCTGGGTGTGTTCCAGCTCGACGGCGGGCCGATGCGGGACCTGCTGCGGCTGATGCGCCCGGACAACTTCGAGGACATCTCGGCCGTGGGCGCGCTGTACCGGCCGGGTCCGATGGGCGCGAAGTCGCACACGAACTACGCGTTGCGCAAGAACGGCCAGCAGGAGATCACGCCGATCCACCCGGCGCTGGCCGAGGCTCTCAAGGACATCCTGGGCACCACCTACGGCCTGATCGTCTACCAGGAGCAGGTCATGGCGATCGCCCAGAAACTGGCCGGCTACTCGCTGGGACAGGCGGACCTGCTGCGCCGGGCGATGGGCAAGAAGAAGAAGGAGATCCTGGACAAGGAGTTCGCCGGGTTCGAGAAGGGCATGCTGGACAACGGCTACCCGAAGGACGCGGTCAAGACGCTCTGGGAGATCCTGGTCCCGTTCGCGGACTACGCGTTCAACAAGGCGCACTCCGCCGCGTACGGCCTGGTGTCGTACTGGACGGCGTACCTGAAGGCGAACTACCCCGCCGAGTACATGGCCGGCCTGCTGACGTCCGTGCGGGACGACAAGGACAAGGCCGCGGTCTACCTGGCCGAGTGCCGCAAGATGGGGATCACGGTCCTGCCGCCGGACGTGAACGAGTCCGAGCGGGACTTCTCCCCGGTCGGCGTCGACATCCGGTTCGGTCTCGGCGCGATCCGCAACGTCGGCGCGAACGTGGTCGACTCGATCACCAGGGCCCGCCGGGAGAAGGGCGCGTTCGTCGACTTCTCGGACTTCCTGCGCAAGGTCGACGCCCAGGTGTGCAACAAGAAGGTCGTCGAGTCACTGATCAAGGCGGGCGCGTTCGACTCGCTCAAACACCCCCGCAAGGGCCTGTTCCTGGTGCACACCGACGCGATCGACGCGGTGATGGAGACCAAACGGGCCGAGGCGGTCGGCCAGTTCGACCTGTTCGGCGGCGCGGACGCGGCCGACGTGGCCGCGGTGTTCGACGTGAAGGTCCCGGACGACAGTTGGGAGACCAAGCACCAGCTCGCCCTGGAGCGGGAGATGCTGGGCCTGTACGTGTCCGGGCACCCGTTGGACGGGGTGGAGCAGATCCTGACCGCCCAGTCGGACACGCCGATCGCGGCGATCCTGGAAGGCGGGATCGCGGACGGCGCCCAGGTCACCATCGGCGGCATCCTCGCGTCGGTGACCCGGCGGGTGAACAAGAACGGCGAGCCGTGGGCGTCCGCGATGCTGGAGGACCTCAACGGTGGCATCGAGGTGCTGTTCTTCCCGAAGACGTACTCGGTGGTCGGGATGAGCGTGGTCGAGGACGCGATCGTGCTGGTCAAGGCCAGGGTGGCGAAACGCGAGGACCGGACGTCGCTGATCGCCAACGACCTGGCCGTGCCGGACCTGGAGGCGTTGGCGGGCAGCCAGCCGTTCCGGGTCAGCATGCCCGCCAACAAGTGCACCCCGGCGATGGTCGCGCAACTGAAGGACGCGTTGTCCACCCATCCGGGGACCACCGAGGTGCACCTGCGGTTGGTGAACGGCCAGCGCAAGACGTTGCTGAAGCTGGACGACGCGTTGCGCGTGACCCCGAATCCGGCGCTGATGGGCGACCTGAAGGCGCTACTAGGACCTAGCTGCCTGGCCTGACCGTGAGCGCATGAGCTCGTGCCGGGCGACGGCGGCGACTGTGCTGTGCGAGTTGGACAACAGGGCGGCGTAGTCGCCGGCCAGCATCGCGACTTCGTCGACAGTGGGCGCGAGCGCCTTGTGCAGCAACAGGAATCCGTTGATGTCGGCGGTCTTCCCGCCGCGGCGCAGTCGGAACAGGCAGCCTTCGAGGAGCATTGTCCGGTCCAGCTGGGGGTCGCCGGTGAGCCGGGCCGCCCAGTCGGTTGTCAGCAGCGCGCCTACACCGTCCACTTCGAACAGTCGGCGGGCGAGCGCGGCGCGGCCGGTGTCCGGGTGGCCGGTGGCGATCCAGGAGTACACCAGGCCGTCGGTGGCCAGCGGGGCGATGCCGGTGACCGCGGCCAGCTCCGCCACCAGCCGGCGCAGGTCGGGGTCGAGCCGGTCGGCGGGCAGCCGCAGGGCGAGGCGGTCGACCAGGTCGCCGAGCCAGCCAACCCGCCGGTCCCGCAACGCTTCGACAACGAAGTCGACGACGTCGGTGTCCGTTTCGTCTTCCCGCAGCCCGTTGCGCGCGATCCACACCGCGACACTGGACGCGCCGGGCAGCAGCGCCGCGCCCGCGACCGTCAACGCGCACAGCCGCGGCGCCCAGAACCGCTTGCTGACGAAATCCGCTGTTCGCAAGGATTTTTCGTACCCCCGCAGTGGTTCCGCGAGAGACTTGCGTTGCCCGGCGTCAAGATGACGTAGAACACGCACAACGTTCGCGGCGTCTCCGGCGTCAACAAGGGGATGCAGCGTTACCCAGTCGCTCACCGGGTCACGATACGAGTAGCGTCGCGAGTAACACATGGGGAGGTCCGAATGTCGCCTGTGGCCCTGGACGATGACTTCATCCAGAACCCGTACGCCTTGTACGACCGGCTTCGCCGGGACGACCCGATCACCCAGGCGGTCACACCGCGTGGCATGAGACTGTGGCTCGTCACCCGATATGACGAAGCCCGTGCGGTGCTCACTGACCCGTCAGTGAGCAAGGCGCCCAACAACTTCAACCGGTTGTTCGCCGGCTCGTCGAGCACCCCGCAGATGTACTCCCGGGCGCTGGTCGGCCACATGCTCAACAGCGACCCGCCGGACCACACGCGGCTGCGGAAACTCGTCACGAAGGCGTTCACGCCGGGCACAGTGGAGCGGCTGCGGCCCCGGATCGAACAGATCACCGACGAGCTGCTCGACGCCATGGCCGAGCACGACCAGGTGGACCTGCTGGACGCGTACGCCTTCCCGCTGCCGGTCACCGTCATCTGCGAGCTGCTGGGTGTGCCGCGGGACGACCGCAACGACTTCCGCGAGTGGTCGAACACCCTGCTGTCGGCCGACCAGTGGGAGAAGGTCGCGCCCGCGTCCACCGCGATGACCGCCTACCTGGCGAACCTGATCGCCGCCAAGCGCGCGACACCCGGCGGCGACATGCTCACCGACCTGGTCCACGCGTCCGACGAGGGCGACCGGCTCAGCGAGCAGGAGCTGGTCGCCATGGCGTTCCTGCTGCTGGTCGCCGGGCACGAGACGACCGTGAACCTGATCGGCAACGCCGTCTACGCGCTGCTGCGCAACCCGGAGCAGCTGGCCAGGCTGCGGGCGAACCCGTCGCTGCTGCCGAACGCGGTCGAGGAGTTCCTGCGGTTCGACAGCCCGGTCGACCTGACCACGATGCGGATCACCACCGCGCCGGTCAAGGTCGGTGCCGTGCTGGTGCCGGCGGACGAGGTGATCATGGTCTCGCTGGTCTCAGCCAACCGCGACCTGGCCAGATTCGGCCAGGCGGACCAGTTGGACGTGGGCCGAAAGGCGGCTGGACACCTGGCGTTCGGGCACGGCATCCACTACTGCCTGGGTGCCCCGCTGGCCAGGCTGGAGGGCCAGCTGGCGATCGGCAAGCTGATCAACCGGTTCCCGGGGCTCGCACTGGCCGCGGACCCGGCCGCGATGCGGTGGCGGTTCAGCACGTTGATGCACGGCCTGGAGGCACTACCCGTCTCGTTGACCGTCCAAACCTGAATGAAGACAAAAGGCACCTCATGTCGTCCAATTGGCACTACTGTCGTTCCGTGGATGTCGCCGAGTTGATCGCGTTGGACCGCGCCCACGTCTGGCATCCGTACGGGCCCATGCCGGGGACCAGGGAACCTCTGGTGGTGCAGGGGGCGTCGGGTGTGCGGTTGCACCTGGCCGACGGGCGGGACCTTGTGGACGGCATGTCGTCGTGGTGGGCGGCGATTCACGGCTACCGCAATCCACGTCTCGACCAGGCCATGGTGGACCAGGCCGGCCGGATGAGCCACGTGATGTTCGGTGGCCTCACCCACGAGCCGGCGGTCCGGCTGGCGACTCGGCTGGTGCAGCTGACACCGTCACCGCTGCGGCACGTGTTCCTCTGCGACTCCGGCTCGGTGTCCGTCGAGGTCGCGGTGAAGATGTGCCTGCAGTACTGGCGCTCGGTCGGCCGCCCGGAGAAACGCCGCCTGATGACGTGGCGCGGCGGCTACCACGGCGACACCTTCCACCCGATGAGCGTCTGCGACCCGGATGGCGGAATGCACTCACTGTGGCGTGGTGTGCTTCCCGAACAGGTCTTCGTCCCGATGCCACCGGCCGGTTTCGACGCCGGTGTGGACTACGACTACGTCACCCAACTCGCGGACACCATCGAACAGCACGCGGACGAACTGGCCGCGGTGATCGTGGAGCCGGTCGTGCAGGGCGCGGGCGGCATGCGCTTCTTCGACCCCCGCTACCTCCACGTGTTGCGTGAACTGACCCTGGCGCACGACGTGCTCTTGATCTTCGACGAGATCGCCACCGGGTTCGGCCGCACCGGCACCCTCTTCGCCGCCGACCACGCGGCGGTGAGCCCGGACGTGATGTGCGTGGGCAAAGCGCTCACGGGCGGCTACCTCACCATGGCCGCCACCCTCTGCACCAGCCAGATCGCCGACGGCATCGCCCAAGGCGACCTGCCCGTCCTGGCCCACGGCCCCACCTACATGGGCAACCCACTGGCCGCGGCGGTCGCCAACGCCTCCATCGACCTGCTGCTCGAAGGCGACTGGCCAGCGGACATCCGCCGCCTGGAAAGCGCCCTGCTGGCCGGCCTCGAACCCGCCCTGGACCTCCCCGGCGTCCTGAACGTCCGGGTCCTCGGCGGCATCGGCGTCGTCCAACTCGACCACCAAGTGGACATCGCCCAAGCCACCAAGGCCAGCGTGGACGCCGGCGTGTGGCTGCGCCCGTTCCGCGACCTGATCTACACCATGCCCCCGTACATCACGTGCGACGAAGACCTGGCCCTGATCACCAAAGCCGTCTGCGCCGCAGTCGCCGCCGGTTGACTTACCGCGACAGATTAGTCAACGACAGTTCGATCGGGTAGGGCGCCGGCAGCTTGAGCTGTTCGTGGAAGATCCCGGTGAGGGCATACGTGCGGGTGGCGGGGTCGAGTTCGTAAACGTAGGCGACCGGTCGGCCATCAACGTTCTCGATCCGCCAGAAGTGGCGAATCCCGGCTTCGGCGTACCGTCGAGGCTTGTGCTCCCGGTCCCGGATCTCCGAGGACTTGGACACCACTTCCGCGACGAGCACCACGTCAGCCGGCACATAGTAAGTGCGGTCAAGGTCGGCGTCCGCCGCCGACGCGGAGACAACGGAGACATCCGGGCACGGACGCTGCCGCTCGCCGATCAGGATGTCCATCTCCCTGGTCGCGGTCAGGTCCGCAGGCGCCTGACGCTCCAGTTCGTCACGCAGACGCTCGATCACGCGTCGGTGAAACTCAGTCTGCGGACTCATGATGATGAGTTCTCCATCAACCAGCTCGATGTGCTTGAGCGCGTCAATCTCTCCGTTGGGGCCATCCGCACTGATCAGGTCAAGATCAGCCGCCGTCCACCCGTCACGCGGCACATAGGGCCAGTGAGGTTCGACCGTCATGATGCCAGGGTAACCGCAGTCATGCTGATCTGTCGTCCGGCAGGACGTGGTCCTGGAACGTTCGGACCACGCGGGTGAGCACGGTCTGACCTGGTGCGTTCCAGATCGTCTGGTTGAAGATCTCCACTTCGATCGGGCCCTCGTAACCGGTGGCGTCGACGGCTTCGCGCAGGCGGCGGAGTTCGATGCAGCCGTCGCCCATCATTCCGCGGCCCAGCAGGACACCCTCGGGCAGCGGGGTGATCCAGTCGCACACCTGGAAGATCGAGATCCGGTCGCCGGCCCGTTCGATGGCCCGGTACACGTTCGGGTCCCACCAGATGTGGTACGTGTCCACGCACACGCCCACCTGCGAGGCCGGGAACCGCGAGGCCATGTCGACTGCTTGGTCCAATGTGGATACTACCGACCGGTCGGCGCAGAACATCGGGTGCAGTGGCTCGATCGACAGCTGTACCCCGTGGTCCTGGGCGTAGGGCGCCAGTTCCGCGATCGAGTCGACGACGTGTTGTCTGGCGCCGTCGATGTCACGGCTGCCCGGTGCCATTCCGCCGCACACCAGGATGAGGATCCCGGTGCCGAGGGTGGCGGCTTCTTCGATGGCGCGGCGGTTGTCGTTGATGGCGTCCGGGTCGGCGAAGAAACCGCCGCGGCACAACGAGGTCACGGTCAGGCCCGCGTCGCGGACGAGCTTTGCCGTACGGTCCAGGCCGTACTCGGCGACCGGCGCGCGCCAGAGGCCGATGCCGGCGACGCCGGCCGAGACGCAGCCGGCGACCGCCTGGGGAACTGTCCATTGGGTGGTTGTCGCCTGGTTCAGGCTCAGCCTGGGGATCACGTCGACACCGCCAGGAACGCGCGCATCCGGTGTTCGGCCAGGTCCGGGTCGGGCAGCAGGCCGGCTTTGTCGGCGAGCCGGAACACCTCGACCAGGTGCGGCACGGTTCGGGCGTTCTCCAGGCCACCGACCATCTTGAAGTGCGACTGGTGGCCGGCCAGCCACGCCAGGAACACGATCCCGGTCTTGTAGTAGTAGGTCGGCGTCGAGAAGATGTGCCGGGACAACGCGACTGTGGGCGTGAGGATCGAGTTGTAGGTCGCGGTGTCGCCGGAGTCCAACGCGCGCACGGCGGCCGCTGCGGCAGGGGCGATGGCGTCGAAGATGCCCAGCAACGCGTCGCTGTATCCGTCGGAGTCGCCGAGGATCAACGACGGATAGTTGAAGTCGTCACCGGTGTAGCAACGGACGCCTGCCGGCAGGCGCCGCCGGAGCGCCACCTCGCGGTCCGCGTCCAGCAAGGAGATCTTCACGCCGTCCACCGACGAGCTGTTGTCCTTGATGATCTCCAGGAACGTGTCCGTGGCGGTGTCCAGGTCCGGCGAACCCCAGTACCCGGCGAGGGCCGGGTCGAACATCGGCCCGAGCCAGTGCAGGATCACCGGTTTCGTGGCCTGCGCCAGCAACGACCCGTACACCCGGTGGTAGTCGTCCGGTCCGGCCGCCGACGCCGCCAAAGCCCGGGAGGCCATCAGGATCACTTGACCGCCGGTGTCCTCCACGAACCCCACTTGCCGCTCGTACGCCGCCAGCACGTCCGAGACCTTGTGGGACACACCGTCGAGTTGGTCCGTGCCGGCGCCGCAGGCGAACGGTCCCGCTGCCTCCGTTCCGGTCCGGCGGATCAGCTCCTGAGTCGCCTGCCAGTCCAGGCCCATTCCGCGTTGCGCGGTGTCCATCGCTTCGGCGACGGCAAGGCCGTGCCGCCACAGGTGCTGCCGGAACGCCATGGTGGCCGGCCAGTCCACCGCCGCCGGCCGGCCAGGGGTGTTGTCGCCCAGTGGGTCGGCGACCACGTGCGCGGCGGCGAAGAGAACACGGCTCCGCGGCGGTTCACCCGGCGGGTAGCCGCCGGAGGACGTCACCGTGTACGGGCCGTCAGGCAGCTCGATCACGGCAGCTCCAACTCAGGGACCGCCAGCCGGCGTCCTTCGCGCGAGGACCGCAGGCCCAACTCGGCCAGCTGCACACCGCGCGCGCCTGCCAGGAGATCCCACTGCCACGGCGTGTCCAGCACGACGTGCTTGAGGAACAGCTCCCACTGGGTCTTGAAACCGTTGTCGAACTCGGCGTTGTCCGGCACTTCCTGCCACTGTGACCGGAAGTCGTGCGGCGCGGGCATGTCCGGGTTCCACACAGGCATCGGGGTGGCGGACCGATGCTGTGCGCGACACCGCCGCAGCCCCGCGACCGCGCTGCCTTCCGTGCCGTCCACCTGGAACTCGACGAGCTCGTCCCGGAACACGCGGGTCGTCCAGGACGAGTTGATCTGGGCGACGATCCCGCCCGCCAGCTCGAAGATCCCGTACGCCGCGTCGTCGGCGGTGGCGTCGTACCACTCGCCCTGCTCGTCCACCCGGCGCGGGATGTGCGTGGCCGCGAGCGCCTGCACGGACGTCGGCCGGCCGAAGATGTGGTCGAGCACGTACTGCCAGTGGCAGAACATGTCCAACACGATCCCGCCGTCGTCCTCGGCCCGGTAGTTCCACGACGGCCGGTTGATCGGCTGCCAGTCGCCCTCGAACACCCAGTAGCCGAACTCGCCCCGCACGGACAGGATCCGGCCGAAGAAACCGCCGTCCACCAAGCGTTTCAGCTTCAGCAGGCCAGGCAGGAAGATCTTGTCCTGCACCACGCCGTGCTTCACCCCGGCCTCGGTCGCCAGCCGGGCCAGTTCGAGCGCGGTGGCCAGGTCCGGCGCGGTCGGCTTCTCGCAGTAGATGTGCTTGCCGGCCGCGATCGCCTGGCGCACGGTCTTGTCCCGTTCGCCGGTGACCAGCGAGTCGAAGTAGACGTCGACGGCCGGGTCGGCGAGGGCCTCGCTCAGGTCGGTCGTCCACGGCAGGCCGTACTCGTCGGCGATCGCCTTCACCTTGTGCTCGTTACGGCCGACGAGGACAGGTTCCGGCCAGATCACCCGGCCGTCACCGATCGGGATGCCGCCCTGCTCACGGATGGCCAGCACCGACCGGACCAGGTGCTGCCGCAGGCCCATCCGCCCGGTGACACCGTTCATCACGACGCCCACAGTTTCCTTCATGTCCTCCCCTTCCACACGATCCCCTGTTCGGTGAACAGCACTAGCTCGTTCGCGGACCGCCGGACCGCTTCGTCCACACCGGACACCACCCGGCGGGTGCCGTCCGGCTCGGCCACCTCGCGCCAGTAACGGGGATCGATCGGCGTCGGGTCGGGTGCGTCCCGGATCGCCTCGATGACGCTGGTGAAGCACCGCGTCGTCGCGAGTGGACAGAGCGGGTCGCCGCCGGCGGCGAGGTTCGCCAGCTGGTCCACCCGGTCGAACCGCTCGCCGTCCAGCACGTCCTGCTCGTAACGCAGATCGGCCGTGCCGCGCGGGCCATGCGCCTGGATCGCGGCAGGCGTGTTCGTCTCCGCGCACAGGGTTCCGGCGACGACCACGGTCGGCGCGTCCGGGAAAGTCACCCGTACGCACGAGGTGTCGTCCGCCTCGATGTCGTTGGCACGGAACAGTTCCAGCTCGATCTTCGGCGCGGCCCGCTCAGCCACCCCGGCAATCCACAACGCGTTCATCAGAGCGTGCGCGAAGGGGTTGCTCAGCGCGCCGTCCACCACGGGAACGCCGTCCAACGACCGTTTCCCGGCCCATCTCGCCCGGCCGTAGTAGGCCGAAGTCCGTTGCCACGCACCGAACGCGCCGATGCCACGGGTGCCGTTCCCGACCAGTGTCCTGGCCTGGCGTACGGCCCCCGAACCCATCGCCTGGAACCCCACTTCGACAGGCAGACCGGCCTTGTCGGCCACGGCCTGCAATCGGTCCAGGTCGGCCAATGACGTCACCGGCGGCTTCTCCAGCAGCACGGCCGAACCGGCCCGCAACACCGTCTCCGCGATGGCCGCGTGCGTGTGGATGGGGGTCGCGACGACCGTGATGTCCGGGGCGCACTCGGCGAGCATGGTGTTGAGGTCCTGGTACACCGGCGCCGGCGCGTCCACCGGCCGCACGTCACAGATCCCGACCAGCCGCAGGTCCAGCCGGGCGATATTGGCCAGATGCCAACGGCCGTAGCCGACCGCACCGACCACCGCCACCCGACCCGGCACGGGAACTCCTCGTTGTAGAAAGCGCTTACTATCAGCGTAAGCTAGGCAGCCGTCGGGCAAGGTGTCAATAGGGAGGTGGCGGGATGGCGGCGACTCTGGCCGACGTCGCGGCCCGCGCGGGCGTGTCCACCGCGACCGTGTCCCGGGTGCTCAACGGCAACTACCCGGTGTCCGCGGTGACCAGGGAACGTGTGCACCGCGCACTAGGCGAGCTGGAGTACGTGGTCAACGGACCGGCGCGGGCGCTGGCCGCGGCGACGTCCGAGGTCATCGGCGTGATCGTGAACGACGTGTCTGACCCGTTCTTCTCCATCCAGGCCAGCGGCACCCAGTGGGAGGCGGCGAGCGCGGACCTGCTCGCGGTGATCTGCAACACGGCCGGCTCCCCGTCGGACGAGCTGAAGTACATCAGCATGCTGCTGCGCCAACGGGTCCGCGGCATGGTGCTGACCGGCGGCAGCCGGGAGGAGCCCGAACACGTGCGGGCCATCGCGAAACTCCTCGGCCAGGCCCTGTCCGCCGGCACCAGGGTGGTGATGTGCGGCCGGCCGGCCCCGCCCGGAGTGGATGTCCCGTGCGTGACGTTCGACAACGAAGGCGGCGCGCGCACGCTCACCCGGCACGTGCTTTCCGTGGGGCACACCCGGATCGGCTACATCGCGGGACCGCCTGGCAACACCACCACGACGGCCCGTCTCGCCGGCCACCGCCAGGCCGTCCAGGAGCAGGGTTTGGACGACACCGTGGTGCTGCACGGTGATTTCTCCCGGGCGTCCGGTTTCGACGCCGCCCTTGAGCTGCTGCGCACGTCACCCGACCTGACCGCGATCGTCGCCGGAAACGACCTGATGGCGCTCGGTGTGATCGCGGCCCTGCGGCAGCGCGGTGTCCGTGTGCCCGAGGACATCTCGGTCGCCGGTTTCGACGACCTGCCGGCAGCTGTGGACGTCGTCCCGGCGCTCACCACCGTCCGGCTGCCGTTGGACCAGGGCGCCCGCCGGGCCGGCCGGATCGCGAGCGGCACCGAGGCCGTCACATCCTTGTCACGGCTATGGATGCCGGCCGAACTGATGGTCCGGGAGTCTGTCTCCGCGCCCGCGTGACCACAGCGGGTAAGCGCTTTCTGCCCGCAGGTGGATTCCGGTGAGTCCGGCCAGCGTGTCCAACCCCGGCGTGTCGAGGCTTCGGCCACGGCCGTAGTCTGGTTCGACGTGACCGTGATCGTGATCACCGGTACGGGTACCGGTGTCGGAAAGACGATCGTGACCTCGGCGATCGCCGCACTGGCCGGAGCGTCCGGCCGCAAGGTGGCGGTGGTGAAGGCGGCCCAGGCGGGCCTCGAGCCGGACGGCACCGGCGACCTGGACACCGTTCGTCGTCTGGCCGGCGACGTGACCACCCGCGAGATGGTCCGCTACCTCGAACCGCTGGCCCCCGCCACGGCCGCGCGCCGCAGCGGCATCCCGACCGTCACCCCCGCCCAGATCGCCGGCACGGCGGTCGACCTGTCCGAGACCCACGACCTCGTCCTGATCGAGGGCGCGGGCGGCCTGCTGGTCCGGTTCGACGACACCGGCGCCACCCTCGCCGACGTGGCCTGGGCCCTGGGTGTCCCGGTGGTGATCGTCGCCCAGGCCGGCCTCGGCACCCTCAACGCGACCGCGCTGACCGCCGAGGTCCTGCTGCGGCGCGGCATCGAGTCGGTCGGCGTCATCGTCGGCAGTTGGCCGGCCGACCCCGACCTGGCGGCCAGGTGCAACCTGGAAGACCTCCCGGTCGCCGCGGGCGGGCCACTGCTGGGCGCGCTGCCCGAAGGCGCCGGTGGCCTGGACGGAGCGGAGTTCCTGGAGATCGCGCGGGCCGGCCTGTCGCCGTGGTTCGGCGGCGACTTCGACCCCGAGCAGTTCGCCAAGGCGTACAACATCGGTTGAGACAAGCGGTGTCACACGATATGTGCTACCTTCAGTGGCATGACAAGTGCCAAGGTTCATCGCGAGAACGTGCCGGTGACCGAGGAAGAGCAGTCCATCCTCGCTTTACTGCTGAAGGACTCCGTTGAGAGGCGTGTGCTCACGGATCTCGTGGGTGACTTTGGAACTTCGCGTGCGGCGGCTGCGCACGCGGTGCTGTCAGTGGGCATCGACGTTGTGCGGGCAGGCGTACAGGAAGCCCTGTATGTGGAATTCGCCGAGTCGTACCCGGACCACGAGGCCGAGCGGCGTGAGGTGGCAAGGACGCGCCGTGAGCGTGACGCAGATCGATGGAGTGGCGAGTGACTCGAAGCCATGCCGGTCCACCGAAGGTGATCACCCGAGGACGGGTCTACGGTGCGGTGTTGTCGGAGCGACTGGGGGAGAAGTACTACCTCGCCGTGTCCAGCAACCCGCGCAACAGGGTCCTGTCGTCCTTCTTGGCCATCCCGTTGACCACGACGCTGAAATCACGGTTGGACACCATCGTCCATCTGGACCATCGTGACGGCCCCTGGTGCGGGTCCGCGCTTGCCGACGACATCACCGAGGTTTTTCGAGATGAGGTGACCCGTGAGTTGGGGGCCTTGCCCCTGGCAACGATGCGGCGGGTGGATGACGCGCTACGGGCGGCGCTGGCGTTGTGAGCCGGCGTGATCCACGTCCCGCTCGCGGCCGGGTGTCTTGAGGCAGACTCACCGGTCGGGAACCGCGTTCTTTTCGGGAGGAACATTGACCGCCGCAGCCGAGCGAACCGACGTCCTGACCACCGCCCGTGAGCAAGTGCTTGAGCGCGGCGAGGGACTGTCGGAGCAGCAGATCGTCGACGTGCTCAGGCTCGGCGACGACCGGCTCGACGAGCTGCTGCAGCTCGCCCACGAGGTCCGGATGCGCTGGTGCGGCCCGGAGGTCGAGGTGGAGGGCATCGTCAGCCTGAAGACCGGCGGCTGCCCGGAGGACTGCCACTTCTGTTCCCAGTCCGGCCGGTTCCCGACCCCGGTGCGCAGTGCCTGGCTGGACATTCCCGGCCTGGTGAAGGCGGCCCGGCAGACCAAGGCGACCGGGGCGACGGAGTTCTGCGTCGTGGCCGCGGTCCGTGGCCCGGACAAGCGGCTGCTGGACCAGGTGCGGGCGGGTATCCAGGCGATCCGGGACGACGGCAACGACATCCAGATCGCGTGCTCGCTGGGGATGCTCACCCAGGAGCAGGTGGACGAGCTGGTCGACATGGGCTGCCACCGGTACAACCACAACCTGGAGACCGCCCGGTCGCACTTCCCGAACGTGGTGACCACGCACGCCTGGGAGGAGCGCTGGGAGACGCTGCAGATGGTCCGCGCGGCCGGCATGGAGGTGTGCAGCGGCGGGATCATCGGCATGGGGGAGAGCGTCGAGCAACGCGCCGAGTTCGCCGTGCAGCTCGCCGAGCTGGAGCCGGACGAGGTGCCGATGAACTTCCTGATCCCCAATCCGGGCACGCCGTACGAGAACTACCCGGTCGTCGAGGGCGCCGAGGCGCTCAGGACCGTGGCCGCGTTCCGGTTGGCCATGCCGCGCACCATGCTGCGGTTCGCCGGCGGACGCGAGCTGACCCTCGGCGACCTGGGCGCCGAGCAGGGCATGCTCGGCGGGATCAACGCGATCATCGTCGGCAACTACCTGACCAACCTGGGCCGTCCGGCCAGCCAGGACCTGGCGATGTTGGCCGAGCTGAGGATGCCGATCAAAGCGCTCAACGAGACGCTGTGACGTACTGCGCCTGGTGCGGGAAACCCACCGCTGAGGGTGACCACGAGTTGTGCGAACGGCGGCTCGGGTTCATCGACCCGCCGCGGTTCTGTCCGGAATGCGCACGTCGGATGGTTGTGCAGGTGACGCCGGGCGGGTGGAGCGCCACATGCAGCCGGCACGGCGAGTCCACCTCAGCCGCGAGCAAGGGATAGGCTCTTCTGCCTGGACACCCACAAGTGGAGGTTTGGCGTGGCGGAGCCGCCGGTGGAGGCGCAGCGGACAGACACGCCGGTGGAGGTTCCGCAGTACGCGCCCTACCCGTTCCGGCTGCCGCCGGTGCCGCGGCCGAAGGTGCGGGTCAAGGCCGACATCCTGCCGGCGGTCAGCGTGTTCTCGCTGGTGTCGCTGGTGGGGATCCCGGTCGGGTGGCTGTGGTCGCGGCTCGCGCCGGGCCAGCTCAAGGTGGTCGCGCAGAACGGGGTGCTGATCCCGTTGACCGAGGAGAGCTACCACCGGTTCGACGCCATCGCGATCTTCGTCGCGCTCGGCCTGGGTGCCGGTCTCCTGGTCGGTGTGGCCGTGTGGTTCATGCGGGAGCGCCGGGGACCGGTCGTCATGATCGGGGCGGTGCTCGGTTCGTTGGGCGCCGCGTTCCTGGCGTTGATGCTGACCGGGATGTTCACTGGGTGGATCTTCTCGTCGCCGACCGCGACGAAGCTCGGTGACGTCGTGTCGCTCGCGCCGAAACTGGAGTCGGTGTGGGCGGTGATGGCCCAGCCGTTGGCGACCGCGCTGGCGTACGGCGTGCTGGCCGCCTGGAACGGCATGGACGACCTGGGCCGCCGCCTAGGGTAGGGAACGCACTTCCAGCCGGTCCTCGGACGTCGCCACGAGCACGTGCTGGTCGCCGTCCACGAACCGGGCGGACCACGCGATGTCCCCGACCCGGACCTCGGTGTACTCGAAGGTCGAGGCGTCCCATACCCGGAACGTGCCGTCCTGGCTGCTGGTCAGGATCCGGGACTCGTCCGCGGACACCGAGATCGAGGTGATCTCGCCGTCGTGCTCCGGTGACCAGCGCAGCACCGCGCCGGCCTCGTGGTCGATCACGGCGAAACTGTCGGACTCGAACGTCCACAGTGACCGGCCGTCGGCCAGGAACACCGGGGTGACGTACCCGAAGTCCTCGGCGTCGACCTCGAAGGACCGGATCGGCGCGCCGTCCGCGGCGGTGCGCACCTCCATCACGCCTGGCGTCCACGCGACTACCGTGTCGCCGTGCAGGCCGGCGATTGAGTACTGCCCCTTGAGTGACCACCGCGGTCGCGCGGAGCCGATGTCCCACAGGTGCAACGACTCCGACCCCGCGGACACGACGTGGTCCGCGGACACCACGAAATACCCGGTGGGCGCGTCGAGTTCCGGCTGATACGCCGTTATCACCTCGCCGGACGCGAGATCCAGTTCGAGGACACGGCCGTCGTACTCGTCGCCGTCCGACAGGCACCCGGCGAACACGTGCTCGCCCATGATCGCCAGCCGGTAGATCCCGCCGGCCAGGTCGGTCCCGATCCGGCCGAGCCGTTCACCTTGCCGCCGGCTCCACACCGAGATCACGTTCCCGCCGGCCGACACGAACCGGTCGCCGTCGGGGTGCAGCGCGAGCCCGTTCCCCGCGTCGCCGCGGTATGTCTCCAAGATCACAGGCGGAGGCTATCGACGCGCGGTCCGACTGGCCCGGCCCTGCCCGAGGGACGGCCCGAAGAGGAGTCAGTTCAGGTTCATCGGGGCCGCGAACGCCGAAGCCGGTGCCGGCACCGCGTGCAGCGCGGAGATGATGCCGGCCTCGCGGGTGAGGAACCGGTGGACCATGCGCAGCCGGTGCAACGGGCGTATCTCGGTCAGCAGGTGCTGCCTGTCCTCAATCGGGAGCAGGCAGTCCGCGGCCAGCAGGTGTGCGAGGTTCTCCAGCGTGGTCTCCGGGCCTGGCTCGGTCCAGTCACCGCGCTCCCACGCCGCCTCGCAGTATCGGCGGTACGCGCGGCGTGCGGACTCGGCCAGCGCGGGGACCCGGTCAAGGGCGGCCGACGGGATCTGCGCGTCCGGCACCCACTCGACGGTGCCCAGCAGATAGGGCGCGCTGGTGGCGTCCAGGTCCAGCAGCCGGAAGCGACGCTCTCCCGTGGTGACGATGTCGTAGCGACCGTCGGGCAGACGCGTCGCGTGGCGTAACACCGCGGTGCAGCCGATGGCCTGCAGCTGGTCGACCTTGTCGACCTCGGTCAGGGCGGGCGCCTTGACCGCGAGCACGCCGAAGCGCTTGTCCGGCACCGAGCCGGTGACCAGGTCGACGGTCAGCTGGCGGTAGCGCGGTTCGAAGATGTGCAGCGGCAGGTTGGCTCCCGGCAGCAACACCGTCTGCAGCGGAAACAGCGGCAGCGATTCGGGCACGTGTCCACGCTACGACCATCACGACGGTTTCGCAGCGGGCGGGCGGAAGACAGCGAACGGATCGGTCACCTGCATGCTCGGCTCGGTGAACCGGAACAGCGCCGCGGGCCGGCCGCCCGCGCGGCCTGGCCGGGTCGTGTCGCCGGTGGGTTCGAGCAGGCCACGCCGGGAAAGCACGCGTTGCAGGTTGGTCGCGGACACCCGGTAGCCCAGCGCCGCCGAGTACAGCTCACGCAGCGCGGACACCGTGAACCTCGGCGGGGCCAGCGCGAACCCGATGTTCGTGTACGACAACTTCGCCCGCAAACGGTTGCGCGCCCGCAGCACGATCGCCTCGTGGTCGAACGCGGTCAGCGGAAGGTCATCGACGGGGTGCCAGCGGGTGTCGGACGGCAGCTCGGGGTCGTTGTCGGACGGCACGAGACCGAGGAACGCGGAGGCGACCAAGCGGGGACCGGGCACGCGGTTGGGCGCCGAGAACACGGCCAGCTGTTCGACGTGCGCGAGCTGGCGGACGTCGACCTTCTCCTTGAGCTGGCGGCGGATCGAGTGCTCCACGTCCTCGTCCAGGCGCAGCCGCCCACCCGGCAGTGACCATCGGTGCGCGTGCGGCTCCATGGCGCGTTCCCACAGCAGGACCTGGAGTGATCCCGCTCTCACCTGGAGCACGGCCGCCAGGACTTCGTGGCCGAGCGGTGGGGCGTCGGTGGTAGTATCGACCATGTTTTCGATCCTAAGGCGAAAACCTCCGGAACGGAAACCTCGATCTAGGAGGACCGAATGACCGCACTGCTGGAGCCCTATTCCGGGGTGGAGCCGGACGCGGCATGGCGGGACGAAGTACGGCGCCTGGTGGACCAGCGTGACGCCGTCCTGCTCGCGCACAACTACCAGCTGCCGGCGATCCAGGACATCGCCGACGTCACCGGCGACTCGCTGGCGCTGTCCCGGATCGCGGCGGAGAGCGACAAGTCCACGATCGTCTTCTGCGGCGTGCACTTCATGGCGGAGACGGCCAAGATCCTGTCGCCGGACAAGACCGTGCTGATCCCGGACGCCCGCGCCGGCTGTTCGCTCGCCGACTCCATCACCGGCGCCGACCTGCGCGCCTGGAAGGCCGAACACCCTGGGGCCGTCGTTGTGTCCTATGTGAACACAACGGCCGAGGTGAAGGCGGAGACGGACATCTGCTGCACGTCGTCCAACGCGGTCGACGTGGTCGCCTCGATTCCCGAGGACCGCGAGGTGCTGTTCTGCCCGGACCAGTTCCTCGGCGCGCACGTCAAGCGGATCACCGGCCGGCGGAACATGCACATCTGGGCCGGTGAGTGCCATGTGCACGCCGGCATCAACGGCGCCGAGCTGGCCGAGCGGGCCGCGGCCAACCCGGACGCGGACCTGTTCGTGCACCCGGAATGCGGCTGCGCGACGTCGGCGCTCTACCTGGCCGGCGAGGGGATTGTGCCGTCGGACAAGGTGAAGATCCTGTCCACCGGCGACATGGTCACCCAGGCCCGCTCGACCCGGGCCACCTCGGTGCTGGTGGCGACCGAGGTCGGCATGCTGCACCAGCTGCGCAAAGCCGCGCCGGAGATCGACTTCCAGGCGGTGAACGACCGCGCGTCCTGCAAGTACATGAAGATGATCACGCCGGCCGCGCTGCTGCGGAGCCTGCGACTGGTCAAGGACGAGGTGCACGTCGACGCCCAGACGGCCGAGCGGGCGCGGGCCTCGGTGCGCCGGATGATCGAGGTCGGCAAGCCAGGCGGTGGCGAGTGAACTGGGAGGCCAGGGCGGACCTGATCGTCGCCGGCACCGGGGTGGCCGGGCTGACCGCCGCCCTGGAAGCCCGTGCGCTGGGGTTACGTGTCCTGGTGATCACCAAGGCCGCGGCCAGTTCGGGCAACACCCGCTGGGCACAGGGCGGCGTCGCCGTCGTGCTGCCCAACGAGCACGACGAAGGCGACACAGTATCCGCGCACGTCCAGGACACTTTGGTGGCCGGAGTCGGCTTGTGCGAGCAGGACGCCGTCGAGGCGATCCTCGCGGGCGGCGCGATGGCCGTGACGCGGTTGCGCAAGCTGGGTGCGGTGTTCGACCCGGGGACGGACGGAAAGCTCGCCAGGACAAGGGAAGGCGGACACAGCGCGTTCCGGGTCGTGCACGCGGGCGGTGACGCCACCGGCGCCGAGGTGGAGCGGGCGCTGCTGGCCGCCACGCAGGACGGGCGCGTTCCGTTGCTGGAAAACCACATCGCGGTCGACACTATCCGAACGCCTGCCGGCGCCGTGGTGGGTCTGCAGGTGCTGGACCCGAACGGCGTGCCTGGCGTGGTGAGTGCCCCGGCGGTGCTGCTGGCCACTGGCGGCGTCGGCCAGCTGTATCAGGCGACATCGAACCCCGAGGTCGCGACCGCCGACGGCCTGGCGTTGGCGTTGCGTGCCGGCGCGCCCGCCGCGGACGTCGAGTTCGTGCAGTTCCATCCGACTGTGCTGTACACGGGGCCGGGTGCGCGTGGCCGATGCCCGCTGGTCACCGAGGCTGTGCGCGGTGAGGGCGCGGTGCTTGTCGACGCGACGGGTTGCCGTGTGATGCAAGGGGTGCACCCGCTCGAAGACCTCGCGCCCCGGGACGTGGTGGCGGCGGCGATCGCCCGCCGGATGGCCGAACAGCCCGGCGGCGTGGACGACCACGTCTTCCTGGACGCCACGCACCTGGCCGCGGACGTGTTCCGGCGCCGGTTCCCGACGGTGTTCGCCGCGTGCGAGTCGGTCGGCGTCGACCCGACGACCGAGCCGATCCCGGTCGCCCCGGCGGCCCACTTCGCCTGCGGCGGTGTGGTGTCCACTGTGGATGGCCGGACCGGGGTGCCCGGCCTGTACGCGGCCGGCGAGGTCGCCCGGACCGGCCTGCACGGGGCCAACCGGTTGGCCTCCAACAGCTTGCTTGAGGGTCTCGTCGTCGGCGCGCGGGCCGCGCAGGCCGTCGCGGCGGATCTCGCCGCGGGGATGCTGGGGGATCCGCGTGCCGGGGTGCGCGGCATCCTGCCGTCGGCTCCGGTCGCGGACCGGGACATGCTGCAGCGCGTGATGAGCCGGTACGCGGGGATCGGCCGGGACGCCGAAGGTCTCGCCCTGGTCGGCTCGGTGCTGGACGTGTCCACAGTGGATACGGTGCTGAAGACCCGGGAACGGGTGGAGGACGCCGCGCTGACCCTGGTCGCCCGCGCCCTGATCGCGGCGGCGGCGGCCAGGACCGAAAGCCGCGGCTGCCATGTGCGTACCGACTGGCCGGAGGTCAGGACGTCCTGGCAACGCAGTCTCGCCGTCCGGCTCAACCCGTCCGGCCAGCCCGTCCTGGCCGCGGACACTCTGCTGAGGAGTGCGGCATGATCGATATCGCTGACATGACAGCTGTTGTGGAACGCGCGTTGGAAGAAGATCTCCGGTACGGCCCCGACGTGACGACCGAGGCCACGGTCCCGGCGGACGCGGTCGGCATCGCCGAGATCACGCCCCGTAAACCCGGTGTGCTGGCCGGTGGACCGGTGGCGCTCGCGGTCTTCGACCGTGTACTCGACGACTTCGCCGTCATCCGGCAGGCTCCCGACGGCAGTCGCCTCGTCCCCGGCGAGCCCGCGCTGATCGTGCGCGGCTCGTTGCGCGGCCTGCTCACGGCCGAACGCACGGTCCTGAACCTGCTGTGCCACCTGTCCGGCGTCGCCACCGCGACCGCCGCGTGGGTCGACGCGATCGCAGGAACTGGCTGTGCCGTGCGTGATACGCGCAAGACGCTGCCCGGACTGCGGTTGTTGGAGAAGTACGCCGTGACGCAGGGCGGTGGCGTCAACCACCGGCTGGGCCTCGGTGACGCTGTTCTCATCAAGGACAACCACGTCATGGCCGCCGGTTCCATCACCAACGCGCTGGCCGCCGCGCGGGCCCGTGCGCCGCATCTGCCGTGTGAGGTGGAGGTGGACAGCCTGGAGCAACTGGACGAGGCCCTCGCGCTACGCGCGGAACTGGTCCTGCTGGACAACTTCACCCCGCAACAGTGCGCGGAAGCCGTGCGCCGCAGCCGGGCCGCCGGCGGGATCACCCAGCTGGAGTCGTCCGGCGGGCTGACCCTGGATGTGGCCAGGGCATACGCCGAAACCGGGGTGGACTACGTGTCGGTCGGCGCCTTGACGCACTCCGCGCCCGCACTCGACCTCGGGATGGATCTTGTTTCAGCCAATTCCCAGGCGAGGGCGGGCTCATCCGGATAGGGTCTCGGATGTGTCCCGTCCCCGATTCAACCTGCGCTGTGCGCTGCTGATCGTCGCGCTGGCACCGGTTGTCGGCTGCACCGCGGCACCCACCCCGACCGCGTCCGGCGGCACGGACAGCACCGCGCTGGTACTGGCCGTGCCGAACGAGCCCACGTCGGTCAACCCGCTCGCGGGCTACGGCGAGGACGGCGCGGCGAAGCTGTACGACGGCCTGCTCGAACACCAAGCGGATCTGAGCCTCGCCCCCACGCTCGCTACGGACCTGCCGACACCGTCGGCGGACGGCAAGTCGTGGAGCGTGCCACTGCGCGGCGACGTGAAGTTCGCGGACGGGAGCGCGTTCGACGCCCAGGACGTGATCGCCACGTACAAGGCGTTGCTGGACCCGGCGTACCAATCGCCGTTGCGGGACCGCTACAGCATGATCACCAACGTCACCGAGGTCCCGACCACCACACCCTCAGCCACCACCGCACCGCCCACCAGCAGCCGGCCGCCGACCAGCGCGACCACCCCGCCGAAGGGCTCGGTCGTGCGGTTCGACCTGGCCCAGCCGTACGCGCCCTTCCCGGACCTGCTGGTACTCGGCATCCTGCCGAGCGAGGCGTTCGCGCAGCCGGCGCCGGTGAACCAGCCGGGCGCGCAGGCACCGGTCGGCACCGGCCCGTACCAGCTGCAGGAGTGGAAGCACGGCGAGAGCATGACGTTACGTGCCAACACGTCCTACTTCGGCGGCGCGCCAACAGTGGCGCGCGTGACCATCCAGTTCGTCCCGGACGACGAGACCCGGGCCAGGCTGATCCGGGACGGCAAGCTCGACAGTGCCGTGCTGCCGCCCGCGTTGGCCAAGACGTTCGACAAGGCCGACGCGTTCGCCGTTCTGCCGCAGCACAGCGCCGGTGTCGAGGCCGTCTTCATGCCCGCTGGCAACCCGGTCACCGCGGACCCGACGATCCGGTTGGCGCTGAACTACGCGATGAACCGGCAGAACATGGTCGACGGCCCGCTGGCCGGCCGCGGCACGCCGGCGTCCACGCCGGTCTCGCCGGTGCTGGCCGAGTTCTTCGAGCCGTCCGCGAAGTTCGCGTACGACGTGAAGACCGCCAAGGCCCTGCTGGACGCGGGCGGCTGGGTCGCCGGCTCGAACGGCATCCGGATGAAGGGCCCCACGCAGGCCCAGTTCACCATCGCCTACCCGGCCGGCGACACCGTGGCCCGTGACCTGGCCACCGCGTTCGCCGCGGACGCGGACGCGGTCGGCGTCCAGGTGCTGACCAAGATCGGCGCCCCCGCGCCCACGGACGCGACCGTGCGAACCGTCGGCGAACCGTTCGACCCGGACCTGGCGCTGTACCCGCTGCTGCACGGCGACCCGAAGCTCGCCGTCCCGCTGGACGCGGCCCGTGCGACCACCGACCCGGCGCAGCGCGCGGTCGCGTACCGGCAGTTGCAGCGGACGTACATCGAAGGCCCGACGATGGTCGTCCTCGCCGGTGTCGACCACACGTACCTGCTGCGCCGCAACTGGACCGGGTACCAGCCGGTCGTGGACGGCGCCGGCCAGGACGCCACCTGGGGTCCCTGGTGGAACCTGCAACAGTGGAAACCCAGGTAGTTTCTGAACTGTGATCGATCTCGACGCGGTACGCGCGGACACCCCTGGTTGCCGAGACCTGATCTTCCTGGACAACGCGGGCTCGTCCCTGCCGCCCACCCCGGTTCTCCACGAAATCCAGGACCACCTGCGTCGGGAGGCCGAGATCGGCGGCTACCGGGCCGCCGCGGAACGCGCGGACGACCTGCGCGCGGGCTATGACGTGCTCGCCTCCCTGCTGGCCTGTTCCCCGGACGAGGTCGCGTTCACCGACAGCGCCAGCCGCTCCTGGCTGGCGGCGTTGGACAGCCTGCGACTGGAACCCGGCGACCGGGCGCTGGTGACCGAGGTGGAGTACCACAGCAACGCGCTCGCCCTGCTGAACCTGGGGGTCCAGATCGAGCCGATCCCGTCGGACGCCACCGGCGCGGTGGACGTGACCGCGTTACGCGACATGCTGGACTCACGCGTCAAGCTCGTGTCGTTGGTGCATGTGCCCACGAACGGCGGCCTCGTCAACCCGGTCCATGAGGTCGCCGAGGCGGCTCGTTCAGTGGGTGCCGTGGTCGTGTTGGACGCCTGCCAGTCACTCGGTCAACTGCCCGTCTCGCTGGAGTCCGTCCACGCGGTCACCGCGTCCGGCCGCAAATGGCTGCGTGGGCCGCGCGGGACAGGCGTGCTCGCGGTCCGAGGGCTCTCGCCGCGACTGATCGACGGCCGCGCGGCCCTCTGGGAGTCGGCCGACCGGTTCACCGTCGCGAACAACGCCAAGGCGTTCGAACTGTGGGAATACAGCGTCGCCGACCGTCTCGGCTTCATCGCCGCGGCCCGGTACGCGCTGTCGCTGGGAATCGCGGAAATCGCCGCCGAGGTGTCCGCGCGTGCCTCGATGACCCGGACGTTGCTTTCCGAGATCCCCGGTGTGTCCGTGTGCGACCTCGGCGCCGAGCAGTGCGGAATAGTCAGTTTCTCGGTGGCCGGTCACGAGGCCGAGGAGGTCCGTGACTTTCTGTGGGACAACGGGGTGGCGGTGTCGGTCACCTACGATTCGTCCACTTTGTTCGACATGACCCGGCGCGGCCTGAAGAAACTGGTCCGCGCGTCGCCGCACTATTTCGTGTCACCCGACCAGATCGCCAGGTTCGCCGAGGTTCTGGCCACCTTGTGAGCCGTTTCGCGGGCCGGCGGGCCAGGCATCGACATGCTTCTCGGCGCGGACCCTTACCCTTGAGCCATGCTCAGCCGTATCGACCTGCGTGGACGTGTCCCGTCGCCCGCCGAGCTGCGGGCCGCCCTGCCCCGGGCGGAAATGGACGTGGACGCGGTGCTCGACCGCGTCCGTCCGGTGGTCGACGCGGTCCGTCATCGCGGGGTCGAGGCCGTGCTGGCGTACACCGAGCAGTTCGACCAGGTCCGGCCCGCTTCGGTGCGTGTGCCGGCGGCGTCGTTGGCCGAGGCTGAGGCGTCGTTGGACCCAGCGGTCCGGGAGGCGCTGCTGGAGTCCATCAAACGGGCTCGGGTGGTGCACGCCGACCAGCGCCGTGCGGACACCACGACGACGGTCGTGGACGGTGGCACGGTGACCGAACGCTGGGTTCCGGTGCGTCGTGTGGGCTTGTACGCGCCGGGTGGCCTCGCGGTGTATCCGTCGAGCGTCGTCATGAACGTCGTTCCCGCGCAGACCGCGGGTGTCGAGTCGCTCGTCGTGTGTTCGCCGCCGCAGAAGGACTACAACGGCCTGCCGCACCCGACTGTGCTCGCCGCGTGCGCACTGTTGGGCGTCGAAGAGGTGTGGGCCGTGGGCGGCGCGCAGGCCGTCGCGTTGCTGGCGTACGGCGGGACGGACACCGACGGTGCTGTGCTGGAGTCGGTCGACATGGTCACCGGCCCGGGGAACATCTACTTGACAGCGGCGAAACGCCTGCTCAGGGGGCTGATCGGGATCGACTCGGAGGCCGGCCCGACCGAGATCGCGATCCTCGCGGACGGCTCGGCCGACCCGGTGCACGTGGCCGCGGACCTGATCAGCCAGGCCGAACACGACACCTTGGCGGCGAGCGTCCTCGTCACCACGTCACCGGAGCTGGCGGACGCGGTGGACGTCGAGCTGAGTCGCCAGGTGAACGCGACCAAGCACAACGAGCGGGTGCTGACCGCGTTGACAGGCAAGCAGTCCGGCTGCGTCCTGGTGTCCACTGTGGACGACGGGTTGACAGTCGTCGACGCGTACGCCGCCGAGCACCTGGAGATCCAGACCGCTTCGGCGCGTTCGGTGGCCGCGCGGGTGCGGAATGCCGGCGCGGTGTTCGTCGGCGCTCATTCGCCTGTGTCCCTTGGGGATTACTGTGCGGGTTCGAACCATGTGCTGCCGACGGGCGGCTGTGCCCGACATTCGTCGGGCCTCTCGGTGCAGACGTTCCTGAAGGGCATCCACGTGGTGGACTACTCGAAGGACGCGCTCCGGGAGGTCGCGAGCAAGGTGATCGCGCTCGCGAACGCCGAGGACCTGCCCGCGCACGGCCAGGCTGTGGCCGCCCGATTCCAGGACGAAACCCCGTGAAAGACGTCAAGCTCGCAGACCTGCCGCTCCGCGACGACCTGCGCGGCCGCACACCGTACGGCGCGCCGCAACTGGACGTGGCAGTCCGGCTGAACACCAACGAGAACCCGTATCCGCCACCGCCCGCACTCGTCGACGACGTGACCCGGTCGATCGCTGTCGTGGCCCGTGACCTGCACCGCTACCCGGACCGGGACGCGGTGGACCTCCGTGCGGATCTTGCGGCGTACATCTCCCAGAGCGCAGGATTTTCGGTCAGCGGCGCGGATGTATGGGCCGCCAACGGTTCGAACGAGATCCTGCAGGAAATCCTGCAGGCGTTCGGCGGGCCCGGCCGGGTCGCGTTGGGGTTCGAACCGTCCTACTCGATGCACCCGATCATCGCGGCCGGCACCCGCACGGAGTGGGCGCCCACGCCGCGTCGCCCGGACTTCTCCCTGGACGTCGACCAGGCCATGGCGATCCTGCGGGACCGACAGCCGGACCTGACGTTCGTGACCAGCCCCAACAACCCGACCGGCCAGTCCGTGCCCCTGGACGACCTGCGCGAGCTCGTGTCCGGGGCGCCCGGCATGGTCGTCGTGGACGAGGCGTACGCGGAGTTCTCCAGCCGCCCCAGCGCGGTGTCCCTACTGGACGAGTACGCGGACAAGCTGATCGTGACCCGCACGATGAGCAAAGCCTTCGCCTTCGCCGGCGGCCGGCTCGGCTACCTGATCGCGGCCCCTGCGGTGGTCGACGCCCTGCAACTCGTGCGCTTGCCCTATCACCTGTCGGTCCTCACCCAGGCCGCCGCGCGAGCCGCCCTGCGGCACGCGGACGCGACCCTCGCCTCGGTAGCGCAACTCGTCGCCGAGCGCGAACGTGTGGTGGCCGCGCTTGCCGGCATGGGCTTCACAGTGGTGCCGAGCGACGCCAACTTCGTCCTGTTCGGACCGTTCTCGCCGGACGCCTGGCAGGCCTACCTGGACCGCGGGGTGCTGATCCGGGACGTGGGCATCAAGGGGCACCTGCGCGTGACGATCGGGGCACCGGACGAGAACGACGCCTTCCTGGCGGCCAGTAAGGAGATCATCGGGTGAATCGGATCGGCAAGGTCGAGCGGACCACGAAGGAGTCGTCCGTCCGGGTCGAGATCGACCTGGACGGCACCGGCAAACTCGACGTCGGCACCGGAGTGCCGTTCTACGACCACATGCTCACCGCGTTCGGCGCGCACGGCTCGTTCGACCTGGTCGCCCGCGCCACCGGCGACATCGAGATCGACGCCCACCACACCGTGGAGGACACCGCGATCGTCCTCGGCCAGGCCATCCGCGAAGCCCTCGGCACCAAAGCCGGCATCCGCCGCTTCGGCGACGCCTGGATCCCCATGGACGAGACACTCGCCCACGCCGCCGTGGACGTCTCCGGCCGCCCCTACTGCGTCCACGTCGGCGAACCGCCGCAGTTCGACACGTTCACGATCGGCGGGAACTACCCGTTCGTGCTGAACCGGCACGTGTTCGACTCACTGGCCTTCCACGCCGGGATCGCGCTGCACATCCGGGTGATCCACGGCCGGGACCCACATCACATCACCGAAGCCCAGTTCAAAGCGGTGGCCAGGGCCCTGCGGGCGGCGGTGGAACCGGACCCGCGGGCCAGCGGCGTCCCCTCCACGAAGGGTGTCCTGTAGTGCCCAAGGAAGTCGCCGTCATCGGCCTGATCGTGGTCGCCGGATTCCTCGCCGGCGGGGTGTACGCGGCCTGGAAGACAGCGAAGGTGTTCGCACTCCTGCTCGGCCTCCTGGCGGCGTTGGCCCTCGGCGGGGCGGTCGCCTGGATGCTCTAATAGGCGGGCCAGGGGCGGACCGGAAGGAGCGGGCATGACCGGCCAGTTCGAAGCCACCGTGGAAATCGATCGCCCAGTCGAGGAAGTCTTCGTCTACCTGTCCGAAGGCACGAACGACCCCGACTTCAGCCCCCGAGTGCTGACCATCGAGAAAACCCCGGACGGCCCCACCCAAGTAGGAACGGTCTTCACCAGCACGGTAAAAGACGCCGGAATGAAGACAAACCGAGAAATCCGAATCACCGAACTGGAACCGAACCAAAAAATCCGCTGGTCGGAAACCTCCAAGAACATCGTCACCTCCCGCGAAGGCGGCTACGACCTGGAATCCGCGGGAGAAGGAAAGACCCGCCTGAGAATCTTCAACGCCCTGGAAGGCCACGGAATCGGCAAACTGCTGGTAGGCATAGCCCTCAGCCAAGCAAAGAAAGACGCCCCAGCCTTCGCCCAACGAATCAAAACCGCAGTCGAATCATCCTGACCCACCCACCCACCCACCCACCCACCCAATCCGCCGCCTCACCCAACTCAACCCAACTCAACCAGCCCAACTCAACCAGCCCAACCCAACGCCCCGCCCGACCCCATTCCGTCGCTGCACCCGTCATTTCCGACCGCCGTCATTCCGACCGCCGTAACCCCGGCCGGCCGTAACCCCAGCCGGCCGTCAGTTGATGGCACGGTTAGCTGGTGGCGTTGTTCGCTGGTGCACTGTCCGGTTGGTCCGTCGATCCGCACTCCCGTCGTTCCACGCCGCGACAGGCGTCCCCTTCGAGGGGGACCCCCGATTTCAACGTTAGCGGAGGGCACCGACAATTTCGGGGCTCCGAATCCGGTGCGGGGGCTGACGGGGCTTGCCCAGTAGACTCAGGGCGTGCGAGTTGTCGTGTTGGACTATGGGTCGGGGAACCTTCGCTCCGCCGAACGCGCCCTCAAGCGTGTTGGCGCGGACGTCGAGGTGACGGCTGACCATCGTGCGGCGCTCGACGCGGACGGTTTGGTGGTGCCAGGTGTGGGTGCGTTCGCCGCGTGCATGGCTCAGTTGAAAGCCGTGCGGGGTGAACGGATCATCGGCACGCGCCTTGCTGGTGGGCGGCCGGTGCTGGGGATCTGTGTGGGGATGCAGATCCTGTTCAGCCGGGGTATCGAGCACGGTGCCGAGACCGACGGTTGTGACGAGTGGCCTGGCACGGTCGAACGGCTCGAAGCGGACGTGGTGCCGCACATGGGATGGAACACTGTCCGGATCCCTGATGGCACGACGTTGTTCGACGGACTGCCCACGGACTCGCGGTTCTACTTCGTCCACTCGTACGGTGTCCGCAAGTGGGAGCTCGAACCCGACGAAACGCTCGCGGCACCCCTGGTGACCTGGGCGAACCACGGCTGTGACTTCGTCGCAGCGGTGGAGAACGGTGCCCTGTCCGCGACCCAGTTCCACCCGGAGAAGTCCGGGGACGCGGGCGCGCACGTCCTGGACAACTGGTTGAACTCCCTGCGATGAACCCGCGTGGTCACAACGACCCGCGGCCAACGTCGGCCGTGACTGTCCGTATGCCGGGCCAACACTCCATTGTGTTCAGTTGGGAGACAGCGCACATCGTCGGAATTCTTCCTAGGCAGTGGACAGCGCGAATATCCTCACCCAAGTTCCTGGAACGCTTAGCTGGTCTGGCTGCCCTCGCCGCCGCGGTCGGCACGTAGAGTGTCCGCCGTGACGTTCACGCTCCTTCCCGCAGTTGATGTTGTCGACGGCCGGGCTGTCCGGCTGGTCCAGGGCGAAGCCGGCACCGAGACCGGATATGGCGACCCGATCGAGGCCGCCCGCGCGTGGCAGCGGGACGGCGCCGAGTGGATCCACGTGGTCGACTTGGACGCCGCGTTCGGCCGGGGCACCAACCGCGAACTGCTGGCCCGCCTGGTCGGCGAACTGGACATCCAGGTCGAACTGTCCGGCGGCATCCGCGACGACACCTCCTTGAAAGCCGCCCTCGGCACCGGCTGCGCTCGTGTCAACCTGGGCACTGCCGCTCTGGAGAACCCGACCTGGTGCGCCGAGGCCATCAGTGAATACGGCGAGAAGATCGCCGTCGGCCTCGACGTGCGCATCACCGAAGCTGGCCACCGTCTCGCCACCCGCGGCTGGACCGAGGACGGCGGCGACCTCTGGGACGTCCTCGACCGCCTTGACCGGGACGGCTGCGCCCGCTACGTGGTCACCGACGTCAGCAAGGACGGCACCCTCCGCGGCCCCAACATCGACCTGCTGAGCGAAGTCTGCGCCCGGACCGACGCCCCCGTCATCGCCTCCGGCGGCGTGTCCAGTGTGGACGACCTGCGCACCCTCGCCACGCTGGTCCCCGACGGCCTGGAAGGCGCGATCATCGGAAAGGCCTTGTACGCGGGAGCATTCACCCTGCCCGACGCTCTCGCCGCCACCCGCTGACACCCACTACCATCACCGAGGCCCCGAGTCCGAGCCGCGCGCGCCCGAGCCAGCTGCCAGGCTCCGGGGCTTGCCCTCAGCCAGGCCGAGGCAACCGTGACCGAGCTACCCAAGCCATCGAGGGGCAAACGCCGCAGCGGCCCACCCGACAGCGAAACACGGGTGAGGTGCGGGCCCAGCACATTCCATCCAACCGCCTCCATTCGCAACCACGACTCCGGACGCCAGGATCGGCCTGCTCAGGCAGATGCCCAGGCGGGGTGTGGCTCGTGTGGTCCAGTCGCGGGAGATAGCAAACAACCTGTGGATGATTGTTTGTTCTCCTCGGCCTGGGTGGCTATTTCGGATCGCTGGTTCGTCACGGGTAACGAAACTGTTCGGGATGTAGGTCCCACGCTTCGAGGATGGCGACCAGTTCCGATTCACCGGCGGCGGTCGCGGACTTGATCAGGACTGCTCCGATGTTGTGGTCGAGGCCGTCGAGCCGGTCACCGTCGTAGTCCCAGTACTGCAGTGTGAAGGTGCGGGCGTAGTCGGCTCGTATCCCAGCCCTGGCTGCGGGCTTCGACGTCCGCAGGGGTGATGAGCGGGGTGATGTCGACGAAAGCCCGCCGGCCGGGTCGAGAGGCTCGTATCTCAGTGACCAGTCGCTGACCGAGCCGCAACGCGGTCAACGTGTCGGTGGGCCATTCCCGGGTGCCGCCGGTCGGGTGAGCTGGCGTGCTCACGAGGCCACCGCCGCTCCCCGCTCGACGAGTCGGCCATTGTCGAAGCGGGCGTCGACGCGGACGAGCGCGACGAGGTGTGATGCGTTCACCGCGCGCCAGCGGGCTTGCGTGCCGTCGATGAGTCGAACGCCATCGCCAGCTCGGCCACGCGGGATCCCGGGCCTTGGGTGACCTTGGTGCGTGCCGGTTGAGTGGCGAACGTCGACTCGATCAGGTTGGTTCTGCGCAAGCGAACCCAATGCTCAGCCACGTGGCACAAGTCGTCATCCGCGACGTCGAAGCTCCTCCTCCAATCCTCCGGACAGTGCCGGATAAAGGTTGGTCGATGTTTCGGCATGTGCCCGTTGCTCACGCTGAAGACTCTTGCTTTTCTGCGGGTTCCCTTTCCGGTGAGTGCTTGGCGATGTGCACCGAGATCTCCGCCTCGACGCGCGGAGTGGTGATGTCGAGCGCGGCCAGGGCGTCAGGGCCGGCCACGTTGGTGCCTAAGGCGAGTAACCCCAACAGGATGTGTTCTGTGCCGACATGGTTGTGCCCCAATCTGAGGGCTTCGCGGACCGTCAGTTCCAGGACCTTCTTGGACGCGCCGGAGAAGGGGATGTGTTCGCCCGGGGGGTTCTCGGCGGGCGGGCCGAGCTTGGCCGTGACAGCGGCGCGGACCGCTTCGGGTGATGCCCCGAGCGTGGCCATTGCCTTGGCGGCCAAGGCTTCCGGCTGGTGCAACAGCCCGAGGAGGATGTGGCCGGGTTCGATGGTCGCTTGTCCGCCGGTACGCGCCTCGCCCTGCGCTGCCACTGTGGCCTCGCGAGCGTAGTTGGTGAACCGGGCGAACTGGGAGAGATCCAGCTGTTCTGGGGCGTTCGAGGTGAACCTCTTCTGGGCGGCCTGCTTGGTCACCCCCATGTTCTGGCCGATCTCGGTCCAGGAGGCGCCCGAGTGCCGCGCGCGGTCGACGAAATGGCCGATCAGGTGGTCGGCCAGCTCGTTCATGTGCTGGGCCAGATGGACGGCGTCACTGAGCTTCTTCAATGGGTCGCCGTTCGGATGGAGACCGTCTATCACGTCGATCAGGTCGCCGAGGCGTGGTGTGTTCCGCATGCCGTCAACTCTAGGTTGACTCAGCGCTGCCGTCAACCTAGAGTTGACGTCACAGCGAAGCAGACTGTGCCTTCCCGGCCACGTCGCAACCTGCTACCCCAGAAAGTGAGACGAGCGATGAATCCGTACTTCCGAGCCAGCAACCTGTGGATGCGCCCCGCGTCCGTCGCGTCGAGCAACTCCGCCTTGGCTTTCACGACCGCGCCTGTGGACATGCCCCGGATGTCGCATGCCGCGAGTTCGACGGAGTTGTCCCTGCGGAGGCGTTTGACCTTGCCGGTCGACCGTCCGCTCGAGAACACGAGGGACTCGCCGTCCCGGCAGACCCAGACGGGTGTGCCGACCGGCGTACCGTCCCGGCGAAAGGTGGTGACCAGCACGTACTTTCCGTCGGCCAGCCTGGCCAGCTCGGTGTCCACTCTAGACCGGCTCCAATGGCGTGTGCGGCTCGGGCGGGACCACGACCGTGATCGGGTCGCCGGGTCGTACTTCGCCACCGGCCACCACGATCGACATGATCCCTGCTTTACGGACCAGTCTGCCCGCCGCGTCGCGATCAAGCACGGCTTTCTGCAGGCCGCGCTGGAAACCGTCCAACTGGAGACAAGGGTTGCGCAGGCCAGTGACCTCGACGACGGCCAGCGCGCCCAAGTGCAGCCGGGTGCCCGCCGGCAGTGCGAGCAGGTCGATCCCGCTGGTGGTCACGTTTTCGCCGATGTCACCCGGCCCGACCGCGAACCCCTTGTCGCGCAACTCGTCGTGCAGCTCTTGGTGGACAAGGTGCACCTGGCGCAGATTGGGCTGACTTGGGTCGCGGGCCATCCTTGACCGATGCTTCACCGTCGCACCCTGGTGGGCGTCGCCCTCCACCCCGAGGCCCGCGACCAGCGTGATACTGGCCTCGTTCGGCTTGCTGAACGTGTACTCATTGCTGCGGCTCACGGCCGTCACTACCCCAGTCGTCACTGTTAACAGAATAGTCACGGTGTGCGGCGACGCAAAGTCATCGCGCCAAGGACCAGTGCAAGCAGCGCGCAGCAGGCGATGATCACAAGGTTCCGGAGCAACGTGCCAGTGAATTCGTCGGACGCGGTCACGTGCAGCAACGCGTCCACCGCGTAGGACAACGGCATCACATCTGACAACCAGTTCAGCAACTGTGCCATCGAACCCCGTGGCACGAACAGACCGCACAGGAGGACCTGAGGCAACACGAACACAGGCATGAACTGCACGGCCTGGAACTCCGTTCGGGCGAACGCGCTCACGAACAGCCCGATCGCCATTCCCAACAGCGCGTCCAGCACGGTGATGACCAGAAGAATCCATAGTGGACCTACGAGGTCCAGCCCCAGCCACCAGACCGAGACGAACGTGGCGATGATGACCTGAGCGGTCGCGACGACGCCGAACGCGAGCGCATAGCCGAACAGAAGATCTAGCTTGCCGATCGGTGTGGTCATCAGGCGCTCGAGCGTGCCACTCGTGCGCTCTCGGAGCGTGGTGATGGACGTGATCATGAACATGATGACGAACGGGAACACGCCGAGCATGGCAGGCGCCGCGTGGCTGAAGGCACGTTCGTCGTTGAACACAAACCGAAGCAATGCCATCAACAGCGTGGGAAGGAGGAGCAACATGGCAATGGTTCGGGGATCGTGCCGCAACTGCGCCAACAGTCGGCGCGCGGTGGCCAAGGCATTCATCAGAACTCCCATCGGTGGCGGTCCCGGCCCACCGGCCGGGAGGTACGGACGCACCTGTCGTCGACGGCTCACGCGGCTTGTTTGATGAGATGAAGGAATGCCTGTTCGACGTCCTTTGTGTTGGTCTTCCGCTGGAGACCACTCGGTGTGTCGTCGGCCAGGATCAGACCTTCGCGCATCAGCAGAAGACGTTGGCAGCGAGCAGCTTCGTCCATCACGTGACTGGACACGAGGAGCGTCACGCCGGTGTCGGCCAAGCGATGGAACAGGCTCCAGAGTTCTTCGCGGAGGACGGGGTCCAAACCCACCGTCGGCTCGTCGAGGACGAGTAGTTTCGGAGTGCCGAGCAGGGCCACGGCGAGGCTCGCACGCGAGCGTTGGCCGCCCGACAGCTGGCCGACCATGGCGTCCTTGTGGGACTCGAGGCCGACCTCCCGGATGACTCGCCGCACGTCGCCGGCAGGGGCGCGGAGCACGGATGAGAAGTAGCGCAACGCTTCCGTGACTGTCAGGTCGCTGTAGAGCGCGGGATTCTGGGTGGCGTAACCGATCTTGTCGCGCAGGTCCCGGTGGCCCGCGGGGCGGCCGAGTACCCGCACAGCGCCGCCGTCGACCAACTGCACGCCCACAACTGAACGCATCAACGTGGTCTTGCCACATCCACTCGGACCGAGGAGGCCCGTCACGGAACCTTGCACAACTTCAAAGTCGATACCTCGGAGCACCGGGCGGCCGCCTCGTCGGACCGTGAGCCCCTCCACCGACACAACAGAATTAATCATGCGTTTAATTCTGCGCTCGTGGAATTGCCCCGTCAACCCCTGGCGTGGGTGTTAGCCGTCGACGTAGTGCTGCACTACCGGGCCAACAAGGGCCACGATCTCGTCGTCGTCGGCGCTGGCGAGGGGCTCGACAGCAACGATGTACCGGACGATCGCCAAACCGATCAGATGGGACGCGGCCGCGGCCATCCGCAGGCGCGGGACGCCCAGGCCGTCCGCCACCTTGGCGAGGACCGTGCGGCTGATGAACTGACGAAGCATGCGCACGGCCTGCTCGTTGGACATGACCGAACGCATCAACGCCAGGAAGGGCTCGCGGGTGTCCGGATTGCCCCACACCGTGAGGAAGAACCGGACCATTCGTTCACCGAACTGGGCGCGAGGTCCGTCCAACAAGGTGGGCACCATCAGCGCCGGGTCGACGGGCAGCTGCATCGCGGCCACGAACACCTGCTCTTTCGTGCCGAAGAAATGATGCACGAGGGCGGGGTTGACCGAGGCCTCCGCGGCGATCCCGCGGATGGTGGCCCCGTCGTAGCCCAAGGCGGCGAACTGGGCACGCGCGGCCGTGAGGATCTGCTCGCGGGTCTCGGTCTGCCCTGGGCGGCGTCCGGCACGTGCCATGGTCACCAGCGTGCCACGTAGGCTCTCGCCATGGCTGTCGCGGTACGTGTGATCCCCTGCCTGGACGTGGACGCCGGGCGGGTGGTGAAGGGCGTCAACTTCACGGACCTGGTGGACGCGGGCGACCCGGTCGAACTGGCCGCCGCCTACGACGCCGAAGGCGCGGACGAACTGACGTTCCTCGACGTCACGGCGTCCTCTTCGGACCGCGAGACCACATTCGACGTCGTCCGGCGAACGGCCGAGCAGGTGTTCATCCCGTTGACTGTCGGCGGCGGCGTGCGAGCTGTCGAGGACATCAACCGCCTGCTCCGCGCTGGGGCGGACAAGGTGAGCATCAACACCGCCGCGATCCTGCGGCCTGAACTGCTCCATGAGGCGTCCCAGCGATTCGGTGCGCAATGTGTGGTGTTGTCCGTGGACGCCCGCCGCGGCGGCGGCACCCCCTCCGGCTTCGAGGTGACCACCCACGGCGGCCGCCGGGGCACCGGAATCGACGCGGTCGAGTGGGCCGGCCGGGGCCAGGAACTTGGCGTGGGTGAGATCCTGCTCAACTCGATGGACGCCGACGGCACCAAAGCCGGCTTCGACATCGAGCTGATCCAACGTGTCCGAAAGGTCGTGGACGTCCCCCTGATCGCCAGCGGCGGCGCGGGCGCGGTCGACCACTTCGCGCCCGCTGTCCACGCCGGTGCCGACGCGGTCCTCGCGGCCAGCGTCTTCCACTTTGGACAACTCCGGATCGGCGAGGTCAAGGACGCCATGCGAGCCGAAGGAATCGAGGTCCGGTGACTCCCGACCGACCACAGTTCCGCGCGGCCCGCGACAACCAGAGCTGGGACCAGGGGCCAGCAGTGGGCGGGGATGTTGGGGCGAGGCTGGGGCTTGGCACGAGGGCATGGGGCCAGTGAAGCGGTCGGTGAGGCGATGGGGCGAGACCGAGCCACGGTGCGGCGAGCGAGGCAATGGGACGAGACAGGGCTTCGGTGCGGCGAGCCAGGCGTTGGGGCGGCGAGCGAGGCGATGGTGCGAGACAGGGCTTCGGCGCCGCGAGGCGACGAGACGAGACAGGGCCTCGGTGCTGCGGTGGGATGAGACAGGCCACGGCGCGGCGATGGGACAGGGCCTCGGTGCGGCGCGATGGGATGAGACAGGCCATGGTGCGGCGAGGCGATGAGACGGTGCGGCGAGGCGATGAGGCAGGGACACAGCGAGGCGGGGCGATGGGACACGTCGCGGCGAGAGAGGTGATGGGCGGGGAGGCAAGGTGAGGGGACGAGACCGGGTCACGGCGCGGCGAGGTGGCGGTGTGGAGGGTCTGAGCGGGCGAGGTTCGGCGCGGCGCTGATGGGAGATTCAGCGGGGTGGTGCCTTGGGATGGTGGGGTTGTAGGTGGTTGGGTTTGGGGGTGAGGCGGGGGCGGGGTCGTTGGTGCAGCGGGTCTTGAGTGGGAGGCGGTGAGTCGGTGAGAGGGCCGATGGAGGTACGGATTGCCACCGGGGTTGTCGCCCTGGGGGCGTTGGTGTTCGTGGCGGTGGCTTTGGCCAGGGGTGCGGACACTCTGAAGTTGCCGGTCGGGGCCGCGATTCTGGCGGCCGCTGTGTGTGTTGGGTTGGTGGTGAGGTTGCGGTTTGTTCGGGTGATCGCCATTGGTGCCGTGTTCGTGTTGGCTGTGGTGCATTTGCTCATCGCCATGTCGGATGGGCCTTGGTGGGTTCGGCTGGTGTCCGGGGTGTTGACCGCTGGGTACGTCTATTGCGCTGTGCTGTTGAACACGCTGCCCGCCCGCCAGTACCTGGAGCCGAAGTGAGCTTGGATCCGAAGATCGCCGGCCGCCTCAAGCGCGATGCCGAAGGGCTGGTGTGTGCGGTCGTTCAGGAACGGACCACCAGGGACGTCCTGATGGTGGCGTGGATGAACGATAAGGCGCTCGCGTTGACGCTGGCCACCCGGCGAGGCACTTACTTTTCGCGCAGCCGGCAGGAGTTGTGGGTCAAGGGCGAGACTTCCGGGCACGTGCAGTACGTGCATGAAGTCCGGTTGGACTGCGATGGTGACACCGTCCTGCTCACCGTCGACCAGGTTGACGGGGCGTGCCACACCGGTGACCACACCTGCTTTGACGCCGACGTGCTGATGTCCGCGCCATGACCGGGGTCAGGTGATCTTTCCGGTCAGGTAGCGCTGGATCGTCGGCGCGACCGCGGCCACGATCGTCTCGATGTCGGCGGTCGCCATGGGGTCGAACTCGGCCACGTAACGGATCACTCCCAGGCCGATCAGTTGGCTGGCGACCAGGTTGGCGCGGAACATCGGATCGCCGTCACCGCCGGCGTACTCGGTCACGGGTTTGAAGATCTTGGTGATGAACAGTTCGCGCAGGCCGGTCAGGGCCATCTCGTGGCTGGCGACGCTGCGCACCAGTGCCGCGAACTGGCCGCCGCCGTTGCTGTCCCACGTGATCAGGAAACGGCGCACCACACGTTCCCCCACCGAGTCCAGGTCGCCGCCGGTGACCTCGGCGATGATCTCCTCGGGGTCGATCGGCAACTGTAGGACGGCCTTGGCGAACAGGCCGTCCTTGCCGCCGAACCAGTGGTTCACCATGGCCGGGTCGACGCCGGCGCGCTTGGCGATCGCCCGGACCGTTGCGCCTTCGTACCCCTGCTCGGTGAACACCTCCATGGCGGCCGCGACCAGGGCGGACTTGGTGTCCGCGCCGGCCGGCCGACGGCCACGCCGCTTGCTCTCCCGCATTGTCACAGGGTGCATCATCACCCGTCGCGAAAAACTTTTCAACATCTGATGAATTGTCCCGGGTGCGGGCATGCCGAACATTCCCGGCAGAATGACTCTATGGCCAGCGTGATTGGATCCGAGATCCCGGTGTCGACCGGAATGGGGGAGATCAGCCCCACGCGTGAGCAGTTCCACGCCCTTGCGCCGGACCGCCGGGTGATTCCCGTGGTTCGCAAGGTGCTCGCGGACGCGGAGACCCCGGTCGGGGTGTACCGCAAGCTCGCCGGCGACCGGACGGGCACGTTCCTGTTCGAGTCGGCGGAGAACGGCCGTTCGTGGTCGCGGTGGTCGTTCGTGGGCGCTCGCTGTGCGTCCTGGCTCACGTCTTTCGGCGGCAAAGCCACGTGGAGCGGCACGATCCCGCACGACCTGCACGGCAACGGCGACCCGCTGGAAGTGCTCCGGCACACGTTCAAGACCCTGCACACCGAGCCCCTGCCCGGCCTGCCGCCGCTGACCGGGGGCATGGTCGGCTACATCGGGTACGACACGGTCCGGCGCCTGGAGCGACTGCCCGAGTTGACAACGGACGACCTGCAGATCCCCGAGCTGGTCATGATGATGGCGACCGACCTCGCCGCCCTGGACCACCACGAGGGCACGATCACCCTGATCGCCAACGCGATCAACTGGGACGACTCGCTGGAGCGCCAGGACGAGGCGTACGACGACGCGGTCGAACGCCTGAACCGGATGACGGCACAGCTGTGCACCACGGCCGAACCGACCGCGATGATCTTCGATCGGCCCCGCCCGGAGATCACCCGGCGACGTACCAGGGAGGACTTCGGCCAGGCCGTCGAGACCGCCAAGGAAGCGATCCGCGCCGGTGAGGCGTTCCAGGTCGTGGTGTCCCAACGGTTCGAGATGAACACCGAGGCCGATTCGCTGGACGTGTACCGGATCCTGCGGACCACCAACCCCAGCCCGTACATGTACCTGCTGCGGATGGACGGGTTCGACATCGTCGGATCCAGCCCGGAATCCCTGGTCACGGTCCGGGACGGGGTCGCGACCACGCACCCGATCGCGGGCACGCGCTGGCGCGGGGTGGACGCGGACGAGGACGCGATCCTGGAGAAGGACCTGCTGTCCGACGAGAAGGAACGCGCCGAGCACGTGATGCTCGTCGACCTGGGCCGCAACGACCTCGGCCGGGTGTGCCTGCCGGGGTCGGTGCACGTGGTGGACTTCTTCCGGGTCGAGCGGTACAGCCACGTCATGCACATCGTGTCGACCGTGACCGGCAAGCTGGCGCCGGGCAAGACGGCGTTCGACGCGGTCACGGCATGCTTCCCGGCCGGGACGCTGTCCGGCGCGCCCAAGCCGCGCGCGATGGAACTGATCGAGGAGTTGGAGCCGACCCGGCGTGGGCTCTACGGCGGTGTCGTCGGCTACATCGACTTCGCCGGGGACGCCGACACCGCGATCGCCATCCGAACCGCGCTGATCCGGGACGGCGTGGCATACGTGCAGGCCGGGGCCGGGATCGTGGCGGACTCCAACCCGGCGTCGGAGGACGACGAGTGTCAGAACAAGGCGGGCGCGGTGCTGTCGGCGATCGCGATGGCGGGAACGATCAAGCCGGCCTCCGGATGAGCGACCGCAGCCAGGCGAACGACCAGCGCGAGGTGGCGGCCCAGGATGGGGTGAGCGGCCAGAGTGGGGTGGCCGGTCAGAGTGAGAGCGGCGACCGGCGTGGGGTGGCGGCCCAGAGTGGGGTGAGCGGCCAGAGTGGGGTGGCCGGTCAGAGTGAGAGCGGCGACCGGCGTGGGGCGGCGGACCACACTGGGGTCAGCGGCCAGAGCGGGATGACTGGACAGCGTGGGACCGGGGATCAGGGCGGGGTCGGCGACCAGCGCCGGATGGCTGACCAACCAGAGACGACCGGTCAGAGTGCGACCGGCGACCAGCGTGGAGTGGCGGACCAAGGCGGGGTGCCTGATCGGCGCAGGATCGGCGGCCAGGGTCAGGTGGCGGCTCAGGTCGGGGTGAGCGATCAGCACGGGACGACCGATCAGGGTGGGGTCGGCGGCCGGCGTGGGGTGGCGGATCGGCGGCGTCCACTGTGGATCGTGACGGCGTTGTTGCTGGTGGGTTCGGCCGCGTTGTGGGGCTCGTCGCGGCTGTCGTGGGGTGGGGGGGTGCCGACCTCGTTGGTGCCGTTGGCGCTGCTGGCGTTGGCCGGGATCGCTGGGGTGTTGGCCACTTCGGGTTGGGCGCGGCGGGTGGTCGGCGGGGTGGTGGTGCTGGCTGGGGTGGCCGCCGGTTGGGCTGGGCTGGACGGCGGGCTCGGCCACGGGTTGTGGGCTCGTGTGGTGGCGCTGTTGGCGGCGTTGGCGCTGGTGGTGGCCGGTGTGGTGCTGGTCAGGTCAGGGCACCGGATGCCCAGGTTGGGCGCTCGGTACCAGACGCCGGCCGCGGCCAGGGCGAACGAGACCCCGGAGAAGGAGTTGTGGCGTGCCCTGTCCGAAGGACAGGACCCGACGATGGAGTGATGTGTCGCGCGGGCGTTGCGTTGTCGCGCGCATGCTGTGCGTGTACGGCCGACCCGGTGCCCCGCTGTGTATCAGTGCGGGGTTAGCATCAACGCGGCGGGAAGGGGCATACGCGGTGAGCGTTCTCGAGTCGATAATCGACGGTGTTCGTGAGGATCTCGCGGCCCGCGAGGCATTGCTTCCGTTCGACGTCCTCAAGGAGCAGGCCGCGAAGGTGGCTCCACCCAAGGATGTGATGAGCGCGCTGCGTTCGTCGGACGTCGGCGTGATCGCGGAGGTCAAGCGGCGCAGTCCGTCCAGGGGGACGTTGGCGGAGATCCCGGATCCCGCTGTGCTCGCGGCGGACTACGAGGCGGCGGGCGCCAAGGTGATCAGTGTGCTGACTGAGCAGCGCCGGTTCGGCGGCTCGCTCGCGGACTTCGACGCGGTCCGCGCGGCTGTGGACATTCCGTTGCTGCGCAAGGACTTCATTGTCAGTCCGTACCAGGTGCACGAGGCTCGGCTGCACGGCGCGGACCTGGTGCTGCTGATCGTGGCCGCGTTGGACCAGAACACCCTGGTCGGCCTGTTGGACCGGGTCGAGTCGCTGGGCATGACCGCGCTGGTGGAGGTGCACACCATCGAAGAGGCCGACCGGGCGCTCGTGGCCGGTGCCTCGGTGATCGGTGTCAACGCCCGTGACCTGCACACTCTTGAGGTGGACCGGGAGGTGTTCCCCCGGGTGGCGCAGGGCCTGCCGTTCGAGACGGTCAAGATCGCGGAGTCCGGGGTGACCGGTCCGGGCGACCTGATGACGTACGCGGGGGCCGGCGCGGACGCCGTGCTGGTCGGCGAGAGCCTGGTGACCAGCGGCGACCCGAAGGCGGCACTGACCAAGTTGGTGACCGCCGGTTCGCACCCCGCGTGCCCGAGGCCGAGTCGATGACTGCCGACCAGGTGACCGGGCACGAGCACGACGAGCACGACCCGGACGCGCGCGGCTACTTCGGCGCGTACGGCGGGCGGTTCATCCCGGAGGCGTTGATCCCGGCCCTGGACGAACTGTCGGCCGAGTACGACAAGGCCCGGCTGGATCCCGAGTTCATGGCCGAGTTGAAGCGCCTGCTGCGGGACTTCGCCGGCCGGCCGTCGCTGCTCACCGAGGCCCCCAGGTTCGCCGAGCACGCCGGTGGGGCACGGATCTGGCTGAAGCGCGAGGACCTCAACCACACCGGGTCACACAAGATCAACAATGTGCTGGGCCAGGCGTTGCTCACCAAACGGATGGGCAAGAAGCGGGTCATCGCGGAGACCGGCGCGGGCCAGCACGGCGTGGCGACCGCGACCGCGTGCGCCCTGCTCGGTCTCGACTGCGTCGTCTACATGGGCGAGGTCGACACCGAGCGCCAAGCGTTGAACGTGGCCCGGATGCGGCTGCTCGGCGCCGAGGTGATCCCGGTGAAGACCGGGTCGCGGACGCTGAAGGACGCCATCAACGAGGCCCTGCGCGACTGGGTGACCAATGTGGACACCACGCACTACCTGCTCGGCACGGCCGCCGCGTCCCACCCGTTCCCGGTGATGGTGCGCAACCTGCACCGGATCATCGGCATCGAGGCACGTGAGCAGATGCTGGCGAAGGCCGGGCGGCTGCCGGACGCCGTCGTCGCGTGTGTCGGCGGCGGGTCGAACGCCATTGGCATCTTCCACGGCTTCATCGACGACCCGTCCGTCCGGCTCGTCGGCTTCGAGCCCGCCGGGCACGGCGTGGAGTCCGGTGAGCACGGCGCCACGCTGTCCGAGGGCACCCCCGGCCTGCTGCACGGGTCACGGTCGTACCTGCTGCAGGACGACGACGGCCAGATCATCGAGGCGTACTCGATCTCCGCGGGCCTGGACTACCCCGGTGTCGGCCCGGAGCACGCGTTCCTGAAGGACTCCGGCCGCGCCGAGTACCGGTCGGTCACGGACGACGAGGCCATGCAGGCGTTCCGGCTGCTGTCCCGGACCGAGGGCATCATCCCGGCGATCGAGTCCGCGCACGCGCTGGCCGGCGCCATCAAACTCGGTCACGAGCTGGGCGAGGACGGCGTGATCCTGGTCAGCCTGTCCGGTCGGGGCGACAAGGACATGGACACCGCGGCCGCGTACTTCGGTCTGGTGGAGGGGGACGCCTGATGGGCCGGCTGGATCCGCTGTTCGCGAGCACCAGGGCCGAGGGCCGGGCCGCGCTCGTCGGCTACCTGCCCGCCGGCTACCCCACCCTGGACGGCTCCAAGGACGCTCTGGCCGCGATGGTCGACGCCGGCTGTGACCTGGTCGAAGTCGGTGTGCCGTTCTCCGATCCGGTGATGGACGGACCGACCATCCAGGCCGCCGCCGAACAGACCCTGAAGGGCGGGTTCCGGCTGCGGGACCTGTTCGGCGTGGTCGAGTCGGTCGCGTCCGCGGGTGGCCGCGCGGTCGTGATGACGTACTGGAACCCGGTCTACCGCTACGGGGTGGACGCGTTCGCTCGTGACCTGGCCGCGGCCGGTGGCCTGGGCATCATCACGCCGGACCTGATTCCGGACGAGGCCGACGAGTGGACGGCGGCGTCGACCGCGCACGACCTGGACCGGATCTTCCTGATCGCGCCCTCGTCCACCGAGGAGCGGATTGTACGGACCGTCGAGGCCGCCAGCGGATTCGTGTACGCCGCGTCGGTGATGGGCGTGACGGGCGCACGCGACGCCGTCGGCTCCATGGCGCCTGACCTGGTGCGACGCGCGCGTGTGCACACATCGCTGCCGATCGGCGTCGGCCTGGGTGTCCGTTCAGGCGCGCAGGCCGCGGAGTTGGCCGCGTACGCGGACGCCGTGATCGTGGGCTCCGCCTTCGTCACGAAGGCCGCGCAGGGGCTCGACGAAGTACGTGCGTTGACCGCTGAACTCGCTGCCGGTGTGCGGGCCGTTCCGGCAGGCCAAGGGACATAGGGCCGGACCGGTCGCAGGTGCGTTCGAGGGGAGCGTTACCGTGTCGCCTGTGACCGGAGCGACAGCCTTTCTGGCCAGCTTCCCGAGCCCCAGCCGGGGCGTGTGGGAAATCGGGCCCGTCCCGATTCGCGCGTACGCGCTGTTCATCATCGTCGGGATCATCCTGGCGATCTGGTGGGGCGAGAAACGCCTGCAGGCCAGGGGTGGCCGAGCCGGTGAAGTCATCGACATCGCGGTGTACGCGGTCCCGTTCGGCCTGGTGGGCGGTCGCCTTTACCACGTGGCCACGGACTGGCAGCGCTACTTCGGGCCAGGCAAGAACCCGGTCGAGGCGCTGTACATCTGGCAGGGCGGCCTGGGCATCTGGGGCGCGATCGCGCTCGGTGGGGTCGGCGCCCTGCTGGGCTGCCGTCGCAAAGGCATCCCGCTGCCGGTCTTCGCGGACGCGGTCGCCCCGGGCATCGTCGTGGCCCAGGCGATCGGCCGCATCGGCAACTACTTCAACCAGGAGCTCTACGGCGCGCACACGGACCTGCCATGGGGCATGGAGGTGTTCCAGCGGGTCAACCCGGACACCGGCCAGCCCGATCAGCTGAACGGCATCTCGACCGGTGTGCCGCTGCCGGAGAGCCCGGTGCACCCCACGTTCCTGTACGAGCTGATCTGGAACCTGCTGGTCGCCCTGTTCGTGGTGCTCATGGACCGCAGGCTGCGCCTTGGTCACGGTCGCGCGTTCGCCTTGTACGTCGCCGGCTACACGCTCGGCCGGACGTGGATCGAGCTGATGCGCCGCGACGACGCCACGCAGGTCTTCGGTGTCCGCATCAACGTGTGGGTGTCGATCCTGGTGTTCGTCGGCGCGGTCGTCTACTTCGTGGTGGCTCGCAAGAAGGGCGACCGAGAGGATCTGGTGGCACTCCGAGGCATCCCGGACGCCGAACAACTCGTCCCCTTCCCTGGTGGGTCCGCGGAAGACAAAGCCGAGGACAAGGCTGAGGACGCGGAGGAGCGGCCCAAGGTCCCGACCGCGCCCGAACCAGAGGAACCGAAGGACGAGGAAGAACCCAAGCCCGAGACCAAGAAAGACTGAGTTTCGGACAATAGAGGCCGGGTCGCCACGACCCGGCCTTTGTCATGAGACGAGCCCGCGACCGGTGATCAGGGGGAGGTCGAGGGTGGTGAGTAGGCCGGGTGGGGCAGCGACGACTGCGGGGATCGCGTTCACCAGGCGCATGGCCGTGGCTTTCAGGCCGGCTGTGTTGTGGTCGCCGTCGGATGCCATCAGTTGTAGGTCCAGGGTCAGGTTGGGCTCTCCGGTGACTGTGACGCGGTAGCAGCCTTGGCCGGTCGGTTGGGGCCAGTCGGGGGCGAGGTCGGGACGGAGCCGGGTGATGTGTTCCAGGACGCAGACCGGGCGTCCTCGGTACATCCCGGCGACCTCGAAACGCAGGGCCGCCGGTGTGCCTTCGGGGATCACGCCGGAAGCGATGGCGAAGGTCTCCGGTGCCGGGACCTGGGTGTGGGTGGCTTCGACGGTGTCGAGGTCGATGCCCAGGCCGGCGGCCAGTTGGCGGACGACGCTGCCCCAGGCCAGTGCCAGGACCCCCGGTTGCAGCAGCAGTGGGGTGCCGGGGCGGCCGAAGCCCATGATGTCGAAGATGACCTTTTCGTTGTCGTACGTGGAGTAGTCCAGGATTTCCTGGCAGCGGACCTCGTCGATCCGTTCGCTCACCGAGGTGAGGGTGAGCGGCAGGATGTCGTTGGCGAAGCCCGGGTCGATTCCGTTCACCCACAGGGACGCGCCGCCGGACCGGGCCGCTGCGACGATCGGATCGGTCACTGAGGCGGGCACTACGTCGGTGGGGAACTGGAGGAACACCGGGCAGCTCGAAACGACGTTGATACCGGCGCGCAGGAAGCCGCATAGGTCCTCGATCGCTTCGGACAGCCGGTCGTCGGCCATGGCCGTGTAGACGACACAGTCCGGCTTCAGGTCGATCAACACGGCGGCCGAGTCCGTCGCGGCGACGCCGACCGGCGCGATGCCCGCCAATTCACCCGCGTCCACACCCACCTTCGATGGGGTCGACGTCCACACACCGACAAGTTCAAGCGAGGGGTGCGCGGCGATGCCGGCGAGGGCGTGCCGGCCCACATTTCCCGTGCTCCACAATACAACCCGGTGAGTCACAGGTCCTCCAGGCCGAGGTCCAGGGTGGGACGCTCGGTGCCGCCGTCGACTTCAAGCACCTTGCCGGTGACGTACTTCCCCGCGTCGCTGGTCAGGTACACGATTGCTGCGGCGATGTCCGCGGGTTCGCCGATGACCTTCATGGGTGTCGCCTGTTCCATGCGTGCCTTGATTTCCGCGTTCCCCAGCACGATGTCCAAAGCGGACGTCGCCACCGAGCCGACCGCGATGGCGTTCACCCGGATCCGTGGCGCCAGGTCGATCGCGGCCAGTCGCGTGTAGTGGACCAGTGCCGCCTTTGCCGTGCCGTACGCCAGAAAGCCGCGTCCGGTCAGGCGTCCCATCGCGGACGAGATGTTCACAATGGACCCGCCGCCGCCCTCAAGCAGCACCGGCACCGCCGCCAGGTTCAGGGCGTGTGCCGTGGCCACGTTGAACTGGAACGCCTCGACCAGGGCGGCGACCGAGGTGTGCAGGAACGGGGCGGGCATCGAGCCGCCCACGTTGTTGACCACGATGTCCAGCCGGCCGAACGTGTCCCTGGCGGCCGCCACGAGTGTGGCCGGCGCGGAGAGATCGCTGAGGTCCGCGGTCACGGCGACGGCCTCCCTGCCGGTCGCGGACACTTGCGCCGCCACGTCCTCGAGCTGCGTTGCTGTCCGGGACGAGATGACCACGTTCGCGCCCGCTTGGGCGAGGGCCACCGCGGTCGCCGCGCCGATCCCGCGGCCGGACCCGGTGACGACCGCGACCTTCCCGTCGAGCTGGAAACGATCAAGGATCATACGGAAAAATGTAACACGTTCTAGTTGACGTCGGGCAGGTCCGGCCGGAGACTCTCCTGCAGCGCGTCACCATCGCGGGGTTCCCCCGACGGCAGGCTGTCTACCAGGCGGTTTGTGTTGTTTCGAGGTTAGCCGTACGTCGGTTATCCTTGGCCTGACGGGGCAGTCGACGACGTAGGGCGCCTTATCGTGTCGATCAGTCAAATCGTTACCTAGGTCGCCCGATTTCACTCGACAAGAGTGTTCTTTGCGTTTCTCGACTGTTAAGGTCACGTCAACAACAGCGGGCCATCGGAGTCCCGCGCCCAGAGAAGCAAAAAGCTGAGCGCGAGGACGACGAGGGAGGTCTGCTCATGATCTTCTCCGCCATCCCAGGCCCGCGTGGCCTGTACGACCCTGCCGAAGAGCGGGACTCTTGTGGTGTGGCGATGGTCGCCGACATCCGGGGCCACCGGTCGCACGGGATCGTCTCGGATGGTCTGACGGCGTTGGCCAACCTGGAGCACCGCGGTGCCGCCGGGGCCGAGCCGACCAGCGGCGACGGCGCTGGGATCCTGGTCGGCCTGCCGGACCGGCTGCTGCGCGCGGTGACCGGGTTCGAGCTGCCCGAGTTCGGCGAGTACGCGGCCGGGATCGCTTTCCTGCCAAGGGATTCGGCGACCCGGGAGCGGGCGGTCGAGCTGGTCGGGCGGATCGCCGCCGAGGAGAGCCTGGACGTGCTGGGCTGGCGGGACGTGCCGGTGGCGCCGGACGCGGCCGACGTGGGCCCGACCGCGCGGTCGGTGATGCCGCATTTCGCCATGCTGTTCGTGGCCGGCCAGCCCGACCAGGGCGGCCGCGTCCCGGTCGGGGTGGAACTGGACCGGTTGGCGTTCTGCCTGCGCAAACGCGTCGAGCACGAGTCGCGGGCGGCCGGGATCGGCGTGTACTTCCCGTCGTTGTCCGCGCGGACCTTGGTGTACAAGGGGATGCTCACCACCACGCAGCTGCCCAGGTTCTTCCCCGACCTCACCGACAAGCGGTTGGAGAGCGCGATCGCGTTGGTGCACAGCAGGTTCTCCACGAACACGTTCCCGTCGTGGCCACTGGCGCATCCGTTCCGGTACGTCGCCCACAACGGCGAGATCAACACGGTTCGCGGCAACCGCAACCGGATGCGGGCCCGTGAGGCCCTGCTGGCGAGCGACCTGGTGCCCGGCGACCTGACCAGGCTGTACCCGGTCGTCGACCCGGACGGCTCGGACTCGGCGTCCTTCGACGAGGTCCTGGAGCTGCTGCACCTGGGTGGCCGGGCGCTGCCGCACGCGGTGCTGATGATGATCCCGGAGGCGTGGGAGAACCACACCACAATGGACCCCGCCCGCCGCGCGTTCTACCAGTTCCACGCGAGCCTGATGGAGCCGTGGGACGGCCCGGCGTGCGTCACGTTCACCGACGGCACGGTCGTCGGCGCGGTCCTTGACCGCAACGGCCTGCGTCCGGCCCGCTGGTGGCGGACCACGGACGACCGGGTGGTGCTGGCCAGCGAGGCGGGTGTGCTGGACGTGCCGCCGGGCGAGATCATCGCCAAGGGCCGGCTGCAGCCCGGCCGGATGTTCCTGGTGGACACCGAGGCCGGCCGGATCGTCGGCGACGACGAGATCAAGTCCGAGCTGGCCGCGCAGCTGCCGTACGACGAGTGGCTGCACGCGGGCCTGCTGGAGCTGGCCGACCTGCCCAACCGGGAGCACGTCGTGCAGACGCACGAGTCGGTGCTGCGCCGCCAGCTGACCTTCGGGTACACCGAGGAGGAGCTGAAGATCCTGCTCGGCCCGATGGCGACGAAGGGCGCCGAGCCGATCGGCTCGATGGGCACGGACACACCGCCGGCCGCGCTGTCGCAGCGCTCCCGGCTGCTGTACGACTACTTCAAGCAGAACTTCGCGCAGGTCACCAACCCGCCGCTGGACGCGATCCGGGAAGAGATCGTCACGTCGGTGTCCCGGATCATGGGGCCGGAGCAGAACCTGCTCGACCCGGGCCCGCGGTCCTGCCGGCACATCCAGCTGCCGTACCCGGTGATCGACAACGACGAGCTCGCCAAGCTGATCCACATCAACGACGACGGCGACCTGCCGGGCTTCGCCTGCACCGTCCTTTCCGGACTGTACGAGGTGGACGGCGGCGGTGCGGCGCTGGCCGACGCGATCGAACGGGTCCGCCGGGAGGCGTCCGAGGCCATCGCGGCCGGCGCGCGCACGCTCGTGCTGTCGGACCGCGACTCGGACCACCGGATGGCGCCGATCCCGTCGCTGCTGCTGGTGTCCGCCGTGCACCACCACTTGGTGCGCACGAAGGAGCGCCTGCGGGTGGCGCTGGTGGTCGAGAGCGGCGACGCGCGCGAGGTCCACCATGTGGCGCTCCTGCTGGGGTACGGCGCCGCCGCGGTCAACCCGTACCTGGCGTTCGAGTCGATCGAGGACCTGATCAACCGGGGCGCGATCACCGGGCTGGAATCCCGCACGGCGATCCGCAACTACGTCGCCGCCCTGGTCAAGGGCGTGCTGAAGATCATGTCCAAGATGGGCATCTCGACCGTGGGCGCGTACACCGCCGCCCAGGTCTTCGAGGCTCTCGGCCTGTCCAACGAAGTACTGGCCGAGTACTTCACCGGCACGTCGTCCAAACTGGGCGGTGTCGGCCTGGATGTGATCGCCGAGGAGGCCGCGTGGCGGCACCGGCGGGCGCATCCGGAGAACCCGACCGACCGCGTCCACCGGCGCCTGGACAGCGGCGGCGAGTACGCCTACCGCCGTGACGGCGAGCTGCACCTGTTCACGCCGGAGACGGTGTTCCTGTTGCAGCACGCCACAAAGACCCGCCAGGACACCGTCTACCAGCAGTATGTGGCCGAGGTCGAACGGCTCAACCGGGAGGGCGGCGCGCTGCGCGGCCTGTTCCGGCTGCGGATCGGCGAACGCACCCCGGTGCCGTTGGCCGAGGTCGAGCCGATCGAGGCCATTCTCAAACGGTTCAACACGGGCGCGATGTCGTACGGCTCGATCTCCGCCGAGGCGCACGAGACCCTCGCGATCGCGATGAACCGGATCGGCGGCCGCTCGAACACCGGTGAGGGCGGCGAGGACGCGCAGCGCCTGTACGACCGTGAGCGCCGGTCGGCGATCAAGCAGGTCGCCAGCGGCCGGTTCGGCGTCACCAGCGAGTACCTGGTGAACGCGGACGACATCCAGATCAAGATGGCGCAGGGCGCGAAACCCGGCGAGGGCGGCCAGTTGCCGCCGAACAAGGTGTACCCGTGGATCGCCCGCACCCGGCACTCGACCGCCGGCGTCGGGCTCATCTCGCCGCCGCCGCACCACGACATCTACTCGATCGAGGATCTGGCGCAGCTGATCCACGACCTCAAGAACGCCAACGAGCAGGCCCGGATCCACGTCAAGCTGGTCAGCGAACTGGGCGTCGGCACGGTCGCGGCCGGGGTCGCCAAGGCGCACGCGGACGTGGTACTGATCTCCGGGCACGACGGCGGGACAGGCGCGTCGCCGCTGAACTCGTTGAAGCACGCGGGTACCCCGTGGGAGATCGGCCTGGCCGAGACCCACCAGACCCTGATGCTCAACGGGTTGCGGGACCGGATCACCGTGCAGGTCGACGGCGGCATGAAGACCGGCCGGGATGTGCTGGTCGCCGCGCTGCTCGGCGCCGAGGAGTACGGGTTCGCCACCGAACCGTTGATCGTCATGGGCTGCGTGATGATGCGGGTGTGCCATCTGGACACGTGTCCGGTCGGCGTGGCGACGCAGAACCCGGAGTTGCGCAAGCGGTACACCGGCCAGGCCGAGCACGTGGTCAACTACTTCCACTTCGTCGCGAACGAGGTCCGGGAACTCATGGCGGCGCTGGGGTTCCGGACGCTGGACGAGGCGATCGGGCACGCCGAGGTGCTGGACGTCGACCACGCGGTCAAGCACTGGAAGGCCCAGGGGCTGGACCTGACACCTGTGTTCGAGGTGGCGGCAAACCCGTACGACACCGCGCGCCGCAAGGTCCGCGAACAGGACCATGGACTTGAACACGCCCTGGACCGCACCCTGATCCAGCTGTCCGAGGCGGCGCTGGAGGACGCGCATCCGCTGTGCCTGGAACTGCCGGTCCGCAACGTGAACCGGACCGTGGGCACGCTGTTGGGCTCCGAGGTGACGCGGCGGTACGGCGGCGACGGGCTGCCGGACAACACGATCAACATCAAGCTCACCGGGTCCGCGGGCCAGTCGCTCGGCGCGTTCCTTCCCCGGGGCATCACGCTCGACCTCGTCGGCGACGCGAACGACTACGTCGGCAAAGGCCTGTCCGGCGGCCGGATCGTCGCGCGTCCCGACCCGGCTGCGTTGTTCGCGGCCGAAGCCCAGGTGATCGCGGGCAACGTGATCGGCTACGGGGCGACATCAGGCGAGATATTCCTGCGCGGCCGGGTCGGGGAACGGTTCGGCGTGCGCAACTCGGGCGCGTTGATCGTCGCCGAAGGCGTCGGCGATCACGCGTTCGAGTACATGACCGGCGGCCGGGCCGTGGTGCTCGGCCCGACCGGCCGCAACCTGGCAGCAGGCATGTCCGGTGGGGTCGCGTACGTGCTCGACCTACGGCCCGCGCTCGTGAACCTGGACATGGTCGAGTTGCAGCGGCCGAACGCCGACGACCTGGCGTGGCTGCGGGATGTCGTGGGCCGGCACCAGAGACTGGCCGGTTCGGCGGTGGCCGCGTCGCTGCTCGGCGACTGGCCTCGGCGGTCCGCGTCGTTCACCAAGGTCATGCCGCGGGACTACCAACGGGTCCTCGAAGCGATCCGGATCGCCCGCGCGGAAGGCCGTGACGTCGACGAGGCAGTGATGGAGGCGTCCCGTGGCTGACCCGAACGGCTTCCTGTCCCACCCACGCAAGGACGCGCCGAAGCGGCCGACTGACGAACGTCTCGGCGACTGGCACGAGGTGTACGCGCACCTGACATCGTCCGAACGCGACACTCAGGTCCGCAAGCAGGCGACCCGCTGCATGGACTGCGGCATCCCGTTCTGCCACTCCGGTTCGGCCGGCTGCCCGCTGGGGAACCTGATCCCGGAGTGGAACGACCTGGTCCGCCGCGGCGACTGGCGGCTGGCCGGCGAACGCCTGCACGCCACCAACAACTTCCCCGAGTTCACCGGGAAGCTGTGCCCGGCGCCGTGCGAGGCCGCCTGTGTGCTGGCCATTTCGCCGGAGTCCGGCGGGTCGGTGACGATCAAGCGGATCGAGGAGACCATCGCCGAGGTCGCCTGGGAGAACTCGGACGTCGCCGCCCGGGTGTCCACTGTGGCTTCCGGCAAGCGGGTGGCGGTGGTCGGCTCCGGCCCGGCCGGGCTCGCCGCCGCCCAGCAGCTCACCCGGGCGGGCCACGAGGTCACGGTGTTCGAACGGGACGACCGGCTCGGCGGCCTGCTGCGTTACGGCATCCCCGAGTTCAAGATGGAGAAGAAGGTCCTGGACCGCCGGCTCGCGCAACTGCGGGCCGAGGGCACGAAGTTCGTCACAGGCTGTGAGGTCGGCGGCAGCGGACTGTCCGTGGCCGAACTCCGGGCGTCCTTCGACTCAGTTGTCCTCGCGGTGGGCGCGTTGCGTGGCCGGGACGCGCCGGACATTCCCGGCCGTGACCTGGACGGCGTGCACATGGCCATGGACCACCTGGTCCCGGCCAACCGCGAGTGCGAGGGCGACGGACCCACGCCGATCTCGGCCAAGGGCAAGCACGTCCTGATCATCGGCGGCGGCGACACGGGCGCGGACTGCTACGGCACGGCGACCCGCCAGGGCGCGTTGAGCGTGACGCAGCTCGACCAGTACCCCAAGCCGCCTGACGCCCGGGACGACGAGCGTTCACCGTGGCCGGTGTGGCCGGTCGTGCTGCGGACGTACCCGGCGCACGAGGAGGCCGGTGAGCGACGATTCGCCGTCGCTGTCAAGCGTTTCGTCGGCGCAGACGGGCACGTGCGGTCCGTCGAGTTGCAGAAGGTACGGGTGGAACGGGACCCGGAGACCGGTAACCGTGTGGTGACACCAGTCTCCGACGAGGTCGACACGATCCCGGCGGACATGGTGTTGCTGGCGATCGGGTTCGACGGCGTCGAGCACATGCCTTTGCTGGACGGCCTTGGGCTGTCACTGACCAAACGCGGAACGTTGGCGTGCGGTTCGGACTGGCAGACCTCGGCTCCTGGCGTGTTCGTCTGCGGCGACGCCCATCGCGGCGCCTCGCTCGTCGTTTGGGCGATCGCGGAGGGACGGTCGGTGGCGAACGCTGTCGACGCGTACCTCACGGGCGCCTCGGACCTGCCCGCTCCGGTTCATCCGACAGCATTGCCACTGGCAGTGGTGAACTGACGCTCTGGTCCGCACGGGACACTGCCCACATGGTGGTGCTGACCGCTGCCGTGACCAGCAGGGCGATGGCGACGAAGAAGTACGAGTTGCCGAGCAGTTGTTGCCCGGCGGTCCAGTCGAGTTCCCTGTCCCCGGCCGACGGGAACCACCAGAACGGCGCGAGGAGGAAAACGGCCAGTGCGCTGCCGGCGAAAGCGAGCGGCCGCGCTGGACCTGATGAACGGGCATGGTCGAGTGGACCGCGAAGCACAGTGCGGGAATAGAGGCGGAGCGCGCCGCTTATGACGCACAATGGCGTCATGGCTGACATCGTCCTCAATGGTGGGTCGTTGCGTTGTGACGACGTGGTCACGTTCGCGGCTGGGAAGGTCCACGTCGCTGTCGACCCTGGGGCGCTGGCGCACGTTGAGGACGCGTGGCGGCTCGGGCTTGAAGCTGTGGTGCGCCGTGCGGTGTACGGTCGCACGACCGGTGTCGGGGCGAACAAGAGCGTTGTCACTGCGGGGTCGGCGGAGGACGGGCTGCGGTTGATGCGCAGTCATGCCGGTGGCGTCGGCGAGCTCATGACGGCCGAGGTCGTCCGGGCCATGCTGTTGGTCCGACTCAATCAGCTCATGGCAGGACGGGCAGGCGTCCATCCGCGGGTGTTGAACGCTGTCGCGGCGGCGCTGAACACGAACTCCTTGCCTACCGTGCACAGGATTGGGGCCATCGGCACCAGTGATCTGACGGCGCTGGCGGAGACGGCGTTGACGTTGGTCGGTGAACGGCCGTGGGCGACTGGCGGCGTCGAGCCGGTCGATTTCGGCGCCGGCGAGGCACTGGGGTTCATGTCGAGCAACGCGGCCACGCTCGCTGACGCCGTCCTGGTGACCGTGGAGCTGCGGAACCTGTTGCATGCCAGTCACACCGTCGCCGCGCTGTCGTACATCGCCCTCGGCGGCTCGCCTGAGCCGTACGCGCGGACCGTGCACGCCGCGAAACCCCATCCAGGGCAGGTGGAGTGTGCCGCGGAGATGCGTCGCCTGCTGGGAATGACCGCGGTGCCCCTGCCAGGGCGGCGGATCCAGGACCCGTACGGGCTGCGGGCGTTCCCGCAGGTACAGGGACCGGCGCTGGATGCCGTGGCGTACCTGGAAAAGGTGCTCACGACGGAGATCAACGCTAGTGCGGAGAACCCGATGATCTCCGTGTCGGACAACGACATCTACCACAACGCCAACTTCCACACCGCGTACGTGGCCGTCGCGTTGGACACCGCGCGGGCGACTGTGCACTCGGTGGCCGAGTTGTCCGCGGCCCGCCTGGGCGATCTGGTCGAACCGGATCAAACGGACCTGCCGGCGTTCCTCGCGTCCGGCCCGGCGGGCAGTTCGGGCGTGATGATCCTGGAGTACGTGGCGCACGACGCGTTGGCCGCGTTGCGGCAGGCGGCCTTGCCCGTGACGCTGGGAACAGCGGTGGTGTCACGCGGACTGGAGGACCACGCGTCGTTCTCCACCCAAGCGGCGCGTCAGGCCAAACGGGTCGCCAACGCCTACCGGATCGTCCTGGGCTGTGAGCTGGTCGCCGCGGTCCGCGCGCTGCGGATGCGTAAGGCGAACGTGGTGGACCTGCCGGTACGAACGGCTTACGAGCTGGCGAAAAGCGTCCTCGACCCACGGCTGGACGACCGGCCGCTGACCGACGACGTCGAACGGGCAGCCGCCCTGCTGGAAGACCTGGATCGGTCCACTGTGGACTAGCCGCGGTTGCCGCCGTACACGTCGGCGGCGACCGCGGACTCCACTGCGGACAGCACACCGGCCATCGGATCGACGATCTTCGCCCGGGACTGCTCGATCCAGTCCGCCGCCTCCCGGCGGGTCAGGTCCGGGTCGCAGATGTCGTCCAGGCCGATCGTCCACGCGAGGTGGGCGAGGACCGCGGTCGGCAGGTCGCAGGTGGTGCGGCCGAGCATGGCCGACCGGACCCGCGCGCGGGGCTCGGACGCGATCCGCAGTTCGGTCGGCTGGTAACTCAGCGTCAGCTTGAACATGCCGCGTTTCTCTTTTGGAGTAACCAATTGCCGAACGGCCAACGTCTCCACCACGGAGTCGAAGATCAGTTCCCGGAGGTACTCCACCCAGTCGCGGGCACCGTGTTGGTCCGTTTCGCCCACCACCAGTGCCAACGCGCGGTCGGCAACGGGCTCGCCGATGTCGTAACGTCCGGTCAGTACCACAGTGCCGTGGTCCAACGTGATTCGCTGGTGGAACAGCAGATCTGCGAGAACAGCGCCGGACAGACCGATGTCAAGCAGATTCCGGCCGACTCTGGCCCGGCCGGTGAACGGATCATGACCGAGGAAGAACAGGCATTCGCACAACGACAGGCCGGCGAACGGCACGCTTTACTCCCGTGGATGGAAATTGGTGGAACCAATAGATCTGCGCGGGCGCTTGATCCTATACTGCCGCGCGACCCTCGGGACCGCTCCGCAGGAGGACAACAGAATCATGGTGACCGAAGCACCGAGCTTCACGCGCAGTCTCGCCAGGCCACGCCTGGGTGCCACGCAGATAGTCTCCTTCGTGGTCGCCGCATCCGGCCCGCTGATCGCCATCGCCGGCGGGGTGTCCACCACGTACGCGGTGACCGGGATCATTGGTGTACCACTGTCATTTGTCCTGTTGGCACCGGTACTCCTGCTGTTCACCGTCGGCTACGCCGCGATGAGCCGACATATCACCAACGCCGGTGCGTTCTATCCCTATGTGGCGAACGGGATCTCAAGAGGCGCGGGCATCTCGGTGTCGTTCGTGGCGCTGCTGGCGTACAACGCGATCCAGATCAGTGTGTACGGCCTGTTCGGATGGTCGGTCGCGAACTACATCCAGGAGAAGACCGGCACGACCAGCCCGTGGTGGCTGTGGGCGGTCGCGATGCTCGTGATCGTCGGTGTGCTCGGCGCGTTGCGAGTGGACATCAACGCCCGTGTGCTCGGTGTCCTTTTGTTGCTGGAATGCGCGGTCATCGTGATCATCGACGTGGCGCTGTTGAGCAACCCGGCGGCGCCCGGTGGTCACGAACTGGCGCCGATGAACCCGTCGAACCTGTTCGTCGCCGGTGTCGGCGCTGTGTTCGCGTTCTCTGTCGCGGCGTTCACCGGATTCGAGGGCGCGGCGACGTACGGCGAGGAAACCCGCAACCCCAGCCGAACCATCGCGATGGCCACCTATGTCGCGGTCGGCGTGACGGCGGTGCTGTACGCGGTGTCCGCGTTGGCGATGGCCGTCGGGACAGGCCCCGACCAGGTCGTCGCGCAGACCCAGCAGCAGGGGCCGGCGCTGTGGTTCGGGCTGAGCAGCCAGCACCTGGGCACGGTGTTCACCGACGTCGTCAACATCCTGTTCCTCACCAGCCAGTTCGCCTGCCTGCTCAGCTTCCACAACGCGGTCGCCCGCTACTTCTTCGCGCTGGGCCGGGAAGGGGTGCTGCCGGACATGCTCGGCCGGACCAACCGGAAGACCGGCGCGCCGGTCGCCGGGTCGCTCGCCCAGTCCGCGGTCGCGCTGATCGTGGTCCTCGGGTTCGCCTTCGCCGGCGCGGACCCGATCCTGCAGCTGTTCACGTGGCTGGGCACCACCGCGTCCACCGGCGTGGTCTGGATCATGGCCATGGTGTCGTTGTCCGTGCTCGGCTTCTTCCGTCGGCGGGCCGGCAACGAGACCGTGTGGCAGCGGACGGTCGCGCCCGCGCTCGCCGCCCTGCTGCTGGTCGCGTTGCTGGTGCTGATCATCGTCAACTTCGACCGGCTGGTCGGCACGGGCCCCGACTCCGTGTTGCGGTGGCTCCTGCCGGGACTGCTGGTGGTCGCCGCGCTGGCGGGTTACGCGCGGAGTGCGGTCCTGCGCGCGCGGAAGCCGGAGACCTACGCCAAAGTCGGGGGAGTTCGATGATCCGCGAAGCCGGTACGGACGATCTCAAGGAGGTCGGGATCCTGCTGGGTGCCGCGTTCCAGCGGGATCCGATCAGCACGTGGCTGTTCCCGGACAGGACGCGTCGCGCGCAGGTGCAGCCGTTGTTCTTCGAGACATTCTCGGCGATCGCGCTGGAGACCGGCGGGGCCATCTACCTCACCGAGAGCGGGACCGCCTGCACGGTCTGGTTCCCCAGCGTCGACGAGGACGACGACGAGGGCGATTTCATGGCCCGGTTCGACATGCTCACCCAGGAGGAGGCCGACCTGTTCGGCACCCTCGCCGGGCAGATGGCCGAGCACCACCCGACCCGGGGGACCCACCGGCACCTGCAGTTCATCGGCGTGCACCCGGACCACCAGCGCTCCGGCGTCGGCGGCGAGCTGCTCAAGATGAACCTGGCCCGGCTGGACGAGCTGGGCCTGCCGGCCTACCTCGAAGCCAGCTCGACCACGAGCACCTCGCTCTACCTGCGGCTCGGGTTCGAGCACATCGGCACCCCGTTCGGACCCGGCACCCGGGCCAAGATGTACCCGATGTGGCGGGAACCGGCCGGGTAATAAGCTGCCCCGGGTGAGGTTCGAGGGATTCGGCGAGCACGCGATCGACTTCTACGACGGGTTGGAAGCCGACAACACCAAGGCGTACTGGGACGACAACCGCGATGTGTACAACGTAGACGTCCGGGCGCCGATGGAGGCGTTGCTCGCCGAACTGGCCGCCGAGTTCGGCGGCGACTTCGGCTCGGCCAAGGTGTTCCGGCCGTACCGGGACGTCCGGTTCGCCAAGGACAAGACGCCGTACAAGACCAACTGTGGCGGCGTGATCGAGCAGGGCCGCGGCGGCGGCGCGTACTACGTGGAGGTCAGCCCGGCCGGGCTGCGGGTCGGCGGCGGCTGCTTCCACCTGGAGTCCGACCAGGTCGCCCGGTTCCGGACGGCGATCGCCGAGGACATCCACGGCACCGTCCTCGAACAGACCGTCGCCAAGCTGCGCAAAGGCGGCTGGGACATCCGCGGCGACCAGCTGAAGACCAGGCCCAAGGGGTACGACGCGGACCACCCGCGGATCGACCTGCTCAAGCACAAGTCGCTGTACGCGGTCCGGGTCTGGGAACCCGGCGACTTCCTGCACGAACGCAAGTGCTTCGACCGGGTCCGCAAGGCGTGGCGGGACGTGCGGACGCTCAACGAATGGGCCCGTGACCACGTCGGTGTCAGCGTCCGCTCCGCATAGTGGCTACACCCGAATTGGTGAACACCGCGTCGCTGAGAGAGCATCACGACATGGAACGCACCCCATGGTCCTGGTGGCGGATGGCTGCGTTGATCACCGCGCCGGTGTTCGGCGCGGCCGCCATCGCGCTGGCCGTCCTGCTGATGGCGTCGCCCGACAACACGGTCTCGGAGATCACCCGCTCCGCCGTGCTGGTCGGCGCGCTGACCGCCGGGGCGATGGGGTTACTCCTGCTCGGGCGGCATTTCTGGCGGGTGGAGAACGCCGCCAACGCGAAGGAACACGACGCCGACGAGCGCCGTGGGGCGGACGCGTACGCGCGGGCCGCGGACCAGCTCGGCTCTGACAAGGCCCCGGTCCGGCTGGCCGGCCTGTACGCGTTGGAACGGCTCGCGCAGGTCGACAAGCAGTACCGGCAGACGATCGTGAACGTCGTCTGCTCGTACCTGCGGATGCCGTACGCCCCGCCCGAGCAGGCCGGGGACAGCGTCGGTGACGTCGCCGAACGCGGTGTCCGGCTGGCCGCGCAGCGGATGCTGGCCACCCACCTCAAGCCGACCGACGAGGACACGTTCTGGCCGGACGTCGACCTGGACCTGGCCGGCGCCACCCTGATCGACTTCACGCTGGTCGGCTGTCGGGTCCGGGCGGCGTCGTTCGAGCGGGCCCACTTCGCCGGCGACATCTCGCTGAGCGGCACGCAGTTCGGCGCGGACGTGAAGTTCGGCAACGCGCGGTTCGTCAGCCGCCGCGCCGACCTGAGGGGTGTCTGGTTCGCCGGCAGTGCCGACTTCGTCGGCGCCGGGTTCGCCGGGGACGTCGAGTTCGTCGGTTCGAAGTTCACCGCGCCCGCGTTGTTCGGCAAGGCCGTGTTCGCCGGGACGGCCGACTTCACCCAGGTCGCGTTCAACAGTGCCGGGCATTTCCGGACGGTGATGTTCGTCGGCCGGGCGGAGTTCCCGGGCGCCTGGTTCGCCGGCGACGCGGACTTCAGCGGCGCCGCGTTCGCCAAGGACGCGATGTTCAACGGCGTGCGGTTCAACGGCCAGGTGGAGGCGCTCGGCGCGTACTTCGCGGCGCACTGCAGCTTCCGGGGCGCGTACTTCACCCGCAACGGCGACATGCGGGCGTCCCGGTTCGCCGGGAACGTCGACTTCACCGAGGCGTGGTTCGCCGCCACGGCCATGTTGGACGGTGGCCGGGTGCGAGTGGACACCGACCGCAGCCTGTCGATCTGGCCGAACGGCTGGGTGATCCGGGAGCCACGGGACGAAGTGGACTCACGGTTGGCCGACCGGGAAGGGGTCTGGGGGTACCTGATCAGGCTGAACGCACCGGAGAAGCCGGTCGCGGCCGACCGCGGCGCACCACCCAACGCGCCCTGACCTGGCGTATTTCACGATACGGTTCCACGTTGGCAAATTACCGGTGGGTAGTTCAGGATCGGTTCAGCTCCAAGGGCTAGGCTGCGGCAATGTGAGCCGACGCGCAAAGATCGTCTGTACCCTGGGGCCCGCGACATCGACCCCGGAACGAGTCCTGGAGCTCGTAGAGGCGGGTATGGATGTCGCGAGAATGAATTTCAGCCACGGCAGCCACAGCGACCACAAGCAGGTGTACGACCTGGTCCGCGCTGCCTCTGACCAGACGGGCCACGCCGTCGGGATCATGGGCGACCTGCAGGGGCCGAAGATCCGCCTCGGCACGTTCGCCGCCGGTCCGGTCGAGTGGCGTACCGGGGAGACCGTCCGGATCACCGTCGACAACGTCGTCGGCACCCACGACCGCGTCTCCACCACGTACGAGGGCCTGGCCAGGGACGCCAAGGCGGGGGACCGGCTGCTGGTCGACGACGGCAAGGTCGGCCTGGTGGTCACCGCGATCGAGGGCCAGGACGTGGTCTGCGAGGTCACCGAGGGCGGCCCGGTCAGCAACAACAAGGGCCTGTCGCTGCCCGGTATGGACGTGTCCGTGCCGGCGATGAGCGAGAAGGACATCGAGGACCTGGAGTTCGCGCTCCAGTTGGGCGTGGACTTCATCGCGCTGTCGTTCGTCCGGTCGCCGGCCGACATCGACCTGGTGCACCAGGTGATGGACCGGGTCGGCCGGGGCCGGCTGCCGGTGATCGCCAAGCTGGAGAAGCCGGAGGCGGTGGACAACCTGGAAGCCGTCGTGCTGGCGTTCGACGGCGTCATGGTCGCCCGCGGTGACCTGGGCGTGGAGCTGCCGCTGGAGCAGGTGCCGCTGGTGCAGAAGCGGGCGATCCAGATCGCCAGGGAGAACGCCAAGCCGGTGATCGTGGCCACCCAGATGCTCGACTCGATGATCAACAACTCCCGGCCGACCCGCGCCGAGGCGTCCGACGTGGCCAACGCGGTGCTCGACGGCGCCGACGCGGTCATGCTGTCCGGCGAGACCAGCGTGGGCCGGTACCCGATCGAGTCGGTCCAGACGATGAGCCGGATCGTGGAGGCGGTGGAGACCGAGTCGGTGGTGGTGCCGCCGCTCACGCACGTGCCGCGGACCAAGCGCGGTGTGCTGTCCTACGCGGCCCGCGACATCGGCGAGCGGCTCAACGCCAAGGCCCTCGTCGCGTTCACCCAGTCCGGGGACACGGTCCGTCGCCTGGCCCGGCTGCACACGCACCTGCCGCTGCTGGCGTTCACGCCCGAACAGGACGTGCGCAGCCAGTTGGCGCTCACCTGGGGCACCGAGACGTTCCTGGTCCCCCGGGTCGAGTCCACCGACCAGATGGTCCGCCAGGTGGACATCTCGATGCTGTCCATCGGCCGCTACCAGCCGGGCGATCTGGTGGTGATCGTCGCAGGGTCGCCACCCGGGACGGTCGGGTCGACTAACCTCATCCGAGTTCACCGGTTGGGCGAGGAAGACCACGCGTAGGAGCAGCACATGACGGAGGTCGCGCGGGCCGCGGCGGCGGATCCCGGTGCGGCCGGGCAGCCGATGTTGGACCGCCTGGTCGCCCTGCTCGACCTCGAGGTGATCGAGGACAACATCTTCCGCGGGGTCAGTCCCGCCGACCGCCCGATCCGGGTGTTCGGCGGGCAGGTCGCCGGCCAGGCCCTGATCGCGGCGGGCCGGACCGTCCCGCCCGAACGGCACGTGCATTCCCTGCACGCCTACTTCATCCGCGGCGGCGACCCCAGCATCCCGATCGTCTACGAGGTGGACCGGATCCGCGACGGCCGGTCGTTCACCACCCGCCGGGTGGTCGCGATCCAACGCGGCAAGGCCATTTTCTCGCTGTCGGCGTCCTTCCAGGTGGTTGAACCGGGCCTGGAGCACGCCGACCCGATGCCGGACGTGCCCGGCCCGGACGACCTGCCCACGTACCTGGACCTGGTGGCCAAGGCGGGGGAGAAGCTGGAGCCGTTCCGGTCCATGCCCCGGCCGATCGACATCCGGTACGTGACCGAACCGCCCTGGATCTCCCGGGACACGGGCCCGCGTGAGGCCCGCAACCAGGTGTGGATGCGCGCGGACGGGAAACTCGCGGACGACCCGTTGCTGCACGTCTGCGTGCTGGCCTATGCCTCGGACATGACCCTGCTGGACGCGCCCCTGGCCCGGCACGGCGTCTACTGGTGGACGGACAAGGTGATCGGCGCGTCCCTGGACCACGCCATGTGGTTCCACCGTCCGTTCCGGGCCGACGAATGGGTGCTGTACGACTGCGAGTCCCCGAGCGCCTCGGGTGCGCGCGGGATGGCCACGGGCAGGTTCTTCGCCCAGGACGGCCGGCTGATCGCCACTGTTGTCCAAGAAGGACTGTTGCGGATCGTCGGGCAGTGACAGCACACAGGTTGTTGGAACCCACGGCGCTCGGCGAACGGTGGATCGCCCTGCGGGAAGGTGTGGCCGCCTCGAACGCCGCCCTGCGCGGCGGCCAGGACACCCGGGCACTGGCCGCGGAGACCGCCATTGTCGCCTTCCTGCACGGCGACATGGCCGCGGAGCGGCCCATCGCACCGATCGAGTTCCACATCGACACCACAACGCGGCGGTTCGACCAGGTCGCACCGGACTACCTCCAGACGACCAGCAAGGCGATTCCCCTGTTCTCGCCCCGTTTCGTGGCGGAGCAGAAGGAGACTCTCGGCGATGACGTCGAGTTCGTTCCGGTGCGCCTCGTCCTTGAGGACGGCGCCCGCGAGTTCGCCGTGGCCCGGACGCTGCGGCGCCTGCCGATCATCGACGCCGACGCGTCCGAGTACCGAAAGCTGGGTCCCGTCCGCCTGCGCTCGGTGACACGGTTCATCCCCCTGCCCGAGGACGCTCATGTCGTGCGCGACGCGGACGACGGCGCCGTGCTGGTCGCGACGGACCGGTTCGTCGCCCTCATCGCCGAACACGGATACCACGTTGGCCATCTGCCCTATCGCTAGAACGTCCGGGGGCCTTGTTGCTGGTTGTCGTAGGCGGCCAGTCTCGCCACCGGCATCAGGTACGCGAGCGTGTCGTTCACGCCGTCCAGGTTGAGCAGGTCGTGCGCGAGGTCGTCGTAGATCCCGCCGATCAGGCCGAGGTTGAGGCCCATCGCGGCGGCCACCAGGCCGAGGTTCTGGGCGAGGTGCCCGGCTTCCATGAACGCGAACCGCAGTCCCCGCAGGCCGTAGGTCTCCCGCAGCACGCCAAGCCGGACGTAAAGCGCCAGCACGGCAGGGGTTTCGGCCAACGGCGTCGTCTCCGGCCCGAGCCACATCGACGTGGTCTCCAGATCCTCCACCGACGGGCACGGCGCCGCCCACTGCAAGGTGCGGGACTCCTCGTCGGCGTCGTAGCATCCGGGATACAGGCCGGGGATGTTCAGCGCGATCACCCGGATCCGGGCCGCGTACTTGGCGCCGGCGCTGGGATACGGCCGCCGGAAGCCGATGGCGCCCTGAGCCGTCCACAGCAGCGTCGAAAGGTCCTTTGTGTACAGATGGCCGGCCAGTTGCGCGCCGCGGCCGGTCTCCCTGGCCACCAGCACCTTCACCAGCCTGTTCAGCAGCACCTGCGGCTCGGGCAGCGGGATGCCCGGCTGCCTGGGGCCGTTGTGGCGCGGTTTGTGCAGCGGGTGCTGGGAGTGGAAGCCGGGCAGGAACTTGCTGGCCTCCATGTACTTCAGGTCCAGGTCGTCGCCGTGGAACTCGGCGACCCCGTCGGCCAGCGCGGTGGCCGCGACCACCCAGCACACGATCCGCTCCTGGTCCGAGCCGACGCCGATCCGGTTGAACAGCATGTGCAACTGGGACGCCACCACCCGTGCCATCGTCACTTTGGAGGCGCGGACCTCGGCGAGCCAGTAGGCGGTCGCGCCGGACGGCTCCTGGTCCCATCGCGCGGCCAACTCCTTGCCGTGCCGTTCCAACACCTGATGGGCGGCGACGTGCGACTCGACCGTCGGCGGGGCGGCGGGTTCCTGGGTGAACCGCCAGCTGTTGCCCATCAACCGCAACCAGGACGCCGCCTCAGCCCGGGACAGGCCAAGCGCCTGGGTGGTGGCCATGGCCAGTTGCATGGCGGCGGTCAGCCGCGCGCTCACCGAGGACGTGGACTTCAGGACGGCGATGGCCACCTCGGTGCTGCGGCAGAACAGGTTCTCCGCGGCCGGCACGGCTGACCGGCCGCCGTAGCGTTCGGTTTCCGGCTCGTACGGCACTTCCCGGACGTCGCCGTGGGGCAGCCACGCCGTGCTGGCCGCACCGATGCTGGCGTAGAACTTCTCCGGGTCGATCTCCTGCACCGGATAGTCCTGGGCGGCGATCAGGTCACGCAGTCGTGCGGCGACGTCCACCTCGCCGCGGATGCGGATCCGCAGGTGTGGACCGGTCTCCCAGTACCGCACGAAGAACCATTCGTGGTCGCGCAGCAGCGGAACCAGTTGGGCGACAATGAACTCGTCCACGTGTTCGGGCTGCCAGGACAGTCGGCAATGCAGGCTGGTCCACGTCATGTCGACTCCAGCGGTGTGAGGTCGTACGAGAAACCGGTGGCCCGCGGTCGCGCCGCCACCAGCACGTACAGCAGGCTGTGCGAGACAGGCGCCCCCAGCGCCGCCTCCAGCCCGACGTCGTCGAAACTGCGCAGCGGCCGGCAGAACATCCCCACCGACGCGGCCGCGTCGCACACCCGTTGTCCCAAAGCGCCGGCGGCGCGCAACAACGCCCAATACGAGTCCTGATGCGCGGGGATGTCCGCGGTGACCATCAGCGCGAGGTTCATCGCGGCCAGATCGATGACCGCCTGCGGATGCCCGTGGTACCGCTGCACTTCGTCCATCAGGCCATCGGGCACACCGACAACGTTCCGCGTCACCAACCACAGGCGCAACGCGGGGTCAGCATCCTTGGTGGCCGCGACGAAAGTCTCCAACGCCGCGTGGGGAAGCGGTCGCGGGTCGGCGCCCAACCCACGCGGCCCGACTCCGGAACTTCGTCGAACAGTGGTCCACGGCCGCGCAACTCCGCCTGGGGCAACGGAAACACCATCGGCGTCCGTGGTTGCCAGCAGTCCCAACGCTTGCGCTCGGGAGACCAATGCCGACGTCAGGTGGCCGACCTCCAGCTCCACGAGCGCGTCGGCGAACGACCCGTACCCACTGGACAACCGGTCCGTGCGCCGGATGAACTCAAGACGAACCGGCCCGTCCAACGAAGGCGCCGACGCGCCGACGGTCGCCCGCCGGACGGGATCGACCGGCCACCGCCGTCCGGCCACGACGACGTCGACATCCACCAGATAGGCCGCGCGCGGCGACGGATAAGCGCGGTGGTCGTTGTACTGGTTCCACGGCTCCCATCGTTGCGGCGACAGGACATCCACCAGCAACCGGCCCACCAGGTTGTTCGGCAACGGCAGCCGGGGACCCGGCACAGGGACCGGCACCGGCGTGGGGCCGACGCTGATAACCTTGCCAGGGCCGTGGGTGTAGGCCGCCGCCAGGCCGTTCATGGGAAGGGATGTGGTTGTAGGGCAAGGGATTCGTAGGCGAGCTGGGTCCTGATCCGGCCGAGTTTCTGCGGCACTTCGAGCAGCCTGGGTAGCCCGCGGGTGCGCCGGTGCAGGTGGCCGAACGTCATCGGCAATGTGCCGGGGACGATCACCTTCGCCGAGTACAGTCCGAGCCGGGCCGCGGTCACCGGGTCGGACTGGTCGACCGCGACGATCTCCAGCTTCAGCCGGCAGAACCGGGCCACGTAGTCGTCGAGCAGATCGCGGAGATCCGTGAACTCGTGAGCGTCCACTTCAGGCAGGGCGACAGTGGGCTGCCCGAACAGGAACTCGTGCCGGTCAGCGGCCTCGGGCAGCGCGTTGACCATGACGTGCTCGGCCATCGTCCGGATCAGTTCCGGCGACTCCAGCAGCCGCAGCAGCCGGTCCCGCGAGTACGTCACCGGGTCGGCGGCGACTCTGTCCACCATGGACTCCACGTCCACGACCACCTCGGCGGCCGCGGACCGCATGGCGCGCGCGGGATCTGGATGTGCGCCCGCCGCGTAGAAGATCCGCGGGGCGTCGGGACTCGTCCCCTGGTAGCGGGCGACGCTGATCACGGCCGGGATGCCGAGGTCGTTGGTGGCGTCGAAGAACATCAGCTCGTAGCCGATGGCCGCCAGGCGGTCGACCAGATGGGGCAGGTCCCCCTCGGGTACCCGGAGCCGGTTCAACGGGGTCCTCGCGTACCAAGCCATCAGGAACGCGTCCCGCTCGGCGACCTCGAACAACCCGTGCAGCACGGCTTCGGCGAGGCTGTTGCCCAGTCCGCAGCCGTTGGACGTCTCGGCGATGACCTGCGGGCCGCCACCGGCACCCCAGTACGCCACGTTCTTCGGCACCGCGACGGGCTGTTGCCGGGTGAACGACCAGCCCTGCACCCAGCGCAGCCGGGTGTGCGGCCGGTACGGAGTGAGGCCGAACCCCGGGTGGTCGATGTGCTCGGGGTCGTAGCGGCCGAGACCGGCCGGGTCGACCGCCCGGTCCGGGCCGAGTTCGGTGAACGACGCCTCGATGAACGTGCCGGTCCGCTGCGGCCGCATGCCGTTGTGGCGTTCCACCGACTCGAACAACGCGACCCGTTCCGCGTCCGCGAAATCCATCGTCCGCCCGTACCCGGCCTCGCGCGGGACGTGGTCCCCGACGAGTTCCGCGCTCACCACGGCCAGTGGCAGGTGACCGGTCCGGAACACCCCGGCGACCGGCCCGTGCCTGATGTCCAGCAACTCCTCCCGCAGGCCGGCCGCCAACGGATTGTCCCCCCGCAAGGAACCCGGGGAGACGGGCGCGCTGGGCGCGTCCGCGGCGAAGTCCTCCGGCAGCGGGTTGCACGTCGAGCAGCCACCCGGCCGAGGACGGACCCGGTGGTGGGTGACGGTTCCGAGGTCGGTCCGTACCGCCACGACCGTCTCCCGGTAGCTCGACGGCGAGGCCGTGATCTCGGCGATCAGCTTGTCCAGCAACGGCCGCATGGCCGGTGTCGGCAGCCCGCCGAGCCGCATGTGCGAGTTGCCACGCGGGACACCCGGCCCGAGTGTGGCGAGCCGTGTGTGCTCCGCGCAGCTCACGCACACACCCCCGACGGCCGGCCCCAGCAGGACGAGCGCGCCGTCGTGCCGCACGGGCACCGCCGGCCCGTCCACTGTGGCCAGATCGACCAGGGTGTACGACCGGATCATGGTTGGACCAGTTTGAACCCGTTGGCGGCGAGCACCTGGTCGCGGTCGTCCCGCGGCGGCAGCCACCGCCGGCTCGCCCACTTGATCTGGCCGAACGCGGGCCGGTCGGGGTCGTGGAACATCATCAGGGAGCCGTCGTGGCCCATCGGGACGACGGGCTGCTGGACGTCTTCCAGCTCATCGAGCGTGTAGTCGGTCAGTACCTCGATCATCGTTCCACCAACCTCATCAGTTCGGCCTGCAAAGCCGGTTCGCGGTCGCGGACGTCCGCGGGCCAGTGCCAGTCACGGGTCACCCAGGAAGTGTCGGAGTGGGTCATTGAAGGCGCTGCGCCGTTCAGGTGGAACGGCTCGTCGGGCACGTCCACCCCGGCCTGCCTCGCCTGTTCGGCGCCGGTCGCGGCCAACGCGGCGAAGGCGACGGCGTCCGCGGGTGTCGCCTCGATCGCCCACGACAGAACTCGTTCGCCGGCGCGGATCTCGGCGTACACGGCGTGTTCCGCGAGCCGGGTCACCTCGATCGTGGCCGGGACGCCGAACCGCAGGGTCAGCGCCTTCCACCAGCGTCGCGCGGTCGGGTCATCCGCCCAGTCCACTTCGGACAGTATGGTGCCGTCGAGACGTCGCCGCCGGACGGCCGTTCGCAACGTGTCACCGTGCGACTGGGTCAGGTCGATCGCCTCGCCCAGTTCACGGACGACCGCGTCCAGCCGGGCCGCGTCGGCGGTCGTGCCGATGCCGAGGGACGTCCCGCAGACCGCGAGGTTCGCCGGGACCTGCGGCAGGTCCATCGACGGCTCAGGTACCGGCCCGAGCTCGGCGTCCGCCAGAACGTCCAAGGCGCGCAACGGTTCCAGCGGCAGTGACGTCCGCGCGGGCGACAACCACGGGTGATAGGTCGCCCGGAACGGGTCGATCCGGGCGACCAGCACTCCGAGATGCGGGACCACCGGCGGCAGTTCGTCCTCGGAATGCACGATGAACTCCGCAGAGGGGTCGGGCAGCCCGCCGACCGCGCACAGCAGTCGATGCGCGGCGGCCGAGCCGACCAGTGCGGCGAGCACGTCCGGCGGTTCGGCCGGCCGGATGTCCAGTCGGCGGGCGACCGCCTTGGCGTCCGTGACGGCGTCCTCGTAGGTCCCTGGATGCACAACGAACCCGACAGTGTCCGAAGCCCCCGCGGCCACCGCGAAGTCACCTGCGGTCAGAACGAGGTCCTCGCCCGCGACCACCGAAGCCGCGAGTCCCGTGGAGGTGATCGCGCGCAGGGCATAGTCGGCCAGCGGGCTCGGACCAGTGATGGTGATCTCGCTGGCCTGTAGCCGCGTCCACGTCTCCGCCGGGTTCGGCGCGACCGACTCCAGCCAGGTGCGGATCTCGTCCGCCGGACCGGCCCAGTCCGGGTCGACGGTGACGAGCATGTCGTGTGCGCGCAACTGTTCGACGATCATCGCCAGCGCTTTGGCGACCGCGGGTGGCGCGCCCGCCGGGGCGACCAGGTCCGCCGGCGGGACGCCGTCGGCCAGCGACACCGCGATCCGCTGCCAGACCGTCCACAGACCCTTGCCGCCGGTCAGCGTGAAGCTCGACGCCCAGCCCCGGACGTGCAGGCCGGTCGGGGTCGGCGAGGCGTGCACGACCGGCCGGAGACGCACCAGCATCGGTGCCTCACTTCCTTTCCATGCCGGCCAGGTGGTCCGACCAGGCGACACCGGTGATCCGCTGGGTGGCCCGGGTCATCAGGTCGGCCGCGAGGTAGCGCTCCATCGGTGTCACGTCACAGATCGCGAGCAGCTGGTACAGCACGTTGGTGGCGAACCGGTAGACCGTGAGCGGACGCTTGACCAGCGGGTGGTCCAGGTCGACCTCCCACAGCTGGGTGTGGTAGTCGCTGAACTTCGTCCGCTCGGCCGCGTTGTACCGCTGGATGGTGGCCGGATCGCCGGTCTGGTAAGCGATCTGGCCGTGCCGCGGGTTGACCGCCGCCTTCAGGTAGCCCCAGTCGTAGGCGTCCTCGCCGGCCAGCCGCATCCCGATGGTCCAGTGCTGCCAGGCCGCCTCCAGCTGGTTGGTGGGGTGCCCGGCGGCGACCCGCTCGACGGCTTCGACCACCTGGTCGCTGTTGCGTTCCCAGATCCGGTCGAACCGCGCCCGGATGGTCCCGTCCGGGTCGCTGGCCAACAGGAAGTCCTCCAGGTGGGACAGGAACGAGTGGTAGCCGTTGCCCAGGCCGGGCGGGTACCGGCTGGCGTGCACGGCCATCGCGGTCACGGTCAGCTGGACCCGTTCCTGGGTGGTGTCCGCGATCGCGTCCAGCGACTCGCGGACCGCGTCGACGCCGAGGCGCAGGCCGGTCCGGCGGAGGTCGACCAGGATGTCCGAGCCCAGGATGTCGTTCAGCCGGCTGGTGTCGGTCGGCTCGATCCGGACGGTGTTGTTGGGGTACAACGGCTCGTACGGCGGCAGGATGAGTTCGGCCAGCCCGTTGCGTTCGGCCTGGGCCAGCAGTTCGGACCTGGGTATGTCCACTGTGGAGGGATTGTCGGCGACGTACGTCCGCAGCACCTCGGCCGCGGCCTCGGCGGCGGCCCTCGGCCCGTCCAGCCGGATCCGCACGTGCGGGCCGTGCAGCCAGTGCCGTTCCAGGTGTCCGGTGGCGCCGAGCCGGGTCGCGGCGGCGAGCGCGGGCAGCACGGCGTGCCGGATCAACGGCCCCTTGACCGGGTCGTGGTAGTAGCAGATGACGTCGGTCGTGCTGTTGGTCATCACTGTCCCCTCCACCAGGTTTCCGCGACCAGCTCGACCACCCGGCCGGCCGGTACCGGCAGCGCCTCGGTGACCTGGATGTCACCGGTGTGCCGGGTGAAAACCCGTTGCGCGCAACGGGTATGCAGGGCGTTGCCGAAGTCGACGTACTGCGGCTTCGGCGCGTTCAGTCGCTGCTCGAAGTCCGCCATGGACGAGATGCTCCCGCCGGCGCCGACGAAGACGTGCTCAGGCAGTCCGTACCGGGCCCGCAGTCGCGCGGCCGTCAACGCGTTCGTGACGTCCCCGACGGCGAAGTCGGTCCGCAGCCGGTCGCCCTGGGCCCCCGTGAAGTCCCAGGACCGACGCTCCAGAACCACGTCACGGTAACGCAGCCGGCCCTTTTCGAGCACGCCGCCACGGTCCACTATGGACCTCAGATCACTGAGGTCGGCCCAGCCGCAGGACAGGTCCGTGTAGAGCGCGGTCACCCGGTCCGGCAGCATCAACGGCATCAGGAAACCGAGGTACAGCACGTCCACCGACTGTCCGGTCCGGTCGACCAGCCGGATCTCGTCGGTGGTCACGTCGTGCCGCACGGTCAGGTCGTCCAGGGTGAGGTCGGCCCAGTGCATGTCGTCGCTGATCTCGGTGGTGGTCAGCATCGGGTGCAGGTTCGGGTTGAAGCCGCCGACCGGCCGGTACTGGACGAACCCGGCCGGGAAGATCCCAGCCAGGTAGTCGCGCACGTCCGCGTGCGCCTCGGCCGGCAACCGGTTCAGGAAACGGCTGGTGAACCGGCCGAACCCGGCGTACGCGTGGTTCACCACGAGCCCGTCCGCCAGTGGCTGGACGAACCACGAGAACGACACCGGGCGCGCCTTCATCCACTGCGGCAACAGTGTTTCGGCGGTGTCGACCATGTCGTCGGTGATCTCCCGGTCGCCCGTGGACCCGCCGAGCATGCCGGCGAGCTTGGCCCGGATCGTGCTGACCTCGGCGCTGGTCTCGCTTTCGGTCCCGACCAGGGCTTCGACCAGGGCGGACGTGATCAGCTCGGCGCAGTCGGCGGGGTGCGCGCGGCCGCCCCGCCCGTACCGGCGGACGAACTGGTCCCGGGTCAGCCGGCGGATCAGCAGCTGCCGGTCGAACGCCATCATCAGCGGGGTGAGCCGGGCCAGCGTGCCGGTGGCGGCCCGGCCGTGCGCGGGACCCAACCGCGCCACGCCAGGTAGGACGACGTCCTCCGCCACCGGCGTCACACCGGTGGTGTCCACACCCAGTTCCCGCCACCCGGCGTCGAGCTGGGCGACTGCTGTCACCCGCGCGGCCGCGTCCAGCCGGGCGAACTGCTTGGTCTGCTCCGCGAGGGCGGCCAGTCCCTTGTTGTCGAACCGCGTGGCGAGGGCCTGCGCGGCATCCAGGTGCTGCGGGTCGACCGGCGCGATCGGCACCAGCAGGCCGGCGTCCAGGATCGTGGTCACGTACTTCGCGGCGGCACCCGCCTGGTCGGCGGGCAAACGTGCGGCCAAGGCGTTGGTCAGCTCGGCCGGAGTGGCGCCTTCGCCAACGGACGCGACGAGGAACCGCAGCGGACCGTTCGCGGCGACGTCGACCGACTCCTCCTTGCTGACGTACGCGCGCTTGGCCTCCTCCACCGGGACGTCCCGGCGGAACGAGAACCGGCCGTCGTGCTCGCGTAACCCAGGCGCAAGCCGGTGCGGCAGCGTGTCGCGGTGCTCCTGCAGCAACCGCGCGGCAACGCGGGCCAGGAGCGAGTGGTTGACGTCGGTGTGCGCTTCCGGTTCGCCCCACTGGACGTCGTCGACGTCGTCCCAACGGCCCCAACCCACGTACGTGTACCAGGACAACGGGCTGGTCTTCGACGTCGCCCGCAGCGCGTACCGCAGGATTGTGGGCTCGGCCTTGCGGGCCTTCCGGTCGGCGGCGCCGCGCGCGGTCCGTTCCAGGCCGTGCACGAGGTCGCGGCCGGTAAGGACGGCCGCGCGGCGAAGCGGCTCGCTGGCACAGAGTTCGGCGAGTACGGCCCGTTCCGCGGCCAACGCGTCCGGCCACGCGGCTACAACGGCCTCAGCGGCGGCGCTCAGTTGGGCACGTGCCGCGAGCCATGGCCGCAGCTGGGGGACCCGGTCCGGCAGGGTGCCGTAGTCGGCCGGCTTCGGGTCACGTCCATTGTGGACGTCACGGCGGAGCGGCAGCACGACTCGGCGGTGGAAGTCAGCGGGGTGTCCGACGGCACTGTCGTGCAGCGCGTCGGTCAGCTCACGACCCAGTTCGTCTACAGTGGACTGAAGGATGACCAGGGAGCGGAGACTGTCGCGGAACGTCCCCACGACCGGTGCCGGATGGGCCAGGGCGGCCGACCGGACCAGCGCGAACGGTGCGACGAACATCACTGCTCCCAGGTATCGGGTCCGGTGGCACCGCGGGCGCCACCGGACGGCGAGATTCATGCCCAGTTCGGCGGGATGATCACCGGGTCTTTGGTGGGGTGCTGGCAGCAGCAGCAGGACGAGCTGCCACATGAACACGAAGATCCGACATTGGACGCGCCTGACTCGGGGATCGCGACGGCGTCCCGCATCGAGGTCACGGCCAGGTCGTCCAGGCGCAGGTCGTCGATGTCGAACGTGAGGTCCTTCATGGCGATCTCCTTCAGGCGAGTTGCGGGGGCAGCTCCTGCTGGCAGCAGCAACACGACGAACTGCCACACGAGCACGAGTTGCACGAGCTGGAAGCGGCCGACTCCGGCAGGGCGACGGCGTCGCGCATCGACGTCACGGCAATGTCGTCAAGGCGCAGGTCTTCGACGTCAAAGGTGAGCTCCTTCATGGATTTCCACCTCCTCCCCGACCGGGTACGAGCACTACTGTCGCTGGTCACACGCAAGCGAGGCGCAACAGGCGAATCGCCTTCCTAACTGGACGAACACGTCCAACGGCGGTTTCTCGCGGCAGTTAGGCTCGTGTGGTACATACCTCTGAGCCATACGAGAACCGATACGGCAGGCTGGTACACATGGCGAACAGCACGGACGGCACGGCCCGCATCGCGGTGACCGGCCTCGCGGTGATGGGCAGCAACCTGGCGCGCAACCTCGCCCGCCATGGGTACAAGGTCGCTGTGCACAACAGGTCCTTCGCGAAGACAAAGGCTCTGGTCGAGCAGCACGGGCAGGAAGGCGAGTTCGTGCCCGCCGAGACCATGGCCGACCTGGTCGCGTCCCTGCAGCAGCCACGTCAGGTGATCATCATGGTCAAGGCGGGCGCGCCGACCGACGCGGTCATCGACGAGCTGGCCGACCTGATGGAACCCGGTGACATGGTCATCGACGGCGGCAACGCGCACTTCGTGGACACCCGCCGCCGCGAGGCCGCGCTGCGTGAACGTGGCCTGCACTTTGTCGGCGCGGGCATCTCCGGTGGTGAGGAAGGCGCGCTCAACGGGCCGAGCATCATGCCGGGCGGGTCGCCGGAGTCCTACAAGCACCTCGGCCCGGTGCTGGAGTCGATCGCGGCGAACGTCGACGGCCAGCCGTGCTGTGTGCACGTCGGCCCGGACGGCGCCGGCCACTTCGTGAAGATGGTGCACAACGGCATCGAGTACGCGGACATGCAGCTCATCGCGGAGTCGTACGACCTGCTGCGTCGCGCCGGCGGCATGACCCCCGCCCAGATCGCCGAGGTGTTCCGGACCTGGAACTCCGGCGACCTGGAGTCGTACCTGGTGGAGATCACCGCCGAGGTGCTCGGGCACGTCGACGCGGCCACCGGCAAGCCGTTCGTGGACGTCGTCGAGGACCGCGCCGAGCAGAAGGGCACCGGTCGCTGGACCGTGCAGGAGGCGCTGGAACTGGGCATTCCGGTCACGGGCATCGCGGAGGCCGTGTTCGCGCGGTCCCTGTCGTCCCGGGTCGACCAGCGTGCCGCCCTTGAGTCGACGGCCGACGTGTCCGTGACCGTGCCGGACACGCTGGTGGACGACGTCCGTGAGGCGCTGTACGCGTCCAAGGTCGTCGCGTACGCCCAGGGCTTCGACCAGATGCGCGCCGCGAGCGAACAGTACGACTGGGACATCGACCTGGGCGCGATGGCGACCATCTGGCGTGGCGGCTGCATCATCCGTGCGGTGTTCCTCAACCGCATCCGCGAGGCGTACGAGAAGGCGCCGGACGTGCCGTCCCTGCTGGTGGACGACTACTTCCGGGCCGCGGTGGAGAACGCTGTGGACGCGTGGCGCCGGGTGGTCGTGACCGCGGTGCAGGCGAACGTCCCGGTCCCGGGCTTCTCGTCGGCGCTCGCGTACTACGACGCGCTCCGATCCAACCGCCTCCCGGCGGCGTTGATCCAGGGTTTGCGAGACTTCTTCGGTGCGCACACCTACCGGCGGACGGACCGCGAAGGGAGCTTCCACACCCTCTGGGGAGCGGACCGCTCCGAAGTGGACGCCTGACCTGCGGGCCAAGCGACGGGTTTGGCCGTTCGGCCTGGTCACCGCCGGCTTCGCGGTCGTGGCGGCGCTGACGGCGCTGCGGGTCGCCCTCCCTGGCTGGGTGCGACCCGCGGCGCACCTGCTCAGCCATGGCCCGTACGGCCGGATGCACGGCGGCCTGTTCGCGGTGGCCCTGCTGGTGCTGGCGCACGGCCTGCTGCGCCGACGTCAGACCGCGTACTGGGTGGCGTTGGGCGTGGCGGGCCTCGGCGTGCTGATGGCCGGCCGCAGTCTGCTCGCGCTGCTCCTGGTGGCGTGCGGGGTCGTGCTCGCCGTGCGGCGCGCGGAGTTCCCGGCCGTGCCGCGGCCCGCGCGGATCAGGATCGCCGCGCTCAGCGGTCTGGCGGTGCTCGGGATAGGTGTTCTGTACGACGCGTTACTTCAAGGCCGCGAGGAGCTACGCGTCGACATAGGGTCCCTGACGCTGCTCGGCGTGAGCGTGGCTTTGGTCGTGCTCCTCGCTCCCGCGGCGCCACCGCCGCCCGCGGACGTGTGCACCCGACTCCGCGTCGGTGAACTGGTCAAAGACCCGTCGTCGGACACGTTGGCGCCGTTCGTGTTGCGGCACGACAAGACGTACGTGTTCAGCTCGGACGGCCGGGCCGCGGTCGGGTACCGGGTGCTGTTGGGTGTCGCGGTCGTCGGCGGCGACCCGGTGGGGGAGCCGGGCAGTTTCCCCGACGCCGTGGACTCGTTCGTCCGGGTCTGCGACCGGGCCGGCTGGCGGGTGTCCGTCCTCGGCGTGCGCGCGGACCTGCAACCGCTGTGGCGAGGGCACGGGCTGCGCGTCGTCGGCATCGGCGACGAGGTGCTGCTGCCGGTGGACAAGTTCTCACTGTCCGGACGCTCGATGCGGAACGTCCGGCAAGCCGTCCAGCGCACCCACAACATGGGGGTGACCACGGCCGTCGTCCGGGAGGGGGACATCCCGGAGGGGCTTCGCCGTGACCTGGCCGAACTGTCCGCGCGGTGGCTGAACGGGTCGCGGGAACGTGGGTTCTCGATGATCCTGGACGGCCTGTTGACCCGGGCCCACCCGGACTGTGTGCTGGTGATCGCCCGGGACTCGGCCGGCGCGGTCGTCGGCTTCCAGCGGTACGCGCCGATCGGGCCGGCCCTGTCGCTGGACACGATGCGTCGCGACCGGCACGGGCCCAACGGCCTGAACGAGCGAATGATCGTGGACCTGGTCGACTACGCGCGGTCGCGGTCGATCGACCTGATCTCCCTCAACTTCGCCGCGTTCCGCCCGCTGATGGACGCGGGCGACGAACGCGGCCGGGTGGAACGGGTGGGCTACCGGGCGCTGCACGTCCTGGACCCGCTGATCCAGCTGGAGTCGCTCTACCTGTTCAACGCCAAGTTCCGGCCCACCTACCTGCCCAGGGGAGTGGCGTTCCCGTCGTGGCTGTCGGTGCCGGTGGTGGCCGCGGCCATGGTCGGGATGGAGTTCGGCCTGGGCTACGACCGGCGCCGGCCACCCGAGCCGGTGCTGTTGCCGGACCGGCAGCACCTGCCCACCCCTCACCCGATACGGTGACCCCCGATCGAGGGCAACCGACGTAGGGAGTTCAGCGATGGCAGGCAAGTTCGAGGTGTACAAGGACGCGGCCGACAAGTACCGCTTCCGCCTGAAGGCCGGCAACGGCGAGATCATCGCGGTGGGCGAGGCCTACGAGTCCAAGGCCGGAGCGCTCAACGGCATCGAGTCGATCAAGAAGAACGCCCCCGAGGCCGAGGTCGTCGACCAGACCGCATGACCCCCGGCGTGTCTCGCGTTCCCGGACCCCGTGTCGCGCGTTCCGGGACGGGAACGCGAGACATGCGGGTGCGCCCCCGGGTTACCTCTCGATCGGGATGAAGACGAGTTTGGGGTCGCCGGCGTTGCTGGACCAGGCGAAGGCGTACGCCTGCTGACCCGCTTTCAACGACACCGACTTGCTGTCACCGATCGCCGTTTTGCAGCTGCTGTCGCTGTACCAGCCCAGATCCACGTCGCCCGGGGTGGCCGGGAAGGCCGCGTGGTTCTTCGGCGACACTTCCTTGTCGCTCAGGCAGCCCTTGTCCGCGACACCCAGGTGCACCGACTTGTGGTCCTTGTCCGTGCCCAGGCCGATCCCGCTGCCGAACACCGTGGCCTTGTCGTCCTTCGGGGCCGGGCTGTCCACCAGTTTGCTGGTGCCGAACTCGCCGGTGACCTTCCCGTCCTTCTCCAGGAAACCGGTGGCCTCCAGCTTGCCGTCGGCGTTGGTGCCGATCGCGACCGTCGCCCGCTCGCCCGCGGTCACCGATGTCGGAACGTCCAGCAGCCGGGTGTCCCCGATGGACACCACACTGCCCGACTTCACCGGGATGTACTGGGTGACCTCGCCGGGCGGCACCTTCTGGCCGGCGTCCGGTTTCGCGGTGCCACTGTCCGACGGGTCCGCCGAGGCCGACGGGTCGGGCGATTCGGTGTCGGCCTGCGGGGTGCCCGTCTGGTTGGTCTCCGTTGGCTTGGTGCCCGAGTCGTCCTCGGCCGGCGTCGGATCCGCCGGCTCCGAGGCGTCGGCCGACGCGGAGGCCTTGCCGCTGCCGTTGGTGGTGAAGCCCGACCTGGGTGGCGTGATCACCAGGTCGCCGCCTGGGCCGTCGATCAGTATGACGAACCGGACCGGGACCTCCACCGGCTTGCCAGGCGTCTTCCGGCCGGACGTGCCGGTCGGTTTCGTCGCCGGCGTCGCTCCCGTCGATCCGGCCGGGGCCGCCGCCGGGCCGTCGTTGCACGCGGCGAGCGTGAGCCCGCAGGCCAGGATGCCGGCGGCCGTGATCAGTTGTTTCCGCACCGGTTCTCGTCCCCTCGTTCGCGGATCAGTTGCTCGACGGCTCGGTCTCGTTGGTCTCGGGCTCCGAGGAGTCCGGCTCGGACTCCTTGGTCTCCGACGTCTTGCTCGACTTGGCCGTCGAGGTCTCGGTGGTGCTGGACTTCGAGGAGCTGGTGGTGCTGGCCGAACCGGTGCCCGTGGGTACCTGGGCGCCGCCGCCCCAGCCGAGCTTGGCCGCCACGTCGTTGGCCATCCGCACCGCGGCCCGCTTCTGCATGTCCTTCTGGTTGGTCAGCACGATCCAGAGTTCGAACGCCGTGCCGCCCTTGGTCGCCTGCACCTTCTCGCCGACCGGCTCCCACGCGGCCTTGTCCCCCAGGCCGGGCAGTTCCTCCCCGTGCGGCGCCGTGAACATCTTCGCGTCGCCGGTGTAGATCTTGACGAAGTTGTTCTCGCCGTTGAGGTCCCAGCGGCAGCTGGGCACCGGCCAGTCCGGGATCGGCGCGTGCGCCTTGGGCCCGAGCTCGGTGGCCTGGTTGATCTGCTCGTCGGTGAGCAGCCCGCAGGCGTCCTTGCCGCCCTTCGACGCGTCCCCACCAGCCTGGCCGTTGCCGTTGCTCGAGCAGCCGGCCATCGCCAGCGCGACGGCGACCGCCGCGATCGTCTTCCGCATGGCTCGATGCTCACTTGTGGACGTTCCCGGCCGGCAGGGACTCGCGCCCCGACCGGCCCGGGAAAGTCACCCGATCGATTCGAGGCTCTGTAGTGGCACCAGCACGCAACCTACCGGGTCCACCAGGTAGACACGAGCTTCCGACAGGTTGAAGTACATGCCGACCAGCCGCAGCCGACCCTGCCGCTCGGCCAGTCGCACGCTCGGATACGTGCGCAGGTTCCCCAACTGTTCGACGACGTTGGTCACGGCGAGGCGTTCGACGTCGTCCGTGCCGTCCACCCGGGCCAGACTGGACGTGGCGTTCCGCAGCCACGAGTGCAGCCGCGAGCCCGGCTCGCTGGACCCGGCCAGCACCGCTTTCATCGCGCCGCAGTGTGAGTGGCCGCACACCACGATGGTCGGGATCGCCAGCACGTCGACGGCGAACTCGATGGCCGCGCCCACCGAACTGTCCTCTTCGGACCGACCGTGCACGGGGACGAGGTTGCCGATGTTCCGGACACAGAACTGGTCGCCCGGACCGGTCGACGTGATCAGGTTCGGCAGGACCCGCGAGTCCGCGCACGTGATGAACAGCTGTTGCGGCCGTTGGCCCTGCTCGGCCAGTTCCGCGAGGAACGGCCGGACCAGCGGCGCGGTCATCCGTTCGTACTCCAGCGCGCCGTCCACGACCGGCTTGCGCGGCTCGGGGAGCCAGTCCCGCCACCGCCGGAACGGGGGTGTTCGAAGCAGAACAGTCTTACGCCGACCGGGTTCGCCCTTGCGCGCACGGCTGTAGAACGTGTCGTGCACCTCGTCCACTTCGACGAGGCCGCCGCGGTTCTCGTACCCGGCCCGCCAGTCGTCGATGGCTTCGAAAGCCGCGTGGTCCATGAAGTCGATGTGCAGCCGCAGCGAAACCTGTTCCCCCGGCGGGATCTGCCGGAGTGCGCGGACGAGCTTGCCCACACCCAGGAACACCAGTGAACCGCCGACGTCCACCCGCCACCCGTCCGGCCACTGCTTGACGTGCACGGTCGTGTGCGTCAACCGGTACAGGGCGCGGACCATCGCCACCGCGAGTCCGATCGCCACACCTTCGAGCAGCCCGAACGCGACCACACCCAGCACAGTCGCGCCGTAGACCGCCAACTCGCCGTGCAGCTTCAGGTTCCGCAGCTGTCCGGCGTGTACGAGCCGGGCGCCGACCACGATCAGCACACCCGCCAGTGCGGCCATCGGGATCAGTTCGAGGACGTTGGCCAGCAGCAGCACGAACAACGCCGTCCAGATCCCCTGCAGGATCACGCTCGCCCGGCTGCGCGCGCCCGCGGCGATGTTGGTCGACCCACGCGCGATGCCGCCGCTGATCGGGAACCCGCCCAGTGCGCCGGACACGATGTTCGCGGCGCCCTGCCCGATCAGTTCGCGGTCGAGATCCGCGCGCGGCCCGGTGTGCATCTTGTCTATCGCGACCGCGGACAGCACCGACTCCATGCTCGCGACCAGTGCGACGGTCAGCACCGCGAGTCCGATCGCGGCCACTCCGCCGCTCGGGATCTGCGGAAGTGACAGTCCGGAAAGCGGGTTGTCCGGCAGGGAGACTGTCGGAATCGCGACCGTCATGGACACTGCGGACACCGCGGTCGCGGCGACCACCGCTACCAGCGGCGCGGGAATCATGTTGCCGCGTGGCACTTTCGGCCACAGCACCATGACGGCGACGGTGACCGCGCCGACCAGAACTGCGCCCCAGACGGGATTGACCAACTGCCGCGGCAGCTGGCCGAGGTTCACCAGCACCTCGCCATCGGCCGTACCACCCAGAACCACGTGCAACTGGCCGAACACGATCGTCAACCCGATCCCGGCGAGCATGCCACGCACCACCGCGGGCGAGAGCGACAGCGCGAGCCGCCCCATCTTGCCCACCCCGAACAGGATCTGCAGCACCCCGGCGGCCGCGGTGATGGCCGCGGTGGCCGGCCAGCCGAACTGGTCGACCAGCCCGGCCACGACCACCGGCAGCCCGGTGGCGGCCCCGCTGACCTGGAACCGGGACCCGCCAAGGGCTCCGGCGACGACCCCGCCGACGACAGCGGCGATCAACCCCGCGATCAGCGGCGCGCCCGCGACGGCCGCGACACCGAGCGACAGCGGGACGCTGACCAGGAAGACGACGAAGGACGCGGGCACGTCGAATCGAAGGGTGGACATACGTGACCCCCAAAGCGATGGTGGACGGATCGACCCCGGAACGCGCGACACACCGTCCCGGAACGCGTGACACGCGGGCGGGACGGGGATGAGTTAGCGGGGTGGGGTTAACCGGGGCTGGTCTCGTCGCGCGCGGCCGAAGCCGCCGCGGGGACGTCCGATCGTCCGCCGGGCACACCGTGATCCAGTCATTGGCCACCTCCGTGTCGGCACCGCGCCGGAGCGCGGACTGTCGGCACCGCGGACGGTCCTTTCCACACCTGTCCGCCTTCGCCATCATGGCGGCTGGCCGTGTTGCGGGGCAATGACATTCACTCGGGAGGGATCCAGCGGGACCGGGTCAGTCGGGGGGCGCGATCCCGGCCCCGCTGGAATGGGGCCCGAACGACGCGAAGAGCGGCCGGGGGAAGGGTTGGCCGTGGGGTTGGGGCTGTCGCGTCGCCCGGTCCGAGCCGGAGGGGTGGCCGGCTCGCCTGGGTGGCTCAGCGGGTGCTGAGCCCGGGGGTGTTCGAGTCGTACGGTTGGTCGTCCTCGGTGACCAGCAGGCACAGGTGCGCGGCGAGGTACGCGCGACACGGCGCCGGCGCGTGCCCGAAGACCCGCTTGCGGCAGCTGGGGCACCGGCCTTGGTCGTCCGGTTTGTGCTCGTCGAGCACGCCTTGCAGGGCGGCGACCACTCGGGGCAGTTCGGAGTTCGCGATTCGCAGGGCGGTCGCGGAGTCCGCGGTCTCCCCGCGGCGGGTGAGATCACCGAGGTAGCCGTTCAGGGAGGACTCCAGGTGGCCGAAGATTGAATTGTTCACGACGACCACCCGTCACCACGTCCCTCGTGTCCGTCTGGACCTTCTGCCGCGCCAAGCGGCTGGAAGAAGCTTGCGACTGCAATCGGCATTCTGCAAGTTGCAGTACACGAATGGGTGACAGAGGGAGCGGGAAATGGCGCGAGCGCAGAGCCCGACGGTGCGGCGCCGCCGGCTGGCCAGTGAACTGCGCCGGTTGCGCGAGGCCGCCAGGTTGACCATTGACGAGGTCGGCGAGAAGCTCGAATGCTCCGCGTCCAAGATCAGTCGCATCGAGACCGGACACACCGGAGTGACCCCGCGCGACACCCGTGACCTGCTGCAGCTCTACAACGTACCGCCGGACCAGCTCGAGGCACTTGTCCAACTGTCCCGTGAGGCGCGCAAAAAGGGGTGGTGGCACGCCTATCACGAGGTTTTCACCGGCGCCTTCGTCGGCCTGGAGACGGACGCGTCCTCACTTCGGGCGTTTCAGTCACTGCTCGTTCCGGGTCTTTTGCAGACCGAGGCCTACACCCGTGCCGTGATCCGGTCGATAAGGCCAGGTTGGACCGAGGCCGAGGTGGAGCGTCGGGTGGCCGCGCGGATGGAACGGCAACGGCTGCTGACCGTGCCGGACCCACCGAACTACTGGGCGATCATTGACGAAGCGGTACTGCTTCGGGTGACCGGCGGTACGGGTGTGATGCGTGACCAGATGCTTCGGTTGTGTGACATGGCGGCGCTGCCTAACGTCACCATCCAAGTCGTTCCGTTCGACGCGGGTGCCCACTCCAGTATGGAGGGTCCTTACCTGATTCTGGGATTCCCGGAACAGGCCGACCCGGATGTCGTCTATGTCGACACCACAACCGGGGGCGTCTACTTCGAGGAGCAGGCTGACGTTCAAAGGTATACGTTGATGTTCGACCATTTGCGGGCGTCCGCGCTGAGCCCGGACGACACACTGCAACTGGTCTCTGGGGCGGCCGAAAGGTTGTCTCGTCAACGAGAGGAGTAGGGCATTGACCGTTTCCGAACCCGCCGGCGCACTGTGGCGCAAGAGTAGTCACAGTGGCGCCGGCAACGACTGTGTCGAGATCGCCCTTGTCGTAACCGGTGCGGCGGTACGGGATTCCAAGAATCCGGACGGCCCGCGGCTGCGTTTCGCCGACAAGCAGTGGGCGAGCTTCCTCACCGTGACCAAGCAGGACTGATCGACCTGGTCACGCGCACCACCTAGCGGGATGACTGGTCCAGACCTATTGACCCATTAGGTCTGGACCTCTATTGTTCGACAATTTCTTCCGGTCGGTGAAGTCTGAGAATATCGATTCTCGACTGTTACGCGGTTATCAAATAATGCGCGCCCGACCCGGAAGATCGACCAGTGGGCGACACGGCCCGCGCCCCGCATCTCGGACGCTCCGCCGTCCGGTGCCGCCCTTATCGGCTCTACCAGCGAGAACAGTGCCTTACCTCACGGACTCAGGTGGCCCCTTACCCGCCTTAGGCCGTCGTGAGGGTCCCTTACCCCGCCGGGTAAGGACCGGGCCCCGCAGGTGTGGTTGTTCACCCGATGCCCGGTGGTACGCCTTACGACGAATCTCAGGATCACCACGAACAGAGAAGGTGAGCCAGAGATGGAATGGACCCCCGAGTCGATCAAGGCCGAGATCGCCTACCGCACCGTCGACCCCGTCACCCTCCGGCAGATCCAGGAGGCCCGACGGACCGCGCAGCCCCGGTGGTGGCAGCGGCTGCTGTCACACAAGTCGCAGCACGACGTCGACGACGGAAATGGTGAGCGCTCGGCAGCCTGAGGTGTGTCACTATGCCTGACGTGCCGAGACTGGGATCGGGAATACCGTTGGTCGCCCGTGGCCGGGAGATGTCCCGGCTGCGCGCGGCCATCGACCACGCGGCCGCCGGCTCGGCCGGCGCGGTGGTCATCGCCGGGGACGCCGGTGTCGGCAAGACCCGGTTGGTGGAGGAAGTGGGCAGGATCGCCGCCACTGGGGGTGCGATCGTGCTGTCCGGCCGGTGTGTGGACGTCGGTGAGGCCGGTCTTCCTTATCTCCCGTTCGCCGAGGCACTGGCTCAGGTCCGTGGCCGCGGTCACGACGAGGTGCTGGCGAAGCCGGCGCTGTCGATGCTGCTGCCGGATCTCGCGCCGGTCGCGCGGGACGCCGCGTTCTCGGAGCCGCAGCGGTTCGTGCCGAGTTTCGGCAAGGTCCCGGGCACCGAGCCACGGCGGGAACAGGACGTGGGGCAGCTCCAGCTGTTCGACGCGGTCTACGCGTCGCTGACCGAGTTGGCCGCGGCGAGCCTGGTCGTGCTCGTGATCGAGGACCTGCACTGGGCCGACAGCTCCACCAGGGGACTGCTGTCGTTCCTGCTGTCCCGGTTGCGCGCACAGCGTTTGTTGATCTTGTGTACCTACCGCAGTGACGACTTGCACCGGCGGCATCCGCTGCGGCCGTTGCTCGTGGAGCTGGTCCGGCTGTCCGCGGTGGAGCGTCTGGACCTGGCGCCGTTCGACAAGACCGACGCCAAGGCGTTCGTCGCCGCGCTCGGCGAGGGTGGCGTGGACGACGACACCGTGCGCCGCGTCGCCGAACAGTCCGAGGGAAACGCGTTCTTCGCCGAGGAACTGCTGGCGACGTTGTCGGATCCGGACTGTGGCATCCCCGCGTCGCTCGTGGACGTGCTGCTGTCCCGGGTGGAACGCCTCGGCGAACCCGCGCAGCAGGTGATCCGGCTCGCGTCGGCCGCCGGACGGACGGTGCGGCACGAGACCCTCCGCACGGTCGGCGGGCTGGACGACATCGAGCTGGAGGAGGCCCTGCGGGAGGCCGTCCAGCACCACGTCATGGTCACCAGCGGCGACCAGGCGCACTACTCGTTCCGCCACGCCTTGTTGCGTGAGGCGGTGTACGGCGACCTCCTGCCCGGCGAGCGCGTGCGAATGCACGCCGCGTACGCCCGGTATCTGGGGTCCCGTCAGGACGAACGCGGGAACGCGGCCGGGCTGGCATACCACAGTATCGAAAGCAACTCGTTGCCCACGGCGCTGAAGGCGTCGGTGACGGCCTCCAAGGAGGCGACCCGTCTCGGCGCGCCCGGTGAGGCGTTGCGTCACCTGGAGCAGGCGCTGCGGCTGTGGGACTCGGTCGACCCGGAGGCCCGCCCGACCGACACCGACGAACTGACGTTGCTGCGCAGGGCGTCATGGGCGGCGGGCACGTCCGGCGACCCGGAGCGGGCGATCGCGTACGCGCGGTCCGCGGTCAAGGTGGCCGCCAAGCAGACCGACCCGTTGCTGCGGGCCGAGGCCAGCCGGCGGCTGGCGCAGAGCCTGATGACCGTCGACGGCGGCGAGGACGAGGCCAGGACCGTGATCGAGGCGGCCTGGAAGGAGGTCGCGGACCTGCCGCCGAGCCAGACCAGGGCGTGGGTGCTCGCGGTCCAGGCCCGCATGCTGCGCGCGGACCACCAGTTCGAGCTGGCCGAGGAGCGCGCCCGGACGGCGGTGGAGGACGGTCGGATCGTCAGCGCCCTGGGTGCCCAGGCGGACGCGCTGGCCACGCTGGCGATCACCGCGGAGGCCAAGGGGGACGTCGAACGAGCCAGCGACCTGCTGATGGAGGCCAGGGACCTGGCCGCCCGGGCGGAAGCGATCACGGTCGAACTGCGGGCCCGGTTCTATCTCGGGCTCAACCAGTACGAGGAAGGTGCGCTCGACAAGGCCGTGCAGGCGTTCGACGACGGGGTGCGGCGGGCCAAGAGCGCCGGCCTGTCCTGGTCGGACTTCGGCCTGGAACTTCGGGTGCTGCAGGTGCTGGTGCACTACGAGACCGGCGACTGGGACGCCGCCGAGGAGGCCGCCGAGCAGCCGCGCGGCCGGGTGTCGAACATCGTGTCCGGCCGGCTGGCCGCGACCGGACTGCACGTGATGGTCGGCCGCGGCCAGTTCGCCGACGCCGAACGGCTGATCGCGAACCTGCGGCCGCACTGGCCGCTCGAACTGCAGATCGCGTTGAACAGCGGCGCGGCCGGTGCGGCCATGGCCTGCTGGCGGGGCCGGCCCGAACTGGCCGTCGAGCGCGTGACCGAGGCCGTGAACTGGTCGAAGAAAGTCGGCGGTGCCTGGCTGATGTCCGGCATCAAGTTCGGCGCGCTCGGTGCCGCGGCCTGCGCGGACATCGCTCACAAAGCCACCCTGAAACGCGACGAGGCCGCCGCCGCGGCCGCGGTCGCCGAAGGCGAGAAGTTCGTCGAGCACGCCCGCAACACCGCGAACCTGGGTATCCCGCGCAACGGTGTGCTCGGCCCGGAAGGTCGCGCCTGGCTGGCCCGCGCGGAGGCCGAACTGACCCGCCTGCACGGCCGCGGCGACCCGGACGCGTGGAAAGCCGTGGTCGACGGGTTCGACTACGGCTCGGTCTACGAGCAGGCCCTGGCCCGCTGGCGGTTCGGCGAGGCCCTCCTCGGCGCGGACCGCCGGGACGAAGCCCAGCGCGAACTCCGGGCCGCCCACCAAGTGGCCGACCACCTCGGCGCGCGGCCCTTCGCCGACGCCGTCGCCCAGCTCGCCCGGCGGGGCCGTGTCAGCCTGTCCGAAGACGGCTCGGTCCCCCGGGACACGGTGGACCTCTTCACCCCTCGGGAACAGTCGGTCCTGCGCCTGGTGGCCCTGGGCCAGACCAACCGCCAGGTGGGCGAGGAGCTGTACATCAGCGAGAAGACGGTGAGCGTGCACCTCTCCCGGATCATGGCGAAGCTCGGCGCGAGCCGACGGGCCGAAGCGGTGGCGATCGCCTACGACCGGGGCCTGCTGGACTAGTGCGTTGTCACAGCGGGTCGAGGCGGGCCTTGAGCAGGCAGAACTCGTTGCCTTCGGGGTCCATCAGGACGTGCCACTGCTCCTGCCCGGTCTGACCGATGTCGGCCGGGCGGGCACCGAGCCGCAGCAGGCGTTCGAGCTCCTCGTCCTGATCGCGGTCGGTGGCGTTGACGTCGATGTGCAGCCGGGACTTCCCCGGCTCCGGCTCGTCCCGGCGGCTGAGGAAGAGGGTCGGCTGCGGACCGCCGAACCCTTCGCGCGGGCCGATCTCCATCGAGCCGTCGTCCTCGCGGCCGAGCACGACGAAGTCCAGGACCTCGCACCAGAACCGCGCCAGCACCTCAGGGTCGCGGCAACCGAGCACAAGCTCGCCGATCCGACACGCCATGACCGAAACCTACCCCCAGCCGGCCCGCCGGCACTGCCGGGGACGTCAGGCCGGCCGAGAACCCGGCCAAAAACATGGTGCCGACCGGGGGAACCAGACCCCCACGGGGATGAGCCCGGTCATCCCACGGGTTGATCCGCAAGGGGTCCGCAAGTCGATGCGGAGGACGGCCTCCGGCTCGTAGATTGACGATATGTCCGTTGCAGTCGATTCCGTCGCACGGGTACTGGGGTTGGTCAAGGGCCCGCTGCAGGGCGTCGACCTGGAGGTACCCGGTGGGCAGCTGACCGCCGTGGTGGGCCTGCCGGGGAGCGGCAAGAGCACGTTGGTCAGCTGTGTCGGCGGGCTGAGCCGGCCGGCGCACGGCAGTGTCTACATCGGACAGCAACAGCTGCACCGGCTGGGTGACGCGGCGCTCACCAGGGTGCGCCGGGACCGGATCGGCTATGTCTTCGCCACGTCCAGCCTGCTGCCGTTGAGCGTGGCGCAGAACATCCTGATCGGTCACGAACTCGCCGGTCGCCGGCCGGACCGGGGCTGGTTCGACACGGTCGTCCGGCTGCTGGAACTCCGGCACCTGCTCAAGACGCGGCCCGAGACACTGACCACGCTGGAACGGCAACGCGTCGCGTGCGCGCGGGCGTTCATGAACCGGCCGGATGTCGTCCTCGCCGACGAGCCCACCGGGGAACTCGACCAGCGGGACGCCGGTGAGCTGCTCGGGTTCCTCCGGATGTGGGTGCGCAAGCTCGACCAGTCGATCCTCATGGTCACCTCCGAGCCACGCGTCGCCGCCCACGCCGACCAGGTGTTCCTGCTGCGCGCCGGGCGCATCGAGGGGCGGATCGAGCGGCCGACCGTCGGCACTGTCAGCGCCGCGCTGGAGCGGTCGTGAACCCGATCCACGCCGGGCCCCGGCTCACCCTCCTCAGGCTGTTCCTCACCATCGGCTCGATGGCCCTGTTCCTCTGGCTGGCCGCCGTGCGGATCAGCGGCTGGGGTGCGCTCGCCGTGTTCCTGGTGGCTGAGATCGTTGTCTACCAATCGTTCACGCGACTGGTGACCCAGCGGCGACGGGATCTCGCGCTGCTGCGGTGCTTCGGCGCCAGCCGGGGCCAGATCTTCGGCGGGGTGCTCGCCGAGGCGGCGTCCGTGGGGTTGCTGGGCGCGATCGCAGGGATGGCCGGTGGCGTGCTGCTCGAGCAACATCACGGCGCCTTCTACATCTTCGCGGTGCTCGCGGGAGTCGGTGGCGCGGTGATCGCCGCGGCGGTGCCAGCCTTCCAAGCCAGCCGCGTGCCTCCCGCCGGGCCTGAAACCTAGGCCGTCTCGCGCCGGACGAGCTGCACCGGGAGGACTTCGCGTTTGCGGACCGTGCCGCCGTCGATCAGGGTGGCCAGGTTCGCGATCATCCTGCGGACCTGGTCGCCGAGGTCCTGGCGGATCGTGGTCAACGGCGGCTCGGAGTGCGGCGCGACCATCGGGTTGTCGTCGAAGCCGACCACCGCGACATCCTCCGGCACGCGCCGGCCGTGTTCCTTGAGGGCCTGCAGCGCGCCGACGGCCATCAGGTCGTTCGCCGCGAAGACACCGTCCAGCTTCGGGACGCGGTGCAGCAGTTTGTTCGTCGCGCGGTAGCCGCCCTCCCGGGTGTAGTCGCCGCCCTCGGTGAGTTTGGCGATCCGGTCGGCGTCCGCGGCGGTGGCCCGCGCCCAGCCGGCGATCCGGTCCCGCGCGGACAGTTCGTCCTGCGGGCCGGTCACGCTGACCACGGTCCTGCAGCCCAGGCTGAGCAGGTGCTCGGTGGCGACGGCCGCGCCGCCCTCGTTGTCGTTGTCCACTGTGTACAGACCGCGCAGCGACCCCCACGGCCGGCCGCCGAACACGACCGGCAGCGCCAGCTTGCGAACCGTCGACGGCAGGGGATCGTTCTGGTGCGGCGTGAAAAGCAACGCGCCGTCGACGTGACCGCCGCGCAGGAACCGTTCGGCCCGGCTGTGCGCGCCCTCGCCGTGCACCAGCATCAGCACGAGTTGCGTGTCGATCCGGGCGAACTCGCCGGCCGCCGCCCGCACCAGCGTGCCGAAGTGCGGGTCGTCGAAGACCTTCGACTGGGGCTCGGACACGAGCATCGCGATCGCGCCCGTCCGTCGGGTGACGAGCGTGCGCGCGGCCTGGTTAGGTGCGTAACCGAGCTGCAACGCGGCGGCCGTGACAGCCTCGTGCGCCTCCGGGCTCACCCGCGGTGACGAGTTGAGCACACGGGACGCGGTCGCTCGGGACACGCCTGCCACCGCTGCGACATCCTCCAGCGTCGGGCGTGCCCCGGACAGCGGTCGACCGACCAATGTACGTCCTCCCCGCGAAAGTTCACCTTCCGGTCAGGGTAGCTTGACCGGTCGCGAACCTTGGCGAAGAGGCCGTCAGCGTGTGGCCGCCTGGACGGGAGCGCTCTCATCCGGTCCGACCCGCAGGCCCAGCCGGACCATGCCCTGCTCGGTGCGGATGGCCACCGGGATGCCGGCCCGGATCGCGGTCCGCTCGAACCCCGACTCGCCGGGCAGGCACCACGCCACCAGCTCGCTGTGTCCTTCGGCCCGTGCGGTTCCGGCGAGCCTGGCCAGCAGGGCTGTACCGATTCCGTTGTGCTGCCAGGAATCCTCGACCAGCAGGGAGACCTCCGCCTCGGCCGGCCGCGCGGTCCGGATCAGCTGGCCGATCCCGACCACCTCCCGGCCACACACCGCCAGCAGCGTCCGGCCTCGCGGCGGCGTCAGCAGCCGATGCAACAGGCGGCGCGGCAACGAGCGGACGCCCGAGTGGTACCGGGCGAACAACGTCCGCGCTGAGCAACGGCTGTGCAGACTCGCGACCGCGTCCACGTCCCCCTGGCCGCCGCGCCGCAGCACCACGCCGGCGCCGTCCGGCGTGACCACGGCCGACGGCGGGTCGGCGTCGATCGCGTTGTCCTGCAGCAACTCCGCGAACACCGCGGCCCGAGCCAGTTCGACGTCCGTGAACGGCGCCCAGCCGCGTCGCGCGGCCACGGTCGTGCCGTCGCCCAACGACAGACAGACCTTGTGGCCGCCGTCGGTCACCGCGCCCGGCTCGCCCTGCTCGAAGCTCACCGAGTCGGCCGCGAGCAGCACCCGGACCGCCTCGGGTGTCGCGTACGGGTCGCCCAACGCCATCGCGGTCGCCCGCAGCGCGGCGGTCGGCGGGTCGACCAGGTCACGGACGTTCGCATGGGTGATCCCCAGGCAGCGGCCGCCTTCCGCGCGGATCTCGCGGACCAGCTCGGCCGGTGGCACGCCGGGCGCGGCCTTGACGACGAGCTCGTCGACCACGCCGCCGGGCACGGGCAGGATGCTCAACGCCAGGACGTTGCAGTCCCGGGCGGCGAGCCGGGTGGTCACCCGGGCGAGCACCCCCGGGTGGTCGTCCAGTTCGACCCGCAGCCGCCAGGTCTCCGATGTGTTGGCCATACCTCCAGGCTGGCGGGTGGCTGTTGCCACGGTGTTTCCGATGTGTGAGAGTCGGCGGCCGCGCGGCACGGTCCGCCGCCTCGCCCTTTGTGCTGCCCTTTTGGCCACTCGCCGACCTTCCAGTTGGCCATAACGTGATTGGGGGTCACATATTGTCCGCTTGCTAGGGGTGGTCATGTCGTTCCGCTTCACGCTGCCCGATGCACCGATCGCGGCAGCGTCGGCCGACATCGGCCACGTGGCGGTCTCGCTGGCCCTGACCCTGGCCGGGGACGTGCTGGTGGTGTCCCCGTCGCTGGACGAGGCCCGCCCGGTGCTCGACCGGATCAGCGAAGGCGTGTTCGTCAGCGGCCTGGGCACCGAGTCGCCCAGTGTCACGTCGACCGTGCGGCACAGCTTCACCCAGGACGGCACGGTCTTCATGGGCCCGTCCACCATGGTGTTCACCGGGGCGAGCGTGATCGACTACGCCCAGGACGGGGTCGAGATCACCGGCGACGTGGCGTACCGGCTGGCGGTGACGGTCGCGCCGCACAACCGGGAGCCGGAGAACCACGCGGACGCGCAGACCTGGTTCGCCCGCAACGGCGGAACCCTGGCGTCGATCGGCGCGATCGTGCTGATCGGCCGCAGCCTGAGCGCGGTCACCGCACTCGACTGAGCTACGGCGTCTCCCAGACCCGGCGGGGTGCTTTGCGCGGGGCCGGGTCGGGCAGCATCGGGACGCTCACGGTCATCACGAAGGCCGCCCGAGCGGGCATGCCCAGGCTGGTCCAGAGCGCTCCCGGGCCGAAGTCGGCGATCCGCAGGTACACCGGCTGGCCGGTGGCGGCCAGCGACTCCGGCATGCAGTCGGCGGGCAGGGTGCCGGCGAACATCGCGGTCCGCAGCGCCCGGTCCAGCAGCTGGTGCTCCTCGTGGATCTTCTCGGCCCGCGCGGTCACCAGGTAGGAGAGTTCACAACGCCGGACCGAGTCGTTCTTGGCCGCTTCGGGGGTGTCGTCCTGCAGGCCGAACAGGAACAGGTCGATGGTGTTCGACGGCCGCTCGGTCTGCCAGGTCGGCTTCGGCGGGTCCAGCCGGACGACGGTACCCTCCGGCATCTTCCGGCCGAGCAGTCGGCACAGCGCGTCATCGACCTCCGTGATCACCCCCCGATCCTCCTCGCGAGCCCACCCGCGCACCAAGGGCTGCCAGCCCGCCTGAAGGGGAGGTCCGCCCTGCCCAAAGAGGCGGTGTCGTCGACGGCGTGAAAAAGGCCCTACCCGACGCGCGCGCACGTCGGGTAGGGCCGAGTCAGGCGCTCAGATCAGGCCTTCTCGCAGTGCGTAGGCGACCGCGTGCGAACGGTTGCGCAGCTGGAACCGGTTCGTCACGTCGTGCAGGATGCTCTTCACGGTTCGCTGCGAGTAGCACAGCTGGTCCGCGATCTCCTTTGTGGACAGTCCGGACGCGACCAGCTTGAGCACCTCGGTCTCCCGGTTGGTGATGCCGGCCAGGTGCAGGCCACGCGGCTCGAGCACGTGCCGCTGCAGCCGGGACACCCGGTTGAGCAGCCGGCCGAGCAGGTCCGGCGGCAGCGCGCCCTCGCCGGCCGCGGCGGCCTTCACCAGGCGCACCAACACATCCGGCGTGGTCTCCGAACGGCGGGCCACGGCGCACACGCCGCCTTCGACCGCGGTCAGGATCTCGGTGTCCTCCAGTTCGCCCGCGATCAGCACGATCCGCGTGAAGCCGCGGACCTGCAGCGTGCGCAGCAACTGGCTGCCGCGCTCGTCGAACCGGTCGGTCACCACCAGGGCGACCGCCTCGGGCGTCGCGGCGTCCTCGTCCACCAGCCAGACCTCTGGCCGGGTCCGGAGTGCCATGTGCACGCCGTTCTGCAGAATCGGGTCCGTCGCGCGGACGATGACCGGAGTGCGACGCTGCTCGTGCATTTCTTTCTCTCCCCGCTCTCTGGTCCGAACGTCCCCAATTCGTTCGGTCGGCTCTTTCTTGCGTGTCCCCAGACTGCCCGAAGGGGCGTCCCGACCACATGGGACCGATGTCCCGTTGTTGCCCGACCGGGCACCGCAATGGCGGGGGCGGCACCCTAGATCCGCGCGCCGCGACCAGCGGGATACATCAGGGTTGCCAATGGTGGCCAAGACGTGACCGACTTGTGACCGCCGCCCACAGGTGTCCACTGTGGAGTGATTGCGGGTTTTCGGCCACCGGGCGCCGGGGGTCATTCACGTACCGCCCGGGATGCTCGTCACCTTCGGCCGGCTCTGTCCACTGTGGAGCGACGGCGTCAGCCGAGGCCCGCGTTGCGGGCCCGCACGATCGCCTGCGCGCGGTCGGCCACGTGCAGCTTGGTGAAGATGCTGGAGACGTGGTTGCGCACGGTCTTCGGGCTCAACGACAGGTCACGCGCGATGATCGAGTTCGACTGGCCCTCGGCGATCAGCGCGAGCACCTCGCGCTCCCGGCTGGTCAGTTCCGGGAAGACCGGGTCGGACGTGGGCGGCGGACTGTTGAAGTAGCCGAGCACCCGGGTCGCGATGTCCGGGCCGAAGATCGCCTCGCCCCGGCCGACGCCGTGCACCGCGCGCACGATCTGGTCCTGCCCGGCGCCTTTCAGCAGATACCCCCGCGCCCCCGCGCGCATCGCCGCGAACACCGACTCGCTGTCGTCGAACATGGTCAGCACGAGCACGCCCACCTCGGGCAGTTCGGTGACGATCTGCCGGGTCGCCTCGATCCCGCTGACGTCCGGCAGGTGCAGGTCCATCACCACCACGTCCGGCCGCAGCGCGCGGGCCGCGCTGACCGCGTCCAACCCGGTGGCGGCCTCGCCGACCACCTCGGTCTGCGGCACCTCGGCCAGGACCGTGCACAGCCCGAACCGGAACAACGGGTGATCGTCGACGACCATGACCCGCAGCGGATCCCCGCCAGAGGGCTGGAGTGTCACCGTCCCTACCCGCCTTCCTTCGGCAACGGCAGCGTGGCGCGGACCGTGGTGCCGCCGCCCACGTCCGCTGATACGACGCAGTTGCCGCCGAGCTCGGTCGCCCTTTCGCGCATTGACCATAGCCCGACGCCGGTCGCGTGCTGCTCGGGCAACCCGATTCCGTCGTCGACGACCTCGATGTGCAGGTCGTCGTCCACCCACAGGCGGACCGCGCAGGACCGTGCGCAAGCGTGACGCGTCACGTTCGTGAGCGCCTCCGACACGATCCGGTACGCGGCGACGTCCACGGTCGCCGGCAGCCTCGGCATGCTTATCGGGACATCCAGCGCGATCGTGACGCCCTGATCGTCAGCTCGTGCGGACAGCGCACTCGCATACGCCCGGATGGCGCCTACCAAACCGATCCGGTCCAGTTCGGGCGGTCGCAGACCGTGGGCGAGCCGGCGGATCTCGTTGATCGCGCCCTCGAGCTCCTCGTGCAACGTGCCCAGCAGTTCGCCCTGGGAACTGGCCGGGCCGACGGCCTTGCGGCAGGCGTGCAGGCCCAGCGAGATCGCGGCCAACGACGGCCCGACCCCGTCATGCAGGTCGTGCAACAGCCGACGGCGCTCCTCCTCACGCGCCTGCACCACGTTGTCGCGGCTGCGGCGCAGGTCCCGGGTCAGACGGACGGTGTACACCGCGGCGCCGGCGTGCCGGGCGACCTCGGCCAGCACGAGCTGGTCCCGCCGGCCCAGGGTCTCCCGGGGGCCACGCGGCGCCACAGCGAGCTGGCCGACCTGCTCGCCCTGATAGGACAGTGGCAGCCGGACCAGTTCGCCGGTGGCTTCGCCGAAGCTGGCGGCCTGCTCGTTCTGGCCGCCGGACGTCCCCTGGATCTCGATGGCCGCGTACGGCAGCCGCAGCGCGGTGCCGATCGTCTCGACCAGCGCCGGGAGCATCTCGCTCGGCGTGCGGATCTGCTCCAGCCGGGCCGCGAGCGTGGCCACCACCAGGTACGGGTCGTGCCGGTCGCCGAACAGCCGCTTGTTGATCAACGACTGCAGCCGGGACCGCAGCGGCTGCACCAGCACGGCCACCCCGGCCGCGGCGGCGGCCTGCTGCCAGAGCTTGTCGATCGGCGGGAACAGCAGCGACAGCAGGCTGACCAGTCCGATGTAGAGGCCGATGGTGCCGGCCGACAGGGCGCCGTAGACCAGTGACCGGCTGACCACCACCTCGATGTTCAACGCGCGGTAGCGCAGGATCGCCGCGGCCACCCCGATCGGCACCGGCAGGAACGCCAGCGTGTGGTATTCGTTCGGCAGCAACGGATGCCCGAAGATCGCCTGCGGCAGGACGAACAGCACGACGTAGATCACGGCGCCGCCGCCGAGCGACCACACCAGCCACGCCATCCGGTTGCGGTCCAGGTCGTCGCGCACGTTGCGGAACCGGTAGACCAGCACCCCGATCACGATCACCGGGTAGCTGAACAGCACGGGCAGCACCGGCGAGCCGAGCAGGCTCAGCCGGCCGAGCGGGTCGTCGACGAACTGCAGCGCATACCCGGCCATCACCCCGTACAGCACGAGCGCACCGAGATAGCCGGCCGCGACCTTCCGGCGATACGCCCGCCGGTCGTGCACCGACGGGAACGCGATCGCCATGTGCAGCGTCGACGCCCACAGCAGCAGGAACCCGAACTCGCCCGTGTACCACCGCCAGAACTGGCCGCCAGCGACCAGGTCGATGGCCTCGAGCTGGAAGTGCGTCGACCCGCTCGTGGTGATGAACGCCAGGGCGGAACTCAGCAACGCGGCCTGCGCGGCGGGATCGCCCGGCCGGGCCGTGAAGATCCCGGCCGACACGATCAGGATCAACGCCAGCACCAGCAGGGTCGGCCAGTTGCGGTCGATCGCGTCGGCGAGCGGGAACAGCCGCAGCGTCTTGGTGACGGTGACGTCTTGACCGTCCCGGCGCAACTCGTACGTGGCGGTGTCGCCGACCTTCACCGGCCGGCCGCCGACACCGGCCGCGACCGCGTCCCGGATCCGCACGCCGTCGATGGCGATCACCTCGTCGCCGGCCCGGAACAGCCCGTCCGGCGTGGTCTGCTGGATGATCGCCGCACGGGCCTGGACGGCCTGGTCACCGAGGTTGACGACAGTGCCGTCGGACGGGCTGGTCGCCCTGCTCAGGACACACCAGCCGGAGGCCGCCAGCAGCGTGAACGCCAGCGCCAGGCACACGGCGGGCACGCGCCACGCGCCCGCCAAGTCGGACATGGCCCAGATCATTCCTCATCACCGGCGCCCGGCCCAGATGTGTCCCCCGAACTACCCCCGCTGTTCCGGTTCCGGCGCGGGTTCGTCGTACTCGGGTTCGAGGACCCGCACGACCGGGATGCCCATCGGCGGCGTCTCCGGCTCCAGCCGCTGCTCCATCTTGGGCACCAGCATCAGGATCGAGCCGACCACCCCCACCACCGACGCGGCGATCAGCAGCCACGTGCCCAGCCCGGTCTCGACGGTGGTGCTGGAGAGCCCCTTGTTCGCCTGGTCGATCAGCGTGGTGAGCAGGTACAGCGTGACCGTGCAGCCGATGGTGACGCCGGCGGCGCCGGTGCCGAGCAGGCGGGCGGCCAGTACCGCGCCGCTGGCCGGGTGCAGCCTGGTGGAGGTGACCGCCAGCAACGCCGCGGCCACCATGATCACCGCGCCGATCACGAGCGGGATACCGAAGTCCGGGAAGTAGTCGGACGTGGTCGGCTGGTCCGAGGTGACGCCCCACGCGGTGAACGCGACCGAGACGGAGCGGCTGCGCTCCTCGCTCAGCGGGGCGAACGTGCCACCGACGATGAGGCCGGCCGCGATGATCCACGCGCCGCCGCCGAACTGGCGCAGCCGGGCGATCGGCCAGAGTACGGGTGTGCTCACTGATTGTCCCCGTCAAGCTTCGGCGCGACCTGGCCTGGGTCCGACGGCGGTGCCGGTGCCGGGTTCGGAGATGGCGTTGTTCCCGGAGATACCGGCGGCGCTGTTCCTGGGGCTGGCGGTGGTGCGCCGGGTGCCTGTTGGACCGGGATCCCGTACCGCGGTGTCGGCGGCTCCCACCTGGGCGGTGGCGGTGCGTACCCCTGTGGGCGCGGGCGCACGACAAGGGCGATGACCAACGCGGCGAGGGCGACGACTCCGGCGACGATGATCAGCCACCAGCCAAGCCGCAGGCTGGTGATGTTCGAGTCCGGGCTCAGCGGGTTGACGGCCCACGACAGCGCCTCGGTGATCACCAGGCCGGTGCCCAGCGCGCCCACCACCACCGGCGCCCACCTGCGCCGGGAGGCGATCGCGAGCAACCCGGCGGCCAGCAGCACCACGACCTCCAGGATGACAGTCACCCCGATGAACAGTCGGTTGTGGGATTCCTCGTGCCCGCCGCTGAGGATCCGCTGCCCCCAGAAGCTCAGGATGAACTCGGTGTGGGTGCTGTCGTCCGCGGACGACTGGACGCTGATGTCCGAGAACAGGGCGACGGTCGCGAGAACGGTGGTCACCAGCCATAACGCGCCGGCCAGCGGGTGTCCCGGCGGTCGCGGCGGCCTCGGTCGCGGTGCCGGCGGGAACGGGTACGACGGGCTGGCTGGTGCCCCGGGGTGCATGCGTCGATCCTGCCATCACGGAACGCACTCGTGTGATTTTTCGACCGAGGCGTCATAACTCGGTCCTAACGCTCTCTTAGTCCTTGTTGACCGGCTCGAGCGAGGGCCGAGCCGGTCAACATCGCCGTCGCCATCGCCTTCCATTCGTCCAGCAGACGGGCGCGCCGGTCGGGGTCGCCGCCGATCATGGCGTCGAGCGCGAGGCCGCGGGTGACGTTCAAGGTCAGCCAGAACAGGGTCTCCAGGCGGTCCGCGGGCAGGTCCTCGCCGGCTGCCGCGCGGTAGAGGTCGAGGGTCGACCGAGCCAACGCCCGGTCCACAGGCAGCATCGAGCGGCGCAGTTCCTCGTCGGTCCGGGCCGCCACCCACAGTTCGAGCGCGGCGGTGGAGAGCTTCCCGGAGAAGCCGCACCAGAGCAGGTCGATCGCCACGCCGACAGTTTCCGGGCCGGGCGGCAGCGTGATGCTCCCGGCGACCTCGTCCCGCAGCCGCTGCACCAGGTGCTCGACCGCCGCCGCCATCAGTTCGGCCTTGGTGGTGAAGTGGTGTTGCTGGGCACCTCGGGACAGGCCGGCGCGGCGGCAGATCTCGTGCACGGTGGTGCCCGAGTAGCCCAGTTCGACCAGGCAGTCGATGGTCGCGTCGAGCAGCGCCTCGCGGGTGCGCTCCCGGCGTTCGCGCTGGGTTCGGTGGGTCACGCCGACGTACTTTACATGCAGTCCTGAACGCATGTACCTTCCAGACGGATTGTTTTCCCATCGGGGAGAGGGCTCGACATGACGTGGCTGGACGAGGACCTGACCGCCTTCCGGGAGCTGGCCCGCTCGTTCTGCGAGAAGGAGCTCAGTCCGCACCAGGAGCGGTGGGCCGAGGCCAAGCAGGTCGACCGCGAGCTGTGGAACAAGGCCGGCGCGGTGGGTCTGCTGTGCCTGAGCATCCCCGAGGAGTACGGCGGCGGTGGCGGCACGTTCGCCCATGAGGCCGTGCTGCTGCAGGAGCAGGCCAGGGCGCAGGACGACGCGTGGGGGGTGGCCGTCCACAATGGAATCGTCGCGCACTACGTCCGGGCGTACGGCACCGAGGAGCAGAAGCTGCGCTGGCTGCCCAAGATGGCCAGCGGCGAGCTGGTCGCGGCGATCGCGATGACCGAGCCCGGCACCGGGTCGGACCTGCAGAGCATCAAGACCAAGGCGATCCGCACCGGCGACACGTACGTGGTGAACGGCGCCAAGACGTTCATCACCAACGGCGCCCAGGCCGGCCTGGTCATCGTCGCGGCCAAGACCAACCCGGAGGAGAAGGCGTCCGGCGTGTCCCTGGTCGTGGTGGAGACCGAGGGGACACCGGGGTTCCGGCGCGGCCGGGTGCTCGACAAGATCGGCATGAAGGGCCAGGACACGGCGGAGCTGTTCTTCGACAACGTCACGGTCCCGGCCGAGAACCTGCTCGGCGGCCAGGAGGGCCAGGGCTTCGTCCAGCTGATGCGGCAGCTGCCCCAGGAGCGCCTGCTCATCGCCGTGACCGCGGTGGCCGCCATGGACCTGGTGGTGCGGCAGACGATCCAGTACACCCGCGAGCGGGAGGCGTTCGGCCGGCCGATCTTCGGCTTCCAGAACACCAAGTTCGTGCTGGCCGACGCGGCCACCGAGGTGGCGGTGAGCAAGGCCTTCCTGGACCAGTGCGTCGACCGCCACCTCAAGGGCGAACTCGACGTGACCGGGGCCGCCATGGCGAAGATGTGGACCACCGAGCGGCTCGGCAAGGTCGTCGACTCCTGCCTGCAGTTGTTCGGCGGCTACGGCTTCATGAACGAGTACCCGATCGCGAAGGCGTGGACCGCCGCGCGCGTGCAGCGGATCTTCGGCGGCACAACGGAGATCATGAAGGAGATCATCGCCCGGACCCTGTGAACGGCTTGTGATTGGGCTGGCACAGGGCGTTCTTCGGTGGCAGATGCCCGCCGAGGAAGTAGCTGTCCACGGCCGCGTCCACGCACGCGCTCTTGCCCAGCGACCCGTGTCCGAACGTGTCCAGGGCCAGCAGCCGGGCGTTGCCCAGCAGCCGTTCGGTCCGCCGCGCGCCTTCGTACGGCGTCTCCGGGTCGCCCTGTTTGTTGCTGAGCAACAGGATCGGCTTCGTCGGCCGGTTCCACGGGCCGCGGTAGACGTCCGGGTCACTGGCCGGCCAAGTGGCGCACGGGATCGTGATGTACGTGTCGCGCTTGCCGAAGCCGCGGACTTCCTGGTCCGCCCGCGCGGCGGCACGCGGCCACGCCGACTGGTCGGTCGGGTTGACCGTGTCCTCGCACACCGTCGCGCCGCCGCCCAGCAACGAGTCGACCTGGGTCGGGATCGATGTCGGAGTCGGCGTTGCGGCTTTGGCCTGGACGGTTGTCGGGTTCGCCAGCGCGTGCAGGAGTGCGGCGAGCTTCGGCGAGTCGTCCGCGTCGGTCAGGTAGCTGTGCACTCGGTTGAGCGCGCTCTGGTACGTGAACGTCTCCGGGGCGCCGGTGTCCGGGTCGGTGACGGTGACCGGGCCTTGTTCGAGCCGGTCGAGAATCTGGTCGAAGTCGATCCCGCAGTCGCACGCGGCGACGAAGCCGTCGAGCGCCCGCTGGGCGTCCTTGTAGCCGCCGAGGCGGACGCTGAGCGGGATGCCGGCGTCCTGCGGCCGGTACCCGGTGGCCCAGTTGACCGGGTCGTCGACCGCGTCCAACGTCATCGACCCGACCCGTTGCGGGAACAGGTTCGCGTACTGCTCACCGAGGACAGTCCCGTACGACAGGCCGTAGTAGCGGAGTTTCGGCTCCCCTATGGCCGCCCGTATCCGGTCGAGATCGCGGGCGACATTCGCCGTCGAGAGATGCCCGAGGAGCGGTCCCGCATTCCTCGCGCACATATCCGTTACGGCGCGGGCATCCTGGAGGTACGCGGGGATGTCCGCGTCCTTGGCGGGGAACGTGCCGAAGACCCGGCCCAGCGGAGCCAGGTCGGACGGATCGTTGAAGCACTGGACGGTCGTGCTGGCGCCGACGCCGCGCGGGTCGAAGCCGACGATGTCGAAACGTTCGTGGATCGTGGGTGTCAGCGGCGGCGCGAACCGCCCGGAAGCGCCTGGCCCACCAGGGTTGTAGAAGATCGTGCCGATCTTGTGCCGCTGGTCGGTCGCGGGCAGCAGGCTCAGCGCGAGTTGGATCTTCGGCCCGCCTGGATCCCGGTACGACATGGGTACCTGAAAACTGGCACACCGGTACGCGGTATGGCCGGAATCGCAGTCACCCCAGGTGATCCCCGGCGGCGAGGCCGGCAGGACCAAGGCCGCGGCGAGCGCGGCGACAGTGAACATAACCATGGGTGAAGACTGGTGCCGCGGGTTCGGATGATCACTGGGAGCCGCCCCCGACTTCTCGGTGGGGCTGGCCCGACCCCTGTCCGTTCTGGGGCATGTATGCGTTGTTGTGCGTATCCGGTCAGTTGGTCGCTGTCCATCTGACGGGCGGACACTAAAGAGTGATTACAGGGCGTGTTTGGCTGTGCTGGATCGAGGTGCCCCCGTAGAGTGAGACCAGCCAGCGCGGGTACTGGCCGGGCCGGGTCTTGTCGGGCGGCGAGCCCTGGCGGGGGAGCGAGCGGATGGAGTCGAGTCGGTGAACGTCAAGAAGATAGTTCTGCTGGCAGTGGTCGCACTGCTGGTGTTCTACCTGGTCACCCAACCCCAGCAGTCGGCCAACGCGGTGCACAGCGTGCTCGGGTGGCTCAAGGACGGCGCGGACGCCGTCATCACGTTTGTCAAGAGCCTGTTCGCTTAGTGACACAGCGTGGCAGTTCCTGCCGCTGGGTCATCCATATTGGACCGACCGGGTGGATTGTTGAGAAAAAGTCCAGGTGGCGAGATTGATGAAGGTTCTCCTCTAGCGGCCGGACCGCACGCCACCCTACGGTCTTCGGCAACGAGCTGATCATCGCCCCCGAAGGAGGCACGGATGGTCGACGACCACGGGGTCGACGCACTGGTCCGGCAGTGGACACAGGAGCGGTCGAACGACGCGGAAGCGGAGGAGATCAGTCGGATAGCCTCAACCTGGCTGGCCGAGGGGCCGACCACCGTTTCCTCACCAGGGATCCCGGGTCAGCGTTCCAAGGGCGGGGCGAAGTCGTGGGTGGCCGTGCAGTCGGCCGACCCCGTCTACCTGGACGCGATGCGCCGGCGCCTGCCGGACGTCCCGCTCGAGCTGCTGTCCGCCGCCGCCGGCTACTGGCAGATGGTCGGTGGGCTGGCCGAGGCCGAGCAGTGGTGGGACGCCGGCATCAGCCCGCTCGACCAGCGGGCGCTGGACTACCGGGCGGCCGGTCTGGTCCCGTCCGACCTGAGCCGCCGGCTCGGCCCGCTCACGGTCCTGGAGCACCTGCGGCGGGGCAGCGCGCCCGCATGGTGTGTGGCGCGGTTGCAGCGGCAGCGCAAGGACGGCGTCGCCTGATCGAGAACGTAACGGGCGCGCGCTCTGGTCGTTGACATACCTGTGCGAGGGCGAGGGCTGTTCGGCAGGTTGCTGCTGGTCGTGCTGGTTTTGGCGGCTGCGGGCGGTGGCGTCTGGCTGCTGAGCTCGACGTCCGCGCCGGCCGCCGGCCCGGTCACCACCGAGATCCCGGCTCTGCAGGTGCAGCCCGCGCAGGTGCAGCCGGGTGCGGTGGCGCCGGCCAGCGAGGTCATCCCGCAGGGCACCGCTCAGGGCAAGGACCCGTTGGTGGCGTGGGCGGACCGTGTGGCCAAAGTCACTGGGGTCCCCGCGCGGGCCTTGGTCGCGTACGGCAACGCCGAACTCGTGCTGCGATCGACCACGCCGAGCTGTCACGTGTCGTGGGCGACGCTGGCCGGGATCGGCCGGATCGAGTCGAACCACGGGCAGTTCGGCGGGGCCGTGCTCGGTGCCGACGGGCGGCCGTCCAAGCCCATCGTCGGCGTTCCGCTGGACGGATCCGTGGGTGTGCAAAGGATCGGGGACACGGACAGGGGCCAGTACGACGGCGACCCCACGCTGGACCGCGCGGTCGGCCCGATGCAGTTCATTCCGTCGACCTGGGCCAAGTGGGCGTCGGACGGCAACGGCGACGGCCGTGGCGACCCGCAGCAGATCGACGACGCGGCCCTCGCCGCGGCCCGGTACCTGTGCGCCGGCGGGCGCGATCTGGCGACGGCGTCCGGCTGGTGGGCCGGTGTGCTGTCGTACAACAACTCCGAGACGTACGGCCAGAAGGTCTTCGGCCTGGCCGACGGGTACGCCCGCGACGCCCAGCACGCGTGAACGAACACGGTCTCGTCGCTGGGTGACCGGTGTCACTCAGCACCCTGGTGTTAGCGTCAGGCCGTGCGCGGCGACCGGGCAATGGCTCGCAGGTGGCTGATTGTGGCGACCTGTGTCGTCAGCCTGCTCGGTGCCTGTGCGCTCGCGTGGTGGCAGTGGAACCGGTACGAGTCCGCGAGCGGCACCTGGCAGAACCTCGGATACGTGCTGCAGTGGCCCCTGTTCGGGCTGTTCCCGGCGTTCATGGTCTGGCGGGTCAAACGACTCAAGGAGCGGCAGGCGGAGCAGGTTCGGGCGGAACCCGCGCCGCCGCCGCGACGGCCGCAACCACCACCCGTGGCGCACGAGGACGACGACGAGTTGGCCGCGTACAACCGGTACCTGGCCGAGCTGAACGCGAAGGACGCCACCTGATGACCGCCCCAGAACCTGTGATCAACGACGTAAGCCCCGGCCTGAAGGGCGCGCTCACCCGCTACCGGGTGTTCGCGTACATCGTCGGCGTGGGTCTGCTCGCCCTGTGCGCCGGGATGATCCTGGAGTACGGCTTCCAGCAGAAGCAGTTCGTCGCCATCGTCGCCCCGGCGCACGGGTTCCTCTACGTCGTGTACCTGGTCATCACGGTCGACCTCGGCCTGAAGGTCCGCTGGCCGATCGTGAAGACCGGGCTGATCCTGCTCGCCGGCATGGTCCCGTTCGTGTCCTTCGTCGCCGAACGGAAGGTCACCCACGAGTTGGCCCCGAAGGTCACCTCCGCAGGCTGATCGGCGGCACTGTCGAGCCGCGCAGGGTCAGCGCGTCGATCGTCTCCGGGCGGTACGGCAGCGTTTCCAGGCGCGCGACCATGGTCTCCAGCGGTGATTCCAGCACTGTGCCGATGCTCGACCCTGCAAGCAGGTCTTCGGCGCCGAAGAAGAACGCCCACTCGTGCTCGTCCGAGCCAAAGTACACCGGGGTCGTGAACGTGTCCTCGAACCGCCGCCAGCATTTCACCAGCGTCGAGTTGCGCCACAGCGTCGGGCAGCCACCCTGGTACGCGACCACTCCGCCCGGTGCGAGCAAACCCTTGCACAGCTGAAGGAACTCGGTGCCGTACAAGCGGTTGTGCTGGGCGTCGGTGCCATCCTGCTCGTCCGGCAGGTCGACCAGGACGATGTCGTACTTCTCAGTGGCGGTGCGGATGAACTCCCAACCGTCGGTGTAGTGCACCCGGATCGGGCCTTCGCCGCGTTCCGCCTGGGCCAGTTCGTCGGTCGTGTAGCCGTACGGCAGGTGCTGTGCGCACAACTTCACGGCCTGGGTGTCGATGTCCACGTGGTCGACGACCGAGGCGCCCGCGGCCACCGAGATCTGGCTGACCACGCCCTCGCTGGACCCGACCACCAGCACCCGGTCCACCCACGCGGCCAGCAGGAGGGCCGGCACGAGCAGGGCCTCGTGGTAGACGAGTTGGCTGTCCTCGGTGCTCTGCCGTTCGTTGTCGCAGAACAGCGAGACGCCCTGGGCGGTCTTGCCGATCACCACGTGCTGGTACTCGGTGTGGGTGTCGGCGATCACGTCCGAGACCTGCCACACGCGGGTCAGGCCGGCGCCGACCGGCTCTTCGATGTTCAACGGTCTTCCTGTCCTCTGTGGATCGTGTTGGTGATTGCCACACTCGCCCCGAGCATGTCCCGCAACAGTTGCACGGCGAGCTCCGGGTCCGCACGCCGGCCGCACGTGAAGACGTCCACGAACACCGAGCCGCGTTCCGGGTACGAGTGGATCGAAGCGTGCGACTCGGACAGCAGTGCGAGCACCGTCACACCCTGCGGTTCGAACTGTTTGAACGTCATGTCGCACACGGTCGCGCCGGCCTTGTCGAGCGCTCGTTCCAGGCTTTCGCACAGGAAGGCCGCGTCGTTCAGCAACTTCGGCGAGACGCCGGAGAACTCGGCGAGCACGTGCCGTCCGGCGAACTCGCCGACCTCGTCGGGTTCACCGCCGACGAAGTACGTCTTCAGCGGCGGGAAGCCGTTGAACGACACCGAGGAGTAGCTCTGCGTATAGGCGCCGGTGCTGAGGATGTCCACGTAGTCACCGGCTCGCAACGCCAGCGGCAGCCGGTACGGGGTTCGTTGGTACAGCACGTCGTCGCCGTCGCAGGTGGGGCCGGCGATGATCGCCGGGCCGTCCGGGGTGCCGTCGTGGGCGGTCGCGAGCCGGTACGCGATCGCCTCGTTCTCGGTCTCCGCCATCCCGCCGTAGCGCCCGATGTCCAGGTACACCCAGCGCCGCTCGTCGGTGTCGGCCTTCCGGGACACCAGGACGACCTCGCTGCGGATCACGCCCGCGTCGGCCACCAGTGCCCGGCCCGGCTCGAACGCCAGGTCCGGCGGCACCGCGAAGTGCCGGCCGACGGACTCCCGGATGGCCGACACGTACGCCGAAAGCGGCAACGGCTCGTCCCGGTACCTGCCGGGCAGGCCGCCGCCGATGTTGAGGCCACGCAACAAAACCCCGCGTTCGGCGACCGCGCGGGTGACCTCGGCCGCGGCGGCGATCCCGGCGTCCCATGCGTGCGGGTCAAGATGCTGGGAGCCGACGTGAAACGCGACACCCTCCGGGTCGAGCCCGAGTTCGGCCGCGCGCACGAGCAGTTCGACGGCCATGTCGGGGACACATCCGAACTTCTGGCCGAACGGTGTCCGCGAGCCGGAGCTGTCCACCAGGATCCGGCACGACACCGTGGATCCAGGCGCGTGCTCGGCCAGGTTCGCCAGGTCCGCCGCGCTGTCGAAGGTGAACCGGCGCACCCCGACCTTGAACGCGAACAGCACGTCCCGGGCCTTCTTCACGGTGTTGCCGTAGGAGATCGTCTCCGGGCGCGCGCCCTGGTCGAGGCACAGTTCGATCTCCTCGCGGCCGGCCACGTCGAAGCCGGCGCCGGCGCGGGCCAGCTGCCTGACGATCTCCGGCGCGGGATTCGCCTTGACCGCGTAGTAGAGCCGGGCCTCCGGCAGCGCTTCCCGCAGCCTGGTATGGCTTTCCCGCACCGTGTCGAGATCTATCACCAGGCACGGGGTCGGGGGTCTGCGGTCGTCCAGGAACGCTCGGCCGCGTTCCGGCGCCTGCGGGAGGGCGTCGATCACAGCCGGCAGCATAGGTCCAGACCCGGCGCCGGCTGAAATCCCCTTACGAGTTCTTTGTCACCACCGCCGGCAGTCCGCCACGAGGTCGCATGGTCGTGACGCCACTGGGGACGACCGGCCCTGGCGCGGTCTTGATGCCGACCCGGGCGAGCAACCGGGCCAGCATGACGGTCAGCTCGGTGGTGGCGAGTGTCGCCCCGACGCAGCGGTGCGGCCCGCCGCCGAACGGAAGAAACTCGTGCGGCGCGGGCTTGGCGGTCTCCCAGCGTTCCGGCAGGAACCGGTCGGGCTCGGGCCAGATCTCGGCGAGCCGGTGGGTCACGTACGGGCTGTAGAACACCTGCCGGCCGGCCTTGATCCGGTGGCCCTCGAAGGTGAAGTCCTCGGCGGGCACCCGCACGCTCAGCCAGGCCGGCGGCCACATCCGCAACGACTCCTGGATGACGCCGCGCAGGTAGACCAGGTCGGGCAGGTCCTCGGCGGTCGGCGCCCGGTCGCCCAGGACGCGGTCCACTTCGGCCTTGGCGGTGTCCCAGGTGCCTTCGTTGGCCAGCAGGGCGTGCACGGTCCACGACATCGCGGCGCTGGTCGTCTCGAAGCTGGCCGCGATCAGCCCGATCACCTGGTCCCGGATCTCCACGTCGCTGAGATCGCTGGCGACCAGCGCGCCGAGCACCCGCCCGTCCTCGTCGCCGGTGTTCCGCAGTCGCCTGATCTCCGCGAGAATTTGCTGGTCGGTGGCTTCCTTCCCGGCCATCGCCCGGCGCCACGACGGTGTCCTGAACCGCCGGTGCGTGTTCACCACGGCCGGCAGCCGGTCGATGAGCGTCATCATCGGCTCCAGCTGCTCGCCGAACTCGTCCGCCCGCGCGCCGATCCTGGCGCCGAACAACGACTGAACGTTCATCCGCCGCAGGGCGCGCCGAAACTCCCCGTAGAGGTCCAGTTCCCGGCCGGACTCCCAGCCGTCGATCATCCGGTCCGAGTCGGCGGCCAGGATCGCCAGGTACTCGTTGACGTGCCGGTGGTGGAACGCGGGCTGGACCAGACGCCGTCGCCGGGTGTGGTCGGCACCGTCACTGACGATCATCGACGTGGTCCCGACCACGGGTTTCAGCAGCTCGAAAGCGTCGCTCCAGCGGAACAGCCCGGGGTTGGTGATCACGAACCGGTTGGCGTCCGGTCCGAGCAGGTAGGTGTACGGCCCGAGGCGGAACACCGGCCCGCGCCGTCGGTACGCTTCGACCAGACCGTCAAAACGGTTGCGCGCCAACGCTCTCACCAAGTTCAGCACCTGGCGAACATAGCCCGGGTCAAGACCGGCGGGACCGGCCTTTCGGGCAGCCACTCAGGCGACCGACGTGTACCTTCCCTGAAACCGGAGCAACGGCCGCGGCGGCGCCTGGTGCTCGATCGCGACCGGGTCGCCGATCAGCAGGATGTGGTCGCCCACACCGACCCGGCGCACGGTCCGGCAGCGCAGCCGCACCGGGCTGTCCAACAGGTTCGGCAGACCGTCCACATCGGACTCCCAGCGGGTGTCCCGGCCGAACCGGTCGGCGTTGGTCCGTGCGAACAGATCCGCCAGGCTGGTCTGGTCGGCGTGCAGCAGATGCACCGCGAACCGGTCGGCGACCGACAACGCGGGGTATGCCGACGCGCCCGTCCCGATCCACAACCCGACCAGGGGTGGCTGCATGCTCACCGACCCGAACGAGCTGACCGTCAGCCCGACCGGCCCGGCGGCGGTGACCACCGTGACGGCGGCCGGATGCTGCCGCAGCGCCAGCCTGAGTTGCTCACTCACGACGTCTCCTTCAGCAGCTTGGCGACCTCCTGGGCGAGATCCCCGGCGAAGACGGACTCGTTCAGGAACAGCCCCGGCCCCGGCACGCTGAGCCCCAACTCGGCCAGCACCGGCTTCAGGTGCACCTCGACGGCCAACGCGTGTCTGTCGGCGGCGGCGACCATCAGCGGATACCCGGTGACACCCCGCAGCGACCCGGCGCCGAACCGGTCCAAGAACGCCTTCAGCAGGCCTGTGTAGCTTGCCTTGTATGTCGGCGACGCGACCACCAGGACATCCACCCCCTTGACGTCCTCGACGGCCTGGGCCACCCGTTCGCTCCCGTAGTCGAACAGCTCACCGGCGAACTCGGCCAGGTCGATCACCGGCCCGGCCGTGCCGCCCAGGACGTCCCGAACCGCCAATGCGGCCCGGAGCGTGCGGGACCCGGCCCGCGGATTGCCGACGACTACCCCGACAACGGTCATGTCCACGAGCATGTAAACCCCCACCCCGGCAGTCAATCATTCCGCGCCGCGGTCCACGGTCTGAGACACTTACACCCCCACCGGAATAGGAATCCACACGATGGCTCCCGTCACGCGCGCCCGGCGAGCGGGCTACAGCACCGGGTCCTTGGTCACGGGAGCTTTCGGCACTGTGCCCGGTCTGCTGCTCCTCCCGTATCTCACCGACACCCTCGGCATTCCCGCCGCCACCGCGGGGCTGCTCGTGCTGTTCCCGAAGGCATGGGACGTGCTCCTCAACCCCGTCGCCGGCCGGATCAGCGACCGGGCCGGCCCGCGCCGCCCGTTCATTCTCCGCGGCGGCCTGATCGTGGGCGTCCTGTTCGCGCTGCTGTTCGCGTTCCCCGCGGCGGGCGCGGGGTACGTGGAGGTCGTGTTCCTGCTGTGCGCCACGGCGTACGCGTTCTACCAGGTGCCGTACGTGGCGATGCTGGCCGAGTTGACCACCGACTACCACGAACGAACGCGGCTCATGACGTGGCGGATGGCGGTCCTCGCGTTGACCATCCTCATCTGCGGTGCCGGCGCGCCGGCGTTGCGGGACGCGACCGGCGGCTACCAGGTCATGGGTATCGCTGTCGGCGTGTTGATCATGCTCGGCACGATCGCGGTGTTCGTCGGCACCCGAGGGGTGACTTTCCAGACCCAGGCCGACACAGGAGCCGGGTTCGGCGCGCTGGTGCGGGCGGTCCGTGACTCGCCGCGCTTCCGTCGCCTGCTGACCGCGTCCGTCCTCCAGGCCATCGGCGTCGGCACGGTCCTGGCCGGTGTCGAGTACATGTCACGGGTCGTGCTGGGGAACAAGAGCCTGCAGCCGTTGCTGTTCGTGGCGTTCGTCGCGCCCGCGATGATCGTGATGCCGTTCTGGCAACGACTCGCGGCCCGGCACGGTAAACGGGTCGGCTACCTCGTCGCCACGCTGATCTTCGCGGGCGCGCTGACCGTTTCGGTCCTGGCGCGGGTGGCCCCGCTCTGGGCGGTCATCCTGTTCGCCGGGATCACCGGCGTCGGGTACTCCGGCATCCAGGTGTTCCCCTTCGCGATGCTCGCGGACGTCACCACCGAGGAGGAAGAGCGCACCGGCGCGCGCCGCGCCGGGCTGTTCGCCGGGGTGTGGACCGCGGGAGAGACCCTGGCACTGGCGCTCGGCCCAGGGGTGTACGGTCTGGTTCTCGCCGCTGGCGGATACGTGTCCAGTACGGACGGGTCCGCGGTCCAGCCGGAGAGCGCGGTCGTCGCCGCACTGCTCGGGTTCACGATTGTGCCTGCACTGTTCGCCTTGGCCGCGGTGCCATTGCTGAACAGGAAACTGGAGGCCGCACGTGATACCAGTGGATCAGGTGCTGACCGAGCTCAGGAAGTTGCGTGAGCACGACCTGCCCACCCACGGCGGCCGCACGATGGCGTACGTCTACGACAGCGGGCTGGACGAACTCGACGACCTCGCCGCGCGGGCGCACGCGTTGGCCTCGTCGACCAACGGCCTTGACCCGACCGCGTTCCCCAGCCTGCTGCGGATGGAGAACGAGATCGTCGGGACCGCCGCGCGGCTGCTGAACGGCGGCGTCGGCCAGGTCACCTCGGGCGGCACCGAGTCGTGCATGCTCGCGGTCCTCGCCGCCCGCGGCGACGCTGAGCGACCGTCCATTGTGCTCCCGGTGACCGCGCACGCCGCGTTCCACAAAGCCGCGCACTACTTCGGGATTCGAACGATTCCGGTGCCGGTCGGCGCCGACTTCCGCGTCGACCCCGCCGACGTCCGGGCGGCCATCGACGACGACACGGTGTTGGTCGTCGCGAGCGCGCCCTCGTACGCACACGGCGTCGTCGACCCCGTGACGGACATCGCGGCCATCGCAGGTGACCGTGGCATCCGATGTCACGTCGACGCGTGCATCGGCGGTTGGGTGCTGCCGTACTTCGGCCGGCTCGGCGTGGAGTTCGAGCCGTTCGACTTCACCGTACCCGGTGTCACGAGCATCTCGGTCGACCTGCACAAGTACGCGTACTGTCCAAAAGGGACATCGGTGTTGCTGCACGCCTCCTCGGAACTCCGTCGTACGCAGTATTTCGCGAGCGCGGCATGGCCCGGCTACACGATGCTCAACTCGACCATGCAGTCGACGCGCTCCGGCGGCCCGATCGCGGCGGCGTGGGCGGTCCTGCGGCACGTCGGCGACGAGGGATACCTGGAGTTGGCCCGGCGCACCTTGTGTGCCGTCCGGGCGTTGCGGATCGGCATCGACGACCTCGGCCTGCGGGTCCTCGGCGACCCGGTGTCCACGCTGCTCGCAGTCACCTCACCGGATGTGGACCCGTTCGCGCTCGCCGACAAGATGCGGGCGCGTGGCTGGTACGTGCAGCCCCAGTTCGCGTTCCAGAACTCCCCGACGAACCTGCACCTGACCGTGACTGCGGCCAACCACGGCAACGAAAACCTGTTCCTGGACGCCTTGCGGGAGTCGCTGGCGGACACCGCGCCGGTCGCCGTCGACACGTCCATTCTGGATGGTCTGGATCCGGAAACCCTGACCGCGGAACAGTTCGACGCGTTGATGGGGGCGGTCGACATGTCCGCCGGGATGGCCGCGGTGAACACGTTGCTCGAAGCCGCTCCCGCGAAGCTGCGGGAGCGGCTGCTGATCGAGTTCCTCGGCCGGCTCTATTCCTGACCGGGCCGGCGCGCCTGGACGAGCCACGCGGACGAGCGGTAGACCACTCCTTCGTCGGTCAGCCGGTTCGCCAGGTCCGCCCGCAGGTCCGCGGCGGCCTTGGCCCTGCCCTCGTCGTCCAGGTCCGTCATGAACCCGCTGTAGTGGTCGAGCAGGTAGTCGGCGGCGTCTTCGACGTCCTCGCCGTAGTACATCGGCGCGGTCATCCCGGTCACAGTGACCTCGGTGAACCCGGCCGACGTGAGCAGGTCCGTGACCGTGCCGGGGTCGCTCAGCGAGAACGGGGTCGGCCCGTGCGACGGGATCGGCGGGAGTTTGCCGCCGGACAGCACGTCGCGGAACGTCCGGATCCACTCGTTGTCGTCGTACGGCCCCCACACCATCAGCACCAACCGCCCGCCCGGCCGCGTGGCCCGAGCGATGTTCGTGAAGGCGGCCTGCCGGTCGCCGAAGAACATCACGCCGTTGCGGCTCACGACCAGGTCGAACCGGGCGTCCGGGAAACTGTGGACCTGGGCGTCGACCTGCTCGAACGTGACGTTCGCCAACCCCTCCTCGGCGGTCCGCCGCCGGGCCAGGTCGATCATCTGCGACGACAGGTCGACACCGAGCGCGGTCCCGCTCGACGCCCGCCTGGCCGCCTCCCGGGTCGTGATCCCGCTGCCGCAGCCGATGTCCAGCACATGTTCGTCCGGCTTGATCGCGGCGGCGTCGAAAAGCCTGTCCCAGTAGCCGGCGACCCCGCGGTCGAGCCGCTCGGCCCGCCGCACCCACAGGTCGCCGCTCGCGCCGTCCCAGGACTTCAACTGGTCGTTGTTGGACGGATCGATACGTACCACTGACTCCCCCGAATGTCCGCTACGGATGCCCCCAGCACCACCCTACCCGTCACGAACCGATTCCGGTCAGCGAACGGACCTCCATCTCGGCCTGCTTGCGTTTCTCGCCACGGTCCCGGCTGAGGACCGTGCCCAGGAAACCGAGCACAAAGGACAGTGGGATCGACACGATTCCCGGGTTGCTCAACGGGAACACGGCGAAGTCGACACCGGGAAGGATCGACGTGGGGGTGCCGGACACCACCGGGGACAGGCACACCAGCACCAGGCACGAGACCAGGCCGCCGTACATCCCCCACAGCGTGCCGCGGGTGTTGAACCGGCGCCAGAACAGCGAATAGAGCAAAGTGGACAGATTCGCCGATCCTGCGAACGCGAACGCCAGCCCGACAAGGAAGGCGACGTTCTGGCCGTTCGCCAGGATCCCGCCGGCGATGGCCAGGGCGCCGACGAGCACGGCGGTCAGCCGCGCCACCCGGACCTCGGCCGCGGGATCGGTCCGGCCGTTGCGGAAGATGTTGGCGTACACGTCATGCGCGAACGACGCCGCCGCGGTCAATGTCAGCCCCGCGACCACAGCCAGGATCGTGGCGAACGCGACCGCGGACACGACACCGAGCAGCAAAGTGCCACCGATCTCGTACGCCAGCAGCGGCGCGGCCGAGTTCTCCCCGCCGGTCGCGGCCAGGATCCGCTCGGATCCGACCAGGGCGGACGCGCCGTAGCCGATGATGAGCGTGGCCAGGTAGAACACGGTCATCGTGCACACCGCCCAGATCACCGAGCGACGGGCCTGCACCGCGTTGGGCACGGTGTAGAACCGCATCAGCACGTGCGGCAGCCCGGCCGCGCCCAGCACGAGGGCCAGGGCGAGGGACACGAAGTCGAGCTTGCTGGTCGGGCTCTGGCCGAACATCCCGCCGGGGGCGAGCACGTGGTCGCCGCGGACGTTGTTGTGCGCGGCCTGGTCGAGCAGCGCGGTGAAGTCGAACCCGAACTTGCCGAGCAGGAACACGCTCATCAGCACCGCGCACACCACCAGGATCGCGGCCTTGATGATCTGCACCCACGTGGTCCCGCGCATGCCGCCGACCAGCACGTACAGCATCATCACCACACCGACGACGCCGATCACGACCGACTGTCCGGTCCGGTCGCGGACGTCCAGCAGGAGCGCGACCACGCTGCCCGCGCCGGCCATCTGGGCGAGCATGTAGAAGAACGAGATGACCAGGGTGGACGTGGCCGCGGCGGCGCGCACCGGCCGGGCCCGCATCCGGTAGCTGAGCACGTCGCCCATGGTGAACCGGCCGGTGTTGCGGACCAGTTCGGCGATCAGCAGCAGGTTCACCAGCCACGCGACCAGGAACCCGATGGAGTACAGGAACCCGTCGTACCCGTGGATCGCGATGGCCCCGGCGATGCCCAGGAACGACGCGGCGGACAGGAAGTCGCCGGACAGCGCGAGGCCGTTCTTGCCGCCGCCGAACGCGGCGCCCGCGGTGAAGTAGTCCGCGGCCGAGCCCTTGCGGCGGTTCACCTTGGTCACGATCACCAGCGTGACCAGCACGAACGCGCCGAACACGACCATGTTGAGCGCGGGGCTGCCTACGCTCATCGCGAGCCTCCCGCCGCTGCGTGGTTCTGTTCGACGTCCACGGCGATCACCTGGGGATCGATCCGCCGGCGCGCGTACCACCGGTACCACAACGTGATCAGCACGGTGCTGGCGAACTGGCCCAGCCCGAGCAGCAGGCCGACGTTCACCGAGCCGACCACGCGGCGGCCCATGAAGTCGGTCGCGTACGCGGCGAGCACCACGAAACTCAGGTACCAGACGAGGAACAGCAGGCTTACCGGGAACACGAACCGCCGGAGTCGGGAACGCAGTTCCGTGAATTCCCGACTCTCTTGTATCCGGATGAAGTCAGGTCCGTCCTCAGGGTCTTTTTCGATGGTTTCCGTGATTGTTCCGAAGCTGGCCGATGGGGTTCGGCCGGACCAGTGCGTCATATGTACCTTCCCGGTACGGGGATCGGCCTGATCACTACATCGGCCACGTCCGGGCAACGCCTTGAGGGGTAGTCGTCACACTTACGAGTGAACATAGCCGTTGCACTGCGTGGACCTGTCGCACCTGTGTGAACTGGGTGTTCACAGCCGGTGATCGCATCACGACGAGTGACTTTTTGGGTTTCGGCGACCGTGTCCGAGTTTTGTCGCCGGCCAAACTTCACCCGATCGTGGAATAAAGTCCTGATTCACACCTGCCCAAGGTAGCAAAATCGTCACCCCCGCAAACAGGCCCATTGATTGATCGTTTTCCTGATGTACAGTCGGGGCTCCCCACCACGGCTAGAGCGCGAATTGATCGGCGGACAATCGGCCGAGGACGTGAAGATCCACCAGGTCGGCATCGATACAGCGCGCATTGGGAGTGTTTTGACAGTGAGCAGCACAGCACGGGCGCGGCTGTTCCGTTGGCGGGACTGGCGCGTGCGCACGAAGCTCGCCGCGGTCACGCTGGTCCCGTTGATGTTCGCCGTCGCCGTCGGCGTCGCGCAGATCCACGACCAGGTGGCGCGGGCCGAGTCGTTCGACCGGGTGGACCGGCTGGTGGCACTGGCCGACCAGGTGCGCAGGACCATCGGCGGCCTGCAGGCCGAGCGGGCCGAGTCCGCCCACCTGCTGACCGGCGCCTCGGGCCCGGCCGACATCGGCACCGAACTGCACCAGGAGTTCCAGGCCACGGACACGGCGTGGAACGCGATGAGCAAGGCGGCCGGGGTGGTGTCGTTCGCGATGCCGGCCACGGCCACCCGGGCCACCGAGGTGTCCGCGTTGCCGCCTCAGCTGTCGCGCCTGCGTGGCGAGGTCACCGACCGCGAACTGGACGGCCGCGCCGCGCAGACCAGGTACACCGAGCTGGTCGCCGTGCTGCTGGGCTTCGACCGGGCGTTGGCCGGCGAGATCGCCGACCCCGAGCTGTCCGCGGCCGCGAACGCGCTGCACGACGTCCAGCTGGCCGGTGAGGAGATCTACCTCCAGCAGGCCCTGGTCGCGACCGGCCTGGCCCGGGGCTCCCTGTCCGTGGCGGACCTCGGCGCGGTGCGCGACTCGGTGGCCCGGCTGACCGCCCGGATGGCGGACTTCCGTGCCGTGGCCGCCCCGGACCAACAGGCGCTCTACGACCGCACGGTCGGCATGGACGCCACCGCCGGCCGGGACCGTCTGCTCGACCAGATCCTGGCGCAGCCGACCACCCGGCCGGCCGGCCCGGTGGTCGACCCGACCGACTGGAAGACCGGCTCCGACCTGGTCACCGGCCTGGTGGCCACCTTCACCCAGGCCGTCGGCCGGCAACTGGGCGACCAGGCGGACAGCCTGAAGAACGCCGCCAGCGACACCGCCGGCGTCATCGCGGTGGTGCTGTTCGCCGCCCTGCTCCTCGCGGCGGCGGTGATGATCCTGATCGGCCGTCAGCTGGTGGGTTCGCTGCGGGTGTTGCGGCGCAGCGCGCTGGAGGTCGCCGACCACAAGCTGCCGGACGCGGTCGCGGGGCTCCGGGCCGGCGCGCTGATCCCGCCCGAGGTCGCGCCGGTCGCGGTGACCACCCAGGACGAGCTGGGCCAGGTCGCGCGGGCGTTCGACGCCGTGCAGGACCAGGCGCTGCGGCTGGCGGCCGAGCAGGCGCACCTGCGGGCCAGCTACGGCGACGTGTTCGTCAACCTGTCCCGGCGCAGCCAGGGGCTCGTCCAGCGCCAGCTGCACCTGCTGGACCGGCTGGAGCGCGACGAGGAGGACCCCGACCAGCTGGCCAAGCTGTTCCAGCTGGACCACCTCGCCACCCGGATGCGGCGCAACAACGAGAACCTGATGGTGCTGTCGGCCGGCAGCGAGCTGGCCATGCGCGCGGGCCGGCCGGTGCCGCTGGCCGACCTGCTGCGCGCGGCCGTGTCCGAGATCGAGCAGTACCAACGGGTGTCGGTGCAGCCGCCGCCCGATCTGACCGTGCTCGGCTACGCGGCCAGGGACCTGGTCCGGCTGACCGCCGAACTGCTGGACAACGCGACCCAGTTCTCCGCGCCGGAGACCCGGGTGACCATCGCCAGCCGGCTGGCCGACGACGGGACCGTCGCGGTGGACGTGCTGGACACCGGCATCGGCATGCGGGACGAGGAGATCGCGGAGGTCAACGCGCGGCTCGCCGACGGCGGCCATCTCGACGCCTCGGCGTCCCGCCGGATGGGCCTGTTCGTGGTCGGCCGGCTCGCCGGCCGGCACCACGTGCGGGTGGAACTGCACGGCGGCAAGGACATCGCCGGGATCCGGGCCACCGTGACCATCCCGGCCGACCTGCTGGCCGGCCAGCCGGACGAACCCCACGTCAACGGCCACAGCGGTACCGTCGAAGACCCGTTCGGCGGGCCGCGGCTCGGCCAGGTGGACCTGGTGCGGCGGATGGGCGACTCGGTCCCGGTGACCAGGATGGAGCTGTCCGCCCCGCAGGCGGGGGTGCGCGGCGACCTGTTCGCCAACGTGCAGGCGGACACCGGCTGGTGGGAGCCGGCCACGCCACCACCGCCCGCGGAACGCGGAATCCACGAGACCACCCCGATCTTCGACGAGATGATCTCCGCCTGGTTCACCGCGGACAAACCGGAAGCGCCGACCGAGACGTGGGAGTTCGCCGCGGACAAGGGTTTCGAGGCGGCCCAGGCGGTCACAGAGGTCCCGCTCGGCGTCACCGCGGCCGGGCTACCACAGCGCGTGCCGAAGGAAAAGCTCGTCCCTGGCAGCGTTTCCGCGCCGCCACCACCGCCGGTTGAACCAGTCGGCCAGCGCGACGCGGAGGTCACCAGGGAACGCCTCGGCGGCCTGCAGCGCGGCCTGTTGCGGGCCCGTGGTCCGGTCGAGGACGTGCCGGCCACGCCGGCCGAGATCGGTTTCCTGGCAGCGGAATCAGCCGCGAAGTCCCCCGAAGGTGTCACGCCGGCGGGCTTGCCGCAGCGCGTTCCCCGGGAGAAGCTCGTACCGGGGAGCATCACCCCGCCGCCCGGCTTCGGCGAGGGCCTGGTGCGCGGTGAGCGTGGGGCAGAGGAAGTTCGGGGCCGGTTGGACGAACTCTCGCGCGGATTGACCAACGGCCGGCGGGATCTAGGCCGTGTCTCGACGTCCCCGTCCGCGATAGCCGGGCCGGATGCGGTCCCTGACGCCGCCGCCGGCACACCCAAAGACAACCAGTATTCGCGGCGTCCCGGCGGCGACGCCAGGAACCGCACCGATCCCGACTCTCATCGAACGGGGACGTCGAGACACGACCTAGCCGAGAACGGACAGGAGTCTTCATGAGCGCCCCCCAAACCCCACACCAGTTCGGCTGGTTGGTCAACGACTTCGCCGACCGCGTCGCCGGGGTCGCGCACGCGGTCGTCGTGTCCGCGGACGGGCTGCTGCTCACCTCGTCGGAGCGGCTGCCGATGGACCGTGCCGACCAACTCGCCGCGGTGTCCTCCGGCTTGGTGAGCCTCACCCAGGGCGCGGCGAGATGTTTCGCCGGCGGCACGGTGAAGGAGACCGTGGTCGAGATGGAACGGGGCGTGCTGCTGCTGATGTCGATCAGTGACGGCTCGTCCCTCGCGGTGTTGGCGTCGCCCGTGTGTGACATCGGCCAGATCGCGTACGAGATGACCATGCTGGTCGACCGGGTCGGCCAGATGCTCACCCCCGAGCTTCGCGCGGCACTGCACGGATCGCGTGGAATGACCGGGCCCCCGGTGGGGGTGGGCAGGGGATCGGCGATGGACACACTGTGAGGGGCCATGACGATCCATGAGGACGCCCCACCGGGTCCGACCTTCGCCGACGTCCTCAACGGAGTGACCTTCGGTGCCCGGCCGGCCGAGGAACCGGCGCCGGCGACCAAACCGACGCCGAACCCGCGGACCGAGTCACCGCAGCCGGTGCTGGTCGAGATGCCCGACGACGACCCGGCGATGGTCCGTCCGTACGCGTGGACGGGCGGCCGCACCAAGCCGGAGAACGAGATCCGGGTGGAAGCGATGATCTCCACCCAGCCGGAGCTGGACGACTCGGCGCTGACCCAGGTGGAGCACTGTTCGATCGCCCGGCTGTGCCGCGTGCCGAAGTCGGTCGCGGAGATCTCGGCCGAGCTGGAGATTCCGTTGCAGGTAGCCAAGATCGTACTCGGGGACATGGTCGAGACCGGACTGGTCGTCGTCCACCGGACGACCGGCCTGTCCGGCGGTTCATCTCATCTACAGTTGATGGAAAGGGTGTTGGGTGGACTCCGCCGGCTTTGACTCCCCGCAGCAGGCAGTGATCCCGACCATGACGTCGGTGAAGATCGTGGTGGCAGGCGGCTTCGGCGCCGGGAAGACGACATTCGTCGGCTCGGTCTCCGAGATCACGCCGCTGACCACCGAGGCGGTGATGACCGAGGCCAGCGTGGGCGTGGACGACCTGGAAGCGTTGCCGGACAAGACGACCACCACGGTCGCCATGGACTTCGGCCGGGTCTCCCTGGACACCGACCTGATCCTGTACCTGTTCGGCACCCCGGGCCAGCAACGGTTCTGGTTCATGTGGGACGACCTGGTCCGCGGCGCGATCGGCGCGGTAGTCCTCGCCGACACCCGACGCCTGGCGGATTCCTTCTCCCCAGTGGACTTCTTCGAAGAGCGCGGCCTACCCTACATCGTCGGCGTGAACTGCTTCAACGGCGAACTGCACCACAAACTCGACGACGTCCGCGAAGCCCTCGCAGTGGACCCCCAAGTGCCGATCGTCCGATGCGACGCCCGCGACCGGGAATCCACCAAGCAAACCCTGATCACGTTGGTGGAGTACTCAGTGGAGCGCTGGATCGCGGCCAATGACATGGCCGTGCACTAGGTTCATGGGCTTTGACCAAAGATCTCGCTTGCCGTGGCATGTCGGTTTAAAGATTGTTCGCTCGCCGCTCGGGCAGGCCGCCAAGAAGGAGTTTCCTTTGTTGGGTGGTGCTGGTTTGGTTGTCTTTTGGTGGGGTCGTGGTGTCTCCTTCCCGTGTGGCCTGCCCAAGGGAATCACATCTGGCCCGTGGTGTCCGGCTTGGGTTTCGGTCCGTATCGCTCTCGCTGTGTGTCGGGTTGCGTGGGCGGACCGGACGGCTACCGTGGTTCGGACACCACGGGCCAGATGTGATTGGCTGCGCCCAGGCCACACGGGAAGGAGACACCACTCCAGCCACAGGTGTGCTGCGCGGGCACGCGCTTCGGCTTGCAGGGCGCACTTCCCCGGCGCAGCTGGTCATGCCGCGCTGGGTATGGGGGTGTGGATATGGTTGCGTCTCGGGGTTCGCGATGCGTCCACATAGGTTGGTGGGATGAACCATGGTCTCTCGTCGATCATCTTCACCGCCCAGTCGCTGTTGTGCACCAACCGGTGATGTTGGGGGCAGAGTAGCGCCATGTTGTCCATTGTGGTCGGTCCACCTTGTGCCCAGTGCGCGACATGGTGGGCGTCGCAGACGCTGCCTGGTCGTTCGCATCCGGGGAAGGCGCATCCTTTGTCTCGTAGGTAGAGTCCGCGTCGGATGTGGGCTGGGGCGGCATAGGCGGGGACGGCCACATCCAATGGTTTCGAATCGCCGTCGAGGACGGCGGGCAGGATGTGCGCATCGCAGGCGAGGCGGCGGGCTTCGCGGGCGGTCATTCGTGGGTCGCTGGAGAGCAGCACGTCGTCCAGGGACTGCTGTAGTTGTTCGAAGGAGATGGTGACGGCTACTTCGGTGCGCACTCCGTTGTGGGCGGGCACGTCCGGGCAGTTGGCGGCCATCCGCAGCACATCGGCGAAGGCGTCCCCGGCTCGTTCGGCGTACCCTCGGGTGTCGTTGCCTTCTGGGTGTGGCTTTTCGAAGGGCTTGAGTAGGTTTTCGAATAGTTGGGCTGATTCGAGGTCGAGGTGACCTTTGAACTCCATGCTGCCGTCTCGGCGGGTGTGCCTGCGCAGCATCCGCTCTGGCCGGGTCGGCTCTTCCTCCGGTGGTGGCGGCCCATCCGGGTCGACGATGTCGCGGACTCGGGCGCCGAATCGGAGTAGGGCTTTCGGGTCGTCTTCGGCGGCGCGGGTGAGCATGACGTGCTCGGCTGTGGCGCGTTGTTCGGCGTCCAGGTGCGGCAGGTCGGCGAGGGTTTTGCGGATGGCGTCCACGTGTTCGGAGTCGACTTCGCCGCGCGCCAACGCTTCGGCGGTCTGGGGCAGCGCTGGGTCGATCACCGACCCGGTCGGTGTGGTGGTGGCGTGGAGATCTGCGGCTTGGGCGAGTTGGTGGCGGGCTTCGGTGCGACTGAGCCGAGCAGTGTGCATGAGCAATGCGGCGGTGTTGCTGTAGCCGAGTTTGGTGGCGACGCCACGACTCTCCATCTCGGCTACGAGGCGGAGTTCTTCGGCGTATATTTGGCGTCGGCGTTGGACCACAGCGGTGTGGGCATCGACCAGCTCGGCATCGCTGGTCTGCCATAGCACTGTGGTGTCCATGCGGCAATTCTATCGAACTTCGAGGCTAGATGTGTTGGAGTATAAGTCTTTTAGCTATCAGCGAACAAAGAAACCAAGTCAAAGTAAGGGAATCCGCTCATCACGCCCAGGACCGTGAGCGTGAAGCAGCAACCGGGGCGTGAAGCCGGGCAGAGAACGTGAAGCGCAAGGAGCTGCAACGGAAAGGAGGAGGACGTCGCGGCGGACCTGCCGATCGGCCTGCTGGCTGTAGCGGCAAAGAGGCCTTAAGCGCGTGCCCGCGCAGCACACCTGTGGCTGGAGTGGGTTCTCCCTCCCGTGTGGCAGTGAGGATGGGGTTGCATCTGTGAGGATGTTGTTGGTGGTTGTTCCTGGCGTGGTCTGACTCGCTGTGTGGCTGGTT
>NZ_SLWS01000005.1 GCF_004345645.1 Actinocrispum wychmicini | reverse complement strand
CAAAGGAACCTCAAGACGAGGTTCATAAAGCTCTACTGGCTTTCAATAGATCGACACACTGTTGAGTTCTCAAACAACACACGCACACCCATCCGACAGGCATCTCGCCAGCCATCAAGGGGGCAGTACTACTAAAGTCTTGATTTTTACTCGGGTTCGCCACCGCGACCTAGTCCTTGAGGAAATCTCAAGTGGTTGGTGGCACGTCGTAGAAGCTTACCCGGTCCGATTCGCGGTGTCAAATCCGCTCGACCCGGTGGGCTGTTCCTCCTAGGAGGTTTTCTGCCCTTCGCCGTCCTCGCCAGGCTCGAAGCCTGTTCCGTCCGACTGTCTTCGCGACGGGGAGAAAGTTACTCAGTCCGTTCGAACAAAGTCAAATCGGCTGGTCAGCGGCCTGAGCCAGAGGTTGCGCTCACCCGACGAAGCCAGGATCTCGGCCATGTCGGCCAATGGAGTGGTCTGCTGGTCGCCCACGAATCCGGCTTCGTAGCCCCAGGTTCGGAACTCCCGCAGCGCCGTCAACGGGTCGTCGCCCAGCTCCTTCATGGCGGCCGTGGCGAAGGAACAGATCACGTGCGGACGGTCCCGGCGCAACAGCCGGACCAGCCCGCCGAGTGCGCGATGGCTGCGGCCCGGCACGTCCGCCTTCACCACCGACAACCGGAGATTGCCCAGGCCAGGGATGCCTTCCAGCTCCTTGTCCATGCGCGTCGCCCGGACCGTTCGTTCGGGTTCGGCCGCGCCCGGCCAGACCGAGACGCCACCGCCCATGGCCGGATCGGTGACCAGGCTCCCGGTCGTGTCCCACGCCGCCGCCTCGACCACGAAGAGCCGGTCGGCGGTGTGCTCGGGGGAGTTCGCGGCGACGTTGTGCCTGAGCAGGTTCACGGCTCTGGGGTCCGGCTCGACCGCCACGACCGCGCCGCTGTTCCCCAATCGGGTGAGAATTCGGAGTGTGTGATAGCCCACATAAGCGCCGATGTCCAGGAAGACGCCGTCCGGCTCGATCAGCGAGTCGATCAGGTCGGCGACCGCCGGCTCCCAGACTCCGTTGCTGGACAACAGCGGCAGCATCGCGATGTCGTCCGACGGGAGACGCAGCATGCCTGCATCGCACAGCACCAGCGAGCTACCGTCCACGCCGCCGTGCACACGTTCGTGGTCCCGGACGACCACCCGACGGAGTGCGTCGGTCGTTCGTGTCGCGGTGGACGCGGCGCGGCTGGTCTCGTCGCGGTCCCGTGACTGCGCGTCGAGCCGGTCCTCCAGGCTCTCGATCCGTCGCATCGCGGTGTCGAGCGCGGCAGTCAGCCGGTCCACGCGCGGATCGGTGGCGGCCGGGGCGATCTCGACATGGGTCGGCGCGGCGGCCAGTTCCTCCTGGCGCCGCATCACCTCCCGGGTCGACCGCTCCACGGAGTCCACAATGGACCCCATCATCGTGCGCATGTGGTTGTCGTAGTGGTTGAGCACCCGCAGCACGCCCTTGCGCAGCGCGGGCGCCAACGGGATCCGGTGACCCATCTCGACGTCCGGCTGGCGCAGCAGAGCGTGCCGCGCGGCCTGCAGCGGCGCGAACGGGTCCGGCTCCCCCGCGAGCCGTCGGCCGTGCTCGACCCGCCACGTCCGGTAGGCGTGTTCCACCCGTTCCCGAAGTTGCCCGGAGGAGACGTCCACTGAGCGCTTGGCGAGCACGGCCGCTCGTGCGGCGGCACCCATCTTGTCCGCGACGGCCGCCTCCGGTGCCAACTCGCGCATGGCCTTCGCGGCGATCTGGATGTGCACCTCGGGTTGGCCGTCCATCCGGGACACGAGAATCGCACTGTCGGAGTCGAACAGTTCGGCCGCGACACCGACGTTGGTCGTGATCAGCGGGACACCTCGGGCCGCGACCGCGCTCAGCTCGGACACCGACGGGCATTCCTTCGCGTGCAGGAGCACGACCCAGTCCGCGGCGTCCACAGCCAACCGATGCGACGACTCGGCCTCCACGAGACGGATCCGACGGTCATGCGCGGTGGCGAGCCGAAGTCGTTCGGCCGCGGCGCGACGGTCCGCACCGCGCACGGCCAGCAGCAACGTGACGTCCGCACGGTCCGGGAACGCGGCACGGAAAGCGGCCACGACATCCGTCTCGTTGGCACAACAGCCCTCGTCGTAGTCGACGAAGCTCATGAACACCGCGCCGGATGTCACGCCGAGACCGGCGAGGGCTTCCTCGCGTTCCTCCTCCTCGCGTTCCTCCTGGTCGGCGACTGGCAGGACAACCGCGTTCGCGCCGGGCGGCGCGGGCCACGGCACCCACACCTCGTCGACACCCGGCGGCGCCAGCGTCGGCTCGTCGCGCACCAGCACGACATGACGGTTCTGCGGCAGGTCCACTGTGTCGCCACAGACAAGGACGACCGGGTAGATGGGGTCGGACGAGATCGGCAGGCCGGTGGCGCCGGCGCTCAGCCGCACCGACTCGGCGAGCACACCGACGCCGAGCACGGAGACACCCAGTTGGTCGACCAGTTCGATCCGGATCTGCAGGGGCGCCGGCACCGCGACGGGATGCATACGGCCCTGCAGCACACCTTCGCTCTCGCACCAGCGCCTGAACTCGTCGGCGTTCGCGCCGTACGGCTCCGGGTAACGCTCACGCAGCGACGGATCGTCCCGCCACAACGCGTCCGCCCATCGCGTACTGCCTGGCTTCCCGTCAACAGGTGCGCACGCCCAGCGGAGGAACGCCTTCTCGTCGGTGGTCGCGGGCGGTTCGAAACCGGCCTGCCACTCCGCACGGAACTCGACGCGGAGCGGCTCGGGCACCGCGGTCCCGTCGGACAGGCGGGCGAAGGGCCTGCCCTTGGCGGCAGCGCCCGCGTCGACCAGTTTCGCCCGGTAGTCGTCGCACAGGCTTTGCAGGCCAGGCCGCTCGGACAGCAGCGTCCGCGGCCGGTCGTGGACATCCGCGGACAACAGCCACGGCTGTTTCGGGTCGAAGCCGTGGAAGTGCGCGGTCCGCAGCGGCTCAGGCGCACCGATCGGCACGGCCCGCACGAGGTATCCACCCTCAAGCAGTTCGGCGTCGCGCTGGCCCGCGTTCCACACGGACAAGCCGACGCCGACCTCCCGGATCACGTGATGCGCGGCGAGCGCAGGCAGGCCGTCCAGAAAATCATCGGCCGCGTCGGGCGTACGGCGGGCATGCTCAGCCCATGACGTCAGCACGTCCGCCGCGCCCGGCCCGACCGCCACGAAGCCGGGCTCGTAGACACCCGCGTGGATCAGATCCTCCGGGGCCGGCGCCAGGCCGTCGTGCGGCAACGGCTGCAGAACCCTTGGCACCAAAGCGAAGTCGCCATGGCTGAGGGCATCGGCGACGATCTCGTCGACCCGGCCGAGGACGTACACCCACGGGTCCAGGGACAACACCGGACCGTTGGCCAGCAGGGTCCGCAGCAGCCGTGGCCGCAGCACCGCCCGGGTCTGCTCGGCGGTGTACGCCGTGGCCAGCATGGCCAGCTCGGGCTCGTCGACGCCGATGTCCGCCGGGGTCAGCACGTCCGAGCCGGGCTCGCCGTCGACCAGCAGGATGTCGAACCTGGCGCCCGGATGTGCCGCCCGATATGTCTCGGCCGCCACCCGGGCGGCGGGCAGCTGGACGCTCGTCGCCACCGTGCACGCAGACAGTTCGCTCACGGCCACGAACCTAGCGGTCCCGCCAAGCCGATCATCAACCGCCGACGGTCAGTACCGGCACCACAGCGCGTGGCCTGCCCGAACGCCAGGGCAACCGGAACAGTCCCGGCGGAGTTCAACCGGTCGTGAGACTCCACGGTGGCTCCCGGGACCTGGACCCGGCGTTCGAGGACTTCGTGCGGAGCAGCTCGACCTCGCTGCTGCGCACGGCCTACCTGCTCAGTGGCGACCGCGGCCACGCCGAGGACCTGCTCCAGACAACTTTGCTGCGCGTCGCATGGCGCTGGTCGGCTGCCAGTTCGCATCCCGAAGCCTATGCGCGTCGTGTGCTGGTCAACCTCTCCCGCGACCGCTGGCGCTCGCTGGGCCGCCGGGTCCGGGAGGTCCATCAACCGGATCTTCGGCTGCTCCCGCAGAGCGTCGGCGACGCCGCCGACCACATCGCCGACCGTGAGTCGCTCGTACCCGCGTTGCGGCAGCTGCCGACCAGGCAGCGTGAGGTCGTGGTGCTGCGGTTCTTCGCCGACTTGAGCGTGTCCGACACCGCGGCCGTCCTTGGCTGCTCGGCGGGCACGGTCAAGGCGTACACGAACCGCGCCCTGACGAAGCTGCGTGACCTGCTCGAAGACCCACGGGAAGCTGAGGTACGACACTCATGATGACCGAGGACGAACTGCGTGCGCGGCTGCACGGGGAAAGCGCCGGGCTCCGGCCGCGCGGGGACCTGGTCGAGATCCTCGCCCGGGGACATGCCCGCCGGTACCGGCGCGGCACGGTGGGCCTGATCGGCTCCTCCCTCGTGGCGACCGCCGCGGTGGTCGCGATGCTGGTCGGGGTGTTCTCCACCGCTGGATCCACCCTGCCGGTCGACCCGGCCGCACCGGGCGACCAGCAGATCATCGCGGCCGCGCGGCAAGCCGAGGAAGCGGCCGGCAACATGATCATCAACTCGGTGGCCGACCAGGGTGACGGGAAGAAGGTCGAAGGCTGGGCGCTGCGGTCGGAGAAACTGGCCCGGCTGGTCAACCCGGATGTCTACGACACGACCGTCGACGCGGCCGGGATCAGGGAGGAGATCAACTACCCGGCGAAGACCGTGACGACGTACCCGGAGCAGGTGACCGACATAGTCGCGGCCTCGACACCGTCCGGAGTGGGTGATCCGCACTCCTGGCTGCACGAACCGTCGCTCGCCGTCCACAGGGCCAAGGACGGCACGCCGTATCTGACCGTCGACCGGTTCGGGGTGCGGGCCACGATATGGCTGGACGAACGCACCAACCTGCCGCGGGAAATGGACTACGGCAGCTTCAAGATCCAGTTCAAGTGGCTGCCGGCGACGGACGAGAACCGGGCGCGTCTGACGCATACCGTTCCGCCGACTTTCGTGCGGAAGAACGGACCGGACAATCCCATTCCGCCGACCGGTCCGACGAACTAGGAAAAGCCCCCGCCGCGGCGGGGGCTTTTCGTTTCACAGCACCGGCAAGAGAGTTCGCAGCTCGTACGGGGTGACGCTGCGGCGGTAGGCGTCCCACTCGGCGCGTTTGTTGCGGAGGAAGAAGTCGTACACGTGCTCGCCGAGCGACTCGGCCAGCAGTTCGGACTTCTCCATTTCGGCGAGCGCCTCGCCCAGGTTCTGCGGCAGGTTGTCGTAGCCCGCGGCGCGGCGTTCGGCGTCCGACAAGGACCACACGTCGTCCTCGGCGGCCGGTGGAAGTTCGTAGCCTTTCTGCACGCCTTCCAGACCGGCCGCGACGATCACGGCGTAGGCCAGATACGGGTTGCAGGCGGAGTCGAGAGTGCGCACCTCGACACGACGCGACGACGCCTTGCCGAGCGAGTACATCGGGACACGGACCAACGCCGACCGGTTGGCGTGCCCCCAGCACACGGCCGTGGGTGCCTCGCCGCCGACGATCAGGCGCTTGTACGAGTTCACCCACTGGTTCGTGACCGCGGAGATCTCCCTGGCGTGCTTGAGCAGGCCGGCCACGAAGCACTTGCCGACCTCGGACAGCTCGTACGGGTCTTCGGCGTCGTAGAAGGCGTTGCGGTCGCCTTCGAAGAGGCTCAGGTGGGTGTGCATGCCCGAGCCTGGCTTGTCCGAGAACGGCTTCGGCATGAACGAGGCGTGCACGTCCTGGGTCAGCGCGACCTCTTTGACCACGTACCGGAACGTCATCACGTTGTCCGCCATGGTCAACGCGTCCGCGTACCGCAGGTCGATCTCCTGCTGGCCGGGGGCGCCTTCGTGGTGGCTGAACTCCACCGAGATGCCCATCGCCTCAAGGGCTTCGATGGCGTGCCGGCGGAAGTTCGTGGCGGTCGCGTGCGACGCCTGGTCGAAGTAGCCGCCGTTGTCGGCCGGCTCCGGCTCGCTGCCGTCCGTCGGCAGGTTCTTCAGCAGGAAGAACTCGATCTCCGGGTGGACGTACACGGTGAAGCCGGACTCGCTGGCCCGCGACAGGGACCGCCGCAGCACGTGCCGCGGGTCGGCCCAGGACGGCGAACCGTCCGGCATCGTGATGTCGCAGAACATCCTGGCCGAGTAGTGCTCGCCGGTCGGCGTCTCCCACGGCAGGACCTGGAACGTCGACGGGTCCGGTTTGGCCACCATGTCCGACTCGTAGACCCGGGCGAAGCCCTGGATGGCCGAGCCGTCGAAGCCGATCCCCTCGGCGAACGCGCCCTCCAGTTCAGCCGGGGCGACCGCGACGGACTTCAGGAAGCCCAGGACGTCGGTGAACCACAGCCGAACGAACCGGATGTCGCGCTCTTCGAGGGTGCGGAGGACGAACTCCTGCTGCCGATCCATGGCGCGAGCCTAGGCAGGGCGTGTTACATCCGTATTTCGTGGGGTCCTTTTGATCAATACGGAGAGCAACGCGGCGACGGCGCAGAGCGTGCCGGCGGAGTACCAGGCGAGGTCGTAACTACCGGTGTGGTCACGGGTGATGCCGGCCGCCGACGCGGCGACCGCCGCACCCAGTTGGTGGGACGCGAACACCCAGCCGAACACGATCGGACCGGACATCCCGAACCGGTCGCGACACAACGCGACGGTCGGCGGGACGGTCGCCACCCAGTCGAGACCGTAGAAGATGATGAACGCCCACATCGGGGGTTCGACCGTGGCCGCGAACAGGTGCGGCAGCAGCACCAACGACAGCCCGCGCAGGGTGTAGTAGGCGCCGAGCAGCCACCGCGGGTCGATCCGGTCGGTGAGCCAGCCGGAGAAGATCGTCCCGGCCACGTCGAACACGCCGACCAGGGCCAACAGGCCGGCCGCGGTGGTCATCGGGACGCCGTGATCGTGCGCCGCGGGAACGAAGTGCGTGCCGACAAGGCCGTTCGTGGACGCGCCGCAGATGGCGAACCCACCGGCGAGCATCCAGAACGTGCCGGACTTGGTCGCCTTGCCCAGGACCTGGAGGGCACGCGCGGCCGCCCCCTTGGTCTTGGGTGGGCGCGGGGTGTCCTCGACCGCGCCGTACGCGGTCGTGCCGACGTCGTGCGGGTGGTCGCGGAGGAAGATCAGCACCACGGGCACGACGACCAGGGCGACACCCGCGATGACCAGCGAAGCCGGGCGCCACCCGAGGCTGGTGGCCATATTCGCGATGATCGGCAGGAAGATCAGCTGGCCGGTGGCGCCCGCGGCGGTGAGAATGCCGCTGACCAGGCCGCGGTGCTTGACGAACCAGCGCGCGGTGACCGTGGCGACGAAGGCCATGGCCATCGACCCGGTGCCGAGGCCGACGAAAATCCCCCAAAAGAGAACCAACTGCCAACTGGCCGTCATGAAAACGGTCAATCCCGCGCCCGCCGCGACCAGGGTCAGTGCGCACGCCACCACCTTGCGCATGCCGAACCGCTCCATCAGCGCGGCCGCGAACGGCGCAGTCACTCCGTAGAGGACAAGATTCACCGAAACAGCTGACGAAATGGTCCCGGTGGACCACCCGAACTCGGTGTGCAACGGCTCGATGAGCACCGAAGGAGCGGACCTGAAGCCCGCGGCCCCCAACAGGGCGACAAACGCGACACCCGCCACCCACCACGCCCAATGAATCCGTTGGGAGCGCCTGGTCTCTAGTTGGATCACAGCTAACAGCGTGCGTGTTGGCCCAGCGCCGAACCAGTGGCCGAGATGACAACATACGCAAAGTTCCGGCCACGAGGCGTACGTGTCAGAGCGGGTCGATGCCGAGGAGGGGGCGGCACGGGTCCAGGCCGTCGATCGTCACTTCGGTGGTTTTGTTGTGGTGCCAGGCTTCGCGGGTCAGGCGCATGCGGCGGTCGATCGCCAGTTCGTCGCGGACCACCTGGCGTTCTGTTCCGTCGGGCCGGTAGCCGAGTTTTCGGGAGACGGCGAGCGAGGCTTCGTTGTGCTCGAAGGCGGCGGAGAACGCTTCTTCCGCGTTCAGGCCGGCGAACGCCAAGTGGAGCACGGCCGCTCGCATCTCGGTGCCGTATCCGTGCCCGTGGTGGCGTTGACCCAGCCAGGAGCCGGTCCGCACCTCTTGGGTGATCGACAGGTCCCGGGCGCCGATGCTTTGCCGGCCGATCACCGTTTCCCCGTGGAACACCGCGAAGTTCAGGGTCCAGTCGCGGGGCGACCAGGCGCCCAGGGACCGCCAGTGGTCCTGGATGACCTTCCTGGCCACCTCGGCCGGTGGTTGCTGGGTCCACGGGGTGAGGAACGGCTGGGTGTCGGGCGAGTGGAGGCCGTCGACCGCCACGTCGGCCAGCGCGCCGAGTTCCTCGGGTGACGGCAGGCGCAGTTCCAGCCGTGGTGTTCGCAGCCTGAGCCCGAGCAGCGGGAAATGGTCGACCAGCACACCTCATCCTGCCCGGCGGGCCGGCCGCCGGTCACCCGAATTGCGGTGGCCGGAACTCACTAATGTGTCAGAATCCGGCCATGAGGCACGTTGTCGCCGTCCTGGCTCTCGCCGAGGTGATCGGGTACGACCTCGCCATTCCCTCGATGGTCTTCGGGGTCGCCGGAGACCTCTATGACGTTCGGGTCTGCGGGATCGACAAGCGGCCCATCCGGAGTGTCGGCGGGTACGCCCTGCTGCCGGACCACGGGCCGGAGGCGCTCGCCGCGGCAGACACCGTGGTCATTCCCGGCACCCGCATCCACGGGCCGCGCCACGAAGGCACGTTGCCGGGTGAAGTGGCCGAGGCGCTCGCGTCGATCCGGCCGGGCACGCGCGTGATGTCCATCTGCACCGGCGCGTTCGTGCTCGGCGCCGCCGGGATCCTCGACGACCGGCCCGCCACCACCCACTGGCGGCACGTCCGGGAATTCCGTGAGTTGTACCCGAAAGTGGTACTCGACGAAGACGTTCTCTTCGTCGACGACGGCGACGTGCTGACCAGCGCGGGGTTGGCCGCCGGAGTCGACCTCTGCCTGCATGTCCTGCGGAACGACCACGGCAGCGAGGTCGCCAACCGGGCCGCGAGGTACTGCGTCGTCCCCTCCTGGCGCGACGGCGGGCAGCGGCAGTTCATCGAACGGCCCCTGCCTGAGATCGGCGAGGCGAGCACCGCGGCCACCCGGGCGTGGGCGATCGAACGCCTCGACGACGACCTCGACCTGGACACCCTGGCCGAACACGCGCGGATGAGCGTCCGGACGTTCAGCCGGCGGTTCCGGGCCGAGACCGGGATGAGTCCCGGCCGGTGGTTGCTGCGCCAACGGCTGGAGCACGCCCGTCGCCTGCTGGAGACCACCGACATGCCGGTCGACCGGGTCGCCGAGGACTCCGGCCTGGGCACCGCCGCGTCACTCCGGCAACACCTCAAACGTGACCTGGGTGTCTCTCCGCTTACATATCGGAAAGCATTCAAACCGCCCCTTCAGGACTCTCAGCCAAAGCGCCCTACGATGCGCACATGGTGAAGCGGCTAGTAATGCTCAGTGTGCTTGGACTCGTGGCCGTCGCGGGGTGTTCGTCGACGTCGACACCGGATTCCGCGTCGTTGCCGGACGGAACGGGGCTGCTGAAGGACGCGGCCACCGCGAGCAAGTCCTTCAGCAGTGCGCACTTCACCATGAACGTCACCGGGCAGGTGCCCGGCCTGCCGATCAGCCAGCTCGACGGCGACCTGAACAAGGCCGGGGACGCCAAGGGCCACGCCAAGCTCAGCCAGTTCGGCACCCTGATCGACGTCGAGTTCGTGGTCGCCGACAAGACGATCTACATCAAGGGCCCGACCGGGAGCTTCCAGCGGTTCGGGGACGCCAGCAAGGTCTTCGACACGTCCGCGATCCTCGACCCGGACCGGGGTGTCGGCAAGCTGCTCGGCACGGTCTCCGCGGCGAAGACGGAGGCCGCCGAGGACGTCGCCGGCGCCAAGACCTACCGGGTCACGGGCAAGGTCACCAAGGAGGGACTGACCGGTCTGGTGCCCGGCATCCAGTCCGATGTGAACGTCAAGGTGTGGGTCCGGCAGGACAACCCGCACCAGCCGGTGAAGGCCACCATCGAGGTCACGCCCGGCAACTCGGTGGACATCTCCTTGTCCGACGTGGACAAGCCGGTCACCGTCACCAAGCCGGTCTGATGGCGACGGCGGTGGGGGCGCCGGCGGTCAAGGGGCGCAGGGTCGCGATCGGCGCGGGCGGACTCGCGGTCCTGCTGGGCGCGCTGGACACCTACGTGGTGGTCAGCGTCCTCAACGACATCATGCGCGACCTGGGTATCGCGATCAACCAGCTCCAGCAGATCACGCCCGCGGTCACCGGATACCTGCTCGGGTACATCGCGGCGATGCCGTTGCTCGGGCAGGCGTCGGACCGGTTCGGCCGGCGGCTGCTGCTGCAGGTGTGCCTCGCCGGGTTCGCGGTCGGATCCGTGATCACAGCCGTGGCGACGGACCTCCCGGTCCTTGTGGCCGGGCGGATCGTGCAAGGTGTTGCCAGCGGGGCGTTGTTGCCTGTCACGCTCGCACTCGCGGCCGACCTGTGGGCGGAACGCCGTCGCTCCACCGTCCTCGGCGCGGTGGGTGCCGCGCAAGAACTGGGCAGCGTGCTCGGGCCGTTGTACGGCGTCGTGCTCGCCGCCGCTTTCGGCACGTGGCGCGGACTTTTCTGGGTGAACGTGCCGTTGGCGATCGCCGCCATGATCGCGATCCACTTCACGGTTCCCCCGCGCGGCAAGGAAGGCACGCCGGCCAAGGTGGACGTGGTCGGCGGTGTGCTCCTCGCGATCACGCTCGGACTGGCCGTTGTCGCGCTGTACAACCCAGATCCTGAGCACGCCGTGCTGCCGCCGTGGGGATGGCCTGTGCTGGCAGGGGCTTTCGTCGCGTTGCTCGCGTTCCTCGCGTGGGAGAAGTTCTCACGCGTCAAGCTCATCGACCCCGCAGGTGTGCGCATGGGGCCGATGCTCGCCGCGTTGGGTTCCTCGGTGACGGCCGGCGCGGCGTTGATGGTGACGTTGGTGAACGTCGAACTCATCGCGCAGACACTGCTCGGCAAGGACCGGACCGCCGCGGTGTTCCTGTTGCTGCGGTTCCTGATCGCGCTGCCGATCGGCGCCCTTGTCGGCGGCTGGCTGGCGGTGCGGATCGGGGACCGGTGGGTCGCGTTCGGCGGAATGCTGATCGCCGCGGTCGGGTACCTGATGATCTCGCAGTGGCCGGTGGACGTGCTGGCCGCGCGGCACGACCTGGGGCTGTTCACGCTGCCGAGGTTGGACACCGACCTGGTGATCGCCGGGCTCGGGCTCGGCCTGGTGATCGGCCCGCTCTCGTCGGCCGTGCTGCGTGTCGTGCCCGCGGTACAGCACGGTGTGGCGTCCGCCGGTGTGGTGGTGGCCAGGATGACCGGCATGCTGGTCGGTGTGGCCGCGCTCACAGCGTGGGGCCTTTACCGGTTCCACAGCCTGACCGCGAACCTCGACACGCCGTTGCCGTTCGGGTTGTCCAAGGAGGAGTTCGACGCCCAGGTCGCGGTGTACAAGGGGAAGCTGTTCGCCGCGCTCAACACCGAGTACAACGAGATGTTCCTGATCACGTGCCTGCTGTGTGTCGTCGGGGCCCTGCTCGCGCTGTGTGTCGGGCGAGCATCGGCTCGTGATTGACACCGCTCGCGGATTGCGAAGGCGCAGCGTTTAAGGGACCCTTCGAAAGTGACCGAGCAACGGGTCGTACTAGATCTGAACGAGGCCGGCGTGGCGGTTGACCTGCCCCGGCTGGACCACGCGCAGGACGAAGTCCAAGGAGTGCCATATCGGCCAGTGGATTTCCGTGATGACAATCTGCCAACAGCGCTCGAACGCGCGGCGGCCTGGCTGAGGAAGGCCGAGGACTGGCTGGGCGAGCCAGTGGACGTCATCGCGATCCATTTGGACTACGACGACAGCGAACACGCGCCGTACTACGAAGTCAAGTTGTTGTGCAACGACGAGGATCTGGCCGGCGCGCCGAAGGTGATCCGCGAACAGCAGCGGCGCGCCTCTCCCTGAAAAACGCCACCACGCAGGGCGCTCGCGGCTAAGGTGACGGCATATCCCACATCTGGACAAAGGATGTTCGCCATCACCGCATCAAACGAGTTGTTCAGCCATGCCGGCGCCGACGAGGTCGCGAGTGCCCCGCTGAGCACGACCAAAGCATCACACGAGAACCTGTTCAGCCAGCCGTCCACGGATGACGCCGGAGACGTGGTTGCGCGGCCGAAAGCGTTGCCGCGCAACCCGTTCCAGGTCAGCTAGACCCGACAGTCCCGTTGCCTCCGCGTGCCCGTTCCGCGGAGCCCCCTCTCTTCACCCTCGCCGGCCCGTGCCCCTTGACGCCCCGATGATTGTTCTAGTTAGCTACTGTCTTAGTCAAGTAGAACAATCTAGGTGGTGCGGTGGTCGAGTTCCGGATTGACCGCGACAGCGGTCTTCCCGCCTACCTGCAGCTGGTCAGGCAGGTACGCGAGGCACTCCGGCTGGGCTGGCTCGAACCCGGCGACCGGCTGCCGACCGTGCGCGAGGTCGTCGCGACCAGCGGGGTGAACGCGAACACCGTCCTCAAGGCGTACCGCGAGCTGGAGCACTCCGGCCTGGTCGAAGCACGCCAGGGCGCCGGCACGTTCGTCACCGCGTCCCTGGGCACGGCTCCGGTCGAGGTCATGGCGAAGCTGCGCGGCCTGATCGCCGACTGGGTGCACGAGGCCCGCGACGCCGGGCTCGACGACGAGGACATCGACGCACTGGTACGTGACGTCCTCACGGATCACGACGTGAAGGGGGCGAACGGTGACGACCACCGTTGAGATCGAGGCGGTCCTGCGGGTCGAGGACCTGGCCAAGCGGTACGGGGCCAAACCGGTGTTGGCGGGCTGCACTTTCGAGTTGTACGCGGGGCAGGTGACCGCGCTCGTCGGGGCGAACGGCGCGGGCAAGACCACCCTCTTGACTGTCCTGTCCGGACTCCTGGCGCCGGACGGCGGCACTGTCGTGGCCTGCGGCCGGGTGGCGTTGGTCGCTCAGGACAGGCCTCTGTACGACCATCTCAGTGCCCGCGACATGCTGCGGATGGCCCGTCACCTGAACCTCGTGTGGGACGAGGACCGCGCCACCCGCTGGCTGCGCCGGTTCCACGTCCCGCCGAACCGGCTGTGCGGCAGGCTTTCCACCGGCCAGCGCACCCAGGTCGCACTCGCCGTCGCGCTCGGCCGCGTGCCGGACGTGCTGCTGTTGGACGAGCCGCTGGCCAACCTCGACCCGTTGGTACGCAACGAAGTCATGGCCGAACTGCTCACCGAGGCCGCGGAAACCGAGATGGCACTGCTGATGTCCACCCATGTGGTCGCCGAACTCGGTGGTGTGGCGGACAACCTGTTGGTGCTCACCCACGGGACGATCACGCTCGCCGGCCAGATCGACGATCTCCTGGCGAACCACCGTTTCTACGTCGGCCCGCGATCCGCGTCGCCGCCCACAGGCACAGTCGTCCGGGAAACACACAGCGAACAGCAGTCCACTTTCCTGGTCACCCTGGAAACCGAGCCGGACGAGACACCGGACGACGCGGAGAACGAATGGGTGGTGCGGCCCGCGACCGTCAAGGACATCGTGGTGGCGCACCTGGCCAACGCCCGGGAGGTGGCCTGGCATGACCGCGCTCACGCGTGACCGGATCGACTGGGGCAGCTGGGTCTGGATCGCCTGGCGGCAGCACCGGACGTCGATCCTGCTCGCCACCGGCGTCACCGTCGTCGTGGCGTACAGCGTTGCCAGCCGCAGCTTCGACTTCGCGGTCGGCATATGGCCCTACGCGCCCACGGTGCTGAGCACACTGACCGCGACGTTCTGGGCGGCGCCGATGGTCGCGCGCGAGTTCGAGGACCGCACGAACGTGTTCGCGTGGAGCCAGGACGCCACCCCGCAGCGGTGGGTCGTCGGCCGGTCCCTTCCACTGGTCGTCGTCGCGGCGGCGCTCGTGGCGATCCTGAACATCGCCCTGCTCAGGCAGATCGGCACCGAGCGGTTCACGTCGCAACTGTTCGAGGCCAACCCGTTGGTGCACACGACATACGTCGTCTTCGGGTTCGCACTCGGACTCGCGTTCGGCACGTTGCTACGGCAGACCCCTGGCGCCATCGCCGGGACGCTCACGGTGTTCCTGGGAGTCCGGATCTTCGTCGCGCTGTTCTTACGGATGCACCTGATGCCACCGGAACGCAGCGCCACCGTCTACGGCCCCGCGTCTTCCCCGGAGGCACCATCCGGGGCGTACATCGTCGATTCGGGCTACCTTGACAATCACAACGGCCGCGCCGCCGCGCCCTTCGCCCAAACCGAAGGCTGCGCCAACACGCCCAATCCCGACGCTCAAGCCACTTGCTACCGCGAGGCCGGCATCAGCGCGCACTTCACGGACTATCAGCCACGGCCGCGAATGCCGGTCCTCCAGTTGGCCGAGGGCATGATCTACCTCGCGCTGACCGCACTCCTGCTGTGGTTCGTCACGAGCAGACTGCGCGCCCGCCGCCACATCTAGAGCACCATGGTCGACGGGTCCAGGTCGCGGTCGAGCATTCCGTTGTCCCGCATGATCGACACGACGTTACGCAACCGGTTGGCGTCGATGCCGGTCGGGTACGAGCCGAGGTGGACCTGGGCCGCGACCGAACTGTCCACCTTCGCGTAGTCGGCGATGACTTCTTCCACCCTGTGCCGGTCGGCCGCGTCGCGTTGGGCCTTGCCCAGTGCGCGGCGGAAGGCGTCCAGGGTCGCGGGGTTGCCCGCGGCGAATTTCGCAGTCGTGGCGTACCCGCCGATCGGGAGCTCGGTGGCGGCGCCGGTCATGGTGTCCAGCACCGGGACCGCGCCGGCCTGCCGGATCGCACTGGTGAGAAACGGCTCGACCACCAGGGCCGCGTCAACGTCCTTGCGCTGTAACGCGCTCTGCATGTCGAGGAACGGCATCTCGGTGAACTGCACGGCGGACACGTCCACGCCCTGCGCGCGCATCGCCGCCCGGACCGCCAGCTCGGTGACGTTCCCGCGGGTGTTCACCGCGATCTTCCGGCCCGCCAGGTCCTTCGCCGACCGCACCGGCCCGTCCGGCAGCGCCAGCACGAGGAACATGCCCGGCTTGCCGCGGTACCCGTCGGCCACGAGCTTCAGGTCCGCGGTGCCCTTGGCCTGTGCGGTGAAGAACGACACCCAGTTGCCGAACGTCACGTCCAGGTCGCCGCTGACCATCGCCGGAATGCCCGCGGCGCCACCCTGCACGGTCCTGATCCGGACGTCCACGCCCTCGTCCCGGAAGTACCCGGCCCGCATCGCGATGTACACCGGGGCGACGTCGATGATCGGCACGACGCCGAGCCGGACCGTGGCCCCTTCCGCTCCGTGTGGCGCCTGTTTCGGTCCGGACAGCAACCCACACCCGGGAACGGCCGACAGCAACCCAACGGCGGCCATCCCCAGAAAAGCACGGCGGTGGGGATCCATGCCGATAAGAATGGCATGGGCGGAATTCCCCGACCACCTCCTGGACGGCGGTCCATTGGGGATCGTTATCAGGCAGATGGTTCAGGAGCAGCGCAGGCCGGGCGCCGGCTGCTTGAGCCGCACCAGGTAGTCGATACCTGCGTCGTCCACGCATTTGTGGCCCTGCAGGAACGCCGTGTGCTGGGTTGCCTCGTACGTCACCAGCGAGCCACCCAGTGCTTTCGCCAGGTTCACCCCTGCCTGGTAGGGCGTTGCCGGGTCGCCGGTGGTGGAGATCACCAGGGTCGGCGGCAGTCCTTGGACCTTCGGCAGATGGGGTGAGCCGGTGTTCGGCACCGGCCAGAACGCGCACGCGTCCAGGGCCGGGCTCGCGGGGCGGCCGTCGTCCAGGAACGGCGCCACCTGCTTGTAGCGTTCCTGAGCTTCCACGACGAGGTTCTTGTCGGTGACGCGCGGGTCGTCGACGCACCGCACGGCGGTGAACGCGTCCTGCGTGGTCGAGTACCGGCCGTCGGGGTCGCGTTCGTAGTACGTGTCCGCGAGCAGCATCAGCGTGGTGCCGCGCTGGCGTTTCAGCTCCGCGAGGCCGTTGTTGAGGGTCTCCCAGAGTTCCTGGGCGTAGAGGGCCTGGACGACTGCGGTGGTGGCGTCGGAGTAGGAGAGCTTGCGGCCGTCGCCGAGGTCCAGCGCGCGGTCGCCCAGCGGCCGGACCAGGTTGAGGTAGTTGCGCAGGACCGAGCCGCGGTCCTGGCCGAGCGCGCAGTCCTGGCGCTTGACGCACCAGTCGGTGAAGCTGTTGAACGCCTTCTGGAAGCCCTGGCCCTGAGCCACCAGTTCGTCCACCACACCTTGCTGCGGGTCCAGCGCGCCGTCCAGAACCAGCGCTCTAACATTGTTAGGGAACGTCTCCGCGTACGTCGTGCCCAGTCGCGTTCCGTACGAATAGCCCAAATAGGACAGCTTCTCGTCGCCGAGGGCCGAGCGGAGCACGTCCATGTCCTTGGCGACGTCCCGCGTGCCTATGTTGGCGAGCATTTCCGTGCCGTCGCCTGTCCGCGCCGCGCACTTGTTCGCGTAGTCGCGTTGCTCGCCCTCCACCTTGGCCACCCCGGCCGGTGAGGAGTCCAGCTCGTCGTCGTCCGCGCGTTGGGCGTCCCGTTCCTGGTCGGTCAGGCAGCGGATCGACGGCTCGCTCGAGTTGATCCCGCGCGGGTCGAAGCCGACCAGGTCGAACCGCTTGCCCAGGTCGTTGTTCTTGGCCTGGCCGGCCAGCCGGACCGCGGTGGCCAGCCCGGAGGCACCCGGGCCGCCCGGGTTGACCACCAGCGAGCCGATCCGCTGGGACCCGTCGCCGGCGGGCATCCGCAGCACGCCGAGGGTGATCGTCTGGCCGTCGGGCTTGGCGTAGTCCAGGGGCACTGTCAGACGTGCGCATCTTGCGTTGCGGTCCTTCAGTGTGCTTCTGTCGTCGTCACTTCGGGCAAATCCGGCACAGTCACCCCAGGTGAGAGCCTGGCCGTAGAACCGTTCCAGTCCAGCCGGTACCGTCCCCGAGGGCCCCCGTTGTTCCGTCGTCGGCGGGATCACGGGCGCGCCGGTGGACGAAGTGCAGGCCGCGGAGGCTGCGACCAGCACGAATACGAGGGATGATCGCCATATACGGCCGAACGGTGTCACGTCTCGATACTGCCATCGAGCTAATACCGGGGTCGGGCGGAACTCGAAACGAACGCCGTCGCGTTAAGGCTGTGTCTGATTCGTGCTGTGGAGGTGCCGCGTGGCCACGATGCTCACCCGGGTCAAGAGCCGGTTCCGCCGGCTGATGGAACGACCCGCGTCGGTGGAGCTGACCAAGTACCAGGCCTTGCTGCCCAAGATCGAGGATCGCGAGGAGCGGGTCGCCGAGCTGAGCGACGAGGAGCTGACCGAACGGGTCGCCAAACTGCGCGCCGACCGGGACTTCGCCGACGACGAACTGGTGGAGTACTGCTCGCTCGCCCGCGAGGCCGCCAAGCGCGCGCTCAACGAGCGGCCGTACGACGTGCAGCTGCTGGGCGTGATGGGCATGCTCGCCGGCCATGTCGTGCAGATGGCGACCGGTGAGGGCAAGACGCTCGCCGGCGCGCTCGCCGCCGCCGGTCTCGCCGTGCGGGGCAAGAAGGTCCACGTCATCTCCGTGAACGACTACCTCGCCCACCGGGACGCCGACTGGATGCGCCCGGTGTACGAGCTGCTCGGCGTGAGCGTCGGATACGTCGGCGAGAAGGTCTCGAACGAGCACCGGCGCGCGGCGTACCAGTCCGAGGTCTGCTACGGCTCGGTCAGCGAGATCGGCTTCGACCTGCTGCGCGACCGGCTGGCCGTGGACCCGGCCGACCAGGTCACCGTCGAGGTCCAGGTGGCCCTGATCGACGAGGCCGACTCGGTGCTGGTGGACGAGGCCAAGGTGCCGCTGGTGATGGCCGGCTCCGCCGACGTCGCCGAGCGGGACGCGGACATGGCCGACGTCGTCCGCCGGCTGCGCGCGGGCCTGCACTACGAGTGGGACGAGGACGGCCGCAACGCGTGGCTCACCCCGTCCGGCGCGACCGCGGTGGAGAAGGCCCTCGGCGGCCTCGACCTGTACGCCGAGGACAGCCACCACCTGGCCGCGGTGAACGTCGCCCTGCACGCGCACGCCCTGCTCCAGCGGGACGTCGACTACATCGTGCGGGACAACAAGGTCCAGCTGATCAACACCTCCCGCGGCCGGATCGCGGCCCTGCAGCGGTGGCCGGACGGCCTGCAGGCGGCCGTGGAGGCCAAGGAGGCGGTCGCGGCGACCGAAAGCGGCGAGGTGCTCGACTCGATCACCGTCCAGGCCCTCATCGCCCGCTACCCGCGGGTGTGCGGGATGACCGGCACCGCCGTCGCGGTCGCCGACCAGCTGCGTGAGTTCTACAAGCTCGAAGTCGCCGTGATCGAGCCGAACAAGCCGTGCGTCCGGGAGGACGAGCTGATCCGCCTCTTCACCACCGAGGAGGCCAAGGAGGACGCGCTGATCAAGGAGATCATCGCGACCCACGAGACCGGCCGGCCGATCCTGGTCGGCACGCTGGACGTGGCCGAGTCCGAGCGGATCGCCAAGAAGCTCGCCGAGCACGAACTGCAGTGCGTGGTGCTGAACGCCAAGAACGACGCGGAGGAGGCCGCGATCGTGGCCGAGGCCGGCGCCTACGACGCGATCACGGTGTCCACCCAGATGGCCGGTCGCGGCACGGACATCCGCCTAGGCGGGCACGACGAGGCGGACCACGACAAGGTCGCCGAGCTGGGCGGCCTGTACGTGATCGGCACCGGGCACTACCCGTCGTCCCGCCTGGACGACCAGCTGCGCGGCCGGGCCGGCCGGCAGGGCGACCCCGGCGGCTCGGTGTTCTTCTCCAGCATGGAGGACGAGCAGCTGATCCAGTACGCGCCCGAGGTCCAGCTGCACACCCTCAAGGAGCCGCCCGGCGAGGACGGCCTGATCAAGGACAAGACCGCCAAACAGTTCGTGGTGCACGCCCAGAAGGTCGCCGAAGGCGTCGAACTGGAGATCCACCGCAACACCTGGCGCTACACCCGCCTGATCGAGCAGCAGCGCGACATCATCATGGAACACCGCGACAAGCTCCTGCACAGCGACGCGGCCGACAAACTGTTCGCCAAACACGCGCCCGACCGGCACAAGGAACTCGTGGACGAGTTCGGCGAGGAGCCCGTGGCCAAAGCGGCCCGCCAGATCGTGCTGTTCCACCTGGACCGCCGCTGGGTCGACCACCTCGGCTTCGCCGCCGACATCCGGGAGACCGTGCACCTGCGGGCCCTGGCCAAGGAGACCCCGATCGACGAGTACCACCGCGCGGTGGTGCCCGTGTTCAACCAGATCGTGCCCGAAGCCCACGAACAGGCGCAGGACTCCTTCGACACGGTCAAAGTCAGCGCGAACGGCGCCGAACTCGAGGAAGCCGGCCTGAAGCGCCCCACCTCCACCTGGACCTACATGGTCTACGACAACCCGTTCGACTCAGACGCCGAACAAGCCCTCAAGAAGGTCCGCGCCCAAGTCAAAAAGGTCAAGGCAGAACGCTGAGCGCCGCGAACGACCACCGCTGACGGCGTCGAACCACCCGGTTCGACGCCTTGAGGCCTCGGGTCAGAGGCTGGTGCGTGCGGACCTCGGGCAAAAAATGTGGCCCCCGTAGGGGCCACCCTGTTGGCCGTGACCAACATCGTATGGCCTTAGGATAGCCGCTCCCGGACCGGCTATACAAACTGGAGGCCCTGTGGGTCGCGCCGTCTTCTACGTCGACGGTATGAACGCCTACCACGGCTTCCGTAGCAAGTACGGACGAGAGTTCCTTTGGCTGGACTGGGCAGCTCTCGCGCAGCAGCTTCGGCAGCCAGACGAGGTACTCGTCGTTCGGTACTTCACCACGATCGTCGCCGGCGAGCCCGACGCAGCCCATCGGCAGGAGACCTATCTGGCCGCGCTCACCGCTCATCGTCCCGAAGTACAGGTGGTCCGCGGCCGGTACAAGAAGAAGGTCAACAAGCTCCGGTGCCGTGTCTGCGCCGAGAGATGGACATGTGCGTGTACTCCGCCGACGTATCACCGCACCTACGAAGAGAAATTGACCGACGTCGCCTTGGCCGTCGCCATGGTCCGTGACGCGGCCGAACGCTACGGCGATGTCTCGGTTGTCGTATCGACCGACAGCGACATGAACCCTGCGATCGAGGCGACCGCGGCGCTTGCTCCCGACCGGACCGTCTACCTTGCCTGCCCTCCGGGCCGTCAGCCCGAAAAGAAACACCTGCCCACCAGCGTCACCCCCTTCCTCATCCGCCGCGACCAGCTCGCTGCCTCACTGCTTCCCGATGTCGTATGTGGCGCGCAGGGACAGCGCTATGCACGTCCTGCAAAGTGGCGATGAAGTCAAGGCGGAACGCTGAGCGCCGCCGGCCGGGTCAGTCGTCGACTGGCCCGGCTGTGAGCAGGCGGCCGGGGACTGGCATCGACACCCAGCCGAGGTGGATCCGGTCGGCGACGACCACGTGTACGGCCGGGATGAAGGCGTGCTGGTCGATCCCGTCGTAGCCGTGCCGGACCACGCTTTGGTGAATGTCGTCGGACACCACGAGGAGCAACGGGGCCTGGGTCAGCCTGAACCGTTCCTTGACCTCCACATGGTCGAGCAGTCGGAAGGCCACGTCCAGCGATTCCCCGAAGCAGCCGCAGTCGTCGTAGAGCACTTCGCCGGCGTGCACGACCACGCGAAGTCGTAACTGCTGGCCGGGGCAGACGTTCCCGTACTGGCGCAGTAACGCGTCAAGTGTCGGGACGGTTTTGCTCAGCAACACTGTTTTGGGGACCTCGTCGACGGGGTGGATCAGTGCGAGGATGCCATCGCCGCGGTCGATGAACGGATCTCGGTATTCCTTCCGCACTCCGCTGGTGACCAGGCATTTCTCCACGATCGTGTACATCACGCGGCGGAAGCTGGCCTTGACGGAGTTGGTTCGAATCGCCGAACCGGCCATGTCCACGGCGAGGATGATTCGGTGGCGTGGCGGTGTGACGTACAGCGCCATGAGACGTCCCCTCTCATGGAGGCCACCGCGCCAATGTGCATCATTGTGCCGCCTGGGATCTCAACTTGCAATTCCCACCGGGCAGCTGTCATCCATCTGTCATGTCCCATGGTTCCTTTGATCCAGCGTGGCTCCTGTCAGGCGGCGGTACACCGGCGTACGATCGCCGATCTATGGGATTCCCACCATGGGCTCCCGTGTTGAGCATTTTCGAGATCGGCGGGGAGAATGCCAGGCGGAACAGGTCCGTTGATGCCTCGCAAGCAGTTGGCGACCGAGCTGCGCCGGCTCCGCGAAGAAGCCGGCGCCACCCTTGAGCAGGTCGCCAGGGAATTGATGATCTCCACGTCGAAACTGTCCCGCCTGGAGAACGCCCAAGGCCGGCCGCAACCGCGCGACGTCCGAGATCTGATCCGCTACTACGGCCTGGAGAACACCACCAAGGCGGAACAGTTCATGCGGTGGGTGCGAACCGCGGGCACCCGCGCGTGGTGGGACGACTACGCCGACACGATCCCGGGCGGCCTGGACACCTACCTCGCGACCGAGGCCGAGGCGTCCGTCATCCGGGTGTACACCCTGCCGATCCTGCCCGTACTGCTGCAGACGCTGGACTACACGCGTGCTTTCCTGCGACGGACCGAGCCCTGGCGGTCGAGCAGCGAGATCGAACAGCTCCTCGAGGTCCGGTCCCGGCGGCGGCAGGCGTTGCAGTTCCGCGACGACCTGCCCCCGCTGAAGCTCATCGCGGTGACCCACGAGTCGAGCATCCGGCAACTGGTCGGCGGCCCGGAGATCATGCGGGACCAACTCGACTATCTGGTGGACCGGTCCGCGATGCCCAACATCCGGCTGCAGGTGCTGCCGTTCGCGCGGACTCCGCCGTTCACCAGCACGTGCATGTACGCGTATTTCGAGTTCGACGACTACGACCGGGACATCGTGGGCATCGAGACGCACGCGGGTTTCCGGTATTTCGAGGCGCACGACCAGGTCCGTCGATATCGGCGGTACTACGACGACCTACTGGCGACGGCGCTCTCACCGAGCGAATCCCTGGCCCTTGTCCACTCGGTCAGGGATGAGTTCTTTGTCTCATGAACGCGATCGATATCGTCTATTCCGTTTGGGGCCACTACGTGATCAGGTGTGAAGATCCAGAACTGGTGTGGAAGCACATGCGCGACGATGGTTACTTCATCGGCGACGACCGGCTGTTGGGCATGCCGGCCGAGTTCCGGCAGCACTTCCACAGTACGTACTTCACCGAGGATGTCCTGCGGCGTTACCCCGACGATGTCCCCGCCGACCGGGAACGGGCCCGGGACGTGATCCATTACGCCTGGACGTCTCCCACCGAAGTCGCCCTGACCGAACACGACACCATCGCCATCCCCGATCGGCACGGACGGCGAGGCCCCCGCGAATTCGCCCGGATCGAACTCCTGCGGGACGCTATGTTCTCGACCTGGGTCACCGGCGTTCTTTCCCTCGTTCCGGTGGAATCCCGGCTCGCGCGCGGGACTTTCGGCGTCAACCTTTTCCGGACCCGGACCCAGGTGGTCACCGGGCCGCATCGGGACCACGAGCAATTCATCGTCGTCTACGTTCTGGACAAGGTCGGGACCGGGGCGGAGACCAGCCTGCACAACGGCGACGAGGTCGTTGTGGGGGCGACGCTCCAGCCGGGCGAGTTCGTGATCTTCGACGATTCGAGGTACAAGCACAGCGCGAGCCCGCTGATCAGCCCGCCCGGCGCGGAGGCACGACGCGACGCCCTTGTGTGCACGGTCGACTACCCGGCCGGCGCCACCGCCCCGGTTGCCCGCCGGCCGGGTGATGACTGATCCTGGTGATTCGTGGGCCACATTTTTGCCTGTGAGGCGAAAACATGCGAGAGGATGTCGGCATGCCGCAGCTACGCATCGCAGCCGCCCAGGTCAACGCCCGGGTAGGCGACCTGGCCGGCAATGCCGACCTGATCGTGGAGTGGTCCCGTAAGGCCGCCGAGGCCGGGGCGCACGTCGTGGTGTTCCCAGAGATGTGCCTCACCGGCTACCCGGTGGAGGACCTGGCGTTGCGTGAGTCGTTCGCGCACGCCTCCCGCCGCACGCTGGACGAGCTTGCCGTCCGCCTGGCCGACGCCGGCTGCGGTGACGTGGCCGCTTTTGTGGGCTACCTGGACCTGGACGAGGTCGGCCCGCGCAACGCCGCGGCCGTGCTGTACCAGGGCAAGGTCGTGGCGAAGCAGTTCAAGCACCACCTGCCCAACTACGGGGTGTTCGACGAGCGCCGCTACTACCAGCCCGGCACCGAGCTCGACGTCGTCCGGCTGCACGGCCTGGAGATCGGCATGGTGATCTGCGAGGACATCTGGCAGGACGGCGGCCCGATCGCCGCCCTCGGCCAGGCCGGCGTCGACCTCGTCGTCTCCCCCAACGCCTCGCCGTACGAACGCAACAAGGACGACCAGCGGCTGCCGTTGGTGGCCCGGCGGGCGGCCGAAGCGGGCGCGCCGCTCGCGTACGTGAACCTGATCGGCGGCCAGGACGAGTTGGTGTTCGACGGCGACTCGATCGTCGTCACCCAGGAAGGCAGGCTGCTGACCCGCGCGCCGCAGTTCGTCGAGCACCTGATGGTCGTCGACCTGGATCTGCCGGGGACCGCGCCACGGACCGAAGGGCGGTTCGGCGAGTTCGACGTCCGGCGGGTGCTGCTGGCGGACGACCCGCTGCCGGCGTACCCGCCGCAGCCGGCCCCGCCGATCGCCGAACCGTTGCCGGAGGAGGCCGAGGTCTGGTTCGCCCTGGTCACCGGGCTGCGGGACTACGCGCAGAAGAACGGCTTCCGGTCGGTGACGTTCGGCATGTCCGGCGGCATCGACTCCGCGGTCGTGGCCGCGCTCGCCGCGGACGCGTTGGGCGGCGGCGCGGTGCACGGGGTTTCGTTGCCCTCCCAGTACTCCAGTGACCACTCGAAGGACGACGCGGCCGACCTCGCCCGCCGAATCGGCGCCCACTACCAGGTGCAGCCGATCGGAGACATGGTCGAGGTGTTCGTCGGCCAACTCGGCCTGACCGGTCTGGCCGAGGAGAACGTGCAGGCCCGGTGCCGGGGTGTGACCCTGATGGGCCTGTCCAACCAGCACGGTCACCTGGTGCTGGCCACCGGCAACAAGACCGAGCTGGCGGTCGGCTACTCGACCATCTACGGCGACGCGGTCGGCGGGTTCGCGCCGATCAAGGACGTCCCGAAGACGCTGGTGTGGGCGCTGGCCCGGTGGCGCAACGCGGAGGCCGAGAAACGCGGCGAGATCCCGCCGATCCCGGAGAACTCCATCACCAAACCGCCGTCCGCCGAGCTGCGGCCCGGCCAGCTGGACACCGACTCGCTGCCGCCGTACGAGCTGCTCGACGACATCCTGGACGACTACGTCGAAGGCGACCGGGGCTACGACGACCTGGTCGCGCAAGGCTTCCCGGCCGAGGTGATCGACCGGGTGCTGCGGATGGTCGACGCGGCCGAGTACAAGCGCCGCCAGTACCCGCCGGGTACGAAGATCACCCTGAAGGCGTTCGGCCGGGACCGGCGGCTGCCCATCACGAACGCCTGGCGAGAAGGCTGACCCGGCGGCGGTGCCACATGATCGCCGCCACCCCGACGCCGATGATCGACAACCCGACGGGCCGTTGCACGGCGAGGAACTCCCCTGTCGGCAACGACAGCGCCATCAGGATCACCACAGTCGCGTGAACCGTCAGCGTGGCGCCGATGAGCAGGCTGGCCACGGCTGAACCGCGTCGCACGGCCGGCTTCACCTCCAGTCCCCTGCGTTTGGCGACGACCTGGTGGATCACGAGGTGCAACGGCTTGCCGGCGAGCACGGACACCAGGAAGGCCACGCCGACCGGGCCGGTGATGAGGGTGTCGTTCACCTTGAGCACGAACTCGTTCCCGCCGGACAGCAGCGAAATCGCCAGCACGACGACGTAGGCAACCACAGCGACCGCACCGACGGGATCGATCCGCCTGCGCCAGACGAACATCACGATCGTGTACACCGCCGAGAACGAGGACGCGACGGCCAACGCGACCAGGTCGGTGTCCACGTGCGGCCGAAGCAGGACGTAGATCAGGAACGGCACGACCGCGTTGAGGACAATGCTGGGAAGAAGTTTCTTCATACCCGGTATCGTGGCTATTCAGTCACGGCTTGGCTTCGCCGTGAGGTTGGAACCCGCTCAACCCCCGGGTTGAGATCCCTGGGTGGAGAGAACCCGTTCGACAGGCGCCTCGGGCGGCGGGTTCCCGCCCTGGATCCTGGTCAGCCAGCGGGCACCGACGACCAGGCCGACTCCGACAACAATGAGCTGGACCCGCAGGATCGCGCCGGCGAAGTGGCCCGGCCCCAGCGGGTCGAGGAACGCGATGGCCAGGCCGGTCACCCCGATCAGCGCGAATCCCAACCACGGCAGCGTTCCGCGGCGGGCCAACCGGACCGCGCCGAGCGCGGCGATCGCCATGCCCAGGTCGGACAGGACCGACGTCACGATGTGCAGATGGTCCGTGAGGGACACCGCGCCCTCGGCCTTGACCTCGCGGCAGGCCGCGCTCACCGAGCTCGCGCAGTCCAACGTGAAGTTGGCGTCGGCCAGCGTGGAAAGGCCCAGCACGGCCAACCCGGTGACCACCAGCCAGCTCCGCGGAACCCTACGGGCGATCAGGAACGCGGCCGATAACAGGCAGATCGCCGCGATCATGTCGGTGGTACGGAACAACATCCGATACGGCTGTCCGACCGCGCTGTACTCGCTGACATACGCCTCCAGCAGCGACAGCCGGTCGGGTAAGAACAACTCGACCAGCCAGGCCGAGTACGTGACCGCCGCGACCACCAACAGGACGGACGCCCCCCAGCGGGCCGCCATCAGCGTGGGCGGGCGAACGGGAACAAGACAGTCTGCCGGATCGACGACCCGGTCAACATCATCAGCAACCTGTCCACGCCCATTCCCATCCCCCCAGTCGGCGGCATGCCGTGTTCCAGCGCCCGCAGGAAGTCCTCGTCCAGTTCCATGGCTTCGACGTCGCCGCTCGCCGCTCGCAGCGACTGCGCCTCCAGGCGGCCCCGCTGCTCGATCGGGTCGGTCAGCTCGGTGTAGGCGGTGCCGATCTCGCTGCCGAACGCGACCAGGTCCCACCGCTCGGCCAGCCGGCCGTCGAGCCGGTGCCGCCTGGTCAACGGGGACGTGTCGGTCGGGAAGTCGGTGTAGAAGGTCGGCACGACCGTGTTCCCCTCGACCAGGTACTCGTACGCCTTCTGCACGAGGTGCCCGGGCCCGTACTCCTCGTCCAGCACGATCCCGGCCCGGCTGAGCAGCTTGCGCAGCTCGCCGACCGGGGTGTCCGGGGTGACCTCCTCGCCGAGCGCGCGCGAGACTCCATCGTGGACGGTCACGACCGGCCAGTCGCCGGAGATGTCGAACTCCTCGTCACCACGGCGAACCACTGCCTCGCCGTACGCGGCGCGCGCGGCGTGTTGCACGAGGTTCTGCGCCAGCAGACGCATGGTCGTGTAGTCGGCGTACGCCTGATACGCCTCCAGCATGGTGAATTCCGGGTTGTGCGTGGCGTCCGCGCCTTCGTTGCGGAAGTTCCGGTTCAGCTCGAAGACGCGCTCGACACCGGCCACGCACAGCCGCTTGAGGTACAGCTCGGGCGCGATCCGCAGGTACATCCGCATGTCGTACGCGTTGATGTGGGTGATGAACGGACGTGCGTTCGCGCCGCCGTGCACGGTCTGCAGCATCGGCGTCTCGACTTCGAGGTAGTCCCTGGTGTGCAGCTCGTCGCGGAGCGCCCGGACCACAGTGGACCGCAGCTTCAACATGGCCGCCGAGTCCGGGTTGACCACCAGGTCCAGATACCGCTGGCGGACCCTGGTCTCCGGGTCGGACAGGCCCTTTCGCTTGTCCGGCAAGGGATGCAGACACTTCGCGGTGACCGTCCAGCTCTCCGCGAGGACGGACAGCTCACCCCGTTTGGAGGTGACGATCTCACCGCACACCCCCACGTGGTCGCCCAGGTCCACCGACGACCGCCAGGCCGCCAGGCCGCCGTTGAGCTCCGCGCGGACCAGCATGACCTGCAGTTCCCCGCTGAAGTCCTTGAGCCGGACGAAACACAGCCCGCCCATGTCCCGGCTGGCGGTCACCCGGCCGGCGATCCGCACCCGCTTGCCGGTCCGCTCGTCCGGCCCCAGTTCGCCGTACAGCGCCTTCAGCTCGGCCAGCTGGACGTCCCGCTCGAAGCCGGCGGGGTACGGGTCACGGCCGGACGACCGCAGCCGGTCCAGCTTCGCCAGCCGCACCCGGACCTGCTCGGGCCGGCGCATCGGCTTGGGCTGCGCCTTCGCCGCGTACTCGTCGATCCGCCGCGCCCGTTCCAGGAAGTCCTTCGAGACCGTCTCCAGGCGCAGTGCGCGCGGGCCCTGGAACAGCGAACGCGGACTGGGCACGAACCCTTCCAGCGCGCCGGCCACGATGCTGACCTTCAGCAGCCGCCTGGTCCGGCCGTAGCACAGGAAACGCGGCTCCCATTCCGGGCCGTACTTGGCGTTGGACCGGTACAGCGACTCCAGTTGGAAGAACCGGGAGGCAAGGCTCAGGATCGCCCGCCACGCCCGCAGCACCGGGCCGGCGCCGATCTTCTCACCTTCCTCGAACACCGCGCGGAACATCGCGAAGTTCAACGAGATCCGTTGCGCGCCAAGCTTTCCGCTCGCCTCGATGACGGCGGCGAGCATGTACTCGTTGAGACCGTTGCCGGCGTCGCGGTCACGTCGCATCAGGTCAAGCGACAGTCCACGCCTGCCCCACGGCACAAACGACAGCAGGCCGCGCAGCCGGCCGGCGTCGTCGTACGCCTCGACCATCACACACCGGCCGTCGCTCGGATCGCCGAGCCGGCCCAACGCCATCGAGAAGCCCCGTTCGGTCTGCGCACCCCGCCAGTGCTGGGCCGCGCTGAGCAGAGTGGCCATCTCGTCGTCCGGGATCTCCGAATGGCGACGCACGCGCGTGGTGTAGCCGGCGCGTTCGATCCGGTTCACGGCCTGCCGGACCGTCTTGCGTTCCGGACCGGCCAGGGTGAACTCGCGGACGTCCAGGACGGCCTCGTCGCCGATCTCCAGCGCCTTGAGGCCCGCCGCGGTGTAGACGCGGGCGCCGTCCTCGCTCGCGCCGAGGACGCCGGGCGTCCAGCCATACCGGGCTGCCTGCGCGAGCCACTCGTCCACGGCCTGCCGCCAGCTGTCCGGGTCACCCACCGGGTCACCACTGGCCACACTGGTCCCGCCGAGCACGCGATACGTGACCGCGGCCCGCCCGTTGGGAGCGAACACGACGCTCTTGTCGCGTCGAGTGGCGAAATACCCCAACGAGTCGCGTTCGCCGTGCTCCGCGAGCAACTCCCGGAGCCTGAGTTCCTGGTCGGGCGTGAGCAGCTGCATGGTGCGCAGGCCACGGAAGAACACGACCAGCGCGGCGACCGCGACCAGGGCGCCGAGCACGTCCAACAGGATCGACAGCCAGTCCGGCCCGCGGCCCACGCCCAGGTTGCGCAGGCCCAGGAGCTCACCGGTGGCCTGGTTGGCCGACCAGATGAGTTTCCCGCCGACGTCCCGCAGGTTGCCCGGGAACGGCCCGGTCAGCGCCCAGCCGACGGCCGTGACCGCGGCCAGACCACCCAACAGGAGCGTGAGGGCCTGGCGCAGCGAGCCGGGCGCCTGCTGCGCGGGGAACGCCGGCCGCAGCGCCATCAACAGCACCAGGATCGCGACACTGCAGCCTTCGACGATGCCCAGCCAGATCACCACGTCGTCGGCGTCGTACGGCGCGTCCGGCGGGATCAGCAGCTCCGGCGCGACGACGGCGGTCACCTGGCCCAGGGCCGCCCACAACAGCGTGCCGACCTCAAACAGCATCAGCGCCCACAACGCGGCCCGTTTCCGCCGCCGCAGCGCCGCGCCGAGCACCAGGAGCACCACGAAGATGAACAGGTTCTCGTCGACAGGCAGCCCGAGCAGCCCGGAGATGTTCACCACGAACCGGCGCAGCCTGCTGTCGTCCGTGGCCAGCTCCAGGAACAGCGACATGAGCGCGCCGATCTGCACGACCGTGGCCACGACGCCGGCCGCTTTGTGCTTCCACGCCTGCTGTGCTTCTCGCATCTGAAGTCCCTGCCGATGTGCGGTGCCCGTATCAGCCAACCGGACGACACCGCGTGACCACATCGTCGGAAAGGCTGAGACGCGCGGACCATCATTACGTCGCGAGGAGGACCGCCCCTAGTCGGGTTAGGGGTGTGAGGCTGCTCGCACCGTCCTGCGGGACGACACGCCGGGTGTCACCCTGTCAGACGTAACCAACTCAAGCCCGGGGACCCACTTGGTGGGCGTCGAGGAAAGGGACGGTGGACGACGATGTCTGCAGAGCTCGCAGCTCCGTACGGATCCGGCGCATCGGACAAACCCGCGAGGCGCGTGCGTATCCATCACCTGCGTGAGCTGAAGGAACGCGGCGAGCCGTGGGCCATGCTCACCGCATACGACATGTACACGGCAGCGATTTTCGACAACGCCGGGATTCCCGTACTCCTAGTCGGCGACTCGGCGTCGAACAACGTGTACGGCTACGACACATCTTTGCCCGTCACGGTCGACGAACTCGTCCCCTTGGTACGCGCGGTCACCCGTTCCACCAAGCGCGCTCTCGTGGTGGCGGACCTGCCGTTCGGGTCGTACCAGGTTTCCGTGTCGCAGGCCGTCGAAACGGCCGTACGGTTCATGAAGGAAGGCCGCGCGCACGCGGTGAAGCTGGAGGGCGGCGCCGACTTCGCGCCGCACGTCAAAGCGTTGACCACAGCCGGAATCCCGGTGATGGGCCACATCGGATTCACTCCGCAGAGTGAGCACAACCTGGGCGGCTACCGGGTACAGGGCCGTGGCGCGGCCGGCGACACCCTGGTCGCCGACGCGGTGGCCCTGCAGGAGGCCGGGGCGTTCTCGGTGGTGATGGAGATGGTCCCGGCCGAGACCGCCAAGAAGGTCACGCACGAGCTGGCGATCCCCACGATCGGCATCGGCGCCGGCCCGGACTGCGACGGCCAGGTCCTGGTCTGGCAGGACATGGCCGGCCTGCGCACCGGCAAGGCACCCCGGTTCGTGAAGCGGTACGCGGACCTGGCCGGTGTCCTGACCGACGCGGTGAAACAGTTCGCCGCCGAAGTCCAGGGCCGTGAGTTCCCGGCCCCGGAGCACACCTTCCACTGAGCACCCGCCGGCTGGGTGCCTGGGCGAGGCACTCAGCCGGCGTACTTGTCGGTGGCGGCCTTGAGGTGGTCGGCCACTCCCGGGTCGGCGACCGCGTGGCCGGCGAAGTTCAACACCACCACCTCGCTGTCCGGCCAGGCCCGGGACAGGTCGTACGCGGTGATCGGCGGGGTCACCAGGTCGTACCGGCCGTTGACGATCGTGCCGGGGATGCCGGCGAGCTTGCCCGCGTCCCGGATCAGCTGGCCGTCGTCGAACCAGCCGCGGTTGACGAAGTAGTGCAGCGCTATCCGCGCGAAGGAAACCGCGAACCTCTCCTCGGCGTATCCGCCGCCGCCGCTGCCCTGAGTGGACACCGTGGCTCCTTCCCACAGGCTCCACGCCAGTGCCGCGGCCGTGCTCACCTCGGGATCGTCCGAGAACACCAAGCGGTGGTACGCCGCGATCATGTCGCCGCGCTCGGCCACCGGGACGGGCTCGACGAACCGGGCCCAGGCGTCCGGGAACAGATGCGCGGCCCCGCCGCCGTACAGCCAGGTCAACTCCTGCTCGCGCAACGTGAAAACGCCACGGAGGACGATCTCGGTGACCCGGTCCGGATACGTCTGCGCGTACGCCAGGGCGAGCGTCGCGCCCCACGAACCACCGAACAGCAGCCAGCGGGAGATCCCCAGGTGCTCCCGCAACCGCTCCATGTCGGACACCAGGTGCCACGTGGTGTTCGAGGCCAGATGGTGCGCCGGGTCACCCACATGCGGTGTGCTGCGGCCGGCTCCGCGCTGGTCGAACAGCACGATCCGGTAGAACTCCGGGTTGAAGTGCTGGCGTTGCACCGCGACCGTGCCCGCGCCCGGACCGCCGTGCAGCACCACCGCCGGTTTCCCGACCGGGTTTCCGCTGACCTCCCAATAGATCTCGTGGCCGTCACCGACATCGAGCAGGCCCGTCTGGTACGGCTCGATCGGGGGATAGAACGAACGCATGTGTTCACTCTGCCGGACGTAGGCTGACCCCATGGCAGGTACCCAGTCGGGAGGCAAGGAAATCTCGGTCGGCGGCGAACTGCGCCGGCAGCCGAACAGGTTCACCGACCGGATCACGCCGGACGGCACCTGGCCGGTCGAGCCGGGCCGCTACCGGCTGATCGTCTCGTTGGCGTGCCCGTGGGCGCACCGCTCGATCATCGTGCGCGGGCTGTTGGGCCTCCAGGACGTCATCTCCATGGGCGTTGTCGACCCCCTCAGGGATGACACCGGGTGGCGGTTCACCCTCGACGAAGGCGACCAGGACCCGGTACTGAAGATCAAATATCTGTCCGAGGCATATCTCGCGACGGATCCGACGTACGACCGCAGGGTGACCGTGCCGTCGATCGTCGACGTCCCGTCCGGCAAGGTGGTCACCAACGACTTCCCGCAGATCACCCGCGACCTGCACACCGAGTGGCGCGCGTTCCACCGGGCAGGCGCGCCCGACCTGTATCCCGAGGCGATGCGGGACGAGATCGAGGCGGTCGCCGAGCCGATCTACCGCAACATCAACAACGGCGTGTACCGCTGCGGTTTCGCCACCACGCAGGAGGCGTACGACAACGCGTACACGGATCTCTGGGACGAACTCGACCGGGTCAGCGCGCGGCTGGAGAGCCGGCGGTACCTGATGGGCGACCGGATCACCGAAGCTGACATCCGGCTGTTCCCCACGCTGGTCCGGTTCGACGCGGTCTACCACGGGCACTTCAAGTGCAACCGGCAGAAACTGACCGAGATGCCGGTGCTGTGGGCGTACGCGCGTGATCTGTTCCAGACACCGGGCTTCGGCGACACCGTCGACTGGGACCACATCAAACGGCACTACTACGTGACGCACCGGCACCTCAACCCGAGCGGGGTCGTCCCTCAGGGCCCCGACCCGAGCGTCTGGAACGAGCCCCACAACCGCGCGTGAGCCGGCACGAGTGAGGGGCCGCACCACGTCAGGTCGCGGCCGCTCACCAGCACGTACGGCATGCCGGGGAACGCCTCCGGGCCGTCGTCGCCGGTGAACAGGTACGGCTCGTCCGGCAGGACCACGAGATCCGCGCCGCTGGCTCGCAACTCGTCGAGCGGAGGGCGCGGATACCGGTCCTGGTGTTCGGCGTAGACGTTCCGGATTCCCATGCGCAGCAACACGTCTCCGGCGAACGTGGCGCGGCCGACCACGATCCACGGCCGGCGCCACACCGGGACGACGGCGGACGCCCGAGGCTCCGGAACGTCCCGCCACAGGCCCTCGGCCTCGCTCAGCCACTGCGGTTCGGCGATGCCCAGGCCCTGCGTCAGCAGCCGGCGCACCGACCCCAGTCCGGCCGGGACGGACCCGGCGGCGAGCGTCACCCAGACCGGGACTCCGTTGGCGCGCAGGCGTTCCACGTCCTCGGGCCGGTTCTCCTCGGCGTTCGCCACCACGACGTCCGGCCGCAGGTCCAACACCCGGTCCACGTCCGGGTACTTCGAGCCGCCGACGCGGGGCACGTCCAGGGTCGCCGGATGGGTGCAGTAGTCGGTCGCGCCGACGACCACGCCCGGGGCGCTGGTCTCGATCGCGTCGGTGAGCGACGGCACCAGGCTGACGACCCGCGCCGGACTGGTGACCGGCACGGGCTCGCCCAGGTCGTCACACGTCGGTGATCCGGATACCGGCATGGGCCTTGTAGCGGCGGTTGATCGCGATCAGGTTGGCGGTGAACGCCTCCACCTGGTGGGCGTTGCGCAGCCGGCCGCCGTAGATGCCACGGAAGCCGGGAATGGTCTCGGCCAACGCGCGCACCAGGTCCGTGGCCTCCCGGTCGTCACCGAGGACGAGCACGTCACTGTCCATTTCGGAGACGGACAGGTCGGCGAGGGACACCGCGGACACGTGGTGGAACGCGGCCGTGACCCGGGACTCCGGCAGCAGCGCCTCGGCCTGCTGCGCGGCACTGCCTTCCTCGACCGGGAGCGCGAACGGGCCCTGCTTGTCGAAGCCCAACGGGTTCACGCAGTCGATGACGATCTTGCCGACCAGGGCGTCCCGCAGCGACTCCAGCAGCGCCCGGTGGCCCTCCCACGGCACCGCGACGAGCACCACGTCGGCCTGCCGCGCGGCTTCCAGGTTGTCCACCCCGGTGATGTTCTCGGTGTTGGCCTCCGCACGCAGTTCGGCGGCGGTCTCCTCGGCGCGTTCCGCCTTGCGGGAGCCGATGATCACCTTCAGTCCGGCGGCCGCCCAGCGCAACGCCAGGCCCCGGCCCTGCGGTCCGGTCCCGCCGAACACCCCGACGGTCAGGTCAGACACTTCGGTCACAGCCAACTCCCAGATCTACACGCGTTCGAACGAAACCTTCCGCTTCACCGTATCCGCGTCCAGCAGACGGACCCGGATCCGCCCACCTTCTGGAAGGTTCTCCCCCACGCACCGGGCGATCACCGCCGTCTCCGGCAGGAACACCTCGGCGTTGGCCGACTCGGCCCGCAGCACCACCGCGTCGAACTCGCCGCCCACCTGGTCGGCCAGCACCCACGCCTCGGTCTGGTCCAGGCACGCCTTGTCCACCCGGCTCGCCAGGGTGTCCGACCCGCCCATCAACCCGGGCAGTTCGGGCAGGGACGCGCGGACCCAGTCCGGCACGTCCTCGCCCGAGCTCACGGCCAGGCAGATCTCCGCGCCGAACCGGTCGACCAGACGCCTGAGAGGCGCCGTGACGTGCGCGTATGCCGCTCCGAGCCCAGCGTGGGTGGTCAGCTCGGGCAGTGCCCCGTCGAACGACGTGTACCCGGCGCCCCTGAGCAGCCTGGTGGCGTCCATGTAGAGCGCCATCGACTCAGGATTGCCGGGGTCGAGCTGCGAAAGCATCTCGGCGACACTGCTCGTGCGCGGCCACGGAATCCCCAACGACCGCGCCGACCGCCGCAGCCACTCGATGGCGCCCTCGTCAGGCTCAGGCAGCGTGCGCAGGACACCGATCCCGGCCTCGATCATCAGCTTCGCCGCACACATCCCCGTGAGCAGGGACATCTGCGCGTTCCACGCGTCCACATCGTTCCGCGGCCGCAGCATCAACCGCCAGCCGCCATTGCCGTCGGACGCTACGGCCTGCTCCGGCAACTGCAACTCCATAGCGCCGCGCCGCACCGCGTGCTCGCGTCGCAAACGGCCAAGCGCGGGCAGCGCGGCAACCGACGGATGCGGCTCGCCCGCGTCAACGGACGCCTGCACGCCGTCGTAGTCGAACTGCGCGACCGACCGGACAACGGCCCGCCTCACCCGCACCTCGACGGGCTCGCCCGCGCTGTCGATGTCGATCGTCCACAACGCCGCTGGACACGTCTGACCAGGCAAAAGGCTCGCCGCGCCCTCGGACAGCACCCTCGGGTGCAGCGGGACGTTGCCGTCCGGCAGGTAGATGGTCTGACCGCGCCGGCGAGCCTCGGTGTCCAACGCGCCACCGGGAACCACGAACGACCCCACGTCGGCGATGGCGTAGTTCAGCCGGAACCCGTCCGGCAGCGCCTCCACCAGCAACGCCTGGTCCAAGTCCCGGGACCCGGGCGGGTCGATGGTGACCAACGGCAGGTGGGTGGCGTCCTCACGGCCCGCCAGCCGGTGGTTGGCCACAGCGTGCTCGGCCTCGGCGAGCGCGTCCGGCGGATACCCGTCCGGCAACCGGAAGTCGACGCGGACACCGGAGAAGTCCAACCCGGTGCCGGTCGTGGTTTCCATGACGGCACCCTAACCGTCCAGTACACGTCGCGCGGCCACTTGGGCCATGTTGACCGCGGCAATGCCCGAAATGCCGACCCAGTGGTTCAATCCAATCGGACCGAACGGTCGCCCGAACCAGCCGCATCGGTCCGACCGATCGGGCAGGCGATCCGCCACACCCGATTTCGGTGTCCGGGAACGCGCGACACGCGGGTCAGTCGTGGGTCAGTCGTCGTTCCACTTTCGGTCGGCTTCGTCGGCTGCTTTGGTTCGGTCTTTGGCGATCTGCAGCGCTCGGGCCGCCGTTGCCTCGTCCGGGTAGGGGCCGAGCAGGTCGGCCGCGCGGCAGATCATCCCGTGCTCGACCCTGTTGTGCTTGGTGCAGTAGTACCAGCCTGGGTCCGGGGTCGGGTCGGTCAACGCGCACTCCAGTTCTGTGGGGCCGGGAAGCCCCGCGGTGGGGTGTCCTGCAGCTCGGCCGCGTGTTCCTGCGGGATCGGGTCCAGACAGGACACCAGGACCTTGGTGTTCTCCGGGTCGGGGATGCGTTGGCCGTTTCGGGAGCGGTACACCAGTTCGCCGTCCCCGTCGATCTCCACCATGCAGCCGACCTCGGCGAGCTGGTCCTCGTCCAGGTCCACCAGCTTCTCGTAGCGCGACGGCACCACCCGGTACACCGGCCACGACAGGTGCCCGAAGGCCTGGTGGAACTCGGCCAGCAGGTGCGCCATCTGCTGCTGCCAGCCCAGCGGCATGCCCTCGGCCAGCGATCTCGGCAGCACCGCGTAGCCGTCGACCACCGCCGGCAACGGGCCGCCGGCCAGGTAGTCCCGCAGCGGCGTGCTGGACGCCGGCGGCCCAGCCGGGCGGGGAATCGGGTCGCTCGGGTACATCTGCACTGGTCCTCTCCTCAGACTCCGGGCCGCACTGCCTGGCGTACCAGTTCCGCTTCGGTCCATCGCACCGGGCGGATGTGCACGGGCACCCCGGTCTGCTGGGCCTCGACGATTTTCCCATCTCCGAGATACATCGCCACGTGGTGAATGGTGACCGGATCGCCTGGGTCGTACGCCCAGAACAGCAGGTCACCGGGCTGTGCCTGCGCCACGGGCAGCAGTGCGCCGGCGTGATACTGGTCCTTGGAAACCCTCGGAAGGAGGACACCGCCCGTCCGGTACGACTGCAACATCAGGCTCGAACAGTCGTAGGAGTCCTGGCTGGTGGTCGGCGCGCCCCACAGGTACGGCTTGCCCTGCTGGGACAGGGCGAACTCGATCGCCTTGCCCGCCGCCGCGGTCGGCGCCGGCAGCAGGTCGCCGAAGCTCCGCCCGCAGCCGGCCGGGTCAGGCACCTCGCCGACGCTGCCGATCAACGCCGCGGCCATCGACTCCCAGCGGTTGTACCGGTCCGGGAACGCCGACCGCTCCACGTCCTGCGCCGAGTCGCCCGGCCGCTGCTCCTTCCAGTTCGGGACGGCCGTCAGCACGTCGTAGAACTTGTTGATCGAGTAGTTCGGGTCGACCACCTGGTCCGGCGAACCCCAACCCATGGACGGGCGCATCTGGAACATGCCCAGCGAGTCCCGGTCGCCGTAGTTGAGGTTCCGCAGGCCCGACTCGGTCATCCCGGCCTGGATCGCGACCTGCCAGGCCAACGGCGGCAGCTGGCGGTTCTTGCCGATCGAGATGATCAACGAGACGTTGGCGCGCTGCTCGCCGTTCAGGTTGGACGCGTCGTCACCGCCGTTCGCCGCGTTGCCCTGCACCAGCTGCGGCCCGAGGGCGGCGTTGCAGTTCATCGCCGCGAGAGCCGGGTTCGACGCCGACCCCACCACGGAGGTCACCGCGCCGGTCGTGAGGACCACGGCCATCACGACCACGGCAGCGATGACAAGCAACACCGCCGCGCGCATCGCTAACCCACCTCGTCGTGCTCGTTCACACGCCAACCATCGGCGGTCTTGACCAACGTGAGGTGCAGCTTCTTGTCATCGGTCGGCACGTCGACCGTGAGCGAACTGACGTAGGAGTCCGGAGTAGCCACTGGGTCCCCGGTGACCTTGCTCTGCGTGACCGCCTTCGGGTCGATCTTCGACAGGGACGCCCCCAGGTACTCATCGGTCGTGAACGGCCGCAGCCCGTCGAGCCACTGGCTCGCCGTCACACCGTCGTGCTTGACGAACGCCGCGGCCCACTTCTTCGCCACGTCCAACGCGGCCTGGTCGGCCTTGGCCGGGGTCTTGTTGTCCGACGGGGACAAGCGGGTCGGCGGCGGCGACGAGGGCGGCGGCGGGATCACACCCTGCGCGCCCTGCGACGGGGTCGTCGCCGTGCTCGGCGGCGGCGCGACCGAAGTGGACTGTGCCGGCGGCTGCGCGGCCCGGGAGTCACCGACCATCCTCGGCAGGATGTAGCCCAGGAACAGCACTATCGCCAGCAGGAACAAGCCGACCGTGGCGAGATGCCTCGGAGAGCGCAGCGGCCATCCCCACAGCTTGCGGTAAACCGCCGCACGGCCGCGATTCGTCCGGATGGGCACGTAGTCCTCCTCCCAGTCTCACCTGATGTAGGCATCGGTATCGCGCGGGTCGTCCCGCAGGGGTAGTCGTCGATGGGTTTGCGGGCTGTGGTCACCGCGAACCTCCAGGCCGCGGGACGGCCGGAAAATCACATGCACCGGCCGCCCGGCCACCATCTCGGTCTCCGCCGGCCGCGGGTTGACCACGGGCGGCGGCTCGTACACGGTCATCTCGTCGCGTCGTCGCGGACCAAGGACCTGGGACGCCACCACAACCGCGTCCTCACCGCGGTTCCAGTCGGTATCCGAGACCGGAGCGGTGTCCACGATCCGGCTGCCGTTGCGCTGCGCCGGCGGCAACGCCCCGATCGGGCCCTTGGCCGCTGGTAACGCCTGGTCGGAACCACTGGCGCTGAGCGCGAGGGTTGTCGTGCCGATCGCTGAGCGGCCCGAGCCCGCGCTTGGCGCGTTGCGGTCCATGCGTTCCGCGTTGGCCACAACAGGATTCGCCGCCTCCGGGCGTTGCCTGCGGCCATCCCGGCGCAGGACGGGCTCGCCCTCGTCGGAGTCACGCACGTTCTCCCAGAACTCGTCCTGCGGAGTGCGTTGCGCGCCCTTCCGACGGAACCTGGAGAAAAGTCCCGGCGCGGCCTGCGGCATGGCTCCGCCCACAGCACCGACCGAAAGCTCAACCATCTGCCACATCCGGCGCACAGGTCTGCCGATGATGAAGAAGATGACGGTGATCAACGCCGCCAGTGCCATCATCGCGATCGTCGGCAGGCTGTCACCCGCGCTGAAGATCGCGTTCAGCAGCATGACGTGCATGCCGGCCATCGCGGCCAGCACCAACACGTTCAGGACGACCGCGGCGGCCGCGCGGGCGACCTTGCGCAGCAGGTCGTGGTACAGGATCGCGATCAGACCGATCAGCGGCGTCGCGAGCAGGAAGATCCGCAGCAGCACCTGGGCCAGCAGCACACCCAGCTTGGCGAACAACTGGAAGAGCGAGTACACGATGCCCTGGAACATCGCGAGGATCCCGGCGCCGGTCCGGCTGCCGTCCGCGCCGGTGAAATAGCCCTTGGTGGGGCCGAGCTTGTTGGCGACGTCCTTGTACTTCGCCTTCTTCGCGTCCAACGCGCCCTGGTCGACGGTGTCCGCGCTGTCGGTCTTGGTCCACGCCTGCGCGTCCAGCAGTTGCGGCCCGAACTGTTTGGCCTCCGGCGCGTTCTCGCTGCCGAACTCGCCGCGCAACCAGTTCTGGTACACGACCTTGTCGTGCAACTGTTGCGGCAGGCTGTTGATGTCGGACTCGGGCGCGTTGTCGGCCAGGAAGCCAGCCTGGATCTGGGTAGTCTTCGACAGGAAGCGCTGTTCCATCTCCTTGTACAACGGGCCGACCAGGATGAACGACGTCGCCACCCACATCGCGGCCAGCGCCCACATTCCCCGGCGGGACACCGTCGCGAGGTCGCCGCGCCAGATGTACCGGAACAGGACCACCGCGAGGATCACCGCGGCGAGGCCGAACCACTTCACGTAGATGTTGTCGTAGAACAGTTTCGTGGCGCCTTCGATCGCGTGGTCCAGCGGACCCATGAGTTCGTTGTACGCCAACGCGTAGTGCACGCCGTTCGTGGCGGCCACGAAGTTCTTGCCCACGTCGAACAGCTGGTTGCCCATCCAGGTGCCGATCGTGGTGTTCGGGTCGGTGATCGCCTTGCCGACGATCCCGCAGTTGTTGTCGTACACATGCCAGACCTGGCCGGCGTACGCGTACTTGCCGTAGATCGTGTCCGGCATACCGTGTTCCGGACGCGGCGCGTCGAGAGCCGCGACCATGCCCGCTGTGGGACGCTCAGGGTTGGGGGCCTGTGCGCAGTCCTGGGCCAGGGCGTTGGGGGCGAAGACCATGAGTTGCAGGCTCATGATCGCGGTGACGATCCAGAACGCCTTACGGCGGCCGATGGGGCGCGGTGACCACCTGCGTCTGCGGCGCCGTCGCGCTGCGATGAACAGCGCGACGGTGAGGGACAGGAAGACCGCGGTGCTCATGCGGCACTTTCCCGGTCTGGCTTCTTTCCGCCGACCGGCTCCTCGATCGCCTCCTCGGTGAGTCCAAGCTCGAAGTCGGCTTCCAGTTCGAAGTCGGCGTCCGCGTCGGCGTACTGGGTCGGGGGTTCCTCCACTACGGGCACGGGCACCTCCTGCTGGGCCGCGCGGGCGGCGCCGACCGGGTCGCGCAGCGCGTCCGGTGTGGTGTCCATGACGATCCGGAACTGGTCCAGGTGCGGGCCGGAGAAATCGGCCCGGATCCGTTCCACGCCACCGGTTCCGTCCGCGAAAATGAACTGTCTGGGGGCTCGGTCGCGCTCGTTCTCGGTGCGCTGGGCGGGCCGGCGGCCCAGGGCCGCCACCACTTGTTCGTAGCCCGCGCCGATCGGGACCTTCAGCAGTCGCAGGGCGTCCGCCTGGGCCTGGTCGTCGTCGAGCCGGCCGACGAACACCGAGTCCAGCAGGGTCACGAAACCCTGGATCCGCAGGAAGTCCGCGGGGATCTGGCTGGACAGCAGGACGCGCACGTTCCACTTCCGGGAGTCACGCGAGAACCTGTTCATCAGCACACGACCGGTCGGCACCTCGGACAAGAAGAACGCCTCGTCGATCCAGACGCCTTTGCGCATGTCCTTGGGGCGCTCGTAGATGCTTCGTTGAGTCAGCCACGCCGCGAGGTTGAGCATCTCCACACCGAGCGACTCCGCGTCGGTCCAGTGCTCCCGGCCGACACCGTCCTTCGGCAGCGTCAACCCGGCCATGGTCAACACGGTCAGCCGGTCGTCGCGGGTCTCGCTGTACGGGTCCGCGTCGGCTTCCGGGATCAGCAACGACATGCGTTCCCGCATCTCGTCAAGGAAGTCCGCGACCACGACGGCGTGCTCATGGTGCTCACTCGCGTCACGGCGCAACGCGTCGAACACCATGCCCGGGTGGGCGTCGAACCGGCCGCCGACGTTACGGACCGCGCGCAGCAACACGATCCGGGTCTGCGGCAGCCGCGCGACTTCGTACGGCAACAAGCCGGACAACACGTCCAGCACGAGCCGGCGGCGGGTGGCCGCGGCCAGTGCCTTCTCCCGGCGCCAGGCGCGTTCCGGGTCGTCCTCGTCCAGGAAGTGGTCGACCATCGGCTCGGCGACCACCCGGTACGGGTTGAGGATCCCGGGCTGCGCGTTGAGCAGGTTGATCGGCCGGGCGTACGGCCGCAGCTCGGGCAGGTCGCACAGGCGCGCCAACGGACCGGACGGGTCCAGGATCGTCCAGTACGCCCCGGACCGGAGCGTCTTGTACACGATTCCGCCGCCCAGGAACGACTTTCCGCCACCCAGCCCGGCGACCATCGCGGTCAGCCCGGACGAGTCCCGCAGTTCCTGCGCCATCCACGGGTCCCACGCGACCGGTCGCCGCGTCGCCGTGCACGTCTCGCCGAGCAGGATCCCGCGCCGGTCACCGACCTCGGCCGTGGCGGCTGGAACGGACGCGGCGGCCCAGATCACCGACCCGCGGCGCATGTACGCGGCGGACGCGAGCGGCTCGCCGGGGATGAACTCCCGCGCCAGCGCGTACTGCGCCTCGGGGTGTTCGATCGCGACCTTCGGCTTGTACAGGTCCAACATCTGCTGGGCCCAGCGCAACGCGTCCCGCTCGGTCGGCCCGGACACCGCGACCCGCCACCAGGAGCGGACCCGGGTGGCCAGCGCGGTGAAGCCCGAGGTCATCTCGTCCTCGATGTCCAGCACCCGCTGAGCCTGGCGGGCCAGCGACTGCGGCGGCTCCAGGCCGTGCTCGTCGGTGTAGTGCTTGACCTGCGAACGCACCTTGCCCATCTGGCGGGTCAGCTCGCCCTGGACCTCCTCGGGCCGGCGCACGTAGATCCGCGCGGACCACTCCACCGAGATCGGCAGCCGGTCGGCCTTCTGCACCCACGGGTCGTCGATCTCCGGGATCTGCAGCCCGTGCATGAGGCCGACGGTCAGCACGGCGACATGCGCCTGTACGCCGGCGTTCGACCCGGTCCGGCCGCGCACGGTGAGCGTCGGGGCGTACGGGTCCTGGTGGAAGTCGGCCGCGTCGGTGAAGCTGGCCAGGTCCTCCGGCTCCCACGCGGCCCCCGGCACCGCCGGCAGGTTGCGTGGCGCGGGCAGGCCCAGCGAGCACGACCGGTGCATCAGCCAGGACATCTCCTCGGCGGTGACCGGGCGGCCTTCCAGACCGGCCGAGCCGACCACCTGGTCGAGGTGCTCGACCTCGCTGTCCAGCGCGACCAGTTCGGCGTCCACCGCGTCCGGGAAGATCTTGCGCAGCAAGGGGGCGGCCCGTTCGACCGCCCTGTCCACCAGGTTGCGCGTCTGCACCTGGACGCCGAGGTAGACCTCTTTCTCCGCCATCGAGCGGCCCATCAGCTGCTGCTGCTCGCCGACCAGGTACTCGTCGAACGACATCGCGCCGGCCACGTCCGGGAGCCGGCCGACGGCGTTGTGCGTGTGCGCCTCCGCCCACATCCGGATCGGGTACGGCCGCGTGGTCACCCGCAGGTGCATCCACCGGCCGTGCAGTTCCGCGTACTGGCCCGCGATCGCGGAGATCAGGTCCTGGCGTTGCGAGTCGCTGCGGAACGACCAGCGCTGCGGGGCCAACCGGTACCAGGCGAACACGTCGTGCCCGGTGCGCAGCAGGTGGCCGTCGATGCTGCGGGCCGAGATCTCCGGGGTGTACGTCGGGATGGTCTGCTCGCCGGGCAGCCTGCGGTTGCGTTTCGCGGCGGCCTTGGCCTGCGCCTTGCGGCCGGCCCGGGTCGCCGGCGGCGGGGGCATGTAGTGGTTCTGGGCCGTGGCCCGGTGCCGGTGGCGATGCTGCTGACCGGCCGGGGGCAACGCGGGCTGCTCGAACGGCGGCGGCTGGTCGAACGGCTGCTGGTCGAACGGAGCCGGGTCGAACGGGCGCTGCCTCGCCTGGTCCCGCTCGTCCCGGTCAGATCCGGGCCTGCGTCGGCGTGCGAACACCGCTTACCTCCCGCCTGCGCTCTTTCACTCGGCTGTGCTGCCTCGTCCTGGGGTGCTTCACCTTGGGCCGCGGCCGTTGGCCGTTCACCCTTACTCTTGTCGCGCTCACCGCGCCACCCTGTCCGGCGTTCGTCTGCCGCGGCGCGGTCAGTTCACGGGCCCACATCGCCATCACCGCGCCGAGCGGGCGTTCGTTGCTGATCTTCGAACAGATCAGCCGGGTGAGTGCCACCGTGATCACCAGCGCCCACGCGGTGGTCCAGAAGTCGAAGCCGAACCCGATCCACCGCTCCACGGTGAGCACGATCAGGAACACGAGCACGCCGACGCCCCACGCGACGTAGCGGGCCCGCCAAGGGAAAGTCGCCTTCGGCGGCCCGAGCCACACCGCGTCGACGCGGTATACGTCGTCGTCTGTCCGTATCCGCACGCGATCAGGCCCGGAAGAGGCTGGCGATCCACTCGCCGATGTCCTTGCCGGCGTTGGTCGTCACCGCCAGTCCGATGATCGCGAGGGCGACGACGACACCTGCGAGCCTGCGCATCACGCCCGCGTTGTCGCCTTTGCCGCCGCCCAGCCAGAGCAGCAGCACGGCCACCGCGAGCAGCGCCAACGGCACAATGCTGTTCAGGATCCATTCGCGGACCCCGCCTGTGCCCAGGCCCTTCTGGTCTTGAGCGAGGGTGATCAGGGCCGTGGCCATCATCTCGAACTCCCAAATACGACGAGCGTCACGGGACGTCGTCCCGCTGTGCTTATCGAGTAGAACATGTCGGCTTCACGAGGTGTAGTGGTCGGCGAACGCACAGTAGATCCAGTTCGGCCTCCTGCTGGGCGAGGCGGGTATGTACATGACCACTCCCATGATGGAGTGGTGGGCGCCGCTCGTATGCAATGACCACCCGATTCGCCCAACATCCAGCGCAGTTCACCCGGCCGCGCAACGGTTGTTCACCCTTGGTACGACACGCTCCGGGCTCGCCAGAGTCTAGCCGACCCGTCATCCCCCGATCGGCGCAGCCAGCCGTCACCCACAGGTGCAGTACAGGGGTGTACAACGTGCACCGAACGGCAGGTCGGCCGCACGTTCAGGTGAAATTCGGCGCCGCACCGAGACGACATCGTAATCGGTCACGCGTGATCGAGAAGGTTTCGAACATGCGTTCGAGTATAGAGGGGATTCGCCATGACTCAGCCAACGCCCGGCCCCACCCCGGCGGACGCGCGCACCCGAGCGCTGCGGACGCTGCTGCAGAACCTCGTGATCGACGTCCTGCTCGGGATCATCCTGGTGGTGATGCCGGTCGTGCAGGGCACCGGCTCGGTCGACTGGCGGCTGCTGTTGGCCAGCCTGCTCAAAACGCTGTTCGCGACACTGTTGTCCTACGGCCAGCGCTTCCTGGAGGCCAAGAAGGCCGGAACGGTGTGACAGCAGGGCCCCTCGTCGCGGCGACGAGGGGCCCTGTTCGGATCGGCGGGGTTCACACGTACATCGAGTGTCCGGTCTCCAGCAACGACTTGAGGTCGGACAGGGTCTGCGGCCAGCCGCCGCCCGCGTTCTCCAGCCGGCCCGCCACCTGGTCGGCGGTGACCGGCGCCCCGGCCAGGTCGTGGGTGACCGTCAGGCTGCACACCCCGCCCGCGCCCTCGGCGATCTCGAACGTCAGCCGGGTGACCGGCTCGTCGATCCAGGCCGGATTCCACGTCTGCACGAGCTTGTGCGGCGGATCGGCCTCGATCACCTCGCCGTCGATGATCACGTCGGGCATGCCGGTGTCCTTCATCGCCTGGTTCGCGTACCCCCGATAGGCCCCGCCGGGACGCAGGTCGTACTCGACGCGGCTGCGGTAGCCGTACTTCTCCGCCCATTCGGGCTGCGTGATGGCCGCCCAGATCCGCTCCGGCGTCGCCCTGATGTAGACGCGGTGGACCTGAACAGTGGTGTTGGTCGTGGTGCTCATGGGTCTTCCTCCAGTTCGGCCTTGAGGTCCGCGAGCGCGGCCACCTGCGGCTCGGTGTACTTGTCGATCCACCGGTCGTGGATGAGCCGGATCGGCACGGAGTTGAGAAAGTGCAACTTCTCCCGGCCGGACTTGCGGGTGATCACCAGACCGGCCTCCTCGAGCACCTTGAGGTGCTTCATGACGCCGAACCGGGTCATCGCCAGTTCCGACTCCAACTCGGTCAACGTGCGACCGTCCCTGGTGAACAGCAGATCGAGCAGGAACCGCCGAGTCGGGTCGGCCAACGCCTTGAACACCCGGTCGTCGTCGGTCACAGGAGGAAGATTAGGTGACCAAAAGGTCACATGTCAACCCACGACCGGCAAGATCCCCCGCGGCTCGACGCCCTGGACCGCCAACCCGATCACGACCGCGGCCGTCGCCTCGAACAGCGCGGCCCGCTCCAGGCCACCGCCGTCCACGGCGACGCACCCAACGTCCACCACGAGGCCACGCACGATGTCCATCGCCTCAGGGTCGTCCCCGCACAGCGGAACGGCCACCGGAGGCGGCGTCTGCCGCCACAACTCGTCCGGACACAGGTTGAACGCCTTCACCACCCGCGCACCGGACTTCGCCGCCACTGACTCGGCCATCGCCGGCGTCGCGAGCGTCCATCGCCCCTGCACCACCGCGTTCGTACAGTCGATGACGACCTTCCCTGCCAACTCGGTCGCGGCGAGCACGTCCGGCACACCGTCAGCGAGCACCGCGAGCAGCACGACCTCGCCGAACTGCGCCGCCTGCGCCCAGTCCCCCGCCTGTCCACCGATCCGCTCGGCCGTCTCCCGGGCCCGGCCGGGATCGCGCCCGCTCACCATCACCTCGTGGCCGGCGCGGACCCAGTGGGTGCCCAACGCCGCCGCCATGTTCCCCGCACCGAGAATTCCGATTCGCATATCGGCGAAGTTAGGTGGCTCAATGGACACCATCAGGTATCCAACGGGAGGACTCATGACGTTCCTGGCCGACTGTCGGGCCCGGCTGGCGTTCGACCTGGTGGCCAACACCTGGACCGCGGTGGTGGTGTGGGCCCTGCGCGACGGCCCGACCCGGCCGGTCGACCTGCGCAGGCGGATCGGCGGCATCAAACCCAAGGTCCTCAACGAGACGCTGCGCAAACTGGAGTACAACGGCCTGGTGGTCCGGCAGTACCACCGGGAGGCGCCGCCGCGGGTGGACTACGCGCTCACCGAGTTGGGCCGCAGCCTGCTCGGACCGATCGGGGCGTTCGGCGAGTGGGCGCACGACCACGGCGACGAGGTGCTCGCGGCCCAGGACGCGGTGCCTGAGCCTGCTGCGACTGAGCCGGTGGGCGGACGAGCCGGCGTGTAAGCCGGATTCTGTCCCCGGGCCGAGGCCCGGGTGGCGACCATCCATCTGGGCCCGCCGTCGCCGACGGGCTCGTGCGGCCTACCCGCAGGCTCGGGCGGGCCGCCCTCGAACGCCTGCGCAGGCACCCGTGGGTGCCCTTTTGGCCTTGCTCCGGGTGGGGTTTACCGAGCCACCCCGGTCACCCGGGGTGCTGGTGGTCTCTTACACCGCCGTTTCACCCTTACCTCGGCACTGGGCCGAGGCGGTCTGTTCTCTGTGGCACTGTCCCGCGAGTCACCTCGGGTTGCCGTTGGCAACCACCCTGCCCTGTGGAGTCCGGACTTTCCTCGACACCCCGGTCGGGGCGCCGCGGTCGCCCTGCCGACTCGTCCGCGCCCACAGGGTATCTCACGGCGTGGAACCGTTTGCCCGCCCGTCGGCACCGCTGCTCTACTCGACCCGTGGCCACGATCCTGATCGTGTCAGGCAGTCCGGCACCGACCGCACCGACCGGAGTGCTGCTCAGACACGTCACCGACCTGCTGGTCGGACACGAGGTCCACACGTTGACAGTGCGTGACCTGCCGACGGTCTCCCTGCTGAGCGGGGACCTGCTGGACGGCACCATCCGGCACGCCATGGAACTGGTGGACCGGGCGGACGGGATCGTGGTGGCCAGCCCGGTCTACCGGGCCGCCTACAGCGGGCTCGTGCAGTCGTTCCTGAACCTGCTGGGCAAGGCGGCCCTGACCGGCAAGGTGCTGTTCCCCCTCGCGAGCGGCGGCTCGCAGGGCCACCTGGTGGCGATCGAGTACGCGCTGCGGCCGCTGCTGGCCGCGCGGGGCGCCGTCGACGTGGTGCCCGGCCACTTCGTCCTGGACGAGCAGATCGGCGAGACGCTGGCCGACCAGACCGCCCGGGACCTGGCCGGCGCGGTTCGCCGGTTCAGCCAGGCGCTGACCGAACATCCAGGCCTGGCAACCGCTTCATAGCCAGGTGAGCGGGGCCCGGTAGCCGTCCGGACGGACCAGGATGGGCTCGGCGACCGGGGTCACCGGCCGTACCACCCGCACGTGGTCCGGGACGTTCGCGGGCGGGTCGTTGGCGACGAGCACGAAGTGCCCGCCCCGCAAGGTTTCGTAGAGCCGGCCGGCCGCCACGGGCATGTCCGGGACGCGGGTCGCGGTGCCGTAGTCGATCGCGACACCGGAGATCATCCCCGCGGCGCGGGTGGCGATCCTGGTGCGGCGCAGGGCGAAGCCGACCAGGGTGTTGCGCACCAGACGGGTCGCCGGCGACCTGAGCATCGCCGCACGGATGATCCTGCCGCTGACGTTCAGCACCATCTTGCCCACCGGGTGCCGTTCCGTCTGGTACGTGTCCAGCAGCCGGTCGGTGGCCTGGCCGCGCAGGACGGCGGCGAGCTTCCAGCCCAGGTTGGCAGCGTCCTGCATGCCGGTGTTCATGCCCATGCCGCCCGCGGGCGAGTGGCAGTGCGCGGCGTCGCCCGCGAGGAACACCCGGCCGAACCGGTAGCTCGGCACCTGGCGTTCGTCGCTGTGGAACCGGGAGACCCAGCGCGGGTCGTGCATGCCGAAGTCCGTGCCTAGCACGCTTCGCGTGACCGCGCGGATCTCGTCCAGGTCCACCGGCGCGCTGTCCGACACCTCGCTGTTGCGGTTCCACGCGAACACGCGGTACCAGCCGTCGCCGAAGGGCGAGACGAACGCGAATCCCGGGCCCGTCGCGTTCACCGTCACGGCCGAATCGGGCTCCTCGGTGACCCGCACGTCCGCGAGCATGATCGACTTCAGCACCGACTTGCCCGGGAACGGCACGCCGAGCAACTGGCGGACCCTGCTGCCCACGCCGTCCGCGCCGACCAGGTACTTGGCTTCGTGGGTCGTGCCGTCCGCGAGCCGGGCGGTGACCGTCTCGGCGTCCTGGCTCAGTCCGACGACCTCGGCGTCGCGTTCGATCCGCGCCCCCAGCCGCTCGGCCCGCTCCAGCAGCACCGACTCGACGTTGTACTGCGGCGTGATCAGCACGTAGTTGAACCTGGTCGCCAGCGACGACAGGTCCACGGCCACCTTGCCGAACAGCCGTAGCGCGCGCAGCGGTTCACCGGTCGCGATCACCTGGTCCGCCACGCCGCGGATGTCGAGCTCCTCCAGGGTCCGCGCGTGCACCGCGAAGGCTCGCGTGGTGTTCGCCTCCGCGTGCGGACGGCGCTCCAGCACAGTCACGGAGAGACCCGCTTCGGCGAGGTCTCCGGCGAGCAACAGACCCGTCGGTCCGGCACCGACGACCAGCACGTCCGTCATGGCTTCCTCCTAAGTCAACACCTGTTGGCCAACACATGTTGACCCCTGCCGGGGTAGCTTGTCAACAGTTGTTGGCCTACAGTTGTTGACATGCGGAACTCCGAGGCCACCCGGGCCGCGATCCTGACCGCCGCCCGCGACCAGTTCGCCTCGGAGGGGTACGAGCGCGCCACCATCCGGTCGATCGCCAAGCAGGCCGGCATCGACCCGGCGATGGTCATGCGCTACTACGGCAACAAGGAGAAGCTGTTCGCCGCCGCGGCCGAGTTCGACCTGCGCCTGCCCGACCTGACCGAGGTGCCCGAGTCCGAACGCGGCGCGGTCCTGATGCGACACATCCTCGACCGCTGGGAAGCCGACGAGACATTGATGGCGTTGCTGCGGGCCGCGGTCACCAACCAGACGGCCGCGGAACGGATGCGGACGATCTTCGCCGCCCAGGTCGGGCCGGCGCTGCTGAGGATCGCGGACGACCCGGCGGCGGTCCCCCGCCGCGCCGGGTTGCTCGCGTCCCAGGTGCTCGGGTTCGCGCTGTGCCGGTACGTCCTGAAGTTCCCGCCGCTCGTCGACCTGCCCACCGACGAGGCGGTCCGTTACGTCGGGCCGACCCTGCAGCGGTACCTGAGCTCCTAGAATGCGGCCATGCTTGGCTTCTCCACGCTTGGCTGTCCCGGCCGGCCGCTGGCCGAGGTCGCCGAACTCGCCCGCGCGTACGGGATCGCGTGCGTCGAACTGCGGTGCGCCGACGACGAACCCGTGCACGTCGGCATGTCCGGTGACGACCGCGAACGGGCCCGGCGGGACCTCGCCGGACTGGTGATCAACTCGCTGGCCTCCTACTACCGGCTGTGCGACGACCCGGTCGACAAGCTGGCGGCGCACGTCGAGTTGGCGCACGACCTGGGTGTGGCCGCGATCCGCGTCTTCCCCGGCAGGTCGCCGGAGACGTCGGTGGACCTCGCGGCCGAGCGCCTGGCCGCGGCCGCCCAGATCGCGGGCGGGGTCACGCTCCTGGTGGAGACGCACGACCTTCTGTTGCGTGGCAAGGAGATCGCCGCCGTCCTGCAGAGGTCCGGAGTCTCCGGGGTCGGCGCGGTCTGGGACTGCATGCACACCTGGCGGGCCGGTGAGTCCCCGGCCGAGGCGGCCGAGGCACTGCGGCCGTGGCTGGGCGAACTGCAGATCAAGGACGCCGCCTCAGCCCAGGACAGGCGTCCGCTCGTCCCAGGGACCGGCACCGTGCCGATCGCCGAAACCCTGGCCGCCGCCCAGGACTTCACCGGACCGGTCGTGCTGGAGCACGAAACCAGGTGGTACGCGGACGCGGCGCCGTTCGAGGACTCACTCGCCGCGTTCGTCCGGATGATGATGGGAGATGTCGTTGACCAACCGGACTGAGGCGTTCCCGTCCGGGTAGAACTCCACAATGGACAGTGAGGCCAGGTCGAGGTGCAGCCGGTAGAGCAGCGACGGGCCGGTGTCCAGGGCGAACCGCAGCAGCGACTTGATCGGCGTGACGTGGCTGACCAGGACGATCGTCCGGCCGCCGTGGGTCGCGATCAGGTCGTCCATGGTGGTCCGTACCCGGTTGAACACCGTGTCGAAGCTCTCACCGCCCGGGGCGGGCACCGAGGCGTTGGTCAGCCAGCGGCGATGGAGGTCCGGGTCGCGTTCGGCGGCTTCGGCGAAGGTCAGGCCTTCCCACCGGCCGAAGTCGGTCTCGATCAGCCCGTCGTGCATCGTCACCTGGCCGCCGGTCGCGTCCGCGACAGCCTGGGCGGTCTGCCGGGTGCGCCCCAAGGGTGACGAGACGATCGGCGTCGAACCGTCCACACTGTCCATTGCGGACAGTCGGGCGGCGGCGGCACGGGCCTGGTGTTCCCCCAACGGGGTCAGCGGCGGTTCGCCGCGGCCGGAGTAGCGGCGTTCCACCGACATCGCCGTCTGTCCGTGCCGCAGCAACAACATCCGGGTCGGCTTGCCCTTGGCGCCGGTCCAGCGGGTCGGCGTCGGCCGGTCTTCGGCCGCGTCCATGGCCTCGTTGGCCAGCCGGTCGGCGTGCTTGTTCAGCTCACGCGGGATCCACTCGAACGTGACCCGGTCGAACTTGCCGACCAGTTCGCGGGCCTCGCGGGCGAGCGACTGCATCGACGGGTGCTTGACCTGCCAGCGACCGGACATCTGCTCCACCACGAGCTTGGAGTCCATCCGGACCTCGGCCTCGGTCGCGCCCAGATCCAGCGCCGCCGTCAGCCCGGCGATCAGGCCCTGGTACTCGGCCACGTTGTTGGTGGCTACCCCGATACTCGCGGAACGTTCGGCGAGCACTGAGCTTTCGTCGTCGAACACGACCGCGCCGTAGCCGGCAGGCCCCGGATTGCCCCGGGAACCGCCGTCGGCTTCGATCCTTGTTCTCACAGACCGGACTCCGGAGTACGAACCAGAATCGCGCCGCATTCCTCACACCGGACGACCTCGTCCGGCGGCGCCGCCTTGATCTGCGCGATCACCGACCGGTCCAGCTCCAACCGACACGCCCCACACCGGCGCGACCGCAACAGCGCGGCGCCCGTGCCCTTCTGTTCACGAACCCGGTTGTACAGGGCCAGCAGTTCCGCGGAGAACTTCGGCAGCAGGCCCTCGCGGTGCGCGGACGAGCGGGCCTCCTGGGTCTCAAGGTCGGCGAAAACCTCGTCCCGACGCGACGACGCGTCCGTCACGGCGGCCTCGGCCTTGGCCAGTTCGACCTCGGTGTGCTGGACGTCCATCTCCAGCGCCTCACGGCGTTCCATCAGCTCCAGCAGGTCGTCCTCAAGGGCGCCCTGCCGGCGCCGCAGGGTGGCGATCTCGTGTTCGAGGTCGGTCATCTGCTTGGCCGCGACCGTGCCCGACTGGAGCAGCTTGTTGTCCCGGTCGGAGCGCGACCGGACCGCGTCGATCTCCTTCTCCTGCCGCTTGACCTCGCGGTCCAGGTCGTCGACCTGGGTGCGGACAGCGACCTGCGCGTCCCTGCGCCCCTGCACGGCCTTCTCCGCCGCCACGATCTCGGCGATCTCCGGCAGCGTGCGGCGGCGGTGCTCGATCCGCGCCAGCTCGCCGTCGGCCTCGGCCAGGTCCAGGAGCTGGCGCTGTACTGCTGGGTCAGCTTTCAAGACTGTCCTCCCGGAGGGTCCAAGGGTCGGTACGGCGGGTGGAGACGTGAATGTCGACGTTACCCCCGAAGGCGGCGCGCAGGACGCCCGCCGCCTGGTCGCACCACGGCCACTCGCTGGCCCAGTGCGCGACGTCGACCAGGGCGGGTGCGTCGCTCGTCGAGTCGAGGTGCTCGCCGGCGACATGGTGGCGGAGATCGGCCGTGACGTACGCGTCCACACCGGCTCGGGTGGCGTCGGCAAGCAGCGAGTCACCGGCGCCACCACAGACCGCGACCGTCCTAATGAGACGATCTGGGTCGCCGGCGCCGCGGACACCAGTCACAGTGCGCGGCAGCTTGGCGGCGACCAGCCGGACGAACTCGTTGAACGGCACCGGTCGCGGCAGGTCACCCACCCGGCCGAGACCGGTCGGGCCGTCACCGCTGAGCGGTCCCCGCACGGTCAGTCCGATCGTCTGCGCCAACGCGTCGGACACGCCAGGCGACGCGGAGTCAGCGCTCGTGTGCGCGCAGTACAAGGCCACGTTCGCCCTGATCAGCCGGTGCACCAGGCTACCCTTGGGGGTACTCGCCGGGACGCCGTGGACACCCTTCAGCAGCAACGGATGGTGGGCGACGAGCATTCCGGCGCCCAGTTCGACCGCTTCGTCCACTGTGGAGTCCACCGGGTCGACGCAGACCAGAACCCGGCCGGCGGGCTCCGCGGGATCGCCGCAGACCAGGCCGACCGCGTCCCACGGTTCGGCGAGGTCCGGCGGGTACGCGGCCTCCAGCGCCGCCACGACTTCACCGACCGTAGTCACGCCATGCCTCCAGCAGTCGTGTGGTCTCCGCCTGCGGCCGAACCGCGAGCCTGATGTGGTCGACCGTCAACCCGGGGAACGTCTCGCCCCGCCGGACCGCGATCTTCCTGTCCCGTAACGCTTCCCGCAGCCGGCGGCCGTCCGGGACGCGGACGAGCACGAAGGGCGCGGTCGGTCCGACCACGATCTCGATGCCGGCGGCGGTCAACGCTGTCACGAAGTCGTCCTTGTCCGCCAAGGCTTTTCGGGCCATCTCGGTGGACTCCGCGACCGCGCCCGGCGAGCAGCACACCGACACGGCCTCCAGCACGAGCGACCCCACAGGCCACTGTGGACGGTCGACGGCCAGCCGGGCGAGCACCTCCGGCGCACCCAGAGCGTAACCCGCGCGCAGCCCGGCCAGCGCCCACGTCTTGGTGAGACTGCGGAACACCAGGACCCGCGGGTCGCCGGACAGCGATTCGGGCTCGCCCGGGATCGCATCCATGAACGCCTCGTCGACCACGACGATCCGGCCCGGCCGGGCCAGCCGCCGGATCAGCGCGGCCGGATGCGTGACCGATGTCGGGTTGGTCGGGTTGCCGATCACCACCATGTCGGCCTCGTCGGGCACCAGCTCGGGCCGCAGGACGTAGTCCCCGGACAGCATCACCCGCCGCACGGGGACACCCGCGGTCCGTAGCGCGACCTCGGGCTCGGTGAACTGCGGATGCACGATCGCGGCCAGCCGGGGCCGCAGGTTCGGCAGCAGCGCGAACCCCTCAGCCGAGCCGTTGAGCACCAGCACCTCGTCCGGTCCACGGCCGTGACGTGCCGCGACGGCTTCCCGGGCGGCCAGGTCGTCCACGTCGGACGGATACGTGGCGAGCCGGTCGATGGCCGCCGCCAGCCGGTCCCGCAGCCAACGCGGCGGCGCCGGCAGCCAGACGTTGACCGCGAAGTCCAGCATGCCCGGCGCGGTGTCCCTGTCGCCGTGGTGCCTCAGGTCTTCGCTGGTCATCGGGGAGAGCTTAGGCGCATGGGTAGGGTGGTCATTCGTGCGCCTGGCATTCATCTGCACCGGAAACATCTGCCGGTCCCCGATCGCCGCCCTGGTGGTCGGCGAACACCTGCGTCGCGCGGGCCTGGACGACGTCGAAGTGACGAGTGCCGGCACCGGCGCCTGGCACGTGGGCGAACCGGCCGACTCGCGGGCCCAGAAGGTCCTGCTCGACCACGGCTACCCGGCCGAGCACATGGCCGCCCAGGTCGGGCCCGAGCACCTGGCCGCCGACCTGCTGCTGGCCATGGACACCGGGCACTACCGGGCGTTGCGCGGGATGACCGACCCGGACAAGGTCCGGATGTTCCGGTCGTTCGACCCGGACGCGGGCACCGACCTGAACGTGCCCGACCCGTACTACGACGGCGTCGACGACTTCGAAGTCGTGCTCCGGATGATCGAAGCGGCCACTCCCGGCCTGATCCAGTGGGTACGAGAGAACCTGTGACGCCGCTGGCGGCCGTCACCGAGCTCACCGGGGTCCCGGCCATCGGGGCGCACCGGCTCGGCGGTGACGTCTACGAGGTGGAACTCGAAGACGGCGACCTGGTCGTCGCCAAACGGCACACGCACCCGACCGCGGTCCTGGCCGAGGCGAAGTCCCTGGAGTGGATCGGCGAGGCCGTGCTCACCCCGGCTGTTCGCGCGCACGACGACGAGTGGTTGGTGATCGAACAGGTCGAACCGGGCCAGCCGCGCGACGCCGAGGCGCTCGGCCGCGGCCTGGCGGCGATGCACCGCGCGGGGGCGCCCGCGTTCGGTTCGCCGCCGCCGGACGGTCCGGCCGACGCCTGGATCAGCATGGCACCGATGACTGACATCCCGGCCAGCACATGGGCTGAGTTCTATGCCACCCAACGGATCGAGCCGTACGTACGGCAGGCCGGGCTGCCTGCGGAGACGTTCGACGCGGTGTGCGCGACCCTCACCGACGTTCCCGTCGAACCCCCGGCCCGGCTGCACGGCGACCTGTGGTCCGGGAACGTGCACTGGGCCACGGACGGCCGCGCCTGGCTGATCGACCCCGCCGCCCACGGCGGCCACCGCGAGACCGACCTGGCCATGCTGCAACTCTTCGGGTGCCCGTTGCTTGACCGGGTGCTCGGCGCGTACCACGAGGTGTACCCGCTGGCCGACGGCTGGCGGCAACGAGTCGCCCTGCACCAACTCTTCCCGCTGCTGGTGCATACCGTCCTCTTCGGCGGCGGCTACGCGACCCAGGCGATGTCCGCGGCACGGGCCTGGCTGCGCGCGGCCTAGGCCGGTGGTTACCGTGGAGGCGTGCGGAACCTGCTCCGGCCCGGGTACCTGAGCCTGTCGTTGGTGGTGATCGCGTTCGCGGTCGCCTGCTTCACGCTGCTCTCGCCCTGGCAGTTCGGCCGGAACACCGAGCGGGAGACCACGAACGACCAGATCACCGCGGCCAAGAAGGCGCCCGCCGAGCCGCTGCGCGCGGGGATGCCGGAGTGGCGGCTGGCCACCGTCACCGGCGAGTTCCTGGGCAAGGACGAGATCGTCGCCCGGCTGCGGACCGTCCAGGGCGAGCCGGCGTACGAGGTGATGGTCCCGTTCCGGCAGGCCAACGGCCAGATCGTCATGATCGACCGTGGCTTCCTGCGACCCGAGCAGTCCCGGGTGCCGGCGTACCCGGCGCCGCCGGCCGGCCAGGTGACGGTGACCGGGCGGGTGCGTGCCGACGAGACCGACCCGAAGAACAGGAGCGCCTTCACCGACGACTCCACGCAGGGCAAGCGCCAGGCGTGGGCGGTGGACTCCCGCGTGGTGGCGCAGGCCACGGGATTGCCGATCCAGCCCGGTTACCTGCAACTGGAGGACAAGACGCCGGGTGCGCTCGGGGCGCTTCCGTTGCCGGAACTGGACTCCGGGCCGTTCCTGTCGTACGCGCTGCAGTGGATCGCGTTCGGCGGCATGGCCGTCCTCGGTTGGATCTACTTCACGTGGCGCGAACTGCGGCCGGGTGGCGCGTTGACGGGCCAGCGGCCGCGGCGCCGGTCGGTGGCCGAGATGGTCGCCGAGGAAGAGGCCGCCGAACGCGCCGCCATGTCAACCTAGGTTCTTGGCGAGGAACTCGCCGAGACCTTCCGGTTCGGCACCGGTGATCTCTTCGATGGCCGGGGTCACGGCGAAGGTCGTCCGCTGGTAGGCGGGGTTGCTGAAGATCTGCCACAGCTTGGACAGGTGCTGCACAGTGTGTTCCTCGGCGCCACGGGCACGGGTTTGGTCGGCCCATTCCTGGTTGTCGATGTCGACGTAGGCCAGTGGCGTGTTGAGGGCCTTGGCGAACTCGGCGACGATCTCGTCGATCCTCATCACCGCGCCGATCAGGCGGTAGTACGGCTCCGCCGGTTTGTGTGGCTCGGCCAGCAGAGCGGCGGCGACCCGGGCCACGTCCGGGCCCGCTATCAACGGGAGCTTGTTGTCAGCGGGCCCCAGCGGGACCGCGAGCTCACCGTTGGGGGCGCCGACCAGGGCGAGGGCACGGAGGTTCTCGTAGAAGACGGTGGCGCGCAGGTGGATCGCGCCCACGTCGGCGTGGTCGAAGACCCGCTCGGACACCCAGTGCTGCCGGGTGCGCGGGCTGATCGCTTCGATCCTCGGCGACAGCTGGGACACCTCCACCAACCGCCGCACGCCGGCCAGGTGCGCGGCCGCGGCCATCACCGCGGTGGCGTCCAACAGGCCGTCCACCACGGGATACGTGAAGAACACCTGGTCGACGTCGGTCAGCGCCTGCTGGACGTCCGCGATCTCCCGCAGGTCGCCGACGGCCAGCTCGGCGCCGAGCGCGCGCAGCCGCTCGGCTCGTTCGTCCAGCTTGCGCACGAACGCGCGGACGGTGACGCCGCGGGCCAGCAGCAGCTCGGTGACGAGCCGCCCGGTCGCGCCCTGCGCCCCACCTGCCGCGCCCGTCACCAGCACGATTCCAGCCATGACCAGCCTCCTTGATAAAATGAAGTGGAGGCTTGATTTTATGCATCAGCTGGTACACTTCGTCAAGTGAAGAGGTACGGACAGGTTTGCCCGCTGGCCAGGGCGCTGGATGTGGTCGGCGAACGCTGGAGCATGCTGATCGTCCGCGAGCTGGCAGTCGGGCCGCGGCGCTACAGCGACCTGCTGGCCGGGCTGCCGGGCATCCCCACGAACCTGCTCGCCGGCCGGCTGCGGGACCTGCAGGAAGCCGGCGTGATCAGCAAGACCACGCTGCCACCGCCGGGCGTCGCCACCGTGTACGAGTTGACCAGGGCCGGTCTCGCTCTGCGCCCAGCCATGGCCAAGCTACGCAGATGGGGAGTCGAGTACGGTTCGCCAACGCTCGAAACCGACGAGGTGCGGCCCGCCTGGGTGCTGCTGAGCGCCGCCGGCCGGCCGACGGCCATCCCCGACGGCCACGTCTGCGAACTGCTCATCGACGGCGAGGTCTTCGCCCTGACCGCCAGCCGGTCCACATTGGTCGTCCACACCAGACCGACGGACGCGCACGCGTCGATCACCATGCCAGCCGGCGACCTCTACCGGTTCATGTCCGGGCACCCGATGGACATCTCAGCCATCCGGGCCGTCACGGGTGACCATTCGGTCGCCCACGCCGCCCTGAACACACTGCGCGGAGCCCTCAGCGTCGAGTGATCAACGCGACGAAGGCCGCGCCCACCCCGGCCAGCGCGCCGACCACCCGGGAAAGTTCAACCGCGCGAGTGACATGACCCGCGTCCGGGCTACGGCCAGTGCCCAACACCGGCCGCTCCTCCACACCATGGGCGTACACGGTTCGGCCACCCAGGCGAATCTCCAGTGCGCCCGCGAACGCCGCCTCCACCCGGCCGGCGTTGGGGCTGGGATGGGCGGCCGCGTCCCGTTGCCAGGCCTGCCACGCGCCCAGCGCCGAGCCGCCCACGACCGGCGCACCGGCCACGGTCAGCGCCGCCGCCGCACGGGCCGGGACCAGGTTGACCACGTCGTCCAGGCGCGCCGACGCCCACCCGAAGCGCAGGTAGCGCGGCGACCGGTGGCCGACCATGGCGTCCAGGGTGTTCACGGCCCGGTAGCCGAGCAGTCCGGGCACGCCGAACAGCGCACCCCAGAACAGGGGCGCGACCACGGCGTCGGACGTGTTCTCGGCCACGGACTCGACGGTCGCGCGGGCCAACGCGGTCGTGTCCAGCGCCTGCGGATCCCGGCCGCACAGGCTGGGCAAACGCTTGCGCGCCGCCGCCACGTCGCCGTCGTTCAGCGAACGACCCATCAATGTGCCCTCGTTGGCCAGGGACTTCCCGCCCAACGCGATCCACGTGGCCGCGGCCGTGGCCACCACCCGCACGGCCGGACGGCGGCGGCCGGCCCATTCGGCGACCGCCCCGAGGGCCACGACCGAGCCGACCAGCGCACCTGTGTAGACCGCCCCGGGGATCTTGTGGTCGCGGTACGCCATCCGCTCCAGCCGCGCCGCGGCGGCGCCGAACAGCGCGACCGGGTGGCCTTTCTTCGGATCACCGAAGACCCCGTCGGCGACAATGCCCAACAGCAACCCAAGCGAACGTCCCGCCGTCAACGACGCCTCCCAGCGACCAGCGCTCCCACCGAACCGTAGCGCCGCCGATGTCGGACCCGGCGGCTAGGGTGCGTCCCGTGACCCCTGACGAGACCCGCGCGCCGACCGACCGGCTCGGGCTGTACGCGTACCTGCAGGCCAGGGAGCACATGCGGACGTACCTGGCCATCATGCGGCTGTTCACCGCGACCCTGCTGGCCGACCTGTCGGCCGGTGACGTGGCCGCGGCGCTCGCGTCGGCCGAGCGGGACGGCCGGGTGGACCGCGGCGAGTCCCGGATCGAGAACGTGATCACCCGGCTCCGCCAGCTGGTCGAGTGGGGCAACCTGGTGCAGGGCCGGCGTGAGGTGGTCGCCGCCAGCATCGCGGAGTTCCAGCACGGCAGCGTCCGCTACCAGATCAGCAAGCTGGCCGTCCGGGTGCAGCGGGACGTGGACGAGCTGCTGCGCGTCCCGGAGGGGGCCCGTGAGGTCTCCCGCGAGCTGCTGCCGGCCATCGAGCGCGGCCTGAACCAGCTGGGCAAGTCCCTGGCGACCGCGGTGCAGCAGGAGCAGCGGGACCCGGACTCGACGGCGTCCGCGCGGGCCCGCGAGCTGCTCGCCGAGCAGGTCACGACGTTGTTCCTGCAGCATGCCGAGCTGGCCGCGACAGTGCGGGACTTCTACGCGTACCTCGGCCAGGTGGTGACCAGGCATCACCTGGGCGCCGACGAGATCTCCGGGTTCCGCAACCTGCTGGTGGAGTACATCCAGAAGGTGGTGGAGGACGTGCTGCGCCAGACGCCGGCCATCGCCGAGCACCTGACCGGCCGGTTCGCCGCCGCAAGGCCGGAGTTGCTGCGCCTGCTCGGCGATCCGGACCTGGGTGCCGAGGTGGAACGGGCCCGGGGCCGCTCGGCCGCGGACTGGCAGGAGCTGACCGACTGGTTCGTCGACCGGCCCGGCCGACCGTCGCAGGTCACGGTGTTGCGTGAGGCCACAGCGCGGGCGATCGGGTCGTTGCTGGCCAGCGTGAAGCGGGCGACCGCGGGCGGCGGCCTGCTCCCGGGCCGGCGGGCCGAGCTGTTGAAACTGGCGAAGTGGTTCGACGACGGCACATCGCAGGACGGCGCGCGGATGTACGCGGCAGCCTTCGGGTTGTACTCGGCGCGGCACCTCCTGCCCGCGCCCGAGCACGATTCGGACGACGAACGCACGCCGTGGAGCGAAGGCCCTGTGTGCGACGTGACGGTCAGCGTCCGCAGCCGAAGCGACCGAGGCGCGCGTGGGCGTACCTCCCGGATCATGGACGACCCGATCACCGAGCAGTCGCTGCTGGCCGAGGCCCGGCAGGCGGACGAGCTGCGGGCCGCGGACGTCGCCGAACTCGCCGCGGCCGCGCCGAACCTGGATCAGGCGACGCTGTCCCCGGGCGCGCTCGGGGTGTTGTGCGAGCTGTTGACGTTGGCCATGGCCCAACGGGAGAGCACGAAGGACGCGGGCTCGGCGGAGGACCAGGTGCGTGGGCTGGTCGTGCGGGTGGAGTACGCGGAAGGCGTCACCACCCGCGTGCGGTCCACTGGCGGCACGTTGACACTGCGGGATTCCACGCTCGTGCTCAGCGGCGGTGGCACATGAGGCTGAGCATGGCGGACCCGCTGGACGGGCTCGCGGACATCGACGCGGCGAACGTGGTGCGGTGCGCCAGAACGCTGCTGCGCCGGCCGTTGTTGCGGCTCGGCGGGCCGGACGGCGAACTGCTTCCGTTGATCTACCGGCATCGGGTCGTGCTCGGTGAGATGTTCACCGCGTTGCTGGGTTACCGGTTGGTGGTGGAGCGGAAGTTCGCGCGGCTCTACAAGGCCGGGCCAGGCGAGGACGCGACGCGTGGCGTTCCCGAGCTCTCCCCGCGTGGTTACGCGTATCTGGCGTTGACCATGGCCGCGCTGACCGGGATCGGCCGTCAGGTGCTGTTGTCGCGGCTGGTGTCGGACGTCCGGTCGGCGGCTGTGGAGGCCGGGATCGAGGTCGTGGACACGATCGCGGACCGGCGCGCGCTCACGGCCGCGCTGCGGCATCTGGTGTCCCTGGGCGTGCTGACCGAGACCGAGGGCACGGTGTCGTCGGCCTCGCAGGACGCGCCGGCAGAGGCGTTGATCACAGTCGAAACGGACCTGCTCGGCCAGTTGCTCGCCGGCCCGGTCGCGGACGCCGAGGACGCGTCGGCGCTGGTCACGCTGGCCGCGCGGACCGCGCCCCGTCGGGTGGACTTCCTGGTCCGGCGCAGGCTCGTGGAGAGCCCGGTCGTGCTGTACGCGGAGCTCGCCGACGACGAGCGGGAGTGGCTGCTGCGCAACCAGAGGCGCGAGTCGTACCTGCTCGAACGGTGTTTCGGCCTGTTCACCGAGACCAGGCTGGAGGGCATTCTCGCGGCCGACCCGGAGGAGTACCTGTCCGACGTGATGTTCCCGGGTACCAGTACAGTCGCACGGATCGGATTGCTCGCCCTGCCGGACCTCCTCACCGAGGACACCACGGACACCGACGACCCAGAGTCCGAAGTGGACGGTGCCGGGCGCAGGCCGGTGACTGCCGACGCGGTCCGTCGAGTCTGCGAGCGGCTGGTGGCCGACTACCCGGCGGCGTGGTCCCGGCAGGCCGGCGAAGACACCGACGGGATCGTCGCGGAGGTGCTGGCCCTGTTCGTCCAGATGGGACTGGCGGTGCCGGCCGGTGAACGCTGGTGGCTGTCCCCGGCCGCGGCCCGGTGGTGGCCGGTGCCGGACGGCGATCCGGAGCGCGAGGTCCCCGAGGCGCCACCGGAGCCCGAGGTCCCGGGGTGGTCACTGTTCGACGAGGAGGGCGCATGACGGAACGCTGGCGGTTGCACCGGGGCGGGATCGTCAACGTCTGGCAGTACGCCGAGCAGACCTTCGACTTCTCCGGCGGGCGGGCGATCTTCCAGGGCACCAACGGTTCCGGCAAGTCCCGCACGCTCGAACTGCTGCTGCCGCTGTGTCTGGACGGGGATCTGCGGCAACTCGGCTCCAAGGGGTTCGACACGGTGTCGATCCGCCGGCTGATGCTGGACGACTACGACGGCGGCCCGAACCGGATCGGCTACGCCTGGATCGAGCTGCGGCGCGACGCGCACATCTTGACGTGCGGGCTCGGCGTGAAGGCTTCCAAGACGTCCCAACAGATCTCCGACTCGTGGCGGTTCATCACGCCGGCCCGGGTGGGGGTCGACTTCCAGCTGGTCGGCCCGGACCGGGTGCCGCTCGGCTCGGCGCAGCTGCGTGAGGTGCTGGGTGCGGACTGTGTGTTGGAGGAACAGGCTTTCCGCGCCAAGATCGCGGAGACCGTGTACGGCGTGCCGGCCGGCCGGTACGGCGACCTGTTGCACCTGCAGCGGACGCTGCGCAACCCGGACGTCGGCCTGAAGGTCCTTGAGGGACAGCTGGAGCAGATCCTCTCGGACGCGTTGCCGCCGTTGGACGCGGCCATGGTCGAGCAGTTGGCGACGTCGTTCGACGACCTGGAGTCGATCCGCGAGAACATCACCCGGCTCGGCACGGCCGACAAGGCGTTGCGGACGTTCCTGCGGACGTACTCGGACTACGCGCTGGCCGGCCTCCGGTCCTCGGCCGAACGGCTGAAGGCCGGCGAGGACAGTGTCCGGAAACTCGGCGCGCAGACCAAGAAGCTGACCGCGGACCTGGACCGCGCCCGGACCGACCGGACCGAGGCGGAACGGGCCGAGGCGGAGTTGGAAGGCGGCGAGCAGCAGGCCGAGGACACGATCGGCGCGCTCAAGGAGCTGCCCGCCTTCCGGGACCTGCAGGACCTGCAGAGCCGCGAGAAACTGGTGGCCGCGTCCCGATCGGCCGCGTCGGCGGCGTTGGATGTGGCCAACAAACAGCGCGTGGCCGAGGACGCCTCTGTCGACGGTGTGGTCCGGTTGCTGCGCCGCCTCGCGCAGGATCTGGACTCGGCCGGCGAGTTCGGTGAGACGCTCCGGATGGCGTTGCGAGCCGCCGGACTCGACGACTCGCTGTCCCCGACCCTGCCGCGTTGGGCGGAGAGCGACGGCGAGACGGTCACCGAACGGGTCAGGGCCAAACCGGATCCCGAGGCCGAGCCGTTGCCGATCGAGCGGAAGGTCCCGCCGCCGGTCGCCGTCGACGAACTGCTGCAGACGTTGACCGAGGCCGCAGACCGGGCCGGGCGCGCGGCGAAGGAGGCCAGGCAGCGCAGCGCGTTGACTTCGGCGTTGCATCAGCAGGCCGTTGAGCAGGAGAAACAGGAACAGCGCGTGGAGACGCTCCGGTCGTCGGCGCGCAGTGCCCAGTTGGAGGCGACCGAGGCGGCCGGGCGGCGCAACCAGGCGAACCAGGAGCTGGTGACCGAGGCGGACGTCTGGCTGGAGCAGGTCACCACGTGGCGCAAGGCCGGCCCGTTGCGCGCGGCCCACCCGGACCACGAGCTGCGCCTACCGTCCATTGAGGACTTGTGCGCGAACCCGGGCGAGGCGCGGGCGTTGACGACCGCGGCCCGGCAGTGGACGGCTCCCCTGGTCCAGACGGCCCGGGAGACCGCGCATGCCGTGTCCCAGCGGCGGACCGACACCCTTTCGGCCATCGCCGAACGAGACAGCGAGCTGACCGCCTTGCGCGCCGGCAAGGAGCCCGAGCCCCGTGACTCGGCCACGGGAGCCGCGTTCTACCGGCTGGTGGACTTCCGGCCGAACCTGTCGGACGCGGACCGGGCCGGGCTCGAATCGGCCCTCGAAGCCAGCCGGTTGTTGACCGCGCGGGTCACGCCTGAGGGTTCGGTGCCCGATCTCGCCGACGTCCTGGCCAGTCCCGGCACGCCGCTAGACGGGCCGGCACTGTCGGATGTCCTTGTGGCCTCAGCGGTTCCGGACAGTCCGGTGCCCACGGCCCGGGTTGATGAGCTGCTGCGGAGCATCGGCCTGGGGGCGTCCGACGGGAACATGACGTTGTCGGTCGACGGGCACTGGCGCGCGGGCGCGTTGCACGGCGTGTGGTCGAAACCAGCGGCGGAGTACGTCGGTGCGGGCGCACGGGCGGCAGCGCGGCAGCGGCGGATCGTCGAACTGGAGGACGAACTGGCGGCGCTGCGCCATGAGCTGGCGTCGACCGAACAGGAACAGCGCTCCGCCAACGACATCGTGGCGGAGTGGGAACGTCATCTGGAGAAGTTCCCCGGCGACGAGGAGCTGATCGCCAAACACACCCGGATGCGGTCCGAGCAGGAGGCGACCGAGCGCGCCAACAAGCACGCGCAGCAGCTGCGTGAAGAGCACGACCAGATGCAGACTCGTTGGCAGGCGACCACAGCGGACCTGTTGCGGCAGGCAGGCGACGCGGGTTTGTCTCCGCGATCGGACGACCTGCGTCAGGCGCAGCAGTCGGCCGCGGAAGCCCAGGGCGCGGCGGAACGTCTCGCTGAGGCGTTGCGGCAGCGGTGCCGTGGCACGGTTGAAGACCTGGTCGACGCGAACCACCGGTACCACGCGGCGGTCGCCGACCGGACGTCCGCCGAGACCGAGGCTGACCAGAAGTGCGCGGAGTACGCGGCCCAGGCGGGCACGTTGACCGAGCTGACCGGCGCGGTCGGCGGCGAGGCCAAGGAGATCGCTTCCCGGCTTGCCGAACTGGAGTCGTCCCGCAAACGGATGCGGGTGGAGCTGAAGGACGTCCGGGAGCGGATCACCGAGCTGCGTGAGCAGGCGGCGAAGCTGGACGCGTTGCTGGGCACGGCTGCCGAGCAGCTCACCACGGCAGAGGAAGCGCAGAGCGGGGCTGTGCGGACATTCCAGGCCGTCGTAACCGCGCCTGGCGTGCTGTCCGCGGCACTGCCCGACCTGGAGTCACCTGATCTGGACACGGTCCGGGCAGCCGTGATGGAGTCGGATCGCAAGAACGCCAGCGAGACCGCGGTGATCACCAAACTCCAGGACCTGCAGACCGCGTTGGCCGGCGGTTACGACATCGCCGCGGACGAGCACGCCGGCCTGCTGACCGTGAGCGTCGCGGGCGAGGAAGGCGGGCGCCCGGTCGCGTTGGCCGCCAAGCAGGTGTCGTCGAAACTCGCCGAACAACGGGGGTTCCTGGACGAGCAGTACCAACGGATCTTCGCCGACTACCTGATCAGGGACCTGGCCGAGTGGCTGCGCGGGCAGATCGCGGTGGCCGAGGACCTGGCCAAGCGGATGAACGAGGTGCTCAGCCAGGCCCAGTCCAGCCAGGGTGTGCACGTCCAGCTGGAGTGGAAACCGTCGGCGGCCCTGGACGACGAAACCCGGCAAGCCCTGTCGTTGGTCCGGATGCCTTACGGCGAAAGGACATCCGCTCAGGACGCCACCCTGCGGCGAGTGTTCACCGAACGCATCGAGGCCGAACGCGACACCCACTCCAGCGGCTACGCGGAAATCCTGGCGCGGGCCCTGGACTATCGGTCGTGGCACGCGTTCACGGTCCGGGTCGCGGACACCGGCCCGGACGGCGGCCAACGCGTGCGGCGGCTGCGTCAACTGTCGTCGGGTGAGACCCGGCTGGTGTCGTACGTGACGCTTTTCGCTGCCGCGGCGGCGTTCTACGACGCGGTCAGCGGCACGTCGGAGGACTTCGCGCCGCTGCGTCTGGTACTGCTGGACGAGGCGTTCGAGCGGCTGGACGACCCGACCATCGCGCGGATGCTGGGCCTGCTGGTGGATCTGGACATGGACTGGGTCATCACGTGGCCGAGCGGCTGGGGCGTCTCGGACAAGATCCCGCGCATGCACATCTACGACGTCCTGCGCCCCCGCAACGGCCGGGGCGTGGCGTGCACGCAGACAACGTGGGACGGCGCCGCCATGGACCGAATCGACCCGTGACCATGGTCATCGTCGTCATGGGTGTGTCCGGGTCCGGCAAGACGACCGTGGGCAAGGAGTTGGCCGCACGGCTGGACGTCGAGTACGCCGAGGCCGACGAGTTCCACCCACCGGCGAACATCGCGAAGATGTCCGCCGGTCATCCGTTGACCGACGAGGACCGGTGGCCGTGGCTGCGGGCCATCGCCCAGTGGATCGGCGCGCACGAGGAGTCCGGCGGCGTGGTCACGTGCTCCGCGCTGAAGCGGCCGTACCGGGATCTGCTCCGCACCGGCGGGCCTGTGTACTTTGTACACTTAACCGGGTCACATGACGTCATCGCCGCCCGGCTGGCCGGCCGCCAAGAGCATTTCATGCCGGCCGCATTGCTCGACTCACAGATCGCGGACCTGGAGCCACTCGGCCCGGACGAGCCAGGAATCGTCCTGGACATCGACACCACCCCGGACGTCTTGGTGGCAGCCGCGTTCCGTGCGGTCGGCTGACTAAGACGCCGTTTTCTGAAGGTTCGGGACCACGGCGGCATCGCTCGTGGCCCGGAACAGCACGACTGCCATGACGATGGACGCCACAATCGGTCCGGCGGACGCCGACAGCACCACTGAGGCGATCGGGTCGATCGGCAGCACGGCGGCGACGACCATGGCGGCCAGCCCGGACAAGTAGGACACCAGCACCGCCCGATGCCGGCTCAATGCCAGCAGCGCGGGCTGGGTGATGTTCATCGCGGTCAGGAACAGCGTGCCGACACCCAGTCCGGCCATGGTCGTCGCGGACAGTTCCGCTGGTCGGCCCTGGTAGATCGACAGCAGGGTCGGGCCGGCCGTGGCCAGCACGACGATGCCGATCAGGCCGAGCACGACACAGACCGCCACGGTTCGCAGGTTCTGCTTGCGCACCCCGCCGAGGTCGCCGCGGGCGGCGCTGGCGGTCAGCCGGGGCAGGAGCATGGTCTGCAGCGGCATGACCGCGAACATCGGCAGCCTGGTCAGCATCACGGCCAGCCCGACCGCGGTGGCGGTGTCGCTGATGAGCCTGTGGTTCACGATGACCGGCGGCAGGTTGACGATGCCCTGGTTCGCCGAGTTGGCCAGGACGACCAGCAGCAACGCCGTGGACAGGCCGAACCTGATGGCGCCCTGCCCGCCGATCTTCGGCAGGACGGTGCCCGGTTCGATCCGGTGCCAGCCACGCAGGCCGGACAGCCAGATCAGCAGGACCCCGACCAGGGCGGAGAACATGTGCCCGAGCGCGAAGACAAGGCCGTACACCCACCCGGCGTCCACACCGACGGCGTAGAGAACCACACAGGGCAGCAGCCGGGACAGTCCTTCGGCGGCCATGGTCGCCGAGTAGAAACCGAACCGCTGGCTGCCGGCGAGCGCCCCGCGCACCACCGCCGAGAAGAGGGCCGCGACCAGGCTCAGCATCAACTCGGCGGCCAGCTCCCAGTGCCCGCGCAGCGGACCGCTGACCAGGATCGGCGACACCGCCAGCAGGATGACCGCGGCGAGCAGCCACAGCCGGGTCGCCTGCCGGGCCACCGAGTGCGCCACCGGCCGGATCGGGTTGCCCAGCGTCCGCTCCTGGCTGACCGACCGAGACATCTCCAGCTCGACGCCGGAGAAGACGCCGAGCGCCAGGGTGTTCACCAGGAAGTACAAGCTGGTGACCGCGGCGACCGTGTTGCTGTCTGGTACCGCGCGGGTGACGATGCTGGTGAAACCGAAGCCGCCGATGAGGACCAGCGCGAGCCCGACACCAATCAGGACCATCGGGCTACGGAGGAGACGCACCGAGTCAAGGTAGCTGTAGCAGCTGCTTGGCATGCGCCCGCCCCCGTGCGGGGGTTCAGGCGTCGATCACGTCCCCGACGGACGCGCCGGCGGGCAGGAACCGGCGATCCGTCCGGCCGGTGACACCGTCCTGCAGGCCGCGCCACATGGCGGTCAGCCGCTTGCCGCGCGGGCGCTCGTACAGGGCGGTGAGCATCGCCCACCGAACCATGATCAGGATCGACGTCAACGACCACACCGGCTTCGCGGCCAGGTTCTCCCGGACCAGCACGACACCGTTGCGGACCACCCAGTACAGCCGCCATGTCGGGTGATGCGTGACGCGTACGTGACCGATGAGGAACCGGTGCTCGCGCAGGTCGCCGAGCGAATGCGGCAGCCGTACCCGCTTGTCCTGCACGATGCGGTAGCCGGCGCGCCTCAGCCGCAGACAGAAGTCGTGGTCGACGCAGTCGACGAAGAAGTCCTCGCGGAAGCCGCCCAGCTTGTCCAGCAGGGACCGGCGCACGATCAGGCCCGACGTCATCACCGCGTCCCGGTCGGCGACGTCCGGCCGCAGCGTGGTGCGCGGGTCGATGTACGAGCCACGTTCGGCGTCCCACGGCGAGGGCGCGACCGCGCCGACCGACGGGGTGTCCAGGTGCGCCGCGAGCTGGGTGACCAGCTGTTCCGGCACTACCGAGTCCTGGTCGAGCAGCAGCACCGCGTCGCAGTCCGGGGACAGCGAACGCCATCCCAGGTTCAGCGCGCCGGCCAGCCCGAGGTTCTTGCTGGACCGCAGCACCCGCGCGCCGTCCGGCAGTTCGCCGGCCAGCAGCGGTGAGCCGTCCGGGGTGTTGTCGACGACAAGCACCTCGACGCATGCCGCCCGCGCCGCTTCGATCACGGCGAGCAGTCGTTCGTCCGGGTGGTAGGCGGTGACGATCGCGGAGATCCGCTTCGGGACCCCCGGCGACCCAAGGTGGCGCACGGCGCCATTGTCCTTGACCCGGCCAGGACTCACACGCGCCGCCCCGTCACGACGAACTCGTTGCTGCGCAGCGAGGGGCCGTACTTGCGGGGCAGCGGCCAGGAGAAGCTCCGCTGGACCTTGAGGCCCACGGCTTCGAGCAGGTCACGCGCCCCGTCGAAGTCGACCAGGCGGACGTGCGTCGGGTCGGTCTTGTACCCGGCCTCCTGGGGCATGATCAACGCGACCGTCCCGGTGGTCTTCAGGTACGGCAGGTACTCCTCAAGCACCGAGACGCCCGAGTCGCGGTCCATGTGCTCCATTACGTGCGCGCACAGGATCGAGTCGAACGCCGCCTTGTACTCGTCGGCACGCGCGTGGAACTCCTCGGACGTGAACGCGTTGAATCCCCGGGCCCTGGCCTCGGCGATCGAGTGCTCGTTGTGGTCCACGCCGACGCTGCTCGGCCACACGGACCCCAGGTTGCTGCCGATGCCGCAGCCCACGTCGAGGACACGGCCGTGCGTGACGGACTGTACGTGCCGCTTGTAGACGATCCCGTGGGCCCAACGTACAGCGGAGAACTTGGCACCCAGGCCGGTCATGCGCTTGGCGTACCACTCTTCGGCGGTTTCCGAGCCGTCATCGGCCGGCTTGTGGTTCGCTTCCTGAGTCATGCCCTTCTTCTATCACACTGGCTCTCGGTGTCCGTTACCGGCCGAAACAGCGTGCGGCGGCGATCAGGCGTTCGCCCAGGAATCCAGCATCATGCGGGCGATCGATGTCGGCCCCGGCACCCCGAGCCAGTGGTCGGTGCCGTCGGCCTCCGCGGCGAACGCGGCCCGTACCTCGTCCCGGGTGACCCAGTGGGCCTCCTCGATCTCCCCGTCCTGCAGCCGCAGCGGCTGGTCGGGGTCGCCGAGGGCGGCGAAGCCGAGCATGAGCGAGCGCGGGAACGGCCAGGGCTGGCTGCCCAGGTAGCGGACGTCGGTGACGTCCACGCCGACCTCCTCCGCGATCTCCCGCGCGACGCACGCCTCCAGGGACTCGCCGGCCTCCACGAACCCGGCGAGCACCGAGTAACGGCCTTTCGGCCAGATCGGCTGACGCGCGAGCAGGACCCGCGTGCCGTCGCCGGGTCCGTCGTGGACCAGGCAGATCACCGCCGGGTCCGTCCGCGGGTACTCCTCCCGGCCGCAACTGGTGCACTGGGTCGCCCAGCCGGCTTTGACGCGCTCCACCGGCGAGCCGCAGTTCGCGCAGAACCGGGCGCGGGCGTGCCAGTTCGTCAGGGCCACCGCGGTGGTGAACAGCCCGGCCGCGGTGGCGTCCAGGAACGTGCCCGCGCCGCGCAGGTCCAGCCACCGCTCCTCGGCCGAGGACTCGATGTCCTGCCAGGACCGCCAGTCCAGGCGGGCGGGCGGCACCTCGGCGTCCACTCCGACGGCCCAGTAGCCGGCGCCGCCCTCCTCGCCGAGCAGCAACGCCTCGGCCGGCGGTTCCGAGCCGAACGTCTTCGCCGGCCGGTGCCCCAGCCGGGTCCCGCCCGCGCCGATCAGGGTCCGGCCGTACGGGTCCACGAGCAGGACCCGGCCCTCCTGCCACAGCTCGGTCTGCCGGGCCACGTCGTCCCGGAGCCCCTCCGCCCGTTCCACAGTGGACCGGGAGAGCACCGGGACGGCGTCGAGCTGGAACGTCACCGGGTCACGCCGCCCAGCACGTCCAACGCGGTCAGCTGGGCCGGGTCGCCGACGATCACGCCGGTCCACCTGGCCGGGGCGAAGAACTCCAGCGCGGCCTCGGCGACCTGCTCGACCGTGACGGCCGCCAGCCGGCCGGGATGGGCCACCAGCCAGTCCACGCCGAGCCCCTGGGTGGCCAGGCCGACGATCTGGGACGCCAGCCCGGCCTGGGAGGCGGTCGCGGTCAGCAGCTGCCCGACCGCGTACTGCCGCACGATGTCCACTTCGGACTCGGACGGCGGCGACAGCACGATCTTGCCCAGCTCGTACCGGATCTCCAGGAGCGCGCTCGCGGTCACGTCGCTCGCGGTGTCGGTGTCGATCAGCAGGGTCGCGCCGGCCGGGGTGAACTCGAGGTGCGACCGCGCGTGGTATGTGTACCCCTTGTCCTCACGGACGTTCTCGACCAGCCGCGACGAGAAGAACCCGCCGAACGCCAGGTTCGCCAGCTGCAGCGCCGGGTACCGCGGGTCGGTCCGGATGATCGCCTGGGCACTGAACCGCAGCTGCGACTGCACCGCCCCGGGCCGCGACACGAACTTGAGGTCGCCGCCGGTCACCGGGGGCAGGCTCGGCAGCTCCACGGCTTCGGACGCGCCGGTCCAGCCGTTGAGCGCCCGCTCCAACTGCCCGACGGCGGCGTCCAGGTCGACGTCGCCGACGAGGACGAGCGTGGAGCCGCGAGGCAGCATCGACGCCTGGTGCAGCGCGCGGACATCCGCCGGCGTCACCTTGGCGACGTCCTCGGCCTCGGGCATCTCACGCGTGGCCGGGTGGTCGCCGTAACGATGTTTCTGCAACGCCTGGCGCGCGATCACGCTCGGCTGCGAACGAGCCATCGCGATCCGCTCGACCAGCCGCTCCTGCTCCCGGCGCACCTCGTCGTCCGCGTACGACGCCCCGGTCAGGGCGTCGGCGAGCACGTCGAGCAACGTGTCCAACCCGGTGGCGAGCGCGCTGCCGGCGATGCTGAGCCGCTCCGGGTCGACCTGCGCGTCCAGTTCACCGCCCACCAACGCCAGGTCCGTGTCGACCGCGATCCGGTCCCGGCGCGCGGTCCCGGTCAGCAGCGTCGCCGAGAGCACCTCGGCGACCGCCGCGTGCATCAGGTCCGTGCCCGCGAACGGGATCCGCAGCCGCATCTCGACCATGGGCACGGCCGGCATCCGGACCACGACCACGTGCAGGCCGTTGGACAGCTTGGTGTCCGCTGTGGACAGTCCGGTCGCGGCCCGCTGGGCGCCGAGCGGCGGCAACGGCCGTGGCCCGACGGCGGTGCGGCCGATCTCCTCGGCGGTACGGAACGTCGTCACTGGTTACCTCCGGCGGGAACGACCTGCAGTACGGCACGCGAGTCCGCGCGCAGCAGCTTGGCCGCGCCGGCCACATCGGCGGGAGTGACCGCGGCGATTCGTTCGGGTAGTTGGTAGATCAGGGCCGGGTCGCCGTACAGCAGCTGGAACGCGCCGAGCGAGAGCGTGCGGCTCACCACCCGGTCGTGGTCCTTGTGCAGGCTGGCCACCCAACGGGCGGTCACCTTGGCGAGCTCCTGTTCGGACGGCGGCGTGCTGGCCAGCCGTTCCATCTCGTCGTCCAGCGCGGCGAGCACGCGGTCGATGGTCACCTCGGGCGAGTGCATCGCCGTGATACTGAAGGTGTCCGGGTCGCGCGCCTCGAACGGGCCGAACAGCCCGGCACCCGCGTTGACGTCCGTGACCAGGGCTTCGCGGTGCACCAGCCGCTGCTGCAGCCGCGAGCCGTCGCCGTCGGACAGCACGCCCGCCAGCATCAGGTGGGCCAGGTAGCCGTCCAGCTCGTTGATCGGGTCGGGCATCCGGTAGCCGAGGGCGAACGCCGGCAGCGGCGCGTGCGGGTCCCGGCGTTCGCCACGCAGCTCACCCTGCGGCCGCGGCTCACCGAACGACGGACGCGGCGGTGTCTCCCGCGCGGGCACGTCGCCGAAGTGCTTCTCGACCAGCTCGCGGGCGTGGTCGGGGACGAAGTCGCCGGCGACCGTCAGCACGGCATTGCCTGGCGCGTAGTACGTGTCGAAGAAGGCCGCGCAGTCCGCCAGCGACGCCTGCTCCAGGTCGGTGAAGTCGCCGTAGCCGTTGTGCGCGTTCGGGAACGTCGAGTACAGCACCGGCGGCAGATAGATCCACGGGAACCCGCCGTACGGCCGGTTCAGCACGTTCAGCCGGATCTCCTCCTTCACCACGTCGATCTGGTTGCGGAGGTTCTCGCTCGTCAGCTTGGGCGCGCGCATCCGGTCCGCTTCGAGGAACAGCGCCCGCTCCAGCGCGGCGGACGGCAGGATCTCGAAGTAGTCGGTGTAGTCCGGGTGCGTCGAGCCGTTGAACGTGCCGCCGGAGGACTGCACGTGTCTGAAGTGGGCCAGCTTCTCCAGGCTCTCGCTGCCCTGGAACATCAGGTGTTCGAAGAGGTGCGCGAAGCCGGTGCGGCCCTCTGGCTCGGATCGGAAGCCTACGTCGTAGTGCACGCTTACGCCGACCACCGGTGATGTGGTGTCCGGAGCGAGCACCACACGCAAACCGTTCGGAAGGGTGAAGGTATGCAGGTCGGGTGCGGCCATGCCCACGAGCCTACTTGGCCGCCGGGGTTTGAAGCCGCCGGTCGAGCGCGTTGACGAACCCCGGCACGTCGTGGCCGCCGGAGAACCAGTAAAGCTCGTTCTCGACGCCGAACGCCTGCACCCATCGAGGTGTCTCGCCGAGCACGACCGCGTACGGCAACGACCGGGAGAACACCAGCTCACGGTCGTTGGCCGGGATGCTCGCCGGGTCCGTTTCACGCAGGTACTGCACGAGCGCGCGCACCTGAGCGACGAGCACGCCGCCACGCTTCGTCCGCGACGGCATGAACCGCGTGCCGAGCGCGACCGCGACGCCAGCGATGACTACCGCGAGCCCGAGCAGCGCGTTGCCGACCGTCACCGCTAGGACCACCGTGAGTGCCGCGCCGACGACGGCCAGACCGGCGCCGATCCACATCCACAGGCTGCGCGCACGGTCCGGACGCCGTTTGAACCATTCACGCGCGACGACATCGCTGTACATAGCGGCGCGGATCGGGCCGAGCGCGACGGGCAGCGTGGAGACGTTCTGCGGCGTGGCGAACACGTCGTACACCGCGCGCTCGTACGCGGTGAGCGCGTGGTCCGCCGGGTTGCGCTGCATGATCTGCCAGTCACCCTCGACCTGTTGGATCCACAGGTAGTTGCGCACGGCGAGGTCGACAACGGTCGCGGTCACGTCAACGGCGTCCACGCGTTCGTCCACCACCGTGCCGATCTGACCGGGGAGCACGCCGTCGGGCGACGCGAATGCCACCGACTCGTTGTCCCGGACGAGCACGTCCACCTTGCCGACGTCGGTGGCCGTCGCCTTGGCGTCCCGGCCACGCGCCGCCCACAGCAGGGCGGCCCCGGCGAGCAGGAGCGCGAGCACAGCCAGCAGCCCAAACCCGGCGAACGGGGTCAACGCGAACGCGCTCACCGTCGTCTTCGCCGCCTCGAAGCGGGCGTTCGCGGGCACCGTCCCGGACGGCAACGTGATGACCAGGTCGATCCGGTCGCCCGCGTTGAGGTTCTGCATGTCGACCCGGGTGATACCGCTGGACTCCAGCCGCGCGTCGTCACAGAGCGTGGTGGATCCGTAGGCGCCGCCGAAGCACACCACCTTGGTCGGCCGCGCCGGCGCGATGAACGACGCGCGCAGCAGACCCATCCGGGCGTCCCACCCGGACGCGATCGACCACCGGACCTCCTGCCGGTCGCCGAGGTCGATCACCGCTCCGTCCACTTTGTACCGCAGCACGGACTTGCCCTCGCCGGTGTGCACGCTGAAGTCGTCCGCGGTGGCCTGGGCGCTGCCGTTCCCCTCGATCGACACGTCCCGGACGCGGTAGACCCGGTCGCGGTCGCCACCGGCCGCGATTCGCAAGGGCGCCTTGCGGTTCATGGTCCCGCCCCGGCGGACGGTGATGCTCTCGTCGACCGACAGCGTGCCGTCGCGCTCGACCCTGATGGTCAGCTGCGTCCGGCTCGGCAGGGTGATCTCCGGCTCCGAAGAGGACGGTCCGGACGGCGGCTGGGCGGTCGCGCCCGCGGTCGGCACCGGGATCTGCGGGATCGTGATGCCCGTCGGCGGCGGCTGCCCGGCCAGGGCGACAGCGGCGGCGGTGCCGACACCGGCCGCCCATTTCGTCAACACGCTGCGGACCATAGCGGAGTGGCCATATGCTCACCGTCCGTCCGGGAAAATTGGGGGGGAAATGACTCGACCGCCGTACGGGCCACCTCCAGGCGGACCCTATGGGCCATATGGACGTGGGCCGTATCCGCCGCCGATGCCGGTCGCGCCGCCGCCCAGGGCGATGCCCATCCCCGTGCTTCCACCGCCGACGGTGCCGGCGTGGCATCCGCAGCCGATGTTCCGGCCGCGCAAGCAGCGCACGGGTCTGATCGTGACGGTCTCGCTGGTGAGTGTGCTCGTGGTGACCGTGGGTCTGATCGTGGTGTTGTCGGCGACCGCCAAGAAGCACTCGTCGAGCGTCGCCGACTCGGGCTACAACGACTACCCCACCACCTCGGCGTCACCGGTTCCGACGACGTCCACCGCCTTCAGCACGACGACAACGACGACCACCACGTCCTCGGCCACGGCGACGTCTTCCTCGTCGCGGGCGAGCACACCGACGTCTTCCTCGTCGCGGCCGTCCGGCCCGCAACCGGTGCACCAGACCAAGAACAACCCCCTGTTCGGCGGTGAGAACGGCACGAACACGTCCACGTGCAACCTGCCGAGGTGGAAGAGCGACCCGGAGTCCGCCAAGGCGTTCTTCACCGCGACCCTGCCGTGCCTCGAAGCCGAGTGGAAGCCCGTGCTGGCGCGCGCGAACCTGCCGTACTTCTCGCCGAAGCTGGCGTTCCCGACCGGCACGACGTGGAACAGCCCGTGCGGCACCACCAAGGGCTCCGAGGCCGCGGCCTTCTACTGCTCGGCGGACAACACGTTGTACCTGCCGTACGAGGGGTTGCACACCAAGGAGATCGGCGCGCATCCAGGTTCGTACCTGGCGGTGATGGCGCACGAGTTCGGGCATCACGTCCAGGCCGTGTCGGGCGTGATGGACGCTTCGTTCGACGACGAGTACGCGGCGGGCGCGGACACCGCGGCGGGTCTGGAGATCAACCGGCGGTTCGAGCTGCAGGCCGAGTGTTTCGGCGGGATGTGGTTCGCAGGCGCGTGGAACGGCAAGGGTTCGATCGACGACAACATCGTCAACGAGATGCTCAAGGACGGGTACACGCGCGGCGACGACAACAACCCGAACGGTCCGCGTGACCACGGCACGCGCGCTCATTACGGCGCTTGGCAGCAACAGGGCTATACGAAGAACCGGACTTTTCAGTGCAACACTTACAATGTTCCCTCAGACGCGGTGTCCTGAGGTTTCACCACCGGCCAGAACCAGTTGACGGCGAAGGCCCCGCCCGCGAAGCTGCTTAACAGGAAGAAGACGAAGGCCAGTCCCCGGCTGGATCCGCTGTCGCCGGTCGTGGCCTCGGCGGCGTGCACGACCATCCCGGGGCCGGTCGGCCCGGTCGGCACGCTGACGTCGACCGATTCGCCGTCCTGGTGACCGCAGCCGTCGAACTTGGCCTCGTGCTCCTGGCCGTTCTGCCGGAAGGTGACGACCTCGCCGTCGCCGGCCTGGCCGCAGCCGACGCCCTTCTTGACCGTCGCGCTCACCTGGGTGGTGGCCGGCGCGGCCGTGGACAGGCCGAACAGCCCAGGCGCCACCAACCACAGCGTCAGGGTGAACGCCACTCCGAGCAGTACGACGATCCCCAGCCGAACCGCGTTCGGACGCACCTCCACCCACCCGATGTTGTCAGAACGCGGGACCGCCGTCACTGCTCACTGGGTGGGGTGACCTTACGCACGTAGAGCAACCTGTCACCGGCTTCGATGGCGTCGGCCTGCGCGGAGTCGACGCGGTACAGCTTCTTGCCGCGGACCACGCCGAGCACGATGTCCGGCAGGTGCCGCGGCGACCCGCCGATCTCACTCTGCTCCACGTCCCGTTCGGCGATCGCCAGCCCGGTCTCCGGCGTGGTGAGGTCCTCCACCATCTCCACAACGGACGGTGCGTGCGTGGCCATCCCCAGCAACCGTCCAGCGGTCTCGCTGGACACCACGACCGTGTCCGCGCCCGACTGACGCAGCAAATGCACGTTCTCGGCCTCGCGTACGGCTGCCACGATCTGCGCGTCCGGCGCGAGCTCGCGGGCGGTCAGCGTGATCAGGACCGCCGAGTCGTCACGGTTCGCGGCCACGACCACAGCCCGCGCCTTGTCCACACCCGCGACCCTCAGCACGTCGTTCCGCGTGCCTGAGCCGTGCACGGTGACGAGGCCGAGCGCGGACGCGGAGTCGAGCGCGCGCTGTTCGGTGTCCACGACAACGATCTGGCCCGGCTTCAGGCCCTCGGTCAGCACCGCACTGACCGCGGACCGGCCCTTCGTGCCGAACCCGATGACCACCACGTGGTTCCGCACCTTCGCCCTCCAACGTTGGATCTTGTACGCCTGCCGGGACCGCTCGGTGAGGACGGAGAGCGTGGTGCCGACCAGCACGATCAGGAACAGGATGCGCAACGGCGTGACGACCAGGACGTTGACCAGCCGCGCGGAGTCGGTAACCGGCGTGATGTCGCCGTATCCCGTGGTCGACAACGACACGGTCGCGTAGTACACGGAATCGAGGAACGAGACGCCGTCGCCGTTGACGTCCCGATACCCGTCGTGGTCCAAGTACACGACGAGCACGGCCGCGGCCAGGATCAGCAGCGCCAGCAGCACCCGGCGGACGATCGCGGCGACCGGGCTGACCCGGTTCTCCGGCACCCGCAGGACACCGACCAGCGAATGCCCCGGCCGGTCGGTCAGCCGGTCGGACGCGCTCTGCCGCCTGTTCATTCCGCGTACTCCCCAGTCGGTCGCCGTCGTCGCGCAGACTAGCGGCTGACCGAACCGAGGACTCGTGGATACACCTACTCGCGAGTAGCCTGCGATGTCATGAGTGAATCCCGGCGCGCTCTTGCCCTCTCCCTGCTCCTCGGCACCTCAGGCACACTGCATTTCCTGATGCCCAAACCGTACGACCGCCTCATTCCCCGCGAACTGCCCGGCAAGGCCCGAACTTGGACATACGCCTCAGGACTGGGCGAACTCGGCACAGCCCTGCTGATCACGATCCCCCGAACCCGCCGCTTCGGCGCCCTGCTCGCCGCCCTGCTGTTCGTGGCGGTCTTCCCGGGAAACGTGAAAATGGCCCTGGACTACCACCGCAAACGCCGGCCCCTGCCGCACCGAGTGGTCGCGTTCCTTCGCCTGCCCCTGCAATGGCCTTTGGTGGCTTGGGCACTTCGCGTCCGCGACAACGCCCGATAGCCGCCTCAGCGTCCGGTGATTCTCCGAACGATGTCCCGCGCGTCCGCCTCGGTGAAACTGCCGGAGACCTCAACCCGCCCGCCTGGTATCGGCGCCTGGATCATCGGCGCCGACACCACTGACGTGCCAACCACGAACGCGGCCTGTTTGCCGACATTCGCCGCGGTGAAGTCCGCCCAGACGGATGTCGCGGCGTCGGTCAGGGACAGGCTCACCACCGGCGTGTGCCCATCCGAACTCTTGCCGACAAAGGCGTCAGCGACGTCCTTGCCAGTGAGCATTGCCTTGTCCAGCACGTACTTGGACCCGCTGCCGCACGCGACCAAGGGGAGATTGGTGTCCTCGTGACCCATCAGCGGATCCGGCAGTGAACAGTCGAGACTGGCGAATGCCTGCTGCCGCGCTTGCGGATCGCTTGTGAGGCCGACGTTCTGACGCGTCTGCTTGGCCGCGGCGATGTCGGCGTCGGAGGCGACTGGAGCGGACGGCACTGTGGACGGCACTGTCGAAGGCGAGCTGGGAACCGGTTGTTCTTCGATCACCGACCGGATGGTCAGGGCCTTGGTGCCCGGGGTCGGCGTTCGAGCGGCCGATGAGACGCCGCTGGCCGCGACCGGCTGCCCGGTTTCCGTGTGCTGGCATCCGGCGATCGCAGCGGCCATAAGCACTGTCCCGAGAATCCCGACCCGTCGTCGCATAAAGTCGACCGTATCCGGTCCGGCGCGGTGTCGTTCCGCCGGGGATCGGCGGGTTGGCGCCTTGAATTGCAAGCAGGGAAGGCTTCGCTGTTCAACTGTTCGACTGGGCCACCCGGCGCAACTTGGTGTTTTCGCTTTGACTCGCGGACGGGTCGACCATAAATTACGCCCTCGCAAACGGTCACAGGCGCAGGAAGTGCCCCAGGTTGACATGTCCGCGGAGTTCGGGAAGCCCAGGGCAACGGTGAGCGGACACCAAACGAACCCCGATGCCGACACTGTGCGTTTTGACGGGTACCTCTATCTGGATCCGGACGGCGGCGCCGGCTGGCCTTTCCAGCTCCGCGGAACCGGGCCGGGCTGGGGTGACCTGGTCGTCGGCGGGGTGAACGTGGACGCCGGCGAGACCAAGGTCCTGGACGTCAGCGAAAAGGTGCCGGAGGCGTCAGTCAAGTTCGGGCGGGTCATGGTCGGCTGTACCTTCAACTACGCCGGACTCTACGATCCCGAGCACGAGCCCAGCGCGGGCGACCGGGCTCTTTTGCCGGGCGGTATCGGTGGAATCCGCGGCGACGCCGCCTATTTCCCACAGGGCCGCGACCACGGCGGGCCCCGGCAGCCCATTGCCGGTGTCCGGGTCGTCCTCACCAGTGAGGGTCGTTGCCCCATCGTGGCGGAAGCCATCTCGGACGCGAACGGCTTCTTCGAGTTCACCAACCTCCCCGTCGGCCCGGACTACAAGCTGTTCGCCTTCCCGCCGGCCGGTTGGCGGATCACGAACGAGGACCGGGAGGAGTTCATCTGGTTGCTGCGGGACAAGCCGGTAGACGGTTGGCTGGACTTCATACCAGGCGATGGCCCGCTGCCGACACAACCCGCGGACTGCACGCCACCGGCGGTGGTGACGCCTGCGGCCCACGGTGGTCTGGCCAGTACCGGCGCCAACGTCATCGGCCTCAGCGGGTTCGGCGCTGTCGCGTTGCTCGTCGGAGCTGCCGCAGTCTTCTCGACACGCCGCCGGCGAACACCCGCACGGTAGCTACGGTTCCGGCACCGAACGCACCAAAGCCCGCAGGCCTTCAGCGTCGAGCAGGTCTGCGGGCCGCAGGGTGTGGTCGTGTCGGACATAGTGGAATGCGGCTCGCACATGGTCCACTTCGATTCCCGTGAGCTGTGCCCACGCCAGTCGGTAGGCCGCCAGCTGCACGGCCAGGGCTGGTAGGTGGTCCTTGTCGGGGACGCGGCCGGTTTTCCAGTCGACCACGGTCCAGCCGCCGTCGTCGTCGGAGTAGACCGCGTCCATCCGGCCTCGGATGGACATCCCGTCCACGTCGCAGGTGAACGGGACTTCGACCTCGTGGGGGATCCGGTCCGCCCAGGCGCTGGCCAGGAACGCCTCCTGCAGGACGTCCAGTTCCTCGTCGACCACGGCGCCGTCGTCGGCCGCGCCGGGCAGTTCGTCCAGGTCCAGCAGCCGGCCGAACCCGAACCGCCGTTCCAGCCAGGCGTGGAACGCGGTTCCCCGGCGGGCCACCGGGTTCGGGGGGAACGGCAGCGGTCGCCGCAGCCGTCGGGCCAGGGCTTCCGGGTCCGCCGCGAGTTCGACCAGCTGGCTGACCGAGAGGTGGCGGGGCAGCAGGACTTTCTCCCGTCTGGTCAACGCGGCGGCGCGTTCGGCGAGCAGCACGTCCGTGTCGCGGATCCAGCCGTCCGGGTCCTCGTCCTCCAGGGGCAGCAGCAGTTGGTCCTCGGCGCTGGGCTTTCCCCGGCGCAGCCGGGTGATCTCCGCGCGGACCCCCTCGGCGCCGTCGAGGACGTCCTGGCGGCGCTTGCCGAGCGGGTCGACCGGCCACTGGGCGGTCCGGGCGGCGTTGGCGATCGGGTTCTCCTCGTCGTCCGGTGGCGCCGGCGCCCATTGGTCCACAATGTACTTGTCCACTTCGGGCAGTTCGGCGAGGAACTCGGACGGCCCCTTCGGTTTCGTCCCGGTCCGGCCCCACCAGTGCCCGGAGACCAGCAGGCTGTGCTCGGACCGGGTCAACGCCACGTAGAACAGCCGCCGCTCCTCGGTCAACGCCCGTTCGGCGAAGCCTTCGGAGTGGTCGGCCAGTGCCTCCTCGACCTCCTTGCGGTTCAGGTCCGACGACACCCGCAGGTCGGGTAGGTCGGCCGCGTCGCCGCGGAGTGACGCGGGCAGCTCGGTGACCGAACGCAGCCAGCTCGACCCGCGCCGCCTGGTCGGGAACACGTCCACGACCACGTGCGGAACGGCGACGACCTGCCATTCCAGGCCTTTGGCGGAGTGCACGGTCAGCACCTGCACGCGGTCCTCGGCGACCGTGACCTCGCCGGGCTCCAGGCCGTCCTCGGCGTCCTCCGCGGCGGTCAGATAGTCCAAAAAGGACGTGAGGGTCGCGGACGGGCTGTGCGCCGCGTAGTCGGAGACCACGTCGGCGAAGGCGTCCAGGTGCACCCGGGCGATCGGCCCCGGCCGGGCCGACGCCTCGATGTCCAGCTGCATGGTCCGTTCCACGTCGGCGACCAGTTCCGGCAACGACTGGTCGAGCCTGCGCCGCAACTGCGTCAGCTCGTGGCCGAGGCTGCGGATCCGGTTGTACCCACCGGTCGAGTACCGCTTGGGGTCGCCGGGGTCGTCCAAGGCGTCCACCAACCCGGCCTGTTCGGCGCGCTCCCCCGGCACCGCGCCGAGCAACGGGTCGGTCTGGTCGGACGCGTGCAACCCGGCCAGTTCGGTGGCCCGGCGCCACAACGCGGCCAGGTCCGCCGCGGAGATCCGCCACCGCGAACCGGTCAGCAGACGCGTCGCCGCCGTCCCGGCCAACGGGTCGACCAGGACACGCAGCGTGCTCACCAGGTCGCGGACCTCGGGCTCGTCCAGCAGGCCGCCGAGCCCGACGACCTCGACCGGCAATCCCTTGGCGCGCAACGCGGTCGCGATGTCGGCCATGTCCGAACGACGCCGCACGAGCACGGCGGCGGTCGGCGGTTTCCCGGCGGCCTCCACCGCGGACAGCCACCGGCCGGCGACCGCGTCCGCCATCCACTCCAGCTCGGCCTGGACGTCGCTCAGCAACGCGCAGCGCACATCCCCCGGGCCCGCGTCCTCCCGGGCCCGCAGTTCGTCCACCTCAAGCCCGGCCGCCCGCAGCGGCGCCGAGGTCCGGTTCGCCAGCTCCAGCACCTCAGGCGGGTTCCGGAAACTGGTCAGCAGCCCGTATCTGGTCGCCGGCCGGAGGTCCTCGCGCGGGAAGTCCGTGGTGAACCGAGGCAGGTTCGCCGCGCTCGCGCCGCGCCAGCCGTAAATCGCCTGCGCGGGGTCCCCCACAGCGGTGACCGTCATCGGGTTCTCGCGACCGAACAACGACCGCAGCAGCACCCGTTGCGCGTGCCCGGTGTCCTGGTACTCGTCCAGCAACACGGCCCCGTACCTGGCTCGTTCCCCCTGGGCGACCTCCGGGTGGTCGCGCGCGAGCCGGGCGGCCATCGCCATCTGGTCGGCGAAGTCCAGCACGCCGTCCCGCCGCTTGCGTTCCGCGTACGCCTGCACCAACGGCAGCAGCGCAACACGGAACCGTTGCGCCACAATGACTTCCTTCAACTTCTGGGACGGTTCCGCGGCCTGTCTCGGCCCCCGCGGCGCCGACTCGATCAACCGGCACAGCTCCTCGGCGTGCCGCGCCAGTTTCTCCGGTTCGACCAGGTGCTCCCCCATCTCCCCGGCGAGATCGAGGACATACCGGGTGATGGTCGCCGGCACCCGGTCGGTGTCCAGGTCGTGCACCCACGTCGACACCAGGCGATGCGCCAACTGCCACGACGCCGTCTCCGTCAACAGTCGCGCGGCAGGCTCGACCGGCAACCGCAGCCCGTGCTCAGCGACCAAACGCCCCGCGTACGCGTGGTACGTGAGAACGGTCGGCTCCCCGGTGATGACCGCGGCCTTCCGTACCCCACTCGGATCCAGCCGCTCCAGCACCCCGGACCCCACCAGCCGCCGCAACCGGGCCCGCACCCGGTCCGCCAACTGCCGCGCGGCCTTCCGCGTGAACGTCAGCCCGAGCACCCGCTCGGGCACCACCAACCCGTTCGCGACCAGCCACACCACCCGGCCGGCCATGGTCTCCGTCTTGCCCGCCCCCGCCCCCGCCACGACCAGCGCCGGCTCGGCCGGCGCCGCGATCACGGTCGCCTGCTCCTCGGTCGGCGCGGGCAGCCCCAGCGCCGCCGCCAGCTGTCGGGGGGTGATGTTCATGTCGGAGTCATCTCATACGGATTCCCCTCCACGGACAACTCGGCCGACGCGACCGCGGCGAGGCGCATCCTCGGCGATGGGGCGTAGTACCGGCCCCTTTTCTCGCCCCGCGCGTCCAGCAGGTCGGCCCGAACCAGGTCGACCAGGTCACGGCCGGCGACGTTCTGGCTCACCCCTTCGGTGAGCTGGCGATACGTCGAGTTCCGCAACTGCCGCCCCGACATGCAGTAGACCAACGGCTGCACACACCGGTCAGGCAGTCCGGCGCGCGAGATCTCCTCCTCCGCACAGACCCACAGCCTGCTGACATGTTCGGCTCGGTACACGATTCGCAACGCCTGCCGGTAGTGCGCGGTCAGGCAGAACCGGATCCACGGCCTGGTGTCCCGGCCCGGATCCCACAACCCGCCAGTGACCAGGGCGAGCACATGCCGGTATTCCTGGTCGTTTCGGCCAAGGTCTTCCTCGATCGACGCGAACTCCGGCGCGGCGAACCGCCCGCCGCCGGCCAGAACAAGCGTTTGCAGGCAGCGAGCCATCCGTTCGTTGCCTTCCTTGAAGGGCTGGATCGCCACCAGGTCAAGGTGCGCCATCGCAGCTCGAACCAGGACCGGCGTTGTCCCAGACCCGTTCACCGCGGCGACGAGTTCGTCGATCAGACCCGGCACATGGACGTCGTCGGGACGCCACCGCCCCGGCCATTTCGTCAAATCGTACTGCTGCATCATGAAATGCAACGCGCGCAAGGTGTGGGTGCAGATGTCGAGTCGCGGTTCCTGCGCGAGCTGGAGCACGTAGGTCATGGCGTCGCGGTATCCACGCACCGCACGCCAGGCGAGCTCACCGGCTTCGTGTGGCTCCTGATTGTCGAGAATCGCGAACGCGTCATCGACTGTGACCGTGAAGCCTTCGATCGCATTCGAGCCGCGCACGGCACGGGCCAGCGCGACCTTACGAAGGAGCCCGCTCCATCGCCTGGGCGCGGCGACGAGCGGCCGAAGCCGCCGGTGCTGGTCCTCGATCAGGTCCAGTACCGCGCGATCAGTCGCATCCAGCTCGGGCGCCGCGAACAGCATAGTCGTATATTAACCGACGCGAGATCGATAAGTTTCCATCTTTTCTCACTCCGTCACCTGCCGGCCTGCCGGGTGCAGTGGGCAGGTGGTCTTCGCCGGACAGCGGGGGCAGTCCGGGTTCTCGCGGGCGTCGTAGTCAGGGCCGATGCTGTCCGCCGCGGCTTTCCGGACGATGGTCAGCCACTCGTCCACAGCGTCGCCCGTGACGGGCTCCTGGACGCGTTCCGCCGCGCCGGACCGGCGGTCCTTCTTCGCGACGAACACCAACCGGGCGCCGCCGGACTCGCTGGACAGGCCGAGTTTCACGAAGGCGCCGTATGCCGCCGCGAGCTGGTAGACGGCCAACTGGGGGTGGGCGGTCGCCTCCTCCTTGGTCACCGGGCTCTTGCCGCTCTTGATGTCGACCACGACCGGGTCGCCGTCGGCCGAGGACTCCAGGCGGTCGACGCGGCCGCGCAGGCGGATCGGCGGGCCGCCCTCTTCCAGGGGCAGGTCGATGTCCACGTCGTGTTCGATGGCGACCTGGGTGAGTTCCCGGCGGCTGCCGGTGAGCCAGGCGAGGAACGTGTCCAGCATGGCGTGCACCCGCTGCTGCTCACGGCGTGAGTACCAGGGCGCGCCCGCGTCCACCGACTTCCATGCCTGGTCGAGCTGGGCCCGCAGCTCGCGTTCGTCGGCGCCCTCAGCCGCGGCCTGCGCCAGGGCGTGTACCAGTGTCCCGGTCACGACATGCAGCTCGACCGGGTCCTGGCCGCCGTGTCGTTCGACCACCCACCGCAGCGGGCACCGGGACAGAACGTCCACAGTGGACGGCGAGACTCGGACGGCTTCGGTCGGTGCCCGCAGGGTCGCGGCGCTCGACATGTCGGCCAGCCCGTACCAGGAGTCCGGGTCCGCGCCCGGCACACCGGCGGACGCGAGCCGCGCCAACTGCTGGGCCGCGCGCCGCCGCCGAAGCGCGGGTTCCGCGCCGTCGCACACGACCCGCCGCAGCTCGCCCACCAGGTCCGCCAGCACCAGCGAACGCTGCGAAGACGTTGCCACGAAAGGCAGTTCTTCGTCCTCGTACTCGGACAGCTCGGACAGGAACCGGGACGGCTGCTCCTCCTCGCCCCGGATGGCGCTGACCAGCAGCCGCCACCGGGCCCGGCTGCACGCCACCATGAACAACCGGCGTTCCTCGGCGAGGATCGGCGCGGTCTGGGACACGTGCTCGTCCACGTACACCCCGGACAGCACGTCCACCATGCGCTCGACCCCGAGCAGCGACCCACGCAGCCGCAGGTCCGGCCACGCCCCCTCCTGCACCCCAGGCACCACGACCACTGTCCACTCACGCCCGGCGGCCGAGTGCGCCGTCAACAACGCGACCGACTCGCCGACCGGCGCCTGCGCGGCCAGGCTGTCCCCTGCGATCTGTTGCGACGCAAGGTAGTCAGCGAATCGGGCGACACCGGCGCCGGGCAACCGGTCCGCGTACTTGGCCGCCGCGTAGAACAGCCCGACCACCGCGTCCAGGTCACGATCCGCTTGCGCCCCAGCGGTTCCGCCGCGCTCGGCCTGAGCGACCCACCGCCGTTCCATGCCGCTGCCCCGCCACAGCCCCCACAGCACCTGCTCCACCCCGACCCCGTCGGCGATGGCCTTGCGCGCGTCGGCGAGCAGGGCCGCGATCCGCCGCAGCGGGGCCGCCTCGGCGTCCTCCAGGGCGACCAGCCTGTCGTGCGTGTCCAACGCCTCGACCAACAGCTCGTCACTCGACCGTTCACCACCTGCCGCCAGCTCCAGCCGCCGCAACCCGCGCCGCAGCCGCCGCAACGCCATCGGGTCCGCGCCGCCCAACGGTGACGACAGCAACATCGCGGCCATGCTCGCGTCCAGCGCCACCGGATCGGCCGCGCACTGCAGCAACGCGAGGAACGGCCGTACCGCCGACTGTTGCGCTAACGGCAGTTCATCCGTCGGGATCGCGACCGGCACGCCAGCCGCGGCCATCGCGCGGTGCAGCACGGCGAAGGACCGCGTGGCGGACCGTGCGACGACGGCCATCTCGGACCACGGCACTCCGTCGATCAGATGCGCCCGTCGCAGCTGGTCCGCCACCCAGTTGGCTTCGGCCGCGCTCGACGGATGCAACCGGACGAGCACGTTCCCGTTGCCCGGCATGCCCGGCTGGAACCGCCGTTGCGGCCCGGCGCCCGGCAACCGGTCGGCGAGGCGCCCCACAGCGGCCCTGACCTGCGCGGACATCCGATGGCCGGTGCTCAGGACAACGGTCCTTGTGTTACCCGGATCGGCGTCGGTCAACAGGTACGGATCGGCGCCGCGGAACGAGAAGATGGTCTGGTCGGGGTCGCCGGACACGACGAACTCGGCCGCCGTGTCCCCCAACGCCCGCGCCAGCCGATACTGGAGCGGGTCGAGGTGCTGCGCGTCGTCGACGTACAGGTGCCGCACTCGCGACTGCTCCACCGCCAGCAGCGCCTCGTCGGTCTCGAACGCCGCCAACGCGGTGTCCACCAGCTCGGCCGCGTCCAACGCCGCCCCGATGGCCTGGGCGACACCGATGTCCGCGGCCCCGGCCAGCATGGTCACCTCTTCGTACTGGCGCCCGAAGATCCCGGCGGCGACCCATTCGTCCCGCTGGTGCTCCCGCCCCAACTCGACCAGGTCGTCCGGCCCCAACCCACGCTCGGACGCCCGCAGCAGCAGATCCCGCAACTCGTCGGCGAACCCGGGAACGGCCAACGCCGGCCGCAGCCGTTCCGGCCAGTCCACCGCCCCGTTCTCCAGGTCGCCGCCAAGCAGGTCACGAACGACCGAGTCCTGCTCAGGCCCGGACAACAACCGAGGCCCCGGCTCGCCCCGCGCCGAAGCCTGCAACCTGAGCACCGCGAACGCGTACGAGTGGACGGTCCGGACCAGCGGATCTCTCACTGTCCGCAACCCGCCATCAGTCAGCAGGGTGGTGATCTGCGTCCGCAGGCTGTCCGACGCCTTACGGCTCGCGGTCAGAATGAGGATGTTCTCCGGGCTGACCCCCGCCGCGATCCTCGTCGCCGCCATGTGGGCGAGCAGCGTGGTCTTCCCCGTCCCCGGCCCACCCAGGACACGACGAAAACCGCCACCGCCACCCTCGATCAGCCGGGCGGCCGCGTCATCCCAGCTCAGCTCCCCACGAGGGTGGCGCGGAGCCCGGACAAGGAGCGGCGCGGACTTCGTCACCACGCCCCGATCGAAGCACGCCCCACCGACACCGCCGCACCGACACCCCGCTGACCAGCAAGTTGATCACGCGGTTACGTGCTGATGTCGCGGCCGGCGCGCTTGTACCAGGCGGCCACCTCACGATCGATCGCCGCCAAGTCCTCCTCGGACAGGGTGACCAGCGCCTCGTGAGCCGGCAGTGCCTCGATCATCCGGGCCCGGTAACCAGCGGGCGGATGCGACGACCACAAGGACGCGTCCTCGCGGACCGACACCTGACGCGCGACCTTCACGTCCGCGCCCTGCCTGACCCGCGTGGCGGCTACCCGCCACGATGCCGCTCCCGGCTCAGCTGACAGCTCCGCACCCCGGATCGCCATGACGATCGACTCACCCATCACGAGCGTGTCCACCAGACCGACGACGCCATCCGTGCCGGCCACGCGCGCGGCGAGCACGTCAGCAGCGTATTCGGCCCGCTGATGGTCACGGGATGCGACGGCCAGCAGGCCAAGGTGGATGGCGGACAACGCCCATGAGACCGCCCACAGGACCGGCGAGACCACGATCAACACGGCCTTGATCACGAAGTCCAGCGCGTACCCGGCGTTCGCCATGTCCGGGTGTGGACGCACAGCCTCCGCGAGCGGCCCGAAGACGGTGAGCGCGGGCCGGGTGAGCAGGCCGCGGATCGGGTCGTTGTTGACGAAGTGGCCGACCTCGTGGCCGAGCAGCGCCACGCGTTCCGCAGGCTCCAGCGCGCCCCACAGCGGCAGCCCGATCCGGAGCACCTTGCGTCGCCGCCAGCCGACGACACCGGCGGACGCGTTGAATCTGGAGTCCACGATGACAACGTCAGGCACGGCACATTCGACCGCGGCGCACACTGAGTCGACCAGCGCGCGCAACCGTGGTGCGTCCGCCGGCGCGACCGCGCCCCACTCGTCGACACGCCCGAGCCGCGGCAGCAACGCCCACCCAAGCAGCATCATCAACAGCCCGGGAACCAGCAGCCAACTGGGAAAGTCCGCGACCACCCACCACAACCCCAGCCCGACACACCCGAGGACGACAGCGAAAAGCACGAGCGACACGACAAGCAGGCCGACGCGGGCCACTGACCACCCCGGCCGGCTCAACGGCTTACCGACGTTCTCGGTGAAGAACGCCAAGTCCAGTCGATGGCCCATTCGGCGGGCCAACCGCGACACCCACCGGCCGCCAGCAGTCTCAGTCATCTCGGCACAGGCTGCCGGAGACCAGGTCGCCTGGAAAGACTCCATCAAGACCAGTCACGACGGCTCAACCGGCCCCGGCGGTACGTGACGCACGTTATCCGGGTCGGTTACGGCAGGTCAGGGGGATGGAATGCAATCATGGCCGGGTGCCTCCAGCTTTGCATGTGCGCGTTTTCGGTCCTGACAAGGGCCGTCCTGTGCTCGCGGTGCATGGCCTTGGTGGGCATGGCGGGCGGTGGAAACGGCTGGCCGAGGAGTTTCTCCTGGGGTACCGCGTGGTCGCGCCGGACCTGAGGGGGCATGGGGAGTCGACGGACCTTCCGCCGTGGACACTTGAACAGCATGCCGCCGACCTGCTGTCCGTGTTGGACAGCCTGGCGGTGAGTGGGTTGTCGGTGGTCGGGCACGGGTTCGGGGCCGCCGCCGCGATCCACCTGGCGAGGTTGGCGCCGCAGCGGGTCACGAAGTTGGTGTTGTTGGAGCCGGCGATCGGGCTGGACCCGCGGTTCGTGCGGGACACCATGCCGCCGTGGCCGCGGGTGTTCGCGTCGATCGAGCAGGCGGGCGCCTGGCAGCGGGCGGAGTGGCCGGGGGTGAGCCTGCGCGACGTCGAGGAGGAGCTGGCCGGGAACTTCGCGCAGACCAGTGGGCGGTGGCTGCCGAAGGCGAGCTACGCGGTGACCACGACGGCGTGGAGTGAGATGTGCCGGGCCGCGCAACTGCCGCCGCCGACCACGCCTACTTTGCTGGTGAAGGCGTCCCGGTCGCAGTTCGTGCGGCCGGCTTTCATCCAGGCGTGCAAGATCACGATGCGGGACATGGTGGACGTCGTCGAGTTGGACTCCGGGCCGATGGTGTCCTTCGAACGCCCGGTGGAAACCGCCGACCTGATCACGCGGTTCGTCGGCCGGTAGGGTGCTGCTGTGCGTGTGGTTCTCGGGGAAGACCTCGTCCTGCTGCGGGACGGCCTGATCAGGATGCTGGCCGCGTACGACTTCGATGTGGTCGAGGCGGTCGACAACGGGCCCGCCCTGCTGCGCGCCCTGGTCACGCACAAGCCGGATGTGGCCGTGGTGGACGTGCGCATGCCGCCGACGTTCACCGACGAGGGCCTCAAAGCCGCCATCGAGGCCCGCGCCCAGGTCCCTGGCCTGCCGATCCTGGTGCTTTCGCAGTACGTCGAGCAGCTGTACGCCCGCGAACTGCTGTCCGACCGCGGCGGCGGGGTCGGCTACCTGCTGAAGGACCGGGTGTCGGATGTGGCCCAGTTCATCGACGCGGTCCGCCGGGTCGCGGGCGGCGGAACCGCCATGGACCCCGAGGTGATCTCCCAGCTGCTGGCCCGCCGGGAACGCGACGAGGTCGGCTCGCTGACACCAAGGGAACGTGAGGTGCTCGGTCTGATGGCCGAGGGACGGTCGAACGCGGCGATCGCGGCCCGGATGTTCGTCACCGAGAAGGCCGTCAGCAAGCACACCAACAACATCTTCGCGAAGCTGCAGCTCCCGCCGTCCGAGGACGACAACCGCCGGGTGCTCGCGGTCCTCGCCTACCTGAACGACACAAAGTGATGGACGAGCAACTTCACGAGAAGGTCCGCGAGCTCATCAAGAGCATCCCGGCTGGCAGCGTGGCGTCGTACGGCGACATCGCGGAATTGGCCAAGGCCCCGTCGCCACGGCTGGTCGGCCGGATCCTCGCCGAGGACGGCCACGACCTGCCCTGGCACCGCGTCCTGCGCGCCGACGGCACCCCTGCCCCGCATCTGCAGCACGAGCAGCTGGAGTTGTTGCGGGCGGAAGGTGTGCTGGCCGACGAGAACAAGGTCAACATGCGGACCTACCGTTGGGACGCGGTCCGCCCGGACACCGGCCCGCCTGGACTGTTCGACGACTTGTAGCGCCGGACCACCAAGTCCACCACGTTCGGGTGCGCCCCGATCGGCTCGGACACCCGCCCGGTCAGGTCCCGCACCATCCGGTGGAACACCCCGGGCGCCAGCAACCAGGACGCCACGAAGTCGTTGTCGCACAAGACATCCGCGACGAGTGGCCGGGCTGTGGCCAGGTACCCGATCCGCACCGGCACGGACGTACTTGAGGCAAGCAGCCGGGCCGCCGTCCGAACGTCCGCCAGGGCGCGTGGATCGGAGGACCCGGCCGCGGCCAGCACCAGGGGCGAGTTCCGCCAGCCGGCCTCGACGAGCCGCTCGTGCATCGCCGCGACCAGCGCGGAAGACGGCCCGAGCGGCTCGGTGAACGTCACCTGAGAGTGCCCGGACCGCAGTACCTGGGCCGGAATGTCCACCCGCACGTGGTATCCGGCGGCGAGGAACGCCGGTACGACGACTACAGGTCCGGCGACCGACGCCACCACCTCGGCCACGCTCGGCGACCGGACGTCCGCGAACGCCACCCGAACGTCCACACCGGACAGTCGATCGCGAACCCGTCGGGCCAGATCGTGGACGACCCTGCTGCCAGCCGAGTCGCGCGTGCCGTGTGCCGCTAGCACAAGCGTCATGCCGGTATCGCCAGCCGATAGCCCCGCTTCACCACGGTCTGCACCAGGGAGGAGTCGCCAAGCGCGGACCGCAACCGCGCGATGGCGGTCTCCACGGCGTGCGCGTCAACGTTCTCGTCCCGCCCGGAATGCCGCCGCAGCACCCCGATCAACGCCGGACGCGACAACACCTTCCCCGGTGTCGCGGTCAACGCACGCAACACCGCCATCGGCGCGGGTGAAACCCCACGAAGCACGCCGTCGACGACAACACCCTGGCCGCGCACCTCAAGCCGGCACGTGCCCACCGACAGCCGAGTCGCCCGAGCGGGCAACTCCACGGCGACAGTTCGGGCCAACGCGCCGATCCGCGCCCGTTCCGGCCGCACGACGGGAACTCCGGCGGCCACCAGCGGCCCAGCCGTGATCGACCCGACGCACACCGCCACAACACGCCCCCGCAGCACCGAAACCAAAGCGTCGTAACGGCCCAAGCGTCGCGCGGTGGCCAGGACGCTGGCCACCGCGGGCGCGCTGGTGAACGTCAACGCGTCGACCGAACCGGCCAACACCGATTCGATCAGACGTTCCAACGGCCCCTCGTCGATCGGAGCCGTCCACCGGTAGACGGGGAGTTCCACGACGTCCGCGCCCGCCTGGCGCAACGCCGAAACGAACCCCGGCAACGGTTCCCCGTGCAACTGCACCGCGACACGCCGGCCGGAAACCCCGATCTGGAGCAGCTGCCGAAGCATCTCCGAGTTGCTCTCCGACTCGGGAGACCAGCTCTCCACCAGCCCGGCCGCCCGGACCGCGCCCTTCGCCTTGGGCCCTCGGGCGAACACCGACGCCTTGCCGACGACACCAAGCAGGTCCGGCCCGAGACCCCAGCCCTCGGCCGCTTCGACCCAGCCACGGAACCCGATCCCGGTCGTGACCACCACGTAGTCCACCGGGTGCGCGATCAGCGACGAGGTCGCGGCCTGCAACTCGGCGTCGTCCGGCACCGGCACGATCCGGATGGCCGGCCCGTGCACAACCGTGGCACCACGACGTTCCAGCAACGCGGTGAGTTCGTCAGCGCGGCGCGCGGCTGTCACTCCGACCGTGAACCCGGCCAGGGGTGGCACTTCCACGTCGAGCACCAAGGTCACGGCGCTCCCACCAGGACCATGCCGGCGTCGACGGTGACCGGGTAGACGTCGACCGACACGTCCGGGTCGTCCACGCACACGCCGGTACGCAGGTCAAAAGCGTTCTTGTACAACGGGGACACGGCCACAGGCACTCCTCCTCGATCGCCGACGATACCCCGCGACAGGACGGCCGCGTGCGAAAATGGGTCTATATTGGACAGTGCGTACACCCGGCCGTCGCCGGTGCGGAACACCGCGACCTGCACGTTCCCAGGCAACAACGCGGCCACCCCGCGGTTGGGCAGCAGCCGGTCGAACGGGCAGATCACGGTCATCGCGCCACCACCTCGGGGATCCCCAACGGCACGGGCACCCGCTGCCCACGTTCCTCCCGGAAGGTCACTGTGGGATCGGGCATCCCGGGCGCGTTCACGAACGAGCTGAACCGGGCCAGCTTCTCCGGGTCCTCCAACACCCCACGCCATTCGTCCGAATAGGACTCGACGTGGCCGGCCATGGCGGCTTCCAGGTCGACGCAGATCCCGAGGCTGTCGTGCACGACCACGTCCCGCAGGTGGTCGAGCCTGCCGTCCATCCCCTCGATCCACCCGGCGGTCCGCTGCAACCGGTCGGCCGTGCGGATGTAGAACACCAGGAACCGGTCGATCAGCCGAACCAGCGTCTCGGTGTCCACATCGGACACCAGCAGGTCGGCGTGCCGGGGCTTGAACCCGCCGTTCCCACCGACGTACAGGTTCCAGCCGTGTTCGGTCGCGATGACGCCGAAGTCCTTGCTCCGGGCCTCGGCACATTCCCGCGCACACCCCGACACCGCCGACTTCAGCTTGTGCGGCGACCGCAGGCCGCGATACCTCAGTTCCAGTCGAATCGCCAACGCGACGGAATCCTGCACGCCATAACGGCACCATGTCGTTCCAACGCAGGATTTGACTGTTCGCAACGCCTTTCCATAAGCGTGACCGGATTCCATCCCGGCGTCCACGAGTCGTCGCCAGATCAACGGCAACTGGTCGACCGTCGCGCCGAACAGGTCGATCCGCTGCCCGCCAGTGATCTTCGTGTACAGCTGGAAATCCCTGGCGACCTCGGCGATCGCCATCAGCTTCGCCGGCGTGATCTCGCCGCCGGGGATCCGCGGCACCACCGAGTACGTCCCGTTTCGTTGCAGGTTGGCCAGGAAGTGGTCGTTCGTGTCCTGCAACGACGCCTGTTCGCCGTCCAGGATGTGCCCGTTGCCCAGGGAAGCCAGCATGGACGCCACCGCGGGTTTGCAGATGTCGCAGCCGGTTCCCTTGCCGCACTTGGCGATCAGCGCGCTGAACGTCCTGATCTCGCTCGCCTGGACGATCTCGAACAGCTCGGCTCGGCTCTGTGCGAAGTGCTCACACAACGCCTTCGACTGCTCGACACCGGCCTCGGCGAGCAACTGCTTCAGCATGGGCACGCACGATCCGCAGCCCGTGCCGGCTTTCGTGCATGCCTTCAAAGCGGGAACGTCCGTGCAGCCCTCGATGACGGCCGCGTTGATCGTCGCTTTCGTCACCGCATGACAAGAACACACCTGGGCGTCGTCCGGCAACGCGCCCAACGCCACACCGCCACCGGCAGGCGCGATCAGAGACGCCGGGTCGCCGGGCAGTGGACGCCCGACCATCGGCCGCAACATGGTGTACGCGCTCGCGTCGCCCACCAGAACGCCGCCCAGCAGGGTCTTGGCGTCGTCCGACACCACAACCTTGGCATAGGTTCCGGCAACCGCGTCGTTGAACACCACTTCAAGGGCGCCTTCGGTGGCGCCGTGCGCGTCGCCGAAGCTGGCCACGTCCACACCGAGGAGCTTGAGTTTGGTGGACGTGTCCGCGCCCGGGACCGTCGCCGTCCCGCCGAGCAGCCGGTCCGCCACCACCTCCGCCATCGCGTACCCGGGCGCCACCAGGCCGTGCACCATGCCGTCCAGGCAGGCGCACTCACCGATCGCGTAGACGTGCTCGTCCTCGGTCCGGCAGCCCTCGTCAACGACCACCCCACCGCGGGTGCCGACCGCCAGCCCGGCTTGGCGCGCCAGGTCGTCGCGTGGCCGGATGCCCGCGGAGAAGACCACCACGTCCAGGTCGAGCTCGACGCCGTTGGTCAGTTTGGCGACAAGCCGGTCGCCATCCCGCTCGATGGCCTCGGCGGACGTTCCTGTATGGACAGTCAGGTCCAGTTTCCGCACCAGGTTCTTGAGCAGCCCGGCGCCGCCCTCGTCGACCTGGATCGGCATCAGCCGGGGCGCCATCTCAACCACGTGCGGCGAGACTCCCATGCCGCGCAACGCATTGGCCGCCTCCAACCCGAGCAGGCCACCACCGAGAACCATGCCGGCCCGCCGGCCCACGCCGCGCCCACCGACAGCCGCCCGGATCCGGTCCAGGTCGTCGATCGTCCGGTATACGAAGCAACCCGGCAGGTCCCGCCCGGGAATCGGCGGCACGAACGGATACGAGCCCGTCGCCAGCACCAACGCGTCGTACGTGACCTGCCGACCGGACTGGGTCGTCACCACCCTGGCCCGCCGATCAACTGCCGTCGCAGGATCGCCCAAACCCAGTGACACGCCGTCCACCTCGGGCAACGTCAGGTTCGCCGGCTCCCACGTGTCCACATAGGACGAGAGGGCGACCCGGTCGTACGCCGGGCGCGGCTCCTCGGCCAGGACTTCGATGTGCCACACCCGGTCGAGATCCCGGTCGCGCACCGCCTGCACGAGCCGATGGCCCACCATGCCGTGGCCGACGACGACCAGTGTCCGAGTCATGGCGTCCATGCTGCGGTGACGCCGTGTCCCTCTCGGTTCGACCAGGTTTCGGCGGCGTTAAAGGACCCTCCCACCGCAGGTCAGGACGCCGTGCGTGGGCATATCGGCCAGGTGGCAGATCTTCCGGCGCCGGCCGCGCGCCAGGCTCAGCACCATGAAGAAACTCCTGGTCACCGTAGCCCTGCTGACCCTCATCGCGACCCCCGCCACCGCCAACGCCGCAGGCCACGTCGACAGCCTGACTGACAACGCGGCCGGCCCGCACACCGTCAGCCGCTCCCACACGGTCCGGACCGACTCCGGGCCGGTCCGCGGCACGGTCACCCAGGATTACGCGTCCTACCAGGACATCCCGTTCGCCGCCGCGCCCGTCGGCGACCTCCGCTGGGCGCCCCCACAACCTCCACAGCCCTGGTCCACGCCCCGAGACGGGACAAAGCCCAGCCCCCGCTGCGCACAGACAGCCGGCGGCGGGACACCGAGCGAGCAAGAGGACTGCCTGTACCTCAACGTGACGACGCCGAACACGCACGGTCGCAAGCCGGTCATGGTGTGGTTCCACGGCGGCGGCAACAGCTACGGCGCCGCAGCCGACTTCGACCCCCACCGCCTGGTGGTCGGCGGCGACGTGGTCGTGGTCACGACGAACTTCCGCCAGGGCGTGTTCAGCGCGTTCGCGTCGCGCGACCTCCCCGGCTGCGGCGACGTGCGCCCCTGCAAACAGGTCAGCGGCGACTTCGGCCTGCAGGACCAGCAAGCCGCGCTCCGCTGGGTGCAGCGCAACGCGGCCGCCTTCGGCGGCGACCCGCACAACGTGACCATCTTCGGCGAGTCCGGCGGCGCGTTCGACGTCTGCGCCCAGCTCACCTCACCGGCCGCGAACGGCCTGTTCCACCGGGCGATCATGAACAGCGGCTCATGTTCAACGAACTGGCCGGTCAACGGCATCAAGCACGGCTCCCCAGCAGGGTCGCCGTGGCAGTCACTGGCCCAGGCGGAGGCCCAGGGCGACGCGTTGGCGGCCAAGTTCGGGTGCGGGACCGAAGCCCCGCCAACCAAGCCCAGCACCACCAGAGACCACCCGCCCGCCGAATCAGACACCACCGCCGCCCGCCAGCCCACCGAGTCCAACGGCAGCAACCGCCCGCCAGCCATGTCCAGCGCCGCCACCGGCCACCCGTCCGCTGGGGCCGGCACCGGCGTTGTCGACTGCCTGCGGCGGGTGCCCGCGCGTGACCTGGTCTCCGGGACCGACGTCACGCCGATCACGGCCCTGGCCTACAACACCCCGACGCTGCCCGAGCACCCCGCCACCGCTCTGGCCGAGGGACGTTTCCACCGGGTGCCCGTCCTCACCGGCAACACTCGCGACGAGGGAAGACTGACTGGCGCGTTCGCCCCCGCCGCCGTTCCTTATGCGCAACTCCTGCGGGACGCGTTTGGTTCCCTAGGTGACAGCGTCGCCACCCAATATCCCGTCCCGAGCCGGCTGACGTGGTCGGCCGTGTTGACCGACCGGGTCTGGACGTGCAACCAGCTTAAGGATGCCCGCGAGCTGGGCAAACGCACACCGGTCTACCACTACGAGTTCGCCGACCGGACGGCGCCGACCGGTTTCTTCCAGTTCCCGCCGGATGTCCCAGGCGGCGCGTTCCACTCAACTGACTTGACTTACCTGTTCGATTATGCCTTGTTCCCGGCCGCCTTCACGGCGGACCAGCAGCGGCTGTCGGACACCATGATCCGGTTGTGGGCCGGGTTCGCGCGGACCGGGTGGATGCCGGACAGCCTGTCCTTCGCGCCGAACGACATCCACCCGGTGGACCTGGGTGCCGAGCATCTGTGTGACTTCTGGTGGGCTAACCTGCCAGCGCCGGTTCCGGCTCCGTGACCACGGCCGGTTTACGCAGGTAGACGGCCCACGTCACGACGAAGCACACCCCGTAGAAGATCAGGAACGCGACGAACGCGGGGATCCCGCTCTTCGCGGACATGAAGGACTCGCGGAACGCCAGGTTGATGAACAGGCCGCCGAGGGCCCCGACCGCTCCGGCCAAGCCGATCAGGGCCCCGGACAGCCGCCTGGCCCGCAGCAGCGCGGGTGCCGGCTCGGCGCCCGCGTCGATCGCCGACTGGGCCTTGGCCCGGAAGATCGCCGGGATCATCTTGTACGTGGACCCGTTGCCCACGCCGGAGAACACGAACAGCGCGATGAAGCCGACCACGAACAGCGGCAACGATCTCAGGCTCGACGCCACGATGGTCAGGCCCGTTCCGACGGTCAGCGCGAGAAACGTCCAGAACGTCAACTTGGCGCCGCCGACCCGGTCGGACAGCCAGCCGCCGACCGGCCTGGCCAACGACCCGACCAGCGGCCCGAGGAACGTCAGCGAGGCGGCCTGCAGCGGGGTCCGCGCGAACTGGTTCTGCAGTACGAGACCGAACGCGAAGCTGTATCCGATGAACGACCCGAAAGTGCCTGTGTACAGCAACGACATCACCCACGACTGTGGATCTTTCACGACCTCCCGCATCGCCTTGGTGTCCCGGCTCATCGTGGTGAGGTTGTCCATGAACAGCAGGGCGCACACGGCCGCGATGATCAGCAGCGGAATGTAGACGTACAACAGGATCCGCGGTGAGTTCGCCCCGGCCAGGGTGATCACCAGCAGGCCGACCAGCTGTACCATGGCCACCCCAAGGTTTCCGCCGCCGGCGTTCAGCCCCAGCGCCCAGCCTTTGCTGCGGTCCGGGTAGAAGGCGTTGATGTTGGCCATCGAGGACGCGAAGTTCCCGCCGCCGATACCGCCGAGCGCGGCCACGACCACGAACGTCCCCAGCGACGTCCCCGGATGGATGACGATCGCGGCGAGAACCGCCGGGATCAGCAGGAGCGCGGCGGAGACGACAGTCCAGTTCCGGCCGCCGAACTTGGCCGGCGCGAAGGTGTACGGGATCCGGATGAGGGCCCCGACCAGAGTCGGCGTGGACACGAGCAGGAACTTGTCGGCCGCGCTCAGCCCGTACTGCGGTCCCATGAACAACACCATGACTGACCACAGTGTCCAGATGGAGAACCCGAGGTGTTGGGGGAAGATCGAGAACCACAGGTTGCGGTTCGCGACCCGTTTCCCGCCTGATTCCCAGGCCTCGGCATTCTCCGGGTCCCACTCGTCGATCCAGCGACCGCCCAAGCGTTTCATCACTGCTCCTTCACGTCGTGGCCGACAGCCATTCAGCGATGCCGCACACCGCTTCGCGGCAACTGCCGCATCCGGTCGTCGCCCTCGTCGCCGACGCCAGTTCCGATTCACTTGTGGCGCCTGACCGCCACGCCGTCACCAACTGCGCTTTGCTGACCGAATTGCATCGGCACACCACCGCGCCGGCCGGCAGTTCGGCCGGCTTTGGCGTGACCGTCGCCATCACCGGCAACGCGCGCCCGAGCAACACCGCCAACCGGTCGGACGGCACTGGGATGTCCGCGTCGTAGAGTTGGGTGATGGTCGCGGCCGCGTCCGGCGCGCCGATCAGGATCGCCCCGGCGACCCGGTTGTGCCGGATCACCAGCTTGGCGTACCGGCCGCGTTCGGGATCGCTGAGGCACAGGACTTCCGCGTCCTCCGACTCGATTCCGACGTGCACTTCGCCCAGTGCCGCGACGTCCATGTCACGTGCCTTGAGCCGGGTCACCACCGGCGTTCCCCGGTACCGCGCAGCGACGTTAACGCCCGTTAACAGGTCGGCCAGGACCGCGGCCTGGTCCCAGGCCGACTGCACCAGCCCGGACACGGTTCCCGGATGCTGGGCGCAGTCGCCGATCGAGTACACCCGCGGATCGCTGGTACGCAAGCAGTCGTCCACCACGATCCCGCGGTCGACCCTGATCCCGGCGGCCGCGGCCAGCGAGGTCTCCGGTTTCACCCCGGCTGCGACGACCACCATGTCGGCCGGCACCAGACCGTCCGCCAGTTGCAGCCCGTCGCCGGGTACGTACGCCATCACCTTGGCGTCCAACAGGGTCTCGACCCCCAGCGCGGACAGCCGGCGGCGCAGGACGGCGCCGCCGCCCGGGTCGAGCTGGCGTTCCATCAGGTGCCCGACCGGATGGACGACGGTCACCTGGCAGCCGCGGCCGACCAGGCCCCGAGCCGCCTCGATGCCGAGCAGCCCGCCGCCGAGCACCGCGACCGGCGCGCCAGGCGCGGCCCCGGCCAGAATGCGTTCACAGTCACCCAACGTCCGAAACGCCACCACACTGGGCGAGTCGTCGGTCAGGCCGGCGACCGGTGGCAGCCACGCCCGGCTCCCGGTCGCCAGAACCAGGGCGTCATAGGAGATCGTGGACCCGTCGGACAGGGTGACCTTGCGGGCGCCGCGGTCGATGGCGGTGGCACTGACCCCGATCCGGACGCGGTCCTCCCACTCCGGGCCGTGCAGGGTGATGCTCTCCACCTTCATCGACCCGGCCACCACCCCGGACAGCAGCACCCGGTTGTACGCGGGATGCGGCTCCTCGCCAAGAACGGTCACCGACACCCGCTCGTTTCCCGGATCTCTCCGGCTGATCTCCTCCGCCAGCCGGGCGCCGGCCATGCCATAGCCGACGATCACGATCGACCTCACGAGTCCTCCCAAGGGTCAAGTCGAACGGCGCACACCTTGAACTCCGGCATTCGACTGGTCGGATCCAGCGCCGGATTGGTCACCTTGTTGACCCCAGGGAAATGGAACGGCAGGAACACCACGTCCGGCCGCAACGACGACACACACTTGACCCGCGCCCGGACCGCACCCCGCCGCGAGGACACCGTGGCCAGTTCGCCGTCGGCGACCCCGGCCCGCCCGGCGGTGTCCGGATGTACCTCCACAAAGGACTCCGGAGTCGCGTCGAGCAGGTCGGGCACCAACCGGGTCTGCGCACCGGACTGGTAGTGGGCGAGGACCCGCCCGGTCGTGGCCCACAGCGGGAACTCCGCGTCGGGCCGCTCGGCCGGGCCGGTGTGTTCGACCGCGACGAACCGGGCCCGCCCGTCCGGAAACGCGAACGAGTCGAGGAACATCCGTGGCGTGCCGGGGTGGCCCGCTTCCGGAACCGGCCAGTACAACGCCTCACCGGCCCGCAGCCGCGAGTACGAAACCCCCGAGTAGTCGGCGATCCCGCCGGCCGAGGCCAACGCCAACTCGTCGAAGACCTCTTCCGCCGACACCGGGAATCCCTTGTCCACCCCGAGCCGGTCGGCGAGACCGTGCAACACTTCGAGATCGGTCCACACCCCCGGCGGCGGCCGCAGCGCCAGTCGCCGGTGCAACACCCGTCCCTCCAAGTTCGTGAGCGTGCCCTCCTCCTCCGCCCACTGCGTCACCGGCAGCACGACATCGGCCAGCTGTGCGGTCTCCGACGGAACGAAGTCCGCCACCACAAGCAGGTCCAATGCCTTCAACCGGTCCGTGACATGCGCCGCCCGCGGCGCCGACACGACCGGATTGCTGCCGAACACCAACAACCCACGCGGTCCGTGCGGCTGTCCCAAACTGTCCAACAACTCGTACGCCGACCGCCCCGGCCCGGGGATCGACTGCGGATCGACCCCCCACACACCGGCGACGTACGCCCGCGCGTCCGGGTCGTCGATCTTGCGATATCCGGGCAGTTGGTCGGCTTTCTGGCCGTGTTCCCGGCCGCCCTGCCCGTTGCCCTGGCCGGTGAGACAGCCGAATCCGCTGCCTTTCCGGCCGGGCAACCCCAATGCCAACGCGAGATTGATCCACGCGTTCACGGCGTTCGTACCGTTCGCGTGCTGCTCAGTCCCGCGTGCTGTCAACACATACGCGTTACGCGCATTCGCCAACATCCGTGCGACCGCGCGCTGATCCGTGGCCGCGATCCCGGTGACGCGCTCAGCACGTTCCGGCCACCAGGCTGCGACAATCCGCCACATCTCGTCGAAACCCGTTGTCCTGGCCTTGACGTAGTCCTGGTCGAGATGCCCGTCGGCCACGACCGCGTGCAGAATTCCCAGTGCCAGCGCCAGATCCGTGCCCAGTGCCGGCTGCAGGTGCAGCGTCGCCTGCTCGGCCGTCGCCGTCCGCCGGGGGTCCACCACGATCAGCCCGGACCTGAGGTGTTGCATGAACGGCGGCATCGTCTCGGCCGGATTGGCGCCGACCAACAGGACCATGTCCGCGTCGTCCAGGTCCATGACGGGAAAAGGCAGACCCCGATCCACCCCGAACGCCCGGTTGCCCGCGGCAGCCGCCGAGGACATGCAAAACCGGCCGTTGTAGTCGATCTGCGACGTCCGCAGCACGACCCGGGCGAACTTGCCCAGCGCGTACGCCTTCTCGTTGGTCAACCCGCCGCCGCCGAAGACGGCCACACCGTCGCGGCCATAATTCCGCTGAATGCGCTCGATTCGGTCCACCACGAAATCCAGCGCCGTGCCCCACGTCACCGGCTTGCCGTGCAGCAACGGGCTGGTCAGCCGCGATGGTGTGGTCAACAGCTGATCGGACGTCCACCCTTTCTGGCACAGGCCACCACGATTTGTGGGGAACTCGCGCGGCTGCACGCCGTTTTCTGACAACACCATTCCGCATTGCAGCGCGCAGTAAGGGCAATGCGTCTCGACCTTCACAGGGCAAACGCTATGGTCCGCTTATTACCGGCTCAAATGGTTATGTTACCCCTAAGCAACATTGCACGCACAATTATTGCCAGCAGGCTGTGCGGACGCTATGGGGCCGCTAGAGCAGCTGGTCAACGGACTGCGCGACCCGCTCAAGACCCTTCAACGACTCGGCCGTGGATTTCGGGTGTAGGGCGTGCACGGCCAACCGGAACAACAGTGCTTGCAACATTGTCTGCGGCCATTCGGCCAGGTGGGCCCAACGGCCGATGATGCCGTCGTCGGCACCGCCCCAAGCCAGCGCGTCCACCACCACTACCGCCGCCGCCCACTCAGGGGGTCTCCAGTAGGGAGTGAAGTCGATGAGCCCCGGATCGGCCTCCCCGACGAACAGGACGTTGCCGAACAGGTCGCCGTGCACGACCTGCCGGGTCAGCTTGGTCTGCTTGCGTTTGCCGACCAGCTCGTCGTACAGCTTGCCGCCGCGGTCGGCGTTCAGCGGCATGTCCAACTCGCCCGCCGACACCCGGTCCGCGACCGCGAACACGTCCTGCCGGGCGTCGATGAACCGCGGCCGCGGCAGCCCTTTCAGCGCTTCGTGCAACGTCAACGAAACACTGATGACCTCGTCGTGCCGTGGCTCCGCGTGTCCCTCGATGAACTTGTACGCCGCCCAGCCGCCCACGACCCAGCGCCCGTCCGTCGACCGCAGCGGCCGTCCGATCCGCAGGCCGGGAACGTGCAGGTCACCCAATGCCTTGGCGACCCACGCTGCCTCCGCCGGGCTGCTGGCCGGCTTGAACGCGCCGTCGCCGCACCGCCACAACGGCCCGGCGTCGATCAGCTCCGGCTCCGCGTCGCGCGCACCGAACGCGGCGCGGACGTGGGGCGGAGGTGGCTGCGGAGTACCCATCGCCCGGCACGCTACCGCGTCCCACCGACAAACCCACGCCCCGCCACGCACCCAAGCCGACGAACACATAACCATCACTGTCTCCGGACGCCCGGCAGCACAACTCGTGCCCATCGCGGGCCGGACCTGGCGGACCTACAACGAGATAGCCGACCTGTTCAAGGCCCCGGCCGATCCGGACTGGGAGCTCGACCGCGACCTGATCGACCAGAGTCTGCGTGACCCATGGGCGACAACATGAAGTCCGTCCTCGACACCAGTGTCGTCCTGGCTTCCACCATGCCACCACTGGCGGTCAGCGCGGCGACCGTGGCCGAGTTGCACTTCGGGGTCCTGGTGGCCAAGGACCTGGCCACCCGCGCCCACCGCGCAGGCTCACCAGGTCCCGGGTGGGGCGTCCCGCGGACGCCCACCCGGGCTGTTGACCTAGTAAGTCGGCAGGCTCGGGTCCACGTCCCTGGCCCAGCCGAGGACGCCGTTGCCGACGTGGACGGCGTCGGCGAAGCCGGCCTTGTGCAGTGCGGCAAGGGCTTCCGCGGACCGGGCGCCCGACTTGCAGTGCAGCACGATCGGTTTGTCCTGGGGCAGTTCCGCGAACGCCTCGCCGGACAGGATGCGGTCCTTGGGGATCAGCACCGAGCCGGGGATGCGGACGATCTCGAACTCGTGCGGCTCCCGGACGTCGATCAGCGCGAACGTGTCGCCCCGGTCGAACTTCTCCTTCAGCTGGCGCGCGGTGATCGTGCTGCCCGCCGCGGCCTGCTGCGCCTCGTCCGACACCACGCCGCAGAACGCGTCGTAGTCGATCAGCTCGGTGATCTTCGGGCTCTCCGGGTCCTTGCGGATCTTGATGGTGCGGTACGACATCTCCAACGCGTCGTACACCATCAGCCGGCCCAGCAGCGGCTCGCCGATGCCGGTGAGCAGCTTGATGGCCTCGGTGACCATGATCGAGCCGATGGACGCGCACAGCACGCCCAGCACGCCACCCTCGGCGCACGACGGGACCATGCCGGGAGGCGGCGGCTCCGGGTAGAGGTCGCGGTAGTTCAGGCCCTGGCCGTTCGGCGCGTCCTCCCAGAAGACGCTGACCTGGCCCTCGAACCGGAAGATCGACCCCCACACGTACGGCTTGCCGAGCAGCACGGCCGCGTCGTTCACCAGGTACCGGGTGGCGAAGTTGTCGGTGCCGTCCAGGATCAGGTCGTAGTCGGTGAAGATGTCGAGCGCGTTCTCCGAGTTCAGGTGCGCCTGGTGCAGGTTGACCTGGACGTACGGGTTGATCTCGGCGATCGACTCGCGTGCCGACACGGCCTTGGCCTTGCCCACGTCGGAGACGCCGTGGATGACCTGGCGTTGCAGGTTCGACTCGTCGACCACGTCGAAGTCGACGATGCCGAGCGTGCCCACCCCGGCCGCGGCCAGGTACAGCAACGCGGGGCTGCCCAGTCCGCCGGCGCCGACGACCAGGACCCGCGCGTTCTTCAGGCGCTTCTGGCCGTCCACACCGACATCCGGGATGATCAGGTGCCGGCTGTAGCGGGCGACCTCGTCCTTGGTCAGCTCCGTGGCCGGTTCCACCAGCGGCGGCAGCGAACTACCTGGCATCGAATCCTCCTCAGCGTCCGGACAAATACAACACCGCGACGGCCGGGAGTCTTCCGCGACGCCCACACTGTGGGACGGCTCAACCGGCCGGTCGCCCCTGCGGGTTGGGCCACGCGTTCGGCTTGCAGACCTTGCCGTCCGCCTTGACCGGGTCCTTGCTGCCCCGTACGGCGTCGTTCAGCTTGGCGACGAAGTCGTCGGACACCCCGAACGTCTGCTGCATCATCACCGGGGCCAGCCCGCCGTTGTCGCCGCAGCCGAGGTGGCCGTTGCCGAAGGCGTGACCGACCTCGTGGTTGATGGCGTACTGCCGGTACAGGCCGATGTCGCCGTCGAAGGCGAGCGCGCCGCGCACCCACCGGGCGAGGTTGATCACGACCCGGCCGTCCTTGGCCAGGCGGCAGGACGACTCGTACGGGATGTTGAGGCCGCACAGCTTGTGCGTGGTCTCGGGTGTGGTGAGCGACACGCGGATCGTGGGGTTGGCCGACACACGCTGGATCGCGATCTTCGGGTCCGCGCCGGTCCAACTGCGTGCGTCGCCGAGGGTCCGGTCGACCAGGCCGGCGAACGCGTCGTCGCCGCCGCCGATCTCGGCCGGGTTGATGCCGTTCTCGATCTCGACGTCGTACGTGTACAGCCTCGCGTTCGGCTGACCGACCCGCGGCCCGTCGCCTGGGACCACCCGGAACGTGTTCGCGCCGGCCTGGGTGTAGGCCGCGCCCGGCGGTAGGTCGGCGGTGGGGATCTTCAGGTCGACCGGTACCGGCGGCAACTCCGCCGCACCCGGCCCGGTCGGTGTGTCGGTGGCGCCGGTGTCGCCCACGGCCGGGTTCTGGGCGCCTTCGGCGACCGCGTCGCCTGGTTTGGTCTTGGCCGTGTTCCACACGACGAGGGCGGTGATGACGAGCAGAACCGGGATCGCGTACAGCCTCCAGCCGTAGACGGCGAGCAGGCCGCGCCGCCGGACCGGTCGCACGTGGGTGGCGGACTTCTCCGCGTCCTGGACCTCCGGCTCCCAGGCGGCGGCCAACGGCTCCCCAGCCGTCCGACGGTTTCCCCGCTGATAGCGGTCTTCACCGTCCCGGCGGCCCTGGGGTCCCCTGTTGGTCGCACGCGAAGCTCCGGAGCGTGACCTTGGCGACGGCGAGGCGGGTCCTCCTTGCGTCATCCGGCTCACGGGATAAGAGTGCCACATCACTCTCTGATAACGGACGCACGACGTGCGCGGTTCACCAACGATCTTCGGCGACGGTTTCCCACATTCCCAAAGCCGCCCTGGCCACGGTCTCCGGCCGTTCGATCTGGGCGACGTGCCCGGTCCGCGGCAGCACCAACAGCCGCCCCCGAGGCAGCAGCCGCGCGGTCCGAGGAGCTTTACGGACAGTGACGAGCTTGTCCTCGGTGCCCCATACGACGAGGGTCGGGGCGGTGATCTTCGGCACGATCCGCCACAGCGACTGGGACGGCGGCGTGAGCCACGCCCGGAACAGCCCGAGCGTCATCATGCCCAGCGCGGCACCCGCCCACGGGATCCGCGCGCGGGCCGCGAACTCGGCCGCGGTCTCGGCCATCCGGTGCGGCGGAACCATGCCCGGGTCGGCGAAACACAGCCGCACCAGCTGGTGGGCCCGTTGCATCGGGGTGAGCGCGGCCAGCCTTCGCCGAAACCGCGGGCCGATCACCGGCATCATCGCGAACGGGATCCGCGGGTCGGACATCCGCGTCGGGAACGGCCGCAGGTCCGGCACGGCCGGCGAGATCAGCGTGAGCGTGCGCACCAGGTCCGGGTGGCGGGCGGCGAGGAGCATCGACACGGCGCCGCCCAGCGAGTTGCCGAACAGGTGGACCGGCCCGAGGCCCATGCCCCGCACGAATTCGGCCACCACGTCGGCGTGCGCGGACAGGTCGAACGAGTACCCGTCGGGCGGCTGCGAGTAGCCGGCGCCGGGCAGGTCGACCGCGATGCCCTGGGCGTGTTCGGACAGCTGCCCGGCCAGGTCCGTCCAGTTCAGCGAGGACCCGCCGAGGCCGTGCACGAAGACGGCGGTGTCGTCCGTCGGCCCTGGTGTCCGGCGGATGTGCAGGCGGTGACCGCCGGCCTCGACGTGCTCGCCGGGCCACGGGAGCCGAGTCAGGTCCAGCGCCGGGCGTGGCGCGTCCGACAGCGGAACCGTGACCATCGGGGGGCGCACGCTCGTGAGGCTCATGCAGCCAGTGTGCATGGCGTTTCTGAGAGCAAGGACAGAATCCGTATACCGGCGAGTAAGGTTTGGGTTCGAAACACCAGATCGGTGGAGGCGGAATGTCGGAGACGGTGCAGCACCCTGTCGGGCCTGCGGGGCAGCAACCTGGCAAGGGAGCACGTCTGCCCCGAACCGCCCGGCGGGCGCAACTGCTCGCGGCCGCCCAGGACGTCTTCGCGGCCAACGGCTACCACGCGGCCGCGATGGACGAGATCGCCGAACGGGCCGGGGTCAGCAAGCCAGTGCTCTACCAGCACTTCCCGGGCAAGCTCGAGCTGTACATGGCGCTGCTGCAGACCCACGCGGACGAGCTGATCGCCCGGGTCTCCGGTGCGATGGAATCCACAACGGACAACAAGCAGCGCGTCCAGGCCGCGGTCGGCGCGTACTTCGACTTCGTGGACAGCGAGGGCGAGGCGTTCCGGCTGGTGTTCCAGTCCGACATCCGCGGCGAACCGGTCGTCCAGGACACGATCGAGCGCGCCACCCGCGCCTGCGTGGCCGCCATCACCGCGACCATCACCGCCGACGCCGGCCTGGACGAGGAGCGCGCCCGCCTGCTCGCCGTCGGCCTGGTCGGGGCCAGCCAGGTGACGGCCCAGTCCTGGCTGGCCGGCGGCCGCCAGATCGACAAGAGCGAAGCGGTGAAGCTGATCTCGACGCTGGCCTGGCGCGGAATCGGCGGCGGCTACCCGTTGCAGCACTCCTGACCTTCACATCAGGTGGGCGGCCTTCCACCAGCGCTTGCCCGGCCAGCCGACCAGGCCGGCCTCGTCCAGGAACTTCATGATCCGTTCGCCGGACCACTTGATCGTGGCCCGGTGGTGCGGGTTCGACGCCGCCGCCCTGGCCGCCTCGGCTCGGTCCAGACCCACTGCCGTGTACACCCGCGGGTTGATCAGGCTCTTGGTGATCGCGTACGACACCATGGCGATGAGCAGCCGCTGGTACGGCAGTTCCCACTTGCGCAGCTTGGCCATCCCCCGCACGACCTCCTGCCGCGCGAACGTCACGTGCCTGGCCTCTTCGAGCACGTGGATCCGGTTGACCATCCGGACAAGCGGCTGCACGGCCGGGTCGGCCATGCTCTCCCGCTGGATGCGGTCCAGGATCTCCTCGGCCACCAAGATCGAGCCGTACAGCGCCGGCCCGTAGCCGATCACGGGCAGCAGCTTGCCCAGCTGGCGCAGGATCGGCGGCGGCCCGTACGCCGGCGCGCCGACCTTCTCGATGGCGCGGGCGAACATCGTCGAGTGCCGGCACTCGTCCGCGATCTCGGTCAGCGCGTACTGCGCGTGCCGGGTCGTGGGGTCGATCCGGTAGACCTCTTTGAGCAGCATCTGCATCAGCAGCACCTCGAACCAGATGCCGTTGCTCGCGACCGACGCCACCTCGTGTTTCCCCAGCTCCAGGCGCTGCTGTGGGGACATGCGGTCCCACAGCGGGGTGCCGTACAGGGAGATCCGGTGGTCCGGTGTGTAGATCATCCCGTCGGCCAGCGGGGCGTTCCAGTCGATGTCGACTTCCGGGTCGTAGAACTTCTCGGCCGACGAGTTGAGCAGTCGCTCAGCGGTCTTCTCGCGGTCGGCACCCTGGGCAACCCGCAGCGCGCGGCTCATGTGCCCTCCTCCTTTAGGCGTTACCGGAAGTAACAGTTACTTCTGGTAGCATGCTCTGCCATGGGTGAACGTGTCAAGGACGCCCGACGGGAGCGGTGGCGTGAGCACCGGGTCGCGCGTCGGGAGGAGTTCGTCGAAGCGGCGCTGAAAGCCCTCAACGAACGCGGCCCCGACCTGGCGATGGAAGACGTCGCCGCAGCGGCGGGAGTCACCAAACCCGTGCTGTACCGGCATTTCACCGACAAAGCGGACCTGTTCGTCGCGCTCGGCCACCGCGGTACGGAGATCCTGTTCGAACGCCTCATCCCGGCGATCAACAACGAGGAAGCCCCGGTCCCGCGCATCCGCAAGAGCCTGGACGCGTTCTTCAGCGTCATCGAGGACTACCCGAACCTGTACCGGCTGCTCTCCCGCCGCGCGTTCGGCGACCGGCCGGTCGCCGAGGACCCGGTCAAGGACGACAAGGAACTGATCGCCGCGGCGCTGACCAGCCTGCTGGGCGACTACATGCGACGGCTCGACCTGGACTCCGGCGCGGCCGAGCCGTGGGCCTACTCGATCGTCGGCATGGTGCAGACCACCGGCGAATGGTGGCTGGAGCGGCGGTCGATGAGCCGGGACGCGATCGTGGAGTACCTGACCACGATCATCTGGGCCGCGATCGACGGCTTCCTGCGCCAGCGCGGCCTGCAGATCGCCCCGGACAAACCGTTCGAAGTCAACAAAGTGGTGCAGCTCAGGAGGGTTCAGTGATGGACGACGAAGAGGGCTACACGGGCCCGGCCACCCTGCGGGTCGACGACACCGACGTGACCGTCGACGTCGAGCTGCGCGGCTACTTCCAGCCGATCGACGGCTACTACCACTGGTACGGCCGCGTCGCCCGGCACCAGGCACTGAGTGACCTGGTCAAGGGCAGGAAGACGGCCACGCGGATCACCACTCCGCAGGGTGAGGCGGCCGGTGAACTGTCCGATCCGGACCCGTGGAACCGTTACCGGATCACCGGCACCAGCCGCCCGCCCTTCGAAGTCGGTGCCGATCTCAGTTCTTGACCGAGAAACCCACCTTGCGGGTGTCCGACGCGCCGATCTCCACGTAGGCCACCCTGGCGGCCGGGATGATGAACCGTTTGCCCTTGTCGTCCACCAGGGTCAGCTGCCCCGCGGGGTTCTTCAGCGCGTCGGCCACCAGCGCCTCGACCTCGTCCGGCGACAGGTTGCTCGTGAGGAGCAGCTCCCTGGGGCTCTCCGCCACGCCGATCTTGACCTCCACGCTGACCTCCAGCTTGTTCACCACTGCTTCGGCGAAAGGTTATCCGAGTCCAAGCGCCGTCATCCGCTTGCCGTGCGCTTGCTGGAGCCGCCGGAACAACGCGCCGATGCCGGCCAGGTCGCCCGAACCGGTCACGATCAGCTCGGTCAGCCCGTCCCGCTCGGCCACGATGTACTGGGCCTGGGTCAGTCCCTCGCCCAGCAGCCGCCGGCCCCACAACGTCAGCCTGTCACGCAACGCGCGATCCGCCGCGCACGCCGCCGTGACTTCGCGCTCAGCGAACGCCGAATGCCCTGTGTCGGCGAGCACATCCAGCACCAGTTCCTTGGTCGACTCGTCCAGCCAGTTCGCCAGCTGGCTGTAGAGGTCCGCGGCGAGGCCGTCGAAGACGTACGCCTTCACGATCGACTCGTGCCAGCTGCGCGGCGGCGTGGAGGCGTGGAACGCCTCAAGGTGCTGGACGAACGGCTGCATCGCGGCGGCCGGGTCGACGCCGTGCCCGGCCAGGTACGTCTCGATCTTGGTGTAGTGCCCAATCTCCGCCGCGGCCATGGTGGACAGCGCCGCGCGACCCTCCAGCGTGGGCGCGCCGCGCGCGTCCTCGGCCAGCCGGTCGAACGCCGACAGCTCGCCGTAGGCCAGCACGCCGAGCAGGTCGACCACACCCTCTTTCAACCCCGCGGACTTCACCGGAGAATCAGCCTCGCTCATGGCGGTGAGCGTATCCGCCCGACAGCCCAGGTAGACTCGGTGTGACGCCCGGCGTACTTAGCGCTGCGCGGCGATGTAAGACCGTGACGAAGCTCGTCACGCGGAGGGTGTGTGCACGCTCGCGGCCCTCCCGCGCCCCCACGGCAGCGGTCGAGCGGCCCCACCAGGGCAGTGCGCACTGGTCAGAGAGAGGCGATCACCCTGAGCTTGACAGAAAGCGACCAAACCGAACCGACTATTTTGGACCCGAAGGCCCTTGAGCACAGCGAGGCCGGGGTCCCCGATGTGGACACGTCCCATCCGCTGAAGGCCGGCGCTCCCGTCCGGTCCGACTCGCCGACGTTCGCCGAGTTCGGCGTCCGCGAGGAGATCACCCGGGCGCTGGCCGCGGCCGGCATCGAGCGCACCTTCGCGATCCAGGAGCTGACGCTCCCGCTCGCCATGGCCGGCGAGGACATCATCGGCCAGGCGCGGACCGGCACCGGCAAGACCCTGGGCTTCGGCGTTCCGCTGCTGCACCGGGTCAGCTCGCCCGGCGACGGCACCCCGCAGGTGCTCGTCGTGGTGCCGACCCGGGAACTGTGCCTGCAGGTCACGCACGACCTGAAGGACGCCGGCAAGCATCTCGGCGTACGGATCCTGGCGATCTACGGCGGCCGTCCCTACGAGCAGCAGATCTCCGCGCTCCGCAAGGGCGTGGACGTCGTGGTCGGCACCCCGGGCCGCCTGCTCGACCTGGCCGAACAGCGCCACCTGGTGCTCGGCAAGGTCCGCGGCCTGGTCCTGGACGAGGCCGACGAGATGCTCGACCTCGGCTTCCTGCCGGACATCGAGCGGATCCTGCAGATGGTCCCGGACGAGCGGCAGACCATGCTGTTCTCGGCGACCATGCCCGGTCCGATCATCACGCTGGCCCGGACGTTCCTGCGCCAGCCGACGCACATCCGCGCGGAGGAGAACGACGCGGGTGCGATCCACGAGCGCACCAAGCAGTTCGTCTACCGCGCGCACTCGCTGGACAAGATCGAGATCATCGCCCGCGCGCTGCAGTCCGAGAGCCGCGGCCTGACGATGATCTTCGCCAGGACCAAGCGGACCGCGCAGAAGGTCTCCGACGACCTCACCGAGCGCGGCTTCGCCGCCGCGGCCGTGCACGGCGACCTCGGCCAAGGCGCCCGTGAGCAGGCGTTGCGCGCGTTCCGGTCCGGCAAGGTGGACGTGCTCGTCGCCACCGACGTGGCGGCCAGGGGCATCGACATCGACGACGTCACGCACGTGATCAACTTCCAGTGTCCGGAGGACGAGAAGACGTACGTCCACCGGATCGGCCGCACCGGCCGGGCCGGCCGCGAGGGTGTCGCGATCACCCTGGTCGACTGGGACGAGGAGTACCGCTGGAAGTCCGTCAGCGACGCCCTCGACCTGGACATGCCCGAGCCGGTGGAGACGTACTCGACGTCCGAGCACCTGTTCGCCGACCTGGGCATCCCCGCGGGTTCGACCGGCCGGCTGCCGCTGGACCAGCGGACCAGGGCCGGACTGGACGCCGAGCCGGAGGAGGACCTGTCCGGCGGCAAGAAGCGCCGCAGGCGCACCAGCGGCCGCACCCGGTCCTCGTCGCGTTCGACCCGGACGACGACGACCGAGGAGCAGCCTGAGGGCGGCGAGGAGCGGCCGCGCCGGCAGCGCCGCCGTCGCCGTGCGGGTGCCGAGGTCGAGGAGGGCACCGCGCCAGCCGCGCAGGAGACTGTTTCCTCATCGGAGCCGAAGGACCCAGCTCAACCGCGTCGTCGGCGACGCAGCCGGGCCGGGGTCGACCTCTCACCTGACAGCGGCGAGGCGTCCTAGGTACCGTTGTCGCCACACAGACGCTGTAGCTAGGAGGGTGGCGTGCCGGAGTCGGCCGAGCACGAGAACGGCACGCCGCCAAGGGAAGACGTCCTGGCCGGACCGGTTCCCGACCAGCCGAGACGCGCGCCGCGGACGTCGTTCCACCGCAAACGGGACTTCGTCGCGGTCGCGGTCATCGTGATCGTCGCGGTGGTCGGCGGTGTGCTGATCGGGTCGTCCAGCGACATCTCGGCCACCACGTCCCAGACCGCGTCCGGCGACGTGGAGATCCCGGACCCGCCGTCCACCCTGCCGCCCACGTTCGGCGAGGCGTGGCGGGCGCCCAGCGCGGCAACGCCCGTTCCGGCGGTCGCCGGGGCGACGGTGGTGACCGGCGAGGGCGACGAGGTGCTCGGCCGGGACGCGCTGACCGGCCAGGTGCGCTGGCGGTACGCCCGGAACATTCCACTGTGTACGGTCGGCGTCGGGTGGCAGGACGCGATCGCCGTCTACCGCCGGACCGAGACCCTGTTGCCGGACAAGGATTCCTATCACGGCGGCAACTGCAGCGAGGTCACGTCCCTGAAGGGCACAACGGGCGAGCGGGACCACCAACGCAACGGCGACGCCGAACCGGGCACCCAACTGCTGTACGACGGCAACCACGTCACCGCGACCGGCAAGCGCCTGATCAACACCTGGCGCAACGACATGGTGCTGACCGTCCAGTACGGCACGGTGCCGGACCCGGTGAACCCGGACAAACAACCGCGAACCGACTGCGAGTACAGCTCGATCGCGGTGGCGCTCGGCCGAGTCGGCGTGATCGAGCGGTGCCGGTCCAAGACGGACCCGCGGGTGATCGAGAACGACCGGTTGTCGGTGTACAAGTCGGTACCGAAGGACGCCGACACGCCCGAGGTGAACTTCAGCGTCCCCACCGGCGGCAACGGCGGCCGGCTGGTCGCGTTGACCGAGAACTACGCCGCCGTGGCCAGCCCGAACCCGGACCGCCTGCAAGTGTTCGACGCCAGCGGCAAACTCGCCGCCGAGTACCCCCTCACCCTGGGCGCCACGGACCTGGCCGGCGACCCGACCGCCGAGACCGTGCCGGTCACCAAAGGCACCGCCGAGGCACTGTTCTGGTTCACCGGCACCAGGACGATCGCACTGTCCACCAAGGACCTCCATCCACTGTGGACGTTCGACGACACGCTCGGCTCCGGCGCGGTCTTCGCCGGATACCTGTTGCTGCCGGTGAAGGACGGGTTGGCGGTGGTCGACCAGATCGCCGGGAAGCAGGTCGTGAAAGCCCCGGTGAACCGCGGTGACTACACCGGACCGGTCGAGATGTCCACTGTGGGCCCGATGGTCCTGGAACAGCGTGGCCCGACCCTGGTGGCACTGCGATGAGCCAGGTCAGCCCGCACAGCGCCACCCGGATCAACTTTCCTGGCAGGTACGGCTCGCTGGCCGCGCTGCGCCGGCCGGTCTCGGCGGACAGTCCGATCGCCCTGCTCGTCCCCGGCTTCACCGGGTCCAAAGAGGACTTCGTGGACATCCTCGACCCGCTCGCCGACGGCGGTGTCGAACCGATCGCGATCGACCTGCCCGGCCAGTACGAGTCCGACGGCCCACCCGAACACGACAGCTACCTGCCGTCGCCGCTCGGCGCCCTGGTCGCCGAACTGGTCGAGAAACTCGCCGCGGACGGCCGCCGGGTGTTCCTGCTCGGCCACTCGTACGGCGGCCTCGTCGCCCGCGGCGCCACCCTCGCCGACGCCCCGATCCACGGCCTGACCCTGCTGAGCACCGGCCCCCAGGAACTGCCCGACGGTCCGCGCCGGCAGGCGCTCGACATGGCCGAGGCTGTCCTGCGGGACCACGGCCTCGAAGCCCTGGCGAACCTGCGCGACCTGCTGGATCAGCAGAACCCGGTGTGGCAACGGCACCCCGACGAGCTGAAGGAGTTCTTCCGGGTGCGGTTCCGCCGAACCAGCCTGGACTCACTGATCGGTATGGCGGTGGGCCTGCGCGGCGAACCGGACCTGGTGAACCCACTGGCCCGGAAACTGGCAGCCACCGCAATCCCCTGCCTGGTCGCCTGCGGAGCCGACGACGACGCCTGGCCCGTCGCCACCCAACGGGACATGGCCGAACGCCTCGACGCGGACTTCGCCGTCATCCCCGTCGCCCGCCACCACCCACCCACCGAGAACCCCACCGCGCTCGCCGCCCTGTTGCTCGCCACCTGGCGAACCTGGCTCAGCCGTTAGCGAAGCATTCGCGCCAGAAAGCGGTCACAAGCATGTGGGCCGCGTCCACAGTGTCGGCATCGATGTCCAGCTCTGAAACCAACGTGATGTAGTCCCTGCGCCATGCCTCGGGCGGTCGCGGAAGCTCTACCGGCAAAGCATGACTCGCGCGGGTCGCGAACACTCAAGGTGAAGTGATCGTCGAAGAGATCAACAGCAAGCGCGTCCATCAGCCGCAGCCGGACGTCGTCCCTGTGCACGCTTGCTCGGTGATCGTGAGGTCAGCGTCCTTCGTGGCCCGGCATTCGTTCGTCAGCCGCAGTTCCAGCGCGAGACCACCTTTCAACACCCATCCGGGCGGCTCCTCATGGTTGGCGAGCCTGATCAACAGTCGCTCGAAAGCCACCTGGCGCCTGAGCCGGTTGACGTCCATGCGGCGCTCGACGCGATACGTCTCCGGACTTCACGTCGCCGCCACCAGAGCACGTTCGATCCGCAACGCGGCTCTGTCGCCGGGTTCGTCGGACCGCTCGCGCAACAGTCTTGGCGACGCGGCCCCCCTGGTCAGCGCATCGGACACGGCGGCGTTGAGCTGGTCCTGGCTGATGTCACCAGCCGCCACGTCAAGCAACGTACGGTTCACAGTGGTCACTCGATACTCCGTTCGGTCCTCAATGTCTTCCGCAGGCAACACCGCCTTGTGTAAGACGACCGCCGGATCTTCGGCTCGGAAGTTCAGTGGCACGATCAGGTGGATCAACCTCGGGTTGGCGTCGCCCAGATCATGCAATGCGAGTGCCGAATCGTGCGAGACGACCGCTCTGTCGTTGCTCCACAGCCGCAGGAGCACGTACTGGTCGACGTCGGAAGCCGGCCAGTCCGGCAGCCTGAAGAGACCTCGACCTACTCGGTGCCAACTTCCCCGATCGGTGTGGTACTTCTGCGCCGCGTATGAGTAGCCCACGACTAGTGCCTGCTTGGCCGTGAAGAAGCCCAGTTGACGTACTGCGATCGCGTTGAGCTCACGTCGAAGCTTGGCCGGGTCGGCAACCATGACTCACATCATGGCACGCCAAACTCAACGGACCGAATAGTTTCACGCTTTCGAGCGACGCCAAACTATATCAATCATGCACTTTCGCGCTAGCTCCACCAGAACAACAGGAGCACGGCCGCCACCACGACACCCAGCCCGATCCCGGCGAGCACGGCACCTCTGCCTGTGCGACGGTCGATCTGACGCTGTGCGAGCACGGCGAGCACCGCGCCGACGACATGGCCGGCGAGGACCCAGATTCCCAGGCCCGGCACCTGCCGGACCCAGGACACCGCTTGCAGGACCAGCACGACCACCGTGAACACGACGACGCCAGCGGCCAACGACCCGGACAGTTCACGCCAGAAGCCGCGTTTGCCGGTGCTGAGCTCCACGGTCCTGGCGTGGGTGGGCAGCTCCGTGGTCTTCGCGTCGTCCGGGCGCCTCACGGTGGCAGCATCCCCCATGGGGTCATGGGCGGGGCGGCTGCTTGGCCTTCTGGGCAGTGCCGACGGAAGTCGCACCACGCGCATTGCCTTCCGGGTTGGGGTGGGAACAGGACGTCCGGTTCCGCGCCGGCTTCCAGGGTGTCGGTCGCGAGTTGCAACTCCTCGGCGGACTCCTCCGCACGGCTTTGGTGGCGCCCGAGCGACTCGTCGGTGTGTTCCCAGACCGCGACGGAACCGGTGGGCAGGTGGTGCAGTTCCACCTTGCGGCACTTGCGGCGCAACGTCCTGGTTGTCGCGATCGCGTACATCGCCAGTGCCTGCGAGCCGCGGGCGTCGTCGACGGTGAGCGCGGACCGGCCGGTCTTGTAGTCGACGATGACGAGTTCGCCGTCCCGGTCGTCGATGCGGTCGACCCGGCCCTCGGCGACGATCGTGCCCGCCGGCGCGGACACCCAACGCTCCAGCCCGACCGGTTCGATCGTGATGTCCGTGCGGGACAGGTATTCGGCGACCCAGCCGCGGGCGCGTTCCCGGAAGTCCGCGGCTTGCGCCGAGTCGACGAAGCCGTCGTCCTTCCAGTGGGTCGCCACCAGGGCGGCACCGGCCTCCGGCGATCTCTTCGCCGACGGCAGGTCGAAGAACGCGCGCAACGCGTTGTGTACCACGGCACCTAAGGTGCTGTGGGCGAACGCGCCGCCGCGCTGCGGTGTCGGGCGGTCCACGTACGTCATCCGGTAGCGGCGTGGGCAGTCCACCCACGTCGCGAGCTTGGACGGGGTGACCCGCACCAACTTCTTCGGCATGCTGTCAAAGCCGAGCTGCCCTTGCACGAGTACCAAGTTACCCGGCCCCACTGACAAATCCGCGCACCGAGTCGGCGAGCAGCTGAACGGCGATGGCGGCGAGCAGCAGGCCGGCGATCTTGGCCAGCAGGGTGATCCCGCTCTCCTTGATCAACCGGATGACCACCCCGGAGAACCGCAGGCAGATCCACAGCAGGAAGTGCACGGCGAGGATCGCCAACGCCAGCGCCACGTACGCGCCGGTCCGGCCCTCGGCCTGGCGGACGAACACGATCGTCGCCGCGATCGCCCCCGGCCCCGCCAGCAACGGCGTGCCCAGTGGCACCAGGGCGACGTTGACGTCCTCGACCACTTCGGGTTCGGTGGCTCCCCGGCCGGTCAACAGGTCCAGCGCGATGAGCACCAACAACAGCCCGCCGGCGCCCTGCAGGGCGGGGATCCCGATGTGCAGGTACGCCAGAATCGCCTGTCCGCCAACGGCGAACAACGTGATCACCGCGAGCGAGACGAGGACCGCCTGCCGCGCGGCCCGTGCCCGCACGAGCCGCGGCTTGCGCCCGACCAGACTCAGGAACACCGGGATCGTGCCCGGCGGGTCCATGATCACCACCAGGGTGATGGTCGTCGCGGTGAACATCCGCGGGTCGAAATAGTCGGTGAGGGCCACCGCCCCATCCAAACAGGACAGACCCGCCGATGGCACACCGGCGGGTCTGTCCTGCGACTTTGGGTCAGTCCCGGTACCTCGCGGCCACATAGGCGACCCACAGCATCGCCGTGATGGCGCCGACGGCGAGGGTCAGCGAACCGGCCTGCCCACCCGTCGTGGCCCACCCGTCGCCCACCAGCAGCGCAGTGCCCGCGATCCGCGAGAGGACCGCGTCCCGACGGTTGCCGGCCTTGCCGAACCGGCGCCCAAGGACATAACAGGCGGCGATCAGGGCTCCGAACGCGACGGTCCCGGCGAGCATGTGGCCGTAGCTGTGCCACGTCAGGGTCGGCACGTCCGGAGCGCCGACCGGGAACCCGCCACCCGGGTCCATCGTGAACAGGCCGGCCGCGACCATGCCGATCCCGTTCACCAAGACCAGGCGCGGCGCCCACCCGCCGACGACCCGCCGCAACCCGACTGAGCCGACAACCGTGAGCACGCCGCACACCAGGAAGTTCAGGATCTGCAGCCAGCCGAACTCACCGTTGCTAAGGGCGCTGAGCGGGTGTCGCGTGATGTCGAACCCCTCGCGGGTGGCGGCCTGCGCCAACGAGACAACGGTCCAGACGGGCGCGGCGACGGCGGCGCAGGTCAGCAGGGTTCGGGTGGTGGCGGCGGTGCGGAGCTGGATGGCGGTCATGGCCGGTGTCCTCTCTCGGATTTTGGTTCTCGCCACCACGTCGTCCGGCAGATGTGACAGGGAACGGATCCGTTCCCTGTCACATGCCGATGTTCGACGCGTTGGCGCAACCACCCCGAGACAGGGAGAACCGAAATGCGATACCTGATGATGTCCAAGACCCCGGCCGACGGTTACCAGCCCGACGAGAACCTGTACGTGGAGATGGGCAAGTTCATCGAGGAGCTGACCGCCTCCGGCGTCCTGCTCGCCACCGGCGGCCTGGACACCAACCCGGTCCAGCTCACCTCGCGGGACGGCGAGATCACCGTCACCGACGGCCCGTTCGCCGAGGCCAAGGAGGCCGTGGGCGGCTTCGCCCTGATCGAGGTCCGGTCCAAGGAGGAGGCGATCGAACTCGGCCGCCGGTTCCTCAAGATCACCGGCGACGGCGAGAGCGTGATCCAGCAGGTCTTCGGCCCCTGAGCCGGACAGCCCAAAGCCCCAGCGGGACCGCTGGGGCTTTTTGGCGTCGTCATTCCCCGGCGGTCTTCTTGCTGAAGTGCAGGGCTTCGATGACGAAGCCGGACGACAGGTAACGGCGGTGGGCCGCGTGCCGGTGGGTGCCGGAGTCGAGATGGACCTGGTGGCATCCCAGCCGCCGCGCCTCGTCGTCGATCCAGGCCAGCAGCGCCCGTGCGTGGCCCTGGCCGCGCGCCGCCGGGAGCGTGCACAGGTCGTCGATGTACAGGAACGGGCCCCATGCCAGGGTCCGTCCCAGCCGAAAGCCCGCTGCCGAGACCACCGCCCCGGTGGCATCGAACGAACCGACCAGGCGGTATCCCTCGGCTCGTTGCAGCCGGACCCGCGCCGCGAAGTCCGCCGAGCCGGTCAGGTGCGGACGGAGTTCCTTCATCACCGGATAGGCCAGTTCGACGGTCGCCTCGCCGAACTCTTCGATGGTCACAGCGGTTTCGACGCTCATGTCATCGATGGTCCACACCCCATGTGGCATCTGAGAAGCTCCAGTTCTCCGCTGTTTCAAGATGCCACTTGGCGACCCGTATGCTCGGGTGACGATGGACGCGCACCGGACGGTCGACGCGGTCTGGAAGCTGGAGTCGGCCAGGATCATCGCCGGGCTGACCCGGATGGTTCACGATGTCGGCCTGGCCGAGGAGCTGGCTCAGGACGCCCTGGTGGCCGCCCTCGAACAGTGGCCGGCGGCGGGTGTACCGGACAATCCCGGCGCGTGGCTGATGGCGATCGCGAAACGGCGGGCCATCGACCACATCCGGCGTGAGCAACGGCTGGAACGCAAGCAGGAGCAACTGGCGTACGAGCGGGTGCCGGAGCCCGAACCCGACGACAGCCTTCGCCTGATCTTCATGTCCTGCCACCCGTCGCTGCCCACCGAGGCGCGCGTGGCGTTGACCCTCAGGTTGCTCGGTGGTCTCACGGCCGAGGAGATCGCGCGTGCCTTCCTGGTGTCCGAGCAGCGGATCACCCAACGGATCGCGGCGGCCAAGAAGACCCTCGCCGAGCAGCGGGTGCCGTTCGACCTGCCTGGGCCGGACGAGCTGACCGCTCGGCTGTCGTCCGTCCTCGAAGTCGTCTACCTGGTGTTCAACGAGGGCTACTCGGCCACGTCCGGCGACGACCTGATGCGCCCCGGCCTGTGTCTGGAGGCGTTGCGCCTGGGGCGTCTCCTGGCTCAGCTCGCGCCGCGCGAGGCCGAGGTGCACGGGTTGGTGGCGCTCATGGAGATCCAGGCGTCCCGGGAGAAGGCGCGCACCGGCCCGGCGGGCGAGCCTGTCCAGCTGCACGAACAGAACCGGGGCCGCTGGGACCAGTTGCTGATCCGCCGGGGTTTCACCGCGATGCTCAAGGCCCGCGAGATCGGCGGGAAACCCGGTCCGTACGTGCTGCAGGCCGCGATCGCCGTGTGCCACGCGCAGGCACACACCGCGCAGGACACGGACTGGAGCCAGATCGCCGCGTTGTACGAGGCCTTGGTCCGGTTGCTGCCGACCCCGATCGTCCATCTCAACCGGGCGGTGGCCGTCGGCATGGCCCACGGCCCGCAGCACGGTCTGGAGCTGGTCGACCAGTTGACCGCCGTCCCGCAACTGCGGGACTACCACCTGCTTCCCGGTGTTCGTGGCGATCTTCTGCTGCGGCTGGGCCGGACCGAGGAAGCGCGGCTGGAGTTCGTCCGCGCCGCGTCGCTGACCAGGAACGTGGCCGAGCAGGCGTTCCTGCTGCGGCGCGCCGACGGGATCGTGGTCACCGACCAGGGACCGACCCTCGGCCAGGCCGCGGCGGGCTTCCTGGGCCGCGACGACCTGGACGCCGAGACGATCCGCTCCTACGGCCAGACGCTGCGCCGGATGTGTCTGACGCTCGGCGACCGGACTCCGCTCACCGCACTGACACCGGAACAGACCAGGCGGGTGTTCGACATGGCGTGGGGCCAGGCCAGGCCAAGGACGTGGAACCGGCACCGGTCGGCCGTGCGTTCGTTCAGCGCGTGGGCCGAGATCCCTGATCTGGCAACGAATCTGGACCGGCGCGCCGAGCCGCCGACGGACACCGCGGCCATCCCGGACCTGGCCGCCTTGTTCGGCCGCGACCTCCCGATCCGGGAACGGACCCTGTGGCGCCTGCTGTCCGAGTCGGCCGCGGGGGTCGCCGCGGTCCTGTCGTTGAACGTCGAGGACCTGGATCTCGACGACCGCCGCGGCCGCGCCGACGACAAGTGGATCAGCTGGCGGTCCGGGACCGCGCGGCTGCTGCCCGACCTGCTCGGCGGCCGGACCCGTGGCCCGCTGTTCCTCGCCGACCGGCGGCCCGCGCCGGCCCGACCACCCAAGCCCACCGACCTGTGCCCGGACACCGGCCGCGGCCGGCTGTCCTACCCGCGGGCCGAGTACCTGTTCAAGCAGGCCACGAAGTCCTTGGACCCCACCGGGAACGGCTACACCCTCAGGCAGTTGTCAGCACAGGAACGCCGGTCGCCCGGCGCACCAGCTCCTCGAACGACGCCGGGGACGTCGACTCCTGGCCGAGCCTGATCGTCTTGTTCGTGCCGTGGTAGTCGCTCGACCCGGTCCGGACCAGCCCGAGGTCGTCGGCGAGCTCGGCCAGCTGGACCCGGGTCGCCGGACTGTGGTCCGGGTGGTCGACCTCCAGCCCGGTGAGACCGGCCCCGGCCAGTTCCTTGATCACCCCGGCGGTCACGGTCGGCCCGCGGTGGTGCGCGAACGCGTGCGCCAGCACAGTGACCCCGCCCGCGTCGGCGATCATCGAGATGGCCGTGTGCACGGGCGTGTCCTGCCTGCCGACGTGATACCGGCCCCGGGAGTGCAGGAAGAGCTCGAACGCCTCGTCCACGGACGAGACCACGTCGGCGGCCACCAACGCCATCGCCAGGTGCGGCCGGCCGACGGACGCGTCCGGCGGCAGCGACGCCATCAGGGCGTCGGGGTCGAGGGGGAACCCGTCGGCGGCCATCTTCTGGGCCATCCGGTGCAGCCGGGCCCATCGCTGGGCCCGCAGCCGCGACTGTTCGGCCACGATCGCCGGACTGTTCGGGTCGAACAGGTACGCCAACAGGTGCAGGGTCGCGGTCCCGCCGACGCCGTTGGGCGACGTGCAGGACAGTTCGGCGCCGCGAACCAGGCTGAGCCCAGGTGGCAACGCCGCCGCGGCAGGAGCCCAGCCGGCCGTGGTGTCGTGATCGGTCAGCGCGATCGCGGACAGCCCGGCAGCGGCCGCGGCGGACATCAGTTCGCCAGGTGTGTCCGTGCCGTCGGACACGGACGAGTGTGTATGCAGGTCTATGACCACTTCACCAGTGTGCAAGACGGGGTTAACCGTTGGACTTCTTGCCCAGCGCCGCCTTGCGCGCCCGGATCATCGAGAAGCGCTCCGCCTGTGCCTTCTTGTCGCCGAAGACCAGTTCGGAGATCGCGTCGTAGACCTGCTCGGGTTTGGGTAAATAGTTGATCTGGTTGAGCGCCTGGATCTGGCCGGCCGACTCGACGATCATGGTGCCGTAGCCGAACAGCCGGCCCACCCAGGTCCGTTCGTAGGTGAGGTCGGTGACCTTGCCGATGGGCATCATGAGGACCTTGGTGGTGAAGACACCTGTGGTCATCATGAACCGCTTGTCCGTGACCACGATCCGCTCCACCCACCAGTCCAGGACCAGGTAGGCGAAGCGGAGCAGCACGATCAGCGCGGCATACCAGAGGATGTTCTGGATGAGCCACGTGCCGGGAGGCAGGATGTAGGAGATCATCACCGCGACCGCGAGCAACGCCGCGGTCTCGAAGATGTCCCACGCCAATGCCGCCCAGTGCCGGCGCACCCTGATGACACGTCGTTCCGAGGCGAGCAGGTACTCGTCCGGGTCTCTGGGCGCGAACATGGGTCCAGTATCTCGCGGTCAGCCCGCGAAAACACTACGGACGAACGTAATCAGCGCCTCCGCCGCATCCTTCAGCGTGTTGATGATGTTGTTGACGATGCCCGCGGACTGCTGCGGTTGAGTAACCAGGAAGAACACGAGCAACGCAATGCCAGTCAACACGAGAATTTTCTTCGTGTTCACGATGAACCCCGTCTCTTCTTGCACCCAATGGCGCCTGTTGAAAACCGTTGTACCGCACAAAGCGGTCAGCTGACGAGAGTTGTACCGCACACGGTCCAGTGCGTCGGATGACCGGGCCAAAACGGCTACGCTCCGTGTTCATGCCCGGTGCGGGGATTCGTAAGATCAGGTGTGTCGGCGGGGTGACGTACGACACACAGGGACGTCTGCTGCTGGTCAAGCGCGGACACGACCCCGGCAAAGGGCTCTGGTCGCTGCCCGGCGGCCGGGTCGAACCGGGTGAGAACGACGCCGATGCCCTGGCCCGGGAGCTGCTCGAGGAGACCGGGCTGACCGTGGTGGCGGGCCGGCTGGTGGGTACCGTGACCCGCCCGGCGGCGGCCGGCGTGTACGAGATCCACGACTACGAATGCCAGGTCACCGGGGGTGTGCTCACCCCCGGGGACGACGCCGCCGACGCGGCCTGGGTCGACCAGAAGGCGTTCAGCACACTCGAACGGACGAATTTGCTCTCAGTTGGACTGGCTCCCACACTCCGGGAGTGGGACATGCTCCCCCGCGCATGAGTCAGAACCAGGTCAAGGTCTGCCCGTGCGCCCCGGTCCGGCCCAGCAACCGGACGTCCGGCCGGCCGGACTCCCAGCGGACGATCGCGAGCACCCCACGGACGTCCCGGACGCTGTCCTCGAACTCGGTCCGGCCGGGCACCAGGTACGTCATCGCGACCAGGTAGTGCTCCTGGCTGACCCACCACAGCGGCCGGGACCCGGCCAGCGCGGCGAGCGCGGCGACGTACTCCTGGCGCCGCGGCTCGGGCAGGTACACCAGCGCGTTCGAGTTGATCACGACCAACGGCACGTCGGCCGGGACCCGGGCGGCCGCCTCGGCCAGTGTGTCCACGGCGTCGCCGGCGATCAGCGTCGGCGGGTCCTTGCGCTGCATCTCCGCGGCGACCCGCAGCCGCCGGGACCGTTCCGGCTGGTCCGCCCAGACGCACGCCTCCAGCCACGCCAGCTCGTCCTCGTCGCCCAGGTCGATCGGCCGGCGGTCCAGCCCCACCCTGGCCGCGACCGTGAGCTTCTTCGGCAGCCGGGGCAGCGGCCGGCCGGTCACGTCGCAGGTCAGCACCAGCGGCGTCTTCACCGGACCCGCGTTGACCTGCTCGCCTTCGCCGTTCTGGTAGCGGAAGCCGTACCGGTCCAACCCCAGCAGCAGGCCGCCGCTGGTGCCGACCTCCAGCAGGCCCACCGGGCCGCGGGCCTCCTTCGCCACCAGCGCCACCGCCGGGAACAGGGTCGCCGCGCGGCGGACCTCGTTGGTCTGGGTGGTGCGGGTGGCGACGAGCTCGCACATCTTCTCGGCCCGTTCCAGCAGGAACTCGCGGAACAACGGCCAGACCCGGTCGTCCGGGCCGTAGCTGCCGCCCATGGTCAGGTAGTAGTTCGCCAGCTCGATCCACGGCTCGGCCTGCACCAGCCGCTGGGCGGCGGCGAAGAACAGCGTGCCCATCGCGAACTCGTCCGGCGCCGGTGTCAGCAGCGCGGCCACCTCGTCGTCCTCGGCGGCCTTGCGGGCCAGCAGGTCGTACAGCGGTGACACCCCGGCGGCCTCGTCCTCGGCGAAGCGGCGCAGCCGCTTGCGGGCCAGTTCGAGAGACGCCATCAGGCCACGGGCTCCGGCCGGCCGGGCTGCTCGCCGCCGCGCGCGTCACCGTACGAGCGTTTGGGCACCATCACCTTGCGACGAAAGACACACACGACTGTTCCGTCCTGTTTGTACCCTCGGGTCTCCACGTAGACCACCCCACGGTCGTCCTTGGACTTCGACGGCGTCTTGTCCAGCACCTCGGTCTCGCCGTAGATGGTGTCACCGTGGAACGTCGGCTTGACGTGTTTCAGCGACTCTACTTCGAGGTTCGCGATCGCCTTGCCGGACACGTCCGGCACCGACATGCCGAGCAGCAGCGAGTAGACGTAGTTCCCGACCACCACGTTGCGGCCGAAGTCCGTGGTCTCGGCGGCGTAGTGCGCGTCCATGTGCAGCGGATGGTGGTTCATCGTGATCAGGCAGAACAGGTGATCGTCGTATTCGGTGACCGTCTTGCCTGGCCAGTGCTTGTAGACCGCACCGATCTCGAACTCCTCGTAGTACCGGCCGAACTGCACTTTCGTACCTCCTTGTAACACCGACGCCGCCCAAGGACGACAGTCTGAGCGCACAGGGAGTATTCTGTGCAACTGGTGTGTGAGCGACTCCACCGCTCGCACGAACCGACCTTGGGAGGTGAGGACGTCTCGTGAGTGGCACAGATAGCGCACCGAGTACCAACAGCGTCCCCTCCGGAAGGGTCAGCAGCATCGCCCGCTAGGCCCCTCGGTACCGGCCGGGACGCAGTCGGCCGGAGGTCTGGACCACCAGTCCCCTCCGGCGCGTCGCACGCCCGAAGCACGAACCTTGGAGGCCCATCATGGCTGCACTCCGCCCGCTCGGCGGGCTGCGCGGCAAGGCGGACCGTCGTCCGGCGAGCCCGCCCATTCCCGTGCCGCTGTCGGCGTACGTGGTCAACTGCGGTGTGTACCGGGACGGCGAGCGCCTGCCCGGCCGGTGGACCCATGGCGAGGCCATCACCGACGTTCGCGAGCACGGCAGCGGGTTCGTCTGGATCGGCCTGCACGAGCCGGACGCCGACCAGATCAAGGGCATCGCGGACACCTTCGGCCTGCACGAGCTCGCGGTCGAGGACGCCGTCCAGGCCCACCAGCGGCCGAAGCTGGAGCGCTACGACGACACGCTTTTCATGGTGCTCAAGACAGTGCGCTTCGTCGAGCACGACTCCCCGGACACCACGAACGAGATCGTCGAGACCGGCGAGCTGATGGCGTTCCTCGGCAAGGACTTCATCGTCACGGTCCGCCACGGCAACCACTCGGGCCTGGCGACGCTGCGCAGCGAGCTGGACAAGGCGCCGGACCGGCTGCAGGTCGGCCCGGCCGCGGTGCTGCACGCGATCGCGGACCGGGTCGTGGACTCGTACCTGGAGGTGTCGGAGAAGTTCGAGGACGACATCGAGGAGATGGAAGGACGGATCTTCGCGCCCCGCTCGCACGTCAGCTCCGAGCAGATCTACATGATGAAGCGCGAGGTGCTCGAACTGAAGCGCGCGGTGACACCGTTGGCGAACCCGTTGCGCCGCCTCGCCGAGGGCTACACACCGCTCGTGCCCGAGCAGGTCCGCTCGTACTTCCGGGACGTGGACGACCACCTCACCACCGTCTCGGAGCGGGTCACCGCGTTCGACGACCTGCTGAACACCCTGGTCGACGCCACCCTGGCGAAGATCTCGCTGCAGCAGAACACCGACATGCGCAAGATCACCGCGTGGGCCGCGATCATCGCGATCCCCACCATGGTGGCCGGCGTGTACGGGATGAACTTCGAGTACATGCCCGAGCTGCACTGGAAGTTCGGGTACCCGCTGGCGATCGTGGTGATCCTGGCGATCTGTCTCTTCCTGTACCGGATCTTCCGCCGGAACCGATGGCTCTAGCCGGGCGCCCGCCCGGCTGTCCGAGCGTCCTCATCGGCCCCTGACACCACAGGGAGGTCATCGTGACCCGGCTCATCCTCAACCCGCTCTTCTGGGCGGTCGTCATCATCGTCGCCTGGCTCGTCGTGATCACGATGTCGATCGTGAGCAACCCGGACGGCGCCCGCGCGCAGAACGACAAGCACGCCAGCACTTCGCTAGCGCAGCTGGGCGGCTAGCCGCCGCAGGGCTGAGCGTGTGTCCTCCGGCGCGAGGGGATTCACGCTCATCCAGTCACCGTCGCCGGCCAGCATGAACCGGCCGTTCGCGGTGTCCAGCCACCGCACCTCCTCGCCGACCCGCTGCCAGTCCTCGTACTGACCGGACCGAACCGCCACTCCCGCCTGCCCGTTGCCGTAAACGGGCTGCAGGTACTGCACCATCCGACGGGACACTCGGTCGTCAACGCCGTGCCGCGCAAGGATTTCGTCGACCTGCCCGGCATCGAGCCGCCGCGGCTCGACCCCGTCCACTTCGGGCAGGTCGGCGACGAGCGCCTCGAACGCCTGCTGCAAAGCCTTGCGCGGCAACGTGAACGGCGCGATCTGCGCGGGCTCCAGCCGCGGGATGATGCGCATCAGCTCGTCCACGGCGTCATCGAGCGACAACTGTCGCACCAGGACACCCCCGGACGTCTCAGCGGCCCGTTGCACCACGATCAACGCACTCGCCCGATCCACCAGCACGATCGCGCCGACAGTGGTCTTCTCCTGCGCCACGACGAGATCAAGCACACCGTTACCGAACTTCAGCAGGTGCACGAACTCGTCCGCAAGCCCAGTCGGCCCCTCCCCGTCAGCAAGGCCACGAGCCTCCAGCTGCTGACGGGCACCGTGGAACATCAGGGTCCGCTCGGCCTCGGTCAACCCGGTGGCCGGGATCTCCAGCGGAAACGGCGGCTCCACCTCGGCGAACGAGCACAGCAGGTCCACCTCGACGGGGTGGAGGACAACGTCTTCACTCACAACAAATCTCCACCAACCGGGTGATGTCCGTGCGAACGGACCGTCCGCCCGGGTTCATGCGGTCAAAACCACTGTCGATCATGCACCCCCCGGTACGCTTGGCCCATCGGGGTGCCCCCGGAGAGGGTGGGGGCTGCGTTGGGGCTGCGTTCTGATCGGCGGCTGGTTTTCACTCCCGCAGGTTGTTCTTGGCCACCGAGTCGACTTCCTGGTACTTCGACGCGGTCTTCTCCGCGCTGTCCACGAAGTCCTGCAGGTTCGCCAACGCTGTCTGCAACTGACCGGCCAGGCCACTGTCGCCGGCGATCCGGTCGGCGAACTTCTCGGACAGCTCCTTGGCGGGCGGGCTGGTGCCGAGCATCGGCAGCAGGGCCGGGTCCTTGAACTCCTCGACCTCCCGGCGGACCGCGTCCAGGTCGGCCTTGACCTGGGCGACGGCCGCGGCGAACTCCCGGACCTGCTCCGGCGAGACCGACCAGCCCTGACCGGCCGGAACGACCGCTACCGACGCGTCCGGCGTGTCGTCGTACATTTCTGGTTCCCCTCTTTACAGGCCGATGACGGGTGGCGCGGCCTTCAGGTCGCCGGTGAACAGGTCGTCTTCGAGCGGAACCCGCCGACGGTGCTCCTGGTCCTCTTCCTTGTTCGCGCCCGCGCCCATGCCGCCGGGACCGTAGCCGCCGCCCATCCCGGCGCGACCCGCAGCGCCCGCGCGGCCGTACTTGCTGGCGCCACGCTCGAGGTCGGCACCCATGCCGTATCCGCCGGCACCGGCCATCGGCATGCCGCTGGCGCCAAGGCCCATGCCCCCGGCGCCGCCGCCGGCACCGAGGCCGGCGCCGAACATCCGGCCGTTGCGGGCGAGGTCGCCGCCGAGCCCACCGCCCTCACCGAACCCGGCGCCCAGCCCGTACGGGCCGACACCGGTCATCGAGGCCCACCGCCCACTCGGGCTTTCCGCGAAGGACGGTGTGGTGCCCAGGTGGGGTCCGCCGGGACCAGGGAAGCCGGGACCGACCGGCGAGCCCGGACCGCCGGGACCGCCAGGCAGGGGGTGTACCCCGCCGGGCAGGGTCACGCCGGGCGGCGGGTGGCCGACACCGGGGCCGGTGACCGGGTGGTTCCAGATCGGGTCGATGTTGCCGTTCGCCGACTGGGAGAACTGCGGGGTGGCCTGGTCGATGCCGAGGATCGCGGTCTCGTACCGCGACATCGTCTGGACGGCCTTCTTCTTCATCTTCTTCTTGCTGTTGCCGAAGCCGAACGCGCTCGCGAGGCCGCCGATGACCGCGCCCGCCGCGGCGCCGAACGGCCCGCCCACGGCGAACCCGGCGGCGGCCGCGCCGCCGGCGGTGCCGAGGCTGGACCACAGGCCGCCTTTGGGATGGCCGGGCATCGTGCTCTGGGCCGAACGCAGGGCACCGCCGGAGTCGTCCACCGGCTCGCCGATCTGCGTCGCGGTCTCGCCGAGGTTGGCGATCCACTTCGAGTTGGTCGCGACCTTGTTGGTCGCCTGGTCCGCGCCCTCACCAGTCCAGTACTGCATCAACGTCACCAAGGACTGCTGCAGGTTCTCCGCGCTGTCGGAGAGCTTCCCGCCCTGGCGGCGCCAAGTGTCGGCGAGGAACTGCAGCTGCGACGGGCTGGCCTGGTCGGCGACCATCTTGATGAGCGACTCGAGGCTGTAACCGTTCCAGTTCGTGCCGCCGCTGACGTAGCGGTCATCATGTCGTCCGTGGCGGCCGCGGCTGTTCCCCTGGACGTTGTGGAAGAGCCCCTCGTAGAAAGCGGCGAGGTCGGCTAAAAGTCCCTGCACAGGTGTCCTCCCTCGGACCTGTGACCATCGTTTCCGACGGTCACGCTAGTGCATGCCTTCCCGTGAAGGAATCACTTCCGGGCAACAGTCCGCAACCGGCCGTACGCTCGGCCAGTGCCGAAGGTGCTGACCGTATCCGACGAGGTGATCGAGTCGCTGTGGACCGACCAGGTTCGCCACCATTCGGTCGATTTGGTACTCGCCGCCGGCGACCTGCCGTTCGACTATCTGGAGTACCTCGCTTCCGCCCTTGAGCGGCCTTGTGTGCTTGTGCCCGGCAACCACGACGCCGACCTCAGCGGGTACGCGCGGGTGCGCGGCATGTGGGTCCGCAGTGGATTCCCCGCGCGCTGGCCGGGACCGCAGGGCTGGGTGGACACCGACGGCCGGATCGTGGACGTCGCCGGGCTGCGGATCGCCGGACTCGGCGGCTCGATCCGGTACAACGAGGGCCCCAACCAGTGGACCGAGCGGCAGCAGGCGCGGCGGGTGAAATCACTCGCCCGCGCTGCTCAACGCCGGTACCGTCGAGATGGACGGGGGGTCGACGTGCTGCTGACCCATGCGCCGCCGCTTGGTGTGGGTGACCGTCCCGACCCGCCGCACCAGGGTTTCGCCTGCCTGCACGACGCGGTACGCCGGATCCAGCCGGCCATCCTGCTGCACGGGCACATCCACCCGCACGGGGAGCACGTGCCCGACCGGCGGCTGAACGGAACCCAGGTGATCAACACGGTCGGCTACAAGGTCCTGGACATCACGCCGGGAGGTGGCGGTGCAGTTTGACACGGGCTTCCCCACGGCGGACGCGGAGAACGACTTCCTGCGCGCCCGCCGCCGCCAAGTGCTGTCCCGGCTGGCCGCGTGGCTGCGCCGGGAACCCGACGACGTCAACATCATGCTGCCGTTCGAGGAAGTGGTCGACGCCCTCGGCCGGGTCGGCGAGCACCGCGTCGGCCTCCGGGTGATCCGCCTCGACTCGATCGTGGGCAGCGTCGACCGAACCCGGGACTTCGACCGCCGGTTCCGCCCCACCTCGGGCCGGATGCGCGAACGCTGGCAGCGCCTCGCCCTGGCCCAACGCCGCGGCGAGCCGATCCCGCCGATCGAGGTCTACCGGGTGGGCGACCTGCATTTCGTCTCCGACGGCCACCACCGCGTGTCGGTCGCGGTCGCGTTGGGCCACGACACCATCGAGGCGTACGTCACAGAGGTGCGGACAAAGATCTCCGCCGAAGGCATCCGGTTCCGCGGCGACCTGATCATGAAAGCGGACCGGCGACTGTTCCTGGAACGCGTCCCACTCTCCGGCCCGGCCCGCGCGGCGGTCGTGGTCGGCGACCCCTGGCGGTACACCGTGCTGAGCGAAACCGTTGAGGCGTGGGGATTTCGGCTGATGCAGGACGAGTGCAGGTTCCTCGACCGGCCGGCGGTGGCGGCCCGCTGGTACGTCGAAGAGTTCTCGCCCGTGGTGGAGATGCTGCAACAGGCGGGCCTGGTCGGTGCCCGAACCGAAGCTGAGGCGTACCTGTCGGTGAGCGAACAGCGTTACCGTCTGATGCGGACACACCGCTGGGACGACGAAGTCATCGCCACCTTGCGGGCACACTGAAGTTCGCTAGCGCCGCGTTCCCGTTGTGGTGACGCGGTCCGGCAACGGTCTCACCTGGTCCATCAACCTGTCCGCGTAGTTGTCCAGGAGCCGCGTGCCGACTTGCTGGGCGTACCCGAAGATCACACCCCACAACAGCAACGCGGCCTGCGACCCCACGTAAACGATGCCGCTCACCAGACCGGCACCCAACGCGAGCATGCCCACCACGCCGAGCGCCGAGCCCAGCAGGATCTTCACCAGCGCCTGGTATCCCACCAGGACGTACGGCGACAGGTCCGGTCGCCGCCGGATCAACAGGAGCACCACCGATATGGTCGCCCCCAACGCCCCGAACAGCTGCACCATCCACACGTCCCAGCCACTGGCCGACGTACCGCCGGTGGGGCACAGCACCCCGGTCTGCGCGGTCCGGCTCGGCGGCATGCACATCGGGACCAGGCCGGGTTTGAAGATCCCGACCAAGCCCAGCGCGGTGTTCAGGATGAACAGCGCCATGCTGATCACAACCAACTTGTTGCGCAGCGCCCGCGCGGCCGCGTGCGCGTCGTCCGAGGCGTCAAAGGCAGCGCGCATCGCGTCCACCACGACCGCCTGGTCCGGGTCCGGCGCGTCCATGGCTTGGCGGCGCGGATCGGCCTCGTTCAGATACAACGCCACCCGCGCACGCAGCCCCGGCAGCCTGGCCATCAGATCAGGATCGGCCGCAGCCAGGTAGATCTCGGCTTCGTGCAGGGCCCGCCACGCCCGCTCGATGTGCCACCCCGACCACCACGACGCCCCCGACCGCCACCACCGCCCAGTCGCGTTCTTGAGCTCGCTGTCCACAATCTCCAGCGATACCTCAGCGGCCTTCCGCGCCACCTCCGCGGCCGGAACAGGTGGCAACGCCGCCAAATCCGCCCGAACCCGCCGCGCCCGTGACTCCACAGTGAGCTGCCAGTCAGTGACATCAGCCGGCACCTGCCAACCCACAGTGACATTCTCGGCCATCTCGATCACCCCGAGTACATGATCTCACCCAAAGCGTGACCATTTCGGGGGCCGAACGAGTGATCTACACACAGTTTCCGCTGGTCAACCAGGCACCAACCCGAACGATCAGCCCGGTATCGACGCCAGCAGGCAGCCAGGAGTCAACGCGAACGAACCAGCCGGGAGCCAAACGCGAACCAGTCAGCGGGTGCCAAACGCGGGCAGCCAGCCAAGCACCCACGCAAGCAGCAGCCGAGCACCGACGGCCATGGTCCACCTGACACCCACACGAGTCACCGACCAGGCACTCACACGGGTCGCCAGTCAGGCACCCACGCGAGCGGCCAGCCACGCGCCAAACACGAACCGGTCAACCGGGAGCCAACACGAGCAGCCAGCCAAGCACCGACGTGAACGACCCACCTAACACCCACACAGGTCACCGACCAGGCACCCACACGGGTCGGCGGCCAGGCACCCAGGCGAGTCGCCAGCCAGGCACCAACGTGGTTTTGTCAACCAGACACCCACGCGAACAGGCCAGCTAAGCACCCACGCGCATGGTCCACCTGACACCCACCCAAGTCACCGGCCAGGCATCCACACGAGTCGTCAGTCAGGCACCCGGCGAATCGCCAACCACACCAACGTGGTTGTGGGTCAGACACCCACGCGAATCGTCGGCCAAGCGCCAACGTGGTAGTCAACCAGGCACCAACGTGGTCGCCGCCAGGCTCCCCGCGAATCGCCAGCCAGGCACCTATGTGGGGCGATGCTCGGGCACCTATTGAGTTGTCAATCAGGTACCAACGCTAATCCTTCCGCCAGTGCGGCCGATCGCAACTGTTTGTCGAAGACCGCGAACTCACGACTTTCCGGATCCGCCTCCGCCACCAGCACCGCTGACGCCAACTGGACGGCGTCATAGCCCCGCAGCCCGTGGATCCGAACAATCCGGGTGGCCGCCTCAAGTACCGCCGTCGATGCCGGTACGACGACGAACCGGGGCTCCTCGCCGGTGGTTCCGTGGTAGTCCGCCTCGAACCAGCCAACGAGCGTGGCGGCTTCCTGCTGTGACAGCTGTCCTCGCCGATGCTTCTTCCAGATCGCCGAAGGCACCTCGACCCGGGACAACTGCGAGATGACCATGACGCCGCGGGCTCGAACGACCTCCGCCCCTGGTTCGTTCGCGTAGAGCTTCACCAGGGCGGACGAGTCCGCGAACACACTCACCCCCGCTCCCTGTCCTTGGACACCAGGTCGGACAGCGGGGTGCCCTTGCCCGCCGCCTCGCGGGCCCGCTCGAATGCCTCCCTGGGTGGCCGCACTCTGGTTTCGGTGGGCAGGACCACCAGGTCGACCCGGGCCAGCCGCTCACGGATCCGGGTCAGCTCGTCGCTCGCCAGCTCGGGGTTGACCGCCGCCTCCAACACCCGAGTGATGAACTCGTTCAAGCTCTTGCCCTGGCTCGTCGCGGCTCTGCGCACCCGCTCGACCAGGTCGTCGTCCGCTCGCCAGCTCACCTGTGCCATGCATGCATGCTAGCAATTTTGCATGCATGCATGACATCACTCGGGCGGATTTACTCCGAGTAGGTCAGGTTCTTGCCGTTGGCCGGGTCGAAGAGCTGCACGTTGTCCGCGTCGAACCACACGTCCAGGGACTCCCCCTCGGCCGCCGCCGACGCCGCCGACAGCCTGGTCACCACCTGGGAGCCGGAAGCGGGCACGTCCGCCGACCCGGAGTCCGCGGCCAGTTCCTCCAACTCCTGTGAGGTGGCCTGGTCGCCTTCGACCGTGAAGTAGGCGAACTTGTCCGAGCCCATGGACTCCAGCACGTCCACGTGCGCGGTGAACGTCCCGCCGGCCTTGCCGTCGACCAGCCGGGCGTCCTCGAAGTGTTCGGGGCGGATGCCCAGGATCACCTCACGGGGCGCGTTCGCCGCCTCGACCAGCCGCCGCACCCGGTCGGACAGCGCGAAGTGGCCGAGCGGCGAGTTCAACCGGCCCTCGGACAGCGTCGCCGGCAGGAAGTTCATCGACGGTGAGCCGATGAACCCGGCGACGAACAGGTTCGCCGGGTTCTCGTACAGGAACTGCGGCGAGCCGATCTGCTGTACGAGACCGCCACGCAGCACCACGACCCGGTCGCCCAGGGTCATCGCCTCGGTCTGGTCGTGCGTCACGTACACCGTGGTGGTGCCCAGTTGTTTCTGCAGCTTGGACAACGAGGTCCGCATCTGCACGCGCAGCTTGGCGTCCAGGTTGGACAGTGGTTCGTCCATCAGGAACGCCTTGGGGTTGCGGACGATCGCCCGGCCCATCGCGACCCGCTGGCGCTGCCCGCCGGACAGGTTGCCCGGCTTGCGGTCCAGGTGCTGGGTCAGGTCCAGGGTGGCCGCGGCCGCCTCGACCTTCTGCCTGACCGTGGCGTCGTCCACTTTGGCCAATCGCAGCGGGAACGCCATGTTCTCGCGCACGCTCATGTGCGGGTAGAGCGCGTACGACTGGAACACCATGGCGATGTCGCGGTCCTTCGGCGCCCGCTCGTTCACCCGCTGGCCGTCGATACGCAGCTCGCCCGAGGAGATGTCCTCCAGGCCCGCGATCATGTTCAACGTCGTCGACTTCCCGCAGCCGGACGGGCCGACCAGGATGATGAACTCGCCGTCCGAGATCTGGATGTCCACTTCGGACACCGCGAGGGCGCCGTCCGGATACCGCTTGGTCACCTTGTCGAGAACGATTTCAGCCATGGGTCATCCCTTCACGGCGCCGGAGGTGAGCCCCGCGACGATGCGGCGCTGGAAGAACAACACGAACAGGATGATCGGGATGGTGATCACGACCGCCGCCGCCGAGATCGTCCCGGTCGGGTCGTCGAAGTACGACGCCCCGGTGAAGAACTGCAGAGCCGCCGGCACGGTCCTGGACGCGTTCGTCGACGTCAACGAGATCGCGAACAGGAAGTCGTTCCAGCAGAAGATGAACACCAGGATCGCGGTGGTGAACACGCCGGGCGCGGCCAGTGGCGCGATCACCTTGCGGAACGCCTGCGCCGGCGTGGCACCGTCCATCTTGGCCGCCTTCTCCAGCTCCCACGGGATCTCCCGGAAGAACGCGGACAGCGTGTAGATCGACAGCGGCAGCGCGAACGTGATGTACGGCAGGATCAGGCCGGGCCACGAGTCGAACAGGCCGAGCGTCCGCTCCATGTTGAACAGCGGCGACACCAGTGACACCTGCGGGAACATCGCGATCAGCAGCGACATCCCGACCAGCACCCGCTTGCCCGGGAAGTCCAGCCGGGCGATGGCGTACGCGGCCATGGTGCCGAGCACGACCGCGATCACGGTCGCGATCAGCGCGATGCCGATCGAGTTCACCAACGCCTTCAGGAAGTCCGTGGTCTGGAAGATGTCGGCGTAGTTCTGCAGCGTCCACGACTTCGGGATGAACGACCCGTCGGTCAGGGTGTCCTTGGTCTTGAACGACAGTGACAGGATCCACAACACCGGCGTCAACGCGTAGATCACCACGATGACGTTCAGGATCGTCCACCGGGTCACCCGGCCCGGCGTTCGGACAGCGACCATCGCCATCAGCGCTTGCCTCCCGGATCCGAGCCGGGAGCCGCTGTCCCGAACACCTTGATGAACACGAACGCGATGATCGCGACCGTGATGAAGATCAACACCGACATGGTCGACCCGATACCGAGGTTCAGGCCCCTGATCAGGTTGTTGTACGTCTGGATGGACACCGACGACGTGCCGGCGGTGAGCACGAAGAGATTGTCGAAGATGCGGAACGCGTCCAGGGTCCGGAACAGCAGCGCCACCAGGATGGCCGGTTTCATCACCGGCACGATCACCTTGGTGAACCGCTGCCACGCCCCGGCGCCGTCCATCGCGGCGGCTTTGAGCAGGTCGTCCGGGACCAGTGCGAGCCCGGCCATCAGCAGCAGGGCCATGAACGGCGTGGTCTTCCACACCTCGGCCAGCACGACGATCAGGAACGACGGGACCTTCTCACTCAGCAGGTCCGACCCTGGCGACAGCAGTTGGCCGAGATAGCCGGTGGTGTCCTGCCACGCGTACTTCCACGAGAACGCGGCCACCACAGTGACGATTCCGTACGGGATAAGGGAAACCGTGCGGACGAGCCCACGGCCGACGATCGTCCGGTGCATGATCAGCGCGAGCACCATGCCCAGCACGAGTTCGATGACCACGGACACGACGGTGATCAGCGCGGTCAGCCCGAACGCGTCCCACCAGTACCCGTTGCCCAGCACGGTGGCATAGTTCTCCAGCCCGACGAACTCGGTCTGGCTGGGGAACCGCAGGTCATAGCGCTGCAGGGAGAGCCAGATCGAGTAGATGATCGGCCAGCCGGTGACCGCGATCATCACGATCGCGGCGGGCGCGCACAGCAACAAGCCGAGCTTGCGTTCCGCCCGTTTGCCCTCGGACAGCACTTCCCTGTGCTTGCCGGGTTTCGTCTCGGGCGCCTTGGCGTCCACTTCGGATACGGCGTGGCTCACGGCAGAACCCCCTTGGAGTTCAAGGCGTCCGTGAGTTCACGGCGCAACCGGTCGGCCGTCGTGGGCGGATCGATGGCCGACGGCGGCGAGAGGATGTTGGAGATCACTGTGGACGCGTTCTGGTAGGCCGGCGTCAGCGGACGGGCCTGCGCGTCGTTCAACTCCTCCAGGATCGTGTCCTTCATCGGGTAGGCGTCGTCCATGCTCGGGTTGTTCTTCGCGTCCCTGGGCTGCGCCGAGTTGACCGGGGTGCTGTCCTGGTAGACCGAGGTGATCGTCGGCGGCAGGCCCTCGGTGATGGCCTGGTACTTCTGGTTCGCCGCACTCCGCAGGCACAGCGTCGCCTCGAAGGACTCGGCCGGGTGCTTGGAGTATGCGCTCACCGCGAGGTTGAAGCCGCCGACCGTCACCTTGCCGGGAGTTCCCTGCTCCACACCTGGATACCGGGTCCACTTGAAATGCGCCGCCCGGTCCGGGTTGGCCTTCTGGATCGAGCTGTACGCGTACGGCCAGTTGAGCAGGAACGCCGCCTGGCTGTTGGACGCCTCGAAGCCGTTCTGGATCGTCTGCTCCTGGGACGTGGTCAACGCCGGGTTGGTCACCCCCGAGGTAGCGAACTTCTTCAGCACCTCAAGGCCTTTGACCGCGCCGGCGTCCATCACCACCTGCTTGCCGTCGTCGGACAGGATGTGCCCGCCGGCCGAGTTGACGATGGTGTTGTACTGCACCACAAGGCCTTCGTACTTGGCGCCGGTCATCAGCACCTGGTGCGGCTTGCCCTGCGCCTTGAGCTGCTGCGCCTGCGCGATCATGTCGTCGAACGTGGTCGGCGGCGTGGTCACCAGCCGGTCGTCGTACCAGAGCAGCTGCACGTTGGTGTTCTTGGTCGCCGCGTACAGCTGGCCGTTCCAGGTCGCGGTCTTCAGCGGGCCGGGGAACACGTCCTGTTCGGCGTCGGCCTTATTCTGCCCGGTCCACGGCAGGATCCAGCCGGCCTCGGCGAACTCCGCGACCCACACGACGTCAAGGCCGAGAACGTCCATTTCGGAGTCGTTCGCCGCGAGTCTGCGGACCATCTGCTCGCGTTGCCCGTCCGCTTCCCGCGGCAGCTTGTTGTAGACGATCGTGTATCTGCCGTTGGCCTTGGCGTTGCAGTTCGCGACCACCTTGTCGAAGTTCTGCTCGGGTGAGTAGTAGACGTTGATCGTCGTTCCCGACGCGGAACCACACGCGACCAATGCCGGCGCGGCAAGCAAAGCCGACCCCAGCATCGCGACAAGGCGCCTGCGTTTGCCGGCGCTTCGCATCTGAACCCTGCCTCCTCGTTCTGGCGAGCCACCGGGACTGACCCGGCACCTCGCTGTGCCCCTGGAACGCAAATGTGCGCTACGTCACTTGTAACGCGTTCAGGCTCACTGAACCTAGGCGGCTTGATCACCCCTCGCAAGCGCTTCGGCCGCTGAGGCAGACACGATTCAGTTAAGGAATTACCGAGTACCACCCGATGGGCGCATGGACAGCTTCGCCAACAGGTCGCGGCCGCGCTCGGCGCTCCGCGGCTGGCACAGCACGTCATACCGGCCGGCGACCAGCTGGCTCGCGCTGGCGAAGTCCCGGCGGCCGCGCGTGGACGCGTAGCTGACCGCCGCGAACGTCAACCCGAACGCCACCCCGACGCCGACCCCGGCGAGGATCGGCAGCGGCGACAACGACTGGGTGTTGAACCAGGCCAGCAGGAACCCGACGAACAGGCCGAACCACGCGCCGGACAACGCGCCCGTGCCGAGCACCTTCCCCCACGTGAGCCGCCCGACGATCCGTTCGACCAGCATCAGGTCCACCCCGACGATAGTGACCTCGGTCACCGGGAAGTTCTCGTCGGCCAGATGCTCAACGGCCCGCTGCGCTCCCGCGTACGTGTCGTACGACCCGATCGGCCAGCCCGTCGGCGGCGTCGGCAACCGCGGCGGCCCTGGATTGGACCGCCCCTGCCCGGAAAATCCTCCGGCCACGACTGCTCACCTCTCCCCACAGACAGGAACGAACCCCATCCTGCCAACTGGGAACAGAACACGCTAACCAGGCACACCAAAAAGAGATGTCGGATTCCTCGCGGCGCCACACGCGACCATGCCCCCACCCTCTCCGGGGGCACCCCGATGGGCCAAGCGTATCGGCGGGGTGTGATCAACGGGGGTTTGAGCTGGGTGAATGCCGCGCGAAGGGACCGTTCGCGCGGGGTTCACCCGGTTGGCTGGCGACCGGGCGCGCAGCGGGGCCGACCCGGCCCAGCCTTGCCTGTACGTGCGCCTCGGGTCAGCCGCGGGACTTGTACTCGCGGAGTAGGCCTCGGCTGATGATGGTCTTCTGGATCTCGCTGGTGCCTTCGCCGATCAGCAGGAAGGGGGCTTCCCGCATCAGGCGTTCGATCTCGTACTCCTTGGAGTAGCCGTAGCCGCCGTGGATCCGGAACGACTCCTGGGTGACCTCCGCGCAGTACTCGGAGGCGATCAGCTTCGCCATCCCGGCCTCGACGTCGTTGCGCTGGCCGGAGTCCTTCAGCCGGGCCGCGTTCACCATCATCAGGTGGGCCGCCTCGACCTTGGTGGCCATCTCGGCGAGCTTGAACGCGATCGCCTGGTGCTCGGCGATCGGTTTGCCGAAGGTCCGCCGCTGCTGGGCGTACTCCACGGCCAGCTCGAACGCGCGGATCGCGATGCCGCAGGCCCGCGCGGCGACGTTCACGCGGCCGACCTCGACCCCGTCCATCATCTGCGCGAACCCCTTGCCAGGGGCCTCGGCCAGCACGCGCGACGCCGGGACACGGAAGCCGGAGAACACCGCCTCGGTGGTGTCCACGCCTTTGTATCCCATTTTGTCGATCTTGCCGGGGATGGTCAGGCCGGGCACCACCTCGCCGAACCCGGCCGGCTTTTCCACCAGGAACGCGGTCAGGTTCTGGTGCGGTTTGGCGGCGCCCTCGTCGGTTTTCGCCAGCACCGCGACCAACGTCGACGTGCCGCCGTTCGTCAGCCACATCTTCTGGCCGTCGATCACGTAGTCGTCGCCGTCCCGCTTGGCCCGGGTCTTGATCGCCGCCACGTCCGAGCCGAGGTCCGGTTCGGACATGGAGAACGCGCCCCGCACCTCACCGGTGGCCATTCGGGGCAGGAAATACTCCTTCTGCTCGGGCGTTCCGTGCTGTTTGATCATGTGCGCCACGATGAAATGGGTATTGATCACACCCGACACGCTCATCCAGCCGCGGGCGATCTCCTCGACCACGAGCGCGTACGTCAGCAGTGACTCGCCGAGGCCGCCGTACTCCTCCGGGATCGTCAGGCCGAACAGGCCCATCTCCTTCATGCCGGCGACGATGTCCTCGGGGTAGGTGTCGCCGTGTTCGAGTTCCTGCGCGTGCGGGATGACCTCCTTGTCCACGAAGCCGCGGACCGTCGCGAGGATCTCGCGCTGGATGTCGGTCAGCCCGGCGGTCTGGGCGAGGCGAGCCATGGTGCGCTCCCGGTAGGCGTCGGCGTCAGGTACCGGTCAGTATCGCGCCTGCGGCCTTGGCCGACATGTGAAGCGGCTCTCAGCCGGCCAGCAGCTCCAGTTCCTGCCCGCAGTGCCGGCAGCCGGCGGCGAACACGTGCACGTCCTGTCGACAGCTCGGGCAGGTGCGCAGCGACCGTTCCAGGAGGTCGTCCTGTTCGCGGCGACGGAATATCCGAATGCGTCTGCTCATGCGGCCCAGCGTTGCCCGCCGACCCCCGGCTCAAGCAAATTGATCACGCTGTTTGTGGCCGGGCTCATAGCAACCACGTACGGACGGTGATTACTCGGATTTCTTCGGTAATTGTTCTGTGACGTTCGTCGCGCGATCGAGGAACCGCAGCAACTCGACCGGGAATGGCAACACCAGGGTGGAATTCTTCTCGGCCGCGACTTCGACAACGGTTTCCAGAAGCCGCAGCTGTAAAGCCGCCGGCGTGTTCGCCATCACCGCCGCTGCGTCGGACAGTTTCTGCGACGCCTGAAACTCGCCGTCCGCCGAGATGATTCGGGCCCGGCGTTCCCGTTCCGCCTCGGCCTGCCGGGACATCGAGCGTTTCATGGATTCCGGCAGGGCGACATCCTTGATCTCGACCCGGTCGATGTGGATGCCCCATTCCAGCGCGGGGCTGTCGATCATCAGCTCGAGGCCCTCGTTCAGCCGCTCCCGGTTGGCCAGCAGGTCGTCCAGTTCGCTCTTGCCGATGATGGACCGCAGCGACGTCTGCGCGACCTGCGCGATGGCGTACCGGTAGTCCTCCACCCCGACGATCGCCGCCACCGGGTCGATCACCTTGAAGTAGACGACCGCGTCGACCTTGACCGTGACGTTGTCGTGCGTGATGCCGTCCTGCGCGGGCACCGGCATCGCCACGATCTGCATGTTCACCTTCCGCACGCGGTCGGCGATCGGCATCATGAACATGAGGCCGGGGTCTCTCGGCTGCTTGTGCACCCGGCCGAACCGGAACACCAGCCCACGTTCGTACTGCTTGATGACGCGCGCGCTGGATCCGAGCCAGACGGCGCCGAGGGCGATCACCCCGGTGAGAAGTTCGACGAGCATGTCAGCACCACCGATCCCGTAACGCCATGCTACGCGCTGATCACCCGATCAAGCGTCGGCAGACCGGGCGACGGACACCCGGAAGTGGAACGTCTGCATCGCGCCTTCGACGTACGTGATCCAGATGTCCTCGCCGACGCGAAAAACCCGACGGTTGCGCGGGCTGGACGGGTGCCGGGGCTGGTACGTGCGCGCCGTGTCGTCAGCGAACGCCAACGCCTCACCGTGACTGAAGAAGGACCGGATCTCGGTCAACGACCACCGCTTCTGGTCACCGGAGCCGACCGTCTCCTCGGTCAGCACGAACCAGTCGCGCGTGGGCGCCGGATCCTGAGGTCGCTCGGGCACCGGGTCCTGTGGTCTGTTCGACATGCCGGTCAGACGATCACGGCCGGGCCGGGGTTCCTCACCAGACCTGACGGCCGACCGAGATCCGGAAGTGCGTGTTCCAGTGCTTGCCGCCGATCACGACCAGCCAGCTGTCCTGGCCGACCTGCATGATCCACCGGGTCTTCTCCTTGAACAAGCCGGACTTGGGCACGTAGCCACGTGCCGTGTTCACGGCGTGCCACATCGCCTCGTCGCGGGTGGCGAACGGCTGCACACCGGTGACCTTCCACGCGTCGCCGTAGTTCTCCTCGATCGCGACGAACCAGGAACCGGCCTGTTCTGGGTAGTCCTGCGGCCTTTCAGACATGTCCCGGGTGAGCCTAGTGGTAGGGCGGCCGGGTGGGCGGCCCGCTAGCCTGATCAGTGTGGCGGGCACGAACAGGGTTTTCGCGGCTCAGCTCGTCGGCATGGCGGTGTTCGGGCCGGACGGCGAGTCCATCGGGAAACTCCGGGACGTGGTGGCCGGGCTGCGCGCGGACCGGCTGCCGCCGCGGGTACTCGGGGTGGTGGTGGAGTTGGCCACGCGGCGCCGGATCTTCGTCCCGATGCTGCGGGTCACGTCCATCGAGCCGGGCGCGGTCACGTTGTCGACCGGCTCGGTCAACCTGCGGCACTTTCACCAGCGCCCCAACGAGATCCGGGTGATCAGCGAACTGCTGGACGCCCAGGTGGTGATCGAGGCGACGGAGACGCGCGCGGTCGTCGAGGACGTCGCGATGGAGCCGACCCGAACCCGCGACTGGGTCCTCTCCCGGGTCGCGGTACGCGAACGCGTCGGCCGGTTCGGGCGACGCGGCCCCGTGCGCGTGATCCGGTGGGAGGACGCGCGCGGTCCCGGCAGCGTCGACCTGTCGACGGAACCCCAAGGCGCACAACAACTCATCACGGTCTACGAGGGCATGCGGGCCGCGGACGTGGCGGTGGCGCTGCGCGAACTGCCGACCAAGCGGCGGTACGAGGTCGCGGACGCGTTGGACGACGAACGCCTCGCGGACGTGATCGAGGAGCTCCCGGACGACGACCAGAAGGACCTGCTGGGCCACCTGGACGACGAGCGCGCGGCCGACATCCTTGAGGCGATGAACCCGGACGACGCGGCCGACCTGTTGGCCGAACTGTCCGAACTGGACAAGAACCGGCTGCTCGAACTGATGGAGCCGGAGGAGTCCGAACCGGTCAAACGGCTGCTTGAGTACTCGTCGGACACCGCGGGCGGCCTGATGACCCCGGAGCCGGTGGTGCTCACGCACGACGCGACGATCGCCGAAGCCCTGGCGCGGGTGCGTAACCCGGACCTGACTCCGGCGTTGGCGAGCATGGTGTTCGTCACCCGGCCGCCGACCGCGACCCCGACGGGTCGCTACCTCGGCTGCGTCCACCTGCAGCGACTGCTGCGGGAGCCGCCGTTCGACCTGGTCGCCGGGGCCCTGGACGCCGAACTGCCGAAGCTGTCGCCGACCGCGTCGCTGTCCGAGGTCACCAGACACTTCGCCACGTACAACCTGGTGTGCGCGCCCGTTGTGGACGAAGGCGAGCACCTGCTCGGCGCGGTCACCGTGGACGACGTGCTGGATCACCTGCTGCCGGAAGGCTGGCGCGAGAACGGGTTGTGGGAGGCGACCACCGATGCCTGAGATTCAACCGGGCCGCAGGCTCGACCAGCCGCGCCGGCCCCGCCGGCTGCGGTTCGAGATCGACCCGGAGGCGTTCGGCCGGTTCTCCGAACAACTCGCCCGGTTCCTCGGCACGGGCAAGTTCCTGTTCTGGCAGACCCTCACGGTGATCGTGTGGATCACGCTGAACCTGGTGGCCGTGTCCCTGCAGTGGGACCCGTACCCGTTCATCCTGCTGAACCTGGCGTTCTCCACCCAGGCCGCGTACGCCGCGCCGCTGATCCTGCTCGCCCAGAACCGACAGGACGACCGGGACCGGATCTCCTTGGCGGAGGACCGCAAACGGGCCGCACAGACCAAAGCGGACACCGAGTACCTGGCGCGGGAACTGGCCGCGCTGCGGGTCGCGGTCGGCGAGGTTGCCACCCGCGACTACCTGCGCGGCGAACTGGACCGTCTCCGGCACGACCTGAACGGCAAGAAACGCGGCCGTTCGAAGACCTCCGCCGAAACCATCCGCGACAACCCCGCCTGGCAGGACCAACAGCGTTAGCGTTGGGCGTCGGCGATGCGGTCGCAGAGGGCGCCGATCGTGGCCAGTTCCTGCTCGTCCAGCAGGTCGACGAAGTGCCGCACGATGCCGGCGAGGTGGGTTCTGGCCGCGATGCCGAGCCGGTTCGCGCCCGCCGGGGTCAGCCTGGCGACCACGCCGCGGCCGTCGCCGTCGACCCGTTCCCTGATCACCAGGCCCGCACGTTCCAGCCGATCCACCAAACGGGTGACACCGGACCGGGACAGCAACACCGCCTCGGCCAGTTCAGCCATGCGTAGTCGCTGGTCAGGAGCCTCGGCCAGTTGGGCGAGGACGTCGTAGGCACCCAGGGAAAGCCGTTGTTCGGCGAGCAGTTCGGCTTCCAGGTAGCGCGTGACCTTGGCGTGCGAGCGCAGGAAGGAACGCCACGCGTCGATTTCGCTTCGGCTGGGCAACCGGGTTGCACCTAACTCCGGCACAAACTCCGATGTTACGGAACGCGCGCAAGCGACTGCACAGTGCCCTCCGTATGGGCGGCACGTGGGGTTGCGCTCTACCCGCCGTAGCATGAGGAAGGTGAGCCCCACTGTCGAAGCGGTCCGCACCGCCCTGGCCGGCGTCCAGGACCCGGAGATCCACCGACCGATCACCGACCTAGGCATGGTCAAGGACGTCACGGTCCGACCGGACGGCTCCGTGGACGTGGCGATCTACCTGACTGTGGCCGGTTGTCCCCTGCGCGACAAGATCACGCGTGACGTGACAGTCGCCGTGTCCGCTGTCGACGGCGTCACTGACGTACAGGTCGAACTGGACGTGATGAACGACGAGCAGCGCACCAAGATGCGCCAGTCGTTGCGCGGCGACGAACCCACGATCCCGTTCGCCGAACCCGGCTCGATGACCCGGGTCTACTGCGTCGCCTCCGGCAAGGGCGGCGTCGGCAAATCCAGCGTGACGGTCAACCTCGCGGTGGCCATGGCCGAACGCGGCCTGTCCGTCGGTGTCGTGGACGCCGACATCTACGGCCACTCGGTGCCCCGCATGCTCGGCACCACCAGCCGGCCCACCCGGGTCGAGACCATGATCATGCCGCCGCAGGCGCACGGCGTGAAACTGATCTCCATCGGGATGTTCACCCCCGGCAACACCCCCGTGGTGTGGCGCGGCCCGATGCTGCACCGCGCGCTGCAGCAGTTCCTGGCCGAGGTGTTCTGGGGCGACCTGGACATCCTCCTGCTCGACCTGCCGCCCGGCACCGGTGACATCGCGATCTCGGTGGCCCAGCTGATCCCGAACGCGGAGATCCTCGTGGTCACCACCCCTCAGCAGGCCGCCGCCGAAGTGGCCGAGCGAGCGGGCGCGATCGCCCTGAAGACGCGCCAGCGGATCGCGGGCGTCATCGAGAACATGTCGTGGCTGCAGATGCCCGACGGCTCCCGAATGGACATCTTCGGCAGCGGCGGCGGCGAGACCGTGGCGGCCTCCCTGTCCCGCGCGATCGGCTCGGACGTGCCCCTGCTGGGCCAGGTCCCGCTCGACCCCAAACTCCGCGTAGGCGGTGACGACGGCACCCCGCTGGTGCTGAGCGAGCCCGAAGCCCCGGCCTCAGTGGTGCTGAGGGACGTCGCCAAGCGCCTGACGGTCCGCGCCCGCGGTCTGTCCGGCCGCATGCTGTCGGTGTCGCCAGCAGGCAGGTAGGTAGGTAGCCCCCACCCTCTCCGGGGGGACGGCCCCAGCCCAGTCTATCGGTGCTGGGCCTTGGCAAAGGGCATACCGGGCAAGGAGTCCGTGCGAGTGGGCCGTTCGCACGAGGTTCACCCGGTCAGGTGGCGTCGGGGTCGAACGGGGGCTTCTCGCCTGGGGCCAGCGGCGGTTGGGCGGACGGCATGGGCGGCGGTGGGGTGTAGCCGTTCGGCTTCGAGCCGTTGGCCGGCTCGTCGTTGAACAGGTGTTGGGTGACCATCCGCTTGGGGTCGAAGTTCCGCAGTTCGCGCAGGTTCTCCAGGGGTTTGCGCAGTTCGTCGAACTCCGGGCCCATCTCGTTGCGGAGCTGCTCACGGGCGCCGGTGGCGAACTCGCGGACCTTGCGGATGCTGCGACCGAGCCAGGCCGCCGCGCCCGGCAGGCGCTCCGGGCCGAGGATGAACAGGCCGGCGAGCAGCACGATGAGGACCTCACCCCAGCCAATGCTGTCGAACATCTTGCACCCTCCGCGCGAGTCTGCCCCTTGTCGAGCTTACCGACTCAGTCGGACTGTAGGACCACGCTGATTTGCATCTCCCTGCCGTCACGCACAAGCACCACCGGAATGTTCGCGCCGATGTCGTTCTGGCGTACCGCGACCGTCAGCTCGGCGGAGTTCCGGACGACTCGGTTGCCGACCTTGGTGATGATGTCGCCTTCCTTGATGCCCGCCTTCTGTGCCGCGCTGTTGTCCGCCACGTTCGCCACCCGCGCCCCCTGTGAGCTGCCGGCGCTGACGTCGGAGACCGCGTTGATGCCGATGTCCGCGTGCTTGACCTGGCCGTCCTTGATCAGGGCGGTGACGATCTTGCGGGTGTCGTTGGACTGGATCGCGAACCCGAGGCCGATCGAGCCGGACTCCGCGCCGGGCGCCACGATCGACGAGTTGATGCCGATGATCGCGCCGGTCCCGTCCACCAGCGGGCCACCGGAGTTGCCGTGGTTGATGGCCGCGTCGGTCTGGATCGCGTCGTACGCGATGGGCGGGTCGCCGCCCTTGGCGCCGGGCATCAGCCTGGGCCGGTGCAGTGCGCTGACGATGCCGGAGGTGAACGTGTTGGACAGCCCCAGCGGCGAGCCGACCGCGATCACCGAGTCGCCGACCGCGACCTTGTCCGAGTCGCCGAACTGCAACACCGTGAGGTTGTCGGCCTGGACTTTGATCACCGCGAGGTCGGTCTTGGGGTCCCGGCCGACGATCTTGGCCTCCGCCCGGCTGCCGTCCTGGAACACCGCGGTCATCTTGCTCGCCGGGTCCGCGGCGACGTCCTCCACCACGTGGTTGTTGGTGACGATGTAGCCCTTGCCGTCGATCACCGCGCCGGACCCGACGCCGGCTTCGTTGCTCGTGGTGAACTCGATGGACACCACGCCGGGCGCCACCCGCCTGGCCACGTCCGCGACCGAGCCGGGCGGCCGCTCGACGTTCGACTGCGCCTGCACCAGGTTCACGTCACTGGTCAGGCCGTTCCCGGACTTCGCGAGCCACCAGCCGACGGCACCGCCGCCCGCGCCGATCGCCAACACCACCACGGCGAGGATGACCAGCGCGCTCGACTTGACCCGCCGGCCGAACAGCAGCTCGGGCACGCTTAACAACTGGCCGGTGCCCCTGGCTTGCGGCTGCTTCTCGTCCTCGGGGTCGGGCCGGCCGACCGCGGGCGGCCCGATCATGGCGCCGGCACCAGGGTCACGCCACGGATCGCCGTCCCGCGACCACAACGCCCGCTCACCGGCTGGCCCGTCCGGCATGTCCGAGGGCGGCCGCTGCAACAACACCTCGCCCAGCTCAGGTGGCCGGCTGAACGCCTCAACCAGGGCATCGGCCGGCGGCGGCGCGGAGCGCAACTGCGCATGGTGACCGTTCTGGCTGACCCGTGCGAACGCGCCGTCCACCCCGCCGGGCCGGCCGAACACGGCGGCCTGGGAGGGATCCACCGGAGGCCGCCGCAACGGTCGCGGGCCGAGCCGATCAGGTGACGACGGCGCGCCTGGCTCGCGACGCGGGTCCTCGGGGTGCTGGCTCATCACGTCCCAGAATGGTCGCGGGCTGGTGAAAGCCCGGTAAGAGGCAAAGCCCAACGGTTCAGGAACGCGGTGCGGCCGACTTCAGGGACCCGGACATGACGACGAGTCCCCCAAGGATCAGGGGACTCGTCCACCAACAGGCCAAGGTCTCAGCGAATCATCGGACCGATCCCGACCAGGACAGGCACGGCCGCGGGTACCGCGGCATGTACGGGTATCCGCTGCTGGCGGGCCGACGTGTCATTCGTTGCCGCGGGCGCTCCGGAGGGGGCGACGAAGGCCAACGCGCCGAGCACGAGACCCGACACGACCACGCCGGCTCCCTGCGCTGTGCGGCGGCCGCGGCCCAGGACCGAGGGACCCTGGCCAAGACGGGGCGACGACCCCAACGGCGGGCTGGAACCCAACGGGGCTTTGGCGGCCCGGTCCGGCCGCTGGACGGTCACCAACTGGCCGTCCGCCGTCACCGCCAGCTCGTCGGGCATGCCGGGCAGCTCGGTGTTCTGCGGGATCGCCTGGAGGGCGGCCAGCAGCCCCAACGACGCCGAAGGCGCGTCCGCCGAACGGACGACCGCGCGGGCCTGGCGCTGCGATGTGATCTCCGCCGCACACGATGGGCAGCTGCGCATGTGCGCCATCACCCGGTCGTGCGCGTTCGCCGCGAGCTCACCGTCCACGAACGCCACCACGGCGTCCGGCAACAGATGCTGCTCGGGCATACCCCAGCCGCGTAGTGCGGTCATGCGGACGCCTCCTGAGTCATCTCGCGGCGGCGCTCAAGAGAGGCGCGCAGCGCCTGGCGGCCACGGTGGATCCTGCTGCGCACAGTACCCAGCTTGACGCCCAGGGTCGCACCGATCTCCTCGTACGACAGGCCCTCCACGTCACACAGCACGACCGCGGCCCGGAACTCCGGCGGCAGGTCGTCCAGCGCCTCCTGCAGGTCCGGGTCCAGGTGGGTCTCCGTGTACACCTGCTCCGGCGACGGGTCGTCGCCGGCCAGCCGGTCGGTGTCGTCGGGCAGGCCCTCCATGCGCAGCCGCGAGCGGCGGCGCGCCATGTCCAGGAACAGGTTGGTGGTGATCCGGTGCAGCCAGCCCTCGAACGTGCCGGGCCGGTAGGAGGCGAGCGACCGGAACACCCGGATGAACGTCTCCTGCGTGAGGTCCTCGGCGTCGTGCGTGTTGCCGGTCAGCCGGTACGCGAGCCGGTACACCCGGTCGGCGTGCTCACGGACGACCTCGTCCCACGTCGGCGGCGTCCACGTCGGCTGGTCGCCCAGCTCGACGGGCTCGGCCAACGCGACGGCGTCTGTTTGGCTCGTCATGAAGTCGGTGTCCTCCCGCGGACTCAACTGCCCACTGATATCGCTAACGGCGGTTTCGTTCACGGTGTTCCCCACTTCGGCTACGAGACTCCCCTTGTTGTCGACAGCTTCGCTGACGCTGTTAGGGGTGGGGTGAGAAGCGGCTGAGGAGAACCTGAGAATTCCGGCGGTCTGGCGCCACCGGATTCGGCCACCCGACCGCTAATGTCGCATGTCGTGACACCCGAATGGCCGGCCGGGCTGCGGAACTACGTCGAAGACTACCTGGCCGAGGACGAACCGCTGCTCGCCGCCAGAGCCGCCGGGCAGGAGCTCGGCTGTGTGCCGATCGGCCCGGCCGGCGGCGCCACTCTGCAGTTCCTGGCCGCGACCCTGCGCGCGAAGGCCGTCGTCGAAGTGGGCACGGGCGCCGGCCTGAGCGGCGTCTACCTGCTGCGCGGGATGGCCCCGGACGGCGTGCTCACCTCGATCGACGTGCAGCCCGAGCATCAGATCGCGGCGAAACGCGCGTACGCGGCCGGCGGCTTCGGCCCCAGCCGGACCCGGCTGATCATGGGCCGGGCCCTGGACGTGCTGCCCCGGCTGACCGACGCCGCCTACGACATGGTGTTCGTGGACGCGGCGAAGACCGAGTACCCGAACTACTACGAGCAGGGTGTCCGGCTGCTGCGGCCGGGCGGGGTCATCGCCTTCGACAACGTCCTGTGGCGTGGCCGCGTGGCGAACCCCGCTGACCGAGAGCAGGACACCATGGCGTTGCGCGAGGTCACCCGCCTGGTCAAGGACGACGACCGGCTGGTCCCGTCGCTCCTGCCGGTGGGCGACGGCCTGCTGGTGGCCGCCAAGAACACGTGATCCTGGTCACTCGACCCGGGTGCCCTTGCCGAGCACGATGATGCCGGCGGCGCTGACCGTGTAGCGCTCCTTGTCGGCCTCCAGGTCCACGCCGATCTGGGCGCCGTCGGCCACCATCACGTTCTTGTCCAGGATCGCTCGGCGGACCACCGCGCCCTTGCCCACGCGAACGCCAGGCAGGAGCACGCTCCCCTCGACCACGGCCCCGTCGTCGATCACCACGTCCGCGCTGACCACCGATTCACGGACGGACGAGCCGGAGACGATCGTCCCCGGGCCCACGATCGACTCCACCGCGGTGCCCGAGTTGACGAACTTCGCCGGCGGCAGCGGCGGCGTGGCGGTCCGGATCGGCCAGGCCATGTTGTACAGGTTGAAGACCGGGTGGACGGAGACCAGGTCCATGTGGGCGTCGTAGTACGCGTCCAGGGTGCCGACGTCCCGCCAGTAGCCCCGGTCGCGTTCGGTCGCCCCGGGCACTTCGTTGTCGTCGAAGTCGTAGACCGCCGCGGTCCCGTCGTCCACGAGCATGGGGATGATGTCGCCGCCCATGTCGTGGTCGGAGTCGGGGTTGGCGGCGTCCGCGCGGAGCGCCTCGACCAGGGTCTCGGTGCGGAAGACGTAGTTGCCCATCGAGGCGAACGTGACGTCCTCCTCGCCCGGTACGTGCGGCGGGTCCTGGGGTTTCTCCAGGAACTTGGTGATCCGGCCGGTCACGTCCGAGTCGATGCAGCCGAACGACCGGGCGGTCGCGCGGGGCACCCGGATCCCGGCCACGGTCACCCCCATGCCGGACTCGATGTGCCCCTCAACCATCTGGGACGGGTCCATCCGGTACACGTGGTCCGCGCCGAACACCGCGATGTGGTCCGGGCGTTCGTCGTTCACCAGGTTCAGCGACTGGAAGATCGCGTCCGCGCTGCCCGTGTACCACCGCTTGCCCAACCGCTGCTGGGCCGGGACGGGGGTGACGTACTGGCCGAGGATGTTCGACAGGCGCCAGGTCGTGGAGATGTGCCTGTCCAGCGAGTGGGACTTGTACTGGGTCAGCACGCACAGTTTGTGGAAGCCGGCGTTGACCAGGTTGGACAGTACGAAGTCGACGAGCCGGTAGTTGCCGGCGAACGGCACCGCGGGCTTGGCACGGTCGGCGGTCAGCGGCCAGAGGCGCTTGCCTTCCCCGCCCGCCAGCACGATTCCGAGGACAGACGGCTGGCCTTTCACGCCACGGACACTAGCCCGGCCACCGCGATCACGGCCAGATCGAAATGCCCAGCCGGCGACCTTTGGCGTGACGTTCACCCGGGTGCAGGATTCCGGCAACTACAGCAACTACCGTTACCACCTGTGCGAATCGGTCTGTTGACGCGCGAGTACCCGCCGGAGATCTACGGCGGTGCCGGTGTCCATGTGGGTTTTCTGGTGCCGCGCCTGCGTGAGCTCGTCGACGTGGACGTGCACTGTTTCGGTGGCCCGCGGGAGGACGCGTTCTCGCACAATCCCGGCCCGGGCCTGGAACACGCGAACGCCGCCCTGCGGACGCTGTCCGTGGACGTCCTGATGGCGGCCGCCACCGAAAGCGTCGAACTGCTGCACTCCCACACCTGGTACGCCAACATGGCCGGGCACCTGGGCAAGCTCCTGCACGGCGTGCCGCATGTGATCACCGCGCATTCCCTCGAACCGCGCCGGCCGTGGAAGGCCGAGCAGCTCGGGGGCGGGTACCGGTTGTCATCGTGGGTGGAGCGCACCGCCTACGAGGCCGCCGACGCGATCATCGCCGTCAGCGACGGCATGCGGACGGACGTTCTCGACTGCTACCCGGTGCTCGACCCCGCGCGAGTGCACGTAGTACGCAACGGAATCGACACGTCCGCGTACCACCCGGTCGTCGAGACCGACGCGCTTGAGCACTACGGCATCGACCCGGACTTACCGATCGTCGCGTTCATCGGCCGGATCACCCGGCAGAAAGGTGTCGGGCACCTGGTCGCGGCCGCACACCGGATGGACCCGGACGCGCAGCTGGTGCTCTGCGCGGGCGCGCCGGACACGCCGGAGATCGCCGAGGAGACCCGGCGGGCAGTGGCCGAGCTGGCGGAGTCCAGGGCCGGCGTGTTCTGGATCCAGCAGATGCTGCGGCCGGCCGAGGTCCTGCAGGTGTTGAGCCACGCGACCGCGTTCGTGTGCCCGTCGGTGTACGAACCGCTCGGGATCGTGAACCTGGAGGCCATGGCGTGCGCCACAGCCGTGGTCGCGTCCGACGTCGGCGGGATCCCGGAAGTCGTCGACGACGGCCGCACGGGACTGCTCGTGCACTACGACGAGCACGACTCCGAGGCCTACCGGGAGGGCCTCGCGAACGCGGTGAACGCCCTGCTCAGAGACACCGAACGGGCCAAGGCGATGGGGGCGGCGGGGCGCGAACGGGCCGTGCGGGAGTTCTCGTGGGCGACCGTCGCGGAACAGACCGTCGATGTCTACCGGTCCGTCCTGTCTGAGAGTGTCCTCAGTGACTGAGGCGAAGTCTCGTGCTGTGAGCAGGATTTTCACCAGGTACTCGATGGCCTCGCTGCTGGCGACGGGCATCAGCCAGGTGGTGCTGCTGGTCATGTATGGCGTCTGGGATTCCGGCGCGATGACAGCGAGCACCATCGCGTTCCTGGTGGGCGCGGTGCCGCACTTCCTGCTCATTCGAAGGTGGGCTTGGGGCAACACGGGCAGCGCCGGGCGCAGGACCGAGATCGTCGCCTATGTCGTGGTGACCGCCGCGGGCGGCGCGTTGTCCGTCGCCATCACGACGTTGATGGACTGGCTGCTCGACCCGTTGATCGCCGACCACGGCTGGAAGACGCTCAGCCTGATCATCACCTACGTCGCCAGTGGCGCCCCGGTCTTCCTGCTCAAGTTCTTCGCGCTGGACAGGGTCTTCCGCCGGCCGGCCAGCCAGACACCGGCGGCGGCCAGCGACAGCCAGCCGACCGACGCCGCGACCAACGCCACCCAGCCCCACGCCGCGTAGATGCTCGTCCCGGCGGTGCCGCCGACGAACGCCCCGGCGTAGTAACTGCCCGAGTACAGGCCGGACGCGGGGCCTTTGTCCGTCGCGACCTGGTTCACCCATCCGCTGGCGGCCGCGTGCACCGCGAAGAATCCAGCGGTGAACAGGGCGAATCCGATGGCCACCAGCACGATGTTCGTCGGAATCGTCACGATCGCGCCGACCGCTGCCAGGAGGAGCATCGCGAACAGCGCGCGTCGTTTGTCAGCCATACGCCCCACGGTCGCCGAACTGAACGCGCCGATCGCGTACGCCACGAACACCAGGGATGCGACTTGCGGGCTCAGCGACAGCGGCGGCGCGGCGAGCCGGAACCCTATGGCGTTGTACAAGCCCACAAACGCGCCCATGCCAAGGACCGCGACGGCGTAGAGCGCCAGAAGGATCGGCTTGCGCACGGCCGGCTTCAGGTGGATCTTGGTTCGGACCGGCCGAGGGTCGCCTTTGGGCAGCGTCACCACGAGCACGACCGTGGCCAGCGCCCCGAGGACGGCGACCACCGCCGTGCCCGCCCGCCAGGTGCCGACCTGGCCGGCGACGAGCCGACCGACCATGCCGCCGAACGTGTTGCCGGCAATGAGCATGCCAATGGCGTTTATCCGGTCCCGCTCGGCCAGATAAGCCATTGCCACAGCGGGAAAACCGGCAAGCGCGAGACCTTGAACGGCGCGCAGCGCCACCAGGACGCCAAACGACGGGACCAAGGGCACAACGAGGCCGACCACGGCCGCGACGACCACCGACATGAGGAGAACGGGCCGGCGGCCGGTGATTTCCGACAGGAGTGAAAGCGGGATCACACCCAGCGCCAATGCGCCGGTCGCGACCCCGACGGTGAGCGAGGCCTGGGCGGGCGGAATTCCGTACTCGGCGGCGATTTGCGGCAACACCGGCTGGGGTGCGTACAGCAGGGCGAAACTCGCGAGTCCGCCGGCGGCGACCCCGACCGTAATCCTGTCCACGGGCATTCACGGTAGGAACATGGAATTCATCCGTCCAATACGGCACTATCGAGTCATTGATACCCCCGCGTATGAATGGCTGGCCACGGCGATCGCGCCGCGGCTGGCGATGCTGCGCGCGCTTGCCGTCGAGGGCAACGTCACCCGCGCGGCCGAACGTCTGGGCGTGCCCCAACCCACGATCAGCCGTTGGCTGGCCGCACTGGGCGAAGAGGTGGGCGCGCCGCTCGTCGTGAAGGACGGCCGAGGGATCAGGCTGACCCGAGCGGGCCACCTACTCGTGAACGCGGCAACGGCTTCCATGGGCGCGCTTGAGGCGGGAACCCGGCGCGTGGCTGAGGAAGTCGACCCGAACAGCGGCCGGGTCGTCCTCGGTTTCCTGCACATGCTCGGCCGGTCCCTGGTCCCCGAGTTGGTCCGCGCGTTCCGGACCGGACACCCCCGGGTGCGGTTCGGCCTCGTGCAGTCCTCCCGGGACGAAGTGCTCGCCCGGCTCCGCGCCGGCGAGGTGGACCTGGCGTTCTTCGGTCCCCCACCGGACGACCCGGCAGTGCGGTGGGCACCGATGCGACATCAGGAACTGATGCTGACCCTGCCCGAGACCCACCGCCTCGCCGGCCGGTCCCGGGTCCGCATCGCCGAACTGGCCGGCGAGGAGTTCGTGGGCCTGGAACACGGTTTCGGCCTGCGCCAGATCACCGACGACCTGTTCGCGACAGCCGGCTTCATCCCCCGAATGGCCTTTGAGGGCCAGGAAATCGACACCGTCCGCGGCCTGGTCTCGGCCGGCCTCGGCGTCGCCCTGCTGCCGGTCACCGACCAACCGATCCCCGGGCTGGTCGAGATCCCGGTCACCCCCAAGGCCGGCCGACTGGTGGCCCTGGCCTGGCCCGCCCACAACCAGATGGCGCCGGCCGTGCGGGCCTTCCGCGACTACGCCCTCCTCAACGGCCCCGATCAGGTGTCGTGAGTCTGGTAGGAGGCGACCAGTTCGACCAAGGTTCGGGTGGCGAAACCCGTCGCGCCAGGGACGATCTCGTCGACGACCTTCTCCGACCGGGCCGGTCCGGCGATGTCCAGATGGGCCCACGGCAGGCCACCGGTGAACTTCCGCAGGAACAGGGCGGCCGTGATGCTGCCCGGACCGGGCGGGCACTGCTGCCAGTCCGCGACCTCGCTGACGACCGCGTCCTCGTGGTCGGCCAGCAACGGCATCCGCCACCAGGCTTCGCCGCGGCGGGCGCCGGCTTCGACGATCCGGGCGGCGAGGTCGTCCTCGGTGGCGAAGACGCCGCCGGTCCGCGTGCCGAGCGCGATCTTCATCGAGCCGGTCAGGGTGGCCACGTCGACCATCAGGTCCGGGCCGATGTTCCGCACCGCGTAGCCCAACGCGTCGGCGAGGACCATTCGGCCTTCGGCGTCCGTGTTGCTCACTTCGGTGGTCTGGCCGTCGTAGTGGCGGACGATGTCGCCGGGTCGGTACGCGGAGCCGGACACGTGGTTCTCCGCGATCGGCACCAGGCCGGTGACCCGGACCGGCAGGCCGAGGCGGGCCACGGTGACCAGGGCCGAGATCACGGCCGCGCCGCCGGCCATGTCCGTCCGCATCCACTGCATCCCGTCCGCGGGCTTGATCGAGATGCCGCCCGTGTCGAACGTGATTCCCTTGCCGACCAACGCGATGTGCGGACCGGCCGAACGAGAGGGGCGGTAGGACAGGACCACGAACCGCGGCGGTCGGGACGAGCCGCCGCCGACCGCGAGGACGCCGCCGAAACCCTGTGCGGCCATCCAGCGCTCGTCGTACACCGACACCCGCAGGCCCGGTACGTCCGCTGCCAACTTGACGGCCGTCTGCGCCAGCCAGGCCGGATCCTTGATGTTCGACGGGGTGTTGCCCATGTCGCGGGTGGCGACCGTGCCGGCCGCGTACGCGAGCGTCCGCTCAACGGCGGTACGCAGGAGTTCCAACTGGCTCGGTTCACCCGCCACCAGCCGCAGTGCGCGCAGCCGTGGCTTCGGCGCGGTGTTCGTCAGCTTGAACCGGTAGCCGCCCAGGCTCACGCCGAGCACCAGTTCGGTGACCTCCTCCTCGCCCGCCTCCGGCGGCAACGTCAACTGCAGTGCCCTCGGCACCCGGCGGCCGGCGTCGGCCTCGGTCGACGCGCGGGTCTCGAAGGCGCGCACCAACGCCGCGCCTGCCTTGCGCCACTGCCGCGGTTCGCCGTCGCCGATCCCGGCCACCCACCGGACACCCGCGCCCTGGGTGGCCGCGGTGTGCACCTCACCGGCTTTGCCGGTCAGGCCCACCGCGGTCGCCCAGTCCGCCCCGAGGTCCGCGCCGCCAGGACCGAGCAGCGGCGCGAGATCGTCGTCGCCGGCTCGCGCCAGCACCACCAGCGGCAGGCCACGACGGGCCGCCGCGGTCACCTCGATCTCAGGCAACGGGCTCGGTAATGCCGGCATACGCAACTCAGGGCCCCCTCGGACTTGATGTGACGCGGCCCCGGCTCCCTAGTGGACACCGGGGCTGGAGTGGTTCTTTCCAGGCGTCAGCCGGCAGCGGCTTTCAGCGCGTCCCCCAGGGCACTGGCCTCGTCCGGTGACATCTCCACGACGAGTCGCCCACCACCCTCCAGTGGGACGCGCATCACGATGCCCCGACCCTCCTTGGTCACCTCGAGGGGACCGTCACCGGTCCGGGGCTTCATGGCCGCCATAGCGTGCTCCCTCCGTCATAGCCTGCCCACCGCGATCGGGCTGCCAACCGCGGTTAGTGCCATTCTCTCCTATCCACTCACCGCGACGAAATCGAACCGATCTTTTGCGTGTCGTTTGGTTACCACTCGCCGACCAGGTGTGACGGATTCCAGGTCCAGCCCGCGCGAGGGCGACACGCCGAAGTGCGACACGCCGGAACGATTGTTCTAGTGGTTGGTAACGAGCTGGTCACGGTGTCCGGATTGAATTCGGCGGCCATTTCACTTCGCCAGCCAACAGGCGGCGATATGGTCGTCGACGATCCCGGTCGCCTGCATCAACGCGTAACACGTGGTCGGTCCGAGGAACACGAAACCCCGCCGTTTGAGCTCCTTGGCCATGGCCTTCGACTCGTCGGTCACCGCGGGCACGTCCGCCATGGTCCGCGGCCGCCGGTGCCGCTTCGGCGCGAACGACCAGAGCAGCTCGTCGAGCGGTGTGTCCAGGTCGAGCACGGTGCCGGCGTTGCGGACCGCCGCGTCGATCTTGGCGCGGTTGCGCACGATCGACGCGTCCGCCATCAGCCGCGCCTTGTCGTCCTCGGTGAACTCGGCCACCAGCTTCGGGTCGAACCCGGCGAAGGCGCGGCGGAAGTTCTCGCGCTTGCGCAGGATCGTGATCCAGGACAGGCCGGACTGGAACGACTCCAGGCACATCCGTTCGTACATGGCCGTTTCGCCGCGCAGCGGGACACCCCACTCCTCGTCGTGGTACTTCACGTACTCGGGGGTCGAGTCACCCCATGCACAACGCTTCTTCTCGGTCACTCCGCGGCCGCCCGTTCCTCAAGCCTGTGTTCCAGATCCGCGACGTGCGCGCGCAGGTCGTCCAGTTCGGTGCCCAGGCGCCGCAGCACCCAGTCCACCTCGGACATCTTGTACCCCCGCAGCACCAGCTGGAACCGGACATTTCTCAGGTCGTCCGAGGTCACGTCGTCGGCGGGCAGCCTGGTCGGGGACGCGCCCGGCGGCAGCGGCGGCAACTCCTCGCCCCGGCCGAACAGCACCGAGGCCAGGAGGAACACCACGGCCGCCACGAACACCATGACGACGAGGTAGAACAACGCGGTGGTCACCCGGCAATCTTGCCACCAATGCCGGTCGTCAGACGCAGAACAACGCGGTACGCCGGGCCATCACGGCCAGCCTGCCCACCGCGGCCACGCCGACCAGGCTCAGCGCGAAGATCACCGGCGACACGTACAGCCGCTGCGGTTCGAAGATCGCCGTCGCGACCACCAGCGCACTCGTCGCCAGCACGGACGCGCCGACCGTGACGGCTGAGATGCCCGCGGCGCACTTGGCGATCGTGCGGTTGTCCGCGGCCCTGCGCGCCCAGAACCGGCCGACGCACAACGCCAACGCGGTGATCGCCGCGACCGCCCACGTCATGCCGTTGTTCAACTGCGTGAACGGGTACGACCAGGCCGGCACCGGGTCGAGCGGGCCGACCCGGGTCGCCTCCCACAGCAACTGCACGACCGGGAGGACGAACAAGATCGACCACAGGGTCCGTGCGCCGTACGCGGCGGCCAGCTCGGCTTGGTAGTCGCGGGCGATGACCGACGCGGGGCCGAAGTCGCGCACTGCCTGGCATTCGGCGTCGTGCTCGTGGAGCCCGCCCTCGCGGTAGCACTCGGCCGCGTCCCGCAGGCTGTCGCGGGCCTCGGCCAACAGGTCCAGCTTGGCGCGCCTGCTGCCACGTAACCGTCCGTCCAGATCGGTGACGTAGTCGTCTATTACGCCTGCACCGGCCATGGCCCCTCCCCGAGTACGCCCTCTATCGCGGCCGTGAACTCGCGCCATGCCGTGCGCTCCTGCATCAGCGCGCGTTGCCCGGCCTTGGTCAGATGGTAGGTACGGCGTTGGCGGCCGGACACAGTGCTCCACTCACTGGCCACGTACCCGGCCCGCTCCAGCCGGCGCAACGCGGGATACACCGTGCCCGTCGGCAGGTCCAGCGCACCCCCGCTGCGCAGCTGCAACGCCTCGATGATGGCGTATCCGTGCAGTCGCGTGCCGTCCAGAGTGGCGAGCAGCAGCGCGTCAAGATGTCCCCGCAGCACATCCGGCTTCATACGTAGCGACTCTACGGGTTCAAGGGCTTATGGTCACCTGTGTGAACAACGTTACGCTCGCCGGGCCGGACCAGTGGTCGGCCTATCGGGAGATCCGGATCGCGGCACTCACCGACTCCCCCGAGGCGTTCGGCTCCACCCTGGACCGGGAGCTCGGCCTGGCCGAGGCGGAGTGGCGGCGCCGGCTGGCCGACTCGCACACGTTCTTCGGCCACCGGGACGGCAAGCTGCAGGCCATCGCGACAGGCATCACGCTGCCGGACGGCGACGGCGAACTGGTGGGCGTGTGGACGCATCCGAGCGCCCGTGGCACCGGGCTGTCCGCGGAGGTCGTGGGCGCGGTCGTGACCTGGGCCCAGGACCATGACCTGACGCTGTGGGCGATGGTCGCGTCGACCAATCCGGCGGCCGAGCGCTTCTACGCCAAGCTCGGGTTCCGGCGCAGCGGCATCACCACGCCGAACCCGCACCACCCGGACAGCGACGACCACCGGCTGGTGCTGGACCGTCGATAGTCCACAAGCGACTGTCCACTGTGGTCATGCCAGCGCGCGCAGCACCCGGGCCGGCGGCCGGGTGCCGGCGATGCTGGCCACCATCTCGACCGCCCGGCGGGTCTGCCTGACCTCGTGCGCCCGGAACACCCTGGCGCCCGTCCACGCCGCGACCGACGTGGCCGCGAGCGTGCCGTCCACCCGGTCGGCCAGGCCGACGCCGAGGGTCTCGCCCACGAAGTCCTTGTTGGACAACGCCATCAGCACCGGCCAGCCGGTCGCGACCAGTTCGTCCAGCCGGCGCAGCAACTCCAGCCCGTGCCACGTGTTCTTGCCGAAGTCGTGCGTCGGGTCGATCAGCACGCTGTCCGCCGGCACGCCGATCTCGACCATCCGGGTGGCCCGGCCGACCAGCTCGGCCGCCACCTCGGCCACGACGTCCCGGTAACGCACCCGGTGCGGGTCGGTGCGCGGCGCCACGCCGCCCGTGTGCGAGCACACGATCCCCACCCCGAACTCGGCCGCTACCTCGGCCAGCGCCGGATCCGCGCCGGCCCACGTGTCGTTGAGCAGGTCCGCCCCGGCGGTCACGGCCGCGCGGCCCACCTCGTGCCGCCAGGTGTCGACGCTGATCACGATGTCGGGGTACCGGTCGCGGACCGCGGCCACGAACGGCACCACGCGCCGCGCCTCCTCGTCGGCGTCCACGATCTCGCCGTGCGCCCCGGCGCGTACCCCGCCGATGTCCACGATGTCCGCTCCGTCCGCGATGGCGGCTCCCACGGCCGCCATCGCCGCGTCGTCGGCGAAGGTGGCGCCGCGGTCGTAGAAGGAATCCCGCGTTCGGTTGACGATCGCCATCACCAGGGCGCGGTCTTGCGGGACCGGTCGATCACCGAACCGAAGGGCGTGCACGCAACGATCGTGCCACGGCTACCGCGAAGTCACTGAGCGCAACCAGTGTTTTACCGGGGACTCGACGTGGGCCGTTAGAGTTGTGTGCACCCCACCGCAGGAGGATCACAGTGCTCTACCGCGTGCTCAAGGCTTTGTTCGGCGGCGTGTTCAAGGTCGTGTTCCGCCCGACGGTGGAAGGCCTGGAGAACTTCCCGGCCAAGGGCGCGGTGATCCTGGCGAGCAACCACCTGTCGGTGTTCGACAGCTTCGTGATCCCGCTGGTGGTGCCGCGCCAGGTGAACTTCCTGGCCAAGGAGGAGTACTTCGTCGGCCGCTCGCCCATCGCCCGGACGCGCGCGGGCATCATGCGCGCGATCGGCCAGATCCCGGTGGAACGCGGCCAGGCGCGGGCCGGGCTCGCCGCCCTGGACGTGGCCACCGAGGTGCTGCGGAAGGGCCAGGTGTTCGGCATCTACCCGGAGGGCACCCGGTCGCGGGACCTGCGGCTCGGCCGCGGCCACACCGGCGTCGGCCAGCTCGCGCTGACCACCGACGCGGTGGTGCTGCCGGTGGCGTTGATCGGCACCGACCGGATCCAGCCGCCCGGCCAGCGGTTCCCGAAGCCCAGCCGGGTGACCATCCGGATCGGCAAGCCGCTCAGCTTCACCCGCTACGACGGGATGGCCGCGTCCCCCGCGATCCGGCGGGCGGTGACCGACGAGATCATGTACACGATCATGGAGCTGTCCGGTCAGGAATACGTCGACACGTATCACAAGCGCCCCGACGCAGCGTAGGCATCGCACGCTTTCAGTCGTATCCGGTCGGGCCAACTGGACTAATATTACCCCGATCGAGTGAATCACCTTGAAGCGGTGCGCCCCCTTTGGCTCACTGGAAGTAGGGAGGCAGCGAAAAGGGAGCGCTGTCCACCCGCCACAAGGGGGATTCACGATGAGTGATGATGTGTCGGACGCCGCTGCCCGAAATCTGCCGCTGCGGCACTCCGACGAGATCCAGGGTGATGTGCTCGCGGGGTTCCGGAAAGACCACGAGACCGTGGTCCTGCTGCGTTTCCCGGACGATCCGGCACCGGTCCGGCAATGGCTCGCGCGGCTGATTCCGCAGCTCGCGACCACTCGCCAGGTGGCCGCTTTCAACAACGATTTCAGTGCGGCGCGGCGGAATCTCGCCGGCACCGATCCGGTTGGGCTGCGAGCGACCTGGGTGAACCTCAGCCTGACCTATTCCGGCCTGAAATTCCTGATGGGTACGGAACCGTTTCCCGACCAGACCCAGGACGGCGTCAAGGCGTTCGTCCTGGGCGCCTCCGCGCGGGCGGACATCAACGGCGACGGCGGCGAAAGCGCGCCGGAGCGTTGGCTGTTCGGACGTGCGGACCAACCAGTGCACGCGGTGCTGACCGTGGCGTCGGACAGCAGGGAACTGCTTGAGGTTCGCGCGTCCGAGCTGCGGGTGGCCGCGGCGCACGGCGGGCTGACCGTGGTGTTCGAACAGGTCGGCGCCACCCTGCCGGGCGACCGCAAGGGCCACGAGCACTTCGGGTTCAAGGACGGCATCAGCAACCCAGGGGTGGCCGACTTCGACCGCCCCGACCCGGACCACCCCGAGCAGGTGGCCGGCAAGCCGGGCACCAGGATCGTGCCGGCCGGGGAGTTCGTGGTGGGCCTGCCGCTGCTCCAGCGGCCCGACCCGGGCCTGCCGGAGTGGGCGAAGAACGGCTCGTTCCAGGTGGTGCGCAGGCTCGCGCAGGACGTGCCGGCGTGGTGGGCGCAGGTGGCGGCCGCGCGCAGGACCCTCGATCAGGCCGGGGTGGAACTGCCGGTCGGCTCGGGCGCGGAATGGGTGGCCGCGCGTGCGGTCGGGCGGTGGCGTTCCGGCGCGTCCGTCGCGCACAACCCGAACGCCGAGCCGCCGACGAAGCCCGGCGCGCCCGACGACAACCTGATCAGCTACGCCGACGACAAGGAAGGCCACACCACCCCGGTCTTCGCGCATATCCGCAAAACCAACCCACGTGATCATTTCGGTCCCGACCACAAGGTCGCGGACACCCGTCGGATCATCCGCCGGGGAATTCCGTACGGCCAGCCGTTCGACCCGGCCGCCGGGCCGGGGCACGGGCCGGACGCCGACCGCGGCCTCGTTTTCGTCGCCTACATGTCGGATCTGGCGTTCCAGTTCGAGTTCCTGCAGAGCGCGTGGATCAACAACACCGGATTCCCGCCGCCCGGCCAGAACGGAAAAGACCCGGTGATCGGCCAGGACAGTGACGTGAACCTGAAGCTCGACACGGTTCCGGACGGCAAGCCACTGCATTTCGCACAATTTGTTCGGACGGAGGGGACGATCTATGCTTTCGCGCCCGCGATCAGCACGCTGCGTGATCTCGCGCAGCGACGACCGTGACATGTGATCGGTGAATCGGACCGCCCGCGTGAGCGTCAGTTCACGCGGGCGAACTTGTCCAGCAGGATCGCGGGATCGTCGGAGATCTCGATCATCGACCGGGTCGCCGGCTTCAGGAAGCCCTCGGCCACCATGTGGTCGGCCATGGTGACCAGCGGCCGGTAGAAGCCGTCCAGGTCGACCAGGCCGATCGGCTTGTCGTGGATGCCTAGGTGGGCCCACGTCCACACCTCGAACAGCTCCTCAAGCGTGCCGATGCCGCCGGGCAACGCCAGGAAGCCGTCCGCCAGCTCGGCCATCTTCGCCTTGCGCTCGTGCATGGTGTCCACGACGTGCAGCTCGGTCAGGTCGGTGTGTGGCGTCTCCTGTGAGAACAGGCCGGCCGGGATCACGCCGATCACCTTCCCGCCCGCGGCCATCGCCGCGTCCGCCAACGCCCCCATCGACCCGACGCGCGCGCCGCCGTACACCAACGTGATCCCCCGGGACGCCAGCAGCCTCCCCAGGTCCGCCGCGGCGTCCATGTACCGCGTCCCGGTGCCCGTCGCCGAACCGCAGAAGACACAGACGCGCACTAGTGGACTTCCTCCCACGCCCGGTAGGCGTCCTCGACCACGCTCACCGCGTCCTCGACGCTGTCGGTGACGTGCACCAGCGCCAGGTCCTTCTCACCGATCTTGCCGCTCTTGAACACCGTGTCCTGCAGCCACGAGTGCAGCCCGCCCCAGTACTCGGTGCCGAACAGCACGATCGGGAACTTGGTCACCTTCTTGGTCTGCACCAACGTGAGCGCCTCGAACAGCTCGTCCAGGGTGCCGAACCCGCCGGGCAGGCAGATGAACGCCTGCGCGTACTTGATGAACATCGTCTTGCGGACGAAGAAGTACCGGAAGTTCACACCCAGGTCGACCCACGGGTTCAGGCCCTGCTCGAACGGCAGCTCGATGCCCAGCCCGATGGACAGGCCACCGGCCTCCGAACAGCCCCGGTTGACCGCCTCCATCGCACCGGGGCCGCCCCCGGTGATCGCGGCGAACCCGGCCTCGGCGAGCGCCTTGCCGATGTCCAGCCCCAGCTGGTAGTCCGGGTGGTCCCGCTGGGTACGGGCGGACCCGAAGACCGTGACCGCGCGGGGCACCTCGGCGAGCGCGCCGAAGCCCTCCACGAACTCAGCCTGGATCCGCATCACCCGCCACGGATCGGTGTGCACCCAGTCGGACGGGCCGCGGGAGTCCAGCAGACGCTGGTCAGTGGTGGTCGGTTCGTCGCTGCGCTCCCGCCGCAGGGTCACCGGGCCCCGTTGCTTCTCCCTGGGGCGATCCTCATTTATCGTCATTGGCTCGATTCTAGTTGTCCGCCACCGTCCATCCGGTGACCTGCCGGTTTCGGCATGACGAACTGCTTGAGCACGGTCGCGCAGTCCCGGATCTGGCCGATGTGGACATGCTCCTCCTGGGTGTGCGCCAACGTCGGGTCCCCCGGCCCGAAGTTCACCGCGGGCATGCCCAACGCGGCGAACCTGGCCACGTCCGTCCACCCGAGCTTCGCCACCGGCGCTCCCCCGGCGGCCAGCACCAACTCCTGGGCCGCGGCGGCTTTCAGGCCGGGCAACGCACCCGCGGCGAAGTCCGTCACGGTCACGTCGAATCCCTCGAACAACGCGCGCAGGTGCTGCTCGGCCTGCTCTGGCGTGCGGTCCGGCGCGAACCGGTGGTTGACCCCCAGCACCGCCTCGTCCGGCACGACATTCCCGGCGACCCCACCCGAGATCTTCACGGCCTGCAACCCTTCGCGGTACTCACAACCGTCGATGTCCACAACGCGCGGCCGGTACTCGTTCAACCGGGTCAACGCCTCGCCCAGAGCGTGGATCGCGTTGACACCCATCCACCCCCTGGCCGTGTGCGCCCGCTTGCCGGTGGCCCGGACCTCCACCCGCATGGTCCCCTGGCAGCCCGCCTCGATCACCCCGTTCGACGGTTCGCACACCACAGCCAGATCGCCGTCGAGCCACTCCCGGTGCTCCCGCTCGACCCGCCCGAGCCCGTTGCGCGCGGCCTCGATCTCCTCACAGTCGTAGAACACGAACGTGAGGTCCCTGGCCGGCTCGGTGACGGTCGCGGCGAGATGCAGCATGACCGCGTCCCCGCCCTTCATGTCCACGGTGCCGCAGCCGTGCAGGATGTCGCCTTCGCGCCGGGACGGGTGGTTGTCGTTGATCGGAACCGTGTCGATGTGCCCGGCGAACACGACCCGGGAGTCCCGGCCCAGGTTGGTCCGCGCGAGGACCGTGTTGCCGGACCTCAGCACCTCAAGGTGGTCGAGCTTGCGCAGGGCCCGCTCGACGGTGTCGGCCAGCTCACCCTCGGTCTCGGAGACGCTCGGGACGTCCACAAGGGCGACGGTGAGATCAACAGGATCAGCGGCGAGGTCCAGTTCAAGGGTCACCAGTCAAACGCTACGGCACGCGATTGTCGCGTGGAGCACGTGTCATACTGTGCTCATGAAGAGAAATCTCACGATCCAACTCGACGAGGAAGTCGTCCGAGAAGCCAAGGTCCTCGCCGCGAAACGTGGCACATCGGTCAGCAGCCTACTGGCGCACTATGTGACGAAGATGACCTCGGATCGACAACGGTACGAAGAGGCCAAAACACGCGCGCTCAAGGCAATGGACAGCGCCGTCGATCGCGGCGGCGTCACCTGGACACGTGAGGAACTCTACGACCGTTGAACTTCACCTTCATCGACACCAACATCTTGATCTACGCCCACGACAAGGGCCAGGCGGGCAAGTACAAGATCGCTCAGGAGTCTCTCCAACAACTGTGGGAGACCGACACCGGCACGCTCAGCACGCAGGTGCTGCAGGAGTTCTATTCAGTTGCCACAAGGAAACTCAAACCCGCCATGTCGCACCGAGAAGCGAGGGACATCGTCGCGGCCTACGGCGAGTGGTGCGTCATGAACACCGACACGCAACTGCTCGTGTCCGCGAGCATGCTGTGCGAGCGGCACAGCGTGTCGTGGTGGGACGCGCTGGTGATCGAGGCGGCGCTTCGGTCGGGGGCGACCACGCTGCTGTCCGAGGACCTGCAGGACGGGCGACAGTTCGGCACGGTGACCATTCGCAACCCGTTCGCTGGCGATTGAGCGGGCGTTGGTTACCGTTGGTCTGTGAGTGAGCAGGAGTTGAACACGGGCGGGGCCGCCGCGGTCGGGTTGGCCACCGTCGCCGATGACGGGACTGTGCTGGACGCGTGGTTTCCCAAGCCCAAGCTGGGTGAACCGCCGACGGCGGGGACGCGGCGACTGTCCGAGCAGGACGCCGCGGAGGAGTTGGGGACCGGGGTTTCCGCGTTGCTCGGGCCGGACGACGACCGGCGGGTCGAGGTGATCGCGGTCCGGACAGGGATCGATTCGCTGGCGGACGCCCCGCATGACGCGTACGACGTCTACCTCCGGCTGCACCTGCTGTCGTACCGGCTGGTCCGGCCGAACACGGTGAGCCTGGACGGCATCTTCGGGCTGCTCGCGAACGTGGTGTGGACCAACCATGGGCCTTGTCCGGTCGAGGACTTCGCGGCCACGCGGATGCGGTTGCGGGCCAGGGGCGCGGTCACCGTGCACGGGATCGACAAGTTCCCGCGGATGGTCGACTACGTGGTTCCCGCCGGGGTCCGGATCGCGGACGCCGACCGGGTCCGGCTCGGCGCGCATCTGGCGAGTGGCACGACCGTCATGCACGAGGGTTTCGTGAACTACAACGCCGGCACGCTCGGGTCCTCGATGGTGGAGGGACGAATCTCACAGGGCGTCGTGGTCGGCGACGGGTCGGATGTCGGTGGCGGGTCGTCGGTGATGGGGACGTTGTCCGGCGGCGGCAAGGAGGTCATCACGGTCGGCGAGCGGTGCCTGGTCGGGGCCAACGCCGGGATCGGGATCTCGCTCGGGGACGACTGCGTGGTGGAGGCCGGTTTGTACGTCACCGCCGGCACCAAGGTGTCCCTTCCGGACGGTCGGCTGGTCAAGGCGCGGGACCTCAGTGGCTCGGACGGCATCCTGTTCCGGCGCAACTCCAGCACCGGTGCGGTGGAGGTCGTGGAGCGAAACAGTGTCGGCGTTCACCTGAACGCGGCACTTCACGCCAACGATTGACCGAGTAAGCACACTTTCTGTTCACCTAAGATTCACTAGGTGACGACATTCCTGACGCCGGTCGACCTCGGGCTCGCGCCCGAGCCTTCGACCGCCAGACGTAAGGATCCGCCTGCCGTCCATGTGCGCGTCAGGCTGGACTCCCAACTGCGTGCGCTGCTGGAGTACGAGTCCGGTACCCGGTCCGGACTCGACCCGGAGGACCTGCACCAGATGCGGGTTGCCGTCCGGCGGCTGCGCGCGGCCATCAACGCCGAAGGTGCCGGGCTCGGCGACGCGGCCGAGCATCTGCAGACCGAGCTGAAATGGCTCGGCAACGTCCTCGGCCCGGTGCGTGACCTCGACGTCCAACTCGACCGTCTCCGGGCCGAGGCGGCCCTGTTCGAGGATGACGAGCGCGCCGCGGTCGAACGCCTGCTCGCCGGCCTGATCGCGGAACGCAAGACGGCTCGCCGGCGGATGCTCGCCGCACTGCGCTCGAAGCGGTACACGGCCCTGTTGGCGGCCCTTGCGGCCGCCGCGAACTCCGAGCCCGGCGCTACCAACAGCAAGCGCGCGACCGCGATGACCGACGTGATCCTGAAGCCGTACCGCAAGCTCCGCAAAGCCGTGGCCGCCCTCGGTGAGGACCCGCCCGACGACGACCTGCACGCCCTGCGGATCAAGGGCAAGCGTTTGCGCTATGCCGCCGAACTGGTCGGCCGGCCGGCGAACGACCTGGTCAAGGCCACCAAGGGGTTCCAGGAGGTGCTGGGCGAGCACCAGGACGCGGCGGTCGCCGAGGAGACCATCCGCCGGCTGCTCGTCGAGCACGAGGATCCCGAGGTGATCTTCGTCGCCGGCCGGCTGGTCGAACGGGAACACGCCCGCCGCCTCGCCTTCCGCGCGCAGTGGCGGGACAAGTGGGCGGCCGTGGACGAGTTCTCAGAGACGCTCGGCCGCTGAGGCGACCCGCTCGTCGGTGGCCGTGAGCGCCACCCGGACGTGCTGGGCGCCGGTCGGACCGTAGAACGTGCCGGGCGCGACAAGGATGCCGCGTTCGGCCAACCACGCCACGGTCTGCCAGGCGTCCTCACCTCGGGTGGCCCACAGGTACAGGCCGGCCTCGGAGTGGTCGATCCGGAACCCGGCCCCCTCGAAGGCCTGGCGCAGCACGGTCCGGCGGGCACGGTAGCGCTCGCGCTGGACGTCGACATGGGAGTCTTCGGACAGCGCGGCCGTCATGGCCTCCTGCACCGGGCGCGGCACGATCATGCCGGCGTGCTTACGCACCGCCAGCAGCCGGGCGACCAGGGTGGGATCGCCGGTGACGAACCCGGCCCGGTAGCCGGCCAGGCTGGACGACTTGGACAGCGAGTGCACCGCGAGGATCCCCTCGTGCGACCCGCCGCTCACGCCCGCGTCGAGCACGGACACCGGCCGGGCCTCCCAGGCCAACGACAGGTAGCACTCGTCGGACACCACGGTCGTGCCGCGTTCCCTGGCCCAGTCGACGACCTTGCGCAGGTGCTCGGCCGGCAACACCCGGCCGGTCGGGTTGGACGGCGAGTTCAGCCAGACCATCGCCGGGCGGCGTGGCCCGAGCGCGGTCAGGCCGTCGGCCCGGACCACCTCGGCCCCGGCGAGCAGCCCGCCGACCTCGTACGTCGGGTACGCCAGTTCGGGGATGACGACGAGGTCACCGGCGCGGACCCCGAGCAACGTCGGCAGCCACGCGACCAACTCCTTGGAGCCGATCGTCGGGAGTACCGATACGGCGTCGACACCGCCGACGCCGTATCGCCGTCCCAATGCCTCGACTGCCGCCTGACGCAGCTCCGGGGTGCCGTGCGTGGTGGGATACCCGGCCCGGTCGGAGACTGACGCCAGCGCGGCCCTGATCCTGTCCGGGACCGGGTCGACCGGTGTGCCCACCGAGAGGTCGACCAGGCCGTCCGGATGCGCCCTCGCCCGCGTCGCGTGCTCGGCCAGCGAGTCCCAGGGAAAGTCGGGCAGCCTCAATGCTCGGTCTCTTGCGGCGGGAGGTCCTTGATCCACTGCGGGTCGGCCGAGACCTTGCCCACCTTGGAGGCCCCGCCGGGCGAGCCCAGCTCGTCGAAGAAGTCGACGTTCGCCTTGGTGTATTCCTTCCACTGGTCGGGAACGTCGTCCTCGTAGTAGATGGCCTCAACCGGGCACACCGGCTCGCAGGCACCGCAGTCGACGCACTCGTCCGGGTGGATGTAGAGCATCCGGTCGCCTTCGTAAATACAGTCGACGGGGCACTCTTCAATGCACGCCTTGTCGAGCAAATCGACGCAGGGCTCGGCGATGACGTAGGTCACGGTGCTCTGCTCCTTCTCCCAGCAGTCTTGATACGCGCGTTCGGGAGCGCGTCTCGCGTCAGTATCCTCCGTCAGCGCGCTGGACCTGTACCCGGTCACCAATGGGTGACCTGCGTCTCAGCTCAGAATCCTGGTATGGACGAGATCACCCGGTTGGACAGGCTGTGCGCGGCGGCGTGGCCGGCGCTGGTCGACGAGCCGTTGGGCGACTGGCGGATGCGTGCCGCGGGTGGGTTCACCGGACGCGCGAACAGCACGCTGACCACGGGCGATCCCGGTGTCGACGTCGCCGAGGCGCTGCGCCGGACCGTCGATTTCGCCGAGGTGCACGGGATCAGGCCGTGCGCGCACGTGATCATGGGCTCCCCCGCCGAGGCCGCCATCGACCGGTCCGGTTGGGCGGTGAACACGGACCATCCGGGCGGCGCGGAGTCGCTCGTGATGACCGGTCCACTTGTCGCGGGCTCGCACCCAGGGGCGGCGGTACTGGACACGCCGTCGGACGAGTGGTGGGAGCTGGCCGCTGGAACGCAGACGCCGACAGCGGCGCAACGGCACGTGCTCAGCTCCACGCCAGGCGTCGGATACGGCGTCGTCTACGGCGACAACCAGCCTGTGGGCGCTGTCCGTGGCGCGGTGGTCGGGGACCTGCTGCACGTGTCCCGACTGGCTGTGCGGCCCAGCCACCGGCGGCTCGGTCTGGCGGCGGGGCTGCTGCGGGTGCTGTACACGTGGGCGGCCGGGAAAGGCGCGCGTCGGCAGGCGTTGCAGGTCGCCATCGGCAACACGGCCGCGATCCGGCTGTACTCGACGCTTGGCTGCGTCGAGCACCACCGGTACCGCTACTGGATCCCCTGACTCAGCCCTGTTGCTGCGGGTAGCCCTGTTGCTGCTGCTGGTAAGCCTGCTGTGCCGGCGCGGCCTGCTGTTGCGGCTGGGCGCCGTCCGGGACGACGTACACCGCGGTGCCGTACGCCGCGATCTCGCTGGCGGTCTGCGCGATCTCGTTGCAGTCGAACCGCATGCTGAGAATGGCGTTGGCGCCGAAGGCCATGGCCTCCGCGCACAGCCGGCCGAGCGCCTCGTTGCGGGAGTCGGACAGCAGCTTCGACAGGCCCTTCAACTCACCGCCCGCCATCGCCTTGAAGCCGGCACCGATGTTGGAGAACATGTTTCGGCTGCGCACGGTGAGGCCGAACACCTCGCCGAACACCCGGACCACCCGGTAGCCCGGCAGGTCGTTCATGGTCGAGAGCAGGATCGGGAACTGCGGCTGAGCCGGTTGAGTCATGAGCGGATGGTAACGGCCGCACCGGCTTTTCGCGGGGGGTATCGGACCAGTTCAGGGGTGTGTTTCACGACCCTGGTGGGCGGCTGGGAAAGCGACACTCGCGCCCTCTTCCGCACAAATCACCGCACCGGGAAACTCGGTGGCGGCGTCCCGGACCGCTTGGGCCCGGTCGCTGCCCGGCCAGAAGTGGCTCAGCATCAGCCTCTTCGCGCCGGCGCGGGCGCCCCAACGGCCGGCCTCCCGGGCGGTCATCAGCGTTCGCGGACCGTCCTGCGGGGTGGTCAGGGTCGCTTCGACGATGAACAGGTCGGCCGCGCGGCCCAACTCGGCCAGCGCCGGGTCCGGCCCGGTGTCGCCGGTGTACGCGACCGTGGCGTCCTTTGTGGTCAGCCGGACACCGGCGTTGGGCACGTGATGCGGCAACAGGACCCCGGTCAGCCGGAACGGTCCGACCTCGTGACTCCCGGGCAGGTCGACGATGTCGAAACTCGCCGCCAGCGGCGGCCTCGGCTCGACCGCGCTGAGCCGCTGGACCACGCCTGGTGTGCAGAACAGCGGGATCCGCGGGGCTTCGGCGTAGTAGCGGGCGCGGAGGACGGCGTTGAGGTCGACGCAGTGGTCCGGGTGCTCATGGGTGATGACGACGGCGTCCAGCGCCTCGGCCGGGCAGTGCTCGAACAGCCTGGACGCCACCCCGAACCCGAGGTCGACCACCAGCTGGAACCCTTCGTGCTCAAGCAGGAACCCGCTGCACGCGCGGCCCGGCTCGGGCCACGCCCCGCAGCTGCCGAGAACCGTCAGCTTCATCGCCGGGCGGCTCGGCCGATGACGCCACCGAGGGCCACCGCACCGGCGAGCGAGCCGCCTCCCAGCAACAGCAGCGCCCGCCAGTCCGGGATCAGCACGATGTCACCGCCCGGCCCGCTGAACGCCGAGACGAGCACGATCAGCAGCCAGGCCGCCAATGGCGCACCCGCGATGGCGAGGCTCGGCGACAACTGGCCCGCGCGTCGCACGAACATCGGCACGGTCAGCAACGCGACCACCGCGGTGATCGGGAACGGGAAACCGCCCCACAGCATCGGCAACAGGTAGCCGTCGAACCGCAACGGCAGGTACAGCACTTCGAACGCGGCCAGGAAGAGGCTGCAGACGACCAGCCACACCAGATACGCCCAGTCCCGACCGCGCATCACAGGCCGCCGAACAGGTCCGTGGCCGCGCCCGCAGCACGCCCCGCGGCCAGCACGTAGTACTCAGAGTCCACAATGGGCTGTGCGATGCCGTTGGACAACGCGTAACACGACCAGCCGGAATCGTTCTGCCACACCGAGATCTGGGTCTGGTGCGCGCGCAGCGCCCGAAGCTTCGCGTCCAGGTGGTCGGCGACCGGGACGACCGTGGTGATCACACCGTCGTCGGTCACCGGCAGCTCACCCGGGCGGGGTAGCCGGAACGGGAGGTCCGGCACCGCGGCGAGTTCGCCGACCCCCGCGTCAGTGGCCTTTTTGGACGTCACCACATGGAAGATCCGGTCGACCTCCGCCTGCGCGCACGCCGCCATGGTGATGTCGTGCGCACGGATGTGGTCCGGATGCCCGTAGCCGCCGTCCGGGCCGTACGTCACCACGACGTCCGGCTTGACGTCCCGCAACACCGCCAGCAGCGCGTCGACCTGTTCGTCCGTCGAGCCCTGGACGAACGCCCGGGGATGGCCGTTCGACTCGACCCCGACCATGCCCGAGTCACGCCACCGGCCGATGCCACCGAGATAACGGTGGTCGACGACGCCCAACGCGGCGCACGCGGCCCGCAGCTCACCGTTGCGGTACCCGCCGAGCTGGTCCGCCTCGGCCGCGGCGAGCAGGGCGAGACCATCCGGGATGATCTCGCCCTCCTCGCCGAGCGTGCAGGTCACCAACGTGACATGGGCGCCGTTCGCGGCATACCGGGCGATGGTGCCGCCCGTCCAGAGACTCTCGTCGTCCGGATGGGCGTGCACCAGCAACAACCGGGGTGGAGCAGTCAGCGTCACGCGCAACAGCCTAGGTGACGGGTGTCCCTACAGGACGTCCCGCTCCTCGGCGAAGTGACACGCGGACACCAGCCCACCCGAGCCGTGCGCGACCAGCTTCGGCTCCTCGGTGGCGCAGATGTCCTGCGCCTTCCAGCACCGGGTCCGGAACCGGCAGCCCGACGGCGGGTTCACCGGGCTGGGCACGTCACCCTTGAGCACGATCCGCTGCCGCTGGCGTTCCTGCCGCGGGTCCGGCACCGGCACCGCGGACAGCAGCGCCTGCGTGTACGGGTGGGTCGGCCGGTTGTAGATGTCCTCCCGCGGCCCGATCTCCACGATCTTGCCGAGGTACATCACCGCCACCCGGTGCGAGATGTGCCGCACCACGGACAGGTCGTGCGCCACGAACAGGTAGGTGAGGTTGAGGCGTTCCTGCAGCTCCTCCAACAGGTTCACCACACCCGCCTGCACCGAGACGTCCAAAGCGGACACCGGCTCGTCGAGCACCACCAGCCGCGGGTTCAACGCCAACGCCCGCGCGATGCCGATGCGCTGCCGCTGGCCGCCGGAGAACTCGTGGCCGTACCGGTTGCGGTGCTCCGGGTTCAGGCCGACGAGCCGGAGCAGTTCGTCGACGTGCTCCTGCTTCGCGGCGCCGCTGCCGTCGAACCCGTGGATGTTGAACGGTTCCGACACGATGTCATTGATCCGCCAGCGCGGGTTCAGCGACGCGTACGGGTCCTGGAACACGATCTGCATGTCCTTGCGGATGACACGCATGTCCCGGTTGCCCATCGTGGTCAGCTCGCGGCCGTCGAACCGCACCGACCCCGAGGTGGGCCGGTGCAGCTGCAGCACGGCACGTCCGGTGGTGGACTTGCCGCACCCGGACTCGCCGACCAGGCCGAGGGTCTCGCCGGGCTGGACCGCGAAACTCACCCCTGAGACGGCGTGCACCTGGCCGATCGTCCGGGGGATGATCCCGCCGCCGCGCACCGGGAAGGTCTTGACCAGGTCGGTGACCTCGAGCAACGGAGTCTGCCCGGTGCCGCCGCCGGCCGTGTCCACATCTGCCTGGGCGGTCATGATGCCGCCTCCGCTGGGACAAGTACGTCGGCGGTCATGAGCTTGCCTCCTCGGCTTCCTCGCGCTGTTCCTCCAGGTGCTTCTCGACCGCGTCCAGCTCCGCCGCGCTGAGGTCCTCGACCTGCACGACGTCCGGCATGGCCTCGACCAGCACCGCCGGGTTCTCGATCACGCCGATCTCGTCACTGACGAACAGCTTGCGCGGCTCGTCGAGGCCGGACAGGTGCTGCCAGCGGACACAGCGGGTGCTGTGCCCGGACTGGCCGATCTCCAGCAGTTCCGGCTCGCGGTCGGTGCACTCGTCCAGCGCCAGCGGGCACCGCGGCGAGAACGAACACCCGCTGGGCAGGTTCATCAACGACGGTGGCGCGCCCTTGATCGGGGTGAGCCTGCGGCCGAGCATCGCCGGGTTCGGGATGGACCCGAGCAGGCCGACGGTGTACGGCATCCGGGGCTCCTCGAACACCTCGTAGACCGTGCCGGACTCGACGATCGTGCCGCCGTACATCACCTGCACGCGGTCGACCATCCCGGCCACGACACCGAGATCGTGCGTGATCATCATGATCGCCGCGTTGGTCTCGTCCCGGATCTCCAGCAGGGTCTCCAGGATCTGCGCCTGCACGGTCACGTCGAGCGCGGTGGTCGGCTCGTCGGCGATGATCAGCTCCGGGTCGTTGATGATCGACATGCCGATCACGGCCCGCTGCCGCATGCCGCCGGAGAACTCGTGCGGGAACTGCCTGGCCCGCCGGTCCGGCTGCGGAATGCCCACCAGCGCAAGGGTTTCCACGGCCTTGGCCCACGCCTTGGCCTTGGACACCTCGTGGTGCGCCCGGTACGCCTCGGCCAGCTGCCAGCCGACCGTGAACACCGGGTTCAGCGAGGTCATCGGGTCCTGGAAGATCATCGAGACCTTGTTGCCCCGGTACGGCCGCATCTTCTTGAACGGCAGGCCGACCAGCTCGTCGCCGAGGAACTTGATCGACCCGGTGATCTTGGCCGTCTTGGGCAGCAGGCCCATGATCGCCATGGACGAGACCGACTTGCCCGATCCCGACTCACCGACGATCCCGAGCACTTCCCTGCGGCCCAACGAGAACGACACGTTCCGGACCGCGTGCACCACGCCGTCCTCGGTGCCGAAGTCGACCGACAGGTCATTGATCTCCAGCAGCCGCGAGTCCGTGGCCAACACGTCCGTCGGCGCGCCCTGCAACGCGGTGTCTCCGAAGTCGGTCATGATGCCGCCTCCGCGGGGAAAAGTACGTCGACGGTCATGCGCGCACCCTCTTCTGGCGTGGGTCGAACGCGTCTCGTAAGCCGTCACCGACGAAGTTGACCGAGAGCGAGATGAGCACGATGAACAGGAACGGGAAGTAGAACAGCCACGGATGCACGAGCAGCTCGTTCTGGTTGTCGCTGATCAGCAGGCCCAGCGACGTGTCCGGATACTTGACGCCAAGTCCCACAAAGGAAAGCGCCGCCTCCAGCAGAACCGCCTGGGCCACCGCGATGGTCGCGTTCACGATCACCACGTCCATCGTGTTGGGCAGGATGTGCCGGAAGATGACCCGGGTCGGGCCACCGCCCAACGCGCGGGCGGCCTCGACGAACTCCTTCTCCCGCAACGACAACACCATTCCGCGGATCGTTCTGGCGACCGTGGTCCAGTTGGTCAGGCCCAGGATGATCGCGACCTGCAGCCAGTTGCTCGAGGCCTTGCCCTGCTGGATCTCGGCCAGGTTGAACGTGCTGCGCGCCAGCACGGCGGCGATCAGGAAGCCGGGGATGAACAGGGCCAGGTCGGTGATCCGGCCGATCAAACTGTCCACCCAGCCGCGGTAGTAGCCGGCCAGCGCGCCGAGCACGACACCGACGAACGTGTTCAGGACGGCGACGATGAGGGCGATCCGCAGCGAGTAGCCGGTGCCCCGGATCACCTTGGCGAACAGGTCGTCGCCGATGTCGCCGGTGCCGAACGGGTGGTCGGCGGACGGCGACAGGTAGCGGCCCAGATCGACGTCGCCCGCGTCGTACTTCCAGCTGAACGCGCCGATCAGGGTGAACAGCACGAGCAGGATGAAGATGGCGAGCCCGAACAGGGCGGCCCGGTGCCGGAAGAACCGGCGCAGGACGACCTGCCACTGTTTGCGGGGTGCCGCGATGTCCAGACCCGAGGCGTCGCCCCTGGCGCCTGGGGTGGCGATGCCGGTGTCAGCCAAGGCGAATCCTCGGGTCAAGGCGGGCGTACAGGATGTCCGCGAGCAGGTTGAAGAACACGATGCTGATCGCGGTCACCATCACCACGCCGAGCACCATGTAGGGCTCCTTGTCGGTGATGCTGCGGATCAACAGCTTCCCCATGCCGGACCAGCCGAACACGGTCTCGGTGATCACCGCGCCGGTGATCAGCGTCCCGAAGTTCACCGCGAACACGGTGAGCACCGGGATCAGCCCGTTGCGGTAGGCGTGCCGGAAGACCACCCGGGACTGGGACAGTCCCTTGGCCTGCGCCGTTCGGACGTAGTCCTGGTTGAGCACGTCCAGCATCGAGGCCCGCTGGAAGCGGCTGTACAGCGCGAACTGGATGCACAGCAACGTGAGTGTCGGCAACAGGAACACACCGATGTACTGCACTATCTGATGCCCGACACTGCCGCTGAACCCGCCCGGTGGCGGGCCGGCTGTGACCAGCCATCGCTCGGTGCCGAGCGATTCGAACCAGTCGTTCAGCGGAATGGCCACGCTCTTGAGCATCAGGCCGAGGCAGAACACCGGCATCGAGAACATCACGAAGGCCCAGCCGGTGACCGCGTAGTCGGTGAGGGAGTACTGGCGCACCGCGCCCAGCACACCGATGGCCATACCCAGCGTCAGCGCCAGGATCTCCGCGCCGATAACCAGCCGCGCGGTGTTCCCGAGCCCGTGGAAGACTTCGGTCTTGACGTCCCGGCCGAACGCGCTGCTGCCGGGCACCACGCCCTTCTTCCAGTCGCCGGTGACGAAGCTGCCGAGCCAGTCCAGGTACCGCGGGAAGAACGGCTTGTTGTAGCCGGCCGTGTTCAGTGCCGCGGCGATCTGCTCGGGGGACTTCGGCGGCGGTAGCAGGCGCCACTCACCGAGTGGGTCGCCCATCGCCTGTACCAGGGCGAACACCAGGAAAGACCCCACTATCAGCAGTGGGATCGTGATCAGGATTCGCCGGATGATGTAGCGAAACACGTCGAACTCCTCAAGGTGCCCTCCGACCGGCTTCTGGCCGGCGAGGGTGCTCCGGGTACACCGCCAGGGGGCCGGCGCTCTTGGCACCAGCCCCCCAGCGGTGTGACAGCCGTTACACGACGGCGTGTGGAGTGAATACCACGGTCACTGGCGCTTCTGCCATGCGTAGACATTCCACGTGACGCCACCTGCGAAGTTGACGTAGCTCAGGTCGCCGACCTTGGTTCCGTCGGACGCGCCCCAACCGGCGTCGTACGCGGTGTAGTCCGGCAGCTGGAACAGCGGGACCGAGAACATGTCCTTGGCGATGATCTTGTCAACGTTGTTCAGCTGGTCCACCCGGCTCTTGAAGTCCAGGTTGGCGTTGGCCTCCGCGTACGCCTTGTCCATGTCCGGGTCGGAGTACAGGGCGTAGTTGCTCGTCCCACCGGCGCTCTGCGACGCGTAGTTGGCGTACGAGGACGACTTCACCAGGTTGCCGACCCACGCGAACAGCGCCGCGTCGAAGTTGCTCTTCGGCAGCGACTCGTCGTTGAACGAGTCCTGCTGGCCGCTGATGACCTGGATGCCCGCCTTCTTGCACGAGTCGGCGACCAGCTGGTAGGTCTTGTTGCGGCGAACAACTGTCTTGTAGCCGAGGGTGAACGACGCCTTGGTGCCGTTCTTCTCGTAGATGCCGTCGCCGTTGAGCTTCCAGCCACCGCCCTCCATCAGCTTCTTGGCGGCGTCCGCGTCACCCTTGCCGATGTTGCTGTAGTGGTCCTCGTACCCGGCCTCGTTCGGCATGAACATGAAGTTGCCGAGCGGCTTGGCGTTCGGGTTGATGTCCTTGATCAGGTTGTCGATGATCGCCTGCCGGTTGATGCAGGTGGCGATCGCGTTGCGCAGCTCGGGGTTGTCCTTGAACAGCGGCTTCGACATGTTGAAGTCGATGTGCTCGTAGGTCTGGCCACCCTGCGCGAAGGTCTTCACCGTGGAGACCTTGCTGAGCTGGGTCGCGGTCGGCGCGTCCGCCTGGACGTCGATCGCCTGGACTTCCTTGTTCTGCAGCTGCTGCGACGCGGACTGCGCGTTGGTGTTGGTGCGCAGCGTGATGGTCGCCGGGCCACCTGGGTTGCCCCACCACTTCGGGTTGCGCTCAAGGACCGTGGTGTCCCGCAGGTCCGTGGTCTTCACCCGGTACGGGCCACCGGACACCGCGACCGAGGGGTCGTGCTTCTGCCAGTCGGTCGTGTAGAACTTCGACGCCTTGTCGATGTCGGCGGCCTTGGACGCGACGTTGTCCTTGGTGATCTGGGTGACGTCCACGCCGGTCTTGGCCTTCAGCACGTGCTCGGGCAGCAGGCCGTTGTTGCCGATGCTGGAGAACAGGCCGCGGTAGTCGGCGAACTTCTTGCCGAACGTCAGCGTCGCGGTCTTGTTGTCGTCCTTGCACTCGACCTTCGAGATGTCCTCGTAGCCGGTCTTCTCCGAGTCGAACTTGTCCGACGCGAGGCCGTGCGCCACGTAGCCGAGGTAGATGTCCGTGCAGCCGATCGGGGAGCCGTCCTCCCACACCGCGGCCTTCTGGAACTTGTACTCGACCACCTGCGGGTCCGGCGAGACGACCTTGACCGATTCCATCAGGTCGCCGTCGATCTCCGGCAGGATCTGGCCGTTGGTGTAGACACCGACGTACGGCGACGGGATCGTGATGTTGCCGACCCGCGTGCTGGCCTGGCTGTTCGTGGCGCCGATGAAGTTGTTGTAGTCGCGGTAGTTCTCCTCCACCGCGATCGTGACGTCGCCCGCGTCGTTCACCTTGGGCCGCTTGTACACCTGGTCCTGGGCGCCGATCTCGCCAGGCTTCTGGTTTTGTTGCTGCTCGTTGCCGCCACCGGCCTGGTTGCCGGTACCGGAACCGCAAGCCCCCAATACCATCGTCGCCACGGCGGCGAGCGCAATCGCGGAGACTGCCTTTGATCTCCTCATTGACACGTGCCCTCCTAGCACAGGGTTCCTCGGCAAGCCGATCTCCGCTTGCCGAGCACCCGTAACTCCTGAGGCGCGCCCAACGGCCATCGGCCGGCGCACTGCCGGAGAACGCTAGGAACCCAAACCATCCGTGGTCACCGGTGGGAGGCCGATCGTGACCAAAGGGTGACACGTTGATAGCAGTCGGCAACCCGTCCGTTACCGGCGGGTACTTAATCGTGTTCAATGCGGCACAGAGCGTGCCATTAGGTCATTTGGGATTGCGCTGCCATGTGGCCGCGGTGGCGAACGGCGCGTTGAGGGGTGCTGTGGGTTGTTCGACCGACAACTCCGACCGGACGGCGACCGAATCGGCCAACTGGAACACAGGGACGGCGACCGACTGGCTCAGCAGTTGCGGCTCCAGAATCGTGATCGCCCCGGACAGTGACTTCGACCCGGTGAGGGCGGCGTCGATGGTCGGCTGCAACGTCCGGTCGCAGAAGCCGAGGAGGTTCGCCGGCGGGACCACGGACGAGTTCGGACTTTTCGCCGCCGGACAGGAGAAAGTCGACGCCAGCGTGGCCGCCGGGTCGGGGCCGACCGGCTGGGGCACGACCAGGATGGTGGCGTCGCTGCCCGGTTTGAGCAGTTGGTGTGCCGGTGGGGTGACGAGCTTGACCTGTACCCCGCCCGCGGTCAGCTGCCGCTCCACCTCCTTGGCGACGCTGAGATACGGCTCCTTGTCGGCCGGTGTGCCCAGCGTCACGCTCAGCGGGCGTCCCTCGCGGGTCCAGACGCTCCCGACAAGGCTGTAACCGGCTTGGGTGAGTGTCTGTTGGGCGGCGAGAGAATCGTGCCCTGGCGGGCCGGTCGGGGCGTATCCCGGCTGTGACGGCGCCAACGTCAGGCTGTCCGCCTTGGCGTCCGCGGCCGCGCCACCGCCGGTGCCGGCTTTGAGCAAAGCGTCCCGATCGAGCATCTTCACGAGCGCCTGCCGAACACGTTCGTCGGCCAGGTCCGGTCCGGTCGGCCGCAGCAGGATGGTGAGTACCGTCGGCCGGCGCGCGGCCTGAACCGTCACCTTGCTGCCGAGCGCGGTCAGCTGACTGACCCCGGCCTGGTCCATTCGGGCAACGACCAACGAGTCGTGCCCGGTGCGCAGCGCCTCGACGAGCCCAGGCGGGTCGGTGCGGCGCAGGATCACGCTCCCGACGACCGCCGGCTTCGCCCAGTAGCGCTCGTTGCGTTCCAGCACGATGTCGCCGCGCGACATGTCCATCGTCTTGATCGAGAACGGGCCGGCGGTGGCCGGGAACCCGCTCTCCAACGCCTGGTCCCAGCCGCCGGGCGCGTCCTTGAGGATGTGTGCCGGCAGCAACGAGTCGAACAGCGACCGCCACCCGGGATAGGGCTGCGCGAACGTGACCTGGACGACCTTGCCGCCTTCTTCGTTCTTGATGTCCGAGATGAGCCGGTATCCGGCTGAATCCAGGGTCCCGGGCTCGTCCCGCATCCGTTCCCGCAGGTACACGAAGTCCTCGGCGGCCACGGGCGACGCGTCCGACCAGGCGGCGTCGGTGCGGATCCGGTACGTGACGGTGTACGGCTCGGACTTCGTGACGGCCGCGGACACCATGACTGTCCGGTCCAGCTCCGGCGTGCCGTCCGGCGCGGGCCGGAAGACCGACGGAAGCAGCATTGTGGACAGAGCCGTGGTGACCGTCGACTGGTCGGCCAGGACATGCGGGTTGTACCCGCCGACGACGCTGTCCACACCGACGACGACCTCGTCGGCTTTGACCGGCGCGGCGCTCGGTATGACCGTGCCCACGACAGGCGGAGGCGGCGTGTTCGTGCACCCGGCCACCAGCGCGAGCCCAAGAACCACGGCAATGACGATCCGCACGCCACGACCTCCCCTCTGGTCGAATGCTGCCATTCTGCTCCAGGTCGGGGCGAGCGGTTTTCCCGGTCGCCGGCCGTCGGCCGGCGACCATTGTCCTTTATGGACTCGTCGAAGCGGGCTTGCTTTGTCAGCCCTGGGTTTTCGCCCGGGAACGGGCCCGAGCCCGCTGGGTGGAGTCCAGGATCAGCTTGCGGACCCGGATCACCTGCGGCGCCACTTCCACGCACTCGTCGCTGGCGCAGAACTCGAGCGCCTCCTCCAACCCCAGCTTTCGCGGGCGGGCAAGGCGTTCCAGCTCGTCCCCGGTGGAGGACCGCATGTTGGTCAGCTTCTTCTCGCGCGCCACGTTCACGTCCAGGTCCTCGGCCCGCGGGTTCTCGCCCACCACCATGCCCTCGTAGGAGTCCTGGCCCGGCTCGACGAAGAAGGTCCCCCGGTCGGCGAGCTGGATCATGGCGTAGGCGGTGATCGGGCCGGTGCGGTCCGCCACCAGTGACCCGCTGTGCCGGGTCCGCAGTTCGCCGACCCACGGGTGGTAGCCCTCGAACACGTGGTTCGCGATCCCGGTGCCGCGGGTCTCGGTCAGGAACTCGGTCCGGAAGCCGATCAGGCCACGCGCCGGGACCACGTACTCCAGGCGGATCCGGCCCGTGCCGTGGCCGCCCATGTGCTCCATCCGGCCTTTCCTGGACGCGAGCAGCTGGGTGATCGCGCCCAGGTGCTCCTCCGGGGCGTCGATCGTCAGGTGCTCGAAGGGCTCGCAGAGCCGCCCGTCGATGGTCCGGGTGACCACCTGCGGCTTGCCGACGGTCAGCTCGAAGCCCTCCCGGCGCATGGTCTCCACCAGGATCGCGAGGGCCAGCTCGCCACGGCCCTGAACCTCCCAGGTGTCCGGCCGTTCGGTGGGCAGCACCTTCACGCTCACGTTGCCGACCAGTTCCGCGTCCAGCCGGGCCTTGACCACCCGCGCGGTGAGCTTCGTGCCACCGTTGCGGCCGGCCAGCGGCGAGGTGTTCACGCCGATGGTCATGGCGATCGCGGGCTCGTCGACCGTGATCCGGGGCAGCGGCCGGGGGTCGTCCGGGTCGGCCAGGGTGTCGCCGATCGTGATCTCCGGGATGCCGGAGATGGCCACCAGGTCACCGGCTTCGGCCAGCTCGCCGGGCACCCGGTCGAGGGCCTCGGTGACCAGCAGCTCGGCGATCCGGACCCGCTCGACGCTGCCGTCCGCGCGGCACCAGGCGACCGTCTGCCCCTTGCGCAGGCGGCCGGCGTGGATCCGGCACAGCGCGATCCGGCCGAGGAACGACGACGCGTCCAGGTTGGTCACCAGCGCCTGGAGCTTGTCGTCCGGGTCGCCGGTCGGCGCCGGGATGTGCCGCATGAGCACGTCGAACAGGGGGTCGAGGTTCTCGCTGTCGGGCAGTCCGCCGTCGGCGGGCGCGGTCAGCGAGGCCCGGCCGGCGCGCGCGGACGCGTACACCACCGGCAGGTCCAGGACGCTGTCCAGGTCCTCCAGCTCCAGGTCGCCGGCCAGGTCCAGCAGCAGGTCGTGGGCCTCGTCGACGACCTCGGCGATCCGGGCGTCCGGGCGGTCCACCTTGTTCACCACCAGCACCACGGGCAGGCCCGCGGCCAGCGCCTTGCGCAGCACGAACCGGGTCTGCGGCAGCGGGCCCTCACTGGCGTCGACCAGCAGCAGCACGCCGTCCACCATGGCCAGGCCGCGCTCCACCTCGCCGCCGAAGTCCGCGTGGCCCGGGGTGTCCACCACGTTGATGGTCACCACACCGTCCGGTGTGGTGCGCCGCACAGCGGTGTTCTTCGCCAGGATCGTGATGCCTTTCTCACGTTCCAGCTCGCCGGAGTCCATCACCCGGTCGACCAGCTCGGCGCGCGCGGCGAACGCGCCGGACTGCCGCAGCATGGCGTCGACCAGCGTCGTCTTGCCGTGGTCGACGTGTGCCACGATTGCTACGTTGCGCAGGTCCGTCCTGGTCCTGCTGGCAGTGGCTGATGCGGGCACGCGCGTGCTCCCCTAGGTGAATGGTGTCTGGAGGAAGGCCCGCAGCTTCCCTGCTGCCCAGGCCCGGTTCAAAGGGTACCTTGGGATCACCTGTGACCAGCCCCACAGGACGATCAAGGAAGGTTTGCCTAACCTAAACCAGGTTCGTCGGACGACCTGGAGCGCGAGTGGGCAAGAAGCACAAGAAGAAGGACCGACGCGACGAGACCCCGGCCGAACGGGTCCGTCGCCTGATGAAGGCCGGCAAGGTCAAGAAGAAGTGTTGCCGCTCGTCAAGCAGGTGCGGGAAGTGTCCGGTCCTGGCCCTGCGCAAGGCAAAGGCCAAGCTCGCCGCCTAGTGCCGCGCTGGGCCACGGCCTGGACTCCAGCGGCTCATCATCGGGTCGGCCGCGATCCTGATCCCCGGGCACAGGGTCTGTCCATGTGCGGCGAACAGTTCGTCCCGCGAGCCGAACCGTCCCAGGTCCGCGACCACCGAGGCGGACAGGTCACAGGACGAGCTGACCCCGTCCCAGTCGACCGCGGTGCGCGCCAACGCGTCGAACAACGTCTCACCGTCCGCGTTGGTGAACCCGCCGCCGACCGCGCAGCTGAGCGTGGCCACGTCGCCGAACAGCTCGGTGACCGGCATCCATCCCGTGCCCACCAGGAACTCCGGCCACGCCAGCACGACGTGCCTGGGCACCAGGAACTTCACCCGCGGGAACCGCGGACCCCAGAACCTGCCGTCCACCAGCAGGCCACGCACGCGGGTCGGGATGCCCGAAGCCCGCGCCACCGCCTCCAGCACGGCCAGACGCTGACTGCACGAACCACGACCGCGACGCAGCGTTCGCGACACCGGCTGTGTGTCGTTCACGGCGTACACAGGACGGACACCGGCGGCGATCAGGGTGTGCGCGGAGCGCAGGAGCGTCAGGGGTTCTTGGCCGCGCACGCCCGAGACGTACGCGTCGACCAGGGGATGACGCCAGTCAAGGATGGCTGTGGGCTCCGTGCCGCCGGCCGGATTCGCATCACGCGGTGTGCGGGAGCGCCACCACGGAGTCACCAGAACGCATGTCACGAACACATTGTGCACGTGCATCCGCACGGTGCGAATGAATAACCCACGTAAAGATTAAAAGAATAGTCAAATCCGGCATTGTTCTCGGGGCCGGGCCCGGACCGGCAGCGGGTCGATCCGGGCAGTTTCGATACTGACCGAAAGTGTTCCGCTCAGCTGGCGAGTGCCTCGTTGACCCTGGACAGTTCCGGCGCGGTCCGGGTGGCCTCGAACTCGACCACCTGGTGCCGGACCATCTTCGCCAGGTCAAGCGGATCCGTGGCCAGCATGGCCTCCAACTTCCCGCGCGGCATCGGCCGGGTGATGATCACGCGGCCGAGCTCCCCCGACTGGCGGCCCGAGCAGAGAAAGTGCCCGGCGTCGTAGTGCCTGGTGAGCCACTCGATATGATCGGGAAGCAGATAGTCGATCTCTTCCCGGGGTGCGGTGTACGCCAGCATCACGATATACATGCCAATTACGGTACGCCCGGCGCGCGACTTCAAGCGCCGAAACATTCCGGCATATACGCGTTCTTTATGCGCGACCGCCTGTCATCTTGACCGCGTGTTCGAAGGGCCGCCCAACCGGCGGCCCCCTCCTGGTGGCGGCGAAGCCTGGCGGACGTTTCAGAGCAAGTCCACCAGGCAGTCCAGCAGGATCCGGTCGGCCGGCAGCCACTCGACGTCGGTCAGCTCGTCCCGGCGCAGCCAGCGGAGTCCTTTGTGCTCCCTGGCCACCGGGGTCGCGTCGGCCGGGATCGTGCCCCGGTAGATCCGCAACAGCTTGCCGCTCGGCAGGACGACGTCCGGGCCGACCCGCTCGCCCGGTTGGACACCGACCCCCAGTTCCTCGTCGCACTCCCGGTGGACGGCGTCCGCGTCGGTCTCGCCCGGTTCGACCCGGCCGCCCGGCAGTTCCCACAGCCCGGCGACGCTGTCCGGGAAAGCCCGCTGTTGAGCCAGGATCCGGCGGTCCCGGACGATGACCGTGCCCACGACGACGGGCGCGTCCGCAAGGGCCTCGGCCCGTGCTTTGGCGCCCTCGGCGAGCGAGGTCGCGATGGACAGCACCGACGTACGCGTCAGCATGGCGTCCACGACACCGCCGACCCAGGAGAACGAGCACGTCACCAACGTGCCCGCGGCTGTCTGCGCGCACTGTCCGGTCAGTCGCGCCGCGCGGAACGGCTCACGCGGCAACAGTGCTTCGACCGTGAAGTCCGCCACGGACACCAGGTGGGCGCGGCGGGCGGCGAGTTCGATCAGGGCGCCTGTGACGGTCCGGGCCGGGGCGTGCGCCAGCGCGGTGGCGCGCAGGACGGGCATCAGGCTTGCACCAGGGGCAGGAAGACCTCGTCGACGATCTCCGCGATGGTGGCGTCCGACACGACGCCGTCCCGCAACAGGATCTCGCCACGCAACAGGTCGATCGGGACGGTGGCCTGGCGCGCGGTCACCTTCCCACGCAGTTCGCCGCGGGCCTCGGCGCGTTCCAGGATCTCGCGCATCAACATCGGTTTGAGGTGGGTCACCTGCTCACGGATGACCTTGCGCAGCTCGCCGTTGTCGCCCGCGTCGGCCAACAGGCCGTGCAGCATCTGGATCACGGGTGAGCCGACCAGGTCGGTGAGCTGGCGCAACAGCAGGATCACGTCGGTGCGCAGCGACCCGGTGTCCGGGATGTCGACGTCGTCCACGACGAACCTCAGGTACGCGTCCACGATCAGGTGCGCCCGGTCGGGCCACCGCCGGTAGAGGGCGGCTTTGCTGGTCCGGGCCCGGCCGGCGATCCGTTCCATGCTCACGCCCACGTAGCCGACCTCGGCCAACTCGGCCAGGGCGGCCCGCATGATCGCTTCCTCCAGGACCTCGCCTCGGCGGCGTGGCCCCTTGCGGTGGTCCACCTGCACGGCTGACAGCTTAGAGTCCTTCCCTAAGAGACGTTGCGTTCTCTATTCAACAGGGCCATGATAGAGGACGGAAAGTTTCTTACAGGGGGTAATCGATGACGCAAGCACCGGAATATCCACAGGCGCGAACCTGTCCATACCACCCGTCACCAGCGTACGAGCCGATGCGCGAAGGACCGCCGTTGCAGCGCGTGACACTGTGGAACGGGCTGGAGTGTTGGACGGTCACCGGACACGCCGAAGCCCGTCAACTCCTCGCCGACCCACGGGTGTCCGCGGACCGGCGGCGCGACGGGTTCCCGACGGTCTCCGAGCGGTTCGCCGGCCTCACCGAGGCGAAGCCCACGTTCCTGGCCATGGACGACCCGGAGCACAACCGGATCCGGCGGATGATGATCTCCGAGTTCACCGTCCGGCGGTTCAAGGAGCTCAAGCCGAAGATCGTCGCGGTGGTCGACGACGCGATCGACGGGCTGCTGGCCGCGGGATCACCGACCGACCTGGTCGAGCACTTCTCGCTGCCCGTCCCGTCCATGGTGATCTGCCACATGCTGGGTGTGCCGTACGCGGACCACGAGTTCTTCCAGAAACACAGCCGGCTGCTGGTCCAGGGCACGTCGGACGACGTCCGGGTGGCCCGCGTCGCGCTGGTCGGCTACCTGGCCGAACTGGCCATGGACCCGCCACCCGGACTGATCGCGCGGTTGAAGGCGGACCAGGTCGCCACCGGGCAGCTCAGCAAGGAGGACCTGGCCATCAACGCCATGGTCCTGTTGCTGGCCGGGCACGAGACCACCGCGTCCATGCTGTCGCTCGGCGTGATCACGCTGCTGGACCACCCGGACCAGCTGGCGCTGCTGAAGTCCGACCCGGCGGCCGCGGCGACGTCCGTGGAGGAACTACTGCGCTACCTGTCCATTGTGGACGCTGGACCGAGCCGGATCGCCACCGAGGACATCGAGATCGGCGGGGTCACCGTGAAGGCCGGCGACGGCCTGGTCATCACCAGTTCACTGGCCAACCGGGACCCGTCGGTGTTCGCCGACCCGGACAGCTTCGACATCACCCGGCCGGCCCGCCACCACGTGGCCTTCGGCTACGGCGTGCACCAGTGTCTCGGCCAGAACCTGGCCAGGATGGAACTGGAACTGGCGCTGCCGGCGTTGTTCAGGCGGATCCCGACGCTCCGGCTGGACGTCGCGGTGGCCGACCTGACGCTGCGGCCGGCCGCGACCATTCAGGGCGTGAACTCGCTGCCCGTCGCATGGTGATGACCGCCGAAGGGCCACTGGGCCGCGAACCGTGGTAGGAGAGAAGCATGCGAGTAGAAGGTAACCGGGACGTGTGCGTGGGCGCCGGCATGTGCGTGCTGACCGCGCCCGAGGTGTTCGACCAGGACGACGAAGGCATCGTGCAGGTCCTGCACCCCGAGCCGGACGGCGGCGAGGAGCCGGCCGTCCGCCAAGCCGTTACCCTGTGCCCCAGCGGGGCCGTGCGGATCACCTCAGAGTGATTTCCACCGGATCTGGAAGCGGGCGCCGCCGTCCGGCGACCCCGTGACCATGACCGTTCCGCCCCGCCGGCGGACCACCTCGGCGACCAGGGCGAGGCCCAGACCGGAACCCCCGGTCTGCCTCGCCCGGTCGTCCTGGACACGGTAGAACCGGTCGAACACCTTCTCCCGGTGCTCCGGCGCGATCCCAGGCCCGTCGTCGTCCACGATCAGCCGCACGAACCCGCCCGCGGGCAACACGGACACGGTGATCTGCGCCCGCGCGTACAGCTTGGCGTTGCGCAGCAGGTTGTCCAGCACCAGGTCCACCTCGGTCGGCGCGGCCTGCACCCAGGCCGATCCGGTCGGCGCCTGCAACGTGACGTGCGTGGACGCGGACCGGGACACCGCCGCCTCGGCCGCGGCCACCAGGTCGACCGGTTGCGCCGTGGGCAGTTCGCCCGCGTCCGACCGGGCCAGGGTGAGCAACCCGTCGACCAAAGTGGACAGTCGCTCGGACTCGCGCACGATCTCGCCGAGAACTTCCTGGGACAGCTCCGGATCCGGGTTGGCCACGGCCACCTCGGCCTGCACCCGGATGGACGCCACCGGCGACCGCAGCTCGTGCGCGGCGTCCCCGGTGAACTTCCGCAGCCGCTCGGTCGCCTCGTCCCGGCGCGCCAGCAACCCGTTCAACGCGCCCGCCAGCGACCGCAGCTCGTCGTCCGAATCGGGCAACGGCAATCGTTCCCCCGCCGGCAGCCGAGTCGCGTCCAGCCGCATCCGTTCCACCGGACGCAGTGACGAACGAACCGAGAACCACGTCGCGATCCCCGTCGCCACCGCGCCCAACACAGCCGCCAGCAGCAGCCAGTTCACCCCGTTGCGCTGCGCCTGCGTGTACCCGGCGAGGCCGATACCGGCGGCGACGAGCCGTTGCGAACCGTCCGGCGCGGTCGCCACGGTCCCGACCCAACGGATCGGCAGGTCGGCCCGGAACCGGGTGATCGGTTCGCCCGCCTTCAGTACGCTCACGTCGCGGTCGTCCAACTCCGGCGGCGGTTGGCCGTCGACCGGCGTTCCGGCCGTATCCAGCACCCTGACCTGCACGTACGGCGTGTCCGAGTGGGGTAGGCGGCCGGCTGAGACGTCCGTGACCGCGGTCTGCATGATCGGCCTGAGTTCGTTGTCGGTGGAGTTGATCAGCAGTGATCCGATGCTCCGGCCGGTCCACGTCGCCAGCGCGAGCAGGATGGCCAGGGTCGCCACCGTCGCCATGGTCGTGATGCGGAACCGGACACTGCGCCGCAACCAGAGCGTGCGTACGCTCACTGGCCCATCACTGCGTCTATCTCGCCTGTCGACGCGAGATATCCGTGGCCACGCACGGTCCGCACGATCGAACCCGCGCCCACGGCGTCCAACTTGCGCCGCAGGTACCCCACGTACACCTCGACGGCGTTGCGCGTAGCTGCCTGCTCGTCACCCCACACAGTCCGGAGCAGCTCGTCCTTGGTCACCACGGACCCGGCTCGGCTGGCGAGCACGTCCAGCACCGCGAACTCCCGAGGCGACAACGCGACCGGCTCCCCGGACATGCTGACCTGGCGGGTCGCGCGGTCCACCACGAGATCCCCCAGCCGCAGCCGCTGTCCGGACCCCTCGGCCGCGCCGCGCCGCAGCAGCGCGCGGACCTGGGCCACGAGCACCACGAACGAGAACGGTTTCACCAGGTAGCCGTCCGCGCCCAGGTCCAGCCCGTCGGCCTGGTCGATCTCACCGTCCTTGGCGGACACCAACAGGACCGGGGTGCGTACCCCCTCGGCCCGCAGCGCCTGCAGCACGCGGTAGCCGGACAGGCCGGGCAGCATGATGTCCAGCAGGATCGCGTCGAACGCCCCGGTCCGCGCGACCTGAAGTGCGCTGGGGCCGTCCGCGGCCACCACGATGTCCATGCCCTCCGCGGTCAGGCCACGCTGCAACGCCCGGCGCACGCCAGGCTCGTCGTCCACCACCAACACCCGAGGTCTCACCCGCAACAGCATGCCCGGCCGACAGCGAACCGGCAGGATATTCTGAGCTTTCTCTCAGCCTCTCAGCCCCGTCTCAGGTGCCACCGGGCAGTCTCTGTGCCACGGGAGCATTCACTGGAGACTGATTCGGGGAGATGACCGATGAACACCAAGAAGACGGTCCTGACCGTCGCGGGGGCAGGGGTGCTCGCCGGCGTGATCGGGCTTGGCGCGCTGGCCATGCCAGCCGGCGCCAACGAGCCGCCGCCCTCGCTGTCGAAGATCAGCGCGGACGAGCTCGTCCAGTCGGTCGCGACGGCGAAGATCCCGGCACTGTCGGGCAAGGTGCAGGCCAGCGAGAACCTCGGCCTGCCGATCAAGCTGCTGCAGGACGGCCTCGGCTCGGCGTCGGTGTACGCCGACGGCCAGGGCCACTACCGGGCGACCCTGCCGAGCAAGGCGTCGGAGAAGACCTACATCTACGACGGCACCACGTTCTGGTCCTGGGACTCGGCGAAGAACACCGTCACCAAGTCGACCCCGAACCAGACGCCGGACAAGCTGCCGAACGGCGAGGACCCGGCCACCTTCGGCAAGGACCTGCTGAGCCTGGTCCGCCAGTACAGCGACGTCAAGGTCGACGGCACCGCGCGGGTGGCGTCCCGGCCGGCGTACGAGCTGGTCGTGACCCCGAAGCCGACCGAGCGCACGCTGCTGCGTGAACTGCGGCTCGCGGTCGACTCGGAGACCCGGCTGCCGCTGCGCGCGGAGGTGCTGGCCAACGGCCAGTCCGACCCGGCGCTCAAGGTCGAGTTCAGCGAGTTCAAGGTCGGCGCGCAGGACCCGAACCTGTTCAAGTTCACACCGCCGCAGGGCGCGACGGTCAAAGAGCACTCGGACGCGGACAAGCCGAGCAAGGCCGACATGAACAAGGGCATCGGCGACCTGCTGACCAGCCTGCACGCGCAGACGGTCGGCGACGGCTGGGACACCACGCTGGTGGCCAAGCTGCCGGGTGACCTGAGCGGCATGCTCGGCAAGGCCGGCGACGGCCGCGGCAAGGGCTTCGACATGACCGCGCTGCTCAAGCAGTTCGGCAAGCAGGTCTCCGGCCCGTACGGCACCGGGTACCTTTTCACCACCAAGGTGGCCACCGCTCTGGTGACCGACGACGGCCGGGTGGCGGTCGGCGCGGTGCCGGAGCAGGTGCTTGTCGAAGCGCTCGGACAGGTGAAGTGACATCAGCTGGAACATCCGGGGTGGGCGTCGCCGAGGCGGCGCCCACCCCGTCTTTGGCGGCTCGGACACGCGGGCTGCGCAAGCTGTACCGCACGACGGTCGCGGTCGACCACGTCGACCTTGACGTGCCCGAGGGCGCGGTGTTGGGGATGCTGGGGCCGAACGGCTCCGGCAAGACCACCACGATCCGCATGCTGCTCGGGCTGACCACGCCGACGGCAGGCGAGATCGAACTGTTCGGCGCCCCCATGCCGGACGCGGCCGCGTCGGTGTTGCCGCAGGTCGGGGCGTTGGTGGAGGGGCCGGGTTTCCACCCGTTCCTGTCCGGCCGGGAGAACCTGCTGCGGTGCGCCGCGGCCGAGCCGTTGCTGCGGTCGGCGGAGATCCCCACCGCGGTCGACCAGGCGTTGGAACGCGTCGGCCTGGCCGCGGCGGCCAACCGCCGGTACCGCGGGTATTCGCTCGGCATGAAGCAGCGGATGGGGCTGGCCGCGGCGCTGTTGGTGCCCCGGCGGTTCGTCGTGCTGGACGAGCCCACGAACGGCCTGGACCCGGCCGGGACGCGGGAGGTGCGGTCGGTGATCGCGGACCTGCACGCGGCCGGGACGACCGTGCTGGTGTCGTCGCACCTGCTGTCCGAAGTGGAGGCCACGTGCACGCATGTGGCCGTGTTGCACCAGGGATCCGTGGTCGCCCAGGGTGAGTTGACGGACCTGTTGGAGTCCGGCAACGCGGGCCTGCTGGTGTCCACACCATCGGTTGAGTCGGCGGTGAACGCCTTGCGGGACAACAAGATCCCTGCTCGCGCAACGCCGGACGGCCTGCTGGTCGACCTGACGTCCACGACCGCGCCCGAGGTGGTGGCGACCTTGGTCCGCGCCGACGTGCCCGTGTACGAGGTACACCGGCAGCGCACCGGCCTGGAGGACTTGTTCGCGCAGCTCACGGAGGCGTCATGACAGCCATGACTGACACCGCCGCCCCACTGTTCACTCCGACCAAGGCGCCTGTCAGCCGCTTGCTGCGCTCCGAGCTGCGGTGGATCTTCCGCCGGCCCCGCACGTTGATCCTGCTGGGTCTGCTGGCGTTGTACCCGATCGTGTTCGGCATCGGCACCCAGCTGATCGACTCACCGATCCGGGCCAACGGCAGCCAGACGATCGTGGCCGCGGTCGCCGGCAACGCCCTGATGCTGCCGATCATCGTGCTGTCCACGACCATGGTGTTCTTCCTGCCGTTGGGGACCACGATCGCGGCGTCGGACGCGATCGCCGGCGAAGCGTCGAACGGCACGTTGCGCAACCTGCTGCTGGCGCCGATCAGCCGGGTCCGCCTGCTCGCCATCAAGGCGTTCGGCGTGGCTGTGGTGTCCCTGGTGGCGACGTTGATGACCGCGCTGATCGCGTACGTGACAGGGCTGGTCATCGCGGGCACGGGCAGTCTGGTGACGGTCTCCGGGACGACGTTGCCGGTGGGTGAGGGCCTGTGGCGGGTGCTGATCGGCACGGCGTGGGTCGTGGTGCAGATGTGGGCGATCGGCGCGGTCGCGCTCGCTGTGTCCGCGTCCACCGAGCACCCGCTGCTGGTGATGGCGTCGGTGATCGGCGGGTTGTTCATGTTCGGCCTGCTCAGCCAGATCCCGGCGCTGGACTGGCTGCAGCCGTTCCTGATCACCACCAGCTGGGAGTCCATCGTGGACGTCGTGCGGGATCCGATGCCCAGCGGCGACCTGGTCATCGGTCTGCTGAGAGCGGTCTGCTACCTGGTGATCGGCTACTCACTCGCGCTGGCCCGGATGGTCACCAAGGACGGCTAGCCCGTCCGGGTCGATCCGCAGCCGCACAGTCTGACCGGGTTCGGGCGCGGTGGCGATGCTCGCGACCGCGTCCACCTCGCGGTGGCCGACCTTCACCAGCAGACGGACGTGGTCGCGTCGGTGTACCCGGCCGCTCACCTCGCCGCTGATCGGGCCGTCGGGGTCGGCGAGGAGGGCGTGTGGCCGTAGACCGATCTTCGCGACGCCGTCCCGCGTTCCTGGCAGTTCGATCTCACCCAGCTCGAAGGTGACCGTGTGGTCGCGGACGTGCGCGTCCAGGATGAGGCCGCAGCCGAGGAAGGTCGCGGTCGGCTCGTCGACCGGGTTGCGCCACACGTCCTCGGCCGTGCCCGTCTGCACGATCCGACCTTCTCGCATCAACGCCACCCGATCCGCCAACGTGAACGCCTCGTCGTGGTCGTGCGTGACCACCAGGGCGGACGTGCCGGCTTTGCGCAGCAGCCTGGCCAGGTCCAACGCGAGTTGCTCACGCAGCACGCGGTCCAGCGCGGACAACGGTTCGTCCAGCAGAAGCAGCCGGGGTTTCGGCGCCAACGCCCTGGCCAGCGCGACCCGTTGCTGTTCACCGCCGGACAGGTCGGTGACCCGCCTGCGCCGGTATCCCTTGAGGCCCACCAGGTCCAGCAGCTCGTCCACCCGCGGCTCGGTCGGCCGGATCCTGTGCATCCGCAGGCCGAAGCGGACGTTCCCGGCGACGTCCCGGTGCGGGAACAGCTGGCCGTCCTGGAACACCAGGCCGATGCCGCGCTGGTGGACGGGTGTCCTGGTCAGGTCCTCCTCGTCCCACCTGATCTCGCCGGTCGCCGCCGGTTCCAGGCCGGCGACGGACCGCAGGAGGGTCGACTTGCCGCAGCCGGACGGCCCGAGCAGCGCCACGACCTCGCCGTCCGCGACGTCCAAACCCGCGTCGTCCACCGCCCTGGTCGGTCCGAAATGGACATTCAGGTGCCGGATCCGCAGCGCCATCAGAACTCCCCCACGGCCGTCTGGAACCGTTCGACCAGCACGACGACCGCTACGGTGACGACGATCAACAGCGTGCACGCGGCGTACGCCATCTCGTTGTTCAGCTCGCCCGGCCGCGAAATCAGGCGGCCGATCGCCACCGGCAGGGTCGGCCGGTCCGGCCTGGCCAGGAAACTCGTCGCCCCGAACTCGCCGAGCGCCACGACATAGCCGAACGCGGCGGCCGTGACCAGCGCCCGACTGGCGAGCGGCAGGTCAACCTCGCGCCACACCCGCCACGGGCTCGCGCCGAGGGTGCCGGCGGCCTGTCTGAGCCGGTCGTCGATCGACCGCAGCACCGGCACCAGGACCCTGACAACCAGCGGGGTGACCACGATGGCCTGGGCCAACGGCACCAACAGCGGTGACGTCCGCAGGTCGCCGGGCAGCGCGTCCAACGTGACGAGGTAGCCGAAGCCGACCGTGACCGCCGAAACTCCGAGCGGGAGCATCATGGCCACGTCCATCACCTCGACGGTCCGTTTGAGCCGCGTCAGCGCAATGGCCGAGAGGACGCCGAGAACCATCGCGAGGACGGTCGCGTCCGTGGCCGTCCGCAGCGAGTTCACCACAGCGTCCACACCGGACACTTCCAGGCTGTTGTCATGCCCGGTCCCGCCGAGCGCGCGAAAACCGGCCCAACTGGCCTGGCCGACCAGGCTCACGATGGGTGTCAACAGCAGTGCGACCACACCGTACGCCAACCCCACGACAATCCACTCGCCGCCGACCGGCCTGCGTGCCTGCGACGCCCGACGTTTCACCGCCGCTTCCCTGCGGCGCCTGGCGATCGCGCCGATCGTCAACGCCGTGATCACGGCAGCCAGTTGCAGCAGCGACAGGGCGGCCGCGCCGGGCAGGTCGAACAGCTGGACCGTACGCAGGTAGATCTCGGTCTCCAGGGTGCGGAACCGGGCCGCGCCCAGGATCAGCACGACGCCGAAGCTCGTGGAGCAGAACAGGAAGACCACGGCAGCGGCGGACCCGATCGCCGGGGCGAGCGCGGGCAACGTCACCGATGTGAACGCCCTTATTTTGGTGGCTCCGAGGGCACGCGCGGCATCCTCGGCCCGTCTGTCCACAGTGGACCACATGCCGCCGACGGTCCGCGCGAACACGGCGACGTTGAAGAAACTGTTGGCGAGGACGATGGACAACACCCCGCCGTCCGGCATCAGCGACCGGAACGCCAGCCCGACCACCACCGTCGGCAGGACGAACGGCACCAGGATCACCGCCCTGACCAGCCTCAATCCAGGCAACCTCGTGCGCGCGAGAAGGAACGCCAACGGCATCCCGGCCAGCAGGGCGACCACCGTTGCCGCCGCTGCCTGCCCGACCGTGAACCCCACCAACCGCCAGGTGTCCGCGGCTGCGAGCGTGTCGATGACGTTGCCGCGCAGGCCGAGGCCGATGATCGCGACCACCGGCCATGCGAAGAACAAGGTGAGGAATCCCAGTGGCACCAACGCCACCAGGACACCGCCTACCCTTGGACGAGCGAACGCCACTGGTTGACCCAGTTCTCCCGGTTCTGCTGGACTTCGTCCGAGGACAGCGCGGGCGCGTCCGTCGGCAAGGGCGCGGACTGCTTCCACGCGTCCGGCAGCGCCACGCCGTCCCGCGTCGGGTAGACGTACATCTGGTCGGCGACCTCGGCCTGGAACTGCTGGGAAATGAGCCAGTCCAGGACCTTCTTGGCCTGGTCAGGGTGTTTCGCGCCGGTCAGCACACCCGCGTACTCGATCTGCCGGTAACACGTGTCCAGCAAAGCCCTGGTGCCCGGGGTCGCGGCCGGTGACGACGCGTAGGACACCACGACCGGCCTGGTTCCCTTGCCGGTGCCGGAGAAGCTCTGGTTGTACGCCACCTCCCAACCGTCGACGACCTGGACGCCGTTGGCCTTCAGCCTCCTCCAGTAGTCCTGCCAGCCGCTCGGCCCGAAGTGCTTGACCGTGCCGAACAGGAACGCCAGGCCGGGTGAGCTGGTCGCCGGGCTCTCGACGACGAGCATGTCCTTGTACTTGGGGTCGGCGAGGTCCTCGTACGTCTTGGGCTCAGGCACACCCTTCAACCCGGCCGTGTGCACGTTCACACAGACGTCGCCCACGTCGACCGCGGTGAGCCGGTTGCTGCCGTCCGCCTGGTAGCGCTGTGGGCCGTTGGCGGCGTCCGGGCTCTGGTACGGCTGGAACACGTTCTCCTGCAAGGCGCGGGAGGCGAACGTGTTGTCCACCCCGTACGCGATGTCGCCGATCGGGTTCGCCTTGGTCAGCACGAGTTGGTTGGTCAACGCGCCGGCGTCCCCGGTCTTGCGGACGTCGACCTTGATCCCGGTGGTCTTCTGGAACTCGTCGAGCAACTCCTTGCGTACCGTGAAGGAATCGTGGGTGACCAAGGTGACGTCAGCCGGCTGGCTGTCCCCGCCTGACAACGAACACCCCGCTGTGACCAGCACCAACGCGACGACAGCGCGTCGAAACATCCGTCCTCCCGTCCCTGCGCCGGCATGACCCGGATCAGGTTCGTACGGTCGAGAGCTGGTTGCTCTCCTCTCAGCCCGGCACGACCGGACTCCCGTGGCAGAACATTGAGCATAGATGCACTATTGACGGATGGCCGAACTGCTCACCGAAGACCAGATCGACGACGCCCTCAGCCACCTGCCCGGCTGGCGCCGGGACGGGGCGACCCTGGTGCGTTCCGCCGAGCTGGCTTCCTTCGTCCAGGCGATCCAGGTGGTGAACCGGGTCGCGGAGATCGCGGAGAACGACGACCACCACCCGGACATCGACATCCGGTGGCGGACCCTGGTGTTCCACCTGAGCACCCACTCGGCGGGCGGGCTGACCTCGAAGGACGTCGCTCTCGCCGCCGAGATCGACACCGTGCTGGACGCACTCGCCGGGTAACCACGGCGTCGCCGCGGAACGCCCTGAACTCGGACGTTTCCGCGGTGGCGTCGGCCCCTAGACCTGGCGCGCGGTCTCCCAGAGGCCCATGATGTTGCCTTCGGTGTCCTTGTAGTAGCCGGAGAAGCCCATGTCCCCGACCGCGGTGCGGCCGGCGACCGTGGTCCCGCCCAGCTTCTCGATCGTGGCGAGGGCGTCGTCGACGTTGTCGACCTCGATGGTGACCACCGGGCCGGCGGCGTCACCGAGGCTCCGGTCGAACATGCCGCCGTTGATGTACCCGGGTTCAGTCGTCCTACCCTGCTCGTTCATGGGTCCGGTCGCCGCCATCGTGTAGCTGACCTCAGGCATCACCATGAGGTTCCAGCCGAACGCCTCCCGGTAGAACTCGCGCGCCCGGTCACCGTCCTCGAACGGGATCTCGAAATGAACGACACGGCCACTCATAGCCGCCGCCTCTCAGTCGTCGGACTGCTCCGCCGGAGAGGCTAGTCCCACCTGGACAGTGCCGCCAGACTTGTTCACATCCAACAGGATCACCCGCCGCCGAGGGAACTCCGCACTAGACGTTGAAGCGGAACTCGACCACGTCGCCGTCGGCCATGACGTAGTCCTTGCCCTCGATGCGGACCTTGCCCGCCGACTTGGCCGCAGCCATGGACCCCGCTTCGACCAGGTCGTCGTAAGAGACCACCTCGGCTTTGATGAACCCACGTTCGAAGTCGGTGTGGATCACGCCGGCCGCCTGAGGCGCGGTGTCACCCTGCTTGATGGTCCAGGCCCGGGACTCCTTCGGGCCGGCGGTGAGGTACGTCTGCAGGCCCAGGGTGTGGAAGCCGGCGCGAGCCAGGGAGTACAGGCCGGGCTCGTCCTGGCCGATCGACTCCAGCAGCTCGCGGCGGGATTCCTCGTCCAGCTCCAGCAGCTCGGCCTCGACCTTGGCGTCGAGGAAGACCGCGTCCGCCGGGGCGACGAGTTTGGCCAGCTCGGCGCGGCGGTCCGGGTCGCCGAGGACGGTCTCGTCGGCGTTGAACACGTACAGGAAAGGCTTGAGGGTGAGCAGGCTCAGCTCACGCAGCAGCGCCGGGTCGATCTCCTTACGGGCGGCGAACAGGGTCCGGCCTTCGTTGAGGATCGCCTGGGCCTGCTGCGCGGCGTCCAATGCCGGCCTGGCCTCCTTCCTGGTGCGTGCCTCCTTCTCCAGGCGTGGCAACGCTTTCTCAAGGGTCTGCAGGTCGGCGAGGATGAGTTCGGTGTTGATCGTCTCGATGTCGTCAGCCGGGTCGACCCGGCCGTCGACGTGCACCACGTCCGGATCGTCGAACACCCGGATGACCTGGCAGATCGCGTTGGCCTCGCGGATGTTGGCGAGGAACTTGTTGCCCAGCCCGGCGCCCTCGGACGCGCCCTTGACGATGCCCGCGATGTCCACGAAGGACACGACGGCGGGCACGGTCCGCTCGGACGAGAACAGCTCGGCGAGCTTGTCCAGCCGGGGGTCCGGCAGCGGCACCACGCCCACGTTCGGCTCGATCGTCGCGAACGGGTAGTTGGCCGCCAGCACGTCGTTGTTGGTCAGCGCGTTGAACAGGGTCGACTTGCCGACGTTGGGCAGGCCGACGATACCGAGGGTGAGGCTCACGGCCACGAGTCTATGTGCACCCTGCCCTGGTCATTTCCCCCGCAGCCCCATGTCTGATTCCCGCTAGTCGACGTGCCGGACCGGACGTAGCCTCGGATCATGCTCGTCGACACCGAACGCGGATACCGGGCCGTCGCCGCCAGGGACGCACGTTTCGACGGCCAGTTCATCCTGGCGGTCCGCACCACCGGGATCTACTGCCGTCCGTCCTGCCCGGCGACCACCCCGAAGCGCAGGAACGTCGAGTTCTACGCCACAGCGGCCGCCGCGCAAGCAGCCGGTTACCGAGCGTGTCGCCGCTGCCTGCCCGACGCGGTGCCCGGCTCACCCGAGTGGAATCTCCGCGCCGACCTGGCCGGACGCGCCATGCGACTGATCTCGGACGGCGTGGTCGAGCGGGAAGGCGTCACCGGCCTCGCCACCCGCCTCGGCTACTCGGAACGGCACGTCACCCGGATGCTCATGGCGGAGCTGGGCGCCAGCCCCCTCGCCCTGGCCCGCGCGCACCGCGCCCACTCGGCCCGACTGCTCATCGAAACCACGAACATGCCCTTCGCGGACATCGCGTTCGCCTCGGGTTTCGCCAGCATCCGCCAGTTCAACGACACGATCCGCGCGGTCTTCGCCGCCACGCCCACCCAACTACGCGTCGGTGCCCACCGCCGCCGCCCCACGGCGGCAGCCGGGAAAGTCAGCCTCCGCCTGGCCTTCCGAAAGCCGTTCGACGCCGCCGGCCTCCTCGACTTCTTCCGCCGGGAAGCCCTCCCCGGAGTCGAATCGGTCACCGACAGGTACGCCCGAACCCTCCGCCTCCCCCACGGCACAGCCACCGCCCGCCTGATCTCCATGCCCGACCACATCGACTGCACCCTGAGGCTGTCGGACATGCGTGACCTGGGCAGCGCCGTCGCCCGCCTCCGCCGCCTGTTCGACCTGGACGCCGATCCCTGCGCGGTCGACGAAGCCCTCGCCACCGACCCCCAACTCGCCCCCCTGGTCGCGAACAGACCGGGCCTGCGCCTGCCGGGCAGCGTCGACGGCACCGAAACCCTCCTGAAAACCCTGGTCCCCCAAGAAACCCTGATCAACCTGGGCGACCCCCTCCCCCAACCCGACGGAGAACTGACCACCCTCTTCCCCACCGCGAAAGCGATAGCGGAAAACACCACCGGAACCCCGCAAGCAGTAGCCACCGCAATCGCCAACGGAACCCTCGACATCCACGTCGGCTCAGACCCCCAAACCCTCACCGAAACCCTGAATTCTTACGGCGTAAAACAAAAGACGACAAACTACATCCTGATGAGAGTCCTAGGCGCCCCAGACATCATGCTGTCCGAAACAGCCGGCTCAGAATCCTGGAGCCCCTGGCGTTCCTACGCCAGCATGCACCTCGACCAAATCCACTAACCCACCACACCCACCCGGCCAAGCCCTGCTAACCCACCACATCCATCTGGCCAGGCCCCATTGTCCCGCCACACCCAGCCCGGCCAGGCCCACTCATCCACCACAACCGCTTTGGCCAAGCCCATTCACCCACCTCGCCAGGCCCACTCACGCACCTGGCCAGGCCCACTGGCGCAACACCCCCATCCGGCCAAGCCACTCACCCACCACACCCATCTGGCCGGGCCCCAGTGACCCGCCATATCCACCCGGCCAGGCCCCACTGACCCACTACAACCACCCGGCCAGGCCCATTCACCCACCACACCCACCTTGGCCAGGCCCATTCACCCACCTGGCCAGGCCCACTCACGCACCACTCCCACCTTGGCCAAGCCCACTGACCCGCCACACCCACCTGGCCGGGCCCCAGTGACCCGCCACATCCACTTTGGCCAAACCCACTCACGCACCTGGCCAGGCCCACACACGCACCACTCCCACCTTGGCCAGGGTCCACTCACCTGCCACACCCACCACACCACCTGGCCAGTCCACTACCGACCACTCCCCACATCGGCCACCACCCATCCCCAAAGCCCAACCACCGGCCATACCAAACTGGCTGACACCCCGCTCCAACTCCGCGGACCGGTTGGCCGCCAGCGCCGCGAGCAACGCGTCGCCCACGATCTCCGGATCCGCCGCCCCTGCCCACCACTTCAACCACCCGCACCCACCAATTCCGCCATCGCTCGCAGCGCCCGACCAACCACCTCACCACCCGGGCCCACCTGACCTGCCGCTGTCGCCACGAGTTCAGCCAGCTGGGGCTACCACCCACCCCTGCCCGACAACTCAGCCACCCACACCCACCAGTTCCCGCCGCCACCCGCAACTCCCGACCAGCAGCCACCCCCACCACTCGAGCCCTACCTGGCCTTGGGAATGCCCTCGCCGCAGGTAGACGGATCAAACTACCGAGCGCATCCTCTCTCCCGCCAAACCCCGGGAGTACTCCGACCAGTCCGCCGCAGCGAACCCTGTTTCACATCCGCCCCAGTCGTCGAATCAGACTGGACCATCTCGCCGATTCGGCCTAGGCGACGATCTCGAGTCGAGATCCGGCCCGAGCCTTCCGAACCCGCAGTCGCACCGGGATCCGCTGCCGTAGTTCCTCCACATGGGACACCAGTCCGACCACGCGCCCACCCGCTCGCAACTCGTCCAATGTGTCCATGACCTCGTCCAGGGTGTCCGCGTCCAGTGTGCCGAAGCCCTCGTCCACGAACAGTGTGTCCAGCAGGGCTCCCCCGGTTTCCGCTGCCACGACGTCCGCCAGGCCCAGTGCCAACGCGAGGGAGGCCAGAAAGGATTCGCCACCGGAGAGGGTCTTGGCCGGTCGCACCTTTCCCGAGTAGTCGTCCAGGACGTCCAGCCCGAGTCCGCCTCGGGTGCCGTGTGCCCCGGCCGCGTCTGAGTGCACGAACGAGTACCGGCCTTGGCTCATCCGGCTCAACCGCGCGGTGGCAGCGACCGCGACCTCCTCCAAGCGTGCCGCCAGCACGTATGAGCGCAACGACATCCGGCGCGCGTTCTGCCCACGCCCGTTCACCACGTCGGTCAGCGCAGCCAACTCCGCCTGCTCTGCCTCCATCGGCTCGAGCGCGGTCCATTCGGCGCGCAACCGCATCGCCAGTGCCCGCACGTCCGCCGACCGGCGTTCGACCTCGCGCAACACGGCCACCTCGGCCTCGGCAACCTCGCGTGCGGAGCCCAGCTCAGCCGTCAGCCCCGCCAGGTCGATCTCGGCGTCGGCGTCGACACCGGCCAGTTCGGGCTCGGCAAGCACGGCGCGCGCGGCGGCTCGCCGGTTGTCCAGCTCGCTGGTCATCCGGTCCAGGTCGGCCAGGCGCAACTCGTCGCGGGCAGCGTCCAGCGCAAAGTCCAGCCCGTCAAAGCCCGCCTCCATCGCCGCAGCCTGCACCCCGGCTTCCTGCGTAGCCAACCGTGACTGCAGCCGACTGCACTCGCTGCGCGCGTGCAGCAGCTCTGTCACCGCGTCAGCCATCGCCACCAAGTGTTCGCGACGAGCCCGGACGTCCGGGTACTCACCGCGCGCCGGGTCCAGGCGTTTGGCCCGCGCCTCGACGACTTTGCCGAGTTGTTCGCGTTCGGTACGCAGGCTGACCAGCTCTTGCTTGGCCGCGGACAGCAGACCGGAGATCGACGCCGTCCGCGCGTCCAGCTCGCTGACGCGCGCCATGTCCGGCTCACGCCCAGCCGCCAGCGCGGCCGCCGACTCGGCCTCTTCGTCCACTCTGGACAGTTCGGCCGTCTCGTCCTCGGCCGACGTTGTGCCAAGCCGCTCCCGCAGCCCGGCCACGTCCAACACGGCCGCCTGGTGCGCGCGTTCCGCCGCCGCTCGGATCGCCTGCGCCTCCTGCTCGGCAGTGGACGCGGCCGACTCCTCAGCCTCGCTGACCGCCCCAGGCACAGCCCGGGCTCGGTCTGGGTGCTCGGCCGAGCCGCACACCGGGCACGGCTCGCCAGCCGTGAGCCGACTCGCCAGCTCCGCGGCCATGCCTTCCAACCGGCGGGCCCGGAAGGCCAGCGACCGTTCGCGCGCCTGCTGGTGCGCGTCGACCGCCGAGAGCAGCCCTTTCTCCGTCCGAGTCACCGCGACCTCGGCGTCCACGAGCTTGTGGCGTAAGGCGATCCGGTTGGCAAGCTCCGTTCTGCGAGCAGTCAGCCCGTCGAGCCGCGCGGCTGCCTCTCTGGCGAGCGCGAGCCGTTCGTGCGCCGACTTGAGCTGCTGCGGCAGCGCCATGAGCTCGGCCTCCAGGTCGTCGACCTTGACGTCCGCGTCCCATTCGGCGTTGATCAGCCTGGTCAGCCTGGTCTGTGCTTTCTTCTGGTGTTTCACCTCCTCGATCAGTTGGGCCAACCCACCTGCTTCCTCACGCAGGCGTGCGGATTCCTCGCGGAGCAACGACTCCTCCGCCTCCATCCGGTGAAAACCGGCTCGTTTGGCCATGTCCGTCGCGTCGGACAAAGCCTTCTCGGCGTGTTCCAGTTCGGCGCGCACCTGAACCGCCGCACGGTTGGCCACCACCACAGGAACTGCGCGCCGGGCGCTCGCCCGCTCGGCGATCCACTCCTGCTGTTGTGGCCGCATATCGTCGCACTCGGCCAGTTCGGCCTGTGCGGTTCGCAGCCTACCGACGCGCACCGACAATTCTCGTCCGCGATTCAGCTCTTGCTCGGCTGTGGCCGCTGTTTCCCCTGCAAGCTTGGCCTTTTCTCGCGCGTCGGACTCGGCGGCGCCGAGACGTTCGGCGATCACTCCAAGCCATTCGTCGTCCGCCGACTGGTCCTCCGGCGGCTCTTCGCCCGCCGCCTGGGCAACCCTCGCCACCAGACGCATCGCGTTCGCCCGCCGGCCTTCCAGCACCCGGCCGCGCTCGGTCCGGCGATCCCGGAACCACTCCTCAACCTTGGCGAACCGGTCCGTGCCGAACAGTTTTTCCAGCAACCGTTCCCGTTCGGTGGTCTCCGCACGCAGGAACCGTGCGAACTCCCCTTGCGGCAACAGGACAACCTGGAAGAACTGCTCGGCCGTCATCCCCAGCAGCCGCTCGACCGTGCGCGCGACCTCTTCAATCCGGAGCAGACCGTCACGTTCGAAGCCGCTGGGCGGGTCGCCGACCCACGTGAGCGAGACCTTGGCCTGCTGTTTCGTGGTCCCCTCGCCGCGCCTCTTCGGCCGCTCGTACTCGGGACTCCGCGCGATCAGCAACCGGTGTCCCTGAACTGTGAGTTCAAGCTTGACCTCGGTAAGCGTGTTGTCGTCCGCGTAGTCACACCGCAGCCTGCGCGCATCGTTGCGCACGCCAGGTACGCGTCCGAACAGCGCGAAAGCAATGGCGTCGAGCAGGGTCGTCTTGCCTGCGCCGGTTTCGCCGTGCAGCAGGAACAGTCCGTCCGCGCCGAGCATGTCGAAGTCCACTGCCTCATGTCCCGGGTAGGGACCGAAGGCGGCGACTTCCAAGCTGTGCAGCCTCATTTCTCGCCCTCCGCCGCGTAGACGGCACCAAGCGCGTCCGCGAGCCAACCACGCTCACGTTCGTTCGGTTCGTCCCGCGCATCAGTCACGAAACAGCACGCGACCTCATGGTCCGAACGGCCACGCACGGCCTCGCTGTATCGCACCGCACCACCAGCGCGCCCGCCCTCTGGTTGCCATTCCATATGCACCGCGTGGGGAAAACGGACTTGCAGACGACGCAACGCGTCAACAGGGCGCACGCGGTCGGTGAGCGTCACGGAAAGGTAGTGGTCCTGGACAGTGTCGTGATCGGGGTCGACCAGCAGGTCGTCCAGCCGCCCGGTGATCTTCGCCAGCGGACGCGGCACCGGCAGCATCCTTCGTTCCACAGTGGACAAACCCGCCGCGTCCAGGTCGACGATCCACACCGACTTGTGCTGCCGGGCCTCGGAGAACGAGTACGCGAGCGGACTCCCCGAATATCTGAGGTGGTCGGCGAGCTGTTGCGCGCCGTGCAGGTGCCCCAGTGCGACGTAGTCGACGTCGTCGAAGGTCGACCCGGGAACCTGTTCGACTCCGCCGACGGCAATCGGCCGCTCGGAGTCGCACGGCTCGCCACCTGTGACGAACGCGTGCGCGAGCACAACGGACCGCGCGCCTGGCCGCGCGCACAGGTCTGCGCGTATCCGGCGCATGGCCTCACTGAGGACGTCGGTGTGACCGCGTTCGGCGATGTCGAGCGATTGCCGTGCGATTTCCGGCTCCAGATACGGAATGCCGTACAGAACGACCTCGCCATGCTCGTCGTGCAGGACGACCGGTCGGTCGATGTCCGGGATCCGAGTCCGCAGATGGAGGCCACCGGCGGCAGCGAACTCGCCGAACGCACCGAGCCGGGGCGCCGAGTCGTGGTTTCCCGGCGTGATCACCAGATGCGCGCCGGCCGCACGGATACGTGCCAGCACACGCGCGCACACCTGCACGGCTTCGGCGGACGGCACTGCGCGGTCGTAGATGTCCCCCGCGACCACAACGACGTCGACGCGTTCGTCGGCGACGAGGTCCGCCAGGCCGCCGAGCACCGACTCCTGCTCGACCAGCAGGTCGGCGCCGTGGAAGGTCCGCCCCACGTGCCAGTCGGACGTGTGCAGCAGCCTCATGCCCACCAAGTTATTCCGCCGCCGCGACAAAGCCCGGCACCACCCCCGGCGTGTCCCGCGGCCAGCGCGGCGAACACCGGAATTGTCGGTGCCCCTTGCCATGATGTCCCCACCCGGATCGACCAGGGCCTGGCACGAAAGCTCGACCAGAACTGTCAGTCCCCCGCGTCATGATGATCACAACCAGCTTGAGAAGGGATTTCCAGTGGCTTGGGCAGTGGCGGTACTGGCACTGCTGCTCATCGGTGCGGTGTTCGCGCTCTGGCGGCTCTACACCGACGGGATGCGCAGGACAGAGGCGGCGATGCAGCAGCTCGCCACCGAGCGCGCGCGTTCCGACGAGCAGCACACGGCGCTGCGGCGGTACGAGGTGGCGTTCGCGTCCATCTCCGGCCGCGGCGAACTTGGCGAGCAGGTGCTCGTCGAGACGGCCAGGGCGCTCGGGTTACGTGAGGGCATCCACTTCACCGTGCAGACAGACCTGGCAGGCGGCGGCGCGGCCCGCCCTGACCTGGTGCTGCTCGTCGGCGAGGGCCACCGGGTCCCGGTCGACGCCAAGGCGAGCATGGCGTGCTGGGCCGAGGCCGTGGAAACGGACAACGCGGAGGAACGGCTCGACGCCCTACGCGTGCACGTCCGCAATATCCGTTCACGGGCAACGGAACTGGCCGCGAAGGGCTACCAGCGATGGGCGGACGCGATCTACGGGACGATCATGTTCGTCCCGTCGGACGCGGCGGTCGTCGCGGCGTTGGACACCGATCCGAACCTGCTGCGATGGCTACTCGATCGACGCGTGTTCCTGTGTGGGCCAACGGGATTCGCGGTGGTCGCAGCCGGGGCGCTGTTCGCGGCGACGGAACGGGCGTTGGCCGCCGACGTGGAGGTGGTCCGGGCGCAGGCCGCCAACGCGCACCGGCTGGCCGGGGCGGCGATCGACGCGGTGAACCTGTCCAGCACCCACCTGCAGCGGTTCCTGTCGGCACGAAGACGGGAACTGGACGCCCTGGAGGGCTTCCGGGCGGCGGTCACCCCACTCACCGACGCCGCGGCCAGCCCGACTCCGGTCGCACCCATCCGACGAGCGGACGAGATCAACGCGGGCGGCCCGAGCCTGGCGGACGAGGCGGTGGTCGACAGCGCATGAATCAGGTGCCCTGCGGGCGTCCAAACGTGCAGAGAAAGCAATTCACGAGGTCAGCGGAGGTGACCAGGCCGAAACACGACAACTGAATTGAGCCAGCTGAGTGGTCGGGATCACACCGAACGGGCTAAACCTGCTCACTAGCGGCGGCTGGTCGGTCATTGCCACAGCGGGAGCGTCTACCGTGTGGAAGCGTGACCGCCACGCGCGATCGCGACAGCGATCTTGATTCCGACACGGCGCACGTCGAATGGGACGAAAGGCCCATCGTCGGCCGAGGCCGTGGGTTGCCCTGGTGGGCGGCCGTCTTGTTGGCCCTCGTGCTCTCGGCGGCCGGCGCGATCCTGGACAAGGATCGGCTGACCGACGACGACCGCTTGACGTCCCTAGGGCTCTACCAGGTGCTGTTCCTGGCCGGCTGCGTGGTGGCGGTGTTGGCGGTCCGGCGGCGAAACCTGTTCGGGCCGATGGTGCAGCCACCGCTGATCTTCGCGGTGACGTTCATCCCGGTACAACTGACTGCGCGGACCAGTACCGAGACCGGCATGAAGAAGCTGATCTTCGAGGTGGGTCTACCGCTGGCGAGCAGCTTCCCCTGGATGGCCGGTGCCACAGCGGGAACGATCCTGCTCGGCGTCCTCCGGCTACTCATCCAGCGGGACCCGAACGGTCGCGCGGGACGCTTAGATGCGGCGGGCGAAGACCGCCCGCGTCGTGAACGATCCCGCGAGGATGACGACCCGCCGCGGCGACCGGCCCGTGACGATCGCGCCCAGCGGTCGAGCCGGGACGACCAACGCTCCCGGGACGAGCGCCGTGGGCGAGACGAGCGCGGTCCACGGGACGAACGCAGCTCAAGGGATGAACGCAACTCCAGGGGCGAACGCGGCTCCGCTGGCGAACGCGGTGCTAGAGGCGAACGCGGTTCCGCGGGTGATCGTGGTTCCAGAGGCGAACGCGGCCAGCGAGACGAGCGTGGCCCGAGGGACGACCGTGCCCAGCGTCGCGACCAAAGCCCGCCGCCACGCCGCCCGGCCCGAGATGACCAGGACGACCGCCCACAGCGTTCGGGTCGGGAAGGCCGGGACGACCGAGGTGATCGCGGCAACCGCGGTGAGGCCCAGCCTCGCCGTAACCCGCCGCGCCCCCGGGAGCAAGGCGGGAGGCCCCGTGGCAGCTCTCCGCAGCGCCGCCGGCCCCGCGAGGACGACTACCGCGACTGAGGACGAGCGACATAGCCCTCGATCGCGACGAGCCAGGCCCAGGTGGTTCCGGTCGGTATTCCGGAAACCACCCAAGGTAAGTCCGGAATAGACCTTCCGCGTCGCCGTCGCCCCGACAGCCGGTTTCGTTGGCTGAGAACCACGAAGTCCGGAGTCGCTTCAGCAGCCGTCGCCAAAGGTCCATCGCGGCCGGTCAGAGGATGGCCAAGGCAGGCCTTCGCCAAGCAAGACCAAGGAAGTTGAACCAACCGAAACGGAGCCAGGCCAGCCAACCGGCAAGGCCGAACAGCCAGTCAGGCAAGTCCCGTGCGACAAAGCAGCCAAACAATCGAGTCCCGAACAGCCGTCCGATCGCCCAGGCGAGTCCCGAACAGCGGTCCCTGCCGGGCAGCCGTCACGGCTCTCAGGCTGTGTTGAGGTCCTTGCGGAGTTCGCGGGGTAGTGCGAAGGCGATCTTCTCGTTGGCCGTTGTGATCTCCTGGACGTCTTCCCAGCCTCGCTCGGCGAGGTAGGCCAGAACGTCCATCACGAGGTTGTCGGGCACTGAGGCGCCGCTGGTGACGCCGACCGTGGTGACCCCGTCCAGCCAGGACTCCCAGATCTCGTGGGCGAAGTCGACCAGGTGGGCGGCGCGGGCGCCGGCCTGGAGGGCGACTTCGACCAGGCGCTTGGAGTTCGACGAGTTCTGTGAGCCGACCACGATCACCAGGTCGCACTCGGCGGCCATCGCTTTGACCGCGACCTGGCGGTTCTGGGTGGCGTAGCAGATGTCGTCGCTGGGTGGGTCGGAGAGCATGGGGAAGCGGGCGCGCAGCTGGTCGACGCGTTCCATGGTCTCGTCGACCGAGAGGGTGGTTTGGGACAGCCAGATCACTTTGGACGGATCGCGAACTGTGACCGTCGCCGCGTCCTCGGCTGTGTCGACGAGTTGGACGTGGTCGGGGGCTTCGCCGGCCGTTCCTTCGACTTCCTCGTGGCCGTGGTGGCCGATCAGGAGGATGTCGTAGTCGTCGCGGGCGAAGCGCTTGGCTTCCATGTGGACCTTTGTCACCAATGGGCACGTCGCGTCGATTGTGCGCAGGCCACGGGTGGCGGCCTGGGTGTGCACCTCGGGTGAGACGCCGTGAGCGGAGAACACGACCAGCGCGCCTTCGGGGACCTCGTCGGTTTCGTCCACGAAGATCGCACCACGCTCGCGCAGGGTCTCCACCACATGGCGGTTGTGCACGATCTCCTTCCGCACGTAGACCGGCGGTCCGTACGTGTCGAGCGCTTTCTCCACCGTGATCACCGCACGGTCCACACCAGCGCAGTAACCACGCGGTTTGGCCAGCAGCACCCGTTTGGTCGTCTCGCTCATGCCTCCCAGGGTACGGGGGCGGGCGAAGTGACATGTGTCCCAGTTGGGTATTGGCGGCGGTCTACGGCAGGCTATGCGCATGACTCCTCTGCCGCTGCCCCTGCGGGTCGCCGCCGGAATCGCCGCGACCGCCATCGAGCGGGCGCGCGAACTGCCCGAAAAGCTCGTTGGACTGCCGGTAACCGTTGCCAGCCAAGCGATGCAGCTGTCCATGCGGGTGCAGCAGGAGATCACGGCGCTGGCCATCAAGGGGGACGAGGCGTTGGCGGCGTTGCGCCCGGTCGAGGAGAATCCCGAGTGGGCCACGTTCGACGAGGATGTCGACCGCTATGACGTGAGCGGGCCGGACAGCAACGGCCGCGCGCCCGACCCGTGGGAGATGGAGGAGTCGGCGATCGCGGACGCCGAGGAGGTGCCGCCGCCGGCCGGGCTGCCGAACTACGACGAGCTCTCGCTGCCGCAGCTGCGTGCCCGGCTGCGCACGTTCTCCCTGGAGGAGCTGCGGGACCTGCTCCGCTACGAGGAGGCCAACGCGGCCCGGCCGTCGTTCATCGGCATGCTGACCCGGCGCATCGCGTCGGTGTCGGCCGCGTCGCCGCCCGATTCGCAGTGACCCAACCGTCCACTGCGGAGCAGCCGTGGCCGGTTCGCACGGTCGCCCGCAAGATCAACGAGTGGATCAGCCGGCTCGGCTCGGTGTGGGTTGAGGGCCAGGTCACACAACTGTCGCTGCGGCCAGGCACCCAGACGGCGTTCCTCACGCTGCGCGACCCCGCGGCGGACGTGTCGATGACGGTGACGGCGCCGACAGTGATGCTGCGCGAGTTCCAACCGCCGCTGTCCGAGGGCACGCGGATCATCGTGCACGCGCGGCCGACGTTCTTCATGAATCGCGGCACGCTGAGCCTCCGAGCTGACGAAATCCGCGCGGTCGGCATTGGCGAGTTGCTCGCGCGGATCGAACGGCTGCGGAGGTTGCTCGCGGCTGAAGGCTTGTTCGAGCGGTCCCGCAAGCGCAGGCTGCCGTTCCTGCCGGGCACGGTCGGGCTGATCACCGGCCGGGCGTCCGCGGCCGAGCGGGACGTCCTGGTGAACGCGCACGCCCGCTGGCCCGCTGTGCAGTTTCGGGTAGAGAACGTTGCCGTACAAGGGGCTTTGGCCGTTCCGCAGATCCTGGAAGCACTGTCGGCTTTGGACCGGGATCCGGCCGTGGCCGTGATCGTGATCGCCCGCGGCGGCGGCAGCGTGGAGGACCTGCTGCCGTTCTCGGACGAGACGTTGTGCCGCGCGGTCGCCGACTGCCGGACGCCGGTGGTGAGCGCGATCGGGCACGAGCCGGACACCCCGCTGCTGGACCACGTCGCCGACCTGAGGTGCTCGACGCCGACGGACGCCGGCAAACGGGTGGTTCCGGACGTCGCCGAAGAAGGCCAACGGGTCCGGACTCTGCGCGACCGGGCCCGCCGGGCACTACACGGCTGGGTGGATCGTGAACGCCGGTTGCTCGACCAACTGCGCAGCCGGCCGGTGCTCGCTGATCCGCTCGGCCCCCTGGAAAGGCACGCTGAGCAGGTACTCCTCGCCCGCGAGCGGACCCGTCGGGGGATCATTTCGCTGATCAGGGCCGAACGGGCCTCGATTGACGGGACCAAAGCCCGCTTGACGACCCTCGGTCCAGCCGCCACCCTGGCCCGGGGATACGCGGTTGTGCAATTCGTCACGCGGGATGAGAATCTCAGGGTTCTACGTTCGGTAACCGACGCCTCACCCGGTACTCGGCTGCGGGTCCGCGTTGGCGACGGTGCCGTGCACGCGATCGTGTCCGGAGAAGAGCGAGGGTCAGGTGGACCGGGGAGGGGAGACGACGGTGGCGACTAGGCCGGCCTTCCTCCCATCAACGACGGCCGCGGCGGTGGCCGCGGGTGCCGAGTTGGTGCGGCGAAGCGCCGAGCAGGCAGACTCGGCCGCGGCCGAGTGTTGGGCGGCGTTGCTCGGGGGATGTGACTCACCGGGGCGCAGGCTGTTGCCTGCGCGGCTGCGTGAGCTGGCGGACACCACGGCGATCTACGCCGGCACAGCGTGGTGGTACGGCGACGGGTCCCGTCTGCGGGTGCGGATAACCCAGGCGAGAGAGCGGATCGAGGAAGCCATTCACGAGCGTGACGGGCAGGATTTCGCCGAGGCGTTCATCGGTTACGACGAGGCGGTGGCGACTGCCATCGTCCGGGTCGGAAGCATGATCAAGTGACCGACGGACAACTGGGCTACGAGCAGGCGCGGGACGAACTGGCGGACGTGGTGGCCAAGCTGGAGGCGGGCGGCCTGTCCCTGGAGGAGTCGTTGGCGCTGTGGGAACGCGGCGAGGCGCTGGCGAAGATCTGCGACCGGCATCTGGCGGGCGCCCGGGAGCGCGTGGAAGCCGTGCTGGCCGCCGCGGAGCAGGACAAGGACTGAGTGCACCGCGAAGGGCGCTCACGGACGAGGCGGTGAATGAGCCGCAGAGCTATTGCGTCACGGGCCGCGCGTCCTGCACAGCGGTGGCGAGGGCCCGGAATTCGTCCTCGCTGCCACTGCCGGTGATCAGCACCTGGACGTTGCCGAGCGACGTGACCCACGAGGGCTCGCCGCCCTTGCCGGGGTACTTCGTCCATTTCGTGCCGGCCACGTCCATGGTTCCGTTGGCGGTCGCGGACACCCCACCGCCGGCCTCCAGCACGACCAGGGGCTCGATCTGCGCCTTGGACTGGCTCAGCCGCAGGTACGTGCCATTGGGCGTGACCCATCCCACACGCACGGCGGTGGAGGCGTCGGCGCCCGTCCCGACAGGCACCGTGTTGGCCGAGTTGGCGTACCAGCCTGCCGGCACCGCGGGCGACCGCACGGGGTAGTCCACACGCCGCGCGGCTGATGAGAGTTCTCTGCTCGCGTCGACGCTGGGCAGGGCGGACGGGTCCACGGCCGGGCCGTTGGGGCTGAACTGGCAGCCGCGGTTGAGCCACAGGGTGGCGCCGACGATCACCAGCAGGATGATCAGGGACAGGACCATGTCCCGTGCGCTCTGCTTGGTGCGGGACTGCCGTTCGGACGCCACAGGGTCATCGTCGCAGCCGTTGTGACGCGCCGTTACCGCACCCCCGGTCCGATCTGCGAGGATCGATTCGCCGATGACGAACGGGAGCCGAGATGACGACCTCGAACACCGCGACGACCTCAACCACGGCCAGCAGGCGGGAAGCACCGGACCGCAACCTCGCCCTCGAACTCGTCCGGGTGACCGAGGCGGCGGCCATGTCGGCCGGCCGGTGGGTGGGCCGGGGCGACAAGAACGGTGGTGACCAGGCCGCCGTCGACGCCATGCGCAAGCTGATCGGCACGGTGTCCATGCAGGGTGTCGTGGTGATCGGGGAGGGTGAGAAGGACGAGGCCCCGATGCTGTTCAACGGCGAGGAGGTCGGTGACGGCAACGGGCCGCCGTGTGATGTGGCCGTCGACCCGATCGACGGGACCACGTTGATGGCCAAGGGGATGCCGAACGCGATCGCGGTGCTCGCGGTCGCCGAGCGCGGCGCGATGTTCGACCCGTCCGCCGTGTTCTACATGGAGAAGCTGGCGGTCGGCCCGGAGGCGGCCGATGTGGTGGACATCACCGCGCCGGTCGCGGAGAACATCCGCCGGGTCGCGAAGGCCAAGCACAGCGACGTGTCGGACGTGACCGTGTGCATCCTCGACCGGCCCAGGCACGGGCAGTTGGTGCAGGAGGTGCGCCGCGCGGGCGCCCGGATCCACTTCATCTCCGACGGCGACGTCGCGGGCGCGATCTCCGCGGCTCGCCCGAACACGGGTGTCGACATCCTGCTGGGCGTCGGCGGCACGCCGGAGGGAATCATCACGGCGTGTGCGTTGAAATGCATGGGTGGCGCCATCCAGACCCGGCTGTGGCCGAGGGACGACGCCGAACGCGCCAAGGCGTTGGACGCCGGTCATGACCTGGACCGTGTTCTGTCCACCGACGATCTCGTTTCCGGGGACAACGTTTTCTTCTGTGCCACCGGAATCACCGACGGTGATCTGCTACGCGGCGTGCACTATCGCGCCGGAGGGTGCACGACCCAGTCGATCGTGATGCGTTCGAAGTCCGGAACCGTGCGCATGATCGATGGTTTCCACCGACTGACCAAGCTTCGTGAGTACTCCACGGTCGATTTCGACCGCAAGGACGAAGTCGACGATTCCGACACACTGCCGCCGCTGCCGTAACCAGGTCAGGTGAAGCCCGGCGATTCCCCACTTTGGTCGGGTCTCCGGTGACGTTTTCTCGCCTAATCTCGCCACACCTGTTCTGGTTCAACAGAGGTGGGTTAGGTGAAACGTCTGATTGTCACCACGGTCGCCAGCGCGGCCTTGGCGTTAACGGCCCTGAACGCTCCGGTCGCCACCGCGGCACCCGGCGCGCCGGCCGGCACCATCGACTTCGGTCCGTGTACGAACCCGACGCTGGTGGCAGCCGGCGCGCAGTGCGGTTTCCTGCAGGTTCCGATGGACTACCGCAGGCCTCACGGCAAGAAGATCCAGCTGGCGGTCTCGCGGGTCAAGCACAAGACGCCGGACAGCGCCTTCCAGGGCGTCATGCTGACCAACCCGGGCGGCCCCGGCGGCTCCGGGCTGCTGCTGTCCACTCGCGGCCCGCGCGTGCCCAACCACGCCGGGGACGCGTACGACTGGATCGGCTTCGACCCGCGCGGGGTCGGCTCCAGTGTGCCCGCGATCTCCTGCGACCCCAACTACATGGACTACAACCGGCCGAGCTACGTGCCGTTCACGCCGCAGCTCGAGCAGACGTGGCTCAACCGGGCCAGGGGCTACGCCGAGGCATGCCGCGCGAAGAACGACCCGGACCTGCTGGCGAACATGAAGACCACGGACACCGTGGCGGACATGGAGAGCATCCGGGTCGCGCTGCGCGCGGACAAGATGAACTTCTACGGCTACTCGTACGGCACGTACCTCGGGCAGGTGTACGCGACGCAGCACCCTGACCGGGTGCGCCGGATGGTCCTCGACAGCAACGTCGACGTCCGGGACGTCTGGTACCGCTTCAACCTGACCCAGGACCCCGGTTTCGACCGCAACCTGAACATCTGGTTCGGCTGGGTGGCGTCCCACGACGACGTCTACCACCTGGGCAAGACCCAGGCCGCGGTGAAGAACGTGTTCAACGAGCAGCTGCTGAAGCTGGCCCACAACCCGGCTGCCGGCGTGGTCGGCCCGGACGAGTGGATCGACATCTTCCAGCAGGCCGGCTACTACCAGCTGCGGTGGACGTTGCTGGGGTCCGCGTTCGCCAACTGGGTCAACAAGGGCGACGGCGCGACGCTGAAGACGCTGTTCGAGCAGTTCGGCGGCCGTGGCGACGACAACGGCTACGCGGTGTACCTGGCCGTGGAGTGCACGGACGCGCAGTGGCCGACGAACTGGAACAAGTGGCGGGTGGACAACTGGATCACGTTCACCAAGGCGCCGTATTTCACCTGGCAGAACGCCTGGTTCAACGCGCCGTGCGTGTTCTGGCCGGCCAAGGCGGGCAAGCCGGTGAACGTCGGCAGCCGCAACCTGAACAGCCTGTTGTTGATCGACGAGACGTTGGACGCGGCCACGCCGTATGAGGGCAGCTTGGAGGCCCGCAGCCGGTTCCCGAGTGCGTCGTTGATCGCCGAGCCGGGTGGCACGAGCCACGCGATCACCCCGCGCGGCGACGCCTGTGTCGACAACAAGATCGCCGACTATCTGGCGACGGGCACACTTCCACCGCGGAAGCCGGGCCGGACCGCGGATGTGGAATGTCAACCGCTGCCGCTGCCCGTTCCACCACCGGCCAGCTAACGTTACTTCCCGATCAAGTGAACTTCAGTCACTGACAGCGATCCGGCGGGCGGACACATCATTCGCCCGCCGGATCGCTCTGTCCGGACCGACCCAGTAGTTTCGACCGAGTGCTGCGCTCTTTGCTTGTCGGACTCGCCTGTTTGGCCGTACCGATCGTGGGGGGAAAGGACGCCGATCAGCCGTATTTCTTCATGGTTTCCGTCCAGGACCCGGCTGGAGATCATTTCTGCGGCGGCGTGCTCGTTCGCCCCGAATGGGTGGTCACGGCAGCGCATTGTGTTCAGAACAATCCGCCGGGTGACACGAAGGCCCGCATCGGCAGCAATGACCGGGCCCGCGGCGGCGAGGTTTCCGCCATATCGGCCGTCGTGGTCCACCCCGATTTCGACGGCGTCCGCCCCGGCAACGACATCGCCCTGCTGAAGCTGACGGCGCCGGTGCACGCCACCCCGATCCTCATCGCCGGTTCACCCCCGGCGGGCACGGCGACGCGGCTGCTCGGCTGGGGCCAGACCTGCCCGCAGCCGGGTGCCTGCCCCTCGCCGCCGATCCTGCAGCAGTTGGACACGCACGTGATCGGTCCGAACAACTGCCACGAGATCGACCCCGCCCATGAGCTGTGCACGGACAACCCGTCGGGCGGAGGTGCGTGCTACGGCGACTCTGGTGGCCCCGAGGTCGTCCAGACCACGAACGGCTGGCAGGTGGTGGGCGTGGCCAGCAGATCCGGCTTCGGCAGTTCGGACTGCGGCACCGGACCGTCCATATACACCGACGTCACGGCCTATGTGGACTGGATGACCAAACAGTTCGCGTGACACGACTGAGATCTTGCCGAGACCCAGCCTGACGCAACCAGCCGCTATAACGAGTCGTCTTAAGAGCACGAGGGATCCACACCGGCGTCAGGGGAGACGGGATGCAAGTTCGGAAGCTGCTCATCGGAGCGGCGGTCGCCGCCACCGCGGTGTTGAGCGCGTGCTCATCACAACAGCAGCCGCAGGCCATCGGCTTAGCGGCCGGCCAGCAGAACACGACATCCGCTGCCACGACCAGCACGGCCACGACGACTTCGTCGAGCGCGGCAGCCACGACGCCGCAGACCAGCAGCGCCACCACGCCGCCGCCGACGAGCAAGACGACACCGAAGACGACGCCGGACAAACCGAAAACCACTCCGGACAAGCCCGCACCACCGCCGCCCGCGCCGTCAAGCGCGCCGTGCAGCGCCGCGGCCAGCGCGTGTATCCGGTTGTCCACCAACGAGTCGTGGCTGATGAACAACGGGCAGGTCGTCTACGGTCCGGTGAAGATCACGTCCGGGCGGGCCGGATACCCCACGCCGACGGGCACGTTCCACGTTCTTTCCAAGGTCAAGGACTACCACAGCCGGGAGTTCGACAACGCGCCGATGCCGTACTCGGTGTTCTTCGTCCCCGGCATCGCGTTCCACCAGGGCAGCCTGGGTGTGAAGTCGCACGGCTGCATCCACCTGTCGATGGCGGCCGCGCAGAAGTACTTCGGGACGCTGTCCGTGGGTGACGTCGTGGAAGTGGTTCGCTGACACGTCTCTTGCAACCGACCTTCCCCTTGTCGCGTGAGTAAGGCTGACGCGACAAGGGGAAGGTTCTTTCATGCGCCAGGTTCTGCTGTGTGCGGTGGCGGTTTCGCTGCTGGCCGGCTGCACAGCGACGGCCGCACCGGTCGTCGCGCCGCCGGCTCCCACGGTCACGAGTGAGACGCCTGTCACGCCGTCTTCGTCGTCTCCGGCACCATCACCTGAGCCCCAGCGGGTGATGACGCCTCCGTGCGCAGCCACCGTCCGCGCATGCGTGAGCCTGTCCCAAGATCTCGCCTGGCTGATGAGGGACGGCACGGTGGAGTACGGCCCGGTGCCCACCACCCACGGCCGACCAGGCCAGGAGACCCCGGTCGGCACGTTCCAGGTGGCGTGGAAGGACGCGGTCCACCGAAGCAGCATCTACGGCGACGACATGCCCAACTCGGTGTTCTTCGCGGCCGGCGGCGTGGCGTTCCACCAGGGCTCGCTGACCGAGCAGTCGCACGGCTGCGTGCACCTGTCACCTGAGGCGGCCAAGGCCTTCTTCGACTCGTTGCCGGTCAAGGCGGTCGTCCAGGTGGTCGCCTAGCGCTGCCAGCCGTACACGCGGTCGACGGACACGCGAAGAACCAAGCGCTTGTCCGAGACCATGGCGGCCCGGTACTCGTCCCAGTTCGGGTGCTCACCGACGATGGCCCGGTACACCTCGACGAGTTCGTCCACAGTCGCGTCGTTCGGATCGGCGGCGACCTCGGACAACGTGGCCGTGCCCTCGGCGACGACATACCCGTCATAGCCGGGGCCGGTCACGTAGAAGCTCACGCGAGGGTCGCGGCGCAGGTTCTTGACCTTCGCGCGGTCATCCGTGGACGACACCCGGATCACCCCGCCGTCATAGGCGAACGACACCGGGGACAGCTGCGGCCGGCCATCCCGCTTGATGGTCACCACGGTGCCGTGCCGGTTGTCACGCAACAAATCGTGAAGATCAGCCATACCTGTCAACGTACCGTAAGCTGTCCGCTGCTCTTGTCGACCGCGCAGCAAAGGCTGGATCTTGGCCGCTCTGGAGACCGCAGCAGCAAAAGCACTGGAGAAGTCGCTCACCACCGCGCTCGCGCAACTGACCAAACGGTTATGGACGAACCGCCTGTCGCCCGCTGCCAGACGCGAGAAAGCGGCCTCGGACGTCATCAAGCAACTGACCGCACACGACTTCAGTGGACAATTACGGTTGACGGCCGTGTTGCCCGAACTGTCGACCGGTATCTCGCTGAAGCAGGTCAAAGCCGCCATCGGTGGCCCGACCTTCCAAGGGCTGCTGCACGAACTGGTCGCGGCCCGAATCATGGGCATGCCCGAGCTCGTGGTCACCTGCGTCCGGCAGAACATGGAGATCGCGTTCCGCCTGGCGTTCCCCCAGTCCGACCCGGACCGGATAGCGGCCTTCGCCCACGGTCTCTTCGACGAACTGGATCGGGTCGTCGCGGATCTTGCCGGAAAGATCGACGACGGCAAGGGACTCAGGGAACTGCGCGAAGGCGCCGCCGTCACACTGATCAACGCGGCCTCGAACAGCATCAGGCGGCACAACTCGCACCTGCTGCTGCCGAAAACCCTCGCGGAGGCCGGCGCGGCGCTCGACTGGGAGGCCACCTACCGCAACCAGGCCAGAACCGCGCACGGGCGGATCGAGCCACCCGACTTCGAACGCAAGCGCAGTGTCCCCATCGATTCCCTGTTCGTCTCGCCACGGATCAGGCCAAGGGTTGACGGCAACGTCAACGCGGTCCTTGATGTGGGCGGCCTGCGGAACGTCATCGACCGAACTGTTCTCCTGGGCGATCCGGGCGGCGGAAAGTCGACCGCGACCAACATGCTGGCCTGGCTCTTCGCTGGCACCCGAAACGACCTGGTCCCCTTTGTCGTGGTCGTCCGGAACTCGGCCACCCAGCGGCGTTCCATTCTGGAGCAGATCGAGTCCTGGCTGCGGTCCTACTACCAGAGCCCCGCGCCGCCGGACGCGGTCGAAGGCCTGTTGTTGTCCGGACGGGCCCTGGTCGTTTTCGACGGCTTGGACGAACTGATCGACACGTCCAAGCGCCGGGAGATGACCGAACGGATCGAACTGTTCTGCACCAGGTATCCCTTGGCCAAAGTGCTGGTGACATCCCGTCGGGTCGGCTACGAGGAAGCCGCCCTCGACCCCACGGTGTTCGAGGTCTACGAACTCGCCGAGTTCTCCGACGACAATGTCCGGACCTACGTGACCAACTGGTTCACCCAGGTGGGCAAAGCCGACGATGACGCCGCTCACGAGCTCGCCGCGTCGTTCATCCAGGAAAGTGCGGCGGTTCCGGAGTTACGCAGGAATCCGCTGATGCTCGCCCTGATGTGCATCATCTATCGCGGGCACATGTGGATACCCCGCAACCGGCCGGAGATGTACGAGCACTGCGCCAAACTCCTGTTCGAGAAGTGGGACAGCAGCCGTCAGATCTACGTGGGCCTGAAGGCGAGCGCCCACGTCGACGGCGCGATCAAACAGCTGGCCTACTGGATGTTCACAGATCCGGAAGCCGCCCAAGGGGTCCGGGAGAGCGAACTCGTCCGGGAAGCCACCACGTACCTGGAACCCGCTTTCAGCACACGCCCGGAAGCCGAGCAGGCGGCCCAGCAGTTTATCGACTTCTGTCGCGGTCGCGGTTGGGTGCTCACGGACGTGGGCACGACGGCGGACGGCGAGGCGCTGTTCGCGTTCACGCACCGCACGTTCATGGAGTATTTCGCGGCTTACGAGCTGACCCGTCAGCACAACGGGCCGGAGAAGGTCGCCAAGGCGATACTTCCCCATGTGGCCGCGGCCGAATGGCAGATCGTCGCCGAACTCGCCGTGCAGATATCGAACAAACACTGGCGCGACGGGGCCGCAAGAATCCTGAGAACGATACTCGACAATAGACGGTTCAGCAGTGTGGTGTCACGGCACAACATCACCAGGTTCGCGATTCGATGCTTGGGATTCGCCCATATTCCGGTACCGTTGGCAGCCGAGATCGGCCAGGCTTTTGTAGCGACCACCCTTCAGTTCGTCGCTGCCGGAAACCTGTTGCGCCCTGAGCGAATCGCCATTGTTCCTGAACTGCGAGAGCCGGTCGAGAACGAGATCCTGACCGCGCTCGCGACCGCTGTGATGTCCAACGATCGCATCAGCCGGGACGTCGCGACAGAAATCGTCGTCCACCTGTACAATTCGCACAGCGACGAGGCATTGATCGCGCCGACTCCAGAGGACATGGCCCGGTGGCACACACATCAACAGGCACTGTTCAAAGCTGTCAGGACCGAAATACATGACCGACGGGACAGTTCGATTTGGTTTATGGCATGGCGGCAAGGCCTGATATCCATCCAGCAACTTGTGCGCGAGAGCCCGTACGCGGACCAGTATCCGCTGAGCATTCTGTTCGCCGCCTCCATCTCCACATACACGCGGGACGGATGGGGAAGCTGGGGCCCGTTCATGGCGAGACGACTTCTCCAGTCCGGGCCAGAAGCCGACGACTACTCAGCCACGTGGGAGGAAGTCAAATGGCTGGGCCATTTCATGGACACACTCGGACATCCGCCCTGGGTGCTGCCATTCGTACATGTGCGTATAGGAGGAGTGCAGAGCGCAGACCTGCGGTTGGACACGCTGAACAGCGACTGCGGCTGGGCTTTGCTCTGTTTGATGCTCATCGATATCGAAGCAACAGGCGTGGAGAAATTCCTCCAACCCTCGCATGGCGACTCCCGCAACTACGACCAGGCCGAGGCGGCGCTTGCGTGGCGGCGAGCCGCCTACACAGCCCTGCCACAATGGCTTTCGGCGGTCATTGACGCTATGCCGGCCAAGCGTCGGGACCTGGTTGTCGCTTGGTTGGACAACCAGGTCGATTTCGTTGTTCGCGAGTGACTATCCGTCGTTGCTGGAGTGACCGGGGAACAAATGCGCTTCCGGGTTCAGCGCGACGGCGATGTTGTTCACCGCTGTGGCCGCTTCGCCGAAGCCCGTGGCGATCAGCTTGACCTTTCCCGGGTACTGCGCCACGTCGCCGGCCGCGTAAACCCGGTCCACAGCGGTCTTTCCCGTGCTGTCGACTTCGATCGCGCGGTGGCTGAGCTTGAAACCCCACGTCTCCAGTGGGCCCAGGTCGGCGGTGAAGCCGAGGGCGGCCACCACCACGTCCGCTTGGTGGGTGACCGGGTCGGAGCCTTTCACTCGGATGTCGCATTCCTGCACGGTTGGCTCGCCGCGCAGGGCGGTGACCTCGGCGTCCGTGATGATCGGCACTCCGAGTTCCTCCACCGCGCGGACCGTTGGTGGGTGGGCGCGGAATTTCGCGCGTCGGTGGACCAGTTTCACCGAGGCCGCGATCGGGTGCAGGGCGAGGGCCCAGTCGAAGGCTGAGTCGCCGCCGCCGACCACTACCACGTGTTTGTCCCGGTAGATGTCCAGCTCGGGGACGAAGTGGACCATTCCGCGGCCCAGCCAGCCGTCGCCGGCGGGCAGCGGGCGGGGCGTGAACTCGCCGATTCCGGCGGTGATCAGGATCGCGCCGGCGTGGACCTCGGTGCCGTCGCCCAGGCTGACGGTGAAGCCGTCGCCGTTGGGTGACAGGGTGCTTGCCTTGCGGCCCAGCAGGTATGTGGGTTTCCACTGGGCGGCCTGTTCGACCAGGGCCGCTACCAGGTCACGGCCGCGGATGGCCGGGAAGCCGGCCACGTCGAAGATCATCTTCTCCGGGTACATCGCGGTCACCTGGCCGCCGGGTTCCGGCAGGGAGTCCACGACCGCCGTGGAGAGGTCCCGGAAACCCGCGTAGTAGGCGGCGAACAGGCCGGTTGGTCCGGCCCCGACGATGAGCAAATCAACGTCCGTCAAGACAACACCCCCGTGGTGGTGGGAACGATCACGAGCCTACGACGAGCGGAGAACCCAGCCTAGGGTGAACACTCGGGTCATGGCTGAAAGTGACTATCGCGTCGAGCACGACACCATGGGTGAGGTCCGGGTGCCGGTGGACGCTTTGTGGCGCGCGCAGACGCAGCGTGCGGTCGAGAACTTCCCCATCTCCGGCCGCGGCCTCGAACGTGCCCAGATCAGGGCGCTGGGCCTGCTCAAGGCGGCCGCCGCGCGGGTGAACGAGCGGCTCGGCGTGCTCCCGGGCGACGTCGCCGACGCGATCGCGCGGGCCGCGGAGGAGGTCGCGGACGGCAGGCATGACGCGCATTTCCCGATCGACGTGTTCCAGACCGGGTCCGGCACGTCGTCGAACATGAACGCCAACGAGGTGGTCGCCACGCTCGCCACCCGGTCACTCGGCCGGGACGTGCACCCGAACGACCACGTCAACGCGTCCCAGTCGTCCAACGACACGTTCCCCACCACGATCCACATCGCGGCGACCGAAGCAGTTGTCCGGGACGTCATCCCGGCACTGGACCATTTGGCCGCGACCCTGGAGAGGCGCGCCACGGACTGGGCGGGCGTGGTGAAGTCCGGCCGGACCCACCTGATGGACGCGGTCCCGATCACCCTCGGCCAGGAAGCCGGCGCGTGGGCGGCGCAGGTCCGCTTTGGCGTCGAACGGCTCCAGTCGTCCCTCCCCCGCCTGGCGGAGTTGCCCATCGGCGGGACGGCCGTGGGCAGTGGTCTCAACGCGCCAGCAGGGTTCGGTACTCAGGTGTCCGCGGAGTTGGCGGCCGTGACGGGTCTGCCGTTGACCGAGGCACGCAACCACTTCGAGGCGCAGGCGACGCAGGACAGTGTGGTCGAGACCTCCGGTCAGTTGCGGACGGTCGCGGTGTCGCTGTTCAAGATCGCCAACGACCTGCGGTGGCTCGGCTCCGGGCCGCGCGCCGGCCTGGCCGAACTGCACCTGCCGGATCTGCAGCCGGGGTCGTCGATCATGCCAGGCAAGGTGAACCCGGTGATCTCCGAGGCCACCATGATGGTGGTCGCCCAAGTAGTGGGGAACGACGCCGCGGTCGCGTTCGCCGGCAGCCAGGGCAACTTCCAGCTCAACGTGATGCTCCCGGTGATCGCCCGCAACGTGCTCGAATCCGCGCGGCTCATCGCGGCCGTCGCGCGCCTGCTCGCCGACAAGGTCCTTGCGGGTACGGAGGCCGATGTGGCGCGCGCACGTGAGTACGCGGAGTCGTCGCCATCGATCGTGACGCCGCTGAACAAGTACATCGGCTACGAGGAAGCTGCGTCGATCGCCAAGCAGTCGTTGAAGGAACGCAAGACCATCCGGGACGTGGTGATCGAACGCGGACACGTCGAATCCGGCAGGATCACTCTCGAACAGCTCGACGAAGCCCTTGACGTCCTGCGGATGGCACGTGGAGGTACGAAGTGAGGGTTGCCCTGCTCGGCACCGGGATCATGGGAACAGGCATGGCGAAGAACATCGCCAGGGCCGGAATCCCGATCAAGGCGTGGAACCGGTCGAAGGCGCGCGCGGAACCGTTGGCGGAACACGGGGTCACGGTCACCGACACCGCGGCCGAAGCGGTCGACGGCGCCGATGTCGTGATCACGATGCTGCACGACGCGGACTCCGTCGAGTCCGTCATCAAGAACGTGACGCTCGGTCCGGAAACCGTGTGGGCACAGATGAGTACGGTCGGCATCGCCGGCACAGCCAGGCTGGCCGCGCTCAGCGACCGGTTCGTCGACGCGCCCGTTCTGGGCACCAAGAAGCCCGCCGAGGACGGGACCCTGGTCGTGATGGCGTCCGGACCGGCCGAGCTGAAGGACAAGGTGACGCCGGTGTTCGAGGCCGTCAGCTCGCGGCTGATGTGGATCGCCGACGAGCCGGGCGCGGCCAGCAAGCTCAAGCTCGTCATCAACGGGTGGATGCAGTGTGTGCTCGCCGGCGTGGCGCAGACGGTCGCGTTCGCCGAGGCCGTCGGCGTGGATCCGCGACTGTTCCTGGACACCATCCGCGGCCAGGCGTCCGACTCGCTGATCGCTCAGGGCAAGGGCGCCGCGATGATCGCCCGCGACTTCGCGCCGACCTTCGCCCTGGACGGTTTGGAAAAGGACACTGACCTGATCGCGCAGGCGATCAAGGACTCCGGTGTGGACGCGTCGGTCATCACAGCGATTCTGAACGTGACGCGGCGGGCCCGGGATCTCGGACACGGCGACGAGGATATGGCCGCGATCTACTACGCGTTCCGCCCAGACCGATAACGCAGCCGACGGCCACGACAAGCGCGCCGGTGAGCGCGGTGATCGTCAGCGGCTGTGCGCCGACGATCACCGCGACCCCCAGTCCGGACAGCGGCATCAGCCCGATCAGGACACCGACCCGGTCAGCGCCGAGCACCCGGACGCCCGTGTACCAGAACACGAACGCCACTGCCGTGACCAAGGTGCCCAACACGAATAACACCGCCCACTGCCGAGAAGTTGGCATCGCCCAGTCACTTTTCCAGATCGTGACCGCGAAACCGCCTACGGCCGCACCGACACACGCCCAAGTGGACGCGGCGACTGCGCCGATCCGCCGTACGACACCGGCGCCGGCCAACGTGAAGGTCACTTCGCATGCCAGCACGAGCAAGGCGAGCAGCAGCCCTGGCCCGTGCCACGAGCCGCCGCCGGTCAACACCGCGACCCCGGCCACCACCAGCACGGCTCCCGCGAGCGCGCGCGGATTCGGCCGTTTGCCTCGCAGCGCGGGTACAAGGATCGCGAGAACCAGCGGGCTGCCGCCAAGGACGGCGGCGACGAAGCCGGGCGTGGCGTACCGCTGGGCCAGGAGGATCAGGGCGTTGAAGCCGAGCATGCCCGCGCCGACCATGCCTATCAACCCAGGCAGGTCCCGCAGCGCCGGTCGCGGTAGCCAGGTCCGCTCAGTAAGAGCGGGCAGGTCCCGCGGTCCCGGTCGCGAGAACCTGCCCCTCTGCCACGCGAGCAGCGCGATCGCGCCGATCGCGTAGCGGATCGCCTGGCCGGTCAGCACCGGGTATCCGTCGAGCATCCCGGTGAGCGGCACCGAGCCGCCCACCAGCAACGAAGCCACAGCCGCCAGCCAGATCGCCTTGGTCACGTGATCAAGAGTGCCGGATATGTGGTCCAGCAGTAAGCTCCACTTCCATGGTCGATAACTGGACCACTTTGCGAGAGCTCCTGTTGCCGACCGGACCACGCCGTGGCCGGGCGGTCGAGTCGGCACTGCGGGACGCCATCCGGGACGGCCGGCTGGTGCCCGGCACTCGACTGCCGTCGAGCCGCGACCTCGCCGGCCAACTAGAGGTCGCCCGTGGCACGGTCACGTCCGCGTACGCCCAGCTCGTGGCTGAGGGCTACCTGCTCGCACGGCACGGCTCAGGCACGACGGTCGCGCCCGTCGGCTCCGGCGACGCCACGCCCGCGCCACCAAGCGGCCGGCAGTCGTGGCGGATCGACCTGCGAACCGGTGTGCCCGCGCTGTCGGCGTTTCCGCGCGCCGAATGGGTCTCGGCGACCCGGGCCGCGTTGGCGGAGCTGCCGGACGAGGCGCTCGACTATCCCGACCCAGCCGGGTTCGCCGGCCTGCGCACGGAACTGGCCAGCTATCTCGGGCGAGTACGCGCGGTCGCCGCGACCGCCGACCAGATCGTGATCACGAACGGCGCGGCCGAGGTGCTCCGGCTGATGTTCGAGCAACTCCGGATGACTGGGCACCGCACGATCGCGATCGAGGATCCCTGCCTGCCCGGCGAACGTGAACTCGTTGAAGCACACGGACTCAAGCCCGTCTCCATCTCTGTGGACGATCGCGGCCTGCGCGTGTCGGACCTGGCCAAGACGGACTGTCGAGCCGTGCTGACGACCTCGGCGCACCAGTTTCCGCTGGGTGTGGTCCTACATCCGGACCGGCGACACGCGTTGCTGGCGTGGGCTCGTGACGTGGACGGGGTGATCATCGAGGACGACTACGACGCCGAGCACCGCTACGACCGGCCCGCACTCGGTGCCATGCAAGCACTTGCGCCGTCCCGTGTGGTCTATCAGGGCAGTGTCAGCAAGGTGCTGTCACCCGCGCTGCGCCTGGGCTGGGCGGTCGTGCCGGACCGTTTCCGGGCCACCCTCGTTGCCCGGAAACGGTTCTCCGACATGGGAACGGCGACCATACCGCAGGCGACCCTGGCCTGGCTGTTGCGGTCCGGCGGCTACGACCGCCACCTGCGCCGGACCCGGGCGCTGTACCGACGTCGGCGGGACGCGCTGTTGGCGGCGTTGGCGGAGGATCTGCCCGACTGGCGCCCGATCGGCATCGCCGCCGGACTGCACCTGGTGATCCGGCTCCCGGACGGGATCGACGACCGCCTGCTCTCGCAGGCGCTCGCCGCCCGTGGGGTGAACGCCCCGGCTCTGGCCGGCTACGCGACGAACGGCCTCTTCCCCGGCCTCGTAGTCGGCTACGCGACACTCACCCCCGACCGTCTCCGCACCGCGGTCGCGGAATTCCGCGAGGCGGTGCGGGAAATCTAGTGGTCGCCGCCGGACACTAGACAGCCACGATCCCCGTCTCACGAGCATGGCCCACTCGTGAGACGGGGAAAGGGGATCTCAGCCGACGCGCTCGATGCGCACGTGCCGGATCAGGAACTTGCCCGGCTCACGGACCTGTTCGAAGGCCGCGTTGTTCAGCAGCGCACAGCTTCCGGAGACGGACGTGACCTGGACGGTGGTGGACTTGTTGTTGTCCAGGTTGGTCACCTTGAGCTTGGTGCCAGCCGGGAACTGGTTGCTCGACGCGGCCGGCGCGCCGCCTTCGCCGGACAACGTGACTGTGGAACCGGCACACACCACGCTGCCGGACGCGTTGTCGTCGTTCGTGGGCGGCTTGGCCGCGCTCGTGTCGGTGTTCGCACCGCCGGAGTTGTCGGCGGGTGGTGTGGCGTTCCCGTTGTCCGCCTTGACGTCCGCCGTACACCCGGCGGCTTTGCGGCGCTGCTGGATCAGATCCACCACAGCCTGCCGGTTCGCGATCCGCGCCGCCGACTGCGCATCCGGTTTCGCCTGCTGGCCGGCGATGAAGTTCAGGTTGTTCTTGAGCGCCTGGTCCAGGCCGGCGCAGTTCTCCCCCGAGGTCGTCGGCACAGCCGCCGCGGCGTCGGCTGTGACGTTCTTGGTGCACCCGGCGGCTTTGCGGCGCTGCTGGATCAGATCCACCACAGCCTGCCGGTTCGCGATCCGCGCCGCCGACTGCGCATCCGGATTGGCCTGCTGGCCGGCGATGAAGTTCAGGTTGTTCTGCAGGGCGGTGTCCAACCCACCGCAGTCCTCCGCGGCCTGACTGTCACCGGAGCTGAACGCGATGGCCGCGGCGGCGATCCCAGCGACGCCCAGCACGGCCGCCAAGCCGATCGTCGCCTGCTTCCGGTGCCGGCCAGCACTCTTGAACAGGGGCATACACCACTCCTCGAAATCCACCCTGAGCCTCGCCAAGGACACGAGCAGGTAACGAAGGTGGTTCAACCACTGTGACGTTAATATCTCTCCAGGAAGGGCGCCAGCAGGTCAGGAACTGCCACATCCGCCACCGAGAGCCCGTCGTCCTGGTTGGCGTTACGCACGTAGTACGCGCCGCTACCCGCAGCGACCGTCGCGCCGACCGTGATCAGCCTCAGTCGCCGCTGGAAAAAAGACTGCCGGATCTTCCAGCCGACAATGCCCGTCCGCTGCACGGCGACGGTCACCCGCGGCGTCACTCCCTCACGACACACCAGGAAGTCACCGGACAGCGTGTGCCCGAGGCCGTGGTACTCGCCGATGCCGTAGAGGACGCCGACCGGCACCAGGACCAGCAGTACCTCCCAAATCCAGTCCGGGGTGAGATCGACCGCGGACAACACCCCCATGACGATCGCGGGCACGGCGAAGATGAGCGTGGACCACATGATCAGGCGTCGCGCGGCCGCCCGTGGATGCTTCACCAGGGTCGCTTCGGTCGGCGCGGGCCGCACCCGCAGGACCTCGGCGACGACCCGGTTGGCTTCACCGTGCGGAGCTTGCGGCAGCAGGAGGTTCGCGTCGACCTCCCACTTCTCGTCCTCGCCCTTCTTCTTGCCCAGTCCGGTCGCGACCGCGGTCACTTTGGCGCCCCCGACCGCGCGCAGCAGCAGCGGCTCGTCCACCTTGACGCCCCGCAGCCGGCGTTCCTCGATGGCCACCGAACGCTTGGTGAGCAGGCCGTACTGGACGTGCAGGGCGCCGTCCCGCCTGGTCAGCTCGAAGCCCCAGTAGATGACCGCGTACACCGCCACCGAGAGGATCATGCTCAACACCAACACGATCGCGGCGGTGACCAGGATCGTGAGCGGCAACGGCTCCCGTGCGTACCAGTCGTAGATCGTGTGGGAGAACTTGGTGTCCCAGAGCTTGATGCCGACAGTCCGGCCGAGCTGGGTGAGACCACCGACCGCGACGAGGACCGCCACGAACCCGATGACCGTCAGCGGCGCGTACCGCAGCCATTCGGTGGTGAACTTCGTCAGTCGGCCGTCCTGAACGAGCGGACCGCTCGTGGTCCGGCGCATCAGCATCCGACGGAGGTGCTCGACCTCCACTGTGGACACTGAGTCGAGCTTGATCTCGTCGCCGGCGTCACTGACGTGCCGCCCGGTGCCGACGGTGACCACAGATATCCCGAACACGCGGTGGAAGACGTTCGCCGAGATGTCGACCGCGCGCACCCGGTCCCTGGTCACCGAGCGACGTTTGCGCGTCACCACACCACTGTGCATCTCGACATGCGTGTCAGTGACGCGGTATCTCGTCGTCTTCCACCGCCATGCGCTGTGGATGAACAGGGCCACGGCGATACCCCCGGTGATCGCCGGTTCCCAGAAACTCACCTTCGCCCAGCCACGCACCACGACGATCAACGCGACCGCGCCGAGGACCGACAGCATCGGCATCAGCGGCGCCACGAAGATCGTCCGGCGATCCAGCCGCTGCCAGTCCTCGGTGATCTCCGCGAGCGGCGGCGCGGCCTCGTACACCTCGCTCATGTGGCGTCCCCGGGCGTGGCCTCGGTGATCGCGGTCAGCCGATCGACCAACTCGGCCGCCTCCTGATGACCGAGCCCCTTGATCTTCAGCGGACCGGACGCCGACGCAGTGGTGACCGTCACGGTCGCCAACCCCAACGACTGTTGCAGCGGCCCCCGCGCACTGTCCACAGTCTGCACCCGCGACAACGGAGCGACGCGCCACTCCCGCACGAGCACCCCGGACTGCACGTACACCGCCTGGTCGGTGACCTCCCACCGATGCAGCCGGTACTGCAGCCTCGGCTCAACGAGAATGTCGACCAACGCCACCACGACCAGCCCGACCAGAACCCACGTCATCCACACCGGACTGTCGGCGAAGTACCGGCCCACCGCGAGACCGACCACCAGCACACCCCAGAAGATGACCCCGTGCAACGTCCACCAGAACACGGCCTTCGGATGCACCTGGTTGGCCGGCTGACGCATGCGCAACTGCAGCTTGGGGGCGATCGCTTGACTCACACTTCTCACTATGCCGCGACCTGAGGACCACGACCATTCGTCTCAGGTACCGCCTGGTATCCGACCAAAGTCGGACACTCGCCTGCGCACCGGAACCTGCGGACCTCGGCTCACGCTCGCCCATGGCGCTGCCCACCGCGATCAACCCGGGGTGATCCGGACGTGTTGCAACACCCGGACCGCCGCCGCCACGGCGTCCTGGAGGCTGTTCGCGGCGTGGTCGTCGCCCAGGATCATCCGGCGGAGCTGCGGCACGGCTGAGCCCCAGTTCACCAGGCCCAGGGTGAAGAACATGAGCACCCGCGGGTCGATACCGCCGGTTTCGCCGATGGCCGCCACCCGCTTGCCGTACTTGGCCCGGCGGGTCTCCTCGGCCGGAACCTGCTCGCCCCGGAACTCCAGAGCCTCCCACAGCAGGAGCCGCAACGCCTCAGGGTGAGCGGCGTGGTAGTCCATCAGCCGGCGGGCATAGTCGGCCATGTCGCCACCGTTGACCGGCACGACCTCGGCGCACTGAACCATCTGACGTTCCAGGACGGCCGCGAACAGAGCGTCCTTGTCGCCGAAGTAGTCGTAGATGGCTCGCTTGTTGGCCTCGGCGTTCGCCGCGATCCGGTCGATGCGGGCGCCGGCCACGCCAAACTCGGCGAACTCCGTGGTGGCCGCCGCCAGGATCCGCTCTTTGGTGGCGTTCGAGTCGTACGGCATGCCGACCAGGGTAACGAACCAGTTCGTTTGACGCGCGGCACTGCTCAGGCTATTTTCGAACCAGTTAGTTCGTTCGGAAGGAGAGGCGGACGCCCGGAATGCGAAGAGGTGCCAGGCAGATACGCCGACGCGGGACAGCGCAGTACCCGGCCGGCGGCGCGGCGGGTGAGGCGACACCACAACACCCACCCAGCGATGCAATGCCCGACTCAACGCCACAACGCCCAGCCAGCAATACGACGCCCGACACGACACCACCTGACCCACCCAGCAATATGACGCCCAGCACGACACCACCTGACCCGCCCAGCGATGCGATGCCCGACCTGACGCCGCAGCACCCGGTCCAAGGCCGAACGCCCAGAGCTGCACCGCAACATCCGGCCCGCAGTGTGGTGTCCGACACGACGCCGCAGCACCCGGCCCGCGATTCAATGCCCGATGCGGGGCGTGGTCGGCGCCGGAGTGCCCGCCACACCCGTCCGGTTGCCGACCGAGTCGAACGTGGGCTGCCCGGGCCCACGGCCAGTGGTCAGCCGCTCCTGCTCCTGGCGCTCGCTTGTGGCGTCGCAGTGGCCAACATTTACTTCCCGCAGGCCATCAGCCCGCTCATCGCCAGCGACTTGCACGTGTCGACGGACTCCGCCGCGTTGGTGGCGACCGCGGCCCAGCTTGGGTATGCGGGCGGCGTTTTCCTGCTGGTCCCGCTGGGCGACCGGCTGGCGAACCGGCCACTGATCCTCACCCTGCTGACGCTCACCGGCCTAGGTTTGTTGGCCGCGAGCTTCGCACCGACGCTGGCTGTGCTGACTGTCGCGAGCGTCGCGGTCGGGCTGACCACGATCGTGCCGCAGATCATCATCCCGATGACCGTGGGCTTGGTGGATCCGCGGCGTCGCGGTGCGGTCACCGGAACCCTGCTGGGCGGACTGCTGGGCGGGATCCTGCTGGCCCGCGCCTTTGGCGGCACGGTCGGTGAGTGGCTTGGGTGGCGCGCGCCGTACATGATCGCGGCCGGTTTGGCCCTGCTGTTGGCCGTCCTGCTGGCGTTTGTCGTGCCCAGGACCACGCCCTCGTCGAAGCAGAGTTATCCGGCCTTGCTCGGCGCGTCCGTCAAGCTGTTCTGGGCCGAACGTGACCTTCGCCGGTCCGGGCTGTACCAGGCGACGTTGTTCGGCGGCTTCAGCGCCGCGTGGACAAGCCTGTCCCTGCTGATCAGCGGGCCGACGTACAACCTGACCGCGCGCACGGTCGGCCTGCTGGCGTTGGTGGGCGCGGCGAGTGTGTTCATCACGCCGATCGCCGGGCGGTGGATCGACCGGCGCGGCTCGGATCCAATGAACCTCATGTGCATCGTCGCCGCCGTCGCCGCTGCCGGGATCCTGGCCTTCGGTGTGATCGGCGGTGTGGTCGGCCTCGTTGTGCTGGCCTTCGGGCTGCTCCTGCTGGACACAGCTGTCCAGTCGGGCCAGGTCGCCAACCAGGCACGGATCTTCGCCCTACGACCAGACGCCCGCAGCCGGGTCAACACGGCGTACATGACGTGCTCGTTCGTGGGCGGGACCGTGGGGTCCTGGCTCGGCGTCCACGCGTACACCGCGCTCGGCTGGCTCGGTGTCAGCGGTCTCGTCGCGTTCGCCGCCTGTGTTGCCCTGGGCCGGCACTTGCTGCGTGGGCCCGTCGACTCACCAACCGCCGGGGAGCGGCCTGCCCTCAGCGAAGCCGGCAACTGACTGGATGCCCACGACAGCCCGCGCGTGGAACTCCTCAAGCGAACCAGCGCCCGCGTAGGTGCACGCCGACCGCACACCCGAGCAGATGCCGTCGAGCAGGTCCTCCACACCGGGACGCATCGGATCGAGGCGCATCCGCGAGGTCGAGATCCCCTCCTCGAACAGGGCCTTCCGGGCGCGGTCGAACGCGTTGTCCGTGCGGGTACGCGCGGACACAGCCCGTTTCGACGCCATGCCGAACGACTCCTTGTACGGCTGGCCCGACTCGTCGTGCCGCAGGTCCCCGGGCGACTCGTAAGTGCCGGCGAACCACGACCCGACCATCACGCTGGCCGCCCCGGCGGCGAGCGCCAGCGCCACGTCGCGGGGATACCGGACGCCGCCGTCCGCCCACACGTGTTTGCCCAGCGCACGAGCCTGCTCGGCGCACTCCAGCACAGCCGAGAACTGCGGCCGGCCGACCCCGGTCATCATCCGCGTCGTGCACATCGCGCCCGGCCCGACACCGACCTTGAGCACGTCCGCACCCGCGTCGACCAGGTCACGGACACCTTCGGCGGTGACGACGTTGCCAGCCACCAGCGGCACACCAGGTTCCAGCGCGCGCACCGACTGCAGCGCGGACAGCATCTTGTCCTGATGCCCGTGCGCGGTGTCCACGACGAGCGCGTCCACCCCGGCAGCGAGCAGCTCACGAGCCCGCGCGGCCACGTCGCCGTTCACCCCGATCGCGGTCGCGACGCTCAGTTGACCCGCCGCGTCCACCGCTGGCGTGTACAGCTCGGCCCGCAACGCACCCAACTCGGTGAGCACGCCCGCCAGCCGCCCCTCGGCGTCCACGCCGACGGCGATTCGCGCGGTGCGCCCGTGGAGCTGCTCGAACACCTTGCGTGGCGCGGTGTCCAGCGGAAACGTGGGCACGTCCGGGTCGGCCACGTCCCTGATCCGGGTGAACCGGTCCACTCCGGCACAGGCGTACTCGTCGACCACGCCGACCGGACGACCGTCCCCGTCGACCACGACCACCGCTCCGTGCGACCGCTTCGGCAGCAGGTTCAGCGCGTCCGCGACCGAGTCCTCGCCGGTCAGCACCAGCGGCGTGTCCCAGATCGGGTGCCGCGACTTCACCCACGACACGATCTCGGCCACCGCGCGCGGATCGACGTCCTGGGGCAGCACGACCAGTCCGCCACGACGCGCGACCGTCTCGGCCATCCGCCGCCCAGCGACCGCGGTCATGTTGGCCACCACGATCGGGATCGTCGCGCCCGTGCCGTCCGAAGTGGACAGGTCCACGTCGAACCGGGACGCCACCGCCGACCGGTTGGGCACCAGGAACACGTCGTCGTAGGTCAGGTCGTACCCCGGCCTCACCCCGTTCAGGAACTCCACGCCTGCCAGCCTACGACCGCAGCAAGCAGAACGGGTGTCCCGCCGGGTCGGCCATGACCAGCCACCCGGCCTTCCGCAGCAACGTCCCACCCATGGCCTCGACCCGCTCGCGAGCCTCGGCCAGGTCCGGAACCTCGATGTCCAGGTGGAACTGCTGCGGATACGCAGGGTCCGGCCACTGCGGGGCCTGGTAGTCCTTCGCCCGTTGGAAGCAGAGGACACCCGTCTCGGTGTGTAACGTCGCCCACCCTCGGCCGGTGGACCACCTCGGGTCCGGCCGGTTGACCTCACCGCCCAGAAGCACCTGATAGAACCGCGCGAGTTCCATCACATCCGGACAGTCCAGGACCACGCACTGCAGCTTGCCCATCACCGGGGCACCGTAACCGGCGCGCGCACTTTTCAGTTGTGTTTTTCCGGCGCGTCGGCAGCCCCCTTTCCTGGTAGCAGGGCTCGGACGGCGTCGATGGTGTCGGCTTCGGCCGGGTCCTTGTCCGGGCGGTAACGCAGGACCCGGGCGAAACGCAACGCGACGCCCCCTGGGTATCTGGGACTGACCTGGGCGCCGTCGAGTTCGATCTCCACGACGAACTCCGGGCGGACGAACACCACCCAGCTGTCCCGGTGTGACTCGATCCGCTGCAGCTCCTGGGTCTGCCAGGCGAGCAACTCGTCGGTCATGCCCTTGAACGTCTTGCCGACCATGATCGGCGGACCGCCGTCCGGGTCGCGGGCGCCGAGATGAAGGTTCGACAGGTACCCGGTGCGCCGGCCATGGCCCCACTCCGCGGCCAGCACGACCAAGTCGAGCGTGTGCTCGGGTTTCACCTTCTGCCACGCTTTGCCTCTCCGCCCGGCCGCGTAGACGGAGTCGAGCGCCTTCACCATCACGCCTTCGTGCCCGGCTTCAAGCGAGTCCGCGAGGATTCGCTCAGCCTCGTCGGCCGAAGGCGCCACCGCGCCGGGGATCACGTGCTCCCCCACGGCTTTCAGCAGCGCGGCGTGCCGCTCGCCCAACGACGTGTCCAACAGGTCGACGCCGTCCAGGTGCAGACAGTCGAAGAAATACGGCCGCAGCAACAGTTCCCGCTCGCTGGTCGCGCCGAACCGGCTCATGGTCTCCTGGAACGGCCGTGGTTTCCCGTCGTCGGTCAGGGCGAGGGTCTCACCGTCGAGCACGACCGAACCGCAGGGCAGGCCGCGGACAAGCTCAACGAGCTCGGGCACACTCTTGGTGATCTCACGCAGCGTCCGGGTGAAGATCCGCACACTGTCGCCCTGTTTGTGCACCTGGATCCGCGCACCGTCCATTTTGTACTCGACGGCACACGATCCCAGTTCGGTCAACGCCTCCGGCAGGGACGGCGCGGGCGAGGCCAGCATCGGCCGGACCGGACGGCCGACCTCCAACCGGAACTCGCCCAACGCCGCTTCCCCGCCCGAGAGCGCTGCCACGGCCGTGACGGGCAGGCGTCCGGAGAGCATGAACGCGCGCCGCACCGGCTCAGCCGGCACTTCGGCCGCCGCGGCGATCGCGTCCAGCATCACGCCCTCCAGGGCGCCCTGCCGCAACTCCCCCGTCAACAACCTGATGAGGAACTCCTGCTCCGCCGCGGTCGCCGCGCCGAACAGCCCGGTCAGCAGCTCCACCCGTCGCTGCGCCGAGCCCTTCCCGCCCGTTGTGGACAGTTCCTCCAGGACGCCGTCGGTCTGTTCGACCGTGAGGGACGGCTCTGCCGCCGGCGAGATCTTCAAGTCCCACAAGGTCCGGTACCCGGTACCTGTCCGGCCTTGGCGCGGGGCGCCGGACAGGAACGCGACGGCGGGCTCGATCTCACCCGGGCCGGCCTGGGCGATCAGGCCGGCCAGTGCCCGGACCTTGGCCAGCCTCGACCGCGTCGCGGCGACCGCGGCCGAGGTGGTGACAACGTCTGAGAGCAGCATGGGGACATAGTGCACCCGACCACCGACAAAAACGGGAAAACAGTGGCTGACCTGGGGGCTGTGACCATCGCGATGGCGTGGTCGCGGATCACCGGAGTGGGCGGGATCGCCGGGCAGATGGGGATCGCTGGGGAGGGCGGAGGGCGGAGGGCGGAGGGCGGAGGGCGGAGGGCGGAGGGCGGTCAAGATTACGGGAGCGGGGTTCGCCAAGGCAGTGGATTCACACGGTGGTGGGATTGACTGGGCGGCGGATTCGCCGGAGCGGTCGGGATCGACCGAGGTGCGGATCGCCAGAGCGGTCGGGATCACTGGAGATGCGGATCGACGGGCGGGCGGAAACGCCGATGTGGGCGTGGATCGCCAGGTGGATCAGGATTGCCAGCTGGATCGGGATCGCCAGGCAGCGGGGTCCGCCAGGCAGCGAGGTCTGCCAGGGTGGTCGGGATCGCCGCTGGGGCGGTGGATTTCGCCGCGATGTCGTGGGCGAGTTCGGTCCTAGTTCGACGGCGTTTCCTCGGTGCTGGTGTCGTCCTGCTCCGACGAGTCGGGGCTGCTCGACTTGGTGTCCGAAGTGGAGGATTGGGAGCCGCCGCTGTCGGGGGCGGCGTACGCCGGGCCGACCTCGCCCACGACCACGCCGTCCTTACCTGAGCCGTTGGCGTTGACCGGGACGAACACGGTCCGGAAATGCGTGGCGTCGACCAACATCGGCAGCACGTACGCGAAATGGTCGGCGTCGACCTTGGCCTTCAGACCTGTGGTCACGGCCTTCTTGCACTCCGGGTCGCTGTACCAGGTCAGGTCCAGCGAGCCCGGGTCCGCGACGGACCACGTGGGAATGGCGCCCGACCCTTCGGTGCCGCCGGTACCGCCGTTCGACGGGCCGACGTCGTTGACGCACTTCCCGCCCGTGCCCAGGGTGATTCCCTTGGCCGGGCTGCCCTTGCCGAACCCGTACCCGCTGCTCACCAGGACCGCCTTGCCCGGTGGGACGGCCTGATACGTGTCGATCCTGCCGTTCTTCTCCCGGAACCACTCGCCACGCGGACCGTCCAGGCCCTGGCCGACCACCATGGTGTTGCGCGGGCTGGCCGTGTCGACTCCCGGCAACGACGCCGCCAGCAGCTTGCCGCCGGAGTCCATCTGGGCGATCGCGACGGGAACCTTGACGTAGTCGCTGACATCACCGGGCTTCAACCCGGTCACGTACTTCTTCTTCGGGTCACCGAGGTTGACGATGTCGACCGGCTTGCCGTCGGTGGTCTGCACCACCACGAACCGGACCAATGTGGTCGGTCCCTCGGCGGAGTCGGCACTGCCGGTGTCGGTGGCCGCCGGCCCGGACGCGCCGGGCGAAGTTCCTGAACTGCCACACGCCGTCAGCAGAACAGCCGCGACCAACCCGGTGACGCCGAGCAGCGTCCTGCGCATGATGTCCCCAATCCCCGTGTCCTTTGGCGACATCGTGCGTAAGAAACCAACTGGCCCGCAATGACCGGAAGTGCCGTCCGAACGGGCGAACAGGTGTGACCTGACCGGGACGTGACCTGGCCCGGCCGGACGGCGCGGTGTCCCCCCTTGGACACAAGCCGGGGGGACACCGTGCTGGCCGGGCCAGGTGCGTCGCAACGACCTTCCGGGCGGCCGAACGGTCAGCCGGGGTAGTCCTCCAGCATCTCGGTGACGAGGGCGGCGATCGGGGAACGCTCCGACCGCGTCAGCGTGACGTGCGCGAAGAGCGGGTGCCCTTTCAGTTTCTCGATGACCGCGGCGACACCGTCGTGCCGGCCGACACGCAGGTTGTCGCGTTGGGCGACGTCGTGCGTGAGCACCACGCGTGAGCCGGTGCCGAGCCGGGACAGCACGGTGAGCAGCACGTTGCGTTCCAAGGACTGGGCCTCGTCCACGATCACGAACGAGTCGTGCAGCGAACGTCCGCGGATGTGTGTCAGCGGCAGCACTTCCAGCATGCCGCGGTCAAGGACCTCCTCGATCACCGGTGGGCTCACCAGCGCGCCGAGCGTGTCGAACACGGCCTGCGCCCAGGGCTGCATCTTCTCGCTCTCCGAACCGGGCAGGTAGCCCAGTTCCTGGCCGCCGACCGCGTACACCGGCCGGAACACGACCACCTTGCGGTGCAGGCCGCGTTCCATCACGGACTCCAGCCCGGCGCACAGCGCCAGCGCGGACTTGCCGGTGCCGGCCCGGCCGCCCAGGGAGACGATCCCGACATCCGGGTCCATCAGCAGGTCGAGGGCGATCCGTTGCTCCGCTGACCGGCCGTGCAGCCCGAAGACCTCACGGTCGCCGCGGACCAGGCGGACCTGCTTGTCCTGAGTGACCCGACCCAGCGCGCTGGACGTGCCCGCCAGCAGCCGCAGGCCCGTGTTGCAGGGCATCTCGGCGGCCGCGTCCACGCCGAAGTCGACCAGGTCGACCACGTTCTCGGCGTACAGCGCGTCCACCGCGTCCTGGGACACCTCAACATCGGTCATGCCGGTCCAGCCGGACGGGATGACCTCCTGGGCGCGGTACTCGTCCGCGTTGAGGCCGACGGCCGCGGCCTTCACCCGGAGTGGGATGTCCTTGGTGACGAGGGTGATCACGCTCGCGGTGTCCTCGGCGGCGATGTTCAGCGCGCACGCCAGGATCCGCGCGTCGTTCGAGTCGGTCCGGAACCCGGCGGGGAGCACCGCCGGGTCCTGGTGGTTGAGCTCCACGTGCAGTGTGCCGCCGCTGTCCCCGATCGGGACCGGCGTGTCGAGCCTGCCGTGCCGCAGCCGCAGATCGTCCAGCATGCGCAGGGCGGTGCGGGCGAACCAGCCCAGTTCGGGGTGGTGTCGCTTTCCCTCCAGTTCACTGATCACCACGAGCGGGAGCACCACGCTGTGCTCGGCGAACCTGGTCATCGCCCAGGGGTCGGAGAGCAGCACGGAGGTGTCGAGCACGTAGGTGTGCCGGGTGGGGGTGGTACGACGCGAGGCGCCGCGGGAGGAACTGCGGGAAGAACCTTGGCCGGCGGTGGAACGCCTGGCCGAACGCGGTGCGGTCACGGCAACTCCCTGGCGAACGCGGCACCGCGTCCGCTTTCCTCGATGGGCCGGTACTGGCCCCTGGCTCGGTGGTTCGCCCAGCTAGACGGGCCACCGACAAGGGCCGGGTACCGACCCCTTCGCGCTCATCAATGCCACGACCAGGGCCTCCCGGGACGGGTCGCATGCGCACGGCCCGTCACTTCGGAAGTTACCTGCGTTCGGGCGCGCTTCGCAGGCTGCCACACAGGTGATTCGCCAAGTCGTCACCGGTCCGACACGCGCCGGACTCATCCGAAGGTCCGAACCGGAGGGACAAACGCCCAGTTCAGAGCGGTAGTCCGGGATGTGACGCCGACTTCGGTTCACCCGTTCAACATCCTCCTTGCGGGGGATGTTGATCACAGCGCGTAGTTGATCACCTGGACCGATAGCGCCGACCGTGGTCGCCGGGTCACCGACCATTGCCCTGCGTAGCAGCGACGACGACGAGGACAAGGCGACTCGCCGACGAATTCGGGAAAAACAAAGACCACCGGATCAGTTGGTGTTCGCCATCAAGGCATCACACAATCGTGGATCCGCCCGGTGAGATGCCGCGGATTCGAGTAGTTTCGGCCCCGGAGAACTACCGGGAATCCTCGCTGGTTCTCGACATATCCCCGAGTTCAGGAGTGTGGAGAAAGTGTTGAAGAAGGCTGGTGTGATCGCCGCCGCCGCGGCCGGACTGCTGATGCTCGGCGGACCGGCTTTCGCCGGTGGCAATGACGGCATGGGCGATGGCCACCACAACTACGGCCACGCGCACGGCATCAACAACGCCGCGAACGGCCAGGTCGGTCTGGTGAACCTGAACGACATCGACATCATCAAGAACATCAACCTCAACGCCGTCGTCGGTGCGTGTGGGAACAACGTGGGCGTCCTGGGCGCGGCGGTGCCGATCCTGTCGCCGTCCATCACCGGCAACTGCGCCTCCGGTGGCATCATGAGCGACAACGAAGACTGACCTGGTCCTTCCTGGTCAAGCCAGCGCGAGGGGTGTCCGGTTCGCCGGTACCCCTCGCGTTTTTCGTACCCCGTGACAGAACGAAACCACCGACACGCCGATCGGCGTGAATATCACCGGAATGGGGAATTCTGCCGCCGACCGGGTCACACGATCGGGGAATTCGGGCAGGTGGCCGGCCACCTACAGAGTAGGTTCTCTGCGCATAGGAGCAACGGGATTCCCACCGTCTCCACAATCCCCCCGACTCGAGGAGTGTGCTGAAGTGTTGAAGAAGGCTGGTGTGATTGCCGCCGCGGCGGCGGGACTGTTGATGCTCGGTGGGCCGGCTTTCGCCGGTCAGAGCCACCACGTCCGTAGCATCAACGACGCGCACAACGGCCAGGTCGGCCTCGTGAACCTGAACGACATCGACATCGCCAAGAACATCAACCTCAACGTGATCGCCGGTGTGTGCGGCAACAACGTGGGCGTGCTGGGCGCGGCGGTGCCGATCCTGTCCCCCTCGATCGTCAACAACTGCGCCAGCGGCGGCATCGGGAGCCAGAACGAGCACTGACACCCGACAGGTGTCGGAGCGCCGGGAACCACTGGTTCCCGGCGCTTTGCCGTCGATCCGGGTCAGGAACCGAACCGGCGGTGGCGGATGGCGAAGTCCCGCAGCGCCCGCAGGAAGTCGGTACGTCGGAAGTCCGGCCAGTAGGCCTCACAGAACCAGATCTCCGAGTACGCCGACTGCCACAGCAGGAACCCGGACATCCGCTGCTCCCCGGACGTGCGGATGACCAGGTCCGGGTCGGGTTGCCCGGAGGTGTACAGGTGCTCGGCGATGTGGTCGACGCTCAGCACCTCGGCCAGTTCCTCGATCGTGGTGCCGACCTCGGCGTGCTGGAGCAGGAGCTTGCGCACGGCGTCGGCGATCTCGCGCCTGCCGCCGTACCCCACCGCGGCGTTGACCTGCAGCCCCGTCCGGCCTTTCGTGCGCGCAGCCGCGGCACTGAGCCGGTCAGAGGTCTCCTGCGGTAAGACGTCGAGCGCGCCGAGGATCTTCAGCTGCCATGGCAGGCCGGGTTCGGCCAATTCGTCCACGACGTCGCCGATGATCTCCAACAGCGGGACCAGCTCCGACTCGGGCCGATTGACGTTGTCCGTGGACAGCAGCCACAGCGTGACGACCTCCACCCCCGACTCGGCGCACCACTGCAACAGGTCATGGATCCGACGACCACCCACCCGGTGCCCGTCGGCGACGTCGGTGAAGCCGGCCTCACGTGCCCACCGGCGGTTGCCGTCCAGCATGACCCCCACATGCCGCGGCCGCGGCAGGCCCTTGACCTGCCAGGACAGCCGGCGCTCGTAGAGTCCGTAGACCACGTCCGCGCCGCGTTTGCGAATCCAACTGCGAGCCACGTCCGAACAGCGTACCCACATCCGGGCGGTTGGCCGGCATCGACTGAGCCCACCGGGAACAAAAACGTTTCGAACCTGTGAAGACCCTGTGGACTCCGCCCGGCGGTCTACAAAGCCAACTTACGGTCCCGTAGCCTCACAGCGTGACCGCAGCGACACTCGAACGGCCCACACCTGCCGACAAACCGAGCATGCGGGGGAAGCTTCACTTCTGGTCCTTCTTCGTCTCGATCGCCACCGGCGCCGTACTCATCTCGCTGGCGGCGTCGACGGTGTCCGGAACGGCGGCCCTCGCGACCTCGATTTACGGTGCCACGGTGCTCGGCCTGTTCGGCGTGAGCGCGGTCTACCACCGGACCTGGTGGGAAACCGAGCGGCGCCGGGCATGGATGAAACGCCTGGACCACTCGATGATCTTCGTGTTCATCGCGGGCACGTACACCCCCTTCTGCCTACTGGCGATGCCCCACGCCACCGGCATGGTCGTCCTCTCGGTGGTCTGGGGCGGCGCCCTGGCGGGCACGGCACTGAAACTCATCTGGCCGCACGCCCCCCGCTGGCTCGGCACCCCGATCTACATCGCACTGGGCTGGGTGGCCATCTTCGTGCTGCCGGACCTGCTCTCGCACGCCGGCGCGGCAGCCCTGGTCCTGATCCTGGCCGGCGGCCTGTTCTACACGGTCGGCGCGGTCTTCTACGCCACAAAGTGGCCCAACCCCTGGCCCGGCCACTTCGGGCACCACGAGTTCTTCCACGCGGCGACCATCCTGGCCGCGATCTGCCACTACATCGCGATCTGGCTGGCCATGTACCCCTAGCTGGGGTTTCACCCTTCTGGATCAGGCGAGGCAACGCAGCCAGACCACGTGCGGCCCGCCGATACCGTTCCGGACAGGCTCGACATCGACGATGGCCAGCTGCACGTGAACCTTGACGGTGGTGTTGGTCCCGATGCAGGTGGGTAGGTCCGCTCCGCCGTGCCATGCATTGTTGCGAACGCGACCACGGCGACGATACCCACCGCCAGTGGCGCCACGAACCGCTTGCCGCCCATAGCTGTTTCTTACCGCACACGCACCCGGTTGAACCGCCCCAACGGGTGACATAAGGCGCACCGCGTGTCTCAGCCGGCTTGCAGGTCGATGTGGGTGGGTGGTTCTTCGACCGGTGCGGGATGGGGCTCGGGAGTGAAGGTTCTGCTCGGATGAGGCAACTTCGGCCGGATCGCCGTCCGTAGGTAATGACGGGACAAGGCGAGGAGGCCGAATGAAGGCTGAGGACGACACAGGATTCCGGGACTTCGCCCGCGCCCGGACGCTGTCCATGCGCCGAACCGCGTACCTGCTGTGTGGGGACTGGCACCTGGCTGAGGATCTGGTCCAGACCGCGTTGTTCAAGCTCTACCGGGCGTGGCCCCGGGTGAAGGACAGCGCGGGCTTCGACAACTACATGCGGCGGGTTCTGCTCCGGTGTTGGTTGGACGAGAGACGGCGGCCGTGGCGCAGGCGGGAGAACCGGGACGGGATCGTGCCCGAGACCGAGCATGTCGACCGGATCCCTGGCATCTCGGACATCCTGGTGGACGCGCTCGCCAAGCTACCGTCGAAACAACGCGCCGCAGTCGTCATGCGCTACTGCGATGACCTCTCGATCGCCGAGGTCGCCGCCGCCATGCGCTGCTCCGAAGGAACCGTCAAAAGCCAGACCTCCCGTGGTCTGACCACCTTGCGTCAGATCGTGGACCGGCTGGACCTGACCGACAGGAGCAACCAGACATGAACGACCATGAGATCGAATCGGGGCTGCGCAGCCTCACTCTGGTGGAACCCGACCTGGGTTTCGACCCCGACGAGGTTGTCACGCGCGCGGCCAAGCTGCAGCGCACTCGGCGCGCCACTTTCATCGCGCTAGGTGGAGCGGCTGTGGTGGTCGTGGTGACCGCGGCGGCCATTGCCGTGTTCCGCGGCGGCGGTGCCACCGCGGTCCCGGTGACCGAGGCGAACACACCCCCCACGACTGTGCCGTGGACACCATCGCCGACCGCACAACCGCCCTTCGACGAGACCGCGCAAGTAGCGAGGATCAACGGTCACATGGACGCTGTGTTCCCGTCCGTCGTGCCTGGTGCGACCGACGTCCAGAACGCCAGCGGGCAGCAGTACACGCAACTGGACTCGATGACCTTGACCAAACGGTTCCAGGACGCCAACGGCTCTGCCTCGTTCAATCTGACCGTCAACGGCGGGTATTCCAGCAAGTATCTGGTGCGGTTGCCGGACGACGAGTGCTTCGACGGGTGTGTGCGTCGCCCGCAGCCGGACGGCAGCTTGGTGATCATCAGGACAGGCAAGACCGACGGCAGGCGGCCGGGTGATCAGACCGCCGTTCACTACCGGCGGGACGGCACTTCGGTCAACATCATTCAAACCAACTTCGCCGCCACCTCGACCGGCTCGGTTCAGCCCGGCGTACGGCCGTTCCCGCTCAACGAACAGCAGCTCATCGCCCTGCTGACCGACCCGGCCTTCACCTTGACCTAGGCCGGGCGGGGTGGGCGCGCATCGGGGGGCGCGCCCACCCCTTTTCTCACAGCTCAGGGCCTTTCGCCCGCAGGTCGTCCACTTTGGACATCGCTTCGCGGAGCTCACCGAGCCAGGTGTCGGCGTGCTCGCCGACCAGGCGGACGGCCCAGGCGAGGGCTTCCGACCGCGACCGCGCGACACCCGCGTCGACCAGGGTGTCCAGGATCAGCCGCTCCGGCTGACGCAGGCGCGTCATCACCGGCGCGGAGATCGTGGTGAACAGTTCCTCGGTCGAGCCGAGCTTGGCGCCCCACGCGACCTTACGGGCGTAGCGGTGCTCGGCCTGCCGGGCGATCTCGATCCGCTCGTCCCTGGTGTCCTCGCGCCAGCGGCTGATCCGGCCGGACTCGGCCGCCGCGCGGGCCGCGTCGTCCTCGAACTCGCCCTCGAGGGGCGGCAGCTCGCCGACGATGATGATCTCCTCGCGGTCCACCGACACCGTCGGCGGCTCGGTGAACCAGCCGTCGGGCAGGCGGCCGGTGAGCCAGGCGCCCGCGTCGTCCGCGGACGGCAGGTCCGCCTGCTGCCAGCCGCCTCGTCCACGACCGCGTGCGCCTTGCCAGCCTCCGCGTCCCATGTGACCCACTCCCAACATCACGTTCTCCGTCGCTTGATTACATCATTACATCACTACTCAAGCTACGCCTGTAGAACGTGCAATGCTCGCGTGTTCACTCTCGGCTAAGCGCCGTGACCAGGTCGTCGACCGTGGTCACCGGCCGATCGCACACGTACCCACGACACACGTACGCGGCGGGCCGGCCGTCCACGAGCGGCCGGTCGGCGAGCAGCGGCGACGAGTCGGGGGCGCCGGACACGACGACCGCGCCCCCATGCACGTTCGCCACGGCCGCGTCGACCAGGGCGGGCGACGACCCCGAGACGGCCACCTGCACCGGGCCCAGAGCGAGCGCGGAGGCCACGGACAGCCAGTGACCGGCGAAGCGCGGCGCCCTGCTCGCCAGCACGCCCGCGCGCGCCACAGCCTCCTCAGCGGCCTGTCGGTAAGCACCGGCGCGGTCGGCGCCGACCAACAAGGACGCCGTGAGCAGCGCGGACGCCAAGGCCGACGCGCCGGACGGGGTCGCGTTGTCACCCGGGTCGGACGGCCGGTGGACCAGGGCCTCGGCGTCGTCCGCGGTGTCGAAATAGGCGCCTGGGGTGGCCGGGTCGGCGAACCGGGCCAGGGCCAGGTCGAGCAACGACACGGCCTCGGAAAGCCAACGCGCCTCACCAGACGCCTGATACAGCGCCAGCAGTCCAGCGGCCACGCATGAGTAGTCCTCCAGGACACCGAACGAAGGCCCGACCGTGCCGTCCCGCGAGGTCCGGCGCAGCCGTCCGTCGACCATGTGCACGTCGATCAGCAACACCGCGGCCCGGATGGCCGCGGCGATCCACGACGGCTCCTCGAAGACGCGTCCGGCCTGCGCCAACGCCTCGATGGCCAACCCGTTCCACGCCGCCACGACCTTGTCGTCCCGCGCGGGCTGCGGCCGCTGCGTGCGGAAGGCCCACAACCGCGCCCGTACCTGCTCGTACCGGCTGAAGTCCGACGGTTCGGCCAGCAGGCGCAGGGTGGACGTGCCGTATTCGAACGTGCCCTCGTCGGTCACGCCGAACAGTGTGTTCGCCCAGGCACCGTCCTCCTTGCCCAGCACGTCGACGAGTTGCTGGGGCTTCCACACGTAGGTCAGCCCTTCCACGCCTTCGGTGTCCGCGTCCAGGGCGGAGGCGAACCCGCCCTCGGCCGTACCCAGATCGCGCACCAGGAACTCGGCTGTCTCGCGGGCGACCCGCGATACCGTCGGCGCCGCGGTCACCCTGGCCAGATGCGTGTACACGCCAAGCAGCAAAGCGTTGTCGTACAACATCTTCTCGAAATGCGGCACGACCCATCCGGCGTCGACGCTGTACCGGGCGAAGCCGCCGGCGAGCTGGTCGTAGATCCCGCCGCCGGCCATCGCCTCGGCCGTTGCCTCCACAATAGACAATGCCTCGACCGAGCCGGTCCGTTCGTGGTGGCGGATCAGGAACTCCAGGACCATCGACGGCGGGAACTTCGGCGCCCCACCGAAGCCGCCGTGCCGACGGTCGAAGTCGCCGAGCAGGGACGTGACCGCGCCATCCAGATCCACAGTGGACTGCGGCAGCGGCGACGAGTGCGTGGCGAGCGACGCTACCAGCTTGCCGGCGGCGGTACGGACCTCGTCGGAACGCTCGGTCCACGCCTCCACCACGGCCGCCAGCAGCTGCTTGAACGACGGCATCCCACCGCGAGGCGTCGGCGGATAGTAGGTGCCACAGTGGAACGGTTCACCGGCCGGCGTGAGGAAGCACGTCATCGGCCAGCCGCCCTGGCCGGTCATGGCCTGCGTCGCGGTCATGTAGACAGCGTCAACGTCCGGCCGTTCCTCGCGGTCCACCTTGATGTTCACGAAATGCTTGTTCATCAGGGCGGCTGTTTCGGCGTCCTCGAACGACTCATGGGCCATCACATGGCACCAGTGACACGCCGCGTAGCCGACTGAGAGCAGCACGGGCACGTCCCGGCTGGCCGCCTCCGCGAACGCCGCCGGCGACCACGGCCACCAGTCGACCGGGTTGTCGGCGTGCTGAAGCAGGTAGGGGCTGGTGGACTCGGCCAGTCGGTTCGCCATGCCCCTCACCCTAGTGACGTAAACCGGATGATGAAGGCCGAGCCGATGGTGGACACTCTGCGTCGTGCTACTGACGTTGACCACCACCCACCGGCCGGCCACCGACTTGGGATTCCTGCTGCACAAGCATCCTGAACGGGCGCAGTCCTTCACGGTCGCGGCCGGCACCGCGCACGTGTTCTACCCGGTCGCCACACCGGACGAGTGCACGGCCGCGCTGTTGGTCGACATCGACCCGATCGAACTCGTCCGCGGCCGCCATGACAGCGCGTTCACTCTCGGCCAGTACGTCAACGACCGCCCGTACGCGGCCGGGTCGATGCTCGCGGTCGCGCTTGGCTCGGTCTTCCGGACCGCGATGAACGGCATCGCCGGCAGCTACCAGGACCTGGCCGACCAGGCCATCCCGCTGCACGTACACGTCCCGGCGCTGCCCGCGCGCGGCGGCGCCGACCTGGTCACCAGGTTGTTCGAGCCGCTCGGCTGGGACGTCGGGGCGACGAGCTTGCCGATGGACCCGGCGTTCCCGGAGTGGGGCCAGTCGCCGTACGTCGACCTGCGACTGACCGGCACGTTGCGGCTCGGGGAGGCGCTGCGTCACCTGTACGTGCTGCTGCCCGTGCTGGACAACGCGAAGCACTACTGGGTGACCGAGGAGGAGGTCACCAAGCTGCTTCGGGCCGGCGAGGGCTGGCTGGCCGAGCATCCCGAACGCGAGTTCATCAGCCGCCGGTACCTCGCGCACCGCAAGGCCTACGTCCGGTTCGCGTTGAGCCCGGCTGGCCGAGGCGGACGAGACCGACGCGGAGGACCTGGACAACGCGCTGGCCGAGCCGGTCGTGGCCGAGGAGCCGGACCGGCCCGAGCCGCTTGCCGTGCAGCGCCGGGGAAGTGTGATCGCCGTCCTGAAGTCGGTCGGTGCCCGCCGGATCCTCGATCTGGGCTGCGGCGGTGGCGCGTTGCTGCGTGACCTGATCAAGGAGAAGGACTTCACCGAGATCCTGGGTGTGGACGTGTCCGCGCGGGCTCTGGAGGTCGCTGCCCGCCGGTTCGAGCGCACGCCGGAGCGGGTCCGTCAGCGCCTCACGCTTCGGCAGTCGGCGTTGACGTACGTGGACCGGTCGCTGGCCGGCTACGACGCGGCCGTGTTGATGGAGGTGATCGAGCACGTGGACGAGTCGCGCCTGCCAGCGTTGGAGCACAGCGTTTTCGGCGCCGCACGACCGATTACAGTCATCGTCACCACACCCAACGTGGAGTACAACGTGCGGTTCCCGACGCTGCCGGCGGGCAAGAGCCGGCACCCGGACCACCGTTTCGAATGGACACGGGCCCAGTTCCGGACATGGGCGGACGGCGTGGCGGAACGAAACGGCTACGCGGTCCGGTATCTGCCCGTCGGCCAGGACGACCCCGAGGTCGGCCCGCCGACCCAGCTCGCGGTCTTCGAGGTGGCGGCATGAAACTCCTTATCCCTGACATGGCTCTGGTCGCTCTCGTGGGAGCGTCTGGTGCCGGCAAGTCGACGTTCGCGCGCAAGCACTTCAAGAGCACGCAGATCCTTTCGAGCGACTTCTTCCGTGGCCTGGTGTCCGACGACGAGAACGACCAGACGGTGTCGGCTGCGGCGTTCGACGCGCTGCACTACGTAGCCGCCAAGCGGCTGGAAGCCGGCCGCGTAACGGTCATCGACGCCACGAACGTGCAGCGGGAGCCGCGCAAGAGCCTCGTGGAGATGGCCAAGAAGCACAACGTGCTGCCCGTGGCGATCGTGCTGGACATGCCCGAAGCACTGTGCGTCGAGCGGAACGCCGCGCGCCCTGACCGTGACTTCGGCGCGCACGTGATCCGTAGGCACCGCAACGATCTTCGGCGGTCGCTTCGGTCGTTGGAGAAGGAAGGCTTCCGTCGCGTGTACGTGCTGCGTACGCCCGAGGACGTCGAGGCGGCGGAGATCGAGATCGAGCCGTTGCTGAACGACAAGCGGCACGAGACCGGCCCGTTCGACGTGATCGGCGATATCCACGGCTGCCGCGCCGAACTGGTGGAACTCCTCGAATCCCTGGGCTACGTGCTGGATCGCGACGACAGCGGCCGACCGGTGGGCGCCGCGCATCCGGAGGGTCGCCGGGCGGTGTTCGTGGGCGACCTGGTCGACCGCGGCCCGGACACACCGGGCGTGCTGCGGCTGGTCATGGGCATGGTCGAGAACGGCACCGCGTTCTGCGTCTGCGGCAACCACGAACAGAAGCTCGTCCGCGCCCTGCGAGGCCGGAACGTGCGGGTCACCCATGGGCTCGCGGAGTCCCTGGACCAGTTGGGCGCGGAGCCGGCGGACTTCCGCAAGAAGGTGGAGGAGTTCTGCGGCGGCCTGATCGCGCACTACGTCCTGGACGGCGGCAAACTCGTCGTCTCGCACGCGGGCCTGCCGGAGGCGTACCACGGTCGCGCGTCGGGCACGGTTCGCAGTTTCGCGCTGTACGGCGACACCACGGGTGAAACCGACGAGTACGGGCTTCCGGTGCGTTACCCGTGGGCGAACGACTACCGCGGCCGTGCGATGGTCCTCTATGGACACACGCCGACCCCGGTCGCGGAGTGGGTCAACGGGACGATGTGCCTGGACACCGGTGTCGTGTTCGGCGGTCGGTTGACCGCACTGCGCTACCCGGAGAAGGAAGTGGTGTCGGTCCAGGCACACCAGGTCTGGTACGAGCCGGTCCGGCCGCTGGTGCCCGAGGCGCCGGCGGCCACCGAGCTGACCGGGCGACGTGATCCGGACGTGCTCGACCTGGACGACGTGTCCGGCCGGCGGATCGTCGAGACCCAGCACCACGGGCGGATCTCGGTCCGGACCGAGCAGGCCGCGGCGGCGCTGGAGGTGATGAGCCGGTTCGCCGTGGACCCGCGTTGGCTGTTGTACCTGCCGCCGACGATGAGCCCGACCGGGACGTCGACCCTGCCGGACGTCCTGGAGCACCCGCGTGAGGCGTTCGCCGGCTACCGCGCCGACGGCGTGGAAGCCGTTGTGTGCGAAGAGAAGCACATGGGTTCACGGGCGGTCGTCCTGGTGTGCCGGGAATCCGGGGCCGCGCGGTTCGGGATCGACGGCGGCGGCGCCGTGTACACGCGGACCGGCCGGTCGTTCTTCGGCCCCGAACTGACCGAGCGGCTCCTGGAGCGCGTGCGGGCCGGTGTAAGTGTGCTGTGGGACGAGCTGAACACGGACTGGGTGCTGCTGGACGCCGAGCTGATGCCGTGGAGCGCCAAGGCCGGCGGGCTGATCGAGCACCAGTACGCCCCGGTCGGCGCGTCCGCCGAGGCCGCATTGGCGGCGTCGATCGACGCACTGTCCACAGCGGACTCCCGTGGTGTCGACGTGACGGAGTTGCTGACCAGGACTCGGTCCCGGGCCGGCAACGCGGCGGCCTACCGCGAGGCGTACCGCCGCTACTGCTGGCCGACCGACGGGCTGGCGGGTATCAAGCTCGCGCCGTTCCAGGTGCTCGCGGCCGAAGGCCAGTCGTTCGCCACCCGGCCGCACTCCTGGCACCTGGCCATCGCCGACCGCCTGGTGGCGGCGGACCCGACGCTGTTCGCGCCCACCAAACGCCTGCTGGTCGACACCACCAGCGAGAACGACATCGAAGCCGGCGTCACGTGGTGGGACGAGCTGACCGCGGCGGGCGGCGAAGGCATGGTCGTCAAGCCGATGGCGAACCTGACCAGGGGCGCGAAGGGGTTGGTGCAGCCGGGTGTAAAGGTCCGCGGGCGGGAGTACCTGCGGATCATCTACGGGCCCGACTACACCGAGCCGCAGCATCTCAACCGCCTGCGCAAGCGTGGGTTGGGCCGCAAGCGCTCGCTCGCAGGCCGCGAGTACGCACTGGGCATCGAGGCGCTGGACCGGGTCGCTCGCGGCGAGCCGTTGTGGCGCGTACACGAGTGCGTGTTCGCCGTGCTGGCACTCGAGTCTGAACCAGTCGATCCGCGCCTGTGACCGCGCTCACTCAGCGCCGTTGCGTGCCTCCGGCTTGGGGTCGGCGGGCCTCTCCTCGGCCGGGGTCTCGGTCTCCTCCTCGGGCGGGTCGAAGCTCGCCGGCACCCGCTTGAGGTGCTTGGTCATCGAACGGGCCAGGAACACCACCGCGACCAGGAACACCAGCAGCACCAGCAGGCCCACCGGGGAGGACTTGCCGAAGTCCTCGCCCCGGCCGCCCGGGTCGTCCGGTCCTGGCGGTGGCGTGGGTTGCGCCACCATCGCGACAGTGGTCATACATTCACCTTCTCCCTGATGCCGGCGAACAGGTCATCCTCCGGCAGCGTGGTGTCCACGAGCGAGCGCGCCAGCTCGTAGTCCTCCCACGGCCAGATCTCCTGCTGCAGCTCCAGCGGGATGAAGAACCAGCGGCTGTTCGGATCGATCTGGGTGGCGTGGGCCCGCAGCGCGTCGTCCCGCACTGGAAAATACTCCCCGCACTCGATCCGCGACGTCACCCGGTCGGCCACGTCCCCCTTGCCCTCGTCCCACCTCGACAGCCACTCCTTGAACGGCGACTCCATGCCGCGCGCCTCCAGGGCCTCGTGCGTCACCACCAGGCGCTTCCGGGAGAAGCCATGGGTGTAGTACAGCTTCAGCGGACTCCAGGGGTCGCCCGCGTCGGGGAAGCGCTCGGGATCGCCCGCACTGTCGAACGCCGCCACCGACACCTCGTGGCAACGGATGTGGTCGGGGTGCGGGTAGCCGCCGTTCTCGTCGTACGTGACGATCACGTGCGGTTTGAAGTCCCGGATCACCTCGACCAGCTTCTCGGTCGATTCTTCCAGCGGGACCAGTGCGAAGCAGCCCTCGGGCAGCGGCGGCAGCGGATCGCCCTCGGGCAGGCCCGAGTCGACGTAGCCGAGCCAGCGGTGCTGGACGCCGAGGATCTTCGCGGCCTCGGCCATCTCCTCGCGGCGCAACTCGGTCATGTTCTCCAGCACGTCCGGCCGGTCCATCGCCGGGTTGAGGATGCTGCCGCGCTCTCCCCCGGTCAGCGTGACAACCATCACGTCGTGACCTTCGGCCACGTACTTCGCCATGGTCGCCGCACCCTTGCTGGACTCGTCGTCCGGGTGTGCGTGCACCGCCATCAGCCGCAGTTTCTCCACCATGACCTTCGTGGCCCTCCCTTGAGAATGTGGGTCCGCGCACCCCCACGTCACGGCGCAGGACCTGTCCACGGATACTCAGCGAGTACGAGGCCCACATTGTTCCCGGTGGGTCCGACACTTCCGATCGGGAGACCCGTTGACCGTGGACACCCGCGCCGACGCAACCGGCCGTGAGCTGCCGGCGGGCCGCTACGGCTCGGCCCGGCCGAGACCTGGCGGCCGGGTCCGCCGGTGGGTGATCGCCGGGGTGGGCGTCCTGTTCGGCTGCGGGATCGCGTACCTCGGGTACGTGAACCTCGGCAGCCCGCCGATCGACGCCGAGCGCACCGGCTACAGCCCGCTGGACGCGACGTCGATCAAGATCACGTTCGACGTGACCCGCGACTCGCCGGGAAAACCCGCCGAATGCGTGGTCCGAGCGGTGATGCGGGACGGCACGGAGGGCGGCAGGCGGGAGGTCTTCATCCCACCTGGTGGGAGCTCGACCAGGATTTCCGCGGTCATCAGAAGCTCGGGCGAACCGGTCACCGCGGACGTCTTCGGGTGCACTTACCAGGTGCCACCATATCTGTCGACGGGGGCGCCGCCAACGGAGTGAAACCCAAGCCTGATATCGGCAAATAAGACGAAGTGGACACATGATCACTACGGATCGTGTTATCCTCGTACACCGGCACGGCCCCTGGCGGGCCGTGTTTTGCCGTTCCGGGACCTCAGGGTGCCGGAAAAGCCGGCCCGCAAGCCTGTGGGCCCGGAAGGTGACGAGGAGTTGGTGACCGTGAGCGATACCAAGGTGACCTGGCTGACCCAGGATGCCTACAACCGCCTCAAGCAGGAGCTTGACGAGGCGATTGAGAACCGCCCGGTCATCGCCGCGAAGATCAACGCGAGCCGGGAAGAAGGCGACCTGAAGGAGAACGGCGGCTACCACGCGGCCCGCGAGGAGCAGGGCCAAGCCGAGGCCCGGATCCGCCACCTGCAGGAACTGCTGCGCAACGCGAAGGTGGGCGAGGCGCCCGCGAACGACGGCCTGGCCGAGCCCGGCAAGGTGCTCACGATCCGTTACGACGGTGACAACGACGAAGAGCGGTTCCTGCTGGCCACCCGTGAGGAAGGCGCCGAGGGCGACCTGGAGGTCTACTCCCCCGAATCCCCGCTCGGCCGCGCCCTGCTCGGCGCCAAGGAAGGCGAGACCCGCCAGTACGAACTGCCCAGCGGCGCGACCCAGAAGGTCACCCTGATCAAGGCCGTCCCCTTCAACGTCTGACCCGGTGGGTGGGAGCGGCGACCGTCGCTCCCACCCACCGAGACGCGCGCGCTAGCCCTGGGTGACCCGTTCCAGCAACGGACGGAACCTGGGTGGAATCGGGGTCGAGAGCGCTATCGACGTGGACATCCGCTGCACGCCGGGGACGTTCACCACTTCGTCGATCACCCGCTGCAGGTCCGCGTTGGACTTGGCGACCATCCGCACCATCAGGTCGCCCGAGCCGGTGGTGGCGTGCACCTCGCAGACCTCGTCGATGGCCGTCAGCCCTTCGGTGACCAGGCCACGTCGGCCCTGGGCGATCTCCAGGGTGGCGAAGGCGGTCAGGCCGTAGCCCATCGCCGCCAGGTCAAGGGCCGGCGGGAAACCGGTCAGCACGCCGATCCGGTCCAGCCGATCCAGCCGGGCCTGCACGGTCCCGCGAGCCACCCCCAGCCGGCGGGAACACTCCAGGACACCCAGCCGCGGCTCGTCGGTGAGCAGGAGCAGCAGCCGGGCGTCCAGGTCGTCGATCGGATCAGGGGTCGAGGTTACTTCCACTCCTCGAACCCTAGGGTCACGTCGTGCACTGCGTGCTCGCCGTCGCCGAGCTTCACGTGGTCGACCGTGGGCGCGTAGCCGCTGGCGATCACGGTGTACTCGCCCTCAGTCAGGTCCGGGACCTTGAACCGGCCTTCATCGTCGGTCATGGTCACGGTCACCACTTCGCCGTGCTCGTCGACCACGGTGATCCTGGCCTCGGCGATGGCGTTGCCCCGATGGTTGCGGGCCACCCCGCTGATCTGGCTGCCGCTCGCCAGCGGAACGTCCTGGCGGACCTCGCCCACCTCGGGCACCGCCAGCGGAATCGCGGTCGGCCGGAAGCCTTCCACGCTCACCACGAGGGTGTACGCGCCCGCGCCGACGCTCGCGAACCGGTATGTGCCGTCGGGGCCGCTGGTGTGCGAGGTGATCACCTGGCCGGAGCGGTCGGTCAACGTCACGGTCGCCGAAACCAGCGGGACGCCCGTGTCCGCCGCTGAGATCGTGCCGGCGACCTCACCGGCACCGGGCAGGGTCACGTCGACCATGACCGGCTGGGAGTCCATCCGCAGCGAGGACGCGTGCGGGTGGTGACCCGGTGCGGACGCGATCAGCACGTACGCCCCGGCGCCCGGCGCCTGCAGGTGGTAGCGGCCGGCCGCGTCGGCGTTGCCGTGCGCGACCTGCTGGCCGTCCTGGTCGATCAACGTCAGCGCCGCGTCGCCGATGGCCGCGCCGTCGCCTTGCTGCACCAGCCCGTGGATCATCGCCCCGGTCACCGGGAGCGCCCCGGTTACCGGAATCGGTCCAGTAATCTCCGCTGGGTCCTCGTCCGAACGGACATGCCTGCCGCCGGCCGGCAGGGGCTCGTCGGGCACCAACGCCTCGCCGCCCTCGATCATCGCGGCCGCCGGCGCGCCCGTCCGCAGCGGAATCTCCTTGATGAACAAGGAGACCACGAACGCCAGGACCATCACGCCCAAGGCGATCAGGAACACCAGCTGGATGGACGTGGTGAAGCCCTCAAGGAACGGCCTGGCCAGTCGCGGGTCGGCCCGCTGCAGGAACGACGAGTCCTGCAGGGCGCTGCCGGCGCCACCACCGCTCTGCAACGCCTGGAACACCTGCGCGTTGTTGGGATCGGCGCGGACCGCCGGGTCGTTGATCGCCGCCTGGAACTCCGGCGTCGGCACGATCCGGGTGAACGCGTCCTTGATGTTGTCGCCGACCGTGCTGAACAGCACCGACAGGAAGACCGCGACCCCGAGCGTGCCACCCATCTGCCGGAAGAACGTGGCCGACGCGGTCGACACGCCCATGTCCCGCTGTGGCGCGGCGTTCTGCGCCGCGATCGTCAGGGTCTGCATGGACAGGCCGAGACCGAGACCGAACACTCCCATGTAGACCATGGGCTGCCACAGTGGACTGTCCACTCCGACGGTGTGGAACAGGGCCATGCCGCCGGCCAGGAACACCGCGCCGATGATCGGGAAGATCTTGTACCGGCCGGTCCGCGAGGTGATCTGGCCGGACACCGCCGCCGCGATCATGATGCCGAGCATCATCGGCACCATCGCCAGGCCGGCCTCGGTCGGCGTCTGTCCCTTCACGATCTGCAGGTACTGCGGCACCATCGTGATCCCGCCGAACATGCCGACACCCAGGATCACCCCGGCCACGATCACCATCGAGAACGTGGAGTTCCGGAACAGCCGCAACGGGATCAGCGCGGCGTCCTTCATCTTCGCCTCGACCAGACAGAAGAGCACGAGCCCGACCGCGCCGATGCCGTAGCAGAGCAGTGCCTTGTCCGAGCCCCAGCCCCATTCCCGGCCCTGCTCGGCGACGAGCAGCAGCGGCACCACGCCGACCACCAGGGTGACCGCGCCCCACCAGTCGATCTTGTGGTCGTGCCGCTCGTGCGGGACGTTCAGCACGCGGGCCACCACGAACAGCGCGATGATGCCGATCGGCACGTTCACCAGGAAGACCCAGCGCCAGCCGTCGGTGAACCAGATCGTCGTCTGGCCGGCCAGGTAGCCGCCCAGGACCGGGCCCAGCACGCTGGACGTGCCGAACACGGCCATGAAGTAGCCCTGGTACTTGGCGCGTTCCCGGGGCGACACGATGTCGGCGATGATGGTGAACGCCAGCGACATCAGACCGCCGGCGCCCAGTCCCTGCAGGGCACGGAAAGCGGCCAGCTGGTACATGGTCTGCGAGAACGTGCAGGCCAGCGAGCCGACGATGAACAGCGTGATGGCCAGCAGGTAGAACGGCTTGCGGCCGTAGATGTCCGACAGCTTGCCGTAGATCGGCGTCGCGATCGTCGAGGTGATCAGATAGGCGGTGGTCGCCCAGGCCTGCAGGTCCAGGCCCTTGAGGTTGTCGGCGATCGTCCGGATCGAGGTACCGACGATGGTCTGGTCCAGCGCGGCCAGGAACATGCCCAGCATCAGTCCGGACAGGATCACCAGGATCTGCCGGTGGCTCAGCCGTCCCCCGGGCGGAGCCATCGTCGGCGCCGCGGCGACGGCGGCGGTTTCGGTCATCGGGATGCCCCCAGTGGGTGATGGTTCTCAAAGTTGTCGTTGAAGCGGTCCAGCAGCATCACGAGGGTGCGCTGGTCGGTCTGAGACCAGTCGGCCAGCAGCTTCGCGATGTACCCGGTCCGCTCGGCCTTGGCGCGGTCGAACGTACGGCGGCCGGTGTCGGTGGCGACGAGCAGGCACGCCCGGCCGTCCTCCGGGTCGGCCGTGCGCTCGACCAGACCGTGCTGGACGAGCGCGCTGACCTGACGGCTGACAGTGGACGTGTCGGAGTGCACGGCGTCGGCCAACGCCGTGGTCCGCTGCGGCCCCACCCGCACCAGATGGGCGAGCAACGCGTACGCCGCCCGCTCGATCCCGTCCGTCGTCACGCCGGCGAGATGTGCCTTGGCCCGGCTGGTCATGTTCACCAGGCGGATCAGCTGGTAGCCGAGTTCCTCGGCGATGGCCAGCTCGGAGTCCTGTGCCGTGACATTCGGTGTGTGGCCGGCCATGACCTGCACTCTCCGCCAAAAGATTGTTGGTTGTTACAACTAGTTGCCTGACCCAAGCATCGGCTTTTTTTGCGCGCTATGCAAGTTGAGAAAGGGTGACAATGAGCTTGTTGCACAAAATATCGGATAAGTTCGGATCGTTGCCATACAATCTGTACAGTGAATCAGTCGACTGTTGCTCAACATGCGCTACCGGTCAATCCTGGCGACTATGACCGACATCCTTCCCCGCCCCGAGTCACAGCTGGATGACGTGAGCTTTGACCAGCTCAAGCAGCTGGTGGGACTGGTCGAGTACGACTCGGCCAAGGACCCGTTCCCGGTCAAGTCCATGGACGCCGTCGTGTTCGTCGTGGGCAACGCCACTCAGACCGCGTGGTTCTACCAGGCCGCGTTCGGGATGAGCCTGGTCGCGTACTCCGGACCGGAGACCGGCCGCCGGGATCGCAAGTCGTTCGTGCTCAAGTCCGGCTCGGCCCGGTTCGTGATCAACGGCGGCGTCGCCATTGACGGCCCGCTGCTTGACCACCACCGCAGGCACGGCGACGGCGTGGTGGACATCGCGCTGGAAGTCGGCGACGTCGACAAGTGCGTCGAGCACGCACGCGCTCAGGGCGCGACGGTGTTGGAGGAGCCGCACGACGTTTCCGACGAACACGGAACCGTCCGGCTGGCGGCCATCGCGACGTACGGCGAAACCCGCCACACGCTCGTCGACCGCTCCCGCTACTCCGGCCCGTACCTCCCGGGGTACGAGGCACGTGAGGGCTCGGTCAAACGCCCCGAAGGCGCGCCGAAACGGCTGTTCCAGGCGGTCGACCACTGCGTGGGCAACGTCGAGCTCGGCAAGATGGACTACTGGGTCGAGTGGTACAACCGCGTGATGGGCTTCGTGAACATGGCGGAGTTCGTCGGCGACGACATCGCCACCGACTACTCGGCTCTGATGTCCAAAGTGGTGTCCAACGGCAACCACCGGGTCAAGTTCCCGCTCAACGAGCCGGCCATCGCGAAGAAGAAGTCGCAGATCGACGAGTATCTGGAGTTCTACGAAGGTGCCGGCGTGCAGCACATCGCGCTGGCCACCAACGACATCATCGCCACGGTGAACGTGATGGCCGCGGCCGGGGTCGAGTTCCTGGAGACCCCGGACTCGTACTACGACGACCCCGAGCTGCGGGCCCGGATCGGTGAGGTGCGCGTCCCGATCGAGGTGCTCAAGGAGCACCGCATCCTGGTCGACCGGGACGAGGACGGCTACCTGCTGCAGATCTTCACCAAGCCGATCGGTGACCGCCCGACCGTGTTCTACGAACTGATCGAGCGGCACGGCTCACTCGGCTTCGGCAAGGGCAACTTCAAGGCCCTTTTCGAGGCCATTGAGCGGGAACAAGAGCGCCGAGGCAATCTTTAGCGTCGAGGCGCCATCGATACAGCCGAGGCAGTCTCTGATTGTGGGCATGAACGCCGCTGCCTGCACGGCGGTCCCTCGAATATGAGGGGTGGGGGTGGTTGCTGCCCCTAGCAGCCACCCCCACGTTCCTAGCCGCACGGCCGAAGTACGACCGTGCCGACGTACCGCTCCGCGGCGCTGCCACCCCGGTCGATCGCCACCACGGCGATCCGGATCGGACCGCCGGGCGTGCCCGCCTGGTACGGCCCCACTGTGCCGACCCACGTCGACCCGCCTGTGTTCCGCATCGGCACGGTCTGCGTCTTTCCGTTGAGCTGCATGGCAAGCCGGACCAGGGCGAGATCGTGCGACGACGTGATCCCGACCCGGATCGCCGATGTGGTCGGGCCGGCGCACGCGGTGGTGCTGATGGTGGCGTGCTCGATCGCGTCCGGCCCGGCGGTGATCGCCAACGGCGTGTCCGCTCGGGGCGCCGGTGCCGAGGGGACCGGCGGCGCGGCGGGCACGTTGCTCGGCTGGCGCGGACTGGGGGCCGCGCTGGGTCTGGCGGCCGGCGGATCGTCCGACGCCACAGCGTGTGTCGTCGACGATGGCAACGTGACGGGCGGCGCGGCCACTGCGGACACTGACGTTTTCGGTGCCACGTAATCGGTCCGTGGCAGTGGCGTGGAGAACGGGCTGGTGTTGATCGCCGCGACGGTCAGGCAGGCGGCCGCACCGACACCGGCCGCGATCAACCCCTTCCTGAGCGCGAACGCCCCCGCTTTCGTCGGCACGGCAAGGAAACCCGGCATCGCGGCGAAGGTCTCGCGGACCTTGCGCTTCTCCCGCGCCTTCCGTTCAGCGCACGCCTCGCACTTCTCCGTGTGCGCTTCGATCTGCTTCCACATCACCCTCGACGGCGGCCCGTCACTCACCAACCGCGCCACGAAGTCGCAGGTCGGCGCGGCCGTCATCCGGGCCGCGACCGCCGCTTCGGTGAACACCACGGACATATGCCCGTCGGTGGCCTGCAGGCTCGACTGCTTGATGCCCAAGGCAGCCGCGGCATCGGCGTCGGAGATCCGGCCGAGACCCGCGGCGATCCGGATCCGCAGGCGCTTGTCCTGCTTCGCGGTCAGGAACGGCCGCATCTGCTCGGCGAGTTGCTCGGCGGCGAGCAGCGCCAACCGTTCCTCCGCGTCGCCCGCGGTGGCCTGCGCGGGCACGAGGTCGTCCGGCAGGGGTGCGGTCTCAAGCCGTTTGAGCTTGCGCGTCAACACATCGGTCGCCGTGTTGTGCGCGACCTGGGTCAGGTACGCCGACGGCTTCTCGACCTCCTTGTCCTGCAGGTACCGGGCGGCCCGTTCGAAGACCTCCTGGGTGGCGTCCTCAGCGTCCTCGTCGTTGCCCAGGATCCGGCGGCAGATCCGAAATACCAGCGCGCGGTGGGTGACGCAGAGCAGCGCCAAGGTCTCGGAGTCGGTGGTCACGCCTCATAAGACAGCCGAGAGTGGGTCCTGGAGCATAGAAATTCTCGACTCTTCCCTGTCCGTGTCAGGAACCAACCAGTCGAGTGACCCGAAGTCACACCCCGTAGCCTCAGATTCATGTTCCTGTGGGGTGTGGCCGGGTCGGGATACCAGGCCGAGGGGTCGGCGCCGGCCAGCAACTGGAGCCGGCACGCGAGCGGCTACCGCGACTCCGTCGACTTCCTGCACCGGTACCCCGAGGACATCGCGCTGGCCGCGGACCTCGGCGTGCGGGTGTTCCGCTGGTGCGTGGAGTGGGCCCGCGTCCAGCCGACCCCCGGCAAGTGGGACTTCTCGTTCTACGACGACGTGATGTCCCGCGTCCGCGCGGCCGGGATGCGGCCGATGATCACCTTGGACCACTGGGTGTACCCGGCGTGGGCAGGCGGCTGGCGGCAGGCCACGATGCTGGCCGACTGGCTGGCGAACGCCGAGAAAGTGGTCGGCCGGTACGCCGGCGACGGCAGCATGTGGATCACCTTCAACGAGCCCGTCGTCTATATGGCGCAGGAGATCCGGCTCGGCTCGTTCGACCCGAGGATGCCCGTCCGGCTGGTGCGGGCGCACCGGCGCGCGTACCGGATGATCCACTCGCACGACCCGGACGCCATGGTGTCCAGCAACACCGCGTACCTGCCGCTGGTCAGCCACGGGTCGGACCTGGCCTTTCTCGCCTGGGTCGCGGACACCCTTGACTTCGTCGGCATCGACTACTACTACGACGTGCGCCCCGGCAACCTCACCGCCGTGTACGCCACCGCCGGCGAGCTCTGGCGGATCGACCCCGAACCCAAGGGCATCTACCACGCGTTGCGCGGCTACGCCCGCCGCTTCCCCAAGCTGCCGCTGTACGTGGTGGAGAACGGGATGCCCACGGACAACGGCCGACCCCGCGCGGACGGGTACACCAGGTCCGACCATCTGCGCGACCACGTCTACTGGGTGCTGCGGGCCAGAAGTGAAGGTGTGAACGTGATCGGCTTCAACTACTGGAGCCTGACCGACAACTTCGAGTGGGGCAGCTACCGACCGAGGTTCGGACTGTACACAGTGGACGTCGAGACCGATCCGGAGCTGGTGAGGAGGCCGACCGACGCCGTGGCGGCGTACCGCGAGATCATCGCCGCCGGCGGCCTGCCCGCCGGCTACCGGCCACTGCGCTGAGCATTCCGCCGGTACATCGGCGGGTGCGTTGCTTAAGGAATCCTGTCATTGTGGCCGAGCCGACACATTCTCCCGGGCCTGCGGGTATCCTCGGCAACAACGAGTAGTCGTCGACGAAAGACCGAGTGACCAATGGCAGTGACCAGGGCAGCCGGGGTGATGCCGCTGGTCGGCGCGCTCACCGCCGCCGTGGCACTGGCCGGGGTGGCCGTGTTCAGCGCGTCCAGCGCCGGCTGCGTCAGCCCAGGCCAGTACGTGCAGCGGGACGGCTACATCGAACTGGTCGGCGGCTGTGTCGACCCGCAGCGGCTGCCGCCGGCCCCGGCCAAGGACCAGGCCCCGCACGACCAGCCGTCCTCGTTCCAGCAGTAAGAAGCCCCCGGCGACGAGACGCCGGGGGCCGTTCCGCCTTGTTCAGCTGAGCGCCTGCAGCAGGTCCTGTACCAGGTCGGTGCCGTCCTCGATGCCCACCGACAGCCGGACCAGGTTGTCCGGCACCTCCAGCTCCGAGCCTGCCACGCTGGCGTGCGTCATCTTGTGCGGGTGCTCGATCAGCGACTCGACGCCGCCCAGCGACTCGGCCAGGATGAACAGCTTCGTCCGGGCGGTGACGTTCTGGGCCGCCTGCTCGCCGCCGGCCACCGTGAACGACACCATGCCGCCGAACCGGCGCATCTGCTTGGCGGCGACCTCGTGCCCCGGGTGTTCCAGCAGGCCCGGGTAGTACACGCGCTGCACGCGCGGGTGGCCGAGCAGGGCTTCCACGACTCGTTCGGCGTTGTCCGAATGACGCTCCATCCGGACCGCCAACGTCTTCACGCCGCGCAGCGTCAGCCAGGCGTCGAACGGACCGGGCACCGCGCCCGCCGCGTTGCGCAGGAACGCGAACTGGTCGTTCAGTTCGTCGTCCGAGGTGATCAGCGCGCCGCCGACCACGTCGGAGTGGCCACCGAGGTACTTGGTGGTCGAGTGCAGCACCACATCCGCGCCGAGGCCGAGCGGCGACTGCAGGTACGGCGTGGCGAACGTGTTGTCCACCACCAGTTTCGCGCCCGCCTCCGCCGCGATCGCGGCCAGTCCGCTGACGTCCGAGACGGCCAGCAACGGGTTCGTCGGCGTCTCACACCAGATCACCTTGGTGTTCGGGCGAACGGCCGCGCGCACCGCCGCCAGGTCCGCCTGGTGCACCGGGGTGTGCTCGATGCCCCACAGCGACAACACCTTGTCCACCAACCGGAACGTGCCGCCGTAGGCGTCGTCCGGGATCACGATGTGGTCGCCGGGACGCAGCATCGTCCGCATCGCCACGTCGCTCGCGGCCATGCCGGACGGGAACGCCTGTGCGTGCCGGCCGCCCTCCAACGAGGCCAGACACTCCTCCAGCGCGGTCCTCGTGGGGTTACGCGTACGCGAGTACTCGTAACCGCCCTCCCGCAGCCCGCCGACGCCGTCCTGGGCGAAGGTGGAGGTCGCGTAGATGGGCGGGATCACCGATCCGGTACGGGGATCAGGCCGTTGTCCCACGTGGATTGCCCTGGTCTCGAAACCGAGCCGGGAGTCCTCTTCTGACATACGACAAGCCTACGTGGAACCGGCCGGGCGACCGCATCCTGGGATGGATCACCCGGCCGGTGGCCGTTGTCACGCGCCAGGGGTCACCACCCCTGTTGCTGGGGCGGGTAGCCGCCCTGCTGCCCTTGCTGCCCCTGCTGTGGGTAGCCGCCCTGGCCCTGCTGCGGCTGGTAGCCCGGGTAGTCCTGCTGCGGGAACCCACCGGAGTTCGGCGCGTTGTAGCCCTGCTGCTGGAAACCGCCCGAGTTCGGGTACTGCTCGGCCGCGTACGAGTCGGCGCCGCCACCACCGCGCAGGTGTCGCATGGTCGGCGGGATCACCGCGAAGATGAACGCCAACGGCGCGACGATCAACGTCAACGCCTGGAACGTGGTCGCGGTCTCGACGAACTTGAACGCGACTTCCAGGTACAGGCTGACCGCCGAACCGCCGCCACCGGCCAGCAGCGGGAACAGGAAGAACCCGGCAACCGCCAGGATCGCGCCGATGATGATCAGCGCGGCGCCGGCGACCTTCCGCCCGAACGCCAACATCGCGCCGAGCAGCAGGAGCAGCCCGGCGACGGCGTCGGTCCCGATCACCGCCCACGACTTGCCGTCGAGGGAGCTGAGCTTGACCCCGTCCAGGGTCTTGACCAGGAAGACGATCTCGAAGGCGGCCACCGCGAGGGCGAGCAGCGCGGCGATGATCGCGGTGGCGGGATTGGTGCCGCCACCCGTTTCCGCGGGGTGGCCGCCGCCGGAATATGGCTGCTGCGGGTAACCACCCTGCTGTGGATAGCTCACGACTTTCCCCCAACCGCTCGGGTTTGTGGACTGCTCTGTTCGAGTGCTCACAGTAACCCAGACGATGGACATCAGGGGTCGGTTTCCCCCGGACTTACCGCCGCTGGCCAGCACGTTTAGCCCGAACGGGCAACCGGGGCGGACAAAGGGGCGCCCCGGCCGAATCGGCCGGGGCGCCCCGTGTTCGAGTCGTCACTCACCACTGTTGCGGTGGCTGCTGACCACCGCCGTACGGCGGCTGCTGCGGCGGCTGGCCGTAGCCGGGAGGCGGCTGCTGGCCGTACCCAGGCGGCGGCTGCTGGCCGTATCCGGGGGGCGGCTGCTGACCGTAGCCCGGAGGCGGCGCCTGCTGGCCGTACCCGGGCGGGGCGAACCCGGGCGCTCCACCCGCACCGCCGAGCACGGACGCGCCCGGGTCCAGGAAGTGCTTGGTCGCCGGGATGTAGCCCAACGCCCCCAGCGCGCCCACGATCAGGCCCGCGATCAGGAAGTACGTCGCCGCCAGCACGCTGCCGGAGAACGAGATCATGATGATGATGCCGCCGACGAACATGCCCGCGCCACCGGCCGCGGTGGCCAGGACCCCCATCTTGTTCTTCATGTAGATGAAGACACCACCGGCGACGGCGGCGATGCCACCGAGGAGGGCCAGGATCACCGAGATCCACAGGATCGCCGGGCTCGGCCCGGAACTCACACCCGGTACCCTGCCCGCGAGTTCCCCACGCGCGCTGTAGTAGGTGCTGTAGTCGCTGACCAGGCCGAAGTCGGTCAGCGCGAGGATCGCCGCGAGCAGGCCGAACAGCCCGGCCGCGCCGGCGATGCCCCACTGGATCATCTGCGGGTTGATGCCCTGGCCGCCGAACTGCGGCGGCTGGCCGAAGCCCTGCTGCTGGGCGAACCCACCCTGCTGCTGGTAGCCGGGCGGCGGGCCGTAACCCGGCGGCGGCTGCTGACCGTACTGCTGTTGTGGCGGCTGCTGGCCGAACTGGGACTGCTGCGGCTGCCCGATCTGCTGGGTGTACTGCGGCGCGCCCGGGAAGCCACCGGGCGGTGACTGCGGGTCGGACGCACTGGGGGGTGGGTCGTACTGCGGGGCCGGCGGCGGCATCGAGCCCGGTGGGACCATCTGGGTCGCCTCACCCTGCTGCGGCTGCCCACCGATGGGCGGCTGCTGGCCGGGCTGGACGACCTGGGTCCTCTCCGGGCCCTGGTCCTGCACCGGTTGCCCCGGTGTCTGACCGGGCTGCAGGATCTGGGTCCGCTCGGGTTCCTGCTGGCCGGCCGGCTCCTGCGGGGGCTGACCGCCCTGCCATGGCTGGTTCGGCGGCTGCGGAGCACTCATTGGGTAACAACTCCCTTGGCCTGGACCTTGACATTCCAACCCCTACCGGGGCCGCACCCCCAGCAGGCGATCGGGGGTAACGCTAGTCGATAGCCATTCGATTCGCCCGAAACCACCCCGGTGAGCTCACCTCTGATGGTCCGGACCTTCCCGATAGTCCGCCCGGACGGTCAGTTCCCGGCCAGGTATCCGAGCAGGTCCTGCCTGGTCACGACCCCGGCGGGCTTGCCGTCGACGAGGACGAGGGCGCCGTCCGCGCCGGCCAGTGCGGCCATCGCCACGTTGATCTGCTCACCCGCGCCGATCGTCGGCAGCGGCGGCGACATGTGTCGGTCGAGCCGGTCGGCCAAAGCCGCCTTGCCCGTGAACAACGCGTCGAGCAGGTCCCGTTCGTTCACCGCGCCGACCACCTCGGCCGCCATCACCGGCGGCTCGGCGCTCACCACCGGCATCTGGCTGACCGAGAACTCCCGCAGGTAGGCCACGGCGTCCGCGACCGTCTCGGTCGGGTGCGCGTGCACCATCTGCGGGATCCCACCGCTCTTGCGGCGCAGCACGTCGCCGACGGTCGCGCCGGAGTGCTCGGGCGGCAGGAACCCGTACGACGCCATCCACTGGTCGTTGAACACCTTCGACAGGTAGCCGCGGCCGCCGTCCGGCAGCAGCACGACGATCACGTCGTCCGGGCCGCACCGCTGCGCCAACTGGATGGCGGCGGCCGCGGCCATCCCGCAGGAACCGCCGACCAGCAGGGCCTCCTCGCGGGCCAGCCGCCGGGTGGTGGTGAACGAGTCCGCGTCGGAGATCTCGATCACCTCGTCGCAGATGTCCCGGTCGTAGGTCTCCGGCCAGAAGTCCTCGCCGACGCCTTCCACCAGATAGGGGCGGCCGGTGCCGCCGGAGTACACCGAGCCCTCCGGGTCCGCGCCGACGATCCGCACCCGCCCGCCGGAGATCTCCTTGAGGTAGCGGCCGGTGCCGGAGATCGTGCCGCCGGTGCCGACACCGGCGACGAAGTGGGTGATCCGGCCCTCGGTCTGGCGCCACAGCTCGGGACCGGTGGTCTCGTAGTGGCTGCGCGGGTTCTGCTGGTTGGCGTACTGGTTGGGCTTCCAGGCGCCGTCGATCTCCCGCACCAGCCGGTCAGACACGTTGTAGTACGAATCGGGGTGCTCCGGCGCGACCGCGGTCGGGCAGACCACGACCTCGGCGCCGTACGCCTTGAGCACGTTCCGCTTGTCCTCGCTGACCTTGTCCGGGCACACGAACACACACCGGTAGCCCCTGCGCTGGGCCACCATGGCCAGGCCGACGCCGGTGTTGCCGCTGGTCGGCTCGACGATCGTGCCGCCAGGCAGCAGCTCGCCGGACTTCTCCGCGGCCTCGATCATCCGGACCGCGATCCGGTCCTTCACGCTGCCGCCGGGGTTGACGTACTCGACCTTGGCCAGCACGGTCGGCGCCAGCCCCTCGGTGAGCGCGTTCAGCTTGACCAGCGGCGTGTTGCCGATCAGATCGATGACGTGCTCGACGTACTCCACTGCGGAACTCCTTAACCGGCGCCCTGAACCCCGGCCAGGCTACCCCTTACCCAGCCAGGTCAGCGCGGCGACGACGAGCGCCTCCACTCCGGTCTGCAACGTCGGCTCGATCAGCGGGGCGAAGTCGCTGGTGTGGTTGCTGGGCAGCGAGTTGATCGTGTTGTTCGCGATCGCGGCCAGGACCATGTCGCGTTCCAGGCCACCCCAGAACCAGAACACCGTCGGCACGCCCGCGGCCTCGCCGAAGATGCCCACGTCCTCGCTGCCGGTGACCACGGGCATCGGCAACATCCGCTCGGCGCCGAAGTGCCCGGTGAAGGCGGCCACCGTGGTCGCGGTCGCCTCGGGGTCGTTGACCACCACGGGGGCGGACATGTACCAGTCGAACTCCGGCTCCTTCACCGCGCCGCTCGCCGCGGCCTCGGCGCGGACGACACGCTCGACCGCGGCCCGCATCAGGTCCCGCGTCTCCGTGGAGTAGCTGCGCAGGTTGACGCCCAACTCGGCGGTGTCCGGGATGATGTTGTCCTTCGTGCCGGCGTGCAGCTTGCCGACCGTGAGCACCGCGGTCTCACTCGGTGTCACCTCCCGGGCGACGATGCCCTGCAGCCGGGTGACCACGTGGGCGGCCATCAGGACCGGGTCGACCGTGGACTGTGGTCGGGAACCGTGCCCGCCGCGGCCGTGCAGGGTCACGTTGAGCCCGTCCACCGCGGCCATCGTGGGTCCACTGGCGTACCCGACCATGCCGGCGGGCAGCGGGCCCACGTGCTGCCCCAGCACGATGTCCGGCTTGCCGAACCGCTCGAACAGGCCGTCGGCGATCATCGCCCGAGCGCCCTGGGCGGTCTCCTCGGCCGGCTGGAACACCACGAGCAACGTGCCCGACCAGGTGTCCCTTGCCCGGTTCAGCAGCGTCGCCGCGCCGAGGAGACAGGTCGCGTGCATGTCGTGGCCACAGGCGTGCATCGCCTCGGGATCCGTGCTGGCGTAAGGAAGTCCGGTCTTCTCCGCCATTGGCAGCGCGTCAATGTCGGCCCTGAGCATGACCGTCGGCCCGTCGCCGTTGCGCAGCACTCCGACGACGCCAGTACCGCCGACACCGGTGGTCAACTCGAAGCCCTGGACGGCTTCCGCGATCTTCCCGGCGGTCCGATGCTCCCGCAGCGACAGCTCCGGATGCCGATGCAGGTCCCGGTAGAAGTCGGCCAGCCACGGCCCGAGTTCGGCATGCCAGTCGCGCAGTACGTCGGTCATGACCTCGAGCCTACCCAGGGCACCCTTACGTACCAGCGCTTTCACCCTTCTGGATCTTCACCTCCGGCGGTTCCCGTCGTACGGTTTGACTACAAGGGGTGATGCGCATGAAACTGAGCGTGCACCTGTTGCAGGAAACACTGACGGCCAAAACAGGCCTCGCACCGCGGCGGGACCTGCTGGTCCCGGACTTCGGCATCCGGGTCGCCGCCAACTCGCGCTATCTGCCGTCGATCGGCCTTGACCACGAATGGTTCCGCGCGCTCGCGCACGACGGCCTGGTGCGCGGCATGACCGGGTCGCACATCGTGCACGTCGACACCCACCTGCCGGTGCCGGACCTGTTGGCGGAGCTACGTTCCCGCTACCTGGCCACCCGGTACCGCGAGGAGGTGCGGTTGCTGGACATCCTGCACGCGGTCCCGGCCGGCTCGAACGTGGTGGCGCAACTGGATCTCACGCTCGAGGACAGGATCCGTACCGGCCTGCAACAAGCCGACCACGCGCACGAACTGCGCCACCGCGGCGACTTCTACGTGCTGGCCGAGGGCCGCTGGTTCCTGGTCGACCGCGCACACCTGGAGCACCTCGAAGGCGCGCTCGCCGGGATCCCGGACGTCACCGCCGAACTGGCGCAGCGGACCCGGCTCGTTTCCCTTGCCCGGCACGCGGATCTGATGACCGAGGACATGGACCTGGTGTTCACCGGCCGGTCCTTCGCGCGTGGCAGCGCGACCGCGAAGCGGTACCGGGAGTGGCCGGACTGCCGGACGGAACTGGCCGCCGTGCACCGGACGAACTGGCCGCTCGTGCCGTTCCGGGAACCCAGGTTCGTGTACGCGATCGGGACCTACACCGGGCCGGGCGCGTTGCCGTTCTTCAGCAAGGTCACGCTGTCCCACCACATCGACCGGATCCACGCGTTCGAGTTGGAGGTCGCCGTGGCCCGCCACCCGCTGCCGACGTTCCGGTTACCCACCCCACGGTCCGAAGGTCTGCCCCTAAGGGACCCGATTTAGGGGTCGATGCCGGCTGCGCCACCTGTCATGATCAGTGTTTAATTGGATCACTGTTCGCCGGGGGAGGTGGTCATGGGAGTCTTGCGTACCCTTCGTGTCACCGCCATGACCGTCGGCACCGTCGGTGGTCTGTCCGGGGCGATGTACGGGCTGTTGAGCGGGCAGGGCAAGCGGGCCAGGTCGTTGATCGGCCGGCCGACCCACGACCCGCACCAGGCGGACGGCTTTCATCCGGCGCCCGGGGTGAACCCGTTGAAGTTCGCGGTGTTGGGCGATTCCGTCGCGGCCGGCCTCGGCGCGGAGAGCACAGACCTGTTGCCCGGCGTGTTGTTGGCGCGCGGGTTGGCGGAGGAGTACGGGCGTCCCGTGCGGCTGACCACGTACGCGGTTGTCGGGGCGAACACGAAAACCCTGATGGCGCAAGTGGACAGGGCCGTCCTCGACCCACCGGACCTGGTGCTGCTGATCATCGGCGGCAACGACGTGACCGGGAAGATGCGGGTCCGGACGTCCGCCGCGCTGCTGCGGATCCAGGTGGCGCGGCTGCGTAACACGGGTGCGCGGGTGGTCGTGGGGACGTGCCCCGACCTCGGCGCGATCCGGCCGGTCCCGCAGCCGTTGCGGTGGGTGCTGCGTAACTGGGGGCGGATGCTCGCCCGCGCGCAGCGGGAGGCGGTCGAACGGGCGGGCGGGGTCGCGGTGCCCATCGCGGACCTGGTGTCGCCGGAGTTCCACACGAGGTACTCGGAGCTGTTCAGCCCGGACCGGTTCCATCCGAACGGCGCCGGCTACCGGCACGCGGCGGACATCTTGCTCGCGCCGTTGTGTGCCGCGCTTCGTTGAGGTGGCGTTGGTCGGCTTCCCTGTGTGAAGCTTACTGGCGAGTAACTCATCTGAAGGAGCGTAGTGATGCCCGAGGCCGTCATCGTCTCAGCCGCCAGGTCCCCGATTGGCCGGGCGGGCAAGGGTTCCCTCGTCGACATCCGGCCGGACGACCTGGCCGGGCAGATCGTCCGGGCGGCCCTCGACCGCGTTCCCCAGCTGGATCCGAAGTCGATCGAAGACCTGATCCTCGGCTGCGGCCTGCCCGGCGGCGAGCAGGGCTTCAACATGGGACGCGTACTCGCCGTCGAACTCGGCTACGACCATCTGCCCGGCTGCACGGTCACCCGTTACTGTGCCTCCAGCCTGCAGTCCACCCGGATGGCCTTCCACGCCATCAAAGCCGGCGAAGGCGACGTCTTCATCAGCGCGGGCGTGGAGACCGTGTCCCGCTTCGCCAAAGGCAGTTCGGACTCGTGGCCGGACACCCACAATCCTCTCTTCAAGGACGCGGAGGCGCGCACGGTCGCCACTGCCGAGCACGGCGCCGACGAATGGCACGACCCGCGCGAGGACAACCTGATCCCGGACGCCTACATCGCGATGGGCCAGACCGCCGAGAACCTGGCGCTGCTCAAGGACGTGTCCCGGGAGGACATGGACCACTTCGGCGTCCGGTCGCAGAACCTCGCCGAGAAGGCGATCGCCGACGGCTTCTGGGCCAAGGAGATCACCCCGGTCACCCTGCCCGACGGCCGCGTGGTCTCGACCGACGACGGCCCCCGCCCCGGCGTGACCTACGAGAAGACGTCGGAGCTGAAGCCGGTGTTCCGCCCGGACGGGCGGGTGACCGCCGGCAACTGCTGCCCGTTGAACGACGGCGCCGCGGCCCTGGTGGTCATGAGCTCCACCAAGGCCGCCGAACTGGGCATCACCCCGTTGGCGCGGATCGTCGCGACCGGCGTGTCCGGGCTTTCGCCGGAGATCATGGGCCTCGGCCCGGTCGAGGCTTCGAAGCAAGCACTTGCTCGGGCGGGCATGGCGATCGGCGACATCGACCTGGTGGAGATCAACGAGGCGTTCGCCGCCCAGGTCATCCCCTCCTACCGCGACCTGGGCATCGACATCGACCGGCTGAACGTCAACGGCGGCGCGATCGCGGTCGGCCACCCCTTCGGCATGACCGGCGCCCGCATCGCCACCACCCTGATCAACTCACTGCACCACCACGACAAGCAGTTCGGCCTGGAAACCATGTGCGTCGGCGGCGGCCAGGGCATGGCCATGATCCTCGAACGCCTGAGCTGATTTTCCGGAATTCCACGTCTGGGGCGCTGGATTTCCAGCGCCTCCTCGTTTTGCGTGTTTGGCGCCATAATGGCACCATGAGGCGGATGAACCTGCGTGACATACCCGACGATGTCTATACCGCACTGGCCGAGGCCGCTGAGGCCAACCGGCAGTCGTTGAACGCCTTTGTGGTGGACCGACTCGCCGAGGCTGCCGAAGTCCTCCACATGTCCGACTATGTCGCGTCCTACCAGCCACCGCGGGGCACGGGTATCTCCATGGAGGACGCGGTCGCGGCAGTACGCAAGGTTCGGGACGCGTCGTGAGCCGTGCCGTCCTGGACGCCTCGGTTCTCGCGACGTTCTACGCGTCTGAAGACAGCCGCCAACCGCAGACCGCGGCCCGACTGTCCGCGGGCTACACCCTGTTCGCGCCCGCCCACCTGGATGTGGAGGTCGTCTCAGCGCTACGCGGCATGGCGATGGGGAACACGAAACTCCGGAAGTCGGTTCCCGGAGCGCTGGAGAACCTTGCCATCTTGCCCATCCGCCGAACGCCAATAGCTCCCCTCCTGCACCGCGTGTGGGAGCTACGCGACAACATCACTCCGTACGACGCCGCCTATGTGGCTCTCGCCGAGCGACTCGACAGTCCGCTCATCACCTGCGACGCCAAGCTGGCCGCGTCGTCCGGCGCCAGGTGTGTGTTCGATCTGATCGGCTGATCAGGTTTGGGCGTTGGGGAGTTTGCGCAGGGCTTCCAGGGTGGCCGGGGTTTGCAGGTCCATCCACTGGATCACTTCGGTATAGGTGGCGCAGACCGTTTGCGGCTTGGTGCAGACTTCGGCGAAGTAGGCCTCGGTGGCGTCGGTGAAGCCGCCGCCCGCCCAGTCGTTGAAGTGGTTGGCGATCACCAGTGGGGCGCGGTTGCCTTGGAAGGCGGCGTTGTAGGCGGCCCGGTAGACGTCCAGGGTGTTGCGGGCGAACTCGTCGCGGCGGGATTTGTCGTCCTTCACGCGGTTGAAGGCGTACCAGAGGTTGTAGTCCATCATCACGACCTTCTTGTTGCCGACGGCCGGGACGCGGACCTGGGGCATCCAGAACTCCCAGATCCCGTTGTCCTTGGTCGGCCAGGCGACGCCGTCGGCCACCTTGCTGGAGTCGTAGGTCATGTTCCGGCTGGTCAGGGCGTCGAACAGGGCGTTGAACTGGCCTTCCAGGCACGGTGTGCGGCCGCCTTTGACGCTGGCCGGGTCGACTTTCAGGCCGGGGGCCTGCGCCATGAACTTGACGAACTGGTCGAGTTCCAGCCGCCACTGCTGGGCGTTCCAGTGGCCGACGCTGGGCTCGGCACCCGCACAGAAATGCCCGTTGTAGTGGGTGCCGATCTCGATGCCGCGGTCCTTCGCGGTGTTCAGGTCGTCGATCCGGGTTTTCACCTCTTCGGCCGACCCCCCGAACGAGATCGAGGCCTTGCCGGCCGGGTGCCCCGGGCCGATGTACTGCGACTTCTGGTCGTCGGTCAGCAGGTAGATGCCGGACAGGAAGGCGCTGAACCGGGCGCCGCCGATGTCGTGGCTGATGCGGAGCATTTTCTGCCAGTGCTCGTGCGAGCCGGCGCCGTCGAACGAGAACAGCACGAACTGCGGCGGCTTCTCCCCCGGGTTGAGCCGGCGCATCCAGTCAGGCGGGTGCGCGGCGGTGTCCGCGGTCGGGCCCGACGCCCCCGCGGCCGCGGCGGGTTCCTGCTGGTCAGGGCGCTGGGTGCCGAGGGTGAGCAGCACCACGAAGGTGACGACCAGTGCCAGGCTCAGCCCGATCGGCCGCAAGTTCCTCGCTCGCCGTGTCCCCATTGCCCAAAAGGTAGACGCTCAACCAGGTGACCGTCTCGTTAGGCTGGCCAGGGATCGACACGCGATTCCCAAAGAGTAAAGTCGGCTTTACCCGACGGGAACTTACGGGCTCGGTCGGCCGTTGTACCCGGTGAAGGCCACAACAGGCCCCAGGAGGATCAGGTGCGTTCTTCGAGCAACCCCGCGTTCCGCAATCTGTCCGGTCGCGGAGGCGCTGGTTACGCGGGTTTCGGCAACCCGCAGGCGGGCATGCCCCCGCAGTACGGTGGCGGCAACACGTATCAGGCCCCGCCGTCCGAGGCCGACCGGCCGATCACCGTCGACGACGTGGTGATGAAGACCGCCATGACGCTGGGCGTCGCCCTGCTCACCGGCATCATCACGGCGATCATGGTGCTGAACGGCAGCATCTCCCCCTACCCACCGCTGATCATCGGGCTCCTTGTCGGGTTGGTCACGTCCCTCATCGTGATCTTCCGGCAGACCCCGAACCCGGCGCTGATCCTGACCTACTCAGCCGCCGAAGGTGTGTTCCTCGGCGCGCTGACCGGCGTGCTCGAGTCGTTCAAGGCCACCCAGGGCATCGGCCTGCAGGCGCTGCTCGGCACCGGACTGGTGTTCGGCATCATGCTGGTCGTCTACCGGACCGGTGCGGTCAAGGTCACCCCCAAGCTCACCAAGTGGATCATCGGCGCGGCCGGCGGTGCCATCCTGCTGATGATGCTCAACCTGGTGCTCAGCCTGTTCGGCGTGAACATGGGCATCCGCGGCGCCGGCCCGCTGGCGATCATCTTCAGCCTGGTGGTCATCGGCATCGCCGCGTTCATGCTGCTGCTCGACTTCGACCAAGCCGACCAGATGATCCGGCAGGGCATGGCGGCCAAGTGGGCCTGGTACGCGGCCTTCGGCCTGATGACCACCCTCGTCTGGCTCTACCTGGAGATCCTGCGTCTCCTCTGGGCACTGAACGAGCGATAAAGCCCTATCCGAAAGCGAAGCCGGGTCCCGACCGCGAGTCAGGGCCCGGCTTCTGTGTGCCTGCCGGCGGTTACCTGGCGTAGTGGTAACGACAGGCGGCGATTCGGATCTCATCGCCGGCCACCTTGTAGACCAACCGGTGCTCGTCGGTGATGCGCCGTGACCAGTAGCCCTGAAAGCCGTGTTTCAACGCCTCAGGCTTGCCGATGCCTTCATTGCCGTTGCGACTGATGTCCTTGATCAGTGCGTTGACGCGCTTGAGGATCTTGCGATCCTCGGACTGCCACCAGACGTAGTCATCCCACGCCAACTCGTCCCAGATGAGCTTCATTCCTCGAGTTCGTGCTGCGTTCCGCCACCGGACTCCAGTCGCTCGATCGCAGTGACCAGACGCCGCGCGTTCTCCGGACTACGAAGCAGGTACGCGGTCTCCTTCAGCGACTGGTAGTCGTCCAGGGACACGATCACGACCGACTCGTGTCCGGCGCGTGTGATCACGACTTCTTCTCGATCGTTGATCACAGAGTCGAGCGTCTCGGCGTACTTCGCGCGAGACTCGGAGTAGCTCATGGTCTTCATCCAGCACCCTCCCTTCGACGTACAAGATACTGTACGTCTACGGTCGCTCTGCCGGCAAGGTCCCGAGGCCCACCTTGGTGATGGAGTGGTCGGCACCGACCGGCACGGCTCGGGCGGACGGTGCCGCGACACCTCGGCCGGTTGCCGGTTCAGGCCTCTTGAGCTGGGGTTATGACACTTTTCGGGGACTTGGCTTGCGCTTGGATAATGAAAACCGATATCAATGTCGGAGTGAAGATCGCCTTCGTCGGTAAGGGAGGCAGCGGGAAGACGACGCTGGCCTCGCTGTTCCTCCGCCATCTCGCCGAGGCCCAACGCCCGGTGCTCGCCCTGGACGCCGACATCAACCAGCACCTGGCCGGCGCGTTGGGCGCGTCCGAGCCGGAGACCGTCACGCTGCCCACTCTCGGTGAGCACCTGCCGCTGATCAAGGACTACCTGCGCGGCACCAACCCGCGGATCGGCGACACCGCCGAGATGGTCAAGACGACCCCGGCCGGCCGGGGCTCCCGCCTGCTGCGCGTCACCGAGGACAACCCGATCTACGACGCCTGTGTCCGCGCGGTGGACGGCGTCCGGCTGGCCGTCACCGGGCCGTTCGGCGAGGACGACCTGGGAGTCGCGTGCTACCACTCGAAAGTCGGCGCGGTCGAGCTGATGCTCAACCACATGGTCGACGGCCCGGGTGAGTACGTCGTGGTGGACATGACCGCGGGCGCGGACTCGTTCGCGTCCGGCCTGTTCACCCGGTTCGACGTGACGTTCCTGGTCTGCGAGCCGACCGTGCGCAGCATCGGCGTGTACCGGCAGTACCTGGGCTACGCGCGGGACTTCGGCGTGCAGGTCGCCGTGGTCGGCAACAAGGTGTCCGACGACGAGGACCTGGCCTTCCTGCGGCACGAGGTCGGTGCGGACCTGCTGACGTGGGTCACGCGATCCCAGCACGTACGCGCCGCCGAACGGGGTGACGTGCGACCGATCGACGGTTTCGAGCCGGCGAACCGGGACAGTTTGCGCACCATGCACGCACTTGTCGACGCCACCGCCAAGGACTGGGACAAGTACCAGGCACAGGCCGTCGAGTTCCACCTGCGCAACGCGCGGGCGTGGGCCAACGAGCGCACCGGACGCGACCTGGCCGAGCAAGTCGACCCGGAGTTCACCCTTGGGGCGGTCCCCCTCGCGGGCTCCGGCGTCAAGGCTGGCTAACGGAACCCCACCGCAGATCACCGAAGATCTGCTTGCAGGATCGAGCATCAGTACGGAGGTATTCATGTCCTTGGACGTGCCAACCGCGCTGCTGGAGAAGGCGGAGCGGGGCGAGGTCACCGACGCCGAGTTCGTCAACTGCGTCCGGGTGTCCTTGCCGTACGCGTGGGACCTGATCAGCGAGGTAGCCGGTCGAGCCAAGGAGGGCGCCGCTGAGTTCGCCGACAACACCACGCCGCCGCCCAGCGAGGCCGAGCGCGGCCAGTTGCTGCGCGCGCTGGCGTCGGACGCCATCCGCGGCGGCCTCGAACGGCACTTCGGCGTGAAGCTCACGTTCCAGAACTGCCACCGGGTGGCCGCGTTCCTGCCGTCCGCTGTGGACAGTGCGGCCTACCGCGCGTTCATCTCACCGCGCGAGCAGCTCCTCAACCAGTCCCCTGAGCTGCGCGACTGCTGATTTCCCGCCCCCGGTGTGCCGCTCAAGCGGCGGATCGGGGGCACAATCACGGTCATGGCGACCTATCTGGTGACCGGCGCGACCGGGCTGATCGGGCGGCACTTCGTCCAGCGGCTGCTGGCCCGCACCGACCTGGAACGGATCTGGCTGGTGGTCCGGGCCGGATCGCAGGACAAGCTGGCCAGGCTGGTCCGGACGTGGCCGGCGCCGCAGCGGGTCACCATGGTCGTCGGTGACATCGCCGAGGCCGGCCTGGGCATCTCGGAACGTGACCTGAGCACGTTGCGCGGGCGCGTCGACCACATCGTGCACCTGGCGGCGTTGTACGACGTCACGGCCGATGACGAGGAGAGCGTCGCCGCGAACGTCGACGGGACCCGGCACGTCATCGAACTGGCCGAGGACATCGAGGCGGGCTGCCTGCACCACGTGTCTTCGGTCGCGGTCGCGGGTGATCACGAGGGCGTATTCACGCCGGACATGTTCGACGTGGGGCAGCGCCTGGTCACCGCGTACCACCGGACGAAGTTCGAGTCCGAGCGGTTGGTGCGCGAACAGGAGACCGTGCCGTGGCGGGTGTACCGGCCGGCGATCGTGGTCGGTCACTCGGTCACCGGCGAGATGGACAAAGTGGACGGACCGTACTACTTCTTCCCGGCGCTGTCCCGGCTCGCCGCGCTGCCGCACGTGCCCGTCGTGGCACCGGACATCGGCGACACCAACATCGTGCCGGTCGATTATGTGGCCGACGCATTGACCCGGCTGGTGAACTCGCCGGGCCTGGACGGGCGGACGTTCCACCTGGTCAACCCGAAGCCGCAGTCGGCGCGGTCGGTGTACGACGCCTTCGCGCGGGCCGCGGGCGCGCCCGGGATCACGTGGGAACTGGACTCGCGGGTCAGCAGGCCGTTGGTGTCGTTGGCGAAGCTGTCGGAGTACGTGCCGGGGTTCACGCTCGCCCGGGACGCGGTGCTGGACCGGCTGGGTATCCCGCCGGTCGTGCTGTCCGCGTTGACCTTCCCGGCCCAGTTCACCCCGTCGCCGGTGGACGGGGTGGCGGTGCCGGAGCTGGAGTCGTACGCGGACGTGCTGTGGCGGTACTGGCGGGAGCACCTTGACCCGTTCCGGGCGCGTCGGGGCGGCCGGCACGGCTCGCTGGACGGGCGCCGGGTGGTGATCACCGGGGCGTCGTCCGGGATCGGACGGGCGACCGCGACCAAGGTGGCCGCCGCGGGCGGGATCCCGTTGCTCGTCGCCAGGCGTGCCGCTGAGCTGGAGGAACTGCGGTCGGAGATCCAGGCGTCCGGTGGGCACGCGTACGTGTACCCGTGCGACCTGACCGACGCCGAGTCGGTGGACAAAGCGGTCACCGCGATGCTGGAGGAGCATCCCGACGGGATCGACATGCTCGTCAACAACGCGGGCCGGTCCATCCGGCGGTCGATCAGGTTGTCCTACGACCGTTTCCACGACTACGAGCGCGCGATGGCCATCAACTACTTCGGCGCCGTACGGCTGATCCTCGCGCTGCTGCCGCACATGGCCGCACGGCGGTTCGGGCACATCGTGAACGTGTCGTCCATCGGCGTGCAGGGCATCGCGCCACGGTTCTCGGCCTATGTCGCGTCCAAGGCCGCTTTGGACTATTTCAGCAGGATCGCGGCGACGGAGACGCACGGCGCGGGGGTCACGTTCACGACCGTTCACATGCCGCTGGTGCGGACCCCGATGATCCGGCCGACGAAGCTCTACGACGCGTTCCCGGCAAAATCACCCGATCAGGCGGCGGACATGGTGATCGAAGCGCTGCGCGACCGTCCCAAGCAGGTCGGCACCCCGACCGGGTTAATCATCCAGGTCGCGTACGCCCTGGCGCCCGGTCTGGTGGACGCGGTCGCCTACCAGGGATATCGGGTGTTCCCGGACTCCACGGCGGCGGGCGGCGGCGGAAAGGCCAAGCTGGGCAAGGGTGAGCGCCAGCTGTCCGCGGCGGCCGCCGCGCTGATGCGGCTCACCCGTGGGTTCCACTGGTGAATCTGGACACGGTCGGTAAGGTCGCGCCATGGCTTCCGCCGACGCCCCCCACCCGCTCGGTTTCGACGTGGTCCGCCACGGCTTCGACCGCGCCCAGGTGCAACAGCAGATCACCACCCTGGAGTCCAACCTCCGGCTGCTCACAGCCGACCGGGACGCCGCCAGAGCGGAGATCGCGGCACTGACCCGTGAGCTGAACGCGATGCGCCAGGAAGCGACCATGCCGGTGACCGGCGGCCGCGAGTCGGTGCACGCCGAGCTGCGGACCATGCTCGACGTGACGCGCGCGGAAGCCGCCCAGATCACCGGCCGCGCCCAGGAGGCGGCCGAGAAGACGTTCGCCTCGGCGCAGAAGGCCGCCGCGACCCTCCGTAACCGCTATGAGGTCCTGGTCGCCGACCTGGAGAGCCAGCAGGCCCAGATGCAGGCCGAGCACGCGGCGGCCATGGCGGACCTGCGCGCCCAACTCACCGAGATGACCGCGGACGCCGAAGCCCGCCGGCACCGCTTCGGCGAAGCGGCGGACAAGCAACACCAACTGGTCGAGCAGGAGTTCTCGGCGTCGATGGCCACCCGGAAAGCCGCACTGGACCAGGAAGTGGCGGCCCGCCGAGCGGAGAGCGAACAGAAAGCGGCCAAGCTGGTCGCGGACGCCACCGCCGACGCCAACCGCAGAACAGCCGAAGCGGACCAGAAGGTGAACCAGCTGACCACGCTCCGGCAACGCGTGTCGGCCCGCCTCCGGGAAACCGGCGACCTGCTGAGCAAGAGCAGCAACCTGTTGGAGCCATTGGACACCGAGGCCGACATCATCACCGGAAAGCCGGGTTCCTAGCGATCAGGCGGTTTCCTTCGCGGGTTTCGCCGAGGCGAGGGCGGAGGTTTCCAGGATCGTTCGGACGATCAGGTCCGGTTCGTCGTGCATCGGCACGTGGCCGCACTTGGGCAGGGTGACGTGGCGGGCCGCCGGGAGGAGTTGGGCGGCGCGGCGGGCCTGGACCGGCCAGAGGATCCGGTCCCTGGTGCCCCAGGCGATGGTGGCCGGAACCGTGGGCGGCGGGCTGGTGAAGAAGTAGTCGCGGCCCGCTCGGGCCACCGCGTCGAAGCCGGGCGCGGCGGCCATCGCGGTCAGGTCGTCGAGCATCGCCGACACCGGCACCCGGGAGGGGTGGCCGAACAGGAGACTGCCGCTGACCAGGCGGAGCGGCTTCGTGTTCATCACTGCGGCTCTGGTGCGTTCGGACATCCGGCCGGTCGCGCGGATCATCGACAGGGTTCGCAGGGCCCAGTTGCGGCCTTTCGCCGTCGCCCAGAAGCCTGCCGGCGACAACGCCGTCACCGAGCTGGCGTGGCCGGCGGAGGCCAGTTCGAGGGCGAGCATGCCGCCGAGCGAGTTGCCGGCCAGGTGCGGGCGGTTCAGGCCGAACTCGCCGAACAGGTCCACTGTGGCGTCGATGGCCGCCTGCACCGAGTAGGGCTCAGGCAGCGACGGTGACTCACCGAAGCCGGGGAGGTCCACCGCGATCACGTCGTGGTGCTCGGCCAGCTTGTCCAGCACTGGTTCCCAAGCCTGCCAACGGTGTCCGATCCCGTGCAGCAACACCAACGGCGTGCCGGAACCACGGCGTTCGTAGTTCACGTTCATTGTCCCACCCCGATTCTGGCCAAGCGGCGCATTACTCCCGGTGTGAGGCGGGAGCCCCACAGGCCGGCCTTTGCCTCGATCGTCACGGGGACGACCGCCCGGTTCGAACGGACCGCCGCCACGATCTCGCGGGCCACACCAGAGGCCGGGAAGTTCCGCCGCTGGTAGGCACGGGCCGTACGTTCCCGCAACTGTTCCTGGTTCCCGGACACGAACGTGGTCGCGCGGGTGATGGGTGTGTTGACGATCCCGGGGCAGATGGCGCTCACCCCGATCCCCTGCGGCGCCAACTCCGCGCGCAGACACTCCGACAGCATCAGCACAGCGGCTTTGGAGGACGCGTACGCGGGCAGGGACCTTGTCGGTGTGTAGGCGGCCGCGGAGGAGATGTTCACGATGTGGCCGCCTTCGGCCGCGTCGATCATCAGCCGGCCGAACGCCTGGCAGCCGTGGATCACGCCGAGCAGGTTCACGTCCAGCACCCGCTGCCAGTCCTTTGTGGACGTATCCATGAACGGCCCGGCCACGGCGATCCCCGCGTTGTTCACCACCACGTCCGGCACACCGTGCTCGGCCGCGATCCGGTTCGCGAGGTCGTTCACCGCCGCCTCGTCCGCCACGTCCAGCTGGTAGGCCACCCCGCCGATCTGGTCGGCCGTTTCCCGGGCGGTGGCCAGGTCGATGTCCGTGGCGATGACGAAATCGCCCTGTGCGGCGAACTCCTGCGCGGTCGCCCGCCCGATCCCGCTCCCGGCGCCGGTGATCACCACGAGCGAACGCCCGGATTTGGCCCGCTCCAACGCATGCGTCGCCGGCGAACCGGACACATGGGACACGAACTCGTCCACCATCCGCGCGATCACTCCCGGTTTGGCGGTCGCCACCCAGTGCCGGCCGATCACCTTCCGCCGCCACAGCCGCGACGCCCACAGATGCAGATCCTCAAGCAGGGCCGGAGTCACGTACCGGTCGCCGGTCGGGGCGATCACCTGCACCGGCACGTCCGTCGACCGCTCCCTGGGCGCCCGGACACGCTGGAAGATATTGGCACGGTACAACTTCATGCCGTGCACGGCGTTCTTGACGCGAGGCGCGTGCTTCAGGCCCTCGATCCGGGCGACGACCTTCCCGGCGCCCAGCCGCCAAACCAGTTCCGACACGACGGGCGTGTGGAAGAACAGGATGTACCACGAGTGCAGCTGCTGGTTCAGCAACTGCCCGACGTGCCGCGGCGACGGCTTGGCCATCCGGCGACGGATCCACATCCCGATGTGGTCGAGGCTCGGCCCGGAGATCGTGGTGTACGAGGCCACCCGGGCCGGCGCCCGCGGGTCGGTGACCGCCTCCCACCCCTGGATCGACCCCCAGTCGTGCGCGACCACGTGCACCGGCTTGGCCGGGCTGACCGCGTCCGCGACCGCGAAGAAGTCGTTCGCCAGGTGCTCCAACCGGTACTGGGACACCGCGCGCGGGTGGCTTGAGTCGCCGGCGCCGCGGACGTCGTACGTGACGACGTGATAGCGCGAGATCAGGGCGTCGACGACGCCGTCCCACATGGCGTGGTCGTCGGGGTAGCCGTGGATCAGCAGGACGGTCGGGTTCGCCGGATCTCCGTGCTCGTACACGGCCAGAGAAACGTCTCCAGACTCGACCCGCATCGCCGCTCCCGTCGTCGCTGACCGCAACGAACGTTACAACCGGCATTGTCATCGTGCAATGGCCAAGGAATGTTATGCCTGGTCAAATGGGGTTACTTTGAGTAGGGCCTCCAGCCGGTCGCCCATCATCTCGGGGATCACCCTGGCCGTGGACCGGGCCGCCGCCGCGGTCAGCGCCGACGTCACCACGGGCGGCAGCCGGCGCAGCACGTCGGCGAAATACGGCACCTCGTCCCCGGTCGGCAGCCAGTCCGGGCCCTTCGGGTCGAGCACGTACCGACGCACCAGACCGACCAGCAACGCGGCCACGTGGTCGACCTCGCGCTGCAACTCGGCGGCCAGATCGAGGACCTCCGCGAGCGGCACCCCCAGCCGAACCAGCTCACGCCCGGCCGCGAGCAGCTGCGGGCTGGGCACCACGAACCCCAGGCCCTGCCGGCGCAACAGCCCCAGGTCCAACGCCTTCCTGGTGGTGGCCGGGGTGAGCTGCGCGCCGAACATCTGCCGCAGCTCACGGATGCTGACCTGGGTGGGCAGGTCCGCCGACCACGACGCGCCCATCGCCTCTTCGAGGCCGAGCACGTCCGCCAGGCTCCGGCCGGACTCCCAGGCCGCGAGCATCTCGGCGATCTGGGCGAACGCGTAGCCGCGGCCGAGCATGTTGGTGACCAGGCGCAACCGGGACAGGTGGGCGTCGGTGTAGATCGCGGCCCGGCCGGACCGCAGCGGCGCCGGCAGCAGGCCGCGATCCTGGTACACCCGGATGTTGCGGACGGAAACTCCACTCACCTGGGCCAAGTCGTCGATCCGGTACTCCGCCACCCTGGCATGCTAAGTCCCATGCGTACCTTGATCGCGATTCTGGCCTCCGTGGCGGGTTCGGCCGCGGTCATGTACGGCATGTTCCAGCCCTGGTACCGGGACCGGGAAGGCAGGCAGATCCCGCTGTCGGACCTCTGGAACGGCGTGACCACCAACACAACCGGGATGTTCGGCTCGCTGTTCGTGGGCACGCTGCTCGCCGTCCTGCTGCTGCTGTTCGGGTTGATCATCGGCCGGAAGTGGGTGATGGCGATCGGCACGCTCGTCGCGCTGGCCGTCATCTCGGTCTTCCTGGGGCAGCAGTTGCACAGCGAGGCGCTGGCGTCCCAGTTCAAGCAGGGCTTCTGGGACGCGGCGGCCGGAGTACTCCTGATGCTCATCGGGTCCATCTCACGTCGTACGAACCCGCGCGCGGTCAAGACCAAGGCCTGATCGATCTGTCAACCCATGGGGTGACGCGGGGCCACGACCAGGCAACATAAGGTCGAGGCATGCCGGTAAACGCCCAAAACGACGTTATCGAGAACGGTTTGTCCGCCGCGGACGTGGCCCAGCGGGTCGCGGCCGGACAGACCAACGACGTGCCGGCCCGCGCCAGCCGAACCGTCGGCCAGATCGTCCGGGCGAACGTGTTCACCAGGATCAACGCGATCTTCGGCGTGCTGTTCGCGATCATCCTGTCCACCGGGTACTTCGTGGACGGCCTGTTCGGTCTGCTCATCATCTTCAACAGCGGCATAGGCATGATCCAGGAGCTGCGCGCCAAGCGGACGCTGGAGCAGCTGGCGATCGTCGGGCAGGCGCGCCCCCGGGTCCGGCGCGACGGCGTGGCCAGTGACCTGCCGCCGAACGAGGTCGTCCTGGACGACGTGATCGAACTGGGGCCGGGCGACCAGATCGTGGTCGACGGCGAGACGCTGGCCGCGGACAGTCTCGAAGTGGACGAGTCGCTGCTCACCGGCGAGTCCGACCCGGTCGTCAAGCACCCCGGCGACCAGGTGCTGTCCGGCAGCTTCGTGGTCGCCGGCGGCGGCGCGTACCGGGCCACCAAGGTCGGCAAGGACGCCTACGCCGCCAAGCTCGCCGACGAGGCCAGCAAGTTCACCCTGGTCAAGTCCGAACTGCGGTCCGGGATCGACAAGATCCTGAAGTACATCACCTGGATGCTGATCCCGGCGGGCGCGCTGACCATCTACAACCAGCTGTTCAACGTCAACGCGCCGTGGGCGGACGCGGTGCGCGGGATGGTCGCGGCCCTGGTGCCGATGGTCCCGGAGGGCCTGGTCCTGCTGACCAGCGTGGCCTTCGCGGTCGGCGTCGTGCGGCTCGGCCGCCGGCAGTGCCTGGTCCAGGAGCTGCCCGCGATCGAGGGCCTGGCCCGGGTGGACGTGGTGTGCGCGGACAAGACCGGCACGTTGACCGAGAACGGGATGCGGCTGGCCGAGGTCCGGCAGTTCGACGGAGACGTCTCGCAAGCGCTTGCCGCACTGGCCCGGACCGAGGCGCGGCCGAACGCGAGCCTGCAGGCGATCGCCGAGGCGTACCCCGAGGACCCAGGCTGGACCGCGACCGCCGTGGCGCCGTTCTCGTCCGCGCGCAAATGGAGCGGCGCGAGCTTCGGCGGGGATCACTGGGTGCTGGGCGCGCCGGACGTGCTGCTGCCGCCGGACAGCACGGAACGCGCCGAAGCCGAGCGGATCGGCGCGCAGGGGCTGCGAGTGCTGCTGCTCGGGCACACCGACGTCCAGGTCGACAGCCCGGACGCGCCCGGGAACGTCACCCCGAAAGCCCTGGTCATGCTGGAACAGAAGGTCCGGCCGGACGCCAAGGGCACGATCGAGTACTTCGACTCGCAGGGCGTGACCGTCAAGGTGATCTCCGGCGACAACGCGGTCTCGGTCGGCGCGGTCGCGGCGTCGCTCGACCTGCCGAACGCGCAGAACCCGGTCGACGCCCGGACACTCCCGGAAACCTCTGAGGAACTCGCCGACACCGTCGAGAACGGCGGGGTGTTCGGCCGGGTCACGCCGGCCCAGAAGCGCGCGATGGTCGGCGCGTTGCAGTCACGCGGACACACGGTCGCGATGACAGGCGACGGCGTGAACGACGTGCTCGCGTTGAAGGACGCGGACATCGGTGTGGCGATGGGCGCGGGCAGCCCGGCCACCCGGTCGGTGGCGCAGATCGTGTTGCTGGACAACAAGTTCGCCACCCTGCCGCACGTGGTCGGCGAGGGCCGGCGGGTGATCGGGAACATCGAGCGGGTCTCGAACCTGTTCCTCACCAAGACGGTCTACTCGGTGCTGCTCGCCCTGATGGTCGGCATCGCGCAGGTCAATTACCCGTTCCTGCCGCGGCACGTGACCGTGATCGCGTGGTTCACCATCGGCATCCCGGCGTTCGTCCTTTCCTTGGCCCCCAACAACGAACGCGCCCGCACCGGCTTCGTGAGCCGAGTGCTGAGACTGGCCATCCCGTCCGGGGCGGTCATCGCGACCGTCACATTCGTGTCGTACATGCTCGTGCACGGCAAGGCGACACCGCAGCAGGCAGGGACGACCGCGCTGATCACCTTGATGATCGTGGGGTTGTGGGTGCTGGCGATCGTGGCCCGGCCGTACAAGTGGTGGAAGATCGGGCTGATCGGCGTGATGACGCTGGGGTCGGTGCTGCTGTTCGTGTTGCCGTTCGCGCGGAAGTTCTTCGAGCTGGACACGAGTGACGCGGGCTACACGTGGACGGCGATCCTCTGGGCCGCCATCGGAGTCGTGCTGGTGGAAGCGGTCTGGTGGATCCAGCGGGCGATCGCGTCACGCCGCGCGGCGGTGGCTGGCGGGGCGTAGCCAGGGCCGGGTCGACTTGGCGCGACGGTCCTCGCCGGGTTCGTCGGGTTCGACGGCGTGCGTGATGTCGTCGCCGGCGCGCTCGGTGGGGGCCGGATCCCGGCCCTGCCGGTGTTCGCGGTGCACGAGGTAGAGCAACGCCAGCCCGAACAGCAGCGGGACGTGCGACAACAGGCGCGTGCCGGGGACACCGACCGTGGCCACGTCCACGAGGGACAGGACACTGAGCACGCCCACGAACACGGCCACGGCGGGCAACAGCCCGGCAGCCCGCCTTGGCTGCCACGCGACGGCGAGCATCGCCAGGCCGAGGGCAAGGTTCCAGGCCGCGCTCTCGTTGACCAGGTGACCTGTCAGCACCTCACCGCCGTTGTGCACGTGCGGGTCAGGGCCGAACAGTTGGGCCACGCCCAGCAGCAGCTGCAGGAGTCCGATCGCGCCGAGCGCCATGCGCAGCAGGGGTTTGCGGCGCGGCCGGGTCTGCGCGAGCACGGCACCGACGAGGTCCGGCGTCGGCGTCACCGCGCGTACGCGGACACGCCGGTGCAGCAAGACCGCGTCCGCCTGCCATGCCTGGCATTTCGGACACGTCGCCAGGTGCTCGTCCACCTCGGCGGCGGGCACCGGCTCCGGTTCCCCGTCCAGCCGGGCGGACAAGGCCTCCGTGCACGTCCCACAGTCCATACCTACATAGTCGCGCGTACCCGGCCCGGAGTTCCCGCCCTGGTCAGGGGTCGTGAGTAGTTCGTTGTGTTCCAACGCGGCAAACCACGCACGGGGGCATCAACCGTTGCGCTCGAACAGGGCCAGGAGTTCGTGGCGGCCGAACATGCGGGCCGTGTCGACCGCGGAGGGCTGGCCGGCGAACGGGTCCGCGCCGCCGTCCAGGAGGGCCGCCACGATCTCGTCCTCGGCCTTGAACACCGCGCCCGCGATCGGGGTCTGGCCGCGGTCGTTGGCGCGGCCGGCGTCCGCGCCCCGGTCGATCAGCGTCTTCACCGTGGCCAGATGGCCGTGGTACGACGCCAGCATCACCAGGGTGTCGCCGGACTCGTTGCACAGGTTGACTGGAACGCCGGCGTCGAGCAGCGCGGTGATCTCGTCGGCCCGGCCGGCGCGGGCCGCGGCGAAGGCGCGGTTGGCGAGTGCGATCACGTCAGGGCTGTCAGGGATGTCGTTGCCGTTGGCCACCGGTCCAGCGTGGCACATCTGCCCGGGTCAGGCATCCGATGACCGGACCGTGAGTGGTCAGATAACGTTTCGGAATAATTTGCGCGACATGAATACGTCGAGTCGTCGTATATGTGCGCTCCGTGAGAACAATACGGAGCGTTTTCGGTTGATCGCCGATTGTGTGGACAACGGGTGGCGGACATGAGAACGGGCAGTTCGTCTCTGTGTCGTTTCACAGATATGAACTGCCCGTTCAGGGTGCCCCCGACCGGATTCGAACCGGCACTCAAACCCTTTTAAGGGGCTCGCCTCTGCCTGTTGGGCTACGGGGGCGCAGGAAGCCTAAGCGTTCCGGCGCCCCTTTTGGGGCTGCTTTGCTACAACTCATCCGGCTGGCCCATCGAATTGGTCCGGTCAGCTCTTGGCCGCACGCGTGAATTCGGTCTTCGGGTCCTGGATCTGTCCCATGGAGATCACCTCACGTCGGAACGCGAATGCGCCAAGCCAGTCGAACATGATCCGGACCTTCCGGTTGAACGTGGGCATCCGGCTCAAGTGGTACCCGCGGTGCAGCAGCCACGCGAGGAACCCCTTCAGTCGGAGCACGCCCAACACATCTGAGACGCCTTTGTAGAGCCCCAATGACGCGACTGAGCCCGCGTACTTGTGGAAGTACGGCTTCGGCGGGCGGCCGCGCAGCGACGCAAGCACGTTCGGCACCAGCCGCTTGGCCTGGCGCACGGCGTGCTGGGCGGACGGGCTGCAGGTGGCCGTCGGGTCCTCCTCGATCCGCGACAGGTCCGGCACGCCCGCGCAGTCGCCGGCGGCCCACGCGTCCTCAAGGCCCACGACCTGCAACTCCGCCGTGCAACGCACCCGGCCGCGCTCGTCGAGCGGCAGGTCGGTCTGCTGCAGGATCGGGTTGGCCTTCACCCCGGCGGTCCAGATCACCGTGTCCGTGTCGAACTCGGTGCCGTCGTCCAGGACGATGTGGCCGCCTTCGAGCGTCTTGACCCGGGTGTCCAGGAACACCTCGATGCCGCGCTTCTCCAGCACCTTCACGGTGTACACGCCCATCTTGGCGCTCACCTCGGGCATGATCCGCCCGGTGGCCTCGACCAGCACCCAGCGCATGTCGTTGGCGCTGATGGTGTTGTAGTACCTGATCGCGTACCGGGCCATGTCCTCCAGCTCGGCGAGCGCCTCGACCCCGGCGTAGCCGCCGCCGATCACCAGGAACGTCAGCAGCTTGCGGCGCAGGTCCGCGTCGTCCGTAGAGGCGGCCAGGTCCAGCCGGGACAGCACGTGGTTGCGGAGGTAGATCGCCTCGCCCACGGTCTTGAAGCCGATGCCCTGCTCGGGCAGGCCGGGGATGGGCAGCACCCGGGAGACCGACCCGAGCGCGGAGATCAGCACGTCGTACTCGATCTCGTCGCGGTGGCCGTCGATCGCCTCGACGGTCGCGGTCCGCGAACCGTGGTCGATCTTGGTGACCCGCCCGGTCAGCACGTGGCAGCGGCGCAGCACCTTGCGCAGCGGCACCACCACGTGCCGCGGCTCGATCGAGCCGGCCGCCGCCTCCGGCAGGAAAGGCTGGTAGGTCATGTGCGGCTGCGGGTCGACCACTGTGACCGACGCTTCCAGGGACCGCAGTTTTCGCTGCAGGCCCAACGCGGTGTACAGCCCGACATACCCACCGCCGACGATGAGGATCCGCTTCGGCTGCTTCTTGCCCTTGGCCATGCTCCTATGGTCGCACCACCAGCCCCATCCCGCCCATCGCCCTGGCCCGGGTGTGACCCGGGTCGCGGGTTCACAGTGGACGCTTCAAGATCAGTCCGGCCGCCACGGCCGCGAGCCCGGCCACCGCCAGCAGCCCGGCGATCTCCAGAACCGTTGGCATGACTGAGGTTGGCACGATCGAGGACACCCCGGCCAGGCCGAGCGCGATGGTCTGGACGAGCACGAACCGGACCGCCACCGGCCGCAGCGCGCGGAGGTGGATCCGGGCAGTGCCGGGAATCACAGCGGTCAGCGCGCATCCGATGTGGACGACGTGGACCAGCGGCAACAGTGCCAACACGCCGACACCGAACGGATCGTCGACCACCACGGCCACGCTGACGGCGGTGGCGATGATCACCATGGCCGGCGCGGGCGACGCGGGCACCAGCGCTGAGAGCGCTCCCACCACGCCGACCACACCCAGCAGGATTCCGGAAACCCCCTGCGCCGCCAACAAGACCATGATCAGGGCCACCGCCAGCGCGACTGTGGCGCGGACCACCCACGCGGGCACTCCCGCGGTCAGCCTCATCGTGCCCTCCTGGCCAGCCGGCGCAGCGTCCCCGGCATGTCCGAACCCCACCGGATCACCGCGATCCCGTGTTGTCGCAAGGTTTCCAACCTGACCCGGTGTTCGGTACGGATCACCGTCAGCACCGCTTCGCCCCACGGGTCGCCGGCCGCGGGGGTCAGCTCCTCGGGCAGCAGATCCATTGCCACCACCCGGATTCCGCGCCGGACGACAGTCGCGGTGAGGTTCACCATGGCGTCGTCCAGGAACGGCGAGAGCACCATCACGAACGCGCCCGCCGGCGCCTGCCGCGGCCGGAGAACCGGCTTGGCCGCCCAGCCGGCGCCGCGTGCGCACACCACGAGTTGGTGCCGTAGCCGCAGCAGATGCCGGGCTCCCGTGCCCGGCGCGAGGCTCAGCTGCGGCCGGCCGAGGTCGACGAGCCCGACCCGGTCGCCCTGCCGCAGGTAGCTCGCGGCCAGTGCGCTCGCCGCCCGGACCGCCGTGTCCAAGGTGCCGTTCTCCCGCAGGCGGGCCCCGGGCGTGCCCGTCGCCCAGTCGCCGAGATCGCCGCCCACGTCGACCCGGGTGTCGATGGCGAGGACGAGGGTCGCTTCGGCGTCCGCGTGCCGTTCACGGACGTGCAGCATGCTGGGGGTCAGCACACCGCCGGTGGCCGCCGACGAGCGCAGCGACACCCGCCAGTCGACGCGCCTGAGCCGGTCACCGGGTTGGAAGACGCGGATGTCGCGCAGTTCCGTGCTGTCGCCGGGCCGGGGTGAGCGGTGCGCGCCGACCAGGCCCGCCGGCCTCGGCGGAAGCGGACCGGTCGGCAACAGGTCGACCGGCGGCAGCAGGGTACGGCGGCCCTCGACACCCACCAGCGGACCGTAGACGCGCAACGCGTCCGGGCCGGCGAACAGGCGATCTGGCCGCAGGTCCACACCCTCACCCCAGCCGGCGCGGTTCAACTGGGTACGTACCTGGCGGACCGTGCCGGCGATGAGGTGAACGTGGCCGACACCCGAGTTCTTGGGATGCGGCGCGCGCAACGCGATCAGCTCCACGTTCGGTGCGTCGATGTCGAACACCACCTCGGTCTTCCGACCGGGCTCCATCGTCCGAGGCACCCGCGGCATGTGCACCACGGGCACGCCAGGCTGCGGACGCGTCATCGCGATGACCGCGCTGAGCAGCAACGGCGCACCGAACAAGACCAACACGATGGCGTGCACGAGGACTCCGGCGCCGACGAGGCCCACGCCGACCACGATCGCGCGGTACATCGCGTCGGTGTTGCGCCAGTGGCTCGTATCGCGCTGGTGGCGTAGCCACCGGACGACGCGCTTGCTCACCGCGTACTCGCCGGGCCTGGGACAGCGTCGAGCAACTCCGTGACGACCTGTACGCCTGTGGTGCCGGTGCTCCACGTCTCGGCTCGCAGCGTGAGCCTGTGCGCCAACGCGGGCACCGCGCACTCCTTGACGTCCTCAGGCAGGACGAACGCGCGACCGGCCAGCACCGCGAGGCAACGCGCGACCAACAGCAACGCCTGCGAGCCGCGTGGCGACGCGCCGATCTCGACGGCCGGGTGACGTCTGGTGGCCGAAGCCAGATCGACGCAGTAGCGCAACACGTCTCGGTCGACTTCGACCTGTTCGACACCGGCCTGCAGGGCCCTGACCCGGTTCGCGTCCACCACGGCCGGGATCTCGGTCTCCTCCCGGCGCCGGGCCAGCCGTCGCAGCAGGACCTCCATCTCCTCCTCGACCGGCGGGTAGCCGACGTCCAGGCGCAGCAGGAACCGGTCGAGCTGGGCCTCGGGCAGCGGGTACGTGCCCTCGTACTCGACCGGGTTCGCGGTCGCCAGCACGTGGAACGGCCGGGGCAGCACGTGCGTGTGGCCCTCGACCGTGACCTGGCGCTCCTGCATGGCCTCCAGCAGCGCGGACTGGGTCTTCGGCGGGGTCCGGTTGATCTCGTCGGCGAGCAGGATCCCGGTGAAGACCGGGCCGGCGCGGAAGCTGAAGTCGCGCTCGGTCGGGTCGTACAGGTACGAGCCGGTGACGTCGGCCGGCAACAGGTCCGGGGTGCACTGCAGGCGCCGGAAATCCAGCCCGAGCGCCTGGGCCAGGCAGCGGGCCATCAAGGTCTTGCCGAGACCGGGGACGTCCTCCAGGAGTACGTGTCCGCCGGCGAGGATCGCGGCGAGGGCCAGCCGGACGGTCCGTTCGCGGCCGACCACGACCGTGCCGACAGCGTCGAGCACGGCCCGGCAGCCGGTCGCGATCTCCTGCACTTCAGGTCCTGTGTGGACGGTCAAATCTCCTCCAGGCGGCGCAGCAGCTCGGCCAGCCGCGGCGGTGCCGGCAGGGTGGCCTCGGGATCGGTGAGCAGGGTGTGCAGTTCGTGACCAAGCGCTTGTTCGGCTCGTTGGTCGGTCAGCGTGGTGAGATCGCCCAGCCCCGGGCGTTGCCGTAAGGCGGTGAGCGCCAACTGGCCGAGCCGCGGCTGCACCCGTAACTGGAACCGCCGCTGGTCCCGGGCGGCCTCGGCCAGCCGACTGGACAACGCACTCGCCTGGTGGACAGTGAGGGAATCGTCCGGCGCCGGCAACGCCTGCCAGATCGGCGCCGCGACCCCAAGCATGAGCAAGGCGAGCAACGTACACGCGGTGACCGGAAGTGCGATGACAACGGCCCACGGCACGGGAACCACCACCAGCCAGGCCGCCAAAGCACCGACCGCGCCACCGGCAAGCAGCGCGGTCACGATGGCGTGCAACGGTTTCACAGCTTCACTTTCTCGCGCCCCAGCGCCAGTAGCGCCTGCTTCGCCGCCGCCACGTCCGCCTCAGTGACACTGTCCGCCGGCCCGAACCGGGCCCGCTGGTAGAGCGTGCGAAGTCGCTCCAGGGCAACGGGATCGGTCGGCATGGTCGCCAGGACCTCGGCGGTGAACTCGGTGGGAGTCTGGTGCGGCTTGCGTTCCGTCCCACTGGCGGCCGCGTCCCGCTCCAACTGGACCCAGGCCGCGATCACCGCGTCACTCGGCGGACCACCCTCCCGTCTGTCCATTTCGGACAACGCACGTCCGGCCGCCCGCGCCACCCACTCCTGGGCGTCACCCGAGGTGGACTCGTCGTCCAACAGAGCGGGCTGCCGGACCCGCCGGCCGCGGCGCCGCCAGAACCGGATCGCGGTCAGCGACACCAGGAACACCGACAACCCGACCATCGACATCACCGCGATCAACACGATCAACAAGGCCGCGCCGTACGCCACCGGCTCAAGCGACGTCGTCCCCGTCCCGGTCGTCCCGCCCACCTGCCCCGACGAAGCCGGCCCGAACACCCGCTGCCCGGTCGGAATGCCGGACGTCCCCCGCGCCGCCACCACAGCCAGCAGCACCAGTGCGCCCACCGCGAGCAGAACCGGCACCCGGACCTTCATCCGCAAAGCATGCCTCACCGCATGCCGTTACGGGACTCCAATTTTGCCTAGGAGACGAGCTCAACCCGGCAGTAACTCGTCGCGGTACGGGCGAGCCTCCCGTCCGACGTCACCAAGGTCAGCCCCCGCGCCTCCGCCAGCGCCACATACGCCGCGTCATACCCACTGATGCCGGACCGCCACATGCGGGGCAGCAACTCGTCAAGGGACACATGATCCACACCAAGGCGTGGCAACCGGTCCAGCGCCCAACCGGCTCGTGTCTCCGCGATCTTCCCGCCAAGCACCAGGCCTCGGATGACCGAGAACACTTCGGCCTTCCAGTGTTCCGGGGCGGCCCATTCGGTGTCCCGGCCGAGCACCATCCGCGCCTTGCGCCCCCTGTCGTCGGCGTACAGCAGCATGTTCGACAGCACCGAGGCGTCAACCACGATCACTCGACTTTGCCGATCTCGTGATCGTCGCCCTCGCGGTCCCTGCGCGCTTTGGCCAGTACGTCCGCGGCGTCCGGGGCGTCCGTGTCAGCGCCGCCCCCGGTGGCGAGTTCGCGTTCGATGTCGACCAGGAGCCGCCGGTTGTGGCTGAACGCGGCCTGCCGCTTGAGGACACCAAGCAGAAACGCCTGCAAGGACTGGCCGTGCTCGCGCGCGTCTTCCGCCAGCGCGTCACGCACCTCTTCGGGGACGTCTCTGATCGTCAGCACAGCCATGACTCTATTTTGCAGTCAGTTTGACTGCAAATCAAGGATCGAGCTCGCCCAGAAGATCATCGACCAGGACGACCATGGACATCGTGATCACATCAAGATCACCGAAGCCGGCCTCGGCGTCCGCGGCAAGTGTCGGAAGCACGTCCTCCGGCCCTGCCGCGAGTTCACGAAGCGCTTGGACAGCCTGCTCCACCACACTGCCCGCCACGTTGTCCGAAGCGAGCTCCGTCAAGGTCCAAGCGAGCTGGGCCGTGTCGACAGCGCGAAGCAACCGGAGCACGTCCAGGCCATCCTTCGGCTTCAAACGCCTGGGATCGGCACGGCGCTCGGCGATCTTGATGACCTTGGACACCAGTAGCGCGGCCGGCCCGGCCACCTTGATCTTGAAGGATCGACCGTCGTCGCCTGCCAGGGCACCGATGACGCGGACCGCGTTGTCCACCACCGCCGCCTCCAAGCCATACGTCCTACGTGCAGTCGTTCTGTTGTTGTGCGGCGGCGGCAGGTGCGCGGATCGACGCCCTCCCGCACACAGCCCCTCGGGAGCCATCAGGTCGACAGCGATCTGACCGCGTCCCAGCCAGATTCCCGGTTGTGTCCCTGGAACGAATCCGGCGGCCCGCATCGCCTCCGCGAGCACCGGTTCGTCGGCCAGCCGGTCTGGTACCAGTGCCAGGTCCGCATCGGTCGTGGTCGGCGCGGTCGCGAAATCGGCATCGCCAGTGTGCAGGTAGACAGCTTGCGCGCCGACGAGGACAACCGCGTCACGGTGCGGTCCCAGTCCGCCGAGGGCGTCCAGCAGCACGGACCGCGCTTGGACGTACTCCGGTGGAATCACGATTCCCACCCTGGCTCGCCGGACGCGAACGCTTCCATCAACTGTTCGGCTTCTTCACTCGACCGCCCTGGGCCGGTCAGCAGGTCGGCCACAACCTGGGCGGGAGCGGCCACGTTCATTCCGTCGACCGGTCGCGACCTCGTGAACACGACGTCGTCGTACGGGCGCATGACCAACACGTTCGTTCCTCTGTGAACAGATCGCAGACCCAGTTCGTTCATCAGACCGATCGGGTCCTCGGTGTACAGGCTCAGTGAAACCAACGGCGACACAGCCGTCACGTCCTCCGGGAGGTACGCCCGCGCCGCCGCCGAGCCGGTGACCACAACGCGCGTTTCCAGCGATGCCAGCGAATTCAGCACATGGTTCAGACCCCGCGGGGCGAGCGTCCGCATCACCTCGTTCGACGTCATGACCTGGTAGTCCTGCGCCCAGCGATCGACCAGCGACCGTTGGTGAACGGACGTGACAACGGCCGCGTCATTCCTTACCAGGACTGCCTCGCGGTCGAGCAGTTCGAGGACCCTGGCGCTCGTCGCCGCACCGACTTCGGCTCGTTCGGCGAGATCCCGAACGCCGACGGGTAACGCGGTCTCACACAGTTCAAGCACGACTTTCGCCGCGGCAGGACCGCGAAGGGACTTGAGGAGCCGATCTCCGGGGTCGCGAAAGGTGCTTCGATCGGCACCGGCACGATCGATGAAGACCGCCGGGCGATCGAGCCGGAGCCGCATGTTCCCGGTTGTGTCGAACCAACCGAGACCGTGGCGGTCAAGCTGGGAACGAGTCATCGGCGAGACGAACGTCGCCGCGACCATCGCGGCCCCCACCTTCATGTCTTCGCCGATGTACGCATCGAGTTGGGAGGCAATCAAAGCAACGTCTCTCGGCACGATCGCTCGTCTGCACTCGATCAGCACCACAGCCATGGCGCCATCGGGTGCGGCGATGGTGAGCCGCAGATCCGAGCCGACGTCCGCGGCATGCCGATCTTTGATGATCGACCATGTGTCGGGCAGCGCAGACCGAATCGCGCTCTCGGCGGCCTGCAGCAGCTCCGCCTCGGTTGTTCCACGTTTCGGCTCGTTCCGTGACACACGGAACAGCTTACATTGCGGAACAGATTGGCGCTCCCGATCACCCTCACCCGTTGCGGTGAACCTACCTCACGTCCTTCGCGCGGGTGAGGACCGACTGGAGCATCGTGGGGGTGAGCCGGCCGGTGAAGGTGTTCTGCTGGCTCACGTGGTAGCAGCCGAAGAGGTGCAGTTCGGGTCCGTTGTCGGTGGCGGGGAGGGTGACTTCGCGGCCGTGGCCGAACTTCGGGGTGGGGGTCGGGAGTTGCCAGGCGGTCAGGGCGGGCAGCAGGGCCTGCCAGCCGAAGGCGCCGAGGACGACGATCGCGCGGAGGGTGGGGCGCATCAGTTCGAGTTCGCGGACCAGCCAGTGGCGGCACGTGTCGCGTTCGGTTGGGGTGGGTTTGTTCGCCGGTGGGGCGCACTTCACCGGGGCGGTTATTCTTACACTGTAAAGTTGCAGGCCGTCGTCGATGTGGGTGGCGGTGGGTTGGGAGGCCAGGCCGACCGCGTGCAGGGCCGCGTAGAGGAAATCGCCCGATTTGTCGCCGGTGAACATCCGGCCGGTGCGGTTCGCGCCGTGGGCGGCCGGGGCCAGGCCGACGATCGCCAGCCGGGCGTCGGGCGGGCCGAAGCCGGGCACCGGGCGTCCCCAGTAGACCTGGTCGCGGAACGCCGCCCGCTTCTCCGCCGCCACCTGTTCCCGCCAGCTGACCAGCCGTGGGCACGACCGGCACGACGTCACCGCTTTGTCCAATTCGGTAAGGGAATTGAGCATGGTTCACCATTCTCCACCACCTAAGGTGCAGACATGGCAGATGATCAGGAGCAGCAGCAGGAGCCCACGGACGACTTGGTCACGTCCAGTCACACCCTCGGCGACAAGGCGTACACGGTCACCACGGGCCGGATGGTGCTTCGGCGCGAGGTGCTCACCGACGGGGCGTTCGACGGGCACAAGGCCAAGGCCGAGGTGTTCGTCACCAGCTACACCCTGGACGGCACGGACCCGGCCGACCGGCCGGTCACGTTCGCGTTCAACGGCGGGCCCGGCTCGTCCAGTGTCTGGCTGCACATGGGGATCCTGGGTCCGCGCCGGGTGGTCATGGGAGACGCCGGATCGCTCGCGCCGCCGCCGTACTCCGTCGTGGACAACGACGAGTCGTTGCTGCCGCACAGCGACCTGGTGTTCATCGACCCCGTCTCCACCGGGTACTCACGGGCCGTCAAGGGCGAGAAACCCGGTGAGTACCACGGGTTCACCGCCGACATGGAGTCTGTCGGCGAGGTGATCCGGCTGTGGACGTCCCGGCACGGCCGGTGGCTGTCGCCGAAGTTCCTGGCCGGCGAGTCCTACGGGACGGTACGCGCCGCCGGGCTGGCCGAGCATCTGCAGACCCGGCACGGCATGTACCTGAACGGTGTCATGCTGATCTCCTCGATCCTCGACTACGGGACCGCGGACTTCACCGAAGGCAACGACCTGCCGTACGCGCTGTACCTCCCGACCTACGCCGCCATCGCGCACTACCACGGTCTGCACGGGTCGCGGTCGCTCGAAGAGGTGCTGCGGGAGGCCGAGGACTTCGCGTCCCGGGACTACCTGATGGCGCTGGAACGCGGCCACCGGCTCGCCGACCGTCAGTCTATTGTGGAGCGTGTGGCCGCGCTGACCGGACTGTCCGCGGACTATGTGGACAGTGTGGACCTGCGGATCGAACACGTCCGGTTCTTCACCGAGCTGCTGCGGTCCCGGCGGCAGGTGATCGGCCGGCTGGACGCCCGGTTCACCGGCTGGGAGACCGACTACGGGCTGGAGCGGTTCACCGACGACCCGTCGTACTCGGCCATCCTCGGCCCGTTCACCGCCGCGCTCAACCACTACGTCCGGTCCGAGCTCGGCTACGCCAACGACCTGCCGTACGAGATCCTGACCGACCAGGTCCGGCCATGGTCCTTCAAGGAGTTCGAGAACAGGACGGTGACGGTCGCCGGCAAGCTCGCGGCCGCCATGCGCGCCAACCACAACCTGCGAGTCCACGTCGGGTCCGGCTACCTGGACGGCGCGACACCGTACTACGCCGCCGACTACGTGCTGGCACACCTGGCGATCCCGACCGAACTGCGCGGGAACATCGACGTGCAGTACTACCCCGCCGGCCACATGATGTACATCCACGAACCCAGCAGGCAACGGCAGGCCGCGGACCTCGCCGCGTTCGTCCGGTCAGCGAGCACGCGCTGACGCCTGCCCCTTCGGGACAGTCAGTCCCATCGCGACCCCTTAGGGTGCCGCCATGGGACTGGTTGTCAGCGTGGGTATCGAACGTCAGGTTCTCGGATACGACGAGGAGGCGGTGGCGCACTACCGGTCGCAGTTCGGGGCACTGAGCGCGGAACTGGCGAAGACCGGCATCACCTGGGCCGAACCGGACGCGACCGCGGACCTCCCGTCGAGCCGGGCGCGACTGGTCGGATTCGGCTACTCGACCGTGCACTACCTGCGGCGGGTGTACGCGCTCCAGGCCCGTGACGACGAGGTCACGCCGGTCCCGCCGGGCGAGGAACTCGACGACGAGCCCGAGGACGAGGAGATCTACAACCTGTCGTCGCACCTGGTCTGCCACTCCGACTGCGACGGCTACTACATCCCGGTGGACTTCGACGACCCGCTCTACCTGGACACCGGCTCGGTCGGGTCCAGCCAGCGGCTGCTGCGCGAACTCGCGGACTGCGCCAGGCACATCGGCATCACGCTCAGCGAAGACGGCACGTTGAGCGACGAGGAAGCGGCCCGGGTCGCGAACGGCGCCGCGGACAGCCCGTACCCGAACGAATGGGACGCCTGGCTGGCGTTGTTCGAAGCCGCCCGGATCAGCATCGCCACCGGTCACGCCGTCGTCTTCCACTGACCTCAGGCAGACTGACGGCCCTCCCCGGCGGGGAGGGCCGTCACCTTTGTCCTACCTCAGGAAATCGGCGCCGTGGGTCACCGCGGACCAGGCGTCCACGCCTCCGTGGCCGTAGAAGCCGTTGAAGTCCAGGGTGCCTTCACAGGTCGCGTTCCAGTCCGCGGGCCGGCCGACCACGGTGTAGTCGACGGTCCGTGGCGTCGGGCACGGGATCTTCGCGGCCGTGCCCGCCAGGACCCGCTCCACCTTGTCCGGATCCATGGTCACCCTGTCGCCCTTGACCTTGCCGAACTGGCTGACGATCAGCGCAGCCACGCCGGCCGCGTGCGGCGAGGCCATCGAGGTGCCCTGCAACGGCCGGTAGACCGCGAGCGCGCCGCCCTTGGTCGTCACAGTCTTGACGCCGGCGGCGACACCGTCCGGGGTGACATTGCCGGCGGCGTCGATCAGGCCCTCGGTCTCCGCCACATTACGTGGATACGTGGACAGGATCTCGTTGTCCAGCGTGCGGTACCACGGGGTGCCGAGGCCGTCGCGGAAGTAGCCGCCCGGCGCCGACACCGAGATACCCTGCAGGCCGTAGGTGGAGTAGTCGGCCTTGGCCTGGGACGGGCCGAACGACGCCACGTTGATCACATGCGGGCCGTCCGACGGCAGGGACGCACAGGTGGCCTTGTCGATCGTGCGCGTGTGCGTGGTGTTGACCGGGTAGTCCGGGCTGGTGGTGTCCGGAACCGGGCGGCCGTTGTCGGTGTGCTGGTTGCCGTACGCCGACACCAGAGTCACGCCCTTGCGGTGCGCGTAGTTCAGGGCCCGGGTGATGGCCGTCTTGATCAGACGCTGCTGCGCCTGCTGTTCCGGCGTGTCCGCCGGGTTGTTGTCGCAGTTGTACAGCCACGGGTCCACAAAGAACGACATGTTGACCACGTTCAGACCCGCGTCACCCGAATACGTCAACGCGTCCACCACCGGCTGCAGGAAGAAGAAGCCCGAGTCCTGGCCGCCGCGAATGTTCACAATAGACACGCCGGGCGCAACGCCGGAGAGGCCGAAGCCGTTGGCCGCTGCCGCGATGATGCCGGCGACGTGCGTGCCGTGACCGCCGTTGTCCACATCAGACGGATCGACACAGCCGCGGAACTCACACGGGCCGTCCACCACGTTGCCGTTCTCGTCGAACGGGATGTCCCGGGTGAAGTTGCGGGACAGCGCGCGGTCGAAGTTCGGCGCGATGTCCGGGTTGGTGGCGTCCACCCCGGTGTCCAGGATGCCGACCTTCACCCGCCTGTCCCCGGCCTGTTTGGTGCGGGCCAGGTCGGACCGCACCGACTTGAGGCCCCACTGGTTGTCGTCCAACGGGTCCGTGCCAACCGGCTTGGGCGCCCGGTTCTTGGCGGCCAGGCCGGCGGGAGAGCCGACGCCTTCCTTCTCGACCGCGTCCCGGCTCGATTTCAGCTTGGCACCCGTGGGCACCTGGCCGATGGGCCGGGACAGCGACACCGAGAACACACCACGGACCTTGGCGACCTTGGCGGCGAAACCGTCGGGCGCGGAGACGGTGAACAGGCCCACGGCGTCGTTGCGCCGCAGAACCGTGCCGCCCGAACCCTGGATTCCCCTTGCCACGACGTCAGGAGACACACCTTCGGCCGCCAGCACGCCGTACTCGATCGCGGTCGCGGACTGCGCGGGCGTCGCGACCACTGTCAGCAGCAGTGCCGGCAACGCCGAAACAGCGGCGATAAGCGTCTTCCTCACAGGAACTCCGCTCCCCTCGTCACGGCGGCGAAAGCGTCCACCTGGCCGTGTCCGTAGAAACCGTTGAACTGCAGATCGCCTTCACAGGTCGCGGTGAACGAGGCGTCCCGGCCCTCCTTGATGTAGTCGACCGTCCGCGGGTTCGGACAGGGTGACTTGAACGCCGTGCCCTCAAGGACCTTCTGCACCCGGTCGGGGTTCATGGTCACGTTTCCGTGGCTGTCGTAGTGCCCGTACTGGCTCACGATCAACGCGGCGACACCGACGGCGTGCGGTGACGCCATCGACGTGCCCTGCAGCCACTGGTAGAAGCCGACCGTGCCGTCGGGCTTGGTGTCCTTCTTGACGCCGATCAGGGCGCCCGCCGGTGTGATGTTGCCGGCCGCGTCGATCAACCCGTTGGCCAGGCCGACATTGCGCGGCATGGTCGACAGGACCCGGTTCTCGATCGTGTTGAACCATGGCGTGCCGAAGAAGTCACGCGCGTAGCCGCCAGGGGCGGACACCGAGATCTTCTCCAGGCCGTAGTTGGAGTAGTCAGCCTTGGCACCGGACGGGCCGTACGACGACACGCCGATCGCGTGCGGACCCTCGACCGGCAGCGACAGGCAGGAACTGTTGTCGATCTTCCTGGTGTGCGTGGTGTTCGCCGGGTAGTCGGGGCTGCTCGAGTCGTCCTGCGGCGCGCCCAGGTCCGAGTGCTGGTTGCCCAACGACACGACCTGCGTGACGCCGTGCCGGTACGCGTAGTTCATCGCCCGCGTGATCGCGGTCTTGATGGTCCGCTGCTGCGCCTGCTGTTCCGGCGTGTCCGCCGGGTTGTTGTCGCAGTTGTACAGCCACGGGTCGGCGAAGAACGACATGTTGATGACGTTCAGGCCCGCGTCACCCGAATACGTCAACGCGTCCACGACAGGCTGCAGGAAGAAGAAGCCCGAGTCCTGGCCGCCTCGAATGTTCACAATGGACACGCCGGGCGCCACCCCGGAAACACCGAATCCGTTCGCGGCCGCCGCGATCGTGCCGGCGACGTGCGTGCCGTGCCCGTTGTCGTCCCAGTCGGCCGGGTCGACGCAGCCGCGGAACTCACACGGGCCGTCGACGATGACACCGTTCTCGTCGAACGGGATGTCCTTGACGAAGTTGCGCGACAACGCCTTGTTGAAGTTCGCGGCCAGGTCCGGGTGCGTGCCGTTCACACCCGTGTCCAGCACGCCGACCTTCACGCGCTTGTCGCCGATGGTCTTGTCGCGGGCGAGGTCCGCACGGACGGACGTCAAGCCCCACAGGTTGTTGTCCAGCGGGTCCAGGCCCACGGACTGGATCTTGGCCGTGCGGGCCTTGCCCGCGAGGCCGGCGGGCTCCTTCTCGATCGCGTCCGGTCGGGGAGCGGACGCCGACTTCGGGGCCTGACCGATCGACCGGCTGCGGGCCGCCGAGAAGACGCCGTTCGCCCGGCCGACGCGTTCGGTGAAACCGCGTTCTGGCGCGGAGACGGTGATCAAGCCGATCGCAGTGTTGCGAGCGGTGACCGTGCCGCCGGCCGCGCGCGCGGCCGCCATGGCCGCGTCGAGACCGGTCGCGTCCGACGCCAGGACGTTGTACTCCACGGTTCTGCCCGACAAGTTGGGTAACGCCGTCGCGGTGGGCGCGGCCACCACGGTCAGTGTGGCGACGAGCGGTCCGACCGCCGCAGCCAGCACGGTTCTACGTCTCACGACTCTCCTTCGCTACGGAACAACGACTTGCGCGTCGGCGAAGTGACATGCGCTCGGGTGCCCCGCCACCCGCGTGACAAGCTTCGGTTCTTCCGCCGCGCAGATATCCTGCGCCTTCCAACACCTGGTCCGGAACCGACATCCGGATGGTGGGTTCACTGGACTGGGAACGTCGCCTACCAACCGGATCACATCCCGGCGGCCACGCAGCCGAGGGTCAGGCACCGGCACCGCGGACAGCAGTGCCTGGGTGTACGGATGCGTTGGCTGACCGTAAATTTCGTCCTCGGTGCCGACCTCGACAACTTTGCCCAGGTACATCACGGCCACCCGGTCGGACAGGTGCCGGACCACCGACAGGTCGTGCGCGATGAACACATAGGACAGTCCGAGGTCGCGTTGCAGCTCGCCGAGCAGGTTCATCACCTGCGCCTGGATCGAGACGTCCAAAGCGGACACCGGCTCGTCGCAGATGACCACCTTCGGCCGCAGCGCGAGCGCCCGCGCGATGCCGATCCGCTGCCGCTGCCCGCCGGAGAACTGGTGCGGATACCGGTTGATGTGCTCCGGGTTGAGACCCACCACGTCCAGCAGGTCGCGGACCTTGCCCTCCCGGGAGCCCTTCGGCGCCACCTCGGGATGGATCTCGAACGGCTCGCCGATGATGTCGCCGACCGTCATCCTCGGGTTCAACGACGTGTACGGGTCCTGCAGCACGATCTGGATGTCCCGGCGCAGCTTCCGCAGCTCCGCGCCCTTCATCGCGAAGATGTCCCGGCCCTCGAACCGGGCCGTGCCGCTGGTCGGCGGCTCCAGCCGCATCAGCACCTGGGCCAGCGTGGACTTCCCGCACCCGGACTCGCCGACCACGCCGAGGGTCTCGCCCCTGGTCAGGTCGAACGACACGCCGTCGACCGCCTTCACATGCCCGATCGTGCGTTTGAACAGCACGCCGACCCGGACCGGGAAGTGCTTGACGAGGTCACGGACCTCCAGGATGGCCTCAGTCATTCAGATCACCAGCACTGTGGGTCACCAGGTTCTCCGCGAAGTGGCAGGCGGAGAACCGGCCGCCCGGCAGGCGGTGGAACTCCGGCACGTCCGTCTTGCACACGTCCTCGGCCCGCACGCACCGCGGATGGAACGGGCAGCCCGGCGGGATCCGCGTCAGGCTCGGCGGCAACCCCTTGATGGCGGTCAACTCCTGCCCTTTCAGATCCAGCCGGGGCAGGGACGCCAGCAGTGCCTCGGTGTACGGGTGCCCGGGATCGCGGAACAGCGTGAACACGTCCGCCTGCTCGACGATCCGGCCCGCGTACATCACCGCGATCCGGTCCGCGACCTCGGCGACCACCCCGAGGTCGTGGGTGATCAGGATCAGGCCCATGTCCCGTTCCCGCTGGATCTCCGCCAACAGGTCCATGATCTGGGCCTGCACGGTCACGTCCAGCGCGGTGGTCGGCTCGTCCGCGATCAGCAGCTCCGGGTCCAACGCCAACGACATCGCGATCATCGCGCGCTGCCGCATACCGCCGGAGAACTCGTGCGGATAGTTCTTGATCCGGCCGCGGGGGTTCGGGATCCGCACCAGATCCAGCAGTTCGATCGCGCGGACCCGGGCGTCCTTGCGTGACATCCCGCGCCGGACCCGCAGCTGCTCCTCGATCTGGAAGCCGACCGTGAACACCGGGTTCAACGCGGACAACGCGTCCTGGAAGATCATGGCGATACCCTCGCCACGGACCGCCATCCGGCGGGACGGCTTCACCGCGAGCAGGTCCTCGCCGTGGAACCGGACGTGGCCGCCGAGGACCACCGCCGGCGGGACGTCCAGGATGCCCATGATCGTCTGCGCGGTCACGCTCTTGCCGGAGCCCGACTCGCCGAGCACGGCCAGGGTCTCCCCCGCGTTCACGTGGTACGAGACTCCATTGAGGACACTCGCGACGCCGTCGTTGGTCCGGAACTCGACCCGCAGGTCCGCCACTTCCAACAACGGCGTGGTGTCGGTCCGGCGTTCGTCCGGCTCGACGAACTCGCCCTTCTCCCCGTCATAAACCGTGGTCACTTCAGATCACCGCGACTTCGGGTCGAGGGCGTCGCGGATGGCGTCACCGAGCATGACGAACGCGAGCACCGTGATGGTCACCAAACCGGCCGGGAACAGCAGTTCGTGCGGCGACGTCTGCACGTAGTCCTTGGCGTCGTTGATCATGACACCCCACGACACGACCGGCGCCCGGATGCCGATGCCGAGATACGCCAGGGTCGCCTCCACCGCGATGAACGCGCCCAACGCGATCGTCGCGTACACCAGCACGGGCGCGATGGTGTTGGGCAGCATGTGCCGGAAGATGATCCGCCGGGTGCTCGCGCCGAGCGCCCGCGCGGCCTTCACGTAGTCCAGCTGCTTGGCCACGATCGTCGCCGACCGCATGATCCGCATGGACACCGGCCACGACAGCACCGCGATCGACACCACGACCTGGAACACGATCCGGGTCTCGCCCGGGTCGCTGCCCGGCGGGTTGAGCGTCGTGAGGATCACGATCGCGCCGAGTACGAACGGCAGGCCGGCGAAGATGTCGCCGAACCGGGAGATGAAGCTGTCGGTCAGCCGGCCGTAGAACCCGGCGATGATGCCCATCAACGATCCGATGAGGACAGTCAGGACCGTCGCCAGCAGCCCGACCAGCAGCGACGCCCGAGCACCGTGCATGGCCCGCGCCCAGATGTCGTAGCCCTGGAAGGAATAGCCGAACCAGGCGTCCGCCGACGGCGACTCGCTCTGGTGGTCGAGGTTGTTGAAGTCCGCCGCCCGGGACGTGAACAGGCTGGGGAACAGGGCCATCAGCACCACCAGCAGGATGATCACGCTGGAGATGTAGAACATCGGCTTGTGGCGCAGCTTGAGCCACGCGTCGCCCCACAGGCTGCGGGGCTTGCGTTGGCGTTCGGCACTGTCGTCCAGCATCGCCAGGTCGGTGACCTCGCCGGCGGCGAAGTCCTGCAGCGCCGGACCGCCGCCGACGGAACCGGGGTCAGTCATATCGGATCCTCGGGTCGAGAACGGCGTACATGAGATCGACGATCAGGCTCATCGCGAGGTACACCAGCACCAGCAGGGTCACGATAGTGGTGACCATGAACCCTTCCTTCTCCGCGATGTTGCGGAAGATGAGCCCGCCGATGCCGTTGATGTTGAACACGCCCTCGGTCACGATCGCCCCGCCCATCAGCGAGCCCAGATCGGTGCCGAGGAACGTGATGACCGGGATCGCCGAGTTGCGCAGCAGGTGCACGCCCACCACCCGGCGGGTCGGCTGGCCCTTGGCGATCGCCGTCCGGACGAAGTCGGCGCCCTTGTTCTCCGCGACACTGGTCCGGGTCAGCCGGGTCACGTAGGCCATCGAGATGCTGCCGATCACGAACCCGGGCACGATCAGTTCGCCCAGGCTCGCCTGCGGCGACACCGTCGGGTTGATGATGCCGAGGTCCACCCCGAGCACGATCTGCAGCACCGACCCGGTCACGAACACCGGCAGCGAGATCAGGAACAGCGTCGAGACCAGCACCAGGCTGTCCAGGAAACCCTTGCGCCGCAAGCCGGTCACCACACCCGCGGTGATCCCGATGCCGGTCTGGATCAGCAGCGCGATCAGCGCGAGGCGGACCGTGATCGGATACGAGTTGGCGATCTGCTGGCCGATCGAGTTGCCGTTGAACGTCGTACCGAAGTCGCCGCTGAACAACCGGCCCAGATAGCCGACGTACTGCACGACCAGCGGCCGGTCGAGCCCGTACTTCTCGGTCATCTGCGCCACGAACTCGGTCGGGCACTGCCGGTCGCCGCACTTGCCGGCGAACGGGTCCCCTGGCACGGCCCACACCAGGGCGTAGATCAGGAAAGTGGTCCCGATGAACACCGGGACGAACTGGAGAAGTCGTCGAAGCACATAGCGACCCATGGCCACTCCCAAGGACTCTCTCGTGAGTGGTTCCGCGAGCTACCGCCCGCGGAACCACTCACGAGGTGAAGGTGCTATGCGACGACGACCGAGGAGTACTCGAGTTGGCGCTTGAAGTTCAGCTGCGCCGCCTTGAGGTTCTTGGACCGGGCGCCGACCCCCTTCTCCACCCACGTCGGGATCTTCGGCAGGTCCTTGACGGCCAGCTTGGCCGCGTCCTGGTACAGCTTGATCGCCTGCGCCTTGTCCGCGGTGGTGTCGGCCTTCTTGAGCAGTTCGTCCACGGCCGGGTTGGAGTACTTGGCGTCGTTGGACGAGCCGCCGGTCCGGACGATCGGGTTCAGGAAGTTCTCGATCGACGGGTAGTCCGCGGACCAGTCCGACCGGCCCAGACCGGTGAGCTTGCCGGCGTTGACCACCTGGCGGTACTGGCCGAAGTTCGTGGCCGGCACGAACTCGCACTCCACGCCGAGCGCGTTCTTGATGCTGTTGCACGCGGCCTCAAGGGGTTCCTTGCGGCCACCGTCCGCATTGGACGTGATGGTGACCTTGCCCTGGAAGCCGGTCTTGTCCCAGAGCGCCTTGGCCTTCGCCGGGTCGTAGTGGCACGCCTCGCCGCAGGTGTCCTTCTCGTAGCCCTCGATGCCTTCCGGCACCAGGCCGTCCGCCGGCACGTACGTGCCGTTCAGCACGGTCTTGGTGATCTGCTCCCGGTTGATCGCCATCGAGATCGCCTTGCGCACGTCCGGGTTCTTGTACTGCGGCAGGTAGTCCGGCACGGCCAGGCCGCTGACCCCGAGCAGGTTCGCCCGCAGCACCTGGTCACCCAGGTCCTTCTCGTACTTGCCGCCCGCCTTCGCCGACGGCGGCAGCGCCTCCATGAAGTCCAGGTTGCCGGACAGCAGGTCCTTGTAGGCCGCCTCCTGGGCCGAGTAGATCTTGATGGTCAGGTCCTTGAAGTGCACCTTCTTCGGGCCGGTGTAGCCGTCGAACCGGGTCAGCTTGATGTCCACGTTCGGCGTGCGGGACACGAACTTCATCGCGCCGTTGCCGATCGGGTTCTTGGCGAAGTCGTCCGGTGTCGTGCTGAAGAACTTGTCCGGCAGCGGCGAGAACGGCAGGTAGCCGATGATCGACGTGAACACCGAGAACGGGCCCTTGAGGGTGACCTCGAAGGTGTAGTCGTCGACGACCTTCAGGCCGGTCATCTTCTCCGCGGTCGGCGCCTTGGCCTTGTCGTCCGGGTGCACCTCGTCGTAGCCCTGGATGCTCTCGAAGAACGAGCCGGCCAGCTGGCTGTTCTTGATGTAGGCGGCGAAGTTCCACGCGTCGACGAAGTTGTGCGCCTTGACGTCGGTGCCGTCGTGGAACTTGTAGCCCTTCTTGAGCTTGATGGTGAAGACCTTGGAGTCCGTGGTGGTGATCGACTCCGCCACGTCGTTGTACGTCGAGCCGTCCTCGGGCTTGAAGCCGACCAGCCGGGCGTAGATCGCCTCCTGGAACTTCGCGGTGCCCGCGTCGGTCGCGTTGGCCGGCAACATGTTCGTCTCGGGCTCGGTGCCGTAGATCGAGATCGCGCCGTTCTCGTTGCCGCCGGCCGCGGCGGCGGCGCTGGACGTCGAGCCTCCGGCGCCGGTGTTCCCGCCGCCGCATCCGGTGAGTGCCAACGCCAACGCCAGCAGCGGGATCGCCACCGCCGGTACCGTTCGTGTCCGCATATCACTCCCTCTCGACATCCCCCAGCGACATCCGGTCGAGAGGGACGGTAACCGGGGAAAAGAGGTGATACGAGTCACAAGCCCATCACGATGTTGGGCATTTACGCCGATTGGTCCCGTTCAAAAGTCGCTCACGGTCCTACAACTGCGACAAAGCGATACCGTCCAGGATGTCGTGCTCACTGATGGTGAGTTCGGCGATACCGGGCAGATGGCGGGCGAGGACCTCGAAGATGAGCGCGCCGCCGCCGATCACGTCCACCCGGCCGGGGTGGATCACCGGCATGGCCGCGCGGGCGTCGTGGTCCATGCCGAGCAGCAGCCGGCTCAGCTCCCCGATCCGCTCCTTGGGAACACGGGAGAGGTGAATGGCGTCCGAGTCGTACTCGGGCAGTTCCAACGCGATCCCGCCCAAGGTGGTCGCGGTCCCGGCCACGCCTATCCACGTCCTCGCCTCGGCCACCGGAACGACCTCGAACGCCTCCGCCAACACCTGTTCGGCCAACCGGTCCGCGGCCGCGATCTCGTCCGCCGTCGGCGGGTCGGACCGCAGGCACCGCTCGGTGATCCGGACACAGCCGATGTCGGTCGACCGCGCGGCCTTCGGCGTGGCCCTGACCCCGTCCCACGTGCCCAGCACCAACTCGGTGGAGCCGCCGCCGACGTCCACCACCAGGAACGGCCCGGCCGACGGGTCGAGGTCGCCGACCGCGCCGGTGAACGACAGCGTGGCCTCCTCGTCGCCGGAGATGACCTCGGCCGGCACGCCCAACACCGCCTCGGTCATGTCGAAGAAGTCGTCCCGGTTGACCGCGTCCCGGGTCGCCGAGGTCGCCACCATGCGGACGCTCTCCGCGCCCTTGCGGCGCAGGATGGCCGTGTAGTCCACGAGTGCCACCCGGGTGCGCTCCAGCGCCTCGGGGTTGAGCCGCCCGGTGGCGTCCACGCCCTGGCCGAGCCGGACCACCCGTTGCTCCCGATGGACGTCACGCAACCACGAGGTGCCGTCCTCGCGTTCGGTCACATCCGCCACGAGCAGGCGGATGGAGTTCGTTCCACAGTCGATCGCGGCAACCCTTGGCATACCGCTGAATCTACTATTTGCTGCCCGCCGCGGGCTTGCATGGATCGTCCGCGGCCGCCGCGGCGGCGTGTTCGGCCGCGCTCGCCTGGCTCGTGCTCGTCGGCTGAGCCGACTGCTGCGCGCTCGAGTCCGGCGGCGCGCTCGACGACGAGCACGTCGGCGGAGTCGACGAACTGGAGGAGCTCGAGCTCGACGACGGAGGCGTGGACGACGAGGACGACGAACTGGAGGACGACGTCGTGGCCGGGATGGTGACTGTGACCTTCGAGCTCGACGACGTCGTGGAGCTGCTCGACGTTGACGTCGGTGTCGATGTCGGCGGCTGCTGGGGCGGCGGCTGCTGGGTGCCGGGGTTGTTGCTGGGCGTGTTGTTCGTGGTGTTGGCCACGTTGGTGACGCCGGTGTCCGGCGGGATCACGGTCATGTTGTTGGCGTACGCGTTGGCCCAGATCAGCACGGTCCGCACGTAGCTCTCGGAGTGGTTGTAGCGGAACACCGCGATCCCGCGCTGCTGGTCGTTGGCCATGTCCAGGCCGCCGGAGCAGAGGAACTTCCCAGCCGCGAGCGCGGCGTCGTAGAAGTTCTGCGGGTTCTTCACGCCGTCGCCGTTGCCGTCCGACGCGTACTGCTCCCACGTCGACGGGATGAACTGCATCGGGCCGATCGCCCGGTCCCACTGGGTGTCGGCGTCCCACTGGCCGTGGTCGGTGTCCGGGACCGCGGCGAAGCCAAGGCCGTTGAGGGTCGGGCCGTAGATCGGGGTGAGCGCGTTGCCCTTCGCGTCGACCTGGCCGCCGTTGCCGTGGTTGGACTCGATCCGGCCGATGCTCGCCAGCAGGTACCACGGCATGTGGCAGTTCGGCTGCTGGGTGGCGAGGAGGGCCGCGGCCTTGTCGTAGGCGGTCTTCGCCGGGCCGGGGATGCCGAGCGGTCCGCTGGGCACCGAGATCGGGTCGCCGGACGACGCCAGCGCGCCCGGGTCACCCGCGAGCCGCAGCAACTGATCCGACAGCTGGTCCACCTGCGGCAGCTGGCCGGTCGCGCCCAGGTCGTCCAGGTCCATGCCGAAGAACCCACGGCCGAGGCCGTTGGCGACCGGGACGAGCGGCTTCGCGTCCGCCGCGTTCACCCAGCCAGCGGTGTCCGCGGCCGCGGCCACCGGGACGAGCAGAACAGCGACGACCACTGCGACCAGACCACGTCGACGCCGCAAGAAGCGCATCAACCTACGTCGGGCAGCCCTGTTGAACGGTGCTGGCACGAACGACACGGATCCGGCCTCCCCGGAATCTCTCGGCTTTCACGTTTTCCCGCGACCTTTGGCGGCCCGGCCCCCAGCGTGCCCGAAACGGGCCGGGATTTCACGGGTCTTTGGTCTGTTCGGCCGGATCCCTCAGCAAACTTACAGTTACTGGCTACCGGTTGTTAGCTGCCTGACAATCTCCGGCCGGCCAACCGCCGTCGATCAGGGCGATGATCTCGTCGCCGATCGGGTTCACCCCGGATCCGCTGGCCAGCGCGTGTGCCAGATGGACGTGCAGGCACTTCACCCGGGCCGGCATCCCGCCCGCGCTGACGTCCGTACCGAGCGGTTCGATGGCGTCACGTTCGGCCAGATACGTCTGGTGCGCTTTGCGGTACCCCTCGGCGAGGTCGGCGTCCTCCGCCAGCCGCGCGGTCATCTCCTTCATCACTCCCTGTGCTTCCAGGGTGCTGCAGAGTGACGTCAGCCGTGGGCACGTGAGGTAGTACAGCGTGGGGAACGGCGTGCCGTCCTCCAGCCGTGGCGAGGTCTGGACAACCGCGGGATGACCGCTCGGACACCTGTAGGCGACGGCCCGCAACGCGCGTGGCGCCCGCCCCAACTGTGCCGCGATCGTCTGACGGTCCTCGTCCGTGACCGGTTCCAAGCGCACGCTATCTGCTTCCTATGACCGAGTCCCACAGGTTCTGGAACCAGGGCTGTTGCGGTCCTGGCGCCTGCGGGGTCTGGCGGCTCGACTGCATCCCGTTGTCGCCCGGCAGCTGCACCATGTACGGGGTCTCCCCCGGCATGACGTACCGCAGCCGGCGGCGCGCCTCGGCCTGGATCTGCGCCGGGTCGGACAGCTGCGCCTTGCGCTCCTCCAGCTCCTGGACCTGCGCGCGCAGCTCTGCCTGACGTTTCTCCTGGGCGGCGACGTCGTCCCGTTGGGACAAGTACGTGCGCAGCGGGACAGCGATCGAGAGCGCCAGCGCGCACACCACTGTGGCGACCACCGCGGCCCGTCTGGTGGTCGAGATGCCGAACCAGCCGCGCGTGAACCAGCGACGCCGCGGAGCTGGCCGCCTGCGAGAGGCGCGCTCCGGCCGGTCGTCGCTGGTCTCGCTCATGCCGTCAGCTCTCTGGGTTGAACCGAGGGAACGCCAGGTCGCCCGCGTACCGGGCGGCGTCGCCGAGCATCTCCTCGATGCGCAGCAGCTGGTTGTACTTGGCGACCCGCTCGCTGCGGGCCGGCGCGCCGGTCTTGATCTGGCCGACCCCGGTGGCCACCGCGAGGTCCGCGATGGTCGTGTCCTCGGTCTCCCCGGACCGGTGGCTCATCATGCTCTTGTAGCCGAAGGACGTGGCCAACGACACGGCGTCGAGCGTCTCCGACAACGTGCCGATCTGGTTCACCTTCACCAGCAGCGCGTTGGCCGCACGCCGGGAGATGCCCTCCTCCAGGCGCTCCGGGTTGGTCACGAACAGGTCGTCGCCGACGATCTGCACCCGCTCGCCCACCTCGGCGGTCATCCGCACCCAGCCGTCCCAGTCGTCCTCGGCCAGCGGGTCCTCGATCGACACCAGCGGGTATTTGTCGAGCAGCTCGCGGTAGTACGCGCTCATCTGCTCGGCGCTGCGCTTGCCGCCCTCGAACGTGTAGGCGCCGTCCGCGAAGAACTCGGTGGCGGCCACGTCCAGCGCGAGCGCGATCTCCCGGCCCGGCCGGTACCCGGCCTTCTCGATGGCCGACAGGATCAGGTCGAGCGCCTCCCGGTTGTTGCCCAGGCTCGGCGCGAACCCACCCTCGTCGCCGAGACCGGTGGCCAGGCCACGGCTCTTCAGCACGGACTTCAGCGAGTGGTAGACCTCCGCGCCCCAGCGCAGCGCCTCGCGGAACGAGTCCGCGCCGATCGGGGCGATCATGAACTCCTGGATGTCCACGTCGGTGTCCGCGTGCGCGCCGCCGTTGAGGATGTTCAGCATCGGCACCGGCAGCACGTGCGCGTTCGGACCGCCCACGTACCGGAACAGCTCCAGCCCGCTGGACTCCGCGGCGGCCTTGGCGACCGCCAGCGACACGCCCAGGATCGCGTTCGCGCCCAGCCGCGACTTGTCCGGCGTCCCGTCCAGGTCCACCAGCTTCTGGTCGACCACCCGCTGCTCGACGGCCTCGATCCCGTTCAGCTCCGGCCCGATCTGGTCGAGCACGGCCGTGACCGCCTTCTCGACCCCCTTGCCGAGGTACCGGTTGCTGTCGCCGTCCCGCAACTCGACGGCCTCGTGCTCGCCCGTCGACGCGCCCGACGGGACGGCCGCACGGGCCAACGTGCCGTCGTCCAGCGCGACCTCCACCTCCACGGTGGGGTTGCCCCGCGAGTCCAGGATCTCGCGTGCGCCGACCTGCTCAATGACCGCCACTGGTTTCCCTCCCAGCTCACCGCATCTATTCCCCGCCTAGACTAGCTGTGCGGGTGGACGGCCCGGTCGAAGGCACGCAAGGCGAGGTGAGATTGGTCCCGCCACTCGGACGGCAGTCGAACAGCAGGCGAACGACGCGTAGCGTAAGGCGATCATGACGGACATGGTGCAGGCGTTTCGGATGGCGGAGTTCCTGGTCTCCCAGCGCCGCCCACTGGACGCCCTCGCGGCGCTGGCACCACTGCTCGAGGCCGAACCGGACAAACCGAGCGTGCAGCTGCTGGCCGGCCGGGCCTACCTGGGCTCCGCCCAGTTGCGCCGGGCCGAGGAGGCGTTCCGGCGGGTGATCGAACTGGACCCGACGGACCACTACGCCCATTTCGCGCTCGGCCGCGCGCTGCAACGGCAGAGCAGGTTCGTCGAGGCCCGCCGGCAGTACCGGTTGGCCACCGCGATGAACCCGGTCCCGGAGTACCACGAGGCGCTCAGCGAGGTGAACGCCAGGATCGCGCTCAACGAGGACCGGTAGAAACGGCCGCCCTGTCCGTGGACAGAGCGGCCGTCGCCAGGTCGAGCGGGACTACTTGGCGGAGGTGTGGCGGCCGCAGCTCAGTGCCGAGGCGAGCCGGAAGTGCTGGCCGGTGATGACGGCCTTGGCGTCCGAGTCGGTGCAGATCCAGCCGGACGGCCCGAAGACGTTCGAGTACTTCGCCTGGGTGGCGTCATCGTTGCGGACCACGTTGTAGAGGCCCCGGTCGTACACCGTGATCGGCGAGACGGCACCGTTCGGCGGGGTGTCGGTCGCGGTCACGTTGGCCGGCAGACCGGCCGGCCGGACCGAGTCGTCGATCTTGTTCAGCTTCAGGCCGGTGACGCCCCAGCCGCGGGCCACCGAGAACGGCGCGATGGCGTTCGGGTCGTTCAGGATGACCGCCGGGTCGTGCTCCTGCGAGACCTGCGCGCAGTTGCCCAGGGTGGCCTCGGACAGGCCGATGCTGGCCAGGAAGAACGACCGGGTGCCGGAACCGGACTGCGGGATGTACGGCTTCACCAGCGGCACGCAGTTCGGCGTGCTGCGGCTGTAGATGTCGTTGAGCTGCAGGGTCGTCCGCGTGGTCGGCACGTTGGACGTGGTGGCCGTGGCGTAGGTCAGGCCGTCCCGCGCGAACTGCAGGAACCGGTAGTTCGCCTCGGCCGGGTTCGAGCCGACGAACCGCGAGGACCGCGCGAAGTCGATGTTGTGCGCGGTGCCGTCGGCGATCAGCGCGTTGATGCCGGCGCTGGAGCCGTTCGGCCGCGTGATGGGCGCCGGGGCGCCGGCCTTGGTCGTGATCGAGCCGGAGCCGGTGGCGTCCCACGACGCCAGCCAGTCGGCCGGCCGCGCGTGCTCGCTGTTGTACTGAGCGGCCAGGCCGTTCAACACGAACTCGGTGGTGTCCGAGCCGACGCCCACGATGTCGCCGGTCAGCGGCGTGGCGCCGGGGTCGGCGACCGCGTTGCCTGCGGCGAGACCGAGCACGGCCGCTGCGGCGCCGAGGGTGACCGCTGCCTTCCCGAGGATGGAGCGCATCAACAATCTCCTTGTCCTTCAACGGTTTTGCCCCGATCGGGGCTAGGACAACCGTCCCTCACCCGCACTGGGCCGACCACCTTGATCGTGCGAAAACTGGTTTCTCGCCACACGCCTAGCTGCTTAACGAGCAACAAACTGGTAACGGGGCCATGTCCGGTGAACCTCCTGTTCACCGACCGGTCGGTTGCCCGGCATAGCTTGCAGGCCTGACGCACGCGCACTGTCCACAAGGGAGTATCCGTGTCCACTGACACCGAGGAGCTGACACCCACCACGGTCGACGAGTTCGTCGAGCCGGGCGGGAGCACGCTCCAGGCCGTCGGCATCTCCGCGTGGTTCGGCAACCACAAGGTGCTGCAACGGGTGTCCCTGACCATGTCGGCCGGTGGTGTGACCGCGCTGATCGGACCGTCCGGCTGCGGCAAGTCCACGTTTCTCCGGATTCTCAACCGGATGCACGAGCTGGTGCCGAGCGCGTCGCTGGCCGGCGAGGTCCTGCTGGACGGCCGGGACATCTACGAACAGGGCCGGCGGATCACCGAGACCCGCCGCCGGATCGGCATGGTGTTCCAGAAGCCCAACCCGTTCCCGGCGATGTCCATCGCGGACAACGTGACCGCGGGGCTGAAGCTGACCGGCGCCAAGGCGTCCCGGTCGGCAAAGCTGGACCTGGTGGAACAGTGCCTGACGAAAGCGGGGCTGTGGAAGGAGGTCCGGGACCGGCTCAGGCAACCCGGCGGCGCTTTGTCCGGCGGCCAGCAGCAACGGCTGTGCATCGCGCGCTCACTGGCCGTCCGGCCCGACGTGTTGCTGATGGACGAGCCGTGCTCGGCGTTGGACCCGACGTCGACCCGGCGGATCGAGGAGACGATCGCGGAACTGCGGGCCGAGGTGACGATCGTCATCGTCACCCACAACATGCAGCAGGCCGCCCGGGTCTCCCAGCAGTGCGCGTTCTTCCTGGCCGAGGACGGCGCGCCGGGCGAGATCGTGGAGGCCGGGCCGACCGAGGTGATGTTCGCCAACCCGGTCGACCCACGCACCGAGGACTACGTCAACGGCCGCTTCGGCTGACGCCTCACAACAGGTTGGGCAGCAGCGCGACGGCGGCGGCCTGGTAGACCTGCCAGGTGGCCGCCACCACCACCGGCAGGCCGACCAGCCACGTCTCCCAACGGCCCCAGCGAAGCCGCGCCCACGCGACCAGACCGGCGGCCAGCACCAGCGCCTGCAGCCACAGCACCAGTTCGACCAACGCGCCCCGGTCGCTCTTCAACGGCGCCTCTTCGGGCAGTTGGGTGCGGGGACGCCCGGCCGGCGCCAGCGCACTGTCGCCGACGAGCGTCGAGTCCACGAACACCGTGCGGTCCGGTCCGGTGAGGTCGCCACCTTCCGCGCTGACCAGGATCAGTCGGCCGCCGCCCTTCGGCAGGACTGGCGGTGTCGGGTCGCCGTCCCGGCGAACCCGGTCCACCCGGTACGTGAACCGGCCCTGGCCGGTGGTCGCGGTGACCTCGTCGCCCTCCTGGAGCTTGCTGATCTCCTTGAACGGCCCGCCGAACGTCGCGGCCCGTCCCATGAGGACAGACGTGCCCGGCTGGCCGGGCAACGGCGTGGTGCGCCGGTGCCCGGGTGCCTCGGCGAGCTCGGTGCCCGTCGTTCCCTCCACCACGACCTGGGTCATCTTCAGGCCGGGAATCTCCAGCAGCGCCACTGGCTTGCCCGCCGTGATGACCCCACCGGTGGGCATGCTGGTCTCCGCCAGCTGCTGGCGGGCCTGGGCGTACAGCACCGTCTGGCTGCGGTCCTGCTGGATCGGCGACAGGACCAGCAGGTAGCCCACGAACCCGACGGCGAGCACGGCCAGGATGACCAGCGCCTGGCTGACATGACGAACGTTCATGACCGGCGGAACACCGCGCGCAGCGCCCGACGGATCGCGTGCTGCGGCTGCGTCCAGACAGTCGCCCCTAACGCCACCAGGCCGGCCAGCACGCCCAGACCAAGGACACCCGGCAAGGCCCACTTCGCCCAGTCGGACGTGTCCGTCCGGGTGGCCGCCGAGGTCGCCAGCTTCTGCACGTTCGGCGCGGCGCTGGTCGCGCTGCCGGGCGGTGGCGCCGCGGCCGGTGCGGCGCCGGGCGGCTGATTTCCGCCGGCCGCGTTGCCGTTGGTGCCACCGTCGCTGGCGGGCGGCAGCAGTCCGGCCGCCGGGTCGGTGGCCAGGCCCGGCGGTGGCGCGGGTATCTCGCCCTTCTGATCCCGGACCGCCCGCGCCGCGTTGCTTGTCTGTTCCCGCAACGGGTCGCTCAGCGGCACGTACCCGTCCGGCAACTGACCCAGTTCGGTCCCCTGGACCTGTCCGGGGCCGGCGGCGTAGTCGAGGAACTTGGCGTAGTCGCCTGCGGTCGCCGGGCTCAGCCCGATGGTCGGCACCGCTGCGTACACAATGGACATTCCGGGGTACGCGAGCGGGTGCAGCTTCGGGAAGTCCGTGCCGAGGATGCCGGTCTTCTGGTCCAGCTTGGTGCCCCGCAGGGCCAGGGCGATCGAGTAGTCGTCCGGCGCCACGAACTTGCCCCCTGATGTGGCCAGCGCGGCCTGCCGGAGTCCGAACACCCTGGAGTCGCCCATCGTCGTGATCGCCAGCAGTGCCCGCTGCCCGCCGTTCTGCCGCGTGTCCACTCGTTTGAGCGTGCACGTCTCCGGCTTCGATGGGTCCACACAGGACTGTCGAAGGCCCGCGTACGGCCATGCCTGAGCGTCCGCGACGGCCGCGTTGTAGGGGTTGTCCGCCACGTTCGCGTAGGCCGACAGCAGGATCTGGCCGAACACCGGACTGTTGCGGTTGTTGTCCTTGAAGTCGTCCCGCAGCTCCAGCTGGCCGACCGGCACCGGGTACTGGTGGAACTTCGGATTGACGACCGTGCCGTACCCGTCGTCGGCGCCGTTCAGCCAGGCCACCGCGTCCTTGTCAGCGGCGATGTACGACGTGAGCGCGTAGATCGCGTCCAGGTCGCCGAGCGAGATCACTGGGTAGTTCGCGCCTTCCCGGCCGACCCGGAACATCGCCCCGGCCAGCCCGGGGTTCAGCGCGAGGAACTCGCGATCCTCGCCCCACCAGTCCGGGTTGCCCCTGATGCCGGGGTTGCTCGTGCCCGCCGCCCCCATCGTCCGGTACGACTGTGTGATCATCTTCGCCAGCAGCCGGGCGTTCAGGTTCACCTTGGTGACCTCCTTGCCGTTCTCGTCGTCCAGGACGAACGAGACCGCGACCCCGGTGACCGCGACCGGCGCGTACACAACGGGTTTGGGTGGATCACCGGTCAACGGCCGGGACGTGAGCAGGGCGTTGGTCGACCCGTCCTGCCATGGACCCACCAACGAGGCACTGAACTGGTTGCGCGCGTCGCCGTCGCTCAACGCGGTGTACCCGAGCCGGAAGAGCTTCTGGTCCTTGCAGAACTTGGGGCGCCAGCTGTTGTTCAGCACCTGGTACAGGTAGTACGAGCCGGCGAAGCCGGTCTCCTGCCTGTTGTCGAACTGGCAGGTCGCCGGCGACTCCCGGAAGGACAACGGGAACGCGAAGCGCCGCGACCAGTTCGTCGGGGACACCCAGGTGTGCGAGTCGCGCAGGATGTTGGCGTCCGCGATCTCGCACACCCACGAGAAGTCCGGCACGCAGGTCGGGTCGCCGATCGGGACCACCACGAGCGTGCACGCGGCGGTGCTGCCGCAGCCGAGGTGCGGCAGTTCGAAGCCGGTCAGCATCTCGAAGTCGGTCTCCCCGGTGCCGTCCGGGTTGGTGAAGCCCTGGTAGGCGACGGGCATGACGGCGTTCTGGGTCGCCGGGGACAACGCCGGCGGGTTGTGCGGCACCACCGTGCCCGGCGGCCAGCCCCCGGTCCCCTCCCCGTTGTAGAGCAGGCCGTCGTCCTTGGCCTTGAACGGCGCATACGTGGTGTCCGCGTCCGGGTTCTCGCCGAAGATCTTCTTGTCCAGCGGCCGGGAGTCGTAGGCGCTGTAGTCCAGCTTCGTCCCCACGTTCGAGCCCGCGGACCAACAGGTCTGCTGGGTGATCTCGGTCTCGGTGCCCCAGCACTGCATGACCACCACCGGGTACGCCGAACCGCCGGGACCGCCCGCGGTCGTCGGGATCAGCCCGGACCAGCTCACCTTCACCTTCTGGTGGACCAGTCCGGTGGTCTGGGACACCGACACGGTCGCCTTGTGGATCACAGGATGGGCGGGATCCTTGACGGAGTCGTACTTCTCGTCCAGCTGCCGGCTCTGCACGACGGCGGAACCCGGGTCCGCGCTCGCCGTCATCGGAACGAGCAGCGCGAGCAGGCTGACCACACCGGTCAGAGCCAGCCATGCTCGAATGATTCGGCTCGTCATCACGAAGTCCCCTCTTGTCCGGCGTTTCTGGCCCGCCGTTTGCCGAACGCCCGCGCGACGAGCACGGGAACCACCAGAACGAGCAGGAGTTCGACCGCGGCGAGCACGCTCATCGCCGTGTCGGTGCCCGCCCGTGCCGCCGCGAGTTCAGTGGCGACGGCGCCTGAACCTGAACCTCCGGCGGCGGTTCCGTCACCGCCGATGGTCTCGCCGGTGACCGGGTCCACCTGCGGCGTACCGTCGGGACCGGCCCCGCCGCCGGGACCGCCCGCACCGCCGCCGTTTCCGTTGCCGGCCCCACCAGCGGCGCCACCGGCTCTACCACCGGCGCCTCCGCCACCACCACCGCCGCCGGTGCCGCACGGCCCCTGGCCGACCTTGTCGCAGTCCGGCGGGAAGGGTGCGGTCGCGGCCAACTTGTTCGAGCCCGGGTTGCCCGGGTCGAACGTGGGGTTGTTGCATCCGGTCGCGTCCAACGACTTCTGAGCCGCGCCCGGGATCTTGTGCACCTGCTCGTACCCGGCCTGCACCAGGTTCAGCGGCAACGGCGAGTATCCGAGCGGTCCGGCCTTCTGCTGGCCCTGGCACAGGAAGTAGTACGCGAAGTCGCCGAGCGTGCGGCCGGCGTTCGTGGTGAGCTTGCGGTCCACGGACGTCGGCAGGATCATGTACGAATAGGACGACAGCGGATACGTCCGGGCGTCGTTGGAGTTGTAGACGTCGTCGAGGATCTGGGTCAGGTAGGTGGCCGGGTCGTTCGGGTTGGCCGTGTTGATCCGCGCCCTGGTCAGCGCCACCGCGACGTTGTAGTCCGTCGGCTCGGTGTAGAAGCCGCCCTTGTTGAGCACCTTCGCCACCGGGTAGTTCTGCGTGCGCGCGTAGGAGTACTCGACATACCCGATCGTGCCCTCGCCGTACTCCGCGGAGATGTACGTCGCCATCTCGATCGAGCTGCTCTTGGCCACCGACCCGGGGAACTGCGGGTAGTAGGAGGTTTTGCCCTCCTGCTGGTCGCACTTGCCGTAGAACGGACACCAGATGTCCCCGTGCTGCTTGGCCATCCACAGCGTGAACTGCGCCGACGTGCCCGACCCGTCCGACCGGATGATCGGGATGATCTTCTTCGACGGCAGGGCGCGGCCGTTGTTGTCCGCGGTGACCGCCGGATCCGCCCAGTTGGTGATCTGGCCGGTGAAGATCTTGGTGATCGTCGGCCCGGACAGCCTCAGGTTGCGCACGAGCTGGCCGCCGACCGTCAGGTGGTACATGAACGCGGTACCGCCTGCCACGATGGGCATGTAGGCGAACGGCCGGCCGTTGGGGGTGTCCGGCACGTTGTTGTCCGTGCCCTGGTAGGGAATCTCGGACACGCCGAAGTGGGTGAGCTGGTTGGCGAAGTCCTGCCGGCCGCGGCTGGACCCGACCGAACTGTAGTTCACCGGCATGCCGAAGCTCTTCACGTCCGCGATCCACTGGCTGATCGCGTTGGCACTCCAGGTCGACCCGGAACCGTCGATCGTGAGGTACGGCGGTTGGGCGCTCGCCGGCCCGACGGACCCGGTCAGCGCCAGCAGGACGGCGATGGCAAGCAACGCGACGGTCCGCCGTGTGTGCCGGTTCATTGTCACTACCTTCCGGTCTTCTGCCGCTGCGCCACCAGGCGCGCGACCACGAACAACAGCAACACGACCAGCAGCAGCACACTCGCGGCGCCGAACGCCCGCGACTGGTCCACCGCCTCGGAGGAACGCGACAGCGTGTACGTCATCAGCGGCAGCGAGACCATCGGCCCGGACGTGGGGTCGAAGGTCAGGTACGTGGTGTACCCGGCCGTCAGCAGGACCGGTGAGGTCTCACCGATACCGCGGGCGATCCCCAGGATCAGCGCGGTCGCCAGGGACGGACGCGCGGTGGGCAGCACCACCCGCCAGACCGTCTGCCACTGCGAGGCGCCGAGCGCGAGACTGGCCTCCCGCAACCCGTTGGGCACCACGCGAAGCACGACCTCGGCCGACCGGGCGATGATCGGCAGCATCATCACGCTGATCGCCAGCGCCGCCGCGAACCCGCTGCGCGGCAGGCCGAACATCAGCAGCGCCGTACTCAGCACGAACAGGCCGGCGACGATGGACGGAAGCGCGGTCATCGCCTCCACCACCGTCCGAACCGGACGAGCCAGCCGGCCGCCGACCTCGTTGAGGAAGAGCGCGCAGCCGACGCCGAGCGGCAGCGTGATCACGACGGCGATGCCGATCTCCACCAACGTGCCGACCAGGGCGTGCAGCATGCCGCCGACGCTGAGCGGGTCGAGCGGACCGGCGCCGGACATGTCGGACGTGAAGAAGTTGCCGTAGCCCAGGGCGTCGATCCCGCGGACGAGCGTGTACCCGATCACCAACAGCACCACGAACCCGACCAGACCCGCGAACGCCTTGACCACCGCGCCGATCACCCGGTCGACGACCACCGTCCTCGGGTGTCGCATCGCGGTGACACCGGCGTACATCAGCACGAACACCCCGAACCAGGACACGACGAAACCCAGCGGACCCGACGTCGGCAACAGGTTCTCGTAGAGCACCCACACCAGGCCGAGCGCGCCGAGCAGCGAGCCCGTCGCGGCGAGGACGTCGTCGACCGTTCGCCCGCTCAGATTCCGTTTGCGTGCCTCGTCCTCCGCGACCACCACCCTCGGGTCCGGTATCTCCACAGTGGACTCTTCGGGTACTGTCGTCGACTCTTCGATCGTCGGCGCGGCCACACCCTCTCCTTCAGATCCGGGTCAGATTTCAGTGGCCGACCCGCTGCGGCTGCGGGCGACGATCATCGAGGCCAGCGTGTTGACCGCCAGCGTGAACAGGAACAGCACCAGGCCCGCGGCCAGCAACGCGGACAGCTGCCCCGGGGTGGCCTCGCCGAACCGCAGGGCGATCAGCGACGAGATCGTGACCGCGCCGTTCTCCAGCAGGTGGAACTTGATCTCGAAGGACGGCGCCAGGATCATCAGCACGGCGATCGTCTCGCCGAGCGCCCGGCCGAGCGCGAGCATCGAGCCGCCGATGATCCCGCCCGTGCCGAACGGGAGGACCACCGACCGGATCACGCCCCAGCGCGTGGATCCCAGTGCCAGCGCGCCTTCCCGCTCTCCCGCGGGTGCCTGCGAGAACACCTCGCGCATGATCGAGGCGGCGAACGGCAGCACCATCATCGCCACCACGATCCCGGCGATGAACGGCGACGACGTGTACTTCGACTGTTCCCACGCGGCCGCGTTGACGTCCGTGTCGACGTGGAAGAACGGCAGAAAGCCCAGGTACTTCGACAGCCAGCGGGACAGGTAGATGATCTGCGGCGTCAGGAAGACGAACCCGAACAGGCCGTAGACCACACTCGGCACCGCGGCCATCAAGTCGAGCACGGCGATGAGCGACCGCCTGAACCGGGCGGGCGCGTATTCGGAGATGAACAACGCCGTCGCGAGCGCCAACGGAAACGCCACCACGATCGCGACACCGGCCACCTGCAAGGTGAACAGCGAGACGGCGGCGATGCCGAGCTTGCCGGAGTTCGGCACGAAGGTCGGCTCGGTGAAGAAACCCAGGCCGTAGTCGCGAAGCGTGGGAATCGCCTGGTAGGCCAGGAAGATCCCGATCGCCCCCATGATCACCAGCACGAGCAGCCCGGTGCCCCGGACCACGCCGCGGAACACCCGGTCGGACACGGGGATCGACGGCCGGACCGCACGCGGCCGGTCAACGTCCGTGGTCATCATTGCCTCAGCAGATCGTGCCGCTGTGACCGGCAACGGCACGAGAGGTGAACGCACACCCAACGCGCCGCTGCCGCCACACGGCCTTTTGCCGTTACCGGTTAAGAGTTGTCTTGAACGTGCCGAACAGGAAGCCCGCGGTGAACAGGCCGTTGAAGCCGAGGCTGCTGTTGAGCCACTGCGCGCCGGCCGCGGTCAGCACGAGCTTGTCGCCGTCGACCTTGAACACCTCGACCCGCCGGCCGCTGTTGACCCACGCCCGGACCACGCCGGTGTTCGTGTCGATCACCGGCAGGATCGCGTCGGCACACTTGTCGTTGGCCTGGAACACCAGGCCACCGGCGAGTTCGGTAGTCCCGTCGTTGGGGTTGCCGTACACCGGGAAGGTGAACGCGGGCGACGTGCCGGAAGCCGGCCAGACGACGCTCACCTTGACATCGAAGAAGTCCAGGGCCACCACGGCCTGGGCGTCCACGGTGACCGCCGTCTGGCCTTTGATGAATCTGGTCTGCTGGACCGTCTCCGCCGACGCCGGTGCGACCGCGGTGACGGTCAACCCGACGGCGAGCACCGCGCCGATGACCCCGGAGACAAGACGAGTACGCATGGGATTCCTCCTTCACAAGCATCACAAGCGAATTCGCGAACCGAATACTCGACATCCGGGACACTTCGCGGAACCCACCCGGCGGCAAGTTCGCGAATCCGCCGGGGGTGGGAGCGGGTGCGTTCACTTCGTTGTCAGTTAAGGAGATTGGTCTGCCGGCCGCGGTGTCCCGGCTGGAACACCATGACCGACGAGTCGACCGACGCCTCCCGGACCCGGTCCATGAACCGTTTGGCCGCGAGGTCGGCGTCGATCTTGCGGGCGAAGCCCTGCGCCGACCGGGCGACCGGCAGGTCGTCCATGGACAGCTGCCACCACCAGTGGCCGGTCGCCGCCCGTTCGAACTCCAGCCGGACGTCGCCGGCCAGTACCCGTACCGTGTCCACCTCCTGCACCGCTGCCCCGTGGTCGGCGTGCCCGCGTACGGACAGGCCGAGCACTCTGTTGTTACCGCCCAACAAGCGCCATCTGACGCCGCTGGAGTCGGTCCGGAAACACTGAAATCGCGCCATTCGTCCCCTCCGAGCCCATGGCGCGGCCGTCCCCCTTGTTGACCGTTGACCCGACCGTGCCGCGGCCCGAGAATTCATCCCATGGGTGGACCGCTTTACGGCCTGCAGGTGAACGCCACACGCGCATCGGCTTAACGGCCGGTAGTCAGACGCTGGGACTCAGCCGAAAGGACCACCACATACCGTGCCCAAGTGGCCCAAAACACCGCGAACTAACCACTAGCTCGCTCGGGCGTACGCGTCCTGGCCGTTGAAGACTTCCTGGCCGTAGCGCACCGACGAGTTGTACGTCAGCACGGCGGTCCACCAGCCGGCCGCGGTGGTGACGTCGCCGCCGACGGCACAGAGGTAGCGGCCGGCGGACAGGGCGGCGTCGTCGATGTTCTGCGGGTCCGGCGGCGCGCCGTCCTCGCTGGCCCGTGCCGCCCATTTCCGCCAGGTCGCGGGTAGGAACTGCATCGGCCCGACGGCCCGGTCCCAGGTGGGGTCGCCGTCGAGTTCGCCCTTGTCGGTGTCCTTGATCGCCCGGACACCCGGCGAGCCGTCCAGCGGCACGCCGATGATCGGCTGGGAGAGTTTTCCGTCGTCGCCGATGGTCGCGCCGCCGTACCGGCCGTGCATGGACTCCTTGCGGCCGATGCCGGCGAGCATGGTCCAGGAGATCCCGCACTTGGGCGACTTCTGCCGCAGTTTGATCTCGGCCGTCGCGTACGCCTGCAGGGCGCGCTGCGGGATGTTCATCTTTCGGGCGAGGTCGCCGACCGTGTTGGGGTCGACGGGTTTTGCCTGGAAGGGAGCTGCTTCCCGGGGTTGCGAGGTCAGTTCCGGCACCGGGAAGTCGGCGGGTTTGCGGCGCGTCGGCGGCTTGTCGCCGGTGTCCCGCAGGACCAGCACGACGGCCGCGACTACCCCCAGCAACAGGCCGATGACCAGGAGTTTCGGCAGGCCACGGCGGCGCGGCGGGGACGGGTTGGTCAGTGGCGGCGCCACCGGCGGCGAGGAGGACATCACGGCCAGGCTACGCATGTTCGGGCTTCGACGAACTCCAACCGGACTTTCCGGCCATCCGAGGTACCCGACTGGACACAGCAGGGGAGCCTTACCTAAATTCAATCGAGCCTAACCTAAGTCTGTGCCCGATCGAAGGAATGACCGTGCTGTTCAGTAACGCCCTGTTAGGGCTGCGAGAGGGCTTCGAAGCCGCACTGGTCGTCAGCATTCTGATCGCGTTCCTGGTCAAGACAGGCGACCGGGCCTCCCTCAAGTGGGTGTGGACCGGTGTCACCGCCGCGGTCATACTCTCCGTGACGATCGGCGCGATCCTCACGTACGGCACCGAGAGCCTGACCTTCAAGGCTCAGGAGGCGGTCGGCGGCAGCCTGTCCATCCTGGCGGTCGCCCTGGTCACCGGGATGATCTTCTGGATGCGCAGCACCGCCCGGACGATCGCGTCCGACCTGCGCGGGAAGCTGTCCGACGCGGTCAAGCTCGGCCCGTGGGCGATCATCATCGTCGCGTTCCTGTCGGTCGGCAGGGAGGGCCTGGAGACCGCGGTGTTCTTCTACGCCGCCGTGCAGAGCGCGGGCGGCGGGACCACCCAGCCGCTGATCGGGTTCGTCATCGGGATCGTCCTCGCGGTCGTCCTGGGCTACCTGCTCTACCGGGGCGCCGTCCGGCTCAACCTGACCCGGTTCTTCCGGATCACCGGCGTGTTCCTGGTCATCGTCGCGGCCGGCGTGCTCGCGTACGGCCTGCACGACCTGCAGGAAGCCGCCTTCCTGCCGGGCCTGAACACGCTCGCGTTCGACCTGTCCGGGCCGATCCCCGAGTCGTCCTGGTACGGCACGTTGCTCAAGAGCATCTTCAACTACTCGCAGCAGACCACAGTGCTGCAGGCCGTCGCATGGGTGCTGTACGTCGGCGTCGTGCTCACGTTCTTCCTGTGGCCCACGAAAACCGTTGTCAACAAGCCGATTCCCGTGAGGTCCTCGTGAACATCCGTCCCGCGCTCGCCGTGGCACCGTTAGTCCTGCTCGTCGCGTGCAGTGGCAACAAGGATCAGCCCGCCGCGGCGGGCGGCCCGATCACGGTCGAGGCGAGTGACGACGCCTGCAAGGTCGCCCGCACCGCGGCCGACGCCGGGAACATCACGTTCGAGATCGCCAACAAGGGCACCAAGGTCACCGAGTTCTACCTGTACGCCGAGGGCGACCGGATCCTGGGCGAGGTCGAGAACATCGGCCCTGGGCTGACCCGGCGGCTGATCGTCGAGGTGCCGGACGGCGGCAAGTTCCAGACCGCGTGCAAGCCGGGCATGGTCGGCAACGGCATCCGCGGCGACTTCACCGTCTCTGGCGGCGTGCCCAAGGCGGCCGACGCCAACGCCCAACTCGGCGAGGCCACCAAGAACTACCAGCGGTTCGTCAACAGCCAGACCGAGTCGCTCGTGCCGAAGACCACCGAGTTCGTCAACGCGGTGAAGGCCGGCAAGGTCGACGAGGCCAAGGCGCTGTACCCGGTGGCCCGGATCTACTGGGAACGGATCGAGCCGGTCGCCGAGAGCTTCAGCGACATCGACGAGAAGACCGACACCCGTGAGCCGGACCTGAAGCCCGGCCAGGAGTTCACCGGCTGGCACCGGCTGGAGAAGGACCTGTGGGTGAGCGGCCTGCAGCCGGACTCCGCGAAGGTCGCCGACCAGCTGCTCGCCGACATCACCGACCTGGCCGGCCGCACCAAGTCGGTCGAGCTGACCCCGGTCCAGCTCGCCAACGGCGCCAAGGAACTGCTCGACGAGGTGGCCACCGGCAAGATCACCGGCGAGGAGGACCAGTACTCGCACACCGACCTGTACGACTTCCGGTCCAATGTGGATGGATCACAGGCCGCGGTGGCCGCCCTGCGCCCGGTGATCGACAGCAAGGACAAGACCCTGGGCACCACCCTGGACCAGAAGTTCGCCGCGGTGGACAAGCTGCTGGAGAAGCAGCGCAAGGGCGACGGCTTCAAGCTGTACAACGAGCTGACCCAGGACGAGATCAAGGAGTTCGCGGCCGCCGTGGACGCGCTCGGCGAGCCGGTGAGCAAGGTCGCCGAGGTGGTGACCGCGAAATGAGCGTCTCTCGACGTGGCCTGTTCGGCATGGTCGGCGCCGGCGCGGCCGGGGTCGCCGCCGGCGTTGTCGGCGACCGGCTGATGACGTCGTCCCCCGACGTCGTGCCGGTGGCGGCCGAGGCCGCCGCCATCCCGTTCTTCAGCGCCCAACAGGCCGGGATCGTCACCCCGGCGCAGGACCGGCTGCACTTCGTGTCGTTCGACGTGACCACCAAGGACCGCGCCGAACTGGTCACCCTGCTGAAGGACTGGACGGCGGCCGCCGCGCGGATGACCGAGGGCGCCGAGGCGGCCGAGCGGGGCGCGGTCGGCGGCAGCCCGGAGGCCCCGCCCGCGGACACAGGTGAAGCGCTCGGGCTGCCGGCTTCGTCGCTGACGTTGACCATCGGCTTCGGGCCGTCGCTGTTCGACGCCAGGTTCGGCCTGGCCGACAAACGCCCGGCGGCGCTGGTGACCCTGCCGACGTTCCCCAAGGACAGCATCGACCCGAAACGCAGCGACGGGGACATCTGCGTGCAGGCGTGCGCCAACGACCCGCAGGTGGCCGTGCACGCGATCCGCAACCTCGCCCGGATCGGCTTCGGCAAGGTGTCCGTGCGCTGGTCCCAGCTCGGGTTCGGCCGCACGTCGTCGACGTCCCGGACCCAGGCCACCCCCAGAAACCTGTTCGGCTTCAAGGACGGCACCCACAACATCAAGGCCGAGGACACCGACGCCCTGCGTGACCACGTGTGGGTGGCCAACGGTGACGGCCCGGACTGGATGACCGGCGGCACGTACCTGGTGTCCCGGCGGATCCGGATGCACATCGAGATCTGGGACCGCACGTCGTTGTCGGAGCAGGAGCAGACCGTCGGCCGGACCAAGGGCGTCGGCGCACCCCTCGGCCAGGTGGACGAGTTCGACGAGATCGACCTGCACGTGCGCGGCGCGGGCGGGCAGCCGCTGATCGCCGACGACGCGCACATCCGTCTGGCGAGCGCGGAAAGCCTTGGCGGCGTGCGGATCCTGCGCCGCGGCTACAACTTCACCGACGGGTCGGACGGCCTTGGCCACCTGGACGCGGGCCTGTTCTTCATCTGCTTCAACCGGGACACCCGCAAGCAGTTCGTCCCGATGCAGCAGAATCTGTCCACAAAGGACCACATGATGGAGTACCTGCTGCACACGGGTTCCGGCCACTTCGCGGTGCCGCCGGGCCCGAAGCCCGGCGGCCACTGGGGCGAAACCCTCTTCGCCTAAAGCGGGGGGATCTCCGGTGGGGTGACCGCGGGGTTGGTCTCCAAGGCTGTCAGGGCCATGCGGATGGCCGTGTCCAGTTGGGGGTCACGGCCGGCCGCGTAGTCCTGTGGCGTGGTCGGGACTTCCACGTCCGGGTCGACGCCGTGGTTCTCCACGTCCCACCCGGGCCCGCGCAGCCAGGTCGCGTACTTCGGTTGCGTCACAACGGTTCCGTCGACGAGGTGGAACCGGCTGTCGATCCCGATCACACCGCCCCAGGTCCGCATGCCGACGACCGGGCCGAGACCGAGCGCCTTGACCGCGGCGGTGACGATGTCGCCGTCCGAGCCGGAGAACTCGTCGACCACCGCGACGATCGGCCCGCGCGGCGCGTCCTGTGGATACGACTCCGCCGGATACCCGTTCCGGCTGGTCTGCCAGCCGATCACCTTGCGCGCCAGCTTCTCCACCACCAACTGGGAGAGGTGGCCGCCGCGGTTCTCCCGCACGTCCACCACGAGCGCCTCCCGCCGCATCTCCAGGCGCAGGTCCCGGTGCAGCTGTGCCCACCCGGCCGCGACCATGTCCGGCACGTGCAGGTACCCGACCCGGCCCGCGCTCTCGGCGTGCACATGCGCCCGCCGGTCCGCGACCCACGCCTGGTAGCGCAGCGGCATGTCGTCGAGCAACGGCACGACCACGACCCGCCTCGGTTCGCCCCCGGCCGCCGGACCGATGGTCAGCTCGACCGGCTTCCCGGCGCTGCCGGCCAGCAGCGGCGACGGCCCGTCCACCCCGACCGGACGGCCGTCGACGGCCAGGATCGAGTCACCGGCGCGGACACCCACACCCGGCGCCCGCAGCGGCGACCGCGCCTCCGGGTCCGAGGTCTCGGCCGGCAGGATGTGGTCCACGCGCCACACTCCGGCGTCGTCCGGCGCGATGTCCGCGCCCAACAGCCCGACCCGCACCCGGGAGTCCGGCGAGTCCGGCACCTCGTTCACGTACGCGTGCGACGTGCCCAGTTCGCCCTGGACCTCCCAGAGCACGTCGACCAGGTCGTCGTAGCACCCGACCCTGGGCACCAGGACGCGGTAGCGGGCCAGTTGGCCGGCCCAGTCGACCCCGCCCATGTCGGACCGCCAGAAGTTGTCCCGCATCAACCGGCCGGCCTCGTCGTAGGCCTGCAGCCACTCGGCGGACGGGTCGACGGTCACCCGGATCCGGGACAGGTCGACGTCCACGTTGTCCGGACTGTCGTCGTCAGCCTTGTGCTCCGACGGCAGGACACGCAACGACCGCCCGTCGTGCACCACGATCCGTTTGCCGTCACCGGAAACCCAGAACTCGTCCAGTCCGTCCACCAGAATCTCGGTGCGCCGCTTCTCGAAGTCGAACCGCTCCAACGCCGGCCGCGGCGGGCTGTCGTCGGACTCGGCCAGATCGTGCCCGAGTTCACCGGACAACGGCCGGGTCATCCACAGCACACCGCCCTTGGCCGGGTACATCGACGAGTACCGGGCCGCCGCGACCGGGAACGGCACCACCCGTTCGGCCAACCCCTCCACGTCGACCGCGACCCGTGGGGTGGTCTCCTCCTCGTCGGATTCCTTGTCGTCGTCGGACTCCGTGAACGGCCGCCCCTGTGACTGCGGCGCGAACGGCGAAGGAGTGGTAGCCGACAACGGAACCAGGTAAGGCCGTGAGCCGCCGGCGAAGTACATGTCGAACACGTGCACGTCGTAGTGCGGGTCGAAACTCCGCGCCGACAGGAACGCCAGGTACTTGCCGTCAGCGGTGAACACCGGCTCGTGGTCGTCGAACCGCAACGGCGTGACGTCCACAACGGACAGACTGGTGGTGTCGGCCATCCGGATCTGCCGCAACGGCACCGGACCCGGATGCGACCACGCCAGCCAGCCGGAGTCCGGGGAGAACTGCAGCCCGGTCGGGTCGCCGTCCGGGGTCTCGGCGACGGTCCGGATCTCGCCCGCCTCGACCTCGACCAGCAGCACCCGCCCGTCGTGGGTGGCCAGCCCGACGTGCCGGCCGTCCGGCGCCGCCACCACCTCCATCACCCGGCCCAACTGCCCGGACCCGAACCGCCGGGGCGCGCCACCGGCCACGGGAACGACTTCGAGCGCGTCCTCGCCGTCCACATCGGTCACCCAGACGACATGGTCCGTCGTCCCCAGGACCTGCGGGAACCGCGCCCGTACGCCCGGTTCGACCCCCAACGCCCGCGCCGGTCCGTCCCGATGCGTCAACCAGTGGACGGTTCCGCGCACCTCGACCGCGCTGGCCCGTCCGGTGTGGTCCGGCGCCGCGTCCCCCAACGACCATCGCGCCGAGATCGGGTACGGCTGCCGGGACGTCCGCGGCCCGCCCAACTTGACCTGCAGTTGCCGCGGCTCGGCGTCGAGACTGTCCAGCAGCCAGATGTCGCCGGCCGAGTGGTACACCACGCGCGTGCCGTCGGTCGTCGCGTTGCGCGCGTAGAACTCGTGTGACGTGTGCCGGCGGAGGTCGCTCCCGTCCGGCAGGCACGAGTAGAGACTGCCGACCCCGTCCTGGTCGGACAGGAACGCGATCCGGTCCCCCACCCACATCGGCGACACCAGACTGGCGTCCACATCGGACAGAATCCTGGTGAACTCGCCGGCCCCGGTCGGATCCACCCACAGCCGCCCGGCGGTCCCACCGCGGTAACGCTTCCACCACGCCGGGTCGACCGTGACCCGCGACCCCAGTAAGACCGCGCCGTCCGGGCCGAACGCGACGTCCCCGACCCGCCCGAACGGCAACCGCCGCGCGGTCCCCGTGAGCGGAACGGCGTACGCCCACGTCCGCCGGGGTTGGGCCTGTCCGACCGAGCTGACCGCGACGACCTCCCCGTCCGGCGTCCAGCCGGCGGTGGCCGTCCGCACCGCACCCCAGTACGTCAACCGCCGGCTCGGCCCGCCGTCCACCGGGGCGACGTGGACCTCGGGCTCGACGTCCCGCGTGCTCGTCCAGGCCACATGCGCGCCGTCCGGGGAGATCCGGGGCCGGCTGACCGGCACCTGGTCGGCGGACAGCCGCCAGGCCCGGCCGCCGTCGAGCGGGGCGATCCAGACGTCGTCCTCGGCGACAAAAGTGACCAGATCGCCGTGTACATGGGGAAATCGCAGGTAAGCGTCACTCACTCGACCAACTTACCCGCCCCCGCATCCGCCTTTCCGCGCCCGCGTCAGTGCGGCCAGAAGGTGTGCCAGTCGGCGGCCGTCATGGTCGCGGGGTCCTTGCCGGCGTCCCGGGCCGCGCGTTCGGCCGTTCGGACGTCTTCGGCGAACTTCCGCGCCACCGCCCGGACCTCGCCCTCCGGGTCCTCGCCGGCCAGCCGGGCCTCGGCGGCCATCGCGAAGATCCTGGCCGCCGCCCCGTCACCGGACGGCAGCAGGTCCGCCGGGAACCCGGCGCGGCCGGTCCGCTGGGCCAGCTTCGCCGCCAGCGCCAGCGCCGGCTGTCCCATGGCGACACCGTCGATACTGGACTCCCGCTGCTTCTCGTCCTGCTTCAGTTCCTCCCAGCGCTGCTGCTGGGTGGAGCTGTCCCGGACCGCCGGGTCACCGCCCGCGAAGACGTGCGGGTGCCGGCCGACCAGCTTCGCGACCAGCGCGTCGGCGACGTCGTCGATGGAGAACGGGTCGGCCGGGTCCTCCTCGGCCACCCGTGCGTGGAACAGCACCTGCAGCAACACGTCGCCGAGTTCCTCACGCAGCGCCGCGCGGTCGCCGTCCTCGATGGCCTCGATCAGCTCGAAGCACTCCTCGATCAGGTACTTCCGCAGCGAGTCATGGGTCTGCTCGGCGTCCCACGGGCATCCGCCGGGAGACCGGAGGCGGTTCATCACCGCCACCGCCTCCAGCAGACGTTCGCCGCGCGTCACTGCTTGGGGTTCGCCGGGGCGATCACGAAACTGCCGGTGGCGGCCTCGCTGGCGGAGATCACCTGCATGTTGACCATGTCCCACTCGCCGTACCGCTGGTTCGGCTTGACGCCGCGCTGCAACGCGAGCGGCACCAGGGAGAACTTGCCCACGTCGACGAACTGCAGGGGATTGACCTGGCTGAGGTCCAGGTCGGCCGGAGCAGGGCCGGTCTGCCGGTCCTTGATGTAGATCACGGCGTAGCCGCCCTGCTCACCGGTCAGCCGCCACATGAGCACGCTGCCGGCCGGGACGTACATGAACGGCTGCGCGGCGACGCCCACGATCTGGTTCGCCGGATCGTGTTGCTTGTCGCTGGCCCGATAGCCGAACCTGCGGTCGACAAAGGGATCCTGGACCATGGACTTGGCACTCTGGATCAGGGGGACCGCCTTGTCCGGGCTCTGGGCGATCCGGTTGGCCAGCGAGCGGGCCTCGTTCTGGTCGCTGAGGATGGCCACGTCGGCGGTGACGCTGACGGTGCCGACCGACTTGCGGCCCAACTGCATCTGGATGACCTTGTCCCGGGCCACGTCGGTGGCCGGGAAGGCGGCGTTCACGACCGCGGTCGTCTGGGCGGCCGGGTCGGCGTCCGTGCCCTGTTGCTGCTGCGGCGGGGCGGTCAGAATCGGCGCGAGCTGGGTGACCAGGCTCTCGTCGACTGTCACGTTCTGTTGCTTGGCCGCCTCGGCGGTCAGCACGTGCAACACGTCCTGGGTGACGATGCCCCGGGCCACCTGGTCCAGCTGGCGCTGTTTGGCCATGTCCTGCGCCTGCTGGTTGTTCGTGAGCAGGTCGCTCAGCTGCTGCTGCACCTGGTCGACGGTGGCCAAGTTCACCCCGCCGACGGCCACGGCCACAGAGGGGTCGCCCTGACCGGTACTGCAACCCGCTACCAGCGTGGTAGCCGCGGCGATCAATACAACGGAACGGCGCATGGCAGTCGTCACAGTCGCAAGCCTCTCATAGTGCCTGGGGTCACCCGACCGGGGCCGGGGCGATGACAAGGGACTCCAGGAACCTGGCACACCAGTCCAGCAGGTCCTGATCGCGCAGCGGCGGCGCGCCCATCCGGCCACCGGCCGGGCCTTCGGTCGGCCGGGGCACGGTCACGGTGTTCGTCACCGCCTTGTAGTTCGCCTTGGGGTGCAGCCGCTTCAGCCGGACCAGCTGGGAGTCCCGCAGGTCCAGCGGGGTGAACCGGATCGAGCTGCCCTGCGTGGTGACCTCGGTGACGCCGTGCGCCCGGCATGTGTGCCGGAAGGTGGCGACGCCGAACAGCCGCTCCACCGGCAGCGGCGGCGTGCCGTACCGGTCCTTCAGCTCCTCGGCCACACCCGCCAGTTCCGCCGCGTCGCGGGCCGCGGCGATCTTGCGGTACGCCTCCAGCCGCAGCCGCTCGCCGGGCACGTAGTCGTGCGGGATGTGCGCGTCCACCGGCAGATCCACCCGGACGTCCGCCAGCTCCTCCTCGGCTTCCGGCGTGTCCGCGCCCGCGTGTTTCCGGAACGCCTCCACGGCCTCGCCGACAAGCCGGACGTACAGGTCGAACCCGACGCCGGCGATGTGTCCGGACTGTTCGGCGCCCAGGATGTTGCCGGCGCCGCGGATCTCCAGGTCCTTCATGGCCACCGCCATCCCGGCGCCCAACTCGGTGTTCTGCGCGATGGTCGCCAGCCGGTCGTGCGCGGTCTCGGTCAGCGGCGCCTCCGGCGGGTACAGGAAGTACGCGTACCCACGCTCGCGCCCGCGGCCCACGCGTCCGCGCAACTGGTGCAGCTGAGCCAGTCCCAGCAGGTCACCGCGTTCGACGATCAACGTGTTGGCGTTGGAGATGTCCAGGCCGGTCTCCACGATCGTGGTGGACACCAGGACGTCGTGCTCCCGCTCCCAGAAGCCCTGGATGATCTTCTCCAGCCGGTCCTCGTTCATCTGCCCGTGCGCGGTCACCACCCGCGCCTCCGGCACCAGTTCACGGATCCGCTTGGCGGCCCGTTCGATCGACGACACCCGGTTGTGCACGTAGAACACCTGGCCGTCGCGCAGCAGCTCACGCCGGATCGCGGCGCCGACCTGCTTCTCGTCGTACGAGCCGACGTACGTCAGGATCGGGTGCCGGTCCTCCGGCGGGGTCAGGATCGTGGACATCTCCCGGATGCCGGCCAGCGACATCTCCAGCGTCCGCGGGATCGGCGTGGCGGACATGGTGAGAACGTCCACGTGCGTGCGCAGGGCCTTGATGTGCTCCTTGTGCTCGACGCCGAACCGCTGCTCCTCGTCGACGACCACCAGGCCGAGGTCCTTGTACCTGATCCCGGTCTGTAGCAGCCGGTGCGTGCCGATCACGATGTCCACCTCGCCGTCCGCGAGGCCGGCGATGACCTGCTCGGACTCGCCCGCGTCGGTGAACCGGGACAGGCCCTTGACGTTCACCGGGAACGACCGCATCCGTTCGGCGAACGTGTTCAGGTGCTGTTGCGCCAACAAGGTGGTCGGCACGAGCACGACGACCTGCTTGCCGTCCTGCGCCGCCTTGAACGCCGCGCGGACCGCGATCTCGGTCTTGCCGTAGCCGACGTCGCCGCAGATCACCCGGTCCATCGGGACACCGCGTTGCATGTCCGCCTTGACCTCGTCGATCGCGGCCATCTGGTCGACGGTCTCGGTGAACGGGAACGCGTCCTCCAGCTCCCGCTGCCACGGCGTGTCCGCCCCGAACGCGTACCCTGGCGCGGACTGCCGGGCCGCGTAGAGCTGGACCAGCTCGGCCGCGATCTGCTTGACCGCCTTGCGCGCCTTGGCTTTCGTGTTCTTCCAGTCCGAGCCGCCGAGCTTGTTCAGCGTGGGCATCTCGCCGCCGACGTACCGGGAGACCTCGTCCAGCTGGTCGGTGGGCACGAACAGCCGGTCGCCCGGCTGGCCGCGTTTGGACGAGCCGTACTCCAGCACCAGGTACTCGCGGGTCGCTCCGGCGACCGTCCGCTGGACCATCTCGATGTACTTGCCGATGCCGTGCTGCTCGTGCACGACGTAGTCGCCGGTCCGCAACGCCAGCGGGTCGACCGCGTTGCGCCGCCGGGACGGCATCTTGGCCGACATGTCCTTTGTGGACGTTCCGTGCCGGCCGCCGGTCATGTCCGTCTCGGTCAGCACCACCAGCGCCGAGTCCGGCGCCACGAACCCGTCCTCCAACGCGCCGCGCACAACCGTGACCAAACCCTTGGCGGGCGCCTCGACGAGACCGTCCGACGCGAACCGCGCGGGCACCTCCGCCTCGCCCAGTTGCTCGACCGCACGCTGGGCAGTACCCGAACCAGGCACCACCAGGACGGCCGCGCCACCCGCCGCGGTGTGCGCACGCAGGTCCGTGAAGGCCCGCTCGATGTCCCCGCGGTACGTGTCGACCGGCTTGATCCCCAGCGGGACCACACCGTCGGCGCCGGTCAGCTGGCTCAACGTCCACCAGCACCGGCCGGTGTCCCGCGCGTGCGTCACCACCTCGCCCAGCTCGCGGTACGCCGACGCGCCCAGGTCGATCGGTGCCTTGCCGCCGCCCGCCGCGGCCATCCAGGAGGCCTCCAGGAACTCCTGACCGGTCCGGACCAGGTCGTGCGCGCGCGTCCGGATCTTCTCCGGGTCGATGACCAGCACGTGCGACCCGTCCGGCAGCACGTCCGTGAGCAGCTCCAACTCGCCCACGCACAGCACGGGGATGAGCGCCTCCATGCCCTCGACCGGGATCCCACCGGCCAGTTTGACCAGCATCTCGGCCAGGTGCGTGTCGTGCTGGTGCTCGGTCGCGAGGTCCGCCGCGCGCCGCTGCACGTCCTCGGTCAGCAGCAACTCCCGGCACGGCGACGCGACCACCGTGGTCACCTTGGTCGGCAGGGACCGCTGGTCGGCCACGGCGAACGGCCGGATCTCGCTGACCTCGTCGCCCCAGAACTCCACCCGGTACGGATGGTCGGCGGTCGGCGGGAACAGGTCGAGAATGCCGCCGCGCACCGCGAACTCGCCGCGTTTCTCGACCATGTCCACGCGGGAGTAAGCCAACTCGACGAGCCGTTCGACAATCCCCTCGAAGTCGTGCTCGGTGCCGGTGGTCAGCTCGACCGGGACCAGCTCGCCCAGGCCCGGCGCCATCGGCTGGATCAGGCTGCGGACCGTGGACACGATGACCTTGATCGGGCTGCCGTCGGGATGCGCGAGCCGCCGCAACACCGACAACCGCTGCGCGACCGTGTCCGCGCGCGGCGACAAACGCTCGTGCGGCAACGTCTCCCACGAGGGAAACGACACCACCGACTCGTTGCCGAGCAGGTCGCCGAGGGCCGCGGTCAGATCGTCGGCCTCTCTGCCGGTCGCGGTGACCGCGAGCACAGTCGAGCTCGCCGCCATCGTCGCGGCCACCAGCGGACGCACCGACTGCGGGCCTTCCAGCTCGTAGGTGGGCGCGCCGACAGCCTCAGCGACCGCCCTGGTCGCGGGATCGTCGGACAAGCCGGCCAACAGACCGGCGAGCGGAGCGTGAGTCACCTGGCATCCCCTTGGCCGAGAACGCGGGCGGACAGACCCGCGACGTACTCGCCAATCAGCTTACGTCGGGGGTCTGACAGCCGCGCCGCAGGACGCCTCTCACCAGGGGATCTCACCTGCAAGACCACACTCGACATGCTCCGCCGCGAGCGTGCCGGAACGCTCGTCCCCGGCTTCAGCAGGGCGTTCATCCAGCTCGAATGGTTGGCCGACCGAGTGCGCAAGACCGAGATCCGCCAGGGCCTCGTGCGGCGCTTCCCGGGGTTCCCGCCCGCGTGGAAGGAGCTGTCGATGCTGCTCGACGACCCGGACGAACGCCTGCGGGCCATCATGCGAGGTCTCGAAGGCGATCCGGACGCCGAGGTCCTCGCCAAGGCCACCCTTGCGCGAATCGTCATGCGTACGAACTAGAACCTCGGTGACCGCTTCTCCAGGAACGCCCGCACGCCTTCCGCGTAGTCCGCGCTGTGCACGGCGTTGTCGTAGAGCGCGTGCACGTCGGCATCTTCGGGCTGGTTCTCGGTGATCATCTGGATGATCGTCTTGGCGCCGCGCAGGCTCACCTGGGACCGGGACGCGATGGTCTCGGCGAGTTCTTTGGCGCGGTCCTGCAGGGCCGGCGCCGGGTGCAGCTCGTTGACCAGGCCGATCCGCAACGCGGTGGCGGCGTCGACGATCTCGGCGGTGAACAGGATCTGCCGCGCCCACGCCGGCCCGACCGCGTCGACCAGCTTCTTCGTGGACGTGAAGTGGTAGACGATGCCCAGCTTGGCCGGGGTGATGCCGAACCGCGCGGTGTCGGCGGCGATCCGCAGGTCGCACGCGAGGGCGATCTCACATCCGCCGCCGACACAGACCCCGTTGATCACCGCGATGGTCGGCCGGTCGAACATCGCGATCGCGCGCTCGGCGGCGTGCACGGCGTCGCTGTAGCGCGCCGCGCCGTCAGCGCCGGACCGCAACGTCTCGAACTCGCTGATGTCGGCGCCCGCGGAGAAGTGGTCGCCGCCCTGGATGAGCAGCACCCGCGCGGTGTCCGGGACCGCCGCGAGCAGGCCGGGGATGGCCGACCACATGTCGAACGACATCGCGTTGCGCTTGGCCGGGCGGTCGATCGTCAGCGTCGCCACGGCCCCGGCGGTCTCCAGCCTCAGGTGCATGGGCCCATTCTCGGGGAGATCACACACCTACCGGACACACTGTGACGCATTCTGTGGGCCATGCGGCGAATCGGCTTGCTCCTCCTGGTCGGCCTGATGTCCGGATGCACCGCCACCAGCTCCCCCGGGCAGGTCCCGGGGTCGCCCGGCGGGACGACGAAACCCAGCGAGGCCCGTCCACCCGCGTTGAAGATCGAGGAGGTGGCCGGCGGCCTGGAACACGGCTGGGACATCGCGTTCCTGCCGGACGGGAAGGCCCTGGTCAGCCAGCGGCCCGGCAAGCTCGCGCTGCTGTCGTCGACCCGGCCGGGCGCGACCGTCACGCAGGTGCGGGCCGACTTCTCGGACGTGCTCGTGGCCGGTGAGGGCGGGTTGCTTGGCATGGTCCCGCAGCCGGACTTCGCGATCACCCGGCAGTTCATCACGTGCCAGGACCACCAGGAGAACGGCAGGGCGGTGGACATCCGGCTGGTCCGCTGGCAGCTGTCCGAGGACGGCACGAGCGCGACCAAGGTGGGTGTCCTGCTGGCGGGGCTGCCGGTGAACCAGAGCGGCCGGCACTCCGGCTGCCGGCCGGCCATCGCCGCGGACGGCGCCCTGCTCGTCGGCACCGGCGACACCGCGGCCGCGGACGTCTCCCAGGACCGGACGAAGCTCGGCGGCAAGGTCCTGCGGCTGACGCTGGCCACCGGCGGCCCGGCCGAGGGCAACCCGTTCGCCGGCGCGAGCAACCCGAAGGAGCGGCTCGTCTACACGTACGGCCACCGCAACCTCCAGGGTGTCGCGATCCGTCCGGGCACCGGCCAGATCGTCACCGCCGAGCACGGTCCGGACAAGAACGACGAGGTGAACCTGATCCAGGCCGGCGGCAACTACGGCTGGGATCCGTCCAAGGGCGGGACCAAGGGCGGCTACGACGAGAACGTGCCCATGACGGACCTGAAGCGGTTCCCGAACGCGATCCCGGCGAAGTGGGAGTCTGGCGAAACGACCGAGGCGGTGTGCGCGGCGACGTTCCTGTCCGGCCCGCAGTGGGGCGACCTGGACGGCGACCTCGTGGTGACCGCGCTCAAGGGCGCGAAGGTGATCCTGTTCAAGCTCGACGCCCAGGCGAACGTGCAGTCGGTTTCGATCCCGCCCGAGTTCAACGACAAGTTCGGCCGCCTGCGCGCGGCCCGGCAGGGCCCGGACGGCGCCCTCTACATCACCACGTCGAACGGGTCCGACGACAAGCTCCTGCGGGTCACGCGAGACTAGTGCGCATGACATTCCCTGACGATGTGTTCACCGCGCTGCGCGCCGAGCCCGGACGTGTGGTGATCGAGCACGACGGCCGCAAGGTGACCAACACCGAACTGCTCGCGATGGTCCGCAGTATCGCCGGCGGGCTGCGCGCGAACGGTGTCCGCCAGGGAGTCGGCGTCACGGTGGACACCGCGGTCACCCCTGAGGCCGTGGCCACGTACCTGGCCTGTTTCGCTTTGGGCGCAACGGTTGGCGGGGACATCGTGGTCACCGAAGCGCGGATCCACGAACTGCTTGCGTCCGAAGAGGAGCCGTTGCTGATCACCACCAAGCCGGACCACGTCGCCCGGTATGACGACGCCGGCCAACCCCAGACCTACGAGGACCTGTCGGACCGCCTGGACGGTTTCCTGCTGTGCCTGCTGCGCGGCGAGGTCGCGGTGATCACCTAGTCCACGAGGGACGCCAGCCCGTCGACAAAGCCATCCGTGCGCCGGCCCAGCCGGGCGAAGAACTCGACGTCGACCTGTTCCACATCGGCCAGCGCGGACTTGAGCACTTTCAGGCCCGCGCTGGTCACCGTGATCCGTTTCGCCCGCGCGTCGGCGGGATCCTCCTGCCTGGTCACGAGTCCGCGCTCGGCGAGTTTCCGGATGACCTGACTGGTCATCATCGTGTCCGTGCCGGCGCGTTCGGCGAGCGTCTGCTGGGTCGGCGGTTCGTGGCGGCCCAGCCACCAGCCGGTCGCCAGCAGGACGAACTGGACGTGCGTCAGGTCGTGCGGCGCGAGCGCGGCCCGCATGGCCCGTTGCCATGCGAGCGTCACCCGCCACAACAGGAAACCCGGGCTGCGTTCCGGGCCGCCGAACCGGGTCTGGACGGTCACGCCTCCGCCAGCTTCACCAGTCCCCGCACGGCGTCCGGCACGTCCTCGGTGACCATCGGCCCGAGTTCGGCGGCCTGCTCGCCCTCGATCTCGACCCGGTGGGTCACCACGGTCCGGCCGTCGACCTCGTCGAGTGTGTGGACGAACCGGAGCGTCGCGCCGGGGATCTCGGTGACGTCGGCGAAGCTGCGACCCGCGGTGACCTCGACCAGTCGGTACGGGATCGGCGGCTGCCCGTCGATGATCATCGTGCCGGTGCTGCCGACTTCGAACGGGCCGTCGATGGTCACGCTTTTCACCGAGGTGTCCCAGTCGGTCCAGCGGTTGACGTTCGCCCAGAGTGCCCAGACGGCGTTGGTCTTGGCGGTCGTGGTCTCGGTGTGTTCGTACTCGTAGTTTGTCATGCGTGCATATTATATGCGCGCTTATTATCTTGGCAAGGGGTCTTCCGGTTCGGTTTGACATGGGGACCCCCGCGGCGGTTGCAAGCCGACTACGCCGGCAGGCCAAGGGGTCTCTGGTTCACTCCGCCAGGTTCTTCGCTGGGGCGTCTTTTGGGCCTGCCGCCGCAGCCAGCTTAAAACCACCGCGCCCCATGTAAAACCGAACCTCTGTCAACGGGTTCTTCGCCTACCACCGCCACCCGCCGCCACCCGCCACCGCCGCCACGTGCGTCACCGCCACCCGCCGCCGCTGCCGCCCGCCACCGCCTGCCGCCACCAGCGACCAACCGCTCGCCCACTGCTGCCGCCGCCTGCCACAGCCGCCATGCCCGCGCGCACCCCACCACTTGCCGCTTGCTGTGCCTGCCCAGTGCTGCCGCTTGCTGCGGGCCGCCCGCCGTGCCCACGCCGGCCCCGCCTCCCCCGCCACCCGCCACCTGCCACCTGCCACCACGTGCGTTACCGCCACCTGCCGCCGCTGCCGCCCGCCACAGCCTGCCGCCGCCACCAGCGACAACCGCTCGCCCACTGCCGCCGCCTGTCACTGCCTGTCACTGCCTGTCGCCGGTGCCACGACCCGCCTCCGCCGCCTGCCACAGCCGGCGTGCCCGCGTAACTCCTGCCCCTCCCCGGCGCGTCTCTAGCGAGGTTTGTGTTCCAGGTTGGACAGGCCGTTCCAGGCCAGGTTCACCAGATGGGCGGCTACTTCTTCTTTGCGTGGCCGGCGGACGTCCAGCCACCACTGGCCGGTCAGCGCCACCATCCCCACGAGGGCCTGGGCGTACAGCGCGGCCAGTTTGGCGTCGTAGCCGCGGGCGCTGAAGTGCACGCCGAGGATGTGCTCCACATGGCTGGCGATGTCCGACAGCAGTGACGAGAACGTTCCGGTCGAGCTGGCCACGGGCGAGTCACGCACCAGGATCCGGAAGCCGTCGGTGGATGAGTCCACATAGTCCAGCAACGCCGACGCGGCCCGTTCCAACAGGATCCGCGGGTTCATGTCGGTGGACAGCGAGGCGGTGATGGCGGTCAGCAGTTCGTCCATCTCGCGGTCGACGACGACCGCGTAGATTCCTTCTTTGCCGCCGAAGTGTTCGTACACAACGGGTTTGCTCACGCCGGCGCGGTTGGCGATCTCTTCGACCGACGCGCCGTCGTATCCTTTCTCGGCGAACAGTGCCCGGGCGACGTCCAGCAGTTGCTGGCGGCGCTGGGTCCCGGTCATTCGGACCCGTGCCGCCGCCTGTGCTCGTCGTCTGGCCGCCACCCGGACACAGTAGGCGAAATCAGTCCTTGCCGACGGCCAGGCGGGCCAGGCGCTGCTCGGTGGGCCAGCGGACGTCGTACACCCAGCCGAACTTCTCGAAGATCCAGATTGTCCGCGCGGAGATGTCGATCTGGCCGCGTTGCACGCCGTGCCGGGCGCATGTCGGGTCGGCGTGGTGCAGGTTGTGCCACGACTCGCCGGCCGACAGGATCGCCAGCGGCCAGAAGTTGGCCGCCTTGTCCCGGCTCTTGAACGGGCGCTCGCCGATCATGTGGCAGATCGAGTTGGTGGACCAGGTGATGTGGTGCAGGACCGCGACCCGGACGAAGCCGGCCCAGAAGAACGCGGTCAGCGCGCCCCACCAGGACCACGTGATCAGGCCGCCGAGCACCGCGGGCAGCAGGAAGGTCAACGTGGTGAAGAACACAAAGAGCTTGTTCACCCGGACGATGTCCTTGTCGGCCATCAGGTCGGGGGCGAACCGCTGTTTGTTGGTCACGTCACGTTCGAAGATCCAGCCCATGTGGGCGTGCCAGAAGCCGCGCGCGAGGGCCAGCGGTGACGTGCCGAACAGCCAGGGTGAGTGCGGGTCGCCGTCGCGGTCGGAGAACGCGTGGTGCCGCCGGTGGTCGGCGACCCAGGTGATCGGCGGCGACTGGACGGCCATGCTGCCCATGACCGCCAGCATGATCCGCATCGGCCGTTTCGCCTTGTACGAGTTGTGCGTGAACAGCCGGTGGTAGCCGACCGTGACACCGAGGAGCGTGAACGTGTAGAACGCCGCGAACAGCCCGACGTCCAGCCAGCTCAGCCCCCATCCCCACATCAGGGGAACGGCCGCGATGAGCGCCGCGAACGGCAGCAAGATGAACGCGTACACGGCGATCTGCGTCGCCAGGTTCCGCTGGCCCTCGAGCAGGGGCCGCGGCCCCTGGGAGGACTCCCGCTCCTCGGACTTGTCGAGGGTAGTCGTCATTCACACACCTCACGTCTGACTTAGGTCAGCCTTACCTACGAACTCGTAACTTACGACAGGGTAGGTTGATCGGCGCGTCCCGCGCCAGCCTCAACAGTTGCCTAGCACGCATGCCGGCCGATCGCATGTGACGCTGCTAACGCCCATTCGGGTAGTACATGGCAGCGAATTCGGCCGGGTGTCTCTCGCCGCCCACCCCTGCTCGTGCGACGATGTCCAACCGTGGGACCTCGCTGGTCCAGTCCGCCGTGGTGTAAAGGCAGCACCTCAGATTTTGGTTCTGATGGTCCAGGTTCGATCCCTGGCGGCGGAGCGGTCAGGTTGGTCAGTCCTAGTCGGCAAGCCGAACCGTTGGCAGGGGGTGCACCGCTGCGCCAGAACCCGGACGAGGAGCACCCGCCCGCGCTGGACGAGAAGTCCGACGCGTGGCTGGTCGGTCGTGCCAGCGAACTGTTGGCCACCACGCAGAGCGCGGCGCATCCCGAGCAGGTCCAGCACGTCGAGGAAGTGGACCAGATGCTCGCCGAGGCGCAGCACCGCGGCGAGCCGAGGATGGTCGGCCAGTTGCTGCGGGCGGCTGTCGCCGTGCGGCTGGTGACCTCCGGACTGGCCACCACCACGCAGCCTTTACTCGACGAGATGCTCATGCACACCCGACGGCATGGCCTGCTCGTCCTGGAGGCCGACGCGCACGCGCTGAGCGGCCGGCTGATGCTGATGGGCGGCGCCGAGGACGCGGCGCTGACCGAGGCCGCGATCGCGTTGGCGATGCTGGACGACGACCCGAACCCGGACGTCACGATCGGCCGCCGCAAGTGGGACATCCTGCTGGCGTCCACCCTGATGGACATCGGCCTGGTGCTCACCCAGCTCGGTGTGTACGAGGACGCCGACCAGGTGATGGCACGGGCCAACGGCTGCATCCGGGACAGCGGCGGCCCGCACCAGATCTCGGTGCACATGATCAACCGGATCCGGATGCTGATCGGCTGGGGCCTGCGGCTGGAACGGGTCGGCCAGGAGGACGTCGCGGCCACCAAGTTCGAACGGGCCGCCGCGCTGGCGATGTCGGTCGAAGGCCCGTTCAAGGAGTCGCTGTTCCCCCGCCGGACCGATCTCTCCGCCGCCGACCAGCTGCCCATCGTGGCGGCGGCGCACGCGTTCGCGCTGCCGTCGGCCGACCACGTGGAACGGCTTTTCACGTTGCGGCCGAGCGCCCGGTACAGCCGTGAGCTGATCATCACGGCGATCGCGTTGGCCCGCTGCCTTGAGCACACCGGGCTGGTCGACGAGGCCGTGGACGTCCTCGCCGAGGCCAGGGAGGCGCTGGAGGACGACCCGTCCGAGGCGACCCTGCGGCTGTGCCTGATCCGTGAGTTCGCCCGGCTGTCCGGCCCGGACGGCGGCGAGCGCACGATGAGCGCGCTGGAGAACTACGCCACCGAGCTGGAAACCCAGCTGTGGGACATGCGCGCGTCCCGGATCGCGACGCTCAACACGCGCCGCGAGCACGAGCGGCTGACCCGCAAGCACGGCGCCATGGAGAAGCAGGCGTTGCAGGACCCGCTGACCGGTCTGCCCAACCGCCGCGCGCTCGACGACCGCCTTGAGGCGCTGTCCGCGACGTCCGGCAACCATCCGTTGGCGCTCGCGCTGGTGGACTTGGACGGCTTCAAGGAAGTGAACGACCAGTTCTCGCACGCGGAAGGCGACGACGTGTTGCGCGTCGTGGCGAGCACGGTCCGCGACGCGCTGCGCGGCGGAGACATGGTCGCGCGCTACGGCGGTGACGAATTCGTCGTTCTGTTGCCCGGTGCGCCACTGCACGCCGCCGAAGCCGCGCTGAACCGTGCCGTCAGCGCCGTTTCCAAACTCCCGGCGGATCTCTCGCACGGCGTGACTCTGTCCGTCGGTGTGGTCGCACTGCGTCCTCAGGAGACCGCGGCGCGTGCGCTCGCGCGTGCCGACGCGGCCATGTACGAAGCGAAACGCAGCGGCGGCAACGGTGTCGCCGCGGTGACCATGAGCACGGAGACAGCGGCGTCCGGCCGGTTGGTCGATGACCCCGCGTGGGTGGGTCCCGAGGCGACGTAGGATCGTCACCTGGTGTTATCCGAACGGATTCCGCAGGGAGATCGCTGATGCCAGAGGGTGGGAACGCCCAGCTCAGCATTGTTGTCCTGGCCGCGGGCGAGGGAACTCGGATGCGGTCGTCCACCCCCAAGGTGCTGCATCCGATCGCCGGGCGCCCGCTGGTCGAGCACGCGGTGCGGGCCGCCGCGGGCCGGGCGCCCGACCATCTGGTGGTGGTCGTCGGGCACGGCCGGGCCGCCGTCACCGAGCATCTCGACGGCCTGACCGAGCAGCTGGACCGCAAGATCACGGTGGCCGTGCAGGCCGAGCAGAAAGGCACCGGGCACGCGGTGTCCTGTGCCCTGGCCGAACTGCCGGGCACAGTGACCGGAACGGTGGTCGTCACCTACGGTGACGTCCCGTTGTTGGAAACGTCGACGCTCGCCGCACTGTTGACCGAGCACAGCGATTCGGGCAACGCGGTCACTGTGCTCACATCGGTCGTGTCGGACCCGTCGGGCTACGGCCGGATCGTCCGCGACACCGCCGACGCGGTCACCGCGATCGTCGAGCACAAGGACGCGTCCGCCGAGCAGCTCGCGATCGCGGAGATCAACTCCGGGATCTACGCGTTCGACGCGGCCGTCCTCACCGACGGCTTGCGGCGGATCACCCCGCACAACGCCCAGGGCGAGCTGTACCTGACCGACGTGCTGGGCATCGCCCGGTCCGACGGCAGGCGGGTCGGCGCGCTGGTGTGCGAGGACGAGTGGCAGGTCGAAGGGGTCAACGACCGGGTTCAACTGGCCAGGTTGGGCGCCGAGCTGAACCGACGGGTGCTGGAACGCTGGATGCGCGACGGCGTGACCGTGGTCGATCCGGGGAGTGTCTGGGTCGACGCCGGGGTAACCCTGTCGAGGGATGTCGTGCTGTGTCCCGGCGTCCAACTGCAAGGGTCGACCACTGTCGGGGAGGGAGCCATCATCGGCCCGGACACGACGTTGGCGAACGTCGCCGTGGGCGAGGGGGCGAAAGTCATTCGCACGCACGGTTCTGACTCGACGATCGGCGCGGGCGCGTCGGTGGGTCCGTACGCGTACCTGCGGCCGGGCACCAGCCTCGGCGACCGCGGCAAGATCGGTACGTTCGTAGAGGTGAAGAACTCCGAGATCGGTACGGGCAGCAAAGTGCCGCACCTGTCGTACGTGGGCGACGCGACCATCGGCGAGCACAGCAACATCGGCGCCGCCAGTGTCTTCGTCAACTACGACGGGGTGAACAAGCACCGCACGACGGTCGGTTCGTATGTCCGCACCGGCTCGGACAACATGTTCGTCGCGCCGGTGACGGTCGGTGACGGCGCCTACAGCGGCGCGGGTACTGTGATCCGGGCGGACGTACCACCGGGCGCGCTCGCCGTTTCTGGTGGGCCGCAACGAAATCTCGACGGCTGGGTGCTGCGGCGCCGGCCGGGCACCGCCGCCGCGGAAGCGGCCGAGCGGGCGCTCGCAGATCCTGAGGAGACAAAGTCATGACCGCCAAGTCCGGGACCCCGAAAAAGCAGCTGATGCTGTTCTCCGGCCGTGCGCACCCGGAGCTGGCCGAGGAAGTGGCCAAGGTACTGAACGTGCGGATCACCCCACAGGCCGCGTACGACTTCGCCAACGGCGAGATCTTCGTGCGGTTCAACGAGTCGGTGCGCGGCACGGACGCGTTCGTGATCGAGAGCCACACCGAGCCGATCAACCAGTGGGTGATGGAACAGCTGCTGATGGTGGACGCTCTGAAGCGGGCGAGCGCCAAGCGGATCACCGTGATCATGCCGTTCTACCCGTACGCCCGGCAGGACAAGAAGCACAAGGGCCGGGAGCCGATCTCGGCGCGGCTGATCGCGGACATCTTCAAGACCGCGGGCGCCGACCGGATCATGACGGTCGACCTGCACACCGCCCAGATCCAGGGCTTCTTCGACGGCCCGGTGGACCACCTGTTCGCCCAGTCCATCCTGGCCGGCCACATCGAAGCCACCTACGGCGGCTCGGACATCACCGTGGTCTCCCCCGACTCCGGCCGGGTCCGGCTGGCCGAGAAGTGGGCGTCCTACCTGGGGGACCGCCCGATCGCGTTCATCCACAAGACCCGCGACCCGCTCAAACCCAACGAGGCGGTCGCCAACCGGGTCGTGGGTGAGGTCGCCGGTCGGCTCTGCGTGCTGGTCGACGACATGATCGACACCGGTGGCACGATCGTGAAGGCCTGCGACGCCCTGCTCGACGCGGGCGCCTCCGACGTGGTGATCGCGGCGACCCACGGCATCCTGTCCGACCCGGCCACCGAACGCCTGGCGAACTGCAAGGCCCGCGAGGTGATCTTCACCAACACCCTCCCGATCCCGCCGGAGAAGCGGTTCCCGGGCATGACAGTGCTGTCCATCGCCCCGATGCTGGCCCGCGCGATCCAGGAGGTCTTCGAGGACGGCTCGGTGACGAGCATGTTCGACGGCAACGCCTAGTTCTCCGCCGTGTGCCCCCGATTCTTCTCGGGGGCACACGTGTGTCCGGGGACCCCCGGCGACGTGGGCGCGAAGCTGACGTAAACTATCGGGGTTGTCTCGGCGAGGCCCGGCTCCGATGAGCTTGGCGTGATCGACGCGGCTGGTTCGGTTGCCGCGTGTCCACATGCCTGCCGCCGCCGCGATGACGACCTACCCGCCTGCTTCTACCCGCCCCGACGTCCCCCGACGTTGTCAGTACAGGAGAGCATCACCGTGTCCGAGGTCCGTCTTGCCGCCGAGTCGCGTACCGAATTCGGCAAGGGCGCCGCGCGCCGCACCCGCCGCGCCGGCAAGATCCCCGCGGTGCTCTACGGCCACGGTTCCGACCCGAAGCACCTGGCTTTGCCGGCGCTCGAGTTCGCCCGTGTCGTCCGTGAGCACGGCCAGAACGCCGTCCTGACGCTCGACGTGGACTCCAAGTCCGAGCTCGCGCTGACCAAGACCGTCACCACCCACCCGATCAAGAACTACATCGAGCACGTCGACCTGCTGCTGGTGAAGCGCGGCGAGAAGGTCAGCGTCGAGGTCCCGGTCGTGCTGACCGGTGAACCGGCGTCCGGCACCCTGGTCACCCAGGGCCTGACCACGATCACCATCGAGGTCGAGGCCCTGCACATCCCGGATCAGGTCGAGCTGTCGATCGACGGCACCACGGCCGGCACCCAGGTCCTGGCCGCCCAGGTGCGGCTGCCGCAGGGCGCGACCCTGGCGACCGACCCGGACACGCTGGTCGTGGCCGTGAACGCGGCGCCAACGGCCGAGCAGCTCGAGGGCGACACCGGCGAGGCCCCGGCTGAGGCCGCCGAGTCCGACGAGGCCTGAGCGACATGTCCGACGGGCCGGGGACGGCCGGGCTGACCGTGGTGGTCGGGCTCGGCAACCCCGGCCCTCGCTATGCCGGCAACCGGCACAACGTCGGCTCGCTCGTGGTCGACGAGCTGGCCGACCGGGTCGGCGGCGGGAAGTTCAAGGCGCACAAGGCCGGTGCGGACATCCTGGAGGGCCGGCTCGGCGGCAGCCGGGTCGTGCTGGCCAAACCCCGTTCGTTCATGAACGTCTCCGGCGGCCCGGTCGCCGGGATCGCCCGGTTCTACAAGGTCGCGCCCGCGGACATCGTCGTGGTGTACGACGAACTGGACCTGCCGTTCGCCACGGTCCGACTGAAACTCGGCGGCGGCGAGAACGGCCACAACGGCCTGCGGTCGATCAGCAAGTCCCTGGGCACCAAGGACTATCTCCGGGTTCGGGTGGGCATCGGCCGCCCACCTGGCCGGATGGACCCGGCGGACTTCGTCCTGAAGGACTTCGCCAAGATCGAGATGAAGGAACTCCCCTTCCTGCTGGACAAGGCGGCGGACGCGGTGGCGGCCCTGGTGGCGAACGGCCTTGAGGCGGCCCAGAACACCTTCCACGCCCTGTCATAGCCGAGAATTGGCACATGTTGCCGCATGAGATGAAGTTCGTGGTCGACGTCCCGGAGTCCGGCACAGTGACCGAGCACGCCGATTTCGACCTGTGTCAACCAGATGGCGCCGAAGGTCCGTTACCTGCCGTGATCTTCGTACCCGGACCGATCACGGCCCAACTCCCGGTACGGCCCCGGCACTGGCCGATGTACCAGGGCTACGCACGGCTCATGGCCGGCCGGGGTGTGCTCGGGGTGGTGATCGACCAGCCATACCACGATGTTTCGCAATGGCCGGAGATGGCGGAAAGCCTGGTCCGGATCGTCGAGTCGGTGCGCGCGCTCGACGAAGTGGACGCGGACCGGATCGCGGTGTGGGCGTTCTCCGCCGGGGCCATGCAGATCGGCCGTTGGCTGACGGACTCGCCCGAATGGCTGCGCTGCCTCGCGCTGACGTATCCGGTGCTGGACATCCCGTACTCCATCGGTCCCGGCCGGCCGGTGATCCTGACCAGAGTGGGCCGGGAACGGCCCGAATGGCAGGCCACAGTCGACCGCTTCCGCGCCGAGGCGGAAGCGGCCGGCACCGCGGTACGCCTGATCGACGTCCCCGACGGACAGCACGGTTTCGACGTCCTTGACCCCGCCGAGCAGTCCCGCCGCGCGGTCCTCGAAGCCGCCGACCTCGTGCTGCGGGACCTCAGTCCGTTGACTCGCTTTTCCTGATGCTGTCCCGCAACTGCTCGCCCGCGGCCGCCCGCCGAAGCTTGCCTGAGGGGGTTTTCGGCAGGGTGCCCGGTGCGAGCACGATCACCGCGACCGGTCGGGCTTCGACCGCTTCGAACACGCGGCTGGCGACCTCGCGGCGGATCCGGGCGGCTTCGGCCGGGTCACCGGCCACTTTGGACTCGCACACGACCGCGAACCGCTCCCGTCGGGTGCCGGCGTCGATCCGGACGGCCACCGCGTTCCCGGCTCGCACACCGTCCACCGCGACCGCGGCGCGCTCGATGTCCGTGGGGTAGATGTTCCGGCCGGCGAGGATGATGACGTCCTTGTTGCGGCCGCACACCACGATGTCCCCGTCGATGGTGTAGCCGATGTCGCCCGTGGGCATCCAGCCGTCTTCGTCCTGAAGGGACCGAGGGCCGTCGACGGTGAAGTATCCCGGGGTGATGGCCGCGCCGCGCAGCCGGATCTCGCCGACCTCGCGGTCCCCCAGCACCGCACCGGTCTCCGCGACCACGGACGCTTCCACGTCCGGCAACGGCTTGCCCAGCACGGCGAACGACCGGACGCCGTCGCCCGGGGGCACAGGAACCGCGCGGCGGTCCACTTCCAGGGCGTGCGCGTCGATGTAGTCCAGGGTCAGCCCGGTGAACAGCGGCGCGAACGACACGGCCAGCGTGCATTCCGCCATGCCGTACGCGGGGAACACGCACTCCGCGGGCATGTTGAACCGTGCGCCTGCGTCAGTGAAGGCTTTGACGGCGTCCGCGTCGATCGGTTCGGCGCCGTTCAGGGCCAGCCGGAGCGTGGACAGGTCGTAGTCGCCGTCGGCCGCGTTGCCCATCCGCCTGCCGACCATGGCGTACGCGAAGTTGGGCGCCGCGGTGATCGTCGCGCGGTACCGCGAGATCAGGTCCATCCACAGCAGCGGCGCGCGCAGGAAGTCCGGCGGGGTGACCTTCACCAGTTCGATGCCCAACGTCATCGGCACGGTCAGGAAGCCGACCATGCCCATGTCGTGGAACAGCGGCAGCCAGGACACCATCGTGTCGTTCACCACGTCCAGCGCCGCCCGGTCGGCCATGGCCATGATGTTCGAGAACAGGTTCCCGTGGGTGATCCGGACCGCTTTCGGGTCGGCCGTGGAGCCGCTCGTCAGTTGGAGCAAGGCGTGGTCGTTCTCGCTGACCACGACCGGTTCGGTGAACGTGCCGCTCAGTTCGGACAGCAGCCGGTACGGGATGCCGTGTTCGGTCAGCACGGGCGCGAGCTGGTCGAAGGGCGAGCCGAGCAGCACCAGCTTCGAGTCGATCATGCTCAGGACGCGCAGGGTGTCCTCGGCCCACACCGCGAGATCCGTCCGCGGGGTCGGCTGGTGCAGCATGGTCACACTGCCGCCGGACAGCCACACGGCCTGGATGGCGGGTGCGATCAGGGCGGGATCCGCGGCCAGGATGGCGACCGCGCTGCGCGGCGCGAGCCCGCCATCGACCAGGCCGCCGGCCATCACCTGGGCCTGCTCGTGCACCTGTGCCCAGGTGCGGCGCGCCGGCGATCCCGGTTCGCCCAGGATGATGCCCTTGTCGCTGGTGCGGGCGGTAGCCAGCAACACGTCCACAAACCGACTCATACCCGCGACCTTAAATGGTCCTGACCGCCCGACAGTGACAAAGGTCGTTACTGGGCACTGTCCGCGATCTCCAACCAGCGTTCTTCGACCTCGTCCTTCTCCTTGAGCAGGTCGCGGAGCTGCGCGTCCAGCTGGAGGAGCCGGTCCGGGTCGGTCGCCGCCTCGGCCAACGCCGTGTGCAGCTCGGCCTCACGTTTGGTCAACTTGTCCAGCGCGCGTTCCAGCCGGGCCAGTTCCTTGCCGGTCGCCCGCTGGTCGGCCGCGCTCGACTTCGGTTTGGGCGCCTTCACCGGGGCGGGCGCGACCGTGGCGACTCGACGGGACAGGTATTCGTCGATCCCGCCAGGCAGGTGTTTGGCCCGTCCGTCGCCGAACAGCGCGTACACCTCGTCGCAAACGCGTTCGACCAGATACCGGTCGTGCGACACGACGACAAGCGTGCCCGGCCACGAGTCGAGCAGGTCTTCCAGTTGCTGCAACGTGTCGATGTCCAGGTCGTTGGTGGGCTCGTCGAGCAGCAACACGTTCGGCTCGGCCATCAGCAGCCGGGACAGCTGCAGGCGCCGCCGTTCGCCGCCGGACAGGTCCGCGACCGGGGTCCACTGCCGGTTGGGCGGGAACCCGAACTTCTCCGCCAGCTGGGACGCGGACAGTTCCTGTTTGCCCAGGGTGACCCGCCGGGCGATCTCCTCGACGGCTTCGAGGACGCGCAAGTCACCCGGCAGGTCGGCGAGTTCCTGGCTGAGGTACCCCAGCCGCACGGTCTGTCCCTGAACCCGTTTGCCGGACCGGGCGTCCAGGTCGCCGGCGAGCAGGCGCAGCAACGTGGTCTTGCCGGAGCCGTTCACGCCGACCAGGCCGATCCGGTCGCCCGGCCCGAGCCGCCACGTCACGTGGTCCAGCAACGACCGGTCGCCGATGTCCAGGCTGACGTCCTCAAGCTCGATCACGGTCTTGCCGAGCCGCCGTTTGGCGAACGCGGTCAGCTCGACCCGGTCGCGCGGCTGCGGCACGTCCGCGATCAACGCCTCGGCGGCGTCGATCCGGTACTGCGGCTTGGAAGTCCGCGCGGGCGCGCCCCGCCGCAGCCACGCGAGTTCCTTGCGCGCTAGGTTCCGGCGCTTCTCCTCCAGCGTGTCGGCCAGGCGGGCCCGTTCGGCGCGCGCGAACACCCAGTCCGCGTAACCGCCCTCGTACTGCTCGACCTTGCCGTTCTGCACCTCCCACGTCCGGGAGCACACGGTGTCCAGGAACCAACGGTCGTGCGTCACCACGACGAGCGCCGTACGCCGGGCGAGCAGATGGTCCGCGAGCCACCGCACGCCCTCGATGTCCAGATGGTTGGTCGGCTCGTCCAACACGACCATGTCCAGCTCCTGCACGAGCGCCGCGGCCAGCGCGACACGTCGGCGTTCGCCGCCGGACATCCGGTCGACCGGGGCGTCCAGACCGAGTGCGGTGATCCCGATGCCGTCGAGCACGGCACGAACCCGCGGGTCCGCGGCCCACTCGTGGTCGGCCCGGAATCCCAGCGGATCCAGGACGGCGTTGCGGACCGTGCCGCCGGCGGGCAGTTCCGTGCGCTGCGTGACCACGGCCATCCGCAGGTCACGGGTGCGACTGACCCGGCCGTCGTCCGGTTCCGCGATCCCGGACAGGACCTCCAGCAGCGTGGTCTTCCCACCGCCGTTCAGGCCCACGACCCCGATCCGGTCGCCCTCGCCGACGCCGAGCGACACCGTGTCGAGCAACGGCCGGACACCGTAGGACTTGCTCACTGCTTCCAGATTGACCAGATTGGCCATCTACCCGCGCTTTCCCCGTCGAAACCCTCAGCCAAGAGGCTACCTAGGCGTGGACCTCGGGAGGTGTCGGCCGGGGCGCTTCCTCGCCGCCGATGACCCGCGCGCCCGGCACCGGGCCGTGCGCCACGCGCACAGTCCGGCACACTCCGGCGCCGGCCAGCTCCGCGGCCACGCGCAGGGCGGCTTCGGCGTCCGTACAAAGGAAAGCGCACGTCGGCCCGGATCCGGACACAGTGCCGGCGAGGGCGCCCGCGTTCACGCCGGCACGCAACGTGCGACGGAGCCCGGGGCGCAGGGAGATCGCGGCCGACTGCAGGTCGTTGCCCAGCAACAGGGCGAGCTGGCGTGGATCGCCGGACGCCAGGGCCTCCAGCACCGGCTCGACCGCTCCGACGCGCGGTGGGTCGCCTTCCGCGCGCAGCCGGTCCAGTTCCTCGAAGACCTTCGGGGTGGACAGGCCGCGACGGTCGAACGCGATCACCCAGTGGAACTGGTGCCGGGACAGCACCGGGATCAGCCGTTCACCGCGGCCGGTGCCCAACGCGGTGCCGCCCTGGAGGACGAACGGCACGTCACTGCCCAGCTTCGAGGCCACGCCGGCCAGCTCGTCCCGGCCGACTTCCAGTCGCCACAACGACGCCAGGCCGACCAGGACGGCGGCCGCGTCGGCGCTGCCGCCGGCCATGCCGCCGGCGACCGGGATGCCCTTGCGGATCACCACCCGGATCTTCGGCTCGGTGTGGTCCCGGCCGACGTGCTCGGCCAGGGCCTGCACCGCCTGCCAGGCGAGGTTGCTCGGGCCGGTCGGCACCTCGGCGGCGCCTTCCCCGATGACCTCGACGCCGGGTTCGTCGGCGACCGCCACGGTCACCTCGTCGGTCAGCGACAGGGCCTGGAACACCGTGCTCAGCTCGTGAAAACCGTCCTGCCGGGCCTCGCCGACGGCGAGGTGCAGGTTGACCTTCGACGGCACGCGAACGGTGACCGGTGGTGGAACGACAGCGAGCACACCTAGCAGCCTACGTGTGCGCATTCGACTGCCGTTCCGGCCGTGTCGTCCTACGCCGCCACACCTTGTGGACCGGCCAGGGGCTGGTGCACGATCGCGCCCCGGTCGGCCATCCAGGCCAGCGTGCCGTCGGTCCGTTCGCCCTTCAGTCCGATCCGGAACCGCGCCACCGGCGTCTCACCGAGCCGGGTCAGACCGCCGCCGAGGACGGACACCTGCACGCCGAACCGTGAGGCGGCCTCCGGCAGCAACGCGCCGACCGCGGCGAACCCGACGAGCACGACGTCCGCGACCCGGTCCTGGCCGCAGCCGGGCAGTCCGGCGTTCCCGTCGATCGCCGGCAGCAGCGCGTCCAGGGCGCGGCTGTCCGGCGAGCGCAGCAGTTCGAACAGGTTGCCGTGCTCGACCAGCCGACCCGCGTCGAGCAGTGCGACGTCGTCGCAGATCCGCCGGACCACGCTGTTGTCCTGGGTGGCCACCAGCAGCGTCACGCCGAGTTCGGCGCGGGCCCGGTCCAGTACGGCGAGCACGCCCGCAGTGCCGTCGGTGTCCAGGTCCGCGGTCGGGTCGTCGGCGAGCAGCACGGCCGGTTCGCCGACGAGCGCGCGGGCGATGGCCACCCGTCGCCGCTGGCCGTCGGTGAGGTCGTCCGGGTACACGGCGGCCTTGTCGGTCATGCCGATCAGGTCGAGCAGCCGGCCCACCCGGGTCCGCCGGCTCGGACCGTCCACACCGGACTGCTCAAGCGGCAGCGCGATGTTGCCCGCGGCGGTGCGCTGCTTGAAAAGCTGCGTCTCCCCGGTGACGAAACCGATCTGGCGGCGGGTGGCGCGCAGCCTGCGGGTGTCCAGCGTTGCGGTGTTCAGCCCGTCAAGGCGCACCACACCGGTGTCCGGCCGCTCCTGCAACGACACGCAACGGGCCAAAGTGGACTTGCCCGAGTCGGCCGGTCCGACCACCCCGAGGGCGGCACCGGCGGTCACGTCGAGGGACACGTTGTCGAGTGCGACGACGTTCCCGGTTCGGCTCCAGAAGGATTTGCTGACATTCTCTACGGTGATCACGGTTACTCCAGCGCAGCACACGGCCCGGTCGCGGTGGCGACTGCCGATGTCCGACAGGGACCGTCCTCTTAGGACGGAAGCATGGTGGGTTCTCGGGTGCGGGAATCAGGCGTTGTGGCTACGACACGCGGTCACAGTTCGCCTGCCCTGGTCGATGACCCGACGCTGGGTGAGCATGCTCGCGAACACGATTCCTCCATCGCTCCTGGCGGTAGCACCTGCCTCGGCGAGGTGGTTGCTGCGGCGTCAGGGAGCCAGGTCTCTCAGCCGCTCGGGATGGATGCACTTGCATTCAAACCGACTCAGGCGGCCGGATGCAAGGTCTGACCCAGGAATTAAGGGCCCACATCACACCGACGGACGAACATCACACCGGCGATTTCACAGATAGTGGTCGGCTGCTTCCAGAATGCGAGAAAACTCGCGGACGGTGAGCTGTTCGCCACGCTGAGCTGGATCGATTCCGGCCCTGGTGAGGATCTCCCCGGCCCGTGCCGGCGACCCGGCCCACCCGCCCAGTGCGGCCCGCAACGTCTTCCGCCGCTGCGCGAAGGCCGCGTCGACAAGCGCGAACAGGCGCTCACGGTCGACGTTCGCAGGCGGTTCGCGTCGGACGAACCGCACGAGCGCCGAGTCGACGTTCGGCACCGGCCAGAAAACCGACCTGGACACCGTCACGGAACGCCGTGCGTCGGCGTACCACGCGACCTTGACGCTCGGTATGCCGTACGCCTTGCTGCCCGGCCCGGCGGCGATCCGGTCCGCCACCTCGGCCTGGACCATCACCAGGCCGGTGCGCAGGCTCGGCAACTCGGCCAGCAGGTGCAGCACCACCGGCACGGCCACGTTGTACGGCAGGTTGGCCACGAGCGCGGTCGGCTCGCCGACCTCCGCGGCGGTCACCTTCAACGCGTCCGCCGTCACCACCGTGAGTTTGCCGGCCAGCTCGGGGGCACGTTCGGCGGCGGTCGCCGGCAGCTTCCCGGCCAGCACCGGGTCGATCTCGACGGCGACGACCCGTCCGCACGCGGGCAGCAGGGCCAGGGTCAACGACCCCAGCCCCGGCCCCACTTCGAGGACCACGTCGTCGTCGGCCAGTTCGGCCGTGCTGACGATCCGCCGGACCGTGTTGGGGTCGTGCACGAAGTTCTGCCCCAGCCGCTTGGTCGGCCGCACATCCAACTCCGCGGCCAACCGCCGCACCTCAGCGGGACCCAACAACGCGCTGCTCACCGTCCAAGGCTGCCACACGCCGGTTCGACCTGATCGCGATCCCCAACCCAGACTGAAACACGAAGCGCCCCGACCGAAGGCCGGGGCGCTGTGAACATCCGAGAACTACCGGGGCAGGCCCAGCTTCTTCGAGCAGGCCGGCCAAGCGCTGTAGCCGCCGCGGGCGTCGCGCACCTTCGTGGCGATCGCGATCTGCTGCTCGCGGGTGGCCTGGTTGGGCAGCGGCGCGTACGCGGTGCCGCCGTTCGACCGCCACGTGCCGGCGTCGAACTGCAGGCCACCGTAGTAGCCGTTGCCGGTGTTGATCGCCCAGTTGCCGCCGGCCTCACAGCCGGCCAGGCGGTCCCAGACCTCGCCGTCGGAGATCACCGGGGCGGGCGCCTTCTTCGTGCCGACCTTGACGATCCGCGGGGTCGCGTCCTTGGTGACCTTCTCGCCCAGCTTCTCCCGCTTGACCTCTTTGCCGTCCTTCATCTGGATCCGGTAGGTCACGATCTTCTGGCCGGGCGTGCCGGGGTCGACGACCTGCTGGGTGCCCTTGTCCATGGTGTCGTCGTTGACGTTCTGCACCGGCGGCGCCACGTCCTCGGTCACGTTGCTGACCGTCACGCCGTTGCGGGTGATCCGCACCTCGGCGCCGTTGGCGATCTTCACGTCCGAGCCGGGGGTCACCGCGTCGTCCGGACCCAGCGACACCTGCAGCTCTTTGAGCAGCTCGTCGATGTTGGTCGCGGTGGTCTGGATGGCCCGGCCCTCGTTGCCGCCGTCGTAGACGGTGACGTTCTTCAGCGTCCGGACGTCGACGGTCATGCCCTGGTTGGGGATGGCCGAGTTGAGGTCGCCGGAGATCTTCGAGCCCTGCATCGGCGCGCCGACCTGGCGCAGGCCGTCGCCGAGGGTGCGGGCCCGGACCCAGGCCTCCTTGGCCTGACCGTCCACTGTGTACTTCAGCAGCTTGCCGTGCTCGATCACGATCTTGCCGCCGTCGCCGATCTTCGCGCCCGGCGACGGGCTCAGCGAGTCGTGCTCGCCGGCCGTGATGCCCTCGTCCTCAAGCACCGCGCCGACGGTTCCGCCGTACGTGTGGACGTTGTGCTCGACACCGTCCACATCGATCGTGACGGACTTGTTCATCGCGATCGCGGCGGCACCGCCGCCGGTCAGCGTGACGAGCACCGCGGCGATGCTGGCCCGAAGGAAGGTGCGCTTCCACTTCCGGACCGCGGCGATGAGGCCCTCAGGCTTGTCCTGGGTGGGCTTCTCCTCGGCGAGCGTGTCCGGCACGTCGAGAATGGGCGGAAGCAGCGTGGTCTCGGCGTTGATCAGCCGGATCAGCTCGTCGACGTCCACGTCGACGGAGGCCATCAGCTCGTCGGCCTGCGGGCCGAGCGCCGCGTAGATGTCCTGCGGAACGACCGACAGCTCGTCCGAGAAGTCCGTGTACTCAGGGAACTCGGTACGCCAGTGGTCTGCGGGACGATCGAGCGTCGCGGTGGCCGTGGTCGGCTGCTTCACCGGGGTGAACCAGTCGGTGTCCTCGTCGAAGCCGTTCCGGCTCTGTTTCTCGCTATCAGTCACTAGGGTCGTTCCTCCAGAAGGGCGCAAGCCTCACGGTGGGCGCGCAGTTGCTTGATCTGGTCGAGCACCTACGGGCCTGGCGTTGCTCCTTCATCTACGTCCTGCGCGGAGGGTTCCGCGCCCCGGCGTTCTCAGTCCGACTCCCTTAGCCACCACCGAACGTTTTCCGGGAATGTCCCGGCCCCGACGCACGCTGGCTCTGACTGCGGGTCGCACCCGGCCTGACACCACCGGGTACGGTCACGGGACCGTAACGGGTCCCAGGAGGTTGCGCAAACACCTCCGCACATGTTGTGACTTGCACCACACGTCTGGAGACGTAATCAGTCACCCGTTCGGTCCAGTCATTCACCCACTGAATCGTGGGATGTCATCGTGGGTAGTCGGAACAGCCGGATCGCGGTATCCCGAACGGCCGAAGCCAGGTCACCCACATCCATTCCACGGAGTTCGGCCAGGTCCCGCAGGGTGTACGCGACGCAGTAGGGCTCGTTCGGCCGACCCCGGAACGGGTGCGGTGTGAGGAAGGGCGCGTCGGTCTCCACAAGCAGCTGATCCACTGGCACGACCTGGGCGGCGGCCCGCAGTTCCCGGGCGTTCCGGAACGTCACGGCGCCGGCGAAGGACAGGACGAACCCGGCGTCCACACATCGCCGTGCGAAGTCGGCGTCGCCCGAGAAACAGTGGAAAACCACCCGTTCGGGCGGACCTTCCGAATGCAACACGCGCATGATGTCCTCGTGCGCGTCGCGGTCGTGGATCATCAGCGGCTTGCCGACCCGTTTGGCCAGGTCGATGTGCCAACGGAACGCCTCCTCCTGCGCCGCCGGCGGTGAGTAGTCCCAGTAGAAGTCGAGCCCGGTCTCGCCGACCGCCACCACACGCGGCTGCCGCACCAGTTCCTCGATAACGGCCTTGTCGTCGTCGCTGAAGGCCGAAGTACGCGTCGGGTGCACGGCGACAGCCGCGAACACCCTGGAGTCCCATGTGGCCGCCGCCGCGGCCCAGCGCGCGGCGGACAGGTCGTCGGCGACGGTGATGACCCGTTCGACTCCGACCGACGCGGCGCGGTCGACCATGGCGGCGACGTCCGCAGCGTCCTTGGCGCCGCACGCGTCCAAGTGCGTGTGCGCGTCGATCACCGGCGCGGGGAGAGGCTCAGGCAGCGGTGGGCGCTCACCTTTACGAGGCGTCATAGCCTAATAGTGTGTCGGCGACTCGACTGCTTGTTCTCGGCGTGGTCCGAATGCGTGGCGAGGCCCACGGCTACCAGGTACGACAGGACCTGCTGCTGTGGGCGGCCGACCGCTGGGCGAACGTCAAGCAGGGGTCGATCTACCACGCGCTGAAGAAGCTGACCAGCGAGGAGCTGCTGGCAGCCGGGCACACCGAGGAAAGCGACCTGGGCCCGGACCGGGTCGTGTACCGGATCACCCCGCAGGGCGACGGCGAGTTCTTCTACCTGCTCAGCAAGGGCCTCGGCGAGGTGGACAGCGGCGAGACGATGTTCAACGCGGCCCTGCCGTTCATCACCGCGCTGGACCGGTCGACCCTCGCGTACCTGCTCAAGGCGCGGATCCGGCAGACCGAGGGGCAGATGTCCACCACCCAGTTCCTGATGGACAACACCATCGCGGCGCAGCCCGGCGAGCCGGGCAAGCCCGTCCACATCAGAGAGATGTTCCGGTACTGGAACGCGGCCGCGGTCGGCGTCCTGGAGTGGCTGCGGGACCTGCTCGCCCGGGTGGAGGCCGGCGAGTACGAGTTCGCCGACGACAGCCCGCACTCGTTCGGCATGCCTCCGCGGCGCTAACTAGTCAAACTTGACCACCGGGCCGACGTGTGCCATCCTCCCGCTAGTCAAACTTGACTAGCAAACTGGAGGACTTCCGTGATCAAGGCACGCGGTCTCGCGCGCCAGTTCAAGGTCCGCGGCCGAGCGATCGACGCGGTCCAGGGGGTGGACATCGACGTCGAACGCGAGGAGCTCGTCGGCTTCCTCGGCCCCAACGGCGCGGGCAAGACCACCACCCTGCGCATGCTCACCACGCTGCTGCGCCCCACCGCCGGCGAGGCCGTGGTGGCCGGCTGCGACCTGCGCGCCGATCCCACCGGCGTGCGCAAGCGGATCGGTTACGTGGCACAGGGCCACGGCGCCGGCAGCGACCAGAAAGTGCTCGACGAACTGGTGTTACAGGGCCAGTTCTACCGACTGTCCAAAGCGGACTCGAAGCGTCGCGCGGACGCGCTGCTCGACCGGCTGGACCTGACTGGGGTCGCGGACCGCCTGGCCGGCCGGCTCTCCGGCGGCCAGCAGCGCCGGCTGGACATCGCCATGGGCGTCCTGCACGACCCGGAACTGCTGTTCCTGGACGAGCCGTCCACCGGTCTCGACCCGCAGAGCCGCAGCAACCTGTGGGAGCACATCCGGGCGCTGCGGACCGCCGGCAGCACGATCTTCCTTACCACGCACTACCTTGACGAAGCCGACGCGTTGTGCGACCGGATCCTGGTGATCGACAACGGCAGGATCGTCGCCGAGGGCACACCCGACGAACTCAAGGCGCGCGTGGCAGGCGACCTCGTCACGCTGACCGTCGAGCACCCAGCGGACACGGCGGTCACGTCCGACGTCGCGTCGAAACTCGAAGGCTCCCAGGAACTCCAGGTCACCGGCCAGACCGTCCGGTTCCGCGTCCCGAAGGGCGACACGGCACTGATGCCCCTGCTGCGGGAACTCGACAACGCCGGGGTGCAACCGCGGTCAGTCCAGGTCCAGCGGCCCTCGCTGGACGACGTGTTCCTCACCCTGACCGGCCGGACCCTGCGCGAGGCCGAGGCCGCGACGCCGTTCTTCGGAGGTTTCCGTGCGTGACATCTGGCTGGTGTTCATCCGGACGATGCGGCCAACCCTGCACAACCCGAGCGTGATCGTCTTCGGCATCGTGCAGCCGCTGCTGTGGCTGGTGCTGTTCGGTCCGTTGCTGGAGTCGAGCGGGTCGTGGCAGTGGTTCGTCCCCGGCCTGGTCATCCAGATGGGCCTGTTCGGCACGGCGTACGCGGGTTTCGGGCTGATCCCCGAGATCCGGTCGGGCGCGTTGGAACGGCTGCGGGTGACGCCGGTGAGCCGGGCGGCTCTGCTGCTCGGCCGGGTGCTGCGGGACGTCGTGGTCCTGGTCGCGCAGTGCGCGCTGCTGATGGGCCTGTCGACGATCTTCGGCTTCCGCGCGTCGGTCGCGGACGTCGTGCTGGCGTTGGTCTACGCGGCCGTGATGGGTGTCGCGCTCGGCTCGGTGTCGTACACGTTGGCGTTGAAACTCAAGCAGGAGTACGCGTTCGCGCCCGTGCTGGCGTCCACGGTGATGCCGTTGATGCTGCTGTCGGGCGTGCTGCAGCCGATGGACCGTGGGCCGCACTGGTTGTACGTGGTGTCGCGGATCAACCCGTTCAGCCACGTCGCCGACGCTGTCCGGGCCGTGGTGAACGGCGACTTCGCGTCCAGTTCGGTGATCGTCGGCGGCGTGATCGTCGTGGTGCTCGCCGGCCTGTGCGTGCTGTGGGGAACCAACAGCTTCCGCCGAGTCAACGCCTGAAACCGGGGGTGTGGGTGGTCGCCGGGCGACCACCCACCTCGGCGTCAAGGTCGGCTTCGGTTGATGCGGCGCATCTCCTTGCCGATCGCCTTCCACTGCCGGGCCCGTTCCTGGCGCAGCCGCCAGTCGGTGCGGCTGGCGATCCACTCGGCTTCGCGCCGCAGCTTGAACCAGCTGTCCAGGCGCCGCTGCGGCAGTTCCCCCGTCTCGACCGCCTCGACCACCGCGCATCCGGGCTCGCCGGAATGCGCGCAGTCGTCGAAACGGCACTGTTGAGCCAGATCCTCGATGTCGGTGAAGACGTCCTGCAGGCCTTCGCCGCCGGTGGCCAACGACACCCGGCGCAGGCCAGGCGTGTCGATGATCAGACCGCCGCGTGGGAGCACGAGCAGCTCGCGGTGCACGGTCGTGTGCCGGCCGCGGCCGTCCGAAGCGCGGACCTGTTGGGTCTCCATCACGTCACTGCCCGCCAAGGCGTTGACCAATGTGGACTTGCCGGCGCCGGACGGGCCGACGAGAACCGCTGTCCGGCCGACCCCGAGGTACCCGGCGACGATGTCGACGCCGTCGCCCGTCACCGAGCAGACCGGGTGGACGTCGACCCCGGGCGCCGCGGCCATGACGTTCGACAGGATCTCGCCGATCTGGTCGCCGACCAGGTCGGACTTGGTGAGCAGGACGACCGGGGTGGCGCCGCTCTCCCACGCCAGCGCCAGCAGCCGCTCGATCCGGCCGAGGTTCGGCCCGCCCCGCCGGCCCGCCAACGAGGTCGGCTCGACCACGAAAATGACGTCCACATTGGACGCCAGGGTCTGGCCGAGCGAGTCCTCGGCGACCCCGCCACGGACCAGTGCGGTCCGACGCGGGAGCACGTCGACCAGCTCCCCCTCGCGCAGCGCGACCCAGTCGCCGACGCACGGCAACTCCACTCGCGAGGTGTATTCGATGTGTTCCTCATGGCCGTCCACGAGGACCTCCACGCCACTGGAGTGGACGCGGGCGACCCGGCCCGGTACCGACCCGGCCGGCAGCGCGGCGGCGAAGTACTCGTCCCAGCCGAGCGTCTTCAGGTCAAGCGAAGTCAACGGAGGTGAACCCTTCGAGAGAGGCGTGGGATTTCGGGCGCGCGACAGCGACAAAGACGTCCATCACAAGCCACCTCCCTCTCTCTCGAAGTCACCCGCACGATAGCTCCGACCGGGCCCGGGCGCACTCGAATATTCACCCCAGCTCGGTCCGCATCAACGTCACGTTGTACGGACCCCACTGCGACAACGTCCAGTAGACCGTGGCGTCGTCCATGGCCCACGGATGCAGATAACCGCCGTACAACGCGGGAATGTCCCGTCCGTCGGCCATGACCTGCCCGTCGGTCCACGGCCCGGTCAACTCAGGGGCGGTCCGCAGCACGATCGCCGCCCGATGCTCGTCCAGGTGCAGGCACAGCCACTGGCCGAAGTGCTTGTTGAACCCGACGGACATCTCACCGACCGGCCCCGACATGACCGGGGTCGCGTCCTTGCCCCACGTGCCCGACCAGTACTCGTACGCGGACGGCACGAGAACGTCCCAACGACGACATCTGCCCAGGTAGGCGCCACCAAACCGGCCGTTTGTCGTACCCATGAGGTACACATGGTCAGCAGTCGAAGCGAACGCACAGATCTGAAAGGGGTGATCGTCCTTGGCGGAGTTAACCCAGCGCGCGCCCGGCGGTTTGGTCCAGGTCGCCCCACCGTCGGCGGACACAGCGACGCCCGCGTAGTTCGTGCTCCACCCATCCGCACGCCACTCCCGCACGGACATGTAATGCAGGTAGTTGTAGCCGTCGACAGCGATACCCGAGTTGGGGATCACGGTGTTCTCGTCCACCCCGCGATCCCGCTCGATGATCTGCGCCGCCACCCCGTCGGCCCGCGCCACAACTGAATCAAGCCGGAGCCCACGGTCGAGGTCCCGGTTGCTGGACGACGCCAGAACGTTGCACCGCCAATCGGCGTGCGCCGGCCCGGCCCCATGCCCACCCCACTCAGCACCATAAGTGTCCCCAAAGGCCACGAGCAGCCGCCCCTGCCCGTTGTCCCAAAGGATGCCAAGGTCAGTGGCATGGATCCCAAACCGCCGCGTCCCCACGCCGGTAACGGGGGCAACCGCACGCGTCACCAGCACCCGAACCATGAAGCCCACGCTAAGCCAGCCAGCTCCCCCCTGCCCAGCCACGCAGGCACACAGGCACAGCACGGCGGTGTTGCACGGCAACGCAATGCGCTTAGCAAAGCACCGCGCCCGGCACAGCACCGCGCTTAGCAAAGCACCGCGCTCGGCACGGCACTGCGCCCGGCACAGCACTGCGCTTAGCAGGGACACTGCGCGCCGCATGGCGCCGCGCGGGGGTACTGGCCCACGCCGCCTTTACCCGTGCGCCGTCGACCACTGCCCTGCAGCAGGCACGTAGGTGCCACGGCGGGCTTCGGCCACTGCGAGCGTGGTCGTTCCCGCACGCCCACGTGCCGGAAGGCGACCTCGGTCACCCAGCCACGCCCACCACCCAACGCGGTCAACATCGCCATCACGCCGCACCACCCCGACATGGGCTCGGCGCCACCGCTGCCACCCGACGCGCACTCAGTCGCCACGACGCATCGCCGACACAGCCAACGCCGCTACCGCACCCGACCCCACAGACAACGCGGCCGCCGCCCCGCCCGACACAGCCTTCTCACCACGACACCCGACACCCGACACCCGACACCCGACACGAGCTTCCCGCCACCCAATGCGCGACCACGCGCCCGCCCGACACAGCCAATGCGGCCAATGCGGCCATCGTCCCCGCCGTCCGGCGCGGGCTCCGCGCCACCCGACACAGACCCCATGCCCGCCGTACCCACTACCCAACCCGGGCCTTGCGCCACCGCCCCATCATCCGACACATGCTCCCCGCCACCGCCCGACGTAGGCCCCACACCCGCGCGCTCCCACCCAATGCAAGCACCGGGCAGCCGCCGTCCCCGCCACCCAGTGCGGGCTCCGCACCACCACCCTCACCACCCGGCACAGACCCATGCCACCGTGCCCACCATCCGACACAGGCCTTGCGCCACCGCCCCACCACCCAACACACGCTCCCCGCCACCGCCCGACGTAGGCCCCACACCCGCGCGCTCCCACCCAATGCAAGCACCGGGCAGCCGCCGTCCCCGCCACCCAGTGTGGGCTCCGCACCACCACCCTCACCACCAGACACAGGCCTGCGCGGGCCTCCCCACCACCCCACTCGCTTCCCGCCACCGCATCCCCCGACTCGCCCCACCACTCCACCCAAGTCTCAGGCCACCGTCCCCCACCACCCGACCCAAGCCACGCACCCCCGGCGCAGGCTTCCCGCCACTGCACCCCGCCACCCGACGCGAGCCGCCACTCACCCCTTGATCGCCGCGTCGTAAAGCTCCTTCTTGCTCACCCCCGCAGCCTCCGCGATCTCCGCCACCACGGTCTTCAGGCGCTCCCCCGCATCCACCCGCACCCGCACCCGCTCCACCAAGCTAGGCAGATCCACAGCGCGCGGCACAGCGGGCCCGAGGACGACAGTGATCTCCCCCTTCACCCCGTCGACCGCCCACTCAGCCAACTCCCCCAGCGAGCCGCGTTTCACCTCCTCATAGGTCTTCGTCAACTCCCGGCACACCGCCGCCGGCCGGTCCGCGCCCAACACCGAGACCGCGTCCGCCAGAGTCGCCGACAGCCGGTGCGGCGACTCGAAGAACACCGTCGTCCGGGATTCCGTCGCCAGCGACCGGAGCCACCGCTGCCGTTCCCCGCCTTTCCGAGGAGCGAACCCCTCGAAGCAGAACCGGTCGCACGGCAGGCCGGACACCGCGAGGGCAGTCGTCACCGCCGACGGGCCAGGAAGGCACGTAACGGGCAATTCGTCCGCGATGCACGCGGTCACGAGCCGGTACCCGGGATCCGAGACGCTCGGCATCCCCGCGTCGGTCACCAGGACAACTGTGGAGCCGGCGGCGATAGCGGACACCAGGGCAGGAATCCGACTTGTCTCCACCGAGTCGTAGAAGCTGACCACCCGGCCCTTCGGGGACACGCCGAGTGCCGCGGCCAGTGCCCGCAGCCGCCGGGTGTCCTCGGCCGCGATCACATCCGCGCTGGCCAGGGCTTCGACGAGCCGGGGTGAGGCGTCGCGGGAATCCCCCAGCGGAGTGGCCGCGAGCACGAGGAGACCCGAACCGGATACGGGGTTCACATCGCTCACCCTACGATCGGGACCCGTGACAGCCGTCGTGACCGGGTCCGACCGAGAGGTGGACCACGAACCAGCGGAGGCCGCCCCGACGTCCACGCCGGGTGCGGACCGGGTGGCGACCCTGCTCGGCCGTCCGATGCCGACCGACCGGCTGCGCGGCTGGGTGGTCACGGTCGTGTTGACGGTGATCGGCGGTGTCATCCGGCTGCAGGACCTTGGCTTCCCGACGCACAACGGCACTCCGATCTTCGACGAGAAGCACTACACGCCGCAGGCGTGGCAGATGCTCCGCAACGGCTTCTACGAGGACAACCCCGGCTACGAGCTGACTGTCCACCCGCCGCTCGGCAAGCAGTTGATCGCCCTCGGCGAGTGGATCTTCGGCTACAACGGCTGGGGCTGGCGGTTCTCCGCGGCGATCCTGGGCACGTTGATGATCCTGCTGATCATCCGGATCGCCCGCAGGCTGACCAGGTCGACCATGCTCGGCGCGATCGCCGGCGTCCTGTTGATCTGCGACGGCGTCGTGCACCTGATGAGCCGCACCGGGATGCTCGACATCTTCATCGCCTTCTTCATCCTGGCCGCGTTCGGCTTCCTGCTGCTCGACCGCGACCAGGTGCGCAACCGCCTGGCCACCGCCGTGCGCGAGGGCTGGGTCGACGACTCGGGGTACGGCCCCCGGATCGGTTTCCGCTGGTACCGCTTTGGCTGCGGCGTCTCGCTCGGCCTGGCGACCGCGTGCAAATGGGGTGGCCTGTACTGGATCGCCGCCTTCGGCCTGCTGACGGTGATCTGGGACGCCACCGCCCGTCGCGCGGCCGGGGTACGGCACCCGTGGCTGGGCGCCCTGTGGCGTGACCTGCTGCCGGGTCTGTGGGCGTTGCTCGCCATCCCGCTGCTGGTCTACCTGGGCTGCTGGTGGGCGTGGTTCGCCAGCGAGACCGGCGTCGACCGGCACCTCATCACCACCTGGTGGGGACCGATCGGCCCGGCTCTGCGGTCGCTGTGGACGTACTCGGGGCATGTCCTGGATTTCCACGAGAATCTGGTGACCGTCCCGGGCAAGCAGCACCCGTGGGAGTCGAAGCCGTGGACGTGGCCGATGGGCCTGCGGCCGATGCTCTACTACTGGGACTCGTCGACCACCGGCTGCGGCGAGGCCACCTGTGTCAGCGCCACCATGCTGATCGGCACGCCGGCGATGTGGTGGCTGGCCCTGCCGATGCTCGGCTGGGGCCTGTGGCGGATGGTCGCCCGCTTGGACTGGCGGTACGCGGCGGTCATCGTGGCCTACCTGGCCGGTCTGCTGCCGTGGTTCCTGAACCTGGACCGCCAGATGTACTTCTTCTACATGACGCCCACCTCGGCGTTCCTGGTCCTCGGCCTGGTCCTGCCGCTCGGCCAGATCCTCGGCAAGGCCGGGGACGGCTACGAACGCAGAGGCACAGGTCTGCTTGTGGTCGCCCTGTATGTGGGCCTGGTGGTCGCCAACTTCGTCTGGCTGTGGCCGATCCTGAACGGCGACTCGATCACGAACGCCCGCTGGCAGGCCGAGCTCTGGCTGCCTTCCTGGCGATAGCCGTGGCGGCGACGAGCACCCAGACCACGCCGACGGTGATCGCGAGACCACCGACGTAGTCCCGGTCGTGCAGGCCCGGGTTGATCGGGCTTTCCTGCCACACCAACGGAACCGAGATCAGGATCAGCACCCCGGAGATCACCGCGCCGACCTTCGCCGGACCTCGGAACGCCCATCCCAGAACGGCGACGACCGGTGCCAGCACAAGGTCGTGGACGATCGGGCCCGCCACGAACCAGGCGCCGACCTCGACCGGTCGCGGCACGTCCAGCACCAGCCACGCACCCCACAGCGCCGTCACGACCCCGACGAACCCCAACAGAATCCGGGTTTTCACAGGACCTCCAGCCGGTTGACCCACTTGGTCTGCAGCACACCCGGCCGGCTGGGGGCGATGATCCTCGCCGGGTAGCCGTGGTCCAGGTCGAGGATCTCGCCGTTCAGCTGCAACGCCAGCAACGTGAGCGGGTCCTTGGTGTGCTCGCCCGGAAGGACGCTCGACCGGTAGAGGCCGGTGCGTTCCATCGACTGCACGCGTACGTCGGTTCCTGGCCGCACACCGGCGGCTTCGAGGAGATCCGCGACGGGCACGCCGGTCCACTGGGCGTTCTGGCTCCAGCCCTCCACGCAGGCGATCGGCAACTCCGCGGTGGTCTGCGGCATGTTGTTGAGCTCGGCCAAGGTGAAGGTCCGACCGGCCACGTCCAGCGTCCACGACGGGTCGCGCTTGATCCCCGCGTCCAGGGCTGTCCTGTTCACCGGCACGGACTGAGGGCCTTTGCTGGATCGCCAGGCCAGCGCGGAGATCTCACGCAGCAAAGGAACCGTCGTTCCCGCCGTGGCCACGACCGCGGCGCCCGTGGCGAGCCACGTTGTCCGCAGGAACGCCCGGCGGGACGTGTCCGGCGGTTCGGTGTCCTTGGTGAGTGCCCGGCGGATCGTCGGGAGTTTGACCGCGATGTGCAGGATGATCGAGCCGACGGCGATCCACGCCACCGCGTAGTGGACGTCCGGGAAGTAGAAGCTCCACCGGTAGTTCTGGGCCACGTTGAAGATGCCGGTCACCAGCTCGAAGAAAGCCGCGCCGGACAACACCAGGATCGAGCCGCGTTCCAGCGCGTGCGGCAGGTCGCGCACCAGCGGGCGCTTGAACAGCTTGGGGTAGACCGACCAAAGCTTGGCCAGCAGCAACGGGATCGACGCCACGCCGGAGATCACGTGCACGCCCTGGGTGATCCGGTAGAGGTTGACCGGCCGGGACGGCCAGAAGAACCACGACGGCGGATGCTGGATGGCGTGGCTGATCAGGCCGGTGACGAAGCACGTCAGGAACGCGATACCGAGCCACAGGCCGATCCGCGCGGTGGCTCGTTCGTGATGGGCCGCGCTCTTGAACCTCAGCTTCATGCCGGGACCAGCTCGGTGAACCATCGCCTGCCCTGCGACGCGACCCAACGGACGCGCATGCCGGCCCGTCGCGCGGTCTCCTCCACCGCTTCCGCGCCGAGCCAGGCCCACGGGAACCAACGGCCGGTGCCGTTCAACCGGACCGCCCGGTGCCGCACGCCCGCACCAGGCGGTTCCACCTCGACCAGGGCGTTTCCGTTGACGGACACCAGTTGCCGGACCCGGGCCAGCAGCCGGACCGGGTCGCCGCCGATGCCGACGTTCCCGTCCGCCAGCAGCACGCTGCGCCACCGGCCTTCGCCGGGAATCCGGTCGAACACGTTGCGCCGCAAGGCGACCACCCCACGCGCCAGGGTGAGCTTGATCGCGACCGGGGACGTGTCCACGCCGAGGACGGGCACTCCCCGAGCGCTCAGCTCCGCGGCCAGCCGACCGGGACCGCAGCCGATGTCCAGCGCCGGGCCGGCGCAGTGCGCGAGCATCATCTCGTCACTCGGATCCGGCGCGGACTGCCAGCGCTCGACCGGGAGCGTGATCCGTTCCCCGGTCGCCAACTCCAGCCAGCAGCTCTGGGCCAGCAGGGCCGCGTCGAACTCGGTCATCGGACACCCACCACGAGCTCGGCGAACCGGCCGTGCGGGGCCTCGGCGGCCACGCGCACGGCGTCCGCCATTGTGTCCACATCGGACAGAACAGGCAGGTCGCCGACGCGCAGGTGACTCAGGGCGAGATACGTGAGATCCCCGGTGTCGGCACGGGACATCGGGACGTCACGCAGCACGTCCGCCTCGAACGGGTCGCGCAGGCCCAGCGCCCACCAGCCGCCGTCGGCCGCGCGGCCGAGCACCGCGTCGACGTCCTTGAGCCGGTCGCCGGCACGCGCCAGCAAGGCCGGTGTGACCTGCGGGGTGTCCATCCCGATCTGTAGCACCGGCGTGCCCGGCCAGCCTCGGGCGACGTCGGCGTGCGCGTTGGCGAGCCGCTCGGCGAAGTTGGCGCCGCGCTGCCGCACGATCGTGGTGCGGCCGAGGGAATCCTTCAGCTCGTCCCGTCGCATGGCACGGTCCAGCTCGCCGGTGAAGGCGACCACCGCCTGAGCGCCGGGAACCGCGCACACGGCGTCCAAAGTGTCCAGTAGCGAGGCGGCCGCGATGTCCGCCGCCTGGTCAGGCGTTGCCGGCGGGCAGAGACGGGTCTTGGCCAGGCCGGCCACCGGCGCCTTGGCGACCACGAGAACGATCATCGAAGGACTCCGGCCATGTCCCGGACCGCCCGCAGCGTTCCCCGGACCGACCCCGACACCTTGGACTTCGTTCCCGCCGCCCGCGGCCGGTAGACCACGTCGAACTCGACCACCTGCCACCGGTTCTCCGCCGCACGCAGCAGAAGCTCCAGCGGGTAGCCGAACGCGCGGTCCTGGACACCCAGGTCCAGCAATGCCGTCCGGCCCGCGACCCGGATCGGCGCGATGTCGGTGACGGGCAGGCCACGCCGTCTCAGCAACGCGGCCAGCACGGCGTTCCCAGCTCGCGCGTGCCACGGCCAGACCCCGCGCTGCGACGGGATTCGCTTGCCCACAGCCATGTCCGCGCCGTTGTGTACAGCGTATACAAGCGTAGGCAGGTCTCCGCCGTCGAATGAGGCGTCCGCGTCCATGAACGCCACCAGGTCCGTCGCCGCATGCTCAAGTCCAGTGTGGACAGCGGCGCCGTACCCCTTTCGCGGTTCGTGGACCACCTTGGCACCCAGGCTCGCAGCCACGTCCGGCGAACCGTCCGTCGACCCGTTGTCCACCACGATCGCCCGGTAACCTGGCGGCAGCGCGGCCAGTACCAGAGGCAGGGCGGCGGCTTCGTTCAAGCACGGCAGCACCACGTCGATCTCGTCCATGGACCGAGTGAAGTCCACCGTGGAGCATGAACAGAACCCTTGGGGCGCTTACCGAAATGTGACGGCACCGGACTTCTTACAGAGTTCTGACAGTTGCCCTCTCCACCCGGAATCCCTGGGAAAACAGGGCTACGGTCCCAAGGTGTCCCTGCTCTCCACACGCCGCCGGCGAGTACGCGGCGACCTCGTCGCGCTCGGCCTGTTGCTGGCCGCGATCGCGGTCGGCTTCGGTTTCGGCGTCCGGCTGTACGGCGCCGCTCACTTCGGCCCTGGCGCGCCTGACACGTTCGGCGAGTGGCCGGTGCTGGGTGCGTGGCTGCCGCACGTCGGGCCGGGCACTCCGTTCGCGCTGATGGTCGCGGTCGCGGTCGTGGCCTGGGGACCGGACCTGGCCGCGCGGCTGCCCTGGCGTCGGGCGCTGCTGTTGGGATACGCGACGTGCGTGGCGTGGATCTTCGCGTTGGCCATGGTCGACGGCTGGGAACGCGGTATCGCCGGGCGGCTGCCCGCCCCGACCGAGTACCTGCACGAAGTCCCCGGCATCACCGACGTCGGCGTGTTCCTGCGGACGTTCTCGTCGCGGATCCTGGACTTCCAGCCGGACTCGTGGACCACGCACGTCTCCGGGCACCCGCCCGGCGCGACCCTGGTGTTCGTCTGGCTGGACCGGCTGGGTCTCGCGGGCGGCGGCTGGGCCGGGATCGTGTGCGTCCTGGTCGGCGGGCTCACCGCGGTCGCAGTCCCGGCCACCGTCGCGTTGCTGGGAAAACCCGAACTGGCCCGTAAGACGTTGCCGTTCATCGCGTTGTTCCCGGGCGCGGTGTGGATCGGGGTGTCCGCGGACGGCCTGTTCGCCGGGGTCACCGCCACCGGAATCGCCCTGCTGGCACTGCGGCGAAGCTGGTCCGCCATCGCCGGCGGACTGGTCCTCGGATTCGGGATGTTCCTGTCCTACGGACTCGTCCTACTAAGCATCGTCGGGCTCGCCGTGCTCTTCACCGGTCGCCGCTCGGTGCGGCTGCTGGCGCTGGCCGTGGCGGCCGCCGCGGCCGTGGTGGCGGTGTTCGCGTTGGCCGGGTTCTGGTGGCTCGACGGCTACCACCTGGTCGTCGAGCGGTACTACCAGGGCATCGCGAACGACCGGCCGTACTGGTACTGGGTGTGGGCCGACCTGGCGTCCCTCACCCTGGTCATCGGGCCCGCGATCGCCGCCGGCCTGCCCCGCGCCTGGCGGTTCCCGGTCGTGGCCGCGGCGATCGCGGTGATCCTGCTCGCCGACGTCTCCGGACTGTCCAAGTCCGAAGTGGAACGGATCTGGCTGCCGTTCGCCGTCTGGCTGGTCCCCGCGGTCGGGTTCTTGGCGGGATCCCGAACACGATGGTGGCTGGCCGGGCAGGCGGCCACAGCCCTTATCGTGAACCACCTGCTGCTGACGACCTGGTGAGGCAATGAGCGAACACGGGCGCGTACTGGTGGTGGACGACGACGAGACAGTCCGCGACGTCGTCCGCCGGTACCTGGAGCTGGCCGGACACGAGGTGACCGTCGCCGGCGACGGCGAACTGGCGTTGACCCTGGTCGCCCAGGCCGAGCCGGACCTGATCGTGCTGGACCTGATGCTGCCGGGCATCGACGGCCTGGAGGTGTGCCGCCGGATCCGGCAGCGCAGCGGGGTCCCGATCGTCATGCTGACCGCGCTCGGCGAGGAGGAGAACCGCATCGCCGGCCTGCAACTCGGCGCGGACGACTACGTCACCAAACCGTTCAGCCCCCGTGAGCTGGCACTTCGGGTGTCCTCGGTACTCCGGCGCGCCCGCGCCACGCCCGCGCCCATCGCCTCGCGGGTGGTCACCGACGGCGATCTGGCCCTGGACGTCGGCGCGCGCAAGGCCGTTCTGCGCGGTGCCGAACTGCCGTTGACGACCCGCGAGTTCGACCTGCTGCTGTTCCTGATCTCCCACGCGGGCAAGGCGTTCTCCCGAGCCGAACTGCTGGAGCGGGTGTGGGGTTGGGACTTCGGCGATCAGTCCACTGTGACCGTCCATGTGCGACGGTTGCGGGAGAAGATCGAGCTGGTCCCGGCGAAACCCGTGCGGATCTCGACCGTGTGGGGGGTGGGGTACCGCTATGATCGCACCTGACGTCATCAACCCGTCGGAGTCGTTCGCCGACATGCTCGAGCACGCGGGTCATATCCTCCCAGTGGCGCTCGGGCTGACGCTGCCCGTCGTGGCCGTCGGCGGGCTGGCGCTGTATCTGCTGCGCAACGGCCGTCTGGCGACCAACCTGACGGTGCTAGTACTGATCCCTGTCGCCGCGGTCGTCGTCGGCGTACTCGGGGTCAGCGGGTTCATGTTCAACGCGACCCTGACCACGATGCTCCTGGTCTGCGTGCTCGTCATGGTCGTGACCGTCCCCGCTGCCCTCCTGCTCGGGCGCTGGCTCGCCCGGCGCAGCGTGTGGGAGCGTGAGGCCCGAGATCGGGAACGTGCGGCCGAGGCGTCGCGCCGGGAACTGGTCGCGTGGATCAGCCACGACCTACGGACCCCGTTGGCCGGAATCCGGGCGATGGCGGAGGCACTGGCGGACGGGGTCGTGTCGGAGCCGGCCGAGGTCGCCGGGTACGCCCAGCGGATCGGCGGCGAGACCCGACGGCTGTCCGGGATGGTCGACGACCTGTTCGAACTGTCCAGGATCACCGCCGGAGCACTGCAACTGACCTTGTCCGAGGTGCCGCTACGGGACGTCGTGAGCGACGCCGTAGCCGGTCAGACGTCCGTCGCTGCCCGAAAACGGGTCCGGCTGGTCGCGAACGCGGAAGCATGGCCGGTCGTCCTGGGCAGCGACCCCGAGCTGGCACGAGTCGTCCGCAACCTGGTGTCCAACGCGATCCGGCACACCCCGCCGGACGGAACCGTCGCCGTGCAGCTCGGCGTGGACGGCTCCACCGCCGTCCTGTCCATCGACGACAGCTGCGGCGGCATCCCCGAGCAGGAGATCCCCCGCGTGTTCGACGTGGCCTTCCGCGGCAGCTCGGCCCGGACACCCGCGCCGAGCGGGGACGAACCGGTCGGCGCCGGCCTCGGCCTGGCCATCGCGAAAGGCCTGGTCGAGGCGCACCGAGGCCGGATCACCGCGCACAACCACGGCCCCGGCTGCCGCTTCGAGGTCCGCCTACCCCTCGCCGTCTAGATGGTGTGGCGGCTTGTTCCGCTGGTACCAGTCCTCCTGCTCGGGGTCTGGCTCACGTTCGTCACTGGTCGTGTCCGGCAGCACGTCGCCGAAGATCTCGTCGATCTTCCGGCGTCGCTCCGGATCTAGTTCCCGTCCCACCCCGACAGCTCTCCGATCACGTACGGAACCAGCGAGGACAGCGTCGCCATGCCGTCCCGGACCGCCGCACGCGACCCGGCCAGGTTCACCACCAGCGTGCTGCCCGACACGCCGACCAGACCACGGGAGATGCCGGCGTCCACCGCACCGGCGGCCAAGCCGGAGGAGCGCAGTGCCTCGGCGATGCCCGGAATCGGGCGATCCAGCACGCCCTGGGTGGCGTCCGGCGTGACGTCACGCGGCAACACGCCCGTGCCGCCCACCGTGACCACCAGGTCGACGCCGCCGATCACCGCGGTGTTCAGCGCGTTGCGGATGTCGACCACCTCACCGGCCACCGCGACCGTGCCGTCGACGATGAAACCGGCCTCCTCCAACAGTTCTGTCACCAGAGGGCCCGGTGAGTCGTCGTTCTCACCGTGCGCGATCCGGTCGTCGACGACCACAATGAGAGCCCTGCCAAGACGCTGCGCACTGCGTTCCATGGGCCTAAAGATATCCGCATCGAGATCTGACCGTTTCATGACGTCTCGCCGGCCGGGCATCCGTGGGAGTGGTATCGGTCATAGCGTGGCCCCATGCGCGTACTTCTCACCGGTGGCGCCGGTTTCGTCGGTTCGCACATCGCTGACCTGCTCCGCGAGCGTCGGCACGACGTGGTGTTGTTGGACAATCTCCTGCCCCAGGCGCATGCCGGGATTCCGGAGTGGACAACCGACCTGGTGCGCGGCGACGTGCGCGACCACTCCCTCCTGCTTGACCTGCTCCCCGGCGTCGACGCTGTGTGCCACCAGGCGGCCGTGGTCGGACACGGGCTGGACCCGTCCGACGCGCCGATGTACGTGCTCAACAACGACCACGGGACGGCCGTCCTGCTCGCCGCAATGCACTCGGCCGGCGTGCGGCGGTTGGTCCTGGCGTCGTCGATGGTGGTGTACGGCGAGGGGCGTTACGTGTGCTCCGCGCACGGCGTCGTCCGGCCTGGGCCGCGGCTTGAATCGGACATCTCCGCCGGCCGCTACGAGCCGCCGTGTCCGCTGTGCGGGGCGTCACTGACGTGGGACCTGGTGCCGGAGGACGCGCCGTTGGACCCGCGTAGCACGTACGCGGCGACCAAGGTGGCACAGGAAAACCTCGCGTCCGCGTGGGCACGGCAGGCCGGTGGGAGCGTGTGGGCCTTGCGGTACCACAACGTGTACGGGCCTCGTATGCCCCGCGACACGCCCTACGCGGGGGTGGCGTCGCTGTTCCGGTCCGCCCTCCAGCGGGGTGCGGCACCGACCGTGCTCGAGGACGGCCGACAGAGTCGGGATTTCGTGCACGTGCGGGACGTCGCCTTGGCGAACGCCCTGGCCCTGGAGACGCCGGTGTCCGGATTCTCGGCGGTCAACGTGTGCTCCGGGGAGCCGCACACTGTCGGCGACCTGGCGACTGAGCTGTCCCTGGCTTGTGGCGGGCCGGCGCCGCTCATCGTCGGGGGAGCCCGTGCGGGTGATGTCCGGCATGTGGTCGCCTCGCCGGACCGGGCTCGCTCGTCGCTGGGATTCCAGGCCCGGGTGACGTTCGCGGACGGGGTCAAAGCGTTCGCCACCGATCCCCTGCGCGAGCCTGCGACCTGCTGATCTACCACTCACCAAGCCGAGTTGTCCACAGCCTCGACCGACACCTTCCACCCCGCCCAAGGTCGGCCTAGCGTCGAACCATGACATCGATTCGATTCTTCCGAAAGCTTCCTGGCTGGGCCCGGGTGATCACCATCCGGCGGTTGCTCGCGGTAGTGCTCGTGCTGCTCGCGGCGGTCCTGGCAGTACGTCCCGCACATGACCGGGACGTGCCGATGCTGGTCGCCCGGCATGCCATCGCACCAGGCACCGTTCTGTCCACATCAGACATAAAGCTGGTCCGCGCGCCACCGGCCCTCGTGCCCACCGGCGCGCTGACTGACGAGCCGTCAGCCGTCCACCAGGTGCTGGCCGGCGCCGCCGCGGCCGGCGAACCCATCACGTCCGCCCGCCTGGTCGGGCCGGAGAACACCCGCCTGACCGCGGGCCAGCCGGACGCGGCCGCGGTGGCGGTCCGGTTGGACGACGACGAACTGGCCGCACTGCTCGTCCCCGGGTCGCATGTGGACGTTGTGGCGCCTGACCAGGAGGTGATCGCCACGGACGCGACGGTGGTCACCGTCCGTGCCGGCGGCAAGGGACGGCTGGTCCTCGTGGCCTTACCCAGGGCTGTCGCCACCCGGGTGGCGGCTGCCGCGCTAGCCGGGGCGCTAGCGGTTACCCTCCGGTGAAATTCGTCTCCGAGGGTGAGGAGTTTGCGCTGTGCTGAAGGGCTTCAAGGACTTCATCATGCGCGGGAACGTGCTGGACCTGGCTGTGGCCGTGGTCATGGGCACCGCGTTCACCGCGGTCATCACGGCCGTGGTCACCAACATCGTCAACCCGTTGATCGCGTCCATCGGCGGGAACAACGTCGCCGGCCTGGCCTGGCAGATCGTCGACGGCAACGGGAAGTCGGTGATGGACTTCGGCGCGGTGCTGACCGCGGCGATCAACTTCCTGATCATCGCCATGGTGGTGTATTTCGCCCTGGTGCTGCCGGTGAAGAAGATCCAGGACCGCCGAAAGCGCGGCGAAGAGCCCGGTCCGGCGGAACCGTCACAGGTCGAACTGCTCACTGAGATCCGCGACCTGCTCCGCCAACAACAACGACCAAACCGTTGAGCCACCAAGAAAACCCGTAGTGGCCGGCGGCGCGAAACCCCAACCGACTCGGCCGCGTGGCACCCCGCGGCCGGCCACTACAACGAACAGGTGGCCGCCATGGCCAAGATCGAAGCACGGTGATGCCCCTCGAAAAGCCAGATGAAAACCCGCGCGGGCGCCATCGAGACGTCTCCAATTCCACACCAACCACTTGACTCTGTCGGGAATCTTGAAACGGTCGGTGTGTCATGGAGGGTAACTGGTGGTAACAGTGACGCTTCCGGGGTCGGTGAAGTCGCAACCCTCCCCGAGGTGGTCAGATGTCCTTACCGGTGGGTGACCGGTTCGCGGTGGAGGTCCCGGAGCTCACCGCGCGGATGGCCGTGCCAGCAATCCCGGTGGTACGACGGCGATGTGGGTGCGTGACCGCCTCGGCGGCCGGTGGCGAGACGAGGACTTCGCCGACTGCTACTCGCGCGACGGACGCCCCGGGTTCTCGCCCGCCCAGTTGGCGACGGTGAGCGTGCGGCAGTTTCTGCTGGGCCTGTCCAACCGCGATGCCGCTGAGGCCGTGCGTTGCCGCATCGACGTCAAGTACGCGCTCGGCCTGGAGTTGGACGACCCCGGCTTCCACCACAGCGTGCTCGGCGACTCCACGACCGCCTCCTGCGGGCCGGCCGGGCGGACCGCCTCCTGGATGCCGCCCTGACCCGGTTGAAGGACGCCGGGCTGGTTCGCGAGCGCACCACCCAGCGCACCGACTCCACTCACGTCCTCGCCGCCGTGCGCGACCTGGCCCGCCTGGAGTTGGTCACCGAGGCCGTGCGCGCGGCCCTGGAGGAACTCGCCCGCGTCGCCGACCACGCGCTCGACGGCCTGGTCGACGAGCATTGGGGCCGCCGCTACGGGTCGACCAGTGCGCCTGGGCAGGAACCCGACCCACCCCAGGAGCAGGGTCAATGCGTTGTGGTGGTGCGGGTCTCTCCCAGGGACGACACGGCTCGGTCGCGAGCCCGCGGGCGAGCCGGAGTTGGGTGTAGGTGGCAATCAGTAGCCAGGTCCATCAGTCGGCTGCCTCGGGAGACCGGAGTTTCGAGGTGGTCCAGCCGAGGGTCTGTTTGAGCATGCGGAAGGTGTGCTCGATGTCGAACAAACTCACGCTAGGTCACTCGCCCTGTGGTGGGTTCACCGACCTGCGGGGGCAGCGCTGAAGTCGCCGACGGCCGCGGCCAAGGCATCGAGTTGCGACGGAGATGCGAGCCGAGGCAGCCGGCCTCCACAGCAAAGGCGACGGACGTGCGCGGTGAGTGTCAGGGTAGAACCATCGGGCTGAGGCTCTTCGTACAGACCGAGTGCACTCACCCCGACAAGGAAGGAAACACAGCTGGCGGGCAAAGGTCCGCCGAGTGCGGTGTGGCCGCGTGGCGATGCAGGCATGCACCCATCGCGGCAGCGTTCGATCGAGGGCGAGGCCAGGCAGCCGGGAACGCCCAAACAGCGCCAGTGCTGTCGAGACGGTCGGTCCCTCACCCAGCAAGGCTGTTGGCGGCGATCGTCCCTCACTCAATGAGCCTGTTTGAAGCCGATCCTTCTGCATCAAGCAGCGTCGTTGTAAGTCCGGCAACGAGATACGGGAGGGCTCGGGCGGACGTTCTGGTCACCGACGTTGAGCCGACTGAGTCCTGACCGCACCAGCGCCGGAGAAGCGGGCGCGGTCATGCCCCAAACGCCCAAGAAGGTCGACCAGGCCAGAACACAGTGATGATCTGGGCGTCCGAGACCAGGAACCAGGGCGCTCCCGAAGAATGCCCCAGCCACGGCGATCTGAGCTTGACCCACTCGGCAACCACCAGAGCCGCCGCTGGCTGCCTGAAGTCAGTCAGCGAGCGGCTTCGACCCGAGGCCCGGATGACCCGACCGTCGACCAACCAGCCGTTCACAATCCAGCCACGCGGTCCCCAGCCCGGTGGTACGCGAAAGCCCGGCGCGCTGGCGCCGGGCTCGCGGGAATGTGGGTCAGGAGGCCTTGGCGGCTGGGGTGCTGGAGGTTGTGCTGCTCGTGGTCGACGTCGACTCGGACTTCGTGGTCGAGGGCGTCGGTGTCGACGAGGTGCTTTCGCTCGATGTCGAGGTGCTGGCGGTGCTCTTGGCGGAGGATCGGCTGTCGGTGCGGTAGAAGCCGCTGCCTTTGAAGACCACGCCTACGGAGCTGTACAGCTTGCGCAGCTTGCCGGTGCACTCCGGGCACACGGTCAGCGATGGGTCGCTGAAGGACTGCACCTGCTCGAACCGGTGATCACACACCGTACATGCGTACTGATAGGTAGGCACGGCGCTTCTCCCTCTGAGCCCTCTGCTGTACCTGGCAGTCTAGCACGCAGAGTGCTAAGGCCTGGTCACTTCGATCATGCCCCGACCCGGCGTCAGGACCGCGGTCAGTCGGACATCGTGGGGTTCGGCTGGCAGGTTGGCCACGAACTCCTGGTCGCGGACCACGCCTACGAGGGCGGCGCCGGGGGCGGCGAACACCAGTGACCGGTCATAGTGACCAGCGCCACGTCCAAGCCGAACACCTGCGGTGTCCACGGCCAACCCGGGGACCAGGATCAGATTCGCCCGGCCGATCGCGGTCGGGCCCAGGCGAGGACCGGCGGGTTCGAGCAGCCGGATCGGGCCCGGTCGCAGGGTCCCGTCGTACCCGGCCCAGTCCAGTGGGTCCGTGCCGTTGACAACAGGAAGGAGCACTTGGACATCGGACGCCAGCAGGTCGTCGAGCACTGGGCGCGAGCCCGGCTCGGTACCGACCGGCACATAGGCGCATATGGTCTGACCAGGGTGGACGAGGTCACGGACAAATGCCGCAATCGCGACCGCCTCGGCGGCGCGGACCTCGGCCGGTACGGCGCGGCGCGCGGACGTCAAATGTGAACGCCATTCGCCCTTGGTGCCAGGAAGTGTGCTCACACCTGGAGGTTAGGCTCACGAACCATGAGCCCGTCGCTCGCATTCAAAACAGCAATCGTGCCGGCCGCAGGGCTGGGCACCCGTTTCCTGCCCACGACCAAGGCCGTTCCCAAAGAACTGCTGCCAGTCGTCGACACACCCGGCATCGAGCTCGTGGCCGCCGAGGCGGCGGACGCGGGCGCGACCCGACTGGTGATCGTCACCTCCCCCGGCAAGGACGCGGTGGTCGAGTACTTCCGCCCGCAGCCGGAGCTGGAGGAGACCCTGAACGCTCGGGGTAAGACGGAGCTGCTGGCCAAGGTTCGCCGCGCCCCCGCCCTGCTGACGGTCGAGACCGCGATCCAGGAACAGGCTCTCGGTCTCGGGCACGCGGTGGCGTGCGCGGAGCCCAACCTCGACGGCGACGACGATGCGGTCGCCGTGCTGTTGCCCGACGACCTGGTGCTGCCCACTGGTGTGCTCAAGCGGATGGCCCAGGTCCGGGCCGAACGGGGTGGCAGCGTGCTGTGCGCGTTCGACATCCCGGTGGAGCAGATCTCGGCGTACGGCGTGTTCGACGTTGAGGACACCGCCGACGAGGACGTCAAGGTCGTCCGCGGGATGGTCGAGAAGCCCGCGGCCAAAGACGCGCCGTCGACCTTCGCCGCGGCCGGCCGATACCTGCTCGACCGGGCGGTCTTCGACGCGCTCAAGCGGATCACCCCGGGCGCGGGCGGGGAGCTCCAGCTGACCGACGCGATCGCGATGTTGATCGCCGAAGGAGCCCCGGTGCATGTGGTGGTGCATCGCGGCGGACGTCACGACCTGGGCAATCCTGGCGGTTTCCTGCGTGCCGCCGTGGACTTCGCACTCGATCACCCCGAGTATGGGCCTGATCTGCGTGAGTGGTTGCGCGACCGGATCAAGGACTAGCCAGGCGATCCGTTCGCGGGATCGGTGTCAACAACGAGGTCAGGTGGATGAGGTCAGTCGACGAGCAGCTCGCCAGGGTGTTGGCCGCCGCGGTGCGGCCGGCGCCCGTGCGTGTCGCGATCTCCGAGGCTCAGGGACTGCTCTGCGCCGAGGAGGTCGTCGCCGAGCACGCCCTGCCGGGGTTCGATCAGGCAGCCGTCGACGGTTACGCGGTGCGCAGCGTCGATGTCCAGTCGGCCGGCCGGGAGCCGGTGGTCCTGCCGGTGGTCGGCGAGATCCAGGCCGGATCGCGCCAACCTCGCAGGCTGCAGCCCGGGCAGGCGGTACGGGTGGACACCGGCGCGCCACTGCCCACGCTCGCGGACGCCGTCGTCCCGCTCGGCTACACCGATGAGCATCCGGCACGCGTCACGATCAACCAGCCGGTGCCGTCGGCCGCTTACGTCCGGCGCACCGGGGAGGACGTGCAGACCGGTGACGTCGCGGTCCGACGCGGGGTCACCATCGGCTCGGCCCAGGTGGGTCTGCTGGCCGCGGTCGGCCGGGCCAAGGTGCTCGTCTACCCGAGGCCGCGGGTGTCGATCATCTCGGTCGGCGACGAACTGGTGGACATCGACCGCGCGCCCAGCCAGGGCCAGGTCTACGACGTGAACTCGTACGCCCTCGCGGCGGCGGCCCGGGACGCGGGCGCGGAGGTCACCCGGGTCGGCATCGTCGGCCCCGACCAGCGGCGCGTACGCGAGTCCGTGGAGAGCCGCCTGCTGCTCTCCGAGATCGTCGTGCTGGCCGGCGGCGTGGGCGGTGCGACGGGAGACGAGGTCCGCGCGGCACTGACCGACCTCGGTGAGGTCGACATGACCAGGGTGGCCATGCACCCGGGGTCGGTGCAGGGCTTCGGGCGACTCGGGTCGGACGCCGTGCCCACGTTCGTCCTGCCGGCCAACCCGATGAGCGCGCTCGTGGTCTTCGAGGTTCTCGTCCGGCCGCTGATCCGGGCCGCGCAGGGCAAACGGAACCCTCATCGCAGGCTGGTCAGCGCGAAGTTGTTGTCCCCGATCTCGTCGACCAAGGGGCGCCGGGGATACCTGCGTGGCCAGTTGCTGCGGGACGAGAGCAACGGCCAGTACCTGGTCCAGCCGTTGGGGATGTCCGGCGCGCACCTGTTGGCCTCGTTGGCCGAGGCGAACTGCCTGGTGATGGTCGACGAGGAGACGACCGACATCGCGGTGGGCGACGAGGTCCAGGTCAGTTTCCTCGCCCAACGGGGGTGAGACCGCCGTGATCGAGCCGCCGCGCCCACTGGGGCGGCATCCGGGCTGGCCGGCCAGCCTGGGTCCGCTGCGGGTGGCCGCCGGCCTGGTCGCGGTACGCGGACCCCGGCTGTGGGACGGCGGCGCGTGGAGCCGGATCCGGTTACGGGACCGGGATCACCTGGAGCGGTGGGAACCCACAGCGCCGGGCACGTGGGAGGACCGCAACGCCACGCTCGCGTGGCCCGGCCAGTGGTCGTCGCTGCGTGCGCTGGCACGTCGGGGGATGACGCTGCCGTTCGTGATCACAGTGGACGGCCAGTTCGCCGGGCAAGTGACCGTGGGCAACGTGATCCGGGGGTCGCTGTGCTCGGCGTGGGTCGGCTACTGGGTGGCGTCGCACGTCGTCGGCGGTGGCGTCGCGCCCGCCTCGGTCGCACTGGTCGTCGACCACGCGTTCATGATGGCCGGCCTGCACCGAATCGAGGCGACGGTGCGCCCGGAGAACAAGGCCAGCCTGCGTGTGCTGGAGAAACTCGGGTTCCGCGAAGAGGGGCTGTTCCGCCGGTACCTGGACGTCGCGGGCGGCTGGCGCGACCATCTGTGCCTCGCCCTGACGACCGAGGACGTGCCAGATGGACTGGTCAACCGGCTGCTCGCGACCGGCCGGGCCACCATCCCCCAGTAGGGGGAATTTCGTTGTCCCAGATGGCTCTTTTGCCGCACGACTACGCCTAAAAGGGCCTTGCGCCGCATGATCGCGCCCGGCGCGCCTCCGACATTGCTGTGACTGTTGTGACTACCGTGACGAATGGCAACAGATCGGGGGAGGTGACGAGGCATGCCGAGCTCACTCATCGTGGTGGCGCTCGTCGTCGCGTGGTTGGTCGTCCTTGTCCCGATGATCGTGCGTAAGCGCCAGGAGATCGCCAGGACCGCGGACTCCGCCCTGGCCGCCCGGGTCGTACGGAAGGGCAACGGCGCGGTCGAGGAGCCCGAGATGCGCGAGACAGAGCCCAGCGAGGGCATCGCTGAGGTCGAAGACGGTATGGATTCGACTACGGAAGCCGCCCCACCCCTCGACATCCAAGCCGAAGCGGACGATCGTGACCCCGTGGACACGGACACCGTCTCCGCCCCCACACCGCAGGCACCGCGGCGGTACCGCCCTGGGCGCGGCGGCTTCGACCCCGAAGCAGCAGCCCTCACGGCGCGCGCGAAGTACGCGTTCCGCCAACGTGTCGTCGTGGCCATGCTCCTGTTCGCGGTCGGCAGCGCGATCACCGCGGCCGTCGTCACCCCTGTGGCCTGGTGGGCCCACGGTCTGATCGACATCGGCCTGGTGACTTACCTCGCATACCTGCGCCGCCAGGTGCGCATCGAAGAGGAGATCCGTCAACGCCGCATGGCCCGCATGGACCAAGCCCGCCGGATCACCGGCCGTGTCGCGGAACCCCCATCCACCCACGACCAGCCAGCAGAAGAACGCCACGAACCCGTCGCCAAAGCCGCCACACCCCCACCCCGGGTCACCCACCCGCACGCGGTGGTAGTGGACATCGACGACGAAGACCCGGCGTTCGACGAGCTGGAAGACCCCCACAACCTGCGCTACCGCCGAGCAGTGGGGGAGTGAGAAACCGCCTCGCAAGCCCTGATATGCTTCCGAGGCACCAAGGGGCTGTAGCGCAGTTGGTAGCGCGTCTCGTTCGCATCGAGAAGGTCAGGGGTTCGATTCCCCTCAGCTCCACTCGGATTGTCTTGTTCGGTTGCTTCGCAACCTCCCCCGCTCGCTCCGCATCATGTTGGGGGGCCGAGCCCCCCAAACCCCCCACGTGCGGCTTCGCCGCCTCGCTTTCCAGCGAGGTTGGGTTGGCCTAGGGGCTCACTAGGACTATTTCATTCACACCACGCCCGATGAGACTATTCTCGCCAGGCGTGGTGTCGTATGTACGGCTCCGCGATTATCTCGTTTGGCGGTCCGGGGGACGTCACTCGTCTTTCGGTTGGTTTTTCATGGTAATCTGCTCTCCTTGTCATCTTCCTTGTTCTGTACTCGCCGTCGGGTCAGACCTTCTCGTATGTTTCGGCTGTGCTCGCGTTCCGCGTACCGCGATACGGCTTGCAGGATGTCGTCAAGGAATGCTTGAGCGGACTCGCTCAGACTGCTCGTTTTGGACTCCAACCGCTTGATCAGCTCTTGGCTGACTAATGTCTGATGTTGCTCTTCACGCACCTTCATGTTCGTCCTCCCTGCTTGGTATGAGGTGGTGGCGTAACCAATGTCGCGGTCGCGAGGTATTGATGGGCGGTCTCCGGCGATGCGGACCGCAGCCAGCGCGCTACTGCGCTCTGATGACCACGACTGATTACTGGCGGCCTACGCACGATGATCCCCGATCACATCGACCAAGCCGCCCCTGGAAAGGGGCAGCGTGAACTGCGATATCGGGGATCAGCCCGAGTGCGACAAGGCCAACCCAAGCCCGGTGGGCTCACACAGCGTAACGATTCATATCAACACGGTCAACCCGAAAGCCGCACTGTGAGCGGTCGTCGACGCGACTGTTTGTCTTTGCGGTTACGTCGCATCGGGCGTGGATATCGTGACCAGCGCGGCCGTCGTATGTTGATCAAGCAGCATCAGGTTGGCCGTCACCGCGACCTTGAGCCATGTTCCCGTGACTGATCGCAGGCGCAGGTGCCCGCTGACACGGGCCGAGTTCGCCAGCCCCGCGGACATGCGCTTGGCGACAACCAGGTCGTCCGGGTGGATGGCCGGTGGATGCTCGGCGTCCAACTCCCAGGCCACACCTGGCATCGGATCATCGATCCACCGCAACAGAGTCAGGGTGTGCAGATTCACGATCGCGCGATGCGTGCCAGGCTCCCGTTCGGCAGCCAACACCCGCTGAGCCAGCACCATCAGCGGCGGCGCACTGGGCGTGCTCTCCGCCGGGCCGATGTCGTGCGTGATGCCCCGCAGCACGACCTCGACGTCCCCGTTCTCGCCGACCTCCGCCACGGCCCGACAGGCGAAGTTGGCCGCGCGTAACTGTCCGTCGTCGCGGCGAACGGTCCATGTCGCCTGGTGCTCCGCGCCTGGCCGGGACTGCACGATCAACGCCAACGCCGCGGACTCATCGGCGTTGGTCACCAGCCGGCCGAATGCTTCTGCGGTCAGCCGCTGCGTACGTCGGTCCTCTGGCGCTACGCCGTAGAGGTCAAGCAGGTCGTCGCTGCCGGCGATCTTGTCGGTGGTCAGGTTGAAGTACCAGGCGCCGGCCGGATCCCGCGATGGTGGCTCCTCTTCCAGATCGCCCAGCCACGCGTACACACCGTGCACCCGGCCGGCATAGCTGACCAAGGGTTTGCCGATCATCCGGCGGCGTCCATCCGAGGATGTGCTCTGGACCACCTGACCGGCGCCGACGACCCGGACCACCAGCGCCCGGACGTCATCGAGGTACCTGCCTCGGCCGAGCACACTGGCCAAGGGAACCATTCGCTTGGGGGTCGATCCGATACCGATGACAGTGGGCTCCCGGTCCGGCGGTTCCCCGCCGAACACCTCGATCAGAAGCCACCGCCGATCAGCCATTGTGGACACCCCCGCCATCGTCGATTCAGGGCTTCCGCCGGGGGAGTCTAACGAACTTTCGCCGTGGATCTGGGAGGAACTCGGAGGCATTCGGGTGACATGCCGAGAGGAAGCCAAACACGGGGACGGGACTCTGACGATTTCGTGATCACTACAAAGATCAAAGGATCGCGAGCCCTGGTCCATGCCCAGGCGGACAGTCTTTCTATCGCCACCATCTGGATAGCCTCCTGCCCCAGGGCAGCAGGCCTTGATATGCACTTCCGGCCACCCGGATGAATGCGGAGACAAGACGCGCATCCATCCCGACCAGGACGTATGCCCGCCGCCGCCGCACGCCGCGCAGAATGATCTCGGCCGCTTTCTCCGGCTCCGTACGAGCGATCTTCTTGTCGAAGGTTCTAGCGATGACTGAGGCGTCCTCCCGTGAGGCGAATCGCCCGTTGCGCAGGATCGAAGTACGGACCCCACCCGGGTACACGCCCGTCACCGCGACTTCGTGCCCGTCGAGAACCATTTCCTGCCGCAATGCCTCGGTGAATCCCCGGACCGCGAACTTCGAGGCGCTGTAGGCGCTGTAGTGGGGAGCGGCCACAATACCGAACACACTTGAGACGATCACGACATGCCCACTGCGTTTCGCCGCGATCACGTGTGGCAGGAACGCCTTCACCGTGTTGACCACTCCCCAGAAATTCACGTTGATCACGTGTTCGATGTCCTCGAACTCGGAATCGAGGACGGTTCCGGTATGGATCACGCCCGCTACCGCGAACACCAGGTCGACCGGGCCGGACTCTTCGGCCAGCGCTTGCGCGTACGTCAGCACCGCCGACCGATCGGTGACGTCAAGGGTGTCGCCGCGCACCCATGCACCGGCTCCTTCGCATCGGCGGACCGTCGCAGCCACCGCATCGGTGTTCTGATCAGACAGCGCCAGCCGGGCGCCCTGGCCGGCCAGGTCCACCGCCAACGCGCGGCCGATCCCACTGCCTGCTCCGGTGATCACTACGACCCGGCCGCTGTAGTAGCCCATCGAACCCCTTGTGCGCAGAACCCGGCGTCACCGTCACGGCCGGTGTCAGTCGACGGAGTCACGGTAACGGTGCAACAACGTCGACGGCGAACAATGATCGATTCGCGCGCCAGACTGGCTTCATGACCTTCGCAGAAGCCATGCGCGGGAAGCAACAGCTAACTCGAATGGAGTACCACTCGGGTATAGCTTCCGATGCAGCCCGACGCTTCAGGCGGCTCGCTGGGCGCATGAATCCGTATTTTCGCGGTGTTGGGATGATGGGCGGCTTGGCGATGGACTTCACAACGTCGCAGGTTGGATGACGTTTGACGAATGGTTTATGGAACGTCAACCGCTTGTCGCTTGCTTCTTGTTGGGCCGATGTGGTGGTGTCCATCAAATCGGGTCGGGCCTTTCTTCGTTGGCCGCTCGTCGACGTGATGCGACCGTTCGTCGCTTGCCGACGGCGCGACGGGAGAACGACTCGACATGATGTGCCGAGGGAGGATTCTGGTCTTCCCGCCTATGGAAAAAGACGACCCCCTGCGCAGAACAGGGGGCCGCTGGAGTGTCACCGAATCCGGACCATCTCACGCGATCAGAAAGGTGAACACCAAACCATGCTACGACGTTCAGGACCATCGTCTCTAGAGGCAATGTCAGCTGAAGGAGTGGCTTGTCGCCCGGCGGAATCCGTAGTGTCGAGGACGAACCAACCGGTGCACACGGCCGGCGCTGAGGTGGTCCGCTCCGGACGTGGCAGGCATCGCCGCCCGGCGCGCACCAACTGGACCGGCCTGGCCGAACGCGTCCTCGGCGGCTGGCCGATGACGTTGCGTGTGGCTCTGCTGCTGGTCATCCTGCTGGCCGGCTGCATGGTCGGCCTCGTCGTGGTGCTCGGCTTCACGGGAACGGCGTGCGTCGCCGGGATCAGCGTGCTGTTCCGGGTGGCCAACCGCCGGGCGGCGCAGCCGATATAGGACCGCTCCCGGGGAAGGAACATCTGACGACCCGGATGTTCCTTCCCGCTCCAGGTCAGTGGATGTCGCCGTACTCGGTGTGCATCAGGCGCTTGACGTCCGCGAGGGTGGCGTCGGCGATCTCCCGGGCTCGCTCGTTGCCGGCGAGCAGGATCTGCCGGAGATGGCCCCGGTCGCCCGCGAGCTCGGCCCGGCGGGCGCGGATGTCGCGGAAGTACTCGTTGACGGCCTCGGTGACCAGGCGTTTGAGTGCCGCGCTGCCGCCGTCGCCGATCTCTTCGGCCACCGCCTCCGGCTTGCGGTCCTGGCACAGCGCCGCGAGCAGGACGAGGTTCGACACGTCGGGCCGGTTCACCGGGTCGTACGTGATGTGCCGGTCGGAGTCGGTCTTGGCGCGCGAGAGCAGCCGTGCGGTCTCGTCGGCGGTCGCGCCGAGCGCGATGGAGTTGCTGCGGCTCTTGCTCATCTTCTGGCCGTCGGTGCCGAGCAGCACGGGCGCGTCGCTGAGCAGCGCGTCGGGCTCGGGGAAGTACGGACGTTCGGGGCTGTAGCGGCGGTTGAAGCGGCGGGCGATCAGCCGCGCGACCTCCAGGTGCGGCAACTGGTCCTTGCCGACAGGCACAGCCGTTCCCTTACAGAACAGGATGTCCGCCGCCTGGTGCACGGGATACGTGAACATCAGTCCGGACATCGCGGTCTGCCCGGCCGCGGCCGTCTCGTCCTTGACCGTGGGGTTGCGGTTGAGTTCCGCGACGCTCACCAGGCTCAGGAACGGCAGGAAAAGCTGGTTGAGCGCGGCCACCTGGGAGTGCGCGAAGATGGTCGCCCGTTCGGGGTCGATACCGACCGCGAGGTAGTCGGCGACGAGCGCGTCCACGTCGTCCGGCATGGACTGCGGGCTGTCCCGGTCGGTGATCGTCTGGTAGTCCGCGACCAGCACGAACAGCTGGACGCCGAGGTTCTGCAGGCGCACCCGGTTCTGCAGGGTCCCGAAGTAGTGGCCGAGGTGCAGTGGGCCGGTCGGCCGGTCGCCGGTCAGGACGCGATGCGCGGCGGGGTCACGACGCAGGCCCGCCTCAAGGCGTTCACTGCGGGCCTCGGCGTCGGCGAAGGACAGGTCGGCCTGCGCGCCGCCCACGGGCTCACTTGCGGGTAGCTCCATGGACGCAGAGTCTACGGGGCTGCCGCCGGCCGAGGTGTGGCGTCATGCTCGTTCACCCTCGCCAGCGCTGGGCCACTAGTCCACTGTGGATGATCCGGGCGGGGCGAGCCGGCCGAGCACGGTCCGGAGGTGCGCGGAGTAGCGTTCTTCGAACTCGGGATCCCACGGGGTCACCCCGAAGATCTTCTGGACCATGTCGGGCATCACGATCGGCGCGGTGACCGCGCCCATGATCATCAGCAGCAGGCTGCCCGGGTCGATGGCCGGGTCGAACTCGCCATTGGCCTGACGGTCGCTGATCCCGGACAGGTCCTGCTCGGGCTCCTCGTCCGGGGTCTCCCCCGCGCCGCCGCACGCGGTGGCCAGGCCGCGCCAGATCTCCAGGCGGGTGCCGCGCGGGTCGGCGAGCACCTCGTGCAGGTACCTCGTGATCACCTCGGTGGCCGGGCAGGAGCGGTCGTCGAAGGTCGACTCCCGTTCCAGCCATTGCCGCTGCAGGTGCCGGTAGAGGCCTTCCTTGCCGCCGAAGTAGTAGTTGATGAGCTGCTTGTTCACGCCGGCCCGAGCCGCGATCTCGTGCACCCGCGCGCCCGCGTAGCCCTTCGAGGCGAACTCGTCGAACGCCGCCGCCAGCAGCTGGCGTCGGGAGCGTTCCGCGTCCGCCTGACGGTCCTCCGGCGCCGGAGACCGCCTCGGCCTGCCCTCTCCACCCACCATCGCATGCTATCAGTCAGCCAGTTGGTTGACGCCGTTTGCCATATGGCTGATACTGGCCTCATGACCGTTCTGGTAACTGGGGCGACCGGCAACGTCGGTCGTAACGTCGTAGACCTCCTGCTCGCCGAAGGCGTTCCGGTCCGCGCCGCGTCGCGCACCCCATCCGGCCTGCCGGCCGGGGTGGACGTCCGGACCGCGGACCTCACCGACCCCGGCAGCTTCGTGGACGTGTTCGACGGCGTGGACAAGGTGTTCCTCTTCCCCAACCCCGCCGGGGTGCAGGGTGTGGTGGCCGCGGCCAAGACCGCCGGCGTCCAGCACATCGTGCTGCTGTCGTCCATCGCGACAGCGGAACCCAACACCGACAACATGATCGCGCAGGCGCACCTCGCCGTGGAGAGCGCGGTGCGGAACTCAGGCATCGCGTGGACGTTCGTGCGGCCAGGCTTCTTCGCCACCAACACGTTCCGCATGGCGCCGGTCCTCAAGAAAGACGGCGGCATAAGGATTCCATACGCACAGGCCGAGTTCTCACCCATTCACGAACATGACATCGCCGCGGTCGCGGCCGTCGCCCTGCTCAACGAGGGCCACGAAGCAGCCGCCTACCCGCTGACCGGCCCGGAGTCGATCACCCAGGCAAAGATGGTCGAACTGATCGGCCAGGCAGTGGGCAGGCAGCTGTGGGTCGAGGACGTCAGCGGCGACGAGGCCGAGGTGGAGTCGGCGAAGTCGTTCCCGCCCGGGACTCCGCCTGAGATCATCAAGACCATGCTGGGGTTCACCAAGGCCCAGCAGGGTCGGTCCGCGCGGGTCGAGGACACGACCGAGCGGCTGCTCGGGCGGCCGGCCCGGACGTACGCCGAGTGGGCGGTCGACCACAAGGCGGCGTTCGCCTGACCAGGAGGGCTATCCGGTCGGGATGTGCACCGTGGCGACGGTCGGGCCACCCCTGGGGCTGTCCAGCGTCAGCGAGCCGTCGAACGTGGCCAGGCGGCGTTGAAGTCCTTGCAGGCCAGTGCCTTTACCCGGGTTCGCGCCGCCACGGCCGTCGTCGGTCACGGTGATCCGCAGCGCGTCCGGGGACTGTCCCAAGTGAACGACGACGTGGTCGGCACGGGCGTGTTTGGTGGCGTTGACCAGAAGCTCGCTCACCGCGAAGTACGCGGCGGACTCGATCGGGGCTTCCATCCGGTTCGCCAGCGTGCCTTCCACGGCCACGCTCAACGGGCTGTCCAGGGCGAGGGCGCGGACGGCGTCGGCGAGGCCGCGTTCGGCGAGCACAGGCGGATGGATGCCACGGACCAGGTCGCGCAGTTCCACGAGGGCGTCCGCGGAGGCCTCCCGTGACTTCGCGACCATGGTCTTGGCCAGCTCCGGGTCCTGGTCGATGAGTTTCTCGACCGCGCCGAGCGTCATGCCGAGCGCGACGAGCCGGGCCTGGGCGCCGTCGTGCAGGTCGCGTTCGATCCGTCGCAGCTCGGCCGCCTGGGCGTCGGTGGCGTCGGTTCGGGTCTCGGTCAGCCGCTGGACCCGCTGGGCGAGCTCCGCGGCCTTGGTGGGGGCCAACAATGCCTTGGACACCCTCGCCTGCCAGCGGAGGACCCGTCGCGGGGCGAAGATCGACGCGACGACGGCGAACAGCCCGACCACGGTGTCGACGGGACCGGAGGCGAAGTCACGCCACGTCGCAGGGTCGGTCATGACCCAGCGGTACATGGCCAGTCGCATCGGCATCGTCGGTTTCTTGTACAGCTGACGCCCCCGGCGGTACATGCCGTCCGGGCGGGGACGCGGTGGCGGCGGCTTCGGCAGGTACGGCAACGGGATCGTGGTGCCCGTCCACTCCCGGATCAGCTCACGCCGGAGGTTCGCCAGGACGCGACCGGCCTCGATCCACGGCCGCCAGACGATCGACCACAGCCCGAACCAGTGCACGAACAGGGCGCCGGCCATGATCAACAGGGTGAACCAGGTGCTGGCGAAGCCGAGCAGGAACAGCGCTGTCGCGTGCCACCATTGCGTGATCCGGCGACGCACCCACGCCCAGAACCGGAACATCCGGCCGTCGCGCTTGGCCCGGAGCATCGTGCTCGTCCACTGGTTGTGCACACCGACGAGCGCGGGCGCGGCCAGCACACCGGCCACGACCAGCGGAACGGTGGCCGGCCACCACGACGTGAACAACAGCCAGACCCCCGCGACGACCGCACCCGGACTCAGGGCCGCGAGGACGCCGCCGACGAAGAAGTTGGTGATCATCCAGATCATGTCCCGGCGCGCGCCGGGATCGTCCGTTGCCCAGTCCAGACGGCGTTCGAACTCGGGCCACCACGGGCTCTTCATCAGCTTGTCGTCGACCCGGTACAGCCCGTCCGGCTCGGGCACCAACGGCGCCGGCGGGTCCCAGTACACCCCCTCGTTCGACACCCCCGCCAACCTGCGGGCCAGCCTGGTCAGCCGGCGGGTGGACACGATCACGCGGGGTGCGGGGAGCACCAGGCACAGGCTGAGAACGACGAAGGCGAACGCGAGCGGGCCGGCGAGCGCCAAGGCGAGCAGCAGTGAGCTGCGCACCAACGCCCTGATCGCCCGCATGTCGTCTCCTCCGGTCAGTCGAACCGTAGTTTCCCTGACCGACGGGCTGCCGCGCATTGCGTGCAACCGCACACCCGGGGTGGGGCTAGGCCCACCTCACGCGGGCAGCGTGACCGTGAAACAGGCGCCGCCCTCCGGCGCCTGCCCAGCCCGGACGGTACCCCCCATCCGGGTGATCAGGCCGTGCACGATGGCCAGTCCCAGCCCGGTCCCGACCGGCCGGACGCCCACGTACTTCCGGTACAGGGCACCCCGGTCGAAGGCCACCTGGTAGTCCTCTTCGGACAATCCGGGGCCGCCGTCGCGGATCTGGAACACCGGTGTCGACGCCAGCGACAGCACGATCGGCTGACCGACCGGGGTGACCCGCAACGCGTTCTCCATCAGGCCGTCCAGGGCCTGGCGGAGCCGGCGCGGGTCGGTGTTGGCGAACACCCGGTCCATCGGCGTCTCCATCCGGAACACGACGCCTTCAGCCGCGCAGCGCGCCGACCACACGTCGCCCATCTCCCGGGCGATGCCGGTGAGGTCGACTCCGGTGATGTCCAGCCGGAAGTCGTCCGCGGACAACCTGGCCAGGTCGAGCAGGTCGTCGACCAGCCGTTCCAGCCGGTGCGCCTCCTTCTGCACGGTCCGGCCGACCTCGGCCGCCTCGGGTCCCTCGACCACGCCGTCGGCCAGCGACTCGGCGAACCCGCGCACCGCGGTCAGTGGCGTGCGCAGTTCGTGGGACACCGACAGCAGGAAGTCCCGCTGCCGGGATTCGCTGCGCTGCAAGGCATCCGCGAGCGCGTTGACCGACCCCGCGACGTCGGCGACCTCCATCGGCCCCTCCACCCGCACACGCAGGTCCCGCCGCCCGCCGCGCATGGTGTGCGCGACTTGCGCGGTACGGCGCAACGGCCGGGCCAGCAGCCGGCTGAGCACCACCCCGGCGATCGCCGCCACCACAAGACCGATTCCCAGCGCCACCAGGACGTTCTCGATCAGGTGGCGGACCGTGGTGGCACGCGCCGAGGCCGGCTGCTCGACGAGAACGAATGCGCCGCGCGGCGCCTGACGCCCTTCGAGGAGCCACCGGTGACCGCCATAGGTGATGCTCTGGGACACCTTGCCGCCCGTCAGCGCACCCGCCTGCCGCGCCACGGCGACCGCGGTCGCGTCCCCGTACACGACCGCGCCGCGCGGCCCGGTCGCGACCACCAGGATGCCCTGGCCCTCCAGGATGTCGAGCATCTTGTTGCGGGCATTCAGCTGCCCGTTGGTCTCGTCGAGCTGGGCGGCCACCACGTCGGCCTGGTTGGCCAGGACCTCGTGGACCACGTTCTCGGCCGTCTGGGCGACCAGCCGCAACGAGACCAGCCCGGCGACGATCGCGGCGACCCCGGCCACCGCGAGACACAGGGTGGTGATCCGGACCGCCAGCGTGGTCGGCCGGCGGCTCACCTGGCCTCCACCGAGTAGCCGACCCCCCGGACTGTCCTGATCGGACTGTCGTCACCCAGCTTGGCGCGCAACTGGGCGACGTGCACGTCGACCGTTCGAGTGCCGGCCGCGGCCTGGTAGCCCCAGACCGCGCTGAGCAGCTGCTCCCGCGCGTAGACGCGGCCGGGCGCGCGCATCAGATGTTCCAGCAGGTCGAACTCGGTGGACGTGAGCGTGACCTCGCGGGCACCGGCCCACGCCCGCCGTTGCTCCACGTTCAGCTTGGTCGTCCCGACCGTCAGCACCTCCCGGCCCGGCGGGCCCGCCGCGCGCCGCAGCACCGTGCGAACGCGCGCGACGAGCTCACGCGGGCTGAAAGGTTTGGTGACGTAGTCGTCGGCGCCCATCTCCAGGCCGAGGACCCGGTCCACCTCGTCGTCGCGGGCGGTGACGAACAGGACCGGTGTCCAGTCGTCGCCGGCCCGTAGCTCGCGGCAGACCTCGATGCCGTCCTTGCCCGGCAGGCCGATGTCCAGCACCACTGCCACCGGCCGCAGCCTGCGGACCGCGGCCAGCGCGGCCGGACCGTCGGATTCGACGTGCACACCGAACCCGTCCCGGCGCAGGTACAGGCTGACCAGGTCGGCGATGGACTTCTCGTCCTCGACGAGGAGGACGAGGCCGCGGTCAGGGCGCATCGATCTCCGATTCCACCGAGTTCAGTGTGGACTCGATGGAGTCTAGGTCCCCGGGCGGCGGGGGCGTCTCGTCCTTCACGCAACCGCCGGCCAGCAGCGCGAACACGGCCAGCGCGGCCGCCACCCGCCTCACTTGGCGCAGTACTTCTGCTTGTAGGCGTCGAGCTGGGCCACTGCCTTCTTGAGCAGGTCAAGGCGGTCGTCGCGGTGTTGCGCCTTGCCGTCGAGCCAGTCCGCCTCCGCCGGGTTGCCGGCGGTCTTCGCCTTCTCGGCACGGGCCCGGAGGTTCGCCGACGAGCCGGCGACCTCGGGACCGCCGGTGATCCGGGTGATCAGCTTGGTGGCCCGGTCCGACAGCTTGGGGATCCGCTGGGCGCAGACCTTCTGCACGTCGAACGAGTGCCCGGCCGAGGGGTTCGGGGTGGCCGGGTCCGCGCTGGCGGCGGTGCCCACCAGGGTGACGGCGATGACCGTGGCGCCGCCCGCGGCGGCGATTCGCTGGATCCATTTCATGCTCATGAACACCACTGTGGCGGGCGGCCATGAGCGGAACGTCCGGCGAATGTTCGGATCGTGTAAGCCGCTTCAGTCCGCGAGCAGGGAACTGCGGAGTTCGGACTCCGCCCGGCCGCGCCGTGGGTCCGACGTGGGCAGGCAACGCAACAACGCCTCGAGCGCGGTCTGGTCATGGGTGGCGCGGGTGAACGACCACAGCGTGTCCGGGTCGCCCCGCTCGATGGCCAGACTGCGCAGTTGCGCAAGCACCTCGTCCCGTTCACCGCAGATGCCAGGCGCCGTCGAGCGGGGCAGCAACGGGCCACGCCACAGCGCGACCGCGTCGCGGACTCTCCGTTCGCGTAAGGGTTTGCGCAGGTTGATGAAGTCCGCGTCCACCTCGGTGTCCAGCCGGTACGGCTTCGTTCGGACCACAGATGGGCCCAATTGCCCACGCAGCCGGTGAATCTCCGCCCGAGCCGTCACCGGGTTGCCCGATTCGCCGTACAGCGCCAACGCCAACTGCTCGGCGGTCAATCCCTTGGGGTGCAACGCGAGCAACGTCAGGATCTCCGCGTGCCGCAGGGTGAGCTGGATTTCCCTGCCGTCCATCAACGCGCGTGGCTCGTTGGCGCCAAGGAACGGCAAGGTCAACAACGGCGGCCGGTTGCGGGCCGTGTTCACCAGCCGCAGCAGGAACCCCTCGGCCAGCGGCTCGACCGTGGCCTCCCGGCCGTCCGGCAACCAGAGCGTGCCCTGGTTCGTGTCCACTCTGGACGGCAGCGGAACACCCGACGAAGCGATCACCCGACCACTGCGGCTGAGCAGCGCCCCGGCCGAGACGCCACTGAGATGACGCATGTTGCGCTGCCGGAACCGTTCGTCCCTGGCCGTCAGATGCAGCCGGAGCTGGCTCTCCGCGAGCTGTGCCGCGGTCGACACCAGGGCGAGCGTTGACGGGTGCATTGTGGACACAGGGCCGGTCACGTCGATCACGCCGACCAACGCGCCCGTGTCCGGGTCGTGGACCGGCGCCGCCGCGCAAGTCCATGGATGGTACGTACGTACAAGATGCTCGGCAGCGTGGATCATCACAGGACCGTTCACCGCTATGGCGGTACCCATCGCGTTGGTGCCTATGGCGTCCTCGGTCCACCGCGTGCCCTCGGTCAGCGAAACCTTGTCCGCGTTGACGCAGACGCGCGCGCTGCCCTCCCGCCACAACACGTGCCCGGAGGCGTCCGCGATGATCATGATGTGCTCAGCCTCATCGGCGATGCTCACCAGCATCGCGCGCAACGCCGGCATCACGGGCGCGAGCGGGTGGTCCGTGCGCAGCTCAGCGACCTCGTCCTGGTCGTAGACGACGGGCGGCTCGGACAGGTCCGGGTCGATGCTCGCGGCCAGCGATCGTTGCCAGGAAGCGGAAACGAGCGCGCGGGGGCCGCCGCCGTGGACTCCGTCCCGCAGCTGGCTCACCAGTTCCGCGTATCCCGCTGGATCGGTCATGCCCTAAGTCCATGCAACGTGACTGCAACCCGGTCTCTTCTAGCGTCGGCCGACGTACCCATGAAAGCATGCGGGGAGGCGTGACGGCATGAGTAGGTACACAGCGCCTGGGGAACCCGGCAGTCTGGTGCGGTTCGCCGCCCGCTACGACCATTTCATCGGCGGTGAGTACGTGCCCGCCGCGGAAGGCCGGTACTTCCCCAATCCGACACCCGTGACCGGCGAGGTCTTCACCGAGGTCGCGGAAGGCACCGCCGACGACATGGCGCACGCCTGGCAGGAAGCGCACGGCGCGGCCGCGCGGTGGGCCCAGACGGCGGTGGCGGAACGAGCGGTGATCCTGAGCGAGATAGCCGACCGGATCGAGGACAACCTGGAAGCCCTGGCGGTGGCTGAGACATGGGACACCGGCAAACCCATACGTGAAACGCTCGGCGCGGACCTTCCGTTGGCGTCGGACCATTTCCGGTACTTCGCCGGGGCGGTCCGGGCGCAGGAGTGCACCAGGTCACAGGTCGACGGCGACGTCGTGGTGCACGGCATCCGGAACCCGCTCGGCGTGGTGACTCAACGCGTCTCGTGGGACTTCCCGCTACTGGGCGCGGCATGGCGACTCGCGCCCGCGCTGGCCGCCGGGAACACCGTGGTACTGCACCCGTCCGCGCAGACGCCTGCCTCCGTGCACGTTCTGCTGAGTGCCATCGCGGACCTGGTGCCACCTGGGGTCGTCAACGTCGTGAACGGGCACGAAGGCGTGGCGCCCTCGGGCCGCGGACCCGCGGTGTTCTTCTCCGACGTGGCCCAGTACGCCGACAACTTCCACGACCGGGCACTGGCCGGCTTCGCCACCGGAACGTCACTCGCGCTTGTCCAACATGACCGTTATGAGGAATTTCTGGCCGCGGCAACGGCAAACATGAGTGCGCTCGCGGTAGGTCACCCACTCGACAGCGAGACAACGGTTGGCGCCCAGGTAAGCGCGGATGAGCTGGGGAAAGCGTTGTGGTACATCGACAACGCGACGAATTCCGGCGCCCTGGTCCGGCTCGGCGGCGGCCGGCCGTTACCGCACCCCGATCTGGCCGACGGCTACTACGTGGAACCCACCGTGATCGAAGGTGACAAGGCGCGAGTACCGGGCGTGTGGCCCGTGGTGTCCGTCGCGCCATTCAACGACTTCGACGACGCGGTCAAACTGGTGAACGAGACCGCACTGGGTCGTGGCGTCTCGGTGTGGTCCCGTGACAACGGCGTGGGCTACCGTTTCGGCCAAGCCGTGCAGGCCGAACGCGTCTGGGTGAACAACGACCACACGTACTTCGCCGAAGCCATGTTCGGCCACGAGGACCGGCACAGCCTGCTGGCCCAGTTCTGGCACGAGAAACGCCTACTGGTCAACTACGCCTGACCGTCCTCAGTGGATCCAGCCCCCACCTCTCCAGCCCCCACCCTCTCCGGGGGGCGACCCCGGGGCCAGCGTATCGCTGTGGGGGGCGGATGTGGGGGTCTGGGACCAGCGAGTCCGTGCGAACGGTCCGCCCGCACGGACTCCACTCTGTCGTGTTACCAGGGGATCTGTGGGGACCGGTAGAAGTTCACCCCTTGGACCGTCCAGCGGGCACCTTGGTGGGCCAATCGCGAACGGAACGACGGCCATGAGTGGGTGGCCGCCGGGGACCAGCCGAGTTCCGCCAACGCGGGCAGCCGGGGGAAGGCCATGAACTCGATGTCCGCGCTGTCGGTGATGGTCTCGGTCCAGAGCGGGCCCTCCACTCCGCGAATCGCGGATTCCGGCACGTTGGCCAGGAACTTGCCCGGGTCCCAGCCGTAGGCGCGATCCACCTCGATCAGGCTGGCCCAGTCCTGGCCGAGCGGAGTGTCCGGCGTGTACTTCATGTCCAAATAGGACCGATCGGCCGGGGAGAGCAGGATCTGGTGCCCCTTCGCGGCCGCTGCGGCCATGCCGGCGTCCTCGGCGCCCACGCCCCAGTACTGCGGGACGGTCGTGGTCGACGGGTTGGCCTTGGTGATCTCGTGCCAGCCGGTGGCTTTCTTGCCGTACTTGGCCACGATCGGCAGGACGCGGTCCATGAACCTGACGTAGTCCGCCGGCGGGGTCGAGTGGGCTTCGTCGCCGCCGATGTGCAGGTACTCGCCGGGGGTGAGCCTGGCCAGCTCGCGGATCACGTCGTCGACGAACTTGTAGGTGATCTCCTTGTCCACGCAGAACGAGCTGAAGCCGACGTCGGTGCCCGTGTACAGCGGCGGCGCCACCCCGTTGCAGTTCAGCTCGGCGTATGAGGCCAGTGCGGCGTTGGTGTGTCCGGGCATGTCGATCTCAGGCACGACGGTGATGTACTTCGACCGCGCGTACGCCACCAGCTCGCTGTAGTCCCTGGCGGTGTAGAAGCCGCCGGGTGTGCCGTCGACCTCGGTGCTGCCGCCGTAGCTGGTCAGCCGCGGCCAGCCGGGGATCTCGATCCGCCAGCCCTGGTCGTCGGCCAGGTGCAGGTGCAGCTGGTTGATCTTGTACTGGGCCAGCTGGTCGATGTACCGCTTGACCTCGGCCACGCTGAAGAAGTGCCGGGCCACGTCCAGCATCGCGCCGCGCACGGCGAACCGCGGGAAGTCGACGATCCGGCCGCCCGGCACGGTCCACGGCCCGCTCTGCCGGTGCTTGTTCTCCACCTTCGCGGGCAGCAGCTGGCGCAGTGTCTGGATGCCGGCGAACAGGCCGGCGGGTGCGTTGGCCCGGATCACGACCCCGGACCGGTTCACGGTCAGCTGGTAGCCCTCCTGACCGACCCTCGGGTCGGCATGACCGAGGAGCAACGCGATCCCGGAGTGGGCGGAGACCGACGGCACGACCGGCAACGGGAAGCCGGTGGACGGCCGAAGCACGTCGGCGAGCTGCCGCCCGACCCGGGCCGCCTCGGCCGACCCGGCCTGGGTGAAGATGACCGTGCGCCAACTCAGCTGGAATGCCTGGCGTGCATCCGGCACGACGGACGCGGGCACGGGCACGACGTCCGACAGGCTCTTGGTGGCGGCCAGGTCCTCGGCGGCGGCCAAACTGGACATCCCGGACGTGACAACGGTCAGTACCGTCATCGCCACGAGAATTCGAGATATGCGCACAGGGTCCTCCCGCGGTTCCGCTGGCGGCGACGTGCCTAAGGTATAGACCAATAACCCACACTCACAACGGCCGATTGTGTGGCACCTGGCACTGATGAAACCCTGTCCGCGTGCTCCGAAGCGGCGTGTTGATCCTGGTGGTGCTGGTGCTCGCGGCCTGCGGCAGACCCGCGGCCGTCCCGTCGGGACCCGCCGACCTACCCGGCAAACCGGCCGACTACGTGGACGTTTTCAGCTGGTCACAGGCTGCCCCGACAGGCACGGAAGCGATCCGCGGCGTGTTCAAGGGACCGCATTTCTCCTACCAGTTCGGTGCGCTGGCCGTCCGGGACACCCTGGACGAGACGAGCGGGGCCCTTGAGGTCGGCCCGGCACGCGCCGCCGGCGGTCACCAGTTCCTGGTGCTGTACCGGCTCCAGGGCGACGACTCGTTCGCCCAACAGCCGGACGGCGGCGCCGCACTCCCGGTGGACGTCCTGGTCGGAACGGTACGCAAGCGTTTGCCCAAAACACTGCTGCCGGGCACCGGGCTGATCGTGAGCGTGCCCACAGGTGGTGACGCGACCCTTGAAGTGACCGACGACAAGCCGTACCAGTACAGCGTCCGCAAGGGCGCCGGCGGGCCTCCAGCGCCCTCGTCGCCGGCGGACGCGCCGCCGGCCGGACCGAACGCCAAACAGGTCCGCTGGTCCGACGGCGACTACTCGGGCCAGGGCAGCTACCAGGGCGTACGCACGTCCGGACCGCTCGGTGTCACGGTCGCCCTCGGCAACCGGTCGGAGCTGGGCGCGACCCTGTCCGGCGTGGCCGCGGCACCCGCGCAGAAGCTCTGGCTGCGCCTGCCGGACGCCAAGATCAATACCGACGACGCGCAGCTCAAGGTCGACATGGCCCGCAGCGTCACGCTGACCCTGCCGAACGGGGAAAAGGTCACCGCCCGGCCGAACGTGGTCGGCCTGCTGTTCCAGGTCCCGGACACGTTCACCACAGGCACGTTGACGATCGCCCCCGAGTTCCCGGCCGCCAGCACGGCCAAGTGGAGCACGAAACCGGATCCCAAGGACGTCCCGCTGACCGTGTCCTAGGTACGCAGGATCGGGCGCAGCGCGTCCAGCACGGCCGCGTCCTCGATGGTGGACGGGACGGGCTCGTCGCGCCCGTCGGCGATGCCACGCATGGTCTTGCGCAGGATCTTGCCCGACCGGGTCTTCGGCAGCCCGTTGACCACGGAGATGTCCCGGAACGCGGCGACCGGGCCGATGTCCCTGCGGACCGCCGCGACCAGCTCGTCGCGCAGGGTCTGCTCGTCGATCTCCGCACCGGCCTTGAGCACCACGAAACCGCGTGGGAGCTGGCCTTTCAGGGAGTCGTGCACGCCGATGACCGCGCACTCGGCCACGGCCGGGTGCGCGGCCAGGACGGCTTCCATGGCGCCCGTGGACAGCCTGTGGCCGGCGACGTTGATCACGTCGTCGGTCCGGCCCATCACGTACACGTACCCGTCCTCGTCCACGTACCCGCCGTCGCCCGTCAGGTAGTAGCCCGGGTACGTGGACAGGTACGAGTCGATGTACCGCTGGTCGTCGCCCCACAACGTGGGCAGGCATCCGGGTGGCAGCGGCAGCTTGATGGCGATCGCGCCCTCCTGCCCGGCCGGCAGTTCGGCGCCCACGCCATCGAGGATCCGCACGTCATAGCCTGGTACGGGCACGGTCGGCGAGCCTGGTTTGATCGGCATCGGCTCAAGGCCACGCAGGTTCGCGCAGATCGGCCAGCCGGTCTCGGTCTGCCACCAGTGGTCGATGACGGGCACGCCGAGCTTCTCGGTGGCCCAGTGGTACGTCTCCGGGTCGAGCCGTTCGCCGGCCAGGAAGAGCGTCCGGAACTTCGACAGGTCGTACTTGGCCAGTTCAGTCGCGTCCGGGTCGACACGCTTGATGGCCCGGAACGCGGTCGGCGCGGTGAACAGCGCCTGCACGCCGTGCTCGGCGATGACGCGCCAGAACGCACCGGCGTCCGGCGTACCGACGGGTTTGCCCTCGTAGAGCACGGTCGTCGCGCCCGCGAGCAGCGGCGCGTACACGATGTACGAGTGGCCGACGACCCAGCCGACGTCGGACGCGGTCCAGAAGACGTCACCGGGCCCGATGTCGTAGATCGCTTTGAGCGACCAGGCCAACGCCACCGCGTGCCCGCCTGTGTCCCGCACGACTCCCTTGGGACGGCCCGTCGTGCCGGACGTATACAGGATGTACGCGGGGTGCGTGGCGGGAACGGGCACACAGTCATGCGGTGTCGCCGTGGCGGTGAGGTCGTCCCAGTCGACGTCACGCGCACCCATCTCGGCCACGGCCTGCGGGCGTTGTGTGATCACCACGGTGTCGGGCTGATGTTCGGACAGCCGTAAGGCCTCGTCGATGATCGGCTTGTACTCGACCACCCGGGTCGGCTCGATTCCGGCGGACGCGGCCACGATCACCTTGGGTTTGGCGTCGTCGATCCGGCTGGCCAGTTCCTTGGGCGCGAACCCGCCGAAGACCACCGAGTGGATCGCGCCGAGCCGGGCGCACGCGAGCATGGCGACCACGGCCCGGGGCACCATCGGCATGTAGATGATCACCCGATCGCCCGTGGCCACGCCGAGGCCGGCCAGCGCGCCGGCGAACAACGCCACCTCGTCCCGCAGCTCACGGTAGGTGAACGTGGCCTTGCTCCCGGTCACGGGCGAGTCGTACACCAGCGCCGTCCGCCCGGAGTCGACGTGCCGGTCCAGCGCGTTGTAGCAGGTGTTCAGCACGCCGTCGGGGAACCAGCGGTACAGCGGGGCGTGGTCCGCGTCGACCGCCCGGGTCGGCGGGGTGACCCAGTCGATCGCCTCGGCGGCAGGGAGCCAGAACCCGTCCGGGTCGGCCAGGCTGCGACAGTATGCGTCCCGGTAGTCGGCCATGAGCGTCACTCTGCCACCTGTGCAACCTGGTCGCCCACGGCACGTCTCGTGTTCGGGGGCCACGGTTGCCTAACAGAGCCAGCACCGCTCGACATATGGTGGTCAGTGCTCACATCGGTGAGCGGCACGAGGAGGGAAACCGTGGACGGCTTGGTTCGGATGGCAGCCAATCTGTTGTCGTTCGCCCACACCGTTTTCGGCCCGGGCATCTGGCCGGGCGACTGGATCTGGGCCACCATCGCCGCCGGATTCTTCCTGGCGTTCTTCCCGATCATCGCGTCGTGCCTGGTCGCGCTCATCCGCAAGGGCACCGGAAACGGCTACCACACCGCGACGATCGCGGTTTTCGCGATCATCGGCCTGGTGTTCGCGATGGCCGTGCCGTGGCTGCTGGCCAACGGCGTGTCGCAGATCTACCAGTCGGTCGCGGCCGGCGGCGACGGCAGGCAGTTCGGCCTGACGGCGGCGGAGATCTCCACGCTCACCGGGCAGGGCAGCATCCTCGTCGGCCAGCAGGCGAACTTCCTCGGCGGCGGGCAGACCGTCTACGACGTGCTGACCAGGCCGGGCGGCGGCGCGCTGTACGTGGTCGACATCGCGCGGCTCGTGGTGCTGCCCGGTTTGGGCGCGTTGTTCGTGATCCTCCAGGCGCGCACGGCCGTACGACGCGGCCCGCGGTGGCCGGGCCGGTTGATCTGGGTGCCGTTCGTGGCCTTCCTCGTGTTCAGCGTGGGATTGGCCGCCAACACGGCGTTCCTGCTGTGGATCGGCTTCTTCCTGGCCAGCATCCTCGGCCTGATCCCGGTCCTGGTGATCGGCCCGCCGAGCTGGACCACGATCAACCGGTCGGTCCAGGAGGACCGGCCGCCGGCACCGCCGCAACAGCACCAGCAACAGCACCAGATGCCGCCGCCGCAACAGTCCCAGCAGATGTCGCCGGCCCGCCAGCAACTGGCCAACTTCCAGCCACCACCCCGGCGGCCCGACCCGATCGTGCCGCCGCTGCTGTCCGGCCAGTCCCCCGGCCAGGAACTGCTCAGCGGTCGCCAGCAGCCCGCGAAACTCGCTGAGACCCCCGGCCCGCTGCCGTTCCCGCTGGCCGGCGGCGGAGCGCTGCCGCCGAAGTCGCCGACCAGGCAGGTCGCCAACTCGATGTGGACCAGGTCCGGCGGCCGGTTCCAGAAGATCCGCGCGTTGGGCCACGGCGGTTTCGGAACGGTCTGGCTGGCCATGGACACCCAACTGGACCGCACAGTCGCGGTGAAGATGGCCCACGCGCCCGACGCCGAAGCTGAGCAGCGCATGTTGCGCGAGGCCCGCGCGCTCGCCGCCGTACGGCATCCCAACTGCGTGCGCGTGTACGACATCGTCGAAGACGAGGACGGCCTCGGCATCGTCATGGAGTACATCGAGGGCATGGCCCTCGCGGACATCGTGCACGATTCAGGGCCCCTGGACGACGTCGCCACCGCACGGCTGTGGGTGACCATCGCCGGCGCACTGTCCGCGGCGCACGCCAAGGGCGTGCTGCACCGCGACATCAAGCCGTCGAACATCATGATCGACCCGTCCGGCATGCCCCACCTGATCGACTTCGGCATCGCCCGCTCCAAGGGCGACTCCACGTTGACCAAGACCGGGATGATGGTCGGCACCCCCGACTTCCTCGCCCCGGAGACCGCCGCGGGCGGCCCCGCCAGCCCCGCCTCGGACGCCTGGCAGCTCGCCGCGACGGTCTCTTACGCGCTCACCGGCGAACCCCCACGAGGTGTCCGGGACAACCCGATGGCCGCGCTGATGGCGGCGGCCAAAGCCGAACGCGTCACCCACTTGCCGACCCAGAGCGTGCACTCGCGCCTGCTCGCCGCCGCCCTCGGCCCCGACCTGTCGAACCGCCCGACCCTGGACACGGTGATCCGCCAGACCGGCGGCTGGCTGAGCAAGAACGGCCACCAGGAGGACGGGCCGATCACCAAAGTCGTCCGGCGCGAGGACATCCAGGCCCTGGACCGCACCAAAGTGACGGTGCCGAAAACTACCGGGCCGAAAACTACCGGGCCGAAAAACACCGGGCCCGAGCAGGACCGCACCAAGCTGACGGACCCCGAGCGGACCACGATCACGCCACCGGACCGCCCCCAGGACCCGGAACGCACCCAGATCACCCCACCGGATCCGAGCCGGAACCAGGCCGCACCGCCGGATCCGAACCGGACGCAGGTCACCCCACCGAGCCAGGCGCCGGACCCGGAGCGCACCCAGGCCACTCCGGCACTGTCGAACGCAGGCCCGCCGGCCCGGCCGCAAGGGGCGCCAGAGGACCCGGAACGCACCCAGGCGACCACACCTCCGCCCACCCCGGCTCGGCCGCCGGTTGCCGCGCCGGACCCGGAACGCACCACCCGCACGGACCCGGAACGCACCCAGATCAGGCCCCCGGTGCCCGACCCGGACCGGACTCGGCCGACCAAGCAGTACCCGCCGACCAGGCAGTTCGGCACCTGAGGAAGCCCAAGAACATAGCTGAGCCGCACTCGACAGGTGAGGGGTGAACCTGTCAAGTGCGGCTCCGCTTTCCGGCTCGGGGGCAACGAGCCGGGGGCCGGTTCCCGAGGACCCGGGCCCGAGTTTCCGGCCCACCCGACAGGGCCGGAGTCTTTTCGGTTGTCCGGCCGGTGAGTGCTCCGGCTCCCGGGCAGAGCACTCACCAGCCTGTTCCACCATCTCCCCCGACCTCCCCGATCGGCCGGAGTTTGGTCTCGGCCGTGCTACGACGGCCGAGCGTTTCTCAGTTTGTCGGCGCCGGCTGGCCGCCGAGGGTCACCTGGACCGTTCTGGTGCCGTTGCCGATGGTCAGCGTCACTTTGTCGCCAGGTGCCTTGGAGCGGACCGCGGCCACGAGCGCGTCGGACGTGTCGATCCGGCGGTCGTCCATCTTGGTCACGACGTCGCCGACCTGGATGCCGGCCTGTGCCGCCGCGCCGCCGCCGGTCACCTGGCTGACCTGGGCGCCCGCGGTGCCGGTCTGCGGTGTCTGCACCGAGACCCCGAGCACTGTCTGGGTGGCCTTGCCGGTCTTGACGATCTCGTCGGCCGTGCGCCGGGCCTGGTCGATCGGGATGGCGAAGCCGATCCCGACCGAGCCGCCCTGCTGCTGGCCGCGGCCGCCACCGCCGCCGTTCGGGCTGTAGATCGCCGAGTTGATGCCGATCACCTGGCCGGACATGTTCACCAGCGGGCCGCCGGAGTTGCCCGGGTTGATGGCCGCGTCGGTCTGGATCGCGTCCAGGACCGTGGCCTGGCCGGTCTCGTCGCCGCCCGCGCTGGTGGGCCGGTGCAGCGAGCTGACGATGCCGGACGTGACCGTGCCGGACAGGTCGAACGGCGAGCCGATCGCGACCACGGACTGGCCGGTCTTGAGGTCGTCGGACCGGCCGAGCGCCACCGGTGTCTTCCCGGAGACGCCCTTGGCCTGCACGACCGCGACGTCCGACGACGAATCACGGCCGAGCACGGTCCCGTCGACCACCTGGCCGTCCTGGAAGCTGACCTTCAACGTATTGTTGGCGCCGTCCTGCGCGGCCTCGGCGATGACGTGGTTGTTCGTGACGATCAGGCCGTCCTGGCGGATCACGAAGCCCGATCCTTCGCCGCTGCGGGTCCGTAACTGCACGACGCTCGGCAGCAGCTTGTCGGCGACCGCCTCGACCGTGCCGGAGGGCGCGGGGGCGGACGCCTGCTTCGCGGGCGGCGCCGTGTCCAGGGCGGACGGGGCGGTTCGCGCGTTGCGGTCGGCCACCAGAAGGCCGCCGACAGCTCCCGCGCCACCACCGACCAACAGCGCGAGCACGGCGACCCTCACCACAAGGCCGCTGGAGCGGCGCGGGGGTGTCGACGGCGGCGGAGTCGGATACGTCTGGGTGTGGGCCGGCGGCACGTACGGCGGCGGCTGTCCACCGACAGCCGAACCGAACAGCACCTGCGGCGGCTCCTGCGGGGGAACGTATGGCGCTTCCTGCGGTTGCGCGGCGGCGCCACTGGCGTACTGCGGCTCCTCCACGGCGCCATGGCCATGCGGGGACCACGGGCTGGGCGGCGTGGGCTCGCCGCCGCCCGGCGCGTGCCCGCTCTCAGGCTGCTGCGCGCCGGGGTTCGTGTCGGTCATGGACACCAGCTTGCCCCCGGTGCCTGAGAAGCGCCTGAGATGAACCTGGGGAGTTTTATGTGAACGCGTTGCGCAGGCGTTCGGCGACGGCCTCGGGGGTCACGTCGTTGATCCACACGGCCATGCCGGACTCCGAGCCGGCCAGGTACTTGAGCTTGTCCTTGGTCCGCAGGATGGAGAAGACCTCAAGGTGCAGCCATGCGAGGTCGCGGCCCTCGCGCACGGGCGCCTGGTGCCACGCGGCTATGTACGGCAGTGGGCGTGCGTACAGGGAGTCAAGGTGTTTGAGGACACGCGAGTACAGGTGGGCGAAGTCGTCCCGCTCGGCCGAGGTCAACGCCGGCAGGTCCGGCACCTGCCGGTGCGGCACCACGTGCACTTCCACCGGCCAGCGGGCCGCCGAGGGCACGAACGCCGTCCAGTGCTCGGAAGTCTCGACCACGCGCGTCCCGGCGACCCGTTCCGCCTCGAGCACGTCCCCCATCACCGGCCGGCCGTTTTTGTCCACATAGGACGAAGCGATCTCCAGCATCCGTTCGGTGCGCGGTGTGATGAAGGGGTATCCGTAGATCTGACCGTGCGGGTGGGTCAGCGTCACGCCGATCTCCTCGCCGCGGTTCTCGAACGGGAACACCTGCGCGACGTACGGCAGCGCGGACATGGCCTCGGTTCGGTCCGCCCAGACGTCCACGACGGTACGGATCCTCGGCACGGTCAGCTGGCCGAACGAGCTGTTGTGGTCCGAGGTGAAGCAGACCACCTCGCAGCGGCCGAGTCCGGGCGCGCGCGGCACCAGTTCGATACCGTCCACAGTGGACAGTCCTTGGCCGCCGGAGTCGTGCACCGCGTGCGAGAACGACGGGAACCGGTTCTCGAAGACGACCACGTCGTAGCTGGCCTCGGGGATCTCGGTCGGCCGGCCCGGCTCGCTCGGGCACAGCGGGCACGTCTCGGCGGGCGGCCGGTACGTCCTGGTCTGCCGGTGCGCGGCCATCGCCACCCACTCGCCGGTCAACGGGTCGCGGCGGATCTCCGAGCTACTCTGCAGGGTCGGCAGGTCCCTGGTGTCGGCCGCGGTTCGCGGCGGGGCGTCCGGCGTGTCGTCGAAGTAAACGATTTCCCGGCCGTCGGCCAGCTTGGCGGTGGTACGCCTCACGCGGTTTCCCCTCCGGTGCCGGACAACCCGTCGTCGGCCACATCGGCGATGATCAGCTCGCCGACCCGTTCGGCGAGGAACTCCCGGCCGTCCTGGCTCAGGCCGTCGTCGGTGACGAGGACGTCGGCGTCCTCCAGGTCGGCGATGGTGGAGATGCCGACCGTGCCCCATTTGGTGTGGTCGGCCAGCACGACCAGCCGGCCGCCGGCCTCGACCAGCGCGCGGTTGGTCTCGCTCTCGTTCAGGTTCGGTGTGGTGAAGCCGGGGCCGGACGCCATCCCGTGCACGCCGAGGAAGACCATGTCCAGGTGCAGCGACCTGAGGGTGTGCACGGCGACCGGGCCGACCAGGGCGTCCGACGGGGTGCGCACGCCGCCGGTCAGTACGACTGTCCGGTCCGGGCGTTCGTTGCGTTGCAGGACGTCGGCGACCCGGATGGAGTTGGTGACCACGGTCAGGTCGGGCACGTCGGCCAGGTAGCGGGCCATGGTCCAGGTGGTCGTGCCGGCCGAGAGGCCGATCGCGGTGCCCGGTTTGACCAGTCCGGCGGCAAGCGCCGAGATGGCCTCCTTCTGCGGTAGCTGCTGGACGGACTTGGCCTCGAAGCCGGGCTCGTCGGTGCTGCGGCCCACCACCGCGGTCGCGCCGCCGTACACCTTCTCGACCAGGCCACGCCGGGCCAGCACCTCCAGGTCCCGGCGCACGGTCATGTCCGAGACACCCAGCCTGTCGACCAGGTCGCTCACCCGGACCGCGCCGGTCTTCTTGACCTCGTCCAGGATCATCGCCTGCCGCTGCCGTGCGAGCACCACAGCACCCCTTCCCGCCCATGCCGGTCCCCCGCCGGGGAGCATAGGCGACAACACAACATACTCAAACATCCTGTTCGGCCGGGCGTGTTCGGTCCGCGAACTGCCGGAACCGGCCCGTACCTCTCATTATGCGCGCACGACCGGCCTCCGGGACGTCACTAGATCGGGTTAACAGGTCCGTAACGGGACTTGACAGGACGTTCGGGCGCTACCAGATTGTGAGCACTCTTGTTTGAGTCCGTGGGTTTGGAGCGACACATGAACCGCTTGACTCCTCCGTTCGAGTCGATGTTCGGGCGCAGGGCAGCGCTCAAGGGCCTGTTCGCCACCGTGGGCCTGGCGGCCGTTCCCGGGCTCGCCGCCTGCGGCTCCTCCGGTTCAGGCGGTGGCGGCGCCGACACCGGCCCGGTCAGCCTCGGCTCGAACTACTCCGACGCGGTGCCCAAGGGCGCACTCGCCGAGGTGATGAAGGGGTTCACCGACTCGTCCAAGCTCCCGGTCACCATCAACACCAAGGACCACGAGGCGTTCCAGCAGCAGATCAACAACTACCTGCAGGGCGGCCCGGACGACGTGTGGTCCTGGTTCGCCGGCTTCCGGCTGCGGTTCTTCGCGTCCAAGAACCTGGTCGGCGACATCTCCGACCTGTGGAGCGGCGACCTGGCGTCGAACTACACCCCGGCGCAGAAGGAAGCCTCCACGGGCAACGACGGCAAGCAGTACTTCGTGCCGTTCTACTCCTACCCGTGGGCGGTGTTCTACCGGCCGAGCGTCTTCCAGCAGAAGGGCTACACCGTCCCCAAGTCGTTCGACGACTTCATCACGCTGGCCGGCAAGATGAAGGGCGACGGCCTGTCGCCGCTGGCCGCCGGGCAGTCCAACGGCTGGCCGCAGCTGGGCACGTTCGACCAGATCAACTTCCGCACCAACGGGTACGACTTCCACGTCAACCTGATGGCCGGCAAGGAGGACTGGGCCGGCGACAAGGTCAAGGCCACGTTCGACAACTGGAAGCGGCTGCTGGAGTTCTACCAGCCCAACAGTCTCGGCCGGGACTGGCAGACCGCGGCCCAGTCGGTGCTCAAGGGCGACGCCGGCATGATGGTGATCGGCTCGCAGCAGATCGGCCAGCAGTTCAGCGCCGGCGGCAAGCTCGACGACCTGGACTTCTTCGCCTTCCCGGAGATCAACTCGCAGTACGGCCAGGACACCATCGAGGCCCCGATCGACGGCTTCTGCATGGCCCCCAAGCCACGCAACAAGGACAACGCGCACAAGCTGTTGACGTACATCGCGAGCGCGCAGGCCCAGCAGGCGTACCTCAAGTCGGACCCGACGAGCATCGCGGCCAGCGGCAAGGCCGACGTGTCGTCGTACAACAAGCTTCAGCAGAAGTGCGTGAAGTTCGTGAACGACGCCAAGCACATCACCCAGTTCCTGGACCGCGACACCGACCCGGGCTTCGCCAGCGAGGTCGCGATCAACAGCGTCAACGACTTCCTCAAGAACCCCAACGACATCGACGGTCTGGTGAAGAAGATCGCCAGCCAGGCCAAGCAGTACTTCCAGAAGTAATGACGGTCCTTCAAGACGCGCAACGCACCGACCCGACGCCGCCCGTCCGCAAGAGGCGGCGCCGGGCCACCGCGCTGTCCGGCAGTGACCGGATCGTCCTGCTGGTGATGGTCGGCGTTCCCACGCTCCTGCACCTCGCGCTCGTGTGGATACCCACGTTGTCGTCGGTCGTACTGTCGTTCAGCTCATGGGACGGCATCGGCGACCTGAGCACCATCAAGTTCGTCGGCTTCCAGAACTATGTCGACATCTTCACCGCGTACCCGCGGTTCTGGCCCGCGGTCCAGCACAACCTCATCTGGCTGGCGTTCCTGTTGGTCCTGCCGACCAGCTTCGGCCTGCTGCTGGCGGTGCTGCTGGACCGCAAGCTGAAGTTCACCCGGATCTACCAGTCGATCCTGTACCTGCCGGTGGTGCTGGCGCTGGCCATGGTCGGGTTCATCTGGCAGCTGATGTACGAGCCGAACCTGGGCCTGGTCAACAACCTGCTGGGGATCGAGCACACCAACCCGATCGACTGGCTCGGCAACTCGGACATCAACATCTACGCGGTGCTGATCGCCGCCGGGTGGAAGCACACCGGGTACGTGATGCTGCTGTACCTGGCCGGCCTGAAGTCGTTCGACCCGTCGCTGAAGGAGGCCGCCGCGCTGGACGGCGCCAATGGCTGGCAGACGTTCTGGCGGGTCACCTTCCCGGTGCTCAAGCCGATCAACGTGATCGTGCTGGTGATCACGGTGATCGAAGGGCTGCGGGCGTTCGACATCGTGTACGCGATCAACCGCGGCCGCAACGGGCTGGAACTGGTGTCCGTGCTGATCACCGACAACATCATCGGCGAGTCCAGCCGGATCGGCTGGGGTTCCGCGCTCGCGGTGATCCTGCTGGTGATCTCGCTCGGCTTCATCATCACCTACCTGGTCCAGGTGTTCCGGCGGGAGGATCGAACGTGACGACGACCTTGGACCGGCCGTTCCTGTCCCAGGCCGGGACCGGCCAGAAGCACAAGAAACACGCTCGGCTGCGCGCGTCACGGATCGCGTTGCACACGTTCCTGGTCATCGTGTGCCTGATCTGGCTCGCGCCGCTGCTGTGGACGGTCTTCGCCTCGCTGCGCACGTACGACGACACCGCCACCAACGGCTACTTCTCCTGGCCGCACGACCTGACGCTCAGCAACTTCGGCAAGGCGTGGTCGAGTGCGGACCTGCCCACGTACTTCCTGAACTCGCTCGAGATCACCATCCCCGCGCTGATCGTCATCCTGCTGTTCAGCTCGTTCGTGGCGTTCGGCGTGACCCGGTTCAGCTTCCGGTTCAACCTCGTGCTGTTGATGATCTTCACCGCCGGCAACCTCCTGCCGCAGCAGGTCATCATCACCCCGCTGTACCGGCTGTACCGGCTGATCCCGGTGCCGGAATGGCTGAACTACAAGGAGACCCTGCTCGACACGCAACTCGGGCTGATCCTGATCCACATCGCGTTCCAGACCGGGTTCTGCACGTTCGTGCTCAGCAACTACATGCGCACGATCCCGACCGAGCTGACCGAGGCCGCGCGGGTGGACGGCGCCGGGGTGTTCCGGCAGTACTGGCAGGTCATCATGCCGCTGTGCCGGCCCGCGATCGGCGCGTTGGCCACGCTCGAGTTCACCTGGATCTACAACGACTTCTTCTGGGCGATCGTGCTGATCCAGACCGGCGACAAGATGCCGGTGACGTCCGCGCTGTCGAACCTGAGAGGCCAGTTCTTCACCGACTACAACCTGCTCGCCGCCGGTTCCCTGTTGGTCGCCGTCCCCTGTCTCGTGGTGTTCTTCGCGCTGCAACGGCAGTTCGTCGGCGGTCTCACCCTTGGATCGACGAAAGGCTGATGCTGTGCGGCCGGTCACCGAGATACCCATCGACCCGTCCCGCGCCCTGGTGCACGAGCAGGGTTGGCAGTCGTGGTCGCCGTCCACGTCGTACTCCCCCGGGACGCTGCCGTACCGGCCGGCCAACGACATCCGGCGGATCGGCGCGTGGCGGGCGGAGTCACTGCCGGCGCCCGACGTCTACCGCGGCGAAGGCCTGGTGGTGGTCGACCCGGGCGACGGCGGGCCGGTGCACGTGATCGCCTCGGCCGACCCGACCGCCTCGGTGCCCGCCATCGACGTATCCATTGTGGACTCCCGGGCGGTGGTGTCCGCGAGCGGCGAGGTCACCGACCGGACCGACGCCGGCCCTGGCGGGGTGCAGGGCGCGTTGGCCCGCTGGGCCGACGACGTGGCCGCCGGGCTGGGACTGGCCGCGCCCCGGCCGGCACCGACCATCTGGTGCTCGTGGTACCAGTACTTCACCAAGGTCACCGAGTCCAATGTGGATGACAATTTGGCGCTGATGGACTCGTTACCGATCGACGTGGTCCAGGTGGACGACGGCTACCAGGTGGAGATCGGCGACTGGCTGGTGCCGTCCCCGGACTTCGCCGACGTGCCCGGCCTGTTCGCCCGGATCCGCGACTCGGACCACCGGGCCGGCATCTGGACGGCCCCGTTCCTGGTCGGCGCACGCTCCGCGGTCGCCGCCGACCACCCGGAATGGCTGGTGCGCAACTACGACGGCTCACCGGTCAGCGCCGGCCACAACTGGAACCAGGATCTGTACACACTGGACACCACACACCCGGACGCCGCCGAGTACCTGGCCGGCGTCTACCGGACGTTCCGCGACTGGGGCATCGACTTCCACAAGATCGACTTCGTCTACGCGGGCGCGCTGTTCGGCCGCCGGTACGCCGAAGTCGACCCGATCACCGCCTACCGCGAGGCGCTGGCCCTGATCCGGGACGCGATCGGCCCGGACGCCTACCTGCTCGGCTGCGGAGCGCCTCAACTGCCGTCGATCGGCCTGGTGGACGCGATGCGCGTCAGCCCGGACATCGCGCCGGCCTACATGCCGGCGGACGGTGACATCTCCATGCCCGGCCAGTGGGGCGCGACCCTCAACGGCATCTCCCGGGCCTTCCAGCACGGCCGTTTCTGGATCAACGACCCCGACTGCCTCGTCGCCCGCCCGGACGTCGAACGCCGTGAACACTGGGCCGCCCACGTGTCGCAGTTCGGCGGCCTGCGCGGTTCCTCCGACGGCCTTGACCAGCTGGACGAATGGGGTCTGGAGACCACCCGCCGCCTGCTGTCCGAACAGGTTCCGCGGTACTTCGTCGAATCATGAGTCGCCGGCGAGGACGTCGAGCATGGCCGAGGCCACGGTGTTGACCTTCGCTTCGGCGGTGGCCACGGCCGTCACCGGCTGAACGGACATCAGGACGACGACGTAGTCGCCGGTGTTGTCGTGGACGACGCCGGCGCTGTGCAGGTAGAGCTTGCTGCCGTAGTACATCCAGCCTTGTTTGGCGTAGTCGGCCACGGGCTGGCCGAGGAGGCCGAAGAACTGGTGGAAGCCGTCCGCGGCGGTGGGTTGGGCGGCACTGAGGTCGCCCACGATCCGGTCCCGGTCGTCCGGGTCCATCTCGGTCAGGATGTGTTGGTACAGCCGGGCGAAACCGGCCGGGGACACCTCGGTCTCGCCCCATTGGCTGGCGTCGTCCGGCGTGGCCGTGTCCGGCAGGTTGAGGGAGTCGGCGACCCTGGTCATGGCGTCCGGGCCGTCGAACTTCTCCCATAACGCGTTCATGGCGTTGTCGTCGCTCACGCTCAGGGCGCGGGCGACGAGTTGATCGTCTGATGTGGACAAGTCGACATTTCGGTCCAGCATGTCCACGACCAGCATGAGTTTGGACAGCGAGGCCGAGTAGAACTGGTCGACACCGTCGGTCTCCAGGTCACCCGTTGTCAGGTCGAGCACGGCCGTCCCGACCGTCATGCCGTCCGGGACCGCGTTCATCGCGGCCGCCACCATGTTGTGCGCGTACTCGGGCGCGGGGCCTGGAGTGACCGGGATCGGCGGCGGCGCCAACACCTCCACCGCGAGGTCGGCCGGGGTAACCGACGTCGCGAGAGTCGGCGCCGCGAGCACGACCGCGGCCACAACCAGGCCACTGACCAGCGCTCTTCGACCGAACCCGGACACATTTCCACGTTATGGACGGTCCCTGGGAATCGTGTGAGAACAACCTGTTGGTTCCCTGACGGCCTTGCTATTATCCCAAGATGTCTTGGGATAATGAGTCCGTGGTTCCGCTTCGGGCACTGGCCAACCCGCTGCGGATCCGGATCGTGTCGCTGGTGACCGGCGCCGCGATGTCGGCCACCGAGGTGGCCGACGAGTTGGGCATCGCGCACGCCTCGGCGAGTTATCACCTGCGCCAGCTGGTGGCCGCCGGATTCCTGCGGCGGGTGGACGACCACGTCGACAACCCCGGTCGCGGCCAACCCCAGCGGCGATACACCTACGACCCGGCCAGCACGGCCCGCCTCGACAGTTCCGGCGACAGCCGGCAACTGTTGCTGGAAGCCACCCTCACCGACCTGCGTCGCCGGCAGGCGGCGATGAGCCGGCAGCGGCACAGCGCGGACGCCGAGGTGTGGCTGCCGCAGGAAACCTGGGAGCAGGTGGTTTCGCTCGTCGACGACGCGATCCGGCTGGCCCACGACAAAGCAGGTCCGCCGCGGGCCGAGGGCAGTGTCCACGTCAGCCTGACGGCGTTTCTGTACGAACTCACATGAAGTCGACCGTCCTCATTGGGGCCGGCACCTGCTTCTTGTCCATAGGTTTGCTGGTGCCGACACTTCCGCGATACGTCACCGGTCCCCTGGGCCAGAGTTTCGGCATGGTCGGGCTCGCCGCGGCTTTGCCGAGCGTGGCAGCGATCCTGGCGCGCCCCTTCGCCGGACGCGTAGTCGATCGGCGCACGCCTCGAAGCGCCGCTGCCGCAGGCGCGATCACGCTCGCGATCGCCACACTCGGTTTGCTCGCTGCCGACTCGATGCCCGCGCTGCTGGTTTGCCGAGTGGTGGCCGGTGTCGGCGAAGCGCTCGTCTATGTCGGCTTCGCTGCAGCGGCCGTGTCGGAAGACCACGGTGCGCCGACGCGAGTCACGTGGTTCTCCGTCGCCGTATACGCCGGACTGCTGCTTGGCGCTCCGATCGGCGAGGTTCTGCGGGCCAACTGGGGTTTTCCGGCGGTCTGGATCGCAGCATCCCTCGCCGCGCTCGCCGCAGCGGGCTGCGCCTTCACCTTGCCAGCCACCAACCACTCCCGTGCGGACAAGGTCCCGTTGGTACATCGCGCGGGATTGCTGCCAGGCATCGCCTACGCCGCGAGCGTGTGGGGCTACACCACCTTCAACACGTTCATCCCCCTTTACGTGGCTGAACTCGGTGGGCGCGACGCCCAGGTCGAATACCTCGTCTACGGCGCGGTTCTGCTCGGTGTACGCGTGCTGGGGCATCGAGTGACCGAGCGGTTCAGCGCACGCCGAACCGGGGTCGTCTCGCTTGTCTTCACCGCCGTAGGACTGCTCGTCCTGGTGGTGTGGCCGCGACCACCCGGACTGGTCAGCGGCACGACCTTGCTCGCTGTCGGCCAAGCCCTTGGCCTGCCGGCGTTTCTCACCACCGCGATCAACGCAGTGCCTGCCTCACAACGAGGTTCTGTGTTGGCCACGGTGACGGCGTTCTTCGACGTCGGCTACCTGACCTCCGCGCTGAGTCTGGGCGCGGTCAACCAATTGTTCGGCCTGTGGTTCGGCTTCGCGACCGCCGCGGTGATCTCAACCGCCGCCGCGGTCCTGCTGGCGTCCGTCGTCGGGCCTGGCCCACCGGTAAAGGAGTGAACGATGATCTCTGACTCTGACCTGATCGCCTACGTCGACCTCGTACTGACTGTTGGCGTGCCGGTAGGCGACGACGATCTGGTGCTGATCAACGCCGAGATCGAACACGCCCCTCTGGCCCGCGCGCTGGCGGAAGGCGCGTACGCCCGCGGCGCGAGGTACGTGGACATCTGGTACTTCGACCCGCACGCCAAACAGTCCAGGACGCGGCACGCCGAACCCGCGACCCTGGCGGAAGTGCCCGCGTGGCTCGACCACCGCAACCAGGAGCTCGGCGAGCGGCGCGGCGTGCTGATCAACATCCGCGGCGAGGCCGAGCCGGACCTGCTGTCCGATGTGGATCCGGACCGTGCCGGACTCGACCGGATGCCCGGCCTCGTGTCGCGGTACCGCCTACAGGCCGACAACCTGGTGTGCTGGACGATCGTCGCCTACCCGAGCGCGGCCTGGGCGCAGCGGGTGTTCGGCGAACCGGACATGCCGAGACTGTGGCGGCACCTCAAGCACTTCCTGCGGCTGGACGAGCCCGATCCGGCGGCCGCGTGGCGGGCACGTCTCGACGAACTCGCCGCCCGAGCGACCCGGCTCGACGAGTTGGCGTTCGACGCCGTGCACTTCGCCGGACCGGGCACCGACCTGACCATCGGCCTTATCCCACAAGCGAACTGGCAGGTCGTGGGCCACCACGCCACGGACGGCCGGTTCTTCGTGCCGAACCTGCCCTCCGAGGAGGTGTTCACCGCACCCGACTACCGCCGGGTCGACGGAACAGTCCGCTCCACCCGCCCACTGGCGTTGGGCAGCACCGTGGTCCGCGATCTTCAGTTGACCTTCGTCGACGGCCGGGTCCGCGACGTGCGCGCCACCACTGGCGCCGACGCCGTGCGCGGTCAGCTGGCAACCGACTGGGGCGCCGCGCAACTCGGCGAGGTCGCACTGGTGGACGGTTCGTCGCGGATCGGTCAGTCTGGCATCACCTTCCTGGAAACACTGCTCGACGAGAACGCGACCTGCCATCTCGCCTGGGGATTCGGCATCAAGCCGGCCGTTGCCGGCGCCTCGGAACTCACCGCGGCCGAACTCGACGCGGTTGGGCTGAATTCCTCCGCGGTGCACACCGACTTCATGGTCGGCGGCCCCGAGGTCACGGTCACCGGCATCCACCGCGACGGCGGCCGAGTGGACATCCTGCGTGATGACCAGTGGCGGCTCTAGTGTGCCGCGCGGCACACTAGCGACTCACCGCCTTGCGGTAACGCCTGATCGCCAACGGCACGAAGATCAGCAGGAAGATCGCCGTCCAGACCAGGCTCATCAGCACCGAGTGCCGCAGGGGCCACGCGTCCGGCGCCGGTAACAACGGGTTGGTGTTGCCGAACAGCTCTCTCAACGCCTGGGTGATCGCGGAGATCGGGTTCCACTCCGCGATCTCCTTGAGCGGCGTGGGCAGGTTCGACGACGGCACGAACGTGTTCGCGATGAACGTCAGCGGGAAGATCACGATGAAGCTGGCGTTGTTGAACAGCTCCGGACTGCGGATCCACAGCCCCACGACCGCCATCATCCACGACAACGCGTACGCGAACAGCAGCAGCAACGCGAACCCGAGCGCCGCTTCGCCGAACGACGAGTGGATCCGCCACCCCACGACCAGGCCGGTGAGCGACATGACCACCAAGCTGATCATGTTGATCGCGACGTCACTCGTGGTCCGTCCGACGAGCACCGCCGACCGGGCCATCGGCAGCGTCCGGAACCGGTCGATGATCCCTTTCTGGATGTCCTCGGCCAGGCCGGCCCCGGTCCACGAGGCACCGAACACGGCGGTCTGCACGAAGATCCCGGCGATCAGGAACTCGCGGTAGGACACCCCGGGAACGGAGATCGAGCTGCCGAAGACGTACGCGAACAGCAGCACGAACATGATCGGCGACAACGTGGTGAACACCAGCAGGTCGGGAACCCGTTTGATCTTGATGAGGTTGCGCCGGGCAATGGTCATCCCGTCGCTCAACGCCACGGCCACCGAACTCATCGCACACCATCCACAGTAGACACAGCCGGAACGTGGGAAGCGGAGCCAAGTCCAGCAGGTAGCACGGGCATGAACCGACGACGGAGGTTCGATTGGACATGGGGTGCGGCGGCCTTGAGCTGGCTGCGGCGGCAGGCCATAAAGACCCCTACATCACGGAGTTCCGCGGAACGAACCGAGAAACCCATGGCCTGCCGGCGTAGTCGGCCCGCAGTCGCCGCCGGGGTCCTCACGTCCCACCAAGCCGGTAGAAAGCCCTCGACTCTCGTCACTTGTCCCCCTCCTCGGCCTCATGCCCGGTCAGCGCCAGGAAGACGTCGTCCAGGGTGGGCCGGCGCAACCCGACGTCGAGCACCTTCACCGACTCCTCCGACAGCCGGGTCAACGCGTCGACCAGCGCCGCCGACCCACCGCTGACCGGCACGATCACCCGGCGGGAGCCCGGGTCCAACTGGATCTCACCAACCGCGACCCGGCCGAGCGCCGACTTGGCCGTCTCCAGGTCCGCCACGTCACTCAGGACCAGTTCGAGCCGCTCGCCACCCACCTGGTCCTTCAGTTCGTCGGCGGTGCCCAGGGCGATCACGTGGCCGTGGTCGATCACCGCGATCAGGTCCGCCAGCCGCTCGGCCTCCTCCATGTACTGCGTTGTCAGCAGGAGCGTGGTTCCGCTCGCGACCAGCCCTTCGACCACGTCCCACAGCCCGAACCGGGCCCGTGGGTCCAGCCCGGTGGTCGGCTCGTCCAGGAACAGCACCGGGGCGTTGCCCACCAGCGCGCCGGCCAGGTCGAGGCGGCGGCGCATCCCGCCGGAGTACCCCTTCACCGGCCGGTCGCCGGCTTCGACCAGGTCGAACTGCCGCAGCAGCTCCCTGGCCCGCTCGCGGCTGCGCTTGGCACCGAGGTGGTAGAGCCGGCCGACCATGTCCAGGTTCTCGAACCCGGTCAGGTACTCGTCCACCGCGGCGTACTGCCCGGACACGCCGATGGACGTTCTCAGCCGTCGCGCGTCCCGGACCACGTCCAGCCCGGCCACGGTCGCCTTGCCGCCGTCCGGTGGCAGCAACGTGGTGAAGACCCGGACCGCCGTCGTCTTGCCGGCGCCGTTCGGGCCGAGCAAGGCCATCACAGTGCCTTCCTCGACCACCAGATCGAGGCCGTTCAGGGCGGTGACCTGGCCATATCGCTTGACCAGTCCCTCCGCGACTATCGCTTGTGCCATTTCGTCTCCCCAGGAGTCGCTCTCCTGCGGACATACTGCACCCAACCACCGACAATTTCGATTTGCCCGAAACGTCGGGCCCGGTGTCAGCCGGGCATCCCGGGCAGACGCAGGGTGAACAGCGCCCCGCCCGCCGGCGCGCGACCGGCCCACACCTCGCCGCCGTGCCGCAGCGCCGCCTGCTGCACGATCGCCAGCCCAAGGCCGGATCCGGGCAGCGTCCGGGCCTCCTGGGACCGGTAGAACCGGTCGAACACCCGCGGCAGGTCCTCCGGGGCGATCCCCGGCCCCTGGTCGGCGACCTCCAGCACGGCGAACCCGTCGCCGGCCGAACCCAGCCGGACCTGGACCGTGCTCCCGGACGGGCTGAACTTGACCGCGTTGTCCAGCAGGTTCAGCACGGCGCGTTCCAGCGCGGGCGCGTCCCCGATCAGCCGCCACGGCTGCAGCGACACGTCGAACTGGATGTCCCCGGCGCGTCGACGCGCCCGGTCCAGCGCCTGCTCGACCACCTCGACCATCTCGACCGGCTCCCAGACCGCGTGCGCCGCCTCCTCGCGGGCCAGTTCGACCAGGTCGCCGATCAGCTGGGTCAGCTCGTCCAACTGGGCCCGCAGGTCACCCTGGATCTCGGCCTTGTCCTGATCGGACAGGTTCGGCGCGCCCGGCGCCTCGGACGCCATCATCAGTTCGAGGTTGGTACGCAAGGAGGTCAGCGGCGTCCGCAGCTCGTGCCCGGCGTCCGCGACCAGGTTCCGCTGCCGGTCGCGGGCTTCCGAGACCGCGGCGAGCATGACGTTGAAGTTCTGGGTCAGGCCGGCCAGCTCGTCGTCGCCGGTGACCGGGATCGGCCGCAGGTCACCGGTCCTGGCGACGCGGGCGGTCGCGCGGGTCAGCCGTTCCACCGGGATCAGCCCGGTGCGCGCCACGGCCGTCCCTGCCAGCGCGGCCACGACAACGCCAGCGGCACTGATCAGCACCAGCACGAGCGCCAGCTGCGACAACAGTGCCTTGGTGGGCTGCAACGGCAGCGACAGCACCAGGGCGCCGGACGACCCTGTGCTCAGTTGGACGTGGACCGCGTAGATGCGGCTGCCCGTGGGGCCGTCGTCCCGGAAACCGTCGAACTTCTTGCCCGCCGCGACGCTCCGCTCCTGCGCGGTGATCGACGGCCGGCCCACCTCGATGTAGTACTTGCCGTCCTCGTCGATCAGCGCGAACCTGATGTCACTCAACCCCGCCGCGAGCGCCGGCAGCGGGATGTTGTTCGACGCGGCGCCGGTCGCGCTCAACGCGGCCGCCGCGCGGTCCTTGAGGTTCTGGTTCAGGCCGTTGTACAGGTTGTTCGACACGGTCATGTAGGCGCCCAACGAGACGAGCGCGACCGTCCCGGCCACACACATCGCGGCCAGCAGCGATACTCGTGTTCGAAGCGAAATCCGTTGGCGCCTGGGTTCGTGCTGAGGCGCAAGGATCACGGCGGGGTCTCCCGCAACACGTACCCGACGCCGCGCACAGTGTGGATCAACCGCGGCTCACCCGCCGCCTCGGTCTTGCGTCGCAGGTAGCCGACGTACACCTCAAGGGCGTTGCCGGAGGTCGGGAAGTCGTAGCCCCAGACCTCCTCCAGGATGCGGCTGCGGGTCAGCACCTGCTTCGGGTGCGTCAGCAACAGCTCCAGCAGGGAGAACTCGGTCCGGGTCAGGCTGATCGAACGGTCGCCACGGCGCACGTCCCGGGTGCCCGGGTCGAGCTCCAGATCGGCGAACTTCAGCATCGGCTCGGCCTTGTCCACGGCCGCCTTCTCGGCCGCGGTTCGCCGCAGCAGGGCCCGCAGCCGGGCCAGCAGCTCCTCCAGGGCGAACGGCTTGGGCAGGTAGTCGTCGGCACCGGCGTCCAGACCGGCCACCCGATCGGACACCAGGTCCCGCGCGGTCAGCACGAGGATCGGCAGGTCGTCGCCGGTGCTGCGGAGCTGCCGGCACACCTGGAGCCCGTCCAGCCGCGGCATCATCACGTCGAGCACCATCGCGTCCGGCCGGCTGCCGACGATCGTGTCGAGCGCCTGTTGGCCGTCGCTGGCGACCTCCACCTGGTAACCGTTGAACTGCAGCGACCGGCGGAGGGACTCGCGAACGGCCCTGTCGTCGTCCACTACCAGAATGCGCATAAGGGCAGTGTTCCCTTTCGGTCTGAGATGCGCCTGAGAAACGCCCAATCAACCGCTCACACCTCGCGCGACCGGCGCGTTCCAGCGACGCCACAGCGCGACCAACCGGATCGTCACGGTGATCGCCGCGGCCACGACCGCGACCGGATTGTCCGGCCATCCCAGCTGCGCGCCCAGCACCACGACCCCCGCGCCGGCCAACGCGGCGAGCGCGTAGATCTCCTTGCGCAGGACCATGGGGATCTCACGCAACAGCACGTCGCGTAGAGCGCCGCCGCCGATACCGGCGGTCATACCGATCAGGCACGCCGTGTACGTAGGAACGCCATGGGCCAGCGCGGTCGCCGTGCCCGAGACGGTGAACAGTCCGAGCCCCACGGCGTCGGCCAGCAACACCGCCCTACGCAACTTCGCAACCTGCGGGTGGAACCAGAACACCACGAGCGAGGTCACGATCGGCACGAGCAGGTAGCGCCAGTCGCGCAGCGTGGCCGGCGGATGGACGCCGAGCAGCACGTCCCGGATGATCCCGCCGCCCAACGCGGTCGTCATCCCCAGCACGACCACCCCGAAGGTGTCCAACCGCGCCCGTACCCCACCCAGCGCGCCGGACGCCGCGAACACGGCGATACCCACCAAGTCGAGCACCACGAGCAGCATGAGTGGTCAGTCTAAATAGCTCTGATCGGGGGACTGACCTGGACAATCACCCACGCCGGTGTTGGAGTGTGACGGTGAACACACTGCGCGTGATCATGGCCGTCCTTGTCCTGTTCCTGACCGGAACCGCGGTAGCCACGGCCGCCCCGCAGTACGAGAGATACGTCGCGCTCGGCGACTCCTACACCTCCGGTCCCGGCATTCCGTGGCCTCGGCTGGACCGGCTGACCTGCTTCACGTCGACCAACAACTACCCGGCGCTGCTCGCCGACAACCTGGGTCTCCGTTCGTACACCGACGGCAGCTGCGGCGGCGCGGACACCACGAACATGACGCAGGCCCAGGTGCCGCCGATCCCGATCGGCACGCACCGGGCACAGTTCAGCTACCTGCGGGCGGACACCGACCTGGTGACTGTCGGCATCGGCGGCAACGACTTCGGCGTGGTCGGCGACCTGACCAGCACGTGCCCCGACCTGCGGGCGTCCGACCCGACCGGGACGCCCTGCCAGGCCCATTTCACGGTCAACGGCGTGGACACCATGAAGGCGAAGGTCGCCATGACCGGTGACCGGGTCCAGGCGGTGTTGGCCGGCGTGCACCAGCGGTCGCCGAACGCGAAGGTCGTGCTGGTCGGCTACCCCAGGATCGCCCCGGCGTCCGGCACGTGTCCCGACGTGCTGCCGTTCGCCGACGGTGACCTGAAGTGGCTGGACGGGGTCGAGGTGGCGCTGAACACGGCGCTCGCCAAGGCCGCGGCCAACGACGGCGCCACGACGTTCGTCGACATGTACCCGGCGTCACTGGGTCACGACGCGTGTGCCGGCCGGAACGCGTGGATCCAGGGCAAGGACACGAACCTGTTCGCGGCCATCGCCTACCACCCGTTCAAGTCCGGCATGGTCGGCATGGCCAACCAGGTCGGCAAGGCCCTGGGTGTCCGGACGGGCTCGGGCAGCCGCGCCGTGCCACGGTCGGTGCCCGCCTCGGTGGTGGGTGGCAAGGCTGCCGTGACCCTCCTCACTAGGGCGGGCTATCACGGGTGACGGCACGATGAACCGGTGCGGATCATTCTGCTGCGGCACGCGGAGAGCCTGGGAAACGTCGACGAGCTGGCGTACTGCCGGATTCCCGACCACGCCCTGCCGTTGACCGTCCTTGGCGAGGAGCAGTCGCGCGCCGCGGGTCCCCGGGTGCGCGAGCTGCTCGGTCCGGAGCCGGTCGCGGTGTACGTGAGCCCGTATGTCCGAACTCAACGCACGTTCGACCTGCTGGGGCTCGACGACCTGGTGGAGCGCAAGGTCGCCGAGCCCCGGCTGCGTGAACAGGACTGGGGCAATCTGCAGGATCCGGTCGAACAGGAGATTCAGAAGCTCAAACGGCACGAGTTCGGACATTTCTTCTACCGGCTCGCCCATGGCGAGTCAGGCGCCGATGTGGACGACCGCGTGGCCGCGTTCATCGCGGAGTTGCGTGACACTATGCGTTCGGACAGTGCGCATCCGGACACCGTTCTGCTTGTCACGCACGGGTTGACGATGCGCCTGCTGTGCCGCCGGGTCTTCTCCTGGAGCGTGGACCTGTTCGAGTCACTGTCCAATCCGGGACAATGCGAGACAAGAACGTTGAGTCTCACCGGGAACACGTGGACATTGGACCGCCCGTTCGCACAGTGGCGACCGTCCCCGGACGGCACCGCCCAGGGCTGATCCGCGCACGTGACCGGCCGTCCACTGTGGATCACACTGAAACCGTGATCAGGTCACATGATTAGCCCGAAAGAGTTATAGATCAACGCATTGGTCCGCCATCGGCCAGTCGACGTTCGCACGCGGGTAACCTTGCCAGTCGGGGCGCTCCGAGGGGCTGAGTAGTTGCTGAGGTCGGGTTGGACCAGGACGAGCAGGACAGAGCCGGCGAGATAATCCGGGCCGACCGGGAGATCCGCGAGCTGCTGAACACCGACCGGTCCGCGGACGCCGGCACGCGGTTCGACGAGTCGCTGAACACACTGCCCGTCGACCTGGACCAATGGTCCCGGGCGGCGATCCTGACCGGCCGGGCGGTGACCGCGTGGCGGCTGCGGCGGATCCCGCTCGCCCTGGAACTGGCCGCCGAGGGCTGGACGGACATCGACAGCGAGCACCCGGCGGGTGCACGCGCCGTGATGGCCATGAGCCTCCTGGGGTACCTGCTGACCGGCATCGGGCATCACCAGGCGGCGATGACGTTGCTGCGAGCGGCCGTACAGGCCGCGCGGGAGTCCGGCGACGAGGCCGAACTGGCGGTCGCGTTGCAGCGGCTGGGCGGCACGATCAACTTCGAGGCGGTCAACGGCTCGGCGGCGGCCGCGGGTCCGATGTTCGCCGAGTCCCGGGAACTCCTCGCCGAGGGACTCACCCTGCGTACCCATGAGTCGGTACGGCTGGGGTTGTTGGGGGCGTACGGTGCCGCGCTCGTCGGGTGCGGCGAGATCGACGCGGGCGAGAAGGTCGCGCTGCAGACGCTGGAGGCCGGCCTGGCCGCGGGCGACAGGTGGACGACAGCGGTGGGTAACTGGGTGCTGTCCAGCGTCCGCCGCCGCCAGGACGCGCTGGTGGAGGCCCGGACATTCGCGGCCAACGCGGTCCGACAGGCCGAGATGATCAACGACATCTCCCTGCTGACCAGGTTCTCGACGGATCTGGCGGATATCTGCGCGGCGTTGGACGACTACGCGGGTGAGGCGACGGCGTTGCGCCGTAACGTGAGCGCGCGGCAAACGGCCATGTCGATGATGCAGGAAGGTCTTCGTCAGGCGCTTGAGCAACGCCGTTTGGCGATTCAGGCGCAACGGCTCGCGACCGCGGCGCAGGAGGCGGCCGTACGGGACCCGTTGACCGGCCTGACGAACCGTCTGGGGCTCGAACACACGGCGCCGAAGGTGTTGGCCAACGCGGGGACCGCCGGGCTCACACCGTGGCTCGTGCTCATCGACGTGGACTGGTTCAAGGAGATCAACGACGACGCCGGACACGCCGTCGGGGACAGCGCGCTGCGGGAGATCGCCGAGTTGCTGCGCGGCGAGTGCCGGGCCAACGACCTGGTGGCCCGGTGGGCTGGCGACGAGTTCATCATCCTGCTCGTCGGGGACGGGCAGCTCGGGCCGGTGGTGGCCGAACGGATCCGCGCGGCGGTCGACGGGCACGACTGGCGTTCCCGCCTCGGCGCGGCCCGCCGGCCCACCGTCAGCATCGGTGTGGCCAGTGGCCGCGGCAGCCTCGAGCATCTGTTCGCCGCCGCGGACACCGCGTTGTACCTGGCCAAACGCAACGGCCGGAACCGTGTCGAATGGCCCGACCTCGATCAGGCGATGAGCCCGCCCCGGTAGGCGACCAGCGCCGCCTGTACCCGGTTCACCGCGCCGATCTTGCCGAGCACGGCGGAGACGTAGCCCTTCACGGTGGCTTCGGACAGGTGCAGTGCGCTGCCGATCTCGGCGTTCGACAGGCCCTGGCCGATCAGGCCGACGACCTCCCGTTCACGCTCCGAAAGCGACGCGAGCAACCGCCGCGCGGGTTCCGCGGCGCGTTCACCGTCCGCGACCGACGAGAGCACCCGCGCCGCGACTCCCGGGTCGAGCACGGCGCCGCCGGCGGCGAGGTCACGGACCGCACGCACGAGCACAGCGGGTTCGGTGTCCTTGAGCAGGAACCCGCTGGCGCCGATGCGCAGGGCCTCGGTGACGTACTCGTCCACGTCGAACGTGGTCAGCATGGCGACCTTGGGGGGTTCAGGCAGGGCACGCAGCCGACGCAGCGCGAACAGGCCGTCCGCCGAGCGCATCCGGATGTCCAGCATGACCACGTGCGGCCGGTGCTGTCTGGCGAGGTCGGCCACGTGCAGGCCGTCGTCGCACTCGGCGACCACCTCGATGTCCCCCGCGCTTGTCAGGATGGTTCGAAGGCCGGAACGAACGAGGTCCTCGTCGTCGGCCAGCATCACCTTGATCACCTTTGGCGCCTCCCTGTTTGGGTTCCGTCCCGTGGTACGGCCAGGGCGGACGGAGTCCAATGGCCCTTTTTCTCACCCAATGGGCTGATCGTCAACCACCAACGGGTCACATTTGTCTACTCAGGGGGCGGAGCCCGTTGCACACCGTTAAACATGAGACTCTTTCGCAATGACGTTACTTGGCGGTAACGTGCTCTTCGTCACCTCCCTGAGAGGAGCCCTGCAATGCGCGGACGCTTACTCGCCGCACTAACCGCCGTGGCGACGGCCACCGCCGGCCTCGTCGCGGCCGCTCCGGCGCTGGCCGCCCCCGTCACCAACGACTACTGCCTGGGCCAGTGCAACGACATCCTGCCGCCGGGCCAGAACGGCAACGCGACATTGGCCGACATCCTGGCGCACAAGGTGTTCGGCACCCGGCCGGCACACGCCGCCGACCAACTGGGCAAGTACGACAGCCTGCCGGCCGGCTATTCCGGCCTGACCACCGACAAGATCGGCCAGTTCTACAACGACTCCTCTTTCGGCGTGCCGTCGGACCAGGTGGAGAGCACCATCAGGCCGCGCGCTGACGTGACCATCGTGCGCGACAAGAAGTTGGGTGTTCCCCACATCACCGGCACCACCCGCTCAGGCACCGAGTTCGGCGCCGGATACGCCACCGCGCAGGACAGATTGTGGCTGATGGACCTGTTCCGCCGGGTCGGCCGCGGCCAGTTGACCCCGTTCGCCGGTGGCGCACCCGCGAACCGCCAGCTCGAACAGGACTTCTTCCGGTCCGCGCCGTACGACGAGCAGGAGTTGCAGGCCCAGATCGACCGGGCGGCGGCGGCCAGCCCGCGCGGCGCACAGGCGTTGGCCGACGCGAAGTCGTATTTGGACGGTGTGAACGCGTATGTCACCCAGTCGTACAACGGCCGGTACTTCCCGGGTGAGTACGTCCTCACCGGACACGTCGACGCGATCACCAACGCCGGTTCGATCGAGCCGTTCACCTTGCCTGACCTGGTGGTCCTCGCCTCTGTCGTGGGCGCGCAGTTCGGCGGCGGTGGCGGCGGGGAAGTCGAGTCCGCGATCACGCGCATGGCGTTCCAGGAGCGCTACGGCATGGCCGAGGGTGAACGGCAATGGCAGGCGTTCCGGGCGCAGAACGACCCGGAGACCACGCTGACTTTGCACAACGGCCAGAGCTTCCCGTACGGCCAGGCGCCCGCCAACCCGTCCGGCGTGGCCATGCCGGACAAGGGTTCGGTGACTCCGCAGCAGCTCGTGTTCGACCAGACCGGCTCGGCGGCGAACCCGTCCGCGGCACCGGTGAAGGTCGCGGCTCCCGCCGGCCAGGAAGCCGCGCAGGGCATGTTCGACAACGGCGTGCTGCCCGGTGACCTGGTGAGCGACAAGCACGGCATGTCCAACGCCCTAGTCGTGTCCGGCCAGTACACGGCCAGTGGGCACCCGGTGGCCGTGTTCGGTCCGCAGACCGGCTACTTCGCGCCGCAACTGCTTGTCCTACAAGAACTTCAAGGCCCCGGGATCAGCGCCCGCGGCGCTTCGTTCGCCGGGATCAGCTTCTACGTGCTGCTCGGCCGTGGTCAGGACTACTCATGGAGCGCGACCACGTCCGCACAGGACATCATCGACACATTCGCCGTCGACCTGTGCGACCCCACCGGCAAGCCGGTGACGAAGGACTCCGCGTTCTACATGCTGCATGGCCAATGTGTGCCGATCCAGACACTGGAGCGTAAGAACAGTTGGAAACCGACAGTCGCGGACGGGACCGCGGCGGGCTCGTACCGCCTGGTGAGTTTCAAGACCGCCTACGGGCCGATCATCTCGCGGGCGACGGTCGGCGGGAAACCGGTCGCCTACGCGAGCCTGCGGTCGACGTACAAGCACGAGATCGACTCGATCATCGGGTTCCAGGAGTTCAACGACCCGGACCTCATCCATTCCGCGCAGGACTTCCAGCGCGCGGCCATGGACGTGAACTACACGTTCAACTGGTTCTATGTGGACTCACGGGACACGGCGTACTTCAACTCGGGCGCCAACCCGTCGCGCAAGGCGACTGTGGACCCGAACATGCCGATCAAGGCGGACCCGGCCAACGAGTGGAACGGCTGGGACCCCACCTCCAACAGCGCCCAGTACACCCCGTTCGCCCAGCACCCGCAGGCGATCAACCAGGACTACTTCGTCAGCTGGAACAACGCGCAGGCACGTGACTACGCGGCGCCCGGCTACGACAAGAGCGCGGTGCACAGAGTCGACCTGTTGGACGCGCGGGTGAAGAAGCTGCTGACCAGTGGCACCAAGGTCACCCGCGTAAACCTGACGCAGGCAATGGCGGACGCGGCCCTCGCGGACCTGCGCGCCGAACGCAATCTGCCTGACCTGCTTCGGGTCATCAACAGCCAACCAGTGACCGACCCAGCGCAGGCCACGGCCGTGGCGTCGTTGCAAACATGGCTGTCGCACGGCGGCTTGCGCAAGGAAACCGCGCAGAGCAGCCACACCTACGCCGACGCGGACGCGATCAGGACCCTCGACGCCTGGTGGCCGTTGCTGGTGAAAGCCGAGTTCCAACCCGGCCTCGGCGACACGGTGTACAACGCCCTGACGAACAACCTGGAGATCAACGAGTCCCCCTCGGGTTTCCAGAACGGCACCCCGGACTTCCACGTCGGCCAGCCCCACAAGGGGTCGTCGTTCCAGTCCGGCTGGTGGGGCTACGTGCGCAAGGACATCAAGTCGGTGCTCGGCGACCAGGTTTCCGGTGCGTTGGGCTCGAAGTTCTGCGGCGGCGGAACCCTCGCCGGCTGCCGCCAGGCACTGCTGACGACATTGGCCCAAGCCGCGGCCGCCCCCGCCAACCAGGTGTACCCAGGTGACGGGAACTGCGCCGCGGGCGACCAGTGGTGCGCGGACTCGATCATCCAGTCACCCCTTGGCGGCATCACCCAGGACAAGATCACCTGGCAGAACCGCCCGACATTCCAGCAGGTCGTGGAATACCCAGCCCGCCGAGGCCAATCGACAGCGAACCTGTCATCCGGCCGAACAGCGACAGCGACCAGCTACGAACACAACATCTTCGTCTCCTACCCAGCCGCCAACGCGGTCGACGGAAACCCCACAACCCGCTGGGCCAGCGACTGGTCGGACAACCAGTCGATCACAGTCGACCTCGGCACCGCCCGCCCAGTCGCCCGCGTAGTGCTGACCTGGGAAACCGCCTACGCCACCGGCTACCACATCGACGTCTCCACCGACGGCACAACCTGGCAACAGGCCTACGCCACCACCACCGCCACCGGCGGAACCAACACAGTCACCTTCCCGACAACATCCGCCCGTTACGTCCGAATGACCGGAACCCAGCGCGGCACCCGCTACGGCTACTCCCTGTACGAGTTCGAGACCTACTCCTACTGATCCCCTGCCTGTGCCGCCGGCCCCGCGCTGGGCCGGCGGCACCCAGCCCACCGCGACCCGTTACCCGAGGTTGCCGCCCTCCGGACCGACCGACCCCGTATGATCTGACCCGACGCCCTCGTAGCTCAGGGGATAGAGCAACGGTTTCCTAAACCGTGTGTCGCAGGTTCGATTCCTGCCGGGGGCACCTAGTCTGACCAGGCAGTATGGCGTCTGTCAGCGATCTTGAAAAGGGTCGTGTGACATGAGATGTGGTGTAAGTGCGGTCTGGAGCGATTACGCCAGCCGCCCGCATACGAGGGACATGCTGACCGACCGCACGTGTCCAGCCCGTCGAAGGATGGCGTGGACACAGTTCCGGAGCTGGCAAAACAGCTCGGCCAGGCCACGTCCGGGAGCCGGCCCAGTCACAGCACGGCGTGACACGAGGCCGAGCGCACTCGAACAACCAGTCACGCTCCTCTCGCAAGCCATCTACCAGCGCGGACGCTCGCCGCGCCTGCCCATGAGCGGCGGCGAGGCACCGTGTCACGCGACGTCCAAGAGATGTCGTCACACCTCGAACACCAGCCGCCACGACCACCGTCACCCGCAGCGTTAAGTCCACAGTAGACGCCGCGCGGGTGCCCGTGACACGAGCGGTCGATGTCACCAACCCATCACGTACTCGGGTGATTCGCGCGCAATCGGAATGGAAATGCGCCATGAAATCAACCACCCGTCCCCGCAAACGTGCCCATAGGTCCCGTCGCCGCGGCCACATCGGCACCCTGCCCAGCGGATCACTACGCGTACGCATCTACTCCGGAACCGACCCCATCACCCACAAACCCCACTACCTGACCGACACCATCCCCGCCGGCCCCACCGCCGAACACCAGGCACAGCGCGTTCTCCAGCAATTCATCGACCGCATCGACCAGCAACACCAGCTCCAGACCACCGCCACCCTCACTGAACTGATCAACGAACACATCGCCAAGCTGCCCGTCGCGGTCACCACCAAAGCCGGTTACCAAGGATCGCACCGCACCCACATCGCACCGTTGATCGGCCACCTCTGCATCCACACGATCACCGCCGAAACACTCGACGCGCTCTACGCCACCCTCGCCCGCTGCCGCGCCCACTGCACCCCACTATCCCCACGCGCCACCACACTCGAGCAGCACAAACATATCGGCCCAGGACACGAATGCCGGCCACTGTCCGCCGCGAGCATCCGCAAGGTCCACTACCTCATCAGCGGCGCCTACCGATCCGCCCAACGCTGGGGATGGATCACCACCAGCCCCACCACCTTGGCCAAACCACCCGCCAAACCACGACCCCACCCACGACCACCCCACCCCGCCGACGTCGCCCGCGTCCTCACCCACTTCTGGGCCGAACCCGACCCACTCCTCGGCGTCCTGGCCTGGACCGCCATCACCACCGGCGCCCGCCGCGGCGAACTGTGCGCCCTACGCTGGAACGACTTCGACCCCCACCGTCGCGTCCTGCACATCCACACCAGCATCGCCCACGACGGCCCCAACCTCATCGAGAAAGACACCAAACTGCACCAACACCGCCACATCGTCCTCGACCCCGACACCACCAACCTCCTCGCCGCCTACCTCAACCACCGCCGCCACCAAGCCGCCGCCCGCAGGATCACCAGCGCCCCCAACGCCTTCCTGTTCTCACACACACCCGACGGATCAACCTGCATCGCACCAAACACCCTCAGCCAACTCTTCCGCCGACACACCACCCGGCTGGGAATCCACACCACACTGCACAAACTCCGCCACTACCACGCCACCGAACTCATCCTCGCCGGCGTCGACCTCCGCACCGTCGCCAGCCGACTCGGCCACTCCGACAGCGCCATGACCCTCAACTCCTACACCGCCTGGATCAACGAAGCCGACCAACGCGCCAGCACCCTCCTCACCAACCGCCTCCCACTGCGTCTCACCGTCACACCCCAACCACCCACACCCACACCCACCTCCACCAGCCCGCATCAGGCCATCGCCAACGACCTACGCACCGCCATCACCAACCACACCTACCCACCCACAACCCACCTACCCAACCTCCACACCCTCGCCACCCACTACCACGTCGCCCCCAGCACCATCCACCGCGCCATCACCCAACTCGCCCACGAAAACCTCGTCCACACCACACCAGGACACCCCACCACCATCACCAACAACCCACCCACCACACCATCACCAGCACCCATCCCCCAACTCGTACCAACCCGCGTACCCACCCAACTACCCGCCCGCCAACCACTCCCCCGCCACACACCGCCCCGACACCGGCCACCACGCCACATCGCCGGCCACACCCACAAAGGACACACCAGAAACAGGTGCGGCACGGGGCGCTGATGTGCCGGCCGGGGAAGCAGACCGTCCATCACTGGTTCACGGAACGTCACACCTCCATAGCTCAGTTGGACAGAGCGTAGGACTTCTAATCTCAAGGCCGCAGGTTCGATTCCTGACTGGGGGCTAGCTCTGACCAGCGTAAACACCGGTTTTGAGCCGTTGTGTTCGTACCTCAGTCAGTGAAGGTGTCTTTCCGCCATCCCCCTGAGCTACCGAGCCCGCAGGCGGCGGACCAGCGCGTGCGAGACAAGGAGTGGCCCAACGGGGCGGATCATGGGGACCAGAGTCCTGTCGGAAGGCGTAAGGAACGGTGATGGCTCCAAGGTGGCGGAGCGTTGCTCACGTTATGCGCCTGCCCACCGGCACCAGCGCCCGCTCACAAGCGGCCGACGGTCAGGGACACAGTCGTGACAGTTGGATGCACTGTCTGCACATGTTCACCGAAGCCGATCAAGATCAGCTCTCTGATGCGCTGGTCTCATCCCTGGCCGGCGTCGAATGCGCGGTCGAGCGGCCTGGAGGGAGCTGACACGACTGCGGAGGGCCACTACAGCCGCGACACCGGCCGGGTCCTGCTCGCAACCTGCGCCTGGCGGCAGCTCTGACGTCCAGCTCGACGTTATCCCGAGCTGGTCCTCGCCCCCGCGCTCACCGCTGCCCTACTGATCTCAGCCCTCAAAGGTCGCACGCCACATGTAGTGAACCGGAGTGCACCCGGCCACGGGCGCGGCCCGATATTGGCTGGTGGCTGATCGTAGGCTGGCCCGCATGACCGTCCGCTTCTCCAGCATCCACGCCGCCCTCGGGGTGACCGGCACGCTTGACTATGACCTGGTACTGAAGGCGATCGACGACAAAGTAGCGGAAGACGAACGCCTGGACTGGAAGCGGGAACTGTCCACCGACGGCGATGAAACAGCCAAAGACGTCGCCGCGTTCGCTAACAGCCGAGGCGGTCTGCTGGTGTACGGGGTGGCCGAGGAGCGCTCGACCGGCCGCGCGGCCACAGCGATGCCAGTGAGCCTGGCCGAAGGCGAACAGCGCCGGATCCGGGCGTGGCTCAGCACCCGCATCAACCCCATGGTCAGCGGTGTGGAATTCCTCGCCCTACCCCAACCAGGATCGGCCAGCCAGGGTTTCCTGGTGATCAGCGTGCCGGAAAGCCCGGACGCACCACACGGCATCGGCAAGGACAACACCCTTGGCTTCCCGTACCGGGTCGGCACGCAGACGTTCTGGATGCGCGAATTCGACCTCGACCGCGCCTACCGGGAACGCTTCGCCCGGCAAGCCTCCCAGGAAACCCGCCTGGCCGAGTTGATCGACCATGTCGCCGATCAGGTCGACGTGCACAGCGGCTGCTGGCTGGTCGGTGCGGCACATCCCAGCGTCCCCGTCCCGTCGACCACACCAGCGCCAGACCGCGACGCTACAGTCGCCACACTGCAACACGCATTGCAACTCGGCGTGAACATCGCACCTGCCAGCAACCGCCGCGCCGAAGTCATCCGCGCCCTGGACAACAACGCGTTGAACCCCAGGGTGGGACTTCGCCGATGGGTGGCTGCAACACAGACAAACCGCACCCCGGAAGGCTTGAGCGATCAGGTCCACATCGAACTACACCACGACGGGAGCACCGTCCTGGCCACGCGACTCGACGGCTGGTACCGCGATTCCATCAAGGGCAAGTGCTGCGTGCCTGACTACATGGTCACCGGGTTCGCCGTCGACCTCGTAGCGCTTGTCCAGTCCACCGCTGAAGCGAGTGGATTCACCGGGCATACGTTGCTACGCGTGGACCTGCTGCGATCTGACGAGTCCCCCTTCGCCTTGATCGCGCCCGACCGACACGGAGGTAACTTTACCCAGCCCTTCTGGACCAGAGACGTCCGCCGATTCATACCAGCGGTCACTGTCGCCCCGAGAACCGACGTCGTCGATCAAATGCGCGCGATCGCCCGGGCGATCGCGACCGACGTGGTGTCCCAGTTCGGATACCCGGGGCAGGACCTGCAATGGTGAAAGCATGACCTGACGCCGCCGGAAGGGATGCGGAGCATCGGGGGTCTCGGCTCAGGTCAGCAGGTCGACAGTTAGACGTTGGCAGACAACAACATCAGCACGCTCTTGGTGGATCCGCGACCCGGGTGTACGTCGCTATGGTCGTCGGATGAGTGTGCCGTACGACTGGACTCCGCATGGCCTGCCCTGCTACCACGCAAACCAAGCGCCTGGCTTTCTCCGCACCCAATCCCAACTTGAGGAGATGGGACTGCGGCCCACCGGCGGCGCTTGCGCTTATGTCGACTCGCAGTACGGCCCCGCGGCCCTGTACCTGATCACCGACTCCACGCTGGCCAATCCCCGCAGCTGGCCACCCACCCGCCCCTCGGCGTGACAAGGCCCTGGGCCGCTGCCCCTGCGGCATCTGACAGGATAGGCGACACAACCATGAGGTCGCACACATCTCATGAGTCATCGGCGATGTCGCCGGTCAGAACCGCTGGCCGAAAAGGCCGCCATCCTCACCGTGGTCGGTGAGACGTTCGGGAAGGACGAAGTCCTCAACAGCGCGACCGTCGGGCAGCGTGTTCGGGGTTTCATCGCTGTTGAGGGTGACGATGTACTGGAAGCCTTCAGCAGCCGCGTACTCGGCGCCCAACTGGAGAGCTGAGGCGCGTTGGCGTTCGTCGACGCCGTCGAACAGGTGGCTGTCGTGGACGAGGAAGCCCGGGCCGCGTTGTTTGCGGACCACAGGGTGATCAGGTCGAGGTCGAAGCAGTAGACCTGCATATTGGTGATGCCCTTGCTGCGCCCGCGGGGAATGGTGGCGGTGATCTCGGGGCCGTTGTCGGTGGCGTTGACGACCAGGCGACCGTGTTGCTGATCGGCGTAGAGACGTTGCGACAGTCGTTCGAAGATCACGAACGCCGGGCGCAGCACTTGTTGGCGCTCGGCCAGATCGCGGGTCAGGATGGCGGCGAGCCGTTGACGTTCCAGCCGGAGCTCGCCCTGCTGTGATTCAAGCGCGATGGCGTTGTCGTAGCGGTTGCGCAGCTGTTCGACGCGGACCTGGCGCTTGGCGACATCCCGTTGCAGTTCGAGCAAGGTTTCCGCAGCGCCGCCACTGGCAGGCAGTCGCATGCCCTCAGGCCGTTGTTCGGCAAGGCGGTCTCGCTCCTAGGTGTTGGTGGCCAGGTGGTTGGTAATGCGACCGATCTCAGCGTCGAGGTACTGGCGTCGGTTGGCGATGACGGAGTCGTGGAACGCCTGCACGTCGTCGTAGGCGGCCAGCGCGACGTCAGGGAGTTGCACGGCGGCGGAGAGCTCGGCGAGCCCTTGATCAGGTTCGGCCGTTCGTGGCACGAGACCGGATGTCGAAGCTGCAGCACTCAAGGTGGACGGGTTTCTCCTTGTCGTGGGGGATTCCATGGCCGGCAAGTCCAGGCCCGCGTATGAGGCGATGCGGACAAATGGGTACCTGGGTGCGGACGGCGTTACCGGTCAGACTTGGATGATCTCCGGGCATCGGGTGGTGGTGCTGGCGACCTTGCGGGCACATCTACAGGACGAGTTCTAGCAATGTGGCCGTCGCCGAGGTGTAGCCGGCGGAAGAGGCTGAGTAGCTGGTGCTGATCGTCGGTGCGGTATCGGCAGGTCTGGACGACAACATCCGGACATCATTGGATGACGTGCAACAGCGCCGCCAGTTCGGAGCGGCTGTTGATGCCGAGTTTGGTGTAGATGTGGTTGAGGTGGTTGCCGACCGTCCGGATCGAGATGACGAGCAGGTCGGCGATCTGCCGGTTGGAGAGACCCCGGGCTGCCAACTCGGCGATTTCCCGTTCGCGCTCGCTGATCGCGGTGACCTGCGGGATCGCCACGGTACGCAAGATCGCGGTCGACGCTCCCTCGCAATGGTTTGCCCAGGCGAGCGCTTTCTGTCGGGAGTTGCGGGCGTCCTGGTCGTGGACGTGGGCCAATGCGGCCTGGGCGGAGGTTTCGGCCGCCAGGAGGAGGAAGCCGGCAGCCGCGAACCGCTCGGCGCAAGAGTCGAGCGTCGGGCCGTCGTGGGCGGCCGCATGGTCGGCGTAGAGCTTGACCAGCGGGCCGTCGGCCGCCAGGGCCATGGAGACGTCCGGCTGGCCGAGACGCAATGCCTCGTGCAGGGCCCACGACTGAAACGGCTTGAGGCCAAGATCGGCGGCATCGTTGGCCGCGGTCATGGCCAGTTCACGTGCGGAGGTACGTTCGCCACGAGCTGCGGCGGCCCATGCCTGAGCCAGCAGCAGCTCCGTGTTCACCACACGCACAGCCGGGCGGAGAGCCTGCTGTGCGGCTGTGGCAGCGTGCGTGGCTTCCTCCGGCTCACCGAGCATTGCGTACGCCATTGCGGTCGTGGCCAGGCACGACGGAAGCTGGCCGATCACGTCGTGTTCGCGGAACCGTGCGGACGCCTCCCGGCACAGCCGCAATGCGCTTCGAGGTTTGCCACGGGCCATGGCCACGCGGGCCAGCTGCAACGCCCACAGCCCGTCGAGCTCGTCGGGGCGGCGCGCGGCGCTCTCGTAGGCGGGACAGACGATGTTCTCCATCGCGTCCAAGTCGCCAAGCAACCAGTACGCCGTCGCCTGCCCTGCCACCACGTATCCCCGGAAGACCGGTTCGTCCTCAGCCACTTGCGCCGCCACTGCCAGACCCGCTGTGGCGGCGGCGACCGCGGTGTCACCCCGGCCGACCAGGGCCCAGGCCGGTACGGCGGCGATCAGCGCTCGAGCCCGTGCCACGTCGTCGCTGTCCGCTGACGACAGGATCGGCTCCGCCAACGCAAGCGCCTGACCGGCGCGTCCGTTGAACATCAACAGCGACGCCCAGTGCGCCGCGACGTGGGCGGAATCCTGGTGTGCGCCCAGCACCTTGTCGGCCCGGCCGACCTCGCCCAAGCCCCAGAACAAGCACGAACTGGTGACGATGGCCTCCCACTCCCCCGCGTGTCCGGCCTCGGGTACGAGCTGGTCCAGGACGCGTCCTGCGTCGACGAACTTGTCCTGCCAGAAAAGCGCGTCGGCAAGCTGAGTCGCGGCCTCTCGGCCAGCTCCGGCGGTCAGGGCGGCGGTTGCCAGCCGTTCGGCCAGGGCATGGTCGGACAACGCACGGGCCTGCCGCGCTCCCGCCAGCAGTGCCTCGGCATCAGCGTCACCATCATCGAGCCGCCAGGTCGCGAGGCGCAGCACGTCCCCGTGACGGCGGGCTCCGCAGGCTGTCAGTGTGTCGGCCAGCCGAGTATGCAGTGCACGGCGCCGTAAGGTACCCATGCCCGCGCGCAGCGTCTCCCCATATAGCGGGTGCGCCAGCCGTACAACACAGCGACGCCCCTCCATCGTCACGGTGACCAGGCCGCGTTGTTCCAGGGTTTCCAGCACCGCCGGGTCATCGCCCAGGAACGCCGGCCCCACCGGCTCGGCCAACGCGAGGAGCTCCAGGGTGTCACGCTGTGCCTGGTCGACCTCGCCGACTCGTTGACGGATCAGCTCGCCGAGACGTTCGCCGCACGCCAACTCGCCCGTCCACGACCACACCCCGCCGCGCGCCGTCAGCAGGCCCTGCTCCAGCCCAGTCAACACCAGTTCCCTGAGGTAAAGCGCGTTTCCCTGAGCGCTACGCCACAGCCGGTACTCGGTCGCGGTGTCCACCTGCCCCCCGAGGACCTCGGCCAGCAGGCGCGCCGTCCGCGCACGGGACAACGACGGCAGTTCGACGCGTGGGCCGAGGCCATCCTTCCACAGTGCCACAACGGATTCCGGTGGTTGTTCGCCGCTGCGTACGGTCGCGACCACGAACGCGAAGCCGTTACGTGCCATCGTGTGCACCAGCACAGCCGACGACGCGTCCAGCAGATGCGCGTCGTCCACACACAGGACAAGCCCTGCCGTGCTGGCCCGGCGCGCGAACTCATCCACTGCCATCCGCATGACCTGCGCCGGTGTCGGCTCCTCGGCACTCGACGCCGGCAGCAGGTGCGCGAAGGCACCGAAGGCGACCGTGGCCAGCGTTTTCGTCCCGGTCACCCAGCACGTCACCCGTCCGGACGCCGCGGCCTGTCCGGCGAACTCCTCGACCAGCCTGGTCTTGCCCACACCCGCGGGCCCGGCCAGGACCACCGTGTGTGCGGCCGCGTCGGCCAATGTGTCATGGAGTGACGCGATTTCCTCGCCACGGCCGACCAACGGCCACCGGCCCGTCATGCCCAGGACGCTACTCCCCTGCATTGAGTAGGCCGCTACTCATGACGGACCCGATCCGCCGCCCCGACCATGGCGGGATGAGTGAGCGGAAGTCAAAGCCGACCGGCCGGGCCGAGGCGGTGCCGGCCAGGCTGATGGTCCTCACCCTGCTCCTGGCCGGCGGCTGGCTCGTACTCCGGTACAACGGCCCGGACGGCCCGTCGATCGTCAACGCCAGCCAGACGACCCCGTCAACGCCGCCCTTGCCCTTCACCACGACCTCGACGCCGAGTCCGGTGGCGACCACGGACCCTGCAACGACGCTCCCGGTCCCCACCGGGCAGAAGTCGACGACTACGCACGCGTCGACCGTCGCGGCTGACACGCAGGTGACCGTGCCGATGCTGCTTGGTCTGTCCGAACGCGACGCCCGAGCCGCGTTGCGGCAAAGCGGTCTGGCGGTTGGGCCGCTCACTCATCGGCAGGCGGATCAGGGCCTTGTCGGCGTGGTCGTGGACACCACCCCGCCGGTCGGGTCGTCCGTGCGGCGCGGTGCCACGATCGTGCTCGTACTGGGCGCGTCCAGCCACGCTCCCATCGCGGTGCCTGACCTCGTCGGCCTCACCGTGGAACAGGCCACGCAGAAACTACGAGCCCTCGGATGGACCGGCGCCTTCGATCGATCCGACACACCGACCGGCGACCCGAGCCAGGCCGGCCGCATCTTCGACCAGGACCCACTGCCGAACAGCCAGCTCAAGCCGGCCGACCCCGTCCGGCTGCGGGTCTACACCCTGGCCGCGGCTTCGACGGGTCGTCCGGGCAACTAGCGAGGAAACCGATGAGTAACGAGACCAGGACTGTGTACTGGCGAACGTCGGGCCGTGGTGTCTCGCACACCCGTGGGTCACTGCGCCTCGTCGACACCTGGCACAGTGCGACCTTCGTTCACCGCGACGGTCATTGGCAACCCTTGGCCGGGCACAATCTGGGCTTGACGGAGGGGCAACCTGTTGCCTACTACGACCATGGTTGGCACACCTCGCATGTGCACCGAGAGAAAATAGACGGCCACGGTAACTACCAAGATCCAGGCGACCTCTACGACCACCCGTCGAGAGGTGGTCAGTGGCCTCCCGCTTCACATCCTGCCAACGGCGCCAGCGTGCGCAATGAAGACTCCCCGGGTCAAGTCGACGCGTTCCACCCTCCTCGTGCCGAGGCCGAACAGGACTCCTTCGGCGACACGGCTCTCGCGAAGCCGTCCGGAGTCGCCGCGGACCCGCACGCGTATGCCGTCCACGACCTCGATTCAGGGGCGCCAGCCAGGGTGGCCCCCACCATCCCGGCCAGCGAACTCCGCGGCACCCCCGGCCACCACTACTACCTGGACCGAGACAACAAACCCCGGGAGTGCGAGATCACCGCCTCCCACGAACAACTTCCCGATGGTCAGATGCTGATCAAGCAGTACGACCACGACCGCCCCAACGGATCGTGGGAGGTCACCGACGGCTCACACGCGCTGGAGTTCCACCACGACTACATTGACGCGCAGTCCGGCGTCCACGTCATCGAGGACCAGTCGCCGACTGGCTACTACCGCGTCGAACAGGGGATCGGCGACGGGCGGGTCTACGACGTGGGCAGCCAGATACGTTCCGACATGGTCCGGCACCCGGACGGCAACTGGGAGCGCACGACTTCGGTGCGCAACCCGGACGGCACGCTCGAAGCCGTGGTGGAACGCTACGACGCCACCCACCATGAGCGTGAGATCGAGCGAAACGAGACCGATGTGAACGGTCACGTAACGCATTCCTCGATGACTGTCCACAATGACGACGGCCATACGTCGTTGCTGGACAGCGAGGTCGATGTGGATTCCATCGATCTGGCTCAGCTCGACGAACTGGACGAGCTGTTCGACGAGTCCGAAGTCGAAGTCGAATCTTCTGACGTGGCCGAGGAAGACGCCTGACCCGAAGGAAGGACCATGACCGACGAAGAGATCCTGGCGGACGCGGACAGCCGTCGGGACAACGACCCCAACGGCGCCCGCGATCAGTACACGCGGTTGCTGGACACCCCGTTGGCCAGCCGTGCGAGGCTCGGACTGGGCATCCTGTACTCCAAACGCGGGTTGTTCGACAAAGCCGCCGCACAGCTGCACGTGGCCGCGGAGGATCCGATGATCCTGCCCCGCGTGCAGGTCGAACTCGGCGGCGTGGAGCTCCGCCAGGGCAACGTTTCCGCTGCACGTGACTTCGCCCGGAAAGCCCTCAAACTGGCGCCCGGCTACAACCTAGCAGAGAAACTACTGGCCAAGGCCACCCCGCCGGACGAGATCAAGCCGGCCCAGGAACCGCCAGCTTCGGCCACGGTCGCCGACATAATGTCCAAAAAGGACCTCACGGTCGCAGATCTCGAAGGGGCGCCAGGTGACCTGAAGTGGGGACACCGGCCGGTGTGGTGGTGCCCGCCAGGTGTGGGCGGTGGTGGCCTGCGGACCGCCGCCCTGCTGGGACTGCTGGCGATCCCGGTCGTGTGGTTCGCCCTACAGAGCAGTCAGGGCCCACACTGGGTGGCGCTGGCCAATCGTCTACTGTGGGCAGCGTGGCCGCCTCTGCTGCTGTTTACCGGAGTCTGGGCGGTGCTTCGCTGGTGGACCACCTGGTACGTGGTCTATGAGCGACGGATCGAAGTGCACGCGGGCGTCCTGTTCCGCACCCGTCGCGGCATCTGGCTCTACGACGTGGAAAGGCCGGTGTACTCGAGAAGCAATCCATGGCAGACACTGACCCACACGGCCACGGTGATCATCGAGTCTGAGAAACTTCCGGCCCGCTCGCTTGGGTTCTTCTTCAACTACCAGAAGGCCGGCGGCTGGGGTCAGCTGAAACTGGTGGGGTTCGGCAACCGAGCGAGAACGGACAAGCTCGTCACCTATCTGACCCGGCAGATACTGCATGAACGACGTGCGGTGAAAGCCACCTTCGTCTGAACCGCACGGTGGGATGCACACATATCGTACGGTCCAATTGGAGGGGGCAGCACTTCCAGAACACCTTGTGAGTGCGTAGTCGCCCGGTCGCCCAGGGTTTACTCAAGGACGCTGACGGCGTGCTGTCAGCAGCGCTCGGCCTCGGCCGGATAGTACGTCGGAACCCCTGCCGTGAGCTGGTGGTCCAGCCAGACCCGGTCGCGCAGTTCGATGCCGTCGATCCGGATTCCCGGGGCGTAGCCGGTGGCAGGGGTGAAGGCGTCCCGCTCGATCGCGCGCATGCGGAAGCCCTGTCGTTGGTAGAAGCGGAGATTGCCGATGTCGGCCGCGGCCGTGGCGACCACCAACGCCGACGCGGCCTCGGCGGCGACCAGATCGACGGCGGCTCGCACCAGCCGAGCGCCGATGCCCAGGCCCTGCAGGTCTTCCCGGACCGCCATGTTCTTGAGCTCGACCACACCCGGCTGGTCGGCACCCACGAGCTGCAGGTGACCGACGACGTCGGCGCCGTGCAGCGCGACCAGGATCCGCCCGGCGGACAGGTAGCTGTCGAGCTGAGCCGGCGAGTCCTCGGACAACTCGAACAACGGCCGCAGTGCGTCGCGGGAACCGGTGTACAGACCCACGCACACGTCATCGACGTTCAATCGATCGCGCATGATCGGAAAGTCTCACAGACAAGGTGACCGGATCGCGCGTCGACCGTCGACCGGTAAGCGCCACGTAAGCTGTTGCGGCTACCGCCGCCCGGTCAGGCTCAGGCATGGTGGAGAAGTCGTTTCCGCCCGGTGACGGCACGTCCCGAAGCGAAACGAGCACGGAGCCCATGACCGCCGACCGAACACCCCTGTTCTGCGATCTCGCTCTCGCCGAGCGGATCGAGCGGGCCGAGGCGCTGCTGATGGCCGAATGCGCCGAGGCTGCCCAACGGCGCGGCACCAAGGGTTTCGTCCGTGTCGTCGCGGGTGGGGTGGCGAGCTTCGCAGAGGAAGACTCGCCGTACAACAAGGTCGCTGGGCTCGGCTTCGACGGCCTACCGAGCGCGGCCGACCTCGACGCGGTCGAGGAGGCGTTCGCCGCCCACGGCGCCACGCCCCAGGTCGAACTGGCCCACCTGGCCGATCCCGAGATCGGCGCCCTGCTCACCGCGCGCGGCTACCGGCTCGAATCGTTCGAGAACGTGCTCGGCCTCGCGCTCGACGGCGAGTACGAGCGATCCTCGCCCGCGGGGATCGTGATCCGACCCAGCGGGGACGACGAGTTCGAACACTGGCTCGATGTGATGGCCGAGGCCGTCGCCGAGCCCGACACCCAGGGAGTGCCGTGGCACGAGGAGTTTCCGCGGGAGATCTACCAACGTGCCCTGCGTGACTCGGCATCAGCCGGGGTGCGGCGCTATGCCGCGGTACGCGCAGACGTCCTCGCCGGTGGGGCCGGTCTGCGTGTGTCCGAGGGCATCGCCCAGTTCGCGGGCGCTGCGACCGCGCCCGTGCATCGCCGCCGCGGTATCCAGTCCGCGCTGCTGTCGGCCCGGCTCGCCGACGCCAAGGCCGCGGGCTGTGACGTCGCCGTCATCACCACCCAACCGGGCTCCAAGTCGCAGCAGAACGCGCAACGCCAGGGGTTCGATCTGCTCTACACCCGGGCCGTGCTGGTGAAGCACAACCCGTAGCGTACGAACCGCAGGCCGGTAGCACTCAAGATGCCGAGCCGACACTCCGGTCGACAACGTCCATGATCACTGCGTCTCGGCGCGGCCGGCTGGGGACTCCAGGCAGGCGCGCAGTCGTTCGAGGTCGTCTGTGATGTTCTTGCGAACCTGGCGCGTAAGCAGGGGTGTGAGCCACCCGAAAAAGCGGCCGGGTCCACCCGATGCGTGAATGGACACCCGTGTGCCCTCGGGGTCAGCGGCCAGTTCGTAACGCACGACCATCGGAAACGGCCGGTCGACCGTCATCTCAACCAGCCGGTCTGGCTCATGCGCGGTGACGACGTAGCCATAGACGAACGTCCGGCCAAGAAACTTCGCCGTCCGCTCCACCGTCGCGCCCTCGACGAGCGGACCCGGCTGGGCCGGCGTGCTCGACGTGATCCCACCCGTCCACTCCAGATCATGCCGCGGATCGAACATGAACGCCGCCACGTCAGCGGGCGGCCGGTGAATGAGCACTGCAGGATGGACATCAACCGTCATCTCAGTCAGCCTCCCGGAAAGCGATGGTGATCACACCGCAGGCCATGTTCCCGTTGAGCAGGAAGGCAAGGCCGCCGAACATACGCTTCTCGTCGACCCCGGGCAGCTCACCGATCAACTCCCGCAACCGGGTCGCCAAACCTTCGTCGTACGCCATGCCCTGATCCTCTCAGGCCCGACGGCCGAGGTGCCCGAGCAACGCCGTGAACGGATCCGCGGCCGCCCCACTGGCAATGTCCCAGCCGTGCACCAGCGATTCCAGCGAGCTGATCCCGGCTAGCCGTTCCCCTGGGATGTCCGCAGCCCGTTGAGCGTCCACTTCAGACGGATCGATGGCCCCTCCCCCAGCGATCCCGCCCAGCAACCCGAGCGCGCCGCCCAGATGATTGCCCGCTTGGCGCACCGTCCAGCGCGCGCACCCGCTCTGCGCCACCCAGCCGGCGTCGCCGATCCCGCCGAGCATCTCCGCCGTGTCCTGATAGGACTGTTCCAGCAACGAGAGGACCGGCGGCCGTGCCATCACCGAACGCAACTCCTGCGCGTCAACGGTCCGCCACCTGCAGAAACTGATGCTCCGCTCACGCGCCGCACGCTGATCAGCGTGCGGCGGGTGACGGAGGTCAATGCCGGCCGCACGATCCCCCGCATCGACAGGCGGGTCATCTCGACCGGCCTCCCGAGGCGACCATCTCTGTCGGCGACTTGGCTCAAATCGCCGACGTGTCGGCGTCGTCCGTGACCGGCTCGGAGTCCGACAACGCATCGCCGGACCAACGGATCACGCAGCCGACCTCCGTGATGACCGATGACGACCTCCTTGAGCAGGCGAAGGCGGAGCACGCCCGCCATTGGGAGGCGCATCGTCGGCCGATCTCCGTGGACACGTGGCAGTGATCAGGGCCGACTCGCCAGGACGGATGGTTGACACCCAACTGGAAGCCCAGGCCGGAGCGTGAAGCGCGGTCGTCGCGAGGATCAGAATCAGCCAGCGTCAACGAGTGCCAACGTCGAGAGGGTCGGGTCGGGAACCCGCTCGGATCGGTGTGCGCGGATCATTCGGAGGTGCGGTTGGCGCGCCAGCGGTCAACAACGGCGGGGAGTTCTCGCATGACGTGGGCGTAGAAGTCACGCATGTTCGCCAGCCGCCGCCCGGCGATGCTGCCTTCACCCGCTGCTTGGATGCCCTTGTTCGCGGCCTCTTCCATCATCTGCACGACCGTGTTCTGGGTGGACAGCAACCTGGCCCAGCCCTCGTCGGGGACGCGGAAGTGCTCGCGGCGGCTGCCGGGCGCCGGTACCCGTTCGATCAGGCCGACGCTGATGAGCGACTTGATGGCGGTCGACACCGATCCGGCGCTGATCGCGAGTTGTTCGGCGATCTCACCTGCGGTGACGGTGTCTTGCTCGGCGAAGAGGAACGCCGCGAGGACACGTGCGGTCATCCGTTGCAGGCCGTTCTGCGTGAGCATCAGTGCGAGTTGTTCGGCCGCGTCGGCGGTGTCGGACATGCCTCTCCCTCGATCGTCTCGACGTGATCCTAACAGTTCGCAGTGTTTGCAGATTTCCAAATACTCAGTACTGTCCGGGGTATGGAATCGGTGATCCAGCTCGACCAGCTCACCATGACCTACGGCCGCCGTTTCGGCCCTGCCGGGCTGCCCCTGGACCTCACCTGAGTAGGAGACACACCGATGAAGGTCTTGATCATGACGCTGGGGACACGCGGTGATGTCCAGCCCTTCGTCGCGCTGGCGCGGGGGCTGCTGGCGGCCGGGCACGAGGTGGTACTGACTGCGCCGCACCGGTTCGCCGGGTTCGTCACGAGCCATGGGGTGCCGTTCACCGGGGTGGACGACGGTCCGATGCGATTGATGGACGACACGGCAGGCGCCGGGGCAGTGATCGAGGGCGGGATACGCGCCCGGCTGCGGCAGGCACGGACCATGCCGGCGATGTTCACCCAACTGCTGGAGGATTGCTGGGTCGTCGCGTCGCGCGGCGCGGGCGCCGGGGCGGATCTGGTGGTGCACAACGGTCAGATCCTCGCCGGGCAGCATGTGGCCGAGGCGCTGGGGATCCCGGCGGTGCTGGCGCTGCCGGTCCCGATGTACGTGCCGACTCGGGAGTTCCCCTGGCCTGGTGCGGGCTTCCCGCCGTGGCTGCCCGCATCTGCGAATCGCGCGACCTTCCTCGGGATGAAAGCCCCTGTGGCGATGTTCGGCCGGGTTGTCGACCGATGGCGCGAGCACACCTTGCGCCTGCCGCGCCGACGCCGACGGCACGATCCCTTGCGCCGACCCGACAACGACCAGGGCACGGTCCTGCACGCGTTCAGTCCCGCCGTGCTGCATGCACCAGCAGACTGGCCGGACTCGGTGCGCACCACCGGCTACTGGGTCCTGCCACCCTCGTCCGAGCCGCTGCCGGACCGGGTCGAGGAGTTCCTCTCGGCGGGCGACCCGCCGGTGTTCGTCGGGTTCGGCTCGATGTCCGGCCGTGACCCCGCGCACAGCACCGCCGTCGTGCTGGAGGCCGCCCGACGAGCCGGGACGCGCCTGGTGATGGCCACCGGGTGGGGCGGCCTGGCCGATAGCGCGGCGGGTGACGACGTTCTTGTTGTGAACGAGGTCGATCACCAGCTGTTGTTCCCGCGCGTTGCTGCCGTGGTTCACCATGGTGGCGCGGGCACGTCCGGCGTGGCGTTCGCCGCTGGACGTCCGCAAGTGGTGTGCCCCTTCGTCGGCGACCAGCCGTTCTGGGCCCGGCTGGCGCATCGCCGTGGCGTGGCGCCCGAGCCGCTACCGCAGCGCCACCTCACACCGTCCGGTCTCGCCGCCGCTATCACCACTGCCATCACAGATTCCGACCTGGCGCGCACGGCCGAGCAGTTGGGCCGCTGTGTTCGTGCGGACCACGGCGTCGGCGATGCGGTGACCGCCCTGGAGGGCGTCGCGCTGGCGCACCGCCCAACCTGACAGTGGGTCCGGTTCTGCACGTCGCCCAGGTCCTTCCGGTCGTTTCTGTTGAGTACGGTCGGTCCTAGGTCGCGGACGGTCACGCTCAGTCGAGGGCGTGCTTGTGCAGCAAGATCGCGGGCGTGGATCTCCTTGACGAGCCGCCCGTTGTCGAGAATGCCGATGCGGGTGGCCAGCCACGACACCTCGGTCAGGATGTGACTGGACAGCCCCACAGTGACTCCCTGCTCGTGAGTGAGGTCGTGGAGCAGGCCGCGGATCTCGGCCACCCCGGCCGGGTCCAGGCCGTTGGCGGGTTCGTGCCCGGTGATCGGCATACGGCGCCAAGCCCAGCCGGGCGATCACCTCCTCGACCGGGCCTCGGCCGGTCAACTCGCGCAGCCGCGCCGCGACCTGAAGGTTCTCGACCACCGTGAACTCGGGGCAGGCGGCCGGGGTCTCCACCAGATACCCGACCCGTGACCACACCGCATGCCCGCCGAGACGCACCGGGGCGCCCCAGCACCGACACCATGCCGCTCGTCGGGCGGACCAGCCCGAGCAGCATCCGAATCGTTGTCGTCTTGCCCGCCCCGTTCAGCCGAGCAGCGCGTAGATCTCACCCGGCTCGATCCGGTCCACGGCAACGACATCGCCATAGCGCTTGGTCAGGGTGGAGGCACCGGGTTGCAGGGAGCGCGCGGTGAACTCTTGCCGTCCGGCCTGCTCGACCTCGGTCCACCCGTACGGCGGGAGGAAACCGGCGACCTGCTCGGGAGAAGCCCGAAATGCCGCAGCCGACGTTCTGCACGAACTCCCGGTACGCCGCCTTCCCGCCGTAGAGCACGGTGTCGTCCAGGAAGTCCTGACGGATGTAGGTGAACACCACCTGGCTACCCGGCGGCGCCGCGGCGAGGAACACGAACTGCCTGCGGTGGTCGAAATTCGGTTACCGATTCTGGCCTGGACGTTTACCCGGCGGGCCGGTACTCGTTGAGCAGTCCACCGAAACGCTGTCGGCATCGGATCCGGTCGAACCGGACGAACGGTTGGCTCTGGGTTGCTGTACGGGGGACGCACATCGGATGGGTCATGATCGTCGGCCGACGGGTAGGCGGGAGAGTCACGTGACGAGTTTGACGGCCCGGTGGGTGGTCGTGGTCTCGGTGCGTGGCGGGGGTGGCGCGGCGTCGAAGCCGATCGGGTTCACGATCATGCCCAGGGCGTGGCTGACGGCCAGCAGTGCGGACTGGCAGGCGCCGGCGATCCAGCCGTGGTGCAGGCTGAGGTGTTCACCGGCGAACGACACGTAGCCCTCGTTGCGCTGCATGATGTTGTAGTAGTCGGTGAACTGGCCGGGACCGAAGTGGCCGATGCCGCCCGCCTGGGTGTTGCCCCAGAAGACTTCCACCGTTTCGAGGGGCTTCAGGTCCGTCTGCCTGACCTTGGGGTGCAGGGAGCGGATCGCGTCGGTGATGACCTTGAGGCGCTGGTCCTGGGAGAGCGTGGCCATGTTGCGGGCGTCGGTTGCCCAGCCGTAGAGCAGGACTGTGTTCATCTTCGGGTCCGAGGGGTACACGAGCCACCATGGTGCGCGGTCGGTGTGGGACTGGCCGCCGGGGCTGTCCCACCAGCGTTTCGGGAACTGGAGGCCGACCTTGTACAGGTCCTCTGTGGCCAACCGTCGCATGGCGGCCTTCTTCTCCACCGCCCAGGACGCGGGCGTGTCCATCAGACGCAGCGGGGCGGTCGGGATGGCGAGGATGACCCGGTGGAACGACCGGGGCGTGCCGTTGGCGGGGGTCAGCGGCACCTTGCCGTCCTTGGTCTCGCCGACGGCGGCGATCGGGGTCGTCATGTGGATGGCGACGTTGTGCGCGCGCAGGTAGTCCGCCATCGCGGCGGTGAGCTTGCCGAGCCCGCCTGCCAGCGTCACCCAGCGTGCGTTGGGGTCGAACTCGCCCCTTGACAGCACGACCTCGGGCACGGCGCGGTCGAAGTTGCCGGTGGCTGAGAGGACGGTCTCGACGTAATTGATCCGGTCGGCCTGCCAGCCCATCTCCGCACGCAGGTACTGACTGAAGGAGATGTTGTCGTAGCTGAGGATGGTGGCGAGGCGCTTCTCCGGGTCCTTGATCGACGTGAACCGGTGCAGCGCGAGGTTCATGAACCCGCTTGCGGACACGTGTTTGCGCTGGCTCTCGTCCTTCGTGGCGGACGCCGGGAACCCGAGCAGCTCCGGGTTGGTCTCGGCCTTGACGACGCTGATCGGTTTCCGCCCGTTGACGGAGATCAGGTTCTCCGGGGCGGACAGGTGATAGGGGATCTGCTTCAGCAGCGGTTTGGTGTGCTGCGCCAGCCAGACGTTCAGGTCGGCGATCACGTCGAAGACGATCTTGTGGGCGGGGATGTCCGGCAGCCGCATCGCACCGAGGTCGCTGTACTGGGTGACGTCGTTCTGTCTGGCCTTGAACTGGTGGGTGTACACCCGGCCACCGAGGCGGTCACTGGCCTCGAAGACGGTGATGTTGCGGCCCGGCACGCCCTGGCCGAGCAGGAGCATCGCCGAGTAGAGCCCGGCGTGCCCACCGCCGACGATACCCACCGTCACGGTTTTCACGTCCGGGCTCTCGTTGCGCAGCGGCTCGACGGGGTCACCGGGGGAGTTCTCCCGCAGCCACTGCTCGTAGGCGGTGTAGAGCTGTACGTCGTCATCGTCCGCCGGGGCACCGGCGAACGCCTGTGAAGCCAAAGACCATGTCATCGCGGATTCGACCTTCCTGATCAAGGGCATCGCCCGAGAACGCCGCCGCGCCGATTCACCTGACGGTCCGAGGACGGACAGGCCTGAGCAGTGGCAGCTTCAGAACACGTACGCCGAGGACGGCGACCCCACACTGGCGGGGATCGCAGCCCGGCCAGCCTGTTCGCTCCGGGCAGTGCCGGGCGGGCCACCCGCTGTCCTTGTCGCGGCAGCGCTCCTCGGCGGCGACCTCGCGTGCGGTGCTCTCCTCATCGGTAGCCAAAGACGCTCCAGCGTCCAGATGGGCTGTTGACCCTCGGGGCAGCCTCCTTGGTCGAGACCCGCGCACCGGCTCGGGCCTGGGTAGTCGGATCAAACACGGCTGGCCCGCCGGTCAGGACCTGCTTTCGGCACTCGGTGATCCGGAACAGCGTGCGGTGTCGGCAACGCCCATCCGCCGATTCGTGCCGAACCGGCCACGTCAAGCCTGGCCGCCTCCGAAGGCGTCCTTCGTCGGCGTGACGATGGCGCCGAGGATGACGAACACCCCTGGCGGCACGCTACAGCTGACTGTCATACGGCCTGAGTCGTCGAACTTGAACTTGTGGTTCCACCCGCCTGATCCCTTGGCCTCGAAGAACGGGAAGACGCCGACCTGCGCGGATGCCGTCAGCTCCTCCTGTTCCTGCTCGCTGAACGACGCCTCCGAGCTGACGGTCGTGTCGACCCCGCTGACCACGATGAGGCTGGTGGTGAAGAACCGGAGGTCGCCCTTGTCTCCGAACGTGCCGTCCCACGTGGGCGGGGTGTGCTTCCACACGTAGTAGTTGTTGTTCTGGTACGCCAGGTTGACCGCTGCGCTGTGGTACCACGGCACGTACTGGCCCAGGATCGGATCGGTGCTCGGCTCGGCCAGTGGCCCGCAGGTGAAGGTGCCGATCGTCTTGAACGTCGCGTCGATCGTCAACTTCGACGCGGAGATCTTCTCCGTGTACTTTTTCCACTCGACTGACGCCTCACCGACGAAGAACTCGTAGAAGCCGCCGACCTCGCCTTTCGCCCACGTGTTGGTCACGTCGCTGGACGTGGTCGAGCTGTCCATGTGGACCGACTTGCCCGGCCCGCCCTGGCTCATGATCCTCTTGAGGTCTTCGACCGTGGCGTTGTACGCCTTCGTGCCACTCGCGCCACCGCCCGCGGCGAGCCATTTCTGCATCGCGATCGGCACGACGCCCTGGGATACCTGCTGGTACGCGGTGTAGGCGGCCTGGCCCTGCTCGGGTGGCATGTTGAGCTGCTGCCATTGGTTGAACAGCTCCAGGATGCCGCCTGGCTTCGGGATCGTCGGCGGCGGGGTGCTGTGTTGCAGGTAGTTCTGCCACCTCGCGTAGTAGTCACCCATGGTCTGTTGGAACTCACCCGAGTCCTGCGGGACCAGATTGCTCACCAGGGCGCCGTAGGTCGACGAGAAGTTGTTGATCTGGGCCGGGTTCCAGTAGTGCGTCACGGTCACCGGCGGAATCGCGTTGAAAATCTTCCACAGCGATTCGGACGTGACGCCGGGCTGGATGAAGCCCTGCGCCAGTTGGAATGTATTCCGGTCGAGGCCGCAGCCCTCGACGACCGCGTTGTACCACTGCGCGGTGAGCGTCTTCACAGCCTCGGTTGCTTCTCCGCCACGCACCAAAGTCGACGCTGTCATTGATCCACTCCATTCTTCTGCGACAATCCAACTCGACCGAAGCCCACGCCGGGAGGCGCGTCCAGCAGGTTTCACGATCAGGGTGAGTCGGACAGCATATTCGGATTTCGGCCACCGGGAATTGGCTGCTAAAATACCACCCGGCGAGCCAAAACAGGATCGTGTAAGTATTCCGCGACGCCTTAAAGGAGCCTTGGGCGCCCTTCGGGAGGTTCCGAATTCGGTAGCGTGCTCGATGTGATCTCGAACGACTTGATATGCTCGTCGTAGTGCTTCAACGTTGCGCCCGCGTGGCCGGTGCAGGCGAAGGCCGGGCACATCTCCACGATCTTCTTCGGGTCGAGGATCAGCTCGACATTTTTGTGCCGACAGCCTCGCGGCGCAGCTCAGACACGCTTCAGCGGGCCGCCGTTCCCGTAGCCGTCCGACAGGCTGATAAGCAGCGTTTTCGCCGTTTTGCCGTCAGGGGTGCTCTCACCGATAACCGCCGAGAAGTCCATGTCGCCGGAAATAAGCCGGGCAACGCCGCCGCCTTCGACACCGACCTGGTAGCCGCAGTCCGACAACTCCTCACCGTCGATGATCGCCACGACCTTCGACGAAGTGACCTCGAGGGTCATCTTGTGGGTCGTACTCGTGTCCTTCTGCGGAGCTGGTTTCACCCCGAGGGCCGTCTTCGTACCCCCTACAACCTGCCCGGTGGCGAACTCGGGAATCGAGTTCATCAGATTCTGCCCGATCCCGGTATCAACAACTCTCGACTCCGCCCCCAGCCTCTTCACTGTTCCGACATACCTGCCGTAGTACGATTCACGTTTACCGCGATCCGCGCCCATTTCGGTACCTCCGTGAGCAGTTGACTCGATGTCACATAGACTACAGAACCCGCTCTTCGGTCTACACGACCGAGACAGCAGGCCGGAAGGGGTCAACGGACATCTTGCACGATCGTGGATCGTTACTCTCGGAGAGTCGTCGAAGTAGCCTGCCCGGAATAACCTTTCGATGGATCAGCCTGAGCAAGAGGGTGGATTCAGATCTAGGTGCTTGCCCAGAGGAATTTCAAAGTTTGTGACCGTCGTGCGAAGTTCGTTGGCCGCTCGGCGCGGTGGCCGACACACACGAGTCCCCACGCAGGCTGTCCGGCGGTATTGGTGGACAGCACCGAACGACTGGAACCACCGGGTCGACAACACCCCACCCATGCTGCCCCCGGCGGCCACGGCCTGCCGGCCGCCACCCGCACCGACGCCGGCAGTGAACTCGGTCAACCACCGACCCCATCAAGGCATCGCCAACGCCCGACCACTACGACCACTGCCGTCGCTGATCACCGACCAGGCCAAGATCATCAGGTCTCGGCATCCGCCGACGCCAGCGGTGGGGAGGAATCCTCAACGAGTACCACCAGCCAACCTGACCAGCGCGGATGACGTTTTCGGCAAGCGCAGGACGGTTCGACGCTGGTGCGACACCGCGCTACGATCAGGGCGATCGTACAGGACGATCGATCAGGGCGATTGCCTCGTGAGGAACGGGCGCGGTGACATCAGCGGCGGCGCGGGGCCGGGCGGTGCGGGAGAGGTTGCTGGCCGCGGCGGTCGAGCTCATCCCTGAGCGCGGGTGGACGGCGGTCAGTACCAGAGTCTTGGCAGACCGCGCCGGGGTCACGCCGAGCGTGGTGCACTACCACTTTCCAACGCTGCAAGCACTGTTACGCGAGGCCGTGATCGGCATGATGCGTCAGGTTATGACCGATGTGGACACATTGCTGGACACCGCGCGCACGCCAGTGCGGGCGGTGGAGGCGCTGCTGGCGTCGGTGGACCAGTACACGGGGGCCGACCCGGTGTCGTTGCTGTTCGTCGAGGCGTACCTGGCAGCAGGCCGTGACGAGGAGCTTCGCGGACTGATCAACGGTGTGATCGACGGGTTCCGGAAGAGGTTCGGCCAGTGGTTGCATGACCGTGGCGTGCTCGCAGCGGAGGAAACAGCTGCTGTCGTCTTGGCGTGTGTCGATGGGTTGCTGCTTCACCGTGGGCTCGGTTCGAGTCCGGACATCCAGTCCGTGATCGCCGCCGTGTGCCGGCTCGTCACCAGTGGTGGCCGATCATGACCCGAACAGGGAACACCGCGCACGGCGGACATCTCTGGCCGTTGGTGCGTGCCCAACGCGGCGCTCTTGGTGACCTCTTGCGGTCCTTGGAGGACACTCAGTGGGACGCGCCGTCGCTGTGCCGGGGATGGCGTGTGCGCGACGTCGCCGCTCACTGCGTCCAGTCACACGTGGCCACGCCCTGGCGACTCGTGCGAGAGATGGTCGGCGCCGGCTTTCGCCTCGACGTCCGCAACCAGCGATGGGTGGAACGACACCGGCAGGCCACGATCCCCGACCTGCTCGACGAATACCAGGCGACCGCCGACCAGAACCGCGTCCCGTCGTCGGAGGCAAGGTACGCACTGGTGGAGGCGGTCGTCCACGCCTATGACATCGCTCGCCCGTTGGGCCTGCCCATCGCCGTCCCGTCCACGAGCCTGATCACCGTCGCCGAGACCTGCCGTACCACCAACGTGTTCCTGCATGGCAAGCGACGCGCCGCCGGACTCACCCTGCGCGCCGACGACCTGGAGTGGACGGCGGGCGACGGTCCCGAGGTGATCGGCCCCATCGCGTCCATCATCCTGGCCGTCACCGGGCGATCCACCGCTCTCACCGACCTGTCCGGCGCCGGGCTGTCCACGTTGCGTGCCCGGCTGACCTGACCCCGTTCGGGCCAGCTTTGATTCCCCGATCCCGACTTGTTCGAGATCTTCGATCTACCCACCACATCCTGATCACACCGAACGGTTGCCATCCGCCGTGACCTACGCCCGTTGTCGGCGCTGCGTGCGTCCAGGACCGTGTCGGACAGCTCCGCCGCCGCTGCTGGTTCGACCAACGGATGCGCGCCGGTTCGACGGCCGGGTCTCGTCGCCGGCCACGCCCACAACCACCTGTCGGCACTGCCGAATGCACACCGGGTAAGGCTCCACCGGCTGATCGCCCGAACAATGATCAACTACGTAGGTCACGGCCACGTAGCGCCCAGACGCCGACTGCGACCAGGACGACGCAAGTGACGGCCAGGACGCACGATCCGGCCCAGTCGAGTCCGTGCTTGAGCGGCTCACCACCGGAGTAGTAGTGGAATGGTGAGAGGGTGCGGGTCCAAGCTGCGCCGACTTGCGGGCCGACGGTTGTGGCGGCGTAGGCGAGCACACCGATCGCTGTGGTGATTCCCAGGGTCAGCGCACGCCGGCCCGAGATGGCACCGATGGCGAGGGCGAGCGCGGCGAAAACGCAGCCCAGCAACGCGACGTTGAGGGCCTGCGCGGCGAAACCACCGATGGAGACGGTGTCCAGGCGCGCGGAGTCCCGGATGGCGAGCATCGCCAGGAACACCAGTGCCGCAGTCAGCACGGCCCCCGTTGCGACGGCGGCGAACCGGTGCAGAACAAGGCGTGTACGGCTCAAGGGATGCGCGAGCAGGACGTCGAGGTGGCCTGCCTCCTCGTCACCGGCGAGCGCGCGAGTGCCGGACACGATGCCGTTGATCATGACCAGCAGGGGGACCAGCAGCCCGAAAGTGGTCGACTGCAGGTATCCGGCCGCGGAGGAGATGTCGTCGAGGCGGAAGGCGTCCTTGATCGCCTGAGGGAAGTTCGCGATGGCCTCCGCCATCCCGCCACCCGCCAGTTGCGGATAGAACCCGGCGTACACCGCGGCGATGGCGGCGGTGCCCACCATCCACGCGACAAGCGAGCGACGCGCGTCCCACAATGTCTTGCTGTACACGTTACGCGGCGACATGGTCACGGCCTTCGTAGTAGGCGAGGAAAAGTTCTTCGAGTGCAGGTTCGTCACTGAGCAGATCGACGATCGAGTGTTGGGCGGCGGTCTTGATCAGCGCGTCCGGGCTGCCGGTCACCCGGCAGCGCAGCACTGGACCATCGACCGTGACACTGTCGACTCCGGGCAGACCGGCGAACTCCGATACGGGCACCGGGGTGGCGAACGTGACCTGGACTCGACGTACCGCGCGGGCACGTAGGTTCACCACACTGTCCACTGTCACCAGTGCACCGTCGCGGATGATGGCGACCCGGTCGGCGACCTGCTCGACCTCACTGAGGATGTGCGAGGACATGAACACGGTCTGGCCGGCAGCTTTCGCCTCGGCGACCATCGAGAGGAAGGTCTGCTGGACCACTGGATCCAGCCCTGAGGTCGGCTCGTCGAGGATCAGCAGGTCCGGCTCGTGCATGAACGCCTGGACGAGACCGACTTTCTGTCTGTTGCCCTTGGACAGGGTGCCGACCCGGGCGGTGAGGTCCAGGTCCAGCCGCTCGGCGAGTTCACCGATCCGGGCCTGCCCCGCACCGCCGCGCAGGCCGGCCAGGAAGGTCAGATACTCGCCGACACGCTGGCGGGCGCCGACCACGAAATCACCCGGTAGATATCCGATCCTGGCCCGCAGTACGGTCCCACCCGCACGCGGGTCGCCACCGAGCACACGGATCGAACCACCAGTGGGCCGAATCAGATCCACCAGCAGGCGGATCGTCGTCGATTTCCCCGCGCCGTTCGGACCGAGATAGCCGAAGACCTCGCCCGCGTGGACCTCCAGGGACAGGTCCACGACTCCGCGGCGGGGCCCGTACGCCTTGACGAGCCGGTCCAGCCGGATCACTGATTCCATGAACCGTACCGTATCGAATGTTTGGAAATCTGCAAACACTCGCAACTGTTAAGATTCCGCCAAGACTGAGAGGAGTGGCCGGACATGGCTGACACATCGAGCGCCGCGGAGCAGCTGGCGCTGACCTTGTCCCGCAACGGCCTGCAGAAGATGACCGCGCGCGTGCTGGCAGCGATGCTGTTCAGCGAGCGGGAGACGATCACCGCCGGCGAGATCGCCGAGCAGCTCGACGCCAGCCCCGGATCGGTCTCGGTCGCGATCAAGACACTGAGCGGTGTCGGACTGGTCGAGCGTGTGCCCGCGCCCGGCAGCAGACGCGAGCACTACCGGTTCCCCGACGACGGATGGGCTCGGCTGATGTCCGACCAGAACACGGTTGTGCGGCTGATGCGGACCGCGGCCGAGGACGGCATCGAGGCAGCCGGCGAAGGCAGCGTCGCGAGCCGTCGGCTGGTGGCGATGCGAGACTTCTACGCGCACGTCATGCGCGAACTGCCGGCCGTGATCGACCGATGGCGGGAATCCCGTAAGCCCGACACGTGACCGAACCGAGGACCGAACCGGATTCGCCCGCTGCGATCGGTACTGGAAAGGTCTGACCGCGCGGGACCCGATATGTCAGGATGCCGGCGAGGCACGGGGTGTGCGCCTCGCCGGCACCAGGGCGCCCCCTTGGCGACCACTCACAGATTTGCGCCTTGCAAGCTTTCATGCAAGTACCGCAACGCTCTTGCCTGCCAGTCCACTCGGATCCCACTCCACTACGGACAATCAGCCCGTTCCAGAACATCGCCGATGAACCGCAACCCGCGGCGATTAGTGACCACTGTGGACCTGATGCTCATCACGACGCACAAGCTCACGACGCACCACTGCGCGTCGGGACGCCCCGTACCACGGTTCGCTCACCACACCGCACCCACCGCCGGTTTGCTCTTCGTGCGCGTTTACGGCATCTTTACGTGTGGAGCGCCGGGAAGTCTGGTCGGCACATCACGCCGCCTTGGGGTGATGTCGTGGCGATGAGGAGTTCCCGCGTGGCGTTGGTCCTGGCGTTCGGTGTCGTGCTGTTGATCAGTGTGTCCCTGTCCGGGGTGGCGGCTCGGACCGTGTTGTCCACGGCACTGCTCTTCCTCTTGGCCGGTGCTCTGATCGGTCAGGGTGGGTTCGGTCTGGTGCACGTCGCGCCCGGCGATCCGCTGGTCACCGGCCTGGCCGACGTCGCGCTGTTCACGGTGCTGTTCACCGACGGCCAACGGGCCAGCCTTCCCGCGTTGCGCGAGGGCTGGCGGCTGTCCGGTCGAGCACTGGGCCTGGCCATGCCGCTGACCATGGCCGGCGTCGCGATACCCGCGTATTTCCTGGCCGGGTTGGACTGGCCGACCGCGCTGTTGCTCGGCGCGATCCTGTCGCCCACCGATCCGGTGTTCGCCTCGGCCATCGTCGGCCGCGACGATGTCCCGTTGCGGCTACGGCGCCTGCTCAACGTCGAATCCGGTCTCAACGACGGCCTCGCACTGCCGTTCGTGCTGATCTTCCTCGCCACCGCCACCCAGCAGCAGTCCCACCTCGGTGAGGTCGCGCTGGAGCTGGCCGCCGGCGTCGTGCTGGGCATCGCAGTCCCCGCGCTCGTCGCGCTCGCGTGGCGCACACGAATCCTGACGGCCGAACCCCGGTTGCAGGCCTTGGGGCCGGTGGCTATCGCGGTGACGCTGTTCGCGACCTGCCACCTCACCGGCGCGAACCCCTACCTGGCGGCCTTCCTGGCCGGGTCGACGCTGGCCACCCTGGACCGCACCGCGGCCGAGCAGTTCGAACCGTTCGGCGACCTGATGTCCGAGCTGACCAAGTTCGGCGCGCTGCTGGTGTTCGGCGCGTTGATCACGCCCGCGCGGATCTCACACCTGAGTGTCGGTGACTGGGCGGTTGCCGTCCTGGCGATCCTGCTGGTGCGACCGGCGACCATGGCGTTGTCCCTGCTGCGCACGTCCTTGACCGGCCAGGAACGCGCGGCGGCGGCCTGGTTCGGACCGAAAGGGTTCGCCTCCGTGGTCTACGGCCTGCTCGTACTCCAGTCCGCGACCCCAGCCGGCGAGCACGTGTTCGACCTGGTCGCCATCACGATCGCGCTGTCCATCGTGCTTCATTCCTCGACCGACGTCCCCGTGGCCCGAGCACTGCGCGTCGAGCCTCTGGACAACCTGCCCACAGGTGGCCGTAAAGACGACGACAGGGAACCATGATGTCTGTTCACCTCGCCGTACCCTGCACGTATGCGAGCACGCTCGATGGTCGAGGAGTACCCGGTCACCAGCCTGGACTCCGACGCACTGGCAGCCGCGCGGCTGTTGGCCACGCATCGGTTGCCCGGTCTGGTGGTGACCGATGGGAGCGGACGGCCGCACTCGATCCTGGGCGCCTCCCAGGTGGTGCGGTTCATCGTGCCGAAATATGTGCAGGACGACCCGTCGCTGGCCGGCGTGCTCGACGAACAGTTCGCCGACAAGGTCGCGAACAAGCTCTCCGGTCATTCGGTACGGGAGTTGCTGCCGAAGGAGACCGCGGAACTCGCGGTCGTCGACGCGGACGACACCGTGATCGAGGTCGCCGCCATCATGGCCCGGATGCGATGTCCCCTGGTGGCGGTGCTCGACGGCGACAGCGTCCTCGGTGTGATCACCGCGTCCCGCCTGCTGGAGAAGGCACTCGGCTGAGGACGGCGCTGTGACCGCGGTCGCGGTCACAGTGTTCGTCGTGGCCTACATCCTCATCGCCACCGAGAAGGTGCACCGGCTGATCGCCGCCCTGGGCGGCGCCGGAGTCCTGCTCGCGTTCGGCGTGACCGGATCGCAGGACGTCTTCTACTCGCACGACACCGGTATCGACTGGGACGTCGTGTTCCTGCTGCTCGGCATGATGATCATCGTCGGCGTGCTGCGGCGCACCGGGGTGTTCGAGTACGTCGCGATCTGGGCGGCCAAGCGCGCCGGCGGTTCCCCGTTGCGGATCATGATCCTGCTGGTCGTGATCACCGCCATCGCGTCGGCGTTCCTGGACAACGTCACCACGGTCCTGCTGATCGCCCCGGTGACGCTGCTGGTGTGCGACCGGATGGGGATCAGCCCGGTGCCGTTCCTCATCGCGGAGGTGCTCGCGTCCAACATCGGCGGTACCGCGACCCTGATCGGCGACCCGCCCAACATCATCATCGGCAGCCGCGGCGGCCTGGCGTTCAACGACTTCCTCGTCCACCTCGCCCCGATCATCGCCGTCGAACTGGTCGCGCTGGTCCTCGTGGTGCCCAGGCTGTTCCGTGGCGCGTTCGCCGTCGATCCCGACCGGGTCGCCGAGCTGATCGGGCTGGACGAACGCGAAGCCATCCGGGCGCCCCGCCTGCTGGTCAAGTCCGGCGCCGTGCTGGCCCTGGTGCTCGGCGGCTTCGTCACCCATTCGACAGTCCACATCGAACCCTCGGTGGTGGCCCTGCTCGGCGCCGGGCTGCTCGTGCTGATCTCGGGCCTGCGTCCCAAGGACTACATGCCCAGCGTCGAATGGGAGACACTGCTGTTCTTCGCCGGCCTGTTCATCATGGTCGGCGCCCTCGTGAAAACCGGGGTGATCAGCGCGCTCGCCCGGCTGGTCACCGAGGCCACCGGAGGCAACGCGCTGGTCGCGGTCATGCTGGTCCTGGTGGTGTCAGCCCTGCTGTCCGGCGTGGTCGACAACATCCCCTACGTGGCGACCATGAGCCCGCTCGTCGCTCAACTCGCAGCCGATATCGGCGACCCCGCACACTCCCAGGCCCTGTGGTGGGCGTTGGCACTGGGCGCCGATCTCGGTGGCAACATGACCGCGGTCGGAGCCAGCGCCAACGTCGTCGTCCTGGGCATCGCCCAGCGCGCCGAAACCCCGATCACCTTCTGGCAGTTCACCAGGAAAGGCGCGGTCGTCACCGCCATCACGATCGCGATCGCCGCTCCGTACCTGTGGCTGAGGTACTTCGTTCTGGCGTGACCAACAGTTGCATACTGCGGCTTTCGCTGTCACCGCCGGAGCAAAACCTTTGCCCAGTGGGGTGAATCACGGACGGGTGACCCTGTCCGCATCACTCGGTGCGGTCTTCGTCGCGGTGCTCGCCGGACGACTACGAGTCCAATTGTCACCGCGTTCTGAAGCCTGAGATCATCCCTGCCCTCGCTGGTGCCAGTCACGGAACGCGGTCAGCAGATTGTCCCTGGCCTGTGGGGTGAGGCTGTGCGGCGGCAACTGGCCGAGCTCGGCGATCGTGACGCGGAACTGGTCGAGGTAGCGTTCGCAGCCCTCGCACAGCGAGATGTGCTCGACGAACCGGGCTTCGGTGTCCGGGTCGAGTGTGCCGTCCAGAAAAGCCGTGACCAGTTCGACGAACTCGTCGCAGTTCATGCCCGCGGTCCCCCAGACGCTGTCGGTGTCCGGCCGAGATACTCCGCGAGCCGTTCCCGGACCACCGCCCTGGCCCGGTGCAGCAGGACCCGCTGGTTGGCCGCGGAGATCTGCAGGATGTCACACACCTCGTCGGAGGTGTGCTCGGCGACGTCCCGCAAGCTGATCACCGCTCGCTGACGCACCGGCAGGCCGTCCAGAGCGCTGGTAATCACCGCACGGATCTCCAAGCTGAGCGCCCTGTTCTCCGGCGACGACCACGTCTGCGGCGGCTCCTGCCAATGACCCGGATAGGCCCCGTCACGACCCTGGAACCTGGCCGGGTCCACCGTGGGACCGTGGTCCTCGTCCTGCGGCACCAGGCTCGCCCAGGGCACGCTGCGGTGTTCCTGGGCGCCGCGTTTCTTGGCTGTGTTCACCAGGATGCGGTACACCCAGGTCTTGAACGCCGAACGACCTTCGAAGCCGTTGACGCCCCTGATCACGGCCAACCACGTGTCCTGGACGACCTCCTCGGCCGAGGCGTGGGTCGACACGAACGACCGCGCCAGCCGCAGCAACGACGACGACCAGGCTTCGAGCGTCGCGGCGAACGCCTGCTCGTCGCCCGCGCGGAGCGCGGCCACGAGTTCCTCGTCCGGCGGCAATGGAGGCACTCGCCGAATATAGCCCGGGAACACGCAGCCAGTGATGACCATCGTCTTACGTGAGCGCGGGTCAGCGGTACTCCGGGTTAGCGAAGTCGAACCGGCAGCCCGCGTCCCACTCGCTGCGCTGGTTGCCGTGTGCGGGGATCCCACCGGCGTCCTTGAGCATCCTGGCCATGTGCATCAGGTTCCACGTCATGAAGGTGGTGTTGCGGTTGGTGAAGTCGTTCTCCGGCCCGCCGGACCCAGGGTCCAGGTAGGACGGTCCGGGTCCCGCTTCGCCGATCCAGCCGGCGTCGGCCTGCGGCGGGATGGTGTAGCCCAGATGCTGCAGGCTGTAGAGGATGTTCATCGCGCAGTGCTTGACCCCGTCCTCGTTGCCGGTGATCAGGCAACCGCCCACCCGGCCGTAGTAGGCATACTGGCCGGCGTCGTTGAGCAGGTGTGAGCACGCGTAGAGCCGTTCGATCACCAGCTTGGTCACCGAACTGTTGTCCCCCAGCCAGATCGGCCCGGCGATCACCAGGATGTCGGCGGCCAGCACCTTCTGGTAGATCGCCGGCCACTCATCGCTGGCCCAGCCGTGCTCGGTCATGTCCGGCCAGACACCGGTGGCGATGTCGTGGTCGATCGCCCGCAGCACCTCCACCGTGACGCCGTTCTTCGCCATGATCTGTCTGCTGACGTCGACCAGCCCCTCGGTGTTGCTCGGTTCCGGCGAGCGCTTCAGGGTGCAGTTGACGAACACAGCACGCAAGTCGTCGTATCCGGTCATGGCTCAGGTTCCTTTCAGAGCAGTTCGGCGTCCTGCTCGACGCAGAGCAGAACGGGTCCGTCGGTGCTGAACATCAAGGTCATCGCGTCGTCGAGCTGGTCCCGGGACGTCACCCGGATCCCGGTGGCGCCGCACAGTTCGGCGTACGCGGCCCAGTCCGGGTTGCGCAGGGAGGTCTGCCAGACCGGGTAGTCCCCGGCGAGCTGTTCCTTGCTGATCTTGCCGAGCACGTTGTTATTGAGCAGGACATGTTTCGCTGGTATCCCGTACTTGACCGCGGCCCCGGTCGTCCTGCGCTCGGCAGGTCTTCTCGGCCCGCCAGATCGCCTGGCGAGCGGCGACGTCCGCCCGCTGGTCCTCCGCCTTGGTCTCACCGAGGACGGCCATCAGTGCGGCGACGGCGAGTTGCGCGTCGCCTAGCAGGCCGGCGGTGGCCGCGGTGAACCGGCCGATCGCGGCGTGGTCGTCGTCGATCTGCACGATCGGCTTGTAGGTGGCGATCCCGGTGTGGTTGGCGAAGGACGCGCCGATCACGATCAGCAGGTCCGCCTCGTTCATCGGATTCGTCCGGTCGCACCCGGCGGTCCTGGCGTCGCCCGTCCGGTGTGGACGGTGCGGCGTCGTTTGGCTGGACCTGCACCTCGTCCGGCAGCACCAAGTGCGCGACTCCGCGCCGGTCCACGGCGTGCTTGACGGCCAGCGCGGCGAGTTCGGCGTTGCCGCTTCCACTGTGGATGGTGGTGGACACCGGCACGTCCCGGAACACCGCGGACAGGTCGACATCCTGAAACGCACCACGGCCGAGCACCTTCGACGGCACCTGCCCGGAGATCGCCACCACGGGTGCGCCGTCCAGTTTCGCGTCGTACAGCCCGGTGAGCAGGTTGGTGGAGCCAGGCCCGGCGATCGCGAAACACGCCGCCGGGAGACCGGTCAGCTTGCCATAGGCGCTCGCCGCGAACGCCGCAGCACCCTCGTGCCGGATACCGACGAACGTGATCTCGCCGCGGTCCTCCGCCCGGCGCAATGCCTCGGCGAATCCCAGATTCGAGTGCCCGACCATGCCGAACACATGCCGCACACCCCAGGCCACAAGTGTCTCGACCAGCACATCGGCCACCGTCCGCGCCGGCGGTGCGGGTTCGGGCACCCGCACGAACACGCCATCGGCGCGCTCCCGCACCGGGTAGGTGGGAACCGAGTCGCCGAACCCCTCCGGCGGCAGTCCGGATACCGGGTCGTAGTCGTAGTCGTAGCCGTGCCAGGGACAGCGCAGCCAACCTTTCTCGATCGAGCCCTCTCCCAACGGCCCGCCCTGGTGCGGACAGTGGTTCTCCAGGGCGCCGAGCCGGGCGCCGCATCGCGACAACGCCACGCTCCGGCCGCCGACAGTGACACTGCGAACCCGGCCGTCCGCCGGCACGTCGGCCGGATCCACCCGGTACCAAGCGCCTGCTGGTGTGTGACTGTCCGACATGTAACGCCTCCCGGGCTTGCTGACACTGCGATGACGGCTGGCTCAGTGCCGCCGACCGACCCAGGCGTTACACAAGGAGCGCGGACATGACCGACCCGGCGTTGACCACCACCCGGCGTTTCCTGCACGGCGTGGCCGAACTACTGCTCGCCGGCCCGCAGTGGCGGGCAACCGGCGAGCTCGCACTTGCCGTGGTAGAAGGCGGATTCACCACAACCGCGGCCCCCGCACTGCGGCTACAGGGTGACAAACTCCTTACGGAATTCGGACAGGTCGAGTTGAACGGCCACACCTACACCGACGTGGCCTCGGTCGCGGGCATCCAGGCCGGAGAACCGGCCGGGGTCTACGGCGAAGGCTCCGGCGTCCGACCGGACGAAGTGATCACAATGGACAGTGCGCAACGGGAGACACTGCTGCGGGCATTCCGGGAAGGAGACCACGCACTACGCGAGTTCGCCCCAGACCTCGTCCCCGTACTGTGGCCCGAACACTTCGACGTCGCCATCACCCTCGACCGCGTGAACTACGGAGTCTCCCCCGGAGACCACCATCTCGCCGAGCCCTACGCCTACGTCGGACCGCACGACACCGTCCAGGACGACTTCTTCAACGCCCCGTTCGGCGCCGCACGCCCACTCGCGCGACTCGGCGACGCGAACGCGATCACCCAGTTCTTCCGGACCGGACAAGACCTGCTGTCCCGATCAGACCTCCGGCCCGCGTGACCACGGCGGCGTCACGGCGAGCGTGTCGATCCATCGTTCAAGGTGCCGCACCTGGCCGGACATCACACCCGGGTCGCGCATCGCCCGAGACAGCGCAGCGCCGCCCTGGACAGCAGCGAACAACATGATCGCGAGTTCCCGGGCGTCCCTCGACGTCAAGTGCCGGACCTGGCGCTCCACCCACTCCACGATGCCCCGGATGAGCCCGTCCGCCTCGGCGGCGAGATCGTCGTCGAGCCGGCCGAACTCGGCAGCGAGCGTACCGAACGGGCAACCGTGCCGAGCGATGACGTCACGCATCTGATCCCACCGCCGCACCAGGGCCTTGAGCCGCTCCGCCGGGTCGGGCAGGGTCTCCAGCGTGGCGAGCATGGCCCCCGCCTGGCCGGCCTGCATCCCGATCACGGCCCTGACCAGGTCGTCCTTGGTCTTGAAGTAGTAATAGACGTTTCCAGGCCGCACCTGCGCGGCCCGCGCGACGTCGGCGAGCGTGGTGGCCGCGACACCGTTGCGATACAGCAGGTCGGCCGCACTGGCGACCAGCCGGTCCCGCTTGCCGCCACGACCGAATCCCGCGAAAACACCGTCTGAGTCAGACAACTCACTCACACCCTTGATCCAGCGGTGAACAGCCTGCTAGCGTCATATTAGTCAGTCAACTAACTGAATCTTGGAGGTCCTCCCGACCATGACCATCGACACAGCGGATTCAGCCCCGCCGCACATCCCCACGACCGGCTCGGCGCAGACCTACCACGTGTTCATCCGGGCCACGGCACAAGACGTGTGGGACGGCATCACCCAACCCGAGTACAGCGCCGGATACCTGTTCGGCGCCCTGGTCGACACCACCGCCGAGATCGGCTCCCCATTCCTCTACCACGCACCCGACCGCTCACAATTATGGGGCGAGGACACCGTTCTGGACGCCGAACCACCCCATCGGCTCGTCATCACCTACCGCGCCCTGTACGACCCCGAACTCGCCGCCGAACCACCCAGCCGGGTCACCTGGCTGATCGAACCCGGCGAGGACGGGGTCACCCTGGTCACCGTCCACCACGACCAACTCGACGCCGCGCCGAAGACCGCCGCCCGAGTCGCCGCGACCGGCTGGATGCGCGTCCTCAGTGGACTGAAGACCGTCCTGGAAACCGGCCACAGCATGAACGCCGACACCCTGGAGGCATGAACCCATGGCCACTGTTTCCGCCTACGGCCCCTGGGCCGTGATCACCGGGGCCTCGTCCGGCATCGGCCAGGCGTTCGCCGAACACTGCGCCGCCGACGGGCTCAACCTCGTGCTCGCGGCACGCTCCACCGACCGGCTGACAGACCTGGGCCGGCGGTTGACCACAGCCCACGGCATCGACCACCGCGTGGTCACCGTCGACCTCAGCCACCCCGACGGCGCCACCCACCTCATCACCGCGACCGAAGACCTCAACGTCGGACTGCTGGTCTCCAACGCCGGCACCGGACGTCCCGGCCGGTTCCTCGACCAGGACGTACCCGACCTGCACCAGCGACTCACCCTCAACACCACCACCCACTTCGAACTCGCGCACGCCTTCGGCCGCCGCTTCGTCCACCGCGAGCGCAGCGCCATGGTGCTGGTCTCCGCACTCGGCGCGATCCACGGCCTCCCGAACATGGCCCACGAAAGCGCCGCGAAAGCGTACGTTCTCAACCTCGGCGAGGCCCTGCACCACGAACTGCGACCGGCGGGAGTCAAGGTCACCGTCATGCTTCCCGGCAACGTCGACACCCCTATCATCGACCGCTTCGGCGTGGACCGGACCCGTCTCCCGATCCGCCCCCTGCCAACGACCACCGCCATCCGACAAACCATCGACGCCCTGAACGCCGGACATGCCACCGTCGTGCCCGACCGGCGACTGCGGCTGGTGACCCGACTCACCCCACGCGGAATGTCCATCCGGATGAACGGCCGCCTGCTCGGCCAAGCCGCCGCCAACCTCGCCGCACGCCAAGCCTCCTCAGGCAACCAACTCCCGTGACCCACAGGCAAAAGCGCGCCCACGCTCGAGAGTGATCTTGCCTACGGACCGGAGTACGAAACCCGAGGCGGCTACGGCGGCGCGGAGTTCGGGCCGGACGTCCGGGCGGGCAACGTTGTCAACGATCAGACCTGCGGCACCAACCCGGACAACGGCATGATGAGCGGATGGAACGCCCCACGCACGTCGCCCACCTGCCTGTGGGTGACCTCGAATACTGCTTGGAACACCGCGGACCACGGACCGTTCTTGTGCTGCACGGCGGGCACATGCGGGCCGGCCTCGCGCTGGGCGAGGAAGTGTTCGCCGACGACGGATACACGATCCTGGCACCCTCACGTCCCGGCTACGGCCGCACACCCGTGTCGACAGGCAGGTCAGAGGCGGGATTCGCGGACGCCGTCCGTTCCCTCTGCGAGCATCTGGGCATCACCGAGATCGCCGCCGCAGTGGGCAGCTCGGCCGGCGGCCGCGCCGCGGTGACCCTGGCTGCCCGCCACCCCGACCTGGTCAGACGAGTGATACTCCAAAGCGCGGTCGGGCCACTTCCTTGGCCTGCTCCGCACGTCCGGTTGGGTGCCCACATCGTGTTCGCCGCGGCCACGGAACGCGCGACGTGGAGCGCGGTACGGCTGCTGATGCGGCGGGCGCCCGACGCCGGCCTGCGCTTGCTGCTCCCCGACTTGTCGGTGACGCCTGTCCACAAAGTCCTAAAAGGACTCAATGTCGACCACCGAGCGGAGTTGATCGAACTGTTCTCCAGCATGCGATCCGGCCACGGATTCCGCAACGACCTGACGGCGAACCCAGACGTCACATCGCAAGTCCACCAACCCACGCTGGTCATCGCGACGCGCACCGACGGCGCGGTTCCCTTCACCCACGCTCGCCAGCTGGCCACCGCGATCCCCAACGCCCGGCTGATCGAAAGCCGCGCCGACAGCCACTTCATCTGGTTCGGGCCGGACTGGCCGGACATCGCAACCGAGATCCGCGCCTTCCTCCACAGCGAACCACCCGCCATCCACGACTGACCAGACCTCTCCCAGCCACAACAATTGGACCGCACGCCGGCGTCCAATTGTTTGACGCGTGGAAAGGCCGCGCATCTTTCGGTAGGCTCGCCGTCGAATACCGGGGGCGCCACCAATGATCGTTTCTGGGGAATCGCCGCGTGCTGTTCCCGTTGTCGATCACGACGCCGGCGATGACGTTCGATCACGTCAGGGGGAAACTGATGACAGTGCACGGTTCGACATCTCAAGGTTTGGTGATCCCATCGGGCTCACAGGTCACCGCGGGCAGTTTCGGCCGAATGTTCCCCACTCTCGAGGCCCGTCGGCCAACCGGACTGGAAATGGCCGAACAGTTCGGACTGCCCGGCGGAAAGATGGACGGCGGACAGACCGGCGCGGAACAGGAGAATCCACGGTTTCCCGCCGGTTTCACCTATTTCGGGCAGTTCACCGACCACGACCTCACCCTGGACGCGATCTCCCGGCTCGACCACCAGTCCGATCCGAACGGCCTCCTGGACTTCCGGTCACCCCGGCTGGACATCGACAGCTTGTACGGCGGCGGACCGGTCGTCAGCCCGCTGCTGTACGACCAGGCGTCCCACCAGACCAAGCTCGTGCTGTCCGCGGACGGCGTCGACCTGGCCCGGACGGCCGACGGTGTCGCGTTGATCGGCGATCCGCGCAACGACGAGAACATGCTGCTCGCGCAACTGCACCTGGCGTTCATCAAGTTCCACAACCAGGTGGTCGACCAACTGCGGGCCGGCAAGATCACCGACGTGTTCGGTGACCACCTACCGCCCCAGCCACCGGACGAGCCGGCCGACGAACAGCCCGGCGCGACCCTCGACCAACTGCTGGACGTGGAGAACTACTACAACACCGTGTTCGCCAGCGCGCAGCGACTCGTCCGCTGGCACTACCAGTGGATCATCGTGCACGAGTTCCTGCCCACCGTCGCCGACCCACACGTGGTACGCGACGTCGAAGACAACGGGCCACGCTTCTTCACACCCAACGGCCGGCCGTTCATCCCGGCCGAGTTCGCCGTCGCCGCGTACCGCTTCGGCCACCCGACCATCCGCTCCGGCTACCGCGTCAACGAGAACTTCACCGGCAAGATCTTCCCGGACGACCCGGACCAGCCGGCCACACCGCGCACAGACCTGCGCGGCGGGCCGGTCGACGCGGCGCACGCGGTGGACTTCTCCTTCTTCTTCCACACCGACCGCGACCGCCAGCCCCAGGCCGCCAAACGGATCGAGGCGAAGCTGAACACCCAACTGCTCGACCTGCCAGTCAGCGCCGTGCCCGGAGCGAAGGCCGGCGCGCTGGCCCGCCCCGTCGCCTCACTGGTGGTCCGCAACCTCCTGCGCAGCGAGGCCCAAGGCCTGCCATCCGGTCAGGACGTGGCACGCAAGATCGGCGAGATCCCGCTGACCGACCGGGAACTGGACACCACCGGCCCGATCTACCTCTGGTACTACATCCTCAAGGAAGCCGAGGTCCGTGCCGGCGGAGCACATCTCGGCCCGGTCGGCAGCCGGCTGGTCGCCGAAGTCCTCATCGGACTGCTGGACGCGGACCCAACCTCCTACCGTGCCGCCTACCCGGCATGGCAACCCACTCTCGCCACGGACCCCGGCCAGTTCGGCATAGTGGACCTACTGCGATTCGCCGGCGTCGTTCCGCGGTAATCCCGGCTACCTCCGCGCGACTGAACGGGGTCAGGCACCGTACGGCCGAACGCCTCCACCAGATCAGGACAGTCGGTGCCCGTGACCGGTCTCATTGGCGCCATGCCGCTGCGGCGCCCACGGCGAACTCGGCGAAGCTCACCGGCGGTCGGCCGGTCACGTCCAGCACGTCGTCATTGAGCACACCTAACGCACCGGAGCTGAACGCGTGGACGTAGACCTGGCTGTTGTGCTCGGCGGTCTCCGGTGGGGCGCCCGCGGCGAGTAGCGCGTCGCGGATGGGTGTGCGGTCGGTCTCGACGTATCTTATCCGACGTCCCGTGACCCATGAAATGTGCTCGGCGACCTCCGTCAAGGTCAGCGGCTGCGGGCCGAACGGTGCGTACGCGGTGCCCTCGTGCCCATCCTCGGTCATTGCGACGGCCGCGACCGCCGCAATGTCCTCAGTCGACACATAACTCACGACTCCGGCGCCGCCCGGCGCTACGATCTCGTCCCGCTCGCGGATGAGATCGACCAACGACTCACGCCACCTCAGCCCTTCTGAGAAGTTCTGCATGAACGCGGCCGGCCGCAGGATGGTGTACGGCACGCCGGACGATTCGACAGCCAGTTCGATACGGCGCAGCGGATTCTCCGGAGGCGCCTGGTCCACACCGTACGTGGACAACAACACGACCCGCGCAACCCCGGCCTCGGCCGCGCCGTCGAGCAAAGCGCGCACGTAATCGGCGTGCTCCGGTTGCGGGATGGGTCCGACGACCAGATACATCGAGCCCGCTCCCATCCGCGCGGTCTCATACGTGCTCTCGTCGGTCCAATCAAAGCGGACCGGCTCAATGCCCACACGCTCCGGCAGCGGCGACCGACTCGCGGCGCGGACGGTCACACCCCGGCGAACCAGCAGCGGAATCAGACGCCGCCCGACCTTGCCAGTCGGACCGGTGACCAGGACGGTGCTACCCACATCAGTCTCCAGATTCTGACCGATCGTGCCGGTCGCGCCCGACACGAAGACGGTGTTGCCCCTTGCCCCAATACGTTATGCACCACGCATGCGCTACTCCATGACAGATCAGAACAGGAACATGCCCGTTCGGCTCATGGCACATCCTCACCGTCATGGGAACCGCGGTGGACGATCCCGTGGCAGACGTGGTCGCCACGACCCGCCGCAGCGGCATCATGTACTCGCGCAACCGCTTCCATGCGCCCTGGGGCGCCACGTTTCTACCGCGGTCGTGGCCTTCCACGTCATCACCACCGGGGCAGGCTGACTCACCGTCGACGACCGTGAAGCCGATCCTGCTCACCAGCGGTCATGGCCTCGCTTGTGGACCCCTGTTCGACCCCACCGTGGAGACCGCGTTGTCCCGTGATCCACGCCGATCGTGGCAGGGCCTGCCCCCTCGGCACTCTCGCCCGCGCGACCCCAACCGGCGCGCCACGCTCACCCGTCGTTTCGCCGCCCTGACCTGCCAGTCACCCATCGCCACACGCCACGCCGCGATCCGCTCAGGCCCGACGGCCCAGATGCCCCAGCAACGCTGTGAACGGATCCGCACCCGCCCCGACCACAATCGCCGCAGCGAACTGATCACCACGCCGGACCTCGTCGAACGCCGCACGCGCGTACTCCACCACCGCGTCATCCGGCTGGTAGGCGACACCCGCGCCCACGGCGATGTCCCAGCCATGCACCAGCGACTCCAGCAAGCTGATCGCCGCCAGCCGCTCACCGGAGACGTCCGGCGCCGGGATGTCGAACCGCTGCTGGAGCACCTCCGGACCGCTGAACAAGGTCAGGCACCGCTCGGCCGCACGGCCGAACGCCTCCACCAGGTCAGGCCAGTCGGTGCCCGCGGTCCGTTGAGCGTCCACATCGGACACGTCAACGGGTTCGCCACCGGCGATCCTGGCCAGCAACGTGAGCGCACCGACCAGATGGTTGCCCGCTTGCCGCACGGTCCAGCGCGCGCATCCACTCTGCGCCACCCAGCCAGCGTCGTCGATCCCGCCGAGCATCTCGGCTGTGTCCTGATAGGTCTGTGCCAGCAACGAGAAGATCGCCGGGCGTGCCATCGCCTCGCGCAACTCCTGCGCGTCATAGATCAGCTCGCCACGGACGATCCGGCCGTCGCGGACCTCCAACACCTCAGCGGCGGTCAACACGCCCGGCAGCATCGTCATCTCCCAGTCGATCACCGAACAGACCAGATTCCCGTCGACGAACTGGTGACGTACCTGGAATCGGCGCACCGCCGCGCCGGCCTGCTTGGCCATCGCACGGAACCCGTCGGCCGAGTCGAAGCTCGCGACCGGCCCGGTGAACACGAACTCCGCCGCCAACGGGACCTCGGTCATGTCACCCGCGCGGGTCATCCACGCGTCGTAGTACACGGTCGCGGCCGTCCTGACATCCATGAGCACTCCTTCGTCTGCGGACTCTTCATCCCCTCTGATCCCGGTTCGCAACGAAACTCATCGGTCGACCTCCGGCGTACCCTCTGCGCGTGAATACGCCACTGCTGCCCGCCGCGCGAGCGGGCGACCAGGACGCCTTCCGGCAACTGCTCGGTCCACACCTGGCCCTGCTGCACGTACACTGCTACCGGATGCTCGGCTCGTACCACGACGCCGAGGAAGCCCTGCAGGACGTGCAGCTACGGGCATGGCGGTCATTGGACACCTACGCGGAACGAGCGCCGCTGATGCACTGGCTGTACCGCATCGCGACCACAACCTGCCTCAAGATCATCAACGCGCGGGCGAAACAGCCGGCAGCCGTGGCCGACATCGACTACCTGGAGCCCTACCCGGACCGGCTGCTCGACGCCCTGCCCGACACCGACCCGGCGGCGCTGGCCGAACGCCGCGAGTCGGTGTCCCTGGCGTTCATCACCGCCCTGCAGCTGCTACCGGCGACGCAGCGGGCCGTGCTCATCCTGCGTGAAGTGCTGGCCTGGAGCGCCGTGGAAGTCGCCGACCTGCTGGAGGCCACCGTCCCCGCGGTCAACAGCATGCTGCAACGCGCTCGTGCGACGCTCCGAGACACCGCACCCAGCCCTCGTCCCCTCACCGGGGCCGACCACCGGGTGTTGACCCGGTTCATCGACGCCTGGCACCGCCGCGACATCGCCGGACTCACCGCCCTCCTGCGCGAAGACGCCGAACTGCGCATGCCACCCGAGACCATGGAGTTCCTCGGCCGTGACGCGGTGATCGGGTTCTTCGCCGCCGTCCCCGCCGAGGGCCGCCTGGAGACCATCCGCCTGGTCCCCACCCGGGCCAACGGCCAGCTGGCCGTGGCGGCGTTCGACACCGACGAGTCCGGCGCGCCGCGACCGTACGGCTTGATGGTGTTCGACCTCGACGACAACGCGGTTGTCCGGATCACCGGGTTCCCCAGCTGCGAACTGTCCCAGAACCCGCGCTGCGCGCCCAGCGAGGTCTTCACCGGTCTGAGTCCGGTGTAAAGCCTGGCCGGTGTTCTCGGCGACCTGTCAATTCGGGCATGGCCCGTTCGTAGTCGGAGTGCGGAGTGGGACAGGCCCGCTCGTCACCAGGAGGACCGCGATGACGCAGTACTTGTTGTCCGTACACAGCGTCGACGGCGAAGCCCATGCTCCGATGACCGACGACGAGGTACAACAGTCCTACCAGCAGGTCAACCTCCTGCAGGAGGAGATGAAGACGGCCGGCGCGTGGGTCTTCGGCGGGCGTCTGCACGGACCCGACACCGCCACGGTTGTGCGTGTCCGACGGCGCGGTGCTGACCACCGACGGCCCCTTCGTCGAGGCAAGGGAACACCTCGGCGGGTTCTACATCATCGAGGCCGCGGACCTGGACGCCGCGTTGGCCTGGGCGTCAAAGGTCACCGCGCTGATCGGGGCGCCGATCGAGGTCCGTCCGTTCGTGACACTGCCTGGGGCCTGACTGCGTGCGCGACGAACTCGACGAGGCCGCGGTCGGCCGCCTTTTCCGTGAGGAGTCCGGTCGGTCGGTGGCCACCCTGATCCGCGTCTTCGGAGACATCGACATCGCCGAGGACGCGGTGCAGGACGCGTTCACCACCGCCCTGCGCCTCTGGCCAAGCGACGGCCTGCCGCCCAACCCCGGCGGCTGGATCACCACGACCGCCCGCAACCGCGCCATCGACCGGCTGCGGCGCGAATCTCGAGGCCGGGAACTGCTCGGCGAAGTGGCGGCACTCTGGCCCAACAGCTCAGGCATGCCCGGGGAGGTGGAGTCCGTGCCGGACGACCGGCTTCGGCTCATCTTCACCTGCTGCCACCCAGCCCTGTCCCCCGCCACACAGGTGGCGCTCACGCTGCGGTTGCTCGGCGGCCTGTCCACCAACGAGGTCGCGCGATCCTTCCTGGTCGCCGAACACACGATGGCGGTCCGACTTGTCCGGGCCAAGCGCAAGATCAGGGCCGCCCGGATCCCCTACCGCGTACCGGCCCGGCATGAGCTGCCCGACCGGCTCCGCTCCGTGCTCGCCGTCGTCTACCTCATCTACACCGGCGGGCTGAACAACCCAGCTGGCCCCGGCCTGTGTCCGGAAGCGATCCGCCTGGCCCGGCTCCTCACCGCACTCATGCCCGACGAGCCGGAGGTGGCCGGCCTCCTGGCACTACTGCTGCTGACCGACTCCCGCCGCGCATCCCGAACCGGACCGGACGGATCCCTTGTCCTGCTCAGCGAACAGGATCGCCGTCAGTGGGACCGGGCCTTGATCGACGAAGGCCAGGCGATCGTCCGCTGGTGCCTGCACCGCAACCAACCCGGCACCTACCAGCTACAAGCCGCCATCAACGCCGTACACGCCGATGCCACAACAGCCGTGCAGACCGACTGGCCTCAGATCATCACCCTGTACAACCAGCTCCTCGCCATCGCTCCCACGCCGGTCGTCGCACTCAACCGGGCCATCGCCATCGGCGAGGTGCATGGCCCCGACGCAGCCCTCGTGTTGGTGGACCAACTCGATCTCGACAACTACTACCCTTTTCACGCCACCCGAGCCGACCTGCTCCAGCGCCTGGGCCGCAACAGCGAAGCCGCAACCGCCTACAAGCGCGCCGCCGACCTCGCACCAACCGACACCGAGCGGGACTTCCACAAACGCGGCGGCCGAACCTCACACTGACGTCGTTTGCCGCTACCGACCTGGGTCACCTTGCATCGCACGCTCAGCCGCTCCTTCATCGAACGTGACAAACAGCCGCACCATCACCGGAAGCACTCCAGGATCCAATTCCGGACTGCACACAAAAGATCGTGAACATCCCGGTCGGTTCCGGAGTCGACCGGTCGCGTTGATTGTCATCGGGTCCGCATCCTAGTGTCGATCGAGGTGACCTTGCTGGAGGCTTCCAAGTCAACGTGGAGCTGGTGGACGGTGAGCGTGCGCTTCCGGATCGTGGCCGCGGCCAGGTCGAGATGCTCGCGGAACTGGCTTGGATTTCGTCACTGCTATTCATTCATCCGCGGAACTGCTTGACGCCCCGCGGCTCGGCGTTCTTCCGGATCTTGACGACTGGAATGCGTTCGTCAACTGTTCAACGCGGCACAACTGCCTTGGCGGGCCCGGCACTGTCATACGGTAACTGCGGCAGGGGAATTCCGCTGATCACCCCGGTGAGGCTGATTTTGCCGAGTTGGTCAAGGGACTGCTGGGTGAACCAGAGCAGGCCACCTCCGGCGGTGATGCCGCGGGGTTGTGCGCCAAGGACAGGTAGCGGGAAGTCCACCACTACGTGGAGGAGGGGATCCATGCGGCCGATCTTGTTGAATGACCCACAGTTCAAGCGCCGTACATTGCAGGAGAAGCTTCGCGCCAGACGCGACCGCATCGCTGCATGGCTCACGCGCCCTGGTAGCGATCTCGACCCGACGTCAGGGCTGCCTTGGTCGCAGATCGCACGGTACCGAGTCATCGACGATCCTGATCTTGGACCGGTGCCACAGTACGTCGAGGCCGCCCGACAGTTGGCGATGCGCAACGCTTCCGAGGCCGATCGTCACCGCGCGAGCATGGCCGCGCTCGACCGGAACGACAAGCTCGCGGCGCTCGCGGCCGATGTCAACGCCGAACGGCTCACGTGGCTGCCAAGCCTGCTCGTGACCGCAGCGCGGGCCGACCACTCCGTTCAGCCGCTGTCGGCTCAACAGCTCCGCGTCTGGGCTGATCCCCAGGTTCAGCGGTTGTTGATGAACGAAACGGGTGGTGGCTGGCCCGAGCCGTTCGACGATCAGCCGCCAGGTCAGAAGTAGTGAGCGGCCAGTCCCGACCGACATCGCCGAGGACAACCTCGCACAGCACAGTCAGACCATCATGGATATGACCTATCCGTTCACGGTCACCCGCCTCGCGGAACAGAACCTCAACAGCGCTCGTGGTCACGGTGAGAGGCCAAGCGGCCCGGCCTCCGACCTCCACGCCAAGGACATCTGGGCCAGCGCTAAGGCCCTGTGTTGGCCGGATTCTGCTGAATGGCACTGCGTCCAATACTGTTTCGAAAGGGCCACCTATTCCGCTCACTTACTCGCCGCCTCAGTGCCGCATCGGTCAGAGTGCGCGGCTGACCATATGTGCTGGCCGAACTGACCGAACTGGACTGTGAGACACGGTGTACGCAGGTTCTGCGCAGTATGGCCACCTACTGACCTTCTGTCCACACTGGTCAATCCTTCGCCACCAAGAGGTACGTCACGACAGGCATCATCCACGTACCCCTCATGGGCAACCGACCCGAACAACCGTGCCCTCTGTCCACAAAGCACGGTGCGACCACAAACCGGTCACAGTTCAACGGCACCCCCAGTGATCCTCGAAACCTCGGTCCCAGCGGCGTACATTCCGATCATGCGTGCCAGCAAATCTGGCACGACCTCCGGTGGCCGTGCCCACACCACACGCGCCCGTCGAGCTCGCGGCAGCATCGACACGCTGCCCAGCGGATCACTACGAGTGCGCGTCTACGCCGGCACGGACCCGGTCACCCACCACCAGCACTACCTGACCCGGACCATCCCGCACGGCCCCACCGCCGCACGGGACGCCGAAACAGCACGCCAACGACTGGTCACCCAGGTCCAAGAAGGCCGCCACCCGCGCACCAACGCCACCCTGACCCTCTTGCTGGACCGGCACCTCGCGATCCTGTCCGCCAGCCCGCGCACCCGCACCAGCTACCGCGGCTATCTCCGCAACCACATCACGCCACTGATCGGCCACTTCCGTATCGGCGCGGTCACGCCTGAGATCCTCGACAGCTTCTACGCCGAACTCGCCCGCTGCCGCGACCACTGCGGCACACCCGCCGACCGCAGGATCACCAACAAAGCCACACCCACCACTGCCCGATCGTTGGCTGGGAAGCAGAAGTGCCACGCATGCCGGCCACTGTCCCCCACGACCATCCGCAAAGTCCACTTCCTCATCAGCGCCGCCTACAACCGAGCCCGACGCTGGGGATGGATCCACACCAGCCCCACCCCGCTGGCCAGCCCACCATCCCCACCACGACCGAACCCGCAACCGCCCACACCGGACGAGGTCACCCGCATCCTCACCGAAGCATGGCCCACACCCGACCTCGGCGTCCTGATCTGGCTCGCCATCATCACCGGCGCCCGCCGCGGCGAACTCTGCGCCCAGCGCTGGACCGACTTCCACCCCGACCGACGCACCCAATACATCACCCGCAGCATCACCCAAGACGGACGACACACCCTCGAAAAAGACACCAAAAACCATCAACAGCGCCACACCGCCCTCGACCCCGACACCACCGCACTCCTCGCCGCCTACCGCAACCACCGCGAAACCCTCGCCGCCAACCACGGACTCACCCTGCCGCCGGACGCGTTCATGTTCTCCCCCGCACCCGACGGATCCCGATGCCTCCTCCCCGCCACGCTCAGCCAGCGCTACCGCCGACTCGTCACCCGCCTCGGCATCCACACCACCCTGCACAAACTGCGCCACTTCAACGCCACCGAACTCATCCTCGCCAACATCAACATCCGCACCGTCGCCAGCCGACTCGGCCACGCCAACACCAGCCTGACCCTCAACACCTACACCGCCTGGATCAGCGAAGCCGACCAACACGCCACCACCGCCCTCACCCAACGCATCCCCGTCCGCCTCACCCCACCACCCCGTCACCACGCCCCACCCCAACAACCAAACGGGATCTACCAGCGGATCGCCCACGACCTCCACGAGGCCATCACCAACGGCACCTACCCCGTCGGCAGCCCGCTGCCCACCAACCAGGAACTCGCCGAGCACTACCACGCCTCCACCGGCACCATCCACCGCGCCATCACCCACCTCGCCGAACACAACCTCATCACCGTCAGCCGAGGCCACCGCGCCACCGTCCTCCCCCACCCCACACCAGTCCCACGCCGCAGCGCGCCCACCACACCATCGACGGCCGCGATTCCCTTCCCCCTCCCCGTTCCACCATCACCACAACCACGGCCACGCCGTATCCGCCGACCTCGCATCGCACGAACACCACCCCGCCCCCATATCGCCGGCCGATCCGGTTCGTCACCAGCAACGGCAATCGACCCACACCTCCTCCAACTCGCCCACCTCCTGCTCCAGCGCGCCGCCAGCACACCACCAGAGCGCATCCAGCATCACCAGCCCATCAACACCCCTCCCGCAAGCACCACGCCGGGCATCCAGCATCAGCAACCGCCAGGAACATGCGACACCGCGCCGACACCCAGACAACCGCCACGCCAACAGACGATCACCCGCTGGAGACGCCTACGACTCCAGTCGCCCCAGTAGACACGCCACAGCGCACCAGCAACTCCGTGGACACCGAACATCGACACCATCTCCTGCTATCGGCCTACGCGGCATCATCAGCCTGAGCAGACAGCGACTCCTCCGCTGTACACCGCGACTCCAGTTCATCGCAGGCCCGGCCTTCCATCCCCTCTGTCGGCGACGCCCAGCCGTAGAATCACTGCATGACGAGCGATAAGGCGACCATGCGCAGGATAAAGGTCACGGCGAAAGTCATCGTCGACATTCCTGACACGGACGCGGTCGAGCGTACTGCGCTGGCCGATATCGATACGATCGTATATTGCGTTAGCGATGGGGAAACTGTCGACAACGTTCGAGAATCTGAACGTGAACAAGTCACCGGCGATCTCTTAGCAGCGGTAAGCCAACTCGTCGACCCGGATGTGATAGTCGATCGACTGGGCGCCGTGCGTACCCAGGCTTGGCACACGGTCGAGGAAGTGGGCCAAGACGGAAACCCGCTGCCGACAGTCTCCGACTTTGTCGAGCTCTTTCCGGTGTGCACATGCGGCGACGAAGGATGCGACGCATGCGCCGGCAATCAAGTGACCCCGCGTACTGCTGCCATATTGTGGTCGACAGGAACGTTCTTAGCCGATCAGGCATACCAGGACGTACTGGAGAATGGCGACCAGGCGGTCCACACCGACGGGACGTGGTCAGTATTCGATGAGTTTCCCAAGACAACATGGCGACAGAATGCGGTGTGGCGGCGCCAGCGGCCCGCTCATTCGACGATCTAGCCGCCGACCTCGCGGCCGGCGAGTGGCCCCAGCCACGGTGCGCAGCGGAAGAAATGGCCCTGCACCTGATCTTACGGAACGCGAAAGCATCAGTCGCCGACGGCTGGGCAGGAGTTACTGAAACCACGGAATTCGCGAGTCTTCCCGAGCACGCCGAAGACTTCGACTGGGACACGCTCCTCGACATCCTGTTCCAGGACCTCGACATCCTCGGCCTGTTCAATGCTGAGCTCGACGGGATCGAGGATCCCGATGCCGAACAGAATCAATGGATAGGCATGGGCGACTACCGCCCCTCAGCATGGTTCGAACTATTTTCCGACCTGCAGCCGCGCGACGGACGACGACCGTTTCGCCGCTGACAGGCGTGTAAAATACAGTCACTAAACAAGGATCACTCAACCCGTCCTGCAGCTTCACGGAGGCCAATAGACATGCCGTGGCACAACACTACGACTCGCGGCAGGACCGAAGTCCACCCCATGACGGTACGACTCCAGGCAGCAGCCCAACTCCGACGAGTTACTTCTTGTGACAGCACTCGAAACCTTGCCAGATCTGACAGGGTTTATGACAGGAAACCCTGGAGATCGAGGAGGTTTCAGGATACCATCGGGACGGGCTGAGATAATGTAGTTGCTGATAGAGGCCGTACAGACTGGTAAGAGCGCTTTCCTAAACCATGTGTCGCAGGTTCGATTCCTGCCGGGGGCACCCAGGTCAGAGCCTTGATCAAATGAGCAAGGCCATTTGTTTGTGGCCGGCAGGTGGTTGCACATAGGTGCGAGCCGTCGTTGCGGGTGGCCAGTTGGTCCGAATCGTTGGTTTCCGCGTCCAAGGTGTCACGCCGCGTGGCATGCTCGTCGCTGACGTCAGTGACCAAAGGGGTGGGGTGTTGTCGGCTGATTTGGAACGGCTTGCCGCCGAGTTCGAGAAGTTCCAGGCCCGGATCAAGCAGGTCGAGGTGAAGTTCAGTGGCGTGGGCGATATGCAGGAGCGGCTGGCCGAGTTGGCAGCCGTGGCGTCGTCGTCGGACCGAACCGTGAAGGTGACCGCTGGCGCGGGCGGGTCGATCAAGAACATCGAGCTCACGCAGGACGCCGTGCTCCAACCGGCGCCCGCCTTGGCCGCCACGATCATGGCCACGCTGCGTGCCGCTGTCGCGGAAGCCGCCCAGTTGCAGGCGGGGATCGTCGACGAGACGGTCGGCGAGGCGTTCGGCATCGCCGTGTCCGACCAGGTCCGCGCGGCCCAGGAAGAGGCGTTGGGAACCGCCGTCGACGAACTGTCATCCCCCAGGTCGCGGCCCTCGGCGCCGCCACCGGACGACGACGACTACTTCAACCAGGGCTCGATCTTCTCGCGATGACAAGGACCCACGTTGACCAACCCTGACCACGTCGCAGTGGATGTGCAGGCGCTGACGGCCTACGCGAAGCAGCTCGACTACTACGAAACCGAGGCGGACAAGTTCGGTCGACTGGTAGACACGGCCGACGTGACCAATGAAGCCTGGGGCGTTGTGGGCATATGGGCGAAGAAAGGCTACACGGACCGCCTGGCTGAACTGCGGTCGCTGATGGATGAAATGAAGGATGGGGTGCAGGCGCTGTCCGCGAAGGTCGCCGAGTCCGCGAACATCTATCAGGGCAATGAGGACGACAAGGTGATCATGTTCGGCAGCCACGAAGCCATGATCGACGGGCCGAGGTGATCCGATGACCGACCCGAAACCCAGCATTGCCGACCGCTTGGGCGTGACTCGTTACGACGAGAGCTTCGGCGCGAACGTCGAACGGGCCGTCGAGAGCACGCCGGTGGTGGGCAACGCCTACAAGACCGGAAAGTCGATCGCCGAGCACGCCCAGGACCTCGCCACGGCCGACGACATGAGTGACCTGACCTCCGCGGCCGGACACCTGCTCGGCGACGGCGCGAAGTTCGTGGGCACAGCGGCCATGGAAGCGACCACGTTCATCATGGACCCGATCGGCTGGTTGGTCAGCCACGGCCTGAACATGCTCCTGGAACTGGTCCATCCCCTTCAGGACGCGCTGCACCAGGTGACCGGCGACGGCCCGGCCATCGGCCACGCCTCGGCGAACTTCACGTCGATCGCACAGGGTTTCGTGGCCCTGGCCGACGACTTCCAGAAGCAGGGTGACACGTCCCTGAAGGACTGGCAGGACCAGGCTGGTGACGAGGCCCGTCAGGCGTTGGCGGAATTCTCGAACGGCATCCGGGGTGTCGGTTCGAGTGCCGGCTCGGTGGCCGAAGTGCTCCAGATGTGGTCGATGGTGATGGTCGTCATCGAAGAGGTGATCAAAGCGATCATCTCCGAGCTGGTGTCCTGGCTGATCACGATCTGGCTCCCCGCGCTCGCCACCTCGGTGATCAGCTTCGGTAGCTCGGTGGCGGCGGCGATGACGGCCTCCATCGCCAAAGCGGCGGCCGTCTTCAAGAAGGTCACGAAGTACCTCGGCATGTTCGGCAAGCTGCTGGACAAGTTCGTCGAGTACCTACAGAAGTACGCCGACAAGCTCATCACCTTCGCCAACAAGCTCCGAGTAGGCAAGGTCGTCGAGAAGGGCGAGAAAACCCTTCCCGTGATCGGCAAAGTGGCCGACCACAAGATGTACATCCCTAGCCGCCGGGTACTCACAACCGGTCTGGGCACCGCCTCCGGAGCGGGTCCACTCGTGACCGGCGCGGGAATCAAGGCTGGCATCGGAGCCGGAAAAGGGGCTGGAAAAGAAGCCTACGAGGACGCTCGCGACGGTCGGATGCTGGACGAGAGTGATATCGGCGGCGGCCGCACCACCGGAGAAACCCACAAGAATCTGGACATGTAGCCAGCGATGCGACCGAAGCCCGAGTTCCGTCAGCGAGTAAGGGATCTAGCCGAAAGCCAGTGGCGCGTCCAGGTGACAGTGGTCCACCTGGACGAAGTCAAGCCCAGTTTCACCGTGCCCGGCCGGCGAAAAGACGGGACGATCGAGGGCAAACGGCTGGTCCGCCGCTTCTTCTGGAATCTCTTCCGCGGCACCCTCGGCGCCGTGACCAACGCGGTCCTGATCGTTGCGGGCGGTGGAGCGGGCAACGTCTTCAGCCGAAACGGAAGCGTCACGGGTCCGCCGAACGCCCAAGCCTTGAACCTCGTCGATGCGGCAAGGCCGGCCAAAGCGGCCTGGCTGGTCTACTCCGAGTCCCATATCGCGGTAGTCGACAGCGGAAACGCGTACACCGACCCCAAAGACGCTGAACCTCCCCGAATGCTGTGGCACGCCACGAAACCCGACCTTCCTCGACACTATCCGCGTAACCGTCGACTGACCTGGCCGGACGGTTCCGAGTACAACTACTACGTAAGTTTTGAAGAACTGGACTTCCTCAACCGCTCCCGACGAAACTGACGAGGGTGAATAGTTGACCAGTGGCACTCCGGCGTCCTTCTCGATCCGACGAACGTCTACTTGTATGCCATCTGGTTATAGACGCAGGTCCTGGAAGCGGGCTCACGATCGACGAAGCGATGTCAATCTGAACGTGTCATGCCCGGCGGGCGGCATCAGGGTTGTCCAAGGCTGCGCGATAATCATGCAGTTACCGCCGACCAGAGCAGTGGCGCGGCAATGGAACCGACGAGTTGTCGTTGTCCGTGCTGTGCCTCGGGCTTCCGGGTAGCGTTGGGACGTTGACCGGCAGGATGTTAGCCCTGGCTCGCGCGGGCGGCGAACCGTGCGTACTGACGTTGCGCCAACTGGGCCAGGTCGATCTCGGCGTCGGCAGTGGCCTGGTTTGGGCGTGCGAGAACCCGATCGTGCTCGCGTCGGCCGCCGATGAGCTTGGTCCGGAGTGTCCGCCGCCGGTGTGCGTGAACGGTCAGCCGTCGGCAGCGGTGTGGCGGCTGCTGGACCAACTCGTGGCGGACGGTGCCGAGCTGATGTACCACGGCGACTTCGACTAGGGCGGGGTTCGGATCGGCAACACCCTGCGGGAGCGGATTCCCTGGCGCCCATGGCGATTCGACACCGCCGCGTACCAGGCGACGACGGTGAGCTTGTCGGCAGGCCGGTGGACGCCGCCTGGGATCTCGTTCTCCGTGCGGCGCTGGAACAGCGTGGTGTGCGAGTCGACGAGGAACTGGTACTGCCTGCCCTGATCGACTACCTACGCGCAGCCGTCCCTTCGACGTGATGGATGGCCTGGTGGTGGGTCACGCAGCGGCGAGGTAGACGGACAGCCCGCGGGTGGCGATGGCCAGTTCGCGCCGGGCCCGGTCTCGACCCATGCCCAGCTGGCGGGCAACGTCACCACGCTGTGCCGAGTCAAGGTGCACACGGCATACGAGAGTTGCCTGCTCGGCGGTGATCACACCGTCGAGCAGGGCACGCGCGAGTGGGATGTCGGGGTTGCCACTGCGGTGATCGGCGAGACCCTCTGGCAACGGCACGCACCTGCTTGCCCTGCGCGCTTCTCGCCGACAGGTCTGCCAACCACGGCGCCACGCCGCCTGGTACAGCTGGATGTGCAGGCCCGGGCGGTCGGGGGCCAGCCGCCTGAGTTCGTGCAGGAACGCTTCGAGGATCTCCGAGTCGAGGTCACAGGTGTCGTACGGGTAGCAGCCGCGCATTCTGGCCGCGATGCTTTTGAGGCCGGGGAGCATCATGCCGGCGGCGGCGATCACCCACGGATCGGGTTCTGTGCCGGCCATTCGCACCAAGTGGGACCAGACGGCATCAGTCAGCCGGTCGCCTGCCCGGCGCTTGAGCATGGTGACCCGGAGTTCCTGAAGCCCGACACGTCGCGCCGGCAGCTCACGCGAAATGAGGCGGCCGTCGACGGTGACGGGGCGAGAACCTCGGGACAGCAAGTGAAACTGTTCTTCGGTCAGATCCAGGCAGGACCGTTGTCGTTCGGGCATGGCACTCCTCGGGATATCAGCTTTCGATGGACCGCGCCGCGAAGGCGGCTCCGGTGGTGACGTCGTCGAGCTGGACCGGTATCTCCTCAATGCGCAACGCCAGCAGCAGTGCCCTGGTAGGAACCCGGTACCGCCGACCCAGCCTGAGCACGGAACAGGGAAACGCGTTGCTTCGCAATAGTTTGTACGCGGTTTGGACATGTATTCCCAGAGCATTGGCGGCCGTCGTCAGGTCGACCGTGGCTGGCAGCCGAAACAGTTCAGGAAACGTCATGGTGGCAACACGCCGACGCGGCAACGTGATCTGTGTGTGGCTCACGCGGCCTCACCTGACCCATTGCCACGGAAATTCGCTACGTTCGACGGCCCCTTCGGCAGGAACACGACCCGGCACCCGTCATCGGACGGACGAGTGTTGATCACGGCTCGCAATCCCAGCCTGGCGGCCAGTGCCCCGAGTCGCGCACTCTCGACAGCCTGCGGATCGTGTTGACCCGACGCTGGTAGCGGCTCCGTGTCGCCGACACCCGCTCGTAGCCCGGCGGCCAGTTCGATGTTCTCAACTGCGCGCTCACGTACCCCCTGCTGACACATCTGGAGAGCGAGACGGTAAGTGTTCCACCACAGGCGCGCACCGAGATGCGACTGTTCAGGGTCGGCCCGCCGCAGTGCTTCAAGGAATCCGAGCACGACCTCCGAACGCAGATCGTCAAGGTCGGTGCGCCACACCCGGTACAGCCGGTTCACGATGACACGCAATCCCGGTAGCGCCGTCCAGATCGCGAGCTGCTGCCACGATCGCGGCCAGGTGATCGTCCGGCGCACCAGGGTTGCCCAGATCGCGTCGCGAAGTGAGTCACGTGGCTCGATGCCGCGCACGATCTCCCGAGCTTGCGCGGCGGTGACAGCCATGGCGGGAACGCCGGGTGCGCAAGCATCGGGCTCGATGATCACCGTCGATTCGGCCGCGGACGCGACCTCCGTCTCGATCGCGCTGAACAGGTTGGACGACGTGAGAATGCCACGCGGAGTGGATCGATCAGGCACGTATTCCTCCTTGGTTTGAGTGCCTACACCCCAAATACGCCACCACCCCCGCGATTTTGCGCGTGAATCAGCAGAAGGTGTGAAGCCGTGGCACGCCGAGCCACCCAGGGTGGGCATCGACGACACTCGAGCAGTCCGCGTCACCCACACAATCCCCCGTCACACCCGTGACGGGGTGTCGTGGCCAGGCGGCTACGCTTACGCGGCATGGCGGCAAGGCGCAAAGCAGCAGCGACGCCCCTGACCGGCCGATGGCGGATCACGGAGATGGAGATGTGGGACCGCGACGTCATCGACCTCGTCGAGCCCGGCTTCATCAAGTTCCGCAAGGACAGGACCGGAGAGTTCGGCTTCGCCGCCGTCCGCGGCTGGATGGACTGCCGCACCACCCAGCGCGACAGTCGGACCGTGGTCGAGTTCAGTTGGGCAGGCAACGACGAGGGCGACCAGGTCAGCGGACGCGGCTGGGCCGCCCTCGCCGACGACGGGACACTTGACGGGCGCCTGTTCTTTCACATGGGCGACGACTCGGGTTTCCGCGCGGAATCCTCCACCGGCGCCGATGGACTGGGCGGACAGTGAGCGAGTACCAGTATTACGAATTCCTGGCAGTCGACCGGCCGCTGAACGATGACGAGCGGGCTGAGGTTCGGTCACTGTCGACCCGGGCGCGGATCACCGCCACCAGTTTCGTGAACGAGTACCACTGGGGCGACTTCAGGGGTGATCCGAACCGGTTGGTGGAGCTCTATTACGACGCGCACCTGTACCTGGCCAACTGGGGCACGCACCGCGTGATGTTCCGTCTGCCGTGCGACCTACTCGATCCCGACGTCGTCGACGACTACTGCGTAGGTGACCAGGTGAGTGCCCGAGTCACCGGCGACTTCATCGTGCTCGACCTCACCAGCGAGGACGATGCCGGTGAATTCGACTACGACGCCGAGACGTTGCTGTCGTCGATCGTCGGAGTTCGGGCCGAACTCGCCGCAGGTGATCTCCGGCCGCTCTACCTCGCTTGGCTGGCCGCCTCCGGTCTCTGGGAACGCGACGAGGATGTGTTCGACCGCGACGCCGACGACGATCTTGAGCCACCCATGCCGCCCGGCCTTGGCACGCTCACCGCGGCACAGCGGTCGCTGGCCGACTTCCTCCGACTCGACGACGACCTGCTCGCGACCGCAGCCCGGACCAGCCCACCGATCGAGGATGCCGCCGACGATCCCGGCGAACTGGCCGCATGGGTGACGTGCCTGCCGGCTGCCGAGAAGAACCGGCTCCTGACACGGGTCGTGCAGGGTGAGGCCGCTCGGGTGCGGATGGAACTGTTGCGCGGTTTCCGCGGCGACAATGCTCCGATCGTCCCTGTTCCGCCCCGCCGGACCGTGGGCGACCTGCTCGATGACGCGGCTCGCCTACGAGCAGACTGTCAACGTCGGCTGGCCTCCCAGCGGGCCGAGGAGGAGGCGCGTCGGGAGAAAGTGCGTGCACTGGCCCGCGAACGACGACTGGACGAGTTGGCGCGCGAAGATGATGTCGCGTGGTCACGCGTCGACGCGATGATCGCCACCAGGAAACCAGCCGAGTACGACGCCGCCGTTACGCTACTCACCGATCTCCAAGCACTCGCCGAACGCGACGACCACTACGACGCGTTCACCTTGCGCACCATCGCACTGCGGCAGACGCACGCGCGCAAACCCAGCCTCATCGATCGCCTCAACCGAGCAGGTATCTGACCGTCGAATCCACGGTGGGTTCCGTGGACGACGTTTACTTGTCGACCACAAACCCTGGCTCGTCTTAGCACGGCGGCCAAGGGCTGTTCGACCGTCCTCTGTCCGCCGCGACACCGGACAGGGGAACCGGCCGACCAAGGTGTGTTCGTACACGCGGTCGACGGACCAGAACTCCGCATTCGCCTGGGGCTTTATACGTTGACGTCGTTAACGCTATTTTCGCCGTACGTGCGACGCCGCGTGTACTGTGTCTGGGCACAGCACTTCTGTCCACGTACGGCACACGGTACTTTCGTGGCCACCGTTCGGGGAGGACGAGAATGGCACCGGGCATGGAAGTGATAGCGGAGCGGTTTCGCCTGTTGGGCCTGATCGGCAAGGGCAGCATGGGCGAGGTTCACCGCGCACTGGACCTGACGGCCGCCGCCGACGCCCCGGACAGCGTAGTCGCGGTCAAGTTGATCCTACGCAGCCGGTCCGGCCTGGTCCTCGACCCGTCGGCCGACGACCCGGTCGTCCTGCGGTTCGACCGCGAGGTGCGAATCATGAGCAGGCTCGGTCACCCCCATCTCCCCCGGGTCGTCGCCGGTGGAGTGGACGGCGCCGGCCTGCCATACCTGGCGATGGAGTTTCTGCACGGGCGGACCCTTCGTGACCTCGCGTCCGAAAGTTCACGGTTGCCGGTGTCCTGGGCGGCGGCCCTGGGTACGCAAATCGCGGACGGCTTGGCCGCGGCGCATTCGGCCGGTGTGGTCCACCGTGATCTCAAACCAGCGAACGTGATGGTGCTTTACGGCGGAAAGGTCAAGGTTCTCGACTTCGGCATGGGCCGCATCATCGACGATGCGGAAGATGGAAAGATCACCAGCACCGGTGTCACCGTCGGAACCGCGCGGTATATGGCTCCCGAGCAGTTCGAGGCGTCGACTGTGGGGCCGGGCGCTGATTTGTATGCGCTCGGCTGCGTACTGTTCGAACTTCTCGTCGGCACTCCGCCGTTTTCCGGTGAGTCCGCACATGAGCTCGGCAAGAAGCACCTCGAAGAACAGCCACCGTCGGTCCGGCCGATACGGTCGGATATCCCGAGCGAGATGGCGCGACTGATCGAGTCGCTACTGGCCAAGACTCCGGCCAGTCGTCCCATTGACGCTGTCGCCGTCCGGGAAACGTTGTCGCAATTCGCTGACGGCGAGGAATCCGTTCAGGGCTGGATCGACCTGAACCCGGTCGCCTGGCTCGTTCAAAGCCGTAACCTCAGGCCCGTTGAACCGCCACAGACTGCCGGTACGCGGCCGACCACGCCCGGCATGGATGTTTTCGAGGTGCACCGAAAGCTCATCGCCGACTATCGGGACTTCACCGAGGGTGGGACGATCATTCGCGATGACCGGGTGGCAGAGTTTGTCGAGAAGGATCTCGACGCGAAATCTCAGTGGCCTGACCCGTGGCTGTCACTGAACCCTTTCTTCGCCTCTGGAAGCACAGTTCTCGAACTGGCGACCGCTGGGATACTGCACCCAGAATGCGCGCGTATCTTCCAGATCGGCAAGGTCGAGAACCGCACAGTGTGCGACGGTCGTCCGCTCACTCTGCACCGCCATCAGCGCGAGGCGATCGACATCGCCCAGTCGGGCGTATCGTACGTGCTCACCACGGGAACCGGATCCGGCAAATCCCTTTCCTACATTATTCCGATCGTCGACAAGGTGCTCAAGGCACGCGCCAACGATGATCCCAAAAGTCGTAAGCGGGTCCGCGCGGTCGTCGTCTATCCGATGAACGCCCTCGCCAACAGCCAACTCAAGGAGCTGGACAAGTACCTGCTCAACGGCTATGGCCCAGGCCGCGAACCGGTCACCTATGCGCGCTATACCGGCCAGGAAAGTGACGAACGACGTAAGGAGATCCGCAACAGTCCCCCGGACATCCTGCTCACCAACTACGTGATGCTTGAGCTGATGCTGACCCGGCCAGACGACCGGCGTTCGCTCATCAGGATGGCCCACGGGCTGGAGTTCCTCGTATTCGACGAGCTGCACACCTACCGGGGGCGCCAGGGCGCCGACGTCGCCCTGCTCATCCGCAGGGTGCGTGAAGCCTGCCAGACCGGACATCTCCAGTGCGTGGGCACCTCCGCGACCATGTCCAGCGAGGACACGGCCGACGACCAGCGGAGAGTCGTCGCCGAGGTCGCGTCGACCCTCTTCGGCACCACCGTCGACCCCATCAGTGTCATCGGCGAAACTCTCGTGCGCGCCACCGACGACGGACCTGTTGCCGTGTCAGCCGAACGACTCCAGGCGTACGACGTCCCACGTTCCTACACCGGCCTGGTCGCCGACCCGCTCGCCCGCTGGATCGAAACCTACTTCGGCCTGGGCACCGACCGTTCGGACCGTCTGGTGCGGCAGAAGCCGGCGAAGATCGAGGACGCGGCGGCCAAACTCGCGACGGCCACCGGATTGACCGACAAGGACTGCGTGGAAGCCATCCGCCGCACGCTCAAGGCTGGTTCAGAAGCCAGGCACCCGGTCACCGAACGCCCTCTGTTCGCGTTCCGCCTGCACCAGTTTCTGTCCAAGGGGGACACCGTATACGCGACCCTTGAGGACAAGAAGGTCCGGTATCTCACTCGGGACTACCAGCGTATCCAGCCAGGATCGGACGGCAAAGTCCTGCTGCCGCTGGCCTTCTGCCGTGAGTGCGGTCAGGAGTATCTGACCGTATGGCGTAGGACGACGGACGACCGGGTCGTCTACGAACCACGTCGGGACACTGCCGCGACTGGTGGCCGGGCAGGCGACGGATACCTGTACGTCGACCCCGACCGGCCGTGGCCTGGTACACCCGCGGAAGCCATGGCCGATCGGCGGCTCCCGGAGTCCTGGCTGGAGGTCGACGACCACGGATACGAGAGTGTGCGGGACTCGTACCGAAAACGGCTGCCCCAAGCCATCACCGTGGACCCCTACGGCACGGAGGGCCTCGGCGACCTGGCGGCCACGTTCATACCCGCTCCCTTCCTCTTCTGCCTGCACTGCGGAGTGAGCTACGAGCAGGTCAGGGGAAAGGACTTCGCCAAACTCGCGACTCTCGACCAGGAGGGCCGTTCCTCGGCGACGTCGCTCGTCTCCACATCGATCGTGCGTTCACTCAAGGAAGCGCCGCCCGACGCACTCGACAAGAAGGCGCGCAAGCTCCTCACCTTCGTGGACAACCGCCAGGACGCTTCACTGCAAGCAGGTCACTTCAACGATTTCGTGAAGGTGGTCCAGCTTCGGGGCGCCCTCTACCGGGCTGTGGTGGAGGCGGGTGACGAGGGTGTCCGGCACGAGGACCTCGCTTCCCGGGTCGCGGACGCGTTGGGCCTGGAACCAGCCGACTACGCCGGAACGGCGGACCTTGCTCCCGCCCTTGCTCGCAACGCCGCCAGAACCCTGCAGGACGTCATCGCGTTTCAGCTGTATCTGGACCTGCAACGCGGATGGCGCGTCACCATGCCCAACCTGGAGCAGACCGGTCTGCTGCGCATCGAGTACGAGGATCTGGACTGGCTCGCCGGGCAGGACGAACGGTGGGCGGGCAAGCACGCGACCGTCCGGGACGCCGAGCCGGGTCGCCGGGCCGAGATCATGCGGGTTCTGCTCGATGAAATGCGCCGAGCTCTGGCCGTCGACGTGCAGCACTTCCGGGACGATTTCGAGATCCTGCAACGCGCCAGTGCGGAACGCCTTGTCGATCCGTGGGTGTTGTCGCCGAGCGACCGTCCTCAGGTGGGCACGGCCTATCCTCAGGGTTCCCGGCCAGGCATGGATCGCTCGGGGTTGTTCCTGTCCGGCCGTGGCAAGTTCGGCAAGTACCTCAGACGAGTGCACTTCACCACTCTGTCCACCGACGAAGCGCAGCAGGTCATCGTGAACCTTCTGGAGGTGCTGGCCGGAGCCCAGTTGGTGGAGAAGATCGACCTGGCGCCGCAGCGCGCGGGCCGCTACAGGCGGGTCACGAGTCCGACCGCGACGGGCTACCGTGTGGCAGCCAGATGCCTGATCTGGCGGGCTGGGACAGGTGAGGCTGGCGCGCACGATCCACTGACCCGTACCTACGCCAGTGGTGACGGTCCCAGGGTCAACACGTTCTTCCGCGACCTCTATCGAGGCGCTGCCGGCGCACTGAACGGGTTGGCTGCCAGGGAGCACACCGCGCAGGTCGACCCGGTGGAGCGGGAGCGACGCGAGGAGGCGTTCCGCAAGGGAGAGCTGAGACTGCTCTACTGCTCGCCGACAATGGAACTGGGCGTGGACATCTCCGAGCTCAACGCCGTCATGATGCGCAACGTGCCACCCACACCCGCCAACTACGCCCAGCGCAGCGGCCGCGCCGGCCGGTCCGGACAACCTGCCCTTGTCACGACGTACTGTGCCACCGGCAACAGCCACGACCAGTACTACTTCCGCCGCTCGGAGCGGATGGTCGCCGGCATCATCGCCCAGCCGCGGCTCGACCTCACCAACGAGGACCTGGTTCGCTCCCACGTCCATGCCATCTGGCTGGCGGAAACCGGTTTGAAGCTCGGCCGAGCCATCCCAGAAGTCATCGACATCCGCGACCGCGACGGTGCCCGTCGCCCGGACCCACCACTGCCCCTGCATGACCACATCGCGATCGCGGTTCGCGACGCCGACGCACAGAGTCGTGCGGTCACGGCGGCGAAGCAGGTGCTCGGTGGGCTGCTGGCCGACTTCGCGGACACCACCTGGTGGTATGACCAGTGGATCGAGGACACTGTCCGCACCGCGGGAGAACAGTTCGACCAGGACTTCGGCCGGTGGCGGCAGCTGTTCTCCGCCGCGCTGGTGGACCAGGCCGAGCAGAACCGCCGGGTGCTCGACCACACCCTGTCCGAGCGGGACCGGAACATCGCCGTCGGGCGACGGAAGGAGGCGGAGACCCAGCTCAACCTCCTCAAGAACGAGGGCACGGACAACAAGTCGGTACTGGCCGACTTCAACCCGTACCGCTATCTCGCCAGCGAGGGCTTCCTCCCTGGTTACTCGTTTCCACGCCTACCGCTCGCCGCGTACATCCCGCATTCCGGCCGTCGGTTCGGCGACGGCGACTACCTCCAGCGTCCCCGCTTCCTGGCTGTGCGGGAGTTCGGTCCAGGCGCGCTCATTTACCACGAAGGGTCGCGGTACCAGGTCACCCGGATCCAGTTGCCCCCTGAGGCCACCGGCGATGTGGTCACGACATCCGCCAAGCGGTGTGCGTCCTGCGGGTATCACCACGACGCGAACGAAGAGGCCAACCTCTGCCAGTTCTGCAAGGAGCCGCTGCGGGAGACCACGCCGGGGTTGCTGCAACTGCACACCGTCTATACCAAGAGGCGGGAGAGGATCTCGTCAGACGAGGAAGAGCGGCGCCGAGCTGGTTTCCGGCTGGTGACCTCCTACCGATTCCACGACCACGGCGCTCGGCCGGGCCGCCGCGACGCTGTTGTCTCCGATGACGACGGCAAGATCGCGACAGTGTCCTACGGCGACTCCGCCACCGTGCGCATCAGCAATGTCGGTCGTGTGCGTGCCAAGGAGAACGAACCGGACGGCTTCTGGCTCGACGCCACCGACGGACGATGGATGAACGAACGCGACGCCGCCGAGGCTTCGGGTGACTCCGGTGAGATGCCCGTCATCGACGCCGACGGCAACGAGAAACGCCGCAAGAAGCGCGTCATTCCCTATGTGGAGGATCGGCGCAACCTCATGGTGATGCGGCTGGCCGAGCCCTTGACCGAACCTGTGGCGTTGTCGTTGATGTATGCGCTGGAGCGTGGCATCGAAGCCGCCTTCGAGCTGGAGGACTCCGAGCTGACCAGCGAGCTGTTGCCGCCAACGGAGGGCCCTCGGGAACGGATACTGTTCACCGAGGCCGCCGAGGGTGGTGCTGGAGTGCTGCGTCTGATGCAGGCTGACCGGCATGCTCTCGGCGTAGCTGCGGCCACCGCTCTCGGCATCTGCCACTTCGACGTTGACGGCACGGACCGGGGTGGCCCGCATGTCGACCGGCCGTGTGCCCGGGGCTGTTATGAGTGCCTTCTGACGTACGGCAACCAAGCCAACCATGGAGCCATCGACCGCCATGCGATTCGCGACCTTCTGATGCGTCTCGCGGGCGCGGAGACCATCACCACAGGCGCCAACGAGTCCCGTTCGGAGCAGTTGGCCCGGCTGGCTACCAGGACAGAGTCACAGCTGGAGGCCACGCTGATCGCGTTTCTCAAAGAGAAGGGCCTGCGTTTGCCGGATGAGGCGCAGACCTTCGTCTCGGAAGCGCTCGCTCGGCCAGACTTCGTCTACCGCCTCCCCGGCGGCAAGGTCGCGATCTTCGTTGACGGTCCCGCGCACAATCACGAGTTCATCGCGCAACGCGACCAGGAAGCTGAGAACCGCCTGTACGACAGCGGCTGGGACGTGGTGCGGTTTCCCTATGACGGTGACTGGTCGGGCGTGGTGAAGCAGTTCGAGCGATACTTCGGGCCCAGCGTGGGCGTCTGACGAGAAAGGCGAACACGACACTGATGTCGACCACCTACACCGCAGGTTCGTTGGTCTCCGCGCGTGGACGCGAGTGGATCGTTCTTCCGGAGAGCGATACCGACATGCTCGTGCTGCGGCCGCTGGGCGGTTCGGACGACGACATCGCGGCTGTCTTCCCCGCTTTCGAGGACGTCCACGGAGCCGAGTTCGAACCGCCGTCGGCGGAAGACCTTGGTGACGCGCTGGCCGCGGGCCTGCTCCGGTCGGCTCTGCGGATCGGTTTCCGGTCCGGCGCCGGACCCTTTCGGTCACTTGCCGGGATCGCCGTCGAACCCCGGGCGTATCAGCTCGTCCCGCTGATGATGGCCCTGCGGCAGAAGACGGTACGCATGCTGATCTCCGACGACGTCGGAATCGGCAAGACCGTTGAGGCGGGTCTCGTCGCGAGCGAGCTGCTTGCCCAAGGCAGCGCGAGTGGGCTCGCAGTCCTGTGTTCACCGGCGTTGGCCGAGCAGTGGCAGGACGAACTTCGCACCAAGTTCGGCATCGACGCGGAGCTGGTGCTGTCCTCCACGGTGTCCAGACTGGAACGCGGACTCGACCTGGGCCAGTCGCTGTTCGACAAACACCTGAACGTGGTGGTGTCCACCGACTTCATCAAGTCCACCCGGCACCGAGACGACTTCGTCCGGCACTGTCCCGATCTGGTCATCGTGGACGAGGCGCACACGTGCGTCGCCGCCGACGACAGTGCCTCCACTCAGAGTCAACTGCGTTACGAGCTGCTCCAGCGTGTCGCGGCTGACGCAGATCGCCACCTGCTTCTGGTCACCGCGACACCACACAGTGGCAAGGAAAGTGCCTTTCGCGCTCTGCTGGGCCTCGTCCGGCCTGAGCTCGCCATGGTAGAGCTCGATTCGGAACCGGGACGCCGTCTGCTTGCCAGCCATTTCGTGCAGCGCAAACGGGCCGACGTCCGGCAGTTCCTGTCCGTCCGCGATGGTCTGGCGGACGACGGCCTGCGGGAGGACACCGCCTTCCCCTCGGACCGTTACTTCAAGGATGAGACGTACCAGCTCTCGCCGGCATACCGAGCTCTGCTCGAAGACGCCATTGCGTACGCCGGCGAGCGCGTCACAGCGGCCGGTAACCGGGGCAAGCGTGAGGCGCGGATCGCGTGGTGGTCAGCGATCGCGCTGTTGCGGTCCCTGGTGTCCTCGCCGCGGGCCGCTGCGCAAACGTTGCGGACCCGGTCCGCGGCCGCGGCGGCGGCCAGCGCCGAGGAAGCCGACCGCCTCGGCGCCCCGCTCACCCGCGACGCATCCGACAGTGACGCGTTGGAAGGGCTGGATGTCGTGCCCGGCGCGCAGACCGAGGAAGCGGGCGCACGGCTTGCCGAGCTGGCCGATCGAGCGGCCCGACTCGAAGGAACGGACGCCGACCGGAAGCTGGTCGCCCTGACCAACTACCTTCAGGGGCTCCTCGCCGACGGCTACCACCCAATCGTCTTCTGTCGCTACATCCCCACCGCCGACTACGTCGCCGACCATCTGGCCGGTAAGCTCGGCAAGAAGACCATCGTGCGTGCCGTCACCGGAACACTCTCCCCACAACAACGGCTGCAACGGATAGAGGAACTGGCGGACGCCGCCGGCGAGGACGCCGCCGCCCGACGGGTTCTGGTGGCCACCGACTGCCTGTCCGAGGGTGTGAACCTCCAGCATTACTTCGACGCGGTTGTCCACTACGACCTGGCGTGGAACCCTACCCGGCACGACCAGCGTGAGGGCCGCGTCGACCGCTACGGCCAGAAACGAGACGAAGTCAAGGTCATCACGCTGTACGGCAGTGACAACGGTATCGACGGCAAGGTCCTCGAAGTCCTCATCAGGAAGCACCGACAGATCCGTAAGGACTTGGGAATCTCCGTCTCGGTTCCCGACGCCGCATCGTCCGGCGTGACGGACGCGATCGTCGAGTGGCTGCTGATGCGCAGCCAGGGCGCGGCGCAGGCCAGCCTCTTCGAAGTGGAGACGGTCGACACCGCGGCAGCGGCACTGGCGGCGGACTGGAAGTCGGCTGCCGAACGAGAGAAGACTTCCCGCTCCCGGTTCGCTCAGCGCTCCGTCCGTCCGGACGAGGTCGCCCGTGAGGTCGCGGCCATCCGAGACACCATGGGACGCACGGGCGAGGTCCGCAGCTTCGTCCAACACGCGCTGACAGCCCTCGACGCCGTCCTGCGGAATGACGGCGGCAGTGACTTCACCGCGGACCTGAGCAGCACGCCGGCGGGACTTCGCGACGCACTGGCACCTGTGCTCGGCGGTGACATGATCGACCACGGCCGCCCAGTGCCGTTCCGCACGACCGCGTCGGTGGCCCGAGGTGAAGCCGCACTGGTGCGTACCGACCCGGTCGTGGGCGCCCTGGCCGGATACGTCCTCAACGCCGCCCTTGACACGAAGGCCGACGGATCGCGCCCGGCCCGCCGCTGCGGTGTCATCCGAACGAGGAGCGTCGACGTTCGTACGACACTTCTCCTGGTCCGTTACCGCTTCCACCTAACGTTGCCATCGAGAACCGGGCAGCGACAACTGGTCGCTGAGGACGCGCGGATGCTCGCTTTCCAGAAGGCGCCCGCCAGTGCAACCTGGCTGTCCACAGAGGACGCATTGGCGCTGGTGGAGCTGTCCGCCGACGAGAACACCGACCCGACATTCGCCAGGCGCACGATGGGGCGTGTGCTGGACGGGTTGCCGGCGACGAAAGCACACCTTGATTCGTACGGCGACGATCTCGCCGCGGAGCTGCTCACCTCGCATCGGCGGGTCCGCAGTGCCTCCGGCGAGATCGTCCGCGGGGTGAACGTGGTCGCGCTGAAACCCGTCGACATCCTCGGCGTCTATGTGTACCTGCCAGTGTCTGGAGGCGACTCCTGATGTCTGCCGTCGCCCGCAACCAGATCTTCTCGGCGGTCCACACCATCGGCGGTCTGCTGCCCGCGGACATGCTCGTGCGCATCTCCGAAGGCAAGGACGTCAAGGGATGCCTGCCCGTCGACTATCACGTCATCGGCTCGCGCTCGGTCCGTGACGACGCGGAACGCCATTGGGACTACCTGCGGTCGGTGTGGACCGAGCTGCGGGACCGACTTCCTGTCGCCCCCGAGGCCGACACCCCCGCCGACCCCACGGGTTTGGCGATCACACAATGGCTGCTGCCCTTCTTCGCCGAGTTCGGCTTCGGCGAGCTGAGCGCGCTGGGGCTTACCGGTATCACCTCGGACGACGGCACCAAGACGTTCGCCATCAGCCATCGCTGGAACCATGTGCCGATCCATCTGGCAGCGTGGAATGTCTCCTTGGACAAGCGGCCGGGCGGCGCGGGCACCGTACCGCCGCAGTCGCTTGTCCAGGAATGCCTGAACCGTTCCGATGAGCACCTGTGGGGTGTGGTCACCAACGGACGGCAGCTGCGGCTGCTGCGTGACTCCAACGCACTGGCGACCGCGTCGTACGTCGAGTTCGATCTGGAAGCCATCTTCGACGGCGAGCTCTTCAGCGAGTTCGTCCTGCTGTACCGGCTGCTCCACGTCACGCGTTTCGCGGTCGCCGACGGCGCACCGTCGACCTGTTGGCTGGAGAGGTGGCGGACCGAGGCGATCACGTCTGGCGTGCGGGCGCTGGAGAACATCCGCGACGGCGTGAAGAACGCGATCACCATCTTGGGCACCGGCTTCCTCAAGCACCCGGACAACGCCGAACTCCGCGAGAACCTTGACGTCCACAGCTTCCACGCCGCGCTGCTGCGCATGGCGTACCGGCTGATCTTCCTGTTCGTCGCCGAGGACCGTAACGCCCTGCATCCAACGGATGCGCCCGAAGAGGTCCGCCGACGTTACTCCAGTTACTTCTCCTCATCCCGTCTACGTCAACAGGCGAACCGCCGCAGAGGCACCGCTCATGGCGACCTTTACCAATGCATGCGGATCGTTCTGCATGCCCTCGGTGACGAGCAGGGACGTCCGGAGCTTGGCCTGGTCGGGTTGGGAGGTCTCTTCGACGACACCTCCACCGATCTCCCGTTGAAGGGCCGGTCGCTGGCGAATGTCCACCTGCTGGAGGCGGTCAGACATCTGTCTCGCGTCCGTGACGAGAACCGCTGGCGGCAGGTGGACTACCGGCACATGGGCGCGGAGGAACTCGGCTCCATCTACGAGTCGCTGCTCGAACTCGTACCCAAACACAGTGCTGTGGACCGGACTTTTGAACTCATCGACCGCGCCGGCAACGACCGCAAGAAGACCGGCTCGTACTACACGCCCAGCTCGTTGATCGAGACGCTGCTCGACTCCACTTTGGACCCGCTCATCGACGACGCACAGAAACTTGGTGAGCAGAAGGCGGCAGCCGCGGGCAACCCCGACCCAGCCGACACAATCGTGGCCGAGTTGCTGTCTCTCACGGTGTGCGACCCTGCCTGTGGGTCCGGCCACTTCCTCGTCGCGGCCGCCCGACGGATCGCCAAACGCATTGCCGCCGTGCGCGAAAGCAACCCGGAACCCACACTGGACGCGGTACGTCACGCTCTGCACGAGGTCATCGCCCGCTGCATCTACGGCGTGGACCTCAACCCGATGGCCGTCGAACTCGCCAAGGTCGCCCTGTGGCTGGAGGCCCTTGAGCCTGGCCAACCGCTGAGCTTTCTCGACGCCCACATCAAACACGGCAACGGGCTGGTTGGCGCGACCCCCCTCCTGCTGCGCGACGGTATTCCCAGTACCGCGTTCAAGTCCGTCGAGGGCGACGACGACGCCTACGCGAAGTTTCTGCGTAAACAGAACGACCAGGAGAGAGCCGGTCAGACCGGATTGTTCGACCTGACCACAGAGGCAAAGGTGGCCAACGCCACCTTCGCCGCCGGACTTCAAGTCATCGCAGACGCCCCGGCGAACACCCTCGCGGACGTTCACCAGCAGGCCGCAGACTACCTGGACTGGGAGAACTCGGCTGAATACCGCCACGCCAAGCATGTGGCTGACGCCTGGTGCGCCGCGTTCATGTGGCGCAAGACGAAGGACGCACCGCCTGCGGTCACCCACGAGGTCTTCCTCAGGCTTCAAGACCCGAACGCGTCAGCGGCCACCCAGTCCACCCATGACGAGATTCGCCGCCTTCGCGAGCAGTACACCTTCTTCCACTGGCACTTGACCTTCCCTCACATCTTCGCCGTCCCCGACGACGGTACGGGAGTGGACCCGGCCACTGGCTGGACGGGTGGATTCTCCTGTGTCCTGGGCAATCCACCGTGGGACAAGGTCGACTTCGAGGACAAGAAGTACTTCAGTGTCGTCGAACCGTCGATAGCGGCTATCGCCGGCACGGCACGCCGTACCAAGATCGCCAAGTGGGCAAGGGACAACGCGGAAGCGGGTGAGCGCTACCGCGCCGCGCGCCGCACACAGAAATCCACGTTCCTCTTCGCGGCCAGCTCCGGAGCGCTCGCACTTTGCGGCAAAGGGCTCACGATCAAAGGCGTCAACTCGCTCCAGACCGACCAGCTCTTCGCGGAGCGGTTCACAGCCATCGTCGCACCCGCTGGCCGCATTGGATGCATCATCCCGACAGCGATCGCTACTGGCGCTGGCGCACAATACCTGTTCGCTGATCTGACCAACCGTGGCGCCATCACCCTGCTCTACGACTTCGAGAACCGCAACAAGCTCTTCGACGGGGTCGACTCACGCCAGAAGTTCTGCCTGCTGTCCTTGCTCGGCCAAGATCTCCGCCAACCAACAGCGAAGTTTGCCTTCTTCCTCGCGGATACCACCGATCTCGACGATGCCGATCGCGTCTTTGCGCTCAGCCCTGCGGAGATCGACCTCATCAACCCCAATACAGGCAATCTACCGATCTTCCGCAGCCGCCGAGATGCCGACCTCACCGCGGCGGTCTATCGTCGTCTTCCAGCGTTGTGGAACGAGACGAAGAGTGGCGGCAATTCTTGGGGCCTCACATTCAAGCGCCTCTTCGACATGACTGACGACTCGGACCTCTTCCGCACGCGTGAGCAACTGGAGCGGGAAGGCTGGTCGTCGGAGGGCAACGTCTTTGTCCTGGGTGACAAGCGGATGCTACCGCTGTACGAGGCGAAGATGGTCCATCACTTCGATCACCGCTGGAACTCCTACCATGACACAGGTAACGAAGATCGTCATCGCCTTTCACTTGCTGAGAAGCGAGATCCTTCAGTTGCTGCTGACTCGCGCTACTGGATCGCAGAGAGCGGTTTCATCGCCACCGTCAGGGGAGGCAAGGAAGTCGACATCCCAGGTGTCACCGAACGCTTGACCGCAATGGAGTGGCGCCAGGATTGGCTTTGCGGCTGGCGTGACGTCTGTCGTGCGACCGACGAACGCACCGCCATCCCCGCCCTCCTGCCACGTACCTCAGTCGGGCACACCCTCCCTCTCATGTTGCCGCGTGTATCTCCAGCGCTCGTCGCGGCGCTTGTCGCGACTCAGAGTTCTCTGGTCTTCGACTTTGTGAGCCGCCAGAAGGTGGGCGGCATTCACATGGCCCTGATGACGTGGAAGCAGCTCCCTGTTCCCACTCCTGACATGACGGAACCACACGTATCGTTCATCACGCCACGCGTTCTCGAACTCGTCTTCACCGCCTATGACATGGCCGGGCTTGCCCGCGATCTCGATGACTCCGGGCCGCCCTTCCAGTGGGACGAGGAACGACGGGCCCAGATGCGGGCCGAGCTGGACGCGTACTTCTTCCATCTCTACGGCATCGAGCGGTCCGATGTGGACTACATTCTGGAGACCTTCCAGTCCGATTCAGGCGGCGGCCTGAAGAACAACGAGATCGCCAAGTACGGCACCTACCGCACCAAGGACCTCGTGCTCGCCGAGTACGACCGGATGGCGACGGCCGGGCTCAGCCTCACCGGCCCGCTGGTCGACGGCGAGAACTACACGTCCACTCTCACCCCACCCCCTGGTCACGGTCCCCGCCATCCCGCAGTCGACAGTGGGAGAGCCTGATGTCCGGTAACTATCCTGATTTTCAACTCCGCCTGCCACGCAACGGCCCCACCGCACATGGCCGGTTGCTCGATGAAAAGGGCACCAACGGCAGTCAGCGGTTCCTGGTGGGCGCGGGCTCACCAGTCCGGCCCGAGGTGGTGCCGTCGTTCCAGATCCAGATGCCCTCCTCCTATGGGCTTCGGGAGAGGCTCATCGCGGATGGCTCAATCGTGGAGTCCAGCAAGTGGCCCGGATATCTGGAGACGACCAGGGACATCCCCTGCAACTCTCCGTCCGCGGCCGCTGAGATCCTGCTGGGCCGCAGTGCCAACGGTTGGCTGGACTGGAAGACCACCGATGGGCATCCGCTCTCCGACTTTCTGGAGGCCACCTGGTCGGGGCCCAACCGGACCTGGCTGGTGCGGGGTTCCAATGTGTCCGGTCTCGACCTGGTTCAACGCATGTGGCTACCCGAGGGGCGAGTCAGCGTTCCAGCGACTCACCTGCGTGAAGGTGTCCACCAGGGCATCACCAAGGACCAGGTGCGTTCCCTCGTGGAGGAGGACTACGAGTCCGCCCTTACCTACAGCCAGCGAAACAAGCTGGTCGACGAGCTTCACATCTTCCTGTCGAAGATGAAGCCAGGCGACACTGTCTGCACCATTTCCACCGGGTTGGTGTACGTCGGCGAGGTCACAGGGGATGTTCAGCAGGTCGCCGCTGAGGGTGGCCGGTCGAACCTTCGACGACCCGTGGAGTGGCAGAGCGTTGGGTATCCGTACCACGAGTTGCCCGAAGAGTTGCAGCAGAAGCTGTCCATCCAGAACGACGTTGTCGAACTCACCTCCGTCGCCGCGATAGTCGCCGGACTTGGCCGCAGCGACCAGGAACTGACCGACGCGGCCAGTGAGGTGGACGGGTCGGCCAGTGCCGAAGTCGCCGCGCTCGTCGCTCGTCGGGAACTGGAACTGCCCGAGCCCACCGACAAGCTCGCCGAAGAACTTCTGGTGCACGACGTCGAGTGGTTGCGGGAACTACGCGATCTGCTCTGGGACGATCGCCAGGTCGTCCTGTACGGGCCGCCAGGTACTGGGAAGACCTACCTGGCACTGCGGTTGGCCGAGTTCCTCGGCGGTGGCCCGGAACAGGTCAAACTGGTGCAGTTCCATCCGTCCTACGCGTACGAGGACTTCTTCGAGGGGTTCCGTCCTCAGGAAGACCCGAAGACACGCGAGGTCGCCTTCCGGATCACCGACGGCCCGCTGCGCGAAATAGCCAGTCTCGCGTCCCGCGAGGGCAATCGGCACATCCCGCATTTCCTGGTCATCGACGAAATCAACCGGGCCAACCTCGCCACGGTGTTCGGTGAGCTGTACTTCCTGCTGGAGTATCGGAACAAGTCGGTGCGACTCACTTACTCGGGCGGCGACTTCGCGCTCCCGCCGAACCTGTTCATTATCGGCACCATGAACACTGCCGACCGGTCGATCGCGTTTGTGGACGCGGCGATGCGCCGCCGCTTCTCGTTCGTCGAACTGTCTCCGCGGACCGAGCCCACCAAGGGCCTGCTTCGCCGGTGGCTCGCGCGGGAAGGTTACGACGCCGCGCCCGCCGAGCTTCTGGACGCGTTGAATGGCCGTATTGGCGACGCGGACTTCCAGATCGGTCCCTCTTATCTGATGCGGAAAGCGGTCTACCGGGACGGCGGGCTGGAACGCGCTTGGCGCACCAAGATTCTCCCGCTGCTCGTGGAGCACCACTACGGACAAGGCATCGACGTCGAACATCTCTACGGGCTACGCAACCTGCGGACCACCGTGCCGCCCCCGTCAGAGGCCGATTCGACCTCATGAACATCCCTGAGCTCGCCGAGCACGAACGAAAGCGGGCCGTGGCACTCGACGATGCCGTTGGCCGGGCCCTCGCCGCCTCGGACATTTTGACGGCGACACCGGACCTGGCGACCAAGGGCCAATGGCTGTTGTCGGCCAAGGGAAAAGTCGGTGCGGCAACACTGCGAGTACCTGGCCGTGAACCGATCACCTTGCGTATCCGCCCCAAGATCCCGATCGCCAGGCTGCTGTTCCTGCTGAACTACCGGCAGAACCCCAAGGGCTGGCGTACCGAGGACGTACTGGTGGACGAGGACGAGGAGCTGTTGCCCGTCATGGCGCGGCTCTTCGCATGGCAGGCCGAAAAGGCACTCCAGCAGGGGCTGCACAAGGACTACTGTCCGGTCCAGGAAACGGCTCTGGTCGTTCGCGGCCGTATCCGCAACGCCGACCAGGTCCGTCGGCACCACGGCAGGCTTGTGCCGTTGGAAGTCACGCATGACGAGCACACCATCGACGTAGCCGAGAACTGGGTGCTGCAGAAGGCCACCGACGTGCTTCTCGGGTTGACGACCGGTGTTCCCCATGACGTTCACCAGCGGCTTCTGCGGCTGCGATTCGCGTTGCGAGACGTGACACCGGCTGGTCACGGACACAGTCTTCCAGGATGGCTCCCCAACCGGAACAACGCTCGATTCCACAAGGCACTGCGCTTGGCCGAGTTGGTTCTTCAAGGTGCTTCCGTGGAGAACCGTGGCGGTGGCGTTGCGGTGAACGGCTTTCTCTTCGACATGCCCAAGGTCTTCGAAGACTTCGTTACTATCGCATTGTGCGAGAAGTTCGCCGCCATCGCCGGCCACTGCGGCCTGCAGACCGCGATCTACCTCGACGAACGCAACGCCATCAAGATGAAACCCGACTTTGTTCGATACGCCGACGACGGAACACCGGTGGCTGTGGCGGACGCGAAGTACAAAGCAGAGAAGCCGTCCGGCTTCCCCGACGCCGACCTGTACCAGATACTCGCGTACTGCACAGCGTTGAACCTGCCTGAAGGTCATCTCATCTATGCCAAAGGCAACGAGCCGCACGGCTCCCATCGGGTGAAGCATGCGGGGATAACAATCCATCAACACACGCTGGAACTCGACCAGACGCCGGAAGATCTGCTCAAGGACATCCAAAAGCTGGCGAACCGGCTCGTCCCGGCCATATGATGCTCGACCGTGCCACGACTTGCCTTCACGAACACCTTCTGGGAAACCTACGATCTGCTTGAGAAGCAGGCCAAAGCCGGTGTCCGCAGGGCAATGGCGAAGTTTCAGCAGCTCTCCGTGGCCGAACTGTATGCCGACAAGGGCCTGCATCTGGAATCCGTGGAGGCGTCCCGGGATCCTCGGATGCGGACCATCAGGATCACCAACTTCTGGCGAGGTGTCGTCCTCGCGCCGGACGACGGCAGCGATATCTTTCTTCTGCTGAGCGTGGTAACGCACGACGACGCCTATGCGTGGGCGGCCAAACGCCTGTACACGGTCAACACCGCCACCCACGCTTTGGAAGTGCGGAATGTCGTCGCCATTGAACAGTTGACGCCGCCACTGGAGCAAGCGGCAGCCGGCGCCCCGGAGTTGCTCTTCGAGCGCCACTCCGACAGCGTGCTGCGCGAACTCGGCATCGACGACCAGGTGCTGCGTGCCGCTCGTGCCATCACCGACAAACCCCAGTTGCAGGCGTTCAGCAGTCTCCTGCCGGAGGACCAGTTCGAGGTTCTACAGTTCCTCGCCGAGGGGTTCTCCGCGGACGAGGTCTACCGGGATGTCGTCACCGCGCGCAAGCCGGCTCAGGCCGCCGCCGTGAGTGACAGCCTGGCGATCGCCATCACCAACACCGCCAGCCGGATCACGCTCGTCAGCACTCCTGACGAGCTTGCGGAGATCCTGGAGAAGCCGTTCGCGGCATGGCGGGTGTTCCTTCACCCGTCTCAGCGCCGTCTCGCATACCGGACATCGTTCAACGGGGCGGCCCAGGTGACCGGCGGCCCTGGCACGGGAAAAACGGTGGTCGCACTGCACCGTGTCAAACACTTGCTGTCCAGATCGCCACACAGCCGCGTGCTGCTCACCACCTTCACCAACGCACTGGCCGAGTTGCGGGCCACGGGGAGGACTACGCATCTTCAGATCGGTGCCGACGCGGCCAGGCTGCTCAGTACCCCAGACGGCCACGCTCATCAGTTCGACCACGTGGTCGTCGACGAGGCGCAGGACCTTCGTCCAGCTCAATGGCGAGTGTTGCGCGCCGCCGTTCCGGCGGGTCCGGACGATCTGTTCATCACCGGTGATCCGCACCAGCGGATCTACGACTCCCGCGTCTCACTGCGCGCATTGGGTATCTCGGTGACAGGCCGCAGCAGCCGGTTGCGTGTCAACTACCGCAGCACCGCGGAAATCCTTGAATGGTCGGCGCGCGTGATCGACGGCTCGCCGGTCGAAGACCTCGGCGGCGACGGCAACGACAACCTTGCCGGCTACCGTTCCCTCCTGCACGGGCATCGGCCCGAGACTGCGGGATTCCCCACCGAACAGGCCGAAGTCGCGGCGCTCGGGGAGCGCATACGTGGCTGGATCAGCCAAGGCGTCGAGCCTGGCGAGATCGCGGTGTGCACACGTTTCAACATCCTGCTGGACAAAGTGCACTCTCGTCTGCGGGACAACGGCATTCCGGTCGTGCGGTTGAAGGACATGTGGATGGTGTACGCCTCGCGAGCATGCATGCCATGAAGGGGCTGGAATTCCGCTGTGTCGCAGTAGTCGGCATGACCGCGAGAGCTGTGCCCTTCGCCAAAGAGATCACGCCGTTGGAGGTAGATCGTCAGCAGCACGAAAGCGACATGCTCATGGAACGCTGCCTGTTGTTCGTCGCGTGTACTCGCGCCCGAGAAGCCCTTGCCATTTCATGGAGCGGTACCCCAAGTCCGTTTCTGCCTGTCACCAGGGCCGGTAGCTGAAGATTAACCGGGGGACTTGTTCGTCGGCGAAGAACCTATCACTGGAGTCACGGAGCCGGAATGCGCCGCGTACGCGAACTTGCCCACCGTCTCGACCTATAGACGGACAGGGGAGAAACGGCGGGACACGTTCGAGGTCACCAACGCGGGCAAACTCATCGCGGATCTTTCGCCGAGCAGTGTGCCGTGCGTCTTTGAACGAGGTGCGTTCCTGAGCCCGCGTGACCACGGTTTTCACCAGGTCCATCCGTACGGATGGACCGCGGCGCTCAAAGGCCCGGACGACGTCGACGACGAGCCGGACCTTGACCTCCGCCGCTCGCGCGGTCAACGCTGGCGGACGGCAGGCACGCCTGCGAAGATCGACGCACTGCTGCGTGACGACGCAGTCGACGACCAGGACGAACAGCGTCCCTGGGAAGAGAACCGCCTGGCCCTCACCGAAATGTACGCGTCCCGGTTCAGGTTGGCCGGCGCTGGTGCTCGATCAGTCGTACCTGGGGCCCGTCCACATCAGGCGACGGGATGGCGACGTTCATGTCCCTTCCTTCAGTGCCTGTGGGGAAGTCGAACCACTCGGTGCCCCTCCGGCAAGGCATCCGGTTCGATCAGCTCGCCTGGTCAGTTTCCACGCCCAGTAACCACTTCTCGGCGAGGACACCAACATCTGCGACCGGCGCGAGGTCAGCGTGAGCATTGTCAGTGCAGTCCGGCGTCGCACCAGGGGCCTTCCCGGTGACCGCGGACCGCGCCGTATCCTTGGCAGAGGTGTCCCGTGTGGCGTCTCCGTCCGCCACGTCCATCCAACAGCACGTGGAGAGCCCGATGGGAAAACGGAATCAGGAGAAGCGGGCTGCGAAGAAACGCAAGCGGCGGCATCCGGGTGACGATCATGGCGTTCCCAGTGGCCCGCACGGGCCTGACTGTACCTGCGACGAGGATGATTTCCGGGTCCCACCAGCGGGACAGCCGGCCGAACTGGTGGGAAACGCGTTGCTGGAGGCGGCGCGGGCCCATGCCATGGGGGACACCAGGGCCGCGGCGGCGTGTGCGGCGGAGTTGACGGCACACGAGCGACGCGTTGTGGGGACTGGGGCGGGTATCGCACTGTCCACAATGTTTAGTCGGCTGTGGAAGATGGGGTGGTTGCCGGTCGATGTTTGGGAGGGTATCAGGCGCACTGTGGATTCTGCCGCCGCTGGCATTGTGGTGGACATGATCGCCGAGGACATCGCCCGGTATGCTTTGTCTACAGTGGATGATCGTTGGCTGGCGCAGGTTCGGTGGTTGGGTGCGGATGTGTGGTGGGAACGTGATCGTCCGTACCTGCCGCAATGGGCTGAGCGCGAGGGAGTCGGTTTCGAACAGGCGCTGCTGACGACGATCGCGTTGCTGGCGGCGCTGATGATGTCGCCGGAACTGCCTCGGATCGTTCCGCCGCCGGGGACTGCCACTCGTCGTTCGACCGCGTCGGTTTCCGGGGTCGACCAGAAGATTCTCGCTCGGGTGCGGGGGTTGCTGGCCAAGGCGGAGTCCACGCAGTTCGGTGCGGAGGCCGAGGCGTTGTCGGCCAAGGCGCAGGAGTTGATGAACCGGTACGCCTTCGAGCGTGCTTTGGTTGACGCCGACAGTGAGCGGTTGCCGGAGGCGGCTTCGATCCGGTTGTGGTTGGACAACCCGTATGTGGAGGCCAAGGCCAACCTGGTTGCCGCGATCGCCAGTGCGAACCGGTGCAGGTCGGTCTTCTACGCCAAGATCGGATTCGTCGCACTCGTCGGCGAGGAGATGGACCTGGAGATCACCGAACTGCTGGCCACGTCCCTGCTGGTGCAGGCCACCCGGGCGATGATCGCCGAAGGCAGTCACACCACCCGAAGCGGAACGTCGCGGACCCGGTCCTTCCGACGGTCCTTTCTCATCGCCTACGCCGTCCGTGTCGGCGAGCGGCTCGAAAAGGCGAGTGCACGCGCACACGACCCGGCTGAGGACGCGCGACTGCTGCCGGTGCTGGCGAATCGCTCCCGGCTGGTCGACGAGACGTTCCAGACGATGTTCAGCCGGACCGTGGAGCGGACGACATCGGTCACCAACGGTGCCGGCTGGCAGGCTGGCCGGGCCGCCGCCGACCGCGCCGACCTGGCCATCGAACGCCAAACGGTCACGAGCGGTTCGTAGTCGATCCGGCCAGGCGGGCCGCGACCACGTTGCCGAAGCTGGGGCAGTCGCGGAGGTTCCCGTGCGGGCAGTCCAGGGCGTGGGCGATCGCGGCGCGGGCCGCTTGGGCGTGGGCGATCTGGCGGTCCAACTCGGTGAGTTTGCGTTGGGCCAGGTCGCGCCAGCCGCGGTCGGCCGAGTACCGGGACGCCATGACCGCTTTCAGCTCGCGCAGCGTGTAGCCGATGTCGCTCAGGACCAGGATCTCGCCGACCAGGTTCACCGTGGACGGTGGATAGCGGCGCTGGCCCGAGACACGGACCGGCGCTGGGAGGAGGCCGATCTCCTCCCAGTAGCGCAGGGCCGAGGTGGCCACGCCGGTGCGGTTCGCCACCTCACCGATCGTCAACTGTTCGTCCGCCATCTTGACTTCAAGGGTACTTGAAGCCGTTGGCTGGCGACCGTGAACGCGATCAAGCAGAGCCTGATACGCCAGTTTGGGAATCCCCGGGGCGTAGTCGGACGCATGGCGGGGTGGGTCATGGGTCATCGCCGGTCCAACCTGCGACGCAACGTTTGGGTGGTGTCGCTGCTGGACTTGCGCCCCACGGATCGGGTCCTTGAGATCGGTTTCGGGCCCGGCGTCGCGATCGCCGAGATCGCCGACCGGGTCACTGCGGGACAGGCGTTCGGCGTCGACCACTCCGCGGTCATGGTCCGCCAGGCCAGCGTGCGCAACGCCGCCGCCATCCGCGCCCGCCGGGTGCACCTAAGTCATGGCTCCGTGGATCAGCTGCCGCGCTTCGACGATCCGCTCGACGCCATTCTTTCCGTCAATTCCTTGGGGTTCTGGCCTGATCCGGTGGAGCGGCTGCGCGGTCTGCGGCACCTGCTTCGTCCCGGCGGACGCATCGCGCTGGCCAGCCAGCCAAGGATCCCCGGCACCACCACGGACGGGGCCGCTCAAGGGCTTCGCGACATGCTCACCCAGGCGGGTTTCACCCAGATCAGGACCGAGATCCTCGACCTGGACCCGCCGGTCGCATGTGTCCTGGCGGTCAACGACTGGTAAGACTGTGGGCATGGAGTTCCTGTGCTACCACCGTGATCGGCCCGGCTCCGTACCGTTGCGCGAGGAGTTGCTGGCGGAGCATTGGTCCTACATGGACCAGTACGCCGCGGAGATGATCGCCCGTGGCCCGACCTTCGCCGACGACGGCGAAACGCCGACCGGGAGCTTGCACATCGTCGACCTGCCGGATCCCGCCGCAGCCCGCGCGTTCGCCTTCGACGAGCCCAACTACCAGGCCGGCGTGTACCGGGACGTGCTGCTGCGCCGGTGGCGCAACACGTTGGGGCGCACGATGTGGGACTTCCCCGGCGGCCCGACCGAGGGCAACCGGTACCTGGTGCTCGGCCTCGGCTCCGGACAGGGCGCCGAGGCCGGGCCCGATCTGGACGAACTGATCGCGTACGGGCCGCTGCTGTCCGACAACGGCGCCAACTGGCTGGGTACGGCGGCATTGGTCCGAGCGCCGGACCCGGAGACGGCGCGCGCCATCCTGAGCCGCGACCGGTACGCGGACATCGAGGTCCACAACTGGGAGTTCGGCGGACGGCGGTGAATCACCCGTTCCATTTCCACCGCGGCACCTCGCGCAAAGGGTGTAGTTCGTCGTCGCTGCGCGCGTGAGAGTTCTGCACAGCGACGTTGGTACCGAACTCCACATGGGAGCGCAGCGCCTCGCGGAACGCCGCGTCGGCAGGGAGCCCAGCGGTGTCCGCCGCGGCCATGTACAGCTGCACGAACCGTTGGCGCTGCTCCTCCGTGATCCGCAGACCTCGGTGCACATCGATGATCGTCTGGAAACCGCCCAGTTCCCGAGTGTACCGGTCGTCCCCGCCGAACGCCTCGTTGTCGAACGCGGTCAGGTGATCCACGTGCTCCGGCTTGCCCGCGCCGAACACCGGCCCCAGCACCGGATCCGCCAACACGCTGGCGTAGAAGGTCGCCACGAACTGACGTAGGGCCGGCTCGCCGCCGGCGTGCTCGGACATCGTTTCCATGACTAAATGATCGCTGAGCCGCGCCAGGCATCAATGCCGTAGTGCTAAACGACCGTGAAGGATTCCTTGACGGTGGCGGCGAAAGCGCGGATGCGCGCGTTCTCGTGAGCGGCGGCCCAGATCAGCCCGAGCGGCAGCGGCGGCAGGTCGACGATCGGCCGGAACACGATGTCGTGCCGGTTCGTCTGACGCTCCAGCGACGCCACCGTCGGATGGATCGCCTGTCCCCTGGCCACCAGGCTCAGTCCCTCGGTCATCGTCCGCAGCGGAGTCGGGTGCACCCGGACCGGCCGGCCGGACGGCGTCACCTCGGGAACGATCACCCGTCGGATCGCGGCCAGGAACGGCCCCAGCGCGTCACAGTTGACGACCAGGTGGTCACCGAGCATCTCGGCGGACACCTCGTCCCGAGCGGCCAGCGGATGATCCGCGGCCACCGCCACCACCCGCGGCTGGCGTGCGATCACCGGCCCCATCGTGAGGTCGTGATCCCCCAACACCAACCAGTTCACCAGCACATCGACATCGCCGTCGCGCAAGGCCGACAGCGGATCGAGCAAAGGCAGCTCCCGGACCTCGACGCGACAGTCAGGGTGGTCGCGCTCGAACGCCACAACCAGCCGGTCCAGTTCAGGACCGCAGGTGGTCGTCGTCGCGCCGACACGCAGAAAGCCCGCGACATCACGCGCGGCGCTCCTGGCTCCGGCCAGAGCGTCCGTCAACGCCGCGTAGGCGGGACGCAACTCCGCACGCATCCGAGCGCCCAATGGGGTGAGCCGGACCCGACGGCTCGTCCGCTCGAACAGCGTCCCGCCCACTTGTCGTTCAAGGGCCTTGATCCGTTGGCTGACCCGGGCGGCGGAGACGTGGGTGCGCTCCGCGGCCCGGCCGAAATGCAGCTCCTCGGCAAGGACGAGGAACGCCTCGACGTCAGCGAGCTCCACGCTCCGAGTGTACGAGTGCAGGACGGGGCTTCGTGATCGTCAGCCGAACATCCCTGGCTGGTAGTCGCCCGCCGGGGTACGGGCGATCACGTTCAGCCGGTTGAACGCGTTGATCAGGGCGACCACTGAGACCAGTGCGCCGATCTGCTCCTCGTCGTAGTGCTTGCGCACCTCCGCCCAGGTGTCGTCGCTGACGCCGCCGTGCGCGTCGGCCAGCCGGGTGCCCTCCTCGGCCAACGCCAACGCGGCCCGTTCGGCGTCAGTGAACACGGTGGCGTCCCGCCAGGACGCGACCAGGTTCAGTCGCACCGAGGTCTCACCCGCCTCGGCCGCGTCCTTGGTGTGCATGTCGGTGCAGAATCCGCACCCGTTGATCTGACTGGCCCGGATCTCGACCAGGAGCTGGGTCGACTGCGGCAGTGCCGACTGTTGCAGGACCTGGCTGATGGCGGACATCCGCTTGACGATCTTGCCGGCGGTCTCGTTGGTGAACAGGTTGACTCGGAGTTCCATTGCTCTGTCCTCACATCCGGGTTCGCGTCCGTACGCACACAGGACGACGCGGTGGTTCGGCGTGTGACAGTCTGTGACGACCGTCACCGGCGGCAACGGGGGCGCCGGTGACGGGGACAAAGTCAGCGATCGTCGACCGGGCGACGGAGGGCGTGTTTGGTGAGAACGGAGGCGTCTCGGAGACCGCCGACGTCGTACATGGTCGTCCCCGGCGGCACGATCTCGTCGATCCGGTCGAGTGTCGCGTCGTCCAGGGTCAACGTGGCGCTCTTGAGGATCGAGTCGAGGTGTTCCATGGTCCGCGGCCCGATGATCGCCGACGTCACCGCCGGGTGGGTGACCGTGAACGCCATGGCCAGCTCCGGCAGCGTGCAGCCGACACTGGTCGCCACGTCGATGAGTTTCTCCACGGCGTCCAGCTTGGCGGCGTTCTCCGGCAGGCTCGGGTCGAAGCGGTGCGGGGTGATGCTGGGGCGGCCGGTGGACAGGTCGGCCTGCTGGTCCTTGCGGTACCGGCCGGTCAGGAACCCCGAGGCGAGCGGGCCCCAGACCAGGACACCCATGCCGTACCGCCGGCAGGCGGGGAGAACGTCCCGCTCGATCTCCCGCGCCAGCATCGAGTACGGCGGCTGCTCGGTGCGGAACCGCATCAGGCCCCGGCGTTCGGCCACGTGGTAGGCGTTGACGATCTCGTCCGCCGGGAACGTCGAGCAGCCGAACGCGCGGATCTTCCCCTGGTGCACCAGGTCCGTCAGGGTGGACAGGGTCTCCTCGACGTCGGTCGTGTAGTCCGGCCGGTGGATCTGGTACAGGTCGATCCAGTCCGTCTGCAGCCGCTTCAGGCTCGCCTCGACCTCCTGGACGATCCAGCGTCGCGAGTTCCCGCCCCGGTTGGGGCCCTCGCCCATCTGGAAATGCACCTTGGTGGCCAGTACGACGTCGTCCCGCCGGTCCTTCAGCGCTTTCCCGACAATGGTCTCCGATTCGCCGGCGGAATACATGTCCGCGGTGTCGACGAAATTGATTCCCTGGTCGAGTGCGGCGTGGATGATCCGGACGCAGTCGTCGTGGTCGGGATTGCCGATCTGCCCGAACATCATGGTGCCAAGGCAGTGCACGCTGACTTCGATTCCGGTGCCGCCGAGAACGCGGTAACGCATGGTCATACCGAGCAGCCTAGGAGCTGGACCGCACTCTAGGTCAACCCTTCGATCAGGCTCGTCCAGCTGGACTTCCCGTGCCCGTCCTTGACCGCCCGCTCGTACTGGGCCTGCACGGCCTCGGGCAGCCGGGGGTCCACGCCGAGCTCCCGGCTGGCGCCGACGATATGGTCGGCGGTCGCGCCCATCATGGTCACGTTCGCCAGGTCACCGGGGTGTTCGCCGGAGTCGATGTTCCTGGCCGCGTCGGCCACGTACATCGACAACGAGTTGAAGTTGTCCACGGCGAAGGACGCGAAGTCCGCGGCCGACACCCCGGCCGCCTTGAGCAGCGCCGAAGCGTGCAGATATGACGACAACGACGTGAGGAAAATGTCGAGCTGCGCCTGATAGTAAAGCTGCGCCAACGCGTGGTCCGCGCCGAGATAATGCGCCTTGCCGAGGTGGCCGAGCAGTTCGCTGTGTACAGCGTATACATCCGCACGGCCGCTGTAGAAGATGTACGCGTGCTCGGTGCCCACGAGCGGGGCCGGAACCATCACACCACCGGCGATCAGCTCCGCTCCCCTGTCCGCCAACCACTTCGCGGCCGCCCTGGTCCTGGCCGGGGTGTCCGAGCTGAGGTTGACGATCACCTTCCCGTCGAGTTCCGCGCCGCCGAGGACGTCGTACATGGCCTGGTAGTCGGTCAGGCTCAAGACGACCAACCGGTTGGCCGCCAACGCGTCGGCGACACTGGGCGCCACCGCCGCGCCGAGCCCGTCCGCCCTGCCGGCGGTCCGGTTCCACACCGTCGTCGGATACCCGGCCGCCACGAACTTGCGAACCATTGCCTGGCCCATGGGGCCAAGGCCGATCACCGTGACCATCGTCCACCTTTCCTGAGTACTTCGATGATTCCGCCGACACTGTCGTCGCCGTGCCCGTCCGCGACCCGCTCTGCCAGCACATCTCCCAGCGGCGCCAACAGTTCCGGGCTGACGCCCTGGTCCACCGCGGTGTCGATGAGATTCGAGAAGCCCGCCGACTGCATGGCGAGATTCGACGTCACGCCAACGTTGTGGACGCCCTTGTCGACCGACGCCCCTGTGGTCGCGATCATTCCTGTCATCGCGACCAGCCAGCGCGTGAGCATCGGCGCGAACTCAGCCGCCGACAACCCTTCGCTGGCGATCAACGCGAACGCCTGCCCGATCCCCGCGAACATGCCGTACATCCCGCTGAGCAACGCGATGTCGTACAGCGAGGCGAAGCCAGGATTCGCACCGACGTAACGACTTCCCCCGAACGCGCCCAGCACCGACTCGTACGTGTCGAAGGCCGCACGGGATCCGCTGTACAGGACGAACGCACCCGGCTCCCCGATCATCGGCGGGATCGCCATGATCCCGCCGTCCAGGAAGTCCGCGTCCCGGCCAGTCACCCACTCCGCCAAGGCACGGCCCTGTGCCGGGGTGCCGGTCGTGAGATCGACCACGATCCGACCGGACAGCGAGGTGGTGGCCAGCACGTCCACAACGGACTGGTGGTCGAGCAGGCACACGATCACCAGCCGGCTCGCCTGGACGGCTTCGGCCGCGGTACCGACCTCCACCGCGCCCGCGTCCACCAGCTCGACGCCCTTGCCGGGTGACCTGTTCCACACCGTCGTCGGATGGCCCGCGGCGAGCAGTGCGGACGCCAACGCCCGCCCCATCGCGCCCAGGCCCAGCACAGTCACCGCTGGTTTGTTTTCTTCCATGTGACCAGGCTGTCGTCAGCCACGCACGGTTCGCTGGGGGTCTCCGCACGCGAAAATGTCAGTGCCCGGGGTTACTGTCGCGAATGTGCGATTCGGAGTGTTGGGGCCGTTGGCCGTGTGGACCACTGAGGGGCGCGAGGTACGCGTCCCTGAGGTGAAGGTCCGCATGCTGCTCGCCGCCCTGCTGGTCGCGGCGGGCCGGCCGGTGGCGGCGGACCGGCTGGCCGACGACCTGTGGGGCGACCGGCAGCCGGGCAACCCGACCAACACCCTGCAGACGAAGATCTCGCAGCTGCGCCGGGTCCTGGAGAAGGCCGAGCCGGGCGGGCGGGACCTGGTGGCCTATCACGCTCCTGGGTACGTGATGCGGGTCGATGTCGATGTGGCGCGGTTCCGGGATCTGGTGGCGCGGGCGAAGGAGGATCCGGGCGGGCGGGTCGCGTTGCTCGCCGAGGCGTTGGGACTGTGGCGGGGTCCGGTGCTGGCGGAGTTCGCCGACTTTCCGTTCGTCGTGCCGTTCGTGCAGCGGCTCACGGAGGAAAGACTGGTCGCGTGGGAGGAGTGGGCGTCGGCGCGGCTCGACCTCGGTGAGCACGGCGAGTTGGTGGGCGAGCTGGGCGAACTGGTGGCCGAGTATCCGTTACGGGAGCGGCTGCGCGGGCTGCAGATGCGGGCGCTTTACCTGGCGGGGCGGCAAAGTGAGGCGCTGGCGAGCTTCGCGGAGCTGCGTTCCCGGCTGGCCGACGAGTTGGGGCTGGAACCCGGCCCGGAGACCGCGTCGATACAGCAGGCGATCCTCACCCAGAGCCTGCCGGGCACGGTGCCGCGGACCACAACGCCACAGACCAACCTGCCGGCGCCGTTGACCGAACTGGTCGGCCGGGACGCGGCGATCCGGTCGGTTCGCAAGCTCGTGGCGGAGACCCGGCTGGTCACGTTGACCGGACCGGGCGGGGTCGGCAAGACGCGGCTGGCCATCGAGGTCGCCCGCCAGGTCGGCAACGCCTGGCTGGTCGAGTTCACCGGCCACGACCACATCGGCGACGACGGCGTCCGCGAGGCGACCGCGGCCGCCCTCGGCGTGCGTGACGACGACCTGCTGGACGCGTTGCGGGACCGGGAGATCCTGCTCGTTCTCGACAACTGCGAACGAGTGGTGTCGTCGGTCGCGCGGCTGGCGTCGACCCTGCTCAAGGCGGCTCCGGGACTGCGGGTGCTGGCGACCAGCCAGGAGCCGCTCGGCCTGGCCGGTGAGGTGCTGTGGAACGTGCCCGCGCTGGAGGTGCCCGAGCAGTCGACATCGGACGTCCTGGCATACAGCGCCGCGCGCCTGTTCGTGGCGCGGGCGTCGGACGCCGGATTCGTCTACACGCCGGACAAAGCAGCAGCGGTGGCCGCGATCTGCCGGCGGCTCGACGGCATCCCACTGGCCCTGGAACTGGCCGCGACCCGTGTCCGCGCGCTCGGCGTCGACCAGCTCCTGAACCGCCTGTCGGACCGGTTCCGCCTGCTGGACAACGGAAGCCGAGACGCCCCTGCCCGCCAACGGACCCTGCGGGCGATGATCGACTGGAGCTGGGACCTGCTCACCCCGCCCGCACAGGTCGTCCTGCGCCGGTTGGCCGTCCACCGAGACGGCTGCGAACTCGACGCGGCCGAAACACTGTGCGCGGCAGCCGATGTACGGCCGGAGGATGTGCTCGGGTTGCTTGCCGGCCTGGTGGATCGGTCGTTGGTCAGTTCCGGGCCGCGGTATCGGTTGCTTGAGTCTGTTGCCGCGTACTGTGTCGAGCGGCTCGCGGATGCCGGTGAGTTGGCCGAGATGCGACGGCGGCATGCCGGCTACTATGTGGAGCTTGCCGAGCGGGCGGATCCGTTGCTGCGCACGTCTTCTCAACGGGGGTGGTTGGAGCGGCTGGATGCCGAGAGTGGGAATCTGCGGCGGGCGTTGGAGACCCTGCACGATGACTCGGTGTTGGCATTGCGTCTGGTCAATGCCTTGGTGTGGTACTGGTTTCTTCGTGGGCGGCTGGGGGAGGCCCGTCGGTCGCTTCGGCAGGCGCTGGCGATTCCCGGTGATGGGCCACGGGCATACGCGACGGCGTGGTTGGCCGGGCTCGGTGTGCTCGCCGGGGAGGCGGCCGACATGGCTGGGTTCGCCGCGGCCGACGACATCGAAGACCCGGCCCAGCGGGCCAGAGCTCTCTGGTTTCTCGGCTATGTCACGGCGACCATGGGTGACCCGGGCAGCACGCGGCTGACCGACCAGGCGCTGGCTTTGTTCGAGGCCCAAGGTGATCAGTGGGGGATCGCCGCGGCGCTGGACGACCGCGTGACGCAGTGGACCGGCATGGGTGATTTCGTTGCCGCGGAACGGGATGCCGTGGTGTCGGCGAAACTGTTCGAGGAATTGGGCGAGCGATGGGGACAACTACAGTCCTCGTTCACGTTGGGCATGCTCGCGCAGGCACGCGGGGATCATGCCGAAGCCGAACGGTTACACCGCAACGGTTTACGGATGGCCGAGGAGCTGGGGCTGTGGACCGAGGTCTCGTACCAGCTGTCGTGGCTGGGGCGGGTCGCCATGAGCATGGCCGACTACCCACGGGCGTGGGAGTTGCACTCTCGAGCCATGCGGCTGGGCGCCGAGCAGGGGTTCAAGCCGGCTGAGATGTACGCGGAGACCGGGTTGGCGATGGGCGCGCGCCGCGAGGGCAGGCTTGACGTCGCCGAGAAGCACCTGCTGCACGTGCTCGAGTGGCACCGGCAGGGCGGCTTCGAAGCCGGGAGTTCGCTGATCCTGGCCGAGCTGGGATTCGTGGCCGAGTTGCGCGGGGACGCCGCCGAAGCCAGGCGCTGGCAGACCGAGGGGCTCAAGATCGCCAAGGAGAGCGGCGGGCCACGCGCCGTCGCCCTCGCGTTGGAGGGCCTCGCCGGGGTCGCCGCCCTGGAAGGGTCCACTGTGGACGCGGCGGGACTGCTGGACGAGGCCGCCCGGATCAGGGAGTCGGTGGGCCGGCCGCTCCCCCAGGCCCAGCGCGGCGACGTCGACCGGATCACCGCGACCATCGAGGCGCACCGGCGTTGACACCGCGACACACCCGCTGACCAGCCGATACTCCCCCGTTCGGGTTACGGCGACTTGCGAGTCGACCATCCCGCGACGAAAGATCGCACACGTGTTCGAATATGAGCGTGGGCGGGCCGCGACCGACGTCAGGAAGGCATCCGAGCGGTTGCGGGAACTGAGTCGCAACGCCGCACCGGGCGTGTGGCGGGTCGTCGAGGACGCCGGCACTGTCCGGCTGACGGGCCGCGAAGGCATGGACATCGCCGTGCTGCTGGGAACGTGGGCGCCCAGCACCGCGCACTACCTCACGACGGTCGCCCCGGACACCGCGTTCCTGATGGCCGAAATCCTGTGGCGCAGCCAGAGCCTGATCCGCAAAGGTGAGATGCCGTCACAGATCCAGTCCTCCCTGTCGACTCTCGCGCGGACCATCCTGGACCCCTGAAGTACTGGGGTGTTCTCACTCGCCGATGACGCCGTCGGCCAGTTCCCGGACTATGTCCAGGTGGCCGAGGTGCCGGGCGTACTCCTGGAGGACATGGAAAAGCACCCACGCCAGCGTGGGTGTCTCCGCGGCGGACTTGAACCGGCCACCGACGGCCGCGTGGTCGTCGAGTTTGGCGGACGCGGCGATCGCCCGCGATCGAGAGCACTGCTCTCGAAAAAACGCCATCACGTCGTCCACGGTCTCACCGGGTTCGACGTACCATTCGCCGTCCTTGAGCTTCTGGTCGCCCCACGGTTCGGTCACCCGCTCGCCGGCGAAACCCCACCGCATCCACCGGCGTTCCATGTACGCCAAGTGTTTCAGCAGTCCGAGCGGTGTCCATCCGGACGGCACGAAGCTGCGCCGGGCGTCCTGGTCGGACAGGCCGGAGAACTTGCGCACCACTCCGTCGCGGTAGTAGTCGAGGTACCCGGCCAGCAGGTCGGCCGGGTCATGCAGGGTCAACTCTGGTTCGGACACTGGTTCCACCGGCGTAATGGTGTCAGCAGGCGGTGAGGTCCTGCCACTGCGCGGTTGGTCCGTCGAACCGGCCAACTGGTAAGCCTGCCGCCGCCACACGGGTTCTCTGGAGGTAAACTCTCGGGGCCGATCTCCCTGTTGGAGGGGCAGAAAACTGGTCAGTTATTGGTGCTAGGCTGGCTGGGTGAAGCGGGCTGAGGTGCGCGAACGGCTGCGGACGATGATCAGGTCGCGGCAACCGGGCGACGTGTTGCCGTCCGAGCGGAACCTCAGCGAGGAACTGGGTGTGTCCCGGCCGACGCTGCGCGCGGCAATGAGCGACCTGGCCAAGGACGGCCTGCTGGTCCGGGAGCACGGCCGCGGCACGTTCACCGGCGCCCGCGATGTCGTGCACGAGTTGGCGCCGACCGCGACCGGCGGGTTCACCGGGCCGGACGGCACCGGGATCAACCGGGTGGTCCGGTTCGCCACCGAGGTCGCGGGTGCCCGCCTCGGCCGGCGCATGCGCGTCTCCCCCGGCACGGAACTGGTGCACGTCACCAGGGTGCGGGTGGTGGAGGGACATCCGATGGCGGTGGAACGCCTGGTGCTGCCGGCCGAGCTCGTGCCGGACGTGGCCCCGGCGGACTTCGAGACCGGCTCGCTCTACCAGCTGCTGCGGATGCGTTACGAGGTGATCGCCAGCAAGGCGATGCAGACCACCGAGCCCACCGTGACCGACCCGGCCGAGTCCGACCTGCTCGGTGTCCCGCTGCACGCGCCGGCGCTGCTGTTCGAACGGACCACCACGGACACGGCGGACCGTGTCATCGAGTACAGCCGCTCGATCTACCGCGGCGACCGCTACCGGATCACCACGCACCTCACGTTCGACCACTCTTATTGACCAATTGGTAAACGTTCAGGTGACCGGAAACCATGTCCCCGGCTGCCAGGACACGTCACCCCAGGCGAGCCGGTCCGCCCGGCGCGGATCCATCTCCACATGGCTGTCCTCGTCGAAGACGAACACCGGCCGGTCCGCGGAGTACCGCGGCCAGTCCGGCGACGGCACACCGGTTCTGACGAAGTCCACCCACGCCTGGTGGACCAACTCGGCGGCCCGTTCCCGGGCTGGTTCCGGCGCCGCTCCAGCCAGCTGCGGCGGAACCCGCCACACCATCGCGAGTTCCATCCCGTGCGCGCCGTCCAGAAAATGTGGCATGCCGGGCTGCGCGATGTCGATCCGGTACCGGTACACGGGCGCGTGCCGGGCTTGCGCGTCCGCCAGTCGCTGTGACGGGATGCCGAACCGCTCGTCTCCCATCGCCGCGACCGCCGCGTTGTCCTCGCCCCACGTTCGCGCGTAGGTGTCCAGAATCCTGGTATCGCCGAAGATCTCGGTGAGCACGTCGGTCGCCGGGGCGGTCGCCTCCTCGCCGAGGAACGCGGCGAACAGGGCGGCCTCGTTGCCGTTGGTGCCGATCATCAGCCGTGTCCCCGCCGCCACACCGTCATGAATCAGCGTGGTCGGCCGGTCAGGGAGCACCCGCGGGGTCGGCGTGGGCCGCCAGAGCCAGACAGCGCTCAGTCCGGTCAGGATCCGTTCCTGTGCCGCGAGAATCTCCTCGCCGGGAACCGCTCGCAGCGACCGCATGTCACGCAGGTCCAGTTCCGCCAGCAGTCGCCGGGCGACCGCCGTGCCCTGTTCGGGGCTGGCCAGGTAGTCCCCGCCGCTGCTGATGATGGCCTGGTGGAAAGTGTTGCGGCTCAACGGGCTCGCCATCAGGTTGCCCACGCTCTTGCCGCCGGCGGACACGCCGTAGACCGTGATCCGCGCCGGGTCCCCGCCGAACGCCCCGATGTTCTGCCGGACCCACCGCAACGCGGCGATCTGGTCCAGCAGGCCGCCGACCCCGGCGTCCTGCTCAGCCGGGCCGAAGATCCCGCCGAGATGGGCGACGCCCAACGCGCCGAGCCGGTAGTTGATGGTCACCACCACGATCCCGGCCCGTGCGAACGCCGCACCCTCGCTGAGCTGGTTGCCGCTGCCGGTCCGGTATCCGCCGCCGTGCACCCAGAACAGCACCGGCCAGCCGCCCGGCGGCACCGGCCCGGCCGGTGCGCAGACGTTCAGGTACAGGCAGTCCTCACTGGAGGGCGCCGGCGCGATCCCGATCTCCTCCGGCTGCAAGGACTGCGGTCCGAACGCCGTGGCCCGCCAGGTGCCCTGCCATTCCGGTGCCGGCCGCGGCGCCCGCCAGCGCAGCTCACCGACGGGCGGCTGGGCGTACGGAATCCCCCGCCACACCACGTGATCGTCCAACTGAAGCCCGCCGAGCCGACCCTGCCCGATCGTCACCACCGCCACGCGACCCAACTATAGGCAGATTCGGCTCACTTGACACCTTCCGTCAAGTACTTGACACTTGATGTCAAGGAGGTGGGCGATGGACCCGACCGGACTCGTCGAGCAGCTGATCCAGGTGATGTCGAACCGGCTGCTGGACCCGCTGGAGATCCTGCTGGAGGACCCGGTCGTGGACGTCCGGGCCCGCTGTGAGCGGGCCGCCCGGATCTGGGCGGCCCGCCTGACCGGACCCAATGCCACGTACGCGGTGGCGAGCATCATCGGCGCGCTGTACCCGAGCGACGACGTGTTCGACCCGCCCGCGGGCTGGTGGCGGACGCCGTTGGGCCGTGTGGTGTTGCGGCAGATGGGATTCCCCGGCAAAGCGGCCGTGTCGTACGCGGTCGCCGGGGAGATGCTGGGGATGACCAGGCAAGGCGTGCACGACCTAGTCACCCGCGACAAGCTCACGCGACATCCCGACGGCGGCGTCACGGTCACCTCCATCCAGGAACGCGTCCAGTTGAAGGGACCGAGAACGTGACCGATGTGCTGCTCATCCACGGAGCCGGCGGGAACTCGTCGTGTTGGGACGAGTTCGAACTCCCCGGCCGCACTGCCCACACCATCGACCTGCACAGCCCATGGACCTGGGAGTCCATGCTCGACCAGATCGAGGACCTCGGGCTGGGCAACCCGGCGGTCGTCGGCCTGTCCCTGGGCGGCGCCTTGGCGGTCCGGTGGGGCAAACGGCATCCGGAGTGCCCGGCGGTCGTCAACCTGGACGGCCACGGCTTCCCCAGCGGCTATCCCGGCCTGGCCGAGCCCGAACTGGCCGATTGGAAACGGAAGCTGACCGAGATCTTCGACCAGATGGCCACGACCATGGACCCCGACCTGCTGCCGATCCGCGAACTCGTCGACAACGAAACCGTCACCGAGCTCTACGACGGCCTGACCTGCCCGGCACTCGCCGTGGTGGCGGGCAGGCTCATGCCGCCACAGGAGCCGTTCGCCGACTTCTACACGGCGGCCCGCAAGGGTGTTCTCGCCGACCTCGCCGGCCGTGCGGACGTCGTCGAGTTCGACGCCTCACACAACATGGTCCGCGAGAAGCCACGGGAAGTGGCCGCGCTGGTCACCGAGTTTCTACTGGCGAAGGCAGCGTGAGCTGGGGCAGGATCCCCTCGATCTCCTCGCGCCGGGGCTCCAGCCACGGCGGCAGCTTCAACGCCCGGCCCAGCTCGAGCAGCGGCTCGTCGATGGCGAATCCCGGTTCGTCGGTGGCCACTTCGAGCAGAGTGCCGCCGGGCTCGCGGAAGTAGATCGACCGGAAGTACTGACGGTCCAAAATGGACGTCACGGTCACGCCCCGGTCGATCAGTTCGTCCCGCCAGAGCGCCTGGGTCTCCTCGTCCGGCGCGCGCCACGCCACGTGGTGCACGGTCCCGACCGCGACCAGACCGGGCGGCGCCTCCGGAGTCACCAGCACGTCGACCAGCGCACCGGCCCCACCCTGCCCGGCGGCGAACCGGAACCTGTTCGAGTCCGCACCGACCTGCCGCAGGCCGAGGTCGTCGACGAGCATGCCCGCCGTCGCCTCCTCCTGGTCCACCGACAGGGTCACCGAGTGCAGCCCGCGGATCGCGTGCTCCGGCGGGACGAACCCGTGGTCCCACGGCTCACGCGGGTCGCCCTGGGTGTGTGCGACGAGCGCGATGATCAGGCCGTCGGGGTCGTGGAACGTCAACACGTCCTCGTCGTCGCGGTTGACCACCTCGCTGACCTCGACCCCCGCCTCCGCCAGGTGTGACTTCCACCAGCCGATGGCGGACTCGGGCACGGAGAACGCCGTGGTGGTCGCCTGGCCGGTGCCGCGCTGGCCGAGCGGCGCGCCGCGCCACGGGAAGAACGTGAGCAACGAGCCGGGTTTGCCGGCGCTGTCGCCGTAGTAGAGGTGGTACGTGCCCGGGTCGTCGAAGTTGACGGTGGTCTTGACCAGCCGCAGGCCAAGGGCCTTGAGATAGAAGTCGACATTGCGTTGTGGGTCGCCAGCGATAGCGGTCACGTGATGGAGGCCGCTCGTCGCGATGGACATGATGACTCCTCTCGCCTCCGCCATTGTCCCCTCGTGAGCACGCTTTGGCGCGTGCTCACGAGGAGGCAGCCTCTATCGGCACAGGTTCAGCGGCGTCATCTGCGTGGCACCGTCAACGTGCCGCTCACCTTGACCAGGCCGGCGGTGCTCGCACTGGTGAACCGCAGGTCCATGGTGTCCACCACGAGCGTGAGGTGGTGACCGGCGGGCACGTCCCACGAGATCGCTTCCAACGGGAAATCGACCGTGGCCGTTCGTGCGCCTCGTATCGTGTACGGCTTGTACGTGATCAACGAGCCGATACCGAGCGCGTCCACGTCGTACAGGTACGCGAACAGCGACGTGTTCGACGCCGTGGACGTGACCGTGGCCGTCACGCGTGGCTTCCCGACGACGGTCGTGGCCGTGCGGTAGGTCGGCCCGTTCCAGATCCCCGCCAGCGCGGGCAGCACCGCCGGGATCACCACCCCGGTCGGGATCTTCAGGTAGCCCTGCAGGGCGCCGCTGAGCAGCGGGATGCCGCTGTCCGCGACCGTACCGACACCGCTGCCGAAAGTCCTGGTGGACAACGGAATCGTGTCGGTCGTGGTGGCCGCCGCGGCCAACGACGGATAGCCCGCCCACGCACTCGCGTTCGCCGACATCACCTGGACCGGCTGGGTGCGGTCGACGCCGTTGTCGACGCCGTTGAGGTAGTGGTCGAACCACTTGGTCGCCGTGTCCCACACGTCGTTCGAGAGCCCGACCGCGCCCAGCAGCTCGGCCGTGGCGTGGTCACCGCCCTGCAGCAGCATCCGCTTGGGCGTGCGCAGCTTGTCGTAGAAGTCGACCGCCTGGTTCGGCGGGAAGATGGCGTCCTCGAACGAGTTCGCGATCATGATCGCGGCCCCGTTGGCGTTCACCTGGTCAACCTTGCTCGCCGCGGACCGGGACGGCGCCAGCTGGCGGGCGTAGTCGATCTTCCCGGCCAGGAACTCGGACGTGACCCGCCGCAGGTCCGGCCCTGGTCGGCCGACCACCTGCGCCACGGCCAACAACGCGCCCCCGGACAGCAGGCTGATGGTCTGGTTCGGGTAGAGGCTGGCCTCCAGGTCCGCCCACGTGCTCATCGACGCGACGGCCTTGATCCGCCGGTCGTTCGCGGCCGCGAGCAGGCCGATGCCCGCGCCGTACGAGATCCCCGCGACGCCGACCCGGTTCACGTCGGCCTTCGCGTTCGCCACCGCCCAGTCGATCACGGCGCTGACGTCGTTGACGGTGTCCGGCCCGGCGACGTCGATCTCACCGCCGGAGTCGTAGAACCCCCGGCTGGTGTAGCTGATCACCACGTCACCGCTGGTCGTGGCGAGCTTCTGGGCCGCGCCGACGTACTCCAGGTTCGGCGCGCCCCAACTGGCCGGCATGACCAGCAGGGGGAACGGGCCGTCGCCGCGCCCGGTCGGGGTGACGACGAACCCGCGCATCGGCGTGCCGCCGGCACCGGGGATCGAATGGTAGGAGATGTCAGCGCCGAACGTGACGGCGTTGGTGGCGGGGACGGTCAGCGTGCCCGCCGCGGCTACGGCTATCAGCAGGGTCAATATCCGTGAGCTGCGCATTTACCCTCCATTGGGTGTCGCGTATCCGGCACAACGCGACACCCACCGGAGAGTTACGCACCAGTAACTTCGTTCACCCGAGTGGGTAGTGGGGCCGGCCGATGTCGATCATGGACCGGCCGTCGCGGCGTGGTCGGGCTGACGGCGCGTTGCCGGGTTGGGCAGAATGCTCGATGTGACTCTGTCGATAGACCAGCGGATCGCCGAGGAGTTGGGTGTCCGTGAAAACCAGGTGAAGGCCGCGGTCGACCTGCTCGACGGCGGCGCGACCGTGCCGTTCATCGCCCGTTACCGCAAGGAGGTGACCGGCACGCTCGACGACGCCCAGCTGCGTTCGTTGGAGGAGCGGCTGCGTTACCTGCGTGAGCTGGAGGAGCGGCGCGCGGCGATCCTGGACTCGGTGCGTTCACAGGGGAAGCTGACCGACGAGCTGGAGCAGCAGATCCTCGCCGCGGACTCCAAGGCCCGGCTGGAGGACATCTACCTGCCGTTCAAGCCCAAGCGTCGGACCAAGGCGCAGATCGCCCGCGAGGCAGGCCTCGAACCACTGGCCGAGCAGCTGCTCGCCGACCCGACACTGGACCCGCAGGCGACCGCCGCCGGGTTCGTGGACGCCGACAAGAACGTCGCCGACGTCGCGGCCGCCCTGGAAGGCGCGCGGGCGATCCTGGTCGAACGTTTCGGCGAGGACGCGGACCTGATCGGCGAGCTGCGTGAGCGCATGTGGTCGCGTGGCCGGCTGGCCTCGAAGGTCCGCGAGGGCAAGGAAGAGGACGGCGCCAAGTTCGCCGACTACTTCGAGTTCGCCGAACCGCTCACCAAACTGCCGTCCCACCGGATCCTCGCGATGTTCCGCGGCGAGAAGGAGGAGATCCTCGATCTCACCCTGAGCCCGGAGCCCGACGACGAGCCCGCGACCGGCCCGAGCGGCTACGAGATCAGCATCGCCGGCCGCTTCGGCGTGGACGACCGTGGCCGCGCGGGCGACAAATGGCTCACCGACACCGTCCGGTGGGCCTGGCGGACACGGATCCTCGTGCACCTGGGCATCGACCTGCGGATGCGACTGCGCACCGCGGCCGAGGACGAGGCTGTCCGCGTGTTCGCCGCGAACCTGCGTGACCTGCTCCTGGCGGCACCCGCGGGCACCCGCCCGACCATGGGCCTCGACCCGGGGTTCCGCACCGGCGTGAAGGTGGCCGTGGTGGACACGACCGGCAAGGTCGTCGCCACCGACACCATCTATCCGCACGAGCCGCGCCGGGCGTGGGACGAGTCGATCGCCACCCTGGCCCGCCTGGCCAAGCAGCACAACGTCGAACTGATCGCGATCGGCAACGGCACCGCGTCCCGCGAGACCGACAAACTCGCCGCTGACCTCATCAAGCTGCACGCGGACCTGCCGCTGACCAAGGTCATGGTGTCCGAGGCGGGAGCTTCGGTGTACTCCGCTTCGGCGTACGCGTCGCAGGAACTGCCGGAGCTCGACGTTTCGTTGCGTGGCGCGGTGTCCATCGCGCGACGCCTGCAGGACCCGTTGGCGGAACTGGTGAAGATCGACCCGAAGTCCATCGGCGTCGGCCAGTACCAGCACGACCTGACCGAGGGCAAGCTGTCGCGGTCCCTGGACGCGGTCGTCGAGGACTGCGTGAACGCCGTCGGTGTCGACGTGAACACGGCATCCGCGCCCCTGCTGACGCGGGTGTCCGGCATCGGCGAAGGCCTGGCTGAGAACATCGTGCTGCACCGGGACCGCAACGGGCCGTTCCGTTCCCGCAGCGCCCTGAAAGACGTGACCCGCCTGGGCCCCAAGGCTTTCGAGCAGTGCGCCGGCTTCCTCCGGATCGCCGACGGCGACGACCCGCTCGACCAGTCCAGCGTGCACCCCGAGTCCTACCCGGTGGTCCGCCGCATCCTGACCGCGACCAAAGTCGCCGGCATCCGCGAACTGATCGGCAGCCCGGCACTGAAGTCGTTGCAGCCCAAGGACTTCGTCGACACCTCGGTCGGCCTGCCGACAGTCACCGACATCCTCGCCGAACTGGACAAGCCCGGCCGTGACCCGCGTCCGGCGTTCAAAACGGCCGCGTTCGCGGACGGCGTGGAGAAGATCTCCGACCTCAAGCCGGGAATGACCCTGGAAGGTGTGGTCACGAACGTGGCCGCGTTCGGCGCGTTCGTGGACATCGGAGTGCACCAGGACGGGCTCGTGCACGTGTCCGCGATGTCCCGCACCTTCGTCAAGGACCCCCGGGACGTGGTGAAACCCGGCGACATCGTGCGCGTGAAGGTGCTCGAGGTGGACATCCCACGCAAGCGGATCGGCCTGACCCTGCGTCTCGAGGACGAACCCGGGAAACCGCAACAGCCAACGGGCAGTGGCGGCGGCGGAAACCGCCGGGACAACCGCCAAGGCAACCGCGGCGGCGGCCAACAACGCCAACGCCGAAACGAACCCGCCGCCACCGGCTCCATGGCGGACGCCCTCCGCCGAGCCGGCTTCGGCAAGAAGTAACCGTCGCGGCACGGGTCGTCGGCCGATCGCGCCGGCGACCCAGCCGCGTTACTCAATCCAGCGCGCGGTCCAATTCCTGTGTGGCAACGGATCCGGCGCGCCGAAGAACGCGTGCATGTCCTGCGACGACATGTCGCCGTCCACCATCAAGATCGACCGTTCACCCAGCCCGGCGGCCCGTAACCGCAACCCGACCTCATAAGCCAGCCCGGCGTACTCCGCGTTGGAGAACTCCCCCAGCACCCTGATGGTCAAGTCGCGAAAACTCATGACCCCCAGCCTGGCCCGCCAGCGAACACCCCCGCAAGTCACTCAAAAGTGGCCACTTTCCGGTGAAGAACAGGGAAACTCATTCAGGATTCCTGATATGGCGAGTCAGGAGATGAGATCCGCCAGGAACTCCCGATAGGGTTCCTTCATCGGCAGCTCACGCTCCTCGCGCACGCGTCGCCGCGTCGCCGTCACCGCCATTTCCCGCATGGGGTCGTATCCCGGCCGCTCGTACGTCTCCCACCACAGCCCAACGCCTCGCCGCTGCCAGGCGGGAACCTCGTTGAAGTTCACGCCGTGCCGGTACAGCAATTCGTTCTTGGCTGCCGCGTTGGCACCTTCCAGTGCCTTGGTGGCCTCTTCCCGTGACTGGCCGGCTTTGCGCAGGGTCCAATAACACCAGCCGTTGAGTGCCGAACGGTGTGCGTCGGCCTGGCGCCACGAGAAATAGTCGAGGACGTCCATCGGGCCGTTGCCGATCCAGATTCGGCTGTCGAACTGAGCGGGTTCGCCGGCCGCGTGGGTAAACGTGGCGGCGGTGATGCTCGCCGAGACGGACACGAGTTTCTCCACGCCGCGGCCGAAGATCTCGGACGACGGGTCGAGCAGGACCGAGATCTCGTCGCTCTCGGTGTACGCGTACCGGGCGCCGAACTCGGTGAGCAGCGCCCGTGCGGCTTCCGTCATCAGTTGCGAGAAGCGTAGGTCGAACGGCTTGTCGAAGCGTTGTTCGGTGAACCGGGAGAAGCTCCGTCCGTCCACCCTGAGGACCGTCCACGCGCCCGGCACCAGAACCAGCGAGTGGAACCACTCGCGGGACCGTTGGCTGGCCTCGAACTCCTCGCCGTCCACGCTGTTACCCTCCGCACACGATGACACTGTGCGTAACAGTATCGGCATTCAGGGTTACGTGGTGCCTCGGATGACAAGTTCGCCTGGGCCGACCAACCGCTGTTCTGGTATGCCCGTTTTGAGATGGTTCAGCAGGAGACGGGCGGCGAACGTACCGGCCGCGCCGTCGTCGTGGCGGATCGCCGTGACACCCGGATGGACGAGTTGGCACACGGCCGAGTCGCCCCACGCGACGACCGCGAGTTCGGTCGGAATCCGCAAGTTCAGCACGGACGCGTGCGCGACTGTCGTAGCCGCCGCCGTCTCCTCGTCGTAGATCAGCGCCGACGGCCGGTCCGGTCTGGCCAGCAACGCCCGCGTGGCCTGCAGGTCCCCACCGGTCGCCACGGGCACGACGCCAAGTAGCTCCTGGGACACCTGCCACAGCGCCTCTCTGCGATGCGCGTTGCGGCAGAGCTCGGCGCGTCCGGCGACATGCCCCAGTTTCCGGTGGCCGCGTTCGATCAGGTGCTCGACCGCCCGCCGGCATTCCGTCACGGGGTCGTCGACGACGGCGGACATGTCCGGCGCATGGGCTCCGACGAGCACCGCGGGCACGTTGAGCTTGCGCAGCAACGGAATCCTGGGATCGTCGGACCTTGGGTCGATCACCAGCACGCCGTCCACCCGCCGGGCGGCCCACCAGTCACGGTACGTCTCCGCCTCGGCCTCGGTGTCCCGCACGATCGCGACCTGCAGCGCCACACCGTCGACAGCGAGTTCCCGCTCGATCCCCTCGACCATCGCCCACGGCGCCGGCCCGGCGACCACCAGACCGACGACACCGGCGCGCTCCGCGGACAACGCGAGTGCGGCGGTGTTCGCCCGCCACCCCAACGCGTGCGCGATCCGGGAGACCCGTTCCCGCGTCTCCTCGGACACCCCGGGCCTGCCGTTGAGCGCGTAGGACACCGCGGCCTTGGACACCCCCGCGCGTCGGGCGATGTCACCTATCGTCGGTCTCTTCATGGCAGCTTCCATCCTGTAACGAGCCGCCCGAGAAATACACCCGACTGAGGGACCGAACCCAGCTCAGACCGCACAACCAAGGCCGATTCCCACCACCTACCCAGAAAAACTGTCAGACCCCCACGGCAAGCTGGACCCACAAAGCCCGACCAGCGGCTTACGCACCAGAAACAGGAGCAAGTCATGGGAATGTTGGACTGCAAGGCGGATGTGTATGCCAACGGCCGTCAGTACACCGTCCGGGCGACCACGCTGCCGCCGGCCGGAGAGCTCGGTGAGCGAATAGAAGTGTCCGTCGGCGGCACCGACATGGAAGGCCTGCCAAGCGCGTCCGGCGCATTCACCCTGCCGCCGGACGGCCTCGCGGCGGTGGGCCGGCTGCTGCACCAGGTCATGACCGGAGTGTCCACATTGAACGGACGGCCGACAACGACCGGCGCGTCCAACGCACAAGCGCCCTGGACCACCAAGCAGGACGAAGAGCTGATGGAACTGTGGCTCGCCGCGGGCGACACCCACTCGGCCACCACCGTCCGGCGCGAACTGGCCACCCACTTCGGCCGGTCACTCGGCTCCATCAGGGCCCGCCTCCTCAAAATCGGAGCAAACCCGGACGCCCCCGGCCACGCGTTCATCCCCACCGAGGAACGCCCACCGCCCCACCCAAACCCCAGCACCACCTGACCACCGCCCCCAACCTGACAGCGGCCCCACTCAGAATCCGGTGCTGCCGAAAGACTCCCAACCATCGCCACCAACCCACCGTTCCGCGATCGGCTTCGCCCGCCCCACATCCGGTGCCCCGAAGCCGACGCGGCAACGGCGGCAACATCCCCAGCGCCCAACCACCCCACCCAGCACAGCCAGACGTCCCCGACGCCCCAGCAAGAAACGAAGACGCCAACCGCTGTCACCAACAACAGCGAGCCCATCCGACAACCCCAACCCCAATGCCACGCAAAGCCAACCCCACGCGGCCGACCTGAACCGCGCCAACACCCTGCCCAACACGCTCACCACCCCACCCAACACCAACCCACACAGTGGCAACGCCACGCAGCAGCCACCCACCCAAACAACCACCCGCCAACCAACCCAACCAACCCGGAGCCGGAGCCGGAGCCGGAGCCGGAGCCGGAGCCGGAGCCGGAGCGACGATCACCCTCAACCGAACCCGACCCAACGGTCAACCTCAACCCCGCAACCACCCAGGCCCAACAGCCAACCCACACGACAACCCACACGACGACCAACCCACCGCGACCACCAACCAGCACAGCGGCCGACCCAACGCCGCAGCAACCAACGCGACAGCCAACCCAACACCGCGGCAACCAGCACAGCGGCCAACCCAACGCCGCAGCAACCAACGCGACAGCCAACCCGCCGCGGTTCAGACCAACCCGGCCATCGCCAACCGCCACCAAACGATCACCCCATCCAAACAACCCGACCCGACCCAATGTTCAACCCCAGCCCGACAACCACTCTGACCCCACAACCAACCCGCACGACAACCAACCGCCCCAACCACCAACCGACTCACCCCGAGGATCAACCCAGCCGCCCCACCAACTCACCAACTCACCAACTCACCAACTCACCAACTCACCAACTCACCAACTCACCGCGAGGATCAACCGAGCCCCGCGACCCGCGCAACAAGCACTCACCTGAACAAGCCCAACCCAATCTTCACCCCACCCCAGAAACCTCCCGCCCCTCACCCAATTCGCACGACAACCACCAACGCGGTGACCAACCGGCACAACAACCAACCTGGCGGCCACCAACCCCACCCAACAAAGCAACCGCCTTTGACAGCCAACCACCCCAACAAGCAATCCACCTGACAGCCAACCACCCGACCCAGCGACCAATCCACTGCGACGACCAACCGACCACTGCCACCCCACCCACTCAAACAATCAACCCAACCCCACAGCCGGACCCACAGGACAACCAACCAACGCATTGGCCTACCCGACAGACACCAACCAGCCCAACAGCCAACCCACAACAGCCCAACCCTCACGACGGTCAATCAGCAAGGCGACCAAACCCGGCACGGTGGGCAACTCAGCACGAAGATCAAGTCGGCCCCAACGATCAAGCCAGCCGTCGGCATCGGCATCGGCATCGGCATCGGCCCGCGGTCGGCGGCCCAGCCCCAACCGTCAACCACCGTGGCCGTCGCCCCCGACCCAATGTCAGCTCGGCACAACTACCAACCTCGGCAACCACCAACTCGGCCCCACCCACCAACCGTCCACCGTCAACCCGACCCAACCACGAACCGCCAACCCGGCCAACCTGGCGACCCATCAACCTGGCCAACCACCAAACCCAGCCACCATCAACCCCGCCAAACCCGCCGACCCACCGCCCCGCCGAACGACCAAACCCGCCGACCTGCCGACCTGCCGACCTGCCGACCCCATCAAACTCACCAACCCGCCGACCCATCAAACCCGGCGCCGTCAACCCGCCCAACGGCCAATCCGGCCCAACAGCCAACCAGCGCAGCACCCAACCAGGCGGGCGCCCAGCCAGACGGCGCCCAACCATCCCAGCCGAACGACCAGCCCACCGCGATGACCAACCCGCACCCACCACCCACCGACCCGATCCCGCCCAACGGTCACCCTTACCCCAACAACCCCATCAACCCAGCCCAATGGTCAACCTCAACTCAGCAACCACCCCGATCCCACAGGCAAGCCACGGCAGCCACACAAAACAACGACCATCCAGCACAAGGGCCGGGCCAACGCGGCGGTCGCCATCGCAGCATGGTCGGCAACCCGGCACAACTTTCACCAGTAAGGCAGCTGATCTGGCAGTCGCCGGCCCCCAGTCCACTTGTCGGCCGGTGTCAGCGCTTCTACCAGCACCGTTGGAGGTGACTTATTGACGAAACGTGGTTTTATATGGTGACGTATTCGCTCACTTGGCTGGTTATGCTGCATCCCGCCTGTCCGTGGGGAGAGAAGCGAGATTGTGAAGTTCGGTGTGCTCGGTCCGTTGGCTGTCGTTGGGAGCGGCGGCGAGGTTCGATTACGTGGCGAGCATCAGCGTGCTCTGCTGGCCATGTTGGTGTTCCACGCCAACAGGATGGTCACGACCGATGGGTTGGTGGGGGCGTTGTGGGCGGAGTTGCCGCCGAAGTCGTACGCGTCGAACCTGCACACTTATGTGTCCAGGTTGCGGGCGAGGTTGCCGGGGGTTCGGATCGACCATGCCGGGCGGGGTTATCGGTTGCTTGTGGCGACTGAGGATGTCGACCTTCTTGTCTTTCGTGAGCAGGCCGCTGCTGGGCGGACTGCCGCGCGGGCGGGTCAGCCGGACCGGGCTGCTGTGCACCTGCGGCGGGCGTTGGCTTTGTGGCGGGGGCATCCGTTGGGCGACATGCATGTTCCCGCGCTCGAGGCTGACGTGGCTCGGTTGGAGTCGGAACGGCTCGCGGTGTTCGAGGACTGTGCGGACGCTGAGTTGGCGGTGGGTAGGCATGTGGAGTTGGCTGCGGAGCTGCAGGCCATGGTGGTCGAGCATCCGCTGCGGGAACGGTTGGCCGGGCAGTTGATGCTGGCGTTGCGGCATTCCGGTCGGCAGGCGGAGGCGTTGGAGGTCTACCGGGCCACCCGGGCGACGCTCATCGACGAGTTGGGGGTTGAGCCTGGGGCCGCGCTGCGGCGGTTGCACGAGTCGATGCTGCGGGGTGAGGCCGATGTCCCGGTGCCGAGGCCGACGTGGCCGATCTGCCAGCTGCCGGCGGTCGCGGCGGACTTCTCCGGGCGTGTCGACTACCTCAGTGAGGTGACCGGTCTGCTCAACCCTGGTGGGCACGGCGTTCCCGTTGTCGTCCTCAGCGGCGACCCCGGCGCGGGCAAGACGACGCTGTCCATCCACGTCGCGCACCAGCTTCGGTCGGTGTACCCGGACGCCCAACTGTTCGTGCCGCTGTCCGGCGCGGACGCACCGAGGGACACCGGGGCGGTGCTGGCGGACCTGTTGCGCGGGTTGGGAGTCAGCGGCCCGGCGGTCCCGGACGACCCGCAGGCGCGGGCGGCGGCCTACCGTGGCCTGCTGACCGACCGGAAGGTCCTGGTGGTCCTGGACGACGCCGCCGATCCGGCGCAGGTGCGGGCGCTGCTGCCCGGTACGCCGGGGTGTGCGGTGCTGATCACCAGTCGGCGTCGGCTGAGTGGGTTGGCCGGGGCGAGCCGGGTGATCGTCGGCCCGTTCAGCGACGACGAGGCGATGCACGCGCTGGAGCGGATCGTCGGCCGGGCGCGGGTGGCCGACGAGCGACCGGACGCGGCCCGGATCGCCGCCGCGTGCGGAAATCTGCCGCTGGCGCTGCGGATCGCCGGGACGCGGCTGGCGATTCGGCCGACCTTGCCGTTGGGTGTGTTGGCCGACCGGTTGGAGGACGAAGGGCGGCGACTCGACGAGCTGGCCGTGAGCGACCTCCAGGTGCGTGCGAGCTTGACGCTCAGCTACGCCTCGCTCAGCGAGCCGACACGGGCGGCGCTGCGGCGGTTGGGGAACATCGACATCGTCGACCTGCCCGAGTGGTGGATCGTCACCTTGCTGGGTGCCGAAGCCGCCGACGACGCGGTGGAGGACCTGGTGGAGTCCGGGCTGCTCGACCCCACCGGCACGGACGAGACCGGCGAGCCGCGATACCGGATGCACAGCCTGGTCCGGTTGTTCGCGATGGAACGGGCGCGGGCCGAGGACGACCAGGCGGCACGGATGGCCGACGGCGAGTTGATCATCGACGCGATGGTGGGCATCGCGGACGTGGCCGCGCGGCAGCTGCCGTGGACGGTTCCGTTGCCTCGGCTGGGTGCCCTGCCGAGACCGCAGCCTTTGCCGCCGGCGTGGGTGCGGCGACTGACCGCGAACCCGGGGGCGTGGTTCGCCGCCGAGCGGATGAACCTGCTGACCGCTCTGTCCAAAGTGGCCGATTGGGGCTGGGCGGCCGAGGCGATGATGCTGATGGACAGGCTGTCGGTCTACCTGTGGTTCCACGGCCAGTACGCGGACATGCGCCTCGGCTACCAGGCTCTCGCCGACAACCCGGATCGCCGGGTGGCGGCACGCGCCAGGTCGGTGCTCGCGTTGCTTCGCCATGCGCGCGGCAACTACGAGCAGGCCATCGAGGAGTATCGCGGATGTGCGGCGGAACTGGCCGACTTGGGCGAGGGCGAGGCGCTGGGGTGGGTGCACAACAACCTCGCGGCGTGCCTGATCGCCGTCGGCTCGCCTGACGAATCGGTCGCGTTGGCGACCACGGCTCGTGCGCGGCTGCGGGACGACAGGTTCGCGCTCGGTTCGGTTCTGCACATCCAAGCCGCGGCGTTGAGCAGGCAGGGTCGGATCGCCGAGTCGAACGGAATCGAGGCGGAGGCGCTTGACCTGGCGAGGGCACATGGCGAGCCCCGGCAACTGGCGATGGCGCTGCACGACCGGGCGTGGGGTTACGTGCTGGCCAAGGACGACCTGGCCAGGGCTCTGGACCTGACCGAGGAAGCGATCGCGTTGCTCCGCAAGGTCGGTTCACCGTCGGCTTTGGCGAAGGTGTTGCGCACGTCGGGCGCTGTCCGCGCCGGGCTCGATGACCGCGACGGGTCGTTACGGGCGTTCCGGGAGGCCAGGGAAATCGCCCGGGATCTCGGTGAACGACCTCGTGAACTGTCGTGCACCCGGGCGATCGCGGCCGCGTGGATCGGCGACGGCCGGCCCGGCGAGGCGATTCCGGCGCTGCGGACGTGTCTTCAGGAGTACCGCGCGATGGGAAGCACGTCAGCGACCGTGATCACGTTGCATCTGCTGGCGGCCGCGTACGACGCGACGGGCGACCCCCGAGCGGCGAACGCGTCCCGGGACGAGGCCGAGCGGATCGGCGACCCACGGGACGGCAACTCGTCGACACTGCTCAGAATGCTGCTGAACTTGGCCGTACCAAAGGCAAACGGGGGCCGGGCACTCCCCTGATGTGCCCGGACCCCGAGACTGTGGTGCGATGTCAGGCCTTCAGGGCCTTGGCGTAGCGGCCGTTCGGGCCGAGCCACGTCGTCACGATGGAGACGATCGCGCCCAGCGTGGCGACGGCGCCGAGGACCATCATCAGCGTGGTGTTCACGTCCAGCAGGACGAAGCCGGACATGCCCAGGGTCAGCGCGGCGAAGATGGTCACCAGGACCCGCGCCCAGGTCGCCGCCTTGGTCATGAGGAGTCCGAACAGCAGCATCCCGACACCGAAGACAAGCAGGATGAAGGCCCGCCCCTGCAGGGTGCTCTGCATCTGCGTGGCGGCCTCCTTGATGACCTGGTTGTTGAGGTCCGCGCCGAGGTCGAGGTTGAGGATGTCCAAGCCCTTGGCGGCCAGCTTCGCGGCCAGGTCCATGCCCCCGGTCAGCATCACGACGGCGTTCACGACCTCCGCCAGTCCGACGACGACGGCGATCAGGACCGCGGCCTTCAGGGTGCCCGGCCGCACAGGAGCGGCGCCGGTGCGATTGCCCTGGGCAGGAGTGGTCGGGTATGTGCTCACGTCCGTGGTTCTCCCTCTGATCCGCGTGGTTACGGGCGACAAATCGGGGGTCACCCAGGCGCAGAACAGTAGGAACACCGGCCACACGGAACAAACACACGGTTTAGGACGACTGTGTGGCGATGAGCTCGCACGGCAGGTGCATCACCACGACGGTCGGACCGCCCATCGGGCTGCTCACCACCAGAGTGCCATCGAATGCCGCCAGGCGCCGCTCGATGCCACGCAAACCCGTTCCACCTGAGGGATCGGCGCCGCCTCTGCCGTCGTCGCCGACGAGGATGGTGAGCCGTCCGTCCGCATAGTCCAGTCGGATCCAGGCCTTGCTGGCGCCGGCGTGTTTGGCCACATTGGTCAACGTCTCGGCGACCGCGAAGTACGCGGCGGACTCCACGGGCGCGGACAACCGCCCGGGAATGTCGATCTCCACGTCGGTCGCCAACGGGTGGGAGAGCACCAGAGCGTGGATCGCCCCGTCCAGGCCGCGGTCGGCGAGCACCGGCGGGTGAATGCCCCGCACCAGGTCGCGCAGCTCGGCCAGGGCCTGTGAGCTGGCCGCCCGAGCCTCGGCGAGCAGTTCCCGCGCGGCCGCCGGGTCCCGTGCGACGGTCTCCTCGGCCATGCCGAGGCTCATCCCGAGCGCGACCAGCCGCGCCTGGGCGCCGTCGTGCAGGTCGCGTTCGATCCGCCGGAGTTCGGCCGCCTGGGTGTCCACCGTGTCCGCACGGGACTCGGTCAGCTGCTGCACCCGGTTGGCCAGCCGGGCCCGCTCGGTGGGTGCCAGCAGCCACCTGGTCATCTGGGCCTGCGTCCGCATCAGGTGCGGGCCGCCCCACCACCACAGTGCGAGGTAGATCACGCCGAGGGTGCCGCCGTAGATCAGGGCGGTCTCGGTCGAGTCGACCGACAGGAACCCGACCAGGTTCAAGTTCGCGTCGGCCGGCAGCGCCCACCACCAGGCCACCAGCGTGACGTGCCCGATCCCGCCGATCAGCAGCCCGACCTGGACGAACACCAGGGCTATGCCGGCGGACGTCTGGACGTACATGAACGCCACGTCACGCCAGGTCGCCGGGTCCTTGAGCAGGTCGAACACCCGGATGACCAGCCCGCTGTCCGCCCGGCGGGACCGGTACGGCCGCTCGATCTCCTCGCCGAGCACCCACCCGGCCCGGCGCCGGTGGAAGTTCATGAACCGGCGGACCACCGTGGTGACCGCGATCACCATGGGGAACCCGATCCACAACGGGATGAACCCCACGGCCAGCGAGAACAGCACCATCAGCACGTACGCGGGCACCTCGAGCCCGATGAGTGCGAGGCCCCACCCGAACAACTGCCAACGGGTGTGGGTCGGGCGTACGGCGACTGCGGTCATACCGCCATTCTGACCTGTCCGCGGCCGCTGGCCAGTGGACTTAGACCCACTCTTGGTCAGGGGGTGGGGCCCGTCACCACGGCCAGGACCTCGTTCAGTTCGACCTGCTGGCCGACCTTGACCGGCAGTTCGGTGAGGACTCCGGCGGCCGGCGCCGCGATCTTGTGCTCCATCTTCATCGCTTCGAGCCACAGCAGTGGTTGGGCCTGGGTGACCTCGTCGCCTTCCGCGACCGCTATCCGGACCACGGTCCCGGGCATCGGCGCGAGCAGGGAGCCGGGGGTGACCTGGGTGGACGGGTCGGTGAACCGGGCCACCGGGGTCAGTGCCACCGGGCCGAGCGCCGAGTCCACGCAGACCAGATCCGGGTAGGTCGCGACGGCGAAGTCCCGGCGGACGCCGGCGACCTCCAGGGTGACCTTGCCGGCGTCGGCGGCGAGCAGGCGGACGCCGGCGAAGCCGTCGGCCACCAGGCCTGAGCGGGTGTGCCGGTAGCTGACCGTGTGGTCGCCGAGTTGGGAACGGTAGGTCTTGTGCTGTGGCTGGGACGGCACGTTCCGCCAGCCGCTGGGGACGTCGGACTTACGGGAGTCCGCGTCCGCCAACGCCGCGACGAGGGCCGCGAGCTCGACTGTGTCCTTGTCCGCGAGGGGTTCCGCGAGCGCTGCCAGGCCATGGCGGTCCAGGAACGCCGTGTCGGTGTTGCCGGCGAGGAACTCCGGGTGCCGCAGGACGCGTACGAGCAGGTCACGATTGGTGGTCAGGCCGTGGATATGAGCTCGTGCCAGTGCCCCGGCCAGGCTGAGCGCGGCTTCCGAACGGGTGGGGGCGTAGGCGATGACCTTGGCGAGCATCGGGTCGTAGTGGACGCCCACGACCGAGCCGTCGGTCACGCCGCTGTCCAGTCGCAAGCCGTGTGACGGCACCGCGAACGAGGTGGTCACGCCTGGCACGGACAGGTGATGGAGCGTTCCACTCTGCGGGCGCCACGACTGCGCCGGGTCTTCGGCGTACAGGCGGACCTCGATCGCGTGGCCGGTCGGGTCCGGCGGCGCGGCGGCGAGGCGTTCCCCTTGTGCCACAAGCAGTTGCAGCCGGACGAGGTCCAGTCCCGTGGTGCACTCGGTGACCGGGTGCTCCACCTGCAGGCGGGTGTTCATCTCCAGGAAGTAGAACCGCCCCTGCTCGTCGGCCAGGAACTCGACCGTGCCGGCGCCGACGTACCCGATGGCGGAAGCCGCCGAACGGGCCGCGTCGAACAACTCCGAACGCATCCCCGGAACACGCGAGACCAGCGGGGACGGTGCCTCTTCGATGACCTTCTGATGCCGCCGCTGGATGGAGCACTCACGTTCGCCCACCGCCCAGACCGTGCCGTGTAAGTCCGCCATGATCTGGACTTCGATGTGCCGGCCGTTCTCCAGGTACGGCTCGCAGAACACCGTGGAGTCACCGAACGCGGACTGGGCTTCCGATCGGGCCGCCGCCAGTTCGGCGGGCAGTTCGGCGGCCGAGTGGACCACCCGCATCCCCCGGCCGCCGCCACCGGCCGACGCCTTGACCAGCACCGGGAACGACTCCGGATCCTCCATAGAGGACAGTACGGGCACGCCGGCCGCGGCCATCAGCTCCTTGGCCGCGATCTTCGAGCCCATCCGGGCGATGGCCGACGGCGACGGGCCGATCCACACCAGCCCGGCGTCGATCACGGCCTGGGCGAAGTCCGCGTTCTCCGACAGGAAGCCGTAGCCCGGGTGGACCGCGTCGGCCCCGGCCCGGCGGGCAGCTTCGACGATCAGGTCGGCTCGCAGGTACGTGTCACTCGGCGCGTTCCCCGGCAGGCGCACGGCGGCGTCGGCCTCATGCACGTGCGGAGACGAGGCGTCAGCGTCGGAATACACCGCCACACAGCCGATGCCGAGCGAACGGCACGTGCGGAACACCCGGCGGGCGATCTCCCCACGGTTGGCGACCAGAACACTCGTGATCATCGCTCTCACATCACATTCTGAAGACGCCGAAGCCGTCCGCGCCGGCGACCGGCGTGGTGTGGATCGCGGACAGGCACATGCCGAGCACGGTCCGGGTGTCGCGTGGGTCGATCACGCCGTCGTCGTAAAGCAGGCCGGACAGGAACTTCGGCAGCGACTGGGCTTCGATCTGGGACTCGACCATCGCGCGCATGGCGGCGTCCTGATCCTCGTCGTACTCCTGGCCGCGGCTCACCGCCGCCGCCCTGGCCACAATGGACAGTACGCCGGCCAGCTGCTGCGGGCCCATCACCGCGGACTTCGCCGACGGCCACGCGAACAGGAACCGTGGGTCGTACGCGCGGCCGCACATGCCGTAGTGCCCGGCGCCGTAGGACGCGCCCATCAGGATCGAGATGTGCGGCACCTTCGAGTTGGACACCGCGTTGATCATCATGCTGCCGTGCTTGATGATCCCGCCCTGTTCGAAGTCCTTGCCGACCATGTACCCGGTGGTGTTGTGCAGGAAGATCAACGGGGTGTCGGTCTGGTTGGCGAGCTGGATGAACTGGGCGGCCTTCTGCGACTCCTCGCTGAACAGCACACCGCGCGTGTTCGCCAGCACGCCCACCGGATATCCGTGCACCCGGGCCCATCCGGTCGCCAGGCTCGTGCCGTACAACGGTTTGAACTCGTCGAAGTCCGAGCCGTCGACCACGCGGGCGATCACGTCCCGTGGGTCGAACGGGATCTTCAAGTCGCCTGGCACGATCCCGAGCAGCTCCTCCTCGTCGAACAGCGGCGGGACAACGAGTCCAGGCTCCTGACCGCGTTTGCGCCAGTTCAGCCGGGCGACGATCCGCCGGCCGATCCGGATCGCGTCCTGCTCGTCCACGGCGAAGTAGTCGGCCAGGCCGGACGTGCGGGCGTGCATCTCGGCACCGCCCAGCGACTCGTCGTCGGACTCCTCGCCGGTGGCCATCTTCACCAGCGGCGGCCCGCCGAGGAACACCTTCGACTGGCCCTTGACCATCACGACGTGGTCGGACATGCCCGGCACGTAGGCGCCGCCCGCGGTGGCGTTCCCGAACACCAGGGCGATGGTGGGGATGCCGGCCGCGGACAACCGGGTGAGGTCACGGAACAGCCGGCCGCCCGGGATGAAGATCTCCTTCTGGGACGGCAGGTCCGCGCCGCCCGACTCGCCCAGGTTGATCAGCGGCAGCCGGTTCTCCAACGCGATGTCCATGGCGCGGAACGTCTTCTTGACCGTCCACGGGTTGCTCGACCCGCCGCGCACGGTCGGGTCGCTGGCCATGATCACGCACTCGACGCCTTCGACCACGCCGATCCCGGTGACCACGCTGGCGCCGACGGTGTAGTCGCTGCCCCACGCGGCCAGCGGGGACAGTTCGAGGAACGGCGAGTCCGGGTCGATCAGCAGCTCGACCCGTTCCCGGGCCAGCATCTTGCCACGCTTGCGGTGCCGCTCCACGTACTTGGGCCCGCCGCCCGCGATCGCCTTGGCGTACTCCGCGTCCAGGTCGGCCAGCTTGCCGAGCATCGAGTCGCGGTTCGCGGCGAAGTCGTCAGCCGAAGTATCCAATGTGGACTGCAACAGCGTCACAGCAGCGCCTCCGGGATGTCCATGTGCCGCGACCGCAACCATTCGCCGACGGCCTTGGCCTGCGGGTCGAACCGCGCCTGGGCCGCTACCCCGTCCCCGAGCAGCCCGCTGACCACGAAGTTCAGCGCGAACAGGTTCGGCAGCACGTGCCGGGTCACCGGCAGGTCCGCGGTTTCCGGCAGCAGCAGCCGGAACTCGTCGACGGTCAACGTGTTCGCCAGCCAGCGCCACGCCGCCTCGGTCCGCACCCACACGCCGACATTGGCGTCGCCGCCCTTGTCCCCACTGCGGGCGCCCGCGACGAGTCCCAAGGGGACGTTCCGGGTCGGCCCGGACAGCGGTTCCGGCAACGGCGGCGCGGGCACAGGCTCCAGCTCACGGACCTCCGGCGCCGGGGGGATCACTGTGCGCACACCGTCCACAACGGTCAGTTGCTCGACCAGCTTGGCGTCCACGTACCCAGGGGTGAACAGGCCGAACGGCGACGCGTCCCCGGGCGGCGCGGTCACGTGGAAGCCTGGGTAGCTGGCCAGCGCGATCTCGACCGCCGCGCTGGAGAACGCCCGGCCGGCGACTTTCTGGTCCGAGTCCTTGACCGCGCAACGCAAGAAGGCGCTGGCCTCCTCCTGCACAGCCGCGTCCGGGTGGTCGGTCCGGGCCAAAGTCCACCGGACCTCGGCCGGCGGCCGGGCCGCGAACGCCTCGGTCATCTGCTCCTTCACCAGCTCGGCCTTGGCCTCGATGTCGAGACCTGTCAGCACGAACACCATCTCGTTGCGGAACCCGCCGAGGGTGTTCAGCGACACCTTCAGCGTCGGCGGCGGCGCCTCCCCACGAACCCCGCTGATCCGCACCCGGTCAACGTCCTCTTGGGACAGTGACACGGTGTCGAAGCGGGCGGTCACGTCCGGGCCGGCGTAGCGAGCGCTGCCGATCTCGTACAGCAGTTGCGCGGTAACGGTTCCGACTGTGACAGCGCCGCCGGTGCCCGGATGCTTGGTGATCACGCTGCTGCCGTCGGCGTTGATCTCGGCGATCGGGAAGCCCGGATGCCGGATGTCGTGCTCGGCGAAGAACGCGTAGTTGCCGCCGGTCGCCTGGGCGCCGCACTCGATCACGTGCCCGGCCACCACGGCCCCGGCCAGCTGGTCGTAGTCGGCCGGACCCCAGCCGAAGTGGGCGGCGGCCGGACCGACGACCACCGAGGCGTCCGTCACCCGCCCGGTCACGACCACGTCCGCGCCGGCTTTGAGGCACTCCGCGATGCCCCAGGCACCCAGGTACGCGTTGGCGGTCAACGGTTTGCCCAGCCCCAGCTCGTCCACCCGGCCGATCAGGTCGTCCCCTTCGACGTGGGCGATCCTGGCGGTCAGGCCGAGCCCCGCGGTCAGTTCACGCAGGGCGTCGGCGAGGCCGGCCGGGTTCAGGCCGCCGGCGTTGGCGACGATCTTGACGCCGCGGTCGAGCGCGAGGCCGAGGCCGTCCTCCATCTGCCGCAGGAACGTCTTCGCATAGCCCCGCCGCGGGTCCTTCATCCGGTCCCGGCCGAGGATGAGCATGGTGAGCTCGGCCAGGTAGTCACCGGTGAGCACGTCCAGCGGCCCGCCCGTGAGCATCTCGCGGACAGCGCCGAACCGGTCCCCGTAGAACCCGGAACAGTTGCCGATCCTGATCGCCGACATGGCTGCCAGCATGCCAGCCGGGATGAAAACAAGCAAGCATGCTTGTTTTATTCGTGGGCGGTGCTCGCCCGACCTGGGCCGGGCAGGCCGGCGAACGCCTGGGCGATGTCCAGCCACGCGTCCGCATCCCGGCCGTCCGCCTTCAGGTTCGTGTCCGCGCGGTGCCGGCGTTGGGTGGCCACCAGGCAGAAGTCCAGCGCGGACCCGACGATCCGCTGGGCCGCGTCAGTCGGGCCCCAGGCCCATGTCGAGCCGTCCGGGGCGGCGAGTTCGACCCGGATCTCCTCGGCCGGCGGGGTGCGGCCGTTGATCGTGAACGCGAAATCCCGCGTACGGACCGAGATGTGCGCGACGTGTCGCAGTCGGACGGTGGCGGTCCGCTCGACGCCGAGCGCGTCCGCCACGTCGAGACCGTGCGCCCACGTCTCCATGAGCCGTGCGGTGGCCATGGACATCGGGCTCATCGGCGGCCCGAACCAGGGCAGCTTGGTGCCGGCCGGGACCTTCGCCAACGCCTCCACCAGGGCGATCCGGCTCACCCGCCACCACGAAAGCAACTCGTCCGGGGCACGAGCGGCGCCTTGCGCGGCCGCCGTGTCCACGAACGCGGTGGGCGCCTTCAGTGCCTGCGCCAGGATCGCCTGAAACGCGACCTGGTCGGTCGCGGCCACCACGGACGCCTCATCGGTCCAGGCCAGGTGGGCGATCTGGTGCCCGATCGTCCAGCCGGCCGCCGGCGTCGGTGTCGCCCACCCGTCCGCCGGCAGGCCGACCACCAGGGACTCCAGTGCGTCGCCTTCCGCCCGAAGGTCGTCCAGCAGGCCGAGTAGCTGCGTCGACATCCGCCCAGCGTGCCACCCGGAAGCAAAACAAGCAAGCGCGCTTGTTTCACTGCCTGGACACTATTCGGCCCTGTTCGAAAGGTCTGTCGAAGCCGCTGGCCAGCCCCTACCTTGGGGCGTGGGCACGCCCGGTGAATGTCCCCCAGACCCATTCGCCGGGCGCGTCCGTTACTGGGATCGCTGGTACCACGCCGCCATTCGGAGCACGCCGAGATCGTCGAACCGGCGCCCGCTGATCTGCAGCCCGATCGGCTGCTTCTCGGTGGTGAACCCGCAGTTCACCGACACCGCCGGCTGGCCGGACATGTTGTACGGCACCGTGAAACCGATGTGCTCGAACGGCTTGGCCGGATCGTTCACGGGCGACGCCCACTCCGCCGGGAACGCCTGGGTCGGCGAAGTCGGCGACAGCACGAAGTCGAACCGCTCGGTCGCCCGCAGCGCACTCGCCCGCATCGCGTCGATCTGGCTGAATCCCCGGTACACGTCGACCCCGTTGGTCTCGGCGCCGGCCCGCGCCCACTCAAGGATGTACGGCAGCACCCGCTCCCGCCGCTCGGGCGCGAACTTGACCAGGTCGGACCACAGCCGGGTGCGCCAGAACAGGTCGAGCCCGTCCAGCATCTCCCTGGTGACGAACGGATCCAGCGGCTCGACGACCGCACCCGCCGCGGCGAACGCGTCCGCGACGGCACGCACCGCCGCGGCGATCTCCGGCTCGACGGCCAGCCCGACACCCGCGTCCAGGTGCAGGCCGATCCGCACGCCGGTCGGGTCGACGTCCAGGGACTGCCACGGGATGTCGCTCGGCGGCAGGCTCATGTGATCACGCGGATCCGGCTGCGACAGCACACTCATCAGCAGAGCCGTGTCCGCGACCGTCTTGGTCATCGGGCCGGCCACGCGGCCGATGTACGGCGGGTCCACGGGCACCCGGCCGAAGCTGGGCTTCAGCCCGACCAGACCGCAGTACGCGGCCGGCAGCCGGACCGATCCGCCGATGTCCGTGCCCACGTGCAGCGGGCCGTACCCGGCAGCACCGGCGGCCCCGGCGCCCGCGCTCGACCCGCCTGGAGTCCGCTCGGTGTCCCACGGGTTGCGGGCGGTCTGGTGGAAGCTGGACAGGCCGGACGTGAGCATTCCGTAGTCCGGCATGGTCGTCTTGCCAAGGAGCACCGCGCCGGCCTCGCGGATGCGCGCCGCCGCCGGAGCGTCCCGCACGGCCGGCACGAGCTCGGTCGCGGCACTGCCCAGGGGAATCGGAACGCCTTCGGTGGCGATGTTCTCCTTGAGGGTGATCGGGACGCCGTCGAGCGGCCCTTGTGGACTGCCGGACCGCCAGCGTTGCTCAGACTCCTTCGCGGCGGTCCGCACGGCCGCCGGGTCGTGCTTGTAGAACGCCCGCAGTTCGGGCTCCCGCGCCTCGATCCTGGCCAGCACGGCCTCGGCCACTTCGACCGGGGACAGGTCACCGGACCGGTACCGGGGCACCAGGTCCACCGCGGCCACATCCGCCAGCTCAGTCATGCTTTCTTCCCCTCGGGTGGTTCGAACCGTCCGTCGACCGCGGTCCAGCCGCCGTCCACGGCCAGCACCGCGCCTGTCACGAAACTAGCCGCGTCGGACGCCAGGTACACCACGGCTCCCGCCATCTCCGACGGCTGCGCCCAGCGACCGAGCGCACCCTTGTCCGCGTACGCCTGGTACCAGGCGGGATCCGCTTTGATCTGCGCGGTCAGCGGCGTCTCCACGACACCGGGCGCGATCGCGTTGACCCGTACGCCGTGCCGCCCGAACTCCACGGCCGCGGTCCGGAACAGCTGCACCAGCCCGGCCTTGGTGGCCGCGTACACGCTCTGGCCAGGTTCCACGGTCGTCCCGCGGATCGACGAGAACCCGATGATGCTGCCGCTGCCACGGGCGACCATTCGCCTGCCGAACGCACGCACGACGTCGAAAGTCGCGCCCAGGTTCAACGCGACGACCCGGTCGAACTCGGCCCGCGTGTACTCAAGCAAGCGCTTGCGCACGTTCATTGCGGCCGTGAGCACCACGACATCCGTGTCCCGGTCCGCGAGGCGTTCGACTGCGTCGGGGTCGAGTACGTCGATCTGGTACGCCTCGGCGCCGATGGCCGACGCGGTCTCCTCGGCGGCCCCAAGGTTGACGTCCGCGCACACCACCGAGGCCCCGTGGGCCGCGAGCGCGAACGCCGACTCGCGGCCGATGCCGCTGCCGGCGCCGATCACGACCGCGTTTCGACCGTCCAAACGGAACAGTTGGGTGTAGTCGGTCATGCCGGCCGGATCACCGCCATCCTGGTCACGGTCAGTTCCTCCACGGCGAACCGCGGGCCCTCCCGGCCGATGCCGGAGTCCTTCACGCCGCCGTACGGCATGGTGTCCGACCGGAAGCCGGGTACCTCGTTGACCACGACCGCGCCGACCTCCAGTTCGTCGATCGCCCGGAACGCGGTCGCCAGCGAACGGGTGAACACCGAACTGTTCAGCCCGTACCGGGACTCGTTCACCAGAGCGAACGCTTCCTCCACTGTGGACACAGTGCGCAAGCACACCACCGGCCCGAAGATCTCCTCGACCCAGCACGCCGCGTCCTCGGGCACGTTCAGCAACACGGTCGGCTGGATCACGCCGCCGTCAAGCCCGCCGCCGGCCAGCACCCGCGCGCCCGCGGAAACGGCGGCGTCAACCCATTGCAGCACGCGTTTCGTGGACCGTTCGTCGATCAACACGGAAACCCGGGTCACCTCGTCGCGCGGATCGCCGGTCACGACATCACCGAGCCGGGCCTGGAGTCGGTTCGTGAACTCGTCAACAACCGACTCGACGACAATGAGCCGTTGCACCGAGATGCACGCCTGCCCGGACGCGTAGAAACCACCGCGCAGCACGGCGTCCACGGCCGCATCCAGGTCAGCGTCCTCAGCGACGACGAGAGCCGCGTTGGAACCCAGCTCCAGCAACGTCTTCCGCGGCGCCGCGGCGCGGGCGATCTGGTGGCCGACCGCCGCCGAACCCGTGAACGACACGGCACCGACCCGCGAGTCGGTCACCAACGCCGAACCGACCTCGGCGTCACCCGTGACCAGCTGGACGAACGCAGCCGGCGCACCCGCCTCGACAGCCGCCTGCCGGACCAAGTGGACCAGCCACAGCGTTGCCAACGGTGTCGAAGGCGCGGGCTTGCACACGACCGGGCAGCCGGCCGCGACCGAGGGCGCGATCTTGTGCGCCGCGAGCAGCAACGGGTAGTTGAACCCGGCGATGCCGACGACGACCCCGATCGGCCGCCTGGTCCAGAAGCCAACCAGCCCGTCCCCGGACGGCAGCAGGTCCAGCGGCACGGTCTCGCCGTGCAACCGGGCGACCTCCTCGGCCGACGCCTGCAAGGTGACGATGGTCCTGGCCACCTCGTTGCGGCAGTCCACCAACGGCTTGCCGGACTCCAGCACCAGCAACCGTTCGAACTCGGCGCGGTGCTTCTCGATGGCCTGCCAGGTGTCGGTCAGGATCTGCCGGCGAACGCGCGACGGCAGAGCCGCGACCGCGGCCTTGACCGCCACGGCTTCGTCGATCGCTTTCACCGCCAGTTCACTGGTGCCTTCCGGGGCTTCGGCGACCGCGCTTCCGTCGTACGGGAACGTGACCGGCCGGGTGGCCGTCGGTATCCACTCGGCTCCGATCGGGAGTCCGGGCGGGTAGGGCGGGTCGAACATCATGATCCCTCCTGGAACCTCGCCAGCGCACCGCGGAGCGTCGGAGCCGCGGCGATCAGCTCCCGCGTGTACGGGTGCGCCGGCCGTTGGTAGACCTGCTCAACGTCCCCCAGCTCGACGATCTCGCCGCGGCGCAGCACCGCGACCGTGTCGCAGACGCGTCGGACCACCGAAAGATCGTGGGACACAAAGACGAGCGTGAGGTCGTAGCGTTCGACCAGATCCACCAGCAGGTCCAGGATCTGGGCCCGGACGGACACGTCGAGCGCGCTGACCGGCTCGTCCGCGACGAGCACCTTGGGATGCGGCGCCAGGGCACGGGCGATGGAGATCCGCTGCCGCTGCCCACCGGAGAACTGGTGCGGATACCGGGCGGCGGCGTCCTGCGGCAGGCCGACCGCGTCCAGCAGCTCCCGCAGCCGACCGGCCCGGTCGTCGGCGCGGCCCAGCGGCTCGCAGATGATGTCCTTCACCCGCATCCGCGGATCCAGCGAGCCCATCGGGTCCTGGAAGACGATCTGCAGCTCGTCCCGGAGGAACTTGAGCCGCCGTTCCGGCAGGTGGTCGATCCGGACACCGCGGAAGGAGATCGTCCCACCGGTCGGCCGGTCCAGCGCGGCCAGCAGTCTGACCAATGTGGACTTCCCGGAGCCGGACTCGCCGACGATCCCGAACCGCTGCCCGGCCATGACCTCGAAGGACACCCCCTTGAGCGCCGCCATACCCTGGTAGTTCCGCCGAAGGTCACGAACCTCAATCAAGGGACACCGCCAGCAGGTGTTCGGTGTACTCGTGGCTCGGGCTGGTGAACACATCCTGCACGGGCCCGGACTCGACGATCTTCCCGTCCCGCATGACCATCACACGTTCGCACACCGAGGCGACCACGGCCAGGTCGTGGGTGATGAACAACAGGGCCTTGTCGTCGGTGGCGGCCAGGATCAGCTCCAGGATCTGCTTCTGCACGGTCACGTCCAACGCCGTGGTCGGCTCGTCGCAGATCAGCAGCGAAGGGTCGTTGGCCAGCGCCATGGCCAGCATCACGCGCTGCCGTTGCCCACCCGAAAGCTGGTGCGGATACGCCTTCGCGGCCCGGTCCGGGAGCTGGACGAGATCCAGCAGCTCGGCGGCGGCTTTCGTGGCGTCGCGCCGGTCCGGGCGGGTCCGGTGCACGAGCATGGCCTCGGCGACCTGCTTGCCGACCCGCATGGTGGGGTTGAGCGCGGTCATCGGCTCCTGGAACACCATGGCCATATCCCGACCGCGCGACCGGGCGAGTTCCCGTTCCCTGGCGCCGACGATCTCCTTGCCGTTGAGCCGGATCGACCCGCGCACGGTGAGTTCGTCGGACACCAGGCCCATCACCGCGGACGCGGTCAACGTCTTGCCGGACCCGGACTCGCCGATCAGCCCGACCCGTTCCCCAGGCTCGATCTCGAACGACACGTCGTCGACGAGCCAGTCGCCGTCGACGGACACGGTCAGGCTCTGCACAGTGAGCACGCTCATCGGTGGCCTGCCAGTTTCGGGTCAAGGCGATCCCGTAGCCCGTCGCCGAGCAGGTTGAAACCCAGCACCGCGACGGCGATCGCGATCCCCGGCACCAGCGCGAGCCTGGGCTGCACGGCGAGCAACTCCTGCGATTCCTGCAACATCCGCCCCCACGACGGCGTCGGCGGCCGGGTGCCGAAGCCGAGGAACGACAGCGCGGCCTCGGAGAGCACGGCGATCGCGAACGACACCGAGCACTGCACGATCAGCAGCCCGCCGATGTTCGGCAGGACGTGTCTGGCCGCGATCGCCAGCCGTGGCCTGCCGGCCGCGCGCGCCGCGAGCACGTACTCAGTGCTCATCACTTGCAGTGTCCCCGATCTGGCGATTCGCGCGAACGACGGAACCGTCGCGATGCCGATCGCGATCATCGCCGTGAGGGTGTCGGCGCCGAACACCGCGCCGAACATGATCGCCAGCAGCAGCGCGGGGAACGCCAGCAGCAAGTCGTTGACCCGCATAACGAACTCACCGAGCCAGCGCGGACTCATTCCGGCAAGGATCCCCAACGGGGTGCCGATCACCGCGGCCACACCCACCGCGACAACACCGACGTAGAGCGTGGTCCGGGCGCCGACCATGATCTGGCTGAGCAGGTCGCGGCCGAACTTGTCGGTGCCGAGGACGTGGTCGCCGGTCGGGCCGAGCAGCCGGATCGCCGCGTCCACCTGCAGCGGGTCGTGCGGCGTCCAGGCAAAAGACACCAGTGCTGCGACAACCACGAGTCCGACCAGGATCGCCCCGGTCCCCAGCGTTCTCATCGGGACCTCCGCAGCCGTGGGTCGATCGCGGTGTACAGCACGTCCACGACGAAGTTCACCAGCAGCGCCGCGACCACCAGCACCAGCACGATTCCCTGAACTGTCAACAGATCGCGGGAGGCGACCGAGTCCAACAGCATGCTTCCCAGGCCAGGCAACACGAACACCCGCTCGACCACCACCGCGCCGATGAGCAACGTCGTCAACTGCAACCCCAGGACCGTCACCACGGGCACAGCCGCGTTACGCAGTCCGTGGCGCATCAGCGCTTGCCACGGCAGAAGACCTTTCGCTCGCGCGGTCCGCAGATAGTCCTCGCGCAAGGTGTCCAGCACCGCCGAACGCACGTAGCGGGTGAGCACCGCGCCCTGCACAAGTCCCAAGGACAACGCCGGCAGGACCAGCCCACGGACGAACTCGCCGAAGTCCTGGTTCGGCGGTGTCCAGCCACCGGACGGCAGCCACCGCAACTGCACGGCGAAGATCTGCACCAGCAGGATCCCGGCGAGGAAGGCAGGCACGGCGACACCCAGCTGGGACAGCCCGGAAACGACTGCCCCACTGGCTTTCCGGTGCCGTGCCGCCGCGAACGTCCCCAACGGGACCGCGATAAGCACCGCCACCACCGTCCCGGCGCCGACCAGCCACAGCGTCACCCCGAGCCGGTCGACCAGTTGCGGCCCGATCAGGTCACGGGTGACGTACGACCGCCCGAAGTCCCCGGTGAACACGTTGCCGATCCAAGAGAAGTACTGCGTCACCAACGGTCGGTCGATCCCGAAGTCATGGCGCGTCTTGGCAACCAGATCGGGAGTGGCGTTCACGCCGAGCGCGACCTGCGCCGGGTCGCCGGGCAACACGGCCATGAACAGGAAGACCGCGACCGACGCGACCGCGACGCTGACGACGAAGATCGCGGCTCGGCGGGCTATCCGGAGGGTCATGCGGCCCGCCCCAGGCCGCTCAGGTCGAACGACTCGTTCACCTGGTTGGTCACCAGTCCGGTGACCTTGCGCTTGGCCACCACCAGGTTCGGGAACAGGAACAGCCAGTCGGCGGCGGCGTCCGCGTTGAGCGTCCGCGCCACCTCCTTCATGGCCGTGACCTGGTCGGCGGGTGTTCCCGTGTCGCCCTGGGTGATCAGCTGCCGCACCTTGGGACTGTCGTATCCCCAGTAGTACTTGGGACTGTCGAACGTGACGATGTCCCTGGCCTCGACGTGCTGGATGATCGACATGTCGAAGTCGTGGTCGGTGAAGACCTGCTTGAGCCAGACCGCGGGGAAGTCCAGCGGCTCGATGCGCACGCTCACCCCGACGTCGGTCAACTCCGACGCGACGACCTGGGCCGCCGACAACGCGTACTGCAGGTTCGGGATCCGCAGTCGCAGCGACAGGTGCCGGCCGGCAAGCAACGCCCGCGCTTTGGCCGGATCGAAGGGATAGACGTTCGACAGGTCCTCGTACCAGGGGTCCGTCGGCGGGACCATGCTGCCGATCAACGTGCCGCGGTTCGCCGCGACCGTGGCCATGACCGCCTTCCGGTCGATCGCGTACGTCAACGCCTGCCGGACAGTCTTGTCGTTCAGCGGCGCCTTGGCGTTGTTGAACGCCAACGTGACCTCGGAGTTCGTGGTGCCCTGCACGACCGTGAACCGGTCGTCCGACTCGAACTGCGGGATCGAGTCCGGCGTGGTGACCGCGGAGATCACGTCGATCCCGTTGCTCAGCAAGGCGTTGTTCAGCGCGGTCGGGTCCTTGAAGTACTTGAGGTACACCGTGGTGTACACGGGTTCGCGGCCCCAGTAGCCGGGATTCGCGCGCAGCACGATCGAGTCACCGCGCTTGCGGCCGGCGAACACGTACGGGCCGGTGCCGACCGCGGTGTTCGCCAGGTCGGCCACCCCGCTCGGGCTGAACATCGCGCCGACCCGGGTGGTCATGTCGAACAGCCAGTTGTTGCTCGGCCGCTGCAACACCACCCTGACGTGGTCCGGCGCCAGGACCTCGACGTGGTCCACCACGTCCATTTTGGACTTCAACGAGATGGTCCAGTCGCTCTTCACCCGGTCGAGGGAGAACTTGACGTCGGCCGCGCCGAACGGCTGGCCGTTGCTGAACCGCACGTCCGGCCGCAGGTCGAAGTCGTACGTCCGCTGGTCGTCGCTCACCGTCCAGGACCGGGCCAGCAACGGGACGATCTTGCCGGTGGCGTCCAGTTTGACCAGGCCCTCGTACACGTTGGTCAGCAGGACCTGCGGGATCGCGGCACCATCGGCATGGGTGAAGTCCAGGTTGGCCGGTTCCGCGGTGAACCCGATCGAGATCGCGTCCGGGTCGTTCGGGGCGGACGCGGACGACCCCGCCGAACATCCCGCGACCAGCGCGGCAACGGCCACCATCGCGACAACTGCCCGCACTGGCCACCACCACCTAGTATGCTGGTCCGACCAGTGGACCTTCCCACTCGGTCCGGTGCTGGTCAAGAGGAGTGATCCCATGTTCCAGCCGGTGAGCCCGATCCGGGCGTACGAGCGAGTGGTCGACCAGATCGAGCAGGCCGTGTTCACCGGCCGGTTGCGTCCCGGCGCCCGACTGCCCAGCGAACGGGACCTGATGACCCAGTTCGGGGTCAGCCGCTCGACGATCCGGGAAGCGCTGCGCGTGCTGCAGAGCAACGGCATGATCCAGTCCCGGGCGGGCGACCCGCGCGGTCCGGAGATCCTGGCCGCGTCCCCGGAGAACCTGCACAAGTCCATGAGGCGCCTGGCCCGTACCTCGATGTCACTTGGCGAGCTGCTGCAGTTCCGGATGCTCCTCGAAGGCTCCGCCTACCTGCTGGCCGCCCGGTTGCGGTCGGCCGACGAACTGGCCGAGATGGACGTGGCCCTGGCCGCGATGGCAGCCGCCGTGGACGAGGGCTACTCGGCGTTCAGCGACGCGGACGTGGCGTTCCACGAGGCGGTGGCCCGTGCCACCCAGAACACGCTCATCGTGGTGTGCAGCGACGTCGTCCGCGAAGTGGTGGTGGACCTGATCGCCGACCGGATCGCGCACGCGGCGGACCAGCGGGCGTTGATGTTGAGCTATCTGCGCCACCACACCGAGGTGCTGCAGGCGATTCGGGACGGTGACGGGGAGTTGGCGTCCCAGCTGGCCCGGCGGGCGCTGCACGACTCGTACGCGCCGTACCTGCCCGAGACCGAGCGGGAGATGCTGTCGCCGTTGTTGGGCTAGAGCCAGCCCTTCGACTCCGCGATGTCAAGGGCTTCCGCACGGGTGCGGGCGCCCAGTTTCTGGATGGCCGCGGACAGGTGGTTCCGTACGGTCCCAGGCGAAAGGTGCATGCCACGGGCCATTTCCGCGATCGTGCCGTGGCCACGGGAGGCGGCCAGGATCTCGGTCTCCCGCGGCGTCAGCGGGCTCGCGCCCTCGCTCAACGCGGCCAGCGCCAGTGACGGGTCGACGACCCGCTCGCCCGCCGCGACCCGGCGGATCACCACGGCGAGTTCCGTGACCGGCGCGTCCTTCAGCAGAAACCCGGCGACACCGGCGTCGACCGCCGAGCGCAGGTAGCCGGGCCGGCCGAACGTGGTCAGGATGACCACTTTGGTCGCCGGGACGCGGGTCCTGAGCCGGCGGGCGGCCTCCAGGCCGTCCATCCCGGGCATCTCGATGTCCAGCAGGGCCACGTCCGGCTGGAACGCCTCGGCCGCGGGCACCACCTCGTCCCCCCGGCCGAGCTGGACCACCACCTCCAGGTCCGGTTCCAGGGACAGCAGGGTGGCCATGGCGCCGCGGAACATGGTCTGGTCCTCGGCCAGCAACAGCTTGATCATGCCGGGACCTGGACGTGCACGACGAACCCGCCGTTCGGGCCGGCACCCGACGACATCGAGCCACCCAGCGCCTGGACCCGCTCGGCCAGGCCGACCAGGCCGTTGCCCCGGCTGTCCGGCTCGTCCGGGCCGGCGCCGTCGTCGGCGATCCGCAACTCCGCCGAACTGTCCACGATGGACAACTGGATCCGGCAGTTGGCGGCACGGCTGTGGCGCAGCACGTTCGTCACTCCTTCACGGACGGTCCACGCCAGCGCGCCATCCACCGGCATGGGGAGGTTCCAGCTTTCCGGCGCCTGGACCCGGCAGTCGATGCCAGCTGACGCAGCCGCGCGACGGGCCGACGCGAGCTCACCGGCCAAAGTGGGCTGGCGGTAGTTGGTGACGGCCTGTCGGACCTCGGACAACGCCCGCCGGACCACCGTGTCGATGTCGGCCAGCTCATTCTCGGCCCGTTCCGGATCGGCTGCCACCAGGCGCCGGGCCAGCTCCGTCTTCACCGCGATGACCGACAGGCTGTGCCCGACAAGATCGTGCAGGTCGCGGGCGATTCTGTCACGTTCCTCGGCCACCGCCAGCCTGGCCCGCTCCCGCCTGCTGTCCTGCAGTTCGGAGAATATGTCGATCTGGTCGCGCGCCTGCGAGGTGAAGAACCCGACGACCACACTGGTCAACGCGACCCAGACGACCACCGCGGCATCGGAGTGTTGCACCCAGGCGATCAAGCCGATCACCGCGCCGATCGCGGCCAGCCTGACCACCACCCACCGGCCGCCGATCCAGCCGGTGGCCGCACCGGCCCACGCCGCGTTGAACGACCACTCTGAGCCCGCGACCGCCGGCAACGCGACGGACAGCAGTACCAGCGCGATGTACGACGGCCAGAACGGCAGCCGACGCAACCACGGTATGGGCAGCTCGAAGGTGGTCCGCATGCCCAGCACCGCGGTGACCAGCGCGGCGAGCAACACCGGCACGGCCTGCCATACGGGTGGACGATTGGTGAGGTAGATCGCCGTGGAGGCACCCATACCCACGTACATCAGCACGAACCGGGACCACAGGCGCCGGTTCCACATCATCTGGAGCCGGTCGTCGGTGAGATCATCATCCACGGTCACACCGGTCATTGTTACGCCCTGCGCCACCTCAGTAGCACAGCGGCACCACCCAGCAGTGCCCATCCGCCCAGGTTGACGACGTACCCGCCGCCAATCGGAGTACCGTGCACGATCTGAATGCCGGCAGCCATTAGGTCATAGGACGGAACCACATTCCCCCACGACACGATCTGCTGGCCCCCGGTGATGACGCCACCGACCAGCATCAACGCGATGAACAGCAGCATCAACGCGACAGTCGCGGTCTTGCCCTTGAACAACATGCCGCCGAACACACCGATCAGGGCGAACGGCAGGCAGCCCACCAGGATCAGCACCCCGAGCCCGGCCCACTGCCCGACGGACAGGCTGACGTGCCCAGTGGACGCGGCCACCACGCACACCACCAACGCGCCGGGGATGGCCATGAGCGTGCCCTGCACGATCTTCCCGCCCAGCCACGCCCGGTCGGCCAGCGGCGTGATCCTCAACTGCCGCAGCCACCCGGTGGCCCGATCCTCCGCGATCGTGCTGCCACCGCCCAGCAACGCCCCGCCGCAGGCGGCGTAGACCGCCATCGCGACCATCGCGCCCGGCCCGCCGGTCCGCCCCCACATCAGGTAGAGCAGCACCGGCACGACGACCAGGAACGCCAGGTACCGGACGTTGCGCAAGGTCCGGATGACTTCGAAACGGATGAACGCGGTCACCGGTCCTCCTCAGCGGTCAGCGCGAACAAGGCGTCCTCCAGCCGGGAGTCGCCGCGGATCTCGGCGGGCGTGCCCTCGGCGACGACCCGCCCCCGGTCGACGACGATGACGGAGTCGGCGTACTCATCCGCCTCGTCGAGGTAGTGCGTGGCGAACAGAACCGTGTTCCCGTCGGCCTTCACCGACTGCCAGAACTGCCGTCGGGCCCGGAAGTCCATGGCGACCGTGGGCTCGTCCAGGAACAGCAACTCGGGCCGGCCGGCCATGGCGACCGCGAACCGCACCCGCTGGGCCTGCCCACCGGACAACGCGTCCACCTTGCGCCGGGCCACGTCCTGCAGCCCACCGATGGTGAGCAACTCCTTGAGACTCCGGCGTTTTCCGTACAGCCGGCGCGCGAGATCCAGCACGTCCCGAACAGTGGCGTCGGCCGGCAGCCCGCCAGTCTGCAACATGGCCCCGACCCGTCCCCTGGTGACGGCGGCGACCGCCGTTCCCCCCAGAACGGTCACAGTTCCGCTGCGCGGTCGTCGCAGCCCCAGCATGAGGTCCACGATGGTCGACTTGCCAGCACCGTTGGCCCCCAGCAGCGCGACGCACTGTCCACTGGGGACCCGAAAACTGATGTCGGTCAGCGCCCGCACCCTCCCGTAGGAGTAGCTGACCCCCTCGAACGACGTTTCCATGGGAACAACGCTAGGAACTCCTGACCCGAGCGGTAAGTGTCGCGGATCGTGACCTCATCCATGACGACCGTCACCCCCGGCCGATGAACGGCATCTTGGTGGCCATGACCGTCATGAACTGGACGTTGGTGTCCAACGGCAGGCCGGCCATGTACCGCACGGCGTCCGCGACGTGCCGGACGTCGAAGATCGGCTCCGCCGCGATCCTCCCGTCGGCCTGCGGCACACCGTCCGCCATCCGACTGCCCATGTCGGTCGCCGCGTTGCCGATGTCGATCTGTCCACACGCGATGTCGAAAGCCCGGCCGTCCAACGAGATCGACTTGGTCAACCCGGTGATCGCGTGCTTGGACGCCGTGTAGGCCGGACTCGCCGGCCTGGGCGACACCGACGAGATGGACCCGTTGTTGATGATCCGCCCACCCCGCGGATCCTGCGCCCGCATGATGTTGAAAGCCTCCTGCGCGCACAGGAACGAACCCGTCAGATTGATGTCGATCACGGTCCGCCACTGCTCCAGCGACAGGTCCCCCACCGTGCCAGGCAAACTCAGCCCGGCATTGTTGAACAACAGATCCAGCCGACCGAACTCGGCCCGAACCAGTCCGAACAACGCCCTGACCGAACCCACATCCGCCACATCCGTAGGGACAACGACCGAACGCCCCGCACTCATCGCGGCGGTCTCCCGCAACCTGTCCTCCCGCCGCCCAGCCAACACAACCCGGTATCCGGCATCCAGCAGATCGACCGCCACCGCCCGACCGATACCCGACCCCGCCCCAGTGATCACAGCAACCTGGTTCATGGCCCGAGTCTGACACCGGCCCACCCCACCAGGCGATTCCACCCACACCGCCCCCACTCAGCGCCCCGCTCCGCCACGAAGATCGGCCAGTCGACGGACCAGACGGGCTCTCAACGAGGCCGGGCTGGTGTCGCGCTCGCCGATCGGGGCCGCCCGAAGCGGAGCCGGCGCCGGGCCAGCTGATCGCAGCCGCCCGAAGTAGAGCCGCCGTCGGGCCAGCTGATCGCAGCCGTCCGAGGCCGGGCTGGGTGTCGGCCTGGCAGCGGTCTTGCCGACCCACGGCTGGCCGGTCAAGAAGGCGTGCCCGGCGGCGAATCACAGCCGCCCGAGACCAGGCCGGGTGTGCCGGGCTGGCAGGGTCTTGCCGACCCAGGGCCGGCCGGTCAAGAAGGCGCGTCTGGTGGCGGATCGCAGTCGTCCGAGGCCGGGCCGGGTGTCGGGCTGGCAGTGGTCTTGCCGACCCAGGGCTGGCCGGTCAAGAAGGCGTGCCCGGCGGCGAATCACAGCCGCCCGAGACCAGGCCGGGTGTGCCGGGCTGGCAGCGGTCTCGCCGACCCACGGCTGGCCGGTCAAGAAGGCGCGCCCGGTGGCGGATCACAGCCATCCGAGGCCAGGCCGGGTGTCCGACCGGCAGTGGTCTCGCCGACCCACGACTGGCCGGTCAAGAAGGCATGCCCGGCGGCAGATCACAGCCGCCCGAGACCAGGCCGGCCGATCGAGGTCGTCCTGGACCGCCTGTCATGGCCGCCCGGCACAGGCACGCGGGCACGCGGTGTGTCCGGATCTCTCCGGTGTGAGGCCCGTTGGTCAGCCGTTCGAGGTTGGCGGTGGCGTCGTCGCCCGGCCGCCATTCGGCGGTGAGAATGAGCGGTGAGGATGAACAGTGTCCGCCGGTCCGCACCACCCAAGCACCACCCAAGCACCACCAAGCATCGCCTCGAAAGGTGCCCGGTTCTCGCCGAGCTCGACGCGTTGCAGGACCGCACCGCCTTCGGCAACACGGACAACCGAGTTCCCGCCGGCGGAAACCCAGACCGCGCCCTCGGCTTGGGCGCCTCACCACCCCGGAAGTCGAAGTCCGCGCCATTGTGTGGTGGGTCTCGGCCGGACCGGGCTGGCGAAGTCCGTGCACGACGCCGGGTGGGCGCAGTTCACAGCGATGCTGGCGCACAAGGCCGTCCGGTACGGGCGCACCTTCGGCCGGATCGACCGATGGTTCCCGCCACCCGCCGGTGTTCGGCGTGTGGTGCGGTCGGGGACAAGCTCCCGCTGCACCTCCGGTCGTGGACCTGCCCCTGCGGCGCGGTCCACGACCGGGACCACAACGCGGCACCCGACATCCTGGCGGCCGGACGGGCCGACAGATCAATGCCTGTGGAGCCGGTGTCGGACGGGAGCCCGGTCCCGCAGTCGGCCCCAGCGGAAGCATGACCTTAGCCACGCAGGCCGGAATGCCGACCCGTTGACGGTGGGCAGGACGTCAAAGGGTGTGCAGGTTGATGGCTTCGGCCATTGCGTGGTAGCCGGGGGCGTTCGGGTGGAGGTGGTCTCCGCTGTCGTAGGTGGGGTTCATCGCGTTCGCGTCGGTTGGGGCGGCCATCGCTCGGTCGAAGTCGATGACCGCGTCGTATTCGCCGGAGGTTCTGATCCAGTTGTTCAGGTCCGTGCGCACCTGGTCGCCCGCGGGGGTGTAGTAGACCGCTCCCTTGTAGGGCAACAGGGTTGCGCCGACTATGCGGACGCCGGCTGTGTGTGCCTGGCGGATCAGCTCGCGGTGGCCGGCGATCAGTTCGGCCGCGGCGACTCGTGGGTTCGGCTTGAAGCAGTCGAAATCGTTGAACTCGCTGGCTCCGATGTCGTTGATGCCCTCAAGGACGATCACCGTCCGCAGGTGGGGCTGGGCCAGGGCGTCCGGGCGGAACCGGGTGGTCGCCTTGTCCCCCAGGCACTGTGAGTCGTTCAGCACCCGGTTGCCGCCGATCCCCGCGTTCAGCACACCGAGCCGCCCGTGTAACCGCTCGGCCAGCTCGTCCGGGTATCGCGCGTTCTGGTCCACGCCCGCGAAGGCGCCGTCGGTGATCGAGTCGCCGAACGTGACGACCACGTCCCGCCGCGGCGAGAAGTCCGCCACGTCGACACCGGCGAGCGCGTACCAGGACGTCGACGTCTCGGTGAACGCCGTGCCAGCGGCGTCCGAGCGGTGGTCGCCCGGGGCACGGAAGCTCGTCGCCTCCGCGTCCGCGTGGTACGTGACCGCGCCGGTCTGCGTGGCGAAGTAGATCGTCACCGTCAGGCTTTCCAAGGGCCGCACCGGTAATGGCGCCGCGTCACTCGAGATCTCGTGCCCCACGGGGATGACGACCGAACGCGAGTGGCCGAAAGTCAACGGCCGCACGGAAGTCGCTGCCGCGCCCGTCCCGGCGCGGCCGACTGTCGCGCCCGTCACCGCGAGCGGTGCGGACCCGTAGACGTTGGTGAGATGGACGCGGACGGACGGCCCGCCCTGGCTGATCCGGACGACCTGACGCACGGTCTGGTCGGCGAATCCGGCCACCGACCAGTTCGGGCTGAACCCGGCGCCGGGCCGTTGCGGCGACGCCGTCCAGGTACCTTCCCAGCCCCCAGACGGACTCGCCGACGCCGGGGCGCCCACGAGTCCCATCGCGGTGACCGTGCCGACAAAGGTGGCCACCAGCTTGAGAAGCAGCTTCTTTCGCATACCCCGATCCAAGCACGGGGGTCTGACATTTTCGGGAGTTACCCTTTGACCTCGTGAAACAGAAGGTCTCGATGCTGACCCTCGGCGGCACGATCGCCATGACGCCGGGCACCGAGTCGGGTGCCGTCGTCCCCAAGCTGGCCGCCGCCGACCTCTTGCGGGCCATCCCCGAGCTGGCCGAGGTGAACGTGGACCTCACCACGCACGACTTCCGGCGGCTGCCCAGCCCGGACATCGGGTTCGGGGTGATGGCCGAGCTGGCGACCGTGATCGAACGGGAGATCGCGGCCGGCGCCGACGGGATCGTGGTGACCCAGGGCACCGACACGATCGAGGAGACCAGCTACTTCCTGGACCGCACGATTGGCGGCGACACCCCGATCGTGATGACCGGCGCGATGCGGCACCCCACCCAGGCCAGCCCGGACGGTCCGGCGAACCTGCTCAGCGCGATCCGGGTGGCGGCCGACCCGAACGCCCGGGGTCTCGGCTGTGTGGTGGTGATGTCCGACGAGATCCACGCGGCGCGCTACGTCCGCAAGTCGCACAGCACGAGCACGAACGCGTTCACGTCGCCGAACGCGGCCCCGATCGGGCACATCGTGGAGAACGAGTTCGTCCTGCTCAGCCGCCCCCGCCCGTGCCCGCCGCTGCCGCGCGGCACCCGGACGACGTCCATCGGGATGGTGCACGCCGCCCTCGGCGACGACGGCAGCTGGTTGCGGCCGTTCGCGGAGCACACCGACGGTCTGGTGATCGCCGGGTTCGGCGGTGGGCACGTGCCGAGCAGGCTGGTGCCGTTGCTGCACGAGCTGGCCGACGCCAAACCGGTCGTCCTGGCGTCCCGTACCGGTTCCGGGCCGGTCCTCCGCCGAACATATGGATATCCGGGTTCCGAACAGGACCTGCTGTCCCGCGGGCTGATCAACGCCGGATTCCTGGATCCGTTCAAGGCACGGGTGCTTCTGCACGTTCTGGTGGCGGCCGGCGCGGGTCGCGAAGAGATCACGAGAGCATTTCAGGACTCCGGTGAGATCCAAGTGAGCTGAACCGATACTGTGTCCATTGCCGACCCCCTACAGGGGCCGCCCACCCCCACCGACAAATGCCCGTCATACATTTCCGTCGGACCGGGAAAACGTTTGCCGGCCAACCGGACGGCCGCCGGCCGGGCGAGAAGTCCGGTAGGTACCGATTCGGGTGCGCCCTCTGGCCGTTGCTCCACTTGGCAGGCAATATGTTGGTCCTGGTTACCGGGTAGTAGCAGGTCGGAGGAGTGAGGTATGCGCGAGATCGCGGTCGCCCCCTTGGTGGAGCCCTATGGCGGTGGACTGGCCGACCTCATCTACACCAACGCGGCCGAGGCGCCGAACACCGTGGTGTTCAACCGCAAGAAGGGCGCGACCTGGGAAGACGTGACCGCGAAGGAGTTCGCCGACGAGGTCGTACGCCTCGCCAGGGGCCTGGTCGGCTCCGGCATCGGCGCCGGTGACCGGGTCGCGATCCTGGCCGCGACACGGTACGAGTGGACCCTGTTCGACTTCGCGATCTGGGCGGTCGGCGCGGTGCCCGTGCCCATCTACGCCACGTCGTCGAACGAGCAGGTGCAGTGGATCCTGTCGGATTCCGGCAGTGTCGCGGTGATCGTGGAGGACGACGCGCTCGGCGCCAAGGTGGACGCGGTCCGGGCCGAACTGCCCGCGCTCAAGCAGGTGTGGAACATCGAGAAGGGCGCGGTCGAGGAGGTCGTCGCGGCTGGCGCGGACGAGAAGGCCGAGACCGTGGACGAACGGCGGAAGGCGGTCAAGGCCGCGGACGTCGCCACGATCATCTACACGTCCGGCACCACCGGCCGGCCCAAGGGCTGTGTGCTGACCCACGCGAACTTCTGGGCCGAGGGCGCGAACGTGGTCGAGATGCTTGACCTGGTGTTCAAGGGCACCGACCTGGCGGAGAAGTCCACCCTGCTGTTCCTGCCGCTGGCGCACGTGTTCGGCCGGATGGTGGAGGTCGGCGCGGTGATGGCGCGGGCGCGGCTCGGGCACACCGCCGACGTCAAGAAGGTCACCGATGACCTGGCCACGTTCCGGCCGACGTTCATCCTGTCCGTGCCGTACGTGCTGGAGAAGGTCTACAACGGCGCCCGGCAGCGGGCCCACGCGCAGGGCAAGGGCAAGATCTTCGACGCGGCGGCGGCCACCGCGATCCAGTTCAGCGAGGCCGAGGGCCGGGCCGGGCTGGTGTTGCGGCTCAAGCACGCGGTGTTCGACCGGCTCGTGTACTCGAAGCTGCGCGCGGCGCTCGGTGGCCGGGCGAAGTACGCCATTTCGGGTGGGGCCGCGCTCGGTCTGCGGCTGACACATTTCTTCCGCGGCGTCGGCCTGACCGTGCTCGAGGGGTACGGCCTGACCGAGACGACCGCCGCGTCCACGGTGAACGCGCCGGGCAAGTTCAAGGCGGGCACGGTCGGGCACCCGCTGCCAGGCGTGACCGTGCGGATCGCGGACGACGGCGAGGTGCAGGTCAAGGGCGGCCAGGTGTTCACCGGGTACTGGCAGAACGACGAGGCCACCCGGGCGGTGCTGGACGCCGACGGCTGGTTCGCCACGGGTGACCTGGGCGAGCTGGACGACGAGGGGTTCCTCCGGATCACCGGCCGCAAGAAGGAGATCCTGGTCACCAGCGGCGGCAAGAACGTGGCGCCCGCGGTGATCGAGGACCGGATCGCGGCGCATCCGCTGGTCGGCCAGGCCATGGTGGTCGGCGACGGGCGCAGTTACATCGCCGCGCTGATCACGATCGAGCCGGACTACTTCACGTTCTGGAAGTCCGCGAACGGCAAGCCGGCGGACGCCTCGGTGGCCGATCTGGTGGAGGATCCGCAGCTCAACGCCGAGATCCAGGTCGCGGTGGACGATGGGAACAAGGCGGTGTCCAAGGCCGAGTCGGTGCGTAGGTTCCGGATCCTGACGACCGAGTTCACCCCGGAGACCGGGCACCTGACGCCGTCGCTGAAGCTGAAGCGGTCGGTGATCATGAAGGACTTCGCCTCGGATGTGGCCGCTCTCTACTCATGACCGATCACCTCAGGTCACCGATCACAATTCGTGACGAACCATGCGCATGACAAAACATGTCCGGCCAGGCACAACACCCTCCAATTGATAACGATCCAGCCGGCTGAAACGACAATCATTGACGAAACCGGTGTTACTGCACACGGCGTATTCGGCAACGCCATTCGAGGCAGTACATTCGAGATGACTTCGTGATTGGCCGGAAAAATGCCGGCGGGAGACAGGAGGTTGACGCCATGGGCCGGCACGGCATGGTCGAGGAGCGTGGCTGGCGCAAACTGGTGCTCGCCCTGGCCATCGTCCTGGTCGGCGGCGGGGTCGCCGGAGTCGCGTGGTTCACCGTGGACCGGTTGCGTGCACCGGAGGCGACGTGCGCCAACCCGGTCACCCTGAACGTGGTGGCCGCGCCGGACATCGCCGGTGTGGTGGACCGGGTGGCCCGCACGCAGAACCCGGACGACCCGAACGTGTGCTACCGCGTCCAGACGGTCATCCGGGACTCCTCGGCCGAGGCGGACAGCCTGGCCCAGAACAGTCCGGCCGCCAATCCGGCGGTGTGGATCCCGGACTCGACCGTGTGGCTGCGCCGGGCCAGGGAGAAGGGCGCCGGACAGGTGCCGGACAGCGGGTCGTCGGTGGCCAGCTCGCCGGTGGTGATGGCGCTGGCCGAGCCGCAGGCCCGCAAGCGTGGCTGGCCGGACAAGCAGCTGACCTGGTCGGACGTGATCGGTCCGGGTGGCGCGGACCTGACTGTGGGCATGGTCGACCCGTCCGTGGACGCCGTGGGCGTGTCCGCGCTGATCGCGGTCCGCGGCGTCACCGCGTTGACCGCCGACCCGGCCGCGAACAACGTCGCCGCGCTGCGCAGGATGTCCCCGAACGCGGCTTCGGGCGCGTCCGAGCTGTTCGACAGGGCGGGCGGTCCGAACGGCCCGGCCCTCACCGCGTTCCCCACCTCCGAGCACGCGTTGCTGGACAACAACACCAAGCGCAAGAACGAGCAGTTGGTCGCGGTCTACCCGGATCCGGCGGCGCCGTCGCTGGACTTCCCGTACGCCGTGCTGCCGTCGCCGGACGACGTGGGTCTCGCGGCTGCCAAGTTCCGCAGCGCGTTGCTGTCCCAGGACACACAGGAACCGTTGGCGGCCAACGGCTTGCGCTTCCCGGACGGCCGCGTCCCGGGCACTCCGCCCGCGGACAACCGGACGATCGTGCGGCTGCTGCGGCCCGTTCCGCCGCCGCGCACGGCCGAGCTGGACCAGGTGCTCAACACGTGGGCCGGGATCACCCGGTCGTCGCGGATCCAGGCCGTGCTGGACGTGTCCGGCTCGATGAACAGCACGATCCCCGGATCCGGCAAGACCCGGATGGCGGTCACGCTCGAGGCGTCCGAGCAGGGCATCAAGCTGATGAACCCGCACACCAAGCTGGGGATCTGGGTGTTCTCCACCAACCTGGACGGCGACAACGACTACCGGGAGGTCCTGCCGGTCGCCCCGCTCGACGAGGCGATCCCGAACGGCGCGCTGGACAAGCTGCGGGCGATCAAGGTGCAGCCGAACGGCGAGACCGGGCTGTACGACACGACGCTGGCGGCGTACCAGTCGGCCAGGCAGAACTGGGAGCCCGGCCGGATCAACCTGGTGCTGATCCTGACCGACGGCCAGAACGCGGACAAGAAGTCGATCACCCGGGACGACCTGGTCGGCCAGCTGGCCAAGCTGCAGGACCCGAACCGGCCGCTGCCGATCGTGTTCATCGGCATCGGCCCCGAGGTCGACAAGGACGAGCTGGGCGCGATCGTGAAGCCCACCGGCGGCCAGGTGTTCGCGACCGCCGACCCGAACAAGATCAACGAGATCTTCTTCCAGGCGTTGAGCCGGGTCATCTCCGGCAAGTCGTGAGATATGCCCGCGATGCCCACTCGCGGAGAAGAGTTACAAACCGAGGCGGCCGGTCCAGATCCCGTCCGGTGCCCGGCGAATCCGATAACAGACCGTGTTCGGGTGCACGGACAAGGGCACGTTTGTCTCACTCGGCGGAACTGACCTGCTTCTGGGCGGCCAGGAAGGCGAAGAGTCCGGTGACCGCGCTGACCACGGCCGCGACCAGGCCGACGTACAGCCCGACGCCGCTGTGGAACGAGGCGTAGTCCGGGCTCTGGCCGGTGAGCTTCGTGGCGTCCGGCACGGTGATCCACCGCAGCAGGATCATCGCGATCGCCACCACGGCGAGCGTCAGCCACAGCGGCGCCAGGATCCGCAGTGCCCTGGCGAACCGCTGGCTGACGATCACGGCCGCGACAACGACCAGCAGAACGGTCGGGAACCAGCCGAGGAACCCGGCGCCCCACGCGGTCAGCCAGCTCCGCAGCCCGAGTGTCTTCTGCTGGTCGGCGAGTGTGCCGGACAACGTGAACCAGGGCAGGAAGCTGGCGACCACCGCGACAGCGCCCGCACTCACTCCGATCCACTCCGGCAGGGTGGTCTGGTGCGGTGTGGACGGCGGCGTGTCGGTCACGCGGTCAAGTATGGCGGCCGGCGCAGGGGTCCCGCGCGGCGACGTGCTCTTTCCCGCGGAGCCGCCAGACAACACAGCCGACGTGCTCTCCCCGCGGAGCCGGCAGACAACACAGCCGATGCAGCGCAGCGGACCCCCAGCCCGCTGCGCCTTCGGACGCGGCTTCCAGTCCACTGCGGACTGATCACCGGCGGCCGCCCCCGGGCGTCCCGCACCGACCCTAGGAAAGTCGACCGGCCCTCCGGTAGGTCCAAATCCGGCAAGTTCGGCTGGGCCAATCCGGGTAGGCTCGCCCGGTGGATTTCCACGTCAGCCTGCTCGGCCGCGAGGACCTGACCGGCCAGATATACCAGCAGGTCAAGGCCGCGATCCTGGACGGCAGGCTGCGTGCCGGCGACGCCCTGCCGCCCAGCCGGGAGCTGGCCAGGCGCCTCGAAGTGGCACGGAACACGGTCAGCACCGCCTACGACCGGCTGATCGCCGAGGGTTTCGTCGCGGCCAGGACCGGCTCGGGCACGTTCGTCCGGGCCAGCGGTTTCGACCGGCCGCCGGAGCCGGCCGACGCGCCTGGCCCGCGGCCGAGAGACGTGTGGACGGACATCACCGCGCCGCCGCCGGACACCTCCACCCCGGAGTTCGACTTCCGGGTGGGCATCCCGGACGGGCGACTGTTCCCGTTCGCGACCTGGCGGCGGCTGCTGGCCCGGCAGTTCACACTCGGCCGGATCGGTTCGCTCGGGCATGACGGCGCCGCCTCCTATCCCCCATTGGCCGCCGCCCTGGCCCGGCACATCGGGGTCTCCCGGGCGGTGCGGGCCACCGCGGACGACGTCCTGGTGACCAACGGCGCCCAGCAGGCCATCGACCTGATCGGCCGGGTTCTGGTCGGGCCGGGAACCGTTGTCGCCGTGGAGGATCCGGGCTACTCCGGCCCACGGCACCTGTTCGCGTCGCTCGGCGCCGAGGTGGTCGGGGTGCCTGTGGACAACGAGGGACTCATCGTCGACGCCCTGCCCCACTCGGCCCGGCTGGTGTACGTGACACCGTCCCACCAGTTCCCGTTGGGGATGCCGATGTCGTTGGCCCGCCGCACGGCACTGCTGGACTGGGCCGAGCAGACCGGCGCGGTGGTGATCGAGGACGACTACGACAGCGAGTTCCGGTTCTGGGGCCGGCCGATCGAACCGTTGCAGAACCTGGACCGCACCGGCCGGGTGGTCTACGTCGGCTCACTGTCCAAAGTGCTCATGCCGACGCTGCGGCTGGGCTTCCTGATCGCACCGCCGAGCCTGCGTCCGGCGTTGCGCGCGGCGAAGTACGTCAGTGACTGGAACTCGTCGAGGCCGTTGCAGGCGGCGCTGGCCGAGTTCATCGACGAGGGGCAGTTGGCCCGGCACATCCGCCGAACCCGCGGCGAGTACCAGGCCCGGCACGAACGGATCGTGTCGGTGCTCCGGACGTCCTTCGGGGACGTGCTCGAACCGGTACCGGCCGCGGCGGGCCTGCACATGTCCGCGTACCTGCTCGACGACCGTGACGACGTGGCGATCCGCAGCCGTGCTCGCGAGATCGGCGTGAACGTGGCCGCGCTGACCCCGTTCCGGCGTTTCGGGCCCGGCCGGACAGGGCTGGTGATCGGCTACGGCGCGATCCAGGCCACCCGGATCGAGGAGGGCCTGCGCAGGTTGAGGGCCTGTATCTGACGGCGCCGCCGGCATGGCTACGATTCGCCGGTGATCCGACGCCCCGTGGCCATTGGCGCAGCCGCGTTTCTGCTGCTGGCCGGCTGCTCGAGCACGCCGCCGGCACCGGCCGCCCCCGGCTGGACCGACCCGTCCATGCCGGACCCGACCGCGGTGGAACAGGTGAAGGCCGAGCCACTGACCCCGGAGCGCCTGCAGACCCTGTGGTGGAGCTGGGCCAGCTCGGCCGCGCCCGGCCAAAGCCCGGTCGACGACACCGACGGCCAGTTCTGCGCGGACAGCCAGCCCTTCGGCGTCTGGCTGGTCGCCGGCACCCACGGCGGCGAAGCCGACCGCCGCTGCCAGGTACCGTCCACCCTGCCGATCGCCGGCCCGGCGGTCAACGTGACCACCCCGGACGCGGCCGGCTGCCAGAACTTCATGGCCAACGCCAAGGGCGAAGCCCTCCTCGACGACAAACCGCAGCAACTGCGGAAGATCGAGCCGATGAAGATCACCTACGACTCGAGCAAAGGCCAGCAGCAGGCCTTCAGCTGCGGCCTCTGGATGACCCTGGACCCTCTCTCGCCGGGCGAGCACACCCTGACCCTGCGCGGCACCAGCGGCGCGCTGACCACGGAAGCGAACTACGACCTGACCGTGGTCACCCTCCCGAAGACGAACTGAGCGTCCACAAAGGACCTCCGGGAGCCCCCTTACAGAGCCAACTGCCCGTGCGCCGTGATCACCGCGGCCCCGGCGACCTCCACCGCGGTGACGTTCGCACCCGCACCCGAGACCCGGGCGTACAGCGTCGAAGGCCGCTTCAGCTCGGCGCCCTGGCTGATCTCGATCTCCGTCCCGAACGCGACCTTGCCATGCCGCACGAGGTGCACCGCCAACGGCCCGGCGGCGGAGCCGGTGGCCGGGTCCTCCATCACCCCGACCGACGGTCCGAACATCCGGGTCTTCCAGGTCGTCCCTGAGCCGGCGAAGCAGCTGACCCCCACCTGGGGCAGGCCGGCGAGCACGGAGAGGTTCGGTTTGAGGGCGGCGACCACGTCGAAGTTGTCCAGCATCACGTAGAGGTGGCGGGCGCCGTTGTCGTAGATCTCGACCGGGAGCACCGAGTACCGGACACCCAGCGCGGCGAGCAGTTCGCCGGCGTCGGCGAACTCGCGCCAGGTGGGTACCGGTTGGGACATGCGGCCGAGGGTGATCTGGCCGTCGTCCTGTCTGGTCAGCTCGACCGGGACCACGCCGGAGCCGGTTTCCAGGGTGATCGCCGTCGACGGCGTGGACTGGCCGAGGACGTACGCGGTGCCCAGGACCGGGTGCCCGGCGAACGGGAGCTCGATGGTCGGGGTGAAGATCCGGACCTTGGCGTCGGCGACCGTGGACGGCAGGACGAACACTGTCTCGGACAGGTTCATCTCCCGCGCGATGTCCTGCATGAGCGACTCTGGCACGTCCTGACCCGCGGTGAAGACCGCCACCGGGTTGCCCTTCAGCGGCTGCGAGGTGAAGACGTCAGCCACGACATACGGATGCATGACGCAGAACCTACAGCGTCAGGTCGAGGCCCATGCCGCGCAACAACGTTTGGAACTTGGCCGAGGTCTCGGCGAGTTCCAGCGGCGGCGACGAGGCCTGCACGATTCCCGCGCCCGCGTACAGGCGCAACGACTGCTCGGTGACCTCGGCGGACCGGATCGCGACGGCCCATTCGCCATCGCCGTCCGCGTCGACCCAGCCGACCGCGCCGGTGTAGAAGCCGCGGTCGAACGACTCGATCTGAGCGATCGCCTCACGCGCCGCGGGGGTGGGCGAACCGCACACGGCCGGTGTCGGGTGCAGGGCCGCGGCCAGGGTCAACGCGGTGACGGACGGGTCGATCAGCTCGCCGGTGATGGGTGTGCACAGGTGCCACATGCTGGGTGTGCTGACCAGGGTGGGCGCGCCGGGCACGGACAGCCGCCGGCAGAACGGCCGGAGGGCTGCCACCTCGGCTTCGACCACGTACCTGTGCTCGTCGTGGTCCTTCTTCGAGGCGAGCAGGGCCTGGGCGTTCGCCCGGTCCTGGGCGGGGTCGGTGCCGCGGGGCTGGGAGCCGGCCAGGGGCCGGGACATGAAGGTCGACCCGGTTCGCCGGACGAGCATCTCGGGGCTCGCCGACACGAGGGTGGTGCCGAGCGGCAGCGGCGCGGCGAACGTGTAGCCGTGGGTGTTCATCGCCGTCAGGTTGGCCAGCATCCGGCGCATGTCCAGCGGCGCGTCGAGCTCCAGCAGAAGCGTCCGGGCCAGGACGACCTTCTGCAGGTCGCCGCGGCGAAGCACGGGCAGGGCCTGGGCGACCTGGCGTTCATACTCGGCGGGCGCCGGGTCGTTGCTGACCCGGTAGCCCGGCAGGAAGGGCGGCTGCGGGCCTGGTTTGGCCGGACCGCCCCACAGCGCCGTCCGGGGCAGCAGGACGTGCGCTTCGCCTGTGTTGTCGTAGGGCAACGCGCCGACGGCGAGGCCGCCGTGCTCGGTGAGGGCCGCGCTGACCTGGTCGGCGAGGGCGAAGGTGTCCTTCTCGGAGAACACCTGGCGTGGGTCACCGGCCAGCAGGGTGTGATCGGGGGTGGCGAAGAAGAACGACCCGGGTTGGTACTCGTCAATCAGCTCCACACCAGCGCCTCTCGTCAGTCCGCCCGTTCACCATCGTGCACCCTGGGTCCGGCCAGAACTGCGGAAGGTGGCCCTCATCATGTGAGGACCACCTTCGGCACGACTGAGCCCCGATTCGGGACCGGTTTACTTGAGCGCGTCGATCAGGGCACCGCGCTGGCGGTCGCCCAGGCCAGCGGCGCGGCGTTCGGCGTCGATACCGGCCTTCTCCAGCAGCGCGGAGACTTTCACCGCGCCGAGGCCGGGCACGGCCATCAGCAGCTGCTTGACCTTGGTCTTGCCAATGGTCTTGTCCTCCTTGGCCTTGGCGAGCACCTTGTCAATGGTGGTCTTGCCGGCCTTGATGGAGGCGAGCAGCTCCGAGCGCGCTTTGCGTGCCTCGGCTGCCTTGGCCAACGCATCAGCGCGCTGCTCGGGAGTCAACGTAGGCAGAGCCAACGTGCTGTCCTTCCTATGTCGAGGTCTGGTGTCGCCGACGCGATTTCCGCACCGCCCTTTTTCGGGTCCGGCCGCGCCTAACGACGCGCCCAGTAAACGACACCCACCTGCGGAACATACCCCCGACACGCGGGACTTTCCGCCGGACATCCCGCCGTCGACCAGCCACAACCCTCCGTAATTCACCCTTCAGGGCGGTTTCCAGCGCGACACGCCGGGCAATCCGGAGAGACACTCCGGCGAGTTTCACCGTTGTTTTTTGGCCTTATCCTGCTGATCTCCGCGGAATAGCCGACTACACCTGGTTAATTCCGGTCGCAACCTGTGACCAGTGCCGCAGGTCTCACCTACTCGAGGTAAGACCATCTACTGTGCAGTAAGGCGCACGGTGCGGTGACGCAGGACACAGGAGCGACCATGTTCAGCACGATGCAAGACGTCCCCCTCACGATCGGGCGGATGGTCCGCCATGGGACCCGACTCCACGCCTCCAGCGAGGTCGTGACATGGATGGGCACCGAGGGACGGCGGGAGACCTTCGGGCAAACCGGACGTAAAGCGGCCCAATTGGCCCACGCCCTCCGTGACCTGGGCGTCACCGGCGACCAGCGCGTCGGCACCCTGATGTGGAACAACGCCGAGCACCTGCACGCGTACCTCGCGGTGCCGGCCATGGGTGCCGTGCTGCACACCCTCAACCTGCGTCTGTTCCCCGACCAGCTGACCTACGTCACCAACCACGCGGCCGACCACGTCGTGATCGTGGACGCGTCCGTGGCGCCCCTGTTGGCCCGTGTGCTGCCGCAGCTGAACACGATCAAGCACATCGTCGTGGCGAACGGGCCCAAGGCGGCCGTCGAGGCGCCCGACGGGATCGAGGTTCACTCGTACGAGGAGCTGCTCGACGGCCGGCCGGAGGAGTACAACTGGCCAGAAGTTGACGAGCGTCAAGCCGCGGCCATGTGCTACACGTCCGGCACGACCGGCAACCCCAAGGGCGTCGTGTACTCGCACCGGTCGATCTACCTGCACTCGATGCAGGTGTGCATGTCCGACAGCATGAACCTGGCCACCACCGACAAGTCCCTGATCATCGTGCCGATGTTCCACGCGATGTCGTGGGGCCTGCCGTACGCGTCGATGATGGTCGGCGCGTCGATGGTCATGCCGGACCGGTTCCTGCAGCCCGAGCCGCTGGCCGCGATCATGGCCACCGAGCGGCCCACGTTCGCGGGCGCGGTGCCGACCATCTGGCAGGGCCTGCTGGCGCACCTGGACGCGCACCCCCAGGACATCTCGTCGCTGCGGGACGTCGTCGTGGGCGGCTCGGCCTGCCCGCCGTCGCTGATGCGTGCCTTCAACGACCGCTACGGCGTGCACATCACGCACGCGTGGGGCATGACGGAGACGTCTCCGCTGGGCAGCGTCTCGCGGCCGCCGACCGGGCTGACGCCGGAGCAGGAGTGGGAGTACCGGTTCACGCAGGGCCGCCCGCCCGCGTCCGTCGAGTGCCGCCTGGTCGACGACGCCGACGAAGAGGTGCCATGGGACGGCGTGAGCGTCGGTGAGCTGGAGTGCCGTGGGCCGTGGGTCGCGGCGGCGTACTACCGGCAGGCGGAGGACGGCGACAGCGACAGCGATGAGAAGTTCCGGGACGGCTGGCTGCGCACCGGCGACGTCGGCGCGTTCAGCCCGGACGGCTTCCTGAAGCTGACCGACCGGTCCAAGGACGTGATCAAGTCCGGCGGCGAGTGGATCTCGTCGGTGGAGCTGGAGAACCAGGTGATGGGCCACCCGGCGGTGGCCGAGGCCGCGGTGATCGGCATCCCGGACCCGAAGTGGGACGAGCGGCCGCTGGTCGCCGTCGTGCTGCGGGAGGGCAAGGACGTGCGCCCGGCCGAGCTGCGGGAGTTCCTGGCGAGCAAGGTCGCGCGCTGGCAGGTGCCGGAGAACTTCACGTACATCGACGAGGTCCCCAAGACGAGTGTGGGCAAGTTCGACAAGAAGCGGATCCGGGCCGCGTACGCCGAGGGCAAGCTGGACATCACGCACCTCAGCTGACGTCCAGGCGCTCGACCGCGCGTTGCGGCATACCGCCCAGCGCGCGGTCAGCCCGGCCCGGGTGGCCTCCCGGCGTCCGTTCATCGGATCGGCCCATCGTCCACACGAGACACTCTCGGCCCAGGGCGCGACCCGGGTCGGACCGTCCGTTCGAGATTCGTCAAGCCGTTCTGGGTGGTCGAGGTGTCATAGTTAGGGATGGGGGAGCGGCAGAACCGTGCGGTGATCGCTATGGTCAAGGCGATCCCCTGATGGAGGTGCCCGCTGCCCGCCGACCCGACCGAGCCACCGAACGGTAGGTCTCGCAAGCTGAACGCGACGTCGTACGTCGTGCTCGGCATGCTGTGCTACGGCCCGGCCACGAGCTACGAACTCAAGCAGCGGGTCGGCCAGACCATCGGCAACTTCTGGGCGTTCGCGCACTCGCAGCTGTACGACGAGCCGGCCCGGCTGGTCGCGGCCGGCTTGGTCAGCCAGTCGATCGAGCAGGGCGGCCGGCGCAAGCGGACGTACTCGATCACCGACGACGGCCGCAAGGCGCTGGCCGAGTGGCTGGCCGAGCCCACGCTGGACCAGACCGAGGTCCGGGACACCGGCCTGTTGAAGCTGTTCTTCAGCTTCGGCGCGTCCCCGGCGGACATCCGCCGGCTGGCCCGGGACCGCTACGAGTCGCACCGGGCCCGCGCGGACGGCTACAACCAGCAACGGACCGAGATCGAGTCGCGGGCCGACCGGTGGCAGCTCAAGACGCTGGAGCTGGGCCTGCGCTACGAGCGGACGGTCGAACGGTTCTGGAAGGACTTCCTGGACGAGCTGGACCGCGATCCACCCTGACAGCGGTTTACAGGATCGGGTCGCATGGTGAAAATATCTCCCACCCCTCTCGTTGGGAGCTGTCATGACCCGGTTCACCCTGCTCGCCGTCAGCGCGTTACTCGTGTTATCGGCATCCCCCGCCCTCGCCGCCCAGGACTCCGCGCCCGTGAACTTCCACCAGTGGCGGTCGCCGGAGCTGCTGTTCGCCGGCGACCGCGACGGCCTCGTCCCGTCACTGAAGGGCCTGCGCATCGGCCGCCCGGCCGGCACGGTCCAGCACACCGAACCCTCAGGCACCCAGACCTACGACTACGGCACCTGGACCTCGCCGTTCTACCGGCCCGGCTTCGACGCCTCCGAGCTCGTCGCCTCCTGGAACGCCGACACGCCGAAGGGCACGTGGCTGCGCGTGGACATGCGCGGTCGGACCACTTCGGGCGCGTCGACGATGTGGTACGGCATGGGCCAGTGGGCCCTCGGCGACACCGACGTCACCCGGACCAGCCTGCCCGGCCAGTCCGACGCCAACGGGTTCGTGGACGTCGACACGTTCGTGGCGAACTCCGGGATCACCCTGCGCGGCTACCAGCTGCGGGTGACCCTGTACCGGCTGGCGGGCACCAACGCCACCCCGACACTGGCCATGGCCGGCGCGATGACGTCCAACATCCCGGACCGGTTCACCGTACCCATCTCCCCGTCCGGTGGCGCGTGGGGGATCGAGCTGCCGGTGCGGCCGTACGCCCAGAACCTCCACCTGGGACAGTATCCGCAGTACGGCGGCGGCGGCGAGGCCTGGTGCAGCCCGACGTCCACGGAGATGGTCGTCGAGTACTGGGGCAAGCACCCGTCGGCCGAGAACATGGCGTGGATCGATCCGTCCTATATGGATCCGACGGTGGACTACGCGGCCCGGTACATGTACGACAAGGACTACGACGGCACCGGCAACTGGCCGTTCAACACCGCGTACGCGGCGAGCTACGGCCTGAAGGCGCACATCACCAGGCTGCACTCGCTGACCGAACTGGAGGGCTACATCCGCCGGGGCATCCCGGTGATCACGTCCCAGTCGTTCCTGTCGAGCGAGCTGGACGGCGCCGGCTACGGCACCAGCGGCCACATCATGGTGGTCGTCGGCTTCACCCAGACCGGTGACGTGATCGTGAACGACCCCGCCGCCAGCGACAACACCAGGGTTCGCAACGTGTACAAGCGCGCCCAGTTCGAGACGATCTGGCAGCGCACCAAGCGGCACCGCGCGGACGGCAGCGTCGCCGGCGGTCCCGGCGGGGTCGCCTACATCATCACCCCGTAGCCGCCTGCAGGATCTTGAGCACGTCGGCCGGGACGTCCCGCATCAGGTTGTGCCCGCCGTCCAGGGTGTGCACATTCCACTGTGGATCGTCCCGGAGCCGCTCCAGGGTCGGCGTGAAGGGGGACTCGCCGGCCCATCGCTCGGCGTACACGTAGTCGCGGCGGGCGAAGCGGTCCAGCGTGCCGGTGAGCCGGATCGGCTGGAGGAGGGTGGCCAGCGGGTGCGGTTTGGCGCGGGGATCGAAGAAGGGCAGCGGCCTGGTGCCGAAGCCGGTCTCGTCGACCGACGTGTACCAGGCGCGCTGCTCGTCGTTCGTCAGCGTCCAGCAGGATTCGCCGTCGGCGGGCACGAAGGCGTCCAGGTACACCAGGGAACGCACGCGGTCCGGCGCGCGGTCCGCGACGCCGGTGATGACCACGCCGCCGTAGCTGTGGCCGACCAGGACCGCGTCCTCGATCTGTTCGTCGGACAGCAGGCCGAGCACGTCGGCGATGTGGGTCTCCAGGTTCACACCGGCGGCCGACTGGTTGGCCGCGAGGCCGGTCAGCGTGATCGGGTGGACGTCGTGGCCGAGCCGGCGCAGGGGTGTGGTGAGCGACGCGAAGCACCAGCCGCCGTGGCAGGCGCCGGGAACAAGGACGTAGGTGGACATGGGTCAACTCTGCGACCGGTAGAACTATAAGTCCAATAGCTTGCTCTGCTCAAAACCAGAAGCAGCAGTTATGGCACGTTCGGAAAGTTGTATACTGCCGCCATGGAAAGTGTGCACGTAGTGTCGCCTTTCGATGTGAACTGTCCGTCCCGGCCGGTGATGGAGCACCTGTCCAGCCGGTGGGGCGTGCTGGTTCAGATCGTGCTGCTCCGGGGCACGCACCGGTTCAACGAACTGCGCCGCGAGGTCGGCGGCGTCAGCGAGAAGATGCTCGCCCAGACGCTGCAGGCGCTCGAACGGGACGGCGTCGTGCACCGGCTGGTCCATCCGGTGATCCCGCCGCACGTCGACTACAGCCTCACCGAGCTGGGTGTCCGGACCGCGACCGCGGTGCGGGGGCTGTTCGACCTGCTCTTCGAGCGGTGGGAGGATTTCGCCACCGCCCAGGAGGCGTACGACGAGCGCAAGGCGCGTGCGTGACCGTCGACGCCGAGTTCCCCGCTGAGCCCTATCCCGGTGAACGTCCCGGGTTCTCGTATGTCCATCTCGACGGCCGGAGCTGGCCGCTCACCCGGTCCTACCAGGTCGACGGCCGTGACCTGGACGACTGGCTCGCCGACACCAAGTCGCCGACCCTGGCCGAACGCGTCCCCGTCCTGACCTACGGGTCGAACGCCAACCCCAGCAAGATCACCTGGTTACGGGAGCACCTCGGGCTCGCGGGCCCGGTGCCGGTGCTGCGCGTGCGATGCACCGGCCTGGCAGCGGTGTGGGCGGCCGGCCTCAGAGTGGTCGACACGCAGCGGCCGGTCACGTTGGCCGCCATGCCGGACGTCACCGAGACGCACGCGGTCTGGATGGCGGACGCCGACCAGGTGCGGGTCCTTGACGTCTGCGAGGGCCGCGGCGAGCGATATCACTTGTCCCGCTTGGAAACCGGCCGGGTCGAGCTGGAGGACGGCACGGTCTGGGACCGTCTCCTCGCGTACACCGGCGCCGCCGAGATCAGGCAGCCGATCCTGGTGGACGGCGAGCCGGTGCGGTGCGCGGACATGTCCCAGGCGCGGGCACAGGCACTCACCGGCGAGCCCGGTACGACCGGACTACGAGTGTCCGTTGTGGATGGTGATCCGTCCCCTGAGGACTTCCCGGGCCGGGTCTTCGTGTACGGCACACTCCGGCCGGGGTCGTCGGCGTGGGAGCTGGTCGAGCCATGGGTCGACGGCGAGCCCTACCAGGCGACCACCCACGGCACGGTGTTCGACACCGGGTTCGGGTATCCCGGGCTGCTCCGGGGCGACGGCAAGGTGTCCGGCTGGGTGCTGCCGCTGCGGCCCGGCGCACTGGCCACTTTGGACGCCTACGAGGGCCACGAGTACCGGCGGACCCGAATCTCCTTGTCCGATGGCACGATCTGCTGGACGTACCTGTGGATCGCCTGACCGAGTGAGCATACGCAACCCGGCGCGCGGGTACCCGTCCTTACTGATAGGACCTGGGGACGACGTTTCCGGAAGGTGGAACCATGGCTCGACACACCCTGATCGCCATCGGTGTGGCCGTTGTCGCCCTTGGCACGCTCACCGCGTGCGGCGGTGGCAACTCGAACAACGCGCAGCCGCCTGCCGTGACGGTGACGCAGACAAGCGGACCCCAACCGTCGACTGGAACGTCACCGACGTCCAGCAAGACGCCGACGAGCACCGAACAGCCGGACAGCGTCAAGAGCAACGGCACGTCAAGGTGTTCCGCGGCGACGCTCAAAGGTGACGTGCAGAACGGCGACGCGGCGGCCGGCAACCGGTACGCCAAACTCGTGGTGACCAACACCGGCAAAGCCGCATGCACCCTGTACGGCTACGGCGGTCTGGCGCTGGCCAACGCGACCGGCACCGACATGCCGACCAAACTGACCCGCACCCTGGACCCAAAGCCGACGCTGGTGACCCTCCAACCCGGCCAGAAGGCGACCAAGAACCTGCACTGGGGCGCGGTCCCGGACGGCACCGAGTCGACGTCCGGACCGTGCGAGCCGGAGTCGGCCGGCCTCAACGTGATCCCCCCGGACGAGACCCAGCCGTTCGCGGTCAAGGCCAACCTCGGCTCGGTGTGCGAGCACGGGACAGTCGACGGCAGCGCGTACTACAAGTAGTGAATTCGCCGGTTCGTTACCCATAGGCGATCGAAAAGAGGGACGCTTGCGCGCATGCCCGTGCAAGCGTCCCTCTTGCCTGCCCCCATCGAGCAGGCGGATCCGCTCGCGAAGGTCACGCTCGCGCCGCGTACCTTCGCCGCGGTCCTGTTCCTGGCCGCGCTCGTCGTCGGCCTGGTGCTGGTGCTGATCCCGGTCCGGGTATCCACCCTGGACACCACGAAGACCACCAAGGTGAGCTGCGGCAACATCCTCGGCGGCGTGGAGACCCCGCAGGTGGCGAGCGCCCTCGGCCAGCCGACCGACGAGATGGTCCTGGCCCAGTACGTGCACATGTGCGAGGACTCGACCAACGCCCGCACCTACCCGGCCTGGGGCCTGTTCTTCGCCGGGCTGGCCGGCTGCGCGTGGCTCGTGACAGTCAGACGCAAAACGGCATGAGTTAAGCAAAGACAACCGGCTTGGTCGCGCCGGTCATTTACGCCTCGCAACACGCCCGACATCGCCCCGGCCACGGCGGCGACTTGCCCCGAGCGAAGATGTCGGTCGCGTGGTGCGAGGGGGAAATGATCGGCTGAAGGCGACCAAGCCCGTCCGAGCGGAGCGAGGACAATCAGACACAGCGAGGACAGTAGATATGGTTTAGACCACTAGGTAGCATCACTGTGTATGAGGAATCGACTGCACACAGTGATTGTCGCCCTGCTCCTCATCGCTGGCTGTAGTTCGTCCGACCACAACCAGCCGGAGACCAGCGGCAACGCGGCCGCGACCCCGGACGAGTGGGCGTCGATGCGGAGTATCGACGCCTGCGCGATCCTGGACGAGACCGCGCTGGCCCCGTTGGGCAAGGTGAGCGACAAGCAGTTCGCGGGCGCCAGCGTGCACAGCTGCGTCGCGACCATCACCGCACCTGACAGTGTCAGGACCACGGCCCGCGCGTTCGTCGGCGAACGGGCGGCGCCGGACGCCAAGCAGCTCGATCTCGCGGGCGTGCCTGCGGTGCAGGACTCGTCGTGCGCGGTCACCGTCAAGGTGGCCGGGGACGACGGGATCAGCATCTCGGTGGGCGGCTACGAGTTCGAGAAGCAGTGCGAGCAGGCCCAGCGGATCGCGACCGCTGTGCGCGCGCAGCTCAAGACGCCGCCGCAGAACCCGTACTCGACGCCGTTTCACGGCCGCGACCCGTGCCAGCCGGTCGACCGGCTCGCGCACGAGATCGGGACGGTGAAGTCGCTGCGCCGGCCGACCATCATCAACTGCGAGATGACCGGCAGCAGTGGGTCCCTGCTGATCAGCCAGGAGATCATCAACGTCACCAGCCACCAGCACGGCGAGCCGCTGACCATCGCGGGCAAGGAGGGCATGCGCCACCAGGAGCCGGACCAGCAGAACCGCTGCATGGTCATGGTCAGGCTCCGGGACGCGCCGCAGGACTCGTACTACTCCACCCAGTACGAGGTTTCGTCCACTTCGGACCCGTGTGGCAAGGCGACGAACGCGGCCAACGAGTCGGCTACCGAGGGGTGAGTTTGCCGGGGTTGAGCACGCCGGTGGGGTCGAGTACCTGTTTGACCGCCGCCAGCACCTCGACCCCCAACTCGCCGATCTCGGTCGCCAGGTACGGGCTGTGGTCGACGCCGACCGCGTGGTGGTGGGTGATCGTGCCGAGTTTCTCGATCGCCTCGCACGCCGCCTGTTTCGCCCGTTTCCACTGGCCGACCGGGTCCCGCTCGTCCCTGGGCACCATGACCGTGAAGTACAGGGACGCGCCGGTCTCGTAGGAGTGCGAGATGTGGCACATCACCACGGGTTTGCGGCCGGGCGCGGAAAGGGCGCCGGTGAGCGCGGCCCGGACCGCCGACCTGAGCAGGCCCAGCTTCGACCAGTGTGTGGCGGTTTCCAGGGTTTCCACGCACACGCCGATGTTCATCAGCGCGTCCCGTTGCCGCGGCCCGGCGAACCGGCCGTGCCGCCACGCCTCGCCCAGCGGCCTGCCCACTCGGACGGCTCCGCGCAGGGTGTTGAGCGTGGCCGCGCGCCGCCGTTGCACGTCGCTCTCCCAGCCGAGGATCAGCAGGCACGGCTCGCTGACCCCGCGCGCTTTCAGGTAGGCCCGCAGCGCCTTGACCTTCCACCCGCCGGTCAACGCGAGCCCGACCGTGGTTTCGTCCATATCGGACAGTCGGGTGACGTCGGCGAGCACCCGATGCTGGGCCAGTTCCCGGACCGCTTCGACACCGCGTTCCCAGCCGTCGAGCACGAACCCCTCGTAGCGGCGGACCGTCGGCAACGGCCGGATCCGCACGGTGACCTCGGTGATCACACCTAAGGTGCCCTCGCTGCCCACCACGAGCTGCCGCAGGTCAGGCCCAGCGGCGGACGCGGGCGCCACGCCCAGCCGCCACTCGCCGCGTGGGGTGGCGACCCGGACCGCTTCGACCATGTCCTCGAACCGGCCGTACCCGGACGACGCCTGGCCCGCGGAGCGGGTGGCCGCGAAGCCGCCGATGGTCGCCCGCTCGAACGACTGCGGCATGTGCCCCAGGGTGAACCCGTGCGCCGCCAGCAGCTGCTCCGCGGCCGGGGCCCGGACCCCGGCCTGCAGCACCGCCAGCCTGGACACCCGGTCGACCGACACCAACTGGTCCAGCCGGACCAGGTCCAGCGCGATCACGGCCTGTTTGTCGCCGCGCAGCGCCGCGACGCCGCCGACCACCGAGGTGCCGCCGCCGAACGGGACCACCCCGATCCCCCACTCCGCGCACGCCGCCAGGACGGCCGTGACCTCGTCCGGATCGGCCGGCAGCACCACCGCGTCCGGTGCCGCGACCGCACCGGAGCCCTTGTGCGCTAAGAGATCCAGATATGACAGGCCGCCGGCCCGGCCGAGCCGGTCACCGTCGGCGGTGAGGACGTTGGCCGACCCGACGATGTCCGCCAGGACGTCCCGCGCCTTCTCCGGCAGCTCCGACACGGACGCCGTGACCTGGCGCGTCGGCGTGTGCACGTCGTTCAGTCCGGTCTCGGACCGCAGCCAGCGCAGCGCGTGCGGCGGCAACTCGACCTGTTCGGCCGACCAGTCGGCCCTGCGGAGGTGGTCTTCCCGGTTCATCATGAGTACAGTGTGACACATGACGTCACATCGTCACAGTAAACAAGGTCACCATAATCGAGTCGGCGACCAGCTCCTCCTGGACGTCGCCCGCGACTGCGTGCTCACGATCGGGGTGAGCCGGACCACGCTGACCGAGGTCGCGCGCCGGGCCGGGGTCAGCCGGATGACGCTGTACCGGCGGTTCCCGGACGCCCGCAGCCTGATCGCGGCGCTGATGACCAGGGAGTTCAGCGGCCTGCTCAGCGCCACCCCGGTGGCCGCGCCGACAGCCCGGGAGCGGCTCGTGGGGAGCGTGGTCGAGGGGGTGCGGGCGTTGGTGGCGAACCCGATCATGCGGGCCGTGCTCGACCTCGAGCCGGAACTGATCACCCCGTACGTCGTCCAACGGCTCGGCAGCACTCAACGGCTCGCCGAGGAGTACCTGCGCGTCGAGGTCATGGCCGGCCACGCCGACGGTTCGATCCGCCGGGCGGACGTGCCGGCCCAGGCCCGGGCTCTGCTGCTGGTCGTGCAGTCGTTCGTGCTGTCGATGCGGCCGGCTTCGTCCGATGTAGACAGTGAGGACCTGCTCGCCGAACTGGCGAAGATCCTCGACGGCGCCCTGGAGGACCGGTGACCACATCACTAAACGCCGAACGCCGCGCCCGGGACATCGCCGCGATTGCCGAGACGCCCGTGGACGTCCTGGTGGTCGGCGGTGGCGTGACCGGTGCGGGAGTCGCGTTGGACGCGGCCTCCCGTGGCTTGTCGGTCGCCCTGATCGAGGCCCATGACCTGGCGTTCGGCACGTCCCGGTGGTCCAGCAAGCTCATCCACGGCGGCCTGCGCTACCTCGCGCACGGCGATGTGGCGTTGGCGTACGAGAGCGCAGTTGAACGTGGCATCGCGATGACCCGGACCGCGCCGCACCTCACCCGGACCCTCCCCCAGCTCATTCCTTTGCACGACACGGTGTCCCGTGGCCACGAGCTGTTCACCCACACCGGCCTGCACGCCGGTGACCTGCTGCGGCGGTTCGCGCGGACGCCCGGTGCGTTGCTTCCGCGCCCACGCCGTGTCCCCGCGGCCGAAGCCCTTGCGCTGGCGCCGATGCTGAAGCGGGACGGCCTGCGCGGCGGGCTGCTGTCGTACGACGGTCAACTGATCGACGACGCACGGTTCGTCGTCGCGCTGGCGCGGACCGCCGCCGGTATGGGCGCGCGGATCATCACCCGCGCGAAAGCTCTTGGCCTTGAGCGGAACAGCGCCCAGGTCCTGGACACGATCACCGGCGAGCAGTTCGAGATCCAGGCCCGGCGGGTCGTCAACGCGACCGGTGTGTGGGCCGGAAGCCTTGTGCCGTCGGTGAAACTCCGGCCGTCACGGGGCTCGCACGTGGTCATCGCCGGCGACGGCTTCACCGGCACCTCGCTGACCGTGCCGATCCCGGGCACCAGCAACCGGTTCGTCATCGTGCTGCCGCAGGTCGACGGCCGCGTCTACGTCGGCTTGACGGACGAGCCGGTCGACGAGATCCCGGACGTGCCGACCGCGCCACAGTCCGATGTGGACTTCCTGTTGGACGTGGCGTCCTCGGTGCTGGAGCGGAGACTCACCAACGACGACGTCATCGGCACGTACGCGGGCCTGCGACCGCTGTTGGAGGCAGACGGGGCCAGCGCCGATCTGTCCCGCAAGCACGCCGTGCTGACCGCGCCCAACGGCGTGCTGACGATCGTCGGCGGCAAGCTCACGACGTACCGCCGGATGGCCGCCGACGCCGTGGACGCGACCGGCTTGGTCACAAGCCCTTCCCGGACCGACAAAATCCCGCTCGTCGGCGCCGCGTCGCGCGCCGAGCTGGCCCGGCTCGACGCGCCCGCCCGACTGGTCGCCAAGTACGGCACCGAAGCCGTCGCGGTGGCCCAGGGCGACCCCGAGCAGCTGCATCCACAGCTGACCATGGCCGAGGTCGCCTGGGCCGTCGAGCACGAGGGCGCACTGGACGTCGACGACGTGCTGCACCGCCGGACCCGGATCGGGCTCGTCGACGCGGAAGCCGTCAGGCTTTCGCGGGAACTGGGCCGCCTTTGGCCTGGTTCCCCAACTGTTCGATCGCCGCCTTGACGGTCTTGAAGATCTGCACGAGCTTCACCACCAGCTGGAAGACCTTCTGCAGTGACTGCAACAGTTTCACCAGCTCGCCGAGCAGCTTCTGGGCGGTGGACACGGCCGTCTGCACGATGTTCACGATCGCCATGGCGATGCTGGCGCCGAACGAACACCACGACGTGGACAACGCCTGGATGATCTGCATGATGATCTTGTTGACGGCCTTCGAGATCAGGTCCATCACCAGCTTGCGGATCTCCGCCACCAGCTGGCCGGCGCCGGTGATCGCGGCCGACAGGCCCTTGCCCGCCTGGGCGATCCCCTCGATGCCGTCCGCGTGGTTCGCGCTGGTCGCGCGGTAGGCGTCGGCCGACGCGCCGGTCCAGTTCGACGTCTGCGCGACCGACGTCTCCCGGTAGCGCTGGGCGGTGGTGGCCAGCTGCGTGCCCGCGTTGGTCCAGTTCGCCGCGTTCGACTTGATCGACTCCGGGTTGCCGAACAGCATGTCGAACGGCTGGCGCAGGAACGACACGTGCTGCACGGCCCAGCCGAAGCCGGCGCTGGAGATCGCGCCGAGCGGGTCGGCCGAGATCCCGATCACGTCGAGCGCGGTCTGCGCGATCCCGCCGGCCGCGGACATCCAGTCGCCGCTCTCGATCGCCGCGACCGTGCTCTTGATGTCCGGCAGCAGGCGCGTACCGCTCTGCTGGGCTGTGGGCGTGGTGGTCACTCCGACCCCCCTTTGATGCGGCCGAACACGTTCGCGTGCTTGTTGTCGGTGTCCTGGTACGCCTTGACGGTCGACAACAGGCCGGTGTTGACGTCCGAAATGGTCTGTGCCGCCTTGGTCATGCCGTTCTTGGCCTCGCCCGTCGCCTGGAGCAGCAACGCCGCGAGGAACTGGCCGATGACGCCGAACGCGTCACCGCTCAACGCCGCCTGCGCGGCCGTGGCCGCCGCGCGCGCGTCGTTGGCCAGGCCGGCCACCGTGTCCGCGTGCTTGAGCAGCTGGTCTATCCGTAAGTCGAAGGATTCAGACATCAGCACCCCCTACTTGATCAAGTCAGGTGGATTGTCGAAGTAGTCGTCGTCGGCGCGGTCGTCGCGCCGGCCGATCGGTTCCTCGACCGGCTCGGGCACAACGGGCACCTGGCTCTTCACGAACTCGAGGGCGTCACCCTCGCCGAGGAACTCGCGCATGGTCTCGACGACCTTCTGGCCCACGTCGGCCTGGGCCTGCTGGGTGGTCCGGAGGATCAGCCGGGCCAGCTGTTCCGGCTCCAGCCCCCGCACGCCAGGGCGGAGCACCAGGTCCGTGGTGGCGCCACTGGCGTTCACCCGGACCACGACCTCACCGTCCGGTGACGTCGCCGCCCCGCCGACCTGCCGCAGCGCCAGGTCGGTCGCCTGGGCGTCGGCCGCGGCCTGTTTGAGCGTCTCGTCGTACTGCGCGATCCATTGCTCTGATGGTCCGTCCTGGATCATTGGCCGAATCTAAGCCGACGCACGTGCTGTTCGCGGCAAAGTGACCGAGTCGAGACATCCGCCGCGCGGGCCCGGCGGAGCAGCCTGGATACTCGTGGGGACACGTGCGGCGAGGAAGGATCGATAGTGCCTCAAGCGGGACTGGAGATCGACAGCGTCTCCAAGCGCTATGGCGACGTCGTCGCCCTGTCGGACATGACGTTCGAGGTCCGGCCGGGTGAACTGTTCGGGTTCGTCGGCAGCAACGGCGCCGGCAAGACGACCACCATGCGCATCGCCCTCGGTGTGCTCGCCGCCGACGCGGGCGAAGTGCGCTGGGGCGGTCAGCCGATCACACTCGACATGCGGCGCAGATTCGGGTACATGCCTGAGGAACGCGGCCTGTACCCGAAGATGAAGGTACTGGACCAGCTGGTCTACCTGGCCAAGCTGCACGGCTTGGCCACCGGCGACGCGCACCGCGCGGCCGAGGAGTGGATCACCCGGCTGGACCTGCGCGCCCGGCGGACCGACGAGGTGCAGAAGCTCAGCCTGGGCAACCAGCAACGCGTCCAGCTGGCCGCCGCGCTCGTGCACGCCCCGGACGTGCTGGTGCTGGACGAGCCGTTCTCCGGGCTCGACCCGGTCGCGGTGGACGTGATGAGCCAGGTACTCAAGGAGAAGACCGCGGCCGGCATCCCGGTGGTGTTCTCCAGCCACCAGCTCGACCTGGTCGAACGGCTCTGCGACCGGGTCGGGATCGTGAACAAGGGGAAAATGGTCGCCTGCGGGACCGTGGACGAACTGCGTTCCGGCGCGCCAACGGAGTTAGTGGTGCACGCGCCCGCCGCGCCGCTCGGGTGGGCGGCCGACATCACCGGCGTCACCGTGATGTCCGAAGAGGATGGCCGGGTGGCGCTCCGGGTCGAGGACTGGGTGGACGACCAGGAGATCCTGGCCAAGGCACTGGCCACCGGGCCGGTGCGAGAATTCAGCCGACGTAGGCTGGCGCTCACCGAACTGTTCCGGAATGTCGTGCATGAGGGGAACGTCCGTTGAGCACCAAGATGACCCCAGGCGTGAGGCCGATGCATGCAGTGCTCCTGGTGGCCGGCCGGGAGCTGAACACCCGGCTGCGCACCCGGGCGTTTCTGATCAGCACCGTGGTGTCCATTCTGGTGCTCGGTGTGTTCATGCTGCTGCAGAGCGGATCCATCGGCGGCAAGGGGACGAGCAAGGTCGGGCTGACCGGCCAGGCGACCGCGCTGGGGCCGCAGATCCAGGCGTCCGTCCGCGCCCTCAACAGCAACGTGCAGATCGTCGAGATCGCCGACCAGGCCGAGGGCGACCAGAAGGTGCGCGGCGGCAACCTGGACGCGTCCGTGTACGGCCCGGTCGGTTCGCTCAGCGTCGCGGTCAAGGACCCCGGCAAGCTCGGCCCCGAACTGTTGAGCACGCTCAACTCCCTGGTCCGGGAGCAGAGTCTCAGCGCGGCGCTGGCCAGCGGCCTGCAGGACGTGGACCCTCGGACGTTCGACTACAAGAGCGCCATGGCCGCCGCCGCCCAGCAGCACGTGACGGTCGTCCCGCTGGACCCGAAGAGCGGGGAGAACGGCCAACGCCTCGGCATCGGCCTGGTGATCGCGATCCTGCTCTACATGGCGTTGATGATCTACGGCCAGACCGTCGCGCAGGGCGTGATCGAGGAGAAGTCCAGCCGGGTGGTGGAAATCCTGCTCGCCACCCTGCGGCCGTGGCAGCTGCTCAGCGGCAAGGTACTCGGGCTCGGACTGGTCGGGCTGGTCCAGTTCACGGCCATCGGCCTGGTCGGGCTGATCGTCGGGACGGCCAGCGGGGTGCTCACCATCAGCGGCGCCGCGGTCGGCGGGCTACTCACCGGCGTGCTGTGGTATCTGCTGGGATTCTTCTTCTACGCCACCATCTTCGCCGCGGTCGGCTCACTCGTGTCCCGCCAGGAGGACGCCCAGGGCGTGCTCACCCCGGTCCTCCTGGTGATCGTGATCGGCTTCATCTTCAGCATCAACCTGCTGATCGGCAACAGCTCCGGCACGCTCACCACGGTGATGGCGATGCTGCCGCCGTTCGCGCCGATCCTGATGCCCGGCCTGACCGCGCTCGGCGTGGCCCCGATCTGGTTGCAGGTGGCGGCGATCCTGCTCACCCTCGGCGGAATCGCCCTGGTGGCCTGGATCGGCGGCCGGATCTACCGCAACGCGGTGCTGCGCACCGGAAGCCGCGTCCGCCTACGGGACGCCATCGGCCTCACCTCGTGAGTGGTTTGGCGCGTTCCAACCCACCAAACCACTCACGAGGACCTAACGGTCGCCCATCGGCACGAAGTCCCGCTCTTTCGGTCCGATGTAGACCTGGCGGGGCCGGCCGATCTTGGTGGCCGGGTCGTGCGTCATCTCCCGCCAGTGCGCGATCCAGCCGGGCAGCCGGCCGAGCGCGAACAGCACCGTGAAGAACTTCGTCGGGAAGCCCATCGCCCGGTAGATCAACCCGGTGTAGAAGTCCACGTTCGGGTAGAGCTTGCGGGAGATGAAGTACTCGTCGGCCAGCGCGTGCTCTTCGAGCTTCTTGGCGATCTCCAGCAGGCTGTCGTCGCCGCCGAGCTTGCCGAGGATCTCGTCCGCGGTCTTCTTGATGATCGCGGCCCGCGGGTCGTAGTTCTTGTAGACCCGGTGGCCGAAGCCCATCAGCTTGACCCCGTCCTCCTTGTTCTTCACCTTCTTGACAAAGGTGTCGACGTCGCCGCCGGAGTCCCGGATGCCCTCGAGCATCTCCAGGACCGCGCTGTTCGCGCCGCCGTGCAGCGGGCCGAACAGGGCGTTGATACCGGCCGAGATCGACGCGAACAGGTTCGCCTCGGACGAGCCGACCAGCCGCACGGTGGACGTGGAGCAGTTCTGCTCGTGGTCGGCGTGCAGGATGAACAGCAGGTCGAGCGCGCGGGCCAGGTCCGGGTCCACGGTGTACGGCTCGGCCGGGAAGCCGAACGTCATCCGCAGGAAGTTCTCCACCAGGCCGAGCGAGTTGTCCGGGTAGAGGAACGGCTGGCCGACCGACTTCTTGTAGGCGTACGCCGCGATGGTCGGCAGCTTGGCCAGCAGCCGGATGGTGGCGATCTCGGTCAGGTTGTCGGTGACCGGCCGGAGCGTCTCCGGGTAGAACGTGGAGAGCGCGGACACCGCGGAGGACAGCACCGGCATCGGGTGCGCGTCCCGCGGGAAGCCGTCGAAGAACCGCTTGAGGTCCTCGTGCAGCAGCGTGTGCCGGTTGATCTTGGACGTGAAGTCGGCGAGCTGCGCCTCGCTCGGCAGCTCGCCGTAGATCAGCAGGTAGCTGACCTCGATGAACGTGGAACGCTCGGCCAGCTGCTCGATGGGGTAGCCGCGGTAGCGCAGGATGCCCGCGTCACCGTCGATGTATGTGATCTCCGACGAGCACGAGGCGGTGTTGACGAAGCCGGGGTCCAGCGTGACCATCCCGGTCTTCGCGAGCAGTTTGCCGAGCTCGATTCCGTCGGAGCCTTCGCTGGCGGGTACCACCGCCATCTCGAGCTCACCGTTGTCGTGGTGAAGCGCGACGGTACGGGTACCGGATTGCGGCGCGGTCGTCGCGTCGGGCATGAACGTCCCTCTCCCGATCGGTCAGGGCGGTGGATCTGGCGGATCAGGCCACGTGCGTACCGGTCGTGATGATCGCCGCACCGCAGCACCGCCCCATTGGGGTCCTGTCAAGCACCAACGCTAGTGCGCCGAACGCGAATCGCACAGTGCGGCGTAAGGTAAGACACGCTGGTGGGACGCTTCTCACATCGATTCACAGAACGATTCAGATGCCGATCACGAGTTCGGCCGCGAACGGCGGTTCGGCACCCGCGCGGGACACGGTTATCGCCGCCGCGGCCCCGGCGTATCGCAACGCTTCCCGCCAGGAGTTTGCATCCAGCCCGCGCAGTTGTTCGACCGACTTGATGTCTTCTGTATGCAGCCACGCCAGCAGTGCGCCGTGCACGGTGTCGCCCGCGCCGATCGTGTCCACCACCGTCGTGGGCGCCGCCGGAACTTCGACAAGTTCACCCGCACCGGTGACAACGCTCAGCCCGGCGCCACCCCGCGTGATCACGGTCGGGCAGGGCCACGCCATCGCGGCCTCGACCGGGTCGCCCTCGGCGATCCAGGCGGCGTCCTCCTCGGACAGCTTCAGCAACCCCACATCCGGCAGCCACCGCTTGAACCGGGCCCGGTAGGCGGCCGGGTCGGCGATCAGCACCGGCCGGATGTTCGGGTCGAGCACCGTCAGCACGTTCGCGCGACGCATCACGTCCTCGTACGCGCTCGCGCCCGGCTCCAGGACCAGGGACAACGTGCCCAGCGACAGGATCGACATGGCCGGCAGCACCTCGGGGGCGCGGAACAGCCGGTCGGCCGTGCCCTCGGCGTAGAACGTGTACCTGGCGCCGCCGTCCGGGCCGATCCCGGCCACCGCCAGCGTGGTCGGCTCGGGCCCGCGCTGCACGTACGTGATGTCCACAGTGGAGTCGACCAGCCGCTGGACCAGCCGGTCGCCGAAGTCGTCTTCGGAGATCCTTGACAGGAACGCGGTCGGCACACCGAGCCGCCCGGCCGCCACCGCGACGTTGTAGGGCCCGCCGCCGAGCGCGGGCCGCAAGGACCCGGGCTCGACCTTCGACGGCACCAGGTCCACCAGAGCTTCACCACCGACGACGATCACGCCGGGAATAGTAATGTGACCTGGTCCTTCAGCACTGTTGATGACGGAGAACCCGCGATGACAGTCGAACGTCTGCTCCCGGACACCGAGGCGGAGGACCTCATCGCCTTGGCCCGGGACATCGCCACCCAGGAACTCGCCCCGCTGGCCGGCGAGTACGAGGAAAAGGAGCGTTTCCCCCGTGAACAGTTCCGGCTGCTCGGCCGAAGCGGCCTGCTCGGCCTGCCCTACCCGGAGCGGTACGGCGGCGGCGGCGGCGTCGGCTACGAGGTGTACCTACAGGTCCTTGAGGAGATCGCGGCCGCCTGGCTGACCGTCGGCGTCGGCCTGTCCGTGCACACCATGTCCTGCTACGCGCTGGCCGAACACGGCACTGACGAACAGCGCGCCGAGTGGCTGCCCGGCATGCTCGGCGGCGACCTGCTCGGGGCGTACGCCCTGTCCGAGACGGGCGCGGGTTCCGACGCCGCGGCCCTGGTCACGCGGGCCACGAAGGACGGCACGGACTACGTCGTGACCGGCACGAAGGCGTGGATCACGCACGGCGGTGAGGCGGACTTCTACACCACGATGGTCCGTACGTCGCCGGACGGCGGCCGGGGTGTCAGCTGCCTCCTCGTGCCCGCGGACACCCCTGGCCTGACGGCCGGCGCGCCGGAACGCAAGATGGGCATGACCGGGTCGACCACCACCCAGATGATCTTCGACGGCGCCCGGGTCCCGGCGACCCGCCGCATCGGCGCCGAGGGCGACGGCCTGAAGCTCGCGTTGACCGCGTTGAGCTCCGGCCGGCTGGGGATCGCCGCGTGCGCGGTCGGGCTGGCGCAGGCCGCTCTGGACGAAGCGGTGGCGTACGCCAAGCAACGCAGCCAGTTCGGCAAACCCATCATCGAGTTCCAGGGCCTGGAGTTCCTGCTCGCGGACATGGCCGCGGCGGTCGACTCGGCCCGCGCCACCTACCTGGACGCGGCCCGCCGACGCGACCGCGGCATGCCGTTCAAACGCCAGTCGTCGGTGGCCAAGCTGGTCGCGACCGACGCGGCCATGAAGGTGACCACGGACGCGGTCCAGGTCCTCGGTGGCGCCGGGTACACAAAGGACTTCCCGGTGGAGCGGTACATGCGGGAGGCCAAGGTGCCGCAGATCTTCGAGGGCACCAACCAGATCCAGCGAATGGTCATCGCCAGGGAACTGCGCACGGTGTGAGGTTCGGGTCGGGCTGTGCCCAGCCCGACCCGTGCCCTACTCGCTGTACCAGGGGCTCTTGGTGACCCCTTCGCCGGTGGCCTCGTCGAAGTGGTACACCTCTTCGCCCTCGACGAAGACCCGCAGCGCCCGGCTCATCACGTCCAGCGGATCCCCCGACCACAGCACGATGTCCGCGTCGAGCCCCGGCGCCAGCGCGCCGACCCGGTCGTCCAGCCCCAGGATCTCGGCCGGGTTGAGGGTGATCGACCGCAGTGCCGTGTCGGTGTCCAGGCCCTCCTTCACCGACAGGGTCGCCTGGTGCACCAGGAAGTCGATCGGGACAACCGGGTGGTCGGTGGTGATCGCGATCTTCACCCCGGCCCTGGCCAGAATGCCCGGGTTGCGCAACGACCGACGGTTCACCTCCACCTTCGAGCGGCTGGTGAACAACGGGCCGATGATCACCGGGATGTCCCGTTCGGCCAGGGTGTCCGCGATCAGGTGCCCCTCGGTGCCGTGGTTGACCACCAGTTTGTAGCCGAACTCGTCCGCGAGCCTGATGGCTGTCACGATGTCGTCGGCGCGGTGGCTGTGCTGACACCACGGGATGGTGCCGTCGAGGACCAGCGCGAGGCCCTCAAGGGTGGTGTCCCGCTCGAACGGCTTTCCCTCTTCAGCGGCGTTCGCGCGTTTGGCGAGGTAGTCCTGGGTCTTGACGAAGGCGTCCCGGATGACCGCGGCGACCCCCAGCCGGGTCGACGGGAGTTTCTTCTGCTCGCCGTACACCCGCTTCGGGTTCTCCCCCAGCGCGCTCTTCATGCTGCACGGGGCCTTGAGGAGAATGTCCTCCACGGTCCGGCCCCACATCTTCACGGCCGCCGTCTGCCCGCCGATCGGGTTGCCCGAGCCCGGTTTGCAGACCATGGTCGTGACGCCGCCCGCCAAGGCGTCGCGGAAGCCCTGGTCGTCCGGGTTGATCCCGTCGACCGCCCGCAGCCGGGCGCCGTTCGGGTCGGTCATCTCGTTGTAGTCCCGGCCTTCCCAGCCGATGCCCTCCTCACCGACGCCGGCATGGCCGTGCGCCTCCACGAACCCCGGCAGGACCCACAGCCCCGCCGCGTCGACGATCTCGGCGTCGTCGGGGACGTCCACGTCCGCGTCCGCGCCCACCGCGACGATCTTCCCGTTCTCGACCAGCACGGTGCCGCCCGCGATGGGGTCACCTTTGACCGGAACGACGTATCCACCCGTGATAGCGGCGGTGGGGGTGGGAGCCCCCGCAGGGGGCTGGTTTGTCACTGTCACGATGGGACACCGTACTAGGGAAGTCTCCACGTCGGCGCCGTACTTTCGGCCAGAACATCACGAGCCCGCAGGTCAGGACGGGTGCCCCGAGCGCTGTCCAGCACCATGTCCAGAACGGACTGAAATCGGTCATATCTCCGATCAGTACCGAGCCAGCTCGGCCGAGTCGTGCGCGCTGAACACCTCGACCCGGTCCCCGTGCTCCCGGACCAGCGACCGAAGCCGGTCCTGATTGGCGAGCCGGCGGCCGCGGTCGGTCTGCACCACGTTCTGAAACACCCGCAGCAGCGGTGTGCAGTGCGGCTGGGCCGGATTCATCTCGCCACGGAAGAAATAGGCGTCGCCGCAGTGCAGCAACCATTTCTCCCCGGTGTCGACCGCGATTCCGGCGTGCCCCTTGGTGTGCCCGGCCAGTGGCACGATCAGGATCTCGGGCGGCAGGCCCTTGAGGTTGCGGACCGCCTCGAACCCGAACCAGGCGTCGCCATCGGCTTCGTACGTCTCGAAGTCCGCCTCCGACCACTGGACCGTGCGGAACCGCATCCGGTCCGCCGCATTGGCCTGCGCCTGGGCGTTACGCAACTCCTCGGCGTACACGTGCACCTTGGCGTTCGGGAAGTCGCGCACCCCGCCGGCGTGGTCCAGGTCCATGTGGGTGAGCAGGATGTGCCGCACGTCCTCGGGTTTGTACCCGAGCCGGATCACCTGGCGCACAGCCGTTTCCTCGATGTCCCGCACGGGGTTCGTGAGCAGCATGAACTGCGTCGGGAGGGAGCCGCGCGGGTTCGTCACGTCCGCCACACCAAGCCCGGAGTCCACCAGGACCAGACCGTCGGACTCGGTTTCGACGAGCAGGCAGTGGCAGACCATCCGGCCGCGCCCCAGGTACCCGGACGAACCGTCGAGCAGCCTGCCGCCCAACGGACGCATCGTGCCGCAGTTCAGATGGTGAACGCGCATGGTCACTCCTTTGGAAGCAACGTCTGGATGTGGGCCGCGACCTGACGTAACGGCGTCAGGTCCCGGCGCGTCCTGGCCAACAGCAACGCGCCCTCGATCGCCGCGAGCACCACGGTCGCCAGGTCGGCTGCGCCCGGAACTCGTTGGCGGGTAAGGAACTCCATGATCAGGTCGGTCCAGCCGGCGTACGCCTCGGCGCACGCCTGACGGATCTGGTCGTTCTCGTTGACGACGTCGAGCGCGACCGTCGCGATCGGGCAGCCTTCCCGGAAGTCGGACGCCACCAGTAGCTGGGCGAGCGCCTCCAGCGCGGCTTCGATCGACCCGGCCGCGCGGAGCTCGGCCTGGAACTCCGCCGCCGACAGCCGCAGCGACTCGACCGCCAGCTGCTCCTTGCCGCCGGGGAAGTGGAAGTACAGCGAGCCCTTCGGGGCACCGCCCTCGGCGAGGACCTGGTTGAGGCCGGTGGCGTGGTATCCCTGGGTGCGGAACAGGACAGCCGCGGTGCGCAGCACCCGCTCGCGGGTGTCGGTCTTCTTGGGCACGAAGTTACTATACAGACTGGTCTACTACCCGCAAGACCTAAATGGGCCCCCTCGTGCACACGAGGGGGCCCCTTGGTTCTACCTGGGTAGGGTGCACCCAGGCAAGGTCAGGGTGAACTGGTTCCCGGCGCCGATGCACGCCGAGATCTGGAAGATCTCCTCGCTGTAGTTGATCCCCTGGCGCACGGTGACCTGGCCGTTCTGGCTGACCTCACACGGGTTGTTCAAGGTGCAGCGCTGGCCGTCCTCGTTGCCGGTGTTGTTGATCGCGACGACCTTGCCGGTGCCGTCGACCACCGGCGACCCGGACGTGCCGCCGATCGTGTCACAGGCCGCGGTGTAGCGGACCGAGTCGTTCCAGGTCCACACGTCCTCCTTGAGCTGGAAGACGAACCCGTCCACGTTGCACGTCCAGATCCGCTTCCAGAAACCGGACACCACCTGGATACCCGCGCCCTGGGTCGGGTGCGTCGTGCTCAGCACCAGCGGGCGGAACTGCGGGAACCGCTGCCTGATCTGCGCGTACGTCTGGTTGAGCTGGTAGAAGGAGACATCGGTGCCGTGCATCGTCGCGTACGAGATCTTGGTGGCGCGCAAGGTGCCGAGCGTCGACGCGTTGGGGCCGCTCAACAGCGTGAAGGTCCGGCTCGAGGACTGGTTTCTGATCACCTCGTTGGCGCCCATCAACTTCACGCAGTGCCCGTTGGACATCACCAGTGCCGGGTCGGAGTCCAGGGCCTGCGGCGGCTTCACCACCGAGCCGGAACAGTTGCTCAGCGCCACGATCCCGGTGAAGTCGGCCGCTTGCACGGCGTCGGCCGGCGCGGCTGCCATCGCGCCGACGGAGAGTGCGGCGAACAGCGTGCCAAGTACACGCCTGATCATATTCGGGTTCCTTCCAATCGCAGGGTTCCCCCGTGACTCAGCGTCGCCGCTGGCGAACCGTCGTACCACCCGCCGATAGGCGCATTCTTGACGTTCTCCCCGGTGTGAGCTGGGAAGTTCCTGTTTCCGCCGCCCCGTGGGGGAGGTTGCGCCGGATGCCTTGCCGACTAGTGCCGGGGTGGTCTTACTCCGGCTCCGCAGGCCGTGACCGCCCGTCCGGCGGCCAGAATCGCTTTCGCGGCGTTCACGTCGCGATCATGCTTGGCGCCACATCGCCGGCACGTCCATCCGCGGACGTGCGCCGGGAGGCGGTCGAGCAGCAACCCGCACTCCGAGCAGGTTCTCGTACTGGGATACCAGCGGTCGACCACCACGAGCCGGCGGCCGTACCACTGGGTCTTGTACTCAAGCATCGACCGCAGTTCGCGTACGTTCAGGTCCTCGATCACGATCGTTTGGTTCTCACGGACGAGTCGAGTACTCAGCTTGTGCAGGAAATCCCGGCGCCGGTCGCCGATCCGGGCGAGGATCCGGGCGACCCGCCGCCGTGCCTTCGCCTGGTTTCGGGAGCCTTTCTGCTTACGCGCCAGACTTCTTCGCGCGACAGCGAGCCGCGCCCGGTCTTCGTTCTCGCGCGGACTCGTGACCTTCTCGCCGGTCGACAGCGTCACGAAGGCGGTCAGGCCGGCGTCCACCCCCACCTCGGCCTCGCCGGCCGGCAGGTGCCCGACGCTGGTTTCCACCAGCAGAGCCACAAACCAGCGACCGGCCGGGTCCCGCGACACGGTCACCGTGGCCGGCCGCGCCCCCGGCGGCAGCGGCCGGGACCAGACGATCGCCAAGGGCTCGGCCATCTTCGCCAGAGTGAGCTGCCCGTCCCGGTAACGGAACGCCGAGCGCGTGTACTCCGCCGTGGCCTTCCCACGCTTGCGGGACTTGTACCTCGGGTACCGCGCGCGTTTCTCCCAGAAGCTGGTGAACGCCTTCTGCAAGTGCCGCAGGCACTGCTGCAACGGCACGCTGGACACCTCGTTGAGGAACGCCAGCTCGTCGGTGGTCTTCCACTCGGTCAGCAGGGCGGAGGTCTCGGCGTAGGTCACCCGCCGTCGCTCGCGGTACCACGCGGCGGTGCGGGCTTCGAGGGCCATGTTGTAGACGTGGCGGACGCAGCCGAAGGTGCGCAACAGTTCCCGCTCCTGTTGCACCGTCGGGGTGAAGCGGTACTTGAACGCCCGCTTCACCAGCGTCTTCGCCATATTTCACACGCTAGCACGCTACTGTGTGAGGATGAGCCTTGAGATCATGCACGGTAACGCACGGGCGGTCGTCACCGCGACCGGCGCGGGGCTGCGATCGTTCGAGGTCGACGGCGTCCCCTACGGCGAGACGTTCGGCGCCGACGAGGCCCCGCCGCTCGGCGCGGGCATGGTGCTGGTGCCGTGGCCGAACCGGACCGCGGGCGGGCGGTGGACGTTGGCCGGGTCCACCCAGCAGTTGGACATCACCGAGCCGGCGCGGGGGAACGCCATTCACGGCCTGGTCCGACGTCTACAGTGGACGGTGGTGGAGCGTACCGCGTCGACGGTCTCGCTCAACGTCGTGATCGCCCCGCAGGCCGGGTGGCCGGTCGAACTGAGCACCACCATCGAGTACGCCGTGGGCGACGACGGGCTCACCGTGACCCACTGGGTGGAGAACGTCGGCTCGCAGCCCACCCCGTTCGGCGTGGGTACGCATCCGTATCCCCGCGCGGGCAACGCTTCGACCGATTCGTGCGTCCTCCAACTGGCCGCTTCGACTGTGCTGCCGTTGGATCCGTCGACGATGATCCCCAACGGCCCGGCAGTGCCCGTCGACGGCACCGAGTACGACTTCCGCTCCCCACGGCCGTTGTCCGGAGTCCACCTGGACACGCCGTTCGGCGGCTGCGTGCCGGGTCCGGACGGGCTGGTGCGGCACAGGCTGACCGGGCCGGCGGACGGTGTGGAACTCTGGGCCGACCCGGACTTCGGCTGGGTCCAGGTGTTCACGCCGGACGAGTTCCCCGGGCGCGGGCGGGCGGTCGCGATCGAGCCGATGACCTGCCCGCCGGACGCCCTGAACTCCGGAACCGGCCTGATCGTGTTGGCACCAGGGGCGACCTGGACCGCCCGATGGGGCATAACTCCAACAAGTACGTGAAGTACTTGACGTACCTCACCCGGTTCGGGACACTGGAACCGAGCGAGAAGAGGGGACGTCATGCACTTCGACAGTTACACCGACGCCCGCACGCATCTCAAGGACATCCTTGACGCGGCGGAGAAAGGGCGCGTGGCCACGATCCGGCGTGACCACGCGCGGACAGCGGTGGTCGATGTCGTTCGCCTGCACCAGGTCCTGATGACGATGAACCAACCGCGGGCGCACGTGGTCGCCGAGCCCGACGGCTGGTCGGTCTTCATCCCCGGTCTCCCGGTCGCCGCCGACGGAGCCACCTTCGACGACGCGATCACCGAGATGATCACCTCTTTACGCGAGTACGCGCAGGACTGGCAGGACCGCCTGCTGGACACCCCCAACCACCGCGACAACTGGGGACTGGTCCAGCTCATCGGCCTCAGCGACGACACCCAACTGCGCGCGTGGCTGGTCGGAGCGACCGAGTGAACGACGATCCCACCCCGGCTGACCACGATCGGTTCTGTCAGGTCGAAGGCTGGATCAGCGTGCGCGAAGGCACCCGGATCACCTACGAACTCGGCCTGCCCGACGGACGCGTGCTGCGCACCCGAGTCTCCCGCCGACCCACCTACGGCCCCAACCTCTGGAACCACATCCTCACCGACCAACTGGACGTGGACAACGACACCTTCTGGGCCTGCGTGCAAGAAGGCGAGAAACCCGACCGCGGCGTAGCCAAACCCCGCCCGGACGCCCTCCCGGTGGACCTGGTCCACCTCCTCCTCACCCGAGTAGGCCTCACCGAATCCGCGGTAGCCCAACTAACCCGAAAGGAAGCCATCGCCCGCCTCGACATCTACTGGGAAAAAGGCGACACATAACCGTCCCGGCGATCGCGCTCCGGCTGAGATGACTTACCGGACACGGTCCTCACCGATGGCAGGTCAGCTCCGCAAAGGCCCCGGTCAGCTCGGCGAGATTGGTTGCGGTGTGGAAACTTCCGCCGGAGAGTTTCGCGATCTCACGCAACGAGGTCTGGTCGACCGGTACCGGAACAGGGGTCGGCCCGCCGTTGTCCGGTTCGATCTCGATCTTGCCCTGGGCGGTGCCCAGGGCGATGGCGGAGATCGGGATGTGGCGCAGGTTGGCTTCCCGGGCCGCCGGGTATGCGCCTCGGGGATCGTCCAGCCCAGCCGGCACTGACTGCCTGCTGCCTTGTACCAGGATGATCCGTTTCGATCCGGGCGCCAGACCGATGTCGCGGAGAGCGTCGATCGCCTGCACCGCTGTCAGGATTCCTTCACCGGTGGCATTCCCCGCGTTCAGCATCAGCCTGTCGAGGGCGGTTTTGACACTGCCGCGATCGGTTGTCGGTGCCACCTGGGTCACCGCGGTTGCGCTGAACGAGATCAACCCAAGTTGGGTTTTCGGCGGCAGCGAGTCCGCAAAGGCTTTCCCGGCCCGCTGAGCAGCGTCCAACCGAGTCGGCGCCACATCCGTCGCCGCCATGCCCAGCGACACCTGAATCAGCAGAACCACCACGTCGTCGCAGACCGCAACGGATTTCGAACCCGGCACGGCCACACCGGGCACCTCCTTCGTACACGCCGAAACGAGCACGGCGACAACCAGCAATGGCCCCAGCATCCACCCCCAGCGCAAAACTGCCACAGCGCGACGCTACGCGGACCGCGCCCGGTGTCCTGCGGATTGGCGATTGCGTGTCCTGTTCCTGCCACGGGGCACGCGACTGCTTACGCTTTGGTGGTGACGGCGGGGTGGGTGCGGCAGGGGGTTGGTCGTGCCGTTGTGGTTGCTGGGCGGATCGATCCCTGGGTTCGGGATCTGGTTTCCGCGTTGGTGCTCACTGGTTTTGCGTTGCAACGAACGGTTGGCCGCGCTCAGCCAGCAGTTGGCGAACGAACAGCGGCAACGGGCACAGCGGGTCGACAGGTGAGGAGGCGGTGGAGCTCGCCGCCGGGGACATGCCGTTCACGCCCAGCATCACCCAGCGGCTCATCCAGGTGTTCACCAAGGACCGCACACCGGACGCGGCACCCTGCGACGTCGACCTGAAATCCCTCACCGCCCGCGAACGGGACGTGCTGCATCTGGTCGCGCGCGGCCTGTCCAACACCGCGATCGCCACTCGCCTGACGCTCGCCGAGGCCACGGTGAAGACGCACCTCTACCGCGCGATGAACAAACTCCACCTGACCAGCCGGGCGCAGGCCGTGGCCTACGCCTACGAAACCGGCCTGGTCGAACCCAACCGGCCAGGGCACCGACAACGCCCATCACTGAGGGGGCGACGTCACGACACCGGCTCGGCGTCCGACGGCACCGCGCGGTATCGCCAGAACACCGGGATCACCACCACCCACGCGATGGTCAGCACGATCACCAGGATCCCTCCGCCCGCGGCCGCCACCGTCGTCCCCGCGGCCGCGGCCGTCCAGCCGTGCGCCACGTCCGCCAGGCGTGGGCCACCGGCGACAACAACCGTGAACACGCCCTGCATCCGGCCGCGCATATCGTCTTCGGCCGCGGTCTGGAGGATCGCCGTGCGGTAGATCGCGCTGACCATGTCCGCCGCGCCGGCCACGGCCAGGAACACCACAGCCAGCCAGACCGAGTTGGCCAGGCCGAAACCGAGCACCGCGAGGCCCCACACCAGCACCGCGACGATCACGCCGGCGCCGTGCCGGGTGATCCGGGAGATCCAGCCGGAGGACAGCCCGCACAGCATCGCGCCCAACGGGATCGCCGCGTACAGCCAGCCCAGCGCGACGCCACCGCCGGGCGGGTCGCCGAACGTGCGCTCCGCCATCTCCGGGAACAAGGCGCGCGGCATCCCGGCCACCATGGCGATGATGTCCGCGAGGTAGGACGCGAGCAGCACCTTCTGGGTGACCAGATAACGGAAACCGTCCAACACGTCCCGCAGGCCGGCGCGCCGCACCACCCCGCTCAGTGGCGGCAGCGGCGGCAGCAGCCAGATCACCCACAGGGCGAGCACCAGCGCCACCGAGTCGATCAGGTACAAAGTGGACAGCCCGAGGACGGGCAGCAGCGCGCCGGCCAGCAACGGCCCCATCACCGCGCCGAACGTGAACACCGTCGACCCCAGGGCAGCGGCGGCGGGGATGAGCTCGGTCGGGACCAGCCGGGCGATCACCGCGCTGCGGGTGGGCATGTTGATCGCGAAGAACGACTGTTGCAGACCGAGCAGCACGAGCACGACCCACACCGAGTGCACGCCGGTCGCCGCCTGCGCCCAGAGCAGGACCGAGCTGACCGCGATGCCGGTGTTGGTGATCAACAGAAGTTTCCTGCGGTCCATCACGTCCGCGATGGCCCCGCCCCAGATGCCGAAGACCAGCAGGGGAACCAACGCGACCGCGCCGGTGAGGCCCACGAAGCCGGAGGAGCCGGTCAGGTCGTACACCTGCTTGGGCACCGCGACCGCGGTCAGCTGGCTGCCGATGGCGGTGACGACGGTCGACGTCCACAGCCTGCGGTACGCGGGGACCCGCAGCGGCCGGACGTCCATGACCAGGTCACGAAGACTCACAACTCGTTAGCTTAAGGCAAGTAACCACTGGCCGGGACGGGTTTCCCAGCCAGTGGTTACTGGTCGTCAGTGGTCAGAATCGCACGTCAGAACAGGAATAGAAGGCGTTTCCGGTGTCCGCGATATCCCACACACCGAGAATCAGGTGACGGCCGGTCTTTCCACTGGGAACGGTGACGGTGTCGGTGACCGTCGATCCGGGCTGCCGGCCGTTCCAGTTCTTGGTGAAGAACGGCTGCGGTTCGAGATCGGCCCGGGTCAACGGTTTCGTCCCGGTCCAGCCGTCCTTGGTGATGAAATACCGGAACGACGTCGTCGCGTGCATGGCGGTCAGCCGCCAGGTGAACGTCGCGGTGCCGGCGGTCACCGCCCCGGTCGGCCACTTGCCGCCGCGCGGGTCGTCGAGCTGGCTGAACCGGCTCAACCCGCCCGAGCAGATGGTGCCGTCCCGCGGTCCCGCCTTCGGGAAGCTCTTGGGACCTTCGACGCTTTGCGGCTCCCACTGGATTTCGCCGCAGTTGGTGACCGTGCCGTCGGCGCAGTACATTTGCCGGCTCACTGGAGCCGTGGTGTAGCCGTGCGCGTCGGCGACGAATACGGAGAACAACATGGAGCTGAGGGCAAGAGCGAGGATTCCGATTCCGCGCTTTGTCCGGGTAGCAGGCATTGCTGCCCCTTCCACGATTTCCGACCTGCAGGGTTGGCCGTCGTGGACGTGCGTCGCGCCCCCGCCGCGTCACGACCTTGCGTGGCGAAAATAACACGGCGGGTACACGTGGTCTAGACCTCTTTGGGCGGGTTGTCCCGGCTCACGGGCCGAGCCGCTCGACCTTCCACCCGTCCCGGGTCTGCTTGTAGCGCAGCCGGTCGTGCATCCGGTTGCGGCGGCCCTGCCAGAACTCGACCACCTCGGGGCGGATCCGCCAGCCGCCCCAGTGCGGCGGCACGGGCACCATGTCGGCGTCGGCGAACTGTCGCTGGATGTTGGCCAGCGAGGAGTCCAGGGCCGACCGCCCGGACACCACCACGGACTGCGGCGACGCCCACGCGCCGAGCTGGGACTCCCGCGGCCGGCTGGCCCAGTAGGCCGCGGTCTCGGCGGGGTCGACCTTCTCGACTGTGCCGCGCACGTGCGCCTGGCGCTGCAGCGAGTACCAGGGGAAGGTGGCGGAGGCGTAGCGGGTGGCGGAGAGCTCGTGGCTCTTGCTGGAGGTGTAGTTGGTGAAGAAGACGACGCCCCGCGAGTCGAGGCCCTTGGCGAGCACGGTCCGTGACGACGGGCGGCCGGTGGGGTCCGCGGTCGCCAGCACCATGGCGTTGGGCTCGACCACACCCAACCGGGCGGCCTGGTCCAGCCAGTACTGGAGCTGCTCGTGCCAGCTCGGCAGAAGCTCGGACTCGTCGAGCGTGCCACCCTCATAGGACGCGCGCATCGCCGGCAGGTTCAGCGTGATGTTGGACGTTACGTCGGCGTCCGTCATGCCAGTCATCCTCCGCCTAGTTTTCTTGGTTCCCAACGACGTTACGGGGTTGGGGGGTCCAGAGAAACAGCGGGCGTGGTGATTACACCCACGCGGAGTCACCCTGACCGATCAACCTGATCGATCAAGTTGATCGAGTAGCCGCCCGGCCGTGACCGCGTCATGGGCCAGGGCGGTAGCCAGTGAGCCCCCGCCGGCGAGCGGGACGAGCGAGGCCCAGTCCAGGGCGACGGTGTCGACGGGCTCGTCGCCGTCGACCCGCAAGGACGTGGCAAGGACCCTTCTACCTGCGAGAACAGCCGGACTGGCGGCCAGCGCGCCGACCCGCAGCCGCTGGTTGAGCACCGGCCCGCCGGACCGGTGAACGATCGTTACCGTGCCCAGCCGGCCGGGCGACTCGCCGGCCCGGCCGAGGACGAGTACTTCCCTTGCCAGCAAGCGGGCATCGGCCGCGAGTGACGCAACGAACACCGCCTCGTGGGACGCGCGTTCGGTGACGACCGTCGCCGCCGGCCGATACTCCACAGTGGACTTCTCGGCCGCTTCGACGGTGACCGTGACCCGGCTCACAGCCGGCGTGGGGCCGGGCAGGACCAGGGCCGCGGCCACGCCGGCCAGCCGGAGTGTCGCGCCAGGACCGGCGACCAGGGAGAGCTCCAGGTCGTCGCCGCCGAGCGGGGCCGCCGCCGAGGAGACCAGATGGACCGCACCGGGGACGCCTCGACGCGGAACGAGTGTCAGCGGAGCCATGGATCGCAGCTCACGCAACACCGTCCGGCCGTCGACGACCTCCGCGACGACCCGCGCGTGTGCCCTCATCTCAGGCGTTCTCGGACCCACGACGCGACCTCGGGCGCGTCCGGGGTTTCCACCAGGGACTGAACGATCACCGGCAGCGGGCCACGCATCCTGGCCGCGTCCGACGTCATCACGTCCAGGTCCGCGCCGACCAGCGGCGCCAGGTCGATCTTGTTGATCACCAACAGGTCCGCCGTGGTCACCCCGGGCCCGCCCTTGCGCGGCACCTTGTCGCCGCCGGCCACGTCCACCACGAACACCTGGCGGTCCACCAGGCCCCGGCTGAACACCGCGGTGAGGTTGTCCCCGCCGCTCTCGATGATCACCAGGTCCAGCCCGGGATGGCGGTGTTCGAGCGTGTCCACCGCGTCCAGGTTGGCGGAGATGTCGTCGCGGATCGCGGTGTGCGGGCAGCATCCGGTCTGCACGGCCTCGATCCGGTCGGTGTCCAGCACACCGGCCCGGCGCAGGAAGTCGGCGTCCTCAGTGGTGTAGATGTCGTTGGTCACCACCGCGAGGTTCAACTCGTCGCCCAACGCCCGGCACAGCGCGGCGACGAGCGCGGTCTTGCCGCTGCCGACCGGACCGCCGATGCCGATCCGGAACGCCCGGCCTTCCTCGGCGACCGGCTCGTACCGGTCGGGTTCCGACATCGTCGGGTCGTACGTGACCGGGTGGGTGTGCGTGTGGTCAGCTAGCAAAGAGACGCACCTCTTCCTTGTGATGACGCACGTGCGCCTCGGCCAACAGGTCCAGGCCCGGCGAGCCGGGCGCGGGAAGATCACCCAACGGTAACCCGACCGCGGCCACCGCACGCGTAGCCACCCCACGCATCTCGCCCGCCAGCGCGGTCACGGCGGCGTTGACAGCGAAGGGATCCAAGCCCAGCAAACGGATCGCGGCGCTCGCCGGTCCGCTCACTGACAAGTACGCGGCTGCCAGCGCAGCGCCCTCGGCACTCCCACCCGCGATCCCGGTCAACGCGCCGAGCACGATCGCGTGGTGCGGCCGGGGAGTCGCTGCCGCCAGATCGTCGACGACCGGCGACGGCCAGGCGCGCTTCCCCGCCCGGAGCGTGGCCCGGCCCTGCGCCCGGGAAGCCTCCCGCTGAGCGGGTGACGGCGTCCGGGCGTCCAGTTCACTGTCCAAAGCGGACCATTCGCGGCAGGTCACCGACACCGCCGCGAACACGGCCGCCAACTCACCCGCGGTCGCCAATCGCCCGGCCAGAAACAATCGCAGGGTGCTGACGTCCGTCACCAGCCCACGGCTCGCGGCCTCCTCCAACCCGCCGGAGTGCACGTGCCCACCGCCCGGGAACCGGGAGTCCGCCAGGATCAACGCGACGACATCCATCAGAAGAGGAAGTACCGCTGGGCCAAGGGAAGCACGTCGACCGGTTGCGGTTCGACCAGCTCCCCGTCCACGTACACGGCGAAGCTGTCCGCGTCCACCCGGACGTCGGGCAACGCGTCGTTGAGGCGCATGTCCGCCTTGCCCACCTGGCGTGTGTTCGCCACCGGCACGAGCCGCCGGGCGATGCCGAACCGTTCCGCCACACCGGATTCCAGGGCCTCGGGCGCGACGAAGTGGAGACCACTGGCGACTGCGACCGATGGCGCGGCGCCGAACATCGGCCGCATGTAGACCGGCTGCGGAGTCGGGATGGACGCGTTCGCGTCCCCCATCGCCGCCCAGGCCACGAATCCGGCCTTGAGCACGACGTGCGGCTTGACACCGAAGAACTTCGGGTCCCACAGCACGAGGTCGGCCAGCTTGCCGACCTCCACCGAGCCGACGTGCGCGTCGATGCCGTGCGCGATCGCCGGGTTGATCGTGTACTTGGCCACGTACCGCTGGGCCCGCGTGTTGTCGGCCCGACCGTCCCCTGGCAACGCGCCGCGACGGTCCTTCATCACGTGCGCGGTCTGCCATGTGCGGATGACGACTTCGCCGATCCGGCCCATGGCCTGGGAGTCCGAGCTGATCATCGAGATCGCGCCCATGTCGTGCAGCACGTCCTCGGCCGCGATCGTGGTCGGCCTGATCCGGCTCTCGGCGAACGCCAGGTCCTCGGGTACGGACGGGTTGAGGTGGTGGCAGACCACCAGCATGTCCAGGTGCTCGTCCAGGGTGTTCGCGGTGTGCGGGCGGGTCGGGTTCGTCGACGACGGCAGCACGTTCGGCTCGGCGACGACCCGGATGATGTCCGGCGCGTGCCCGCCGCCGGCGCCCTCGGTGTGGTAGGCGTTGATCGACCGGCCGCCGATGGCGTCCACTGTGGACTCCACAAAGCCGGCCTCGTTCAACGTGTCGGTGTGGATGGCGACCTGGACGCCGGCGGAGTCCGCGACCGTCAGGCACGCGTCGATCGCGGCCGGTGTGGTGCCCCAGTCCTCGTGCAGCTTGAAGCCGCCCGCCCCGCCGCGCAGCTGTTCGCGAAGGCCCTCGTGGCTGACGGTGTTCCCCTTGCCCAGCAACAGGACGTTCACCGGTTGGGCGTCCATCGCCTGCAGCATCCGGCCCAGGTTCCACGCGCCCGGGGTGACCGTGGTCGCCTTGCTGCCCTCGACCGGGCCGGTGCCGCCGCCGATCATGGTCGTGAGCCCTGAAGCAAGCGCTTGGTCAGTCAGCTGCGGGCAGATGAAGTGCACATGGCAGTCGATCCCGCCCGCGGTCAGTATCCTGCCGTTGCCCGCCAGGATCTCGGTGGACGGCCCGATCACCAGCGCCGGGTCGACGCCGTCCATCACGTCCGGGTTGCCGGCCTTGCCGATCCCGACGATCCGGCCGTCGCGCACGCCGACGTCCGCCTTGACCACACCCCACCAGTCGAGCACCACGACTCCGGTGACGACCAGGTCCGGCGCGCCCTCGGCGCGGGTGGCCGTGCCCTGGCCCATGGACTCCCGGATGACCTTGCCGCCGCCGAAGATCACCTCGTCGCCCGCTCCCGCGCCCCTGCTGCGGTCCTCGGTGACCTCGATCAACAGGTTCGTGTCGGCGAGCCGGACCCGGTCGCCCACGGTCGGCCCGAACAGCTCGACGTACCGGTCACGCCCGATCGAGGTCACCGGCGAGTCCTCCGTTCTCTACCAGCCCCCTGCGGGGGCTCCCACCCCCACCGCGCCTCAGTCCAGGGACGACGCGACGCCCCGCGATCGGCACGAGGTCGACCTCGCGCTCGACCCCCGGCTCGAACCGAACGGACGTGCCCGCCGGGACATCGAGGCGATGACCCCACGCCGCGGCACGGTCGAACTCCAGGCCGGGGTTGACCGCGGCGAAATGGAAGTGCGACCCCACCTGGACCGGCCGGTCCGCGACATTGCGGACCACCAGCCGCACCCGCGGCCGGCCCGGGTTCAGCTCGACCGGCTCCCCGGCCGGGATGATCTCTCCTGGACGCACGCGTCACCTCACGGAATCGGGTCGTGCACGGTGACGAGCTTCGTGCCGTCGGGGAACGTGGCCTCCACTTGGACGGCATCGACCATCTCGGGCACGCCGGCCATCACCTGGTCCCGGCCGAGCACATGCCGGCCGCTCGCGACCAGGTCGCTCACTGTCCGCCCGTCCCGGGCGCCTTCGAGCACGTGGTCGGTGATCAGCGCGACCGCCTCCGGGTAGTTCAGCTTCACGCCCCGGTCGAGCCGCTTGCGGGCGACGTCGGCCGCCACGTGGACCAGCAGCTTGTCCCGTTCGTGCGGGGTCAGGTGCATGACAGGAGAAAATACCCAGGTGTTGTTACATCGGCGCTTCCACTCCCAGTCCCAGCTCAGCGGCCCGGCGCACGGCGAAGTCGGCGGCGAACAGGTCCTCGGCCGCGATTCCCAGTGACCGGAACAGCGTCAGCGACCTCGCTGAGCCGCGGCCGGGTGCCTGGCCGGCCAGGACCTCGCCCAGCTCGCCGCGCAACTGCTCGGGCGTGATGTCCGCGGCTTCGGCGGCGATCGACTCGCGGGCGTCGGCGTACACCTCGGCGGCCGCGACCGTGGCGTCGTCGACCTCGCGGTGGCTGGGCACGCTGGCCCCGATCGCATTGATGTGGGCGCCCGGCTTGAGCCACCGGAAATCGATCACGGGGATATTCGAAGTGGTCGCCGTGACGACGATATCGGCGCCCCGAACGGCTTCTTCGGCCGAACTCGTGGCCGTCAACGAGAACGGCACGGTCATCCGGTCGACCAAAGCCGGCGCGGAACGCGGCGAGAAGACACGTGCCTCGGAAATCCCGCGGACAAGCGGAATCGCCTCCAGATGGGCCTCGGCCTGAACGCCGGCACCGATGATCGCCAGAATCGAGGCGTCCGGGTTGGCCAGCGTCCGGGTCGCCAGTGCGGACACCGCCGCCGTCCGGATCGCGGTCACGGCCGACGCGTCCAACACCGCCACCGGCGCCCCTGTCACGCCGTCGAACAGGACCGTGACGCCTTGATGCGCGTCCAACCCACGACTGGGGTTGTCCGGCACCAGACACAGCAGTTTCGTGCCGAACAACGGCCGCGCACCACCCCGGTACGCGGGCATCCACACGGTCAGCCGTCCGTCCGCACCGGGCGGCGAATAGGCCGTACGCAGGGGTTGTTCCACCTCGCCGACCGCGCGGGCGGTGAGCGCCTCGGCCATCACCTCGACGCAGTCGCGCATCGGCAGCGCCTTGGCGACGTCCGTCGCGGAAAGGATTCGCATGGACAACTACTACCGGAATCAGGCGACTAGCATACTGAATCGTTCACGGAATCGTGACCGAAACCACGGCTCAGTCTCGTTGCGATAGGGATTGATGAGGGGAATCGTTTCGGCCAAGCCCGCGCAGTGTCGCCCGGCTCACCCGCCCGTGGCCTTGCGCGAAAGTCGGGGATGACGGGAAGAGGCGAACACGCATGTCGACACCCACGGTGAACCCACCTGAGTTTGACTTTGACGACGGCTACAAGCCGGGCCTGGAAGGCGTCGTGGCGTTTCGGACGCAGATCGCCGAGCCCGACCGCGACGGCGGCGCCCTGCGCTACCGCGGTCTGGACATCGAGGACCTGGTCGGGCACGCGACGTTCGGCAGTGTCTGGGGCCTGCTGGTGGACGGCAGGTTCGGACCGGGACTGCCGCCCGCCGAACCGTTCCCCATTCCCGTGCACACCGGCGACGTCCGGGTGGACGTGCAGGCGGCGCTGCCGATGCTCGCGCCCATCTGGGGCTTCCAGCCGTTGCTGGACATCACCGACCTTGAGGCCCGCGCCGAACTGGCCCGTGCGTCGGTGATGGCACTGTCCTATGTGGCCCAGTCGGCCCGGGGCATCGGCCAGCCGGCGGTGCCGCAGCGCCGGGTGGACGAGTGCGCCACCATCACCGAACGGTTCATGACCCGATGGCGAGGTGAGCCGGACCCGGCGCACGTCAGGGCGATCGACGCCTACTGGGTGTCCGCGGCCGAGCACGGCCTGAACGCGTCCACGTTCACCGCGCGGGTGATCGCGTCCACCGGTGCGGACGTCGTCGCGGCCCTGTCCGGCGCCATCGGAGCCATGTCCGGCCCGCTGCACGGCGGTGCGCCTGCGCGGGTGTTGCCGATGATCCAGGACGTGGAGCGGAACGGCGACGCGCGTGGTTACGTCAAGGGAATCCTGGACCGGCACGAGCGGCTGATGGGCTTCGGGCACCGGGTGTACCGCGCCGAGGACCCGCGTGCCCGAGTACTCCGCCGTACCTGCAAGGAGCTGAACGCGCCACGGTACGACGCGGCTGCCGCGCTTGAGCAGGCCGCGTTGGCGGAGCTGCGGGAGCGCCGGCCGGACCGGGCGATCGAGACGAACGTGGAGTTCTGGGCCGCGGTGATCCTGGACTTCGCGCAGGTCCCGCCGCACATGATGCCGGCGATGTTCACGTGCGCCCGTACTGCGGGCTGGTGCGCGCACATCATGGAGCAGAAGCAGACCGGCAAGCTGGTCCGCCCGTCCGCGCACTACGTGGGGCCGGGGCCGCGCCGTCCGGAGGACGTCGAAGGCTGGGACACCATCGCGCATTCGTAGGCCCTGTCCACCGATCGGTGGACACCGGGGTTCAGTCTCGCGGTCGTCCCAGTCAGGCCTGGGGCGGCCGACGATTGACCCATGACCGCGATACAAGTCAGGGGTTTGCAGAAGAGGTACGGCGACCACCAGGCGGTGGCCGGGATCGACCTCGACGTCGCCCAGGGCGAGATCTTCGCCCTGCTCGGCCCGAACGGGGCCGGCAAGACCACCACCGTCGAGATCCTCGAAGGGCACCGACGCCGGGACGGCGGTGAGGTGCGTGTCCTCGGCGAGGACCCGGGCACCGCCGGCCAGGCGTGGCGGGCCCGGCTCGGCATGGTCCTGCAGACCGCGACCGACGCCGCCGAGCTCACCGTCACCGAGACCGTGCGGCACTTCGCCCGGTACTACCCCAGGCCCAGGAACGTCGACGACGTGATCGACCTGTGCGGCCTGCGCGAGAAGGCGAAGGCCCGGGTGAAGAGCCTGTCCGGTGGGCAGCGCCGCCGGCTGGACGTCGCACTGGGCATCATCGGCACCCCCGAGCTGGTGTTCCTGGACGAGCCGACCACCGGGTTCGACCCGGAGGCGCGGCGGCAGTTCTGGGGGCTGATCGAGAAGCTCGCCGCGGACGGCACCACGATCCTGCTCACCACCCACTACCTGGACGAGGCCGAGGCGCTCGCCGGCCGGGTGGCCGTGCTGGCGGCCGGGCGAATCGTGGCCGAGGGCACGCCGAAGAGCATCGGCGGCCGGGCGATGGCCGAGGCGACCGTGCGGTGGACCGACGAGCGCGGCCCGCAGGAGATGAAGACGTCGACCCCCACCCGGCTGGTCAACGAACTCTCGGCTGGGGGTCGAGAGCTCGCCGGACTGACCGTGACCCGTCCGTCCCTTGAGGACATCTACCTCGACCTGGTGGGAGGCTCGCGATGAGCACGATGAGCATTGGTATGGCCCGCGGCGGCATCGAACTGAAACAGTTCTTCCGGGCCAGGGAACAGGTGGTCTTCACCTTCGCGTTCCCGCTGCTGATCCTGACCCTGCTGGGATCGATCTTCAAGGGTGAGTACCCGGAAGGCGTCACCTCCAGCCACGTGTTCACCGCGAGCATGGTCGGCGCGGGCATCATCGCGACGTCGTTCGTGAACCTGAGCGTGAGCGTGGCGTTGAACCGGGACGACGGAACACTGCTCCGGTTGCGCGGGACGCCCATGTCGGCGGTGTCGTACTTCATCGGCAAGGTGGTCCTGGTCGCGGTGGCGAGCCTCGCCGAGGCCGTGCTGGTGCTGGCGATCGGCAAGCTGCTGTTCGGCGCCCCGCTGCCGTCCACTGTCGACAAATGGATGACGTTCGTGTGGGTGTTCGCGCTGTCGGTGGTGAGCTGCTCGCTGTTGGGCATCGCGATCAGCACCATCGCCCGCTCCGCGCAGAGCGCTGCCGCGGTGTCGAACGTGCCGTACATCGCGCTGCAGTTCATCTCCGGGGTTTACATCAACCCGATCACCAACCTGCCGGCCGGTATGGTCACGGTGGCGTCGTTCTTCCCGGTGAAATGGGTGTGCCAGGGCTTCCGGGCGGCGTTCCTGCCGGACAGCATGCAGGTGTACGAGATGGCGGGATCATGGGAACTGGGCAAGACCGCGCTGGTGCTCGGCGGCTGGTGCGTCGTCGGACTCGTGCTGTGCCTGCTGACGTTCCGGTGGAGCAACCGCCGAGCGTGAGCCACGAGACCGCGCGATTCTTCTGGCTCTGGGACTGCTACTTCGCGGTCGTCTACCTCGCCGTGCTCTACCTGGTGCTGGTGCAAGCCAGCCAGGTGAGCGCGGCGGCGACCTACGGCTCCGCCGTGGCACTGACGTGCGTCGTCGCGCTGTACGTGTTCCTGGGGCGGGCGTACATGCTGGAAGACCGACACGACTGGCGTACCCACGCGTTCCTTGTGACGATCATGGCGCTGTTCGCGGTCTCGGTTTGGCTGACCCCGATCAGCGCGTACGCGTTGTTCGGGGTCATCCCGATCGTGTTCATCAGCTCGCATCTGTTCCCCGCGGTGTTCCTGGTGGCCACCGGGATGTTCGTCCCGGCCCTCGTCTCGCTGCTGGATGTCGGCCCGACCGACGACCTGTTCCGGACGCTGGTCCCGATCGGCGTCATCGGCACCGCGTTCGCGACGCTGATCGGGGTGTGGATCGTCCGGGTGATCTCGCAGAGCTACGAACGGGCCGGGCTGATCGCCAAGCTGGAGGCCAGTCAGGCGGAGGTGGGCAGGTTGTCGCACGAGGCAGGAGTGACAGCGGAACGGGAACGCCTGGCCGGCGAGATCCACGACACCCTGGCCCAGGGCTTCACCAGCATCGTCACCCTGGTGCAGGCCGCGGAGTCCGAGCTCGGCCGGGACGACGCCCAGGTCCGCAAGCACCTGGACCTGATGTTGCGCACGGCCAGGGAAAACCTGGCGGAGTCCCGTGCGCTGGTGTCCGCGCTGGCTCCGGCCGACCTGACCGAGAGCTCGGTGCTGGACGCCCTGGAGCGCCAGGCACATCGGCTGACTGAGCAGACCGGTGTCGCCGCGGAGTTCGTCGTGCAAGGCGACCGCCGCCAGCTGCCCACCCGGATCGACGTGGTCCTGCTGCGCACCCTCCAGGAGTCGCTGTCGAACATCCGCAAGCACGCCAACGCCGCCACTGTCGAAATCGTACTGTCCTATCAGGACAAAGCGGTCGTGCTGCTTGTCACCGACGACGGCACGGGCTTCGACCCGGCCGGCGTGTCCGACGGCTTCGGACTGCGGGGCATGCGGTCCCGGGTGGACCAGGTCGGCGGCTCCCTGTCGGTGACCAGTGCGCCGGGGGCGGGCACCACGATAGAACTGGAGGTGTGCGCGTGATCAAGGTGATGCTGGTGGACGACCACCCCGTGGTGCGGGAGGGCCTGCGCGGGATGCTCGAGGCCGAACCGGACCTCTCGGTGGTCGGCGAGGCGGGTTCGGGCGCCGAGGCGGTCGCGCTCGCCCGCGCCAAGCAGCCCGACGTGGTGCTGATGGACCTGCGCATGCCCGGCATGGACGGCGCCACCGCGACCGAGCAGATCATGGCCGCCACCAACGACATCCGGGTGATCGTGCTGACCACGTACGAGTCCGACGCGGACATCCTCCGAGCCGTCGAGGCCGGCGCCGCCGGCTACCTGTTGAAGGACGCCTCCCGGGCCGAACTGGCCGGCGCGATCCGGGCCGCCACCCGAGGCGAGACCGTGCTGGCGCCGTCGGTCGCCGGCCGCCTGGTCCGCCGGATGCGCCAGCCGACCCCGCAGTCGCTGTCGGCCCGCGAGATCGAAGTCCTCCGCCTGGTGGCCAAGGGGAAGACCAACGCGGAAGCCGGCGCGGCCCTGCACATCAGCGAGGCCACCGTGAAGACCCACCTGCTGCGCGTGTTCAACAAGCTGGGTGTGTCCGACCGGACCGCGGCCGTCACCACCGCGATGGAACGTGGCATTCTCACGTGAGCCCCATAGATCGCGATGATGCCCCGGGGCGGGACAGCACCGGTGGCCAGGCAGGAAACAATCAGGTCATGCTGCCTACCACTGAGCTGGCCCTGCTTCGCCGAGTCGCCCATGAGCAGGCCGTGTGCCGGACACCGTCGTTGGTCACCGCCGTGGTGCGGGACACCGGAATCGTGTGGTCCGGCGGGCGCGGCAAGGTCGACGGCACGAGACCCGGTGTGGACACCCAGTACCGGATCGGGTCGATCACGAAGACGTTCATCGCCGCGCTGGTCATGCGGCTGCGCGACGAAGGCCGGCTCGACCTGGGCGACCCGCTGGACAAGCACCTGCCGGGCACGGTCCTCGGCGACCGGACGATCGCGCAACTGCTGTCGCACACCAGCGGTGTCACGTCCGAGTCGCCCGGGGTGTGGTGGGAACGGTCCGCCGGCGGGGACTGGGCGGCGTTGCGGGACAGCCTCGGGCCGGAGGCGATGGTGCTGCGCGCGGGCAGCAAGTTCCACTACTCCAACGTCGGCTTCGGCGTCCTCGGTGAGCTTGTCGCCAGGTACCGGGGCATGTCCTGGCTGGACGCGGTCACCAAGGAGCTGTTGCAGCCGCTCGGCCTGAACCGGACGACACCCGTTCCGCAGGCGCCGCACGCGCTTGGCTGGGCCGTGCACCCGCACGCGGACGTGCTGCTGCCGGAGCCGGCGCATGACGCGGGCGCCATGGCGCCCGCCGGCCAACTGTGGTCGACGCTGACGGACCTGGCCCGCTGGCTGCGGTTCGTCGCCGGCGACACCGGCGAGATCCTGCATCCGGACACAATGGCCGAAATGCGCACACCGGTCGCGGTGGACGACGCCGACAGTTGGACATCCGGGATCGGTCTCGGGCTGCAGCTGTTCCGGGACTCCGGCCGACGGCTCGCCGGGCACACCGGGTCGATGCCGGGCTTCCTGGCCAACCTGCTCACCGACGAGGGCAGCGGCACCGGCGCGCTCGTGCTGGCCAACAGCACCGCCGGGGTCGGCATCGTCGGGCTCGCCATCGACCTGATCAAGACGGCCGACGAGCTGGAGCCGGTCCTGCCGGCCGAGTGGGAGCCGGCCAGCGCGCACCCCGACCTGCTCGACCTCACCGGCACGTGGCACTGGGGACCGACCCCGTACACGCTGAAACTGCGGGCCGGCGCGTGGCTGGAGCTGGGGCCGACCACCGGCTACGGCCGCGCGTCGCGGTTCCGGCCGGTCGGCGACGGCACCTGGACCGGGGTCGACGCCTACTACGCTGGGGAAACGCTCAGAGTCGTGCGGGACGAGGACGGCAAGGTCAGCCACATCGACCTGGCCACGTTCATCTTCACCCGGCGGCCGTACTCGCCGGCCGGGCCCATCCCGGGAGGTGTCGATCCTCACGGTTGGGCCTCGTCACCGTGATGCCAGACTTGTAACGTCCCGGCAACGTCGCCGTTCCCCCTCGATCTCATGAAGAGGCGCCATGACGCAGACCGTCGACCCGACCACGCTGAAGTTGCCGGCCGACCTCAAGCCGTCCGACGGCCGGTTCGGTTCCGGCCCGTCGAAGGTGCGGCCGGAGCAGCTGGCCAACCTGGCGTCCGCCGGGGCCGCGCTGATGGGCACGTCGCACCGCCAGAAGCCGGTGAAGAGCCTGGTCGGGCGGGTCCGGTCGGGCCTGCGGTCGCTGTTCGACCTGCCGGACGGCTACGAGGTGGTCCTGGGCAACGGCGGCACCACGGCGTTCTGGGACGCGGCCGCGTTCGGCCTGGTCCGGGCGCAGGCGCAGCACTTCACGTACGGCGAGTTCTCGTCGAAGTTCGCCAAGGTCACGCAGGACGCGCCGTTCCTGAAGGACTCGGTCGTGGTCAAGGCGGACCCGGGCACCGCACCGCCGATCGTCTACTCCCCCGGTGCCGACCTGGTCGGTTGGGCGCACAACGAGACGTCGACGGGTGTCGCGGTGCCGGTGAGCCGACCGGCCGGCTCGGACGGCGCGCTGGTCGCGATCGACGCCACCAGCGGCGCGGCCGGGCTGCCGGTCAAGGCCGAGGACTTCGACGTCTACTACTTCGCCCCACAGAAGAGCTTCGCGTCCGACGGCGGCCTGTGGATCGCGCTGATGTCCCCGGCGGCGCTGGAGCGGATCGCGGAGATCAAGGACAGCGGCCGGTGGGTCCCCGAGTTCCTGTCGCTGGCCACGGCACTGGACAACTCGACCAAGGACCAGACGTACAACACGCCGTCGGTGGCCACGCTGTTCCTGCTGGCCGACCAGATCGACTGGATCAACGGCAACGGCGGCCTGTCCTGGTCGGTCGGCCGGACGCTCGACTCGTCGACCCGGCTGTACAACTGGGCCGAGCGGACCTCGTACACCACGCCGTACGTGACTGACCCGGCGAACCGCTCGCAGGTCGTCGGAACCATCGACTTCGCCGCCGAGGTGGACGCCACGGCGGTGGCGAAAGCGTTGCGCGCCAACGGGATCGTTGACGTGGAGCCGTACCGCAAGCTGGGCCGCAACCAGCTGCGGGTGGCGATGTTCCCGGCGATCGACCCCGAGGACGTCACCGCGCTGACGGCCTGTGTCGAATGGGTCGTGGAACAACTGGGCTGACGTGCGGAAGGGCCCTCGCTTCGCGAGGGCCCTTCTTTTTCAGGCGAGGGCTTCGGTGGGGGTCAGCCGGGCCGCGCGCATCGCGGGATACGCGCCGGCGACCGCACCGACGACCGCCGAGATCGCCACTCCGCCGATCAGGGCTTCTGGCGGCAGGACCGCCGGCCAGTGCTGGCTGAGCGCGTAGATCGCGGTGACACCGATCCCGAGCACCACCCCGACCAGGCCGCCGAGACCCGACAGCAGGACGGACTCGGCCAGGAACTGGCCACGGATCTGTCTGCGGGTCGCGCCCAACGCCCGGCGCAGCCCGATCTCCCTGCGTCGCTCCAGCACCGAGATGACCATGGTGTTGGCCACGCCGACGCCGCCGACCAGCAGCGCCACCCCGCCGAGCGCCAGGAACAACGCGCTGTAGGACTGTTCGGCCATGCGTTGCGCCTTCAGTGCCTCCGACGGCAGGCGGACATCGACCTCGTTCGGCTGCTCCGGGTTGGCCGTGGCCGCGAGGACACTTCGGACGCTCTCGACCTTGGTGTCCTTCGCCCGCACGTACACGGTTCCCGGGTTGCCGGCAAAGCCCAGCCGGTCCTTGGCCGCCTGCCAGCCGACCAGCACGGACCGTTCGATCTCCGGTGCCAGCGGCATGGCGTCGAGGATCCCCACCACGGTGAACCACTGGCCGCCGATCCAGACCTGGGTGGGCCGCGCCGGGTCCAGTTGGGAGATGCCCAGCCGGGTCGCGGCGACCGAGCCGAGCACGACCGTCGGGTACCGCGACGTCACCTGGTCCAGCCACTTTCCACTGTGGATGGTCGCGTTCAGCACCCCGAGCAGGTCCGGTTCGGCCGCGAACACCGCCAGGCCGGACGTCTCGGTGGCGTCGACCTTGTCGTTGCGGCGGACCGTCGCGCCGGTCTTGCCGGTCGCCGCGGCCCCGGTGACCGGCCCGATCCGTTTGATCATCGGCACCGCGGACGTCGGCAGGGTGGCGTTGTCGCCGCCGAACGTCATGCCGGGCGCGATGGTCAGCAGGTTGGGGCCGAGCGCGGCCAGCTTGTCCGACAACGCCTTGCTGCTCGACGCCGGGATGCTCACCACGGCGATCATCGCGGCGATGCCGATCGCGATCCCCAACGCCGACAACACCGCCCGCAACGGCCGGGTGCGCATTCCGTGCGCCCCCAACCGAAGCATGTCGCCTGACCCCAGCCGGTACGGCGACGGCAGCGGCTGCGCTTCCGGCGGTTTGTCCATCAGCGCCGTCATGCCGCCACTCCGGTGTCGAGGCGCAGCAGGCCGTCCCGCATTTCGATCCGCCGCGGCACGGACGCCGCGATGTCGTGGTCGTGCGTGATGATCACGACCGTCGTCCCGACCGCGTTCAACTCGCCCAAGAGCCGCAAGATCCCCGCGCCGGTGGTGGAGTCCAGGTTCCCGGTCGGCTCGTCGGCCAGCAGGATCGCCGGCCGGTTCACCACCGCCCGTGCGATCGCCACCCGTTGCCGTTCCCCGCCGGACAGCTCCGACGGCAGGTGCCACGCACGGGCCCCGAGGCCGACCTGCTCCAGTGCGTCGAGCGCGACCTGCTTTCGACGTCGCACGGAAACTCCCGCGTACAGCAGACCAGTAGCAACATTTTCTACGGCTGAAAGTCCCTCCGACAGAAAGAACTGCTGGAACACGAACCCGATCCACCGCGACCGCAGCGCCGACAGCCGACGGTCGGTCAACCGGGCCACGTCATGCCCGCGGACCTCGACCACACCGGACGACGGCTTGTCCAAAGTGCCCATCAGATGCAGCAAAGTGGACTTTCCGGACCCCGAAGGCCCCACGATGGCGAGCAGTTCCCCGTGCGCGACCGAGATCGACACGTCCCGCAGGGCCCGCACCCCGCCCGGATACGTCTTGCCGACCTGCCGGACGGCCAGAACCGGGGTCACGACGTCGTCACCACCCGCATGCCCTCCCGGATGTCCGGGCCGCTGATCTCCACCTTGCCGTCGGAGAACAGGCCGGGGGTCACCGGAACCAGCTTGTGGGTGTCCGCCAACTCGACCGCGTACCCGCCCTCGGCCAACGCGAGCAGGGCGCCGACCGGCACGGCCAGCACGTTCGAGTGGCTCGCCGCGGTGAACTTCACGTCCACCGACGTCGAGTCCGCCGCGGTGATCGCGTTCGGGTCGTCCAGCGCGATGGACACGTTGAACTTGGAGTCGCTTGACTGGCCCGGCATCGGGTTGCTGTCCGGCGGGACCTCGGTGATCTTCGAGATCGTACCGGTGGTCGACTTCCCGCCCGCGGTCAGCGACACCTTGGCGCCGATCTGCGCCAGGTCGCGCTGGTCCTGCTTGATCTGCACGGTCACGGCCCGGTTCACCCCGGTGTACTTCAGCACGTCGCCCGCGCCCGGCCCGCCGAGCGTCCCGGTCACCGAGCTGACCTTGAACGAACCGGTGGTGACCACCACGTCACCCATGTTGACCGTGCCAGTCTCCGCCAGCCCCAACGACTTCTGCCACTTCTTGATCGCGGTCGCGGTGCTGTCGGTGAACTTCTCGTCCGGTGTACCGAACCCGCCGAACCCCAACGCCTTCAGGTTCTCCTCGATCACCTTGACGTCCGGCCCCTTGTCGACCCCGGGGCCGACCGGCCGGTACAGCGGGATGTCGCCGTAGAACAGCGGAACCGGCTTCGCGTCCACTTTGTACACGACACCGCCGCGCTCGATCACCGCGCCGGCCGTCGGCAGCCACGTGACCGTGCCCTGCTTGTGGCCGGGCAACGCGGTCTCCGTGCCGTAGCCCATCTTTCCGGTGACGGTCCGCCGGTCGGCCAGGTCGGTCTTGACGATCGCGGTGGTGTCGGCGGGCGCGGGCCCTTGTGGCGTGGCGTTGGCGGGTCCCGCGCCCACCCTCGTCAGCACCACCGCGGTACCGACGCCGAGGGCGACGACGACAGCCGTGCCCGTGATCATCCACCTGGTCCGCCTGCGGCGATGCAGCCGGCGTGGTCCCTCGTCGGTCACTTGCCACCGCCGGACGCGGCGCCCGCGCCATCGGCGGACTCCATCTTGACCCCCAGGCCGCAGTCCTTCATGGCCTTGTCCATCTTGTCCTTGTCCTTGTCCCCGTCGCCGCCGATGGTGATCATCCCGGGGTTGTTCGGGTCCGGATCGGGCATGTCGATGCCGTGTTCCCGCATGCACTTCGCGGTCTTGCGCATCTTGTCCAGGTCCTCGGGGCTCAACGGCTTGGGCTTGCCGCCGTTGGGCAGCAGGCTCTTGCACGCCTCGTCGGCCGCCTTCATCTTGTCCATCTCGCCCGGGGCACCGGCGGCTTTGGCCTGCACATGGCCCTGTCCGTCCGGCTCGGGCATGTCGATCCCGTGTTCCCGCATGCACTTGGTGAACGCGCGCATCTTGTCCTCGTCCGACCCCTGGTCGGACGCCCCCTGCGCGGAGTCGGACGGCTTGCCGCCGCCGTTCAACGACGCCACGCCGTTGTCGTCCCCGCCGGCCTTGCCACACGCCGTGGTCAGGGCCACGGTCGCCACCGCGATCAGCATCAGCCGTCGCATCTGTCCTCCTTGGTCGGGGCCTCTGGTCGGACCTGGACCCCCGACGGCCCAGGCCCGCGGCGTCAGTTCTAGGGACCGGACGATTCGGGCCCGCTAAGCGAAAGCGCTTATCTCGCGCTTATCCGCTGATGAGGGACACTGGCGGTATGCGGGTACTCGTGGTGGAGGACGAACAGCTGCTCGCCGACACCCTTGCCGAGGGCCTGCGCAGGCTGTCCATGGCCGTGGACGTCTGCTACGACGGTGACGCGGCGTTGCACCGCGTCGGCGTGAACGGCTACGACGTCGTCGTCCTCGACCGCGACCTGCCGAAAGTGCACGGCGACGACGTGTGCCGGGCGGTGATCGACGCGGGCGGCGAGGCCAGGGTGCTGATGCTGACCGCCTCCGGCGAGGTCACCGACCGGGTCGCCGGCCTGCGGCTCGGCGCGGACGACTACCTGACCAAGCCGTTCGCGTTCGACGAGCTGGTGGCCAGGGTGCAGGCGCTGGGCCGGCGGTCCCGGCCGGCGCTGCCGCCGGTCCTGTGCCGCTCCGGCGTGGTCCTCGACCTGCCCCGCCACCAGGCGTCCCGGGACGGCCGGCACCTGGCGCTGTCGCCCAAGGAGTTCGCCGTCCTCGAGGTCCTGATGCGGGCGGAGGGCGCTGTGGTCAGCGCGGAGGAGCTGTTGGAGAAGGCATGGGACGAACACGCGGATCCGTTCACCAACGCGGTGCGGGTGGCGGTCATGACGCTGCGGCGCAAACTTGGCGACCCGCCGCTGGTCACCACCCTGCCGGGCGCCGGGTACCAGCTCCGATGATGCGCTGGTCCGCCCGTGGCCGGCTGACGGCCATGTACGGCGGCATGTTCGTCGCCATCGGCCTGGTCCTGCTGCTGGTCAACTACCTGCTGGTGCTGGGGATGCTGCCGTCGACGACCGCGGTCGCGGCACAACGGGTCGACTCGGATCTGATGCCGACGACGCCGATCCCCGGGAAGCAGGTGATCATCACCAAGCTCGACGACTACCGCACCTCCACGGTGTCCACGATCGTGTGGACGTCGTTGGTGGCCCTGATCATCGCGGGGGTGATCGCGACCGTGGCGGCGTGGTACATGGCCGGCCGGGTGCTGCGGCCGGTGCACTCGATCACGGCCACCGCGCGCCGGCTGGGCGCGGAGAACCTCAACCGCCGGATCAACATGGACGGTCCGGACGACGAACTCAAAGAACTGGCCAACACGTTCGACACCATGCTGGACCGGCTGGCCACCGCGTTCGACAGCCAGACCAGGTTCGTCGCGAACGCCTCGCACGAGCTGCGCACCCCGCTCGCGGTCCAGCGCACGCTGGTCGAGGTCGCCATGGCCGACCCGGCGGCCACGCCGGAGCTGCGCCGGCTCGGCCAGCACCTGCTGCTCACCAACGAACGCAGCGAACGCCTGATCGAGGGCCTGCTCGTGCTCGCCCGCAGCGACCGCGGCCTGCCCGGCCGGGTCCTGGTGGAGCTGGACAAGCTCGTCGAAACCGTCCTGGTCGGGTGCATCGGCCTGGCCGACGAGCACAACGTGACGGTCACCAAGGTGATCAAGCCGCGGACCGTGGCCGGCGATCCGGTCCTGCTGGAACGCCTGGTCACGAACCTGATGCACAACGCGATCCGCTACAACCGGCCAGGTGGGTCGGTGTCCGTGTCAGTGGGCGGGTCACCCGCGTTGCGGGTGGTGAACACCGGGCCGGTGGTGCCGACGGCGGAGCTGGCCGGGTTGTTCGAGCCCTTCCGGCGGCTGGAGCGGACCGCCACCGGCGGCGGCTCCGGGCTGGGGCTGTCGATCGTGCGGTCCGTGGTCAAGGCCCACGACGGATCCATCGCGGCCGGGGCGCCACGGGCCGGTGGCCTGGACATCCGGGTGGACCTACCGCTGGCGTACACGGCCGTGACACCCAGCAGGATGATCCCGGCGAGCACGTAGGCGTCGCTGGTCAACTGCTGGACCGGGCCGGCGTCCCAGCCGCCCTTCTCGTACCGCCAGACCGGCGTGACGACCGCGACCGCCAGCGCGAACAGCACCGAAAGCCCGATCACGACCCGCCGCTCGGTGACCGCGATCCAACCGAGCACGACCAGGATCGGCACGAGCCACACCCAGTGGTGAATCCACGAAACCGGCGACACCAGCAGCCCGCACAACGCCGTTACGGCCAACGCCAACGGCAACCGCACGCGCGGCACGACGTACACAGTCAGCGCGACGACGACGACCGCGGGGGCCACCCACCACGTCTCGTGTGCCAACCGGGCGAACGCGCCGCGCAACGACTGGTTGGCCACGAAGAAGGGCGGTCCGATCCGGTCCCCGACGAACACCAGCTTCGTCCAGTACTGGACCGACGGGCCCGGCAGTAGCACAAAAGCCAGTGCGGTCGCCGCGAGAAAGCTCACACCGGACCACATCGCGGCCCGATAGTCCTTGCGCAGCAAGAAGAACAGGACGAACACCGCCGGGGTGAGCTTGATCGCCGCGGCCAGGCCGACGAGCACTCCGCGTGGCCATCGAGGCCGGCGGGCCAGGCAGTCCACCGCGACCAACGCCATCAACACCATGTTGATCTGCCCGTAACCGAGCGTGGACCGCACCGGGTCCGTCGCCGCCGCCAGCACCTGCACACCGATGGCGACGAACGCCGGGACCACAAGCCCTTTCTCGCGACCACGCAACGCGACCACGAACGCGAACACCACGGCGAACAACAGGATCACCGAGATCGCCGTCAGCACGAGGAAACCCGCGCGGGCCGGCACCAACGCGGTGGGAACGAACGCCAGCACGGCGAAAGGCGGGTACGTGAACGGCAGCACGAAGCCACGGCTGGTGGGTGGCAATCCGCCATACGGGTCGTCCCCGTGCAGCCATGCGGCGGTGCCGAGCCGGTAGACCTCGAAATCCAGGCCGTCCAACACCTTCACGCCGAGGATCAGCGCGACCGCGGCCAGCTCCGCGACCACGACCAGAACCCATGTCCGTTTGTCCAGCAACCTTTTGCCGTTCATGTCGTCCAACAAGGTACTCAATTCAGGAGTGCGCATTGGCTGGAATTGCGGGAAGATCAAAGGTGGATCTCGCTGAGGCGCGGCGCGCCTCCCTCGTCAAGGAGGCGCGCCGTAATAACGTCACAAAGTCAGCGAGGTGAAGTCATCGGGAGGCTAGCGGTGCGCGCGCTCAGGGTGGTGGGACTAGGGGAGGACGGCACGACCGTCATCCTCGAGGACCCGATCCGTGGCGAGCGTTTCCAACTGCCGGCGGACGAGCGGCTGCGCGCGGCCGCCCGTGGCGACGTCACCAGACTCGGCCAGATCGAAATCGAGCTGGAGAGCCAGATGCGCCCACGTGAGATCCAAGCCCGCATCCGTGCGGGAGAGTCCGTCGAGCAGGTCACGGCCGCCTCCGGGCTGCCCGCCGACAAGGTCGACCGGTTCGCGTACCCGGTGCTGCTCGAACGGTCCCGCACCGCGGACCTGGCCCAGCGCGCCCACCCGGTCCGCGAGGACGGGCCGGACGTGCAGACCCTCGGCGAAGTGGTGGCGCACTCCTTCGGCCTGCGCGGCCAGGAGTACACCGAAGCGGCCTGGGACTCGTGGAAAGGCGAGGACGGCAAGTGGGTGGTGCAGCTGCGCTGGACCGCCGGCCGGTCGGACAACCACGCCCACTGGAACTTCCACCCGGGCGCGCACGGCGGCACCATCACGCCGTTGGACGACCACGCGCACGAACTGCTCGACCCGAACCCGAACAGGTCCCTGCGGACGGTCCGGCCGGTGACCGAGCTGGCCAGGCAAGCGCTTGCGGTGGAGGCGCCGCCGCGGCAACCCCAGGCCGAGCCGACCCAGCCGATGCCACCCGGGCAGCCGGCCCAGCGGCAGCCGGAGCCCGTGCAACGGCAGCCGGAACCTGTCCACAGGCCGGCCGAGCCTGTGTATCGCCAGCCCGAGCCGGGCCACAACCAGCCAGAACCCGCGCAACGCCAGCCGGAACCCATCCACAAGCAGGCCGAGCCGGTGCACCAGCCGGAGCCCGCCCGTCGGCAACCGGAGCCGGTGCACCGCCAGCCCGAGCCTGCGCAACGCCCGGCCGAGCCCGCCGCGCGTCGGCAGCAGGAACCGGCCCACCAGCCGGAGCCGGTGTACGCGCAGCCGGAGCCGCCGGTCTACGCGCCACCGGAGCCCGAAGCGGCGCCGGTGCCGGCCGCGCTGGCGGAACCGCCCGTCGCACCGGAGCCGGTCCAGGAGCCGGCCGCGGTGACCGAGCCGGTGCAGGAACAGCTGGTGGACCCGGTCGCCGAGGAGAAGAAGCCGGCCGAGAAACCCGCCCCGGCCCGCCGGGGCAAGGGCAAGAAGAACCACCCGATCGTGCCCTCCTGGGAGGACGTGCTGCTCGGCGTCCGCTCCAACCGAGGCTAGGACGTCAGGCCCCTCGACGAGAGGCCTGGCGTCAACCCCTCACCCGAAAGGGCGGAACCCAGGTGGACCGGTCATTCGGGTTGGGTACCACCCGCACGGCCGCGGCGTAGGACCGCAGTGTCGCCGACTTCGAGTCGTCGTCCGTCGCGTAGGCCGTCAACTCCGGTGATGTGTCGACGGGGACCACGACGGGGTGCCCCTCGACCTGGTCGTTCGCCGGGGCGATGCCCACAGTCAGGGACGGCTGGAAGGCCATGACGGCGTACGGGTCGTGGTAGTCGTAGGACACGCCGACCAGGTCCTTGTTCAGCGTGGCCGGCAGCGAGAACGGCAAAGTGACGGGCTTGTGCAGGTCTGGGCGCACACTCTCGGCGACGCGGGCCAGCCTGTCCTTGAGGTCGCCGCCGGCGCCGGCGACGCTGATCGTCGCCCATGCCCCCGGCGTCCATTCCCAGGCGTAGTCACCGCTCCCTTTGGCTGCGGCGGGTGGGTAGACCGTGACAGTGGCCGTAGGCCCGTCGCCGGCCGCCCACACCAACTCGATCACCTGCTTGTCCCTGCCGGTTCGATAGGTGCGCGGCGTGAACCCGCCGGCCGAGCCCACGGTCACCACCTGTTCCAGCGGGTCGAAGTAGTCTCCCGGCCCTGCGGGGAGCACGTCGCCGTGCGGCCAGCCGGCCACCAGCACGGTCGGTGCCGCGACCGCGACCACCACCGCGACCACTCCGGCCACGACCCGGCTCCGCTGCCGCCGCCTGCCCACCTTGCGGGCATGGGCGATGTCGACGCTGGACCGCGCGGTCGGTTCCACGTCACGCAGCGGTGCCAGGAGCGTGGTGCCTTCCTCGTCGAAGTGGTCCATCCTCGTCACCTCCCGCCCAACAGGCTCAATGTGTGCTCGCCCAGTTGTTTCCGCAGTGCCGCGAGGCCGTGCGCGGTCTGTGCCTTCACGTTGCCGACCGAACAGCCAAGTACGCCCGCGACCTCGGCGACCGGCATGTCATAGAGGAACCGGAGGACCAGCACGGCCCGTTGCTTCGGGGTCACCCGGGCGAGTGCCGCGTGCAGGACCTGCGTCGTCTCCACGTCCAGGCCTGGGGGTGCCGCGCGGTCGGGGAGTTCGTCCGCCAGCCGGACCTTCGACCACCAGCCGGTCCGCTGCTCGTTGAGGAACGTGCGGACCACGATCGTCCGCACGTAGGCGTCGATGTTCGCCGCGGTCCTGGCCTTCCGCCAATGGACGTACAGCCTGGTTATCGCGGTCTGGACGATGTCGTCGGCACGGTGTTCGTCGCCGCAGAGCAGAAACGCGATCCGGCGCAGCTTGGGCAGCCGTGCCGACACGTATTCGGTGTACTGCTGCTCGTCCGTTGCCCGCACGCTCCACCCCCTCGCTCCGTGGACACCGCCTACGAGCCGATGGGTTGTGTGACCTCCGGCACAGTCCAAAGCCAGACGCCGCCAACATAACGACCGTCGCCGAACAGCGCGTCGCACGTCTGCCGCAAGGCGTCCTGCCGGTCGTGCGGGGCGAGCACGACCGCACCCGCGTGCCAATACTGCAGGTCACGCTGGGCCTGGGCGCGTTCGTCCTCCCCGATCGGGGGCACGATGCCGGTCCGCGCGACGTTGTCGATCAGTGTGGAGGTCGGCCGGGGCACGGCTCCGTAGGTGCCCTTCCCCTTCTTGTCCGGGCCGGTGAAGTAGCCCTCGGCCAGCGGGAACCCGAGGCCGGTCCGGGCCTGCCAGTACAGCGGCAGCGAGTAGCCGGTGCTGGCCAGCGGGACGAAGACCACCGACCGGTCCTTGCCGACGTAGTCCTGCCAGACGCCGTTCGCGAAGAACGCCGGGGTCGGCTGGCGTTTCACCACTTCCAGGGGCACCGGGGTGATCGGCACCAGCACCGCGAGCAACGCGCCCACCCACAGCAGGCGCAACGGGGTGTGGGTGGCGTGCGCGGCAAGGGTCAGTATCCGCTCGGTGGCCAACGCCAGCAGAATCCCGATGGCCGGGACGCACGCCATGGTGAGTCGCGAGCCGATCGCCGAGTCGTAGATGGGCAACTCGTGCACGAACTGCCACGGCAACGGGATCTCGGTGTCCACGCGGTTGATGACGAGGGTCCCGCCGAGCGACAGCAGGGCCATGGCGGCGCACGTGATCATCAGCGCCCGGACGTTCGCCACCTTCCACAGCCAAACCGTCAGCACGACGACCAGGATCACCAGCGGGTAGCCGAAGAACGCGTTCTCCTCGGTCGGGTTGACCGCGAGCCGCTGCGCCGTGGGATCACCGGCGATCGAGGCACTGGCGAACCCGGTGATGGCGGCCAGGTCGTTGCCGGCTGGGCCGTGGAACATCCCGGAGTAGCTCTGCGGGCCGAAGAACTGGGTCCAGAGCGGATACGCCAACAGCGGGACGGCGGTCAGCGCGGCGATGCCCAAGCCGGTGAGCAGTGACCGGTTCCACACCGACGGCCGCGCGATGCCGAAAATGAGCAACGCGGTCGCCGCCATCAGCAACGGCTCCTCGCCGAGGAACACCTGATAGGTCAGCAGCAGCCCGAGGATGATGCCGTTCCGGATCGCGTTCTGCCCGCGGACCAGCTTGATCAACTGGCCGACGATGAACGGCAGCACGAACAGCGCGACGTAGTTGGGGTGTGCGTTGGCGTGCGAGATCATCGGCGGCGCGAACGCGGCGAAGGCGCCGCCGACCGCCGCGCCCGGCCGGGAGCCGGTGATGTGCCGGGAGATGACCCAGTACCAGCCGGCCGCACTGCCGGCGACACTCAGGGTGAGGGCGAGCGTCCAAGTGACGGTCGTCCCGAACAGCCACGTGACGGGCGCCAAGGGGATGCCGAGGCCCAGCACGGACGTGTTCGCCATCAGGTTCACGCCGGCCGGGTAGTTCTGCATCGTGCTGACCAGGGTGCCCGGGTTGTGCGCGGCGACCGCGAAGTACCACTCGAACAGGTTCTGGTCCTGCATGCTGTTGAGCAGGTAGCCGTGGTCCAGGTCCGTCCACATGCGACCGAACAGCAGGATGGCGGCCAGCAGGTAGCCCCCGAACACCGCCGCGTCCACGGCCGTCAGCCGGGTGCGGCGGGCCACCTCCTGCTGGCCGAGATCCGTCACACGTATAGAGACACATGAGAGGTTCGTCAGGTTGCGTAGTTGACCTCCAGTGCGGTTCAGGTCGCACCATCGGGCGGAAATTCGAGTGCGTCGGAGTTCGTGGATCTCTAACGTCGAGGGACCGCGCGGACCAGAGGGGGGTAGAAGTATGGCCGCACACAAGTCGGCCTTCAGATCGATCGCACGTCTTGGTCCCTACCTCAGACCCGTCCGCGGATACCTGGCCTTCGCCGTCGTCGGCACGTTCTGCGCGATGGCGTGCGGCCTGGTCATCCCGCTGCTGATCCAGCGGATCCTGGACGGCCCGGTGGCCCGGCACGACACCGCCGGCCTGGTGTGGCCGATCGTCGGGGTGGCCATGCTCGGCCTCGGCGAGGCCGGGTTCTTCTACCTGCGGCGCAAGGTCCTGGCCAAGCCGACCACCAGGACCGAGGCGACCATGCGCGCCGACCTCTACCACCACCTGCAACGCCTGCCGATGGCGTTCCACGACCGGTGGCAGTCCGGCCAGCTGCTGTCCCGGGCGATCTCCGACCTGTCCACCATCCGCCGGTTCATGGCGTTCGTCGGCGTGTTCCTGATCGTGAACTCGCTGATCCTGTTGGCCGGGCTGGTCGTGCTGTTCAGCCTCGACTTCATGCTCGGCCTGGTGGTGCTCCTCGGCGCGGTGCCGCTGGTCGCGATCTCCACGGTGTTCGAGCGCAAGTACAAGGTGGTCGCCCGGCTCGCCCAGGACCAGCAGGGCGACCTGGCCACCACGGTCGAGGAGTCGGTGCTCGGCATCCGGGTGCTCAAGGCGTTCGGCCGCGGCCCGCACCTGGCCGGGAAGTTCCTCCGCCAGGCCCGTGACCTGCGCGGCACCGAGATGCGCAAGGTCCGGATCATCTCGATCATCTGGGCCGCGATCGTGCTGCTGCCCGAGGTCGGCATCGCCGGCCAGCTCGTGGTCGGCGCGATCGGGGTCACCCAGCACACGATGACGTTCGGCACGCTGGTCGCGGCCATCACGGTGGCGAACTACCTGCGGTGGCCGACCGACTCGATCGGCTGGCTGCTGGCCGAGACCGACCAGACCGCGTCCGCGTGCGACCGGTTCTTCGAGGTCATGGACTCGCCCAGGACGATCACCGACCCGGCGAACCCCCGGCCGCCGGCCGAACCGGCCCGGGGCCGGCTCAGGTTCGAGAACGTCCGGTTCCGGCACTCACCGACCTCGTCCGAGGTGATCCGCGGCGTCGACTTGGACGTCCAGCCGGGTGAGACGGTCGCGCTCGTCGGCGCCACCGGCAGCGGCAAGACCACACTGACCGCCCTGGTGCCGCGGCTGGCCGACCCGACCGGCGGCCGGATCACCATCGACGGCGTGGACATCACCGAGATGTCCCTGGCCGACCTGCGCGGCCTGGTGTCCACCGCCTTCGAGGACGCGGTGCTGTTCTCCGCCAGCGTGCGGGAGAACGTCGCGCTCGGCATGCCGGACGCCACGGACGGCCAGGTCCGCGAGGCCCTCCAGGTCGCACAGGCCGAGGAGTTCGTGAACCGGTTACCGTGGGGGCTGGACACGCGGATCGGTGAGCAGGGCCTGTCGCTGTCCGGCGGCCAGCGGCAGCGCCTGGCGCTGGCGCGGGCGATCGCCGGGCGCCCCAGGGTGCTCGTGCTGGACGACCCGTTGTCCGCCTTGGACGTGCACACCGAGGCCGAGGTCGAGCGGGCCCTGCGCGAGGTGCTGGCCGGGGTGACCGCGCTGGTCGTCGCGCACCGGCCGAGCACGGTCCAGCTCGCCGACCGGGTGGCGATGCTCGCCGGCGGCCGGATCGTCGCCGTCGGCACCCACTCGGACCTGCTCGCGAACAACCCAGGCTACCGAACCCTGCTGTCCACTTTGGACGCTCCCGAGGAGGTGCGGGCGTGAGCGACGAAGAGTCGTGGCGCGGCGTCGCGGCCGAGGACACCGACGAACTCGACAGCCAGGTCAGAGTGCGCCTCCAGGCGCGGTCCAGGCGACTGCTGGGGTCACTGCTGCGGCCACACCTCTGGCGGTGCCTGTTCGCGGTGGCCATCGTGGTCGCGCAGAACGCCGCCGCCCTGGTCGGCCCGCTGCTCATCGCGATCGCGATCGACGACGGCATCCCGAGCGCGGTCGACGGCCACACCGCGACGCTCGCGTGGTGCGTCGGCGGGTACGTGGTGAGCGCGTTCGCCAACTCCGGGCTGCTGCTGACGTTCCAGCGGCTGTCCACCCGGATCGGCCAGGACGTCCTGCTCGACCTGCGGGAACGGATCTTCCGGCACGCCCAGCGGCTGTCGTTGTCGTTCCACGAGTCGTACACGTCCGGCAAGATCATCTCCCGGCTGACCGCGGACGTCGACACCATCAACGACCTGCTCGACGACGGCCTGAACAAACTGTTCAACGCGGTGCTCACGGTCGGCGGCGTCGGAACCATGATGCTGATCCTGGACGTGCCGCTCGGCCTGCTGGTGATGGCCGGTTTCGTGCCGCTGTTCCTGGTGACCCGCTGGTTCCAGCGGTCGTCACGGCGGACCTACCGCGTCACCCGCGCGGCGATCGCCCGGATCATCGTCCAGTTCGTGGAGACCATGAACGGGATGCGCGCGGTGCAGGCGTTCCGCCGGGAGAGCCGCAACGAGTCCATCATGGACTCACTGAACGGCCGGTACCGCGACGCGGACGCAAAAGCGTATGTCGCGATCGCGACGTACACGGCGTCCGTCCGCGCGATCGGCAACCTGTCGCTGGCCCTGGTGCTCGGCATCGGCGCCTGGCGGGTCACCGGCGGCACCCTGGAGATCGGTGTGCTGACCGCGTTCACCCTGTACCTGCGCCGGTTCTACGACCCACTGGACGACCTCGCGATGGTCACCAACTCGTACGCCTCGGCAAGCGCGGCCCTGGAGAAGATCTCCGGCGTCCTCGAAGAAGCGCCGTCGGTGCCGGACCCGACCACACCGAAGAAGCTGCCCAAGGGCGGCGGGATCGTCTTCGACAACGTCGAGTTCCACTACGGACCGGACACCCCGGTGGTGCTGCCCGCGTTCGACCTGACCATCCCACCCGGCCAGACGGTCGCCCTGGTCGGCGCCACCGGCGCGGGCAAGTCCACAGTCGCCAAACTGGTCGCCCGGTTCTACGATCCCTCAACCGGCGCGGTCCGTCTGTCCGGAGTGGACTTACGGGACGTGACCGACAACGAACTCCGGCAACGAGTGGTCATGGTGACCCAGGAGAACTTCCTCTTCGCCGGCTCGGTCGCGGACAACATCGCACTCGGCCGCCCAGACGCCACCCGAGCCGAGATCGAGTCCGCGGCAGCGGCCGTCGGCGCCCACGAGTTCATCGTGGCCCTCCCCGAAGGCTACGACACGGACGTCCGCAAACGAGGCGGCCGACTCTCCGCCGGCCAACGCCAACTGGTCGCGTTCTCCCGAGCCTTCCTGGCCGACCCCACAGTCCTCGTCCTGGACGAAGCGACGTCCAGTCTGGACGTCCCCGGCGAACGAGCGGTCCAAGCGGCCCTGGAAACAGTCCTGGCCGACCGAACAGCCCTGATCATCGCCCACCGACTGTCCACAGTGCTGATAGCCGACCGAGTCCTGGTGATAGACAACGGCCGAATAGCCGAAGACGGCACACCAGACGAACTGATAGCGGCAGGCAACGGAGAATTCGCAACCCTCCACCAAGCCTGGGTGGACTCACTAGTATAGAAGCATGGCCACGGACGGAGTGGCAGGCCAACCCCAGCGACGGAGGTTCGGTTTTACACGGGGTGGCGGTGGTTTTAAGCTGGCTGCGGCGGCAGGCCCAAAGTCGCCCTAATAACAGGCCTGGAGGATGCGAAACAGAGATCCTTGGCCTGCCGGCGTAGTCGGCTTGCAACCGCCGCAGGGGCCCCCGTGTCAAACCGAACCGGAAGCGAGTGTCAACCAACCGGAAGCAGTCGAACCGAACCGGGATCACCCTCAAAGCAGCACGAAAACCAGTCCAACCCACCCCAAAGCCAACCCAGCGGCAACCCCCAAAGCAACCCAGCGCCAAACGAGAACCCGCCGAGCAAGCCAAACCGAAGGCGCCAACCCAGCCGTGACCACGACGTTCGCACCCACGGCCAACAACGGGTTCGTCTCGTTGAGCGTCACCGCCAACGTGAGCACCGCGGCCAACGTCACAACCGCCATCAGCACAGTGACCGTGAGCCCAGGAACCCACGGCACCGGCTCCGGCGGGCGCGGCTCCTGCGGAATCACCTCGACCGGCGTGACCACGGCGTCCACGACGAGGACTTCACCGGTCAGCGGATCGTGGTAGCGGACCGTGCTGTGCAACGCGGCCGACAGCCGATCGGCCAATTGGCGCCCTCTACGGGACACGACGATCGCGGCGGTCGGGTCGTCGGCCGCTTCCGCACGCAGCATGGCAGCCACCACCTGGGCCCATTCCTGCAGCGCCGTGGACAGTTCGGCGGAGATGGCCAGCCGGAACGGGTCCATCACCTGCTCGTCCGGGCCAACGAGCACCGCCCGCTCACCGGTCACACGCAATTCCACGGGCACAGCTAACCAGCCCCCAGACTGTGGAAGGCGATCGCTCCGGCCGTGGCGACGTTCAGCGAGTCGACTCCCCCTGCCATGGGGATGCGCACAGCGTGGTCGGCGGCCTTGATCGCCTCGTCGGTCAGACCTGGTCCCTCGGACCCGAGCAACACCGCGACCGGGCCGTCCACCCGAACCTCGTTGAGTGCGACGGCATCCGCCCGAGGCGTCAACGCGAGGACCTGAAAACCCTTGTCCCGCAACGACTCCAGCGCTCCCGGCCAGTCGGTGGCGGTGGTGAACGGCACCGCGAGGACGTGGCCCATGGACACCCGGACGCTGCGCCGGTAGAGCGGGTCGCTGCAGCCGGGGCCGAGGACGATCCCGTCGACGCCGAGCGCGGCCGCGTTGCGGAACAACGAACCCAGGTTCTCGTGGTCGCCCACGCCTTCGAGGACCGCGAGCCGGCGTGATCCCGCCGTCAGATCATCCAACGTCCATGGTTTCGCGCGGTCCGCGACGGCCAACACCCCGCGATTCAGATGGAATCCGACGACCTCGGCCATCACTTCGGCGGACGTCACGTACGCCGGCACCGCACTGTCCACTTCGGCGTCCAGCTCGGCGATCCGGCGTTCCACCCCGAGCAGCGCGCGCACCGGGTACGGCGACGCGAGCAGCCGCCGCACGACCACCACACCTTCGGCGATGACCAGGCCCTTTCCCCCGGGCCGGTCCGGCCGCCGGTCGGCCGTGGTGAGGTCGCGGAAGTCGGCCAGTCGGGGGTCGTGAGGGTCCCCCACCCGGGTCACATCCGCCATACAGCGGATCTTGCCACGGCGAGAAATCGCGCCGCCCGGGAAACCCCGGTTCGGACCAACGATATTTCGCACAGCGTTATCCGCGGGTGACTTACTGCACCGATTTGGCCGCTAGCCCGGCGGACAATTGCTGTGTCAACGTTATTTCTCCCGCTGGTGCTGGCCGAGCCGAGTGAAGGGGAGGCGGCATGGGAAGCGACGTGACGACCGGGACATACACCCGGACGGACCGGCTACGTTACCGCCGCAAGATCCAACGTTGCCTGGACGCGTTGGCGGCGATGCTCGACAGTGAGACGTTCGCTTTCCACCGCCGCCAGATGGGCCTGGAAATCGAACTGAACCTGGTGGACGACCGGCTGCGGCCGGCCATGACGAACACCGTGGTGCTGGAGAAGATCAACGACCCGACCTTCACCACCGAACTGGGCCAGCACAACATCGAGCTGAACGTCCCGCCGCGGCCGCTCGCCGGCGACGAGGCGATCAAGTTGGAGCAGGACCTGCGGGACACCCTGGCGCGGGCGAACGCCAAGGCCCACGACGCCGGCGCCGACATGGTGATGATCGGCATCCTGCCCACGGTGGGCGAGGAGCACTTCGACGCGCGCTGGTTGTCGCCGAGCAGCCGGTACGCCCGGCTCAACGAGGAGATCTTCGCCGCCCGCGGCGAGGAGATGCTGCTCAACATGGAAGGCCAGCCGATGCCGGGCACCAGGCCGGACCGGCTGCGCACGTACACCCGGTCGATCCTGCCGGAGGCCGCGTGCACGTCGGCCCAGCTGCATCTGCAGGTGGAGCCGGAGGGGTACGCGGCGCACTGGAACGCGGCGCAGTGCCTGGCCGGGCCGCAGGTCGCGCTGGCCGCGAACTCGCCTTTCCTGCTGGGCAAGGCGCTGTGGCACGAGACCAGGATCCCGTTGTTCCAGCAGGCCACCGACACCCGTCCGGACGAGCTGAAGAACCAGGGTGTGCGGCCGCGGGTGTGGTTCGGCGAGCGGTGGATCACGTCGATCTTCGACCTGTTCGAGGAGAACGTCCGGTTCTTCCCGGGTCTGCTGCCGGAGACCGACGAGGAGGACCCGATGGAGGTCCTCGCCGACGGACGTGCGCCGAACCTGCGCGAGCTGCGGCTGCACAACGGCACGGTGTGGCGGTGGAACCGGCCGGTGTACGACGTCGTCGACGGCAAGGCGCACCTGCGGGTGGAGAACCGGGTGTTGCCGGCCGGCCCGACCGTGCTCGACATGGTCGCGAACGCGGCGTTCTTCTACGGCGCCCAGCGCGCGCTCATCCTGGAGGACCGTCCACTCTGGACACAGATGTCCTTCCAGGCGGCCGAGGAGAACCTGTACGCGGCCGCGAAGCACGGCATGACGTCACAGATGTACTGGCCGGGGATCGGCTGGGTGCCGCCGGACGAACTGGTGCTGCGCAGGCTGTTGCCGATGGCGCACGAGGGCCTGCGCGACTGCGGGGTGTCCGACAAGGCCAGGGAGCGCTACCTCGGCGTGATCGAGCAGCGGTGTGTGGCCAGGCGGACCGGGTCGTCCTGGCAGCGGGCGACCGTGGCCAGGCTGGAGGAACACGGCCTGAGCCGGGAGTCCGCCCTGGTTGGCATGCTGCGGCGCTACGTCGAGCTGATGACCGAAGGCGAGCCCGTGCACACTTGGCCGATCGGCTGAGGAGGTCCGGCTGTGCCCAAGATCATCGGCAGTTCGCTGACCGAACACCGCGAGCAGGTTCGCGCCCGGATGTTCGACGCCGTGCGGACGCTGCTGTACGCCAGCGGGTTCGACGCGATCACCCTGTCCGGGGTGGCCGCGACCGCCGGGGTCGGCCGCACGGCCGTCTACAACCACTTCCCGGACCGGGAAGCCCTGCTGGTGGCCTTCGTGGCGCACGAGACCGACGAGTACGTGACCAGGCTGCGGGCGGCGCTGGCGCCGGTCGACGACCCGGTCGAGGCGCTGGCTGTGTTCGTCCGCATGCAGCTGCGGGTACTGGCCGGGCGGCACACCCCGCCGGGGACGGCGCTGAACGCGGCGTTGTCCCCCGAGGCGTACCGGCGGATGGCCGAGCACGTGGACCTGGTCACCGCCGAGCTGCGCGAGATTCTCGCGGCGGGCGCCCGGCTGGGCCGGATGACCGATGACCCGCTGGACGTGCTGGTGGCCATGGTCACCGCGTGCCTGGCCAGCCGGGAGGTGGTGGACACAGCCGGTGACCTGGAGGTGACGATCGAGACCGCGGTCAGGTTCGTGCTGCGTGCGGTGGGTGCGACGCTCTAAGATAAGGCTAGCCTAACCAGATTTGGTGCCTTATTCTGACATTGCTGTCATAAAAAACGGACAGGAATGAGGCACCATGAGCACACCGTTCGCCGAGACGCTCCGGACCGCGACCAGGCAGGCGCACCAGACCGCGCACGACTCGCCGTACATGTCCGGCCTGCTCGGTGGCTCGCTGCCGCTGTCCGCGTTCGCCCAACTGGTCACCCAGCACTACTTCATCTACACGGCACTGGAACAGGCCGCCGAGGCCAACCGGGATCACCCGGTCGCCGGTCCGTTCGTGCACGACGGCCTGAACCGGGTGCCCGCGTTAGAGCGCGACCTGGCGCACCTGATCGGCCCGGACTGGCGGGACACCGTCACCCCGCACCCGGCCACCGTCACCTACACCGACCGAATCCGGTCGGCGTCCGGGACACCGACCGGATTCGTCGCCCACCACTACACCCGCTACCTGGGCGACCTCGCGGGCGGCCAGGTGACCAAGGCCAAGATGCGCCAGTACCACGGCCTGACCGACGACGGCGTGCACTTCTACGACTTCACCGGCCTCGGCAGCCCGGCGAAGTTCCGCGAGCGCTACCGCTCCTTGCTCAACTCCGCGCCTTGGTCGCCGGAGGACCACAAGCAGGTCATCGTGGAGACGCTGTACGCGTTCGAGCTGAACACCGCGGTCTTCACCGAACTGGACGGGACCTTGTCCTCGGTCGCCTGACCAGAACCAGGGCGGCCAGCAGCACGGGAACCCGGACGGCGGGACGATCACCGTCACGGGCAGTGGCTACGTAGACGAGCCACTGGCGAACGGCTAGGCCGGGGGCGGTATTCCGGGGTGGCCGTGTGGCCCATGGAACACCGCCCCCGTCCCGCCCACATCCCTTGTTGCGAGTAGCTTGCAATTACCACATCATGGTCACAACTACTCGTGAGGAGGGCCGATGGCCCCGTACGTCCTGCCGGACCTGGACTACGACTACGCCGACCTCGAACCGGCGATCATCGGCGAGATCAACGAGCTGCACCACGGCAAGCACCACGCCGCGTACGTCAAAGGCGCCAACGACACCGTCGAGAAGATCGACGAGGCCCGGGACAAGGGCGAGTTCGGTTCGATCGTCGGCCTGGAGACCACCCTGGCGTTCAACCTGGCCGGCCACTCGCTGCACCAGGTCTGGTGGAAGAACCTGAGCCCGAACGGCGGCGACAAGCCGACCGGCGAGCTGGCCGCGGCGATCGACGAGTTCTTCGGCTCGTTCGACAAACTGCGCGCCCAGCTCAACGCGGCGGCCACCACGATCCAGGGCTCCGGCTGGGGCATCCTGTCGTGGGACCCGGTCGGCCAACGCCTGCTCACCCAGCAGCTCAAGGACCACCACGCCAACCTGTCCATCGCCACCACCCCGTTGCTGGCGTTCGACGTCTGGGAGCACGCCTACTACCTGCAGTACCGCAATGTGAAAGCGGACTACATCAACGCGCTGTGGAACGTCGTGAACTGGGAGGACGTGAACAGCCGGTTCGTGGACGCCCGCAACGGCCTGAACGGACTGCGAGTCCCGACGGCCAAGTAGCCCCTGGTAGCGGATGCTCCGACAAGCGAAGCTCCCAGGAAAGATGAAGGCCCCGGCCGATTGGCCGGGGCCTTCACTGTTCCCGAACTGACTGCCGCTCCCACCACGAAGCGGACGTGAATGAGGTTAGCCTACCCTCACTTCATCCGCAAGCACGGGTCCGGCCGGTCGAGGTTCAGGCCGTGATCGGCTTGCGTGTGCGGAAGTACAGGACCGCTCCGCACACCACGGCCGCGACGGCCGCGGCCGCGCCGCCGATGATCATCGGGGACCGGCCGCCGAACTGGTCGGCCAGCCAGCCGGTCATCGGGCCGGCGATCGGGTTCCCGCCGAGGAAGACGAGCATGTACAGGCCCATCACCCGGCCGCGCATCTCCGGGCTGGCCGACAGTTGGACCGTGGTGTTCGCCATGTTCATGAACGTCATCAGGACCAGACCCACCGGAATGAGCGCCAGACCGAACGAGACGTAGGTGGGCATCAGGCCGGCGAGGACCTCCAGCAGGCCGAACAGCAAGGCCGAACCGAACAGCATCCGCAACTTCGGGCGGCCGCGAACGCTTCGGCGGGCCGCGAGCAGCGCACCGGCCAGGGTGCCGACCGCCAGTGCGCTGGAGAGCAGGCCGTAGCCGTCCGCCTGCTTGTGGAAGACGTTGGCGGCGATCACGGCGAGCGTGGTGAAGAACGTGATCGCGAACGTGCTCACGCAGAACAGCAGGACCAGCACGATCACCAGGTCCATCCGGCCGCGGACGTACCGCAGGCCTTCGATCAACTGGCCCTTGGCCCGTTTCACGGCCGGGCCGCGGTGCAGCTCGGCCGGGTTCATCAGGACCAGGCCGGTGATCACCGCGATCGTGCTGACCGCGTTGATCCAGAACACCGGGCCGGTGCCGACCCAGGTGATCATCAGGCCGGCGATGGCCGGACCGACGATCCGGGCCAGGTTGAACGACGTGGAGTTGAGCGCGACGGCGTTGGTGAGCTGGGCCCGGCCGACCATCTCACTGACGAACGACTGCCGGGTCGGTGTCTCGAAGGCGACGAAACCGCCGAACACCAGGCACAGCAGGTAGACCTGCCAGATCTGGACCAGGTGCGTGACGGTCAGCAGTCCCAGAATCACGGCGCAGGCGGCCATCCCGGTCTGCAGGACGATCAGCATCTTCCGTTTGTCCGACCGGTCCGCCCAGACCCCCGCCCACAGCGACAGCAGCAGGGTGGGCGCGAACTGCAGGGCGGCGGCGACGCCGAGGGCGACCGGGTTGTTGCCGGTCAACGTGAAGACCAGCCAGTCCTGGGCGATCCGGTTCATCCAGGTGCCGACGTTGGAGATGACCTGGCCGCAGAAGAACAGCCGGTAGTTGCGGATCCGCAGGGACGAGAAGGTGCCGCTGGGCGGTGCCTCGGGTGGCGGAGGTAGGTCTGAGTCGCTGACTGGTCGCTTCTCTCGGGCCTGACCCGCCCCAGTCGTCACCTGTGCACGCCTCCACACCGGCGGGCCGCCGCCCTACTTGCCCGCCATTCTTTCGATGATCTCCGCCGCGCGGGACAGGATCGCCCGCTCGGTGTCGTCCAGTTCGGACAGTCGCGCGTCCAGCCACGCCTCCCGGGCGGAGATGTCGGCCTCGATGTAGCCGAGGCCCTTCTCGGTGAGCTCGACGATCACCTGCCGGCCGTCGTTCGGGTGCGCGCGTTTCGAGATGTACCCCATGTCCTCCAGGGCGCCGATGACCCGCGTCATCGACGGCGGTTGCACGCCTTCCCGCGCGGCCAGCTCGCCCGGTGACATCGGGCCGCACTTGTGCAGGCTCGACAGCGCCGAGATCTGGCTCAACGTGACGGACGAGCTTGTCCGCTGCGCCCGCAGCCGGCGGTTGAGCCGCATCACCGACAGCCGAAGTCGGCTGGTCAGCGTGCGCTCACCACTGGGCTCGGACATATAGTTAGCATACCTCATAAATTATGTGCTTGGCATATGTAACTCTGAGTCACCGCAGCGCGGCCTGGATCGGACCGATGGCGAAGTACGCCGTGAACGCCACCGCGACCACCCACATCAGCGGGTGGATCGTGCGCGCCCGCCCGGAAACCGTCCGCAGCACCACGAATGCGATGAACCCGGCGCCGATCCCGTTGGCGATCGAGTACGTGAACGGCATCACCACGATCGTCAGGAACGCCGGCAGCGCGATCGAGAAGTCGTCGAAGTCGATCTCCTTGATCTGCCTCATCATCAGCACACCCACGACGACGAGCGCGGGCGCTGCGGCCTCCACCGGCACGACCTGGTACAGCGGCGTGAGGAACATGGCCGCGATGAACAACAGCCCGGTGACGACGTTCGCCAACCCGGTCCGGGCGCCTTCCGCGATCCCGGACGCCGACTCGATGTACACGGTGTTCGAGCTGCTCGACGCCGCACCTCCGGCGACCGCGGCGAGCGACTCGACCGTCAACGCGCGACCCACCGCGGGCAGCTGCCCCTTCTCGTCGAGCAGCCCGGCTTCCTTGCCCAGCCCGGTCATCGTGCCCACCGCGTCGAAGAAGTCCGTCAGCACCAACGTGAACAGCAGCAGCGCCGCGGTGATCGCCGGCACCCGGGCCCACGCGTCGAACGAGAAGTGGCCGACCAGCGACAGGTCAGGCAGGGAGAACACGCTGTCCGGCAGGCCGGGGTAGCCGAGGTTCCAGCCCTTCGGATTGGTGCCCATGGACGGACCGGCCTTGGCGATCGCCTCGACCACGATCGACAGCACGGTCGAGAACACCACGCCGATCAGGATCGCGCCCTTGATCCGTTTGACCACGAGGATGCCTGTGACCAGCAGCCCGACCACGAACACGAACGTCGGCCACGACGCGATCGACCCGCCGATCCCGAGGCCCACCGGGACCGTGGTGTTGGCCGCGTCCGGGATCCGCCGCACGAACCCGGCGTCGACCAGACCGATCAACGTGATGAACAGCCCGATGCCGACCGCGATCGCCGCCTTCAACTGGGGCGGCACCGCGTTGAACACAGCCTTCCGGACACCGGTGAGCACCAGCACGAAGATCACCACGCCGCTGAGTACGACCAGGCCCATCGCCTCCGGCCACGTCATCTGCGGCGCGATGGTGACCGCCACCAGGCTGTTGATCCCCAGCCCGGTGGCGAGCGCGAACGGGTAGTTCGCGATCGTCCCGAACAGGATCGTCATCACGCCCGCGACCAGCGCGGTGACCGCGGCCACCTGCCCGACCGGCAGGATGTTCCCGAGCACGTCCCGGTGCGCGGCCGGCCCGGTACTGCTGAAACTGCCGATGATCAGCGGGTTCAGCACCACGATGTAGGCCATCGTGACGAACGTGACAAGGCCGCCCCGAACCTCCCGGGACACGGTCGAGCCACGCTGGCTGATCTGGAAGAACCGGTCGAGCCCGCCCCGGGTGTCGCTGTTCGCCATGCGGGTAGCCTCGCTGATGTGGCGTCCAAAAAGGAAGCGGGAAAGTCACTTCCGGCACCCCCGCCGCCCCCCGCGGGGCTGGTGGGCCTGCCGCGGATCGTGACGATCGGGACTGCTGCCTGGCTCGTGGTGCTGGTGGTGGCGTTGTTCACCGGCCCGCACATCCTGGCCTGGACGGCCTTTGCCGGCGCCGTCCTCGGCGGGATCGGCCAAGCGATCATGCGCTGGCAACGCGCCGCGGCCCGCCGCGGCTCCAAGACCGCCCAGCAGGGTCTTTAGCCCAGCACGGTCCGCGGATCGGGGTCGTCCAGCAGGGCGTGGATGACGTGCCGGTCGATCCACCGGTCGGCCGCCCAGGCGAGCGCGCGGGAGAGCCCCTCCGGGGTGTCCTCGGCGTGCACCCGCCGTTCGCCGTCCACCCACCAGTGCACCCGCTGCCCGTCGGCGGTCAGCTCGTCGTGCACGGTCACACCGTCCAGCGGCAGGTCGAAGCCCAGCAGTTCGGCAGCGACGACCACGGCACCCAGTTCGCTCCACGGCACGAGTTCGCCGCCGGACACGTCGCCGGCGGACTCGGAGGCCAACGGCAGGTCGAGCAGTTCGGCCAACGGCTCAGCCGCGTCGTCGTCCAACGCGGCGACGACCTTGTCCGGCTGCAACACCGCCAGCAGCCACGGTGCGTCCAGCACGACGCAGTCGTCGGCGAGCACCGCGTCACCGGACAGGACCCGCACGCGCTCAGGCGCGTCGAGTTCGGCGGGATCCGCCGATCCCGCCAAAGCCGCGTGTGCCCGCAACGAAACTCCGTGCGGCACAACACGTTCCGGATCACCCAGCCGGTCGAGCAGGTCGGCCGCGTCCGCCGCGTCCTTGACCTGAAGACCGGTCCGGACGCCGGCCGCGGCAGCGAGGTCGTCGCCAAGGTCGAGTTCGAGCGGGTCGTACAGGCCGACCAGGTCGGACGCCCCGGCGGTCCGCCATTCCCTGGGCGGGTGGCCGTTCAGGGACGCGTACCGCGAGATCCACCAGGCCGTATACCCACCGGGCTCACGCAGCGCCCGCCAGGTGGCCGGCTCCAGGGCCAACAGCCGCAGCGCCGCCGGCCATTTGTCGTCCGCCACGAGGTCCAGGTCGCGTACGGCCACGACCCGGTTGGGCTCCTCGCCGGCGGACCACCATTCGTCCTCGTCGGCGAGGTCGTGCTCCGGCCCGATCGGTTCCTCGTCCACGATCACCGCGAACCCGGTCAGCACCCCGACGGACGCCAGCACGTCCGCCGACCACCGCTCGGCGAACTCCGGGTCGAGCAGCCCCAACGGCGAGTCGTCGGCCAGTACGTCGAGGAACCGTGACCCGGGCACGGCCAGCTCGTCCGCCTCCCGCCAGTCACCGTCCACATCGGGCAGTGCGAGCGCCTTCAGCCACGGCCGGCCGCCGGCCTGGCCGACCAGCCCGAGCACGGCGTGCGCCAACCCGGCGACCATCAGCCCGGCGGACGCGTCCGCCACACTGCGCTCGACCGCTTCCTGCAACGAGTCCAGCAGTTCCGAAGCGCCCGCGGGCCTGGCGCCCAGCCGTTCCAGCAACGGATGGGCCGCGTCCGGGTGCACCAGCCGGAGGCCCGGAACGTCCAAATCGGACAGAAACTCCGGGTCGTCGGCGAGCAGGGTGCCCCGCGGACCGGGCAGGGTCCGGCCGTCCACCAACGGCACCGGCAACCCGCTCAGGTTGTCCCTGATCGTGCTGTCGTTCTCGGCGAACGGCGCCAAGGCGGCATACACCCGATGCCACCACTCCGGCGACTGGTCGATCCCGGTGACCGCGACGACCACCTCGGGGATCCGCAGCCGCGAGATCTCCAACGCCGCCAACGCGTGCGCGTGCTCCGGCTCGGCCAGTCGCGCGGCCGCGAGGTTCGGCACCACGTCCGACAGCAGATCGGCCAGGTCGTCCGACGGGATCTCCAGGACCCTGGCGGACGCGGGCGCGAGCGACTCGGTCACCCCGGGCAGCCAGGCGGCGGACCGCAGTTCGGCGATCAGCAGGTCCCGGACTGTCGAGTCCACATCGGACCGAGGGAAGCCCGGGACCGGGACAAGAGCCGTCCGGTGCATCGGGTCGACCGCGAACACCAGCGACGGGTACAGGCGAGCGGCCTCGGCGAGCACCTCGGTCACGCCAGGGCCGGACATCACGCGGCGACGGGACGGCTCGATGGGCAGGCTGGCGATCAGCCGCGCCGGCAAGGAAAGCCGTTCGTCCGTAGGTGTCGGGGCGTGCAGCACGTCTTCCCGCAACGGTCGCGGCGCCCCGGACGGGTCAAGCGGCACCGCCCAACAGACCGTCCACTCCGGACTCGCCTCAAGGCCGAGCCCGGCCGTGTCGGCGAGCTTCCCGGACGCTCGGCGTAACAACCAGCGGGTCTCCCCGTCCGGGCCGGACAGCTGGACGGTGTCGGCGTTGAGATCCGTGCACGTCCACCGCGACCCGTCCACCTCGATGGCGGTCAGGCCCGGTAACGCGAGCAGCAGATCCGGCGCCTGCGCACGGAAGGACGCCAGCAGCGCGGCCTGGTCCACATCGGGTCGCAGCGGCAGCCGGATCTCGGTGTCGAACCCTGGGGGCGCCGTCGCCTCGATCGGCCACACCAGTCGCAGCACCGGCACCTGCCCGGACCGCGCGGCCACGTGGTCGGCCAGTTCCGGGATCTCGCGGGTCCGCTGGGCGGAGAACTGGACCGAGCCTGTGGTCGACACGACCGCGGGCTCGTCGCTCACCGACAGCACGGCGGAGAAACCGACACCGAACTGCCCGACCGTGCCGCCGTCGCGTTTGGCCGACGCACGCAGCGACGCGAGCGCGGCGACCCCGTCGGCGTCCAGCGGCGTGCCGGTGTTGGCGGCCCGGAGCTCGTTGTCCACAACAGACAGCCGCAGCACGCCGCCCGACCCGGCGGCGTCCGCGGCGTTCTGCGCCAGCTCGACCAGCAGCCGGTCCTTGTAGGCGCCGAGCCGCAGGTCCTCCTCGGCGTTGGCGTCCTCGCGGAAACGCGTGGGCGAGGCGCTCCACGCCGACAACACGGCCTCGCGCAACCGGCGCGTGCCGAACGGATCCTGGGTAGTCACTCGGACCGCTCGATGTCCAACAGTGAGTCGTCGTAGATCAGGTCGGCGACCAGAACCGGCGAGGTCTGGTCGATCCGCAGCTCGGAATGCGCGCCACAGCCGTACTCGGCGTGCACCGCGTGCCCGTCGGCCGGCGCGATCTCGTTGCCGCACACCCCGAACGCCGCCCGCAGCGACCCCGCGACCGGCAGGTAGAACCCGCACGTCCCGCAGTGTTCCGGCGCGCCGCGGGCCATGTCCGACCGTGGCCCGAACTCGCCGAGCTGCCACCGCTCGGCCGCCTCCAGCCGCGCCGGCCGGGACATCACCCGGACCCGGCCGAGGCCGATCTCCATGGCGACCTCTTCGACCGCCTGGTCGTCGGACGCGACATAGGCCTGGACCAGGCGTGGGTCGTCCGGCGCGGTCGGCAGGAGGTCACCGACCCCCAAGTCACCCGCCTTGACCCGCTGTTCCCATGGCACCCACGCGGGCGCGACCAGGGCGTCGGGGCCGGGCAGCAGCACGACCTCGCTGACCAACACCGTGGTGTCCGGTCCCGCGAACGCGACCGTCACGGCCCACCGCCAGCCGCGGTAGCCGGTCTTGTTCGCCTCGAACAAGTGCGTCAGGGACGCCTCGTCCTCGGGCTGCACGCCGACGTGCGCGCCGACCTCGTCGCCCGCCTCCTCAACGGCGGCGGCGCGCGCAAGATCGACTGCGCCGACGAGGGCGTGGTCTGGTTCGGGGCTCGTGCTCATCACGAAGATTGTGCACCACGCATGCGAGGGTGATGCCGTGAAGGTGCTCCTCGCCGTCATCGTTATAACCGCAGTCGTCTCCGCGGCGTGTAGCAGCACACCTCGACCGACGCCCCCGCCCGCGAACATGCACGCACAGGTGCTCGCGACCATGCCGCACGACACAGGCGCGTTCACCGAGGGCCTGGAGCTGGTCGGCAGCGACCTGTACGAGGGCACGGGGCTTGAGGGCAAGTCGGATGTCCGCGTCACAGACCCGGCCACAGGCGCGGTCAAAAAGCGGGTGGCGCTGCCCGCCTCGATGTTCGGCGAGGGCATCACGGTCGTCGGCGACAAGCTGTGGCAGCTGACCTACCAGGACGGTGTCGCGATCCAACGGGACCGGAACACCCTCGCCGAGATCAGACGCGCGCGGTACGACGGCGAAGGCTGGGGTCTTTGCCACGACGGCGAACGCCTGGTCATGAGCAACGGCACCGACCAGCTGACGTTCCGCGACCCGGACACGTTCGCCCAGGTCGGGCAGGTGTCGGTGCGGGCGGACGGCGAGCCGGTCGCCATGCTCAACGAGCTGGAGTGCACGCCGGCCGGCGTCTACGCGAACATCTGGCAGACCGACACGATCGTCCGGATCGACCCCCGATCCGGTGATGTGACGGCCAGCGTCGACCTGTCCGGTCTGTTGTCGGCCGCGGAGCGGGCGAACACAGACGTGCTGAACGGCATCGCGGCCGTCCCCGGAACGGACGAGTTCCTGGTCACGGGAAAGAACTGGCCGAAGATCTTCCGGGTGAAGTTCGTCACGACGCGATAGTCACGTCCATGTGCTACGAGAACACAAGATGCGGCAGGATGGACTTATGTTGCGTTCCGGCTCAGACGATCACAGCGGTGACTCGAACCGCGGTGATCGGTCGAACCGGAAAAAAGGGAGGAAGTGGACGGCCAAACAGCCGCAGCAGTTCAGCCGTGGGAACCCTGGGAACCCGCCGCCGCAACCACCGCCGCCCCAACAACCGCCGCCGCCCTACCCCCGCACCCGTCAGTACCAGCCTCCGCCCCCGCCTCCACAGCAGCAGCACTACGAGCCGCAGTACCAGCAGCCAGCCGGGCCGCCGCCCATCCCGGAGGAGTACCGGCAGACCACGCCGGTCCGTCGCGAGCCACCGCCTCCGCCGTCGTCGCGCTACGGCCCGGACGGCTATCCCGTGGCCGGCACGGGCCAGACGGGGCCGTACGAGTACTACGAGTCCGAGCCCGAGGCGCCCAAGCAGCCAGAGGCGCAGCACGGCTTCGAAGCGGCGCCCTCCCGACCGACCGGCGGCCTGCCGCAGGCGCCGAAGAAGCTCACGGTCACGCGGGTCGCCGCGCTGCGCAGCAAGCAGCTGACCCAGCAGGCCGTGCACGCGTTCAAGCGGGCCGCGAACGCCGACGGCGCCGACAAGTCCGGCCTCACCGCGTTGACGTACGCGACGATGCTGAACTACGCGAGCGACGCGGCGATGGCCGTGGCACTGGCGAACACGTTGTTCTTCGCGGCCGCGAGCGCGGACAGCAGCAAGGGCAAGATCGCCCTGTACCTGCTGATCACGGTCGCGCCGTTCGCACTGGTCGCGCCGGTCATCGGCCCCGCGCTCGACCGGATCCAGCGCGGCCGCCGACTGGCGATGTGCGTCGCGTCGGCCGGGCAGGCACTGATGTGCGTGCTCATGGCCACCCAGTTCACCACTTGGTGGCTGTACCCGGCGGCGCTCGGGAAAATGGTGCTCTCCAAGTCGTTCACCGTGCTCAAGGCGGCGGTGACGCCGAGAGTGCTGCCGCCGGACATCACCCTGTCCAAGACGAACGCCCGGCTGACCGTGTTCGGCCTCTTCGCCGGCATGGTGTTCGGCGGGATCGCGGCGGGCATGCTGAAGCTGTTCGACTCGTCCGGGGCGCTGTGGTTCACCGCGATCATCTGTGTGGTCGGGGCCGTGCAGGCGATGAAGATCCCGGCGTGGGTGGAGGTCACCGAGGGCGAGGTGCCGGCGACCCTGTCCGCGACGGCGGTGAAGCCCAAACGCCAGCCGATGGGCCAGCACGTGGTGGTCTCGTTGTGGGCCAACGGAACCGTGAAGGTGCTGACCGGTTTCCTGATGATGTTCTCGGCGTTCGCGGTCCGCGCGGAGACCGAGGGCAAACCGATCCAACAGCTGCTGCTGCTCGGCCTGATCGCCGCGGCGGCCGGTGTGGGCAGCTTCGGCGGCAACGCGATCGGCACCCGCCTGCACGTACACAAGCCGGAGCAGATGGTGATCGGCTGTGTGATCGCGTCCCTGTGCGCGACCGTCCTGGCCACGATCATGCCCGGTATCGGCACGATGGCCGTGGTCGGCCTGATCGCGGCGACCGCTGCCGCGCTGGCCAAGAACAGCCTGGACGCGGTGATCCAGGACGACCTGCCGGAGGAATCGCGGGCGTCCGCGTTCGGCCGGTCGGAAACGGTGTTGCAGCTCGGCTGGGTGTTCGGTGGCGCGCTGGGCGTCCTGCTGCCGGCCACGTTCTGGGTCGGCTTCCTGGTGGTCTCGTTGCTGCTGGCGCTCGGCCTGCTGCAGACGATCATGGCCAACCGCGGCACGTCGTTGCTGAACATGGTGCGCAGGCAGGGCGGCGTCGCCCCGCGCCCAGGGCAGCCGTAACCTGTCTGACGTGCGCCGTTACGGAATCGCTTCGCTGGTCGCAGGTGCGTTGGTACTCGCCGGATGCGCGCGCGAACCGCAGGAGGTCACGTTCTTCGCCGACCGGACGACCGTGCGGCTCGCCCCGACCACGTGCCACCCCGAACTCGACGTCTGCGACGCCACCGGCCGGCTTTCCGTACCCAGCGGGAAGTTCGTGAACATCTCGGTGCCCGGCAAGGTCGCGAGCGTCCCCTGGGTGGTGGTCTTCAAGTACAAGGGCCAGGACGGCACCGAGCAACAGGCCCGGACCGCGGTCTTCACCCCGAACGACAAGAAGTACGCGTACACCCTGGTCGCCCCCACCGCGGGCGACCAGCTGACCCACGTCGAAGTACGCCAGCTGGGCGGCGGGATCGCCCTGGCCCCGGACAAGGAACCCATGTTCCTCGCCAACGCCATCTGGGCGCTCGACGTCACGCCGTAGCTACGGATCCAGCTCCCGCGCGACCGCGCGGACCACTTCGGCGATTCGCTTGCTGGACTTGCGGTCCGGGTAACGGCCGCGGCGCAGGTCCGGTTGGATCGTGGCTTCCAGCATCTTGATCATGTCCTCGACGAGGCCGTGCAACTCCTCCGCGGGCCGGCGGTGGGCCTCGACCACCGAGGGGATCGGATCGACCAGCCGGACCGACAACGCCTGCGGGCCGCGGCGGCCGTCCGCCACGCCGAACTCAATGCGTTGTCCCGCTTTGAGTCCTGGGACGCCGGGCGGCAACGCGGACGCGCGGACGTACACGTCCTCCCCGCCTTCCTGCGTGACGAACCCAAAGCCTTTCTCCGAGTCGTACCACTTGACCCGTCCGGTCGGCACAGCCCTCACCGTTCCCTCGTCGACTCCTGCAGTCGCGCGGCCCATCTGGCCTCCCTGCCACACGACTAACGCGCCCCGGGCACGCCCGAGACGCGTCGTACAAGCCTATGCCAAATACGTGCCCTGGCGTAACGCATAGTCTGTTCTCGTGCCGAGATCCAAACTGTTGCCCGCCGCGATCACGCTGTTCGCGATCGGCCTGGCCGCGATCATCACGGTCTTCGGGCTCTACGCGGCGGGCGAACACAACCTCACTGTGTGGCTGTACGTCGCGGCGATGATGCTGCCGGTCGGCTTGGCGCTGGCGGTGTTCAGCGTCGTCCGCCGAGGTGGTCGGTGAGCCAGGCGGGGAACTGCGTCAGGCTGGTGAGCACGACGTGCGCCCCGGCTTCGGTCAGTGTCGACGCGGAACACGGTCCGGTCGCGACACCGACCGCGAACGCGTCCGCCGCCGCCGCGCCTTTCATGTCTCCCACGTGATCGCCCACGTACACCGACGCGCCATGGCGCTTCAGCGCCTCCGCCTTCCCGGCCGACCACAGGTCGCCGATCACGTGGTCGACGTCCCAACCGAGCGCTTGGATGTGCAGGTCGGCGTTGCGCTGGTACTTCGCGGTCACGATCATCGTCGTGCCGCCGACCGCCCGCACGGCGTCGAGCGCGTCCTCCGCGCCGGGCATCGGAGTCGTCAACGGGATCGCCAGCGACGGATACATCGCGCGGAACCGCGCCACCATCGGGTCGATGTCCTGTTCGGGCAGACCCAACTCGCGGAACACGTCCGGCAGCGGCGGGCCCATGTTGGCGACCACGTACTGACCGTCGAGCCGGATGCCGAACTCCTCGCCCAGCGCGTCCATGGCCACGACCACACCCGGTCGCGCATCGATCAGGGTCATGTCGAGGTCGAATCCGACGGTAATGGTCACCCCATCACCCTATGGGCTTTACGAACCGCATATCGCTGTCCACCGCCTTGACACGACTGGCCAGTGTGTCAAGACTCCCAACATGACCGAGATCACACCGTTCACCGAACGGGTGCGGCTGTCGTTGCGCGAGACCCTGCTGGACGCGGCCGCCGAACTGCTGGCCGAGCACGGCTTCGCCGGCCTGCGGATGGCGGACGTGGCCGGTGCGGCCGGGGTCAGCAGGCAGACGGTCTACAACGAGTTCGGCAACAAGTCCGCCCTGGTCGACGCGGTCGCGATGCGCACGCTGTCGGAGTTCATCGAGGGCGCCGAGGAGATCTGGACCACCTCCGCTGACCTGGCGGACGCGATCCACGGCACCGTCGCGTACACCATCCGGCACGGCCGGGAGAACAGGCTGGTCGCGTCGGTGCTCGGCGGCGCCGAGGCCGAAGACCTGTTGCCACTGTTGACCACGCGCGGCGAGCCCGTTCTGCGGCTCGGTGTCGAGCAGTGCGTCCGCCACCTGCTCGCCCGGGTGCCCACCCTGCCCGAGCCGACCGCCGTGGTGGTCGCCGAGACGTCGGTCCGGTTGGCGATCAGCCACATGCTGCTGCCCACCGCCGACCCGGACGAGGCCGCGGCCGCCGTCCGCGACGTGCTCATGCCCGCGATCCGGTGTTCCTCCACTTCAGCCGCAAAGGAGCGTCCTTCATGACAACCACCGAGTACCGCGCCGGGTTCGGCTCGCTCCGCCAGGGCGGGCTGAACTGGGACTCCTTCCCGCTGCGGCTGTTCGTGAAGGGCAACGCCAAGTTCTGGAACCCGGCGGACATCGACTTCAGCAAGGACGCCGCCGACTGGGAAACCCTGACGGCCGAGGAGAAGCGGTCGGCCACGTACCTGGTCGCCCAGTTCATCGCCGGCGAGGAGGCGGTCACCGAGGACATCCAGCCGTTCATGAAGGCGATGGCCACCGAGGGCAGGCTCGCCGACGGCATGTACCTCACCCAGTTCTGCTACGAGGAAGCCAAACACACCGAGGTGTTCCGGCGCTGGATGGACGCGGTCGGCCTGACCGCCGACCTGCACCCGTTCGTCGCGGAGAACCCCTACTACCGCAAGCTCTTCTACGAGGAGCTGCCCGGCTCGCTGCGGGTGCTCGAGTCGGATCCCAGCCCGCTCAACCAGATCCGGGCCAGCGTCACGTACAACCACGTGATCGAGGGCACACTGGCACTGACCGGCTACTACGCGTGGCAGAAGATCTGCGCCCGCCGCGGCATCCTGCCGGGCATGCGGGAGCTGGTCCGCCGGATCGGCGACGACGAGCGCCGCCACATGGCGTGGGGCACGTTCACCTGCCGCAGGCACGTGGCCGCGGACGATTCGATGTTCGACGCGATCACCCAACGGATGGGCGAGCTGCTGCCGATCGCGTTGAACATGATCCAGTGGGTAAGCGACCAGTTCGAGGAGCCCCGGCCGTTCGAGACCGACCCGCAGGAGTACATCACCTACGCGGCCGACCGGGCCCAGCGCCGACTGGGCGCGATCTCGTCGGCCCGCGGCACCCCGGTCGGCCAGATCGACCTGGACTACTCCCCCGAGGTCCTGGAGGACCAGTTCGGCGAGGAGGACGCCAAAGTGTTCGCCGAGGTTGTCGCCAGCGGTTCGCAGTAAGGTTCCTGGGGTGTCCACGACCAGGTCCGCCGCCGGTGTCCTGCCCAGAGTGCGGGCCGGCGCGGCTCTGCTCGGGCCGGCCTTCGTGGCTGCCATCGCCTATGTCGACCCGGGCAACGTGGCCACGAACACAGCCGCGGGTGCCCGGTTCGGCTACCTGCTCGTGTGGGTCGTCGTGGTGGCGAACGTCATGGCCGGGCTCGTGCAGTACCTCTCCGCGAAGCTTGGCCTGGTCACCGGCATGTCCCTGCCCGAAGCCGTCCGAGAGCGGCTGGCGACGCCGTCCCGGCTGGCCTACTGGGTGCAGGCGGAGATCGTGGCGATGGCCACGGACCTGGCCGAGGTCTTCGGTGGGGCGATCGCGCTGAACCTGCTGTTCGACCTGCCGTTGCCGCTCGGCGGCGCCATCACGGGGGTGGTCGCCACCGGGTTGCTGCTGGTCCGGGACCGGGCCGGGCAGCGGCCGTTCGAGCGGGTGATCACGGGGTTGTTGCTGGTGATCGCGGTCGGGTTCGCGGCCGGGCTGTTCGTGTCGGCGCCGTCCGGCGCTGGCCTGGTCGGCGGGCTGGTGCCGCGGTTCGACGGATCGGAGAGTGTGCTGCTGGCGGCCGGAATGCTTGGCGCGACAGTGATGCCGCACGCCGTGTACCTGCATTCGGCGCTGGCCCGGGACAGGCACGGGACGCAGACCGGGCGGCCGCTGGCCCGGTTGCTGGTCGCGACCAGGTTCGACGTGGGCATCGCGATGGTGTTCGCGGGCGCGGTGAACCTGGCCATGCTCCTGCTCGCCGCAACCGCGTTGGCCGGCACCGACGGCGTGGACACACTCCCTGCTGTGCACGCCGCCGTCGGCGACCACTTGGGTGCGGGGATCGCGCTGCTGTTCGCGATCGGCTTGCTGGCGTCGGGTTTCGCGTCCAGCTCGGTCGGTGTCTACGCGGGCGCGGTCGTGATGGGCGGCCTGCTGCGTCGCCGGATTCCGTTGCTGGCACGGCGTCTGCTCACGCTGGTGCCGGCGTTGGCGCTGCTGGCGGCCGGCGTGAACCCCACGTGGGCGCTGGTGGTGTCGCAGGTCGTGCTGTCGTTCGGGATCCCGTTCGCGCTGGTTCCCCTGGTGTCGTTGACGGCCCGGCGGTCGGTGATGGGTGCGTACGCCAACACGAGGACGACCACGGTGTTCGCCTGGTTGGTAGCGGCCGCCGTGATCGTCCTCAACATCGCCCTGATCTACCTGACCGTGTCCGGGTAGCGCACACCGAGCTGGGTCAGCCCGGTGGTCAAGATCCGCATCACGGCCAATGTGTCGTCCAAGGTCATCTCGGGGCTTTCCTTGTCCCCGGCCAGAACCCGCGCGTTCACCTCGGCGATCTGGTACGTGTACCCGTGGCCGGTGAGCTCGACCCGCTCCACCCGGCGGTCGGCACCGACCTGTACCACCATCTCCTCGACCCGGAAGAAGTCGGGCGACAACTCGATCCGCCCGTTGGTGCCGACGATGGTCGCCCGGACCGGGTGGTCGCTGATCATCGAGGACGTCACCTGTGCGGACACCCCGTCCGGGTAGCGCAGCAACATCGCCGCCTGCGCGTCAACCTCGTTGCGCACCAATCCGTGCGTCACGACAGCTGTCGGCTCTCCCAACAGCATCTGCACCAACGACACCGGATAGACACCCAGGTCGAGCAGGGATCCCCCACCGAGCAAAGGATTCCACCCGCGATGTGTCGGGTCGGCTGGGAACAACGCGCCGAAATCCGCGTGGATACCGCGGATCTGACCGATGACACCTTCGGCCACCCATTGCCGCAGCTTGCGGACGAGCGGGTTGAACCGGGTCCACATGGCCTCCATCAGGAACGCACCCTGCTGGCGGGCAAGGGCGACCAGTTCCTCAGCGGCGGCGAGCGTCACAGTCAGCGGCTTCTCACACAGCACAGCCTTGCCCGCGACCAACGCCGCCTTGGCGACCTCGTAGTGGCTGCTGTGCGGCGTCGCCACGTACACGACGTCGACCGACGGATCCGCGATCAGCTCGTCGTTGTTCCCATACGACCGTGGAATCCCGTGCCGTTCGGCGAAATCCGCGGCCTTCCGTGGGTCCCGGGAGGACACTGCCCGGACTTCCGTGCCGTCGACGAGCTTCATGTCCGACGTCACCACGTCCGCGATGCCGCCGGTGGCGACCACTCCCCATCCGATCATGCCGTCGACCCTATCGGCCAAGGATCTCCCGTGCGGCGGCGCGCATCTCGACCTTGCGGACCTTCCCGGTGACGGTCATCGGGAACTCGGCCACGACATGGACATACCGGGGGATCTTGTAGTGCGCGAGCTTCCCCGCGCAGAACTCCCGCAACGCCTCGGCCGTCAACGGCGTCGCCCCGTCACGCATCCGCACCCACGCCATCAGCTCCTCGCCGTAGCGCTCGTCCGGCACGCCGATCACCTGCGCGTCAAGAACATCCGGATGCGTGTACAGGAACTCCTCGATCTCCCGCGGATAGACGTTCTCGCCGCCCCGGATGACCATGTCCTTGATCCGGCCGGTGATGTTGAGGTATCCCTCGTCGTCCATGACCGCGAGGTCGCCGGTGTGCATCCAGCGGGCACCGTCGATCGCCTCGGCGGTCTTGTCCGGCTCCTCCCAGTAGCCGAGCATCACCGAGTAGCCGCGGGTGCAGAACTCGCCGGGCTCGCCGCGCGGCACGGTCAGCCCGGTCTCCGGGGACACCACCTTCACCTCAAGGTGCGGGTGCACTCTGCCCACAGTGGACACCCGGCGGTCCAGCGAGTCCTCGGCCGTGGTCTGGGTGGACACCGGTGACGTCTCGGTCATGCCGTAGCAGATGGTCACCTCGGCCATCCCCATCCGCTCGATGACCTGCTTCATCACCTCGACCGGGCACGGCGACCCGGCCATGATCCCGGTACGCAGGCTCGACAGGTCGTACGAGTCGAACCCGGGGTCCGCGAGCATCGCGATGAACATCGTTGGCACGCCGTACAGGGACGTGCACCGCTCCTCGGCGACCGCCGCGAGGGTGTCCGCGGGCTGGAAGCCGGGCGCTGGGATCACCATGCACGCCCCGTGTGACGTGCACGCCAGGTTCCCCATCACCATCCCGAAACAGTGGTAGAACGGCACCGGGATGCAGACGACGTCCTCGTGCGTGTAGCCGCAGCCCTCGCCGACGAAGTAGCCGTTGTTGAGGATGTTGTGGTGCGACAGCGTGGCGCCCTTGGGGAAGCCGGTCGTCCCGGACGTGTACTGGATGTTGATCGGGTCGTCGGCGGACAGCTCGATCCCGGCGAGGCGCTCCGGGTCGGGCTGGTGACCGGCCAGGTCCGTCCACGATGGACTGTCCAGCAGGATCACGTCGACCAGCGCCGGACAGGACGGCCGGGCCTCGTCGATCATGGCCGCGTAGTCGGATGTCCTGAACGTCGCGGCGGCGACCAGCGTGCGGACGCCGGACTGGTTCAGCACGTACGTCAGCTCGTGCGTCCGGTACGCCGGGTTGATGTTCACCAGGATCGCGCCGATCTTCGCGGTGGCGTACTGGACGAACGTCCACTCGGCCCGGTTGGGCGCCCAGATGCCGACCCGGTCGCCCTTGCGCACGCCCAACTCGAGCAGGCCCACGGCGACCCGGCCGATCTCGTCGGACAGCTCGCGGTAGGTCCAGCGCCGGCCGGCCGCGCGGTCGACCAGGGCGAGCCGGTCGCCGTGGGTCGCGACGGTCCGGTCGAAGTCGGCGCCGATGGTGTCGCCGAGCAGTGGTTTAGCGGACACACCGGACACATAGCTCAACACGGCACGACCTCCTGTGATGTGGCGTACGTCACCCATTTTGGCCGGTGAGAACTCGGGGATCCATCCGGGGCAAGATGGGGTATGGCTTTTCTGGGGCGAATGCGGAAGGTGTTCGGGCGGTCGCGGACACCGGAGGAGCGGTTCACCGACGAGTTCGTCAGCACCATCAACCGGCTGCCCGGGATCACCCGGATCACCCGGACCGAGCACTTCGGCATCGAGGTCCGCCGGGTCGGCGAGACCGGTTCGCACTCCATCTTTCTCGGCAACCTGTTCGCCGAGGTGAAGCACCTGGACAACGCCGAGCGCACGGCCGCGGTCCGCCAGTTCGTCACGGCCATGTTCACCCAGCCGGACGAGCCGGAGGACTGGGAGGAGGCGGCGCCGCGGCTGCGGCCGGTGCTGCGGACGTCGTCGTACGCGCAGGCCGGCCAGGTCGGCGGCATCGCGGTGGCCAGCCGGCCGTCCATGCGCCACCTGGTGGAGATGCTGGTGATCGACCACGAACACCGGATGAGCCTGGTCAACGCGGACAGCCTGGAACAGTGGGGGGTCACGTTCGACGAGGCCAACGAGCGCGCCGCGCACAACCTGATGGCCGAGGGCACCCACCTGGCCCGGCTCGACAACGGCGTGCTGGCGGTGGCGAGCGAGGACACCTACGAGTCGTCCCGGCTGATCGTCCCCGGCTGGCTCGCCGGCCTCGGCGAGGAGCTGGGCCTCGACCCGGTCGCCGTGGTGCCGGCCCGCGACACCATGCTCATCGCCGACGCGGGCGACGTGCCCGCCCTGACCTGGATGCTCGACGAGGCCCTGCGCGTGTTCAACGACCATCCTCGCTGGCTGTCGCCCGTCCCGTACCACCCGGACGAGGACGGCATCGTGGTGCCATGGCGCCCCGGCGAGAGCCACCCGTCGCACGCGAAGATCCGGCTCGCGGACCGGTCCCTTGAGACGTTCGAGTACCGCGAGCAGAAGGACCGGATGGAGAAGCTGTTCCAGCAGGCCGGCGAGACCCTGCAGGTCGGCGAGTACGTGCTGGAGCCCGGTCCGCGCAGCGTGACCACCTGGCCGAGGGGCGACGCCCTGCTGCCGTACACCGACGAGATCATCTTCCCGGTGGAGACCGGCCCGTTCCGGGTCACCTGGGCGTGCGCCGAGCGGATCCTGGGCACCGAGTGGGAGGAGGCGCCGACCACGCCGCCCCGCCGGCGGACGCTGCGCTGGCCGGACAACGAGACCCTGGCCAGGCTCCGTCAGTCCTCCGGCGTGTAGGGCAACGGCACGACCAGGCAGGGGCCACCGACGAACAGGCCGCCGTCGACGCCGAGGGCCTTGCCGCCGGCGTACTCGTACGGGGCCTCCACCTGGGACGGCAGGATGCCCAGCTGGTCGGCGATGACACTGTGCCCGTGCACGACCTGTTTGCCACCGAGGATGTCCAACAGCTGCGCGGCCACCTCCGGCCCGTGCGGCCCGCGGAACGAGTACCGGGTGGTCATCCGCCGCCAGCACTCCCACCAGTCGCCCAGGTCGTCCGACCCGAGGACGGCCCCGACGGCGGTGTTGATGTCGTCGACCGTCTCGCCCCACTGCAGGTACTCCAGGGTGTCCGAGTGCATCAGCAGGTGGTCGTCGACGATCGCCAGCACCCGCCGACTGGTGAGCCAGTCCAGGTGGGCCTCGGTGAGCGCGGCCTGGTCGGTCTCCCGGCCGCCGTTGATCTCCCAGCTGCGGGCGAAACTGCGCGGCCCGAAGTCGGACGGCACCTCGGTGTCACCGAACCGGTGCATACCCAGCAGCAGGATCTCGTGGTTGCCCAGCAGGGAGTCGACCTCGCCGCCGGCCGCCTCGGCGTCCTTCGACAGCCGCATGACCAGGTCGATCACGCCGATGCCGTCCGGCCCGCGGTCCACGAAGTCGCCAAGGAACCACAGGTGGGCGGCGCCGCCCGCCCAGTTGCCGCCCTCGTCGAGCAGGCCCGCGGCGACCAGTGCGTCCGCCAGCTCGGCGCGGTGCCCATGCACGTCCCCGACCACGTAGGTCCGTTGCTCATCCCGCACGAAACGACACCATAAACGGTCGGTACAGATGCGCGCCGCGCAAGCTCCGCTGGGTCAGGAGAACGGTTCCAAGGTGTGCCCGATCAGGTCGGCGACCGAGTTCAGAATCCTGGTCGGCCGGTACGGGAACTGTTCGGCGGTCTGATCGGTCGAAATGCCCGTGAGAACCAGAATCGTCCGCAGGCCCGCCTCCAGCCCGGCCTTGACGTCGGTGTCCATCCGGTCGCCGATCATCAGGGTGTTCTCCGAGTGCGCGGACAACGCGCGCAGGGCCGAGCGCATCATCAGCGGGTTCGGCTTGCCCACGAAGTACGGCTGGAAGCCGGTGGCCCGTTCGATCAACGCGGCCACGGCGCCGGTGGCCGGCAGCGACCCCTCCCGGCTGGGGCCGGTGGCGTCCGGGTTGGTGGCGATGAACTTCGCGCCCTCCTCCACCAGCCGGATCGCCTGGGTGATCGCGGTGAAGCTGTAGGTCCTGGTCTCGCCGAGCACCACGTAGTCCGGGTCGCGGTCGGTCAGCACGTAGCCCACTTCGTGCAGCGCGGTGGTCAGTCCGGCCTCGCCGATCACGAACGCGGAACCGCCGGGCCGTTGCGTGTCAAGGAACTTGGCGGTGGCCAGTGCGGACGTCCAGATCGCGGTCTCCGGCACGTCCAGTCCGGTCCGGGCGAGCCGGGCCCGCAGGTCCCTGGGGGTGTAGATGGAGTTGTTCGTCAGTACGAGGAACCGGATGCCGTTGGCACGCAGTTCGGCGAGGAACTCGTCCACACCGGGCACCAGGTGCTCCTCGTGGACCAACACGCCGTCCATGTCCATCAGGTAGTTCCAGGTCATGGGCATCATGATCCCAGCGCCACGGCGAACGTCCCACCAGGGCGCCCGGTTGGGCTTGACCGGCCAACCGGCGGAACGATAGTAATGGCGACCGGAGTAACGGCGAGGAGTCGAGTTGGGTCGCAGACGCAAACCGAGTCGCGGGCCGGTGAACTGGACAGTCGTCGTGTTGGCCGGGCTGCTGACCCTCTGCATCGGGGTCACCGTGGTGCTGCTGTCCCCCGGCGACCGGGCGGGCCGGATCGTGGTCCCGCAGCCCGCGGGCGTGCAGGGCCCGCCGGCGACGTCGGCTAGCCGTTAGGGGTTTCCACCATCACCTGGGTGGCCTTGACCACCGCGACCGCGAGGGATCCCGGCTCCAGGCCCAGTTCACGCACGGCCTCGGACGACATCAGCGACACCACCTTGTGCGGGCCGCACTGGATCTCCACCTGGGCCATCACCCGGTCGGCGACGATCGACGTGACCAGGCCGACGAACCGGTTGCGGGCCGAGCGGCCGACGCCGGACGGGTCGGGGGTCTCGTTGGCGTGCGCGCTGGCGAACGCGGCCAGCTCGGCGCCGTCGACCACTTTGCGCCCGGCGGTGTCCAGCCGCGCGGTGAGTTCGCCGGCGTCGGCCCACCGGCGGATGGTGTCGTCGCTCACGCCGAGCAGGCGGGCCGCTTCGGCGAAGCGGAACTGGGGCATCAGGACCTCTCCAAGCCACTGAACGCGTCCTTGCGGAACCGGTCGATGATCTCACGCTGGTAGCGCTCGATCACCGCCCGCTCGTCCGGACTGAACCGGGCAAGCACCTCGGCCATGCCGGCGGCCAGGTGCGCGAACAGGTGGTCGTACCGCGAGATGTCCTTTGTGGTCACTTCGACCAGTACTTTGCGGCGGTCGTGCGGATCGCGGACGCGCCGGACGAAACCGCGTTTCTCCAGCCGGTCGATCACGCCGGTGACCGCGCCGGTGGACAGGCCCGACATCTTGGCGATCTGGCCGGCGGTCAGCGGGCTTTCGCCCTGCATGACGATGTCGAGGCACTTGTAGTCGGTGGCCGACACACCCATCTGGTCGGCGATGCGGGAGTGCGCGAGCACAGTCAGCCCGCTCATCTCCCTGCCCATGTTCCCGAACCGTTGCAGCTCGTCCGGGGGCACCGGGTACGTGCCGCGTTCGGTCTCGGTTGACATGACCCACCCACTCCTCTTACTCTTCCAGTCATCTTAGCAACTAAGAGACTTAGTAACTAGAAATTACAGCTGGAGCGAAAGCTTCGTTCTAGAGACATCATACGCTGGAGACACCCGTGAACAGCACGCTGGAAGCCCCGGCCCCGCCGGAACAGACCGGACATCCCCGACGGTGGGCCGCGCTCGCCGTGCTGATGATCGCCGGATTCATGGACCTGCTCGACACCACGATCGTGAACGTCGCCTTACCCGCGATCCGCGGCGACCTGAACGCCGGATACTCGGCCGTACAGTGGGTCGCCGCGGGATACACGCTGGCCTTCGCGGTCGGCATGATCACCGGCGGCCGGCTCGGTGACCTGTACGGCCGCAAGCGGATGTTCCTGCTCGGCATGGCCGGGTTCACCGTCTTCTCCCTGCTGTGCGGACTGGCCTGGTCGCCCGAGACGCTCGTCGCGGCCCGCGTGCTCCAGGGCCTTTCGGCGTCGGTCATGATCCCGCAGATCCTGAGCACCCTGTACGCCACGTTCCCACCGTCCGAGCGGGCGTCCGCGGGTGGCATGTTCGGCGGCATCGCCGGGCTCGCGGCCATCCTCGGCCCGCTGCTGTCCGGGGTGCTCGTGGAGAACTCGGTGTTCGACCTCGGCTGGCGGGCGATCTTCCTGGTGAACGTGCCGGTCGGCATCGCCGCCCTGATCGCCGCCTGGATCGTCGTGCCGGACACCCGCTCGGACCACCCGCTCAAGCCCGACCTGCGGGGCATGGTCCTGGTGACGGTCGCGCTGCTGCTGGTGCTGGTTCCGTTGGTGCAGGGCCGGGAACTGGGCTGGCCGACGTGGACCTTCGTCTCGATGGCGCTGTCGCTGCCGTTCTTCGCACTGTTCGTCTGGAGCTCCCGCGCCCGCGGCATCTCGGCCCTCGTGCCGATCCGGCTGTTCAAGTCGCGTGGCTTCGCCGGCGGCGCCGCGATGCTGGGCGTGTTCTTCGGCGGGATGTCCGCGTTCTTCCTCGCGTACACCCTCACGATGCAGGTCGGCCTCGGGTTCACGCCGCTGAAGTCCGGCCTGACGTCCCTGCCGTTCTCGATCGGGACGATGATCACCATCATCCCGGGCGACGCCCTGGTCAAGCGGTTCGGCCGGTACGTCGGCACGGTGGGCGCGCTCGGCTTCGCCGCCGCCATGGTCGGCATGCTGTCCACTATGGACGCCCGGACCGACTTCTGGGACATGGTGCCGTGGCTGCTGCTGGCCGGGCTCGGGATGGGCGCGGTGATCGGCCCGGTGTTCGCGATGGCCGGCGCGAAGGTCCGCCAGGAGGACGCCGGCGCGGCCTCCGGCACCCTGAACGCGAGTGACCAGCTGGGCGGCGCGCTCGGCATCTCCTTGCTGGGCGTGCTGTTCTTCAACAACCTGACGTCGAGCGCGGGCACCGTGTTCGACGCGCACACCGGCCAGCTACAGGCGGCGGGTGTGCCGGGCCAGGCCGTCGCGGGGATGAAGGACTGCTACGTGGACATGGTCGGCATGAGCGACCCGGCTCTGCTGCCGCCGAGCTGCCAGGCCGGCGGCGGCGCCCTCGACCCGGCGGTCGGGTCTGTGCTCGGCACGGTCCGGGCGGAGACGTTCACCCACACGTTCAGCACGATGTCCTGGTACATCGTGGCCGCGCTCGGCGTGGTGGCCCTGCTCAGCTTCCTGCTGCCGCGCCGGCTGCCGGCCGACGCCACCCAACTCAACCACTGAACACGCCGGTGAGCATCGCGCCGAGGGACGCTTCGACCTCGGCGCGGGTCGCCGTCTCGTGGGCGATCATCAGCGCCGCTTCGATGACCGCGCTGAGGATGAACCGGGCCAGGACCGCGGACGGCGGCTGCTTGAGCAGCCCGTCCGCGGCCGCCTTGTCCAGCAGGTCGACGATGAGACCGAACGCGTGCTCGCTCTCGATCGCGCGCCACGTCTCCCAGCCGAGCACGGTCGGCGCGTCCAGCAGGCCGATCCGCAGGATCTCGGGCCGCTGGCAGACGTCCAGAAAGGACGTCAAGCCGGCCGCCATCCGGCCGGGCACGTCCGGCGCGGCCTCGATGCTCGCCGCGATCTCGGCGCGCAACTCCTGCTCGATCTGTTCGAACACGGCCAGGAACAGGCCCTGCTTGTCCTTGTAGTGGTGGTGCAGCGCGCCACGGGTCAGCCCGGCCGCGGCCACGATCTCGTCCGCCGAGACCTGCGCGTACCCGCGCTCGGCGAACAGTCGGCGGCCGGCTGCGAGCAGGGCGTTCCGGGTCGACCGGGACCGGTCCTCCTGAGTCCGTGGCATACGTATCAGTGTGCCGCGAGCTCCGCGGCGATGAACCAGGTGATCAGCTCGGCCAGCTTGGCCGGCTGGTCCTCCGGGATGAACGTGTAGCTGTCGGCGACCGCGGTGAGGCTCGCGTTGGGCAGCGCCTCGACCAGCCGGTGGGCCAGCTTGATCGGGAACAGCTTGTCCTCCTCGGCCCACGCCAGCAGCACCGGCTTGTCGAACTCGCCGAACCGCTCGGCCGCGGCCAGCGTGTGTCGGTTGTGGACGGTCAACAGGAACCGGCGCAGGTCGTCCCGGATCTCCAGCCGTCGGCTCGGGGCGATGTACGACTCGACGATGTCCTTGTCGAGCGGTCGTTTCGCGACCCAACCGAACGCCAGCGGCGACCGCTGGACCAGCCGCAGCCGCGCGGCCTGGACGAGCAGCCACAGGAAGCCGGGCACCCGGGCGAGCTTGGGCAGCGGCGCGAACACGGGCGGGAAGAACGACTCGAAGCAGTCCGACGGAGTCAGCACGACCCGCGCGATCCGGTCCGGTCGTTGGACCATCAGCAGTTGGACGAGTGCGCCGCCGGTGTCGTTGGCGACGATCGTGGCGTCCCGGATGTCCAAAGTGTCCAGGAACTCGGCGATCATGTCGGCGAGTGCCGGCGGGCTCAGATCCACTCCCGGCACCGCCGTGCTGTGCGCCCCGAGCGGCCAGTCCGGTGCGATACAACGGTTTCCGGCCTCCGCGACGGCGGGCACGACCTTGCGCCAGATGTCCGCGTTCACCAGCAGGCCGTGCACGAACACGACCGGCGGCCCCGCGCCACGTTCGCGGTACTCGATCTTCGCCCGGCTCAGCCAGACCGATTTCGCCGTTCCCAGTTCGTCGCTGATCGCCATGCCCCCATCAAAACATACATTCCGTATGTATGTCTATTGCATACTATGCTGACGGGGGTGAGTGACAAGGTCACCATCCAGGTTCGCTACTTCGCCGGCGCCCGTGCCGCCTCCGGGCTCGACGAGGAACCCCTTGCCCTGCCGGCCGGCAGCACGGTCAGTGACGCCGCGCGGGCCATCGCGGAGCGACATGGCGATCGACTGGCAGGCGTTCTGACAGCTTGCAGCTACCTGCTGGACGGAATCGCCGTTCGCCAGCCGGCCACCAGACTGTCCGACGGGGTGCAACTGGACGTGCTCCCACCCTTCGCGGGCGGCTGACGAGCGTCCACCAACGGCCCAATCGGGCTGCGACACGCATGACCCACGTCTCACTTAGCGTGAAATATCTCGGCCAGGACACGGCCCGGTAACGACGTACCTACCTGCACAGACACTGTCGATCGCACCGGGTTGCGTGACGTTACTGTGACCTAGGTCACGGCCGCATAAATTTCCGATCTCGGTCGCGGTTACGTACGGTCGCTCTCGGGCTGGACCCGACCAGCCCGGCACCACCCCGAGAGCCCGCAGCACCGAACCCCGTCCGGTGGGCTCACGGGACCCGAACCCCGAGTGAGAGCCAACTTCCGGACGGGAGCAGGAGGGTCGCCCCGAGCTACGCCCTCTGGCAGGCAGTAAGCAGGTGCTGAAGATGAGACCGAAATGACCAACCCCGGCAAGCACCGCAAGTCCACCATCGCCACCCGCGCCATCGCTCGCGTCGCCCTCGCCGGCATCGCGGTCGGTGCGCCCCTGGCCCTGGCGGCAGCTCCGGCGCAGGCTGAAGGCGTCAACTGGGATGCCGTCGCCCAGTGTGAAAGTGGCGGCAACTGGGGAACCAGTACCGGCAACGGTTACTACGGTGGCCTGCAGTTCAACCAGGGCACCTGGCGCTCCAACGGCGGCTCCGGCAGCCCGCAGAACGCCTCCCGCGAAGAGCAGATCCGGGTCGCCGAGAACGTCCTGAAGAGCCAGGGCATCAAGGCCTGGCCGCACTGTGGCCCGAAGGGCCTCGGCGGCGGTTCGTCGGCCCCGGCGAAGAAGGCCCCGAAGAAGGCGGCTGTGGCCCCCAAGAAGGCCACCCCGAAGCCGGCGGCCCCCAAGGCCGCGCCGGTGCAGCAGGCGGCCCCGGTCCAGCAGCAGAACCCCGGCGACTACGTGGTCAAGGCCGGCGACACGCTGTCCAAGATCGCCGAGCAGCTCAACGTCCCCGGCGGCTGGCAGGCCCTGTTCGAGAAGAACAAGGGCAGCGTCACCAACCCCAACCTGATCTTCCCGGGTCAGAACCTGGTCACCAAGTGACCGTTGGCGGTTAGCTGATCGAAGCCGGATTCCCGTTGACACGAACGGGAATCCGGCTTCAGCCAGTTTCCCGGACGAGGATCAGCCGACCCGGCGCATGGCCCGCTCGCGCCGCTCGGCCACGCTCGAACCAGACTCCCGGCGAGCCATTCGCCGCAGCACGACCGGCGCGACGACCAGCCCGAGCACCAGCCACGCGCCCAGGACACCGACGGTCTCCAGATGCCGCCAGGACTGGCCGATCTCGATGCTCACCGCACCGTCCGGCAACAGGGCGGACCGCATGCCCAGGCCGAGCCAGTAGATCGGGAAGACCTGGGCGAGCCACTGCAGCCAGTCCGGCAGCGCGGTGATCGGGTAGAAGATCCCGCTGATCCCGATCAGCGCCAGGATCGGCAGCGTGAGCAGGCCCTGGCTGCGGGCGCTGGTGAACAGCGACCCCAGCACCGCGCCGATCGGCAGGGCCGCCAGCAGCCCCAGCACCAGCACCCACGCCATGTGCAGCCAGGCACCCACGCTGCCCACCGCGAGCCCGCGCACCAGGATCATGCTGGGAATCAGGAAGATCGCCAGGTCCACGACCAGGCCGCCGGCCACCGAGATGATCTTGCCGAGCAGGTAGCTCAGCATTCCGTTCGGCGTGGCCTTCGCGCGCAGCAGCGTGCCGTCCTCCCGGTCGGCGGTGAGCTGCTGGCTCATGCTGACCAACGACATCGCGGCGTTCATGCCGAGAATGCCCGGCAGGACCAAGGTGCCGAGCAGGAACCCGGTGCCGCCGAAGGTCGTGTCCCGCAGCAGGAACGTGACGACCACCATCAGCGTGGGCCAGAAGAAGTGACCCACCAGCTCGGTGCCGTTGGTGAACGACTGCCGCAGCTCGATCAAGCCGCGGGACCAGCCGCCGCGCAACGCGGTCGCGGTCGGGGTCATCACGCCACCTCGGCTTCGGCCTTGTGCACCAGGGCGAGATAGGTGTCCTCCAGCGAGGCACGACGGACTTCGAGCTCAGCGACCGCCTCGCCGTACTCGCCGAACAGTTCACGGACGAACTTGGTGGACTCGGTGGTCGACTGGACGAAGTGCCTGCCGTCGCGGGTCCAGCGCACCTCGTCCTCGCCCGCGATCCGCCGCGCGAGTTCCGCGGCGGTGCCGTCCGCGGCGATCCGCCCGCCGTTGAGGATGACGATCCGGCTGGCGAGTTTCTCGGCCTCGTTCAGGTCGTGCGTGGTGAGCAGGATGGTCGTCTCGTCCTGCGCGCTGAGCTGGTGCACGAGGTCGTGGAACACCCGCCGGGCCTCCGGGTCGAGCCCGGCCGTCGGCTCGTCGAGGAAGAGCAGCTCGGGCCGGCCCACGATGCCGATCGCCACGTCCAGCCGGCGGCGCTGCCCGCCGGAGAGCGTCCTGATCTTCCGGTCCGCGTGCTCGGTCAGCCCGACCGCGCGGGCGAGTTCGTCCGGGTCTCTGGGCCGCCGGACGCGATCGGTGGAGTAACAGGCGTAGAGGGAACCGAGATGCCTGAGCAGTTCCCGCACCCGCCAGTTGCCGTGGTCCCGCCAGGACTGCAGGACGATCCCCACCCGCGCCCGCCACTGCTCGGTGCCGTGGGCCGGATCGGCGCCGAGCACCGCCACCCGGCCCGCCGACCGCATCCGAAACCCCTCCAGGATCTCGATCGTGGTGGTCTTCCCGGCGCCGTTCGGCCCGAGCAGGGCCAACACCTCACCGCGGTGGACCTGGAACGCCACGCCGTGCAGGACATCGATCGAGCCGTACCGCATGCGCATCCCGTCGACGTCGACCACGACGCTGTCGCTCGTCGTCATCGCTCCTCCTCTCGTTCAGGTCAGCGTGAACGCTATGTTGCGTTTTCCAAACGCGTCAACGACAGATTCTTCTGTTTCGCAGGTAACAAGGCATAAATTGATGCGACGTTGTGTCGGTGAACGCAACAGCTTGTTGCAATGTTCAGATCGTGAACGCACACTGGGGCTGATCAATCAGCAACGCGGAGGTGGACACGGTGGCGGGCGGCAGGCTCACCCAACGGGACCGGCAGCACATCGCGTCCGGACTGGCCGGCGGCCTCGGCTACGCCGAGATCGCGCGACGGCTGGACCGGCCGACCTCGACCGTCAGCCGGGAGATCGCCCGCAACGGCGGCCCCGGCGCCTACCAAGCCGACCAGGCCCACCGAGCCACCTGGCGGCGGGCCCGGCGGCCCAAGCTCACCACCGCTCGGCGACCGGCCATGCCAGGCGATCCAGTGGCGGCGCGAGACTTCGTGGAACGGTTCGCGGCGTTGCTGGTCCAGACCGGGATGCCGCGGATGGCGGCTCGCGTGTTCACCTGCCTGATCACCACCGACTCCGGTGCACTGACCGCCGTCGAGCTGGTGCAACGCCTGACGGTCAGCCCAGCGTCGGTGTCCAAGGCCGTCGGCTACCTGGAGTCGCTGGATCTGATCGAACGGGAACGCGGCCCGCGCCGGCAGGAGCGGTACCTGATCGACGACGACATCTGGCTGCGGACCTGGCTGACAAGTGCCAAGCAGAACGCGATGTGGGCGGACGCCGCCCAAGAAGGCGCCGACATCTTCGGCGCCGCCACCCCGTCCGGGGCGCGGATGGCGCAGATGGGCCGGTTCTTCGCCCAGCTCAGCCAGGACATGGCCGGCGATACCACACCACCAACCTCCGACGACGCGTTCACCGTGCTGGCGGCCCTCGTACACGCCCTCGGCGAACCACGCACCATCGACGAACTGGCCGTGGCCCTGGACTGGCCGAAGGACCGCGTCGCAACCGCGCTGAACGACGCCCGACGACGTCCAGACATGACCGACCCGGTCACCGTCCACCGGCTCGATTCAGGCGCCTACACCGCCGCCGCCAGACCCGGGCGACTGACCGCGGCCCAGCGCGAGGCCCTCAGGGGCAGTTGACCCACTCGTCGGTGCCGTCGGCGAAGGTCTGGTGCTTCCAGATCGGCAACTGCCGCTTCACCTCGTCCACCAGGTCCGAGCAGGCCTCGAACGCCTCCGCCCGGTGCTCACCGGACACCGCGCACGCCAACGCCACATCACCGATCCGCAACTGCCCGATCCGATGGCTCACCGCGACCCCACGAAGCCCTGGCCGAGACCCAGCGATCTTGGCGGCGACCCGTTCGATGACTTCGGCCGCACTCGGATGACCGCTGTACGCCAGCTCCCGCACCGCCCGGTTCCGGTCGTGGTCCCGCACAACTCCCGCGAAAGTGACCACGGCCCCAGCAGCGCGGTCCGCCACCAGCGACGCGTGCTCATCCACCGAAAGCGGCTCCTCGGTCACCACCGCGCGCACCACCCGAGCAGGCACGATCTGGCCCGCCTGCCGTGCGTGGTCACCACCACGCAACTGGTCCACCGCATGGTCAAGGACACCGTCCAGCACACCCAGACCGTCCCGGACCCCACCGGTGGAACCAGGCAGGTTCACCACCAGCGTCTTGCCCGCCACACCCGCCAAACCCCGGGACAGAGCCGCAGTGGGCACTTCGGGCTGCCCAGCCGCCCGCACAGCGTCCGCAAGGCCAGGGATCTCGTAGTCGAGCACACTGGACGTGGCCTCGGGCGTGCGATCGGTCGGCGTGATCCCCGTTCCGCCGGTCGTGATGACGACCGAAACACCTTCGGCGATCGCCTCACGCAGCGCCGAGGCGACCGGGCCGCCGTCCGGGACGACGATCGGCGCGGGCACGTCGTAGCCACGGACCCGCAGCCAGTCCACGATCACCGGGCCGGTCCGGTCCTCGTAGACCCCGGCCGCCGCACGATTGGAGGCCGTGATGACCCGCGCCGTGGACGTCACGCCGTTGCCGCCTTGCGGACCGCCTCGGCGACCGCTGGGGCGACGGCCGCGTCGAACACGCTGGGCACGATGAACGACGCGTTGATCCGGCCGCCGTCGGCGATGTCCGCGATGGCGTCCGCCGCGGCCAGGAGCATCGAATCGGTGATCGTGTTGGCATGCGCGTCCAGCAGCCCGCGGAAGACACCCGGGAACGCCAGGACGTTGTTGATCTGGTTCGGGTAGTCGCTGCGGCCGGTGGCGACGACCGCCGCGTACTGCTGGGCTTCCAGGGGGTCGATCTCCGGGTCCGGGTTGGCGAGCGCGAAGACGATCGCGTTCGACGCCATGGTCTTGACCTGCTCGGCGCCGAACAGGTTGGGCGCCGAGACACCGATGAACACGTCCGCGCCGACCAGCGCGTCGTGCAGGGTGCCGGACATGCCGTCCTTGTTGGTGGCCGCGGCGATCGAGATCAGGTTGGGGTCCAGGTCGCCACGCTCGCTGTGCACGATGCCGTCGATGTCCACGGCGACGATGTCCGCAGGCCCGCGATGCAGCAGCAGCCGGATGATCGCCGAGCCGGCCGCGCCGACGCCGCACACCACGATCTTGCAGTCCGCCAGGTCCCTGCCGACCACGCGCAACGCGTTGCGCAACGCGGCGACGACCACGATCGCGGTGCCGTGCTGGTCGTCGTGGAACACCGGGATGTCCAGCTTCTCCCGCAGCCGCGCCTCGATCTCGAAGCAGCGCGGCGCCGCGATGTCCTCCAGGTTGATGCCCGCGTACGCCGGGGCGATCAGCTCAACGGTCCGGATGATCTCGTCCGTGTCCTGGGTGTCCAGCACGATCGGCCACGCGTCCACGTCCGCGAACTTCTTGAAGAGCACCGCCTTGCCCTCCATCACCGGCAGGGCGGCGGCCGGGCCGATGTTGCCAAGACCCAGCACGGCCGAACCGTCCGTGACGACGGCGACGGTGTTGCGCTTGATGGTCAGGCGACGGGCGTCCTCGGGGTTCGCGGCGATCGCCTGGCACACGCGCGCGACACCGGGCGTGTACGCGCGGGACAGGTCGTCACGGTTGCGGAGCGCGACCTTGGAGTGGACCTCCAGCTTGCCGCCGAGGTGGATCAGGAACGTCCGGTCGGACACCTTGCGGACCGACACGCCGGGCATCTGGTCCAGCGCGTCCGTGATGTCCTTGGCGTGCTCGGCGGACGTCGCGTTGCACGTGATGTCCACGACCACCCGGTCGGTGTGCGACTCCACCACGTCGAACGCGGTGATGACACCGCCTACCCGGCCGACGGCCGAGGTCAGGTCGCCGGCGGCGCTCGCCGACGGCGGGGCCTCGACCCGGATGGTGATCGAATAACCAGGACCGGGTACCGGCATCTTCAGCTCCCCGCGCTATGACTGTTTACTTGTTGATCTCCGTCACCGGGTGCTCGTAGCCCAGGTCCTCGACAGGCAGCGGGAACGTCACGTCGCCGAACGGCGACAGCGCACCCTGCCGGTCCGCCACGAGCTCACTCACCGGGTGCTCACCGTCGGACGCGTCCGGCCAGGTTGGGTCGATCCGGTCCGGGTTGCCCTTCGCCACCGATCCTCCTCGAAGACTGCGGAATCCAGCCGTACGGTACCCGACCTCACACGTGGTCGTGCACGCACGTATACCGTGGTCAGAGTGTCAGGTTTCACGCTAACCGAGTGGCTGCGGGACCGGGATGACGCGCAGTTGGCCAGGCTGCTCGGCGCACGCCCTGACCTGGCCACGCCCGTGCCGGCCGACACGACCGTCCTCGCCACCCGGGCCGGCAGCCGCGCGTCGGTCGCCCGCGCCGCCGAGGGGCTCGACACGTTCACCCTGGCCGTGCTGGACGCCCTTCTGCTGTGCGACGCGGACACGCGGACCGTCCGGGTCGACGACGTCGCCGCCATGCTGGGCGCGAAGGTGCCGCGCAAACGTGTGCGTGCGGCCGTGGCCGCCCTGGTCGAGCTCGCTCTGGCGTGGGGGCCGGAGGACGCGCTGACCGTGGCACCGTCGGCCCGGGAGACCACCGGCCACTTCCCTGGCGGCCTTGGCGGCTATTCGACCGCGCTCGATGGCCAGGACGTCGCCGCGATGCTGGCCGCGCTCGCGGAGCCGGAGCGCAAGGTCCTGACCGCGTTGTCCGACGGCACCCCGACCGGCCGCACCAAGGACGCGGACCTGGTCGTCCCGATCGAGGAGGCCCGGACCCCGATCCAGCGGCTGCTGGCCCAGGGGCTGCTGCTGCGCCGGGACGCCGGGACGGTCGAACTGCCCCGACAGGTCGGGCTGGTGTTGCGCGGCGCCAACCCGATGGGCCAGCTCAGGTTCGACCCGCCGCCGGTGCAGACCACCGGCCACGATCCGGCCACAGTGGACGCGACAGCCGCCGGTGAGGCGATGGAGCTGGTGCGGCACACCGAAACCCTGATCACGTTGTGGTCCGCCGAACCGCCGCCCGTGCTGCGGACCGGCGGCCTCGGCGTCCGCGAGCTGCGCCGGTTCGCCCGGGACATCGGGGCGGACGAGCCGCGCGCCACCGTCATCGTCGAGATCGCGTACGGCGCCGGTCTGGTGACGGACACCGAAACCACTTCGCCGCAGTGGGCGCCGACAACCCACGCGGATGTGTGGCTGGCAGCGTCACCTCCGCAGCGTTGGGCGACGCTCGCGCACGCCTGGCTCGAACTCCCCCGCCTGCCCGGCCTGTCCGGCACGAAAGACCTCAAGGACAAGCTCGTCTCACCGCTGTCGGAGGAACTGCGGCGGCCCCTCGCGCCCGCCGGCCGTCGGCGGGTGCTCGGCACCCTCGCGGATCTCCCGCTCGGCACCGGGATGGACTCGGCCGACGAGGTCGCCGGTCTGCTCGCCTGGCGCGCGCCGCGCCGGGGTGGCCGGTTGCGCGACGAGACGGTTCGGTGGACGTTGCGCGAGGCCAACGCGCTCGGACTGGTGGCGTTCGGCGCCTTGACGTCCGCTGGCCATGCCTTGCTCGCGGACGGCCCGGCCGCGGCGGCCAAGCGGATGGTCGAGGCGATGCCGCAGCCGGTCGACCACGTCCTCGTCCAGGCGGACCTGACGGTCGTCGCACCGGGGCCGTTGGAACAGACGCTCGCGCAGGAGATCAACCTGGTCGCGAACGTCGAATCCGCCGGCAGCGCAACGGTCTACCGGGTCAGCGACGCGACCATCAGGCGCGCGCTGGACGCCGGCCGGACGTCAACGGACCTGCATGAACTGTTCCGCACACGTTCCCGCACGCCCGTGCCGCAGTCGCTGACGTACATGATCGACGACGTCGCCCGCAGGCACGGCTTGTTGCGCGGCGGCGCGTGCATGTCGTTCCTGCGGTGTGACGACGAGGTGTTGTTGACGCAGGTCGCGGCCAGTCCGGCCGGTGTCCGGCTGGAGCTTCGGAAGATCGCGCCCGGTGTCCTGGTCAGCCCGGTGCCGTTGGCGGACGTGCTGGAGGAACTACGGAACGCCGGGTTCGCGCCGTCCGCCGAAGGTCATGACGGTCAGCTGCTTGACTTGCGTACCAAGGGAATCCGCGTGCCGGTGCGGCAACGTCCGCGCTCCGGAACGTTGCCGAAGCCGCCGACGCCGGAGCAACTCGCGGACCTGATCAGCGCGTTGCGCGCGGGTGACCGTGCGGCCGCAACGCGCCGAGGGAAAACGGTGTCACCTGCTGCCGGCGCGGGCGCGGACACGTCGGCGACCATTGCGCTGCTTCAGGAAGCGGTCGCCCAGAGCCGAAGTGTGTTCATCGGTTACGTGGACTCCCGCGGCACGGCTTCGCAGCGTGTCATCGAACCGGTCCGGATCGGCGGCGGTGTCCTGGAAGGACTCGACTCCACCCGGTCCGAGCTGCACAGGTTCGCCCTGCACCGGATCACCGCAGTGTCCCTCGTGGACGAGGAATAGCGCTACGCGGCCAGTGCCGCGTGCACGGCCTGCCGGCCCAGCATCACCGCTCGGCGCAGAACCTTCGGGTCACGTTCCATCGCGGTCACGTTGGGCGCGCCGCTCGGCGGGCGAACCGACATCACCGACTGCATCTCAGTAAGCAGCTGTTCGTCGGCGACGTCCCGTTCGTGCTGCTCCCCCCAGACCTTCCGCAGGCCCGGGAACGCACGCGGGACGAGAATGTCGTGGCTGCGCGGCGGTTTCGCGGGCCGCTCGGTCGCACGGCGGGTCCTGAGCATCAGGATGTGCGTCGCCCCCTGCCCCAACGCCGTCCGGAACGGCAGCGGTTCGGCCACACCGGCGTCCACGAACCGCCGGCCGCCCAACCGGATCGGCCCACCGGCGAGAATCGGCAGGCACGTGGTGGCCCGCAGGGCGTTCTGCAGGTCCTCGACCTGGTGGATGTACGGCCGGAGATCCACCGAGTCGCCGGTGTCCGCGTCTGTCGCCAACGGGTGGTACGTCACCGGATTCGCCAGAATGGCCGGAAAGTCCATCGGCGTCACGTCCCGGTAGACCGTGTTGACGAGGTAGTCGGTGTCGAACACCGGCCGCCCGCGCAGGAACCGCCACGGGTTGACGACCCGGCGCATGATCTCCGGGTCCCACCACCCGCGCATCCCGGTGAGCGCCCGCCCGGACAGCAGCCACGCCCCGTTGAGCGCGCCGGCCGAAGATCCGTACACAGCGTCGAAACACCTGGTCAGACCGAGCTCTTCGAGCGCCATCACCATGCCGCTCGAGTACGTCCCCCGGCTGCTGCCGCCTTCGATCGCGAGCGCGATCCGGTGGCCGTCCGAGCGAAAACCGGGTCGGCTGCCATCAGCGTGTCGCCGCGAGATCAGGCGCATTACGGGGTGCACAGAGGAAAGTTTCGCACTGAGCCCCGCCGGTCCCGTGGCCAGGTTGAACCGCGCACACCACGTCCTTGTGAGTACCTGTGATGGCGCGGCACAGGTACTCACGGCGGGGTCAGACCGCGCGGGCCGACATCCGTTGGTGCATCGCGTGTTCCACCAGGGTGATCAGGCTTTCCTTGGTGGATTCGCGGTCTCGGGCGTCGCAGGTGACCACGGGGACCGAGGGTTCGATCGTGAGTGCGTCCCGGACGTCGTCGACCCGGTGGTGCAGCACGCGTTCGAAGCAGTTGATGGCCACGATGTACGGCAGTTGGCGGTCTTCGAAGAAGTCGATGGCGGCGAAGGCGTCGGCCAGGCGGCGGGTGTCGACCAGGACGATCGCGCCGATGGCGCCGCGCACCAGGTCGTCCCACATGAACCAGAACCGGTGCTGGCCGGGCGTGCCGAACAGGTACAGGATCAGGTCGGAGTCCAGGGACACCCGGCCGAAGTCCATGGCCACCGTGGTGGTGGTCTTGTTCGGGGTGGCCGAGAGGTCGTCGACGTCCTGGCTGGCCTCGGTCATCACGGCTTCGGTGGTCAGCGGCACGATCTCCGACACCGCTCCGACGAAGGTGGTCTTACCGACGCCGAAGCCTCCGGCCACGACGATCTTCGCGGACGTCGTCGCCTGACGCGCCACGGCCCGCGGGTTGTGCGGACTAGAGCCTGCGGAGCCCACTGAGCACCCTTTCCATGAACTCGATCGACGGCCGGTCGCCGACGACCATGCCGCTCTGGTGGATCAGCACGAGCCCCATGCCCGCCATGTCACCGATCAGCACCCTGGCCACCCCGAGGGGCAGCCTGAGGTGGGCGGCCACCTCGGCGACGGAACGAGTGTCCAGGCACAGTCCACAGATGGACCTGTGCTCCGGTAGCACCGCCGCTTCGGGCAGCCTGCCTCGGTCGCTGGTGGACACCAGCGCCTCGATCGCCAGGTCGTAGTCCGACCTGGTCCTGCCTCCGGTCTTGGTGTACGGACGGACCAGCGATCCGGTCTCGGCCACTGGCTCGGCCCTGACCGGGTCCTCCCATTCGGTGACGGCAGGTACTGCCGGCAACTGGTCGGAGTTCCAGTCGTTCTGCCTGGGCACCCCCGGGTCCCCGTACAGACTCGCGCCTGGGCCACCGAACAGTCGTGCTCGGTAGTCGCCCAGGTCGATCCGGTTCGGTGGATCCCCTAGTCCGTGCTCGGGCAGGTCCTCCCAACCTCGCTCCGGCATCTGTTCTTGCCTCCGCTCCGGCCGGCTCGGCAGCCGTTGGTCGTGCTCACCCAACGCTTCATCGGGCTCGTGATAGGACGCCTGTTCGGCGACAGCGCCCTCCTCTTCGGGGCCGCCTGCGTCCGGCTCTTCGAAGCGGAACCCGGTCTGCGCCCACTCCCGGTAGGAGAAGTCCGCGCCGAACCGGCCACCCGAGGCTCGGTGACCTCTAGCCATCTGCTCTCACCCCGCCCAAACCCGCTTATCTTCGCTGCGCGCCTTGCAGCTGGGCCCGTAGTTCGGGCGTCATCTGCTGGCCGACTCGCTCGACCAGAAGCGTCATCTCGTAGGCGACCAAGCCTATGTCGCAGTTCGGCGCGGCCAGGACGGACAGACACGATCCGTCCGAGATCGACATGAGGAAGAGATATCCCCGGTCCATCTCGACCACGGTCTGGTTCACCCCGCCGGCCTCGAAGCAGCGCGCGGCACCCGCGGTCAGGCTGACCAGCCCGGAGGCGACCGCGGACAGCTGCTCCGCCCGGTCCCGTGGCAGGCCCTGCGACCCCGCCAGCAGCAGGCCGTCCGCGGAGACCACCACCGCGTGCGCGACTCCGGGGACCTGCCGGACGAAATCGGTGATAAGCCAGCCGAAACTGCCGGGCTGGTGTGTCGTCGCGGTCGTCACTCCTGCTCCTCGTCTTGACGGATCTCGACTGAATCCTGGTCACCAGCGTAAGCGTCGACCATCGCGTGCCGACCCCTGCGGATTCCCTGCTGGAAGCTTGACATCCGACCACGGACCGCGTCAGCCGAACGCGGCGGCAACGCTGGGGTGCGTTGCGTCTGCGTCGGGCCGGTGGCGGTCGGCCGGGACGGTGCCGAACCCGGGATCAGCTGCGCTTTGGGTACCCGCTTGGGCAGACCGGCCGAGGTGATCACTTCGGGGGCGGCCTTGGTGAGGTTCTGCGCGGCGTGCCAGCCCTCGTCGCCCGGCGACTGCCAGGCCGACGTGGACGCCCGCACCGGCTCCGGTTCCTCGACGGGTGGCGCGGGTTCCGGCTCCGGCCGAGGTTGCGGAGCGGGCGGTTCGGCATGCCCGCCTGTTCCGTTCACCCCATTAGTGTGCGTCACCGGTGCCGGTGCCGGCGAGGGAACGATCGGCGGGACCGGCAACGGCGGTGCGACGGTGTCGTGACCGGCCGAGGTGATCCGCTCCGACGCCGGCGTCCGCTTGTCGCTGTCGCCCTCCTCGAACCACTGGGACAGCACGGCCTCGTAGATCGGCAGCCGCTCGGTCGGCGCGTCCAGGTCCCGGTTCTCCTGCTGCTGCGGCTGCTGCGGGTCCGGCCGGCGGGGCTGCTGGGCCTCGCGGGCGGCCTTCTGCTCGGCGAACGCGTCGCCGAAGAGCGACACCGCGGCCGGTTCCTCCGGCACCTCCGGCTCGAACGGCTGGACGACGGTGTGCGGCTCCGGGTCCTGCGGCCGGTCGAGCCGGCTGGGATCCCAGCGGACCGTCTGGTCCCCAGTGTTCGCTGGAGTGCCGTTCGTGGGGTTGTCCGTCGGCGACGGGTAGGTCTGCGGCGTGTACGGCGGCAACGAGCCGAGGCCGGGGTCCGAGTCCTCCGGCTTCACCCGCGGCAGGCTGCCGGTGAACGCGCTGGCGATGCCGCCGCCGGCCCGCGGCGGCGTGGTGCTCTGGCCGCCGCCGGTGGTCAGGCCGGCACCGGTGATCTCGCCGGGTGCCAGGGTCGGGATGCCGCCGGTGGGGGTCAGGTTGGTCGGCTGGACACCGCGCGAGGACTGGATCAGCGCGGCCGGCACGATGATCCGCGCGATCAGGCCGCCGTCGATGTCCTCGTTGTCCCGCAGGCGGACCTGGATGTTGTGCCGCTGGGCCAGCCGGGCCACCACGTACAGGCCCATTCGCCGGGTCACCGACACGTCCATGTCGGGCGGGTCGGCCAGGCGCCGGTTGGCCGTCTCGATCTCCTCAGGGGACATGCCCACACCCTGGTCGGTGATCTGGATGGCCAGTTCCTTCTTGCGGGTGGCGGCCATCCGGACGTTGACCTTCTTCTCCGGCTCGGAGAACGACGTGGCGTTGTCCAGCAGCTCGGCGATCAGGTGCACCAGGTCGTTGACGGCCCGGCCCTGCACCGCGACCTCGGGCGCGGACAGCACGTCGATCCGGGCGTACTGCTCCACCTCGGACACCGCGGCGCCCACCACGTCGGCGGCCGGCACCGGCCGGGTCAGCTGCCGGGACAGACCTGTGCCGGAGAGCACCAGCAGGCTTTCCGAGTTGCGCCGCATCCGGGTCGCCAGGTGGTCCAGCTCGAACAGGCTGGCCAGCTGGTCCGGGTCCTGCTCGTCCTGCTCCAGCCGGTCGATCAGGTTCAGCTGGCGTTCCACCAGCGCCTGCGACCGGCGGGACAGGTTGACGAAGATCGAGTTGACGTTGTCCCGCAACAGCGCCTGTTCGGCGGCCATTCGGACGGCCTGCTCGTGGACCGCGTCGAACGACCGGGCGACTTCACCGGTCTCCTCCCGGGTGAACACCGGCATCGGCTCGACCGCGTGCTTGGACGCCGCGACGGGGTCCGGGTCGGCCAGGATGCGCTGCACCGTCTCCGGCAGCCTGGTGTACGCGATGTCCAGGGCGTTGGTCCGCAGGGTCCGCAGCGGCTTCAGGATCGACCTGGTCACCATGGCCATCAGGATCAGCGCGATGACCAGCAGGCCGAGCACGATGCCCGCGTTGGTCCACGCGGAGTTCGTCTTGTCCAGGGCGAGCTGGTTGGCCCGGTCGCGCAGGGCGGACAGCAGCGTGTCCTCCACCTGGCGGAGCTTGTTCACGGTGGTGGTGCCGTCCTGGACCAGTTCACCCTGCGGGATGGTCAGGGTGGTGTCGCCGGACTCGGCCTTGTTGAACGCGGTCGACTTGATCCGCTCCCGGCCGTCCACCTCGGGACCGCTCACGGTGTCCGAGTAGAACTGCAGTTCCTGCGGGTTCGCGTTGGCCTGGAAACCGGAGCGGGCGGCCTGGAAGCTGGCCTCGGCTGCGCGGGTGTCGTCCAGCAGGCCGGACGGGAAGCTGTCGACCACCGCGGCGATCTGCAGGTCGGCGTTCTCCTCCGAGGCGAACTCCTTGGCCTCGGACAGCGCCTGGACCGTGGTGGCCTGGCGGAGCAGGTCGCGGTCGGTGACCGCGGTGTTGACCTCGCGGCCGAGCTGGACCAGCGACGTGATGATCGAGGTGTACGCGGCCTTGACCGCGAGGTGCGGGTACTGGGTCTCTTTGGCCGCTGTACGCAGCGCGTCCAGGCCGGCGAGGCGCTGCAGGCCGCGGTTGTAGCGGGCCCGCGCGTCCTCGTCGTCGGTACGCACGAGGTCCGCTGCCTTGGACAGCGACCGCCGGGCGTTCTCGACCGTGTTGACCTGCTGGTCGAGCTGGGCTCGGTCGGCGGACCGGCCGCGGGCCACGTTGTCCACCGCGAGGGTGCGCTCCTTCTGGAGCTCGTGCACGACGAGGGTGACGTTCCTGGCCAGGTCGACCTGGTTGACCGTCTGCTTGAAGTCGTCGGCGCTCTTGAGGTCCGCCTGGGCGCGAAGGAAGCCCAGGGCGAGCGCGGTGAGCGTCGGCACGATGAGAACCGCGAGGATCTTGGTACGCAACCGCCAGTTGCGCACACGCCACGGCGACCCCGCGCGGGCACCACGGGGGCCGGCGGGGCGGACGTCTTGAGGCCGGGGTCCTGTCTCGGTCATCTCGGCAGGCGTCATCGCCATCCGACTGTTCCCCGAGCTACCTGCGACCCCAGCGTTCTGGTCGGGCACTCCCAGCACACTCCCTGCGTTTGAGCCAGTAGCCCGGTACCCGGAAGGCCAGCTCCAACGGACGATTACCGCAATGAGTAGGACACACGCGCGCACGGTTCACACCGCGTCGCGCGGTACACCGAAACGTCAGGTCACATAGCTCCAGTCCTCACAACCTGTCGTTCACGGCGCGCGGCACCCATCCGCTCCGCCCGGTCCGGCGTCACCCGTCTGGGCGACGTTCCGGCGCGTAGCATTACGGCCCAAGGCCACCTTGGTCAACCCATCCCGACCTGGGCTGGCCGCCGCGACCGTGGTGTTCCCCTCGAGCCCGCCTGATTACCCGGCGACGGCATCGCCGTCAACCCGACATCCGGGCAGCCTCCTCACTACATCGGTGGCGCTTCCACCTCACTGTGGGTACGGAAGGTAGCGAAAACGAGGCCAAGATGTAAGCCCGCTGACGGGCATTGCCGGACTTTCGGTTCCCGCCACTGGCGTAGGGAAGGCCTGACCAGGATTACCGTAACGATCATTTTGTTGCGTCATGCGCCCCTTTGGAGCAGGCATTCCGCCGTTCGAGGGACACCCGTTCTCCCTACGCCACCATATGCTCCCGAGTAGTGACTCAGCGTACACGCGAGCTGCGTGCCGCCATTCGAGTGGTGTTGCCAGACTCGCCGGAGCACCTGTCCGCGCGTCCGGCCCGTGTCCGCTCTCACAAATCATCGGCCGCATAACCCGCACGCCGGACATCGGATGATCCCCGGCCGGCCGGCGGCCGTGGCGATCACTCCACGAACATCATTTTTCCGGCGACTGCTCCATTCGGGTTTTTGACCCGATTGTGCGACTTGCGCTGCCGAGGGAAACCGGTTCAGCACCCGTTGTGACCGAGCCGGACCGGTCCCTAGAGTGTCGCCGGTAGTCGGGGAGCGACTCTGCGAAAGATTCACTACGACTCGAACCCAATCCCATGAGGAGAGGCAAGATGCCTGGACGCGGGGGCACCGGCACGGTGCACCGGTCACGCGTGCGGATCCCGATCATCGCCGCCACCCTCGCCCTGCTGACCGCGGCCGCCGGCTGCGGAATGCTGGGCGGAAACAGCGGCGGCTCGGCCGACAAGCCGAACGGCGCGGCGGGCGCGCCGGAGAAGGCCAAGATCAAGGTGGGCGTCCTGCCCGTCGTCGACGTCGCCCCGCTGTACGAGGCGATCGAGAAGGGCTACTTCAAGGAGCAGGGCCTGGACGTGGATCCGGTCGTGCTGACGAGCGGCCCGCAGGGGGTCCAGCAGATCATCAGCGGTGACCTGGACATCGCGTTCACCAGTTACCCCGGCGCCTTCGCCGCGCAGGCCAAGGGCATGGCCAACCTGAAGATCGTGTCGGACGCGTACGCGGCCCGGCCCGGCCACCTGGTGCTGGTCGCCACGCCGAACTCCACGTTCAAGAAGCCGCAGGACGCCGTGGACAAGAAGATCGCCGTGACCAGCACCGGATCCATCTCCGACCTGGGCGTGATGTCGGTGCTGAAGACCCAGCAGGTGGACGTCAGCAAGATCAAGTGGGTGGCGATGGGCTTCCCGGCGATGGGGCCGGCGATGCAGAAGGGCGACATCGACGCGGCGGTCGTCGTGGAGCCGTTCGTGACCACCACCGAGAAGCAGTACGGCGCCGTGCCGGTGCTTGACGTGTCCACCGGGCCGACCGCGGACATCTCGTTGTCCGGCTGGGCCGCGGTGGACAAGCAGACCACCCAGAACCCGAAGACGTTCGCGGCGTTCCAGCGCGGGCTGGCCAAGGGCGTCACGGACGTCAAGAGCGACCGGTCCAAACTGGAGCCGCTGCTGGTCAAGTACGTCAAGGTCGACCAGGCGACGGCCGCGTTGGTGCACATCGCGGACTTCCCGGAGACGCTCGACCCGGTCCGGCTGCAGCGGGTGGCCGACCTGATGAAGGACTTCAACGTGATCCCCGAGAAGCTGAACGTGGCGCCGATGCTGCTGCCCGCGCCCAGCCAGAACTGATCTCCACCAGCAGGCTCTTCACCCACAGGCCCAGGGGCGGACGCTCCTGGGCCTGTCGGTTTCCTGAGGGCCGTCCGCCCGCACCAGGACCAGCGGGACAGGACCACTCGGAGTACACAGCTACTCCGCTATCGTTCACCCGTTCGGTCGATTTCACTCAGTAGTCGGTTACCGGTAACGGGGATCGGTTTGTCGAGTGCTGCCATCACTCTCTAGAGTGACCACCTGGCATCGCCGGGTTAACCCGTCTTCCAACCGCTCATGGAGTTCGGTGTGCTGACCAACGCGGTCACCGGTGAGCCGGCGTGATCCGGTTCATCAGGGGCCTACTGGGGATTCTGTTCGTCCTCGCCCTCTGGCAGCTGGGGTCGTTCACGGGGGTGTTCCCCGAGGACTACATCCCGCCGCCCACCACAGTGCTGCCCACTGTCGTGAAGCTGTTCACCGGCGTCTTCGACGACACCCAGGGCACCTTCGTCGCCGACTTCGTGGCCACCATGGCCGCGTGGTTCGTCTCGCTGCTGATCGCCATCGGCATCGCCGTGCCGCTGGGGCTGCTGCTCGGCAGCGTGCCCCTGGCCAGGACGGCCAGCCGGGTGATCGTCGAGTTCCTCCGGCCGATCCCGTCGGTCGCGTTGATCCCCCTGGTGATCATCATGATCGGATCGGGGCCGGAGGCGAAGATCTCGCTGTCGGTGTTCGCGGCGATCTGGCCGATCCTGTTCAACACGATCTACGCGCTGGACGAGATCGACCCGCTGCAACTGGACACCGCGCGCTCGTTCGGCCTGAGCAGGGCGCGCACCATGCTCAGGGTCGGCCTGCCGAACGCGGCGCCGTTCGTGTTCACCGGGATCCGGCTGGCCAGTGCGGTGGTGCTGATCGTGGTGATCAGCACCGAGTACCTCGCCAGCGGCGACATCGGCCTTGGCAGGTTCATCCTGACCTGGGCGAGCGGCACCACCCGGCCGGACATCATCCTGGCCGTCACGGTGCTCGCTGGACTGATCGGTTACTTGCTCGACAACGGCTTCCTGAAGCTGCAGCGGGTGCTGTTCAAGTGGAACCAGACGACCGGAGCGGCGGTATGACGCGCCTGCGCGGAGTGGCCCAGCGCTGGATCTTGTTGGCCGGCGTGTTGGTGGTGTGGGAGCTGGCGACGCTGGCCGCCCAGTCCAAGTACTTTCCGCCGCCAACCGAGATCGTCCCGGCCGGCTTCACGATGTGGTTCGGCGGACCGGCCGCCCAGCTCTTCCTGTCCGACACGGTGTACACGCACTTCCTTCCCAGCCTGGGCCGGATGCTGGTCGGCTGGCTCGGCGCCGCCGTGATCGGCGTCGCCGCCGGCGTCGCGCTCGGCCGGTCCAAGCACGGCATCGAGTACTTCGGGCCGCTGTTCGCGTTCCTCCGGGCCATCCCACCGGTGCTGCTGCTGCCGTTCTTCGTGGTGCTCCTCGGGATCGAGTCGACCGAGAAGATCTCGCTGATCGCGTTCGGCACGCTGTGGCCGGTCCTGCTGAACTCGGTGGACGGCGCCCGCTCGGTCGACCCGGTCAAGATGGACACCGCGAGGTCGTTCGGCGTACCCCGGTGGCAGTGGATCACCATGGTCGTGCTGCCCGCCGCCCTGCCCAAGATCTTCGCCGGCCTGCGGGTGTCGCTGTCGCTGGCCCTGATCCTGATGATCATCTCCGAGCTGAGCTTCGCGGTCGACGGCATCGGCGTCCAGCTGACGTACTACCAGCGCCAGTTCGAGTTCCCGAGCATGTGGTCGGTCATCGTGATGCTCGGCATCCTCGGCTACGGCCTGAACAGCCTGCTCCTGCTGGTAGAACGCAAGGTCCTTGCCTGGCAACCCACACGTAACGCGCAACCTAGTACCGTCAAGGCCGGAGGCTGACACACATGACGGCAATGCTGGAAGTCGCCGAGCTGCGCCACAGTTACGGCTCGTTCACCGCGGTGCAGGACCTCACGTTCACCGTGGCCACCGGCGAGCTGGCGTGCATCGTCGGCCCGTCCGGCTGTGGCAAGTCGACGCTCCTGCGCTGCATCGCCGGGCTGATCAAGCCCACTGACGGCACGGTGTCGCTGCACGGCGACCTGATCGAGCGGACCCCGTCCGACCTGGCGGTCGTCTTCCAGGACTACAGCCGGTCGTTGTTCCCCTGGCTTTCGGTCCGTGGCAACGTCGAATTCCCCTTGCGCTCAAGGGGAATCGGCAAGTCCGAGCGTCGGCGCCGGTCGGCCGAGGCGTTGGAGTGGGTCGGCCTGTCCGGTGCCGGCGCGAAGTACCCGTGGCAGCTGTCCGGCGGGATGCAGCAGCGGGTGTCCATCGCCCGTGCGCTCGCGTGCCAGCCGTCGCTGTTGCTGATGGACGAGCCGTTCGCGTCGGTCGACGCGCAGACCCGGTTCGAGCTCGAAGACCTGCTGCTGCGGGTGCGCCACGAGCACTCCAGCACGGTCCTGCTGGTCACGCACGACATCGACGAGAGCGTCTACCTCGGTGACCGGGTGCTGGTGCTGTCCAAGTCGCCGGCGTCGATCGTCGCCGACCTGACCGTGGACCTGCCGGCGGAGCGGGACCAGATCACCACCCGGGAGTCGAAGAACTTCGTCGCCCTGCGTGGCGAGGTGGCGCGGCTGCTGCACGGCGCGCCAACGGCTGGGCAGACCGTGCCGCACCGACCGACACCGGCGGAGGACTCTGCCGCGGCGCAACGGTTCCTGGAGGCGGAGCGCGAGCAGGTCCGGCGGGCCACGTCCACCGGCTGACTGCATGCGGGCGGTGAATTTCCGTTCACCATGGCTTTCTGATAACGGTGGTCTACTAGCCCCCCAAATGGTGTATAAAACACCAAGTAGGCCACGCATGGTGACTGATCGTGCCCCCCGTGTCAGCCGATCGGGTCACACGTGAGCAAGCTGTCCATCATCCACGCGCAGATAAGGCATCACATGCTTGGACGAGCAAGCCGCTTGACAGCAGGTTCCAGACGGCCCCGCCGGGTCACCACCGCCGTCCTGGGCACCGTGGGCATCCTCGCCGCCGTCACCGGCTGTGGGCTCCTGGGGGGCTCCGACAACAACGCCAAGAGCAGCGACAAGCTCGAACGCACCAACCTGACGATCGGGGCCATGCCGATCATGGACTCGGCGCCGGTGCAGCTGGCCGCGCTGAAGGGCTACTTCAAGGACGAGGGCCTCGACGTCAAGCTGGAGACCGTCACGGGGGCGGCGACCGCCATCCCGAAGCTGATCTCCGGTGACCTGCAGTTCACGTACGGCGCCTACGTGCCCGTCTTCCAGGCGCAGGCCAAGGGAACCGGCGACTTCAAGTTCGTCGCCGACAGCTACCAGACCGCCGACAACATCTTCATGATCATGGTGAAGAAGGACTCGACGATCAAGGACCCGAAGGACCTGGCCGGCAAGAAGATCGCCACCAACACCAAGAACAGCATCACCGACCTGCTGGCCCGCTCCGCGATGGAGACCGCCGGGGTGGACATCAAGAACATCCAGTGGGTCGAGGCCTCCTTCCCGGACATGGGCGCCCGGCTGGCCGCGGGTGACGTCGACGCGGCGGTGATCCTGGAGCCGTACGTCACCCAGGCGGAGCGCACCAACGGCGCCGTGCCGATCCTGGACACCTCCAGCGGCCCGACCAAGGACTTCCCGATCTCCGGCTACACCGCCACGGCGGACTTCGTGAAGAACAACCCGAAGACCACCGAGGCGGTCCGCCGGGCGCTGATGCGCGCCTCCGAGACGGCCAGGGACCGGCCGACCGTCGAGGACGCCGTCGTGCAGTACGCCAAGATCGACAAGCAGGTCGCGCAGCTGGTCCGGATCGGCACGTACCCGACCAGCCTGGACCGCACCCGGCTGCAGCGCACGGTCGACCTGATGAAGAAGTACAAGATGCTGGACAAGGACATCAACGTCGACTCGATGATCATCGACACCGCGAAGAACAAGTAGCCGGCCCCGAGCCCCGGCCGGATTCCCTTGTCCGGCCGGGTTCTTTCTCAAATTTGGTTGGTCAGGCAGATGGTGGCGGGCGGCTCCGAATAGGACGCCACCACGTTGCCCGGGTCGCACAACGTGCTGTCCTGCTTGCCACTGATCACCTTGCGCACCCGGAACTCCGCCGTCCGGTCACAGGCGACACGCCGGTGCACCTGGTTGCGGCCCGCGGCAGTGGTGGTCAGGCAGTCGCCTTCCTTGGTGTTCAGCGTCAGGCACAGCTTGGCGGCGCCGGTGGTGAGTTCGCTGTACTCGCCCGTCGGGCAGGCCGCGGCCGGGTTGTCGATCCGCTTGCCGACCCGGTAGATCGCCGCCGGCGAGCCGCAGTCCGCCCGCACGATCCTGGCCTCGGCCGCGGACACGACTTCGATGCAGTCGCCCTGCGCGGCCGCGGTCGCACCCTGGGTCCCGTCGACAAGGAGATATCCGGCGAAACCAGCCGCCGCGAGGGCGACGGCTCCCACGGCGATCTTGAGGCTCCGGTGCCAGGTCAGGACCACTCCTTTCTCGGCGCCCCCATGGTAGGGGCACACTGGTGATGGACAACCAAGAGGAGTGCTGTGACCGACGGCCCACTGATCGTGCAGTCCGACAAGACCCTGCTGCTCGAAATCGACCACCCCCAGTCCGATGACGCGCGGATGGCCATCGCGCCGTTCGCCGAGTTGGAACGCGCCCCCGAGCACGTGCACACCTACCGGGTCACGCCGCTGGCGCTCTGGAACGCACGGGCCGCCGGGCACGACGCCGAGCAGGTCGTGGACGCCTTGTCGCGGTACTCGCGCTATGCCGTGCCCCAACCGTTGTTGATCGACGTCGTGGACACCATGGGCCGCTTCGGGCGGCTGCAGCTGATGCAGAACCCGGCGCATGGCCTGGTGTTGAACGCGTTGGACCGCGCGGTGCTGGAAGAGGTGCTGCGCCACAAGAAGATCGCGCCGATGCTGGGGACGCGCATCGACGACGACACGGTAGTCGTGCACCCGAGCGAGCGCGGCCGGCTCAAGCAGGCGTTGCTGAAGATCGGCTGGCCGGCCGAGGACCTCGCCGGCTACGTCGACGGCGAGCACCACCCGATCGCCCTGCGGGAGGACGGCTGGCAGCTGCGCGACTACCAGCGCAAGGCCGCCCAGACCTTCTGGGCGGGCGGCTCGGGTGTGGTCGTGCTGCCCTGCGGCGCGGGCAAGACGCTGGTCGGCGCGGCCGCGATGGCCGAGGCCCAGGCCACCACGCTGATCCTGGTCACCAACACGGTCGCCGGGCGGCAGTGGAAACGGGAACTCATCGCCCGGACCTCGCTCACCGAAGAGGAGATCGGTGAGTATTCGGGCGAACGCAAGGAGGTCCGGCCGGTCACGATCGCGACATACCAGGTCATCACCCGTAAGACCAAGGGCGAGTACCGGCACCTTGAGCTGTTCGACTCCCGGGACTGGGGCCTGATCGTCTACGACGAGGTGCACCTGCTGCCCGCGCCCGTGTTCCGGATGACGGCCGACCTGCAGTCCCGTCGCCGCCTCGGCCTGACGGCCACGTTGGTCCGTGAGGATGGCCGTGAGGGCGACGTGTTCTCGTTGATCGGGCCGAAACGGTACGACGTGCCGTGGCGGGACATCGAGGCCCAGGGCTGGATCGCGCCCGCCGAGTGCGTCGAGGTCCGGGTGACGCTCACGGACGCGGAGCGCCTGCAGTACGCGACCGCCGAGCCCGAGGAGCGCTACAAGATCTGCTCGACCGCGCACACCAAGGCAAACGTGGTGCGCAGCATCCTGGACAGGCACCCGGGCGAGCCCGCGCTGGTCATCGGCGCGTACCTGGACCAGCTGCACGAGTTGGGCAAGGAGTTGAACGCGCCGATCGTCGAGGGCTCGACCAGGAACAGGGAACGCGAGGAGCTCTTCGACCGTTTCCGCAACGGGGAGCTGCCCACCCTGGTGGTCTCGAAGGTCGCGAACTTCTCCATCGACCTGCCCGAGGCGTCCGTGGCGGTCCAGGTCTCCGGCACGTTCGGCTCCCGCCAGGAGGAGGCCCAGCGCCTCGGCCGGCTGCTGCGGCCGAAGGGCGACGGCCGCCAGGCCCACTTCTACTCGGTGGTCTCCCGGGACACCCTGGACACCGAGTACGCGGCGCACCGGCAGCGGTTCCTGGCGGAGCAGGGCTACGCGTACACCATCGTGGACGCGGACGACCTGCTCGGCCCGCCGATCCCGGAGGTCAGCTGAACCTCCCCGGTCGGGTGATCCGGGATTGTCAGACCCCTCCGCTACGATTAGATTCGAACACACGTTCGAGTTGTGAGGGGTTCGACTGATGACTGCATTGATCGACACAGCTTTGATCGACACAGGAGTGGCGCCGGCCAGGTTGGGCAGCTGGCACGGCGAGATCTGGCTGACCGACCAGGTCATCACCGACCCGCACACGTATCTCGAACGGGTCGCCGAGTATCCGCGGACCCACCTGTGGCCGGTGCTGGTGCCGCGGGACGGGTTGGGCATCCCGCCCGAGGTGTCGTTCGTGCCGGACGCGGCCAGGCACGCCGTCGACCGGCACGACCCGCAGGCCGAGGCGGGCATCTCCGGCGCCGTCCTGGTGGCCAACAAGCGGCCGATGTACCGGCTGGGCCTGGTCGAGGCCCGCCGCCCGGCCGACGTGCCGGCCCGCCTGGGCCGTCCGGGCATGTCGGCGGTGCTACGCAGCTGGGAGGACCGGTTCGGCGCGACCCTGGTGGTCCTGGGCGCCCGGGAGATGACGCTGTCGGTCACCGCACCGCCGACCGAACTGCACCGGGCCTTAGTGGTGGCGGCCGAGCACCGGTCGTTCTGCCCCCGCGTCCCCGGCACGCTCCCCCAGCTCTCCCGTGGCCTGATCCGCCTGCGCCGCTGGCAGTTCCGCTGGCGCTGACCCGCGTGTCGCGCGTTCCCGGATAGTGTGTCGCGCATTCCCGGACAACGAAATTCCCGTCCCGGAACGCGAGACACGCTGGCGGGGGGCGGGCTTAGGGTGGGTGTGTGGCTCGGTGGACTTGTCCGCGGTGCGATCGGGAGTTCGGTCGTGCCAACCAGGGGCATGTGTGCGTTCCCGGGTGCACGCTCGACGAGGCGTTCGCCGGCCGCGATCCCGTCCAGCGGGTGATCTACGACGCGATTCTGGCCCACCTCACGTCGCTCGGCCCGGTGCATGCCGACGTCGTGCGGGTGGGCGTTTTCCTTCTGCACGAACGGAAACTGGCTGAGGTCCGGCCGATGGCCCGCAGCCTGCGGATGTACCTGGTGCTGCCCCACCCGGTCAGCGACCCGCGGCTGACCCTGAAGTTCGGCGACACCTGGCACCAGGTCAAACTCACCACTGTGGACGACATGGACGACCAGCTCAGGGACTGGCTGTCACTGGCGTACGACTTCGCCGGCTGATCACTTGCCCGGCCGGGTGAGTCCTTGGTCGCCGGCGCCGCGGCTGAGCACGATCTGGTCGGTTCGTTGCAGCGCCTGGTTCCGGCGGGCCGCGTCGACGGTGTTGGGCTGGCTGAGGTCGAGCAGGCGGATCGGCGGGCCGAGGTCGATCAGGAGCGGCACGTACTCCGCTTTGTCGACCGTCCAGCCGGTGGGCTTCTTGGTGAAGTGGAAGCGGGCGATCACACCTTCCTCGGTGACGCCTTTCGGCTCCGAGTGCCGCGCGATCTCGTTGCCCATGCCGTACGCGACCCACTTGCCGTTGATCTTCTCGAACGGCTGCACCACATGCGCGTGGTGCCCGATGATCAGGTCGATGTTGGGGTCGTTCAGCAGCTTCTGCGCGATCCGTTTCTGCTCCGCGGTGGGGTCCTGCACGTACTCGGTGCCCCAGTGCAGGCTCACCACCACGACTTCGGCGCCGGCCGCGCGGGCGGCCTTGGCCGCGGCGATCACCGCGTCCGGGTCGATGGTGTTGGCCAGCCACGGCTCGTCCGCGGGCAGCTTGTGGCCGTTGAACCCGAAGGCGAACGAGACGTGCCCGACCTTGACCCCCTTCACGTCCATGATCAGCGGCTTGCGCGCCTCCTCGGCGGACCGGGCCGAGCCGGTGTGCTTGATCCCGGCCGCGTCCAGCGTGTCCAGGGTCTGCTTCACGCCGCCGTCGCCCTGGTCGATGGTGTGGTTCGACGCGGTCGAGCAGTCGTCGTAGCCGATGTCCTTGAGGGTGGTGACGATCTCCGGCGGGGCGCTGAACTCCGGATATCCCTTGAACGGTCCCGAAGCCGGCGCGATCGGCGTCTCCATGTGGCAGATCGCCAGGTCGGCGCCGCTGACCGTGGCATTCACCCCAGCCATGATCTTGCTGTAGTCGCGTTTGCCGTTGCCGTCCTGGGTGGCCTGGTCGGTGAGCGGCGGGTGGATCAGGACGTCCCCGCTCGCGACGAGAGTGAAGCCAGTCGGGTCCGCCGCCGAGGCCGTGTTGAGCGGCTGGGCCGGTGGCTGGGACGACCCGCTGGGCACAGTGATCTTCGCGTCCCCGGGGCTCGGCGCCGTGCCGCAAGCGACGAGCGTGACCGCGGACGAGATCGCGAGCAGGAGCCGACGCATGCGCGCCATCCTGCCAGTAAGTTATTTCCGGCGTCGGCGGGCCAGCACTATCAGTACCAGCAAACCCAGGACGATCAAGGGCACGACCCGTTTGACCACCGGGGATCCGGCGTACGCCAGCAGGTCGATCTCGTCGGCCACAGGCGGTCCAGGCGGACGTACCGGTCGCACTGGTTGCGCCGCCGGCTCGGGCGGCGGGTCGTCCGCCGGTTCGTTGACCGGTTCACCGGTTGTCTCGACCACCGCGGCCAGGTTGCCCGCGAACGTCGCCAGGATCTTCCCGCCCACCTCACCGATCAGTCCGCGGCCGAACTGCGCCGGCCGGCCGGTGATGGCCAGGTCGGTGACCACGTCACCGGTTGTCACACCGTCCTTTTCGGACAGCGTGACGGCCACGTCGGCGGCGGCCGTGCCGTTGCCGCGCGCGTCCTTCCCGGACGCGTTGATGCGCAGCTCACGGCTGTCCGGATCGGTCGAGACGAACGAACCAGAACCCTTGTACTGCAACGAGATCGGGCCGAGCTTGACCTTCACCGTGCCGGTGAACTCGGTGCCGGACACGCTGGTCAGGGTGGCGCCGGGCATGCACGGCGCCACCCGTTCCGGATCCAGCAGTGCCTGCCACACGACGTCGACCGGCGCGTTGACAGTGAACTGATGTTCCAGTCGCACAGGCACTAACCAATCGCAGCGGTCACGGCACGACCGGTGAGCACCCGAGCCAGGTGGCTACGGAACTCGCCGTCGGCGTCACCGTCGGTCGTCGGACTTGTGTTCTCCGCGGCGTGGGCGGCCGCGGCCGTGATGTTGTGCGCGAAAGCCGGTTGGCCCACAAGCGCTTCCTCGACGGCCATGGCCCGGACCGGTGTGGCGGCCATGTTCGTCAGCCCGATCCGCGCCTCCGCGATGGTCACTCCGGAAACCCGGACCGCGACGCCGACCGACACCACCGACCAGGCCTGCGCGGACACGCTGAACTTCTCGTAGTGCGCGTGCCACCCGGTGAACTTGGGCATCCGCACCTCCACGAGCAGTTCGTCCTCGGCCATCGCGGTGGTGAAGTAGTCGACGAAGAACTCCGCCGCCGGGATGGACCGACGACCGGACGGTCCGGCGACCGTCATCACGGCGTCCAGCGCGAGTGCGGGCGCCAGCAGGTCACCCGCGGGGTCGGCGTGGCACAGCGAACCGCCGAACGTGCCGCGATGCCGTACCTGTGGATCCGCCACCGTTTCCGTCGCCAGCGCGATCAACGACAGGTGTTCCCGCACCAACGGGTCTCGTTGGACCTCGTAGTGCGTCGTCATCGCCCCGATGACGACGTCGTTGCCGTCCTCGCGAACCCCGTGCAGCTCGGGAACCCGGCCGAGGTCGATGACCTTGGCCGGCGCGGCCAGTCGCATCCGCAGCACCGGCAGCAGGCTCTGACCGCCGGCCAGGACCTTGCCGTCCTCGCCGGCCGCCGCCAGCTCGCGCACCGCGTCGTCCACTGTGGTCGGTGCGACGTAGTCGAACGACACCGGGATCATCGCGTACCTCCGTGAATCGCCTGCCACACGCGCATCGGCGTACAGGGCATCTCGACCTCGCGGACACCCATGTGCCGCAACGCGTCCACGACCGCGTTCACCACGGCCGGGGTGGACGCGATCGTGCCGGCCTCGCCGACTCCCTTGGCGCCCAACGGGTTGGTCGTCGACGGTGTCTCGGTCCGGTCGACGGTGAACGTCGGCATGTCCGCGGCCGTCGGCACGTGGTAGTCGGCGAACGTGCCGTTGGTCAACGTGCCGGACTCGTCGTGCACGGCCTCTTCGTACAGCGCCTGCGCGATGCCCTGCACCAAGCCGCCGTGCACCTGGCCTTCGACGATCAGCGGGTTGATCGCCTTGCCGACGTCGTCCACGCACACGTACGAGCGGATCCGCACCTTCCCGGTCTCAGTGTCCACTTCGGTCGCGCAGAGGTGGGTGCCGTGCGGGAACGAGAAGTTCTCCGGGTCGTACACGGCCTCGGAGTCCAGGTGTGGCTCTATCCCGTCCGGCAGGTCGTGCGCGGTGAACACGGCCAACGCGATGTCCTGGATGCCGACGGCCTGGTCGGTGCCGCGGACGGTGAACCTGCCGCCGGTGAACTCCAGGTCGTCCTCGGCACACTCCAGCATGTGCGCGGCGATCGGCTTCGCTTTGGCGACAACACGTTCAGCCGCCTTGACGATGGCCGTGCCGCCGACTGTCAACGACCTGGACCCGTACGTGTCCAGGCCCCGGGGCGAGGTCTGGGTGTCGCCGTGCAGCACTTCCACGTCCTCGAAGGGAACGCCGAGCTGGTCGGCCACGATCTGGCTCCACGCCGTCTCATGGCCCTGCCCGTGCGCCGAGGAACCCGTGACGACCTCAACCTTGCCGGTGGGCAGCATCCGGATCGCCGCGTGCTCCCAGCCGCCGGCGCCATAGGACAACGATCCGAGCACACGCGACGGTGCCAGCCCGCACATCTCGGTATATGTGGAAATCCCGATACCCAGCTGGACGGGATCGCCGGACGCGCGCCGCTCGGCCTGTTCCCGGCGCAGGCCGTCGTAGTCGAAGAGTTCCTTCGCCCTTGCCGTCGCGGCTTCGTAGTTCCCGGTGTCGTACGTCAGCCCGGCGACCGTGGTGAACGGGAACTCCTCATGCTTGATCCAGTTCTTCTCCCGCAACGCCATCGGGTCCATGTCGAGCTCGACCGCGAGCTCGTCCATGATCCGTTCGATCGCGAAGGTGGCCTCGGGCCGGCCCGCGCCGCGGTAGGCGTCGGTGAGCGTCTTGTTGGTGAACACGTTCGTGCACGCGAACCGGTACGCGGTGAACTTGTAGATGGCGTTGAACATGAACGCGCCGAGGATCGGCACACCGGGCCCGACCAGGCCGCAGTACGCGCCCATGTCCGCGATGAGGTCGACCTTCAGGCCGGTGACGGTGCCGTCCCGGTTGGCCGCGATGGTCACGTCCTGGATCTGGTCGCGGGCGTGGTGCGCGGTCATCATGCATTCCGACCGGGTCTCGGTCCACTTCACCGGACGGCCGAGCTTCTGCGCCACGAGCACGGACATCAGGTCCTCGGGCAGCACGCCGATCTTGCCGCCGAAACCGCCGCCGACGTCCGGTGCGATCACGCGCAGCTTGTGCTCGGGCAACCCGAGTGTCAACGCGGTCATCGTCTTGAGGATGTGCGGGATCTGGGTGGCCGCCCAGATGGTCATCTGGTTGCCGGTCGGGTCGACGACGGTGGACCGGGGTTCCATGAACGCGGGCGCGAGCCGCTGCTGCCGGAACCGGCGGGTCACCGTCACTTCGGCGTCGCGGATGGCGTCGTCCACATTGCCGCCGCTGCCCGCCTCGGCGGAGTCGAACACCCACAGCGCGTTGCGGTTCGTGCCGAGTTCGTCGTGGACGAGGGCGTATCCGTCGGTCAGCGCGGCTTCCATGTCCAGTACGACCGGCAACGCTGAATAGTCGACGTCGATCGCGTCGAGTGCGTCCTGCGCCTCGGCGACCGACCGCGCGACGACCACGGCCACGCCCTCGCCGGCGAAGTTCACCTTGCCCGCGGCCAGGACCGGGCGGCGCGGCGCCTTCATGTCCGGGGTGATCGGCCACGCGTACGGCGCCGAGATCGTGCCTTCCGGGTCCAGGTCAGCGGCCGTGTAGACGGCGACGACACCAGGCATGGACCGGGCTTCGGCCACGTCGATCCTGGTGATCTTGGCGTGTGCCATCGGGCTGCGTTTCACCGCGAGGTGCAGCATTCCGGGCAGCACGATGTTGTCGGTCCACCGGGTCCGGCCGGTGATCAGCCGGGCGTCCTCCTTGCGCAGCCGGGCTTTGCCGACCTCGGGTTCCGCCACCGCAGTTATCGGTACAGTGGTCATGCCCCGCCTCCGGTGTGGCTGGGCGCGCGGCCGGTGATCTCGGTGTCGCTGACCTGTTCGGCCTCAGGCCCGGCGCCGGGACGCATGTGGTGCGCGGCGTCCCGGACGGCACGCACGATGTTCTGGTATCCCGTGCACCGGCACAGGTTGCCTTCCAGGCCCTGACGGACGGCTTCGTCGTCCGGGTCCGGGTTGTCCGCGAGCAGGTCGATCGCCTGCATGATCATCCCTGGCGTGCAGAACCCGCACTGCAGCGCGTGATTGTCATGGAACGCTTGCTGTACGGGGTGTAGTCGGCCATCCCGCGCGAGGCCCTCGACCGTGGTGACCTCGGACCCGTCGGCCTGGACCGCCAGTACCGAACAGGACTTCACACTGTGTCCGTCGAGATGCACGGTGCACGCACCGCAGTTGCTCGTATCGCAACCGACCACGGTGCCGACTTTGCCGAGCCGTTCGCGCAAGTACTGCACCAGCAGCATTCGAGGCTCGACTTCGTCGGTGTATGTGGTGCCGTCGACATTGACGTTGATCCGCATCGCGCCTCCAGCGCAGGCTCTGACGGAACGTGATCTCGCTCACGACTTGTCGAGCCTGCTCCGGATCGCGGGGGCAATCAACCCCCGCGAAGACGGTATTGGCACATGCGGAGGAAACCGGCTCATCCATCCGCAGGTACGGACCACTTGCCTACGAGTTCTCGCGGTGAATCGGCCCCGCGGTGGTCATCAGCCGTTCGCCCTGACCGCCCCAGCGCAGCGAGATGATCTCCGCCGCAATCGAAACAGCGGTTTCCTCAGGGGTTCGGGCGCCGAGGTCCAGGCCGATCGGTGAGGACAATGTGGACAGTTCGGTCTCGGTCACGCCGGCCTCGCGCAACCGCTCCAACCGGTCGAGATGGGTCCGCCGGGACCCCATCGCGCCGACGTACCCAAGGTCCAGCCGCAGCGCCACCTTCAGCACCGGGACGTCGAACTTCGGGTCGTGGGTGAGCACCGCGACCACGGTCCGCGCGTCCACCCGGCCGGCCGCGGCCTCGGCGGCGAGATACCGGTGCGGCCAGTCCACGACCACCTCGTCCGCCTCCGGGAACCGGCTCCTGGTGGCGAACACCGGCCGCGCGTCGCACACCGTCACCCGGTAGCCGAGGAACGAGCCGAGCCGGGCCATCGCGGAGGCGAAGTCGATCGCGCCGAACACCAGCATCCGCGGCGGCGGCTCGAACGACGCCACGAACACCGCCATGCCCTCGCCGCGCCGCTGCCCTTCCGGGCCGTAGTGCATCGTCCCGGTCCGGCCGGTCGCGAGCATTCCGCGCGCGTCGTCGGTCACCGCGTCGTTGACCCGCGCCGACCCGAGGTCGCCGTGGACGTGGTCGGCCCAGATCACCATGCGCTTGCCGACCCGGCTGGCGTCCGGATGCTCCACCACGGTCGCCAACGCGACGCCGTGCTCGGACCGGATCGACGCGGCCAGTTCGCCGAACGCCGGGAACGTGTCCCGGCTGACCGGCTCCACGTACACGTCCAGGATCCCGCCGCAGGTGAGGCCCACGGCGAACGCGTCGTCGTCCGAGACGCCGTAGCGCTGCATCACCGGCCGACCGCTCTGGATCACCTTCTGGCCAAGGTCGTACACGGCGCCTTCGACGCATCCGCCGGACACGCTGCCGTACACCTGGTCGTCCTGGGTGACCATCATGGCCGCGCCAGGCGACCGCGGGGCCGAGCTGAACGTGGCGACGACCGTCGCCAGCCCGACCGTCTCGCCGGCCTCGTAACGCTTGACCAGTTCGTCCAGCACGTCACGCACGGCGCACCTCCACCAACAGTTCCTCCAGCGTCTCCATGCTGTGCCCGGCCAGCAGCTTCCGCACGTGCCGCTGGGCGACCACGATCCCCGACTGCACCGGCCGGTAGCCGGCCCGTCCCGCGTGCGGGTTGACCCACAGCACCGCGTGGGCCAACCGGCTGAGCCGAGCCATCTGCTCGCCGAGCAGGCCGGGATCGCCCCGCTCCCAACCATCGGAGAACAGCACCACGACGGCCTGCCGCGCAACCCCCCGCTGTCCCCACCGGTCCAGAAAGGCGCGCAGGGTGTCGCCCAGCCTGGTGCCGCCGGCGAAGTCGGGGACGGCCCGGGCCGCGGCCGCCAGAGCGATCTCCGGATCCCGTTGGCGCAACTGCCGGGACACCCGCGTCAACCGGGTACCCAGCGTGAACACCTCGGCCGGCATTCGACGCGCCACCGCGTGCGCGAACCGCAGCAACGCGTCGGCGTACGGGCTCATGGAGCCGGAAACGTCCACGAGAAGGACAACCCGCCGGGGCCGCTTTCCCTTCCTTCGATACGCCAACCGAATCGGCTCGCCACCCGCGGCCCGCATGTTTCGCATGGTCCGGCGCGGATCCAGCGCACCCGTGCGATGCGGCCGGCGGCGCAACGCGGCGCGCATCGGCGGATCCGGCCTCAGCAGGTCCATCAGCTCACGCAGGTGCGCCCGCTCGGGTCCGGTCAGCTCACTGATGTCCCTGCGACGCAACACCTCTGTGTCACTGGCCGCGACACCCAGCTGGTCCGGGTCGGTCGAACCGTCGCCGGAAACGGGCATCGGCACCATCGCCGCGATCACGCTCGACTTCGGCTTCGCGCGGCTCTCCGTTCTCGGTTTCCTGACCGGACGATGGGTGAACCACGCCTGGAAAGCGTCGTCGTACTTGGGCAAGTCGTCCGGTTCGCCGCACAGCGTCAGCCGCCCGGCCCAGTACAGCTCGTCCGGCACGGACACGTCGACGTGTTCGACGGCCTGGAGGTACGCCTGGACCCGCTCCGGCTCACACGGCAACCCGGCGGTCCGCAGCGCCGCCGTGAAGCCGACAAATCCCGGCACCGGGTCCACAGGTCACCCCGCCAGCAAACGGTCGAGATCACCGCGGACCCGGTCGGCGTCCTCGCGGTACTTCAACACCGCGCCCAACGTCACCGCGGCCGACGCGGCGTCGAGTTCGGTCCGGCCCAACGCCAGCAACGCCTCGGCCCAGTCGATGGTCTCCGCCACCCCGGGCGGCTTGAGCAGCTCGGCGGTCCGCAGCCGGCGGACAGCCCCGGCGACCTGGGTGGCCAGCCGGTCGCCGATGCCCGGCAGCCGGCGGCGCAGGATCTGGATCTCCCTGGTCAGGTCCGGGTGTTCCAGCCAGTGGTACAGACAACGCCGCTTCAACGCGTCGTGCACCTCACGGGTCCGGTTCGACGTCAACACCACAAGCGGCGCGACGTCCGCGCGCACCTCGCCGAACTCGGGCACAGTCACCGCGTTCTCGCTGAGGACCTCCAGCAGGAACGCCTCGAACTCGTCGTCGGCCCGGTCGATCTCGTCCACCAGGAGCACACACGGCGCCTCACGCAGCGCACGCAGCAACGGCCGGGCGATCAGGAACCGCTCGGTGTACAGCGACTGCTCGGCCATGTCCGCGTCCAGCTGGCCGTCCGACGCCGCTTCAAGGGCCCGCAGATGCAGGAGCTGACGAGGGAAGTCCCAGTCGTACAGCGCCTGGGTCGCGTCGAGCCCCTCGTGGCACTGCAGCCGGATCAGGGGAACCCCGAGTGCCTGGGCCAGGGACGTGGCCAGGGACGTCTTGCCGGTGCCCGGCTCGCCCTCACAGAACAGCGGGCGACGCATCCGCAGCGCCAGGAACGCGGCCGTCGCCACCCCCTCGTCGGCCAGATACCCGACGCCGTCCAGAGTCGCGGCGAGATCTTGCGGACTCGGCACCGACATCCACTCCATAGTGGTGAGGGTAGGTCAGGGTGGTTGATTCCGGGGTCGGCCAGGGCGCTCCCCGATGTTTCCGAGCCGCCGGCGACCCAGGCTTATGGCATGAACGAAACGCAGGTCCGCAAGCTTCGTCGCAGCCGCTCCGACCGGATGGTCGCCGGGGTGTGCGGTGGTTGGGCACGCATGCTGGGCATGGACGCGGCGCTGCTGCGCATCCTGCTCGTCGCCGCGACCATCCTCGGCCTCGGCACCGGCGCGATCCTGTACCTGATCTGCTGGGTCCTGATGCCGGAAGAATAAATCCAACGCGATGTATCCAGGCTGGGGTCACTCGCTCTTGTCACAGCGAAGACCCGCTCGACCTGGAGGAAGTAATGAGCCGATCGCAGGAGCCGGAGATCGCGGAGATCCGCGGGATCCTGGCCGCGCTCGGCGACCCGTGGCAGGCCGGCCAGACCCGGCTCAGCCACCTTTCCGACCGGGCCAGGCAGGTCCGTCTGGGTGTGCCCGCGCCACGTTCGGGGGAGATCGTGGCGCGGGCCGACGTGGCGGCGGCCGCGGTGGCGGCGACCGGCCGACCGGTCGTCGCGGCCACCGCGCCCGCCGGCACGTTGCCCGCGTCCTTCGACCTGCGGGACGTCAGTGGGCGTGACTTCGTCACCCAGGTCCGGGACCAGGGCGACCGTGGTTCGAGTGCCTCGTTCGGCGTGATCGCCGTGCTGGAGGCCACCGCCGCGTACACCCGGGGGGTGCCGGGGCTGAACCTCGACCTCTCCGAGGCCCACCTGCGCGCGCGGGCCGGCAAGCACCTGGCCGGGCATTTCGCCGTCGTCGCGGGTGAGGGCGTGACGTTCGAGGACTACTTCCCGGACAACGGGACGCTGAACCCGGACTGGCCGAACCGCAAGGCCAGGGCCGCCGGCGTGACGGACCTGACCGGCGACCCCGCCGCCATCAAGCAGCACATGTTCTCGTACGGGCCGGTCGCCGCGGCCGTCCTGGTGCACACCGACTTCTTCCACTACGCGTGCGGGGTCTACCAGCCCACCGCCACACCCGACGGCGGGCACTGCGTGGCGTTGGTCGGCTGGGACGACGACGCCGGCTGCTGGATCGCGAAGAACTCGTGGGGCACGGGATGGGGCGAACAGGGGTTCTGCCGGATCGCGTACGGCTCGTCGCTCGTCGAGACTTGGAGCGTCCTCGGGTGCACCGCCGTCCCGCTGCGCGCGTGGTTGCCAGCGCAGCGCGCGTTGCGCCTGTTCGCGACCGCCAACGACACCAACGCATGGGCCTACCTGGAGAACCTTGGCTGGACCACGCTGGCCTCGGAGAACCTGGCGTTACTCACGCACGCGCGGGCGAGCGGACACCCAGTCCGGCCGTTCGTGACGTGCGACGGGCAGATCGACCAGCTCATTGTCTGAACACCACAGACCGGCCGAGGGGGGCCGCACAGAAGGGACGTGGTGGCCGGCAGCACGAGGGGGGTTGCCGGCCACCACATCCCACCGAACGAGAAAGGCCACACCGAGATGACCGGACCCACCGACCGGGCCGTGGCCGGATCGTTCGCCCAGCTTGACGAGTGTGCCGAGGGGAGAAAACCGGGGGATGGGGATCGAAGCCGGCCGGCCGTTGGCGACAACGGACCGGCCGGCTCGACGTGTTTCAACCTCCAAGCGGGCGACCACTCATGACCGCATCAATTACGCTCGGTTCGCCGGCATGCCCGCGGGGCCTGTTGGTAGCCCGATTGACCGAGTTACGTATCCAGGGAGCGACTCGTCATTCATGTACTTCACGATGGTCGCGATACTTCCGTCGCCAGCTGATGGCCGACACCCAGGATGGGGTGGGCGTGGTGACTGACGTTCGAACCGCGGAAGCGGATCCTCCATGGGAGGGCCTGCGCGGCTCCGAGCGGTACGCGTTGTGCCTGCACGCGGCCAGAGGCGGCGACCGCAGGGCGCGCGAAACGCTCGTCGAGGACTTGACGCCACTCGTCTGGCACGTCGCGCGGGGCCACGGCCTGAACCGGGCCGTGGCCGAGGACGTGGTGCAGACCGTGTGGCTGGCCCTGTTCAGCCACATCGACACGCTCATCGAACCCAAGGCCCTCGCCGGCTGGCTGATCACCACGACCCGCCGCGAGGCCACCAGGGTGCGCACCAAAGGCGCCGCCCAGCTGCCGCTGACCGACGAGATGGCCGAGACGTTGCCGAGCAACCACCCCCAGCCCGAGGACGAGGCGCTGCGGGTGGACCGGGACGACCGGCTGTGGAAGGCGTTCGCCGGGTTGCCGGAGCGATGTCAGGAGCTGCTGCGGCTGACCGTGCTGGCCGGCCGGACCGAATATCGCCTGGTAGCCGAGGCCATGCGGATGCCGCGTGGCAGCATCGGCCCGACCAGGGGGCGCTGCCTCAACACGCTGAGGGAGCTTCTGGACACCGAAGGGGGCGGCGGATGACCAAGACGGAACCGTCGGGGGGCCACGCGCACCCCGACGACGAGACCCTGCTCGCCCAGTTGGACCGGATGATCGACCAGTTCGACCCGCCCCCACCGGGGCTGGTCGAACGGATCCAGTTCGCGATCGCCCTGGAGGACCTGGACGTCGAGGTCGCCAGATGGGAGCACGCCGACGGCTTGGCCGGCGTGCGCGGCGGCGATCCGGGCACGATCACCTTCACGGTCAACGACCTGACGGTGATGATCAACCTGACCCGGGTCGGTGAGAACAACCGGATCGACGGCTGGCTCGTGCCCGCCGGCGAGCACTCCGTCGAAGTCCGGGTCGCCGAGTTCGGCTCGACCGCGACCACGTCGGACGAAGGCGGCCGGTTCGTCCTCGACGCGGTCCCGCGCGGCACCACCCAGATCATCATCCAGCTGGACGGTCCGCCGGCCCGAACGGTTGTCACTCCCACTGTGCTGCTGTGAGGAAAGCCTATCGCCGTCCACAGCGGACGTCTTGAGTACTCATACTCAATGTGGGTTCACAGGCCGTCGAACGGTTCGGCATAGGTGAACGTCCCGCGCAGCCGCGGATCGTGCGCGGCGAGTGTGCGGACCTGAAAGTGTTGCTGCCACTCGGGTACGGGCGGCGCGATGCCGTACTCGGAGCTGAGGCGGAACCCGAACCGCTGGTAGTACAACGGATCGCCCAGCAGGGCGACGAGCGGCTCGTCGAGCGCGTCCGCGGCGCCGAGCACCGCGTGCATCAAAGCGCTGCCGACCCCGCCACGCTGGCGACCTGGGCGGACGCTCAACGGCCCCAATCCCAGCGTGGGCACCGTGTCCACATGTCCACGGGTGGCCACCACATGTCCGATCACGGTTCCGTCCGCGTCGGTCGCCACCAACGACAAGGCCGGCAACCACGCGGGACTGGCGCGTAGCGCGTCCACCAAGCCGGCCTCCACTGGAGCCTGTTGGTCGGGCGTGGCGAACGCGGCAGCGGTGATCGCTCGGATGACGTCGATGTCAGCGTTGGTTTCGCGTCGAATGAGCACGCGACACCCTACGTCACATAGCCGCGACGAACATGACGACGGCGGTGAGGAGACCACCGAGGATCAACGTGCCGCAGCCCAGTCCCAGGATCCTGCCCACACCCTTGGCTCGTACCGAGATCACCAGCGCCCCCACCGCCGCCAGGACCGGGACGAGCGCACAGAAGACCAGTACCAGCGTGGACGGGCGGGTGGGGGTCTTCATGACCGCGGCGAGGATCTCGGTGGCGAAGAACGCGGTGAACGCCCCGACCGTGGCCAACCCGAACGCGCACAGCACCACGACCAGTCGCGCGGCACCGGAGTTGGGGGACGGCCCCTCGTCATCCATGAGAGGAGGGTAGGCGAAAAGCCGAGGGAATTGCTATATTGGAAGGCCACAGGCACGCGGTATGCAACCGTCACAAAGACGACCAGCAAATGGCCATAGCGAGGATTTTAGCGAAAGGAAAGCCGGTTGTCAAGCGAGGAAATCGAGCGGGAACAGCAGGTCGTGTCCATGCTCTACGGCCGTCTCGACGATCTTCGGAGCAGGGCGGCGGACCAGTTGGCGAGGGTGCTGCGGGAAACCGGCGGCACCCCGCAGGCGCGCACCGAACGCGACGCCTCGACGGCGATGTACTCGGAACAGCTCAGCCAGTACAGCGCCGTGGAAAACGGTCTGGTTTTCGGCCGGCTCGATTTCCAGGACGGCGCCCATCAGCACATCGGCCGAATCGGCGTTTTCGACGAGGACCACGACTACGAGCCGCTGCTGATGGACTGGCGCGCGCCCGCCGCCCGCCCCTTCTACCTCGCGACCGCCGCGGCGCCGGACGGGGTGAACAGGCGCAGGCACATCCGGACCAGCATGCGCAAGGTCACCGCGGTCGACGACGAAGTGCTCGACCTCGCAACGGCCGACGTCACCAAACACGAAGGCCTGACCGGTGAGGCCGCGTTGCTGGCCGCGGTGAACAGCAGCCGGACCGGCCGGATGACCGACATCGTCCAGACCATCCAGGCCGAGCAGGACAAGATCATCCGCTCCGGGCTCAACGGAGTCCTTGTGGTCCAAGGAGGTCCGGGCACCGGCAAGACCGCGGTCGCGCTGCACCGGGCCGCGTACCTGCTGTACACCTACCGCGCGCAGCTGGCTCGACGGGGCGTGCTCGTCGTCGGTCCAAACTCGACATTCCTGCGGTACATCGGCCAGGTGCTGCCGTCGCTCGGTGAGACGGGTGTGCTGCTGGCCACGGTCGGCGAGCTTTTCCCTGGTGTGAAACCGGATCGGACCGAGCCGGTCGAGGCCGCGTCGGTCAAGGGCCGGGTCGCGATGACGGACGTGATCGCCACGGCCGTCAAGGAATGCCAGCGGGTGCCCGAGGACTACCTGGAGATCCGGTTCGAGCGCGAAGTCCTGAAGCTGGACCGGGAGACGTGCGTGCAGGCCAGGGCGCGGGCCCGGCGGTCGCGGCGGGTGCACAACAAGGCGAAGCCGTTGATCGTGCCGGTGATCCTGGACAGCCTGGCCCGCCAGTACGCCGACCGGATCGGCGCGGACCCGTTGGGCGGCAAGAACCTTCTCGACCCCACGGACATCGAGGACATCCGGCGCGAGCTGAGCGAGGACGACGGCGTCCAGGCCGCCCTCGACTGGCTGTGGCCGACCGTCACCCCGACCGAGCTGCTTGAGGACCTGTTCCGGGACAAGGACAAACTCGCCAAGGCCGCGCCGAAGCTCACCGAGCGCGAACGCGACCTGCTGCACCGGGAGCCGGGCGGCTGGACACCGGCGGACGCGGCACTGCTCGACGAGGCGGCGGAGTTGCTCGGCATCGACGACACCGCCACCAGGGCGGCGCAGGCGCGGGAACGGCAGGAGGAGATCGACTACGCCAGCGGCGTGCTGGACATCCTCGACATGCAGGACGACGCCGACCCGGAGATCCTGACCGCGACCGACCTGATCGACGCCCGCCGCCTGGCCGGCCGGTACGAGGACACCGACCACCGGACCGCGGCCGAACGCGCCGCGGCGGACCGTGAGTGGGTGTTCGGGCACGTGATCGTGGACGAGGCCCAGGAACTGTCGGCGATGGCCTGGCGGATGCTGATGCGCCGCTGCCCCAGCCGGTCCATGACCCTGGTCGGCGACGTGGCCCAGACCGGTGACCCGGCCGGCACCACGTCGTGGCAGACCGTGCTGGAGCCGTACGTGGAAGACCGGTGGCGGCTGGAGCAGCTGACCGTCAACTACCGCACCCCGTCGGAGATCATGGCGGTGGCGGCGGACGTCCTCGGCCCCGGCATGGCGGCGCCGACATCGGTGCGCGACTCCGGCGTCGAGCCGTGGCACCTGTGGGTCCCGGACATCCAGGCCCAGTTGGACGAGATCGTCGCCAAGGAGGTCGCCGCCGTCGGTGACGGCACCCTGGCCGTCATCGTCCCCAGTGGACTCAGCGAGACATCGGCCGATGTGGACGCCCAGGTCTCGGTGCTCACGGTCGGGCAGGCGAAAGGACTGGAGTTCGACTCGGTGCTGGTGGTCGACCCGGCCCTGATCCTGGCCCAGTCACCGCGCGGCGCCAACGACCTCTACGTGGCACTGACCCGCGCCACCCAGCGGCTCGGCGTGATCCACCCCGGCGAACTGCCCGAATCCCTGTCCCGGCTGGCCGACACCGCGTGAACGACCGAACCCCCAGGGAGAAGCTCCCTGGGGGTTCGGTGCTGGCACAAAAAGGACTCAGAAGTCCATGCCGCCGGCTTCCGGGCCGGCCGGAGCGGCCGAGGCCTTCTCCGGCTTGTCCGCGACCACGGCTTCGGTGGTCAGGAACAGGGCCGCGATGGAGGCCGCGTTCTGCAGGGCCGAGCGAGTGACCTTGGCCGGGTCGATGATGCCCGCGTCGATCAGGTTGCGGTACTCACCGGTGGCCGCGTCCAGGCCCTCGCCTTCCTTGAGGCCCTTGACGCGCTCGACCACGACGCCGCCTTCGAGGCCGGCGTTGATGGCGATCTGCTTGAGCGGGGCTTCGACGGCGACCTTGACGATGTTGGCGCCAGTGGCCTCGTCGCCGGTCAGCTTCAGCCCGGCGAACGCCTCGCCGGCGGCCTGCAGCAGGGCCACGCCGCCACCGGCGACGATGCCCTCTTCCACGGCGGCCTTGGCGTTGCGCACCGCGTCCTCGATGCGGTGCTTGCGCTCCTTGAGCTCGACCTCGGTGGCGGCGCCGGCCTTGATCACCGCGACGCCGCCGGCCAGCTTGGCCAGCCGCTCCTGCAGCTTCTCGCGGTCGTAGTCGGAGTCGCTCTTCTCGATCTCGGCCCGGATCTGGTTGACCCGGCCCTGGATCGCCTCGGTGTCACCGTCACCCTCGACGATGGTGGTCTCGTCCTTGGTCACGACGACCTTGCGCGCCTTGCCCAGCAGCGTGATGTCGGCGTTGTCCAGCTTGAGGCCCACGTCCTCGGAGATGACCTGGCCGCCGGTCAGGGTGGCCATGTCCTGCAGCATCGCCTTGCGGCGGTCGCCGAAGCCCGGCGCCTTGACGGCGACGGACTTGAAGGTGCCGCGGATCTTATTCACGACCAGGGTCGCCAGGGCCTCGCCCTCGACGTCCTCGGCGATGATCAGCAGCGGCTTGCCGGCCTGCATGACCTTCTCCAGCAGCGGGAGCAGGTCCTTGACCGACGAGATCTTCGAGCCGAACAGCAGGATGTACGGGTCCTCCAGGACCGCTTCCTGACGCTCCGGGTCGGTCACGAAGTAGCCGGAGATGAAGCCCTTGTCGAAGCGCATACCCTCGGTGAGCTCGAGCTCGAGGCCCAGGGTGTTGCTCTCCTCGACGGTGATGACGCCTTCCTTGCCGACCTTGTCCAACGCCTCGGCGATCAGCGCGCCGATCGTCGTGTCAGCAGCGGAGATCGACGCCGTGGCGGCGATCTGCTCCTTGGTCTCGATCTCCCGAGCCGCCTTGTGCAGCTGCTCGGTGATCGCCTCGACCGCCTGCTCGATGCCACGCTTCAACGACAGCGGGTCCGCACCGGCCGCGACGTTGCGCAGACCCTCACGCACCAGCGCCTGCGCCAGCACGGTGGCCGTGGTGGTGCCGTCACCGGCCACGTCATCGGTCTTCTTGGCGACCTCCTTGACCAGCTCGGCGCCGATCTTCTCCCAAGGGTCCTCGAGCTCGATCTCCTTGGCGATGGAAACGCCGTCGTTGGTGATGGTCGGCGCGCCCCACTTCTTCTCGAGCACGACGTTCCGGCCCCTCGGACCGAGCGTCACCTTGACGGCGTCGGCGAGGGTGTTCAGGCCGCGCTCAAGCCCGCGGCGCGCGTCCTCGTCAAACGCGATCAGTTTGGCCATTGCGGTGTGTCCTCCGCCTGCATATGTAAACGTTTTGGGCGCTGTGAGGCATGCCGCACAGCGGAACAGTGTGCTTAACACGGTGCTTAAGCCAGGCGCGGTGCCCGCGACGGACGACCCGGGAACCCGAGCCTCACCGTCCCGACCTAGCACTCCACTCTAGTGAGTGCTAATACGTGTTTAGCACTCGGTCCCGGCGAGTGCAAGAAGGCCAGGTCAGCCGCTTGTCGGCAGCCCGGACAGAGACGGCAGCGTCCGGCGGGAGCTGGTCGTGGGCGAGGTCGAGCCGCCGCCGCTGTCCCGCGGCGCCACTGTGATCTGCGGCCCATTCGTGCCTGGCGTGTTCCCGCCGCCCCCGCCGCCCTTCGACGACAGGAACACGATCGCCAGGACGATCGCGGCGATGGCGATCACCCCGACCACCACCGGCAGCACCCACTTGCGGCCGCTGCTGGTCTTCTCCGCGGTGAACGCGCTCGACCCGATCGGGACCGGCGGCCGCAGCCGGACGAACTCGCCCGGACCCGGCGCGGGCTGCGTGGCGGGCCGGCGCGGCTGTTGTTGCGGCTGTTGCTGGTACTGGACCGGCGGGGCGGCCGGCCGGGGCGGCTCCTGGCGCGCCGCCTGCGACAACGCCTGCCGGGCCGCCGCGATCAACTCCTTGCACGTGGCGTACCGGACCTTGGAGTCCTTGGCCATGCCGCGCCGGATGACCTCGTCGACGGCGCCGGGCAACGCCACCAACGCCGTGATCTTGGGCGGGTCGAGGTTGAGGTGGCCCTGGATGACCTCGGGGACCTTGCCCTGGAACGGCGGCCGGCCGGTCAGGCACGCGAACAGCACGCACGCCAACGAGTAGGCGTCGGTCCGCGCGTCCACCGGCTCGCCGCGCAGGTGCTCGGGCGCCGCGTACGTCGGAGAACCCAGGAAGTCGCCGCTGCGGGTGCGGTGGCCGGTCGCGCCTCGCCTGGTCAGGCCGAAGTCGGCCAGGTACACGTGCTCGGTGGAGGTCTCCCTGCTGGTCACCAGCACGTTCGCCGGCTTGACGTCCAGGTGCACCAAGCCGCGGTCGTGCAACGAGTCCAGCGCCTCGGCGACCTGGCCGAGCAGCGACAGCGTCCGTTCCACCGAGATCGGGCCGTCCTTGATCAGACTGGCCAGGTCGGAGCCGTCCACCAGCCGCATGGCGATGTACAGCAGCCCGTCGACCTCGCCGAAGTCGTAGAGCGGCACCACGTTGGCGTGGTCGATCGCGGAGGTGTTCCTGGCCTCGTCGACGAACCGTTCCCGGAACTCGGCGTCCTCGCCCAGATGCTCGCCGATGACCTTCAACGCGACCTTTCGGCCGAGCCGGACGTCGGTGGCCTTGTACATCACGCTCATGCCACCGCGCCCGAGCACACCATCGATCCGGTAATGCCCCAGGCGACGCCCGGTGAGGTCCTCCGACACGCAGCGCAGCCTAACGTCCGCGACGCACGCCGCGCGGTCGGTTCATGGAACTCAAGATAGGGACCTCAGGACAGGGCCGCCGCCATCGCCTCCGCCCGGCGGGTCTGGGTGAACACCTGCCCCGGTCCAGCACAGTCCAGCAACAGGCCCTCACCGGTGCGGATCGACTGGTTCACCGACTGGCTGACCGCGCGCAGCCGGGTCTGCACCCCCTCGGTGTACGCGACCAGGCTGGTCGGCGCGACGGTGATGGCCACACCCGCTTCGAGATTCACCACGTCCAACGCCCCGCACGACGCGAGCACCACCGCACCCTGCCCGGACACGTGCTCCAGGAACCCGTGGTCAGCGCCGAACATGGGCCGAAACCCCTGCCAGGACGCGTCCTGCCGGACGTGCACCGACGCCGCCAGACAAGCCCCCCGCGCCACACACCAGCCGCCCAGACCGTCCAGTTCCACGGTGTACACCTCACCAGGCAGCGACGGCGCCAGATCCACCCAACCGCCCTCGGCGGGCGCGGTGAACACGGCCGAATACCCCCGGCCGCGCCCCTTGGGCCGGAGGTCGATGAGCACCCCGAAACTGGTCGCGAGCATCGCGTCGTAGTCGGCCTGTACCGCCTCGCCAGGCGCCAGCAACAACCGCGCGACGCCAAACGCCGGGGTATGCCGAGTCCGGACCTGCACGTTCCCCACCCTGATGGATCCACTGTTCCGAAGCGCAGTCTTGCACGGCGGCGTGTGTTCGCACGGCGATACGAGGCAGGATGCATCCGTGCCGAACACAGCGACCAGACTCCGCAGCGTCGACTCCTACCGCGCGTCCGTCGCCGCGTTGGTGGGTGACCTGCCGAGTGTGCGACTCCCGGTGGCGGACTGCCGCGGCCTGGTGCTGACCGAGGACGTGACGGCACCGATCTCCTTGCCGCCGTTCGACAACTCCGCGATGGACGGGTACGCGGTCCGGTCCGTGGACGTGGTCGGCGCGAGCGAGGACACCCCGGTGGAACTGCCCGTGCCGGAGGACATCCCAGCCGGCCGCACGGACGTGGTCCCCCTGTTGCCGGGCACCTCGCACCGGATCATGACCGGTGCTCCCCTGCCGCCGGGCGCGGACTCCGTCGTCCAAGTCGAACTGACGGACTCAGGCGTGCAACGGGTCCGCGTGTTCGCGCCTGTGGCCGTGGGCACACATCTGCGTCGTACGGGTGAGGATGTGCGCGAGGGCACAGTCGTGCTGACGAAAGGCACTGTTCTCGGCCCGCCGCAGTTGGGTCTGGTCGCGGCGTTGGGCATCGCCGCGCTGCCTGTGCGTCGACGGCCGCACGTGCTGGTGCTGTCCACCGGCACGGAACTGGTGGAGGCGGGCCAACCGCTGAAGCCGGGACAGATCTACGAGTCCAACAGCATGTACATCGCCACGGCTGTGGAAGAGATCGGTGGTGTCGCGCACGTGCTTCGGTTCGTGCCGGACGACGTGAACGCGTTACGGGCCACACTGCGGCCGCACCTCGCCGACCACGACGTGGTGATCACCACCGGCGGTGTGAGCGCGGGCGCGTACGAGGTCGTCAAGGACGCGTTGCAGGGCGAAGGGGTCGAGTTCCTCAGAGTGGCCATGCAGCCCGGCGGACCACAGGGCTCCGGCCGGTACCAGGGCCTGCCTGTGCTGTCCCTGCCAGGGAACCCGGTGAGCGCGGCGCTGTCGTTCGAGATCTTCGTCCGGCCGGCGCTGCTGGCCGCGATGGGCCACACCGAGATCGATCGCAAGCGTTTGCGAGCACGGGCCAGCATGGCCATGAAGTCCCCCGCGGGCCGCCGCCAGTACCGCCGCGGCCTCTACGACGCGGGCTCGGTGCAGGCCGTACCGGTCGGCGGACCGGGCTCACACCTGCTGGCCGCGTTCGCCCAGTCGAACTGCCTGATCGAAATCCCGGAAGACGTCACCGAGATACCCGAAGGCGCCGAGGTCGACCTGGTGATGCTGACCCAACGGTGACCTTCGACCAGCCCCGACTTGGCCGCGCCGATCATTTCCACCCCGCAACACGCCCGACATCGCCCCAGCCACGGCGGTAGCCAGCCCGAGCGAAGATGTCGGCCGCGTGGTGCGGGGTGGAAATGGTCGGCTGAAGGCGGCCAAGTCCGCCCGAGCGGAGCGAGGGCAGTGTATACAGCCATTGATCCCACCTTTTCCGTCACTTAGAATAGTTCGCGACAGATGGCTCATCTGGGTAAACCGAACGGTGCCGATGCATCGCGTCGGGGGATGCATCGGCACTTGATGGGGAATCGGGCAGACTGGTGACTCCCAAGCCTGGAGAGAAAAGGGCCCAGTGACTGCATCCAACGAGCGACCCGTCGCCCACATCGTCGAGTTGGCGCGTGGCATCGTTCCACCCATGAACCCGGCCGGGCGGCCGTTCGTGCTGGCCGCCGCCGTCCTCACGTTGCTGCTGCGCCGGATCTCCCGGCCGCTGGGTGTCGTCGGCGCGGTGCTCACGGGGTGGACGGCGTGGTTCTTCCGCGAGCCGAAGCGGGTCACGCCGAGCCGGCCGGGCATCGCGGTCGCGCCCGCCGACGGAACGGTGTCGCACGTAGCCGAAGCCGTCCCGCCGGCCGAGTTGGAGCTGGGCGACGAGCCGATGCTGCGGGTCAGCGTGTTCCTCTCCGTGTTCGACGTGCACGTCCAGCGGGTGCCGGCGACCGGCGAGGTGCTGCGCAAGGTCTACCGGCCGGGCAAGTTCCTGTCCGCGGACCTGGACAAGGCCAGTGAGGACAACGAGCGCAACACGCTGCTGCTGCGCACGGTCGACGGCCACCGGCTGGTGGTCGTGCAGATCGCCGGCCTGGTGGCCCGGCGGATCGTGTGCCACGTCGACGAGGGTGACAAGGTCGCCGCGGGTGCGACGTACGGGCTGATCCGGTTCGGGTCGCGCGTCGACCTGTACGTGCCGCGTGGCAGCAGGGTCATGGTGGAGTCCGGGCAGAAGACCATCGGCGGCGAGACCGTGCTCGCCGAACTGCCCGGTTCGGAGGGCTGAGTCATGGCCGCGCGCACCCCGCCGGGTGTCCGACTGCTGCCGAACGCCATCACCGTGCTGGCGATGTGCGCGGGCTTGTCCGCGGTCCAGTTCGCGTGGCACGAGCAGTGGAAGGCCGTGCTGGCGTCGTTGTTCGCCGCGGCGATCCTGGACAGCCTGGACGGCCGGATCGCGCGGCTGCTGGACGCCACCAGCAAGATGGGCACGGAGCTGGACTCGTTGTCCGACGCGATCTCGTTCGGTGTCGCGCCCGCGCTCGTGCTGTACCACTGGAGACTCGGTGCCGGGGACAACCGGCTGGGCTGGATCTTCGCGCTCGTGTTCGCGGTGTGCATGATCCTTCGCTTGGCGCGCTTCAACACCCTGCTCGAGGACCCCGACCAGCCGCCGTACGCCAAGGAGTTCTTCGTCGGCGTGCCCGCGCCCGCCGGCGGCCTGCTGGTGTTGCTGCCGCTGATCGCCGAGCAGGAGTTCGGCACGGACGGCTGGTGGTCCAACCAGGCCGTGGTGATGGGCTGGACGGTGTTCGTGGCGGCTTTGCTGATCAGCCGGATCCCGACGCTGTCGGTGAAGACGGTCCGTGTGCCGCCGCGGATGGTCGTGCCATTGCTCGTCGGCTTGACGATGCTCGCGGCGGTCGTGGTCACGTATCCGGTCGCGGCACTGGGCATCGCGCTGGTGATCTACCTCGCGCACCTGCCGTACGCCGTCCGCCGCAAGCACTGGCTGGCGCACCACCCGGAGGCGTGGGCGGTGCCACCGGCGCAACGCAGAGCGATCCGCAGCCAGGCCCGCCGCCTCGGCCTACGGCCGCCACTGTCCCGCCGGGTCGCCGGGGTGGCCAGGCGGGTTCGGTTGCGCCGCAACGGCGATCGCGAGCCGCACGTGACCTGGCAGTCGTACCTGCCGCCGGAGCAGCCACCACGGATCATCGGCCCGCTGCCGAAGCGCCGCACCTGGCGGCGGATAGGTCTACGGCGTACACAACGACCGCCTCGTGGCGAACGTTAGTTCGCTTGGTCGCGCCGGTCATTTACGCCACGCGACACGCCCGACATCGCCCCAGCCACACCCGAGCGGAGCGAGGGCAGTCAAACACAGCGAACGATAGGCTCACGGGCGTGACTTCGCCCCAGATCACGCTCACCGCTCGCCTGTCGCCGTCCGCGCTGGACACCCGCCGTGGCGTCGTGCGCCTGCACCGGGAGGTGCTGGACGCCCTGGGCCTGCGGCAGTGGGACGCGGTCCGGCTGACCGGCGCCCGGGCGAGCGCCGCGCTGGCCGCCGCGAGCGAGGACCTGCCCGGCGTGATCCTGCTGGACGACATCACGTTGACCAACATCGGCATCGTCGAGGGGTCCGAGGTGGTGATCACCCCGGTGACCGTGGCCGCGGCCCGCGCGATCACGGTCGCCGGCTCCCGGCTGGCGTCGACGTCGCTGAGCCCGCAGACGCTGCGACTGGCGTTGCTGGGCAAGGTCTTCACGGTCGGTGACGCGGTGTCGCTGCTCCCCCAGGACTTGGCGCCGCCGCCGGACGCGGACGTGATCGCGGCCCGCCAGCGGCTGTCCACGGCGATCGGCATGACGTGGACCAACGAGCTGATCACCATCACGTCGGCCGACCCGAACGGACCGGTGTCGATCACCCCGTCCACAGTGGTCAACTGGCGGGACGGGGTGGCCGCGGTCGAAGCCGTCCCCAGCGGTGACGTGGTCGTGGTCCAGCAGATCGAGGCACCGGTGGTGACCGCGATGTCCACCGCGCCGGCCGAGACGCCCATCCCGGTCACCGACCTGGTGGGCGCGACGGACGCGGCCCGCAAGCTCGCCGAGTGGCTCGACCTCGCCTTCCAGCGCCCGGAGTTGTTGCGGCGGCTCGGTGCCGAGCCGCGGCTCGGCGCGTTGGTCAGCGGCCCCGAGGGGGTCGGCAAGGCCACCATGGTGCGGTCCGTGGCCAACGCGGCGGACGTGCGGATCGTGGAGGTCTCGGCGCCCACCATCGCGGCCCTCGAAGCCAACGCGGCGGCGACCCAGTTCCGTGCGGTCGTCGCGGAGGCTGTGCAGAACACGCCTTCCGTATTGCTGGTGACCGATGTGGACGCTCTGCTGCCCGGCACCAACCCGCCGCCGATCGCCACGGTCGTCCTGGATTCCTTGCGTGGCGCCGTGAACACGCCCCAGCTGGCGATCGTCGCGACCACCGCCCACCCCGAGGCGATCGACCCGCGGCTGCGGTCCGTCGAGCTGCTCGACCGCGAGGTCTCGGTGGGCCAGCCCAACGAGCACACCCGCACCGAGCTGCTGCGGGTGATCATGCGGGACGTGCCAACGGAGTCCGAAGTGGACTTCGGCTCGATCGCCGAGCGCACACCGGGTTTCGTCGTCGCCGACCTGGTCGCCCTGCGCCGGGAGGCGTCCGTGCGCGCGGCGTTGCGCCAGAAGGACTCGCCGGAGCCCCGGATCTCGTCGGACGACCTGGCCGGCGCGCTTGAGACGGTCCGGCCCACCTCGATGTCCACATCGGACAACCTGCGGACCGGTGACCTCACCCTGGACGAGGTCGGCGACATGGTCGAGGTGAAGCAGTCGCTGACCGAGGCCGTGCTGTGGCCGTTGCAGTACCCGGACTCCTTTGCCCGCCTGGGTGTCCAGCCGCCGCGCGGGGTGCTGCTCTACGGCCCGCCCGGATGCGGCAAGACGTTCCTGATCCGCGCCATGGCCGGCTCCGGCCGGTTGAATGTGCTCGCGGTGAAGGGCGCGGAGCTGATGGACAAGTGGGTCGGTGAGTCCGAACGAGCGGTCCGGGAACTGTTCCGCCGCGCGGCCGACGCCGCACCGGCCATGGTGTTCCTCGACGAGGTGGACGCGCTGGCGCCGCGCCGCGGTCAGTCCTCGGACTCAGGCGTAGCCGACCGGGTCGTCGCCGCGCTGCTGACCGAACTGGACGGCGTGGAGCCGATGCGGGACGTGATCGTGGTGGGCGCGACCAACCGCCCGGAGCTCATCGACCCCGCCCTGTTGCGGCCGGGTCGGCTGGAACGCGTCATCTACGTGCCACCGCCCGACAGCGACGCCCGTGCCGCGATCCTGCGCTCGTCCGCGCGCAACACGCCGTTGGCGGACGACGTGAACATCGACGACGTGGCCACGGCGCTCGACGGCTACTCGGCCGCGGACTGTGCCGCGCTGATCAGGGAAGCGGCCCTGACCGCGATGCGTGAGTCCCTGGAAGCCCGCCAAGTCACCAACGCGCATCTGCAGAAGGCGCGCGAGGCCGTGCGCCCGTCGCTCGACCCCGCGCAGCTGGCCTCCTTGGAGGCGTACGCCAAGTCGCGCTAGCGAACGCTGAGTTCGGTCGGCGTGGCGAACACGTCGACCATCGCCCCGCCGCGCAGCACGGTCACCGGCAGTTCCTCCCCGATCGCCTCGGCGAACAGCTGCTTCTGGATCCCCTGAGCGTCGTTGACTTGCTTGCGGCCCACCGTGAGGACCAGGTCGCCCGCGTGCAGCCCGGCCCGCTGGGCCGGACTCCCGGAGACCACCTCGACGATCCGCAGCCCGGCCTTCTGGCCCGTCCGGGCGGCCACGTCGTCCGGCAGCGGCGCGGGCGTGCTCACCAGGCCGAGGAACGCGCGGCGCACCCGGCCGTCGGAGATGAGGGTCTGCACGATCCGCATGGTCGTCACGTTGATCGGAACAGCGAGCCCGAGGCCGTACCCAGCGACCGCCGTGTTGATCCCGACCACCTTGCCCGTCGAGTCCGCCAGCGCGCCACCGGAGTTGCCAGGGTTGAGCGCGGCGTCCGTCTGGATCACGTCCTCGATCACCCGGGCCGCCTTGCCCTGCCTGACCGGTAACGAGCGACCCAGCCCACTGACCACGCCGGCCGTGACGGAACCGTTGAGCCCCAACGGGTTCCCGACCGCGACCACGAGCTGGCCGACCACCAGGTCGTCCGCGTTGCCCAACGTCGCCGGCGCCGGGGCCGTTCCCTGCACCGTCAGGACGGCCAGGTCGGACAACGGGTCCACACCGGCGACCTCGAAGGTCGACTCGGTGCCGTCGGCGAACGTCGCCGTGCCGTTGCGTGAACTGCCCACCACATGGGCGTTCGTGAGCATCCGGCCGTTCTCGAACACCACGGCCGAGCCGCTACCCGCGCCGAGGCGCACGCTCGCCACGTGAGGTGTCACCGATCTAGCGACGGAGCTGACCGTCTTGGAGTACTCGTCCACCGCCACCACCAACCCATGCGTGATTACACCGTTGCACCAACTACAACGTTTCGCGCGCGGGGTTGTTCCAGGGCAGTCAGTTCTTCGGGTTGTATTCCTTGGCGACGACCACGATGAGGCCGGGTCCGAAGTTCCTGAGCCCCTCGATGCGACGGTCCACGTGCAGGCCGAACTGGTTGGCCAGGTCCCTGGCCTCCGCCTCCTCGGCAGTGCCCGGCCGGTAGTAGACCGTGGTGAAGGGGACCTTGGCCTGCGTTTCCGAAAGGTTGTCCACCGCCGTGACGTTCCAGCCCCTGTTGCGGAAATCGGTTGCGGCCCGATCGGCCAGCCCCGTGATCTTGCTGTTGTTGAGGACCTGCACCGGCTGGACATGGCCGGGCGTGGTGTCCGGTGGCGGGGACGGTGGGGCCTCGCTGGACGGCGTCGAACTCGACGACGACGGCGGCGGGGAACTCGGCGGCGTCTCGGATGAAGGCGGCGTGGCCGAGGACGGCGGTGGCGACCCCGGGCTGGACGGTGGCTCCTGCGACGGCGTGCCGGCGGCGGGCGTGCCGGCCGTGTTGTTCGTGGGCTGGTCCGACCCGCCTCCGCCGAACACCGAGATCAGGCCGACCACCAAGGCGATCGCGGCCACCGCGAGCAGGGCCAGTCCGGCCAGGCGGCCCGGCCGGGTTGGTCCTGCCCCCTCCGGGCTGGTCATTGTGGCTCGACACCCAGCTTTCGCGCCCCACGCGAGCGGACCCGTCCGGTGCGCAGCCGGCGCAGCCGCTTCACCAGCAACGGGTCGGCCGCCAGGGCCTCGTTCTTCTCGATCAGGTCGTTGACCAACTGGTAGTACCGGGTCGGCGTGATCCCGAAGATCTCCCGGATCGCCTGGTCCTTGGCGCCGGCGTACTTCCACCACTGCCGCTCGAAGGCGAGGATCACCCGTTCCCGGTCGGTCAAGCCGCCCCGCGGCTCACCGTCCGGCACCAGTGCCTCTGCGGCGTCCATCCGACTCCCCGAATCCCGTGTCCACCTGGGAATCACACACCTGTGATTTCCGCACTGCCATTACATCACGCCCCCACTCGTCGCCGTGCGCCACGTCACCGGCGCGTCCGTGTGCCGCTGCTCCCCTGGACAGAGCCGGACAGAGGTTGTGCTGGATAGTGACACGCATGGCCGTTCACCCCATCCGGATCGTCGGTGACCCAGTTCTACACAACCCCACCGACAAAGTTGCCACATTCGACGCTGAACTTCACCAGCTGATCGAAGATATGTTCGAAACGATGGCGGCGGCCCACGGCGTCGGCCTGGCGGCGAACCAGATCGGCGTCCCGCTACGGCTGTTCGTGTACGACTGCCCGGACGACGACGGCGTCCGGCACAAGGGCCTGGTGGTCAACCCGGTCCTGGAGACCTCGGAACGCCCGGAGACCATGCCCGACCCGGACGACGACTTCGAAGGCTGCCTGTCGGTGCCCGGCGAGTCCTTCCCCACCGGCCGCGCCAGCTGGGCCAAGGTCACCGGCCAGGACAAGGACGGCGAGCCGGTCGAGGTGGCGGGGACGGGTTTCTTCGCCCGCTGCCTGCAACACGAGACCGATCACCTGGACGGCCTGCTGTACCTGAACCGCCTGGTGGGCCGGTACGCCAAGCAGGCGAAGCGAATGGTCAAGAGCAACGGGTGGGGAGTCCCCGACCTGTCGTGGGACCCAGCCAAGGAGCCCGACCCGTTCGATGAGTGACCGGGAGTACTCTCCAGTCCGCGATGCGGCTGCCTGACCCTCAACGTTCCTACGCGGTGTTGATTGGTGCCAGCACCTACCAGTCCACCGATCTGCCCGACCTTCCCGCGGTGCGCAACAACCTGGACGGGATGGTCGCCGCGCTGACCGATCCGCGGTGCGGCGGGTTCGTGCGAGAGCGATGCGGGATCGCCGGTGATACGGCGATCACGCGGGGCACGTACCGCCTCCTGCGCGAGTACGCGGCGAAGGCCGAGGACACGTTCCTGGTGTACTTCGCCGGCCACGGGCTGACCGGCGAACTCCGCCACGACCTGTACCTGACGTTGTCCGACACGGACCCGGAAGAGCTACCTGTCAGCGCCCTGTCGTTCGACATGATCAGGGACATCTTCCAGGAGTGCCCGGCGCGCAACCGGGTACTGATCCTCGACTGCTGTTTCAGCGGCCGGGCCACCGCCGGCTTCATGGGCGCGCACCGGCACAAGGTCCTCGGCCAGGTGGAGATCAGCGGGACGTACACCCTCGCCGCGACGCCAGCGAACGCCGTGGCCCTGGCACCGGCCGGCGCGACGTACACGGCCTTCACGGGCGAGCTGCTGACCCTTCTGGAGCACGGGATCCCGGACGGACCCGAGTTGCTCAGCCTCGGCACGATCTACCAGGTCCTGCACCGGAGGCTGACCGCCGAAGGACTGCCCAAGCCCGGTCAGCGAGGTACGGACACGGCGGATCAGTTGGCGCTCACCCGCAACCCGGCCCACCAGCGGGAACCTGTGGCCGAGCCGGACGGGCCGCCGAGGGGCAGGAAGGTGCTGCTGGCCATAGCGGTCGTGGTCTTCGTGGCTGCCGCGGCTGTCAGCGTGTGGCTGGTGATCAAGCCGGACGCGAACTCGGTCAAGCCCAGCGACCCTCCGCTGACGCCCACAACCAGCTCATCGACCACGGCGGGCGTGGTTCCCCCGCCGCCCGTGCTCACCGATACCAGCACGGCAATCACCGGCCCCCCTGCCTCGGCGGGGCGATATCCCTATGTGTCGGTACGGGTCTACAACAACAGCAACATCCCAGACTTGGCCGACCGCGCCGCCAACGACTTCCGCAACGCCGGTTGGACCATCGAGACGAGCGGCAACTATGCCGAGCCAATCGCCGTCACAACGGTCTACTACCGGCCAAAAACCACCGAAGAGAGTACGGCGATAGCACTGGCGAACGAGTTCGGGTTGCGCTATGACCGTCGATTCGAGGGCATCAAGGACGCCCCTCCGGGTGTCATCGTGATCGTCACCAAGGAGTACATCCCAAAGAACTAGCTTGGCTTGAGGGCCTCAAGGAGTTCCTGGGCTCGTTCGGTGGCCGCTTTCGGCGACACGTCCGGGTCGCCGATCCGTGGGTCCCAGTTCAGGTCGTAGAACAGTTCGGTCACGCCCTGGGAGGCGAGCCATTCGGCGTCCGCTTTGATCTGTGCGATCGATCCGGACAGCCTCGGCCCGCGCTCGCCAGGACGGACCACGCCACGGCAGACGATCCGGACTCGGGCCGGATCCTTCCCCGCCGCCGTGGCCGCGGCGCGGACGACCGCGATCTGGTCGGCGATCGCGTCCAGGTTCGTCGCGCTGCGGGACATCCAGCCGTCCGCGATCCGGCCGGCCCGGGCCAGTGCCGCCGGCACGACTCCGCCGAGCAGCACCGGTGGGCCTGGACGCTGGACTGGTTTGGGGTTCATCCGGCTTCGTGGCACGGTGTAGAACTCGCCGTCGAAGGAGCTGACGTCGTCCGCCCACAGGGTCCGCAGCACGGACACGTACTCCGTGGTGCGGGCGCCGCGCCTGGCCATGGTGGCGCCGGTGGCGGCGAACTCCTCCTGTTGCCAGCCGGCGCCGAGGCCGAGGTCGAGCCGGCCGGCGGACAGCACGTCCAGTGACGCCGCCTGTTTCGCCAGGTAGGTCGGGGACACGAACGGCAGGTTGACCAGGGCCACGCCGAGGCGGATTCGTTCGGTCCGGGCGGCCATGTACGACAGGGCCATGAGGGGGTCGAGCACGCTGCGGTAGACCGGGTCCATCAGCGGGGCCTCGGGGGTCAGCAGCCGGTGGAACGTCCAGAGCGAGGAGTAGCCGAGCGACTCGGCGCTGGTGGCGAAGGCGGCGAGGTTCGCCGGGGTCGCCCACGCGCCTGACACGGGTGCGCCGAATCCGATCTCCATATCTGACAACCTAACCACGAACCGCGGCCAACTCCCGCATGGTGAGGGGTCCGTGAGTCACCGCTCCTGCCAACTCCATGACGTCCGCGACCGTGCGCACGCGCGGAAGCGCGACGGCTCGCGGGCAGTGTGCCCACAGCCGTGCCAACGCGCCTTGCAGGGGTGTGCGGCCGCCGAGGCGCACGGGCGGGCCGAAGGGCTCGGGGCACAGCAATGACAGGTCGTACTCGTCCACCACGGGCAGCAGGGCGTCGTCGTAGGGAGCCTGGATGGTGGCGCAGTTGGGGCCGGCGGCGAACACGGCGGCGCGGGCTGGGTCGGGTGTGCACCAGCCGTAGGCGCGGATGAGCCCCTCGGCGACCAGGTTCTCGCACTCTTCCCGCAGTGCCGTCGCCGCGTACGTGGACATGTCGGCCACGTGCAGTTGGTAGATGTCCACGTACGAGGTCCGTAACCGCCGTAGCGACGCGGTCAGCGCCTTGCGCACGTACGACACGCGCCCGTCAGGACCGTCGGCTGTGTGCCCCCATTTGGTCGCGATGACGACCTGATCACGCATGCCGGCGAACGCGTGGCCGAGCAGTTCCTCGGTCTCGTAGATGTCCGCCGTGTCGAAGAGCGTGATCCCCGCGTCGAGCGCCTGGCGCAGGAGACGTTGCGGATCGTCGACCGCCGCCAGCCCGCGTGTGCCCACCCCTAGTCTCACCACGGCTATACACTAGGAATGTAGTAAATGGGCGTCAAGCCGGTGCCACCTCGCGCCACGGCAGATCAGGCAGGGACGCCATCTCCTCGAACGTCCCGAACGAGGCCAGCTCGGTGTACCGGCCGGCGATCAGGAACGACCGCAGCCGCTGCGCCTGCCGGGCCGTGAAGTAGGCGCCGGCCAGCAGAAACGGCAGCACCAGCCGCCAGTACTGGACCTGCGACGACCGGTGCCGGTGCGGCGCCCGCAGCGCGACCCTGGCCTGACGCAGCGAGTGCTCGTTCGGGGTCATGTCACCGCCGGCCATCCACCGCTTCTCGTCCGCGATGGCGCAGTGGGCGCACTCGATCTCGCCGGTCGTGGCCTCCCGGCCGCAGCCGGCGCAGTTCGACAGCCGCAACGCCCAGTCCAGGCACGTCCACGGGTACGTGCCGCCGTCGTCCACCAGGACGGCCGTGATCAGGTCCGCCGGGGTGCCGGCCAGCGCCGCCAGCCAGTCCGCCGCCCAGTACCGGTCGACGAAGTCCTCGCACGCCGGACACGCCGGGTAGCCGCGGCCGGCCGGTTCGCCGCAGTCCGCGCACGGCACGACCCCGTCGGGTCTTGCCAGCTGACGCAGGCCCGGTACGGAGGTCACAGCGAAACGGTACGCCGGTCGGCTTGGCATTGCGCGGTCATGATGGCTATGGTCGAGATGACTTTTTTGCAACGTCGCGGGAGCTCGCGCCACAGCGGGCTGAGAGGGCGGTTCGTGTCCTTTATGGACCGGGTGCCGCCGACCGCATGAACCTGACCGGGTAATGCCGGCGTAGGGAAGGAAGGCGTTATGACGGCGCTTGAGGACCGTTCTGTCCAGCCGACCATCACCACCGGGCCGATCTCCGGCTCGCACAAGGAGTACCGCGACGTCGGGGCCGGCGTTCGCGTGCCGTTCCGCCGGGTCGAGCTCACCAACGGCGAGCACTTCGACCTGTACGACACGTCCGGCCCGTACACCGACGACAACACAGTGATCGACGTCCATAGTGGACTCCCCCGGATCCGCGAGGGCTGGCGGCGGCCGCCGGTGAACGGCGCGGTGACCCAGTTGGCGTACGCCAAGGCCGGGATCGTCACCGAGGAGATGCGGTTCGTCGCGGCCCGCGAGAACATGGACCCGGAGTTCGTCCGCAAGGAGGTGGCCACCGGCCGGGCGGTCATCCCGGTGAACCGGTGCCACCCCGAGTCCGAGCCGGCGATCATCGGCAAGCGGTTCCTGGTCAAGGTGAACGCCAACATCGGCAACTCCGCGGTGTCCTCGTCGATCGAGGCCGAGGTGGACAAGATGGTCTGGGCCACCCGGTGGGGCGCGGACACCGTGATGGACCTCTCCACCGGCAGGCGCATCCACGAGACCCGCGAGTGGATCATCCGCAACTCGCCGGTCCCGATCGGCACGGTTCCGATCTACCAGGCGCTGGAGAAGGTCAACGGCGATCCGGCCGCGCTGACCTGGGAGGCCTACCGCGACACCGTGATCGAGCAGTGTGAGCAGGGCGTCGACTACATGACCGTGCACGCCGGTGTGTTGCTGCGGTACATCCCGCTCACCGCCAAGCGGGTCACCGGGATCGTGTCCCGCGGCGGCTCGATCATGGCGGCGTGGTGCCTCGCGCACCACAAGGAGAGCTTCCTCTACACCAACTTCGAGGAACTGTGCGACATTCTGCGCACGTATGACGTGACTTTCTCACTGGGCGACGGCTTACGGCCCGGCTCGATCGCCGACGCCAACGACGAAGCCCAGTTCGCCGAGCTCCGCACGCTCGGCGAACTGACGCACATCGCCCGCGCGCGGGACGTGCAGGTGATGATCGAAGGCCCCGGGCACGTGCCGATGCACAAGATCATGGAGAACGTCCGGCTCGAAGAGGAATGGTGCGGCGAGGCGCCGTTCTACACCCTCGGCCCGCTCGCGACCGACATCGCGCCGGCGTACGACCACATCACCTCGGCGATCGGCGCGGCCCAGATCGGCTGGGCCGGCACGGCGATGCTGTGTTACGTGACCCCGAAGGAGCACCTGGGCCTGCCCAACCGGGACGACGTGAAGACCGGCGTGATCACGTACAAGATCGCCGCGCACGCCGCGGACCTGGCCAAGGGCCACCCGGGCGCGCAGGCGTGGGACGACGCGCTTTCCCAGGCGCGCTTCGAGTTCCGCTGGGTGGACCAGTTCAACCTCTCGCTCGACCCGGACACCGCGCGCGCCTTCCACGACGAGACGCTGCCGGCGGAACCGGCCAAGACCGCGCACTTCTGCTCGATGTGCGGCCCGAAGTTCTGTTCCATGCGGATCACCCAGGACGTGCGCAAGTACGCCGAGGAGCACCATCTGTCTACTGTGGACGCGATTGAGGCCGGGATGCAGGAGATGTCACAACAGTTCCACGACCACGGCGACAAGGTGTACCTCCCGACCGAAGACCTGCTTGCCGGGTCGAGCTTCAGCACTGAGACCGACTGATGACACCACCGACCGTGCTCACCATCGCCGGAAGCGATTCCGGCGGTGGTGCCGGCCTGCAGGCCGACCTCAGGACGTTGTTCGCCTGCGGCGTCCACGGAATGACGGCGGTGACCGCGGTGACCGTGCAGAACACCATCGGTGTCACGGGGATCGTGGAGATCCCCGCGCACGTGGTGGCCGACCAGATCGAAGTGGTCGCGGTCGACATCGGCGTTCAGGCGGCGAAGACCGGCATGCTGGCCAACGCGGAGATCATCGTCGCGGTGGCCGGCGCCTGCGACCGGGTCGGCATCGGCAAGGACGGGCACATCCCGTTCATCGTCGACCCGGTCTGCGCCTCGATGGGCGGCGACCAGCTGCTCCGGGACGACGCCCTGGACGCCCTGCGGACCGAACTGTTCCCCCGCGCGACCCTGGTGACACCGAACCTGGACGAGGTCCGCCTGCTCACCGGGATCGACGTGACCGACCGGAAAACCCAGGAGCAGGCGGCCGACGCGCTGCTGGCGTACGGACCGGAGTGGGCGTTGGTCAAAGCCGGGCACATGCGGAACGTCGACGACTGCGTGGATCTGCTGTCCAACGGCACGGACGTGCACGAGCTGCCAGGTCCCCGCTTCGACACCGGGAACACCCACGGCAGTGGGGACACGTTGGCCTCGGCGACCGCTTCCCAGCTGGCCCAAGGGGTTGCCGTGCCGGCGGCGGTCGCTTTCGGCAAGCGGTTCATCGTTCGGTCGGTCCGGGACTCGTATTCGCTCGGGAAAGGGCACGGGCCGGTGTCGCCGTTCTGGCGGCTGTCGAGCGAATCGGTCTAGGACGGCCGGCACAGCACCGGATTCCGCGGATCGCCGCACGCCCGGTCACCGAGTGATCGGATGATGTCCTTGCCGACCTGGCTGCCGAGTGGCGGCTCTTCAGCGGGTGTTCACCCGCCGGCGGTGCTATTCCTCGGACAGGAGTTCCTCCAGTATCGGGATCGCCATGATCAATTGTTGTTGCCTGTCCTCGGCCAGCCGGTCGATTCGCCTGCGCAGTTCCTGTACGCGGGTCGAGCGCAGCCCGGACACCATTCGCTCGCCGTCCGGGGTGGCTTTCACCAGCCAGGCCCGGCGGTCCGCGGGATCCGGTTCGCGCTGCACGTACTTGGCTTCCACCAGGGCGGCCACGATGCGGGACATGGTCGGTGCGGCCACGCCCTCCTTGGTCGCCAGGTCGCCGAGGCGCAGCTCACCACAGCCGACCAGGGTGGACAACGCGGAGATGGACCCGTGGCCGAGGCCGGACGCGCCGCTGCGGCGCAGCGAGCGGGACAGCCGCCCGATGGCCAGATACAGCCGCGCCGGCACGTCGTCAGCGGTCGAAGGCGTCAGCACTTTCGCGCCTCCTTCGTGGAGTGGCTCCATCGGTCAATGATGGCTGTTTATTCGGCACTCACCGAGGAGGGCTGGATGCCTGTGCCCAGAACCGTTGCGGTATACGTCCGGCCGAACGAGCCAATCTACCTGCTGTAACAGCGTTTCGCATCGCCGCCGCCATTTTTTCGGGATCACTCGCCCGGGTCACGGCGGTCGCCAACATCACCGCGTCACAGCCCAACTCCATGGCCAGCGCGGCGTCCGACGCGGTACCGATTCCAGCATCCAGCACAACAGGAACAGAAGCCCTGGCGACAATCAGTTCGATGTTGTGCGGATTGCGAATTCCCAACCCCGTGCCGATCGGGGAACCCAGTGGCATGACCGCGGCCGCACCCGCTTCTTCCAGGCGCAACGCCAGAACTGGATCATCGTTGGTGTACGCGAGCGCGGTGAACCCGTCGGCGACGAGCCGCCGCACCGTGTCCAGCAGCTCCACCGGATCGGGAAGAAGTGTCCGGTCGTCGGCGACCACTTCGATCTTGATCCAGTTGGTGCCCAACGCCTCCCTGGCCAGCTGGGCGGTGAGGACGGCCTCGGCGGCGGTCCGGCAGCCCGCGGTGTTCGGCAGCGGGTCGATCCCCAGGCGTCGCAACGTTTGCAGAACACCCGTACCGCCGTCCGAGTCGACCCTGCGCATCGCGACCGTGGTCAACTCCGTTCCCGACGCGACCAGCGCACGTTCGAGGACGGCCAAGTTCGCCGCGCCACCAGTGCCCATGATCAAGCGGGACGAGTACTCTCTGCCACCGATGATGAACGGATCGTCCATGTCACCCTCCTTGCACAGCGGTGAGGACTTCGATGTCGGCGCCCTCGGCCAGTACCGTCCGGGGATGCTCGGCGCGTGGCACGACCGAGCCGTTCACCGCCACCGCGACCCCGCCGGGTGCGATCTCCAGCAGCCGCAACACGTCCGCGACCGTGGTCCCGTCGGCCAGCTCCCGCACGACGCCGTTCACTGTCGCCCTCACCGCGACTCCAATCTGGCGGCCGCGACCGCCTCCGGCACCGGTTCGCCGCCCGCCATCGCGACGACCGCGTCGGCGGTGATCGGAGCCAGCAGCAACCCGTTGCGGTGGTGCCCGGTCGCGACGATCACGCCCGGCTCCACCCAGTCGATCAACGGCAGGTTGTCCGGGCTCGACGCCCGAACCCCGGCCGCGCTTTCCGTCAAGTGGAACTCCGTCACCCCGGGGACGACCCGTTCGGCGTCCAGCAACAGATCCCGCACACCCTTGACGGTCACCTCGGTGTCGTATCCAGCTTCGTACTGGGTGGCACCGAGAACGATCTCGCCGTCCTCGCGCGGCACCAGGTACATCGGTCTGGACTCCACCAGGGCACGAACGGTCCGGGTCAACGGCACCGCGCCGCGCCCCGGCCGGAGCCGGAGGATCTCGCCCTTCACCGGACGTACCAACGAGTTCAGCCTCGGGTGCAGGTTCCGGCTCCAGGCGCCCGCGGCGATCACGACCGCGTCGGCACGCACCACGGATCCGTCGGCCAGCTCGACTTCGCCCGCCCGCACGGCCCGTGCGGACTCGTGCACGAACGCCGCCTTGGATCGCAGGACGCCCAACAGCTTCCGGTTGTCCACGGCCAGATCCCCGGGCACTGACAGTCCACTTCGGACTGATGTGGACAGCGACGGCTCGATCCGCCGCAGCTCGGGCCCGGACATCTGGGCCACGTCCCGGCCGATCGAAGCGAGGTGCGCGGCCAGGATCGCCAGCTGCTCGGCGTCCGCCGAGTCGAAGGCCGCGACCACCGTGCCCTCGGTCCGTAAACCGACATCACCCAGTTCGGCGGCGAACTCCGGCCACATCCGCAGCGACGCCTCACCCAGTTCCAACAAGGGTTCCTCGCCCGGCCACGCCTCCGTGACCGGCGCCAACATGCCACCGGCCACCCACGACGCCCCGGAACACGGCGCCGGGTCGACAACGACGGCCTCCCAGCCCGCCGCCAACGCACGCCACGCGATGGACAGGCCGATGACGCCGGCCCCGACGACTGCGATCTTTCCCAATGACACCACTCGCTCCCTGCGCCGGCATGACCCGGATCAGGTTCGACGGTCGGGACTCTCCAAGTCCCCTCTCAGCCCGGTGACGCCAGGCTCCCGTGCGGACCAGCATCGAGCTTAGCGTAAGAATCAAGGCATGCCCGGACTCGATGGCGCCGAACTGCGCCGCAAGCTGGCCGACGCGCGGCTCTACCTGTGCACGGACATCCGCGACGACCTGGCCGAATTCGTCGACGCGGCGCTCGCGGGCGGCGTGGACATCGTGCAGTTGCGGGCGAAGTCACTCGAAGCACGTCAGGAGATCGCCGCCCTGCAGATGATCGCAGAGGCATGCGCCCGGCACGGTGCGCTGCTGTCGGTGAACGACCGCGCGGACATCGCCGCGACTGTAGACGCGGACGTCCTGCATCTGGGCCAGGACGATCTTCCGGTGCCCGCCGCGCGCCGGATCGTCGGCGACGACATGGTCATCGGCCGGTCCACGCACGACGTCGACCAGGCGATGGCGGCGGCGCGCGAACCCGGTGTCGACTATTTCTGTACCGGCCCGTGTTGGCCAACACCGACCAAGCCAGGTCGGCCGGCGCCCGGACTGGACCTGGTACGACGAACCGCCGAGGCCAACCCGGCACGACCCTGGTTCGCCATCGGCGGTATCGACGCCGGCAGGATGCCGGAGGTGCTGGCCGCGGGCGCGAGCCGTGCGGTGGTCGTGCGCGCGATCACCGACGCGGCGGATCCGCGCGCCGCGGCCAGCAGGTTGAGATCACTCCTGGTCAGCCACGAACCAGCGTGAGGCCGAAGGCCGACAGGATCGGGCCGAGCGGCTGGAAGAAGCACGTGGCCGTGTTCCCGCCGGAGACCGTGCCCTGGCCCTGGCCGGCGTTGGTGACGAAGCCGCCGCCGGAGTCACCGGGCTGGCAACGCACGTTCGACGCGGTCAACCCGGTCACTGTGCCCTCCGCGTACCGGACGGTCTGGTTCTTGGCGCCGACCGTGCCACAGGTCCAACCGGTCGTGGAACCGGACTTGCACACCGCTGAACCGGTCGCCGCCGCTGTCGAGCCGACGACACGGACCGCACCGACGAGACCACGCGGTGTCCAGTTGGAGTTGGTCCGCACCCAGGCGTAGTCGCGGCCCGGGAACGCGGCACCGCCCCACGTGCCGAGTGCGACACCGTTGCGGGTCAACGCCCCGCCGCCGGTCAGCACGTTGCAGTGCCCGGCGGTGACGAACCCGCCCTGTACCGACAGGCCGACCGAACACCGGGAACCGCCGATGTTGTACGCGTCGCCGCCCTTGATGTCCGCGAACGTGCGCGGTGCGGCCGTCTCGACCACGCGGACGTCCGGTCCGGCAAAGGCTTTCGCGATCGGGGACGTTCCTGGCAAAGTGGTCACCACGACCTGGTCGGTGACAATGTCGGCGTACCAACCGGTAACCGAGCGCGGCGCAACAGTGTCACGGTTGCCGAGCCGAGCCAGTGTCGAGTCCAATTGGGCCACTGAGCGGGGCACGACACGCGGTGTGGCACCTGCCGAAGCAACTTGAGCGACCTTGCTCACATCGGTCACGCCGACGGTCAACGTGCCGGACGCGATGTCGAAGTAAGCGCCACCAAAGGTGTCGCCCAACGCCGTACGCAGCACTTCTTCGGTCGCGGTGGCGGCATCCTGGCGGGCGCCGAGGGTGCGCGCGGCGTCCGCGCCAAGCCCCAGATCCCGCTCCATTGCGGCAAGCAGTCCCGGATTGGCGGCCTCGAACTCGTCAATTACCGAAGCTGTTGCTGAAGTGCCGCTCGAAGAGGCGGCAAATGCGGGTATGCTCGTTGGCACAGCCATGGTGGCGGCAATGAGGACGGCAGCGGCTAACCGCGCCGTTTTCCTTGGGTTCATGTCGTCTCCTTGGGTGCAGGGACCCGAGAGTCGGATGCAGGGCCGACCTCTCGGGCGATCAGGAGAATGAGTGACGGGGTGGTCGACTCACCCCGTCACTCGTTCGAGCGTCACTCTTACGGGTCACCCTCCGCATCCGAGCGTATGAATCGCGTGCGCGTTACACAATCCCCCGCTCAGGGCGAAAATGTGTTCCAAATCACACTCTTGATCTCACTTTGGGTAATCAGCCCAGGACAGAACGCTCTTAGGGCGTACTGGACGGCGGGCTGCTGGACGACGACTGAACCGGGTCAGTGCTCGACGTGGTCGACGGGCTGGAGCTGGATGAGCTCGACCCGGTAGCGCTCGGTGGCGGCGTACTGCCGGTGGTCCCGGGTGTCGAGGGCGGCGTGGTGACCGTCACAGTCGACGGGTCCGGCGGCTCGACATGAGTCGATGGTTTGTTGCCCGACGACGGTTGTGCGGGTCGAAGAACACCACCGATTGTGGTCTTCCCGTCACCCGAAAGAGGTGATCCGCGAACCCATTCCACGCCGGTGATGACGACCATGCCAAGCACAAATGCGGCGGCACTCACACCGGCAAGTAATTGCCACCGTACGCGCCGTGACGGCTTGGGTTCCGCATTATCAACCGGTGTCTCCCCGGACTTGGTAACCCGAGCCCCTACCCGTCGCAAAGGTCGCCGATAGGCCTCGGTGGCGATCGTGGTGACGACGCTGGCGACCGCCGCGCCGAGTATCGTCCCAGCGACTCCGAGTGTTGACCCAAGGACGGCCGCGGTCACCGCGGCCAGCGCTCCCGGCAGGATCTGAATCGGATGGAATCCGCTCTTCTCAGCACTCATCGTGACGTAGGACGGCCAAAACGCCGATCCGGTTGACCGAACGTGACCACCGCCACCCGTTTGGTCCACAAAGGACACAGCGGGACAGTGGCAGACTCTGCGGTGTGCGCATGGTGACCATCGACGACATCAAAGCCGCGGCGGACCGGATCCGGGACGTCGCCGTCCGTACGCCACTGCTCCCGGCCGGGTGGGCCGACCCAGACCGTCCACTGTGGATCAAACCGGAGAGCCTGCAGGCCATCGGGGCGTTCAAGGTCCGTGGCGCGTTCAACGCGCTCGCCCGGCTCGACGAACCCGTCCGGGCCCGCGGCGTGGTGACCTACTCGAGCGGGAACCACGCGCAGGCCGTCGCCTTCGCCGCGGCCGCGTTCGGGGTTCCGGCGCACGTCGTGATGCCCGAGGAGACGCCCGACATCAAGATCGAGGCGACCCGCGGGTACGGCGCCGAGGTCGTCATCTGCGGCCCCGGGCAGCGCGAGATCGTCGCCGCCCAGGTGGTCAAGCGGACCGGCGGGGTGCTGGTGCCGCCGTTCGACCACCCGGACGTCATCGCCGGCCAGGGCACGATCGGCCTGGAGATCGCGCACGACCTGCCGGACGTCGAGAACGTGCTCGTCCCGGTCAGCGGCGGCGGCCTGGCCGCCGGGGTCGGCACGGCCATCAAGGCGCTGTGCCCGAACGCCCGGGTCTACGGCGTGGAACCCGAACTGGCCGCGGACACCGTCGAAGGCCTCCGGCTGGGGCACCGGGTGGACTGGTCGATCGAGGACCGCAACCGGACGATCGCCGACGGCCTGCGGTCCCAGCCGAGCGACCTGACGTTCGCACACCTGCAGCAGGTCCTGGACGGCATGATCACGGTCACCGAGGACGAGATCAGGGACGCCGTCCGGCAACTCGCCTACCAGGCCCGCCTGGTGGCCGAACCCAGCGGCGCCACCCCGCTGGCGGCGTACCTGAAGCAGGCGACCCCACCCGGCCGGACGGTGGTGGTCATCTCCGGCGGCAACATCGAGCCACCCATGCTGCGGGAGATCCTCGCCGGCTGAGGACTCAGGTATGCGCCGGCTTGATGTGAGTCGGCGGCCCTTCGACCCCGCAGTGCAGGCAGTCGCCAGGAGCGGGCGCTTCGGGTTCCGCGGCGGGCGGGGACGCGAAGACGTCGTTGCGGACGCCCAGGGCGATGAGTCCGCCCACGGCCGCGAGCACCGCGCAGATCACCAGCGCCGTACGCCACGCGCTCGTGAGGGCAGTGGGATCGGTGTACGCCTCGCCGGTCAGGCCAGAGACCGAGGGCAACACGGCCACCGCCAACAGCCCGCCTGTCCGCGCGATGGCGTTGTTGACGCCCGAGGCAACGCCCGCGTGTCTGTCCTCGGCCGACGCGAGCACAGTCGCCGTCACGGGAGCGACCACACACGTGAGCCCGAGTCCGAACACGACGACCGCCGGGAGCACCTCCGTCAGATACGACGCTCCCGGACCGATCCGCATGTACAGCAGCATGGCCACGGCGATGATCAACGGCCCGACGACGAGCTGCAGCCGTGGGCCGATCCGGGACGCGAGTTTGCCTGACCACGACGACGTCAACAGCATGATGATCGTGATCGGCAGGCCCGCGATCCCGGCGACCGTCGGCTGGTAGCCGAGGGACACCTGCAGTTGCAGCACCATCAGCATCATCACGCCACCGAGCGCGGTGTAGACCACGAACGTCAACGCGTTGGACACGGTGAAGGTGCGGTCCCGGAACATCTCCGGCGGCACCAGCGGATCCCGCAGCCGGAACTGCATGGTCACGAACGTCACAAGCCCGCCCACGCCGAGCACGATCGCGACCAGCACCAGCGGGTCGGCGATGCCACGCACCGGCGCCTCGACCAACGCGGCGGTCAGACCAGCCAGACCAATCGCGCCCAGGGACGAGCTGGTGATGTCCGGCCGGCCGTGCAGCTGCTCGTCGCGGGACTCCGGCACGTACTTGAGCGACATCCAGATGCACAGGACGGCGACCGGCACGTTGATCAGGAACGCCAGCCGCCACGACCACGCCTGGACCAGCAGACCACCGACCAGGGGGCCGACCGCGGCCGCGATACCGCCCAAACCGGACCACGCGCCGATGGCCCGTGCCCGGTCGGAACGGTCGAAAGAGGACTGCAGGATCGCGAGCGACCCCGGGGTGAGCAGCGCGCCGCCGACGCCCTGGAGGATGCGCGCGGCCACGAGCAGCCCGGTGTTCGGTGCGAGACCGCAGAGCAGGGAGCTCGCGCCGAACCAGACGACCCCGATCATGTACACCTTGCGCCGGCCGTACCGGTCGCCGAGCGATCCGGCGATCAGGATGAGCGAGGCCAGCGACAACAGGTAGCCGTCGAGTATCCATTGGAGCCCGGCGACGGACGCGTCAAGCTCCTTGCCGATCCGTGGCAGGGCGACGTTGACGACGGTGCCGTCGAGCATGGCCATGCCGGAACCGATGATGGTGGTGGCCAGCACGCCACGCGCGACGGGCGTCCCCCAGCGAATGCTCACTCTGGCTACCCGTTTGGACGGTTCAGGGTCGCCACGAACTTGTACCGGTCGCCGCGGTAGACCGAGCGGACCCATTCCACCGGGCGCCCGTCGGTGCCGAACGAGTGTCGCGACAGCAGCAGCATCGGCATGCCGACGTCGGCGCCGAGCAGCTCCGCCTCCTGCGGCCCGGCCAGGCCGGTCTCGATGGTCTCCTCCGCGTGCCCCAGTTCGACCCCGAACCGTTCGCGCAGGACTTGGTACAGCGAGCCGCCACTGGTGATGTAGCGCCGCAGGCCACGGAACCTGCCGAGCGGCAGATGGGTGGTCTCCAGCGCCATGGGCTCGCCGTCGGCGAACCGCAACCGGTGCAGCCGCAGGATCTTCGCGCCCGCGCGGATGCCCAACAGCCGCGCCAGCTCAGCTTCCACCGGCAACTCGGACACCTCGAGCAAACGTGAAGAAGGTTCACGTCCCTGCGCTCGCATGTCCTCGGTGTACGACGAAAGATGCAGTCGCTGCGCCACTTTCGGCTCAGCCGCGAACGTCCCCTTGCCCTGGACGCGGAGCAGCCGACCCTCCACAGTCAGTTCCGCCAACGCCTGACGCACGGTCGTGCGGGACACGTCGAACTCCGCCGCGAGCGAGCGCTCGGTCGGGATCGGTGACCCTGCGGGCAGCGCGCTCAGCAGGTCAAGCAGATGCCGCTTCAGGCCCCAGTACTTCGGCTCCCGCTGCAGGCGCGCTGCAGTGGCGGTGTCCGGCGTGGCGGCGGACGATGTCTCCAGCATGGCCTCCTCCTCAGGCGTACCCCCACAGCATGCCCTGCCACCGGCTCAGATGCGATCAAACCCCGCCGAGTTGCCCGTTGGAGTGACAAACTGGCACCAGTCGTCTCACCCGCCGGACACGATTGCCCACGCGATACGATTGGTCTAGACCTAAGGAGGGACGATGACCGACGCCGCGCCCGGCCAGCACATGCGTGCCGAGATCGCCGAGCAGCCCCAGGTGTTCGCCGCCATCACCGCACGCCAGGCCGAGATCGCACAGGTGGCCACCGTACTGGCCGAACGCCGGCCCCGGTTCGTGCTGCTCGCCGCCCGTGGCTCCAGCGACCACGCGGCGCTGTACGCCAAATATCTCATCGAGGTGCTGCTGGAACTGCCCGCCGGGCTGGTGTCGGCCTCCACCACGACGCTGTACGGGGCCAAACCCGACCTGTCCGACGTGCTGTACCTGGTAGTCAGCCAGAGCGGCGGCTCCCCCGACCTGATCGAAGCCACCCGGCAGGCCCGCCTGCAGGGCGCACTGACCGTCGCGGTGACCAACAACCCCACCTCGGACCTGAACTCGGCGGCGGAACTGTCCGTCGACATCGGCGCGGGCAAGGAGATAGCGGTAGCGGCCACCAAAACCTACTCGGCCACCCTGCTGAGCCTTTACCTCCTGATCGACGCCGTCCGAGGTGGACACGGCACGGACGCCATGGACCTGCCGGCACTGGCCGCGGAAGCGTTGTCCACCATGGAATCCCCAGTGACCGAAGCAGTCGCCCGGTACCGCTACGTGGAACGGATGGTCACCACCGGCCGCGGCTACTCCTCAGCCACAGCCGCCGAAGGCGCCCTCAAACTGGCCGAGACAACATACCTGGCCGCCCGCGCCTACAGCGGCGCCGACCTCCTGCACGGCCCCGTCGCCGCCATCGACTCCGACACCGGCGTAGTGGCCGTCACCAGCGCCGGCAAAGGCGGCGAAGCCATGCGCGAGATCGTCCAGGCCGTGCGGCAGCGCGGAGCAGACGTACTCGCCGTCGGCTCCGCCGCCCAGGACATGCCCGCCAGTTCCCGAATCCCGCTGCCCACCACCGCTGAGGAAGTAGCCCCCATCCTCGAGGTGCTGCCCCTGCAAAGCCTCGCCCTCGGCCTGTCCCTGGCCCGTGGCGGAGACCCCGACAACCCACGCGGCCTGTCCAAAGTCACCCGCACCCTCTAGGTCGTTGCTCGAAGTCCCCGTTCGATGAGCGTTGGCATCGAGGCGGTTCCTGGCGTCGCCGCAGTTGCGCCCTAATACCTTGGTTGTATTCGGCGGTGGCGCCACCTCGGCTTTCGCGGCCGGGACTCCGAGGCAAGCCCCAATCCCCCACTTGGGTGATTCCCGCGCGAGCGGCCCACTCGCACGGGCTCGCATCCCCGAAACCCCCACCCGCACCCTCTCCAGCGATACGCTGGCCCCGGGGTCGCCCCCCGGAGAGGGTGGGGGATTTGCCGCCGCGGTTGAGGCGGGTGGCAATGGATCTTTTACGACGGTTGGGGCGCGGTCTCGCGGTGTGGGGGGATCGGGGTTTCCGGTTCGGCGGTTTCCTTGTCGTGGACGAGTTTGCCTTCCACCCAGACTTTGGCGGGCTTCAGTTCGTCGTCCCACAGCACCAGGTCGGCCAGGGCGCCGACCTCGATCCGGCCCATCGCCGGCTCGCCGATGGTGTCCGCGGGGACGATTGTGGCGGCTCGGAAGGCCACGACGGGGTCAACGCCGATCGAGATGATGTTGCGCACCGCGCGGTCGAGCGTCAGGGCTGAGCCCGCGATGGTGCCGTCCGCCGAACGGGGCACTCCATCGTCGGACAGGAGCACGTCGGCGCCGCCCAGGCGGTAGACGCCCGGCGGCATGCCCGCGGCTGCGACCGCGTCGGTCACCAGTGCCACCCGGTCGCCGGCCGCCTTGAACACCAGGCGGCACGCGTCCGCGCCCACGTGGGCTAGGTCGGCGATCAGGCCGAGGGTGTAGCGGTCGTCCACGAGGGCGACTCCGGGGACGCCCGGTTCCCGGTGGCCGAGACCGCGCTGGGCGTTGAACAGGTGGGTGATCATCCCGGCGCCCGCGTCGGCCGCGTGGGTGGTCTGCACACCGGTCGCGTCCGTGTGGCCCACCGCGACCAGGACGCCCGCGGCGGTGAGCCGATGGATCGCCTCGATGCCTCCTGGCATCTCGGGGGCGAGCGTCACCATGCGCAGTGACGGCAGCTCAAGCATCTTCTCGACGCGTTCGGGTGTCGGCGGGACCATCAGGCTGGGGTCGTGCACACCCGGCCGTTTGGGGGAGAGGAATGGTCCTTCCAGGTGCACGCCAAGGGAGCGTGCGCCTTGACCGTTCACAGTGGACACCGCGTTGAGTACAATCCGTGCCTGTTCCAGCAGTTGGGACAGGTCGGCGGTGATCAGCGTGGGCAGGAACCGGGTCACACCCGTCCGCGGCAGGTCGCTGACGATGCGGCGCATGCCCTCTTCGTCGATCTCGGCGAAGTCCGCGCCGAACGCGCCGTTCACCTGGATGTCGACCAGACCGGGGGTGAGCAGGCCGGCACGTGCACCGTCGGCGGCACCCTCGGTGACCTCGACGATCCGACCGTCCTCGATGCGAACTGACACGGGACCGGTGATGCCGCGGCCGATCAGGGCCTTCTCCGCGGCGAGGACAGTACTCAAACTTCCCCTCCAATTGGTCCAGACCAGTGCTAGCGTATCCGCGAACAATCCACCGAGTCTAGTTAATTATTGACCAGATTCCGAGTCACGATGTGAGAAACCCGCTTCGCCGAGGGGGTGGGGCGAAGCGGGCAACGTCCATACTACTCCGAATGGAGCAGCAGTGAGCTACGTGGTCGGCGTGGACGCGGGCGGCACCGGAACCCGGGCACTGGCGGTTGACCTGGCGGGGTTCCGCCTCGGCCGGGGCGCCTCCGGTGGCGCGAACCCCAACTCGCACCCCTTCGATGTGGCGGCGGGCCGGATCGCCGAGGCGATCACCCTCGCCGTGGCCGACCTCGACCCGGCCGGCTGCCAGGCTTGCGTGGTGGGCATGGCGGGTTCGGCCAAGCTCTCCGATCCCTCGGTCGCCGGCGTGTTCCACGAGACGTGGGCGCGGATCGGCCTCGGCTGCACACCTCGCGTGGTGACCGACCAGGAGGCCGCATTCGCGTCGATGACCAGCGAGCCCGTGGGCACGATCCTGGTCGCCGGCACCGGCTCCATCGCCTCCCGCATCGAGCAACGGCGGGCCGTGAAGACCATCGGCGGCATCGGCTGGCTGCTCGGTGACGAGGGCTCCGCGTACTGGATGGGCCGCGAAGCCGTCCGCGCCGTGCTGAAACTCGTCGAGACGCACGTTCCGGACGGGGCGCTGGCCAAGGCCGTCCTCAATGAGGCGCTGGGCACGTACAACCGCGACCGGGACGAGATCCGCGCCCGGCTGATCACCGCCGCGAACGCCGAGCAGCCCATCCGGCTGGCCCGGTTCGCGCCATTCGTCAGCGCGGCGTTCGGCGAAGAGGACCCGGTGGCCATGGACATCGTGCACCGGACCGTGGACGTCCTGGTCAGGATGGTGCAAGAGACGCGGGCGCCGGAGGAACGGTCGCCGCTCGTGCTGATCGGGAGCGTGGTCGGGCCGGAGAGCCCGGTGGGCGTGCTGCTCCGGCAACGGCTTCAGGACCTGCCGATCTACTTCTCTACCGAGGGCGCGACCGGCGCGGTCTGGTTGGCGGCCGTGGACGTGCTCGGGCCGTCCGCGCCGCGGCCGTCCGAACTCGTTCGCGGGTGACGCAGGCCGGGGTGGTCCTTCGGGAGTGAGCGGAACAGCACAACTCCACTGACCGCCACCGTCAGTGCCACCAACGGCCAGCTCAACACCACAGTCACCACACCCAAGGCGACGACTTCGCCAGCCCACCACAGCAATCCCCACACGACCACCCGCAGCGTGTACTGCAGCAGCACCCAGACCCAACTGGCCCGGCCGTACGCCCGCAGCAGGTCAGGGTCCTTGCGCCACCGGGTTTTCCGGCCCAACCGCCAACTCTTGTCCCAGTCGACCACGAACCCGACGACAACGCCGAGCAACGGCCAGCGGATCACGATGCTCGCCGCCCACAGCAACGCGCTCGCCGCGTTGGACATCAGCCGGATCAGGAAGAAGTCCTGTGCCCGTCCGGTGTGCAGCGCTATCAGCGCACCCGCCGAGACCATCGCCACGCTCACCACGAGCGCCGCCACGTTGCCACCACGAACCAGCCGGTACGTGCCCAGAAGCACGCTGGCGACGACCGCCGCGGCCGCGCCGATCCCGATCGACTGGTGCGCCGCCAGCCAGCCCACCACGAAGGCGACCGGCGGAATGCTCGCGTCCAGCGCTCCTCGGCGCCCGCCGAGCACCTCCCCGAGCGACTCCCGCTTCTCCACACCTATAGCTTAGGCTCCCCTAACGCTTCAGGGCGTGCAGAAGTTCCTCGGACAACCGGTGGGATATCCGGCCGCTGTCGGCCGGGGTGAGCGTCAGCCACTCCTCGCCGTCGCTCGCGGCCCGGAGCACGTTCATGTACCGGCCGGCATCCGTGTCGAACCAGGTGATGCCGGGGAGCCTGGTGGCCTTGCCGTGCGGATCCCGGACCGTGATGCCGAACTGACCGGCGCGGACAACCGGCCGCTGCATCACCGCCGCGAGGCGTTGCAGCTTCATCTTGTCCTCGGGGTCCGGCCTGCGGTGCGCGCCACGGGCGTTCAGGTCGTCCACCGGCATGCTCACCGGCACCCCGGGGCCGGCTTTGACGTGCGGCAACACCTCCACGATCGAGGACGTCAGCGCGGTCTCCCGGACGGATGTGAGCGTGACAGTCAGATCTCCTTGTACGGCAAGGAGAGCGTGCCTCCCGGTAGCCACGACCATGGCCTTTGTCGGCTCACCGGCCATGTCGACCATGGCGACGGCGTCGATGCTGATCGTCGGACGGGCCAGCAGACGCAGGACGTCCTCAAGCTCCGGCTCCGGCCGCCGCCCCCGAACCAGGCCGCGGCGCTCCAGGTCGGAGTACACCGCGGTCTTGATCCGGATGCGCTCCTCGACGGTTTCGCCGTGCGACCGGATCTCCAGCGGGAACGGGAAGGTACCGAGCTTCATGTCCTCCCACAGCATGTCGAGTGCGGGCAACGAAAGCTCGGAGATCATCCGCCGATCACCGGTGGCGCGGTCATCTGGTCCGTGCCGAACATCGCGTCCGGGTCGGGCTCGACCAGGTACGACGGCCGCTGGTGCTGCTCGTCCTCGCCGCCTTCACCCTTGTGCCCGCCGGCGCCCATGCCACCGGCACCCCCGCCGCGACCGCCCGCCGCACCCCGCGCACCGCCCGGTCCAGGTGGCGTGCCTGCGCCGGCTCCCGCCCCTGCTCCGGTCGGCCCGAACCCGGCACCCGGCGACCCGAAAGCACTGCCGCCGAAACCACCACCGAAGCCACCGCCACCACCGGCGGCCGCCGCCCCACCGAACCCAGGGCCACCACCCGGTCCGATCCCGCTCGTCGGCGGACTGCCGGACGGCGCGAACCCGGACGTCCCCGTCCCCATCGGCAACGACGGCATCCCAAAGCTGGGCGGCGGGGGATTGTTGTTGTCCCGGTCATCGGGCTGCGCCCCCATACCCGGCCCGGCACCACCAGCGGGCCGCCCACCAGGTCCGCCCGTGCCAGGACCGCCACCACGCCCCCCACCAGGGCGACCGCCACCACCATTGCCCCCGCCGCCGACCCGCGGCTGACCACCGGGCAACCCGGGCCCGCCGGGCACCGACGGCCCATGCTGGTCCGGCTTCTTGGCACCCTCCCCGCCCAACGCGGGCGGCGGCTCGAACGGCGGAATGGACTGAGCGGCGGCCGCCAACTCGGTGTCCCGTTTCTGCACGACATCAGCGGCCCGCTGATGCGCCTCCTGAGAAGCCTGGTGCTGCTTGTGCATGTCGTACGGCAGCATGGCGATCTGCACAGGGTTGGCGCTGAGAGCCGCGTCCCTGATCATCTTCGTCGGGTCGTAGTCCACCGGCTCCGGCATCGCCGACTTGGCCGCGCCAACCGACTCACCCTGTTTGACGAACGCCTGGCTGGCCTTGGTGAACGAGTCGCCGGTCTGCTCACTCCACTCGGCGACCTTCTGCAACTGGGCCCGCATCGCGTTGGCGGCCGCCCCCGTCCACCCGGACTCCGAGCCGAACACCGCGACCATCAACTTCTCGGCGGCGTCGTTGAGACCGTTGCCCATCGACTTCCACACATCGCTGAGATCGTTGGCATCACCCGGCTGGCCGGCGTCAGTCCAAGCTTTCAGCTCGCGGTGGTCGACACCCATGTAGTGGGTGTCAGCCTTGGGAACCTTGGGACCGTCAACCATGTCGCCCCCTACGACAACTTCGGATCGATGATCTTGGCCACTTGATTCACTTTCGGACATGCCACGTCGTCCGGCTGTCCGCCCGGCGGGTTGCCGATGATGATCAGGGAGGTCGAGTCCGACAGCTCCAAGCCGATGGTGCATCCGCCGCTGCCGATGTACGGCACGGGCGGGAGTGTGGCGGCCTTGTGCCGCGTACCGATGTCGGTGCTGTGACCGCCAAGCCCCGCCAGGCTGTTCTTGGCGTGGCCGATCGCGAGCCCCTCACCACCTGAGGCACCGCCCCAATTACAGACCGTGTATTTGCCGAGAACCGTCTTGGCGGTGCCATCGTGGTAGCCCACACCGCCAGCCTCGGCCGAGGACATCAGACCGCAAGGATCGTCAACGTCCACCTTCGGTGCGCTCGACGACGTCGACCCGGTGGATGGCCGAGTCGAGGTCGAGGTGGTGGCGGTCACGTCGCCACTGGCCTGCGGCAAACCAGCGGTCTTGTCCGAACAACCCGCCAACAGGACGGCGGCCGTACCTGTCACCGCCATGAACACCAACCTGCGCCGACTCACTGGTCGCCCCCCGCGGTGTCGATCTGCCGCCGGTTGGCGCTGTCACTCGCCCCGTAGTTCGCGATGCTCCTGCTGATCGTCGCCTTGAGCTGTTCCAGCTCCTTCGCGAACTGCACCAGGGCCTTGCTCGGCCCTTCCTCGGTGACCTGCTGGTTGAACGTGGCGATGTTCGTCGCATATCCACCGCCGAGCCGCTGGGCGCCCATGTAGCCGGCCATGACCCCGTCCGCTCGCATCTCGGTGACCTGGTCCTGGACCTGCGTGAGCTGCTTGATGATGGCCTCGCCGGTGTCCGGGCTGACGGCGAACTGGCCGGCCTCGGCCGCGGCGAACAGTTCGTCGACGGTGGCGACGACGTTGCCGAGCCAGCCGCCGGTGTTGGGGTCGCGGTGCTGCTCCTTCCAGTGGCGCATCTGCTCTGCCGCACGCTGCGCGTCCGGATTCACCGGCGGCTGCTGCGAACCGTCTGGCATCAGGTCCCCCGTTTAGGCGATCGCTCTCCAACTCCGCATCGTAACTGGGATGGGTCCTGGCCGTGATTGGTTCCCGCAAGCACAGGCAGTCGTGATGGGACAGTGACCATAACAGTGTGTAACGGTGGTCACTGCGTTACAACCGACGGTGGCGTAGGTAGCGATCCGGCGGGCATCCTGGACTGTCAGTTGGGGGTGCGAGGAGTGGAGGGATGACGTGGGCTGGGGCAGCTGGGTGGCTGTGGGGGACAGCTTCACCGAGGGGTTGAGCGATCCGGGGCTGGACGGTGGGTTCCGGGGGTGGGCTGATCGGTTGGCCGAGTTGATGGCTGTGGGTGAGCCGCGGTTTCGGTATGCCAACCTGGCGGTTCGCGGCAAGATGATGGACGAGATCATCGCCGAGCAGGTGCCCGCGGCGATCGCCGCGGCGCCGGACCTGGTGACTATCTGTGCCGGCGGCAACGACCTGATCGTGCCCGGCAGTGACGTGGACGAGTTGGCCGCCAAGATGGACGAGGCCATTGTGGAGCTTCAGCGGGCGGGCAGTGAGGTGCTGCTGTTCGCCGGGCCCGACCCCAAGGCCATGCCGATGGTCCGGCGGGTGCGCGCGAAGGTGGCCATCTACAACGAGCACCTGCACGCGGTCGCGGATCGGCACGGCGCCAGGATCGTGGACCTGTGGGCGATGCACGTGCTCGGTGACCCGCGGGCGTGGAGTGACGACCGGTTGCACTTCTCCGCGGAGGGGCATCGGCGGATCGCCCTGCGCACCGCGGAGGTCCTGGGCGTGCCGACCGAGGATGACTGGCGGGAACCGTGGCCGGAGCAACCGAAAGTGACCTCCTGGTTCCAGTCGCGCAAGGCGGACCTGGACTGGACGCGTACCCATCTCGTGCCGTGGATCCGCAGGCACCTGCGTGGCGAGTCCATGGGGGACGGTGTGTCCGCGAAACGTCCCGAGCTGCTGCCGTTGCGGGACGGGGTGAAGGAGTGACGACCGTGGCCGGCCGGCACTCCCCCTCGGCGTGCCGGCCGGCCGTACAGGTGGCGACTCGCCCCTGGCCGCCACCTCCAGGGCGCGTCGTCGACGCGTCGGCGGACAGCCTGCCAGTTGATCTGGTCAGGCCACTAACCATGCGCTAAACGCCGGAGCTATTCCTCGTCGATCAGAACCCGTACTTGTTCCGCCCGAACCGATCTGACCTGCGTGTACAGTGCCAGCGCCCGTTCCCACTGCCGGCGCGCGGCGGAATGCGAGCCACGCAAGCGAAGCACCTGGCCGAGCACCTCGCGCCCGAACGCTTCGGCCAGCACGAGTCCGGAGGCGACAGAAAGATCGATCGCTTCCCGCGCATGGCGTTCCGCGAAGTCGACCTTGTTCATTTCGGTGAACAACTCGGCCAGGTTGCCGACCGCGAACGCGGCGAATCCGACTTCGCCCACCTCTCGATACAGTTGGACAGCTCGACGTTGGGACTCGACCGCGTCCTGTGCCCGGCCGAGTACCCGCAGCACCTGTGCCATGTTGTTGCGCGCGTGCGCCTCGATCGCCGGTTCGGGGTCGAGTTCAAGCGCTTTCGCATAGCCGGCAAGGGCTTCGTCGTATTTCGACTGTCCGAAGTAGGCGGAGGCGACCGCGTCGTGGCCGACCGCGAGCAACCGGGTGTCGGCCAGTTCGGTTGCCAGCGCAACGACTCGCCTGGCGTCGTCCAGGGTTTCGCCCGCCCGGTCGAACCTCGTGTACGCCGCGCACTTGCTCTGCAGCATCCACGCCTCACCGAACTTCTCACCAGCCGAGACGGCAGCGGACAGTCCTTTTTGGAGAATCGGGAGCCAGTCGTCGAACGTGGATCGGACGGCCCGGAAGTCGTGCGCCATCCTGGCCAGCCGCCACGCGTCGGCGGCGGGGGCCGTGTCGACCAATGTCACGATAGTGAGCCATTCCCGTTCGAACCAGGCCAACGCGGACTCCGCGTCGGTGATCTCCGGATGGTCGACCGAATCGAACTCGAAACCGTCCACGACCGGACGCAGCTGTCGCCTGGCCCGGTCGGCCGCGCTCAGGTAGTAGGCGACCAGCCGGCCGAGCGCGGCGTCCCGCTCGTCGCCCCGCGGCGCGGACTCCTTGGCGTACAGACGAACCAGCTCGTGCATGACGAAGACGTCGCGCCTGGTCTCGGTGACCATGAAACTGTTCGCCAACGTCCGCAGGGCGCGCCGCGCCTCGGCGACATCGCCGGGCGGCGAACGTAAAGCGGCCAACGCCGCCGGTCCGACCGACGGCCCGGGAACGAGCCCGAGCAGCCGGACCGTGGTCGCCACCGACTCACCGAGCCGCCGGTACGTGACGTCCAGCGCCGCGCGCACGCTCGTGTCGGACCGCTCGACGTCCAAAGCCGCCAACCGGGTGTTCTCGTCGGTGAGGTCGGCGACCAACTCGTCCACGATCCAGTCCTGGCGGGCGGCCAGCCGCGCGCCGACGATGCGCAACGCCAGCGGCAGGCACCCGCACAGGGTGGCCAGCCGGTCCAGCCGCTCCTGGTCGATCCGGCCGGCGCCGGCGACCGACTCGACGATCCGCGCCGACTCGGCCAGCGGCAACGTCGACAGCTCAAGCAGCCGGGCGCCGTTGCGCGCGACCATGCCCTCCAGCCGGAACCGGCTGGTGATCAACACGAACGCCCGCGACCCGCCCGGCAACAGCAGCCGGACCTGCTCGGAGTCCAAGGCGTCGTCCAGCATCACGAGCACCCGGCGACGCGCCAGCAACGACCGGTAGAGCGCGGCCCGGTCGTCCCGGTCGACCGGAACCTCACCCGCTGGGACGCCCAAGGTCAACAGGAACTGGGTCAGCACCTCGCCCGGGTCCGCCGGGGCGTGCCGCGGGTGGAACCCCCGCAGCCCGGCGAACAACTGGCCGTCCGGGAACTGCGCCGCCACGGTACGTCCCCACAGCGCGGCCAGCGCGGTCTTGCCGATCCCGGCCAGCCCCGAGACCACACCGATCGGCGTGGCCTCGCCGAAGTCCTCGGCCAGCAGGCTGTCCAGCCACCCCAGTTCCGACTCACGGCCGACGAACCCGACCGGCGCGGGCGGCAGCTGGGCCGGCACGAGCACCCCCACCTTCGGCGGCACGACACGCACCGGCGTGGGGATCAACAGCGTGGCGTCGTCGTTCAGCACCCGTTCGTGCAAGTCACGCAGGCCAGGACCGGGGTCGATGCCGAGGTCGTCGGCCGCGCGCCGGGCAAACCGTTGGTACGCCTCAAGAGCGTCCGCGCGTCGCCCGGTCCGGTACAGCGCGAGCACCAGATGCGCGATCATCCGCTCCCGGAACGGGTACGCCTCGGCGAACGTGGAGAGCTCGCCCACCAGTTCGGCGTGCCGGCCGAGTTCGAGGTCCGCCTCGATCCGCGCCTCCAACACGGCGAGCCGCAACGCCTCCAGCTGTGGCGCGCTGATCCGGGGCGACACGTCGGCCAGCACCGGCCCGCGCCACAGGTCCAGCGACGCCCGCAGCATCTCCGCTCGGCGGACCGGATGTTCGTGGCGGGACCTGGCGAGCAGGATCGTCGCCTGGGTGACGTCGATCAGCTCCTCGTCGACGATGAGCTGGTATCCGGGCAGGCGGGTGTCGATCCACACCGAGCCAGTGGGATCGACCAGGCGCAGTTGCCGTCGCAGTCGCGAGACGTAGTTCTGCACGATCGTGCGCGCGGTCAGCGGCGGATCGTCCCCCCACAACCCGTCAAGGATGTCCTCGACCGGCACGACTTCGTTGGGGCGTAACAGAAGCATCGCCAGCACGCCACGCACGCCCGGTCCGCCGAGCGGCACCGGCTCGCCGTCGACCACCGCCTGCACCGGTCCGAGTACCCCGAACCGGACGACGGCATGGCCATCCCCCGTGCTCACTGCTTGTCCTCCCCCGTCCCCTACTGCCGGTGACCACCGTAAGGCGACGACGGGAAGGGGGTAAAGGATTACCGCACAATTGACCACATGGCGTAACCAGAAATGGGCCCCTGCCGCCCGGTCCCGATCCGGTTGGCAGGGGCCACACTCTCCCGGCCCCGGTCGCGACTCCGTCGGCCCCACCCCGAGTGAGGACCCACGACCCCGTGACCGCAAAACTGGCTGAGCGAGAATCAACGCGTGTCCAAGGTAACAGAACGCGTGTGATCCACTACACCCGGGTCAGCCGGCTTTTCGTGACGGTGCCCACAGGTCCACACCGGACTCGACGGCGTACTTGTCGATCTCGGCCAGCTCGCCGTCGGTCAAGGGCGCGCCATCGAGCGCTGCCAGGTTCTGCTCCAGCTGCGCGACCGAGCTGACACCGATCAACGCGGACGTGACCCGCTCGTCCCGCAACACCCACGACAGCGCCAACTGCGCCAGGCTTTGCCCGCGCCGCTGGGCGACCTCGTTCAGTCCGCGCACCCGCGCCAGGTTCTCATCGGACAAATGGGACGGTTGCAGCGATCCGTGCTGGGCCGCGCGCGACCCGTCGGGCACGCCGCCCAGGTACTTGTCGGTCAGCAGACCCTGGGCCAGCGGCGAGAACGCGATGCAGCCGGCACCGACCTCGGCCAGCGTGTCCAGCAACTCCGGCTCGATCCACCGGTTGAGCATCGAGTACGACGGCTGGTGGATGAGCAACGGCACCCCGGCCGACCGCAGGATCTCGGCCGCCTCCCGGGTCTTCGCCGGCGAATACGACGAAATGCCGACATAAAGGGCTTTCCCGGACTGCACCGCGGTGACGAGCGCACCCATCGTCTCCTCGAGCGGAGTGTCCGGGTCGAACCGGTGCGAGTAGAAGATGTCGACGTAGTCCAGGCCCATCCGGCCAAGCGACTGGTCCAGCGACGCCAGCAGGTACTTGCGCGACCCCAGGTCGCCGTACGGGCCGGGCCACATGTCATAGCCCGCTTTGGTCGAAATGACCAGCTCGTCCCGGTACGGCCGCAGATCGTCCGCGATGATCCGGCCGAAGTTCTCCTCGGCCGACCCGTACGGCGGGCCGTAGTTGTTGGCCAGGTCGAAATGCGTGACGCCGAGGTCGAACGCCCGCCGGGCGATCGCCTGCGCGTTCTCGTACGGCCGTGCACCGCCGAAGTTCTGCCACAGTCCGAGCGAGACCAGCGGCAACTTCAGCCCGCTGCGCCCGCTCCGTCGGAATTCCGCCCTGTCGTATCGCCGCTCATCGGCCTGGTACACCACGGCGACCGATCCTATGCGAAAACGGTTACAGGCGGGGTGGCCGGCGTTGGGGGCAGGCCACCCCGACCTCATCCGCCGATGAACCCGCGCTGCACAGCTGCCCGGTGCCGCCCTCGGATGGCGACTTCGGACACCTCATCGGCACGGACAACATATGGCCGCGCGTGCACCTCGGCGGAGTCCCATCTCGGCACCACCGGCCGGCTGAACATGTCGATCGAGTCCGAGCGGCCCGGCAGCCACAGCCAGCCGTACCCCTTGAACTCCTTCTCTCGCACCGCCAGCCTGCGGAACTGATCAGTCCGCAGTGACGTGTGCCCGGCCTCGACCACCGAGTGGTAGACCAGTTCGGACAGCATGACCGCGAGGTTGGCCTGCGGCCACTGCTCCAGGACACCGCGCAGCGGCTTGGAGTTCAGCAGCCGGCTCACCACCACCGCGTCACGGCAGGGATAGCCGTTGGGACCGTCCACCACCACGCCGTGGTGTACGGCCATCCGCAGGCGCAGGCGCGCCCACGGCATCACTTCCTCGTTGTAGACCCGGAGTTCGGACTCCAGCCGACGGGTGAAGCCGTCCACCACAAGCGGCTCTGGTTCCTCGGCCGGCAGGACGCACAGTTCCGCGTCGCCGTGTTGCTGGCGTGCCCATGTCTGCCTGTTCAGCCGCATCGACGCGGCCGCCCGGTCGAGACACCGCAGCAGTGTCTCCTGCCATTTCTCCTGGCGCTGCTCGGGCGCGGCTCCGTACCCACGGATATCCACTCCGACGTACAACGAGCGCCGGAAGTGCGTATGTCCCATCCACTAGCCCTTTCGTGTACGCATCCGAGGGAGTGTGGTGCTCTGCGTAACTATGCAATAGTTCTTCCGTATGAAAGCGGTATTGATGCGGGTTCAACACTATTAGCAGAACCACTGCCTGTCAGTACGCTCGTTACGTTAACTCGGCCTGTTCCTTCAACCGGGGCATGTCGAGCACGACGATGCCCCGATAACGGCCGGTCACCAGCCCCTCCTGCTGAAATGAACGAATGATCTTCTCGGCCGTGCTGAGTTTGATACCCGCGATCGACGCCAGCTCTTCCCTGGTCAGCGGGACGCCCAGTTCCCACTTGCTGCCGGTCCGGGTGCCGTATGCCTCACACAGGTCGACGAGCACCCGCGCGACCCGGACGCTCGCCGGCCGGCCGTGTTCGGTTCGGCGCCGGTCGGCCCAGCGCAGCCGTTCGCCGAGCATGCTCGCGACCTCGATCGCCGCGTCCGGGTGCCGGGCCAGGAAATTGCGTAGTTCGGCCCGGCTCATCCGCTTGTAGAAGATCTCGGTGCACGAGATGACGGTCGCCGAACGCGGCCCCACGTCCAGTGCGGCCATCTCGCCGAGCAGGTCGCCGGCGACCCGGATGGCCAACAGGGTGCGCTCCCCGGTCGGGTCGGTGGCCTGCACCTTCACCGAGCCGTGCAGCAACAACAGCGCGCTCGAATCCTGCTCGCCCTGTTTGATGAGTGTCGCGTTGGCCGGTCGGCTCTCCGAAACACCGACCGCCAGGAATTCCTCCCTCGTCCGCTCGGAGAGCCGGCCGAGAAGGCTGGCAGCGGGGTACGGCAGCGCGCTGGCGTGCGCTTTTCTTGAATTGATCTTTCCCACCTCGCCGGAATCTGGGGGACCCGAATCGCGGATACTCCTCGAGCCGACCACCCGACGATCGGTGGGTTTCCGCTAGCCGTTAGCAATACTGACACACCGATAACGCCGAGCAGCCATCAGTGGGTCAGGTTCTCGACCAGGACGACTTGCAGCTCGCCAACAGCGAAGCCCAGGACGGCGCCCACGGTGATCAGAATCCACTCGTCCTGCTGGAAGGCCGGACGGATCAGTTCCTCGAACTCTTCGGCCGACAACTCCCGCATCTTCTGGACCAGTGTGTTGCGGATGTCCATCGCCTCTTCGGCGTAGTCCTCGATGTACGCGAGGGTGTCCGGCATCCGCCGCATCACCTTCTCCGCGACGCTGTGCTTGATCTCCTGGTATCGCCGGCTGCCCACGGTGACCGCCATCAACGGCCTGGCCAGCCGGGTCTGCCGGTCCAACGCGGCGGTGACCTGCCGTTCGACGACCGCGAACAACCTGTCGGCCAACGGCCCGCGCAGCACCGCCGCCATCACGTTGTGCGGCGTGATGATCTCCTTGGCGATCAGGTCGCCGTAGTCGGCCGCGACCTCCTGGCGTCGTTTGAGGAACAGGCCCTGCCAACGGAACACGCCGAAATACCGTTTTGGTTCCCTGGGGTGGAAAATCATCCGCAACGCGAGCCAGTCGGTGAACCATCCGGTCAGCCCGCCGAAGATCGGCATCACCCACGGTGACCGCAGCACCGCCCACGCGCCCATCTGCACCAGGCCGATCACGAACCCGAACACCAGCCCGGACCGGGCGATGAACTGGAACTCCCTGTGGCCGGCCCGCTGGAACATCCGGTTGAGCAGTTCCTTGTCCTTCACCAGGTTCTCGACCACCATGCCCTTGAGGTCGAACACCGAGTCCACATCGGACTGAACGCTGGCCAGGATGGCCTTGACCACCTTGGGCGCCTCCGCCCGCACCCGGTTCACGACCAGGTCGCGCACCTGCTGCGGGAGCGAGTCCCAGAGTCCCGGCTCGTACTCGGCGGCGATCTCCTGGGTGATCTCGCCGACCGCCTCGAGCAGCGGCTGCTCCAGTTCCTTGGCCACCCGGTCCGGGTCCAGCCGGCTGACCACCTCGCCGGCCGAGATCAGCCGGTCGGTCATGGTGTCGCACGCGATCGCGGCCATCCGCGCGGCCTTCCGCGGGACGATGCCCTGCCAGCCGAAGAACGGCCGGACGCCGGTGAACTCGATCGGCTGGAACATCATCCGGATCGCGACCACCTTGGTGCCGTACCCGATCAGCGCGGCGATCACCGGCATGGACACGTAGACGTACCAGTTGCGCGCGAAGTCCGCGAGGATCTCGCTCATCCGGGCCGGGCCGCGTCCCAGAACTGCCTGCCCAAAGTGGACAGTCGCAGGGTGCGCCGGGCGAACCGCGGCGTCGTCTTGCGGACCGTGCGCACCTCCTCCTCGGCCGCGCGCACGCGGTCCTCGGTCAACAATATGTCGTACTGGACCGACAGGCCGGGATCCTCCGGGCCGACCTCCACCAGGCCGAGATGCTCCAGCCTGGTCACGTAGTTCGGCACCAGGTCCGGCAGGGTGACGCCGGCGGCCCGGCCGACCGACGACGCGTTGCGCAGCACGATCCGCTGCTGCCCGCCCAGCGCCGCCCGCGCGGCCACGTGCACCAGGGCGTACGGGGCCCCGTCGGACAGCGCGGACAGGATCCGGGCCTCGTCCGGCAGGAGCTGGCGCAGGAGGGACGTGAACACGTACTCCCGGCTCTGCTCCCGGTCCATCTCGGCGGACCGGCGCAGCAACTCGGCCATGGCCGTGCGCAGCGGGTCGACCTGGCCGTCCAGGACCATCGGCGTGGCGGGGGCGATGATCCGGCCGCTCAGCGTGCCTTCCTCGTCCACTTCGTCCAGGCGTTTGCGCATCTGGTCGAGCACGGCCCGTTCAGCCTTGCGGAACTGCCTCTGGGCCGCCTCGCCGCCAGGCAACCGCGCCGCTGCCTCCCAACTCGCGCGCGCCAGCCAGCCGGCGACCCGCCCGGCCTGCTCCACCACCCGGTCGATCCCATCCCGCTGTTCGGCCACCGCACCCTCCCACCCTTCGGCGGATCAGGTTTATCACAGGTCAGACGCGGTGCTCACGCTTCCTATGCCGACCGGCTATGACGGCCGTCATAGTAGAGTGGCGCCGTGGGCAACGACGTACGTACCAAGATGATCCGCAGCGCCGCCGTCCTGTTCCGGGAACGCGGTGTCGCCGGGACGTCACTGGCGGACGTCGTCGAGCACAGCGGCGCCCCGAGAGGTTCGATCTACCACCACTTTCCCGGCGGGAAGGACCAACTCGCGCAGGAGGCCACCCGGTGGGCGGCCGGCCTGATGACCCGGCTGATCGACCGGGCGGACGACCCGGTCGCGCTGGTCCGCGGACTCGCCGGATTCTGGCGGGCCGAGTTGGGCGGGGACTTCCGGACCAGCTGCCCGGTGATGGCCGCCGCGCTCGCCGAGGCCGAATCGGCGTCGGCGTACGCGGCGGCGGGTGCGGCGTTCACCGAGTGGGAGACGGCCGTCGCCAGCATCCTCGTTCGGCAGGGAGTTCCCAGCTCACGGGCGATGGCGACGGCCTCGCTGATGATCGCGGCCGTCGAGGGGGCGATCGTGGTCGCTCGGGCCCAGCGCAGTGTCCAAGCGCTCGACCGGGTCGAGGCCGAGCTGGTCCGGCTGGTGAGCCACCTGCTCGTGGACACGGCTTGACGGACCGCGCCGGCCAGTCGATTATGACGACTGGCATAGTGATCGTCGGGAGGCGTCATGGCGCAGTGGCACAAGTCGGCGTGCATCCTCTGTGAGTGCAACTGCGGCATCGAGGTGTTCACCTCCGATGGCCTGCTGGAGCGGGTGCGCGGCGACAAGGACCACGTCTCCTCCCAGGGCTACACCTGCAACAAGGCACTGCGCCTGCCGCACTACCAGAACGGACCGCACCGGCTGACGAGCCCGTTGCGTCGCAAGGCCGACGGCACGTACGAGCCGATCTCCTGGGACACCGCGATCGCCGAGATCGCCGCCCGGCTCGCCGCGGTCCGGGACGCCCACGGCGGCGAGTCGATCTTCTTCTACGGCGGTGGCGGCCAGGGAAACCACCTCGGCGGCATGTACAGCAGCGCGCTGATGCGGGCGCTGGGCGCGCGATACCGGTCGAACGCGTTGGCACAGGAGAAAACGGGCGAGTTCTGGGTGGACTCGCAGCTGTACCAGGCGCACACCCGCGGCGACTTCGAGCACGCCGAGGTGGCCGTGTTCGTCGGCAAGAACCCCTGGCAGTCGCACAGTTTCCCGCGCGCCCGGGTCACCCTGCGCGAGATCGCCCGCGACCCGGGCCGGGCCATCGTGGTGATCGATCCGGTCCGGACGGAGACCGCTGACCTGGCAGACCACCACCTGCAGGTCCGCCCCGGCACGGACGCGTGGTGCCTGGCCGCCCTCGGTGCCGTGCTGGTCCAGGAAGACCTCGTGGACCACGAGTTCCTCGCCGCCCACACGCGAGACTCCGCGGCGGTCCTGGACGCGCTCAACCGGATCCCGGTGGCGGAGTTCGCGTCCCGATGCGGCGTGGACGTCTCGCGCATCCGCTCGGCGGCGCGGCGGATCGGATCGGCCGCGAGCGTGTCGATCTTCGAGGACCTGGGTGTGCAGCAGGCGCCGCACAGCACACTCTCGTCATACCTGGAGAAGCTGCTGTGGTTGTTGACCGGCAACTTCGCCAAGAGGGGAGCGATGAACGCGCATTCGTGGCTGCAGCCGTTGGCTCAGCACAACGCCCGGCACGACCGGCGCACCCCGGTCACCGGCGCGCGTCTCATCGCGAACCTCGTCCCCGGCAACGTGATCGCGGACGAGATCCTCACCGACCATCCCCAACGGTTCCGCGCGATGGTCGTGGAGTCGTCGAATCCCGCCCACTCGCTGGCCGACTCCCAGCGGTTCCGGGCCGCGATGGCCGCGTTGGACCTGACGGTCGTGATCGACGTGGCGATGACCGAGACCGCGCGGCACGCGGACTACGTCCTGCCGGCGGCGTCCCAGTTCGAGAAGTACGAGGCCACGTTCTTCAACCTGGAGTTCCCGCGCAACACGTTCCACCTGCGCGCACCGGCCCTGCCGCCGTTGCCCGGCACGCTGACCGAACCAGAGATGTACGCCCGGCTGATCAGAGCGCTGGACGTGGTCACGGCCGAGGACCTCGCCCCGTTGCACGCCGCACTCGCCGCCGGCCAGTTCGCGCAGGCGGTCCTCGAGATGATGACCGGCAAACTCGCTGGGCTGGCCCCGTTCGTGATGTACGAGGTGCTCGGCCCGACGCTCCCGAACCCGTCGCCCGCCGCTCTCTGGCTGATCGCCCAGCGGTGCTTCTTGACCTACCCGGACGCGGTCCGCCGCGCCGGCCACGCGTCCGGCGACGCCCTCTTCGAAGCCATCCTGTCGTCGCCTTCGGGGGTGACGTTCACCGTCGACGACTACCGTGACACCTGGACGTACGTCGGCGCGGCGGACAAGGCGATCACCCTGGCCATCCCGTCCCTGCTGGCCGAACTGGACGGCCTGCGGGACGCCCCGGCCAGGTGGACGACGGCCGAGTTCCCGTTCGTGCTGTCCGCGGGCGAGCGCCGGTCGTTCACCGCCAACACGATCATCCGGAACCCGTCGTGGCGCCGGAAGGACACCCAAGGCGCCCTGCGGATCAGCCCGCAGGACGCCGAGTCCCTCGGCCTCTCGGAGACCGGGACCGCGGTCGTCACCACCAGCCGCGGCACGGTCCACACCGCGGTCGAGATCACCGACCGGATGCAGCCCGGCCACGTGTCCCTGCCCAACGGGCTCGGCCTCGACTTCCCCGACCAGGGCCGGACCGGCGCGGCGCCGAACGAGCTGACCGACAGCGCCTGGCGGGACCCGCTGTCCGGCACGCCCTGGCACAAACACGTCCCCGCCCGGATCCAGGCCACGACCGCTCCGATGAATGGGGCACTCCATTGACACGGATGGCCGACCGTCCTACGTTCGTGCGGTAAGACATCGGATGTCCGCGTCTGGATATCCGCCGCCCGATGTGCACCCCTGTCGAACGCCGCCAGGAAGGACACACCGACGATGCCGGAACCCCTGCACCCCCGCGCATTCTCCCGGAGGACCGCCCTTCGTTCGCTGGCCGTCACCGCGATCGCCGCGCCGGCCATGCTCAGCCCACTGCACCAGGCGGTCGCCGCCGCGCCACTGTGGCATCCCGACCCGGCCACGGACGGCCTGAAAGCCTTCGAGGGCATCGAGGCCGACCGCGGCAACCACCACCCGGACCGCAAGTACGTGATCGTGGAAGGCGACCACTACCGCTTCAACATCTGGGCCGACGACCGGGACACCACCGGCGGCGGCGACAGGCAACGCACCGAGTCCAAGGGCATGGTGCAGAACGGCACCACGCTGAAGATGCACAACGGCGAGACCTGGAAGATCGCCTACGAGATGTTCATGCCGTCGACCCTGCACGGCACCAGCCGGTTCACCCACATCTTCCAGACCAAGACACCGTCAACCAACGGCGGCCCCTGGGTCACCCTGGACCTCACCCGCAGCGGCAGCAAGGAAATGCTGCGGGCCCGCGCCTACGCGAACTCCGGGTCGCCGGACATCGCCGCGACCGACCTGGCCCCGCTGCGCGACAAGTGGATCACTATCGAGTGGACCTTCACCCCCGGCTCGAAAGGCACGGCAGCCTGCGTGATCCGTAACGGAACAGGGTCGAGCGCGCCGATCGTGGCCCAGGGCAAGATGTCGAACGTGAACATCCCCGACCAGGGCGACTACGTGCGCCCGAAGTGGGGAATCTACCGTTCCGTCGAGAGCGCCAAATCGGACATCATCAACACATACCTGTTGTTCCGAAACTATTCAGCAGCCCGCGGATAGCCCTACCGCAGCGCCCTGACCAGCTACCCCTGCTGGTCAGGGCCGCGAAAAAAGTCAGCCCTGTCGCCGGCCTTTCCACCGGGCCCGCTGAGGCGGCGTTCCAGACGCGGAACGCGGCGGTGGCTGCGACTGGGCAAGAGGCGCCGAGAAATCGAAATCGTCCTCGGCCGGTGGGTCCGGTTTCGGATCGTCGGCGGCCGGCTCGGCTTCGAGTTCCGCGATCAGCTTGTCGAGCGCCGAATCGTCGGCCGCGGCGACCAGCGTGTCGATGTCCACGCCACGCAGCCGTTCAGTGGCCTTGTCGGCGATTGTGGCGAACGCCTCGCGATAGGCGGAGCTGGCGGCCGCTTCAATGAGCGTCATTCGGCCGGACCTGACCTCGCGGGCCATCTCGGCGAGCAGCGGATCGGGGCCGTTCTCCAGCCTGCGCATGGCCAGCTCGGTAAACCTGCGCATCTTGTCCTTGTCGAACGACGCCGGCGGTGTGTGCTCGACCATGTCACGGCCCCACGGACGCCGGGTGGTGATACCCGGGTAACGATGATCCGCCGACATAGCTCAGCGCGTCCAGCTCCGACGGCGGTATGTCGTAGGAGAGATTGCTGTAGGACTCGACGATCTGGACGAGTCGCGCCGCATCAAGGGCAAAGGTGCAGACGTTGACGACGAATCCGATGGCCTCCAGGATCGCCCCTACTATTCCGCCGAAAATGGCCCCGAGGACACCGTCCGCCGAATAACCGGCCGCGATCGCGACCAGAACGGTGACCACCTTGTCCATGATGGAGTCGATGGTGTCGTTCAGGATCTGTGCGGCATGGCAGGCGATCTTGACGTATTCGCAGTAGTTGCTGTACAGCAGGTTGTAGAGCTTGATCTCGGCCTGGGTCGCCGAATGGAACTGCTGGAAGTAGTCGATCGCGGCGTCGGCGGCGTTGCCGGACCACACGCTGGCCAGACTCTCGTCACTGAAGCGCAGGTTCTCCGCCATGCCGGCGACCGCGTCGCCACAGGCATGCCAGACCACCGCGACCTTGGCGAAGTCCTGCCAGTCCCCGGCCAGGAACTCGGCGACTATGCCGAACGGGTCGTGACCGAACGTGTCCTTGCAGAACTCGCGCACATAGTTCATTCCACTGATGACGCCGGTCACATTGCGAAAAGCTGTGTCGATCGGGTTGACGTCGGGCGCAAGACTGTTCCAGTCCACAGTGGGGTTCTGGAGCAGGGCGGTGGGTTCGCTGCGGTCGGCGAAGCGGTTCAGCTCGTCGCCACTCATTCCATAGGAATTCAGGGTGAACCGGTCGTCCAGCGTTTCCTGCGGTGTCACCGCCGCATACGTCGTGTCGAGATCCGCCGCGCTCTCCTGGTCGGTCGACCGGTACCAGGAGGCGGCCTCGGTGACGCCGCTGGACGAGCGGGTTCCGATTGTCCACATGAGATTGGCACGTTCCGTCGACACCTGGACCGCCAGGTCGTGCGTTGGCGCGAGCTGGCTGAGCAGCAGCCCCCAGTCCGACCAGTTGGCGAAGGCGGCCTTTTCCTGAATGTGATTCTTGAGCGCCGTGGCGTCTTCGGCATATCGGCCCAGCAAGGCCGCGAACCTGTCCAAGGCGTCCGGATCAACCTCGAAACTCATGCTCTTTCTCCTTTCTCGTCGGCCCGGCTCAGGCGAGGCCGGGGATGATTTCCTTAGCCGCGGCGTTGACGGCCGCCAGGATTTCGGCCTCTTGCAAAGTCCTGTCCTGGCCGGCCTCCTGACCCGGGCTGGTGGTCAGGCCCTTGCCGTCGTAGCCACCGAAACTCACCGTGGCGATCCGGCCGCCGCTGAGCAGGACCGTGACCGTGGCGCCGCCCGCCTCACCGGGTTGGTACTTGATGTTGCCGGTCACTTGCGAGTAGGCCGCCTGGCCAAGTCCCGGCACGTCTTTCACCTCACCCTTGGTCTGCCCCTCGGTCGCCGGTCCCTTTCCGTGCACCGGCCCGGCATCGTGGTCCTCCTTGGCCTTCTTCCGGTGGTCGTCGAAGATCGCTTGGCCCTGCTTTCCGTATTCCTCGACCCGAGCACCGAAACTGCGGAATTTGAGGCCTTTACCGCCCTCCTGGGGCTCAGAGCTCTGCCACGAGCATTCCGTTACCTTGACGCTTCCGGTGGAGACGTGGTTCTCGGTTTTCGCGTTCGGCGCGTACTTCTCCGCGGTGGCCGCGGAGAGCAGCTTGCACAGTGCGGATCCGGCCCCCTGTTGGCCGCCCCTGGCCGAATCGTCGGCGAGCTTGACCGCGATCTCCTTGGCGAACTCGGTGGCGATGGCCGTCGATTCGGCGTCCGAAAGCGCCTTCGCCGGGGTGCTTCGATCCTCCGGCACGTCCTTCCCGTGGAAGCTGAGCTCCGCCTGCCACACGCCGACCCGGAGCCGGATCATCGTCTCGCTCAGCTTGCCGTCGGTGCTGTTGTACTGGGAGAACGCTTCATCACCGACGCCGGGCAGGTCCCGCGGCTCGGTGTAGGTGGTCGTCCCGGACGACCCGGTCCGCAGACCTTCGTCGTGTTTGCGCTGGGCCGTCTGCTTCCACTCCTGAAATGTCTTCTTCACCGATTCCACCGGGTCCCTGTCCGGCGCGAGGTACCCGGAGACGTCCACGTCGATGCCGCGGGACTTGATGATCTGCTTGTCGTTGGTCGTGTCGCGACTCCAGGTGCAGCGGACCTTCTTGCCGGTCCTGGACGACTCGGACGTCGACGGACTGGTGTGCGCCCCGGGGATGTTCTTCGCCACGGTCTGTGCCGAGACGAAGGAGCACAGGTCCTCACCGGTGATGTCACGCAGTTCGGCCGGCTTGGCCGCCGAGGTCGACGGCCGCGCGATGCCCCCCGGTTTCGGCGCCGGCGCACCCGGCGGGACCCGGCCACCGCCGCCGCACCCCGCGGTCAGCAGCACCGCCAGCCCAGCGGCGGCGAGCACACCCGTGCGCCGAGACAGAACCCATGGCGTCATCGTTCCCCCTGCCTGTCAATTGACAGTTCAGGTTTGCTGACGCCACTTTGTCGGTGGTTTGTTCGCACTTTCCTCGCGCGGGCCGGCGGCCCTTTGCCGCGGAGTGGACCGACGCCTTGGTGGGAGTTGCCGTCACCGCCGCGGTCATCGATCAGCTACAGCGCTCAGCGGACGAGCTGTTCCCGCTGGTCAAGCTGTGGAGCCGGTGGCGGGACTCGAACCCGCGACCTTTCGCTTACAAGGCGAGTGCTCTGCCAATTGAGCTACACCGGCCGGACACGTTCATCGTAGGCAACGAGTCCACCGCATTCGCACACCGGTCGGAGTGGCGCAGGCCACTCCCGGGAGCGTGACGCCTGCCACCCAACCGTTTGCCGGACGCGCCGTGGGGAATGACTGACTACTGTCGTGGAGGCAGTGTCGTCACAAGGAGGCTTTCTCCCGGTGAACAGTGGTGCGGATTTCATCGTCGTGGCCAACCGGCTCCCGGTCGACCTCGATCGCGCGCCGGACGGCACGCAGCGTTGGAAGCACAGCCCCGGTGGTCTGGTCAGTGCCCTGGAGCCGTTCCTGCGGTCCCGGAAGGGCGCCTGGGTGGGGTGGCCGGGGGTGGCCGATGTCGACGTCGACGAGTTCGAGGACGAGGGGCTGCGGCTGTCGCCGGTCACGTTGTCCTCGACCGAGGTGCGGGACTACTACGAAGGGTTCTCGAACGCCACGTTGTGGCCGCTCTACCACGACGTCGTGGAGGCGCCGGTGTTCGACCGGGCCTGGTGGGACAGCTATGTGAAGGTCAACCACCGGTTCGCCGAGGCCACCGCGGCCATCGCCGAGCCGGGCGCGACCGTGTGGATCCAGGACTACCAACTGCAGCTGGTGCCCGCTCTGCTCCGGGAACAACGCCCTGACCTGCGGATCGGGTTCTTCCTGCACATTCCGTTCCCGCCGGTGGAGCTGTTCATGCAGCTGCCGTGGCGGTCGGAGATCGTTCGCGGACTGCTCGGCGCTGACCTGGTCGGGTTCCACCGTCCGGGTGGTGCGCAGAACTTTCTGTGGCTGGCGCGGCGGTTGGTCGGGCTGGAGCCGAGCCGGGCCGCGGTCGGCGTGCGGACCAGGCCCGGCCTGATCCACGTCGGTGACCGGCCGGTGCGGGTGGGCGCGTTCCCCATCTCGATCGATTCGGCCGGGCTGGACGGGACGGCCCGCAAGCGGGACGTGATGCAGCGCGCCCAGCAGATCCGCCAGGACCTGGGCAACCCGCGCAAGATCCTGCTCGGGGTCGACCGGCTGGACTACACCAAGGGCATCGACGTCCGGCTGTACGCGCTGCAGGAGCTGCTCATCGAGGGCCGGATCGACCCGGACGACGTCACCATGGTCCAACTGGCGACCCCGAGCCGCGAGCGGGTCGAGCACTATCAGCGCATGCGGGCCGGGATCGAGCAGGTGGTCAGCCGGATCAACGGCGAGTTCGGCCGGGTCGGTCACCCGGTCGTGCACTACCTGCACCAGTCGGTGGACCGCCGTGAGCTTGTGGCGTTCTTCTCCGCCGCGGACGTCATGGTGGTCACGCCGGTACGGGACGGCATGAACCTGGTCTGCAAGGAGTACGTGGCGTGCCGGCACGACCTGGGTGGCACCCTCGTGCTGAGTGAGTTCGCCGGCGCCGCCGCCGAGCTCACGAGCGCGTTCCTGGTCAATCCACATGATCTTGACGGGGTGAAGAACGCGCTGCATGCGGCCCTAATGATCGACCCCGCTGAGGGCCGCCGTAGGATGCGCGCTCTACGACGCCAAGTCCTCACCCACGACGTTGACCGATGGGCACGATCGTTCCTCGAGGCTCTGGGGTCGCAGGGGTTGAACTGAATCAGTTCAGAATCTAACTTCACCCGATAGTGGCAATGGCTGCCACGCTGAAGCGTGAGGAGAAGGCGTGACCGCCGAGGCCCTTCCCGCGGAGCTGCGACGCGCGATCGTGCAGCTTGCGCGCACACCGCGGCTGTTGGTCGCGTGTGACTACGACGGCACATTGGCGCCGATCGTGGAGGACCCCGAGCAAGCCCGGCCGCAGCAGGAGTCGGTCGGCGCGTTGCGGTCCCTGGCCGGCCTGCACGAGACCACCACCGCGGTGATCTCCGGGCGGGCTCTTCGGGACCTGGCCACGATGTCCCGGCTGCCCAGCGAGGTGCACCTGGTCGGCAGCCACGGATCCGAGTTCGACATCGGGTTCGTGCACTCGCTCAACGGCCCGGCCCGTGAGTTGCACCACCGGCTCGAGTCGGTGCTGTACGAGCTGACCAGCGGCATGCCCGGCATCCATCTGGAGGTCAAGCCGGCCAGCGTCGCCGTGCACGTCAGGCGCGCCGCGCCGGACGTCGCCGAGCACGTGGTCGCGGCCTTGCGTGAGGGCCCGTGCACCTGGGAGGGCATCCAGGTGACCGAGGGCAAGGCCGTGGTCGAGATGGCCGTGGTCCAGACCGACAAGGGCCATGCCCTGGACGTGCTGCGGCACCAGGTCGGCGCGACCGCCGCGATCTTCGTCGGCGACGACGTGACCGACGAGAAGGCGTTCGCGCGGCTGTCCGGGCCGGATCTCGGCGTCAAGGTCGGCGTCGGCGACTCCCTGGCCCCGTTCCGGATCGCCGACACCCACGCGGTGGCGACCGTGCTCGCGTTCCTGCTCGAGGAACGCCGCAACTGGCTGTACGGGGAGCAGGCCACCCCGATCGAGCGGCTGACCATGCTCGCCAACGAGCGGTCGGTCGCCCTGGTCACCCCCGAGGCCCGGGTGACCTGGCTGTGCCACCCGGAGCCGGACTCGGCGGCGGTGTTCGCGGACCTGCTCGGTGGCCCGTCCGCCGGGCACCTGTCGATCACGCCGGAACGCGGCGGCCTGCCGCTCGGCCAGCGGTACCTGCCGGGCACGATGACCGTGGAGACCCGTTGGTCGGGCCTGCTGGTCACGGACTACCTGGAGCACTACGCGCTGCCCCACCGCACCGACCTGATCCGCGTGGTCACGGGCAACAGCCGCGCGGTGGTCGACTTCACGCCGCGGCCGGAGTTCGGCCAGGTGCCGGTCAAGCTCGTCCGGGACGACAACGGCCTGCGGGTGGTCGGCACGTCCGACCCGATGGCGTTGTACTCGCCCGGCGTCGAGTGGGAGATCAGTTCGGACGGCATCCACGACTCGGCGCGCGCGGTGATCACCCCCAACGGTGACCCGATCCTGCTGGAACTGCGGTGCGGCACGGACGATCTGGAGCCCAACAGCGTCCCGGAGCCGGAGCGCAAGGCGCGGGCGAACGCGTACTGGACCGAATGGCTTGCCACGCTGACGTTCCCGGAGGTGGAGCGTGAGCTCGTGGCGCGTTCCGCGCTGACGCTGCGCGGCCTGTGCCACAGCGAGACCGGCGGCATCATGGCCGCCGCGACCACCTCCCTGCCCGAGGAGATCGGCGGCATCCGCAACTGGGACTACCGCTACTGCTGGCTGCGGGACGGCGCGCTGACCGCGAAGGCGTTGGTGTCGCTGGGTTCCACGGGCGAGGCCGAGGCGTTCCTCAACTGGGTGCACGGCGTGCTGACCACGGTTCCCGGACCGGAGCGGCTGCACCCGCTGTACACGCTCGCCGGCACGGGCCTCGGCCCGGAAGCCGTCATCGACACCCTCCCGGGGTATGCCGGCTCCCGGCCGGTCCGGATCGGCAACCTGGCCAACCAGCAGGTCCAACTGGACGTGTTCGGTCCGGTCGTCGACCTAGTCGTCGCGCTGTCCGCGGCCCGCGGCAAGCTGACCGACGACGACTGGCGGATGACCTGCGCGATGGCCGAGGCGGTCACCCGCAGGTGGGAGGAGCCGGACCACGGCATCTGGGAGGAACGGCACCGCCCGCGCCACCATGTGTACTCCAAGGTGATGTGCTGGCTCACCATCGACCGGGCCGTCACGCTGGCGGAAACCTATGGCCGCCAACCGAATCCGGAGTGGCACGGGCTGCGCGCCAAGCTCGCCGAGAGCGTGCTGACGAACGGGTGGAACGAAGAGGTCAAGTCGTTCACCACCGCGTACGACGGCACGGACCTGGACGCGGCGTCGTTGTTCGTCGGCCTGTCCGGCCTGATCGACCCGAGCGACGAACGCTTCGGCTCGACCGTGAGCGCGATCGAGGCGGAGCTGCGCAGCGGGTCCACTGTGTACCGCTACCACCGGGACGACGGCCTGCCGGGCAACGAGGGCGGCTTCCACCTGTGCGCGGCGTGGATGATCGAGGCGTACCTGCTGTGCGGCCGGCGGACCGAGGCGGAGGACCTGTTCGCGCAGATGGTGGACTGTGCCGGCCCGACGGGTCTGCTGCCCGAGGAGTACGACCCGATCGCGGAACGGTCCCTCGGCAACCACCCACAGGCGTACAGCCACCTCGGCCTGATCCGCTGCGCCCAGCTGCTCAGCGCCGAGTAGCTCGATAGCCATCCGCAAGGAGGGTTCGCACGCTCGTCAGGGAGCGCGCGAACCCTCCTTGCGCGTTAGCCGGAACGGTTGGGCGGGCCGCGGGCAATACATCCACGTGACGATGGCGAGCGTGGAACGTCCGGACCTCACGGGCGCAGACGCTGGAACGCTCCTGGAACGGCTCTACGACGAGCATGCGCGGTCTCTGCACCGCTACCTGTCCCGACGGCTGGACACGACCACCGCGGACGACCTTGTGTCCGAGACGTTCCTGGTCGCGTGGGAACAGCGGCACCGCTACGAGCCTGAGCGGGCGACCGTCCGCGCATGGCTGTACGGAATAGCCACCAACCTCCTTAAGCGACACGCCCGCAGCGAGATACGCGGACTGCGTGCGACCGCGCGTGAGGTGGGCAGGGCGGTGACCGGGGAGGGCATCGACACCGTCGCCGTCTCCCGGGCGGACGCACACCGCAAGGCACGCCAGTTGGGTTCCGCGCTCGCCGAGTTGCGACCGGCGGAACGGGACGTGCTGCTCCTGGTCGCCTGGGCCGGGTTGCGCCCGGTCGAGGTGGCCGAGGCGCTCGGGGTCGAGGTCGGCACCGTGCGGTCCAGGCTGCATCGCGCCCGTTCGGCACTACGCGCCCACCTCGAAGGAGCAGAGCGATGACGGACGACGACCTCGACCAACTGCTGGCCGACTTCCGCGATGACGTCCCCCCGATGACCGACACGGCGTTCCTGCTCGGCAAGGTCCGAATGCAGGCCCGGTCGGAGAAAGTCGCCGAGAAGCCCGTGCGCGACCTGCATCTGCCGGTTCGCTTCGAGTACACCGACTCGGACCTGCGGCGCAGCCCGCCGCGTCGGCTGGTGCCGTGGCTGACGGCGGCCGCCGCGGCGGCCGTGGTGGCCGGGGTCATCGTGGTCAGCGGCATCAGGTTGGGGACCTCGGTACCGGCGGAGCAGCCCGGCGACCTGCTCAGCTGGTTGGCGCGGCACACCGGCGACCCTGTCCAGGCGCCCGGCCAGTACCTGCTCATGTCCCGCCACGAGTGGAACGTGCCGTACCGGGCGCCCGGTACACATGGAGGCGTGGTCATGAACGGCGGCATTGTCACCATGGACGACCACAACGAGGGCTACTGGAACGAGTGGGTCCCGGCCGACCGAACCGGGGTCTGGCAGTTGAGCCGGGACGTACGCGTGTCCGCGCCGGACCCGCCGCTGCCCGGTGACCCGCCCGTGCCGACCATGGTGACCGGACTGTCCCAACAGGAGGGTGTGTTCCAGGCGCCCGGCGGGAGTTACCTCTCCACGGTCGGCGAATGGCACATCCCGAACGAGTCGTTCATGGCGTCCCTGTCGCGCGACCCTCAGGAGCTGGACCGCTGGATGTCGGTGAACCGGCCACACGACACCTACGACGACCAGTCCGCCAAACTGGAGGTGGCCCGTTCGCTGCTTGTCCGGCCGGTCCCTGCCGACCTGCGCCGAACCCTCTACCAGGTGCTGAGCACGCTTCGGGTGACAGTGAACGAACACGCGGCGACCAGGGACGGACGGCCCGCGGTGTCGATCAGCCGGGGCAACCCGGCCGTCGAACAGGTCCAGACGTTGCTCATCGATCCGACGAACGGCGAGCTCATCGGGACGAGGACCGAGTTCCCCGGCGGCCAGGTGATCTCCGAGACGACGGTGACCTGGTCGGTCGTCGGCGGGCTCGGGGCTACTTCTTAGACAGCGTGTCCACGAGGGTCCGCACGTCGCCGACGACGGTCGCCTTGATGTCCGGGGGTAGGCGACCCGCGTCCGGCGGGATCAGGGCCCGTTTGAAGCCGAGGCGGGCGGCTTCGGCCAGTCTGCGGCCGACGCCGCCCACCCGGCGAACCTCGCCGGCCAGGCCGACCTCGCCGATGATCACCATGTCCGGCGGCAGCGGGATGTCCAGTTTCGCGCTCGCCACCGCCATGGCCAGGGCGAGGTCGCCGGCCGGTTCGATGATCCGCATCCCGCCGACGGTGGCCGTGAACACGTCCGACTTGCCCAACGGCAGGCTCGCCCGGCGCTCCAGGACAGCCAGCACCTTGGCCACCCGGGACGCCTCAAGGCCGTTCACCGCGCGCCGGGGCATCGGCAGGTCCGTGTTGGCCACCAGGGCCTGTACCTCGGCCAGCAGGGCCCGTTTTCCCTCGGTGATGACGGTCACGGCGGTGCCCGCGACGCCCACGGTCCGCTGGTTCATGAAGATCCCGGACGGGTCCGGCACGCCGACGATGCCGTCCTCCACCATCTCGAAGCAGCCGACCTCGTCCGCCGCGCCGAACCTGTTCTTCACACCCCTGACCAGGCGCAGCGACGAGTACTTGTCGCCTTCGAAGTGCAGCACGACGTCCACGAGGTGTTCCAGGACCCGCGGCCCGGCCACCGAACCCTCCTTGGTGACGTGACCCACCAGGATCACCGGGAGGCCACGTTCCTTGGCCAACGCGACCAGGGCCGCGGTGACCGCGCGCACCTGGGTCACGCCGCCCGCCGAACTGTCCACGGCCGGCGACGACATGGTCTGCACGGAGTCGATCACCAGCATGGTCGGCTTGACCGCGTCCACGTGCCCGATCACCGTGGCCAGGTCGCTCTCGGACGCCAGGTACATCTCGTTGTGGACGTTCCCGGTGCGTTCGGCCCGCAGCCGGACCTGGCCCGCGGACTCCTCACCGGTGATGTACAACGACCGGCCCGTGGCGCCCTCCCGCGCGACCCACTGGTAGGCGACCTCCAGTAACAGGGTCGACTTGCCCACCCCGGGTTCGCCGGCCAACAGCACGACCGCGCCCGGCACCAGCCCGCCGCCGAGCACCCGGTCGAGCTCGGGCACCCCGGTCTGCTGGGCCCGCGCCGACTCGACGTCCACCTCGGCGATCGGCCGCGCGGGCGAACTCGGCGCCCCGGCGACCACCTTGGCCAGCGCCGGCCGGGCCGACGCGACCTCCTCGATGGTCCCCCACGCCTGGCACTCCGGGCAGCGCCCGAACCACTTCTGGACGACGTTCCCGCACTCACCACAGCGATAAGCCGAAGCAGCCTTCTTCACGGGCGGAACCTACCGGCCACCCCCGACAGTGTTGAACTGTCCTCGCTCCGCTCGGACGGGCTTGGCCGCCTTCAGCCGACCATTTCCACCCCGCCCCACGCGACCGACATCTCCGCTCGGGGCTGGCCACCGCCTTAGCTGGGGCGATGTCGGGCGTGTTGCGTGGCGTAAATGATCGGCGCGGCCAAGCCGAATCAGGGACCTTCGGAGGCGGGGGCCTCGCGGGGCTGGGTGGAGGTGGCGATCGGGACGACGACGGTGGTCTGACCGCCGCGGAAGACGAAGGTGACCTCGATCGTCTTGCCGGACCAGACCTGCTCGGCCAGGTTCGTCAGGACGATGGACACCGTGCCGATCTTCGGCGCGGCCGAGCTGGTGGTGGTGGTCGCCGCCGAGGACGACGACGCCGAGCTCGATGACGAGGACGATGAAGAGGAACCGGTGGGCGACGTCGACGAGGAGGACGACGAGGATCCGCTCGGGGTCGTGGTGACCGACGAGGACGAGGTCGGCGCCGTGGCGGACGCGTCCAGGGTCAGTGTCTTGCCGGCGGGCAGGCTCTTGTCGCCGGCGACCACCGCGTCGCCCCACTTGCTGGTGACCTGGACCAGTACGTCGTCGGTCTGGCCGGCGTTGACGATCACGCCGCGCAGGGTCGCGCTGCCGCCCGCCTTGTAGTAGCCGCTCGGCGGGTAGACGAGCTGGACGTCGCGCACGGCGATCGTGCCGGCCTGGCCGGTGCCGCCGTTCACGGCCGGCTCCATCCCGGCGGTCTGGGCGATCTGGCCGGCGCCGCAGCCCGCGAGAACCAGTGCCGCTCCCACCACGGCGGCGATGCGCAGCCGTCCGGAGGTGTGCTTGAGTACTCGACCCACGGTTGCCGGTCCTTCCTGGGGAAATCCGTCACCTGCCCGACTGCGGGAAGCGTATCCGGCGGCCCGCACCGCTGCGTCCGGGGCCTCGGCCGGACCGCCGCGAGGTCGTCCACTGTGGAGCCGGTTGGGGCTTGACAAGATCATCATTTGTCTGCTTGACGCATACCCCGCCGTGGTTTGTCAACCCCCAGCCGGTCCATCCTCGAGGCGCTGACCTGCGCTTACCCGGTCAATGCCGAACTGAGGGGGATTGCGGGACGTGTTAGAATGGGGTTAGCGAAAGGGGCAGAGGACACATGGTTTTCAAGGTCGGAGAGACCGTCGTCTACCCGCACCACGGTGCCGCTCTCATCGAAGCCATTGAGACCCGCGTGATCAAGGGCGAGGAGAAGAAGTACCTCGTCCTCAAAGTCGCGCAAGGTGATCTCACGGTTCGCGTACCCGCTGACAACGCCGAGATCGTAGGCGTGCGGGACGTCGTGGGCCAAGAGGGTCTCAACCGGGTCTTCGATGTTTTGCGCGCTCCTCATACGGAGGAGCCGACCAACTGGTCCAGGCGGTATAAGGCCAACCTCGAGAAACTCGCCTCCGGCGATGTGAACAAGGTGGCCGAAGTGGTGCGAGACCTCTGGCGGCGTGAGAAGGACCGGGGCCTGTCCGCGGGTGAGAAGCGGATGCTGGCCAAGGCTAGGCAGATACTGGTCAGTGAACTGGCTCTGGCCGAGGGCACCGACGAGGACAAGGCGGAAGTCCTCCTCGACGAGGTCCTGGCGACAGCCGCAGCGGTCTGACACACACCGCGGTACGGAAACCGGGGCCTCTGGCGTGATGAAGAGTGCCATCGCGCTGGTCCCCATGGCCGACCCGGCCGCGTCCGTACTTGGCATGCCATTGATCGAGCGTGCCGTGCGTGGCCTGCTTTCCGCAGGCTGCGTGCGGCACGTTTTCCTTTGTACTCCGACCGCGCTCACTCTGCCCGGAGAAGAGCCCGAGGCCACAGTCGTCGTAGGCGACGTGCGGGCCGGTCTGGCGACCGCGTCGCGGATCTTGCCAGACATCCGGTTCGCTCTCGTGCACGAGGTCACCCGCGCCGCCACCCCGCCGGAGGTCATCCGCGCCGTGGTGGCCGAGCTGGAACGCGGCGCCAAGGCGGTGATCCCGGTGCTGCCGCTGACCGACACCGTCAAGCGGGTCGACGCCCAAGGCCGGATCGCCGGCACTCGGGACCGTTCCGGCCTGCGTGTCATGCAGTCCCCCCTCGGTGTCCCGGTCGAGGTGTTGCTCGCCGCCGAAGACCCGTCACCCGCCGGTCTCGGCATCCCGCTGACCACGGTCCCCGGGCACCCGCAAGCCCTGCGCATCAGAACGGCGTTCGACGTCGCTACCGTGACGCCATGATCCCCCGGATAGGCACCGGTTGCGACGTCCATCCGATCGAGCCCGGCCGGGAGTGCTGGCTGGCCGGCTTGCGCTGGGATGGCGTCGACGGCTGCGTCGGCGACTCGGACGGGGACGTGGCGGCGCACGCGCTGTGCGACGCGGTCCTCGCCGCTGCCGGCCTCGGTGACCTCGGCGCGGTCTTCGGCACCGGCGATCCGCGCTGGCGCGGATCGCACGGCGTGGAACTGCTCGCAGAGGTACGGCGCCGGCTCAACGAGGCCGGTTTCGAACTGGGCAACGCGTCAGTCCAGGTGATCTGCAACGCACCCAAGATCGGCAAGCGCCGCGCCGAGGCCCAACAGGCCCTGTCGGCGGCCATCGGCGGCCCGGTTTCGGTGTCCGGGACGACCAGTGACGGGCTGGGCCTGACCGGCCGGGGTGAAGGTGTCGCCGCGATCGCCAGTGCCCTGGTGATCCCCCTGGGCTCGTAGGCTGCCGGCATGGCTTCTCTCAACGACACCATCCGGGCGATGGTCGACGGCAGGAACTTCGCCACCCTCGCGACGATCAACGCCGACGGCAGCCCGCAGACCTCCGTGGTGTGGATCGCCAGGGACGGCGACGACCTGCTCATCTCCACCGTGATCGGCCGGCTCAAGGAGCGCAACCTGCGCCGCGACCCGCGCGCCAGCGTGTCCGTGTTCGACCAGGACAACCCGTACAACTACTTCGAGGCCCGCGGTTCGGTCACGTTCACCGAGGTGGACGGCTTCAAGCTGATCAACGACCTGTCGCACAAGTACGGCGGCCAGGACTTCACCGGCGACGTGGGCACCGACCACGTGCGGGTGATCATCCGGCTCACCCCGGAGAAGATCTCCGGCAACGCGGCCTGAGACCGAACCGGGCCGGGCGAACCCCTGCGATCGCCCGGCCCGCCCCGGCCTGACCGGGCAACTCCTTCGGGCAGACAAAGTCCCAAGGTGGAGTCGCATGGCGGGACCGACGAGGTTGTCCTCGTGACCCAACAGAGACCTACGCCCGCCGACGGGCTCGCCGGAACACCAGGAACCCGACCCCGCCCGCGACGAGCACACCCCCGCCGGCCAGTGCGATCAGGCCGTAGTTCGGGCCGCTGGGCTGCGCGGGGGCCGCGGTGACGGTGTCGTCCTCCTCCGGTGCCTGGGCGGCGTCGGGCAGGTCGTCGCCGTCGGCGGCCGCTCCCGGGTTGCCGGCCGCCACGTCGAACGCGCCGGTGACGGTCTTTCCACCGCACGTGAACGACAGGGTGTAGTGCCCCGGTTTGGTGCCCGGTTTGACTTTCGCGGAGGTGTACGCCGGCTCGCCCGGGTCGGCCGATCCGAGGTCGTCCGCGTCGAGCGCGGGCGACGTGACCTTGGAGCCGGTGAAGTTCGTCGCGTCGCAGCCGGCCACCACCCCGACCGCCTGGCCGGCCTGGATCTGCTTGTCCCGCACGGCGATGGACGGGGCTTCGGCGGCCGTGGCGACCGGACCGGTCACCAGCATTCCCAGCACGGCGGCGCCGAGCACAGTGCGAGTACGCATGGAAATCCCCTCAGCGGAAAACGGAGTTCTCGCGACCGGTCAGTTCCGGTGCGGTTGCTATGCCCGTAGAGGCGTCTGACCGGGGCGGGCGGTTGCGTCCGATATCGAACAGAGATGTGCGTCCCGCCGGGCAACCTGGGCGACTCGGGGGCGTCGGTAATCTTGGTCGCATGAGCATCTCTGGGGTTCTGTTCGACTTCTCCGGCACGCTGTTCCGACTGGAGCCCGACCTGACCGGGCTGGTCAGCCTGGCCGGCGAGCCGATGGGCGGCGAGGCGCAGGCCGAGGTCATGCGGCGGCTGACCGCGCCGGTGGGTGAGCCCGGCGGGCTGCCCGAGCGGATGCGCGGCGACTGGGACCGCCGTGACCTCGACCCGGTGCTGCACCGCCAGCTGTACACGGAGGTGCTGCGCGGCTCCGGTGTGGGCAATCCCGAGTACCTCTACGACGGGATGCTCACCGCGGCCGCGTGGCTCCCGTACCCGGACACTGTGGACGCACTGAAGTCGTTGGCCGACAAGGAGATCCCGGTCGCGGTGATCAGCAACATCGCCTGGGACATCCGGCCGGTGTTCCACCACACGGGCGCGGCGGAGTTCGTCGACGAGTTCGTGCTGTCGTACGTGGAGGGCGCGATCAAACCGGACCCGCGGCTGTTCAGCGTCGCGTGCGAACGCATTGGCGTCGCGCCCAAGGACGTGTTGATGATCGGCGACAGCAAGGAGGCCGACGGCGGCGCGGCACGGATCGGCTGCGCGGTCGCGATCGTCGATCCACTCCCGGTCGACCAGCGGCCGACTGGACTGCTGGAGGTTCTCGCCGACAACGGGTTCTAATACCGATTCGATGGTCGGGGCATCAGCCCCGTACCATCTTCGCGTGAGCCTCCACCTGTACGACACCGCGACCCGGAGCACGAGGGAATTCCATCCCTCCCGGAACGGGACGGCGTCCATCTACGTGTGTGGGGCCACTGTGCAGGGAATTCCGCACATAGGTCACGTCCGTGGCGCGTTGAACTACGACGTTCTGCGCCGTTGGCTCGCGGCCGGTGGCCTGGACGTCACGTTGGTTCGCAATGTCACGGACATCGACGACAAGATCCTCACCAAAGCCGCGCAGGCCGGCCGGCCCTGGTGGGAATGGGCGCAGACGCACGAGCGCGCCTTCGAGGAAGCGTATGACGCCCTCGGCTGCCTCCCGCCTTCGTACATGCCGCGCGCGACTGGGCACGTCACCCAGATGATCGAGCTGATGCAGCGGCTCATCGACAAGGGGCACGCGTACGCGGCCGACGGTGACGTGTACTTCTCCGTGGCGTCGTTCCCGGCGTACGGCGCGCTGTCCAGGCAGCGGCTGGACGAGGTGCAGCAGGGTGAGAGCGCCGCCGGGGGCAAGCGCGACGGCCGGGACTTCACGCTGTGGAAGGCCGCCAAGCCCGGCGAGCCGGCCTGGCCGACCCCGTGGGGCGCCGGCCGGCCGGGCTGGCACCTGGAGTGCTCGGCGATGGCCACGGCGTACCTGGGCGCCGAGTTCGACATCCACGGCGGCGGCATCGACCTGATCTTCCCGCACCACGAGAACGAGCAGGCCCAGTCCCGCGCGGCCGGCGACAAGTTCGCCGACTACTGGCTGCACAACGGCTGGGTCACCATGTCCGGCGAGAAGATGTCCAAGTCGCTGGGCAACACCGTCTCGATTCCGGAGATGCTGAACCAGGTGCGGGCGCCCGAACTGCGGTACTACCTGGTGACGCCGCACTACCGGTCGACGATCGAGTACTCCGGGACCGCGTTGACCGAGGCAGTGTCCGCGTACCGCCGGATCGAGACGTTCGTGCGGAACGTCGTCGGCCGGCTGGGCGCGGTCGAACCTACCGCCTTCTGCTCGGAGTTCACCGAAGCGATGGACGACGACCTCGGCACACCCGCCGCGGTCGGTGCGATCCACAACGTGGTCCGTGAAGGCAACACCGCGCTGGCGTCGGGTGAAGACACCGCGGCACGTGGCGCGGCCGGATCGGTGCGGGCGATGATGGCCGTACTCGGACTGGACCCGTTGTCCGACATGTGGTCCGAGGAGTCCACAACGGACGCGGCACACCGCAACTCGCTGGCCTCCCTTGTGGACGGCCTGCTTGAGGAGCGCGAGAAAGCCCGCCGTGAGCGTAATTTCGCCGTCGCCGATGTGGTGCGGGATCGCTTGCTCGCGGCCGGGATCGCCGTCGAGGACACCCCCGACGGTCCACTATGGACATTGAAGGACAGTTAGCGTGGCCGGCAACTCAAGGCGTAAGGGCGCGATGCGCAAGCCCGGGACCAAAAAAGGGGCCGTGGTCGGCTCCGGCGGGCAGCGCCGCAAAAGCCTCGAGGGGAAGGGCCCGACGCCGAAAGCCCAGGACCGCCCCAACCACAAGGCGTACCGCAAGCCGGCCGCCCGCACGGCCCGGCCCGAGCGCAGGGAGATCGCGCCCGCGGCCGAGCTGGTCGCCGGCCGCAACCCGGTGGTCGAGTGCCTGCGCGCCGAAGTGCCGGCGACAGCCCTGTACGTGGCCCTCGGCGTCGACGCCGACGACCGGGTGGCTGAGGCCGTCCAGCTGTCCGCCGACCGGGGCATCTCGGTCCTCGAGGTCTCCCGCCCGGAGCTCGACCGGCTCACCCACAACGCCACCCACCAGGGCCTGGCGCTGCAGATCCCGCCGTACGAGTACGCACACCCGGACGAGCTGCTGGAAGTGGCGAAGAACTCGGGCGAGGACGCCTTGCTGGTCGCCCTGGACGGCGTGACCGACCCCCGCAACCTGGGCGCGGTCATCCGCTCGGCAGCGGCCTTCGGGGCCCACGGCGTGGTCGTGCCACAGCGGCGCAGCGCGAGCATCACGGCCGTGGCCTGGCGGACGTCGGCGGGAACGGCCGCGCGCGTGCCCGTGGCGGTCGCGACCAACCTCACCCGCACCCTCAAGGACTGGGCGGACACCGGCCTGATGGTCGTCGGCCTGGACGCGGACAGCTCGATCACGGTCGACGAACTGGAGCTGGCCACCGGCCCGCTGGTGGTCGTCGTCGGGTCCGAAGGCCGCGGCCTGAGCCGCCTGGTCCGGGAACGCTGTGACGAGACGGTCTCGATCCCGATGGCGCCAGGAGTGGAATCCCTGAACGCCTCGGTCGCGGCCGGCGTGGTCCTGGCCGAAGTGGCCCGCCGCCGAAGGGCAGCCGGCCGGGCCTGACGCCGTGTCGCGCGTTCCGGGGCGGTTGGCTGGCTCACACCGCAGCGGACCTGAACATCGCCTTTTCCGGGCGTCCGGTCGGCTAAGGTCAGCTGGCCTAGTCCATTTGAGGTAACGGATGTCTTTCGCCAGCCCGCTGTTCCTGTGGTTCTTCACGCCGGTCGTGCTGGCGGCCGTCCTGCTGTGCCCACGGTCCTGGCGGAACGGGATCATCGCGGTCGCCAGCCTGTTCTTCTACGCGGTCGCGGCCGGCGCGGACACGTGGCTGCTGCTGGTCGCGATGGTCGTGAACTACTCGGTCGGACCGTTCCTCGAACCGGACCAGTGGGACCGCCGCGCAGCGGGCCGGCGCCGGCTCCTGATCATGGCCGTCTCGGTCGACCTGGGCCTGCTCGTCATCTGGAAGTACGCCGGGTTCGCGACCGAACAGCTGGACGCGCTGGCCCAGGTCTTCGGCGGCGACTTCCCGGTCACCCACCTCATCCTGCCGGTCGGGATCTCGTTCTACACGTTCCACCACATCTCGTACGTGGTGGACGTGTACCGCGGCGAACGGCACGCGCTGCGCAACCCGGTCTCGTTCATCACTTACATCGCCATGTTCCCGCAGCTGATCGCCGGGCCGATCGTCCGCTACCGGGAGATCTCCGACCAGCTGCCACAGGTGCGCAGCCACCGGCTGGACGACATCGCGTCCGGGTTCCCCCGGTTCGCGCTGGGCCTGTGCAAGAAGGCGATCATCGCGGACTCGTTGTCGCCGTTCGTGACCGCGTGTTTCGCCACGCCGTCGGACCAGATGACGTTCGCCATGGCCTGGTTGGGGGCCATCGGGTACACCCTGCAGCTGTACTTCGACTTCTCCGGCTACTCCGACATGGCGATCGGCCTCGGCCGGATGCTGGGCTTCCGCCTGCCGGAGAACTTCGCCCGGCCGTACTCGTCGGTCACGATCACCGAGTTCTGGCGGCGCTGGCACATGTCACTGTCGCGCTGGTTCCGCGACTACGTCTACATCCCGCTGGGCGGCAACCGCCACGGCGCCGGGAAGACGTACCGGAACCTGTGCGTCGTGTTCGTGCTGACCGGTTTCTGGCACGGCGCGAACTGGACGTTCCTGGTGTGGGGCCTTTTCCACGGCGCGTTGCTGATCATCGAACGCGGTTTCCACCTCGACGACGCGCCGAGCGGAACCCGGGCCCGGATCGCCCGCCGGGCGCTGACCATGTTCCTGGTCGTGATCGGCTGGGTGTTCTTCAAGTCCGCGGACCTGTCCAGCGCGTTGGCCATGGTCGGCCACATGTTCCTGCCCGACTTCGACGGGCTGAGCGACACCGTGGTGACCGCGCTGACCAACCAGCGGCTGGTCATCATGCTGGCGGCGTTGGCGATCCTGTTCATGCCCGCCCAGCCCGTCACCGGCCCGCTGCTCGAATCGTCCCGCAGCACCCCGGCGACCGTGCTGCGGATCGGTGTGATGACCGTGGGGATCGTCTACGCGGCCGTTCTGATCGCGTCCGGCACGTTCAGCCCGTTCCTGTACTACCAGTTCTGAGAATCTCCGCGGCCGGTGTCGAGGCGGGCGCCAACTCCTGACGAGGCACCCCCGTCGCCTGCTGAGCGCGCTGAACCGCCTGGGTCTTGATCAACGCGGGACCCACGCTGTCCCGCAGGATCTGCAGCATCACCCGGATCGACCGGCGGGTCACCAGCCGGTCGACCGGGTTCGACTCCAGCCGGTACAGTCGCGCGGCCCACGGCGGCAACAGGTCGAACGCGGCCTTGCACAGCAGCTTGCTGCCGGCGCGCGCGGCCGCGGTCCGGCCGAAGGGGTGGGTGAAGAACCGCACCACTTCGCCGGTCTCCTCGGAATACGTGAGCAGTGGCCGCATCCGCGCCAAGTATTCGTCCACTTCGGACGCTGTCTTGGGTACGCCGGTGGCCCCGAGCTTCTCGCTGATCACGGCGTACTCGGCGTAGTACCGGTCCACGCCGGCCGGGGAGACCGGCTGCGGGTGGTAACGCAGGTGGGCGTTGATGATCCCGTAGGCCTGCGTCACCCCGGTCCAGATGATGTACTCGGACGCCGACGCGTCGTACGGGCGGCCATCGGGCATGGTGCCGTGCACGTGTTTGTGCATCCGGCGGACGGTCTGCGCCATCTTCTCGGCCACGGGCGTGCTCGCGAACGTCATGGCGTTGACGAACGACACTGTCCGGCCGAGGCGGCCGAGTGGGTCGTCCTTGTAGACCGAGTGCTTGTTGGTGCCGTGCATGGTGGGTTCGTGCAGGGAGCCGAGGATCAGGCCCATCACGCCACCGATCACGCCGGACGGGTCGTCGTGGACGTACCACATCGTCGAGTCCGGGCCGAACAGGCCGATGTCGCCGGGCGGGTCGGTGTACTGCTCGCCGGGCAACGAGTCGGCGCTCAGGGACATCGCCCACACCTTGGCGATGTTGCGCTTGAGCGTGCCCATGGTGGCGAGGTCGCCCAGGTCCAGCAGTCTCGTCGTCAGCACCGGCCACCACCTATGAGACAGATAATCATCTTTGTTTCAATGTCTCGCAGCCATCGCGGCTTTGTCAACCCAATTGTCGCCCGTCCACTAAGGTCCGGTGCGTGCCGGACTGGGTGGTACTCGTGGCTATGCCGTTCGTGGCGGCCGCGCTCGGCTATGTCACCAAACGGATCGCCATCGAGATGATGTTCCGGCCGATCGAGTTCGTCGGCCTCAAGGGTACGTTCCTCGGCTGGCAGGGTGTGGTGCCGCGGAACGCCGAACGGATGATCCGGATCGCCGCCGACCTGCTCACCAGCAAACTCGTCGACGCCCGCGAGGTGGTCGCCGGGATCGACGGCGACCGGCTGGCCGACGAGCTGGAAACCGCCCTGCTCGTCGACATCGACCGGATCGCCCGCGAGATCATGGCGCGCCACCACCCCGCCCTGTGGGAGGCCCTGCCGGCGCTCGCCCAGGACGTGATCGTCAAACAGGTCCAGGCCGGCGCGCCGGACGCGGTCCGCCGGATGGTCGCGGAGATCCGCGACAACATCGACCACCTGCTGGACATCAAGGAACTCGCGGTGGCCACCCTGCGCCGCAACCCGGTCCTGATGGTCCGCCTGGTCAAGGACATCTCCCGGCCGGAGATGGCGTTCATCGCGCGCAGCGGCATCTGGTTCGGGTTCGGGCTCGGCCTGGTGCAGACCCTGGTGTGGGCGTTCACCGAGCTGCCGATCGTGCTGCCGCTGTTCGGGATGTGCATCGGCTGGTTCACCGACTGGCTGGCCATCAAGCTCGTGTTCTTCCCCAGGGAACGCACCCGCGTCCTCGGGATCGTGCCGTTCCAGGGGATCTTCCAGCGCCGTCGGGACGAGGTGGCCCAGAAGTACGGCGAGATCGTCGCCCGTGAGGTGATGACCGTGCCGAACATCATGGACGCCGTACTGAACAGTCCACGGGCCGACCGCCTGGCCGCCCTGGTCCGGCGCGTGGTGTGGGAAACCGTTGACGCGCGGGCAGGTCTGGCCCGGCCGGTGATCGGCGACCGGCGGATGCGGGACATCAAACAGGCCGCCGCCGACCAGGCCATGCGGACTTTGCCTGGCACGGTTCAGGTGGCCGAGGACTACCTCACCGAAGCGCTGGACGTCGGCAACACCATCGCGCGCAAGATGAACGACCTGTCCCGGGTGGAGTACGAGGAGCTGCTGCGGCCCGCGTTCCGGCAGGACGAGTGGAAACTCATCGCGGTCGGCGCGATCATCGGGTTCCTCGTCGGCGAACTGCAGGTGCACCTGCTAGTGGGCTAGCACCCGCTTGCGGGTGGAGACCCGGGCGAAACCGTAGATCAGGAACGAGATCGTGCACACGAACGCGCTCACCGGAACCCCGGGCGCCAGCGACAGGATGATCCCGCCGAGCACCGACACCTCGGCGAACACGACCGACAGAATGGTCGCCCGCAACGGGTTCGCGGTGATCCGGCAGGCCGCGGCGGCCGGCGTCACCATCAGCGACAGAACCAGCAACGCGCCCACGGTCTGCACCCCGAGTGCGGTCGCGACGCCCACCAGCACGGCGAAGACAGGCGACAGCATCCCGGTCGGCACACCCCGCGCCCGCGCCACGTCCGGGTCGACCGACGCGAACATCAACGGCCGGTAGATCACCGCGAGCACCGCGAGCACGACCACCGCGCAGATCGACAGCAGCAGGATGCTGGCGAAGTCGACGCTGACGATCTGGCCCACCAGCAGCCCGAACTTGTTCGACGCCCGCCCCGGGTACATCCACAGGAACAGCACGCCGAGCCCAAGCCCGAACGCCAGGACCACGCCGATCACCGAGTCCGTCTCGGAACTGCGGCGGGACAACAGGCCCAGCACGATGGCCGCGACGACCGACCCGGCCAACGCGCCCAGCCCGACGCTGACACCCAGCAGCAGAGCCGCGGCGCCGCCGGTGACGGCAAGCTCGCTTGTGCCGTGCACGGAGAAGGCCATGTTCCGGCTGACGATCAACGGCCCCAACACGCCAGCCAGCAGGCCGAGGATGGCGGCGGCGATCAACGCGTCGCGGACGAACCCGTACTGCATGACCTCGAGCGTCTTGTCGAAGTCGAAGAACTTGTCCATCAGTCCGACCTCGCTTGCAGGTGGTGCGGCTGGTCGGACTCCACGGCACCGTGCGCGCCGACCACGATGATCTGGTCGCGGACCCGAACCACGTCGATCTGGGTGCGGTACAGCTCGGACAGCACCTCCGACGTCATCACCTCGTCCGGGGCGCCGATCCGGAACCGGCCGTCCACCAGGTACAGCACCCGGTCGACCAGAGGCAGGATCGGGTTGATCTCATGTGTGACGAACAACACAGCCGTATCGGCCTCGGTCCGCCGTTTGTCGATCAGCTCGCTCACCGCCCGTTGGTGCGCCAGGTCCAACGACAGCAACGGCTCGTCACACAGCAGCACAGCGGGATCGCTGACCAACGCCTGAGCGACCCGCAGCCGCTGCTGTTCGCCGCCGGACAGCAACCCCACCGGCCGGTTCGCGAACGCGGTGGCGCCGACAGCCCTGATCGCCTCGTCGACACGTTGGCGCCGGGTGCGCATACCTTTCAGCCCGACACCCCATTTGTGGCCGTCGTAGCCCAACGCGACAAGATCGCGCCCGCGCAGGGTGATCGACGGGTCGACGGCCCGCTGCTGCGGGATGTACCCGACCTTGTGGTCGCCGCCGGGCAGAGTGAGCCGGCCGGACGACAGTTTCTGCAGGCCCAGCAACACCCGCAGGAGGCTCGTCTTGCCCGAGCCGTTCGGGCCGAGCACAGCGACGAACTCACCAGGGCACAGGTCCAGGTCCAGGTCCGCCCACAGGGCGCGCTGCCCGTACGACAGAGTCGCGCCACGCAGCGAGACCAACGGCTGTTCGACCGCGCCGACACTCGACTCGGAAAGCAGATCACCGGTCATCTCTTCACCGCCGCCGAGAGTGCGTCCACCTGCTTGGCCATCCAGTCAAGGTAATCGCCCGCGCCGTCCGGAAGCGTTTCCGTCACACCCACCACCGGCAGCCCGGCCGCGGCCGCGACGCTCCTGAGCTGCTTGGTCACCGGGGTTTCGGTCTGCTCGTTGTTGATCAGGGCGGCGACCTGCTTGTTCTTCAGCAGGTCCGTGGTGGCGGCCACGGCGGTGGCGGGCGGGTCGGTCTCCTCCTCGATGGCTTTGGAGAACTCCTCCGGAGTCACGTCCTTCACCCCCGCGGTCTCCAACAGGTAGACCGGCACCGGCTCAGTCACGACCACCAGGACGCCGGGCTTGGCCTGGCCGATCGACCTGGCCTTGGCGATCAGCTCGTCAAGCCTGCCGTCGAAGGCCTTGGCGTTGGCCGCGAAGGTGTCCTTCTTGTCCGGCGCGACCGTGCCGAGCTGCTCGGCGATCTTGTCGGCGACCCGCTTGACCGTGGGGAAGTCGTACCAGACGTGCTCGTTGCCCCCCGGCTTCTTGCCGGACAGGTCGAACGCCACGATCGTGGGCACGTTCTGGCCGTTCTCCCTGACCAGCTGGGTGAAGAAGTCGTCGTAGCCGGCGCCGTTGTACAGGGCCAGCTTGGCGTTGCGCAGGTCGATGGCGTCGGTCGGGGTGCTCTGGTAGCCGTGCGGGTCGGCGGCCGGGTCGTCGATGACCGACTTCACGTCCACCGCGTCACCGCCGACCGCCCGCAGCACGCTCCCCCACACGTTCGTGGAAGCGACCACCGGGATCTTCCCGGCCTGTGGACCTTGGCCAGGATCGCCGGCCTTACCACCGCACGCGGCCAGCGTGAGGACCAGAACCGCAGCACCTGCCAGAAGTCGGGCGCTCATGCACACTCCCGCATGGAAATGGAAACCGTTGTCGTTAGTGACAGAGTCTACGACACCATCCCCAATATGATTCCGCCAATCAGGTGACGCCCATTACACAAAGCGACCCCCACCTCTCCAAGGAGACGTGGGGGTCGCTCGGGTATGACGACTCAGTCAGTGAGGCGCTCGCCTGTGTCGGGGTGGAACAGGTGCACCTCGTTGGCGTCGCGGACCGCGATCTTCACGTTCTGGCCCAGGCCGGGTGGGGTACGGCCGTCGACCCGGACGACGAAGCGCTCGGACGCCTCGCCGATCCTGACCGCGCCGTGCACCAACGCGTCCGCGCCGAGCTCCTCCACCAGTTCCACGGTCATCTGGATGCCATCCTCCTCGACGCTGGCCAGGCGCAGCGCCTCCGGGCGGATGCCGAAGGTGACCGTGGACAGGCCGGCCTTGGCGGCGGCGTCGAGCGCGGTGCGCTGCAGCGGCACGACCACGCCGTCCAGCTGGGCACCCTCGGCGGCCAGTGGGACCGTCTTGAGGTTCATCGCGGGCGAGCCGATGAAGCCGGCCACGAACGCGTTCGCCGGCTTGTCGTAGAGCGCACGCGGGGTGTCGCACTGCTGGAGCAGGCCGTCCTTGAGCACGGCCACGCGGTGGCCCATGGTCATGGCTTCGACCTGGTCGTGGGTGACGTAGATGGTCGTGGTGCCGAGGCGCTGCTGCAGGGCGGCGATGTTCGCGCGGGTCTCCACGCGCAGCTTGGCGTCCAAGTTGGACAGCGGCTCGTCCATCAGGAAGACGCTGGGTTCACGCACGATGGCGCGGCCCATGGCGACGCGCTGCCGCTGGCCGCCGGACAGCGCCTTCGGCTTGCGGTCCAGGTACTTGGTCAGGTCGAGCATGGCCGCGGCTTCGGCGACCTTCTCCTTGATCTGCGCCTTCGGCGTGCCGCGCAGCTTGAGCGCGAAGCCCATGTTGTCGGCGACCGTCATGTGCGGGTACAGCGCGTAGGACTGGAACACCATCGCGATGTCCCGGCCCTTCGGCGGCACGTTGGTGACGTCCTTGTTGCCGATCTGAATAGTGCCCTCGTCCACGTCCTCCAAGCCGGCGAGCATGCGCAGCGCCGTCGACTTGCCGGATCCGGAGGGGCCGACCAGGACCAGGAACTCGCCGTCGGCGACATCCAGGTCGAGCTGGTCCACCGCGCGTACCGGCGGACTGCCGGCGAACACCCTGGAGGCACCTACGTACGAGACCTCGGCCATCTGCTGTTCCCTTCGCCACGCTGCGCCCACGCACAGGACCGGACCAGGTCCTGGAGCGTGCTCTCGCTCACCGTAGCCAATAATTGGGAAAACGTCAGCCATCAGCGGGTATCGAAGTGGTGTAGACCAAAGTAACCGGTTACCCAGCGCTCATCACGGCCCCCACCAGCGCGGCAACCTCCTGGCATTGGTCTAGACCAACTGAGCGAAAAACCAGGCGTTGACCTTGGGAAACAAAGACGTGATCTAGCACGCCGTCCCATGACTTCTCGTATTGGTTCTGAACCGTTACCGTCACCGCATGGCGCGGTCAATACATGTACGGCGACCGGCGACGCTCGCGTCGCTGGCGGCGGAACTGGGGGTCTCCCGGACCACGGTGTCCAACGCCTACAACCGGCCGGACCAGCTGTCTCCAGAGCTTCGCCGACGGGTGCTGGAGACCGCAAGGAGGTTGGGCTATCCCGGCCCCGATCCGGTGGCCCGCTCGCTGCGCACCCGCAAGGCGGGCGCGGTCGGCCTGCTGCTCACCGAGAACCTCTCCTACGCCTTCCGGGACCCCGCGGCACTGGGCTTCCTGGAGGGGTTAGCGCTCGCCTGCGAAGGCGCCGGCCAGGGGCTGCACCTCGTTCCGGTCAACCCGGAACGTGAGGACGTCGCGGCCGTGCACCGGGCGGGCGTGGACGGCTTCGTGGTCTATTCCGTGCCGGACGACGACCCGCACCTGGCCGCCGTGCTGTCCCGGCCGGTGCCGACGGTCGTCGCGGACCAGCCGCAGATCGACGGGGTCGACCGGGTCGGCATCGACGACCAGTCCGCGATCACCGTGCTGGCCCGGCACCTGATCAACCTCGGCCACCGCCGGATCGGCGTGGTCTGCATGCGCCTCGCGCGCGACCGCCACGACGACTTCGCGGCCGTCGAACGCCAGCAGAACGCCCATTTCCACGTCCAGCGGACCCGGCTGGGCGGCTTGGCGGCGGCGTTCCAGTCGGTCGGCGTCGACTGGGCGAACGTGCCCGTGGTGGAACGCTTCGACCACTCCAGCGCGATGGGCGCGTCCGCCGCGGCCCAACTGCTCGAAGCGGACTCCCAGATCACGGCCCTGATCTGCACGTCGGACATTCTCGCCCTGGGCGCGTTGACCGAGGCCAGGCGGCGCGGGCTTCGGGTGCCACAGGACATCACGGTCACCGGGTTCGACGGCATCGCCGAGGCCGAACGCGTCGGCCTGACCACGGTCCGCCAGCCAGTCCTGGAGAAGGGCAAAGCGGCTGGGCGGCTGCTGCTCAGCCCGTCCGAACGCACCCGCCCGCGCAGCATCACCCTGGAGACCGAGTTCATGCCCGGCGCCACCGCGGCCCCGCCGAAGACCGCCGAGGAACGCTGGTTCGGGCCCTGACCCTCAGGTGAGCACGATCGGCACCGGTGGGCTGGTCAACGCGCCCAGCCGGCCGATGACCGAGTACGTGCCCGCCTGGACCGTGGTCCGTTTCGTCGGGCAGCCGGGCGCGGACGTCCGGCCCGCCCACTTCACGTCGTATCCCAGCCCCTCGCCGGCCTGCACGACCTGCGACTCCGGCGGCAGCGTCGAGTGGTAGCAGTCGTTGCTGGACCACAGCCGGGTGACGCCGTCCTGGGTCATCACGACCACCTCGCGCAGTGACCGGCTGACGTCCCTGGTGCACGGCACCTCGCCCGCGTTGGTCAGCACCAGCCGCAACTCGGGACGCTGGCCGACCTTGTACTGCGGCGTGCCCACCTCGACCGTGACCCGCATCGCGCTGTCCGGGCACGGCTGGTTCGGGTCCGGCGGCGGAGTCGCGCTGGTCGCCGGCGTTGTCGGCGTCGGCGAGGGAGACGGTGACGTGGCACTGCCCGAGCCGCCCGACTGGGCCGGCGATGGACTGGAGGGCGGTTGCGAGTCGCGCACGTTGCCGCTGGTGCCGGCCACCGGGGGCGACCCCTCGCCGAAGAAGCCGCCGGCGGCCCAGCCAACGATCACCAGCGCGATCACCACGCCGCCGATGGCAACCATGCGCCGGCGCCAGTAGAGAGACGCCTGCTCACTCATAACGCGGAAAGTAACCCCAAGATCACCGCGCGCAGTGGATCTTACCGTCCCTCGATCGGGTCGTGTCGGAAATCGTGACGAGAACCAACCGACAATTGCCTGGACGACATATCCACGGTTCCATCGGACCATGAGCGCCATCGACGAGCTGTTGAGCCGTAATGCCGGTCTTACCGAGCGTGTTCTCGGTGACCGTTCGACCCCGCAGCCATCGCTCAAGGTCGCACTGCTGACCTGCATGGACGCCCGTATCCGGGTGTTCGCGATATTCGGCCTGCTGCAGGGTGAGGCCCATGTTCTGCGCAATGCCGGCGGCGTGGTCACCGACGACGTGATCCGCTCCCTGGCATTGAGCCAGCGAAAACTGGGCACCCGCGAAGTGATGATCGTCCAGCACACCAACTGCGGTCTGCAGACGGTGACCGAGGACGGATTCAAGGACGAGCTCGAAAAGGCGAGCGGGCTGCGGCCGACGTGGTCGGTGGAGGCATTCCGCGAAGTGAAGGACAGTGTGCGGACGTCCATGAACCGGGTGCGGCACGCGCCGTACCTGCTTTACACCGATGTCCGCGGTTTCGTCTACGACGTGCACACCGGCGGTCTCACCGAGGTCTTCTGACAGAATCCTGGCATCATGGATGATGCCCTGATCCTTTGGTACACCAAGAACAAACGCTCCCTGCCGTGGCGGGAGCCAGGCGTCACCGCGTGGGGTGTGCTGGTCAGCGAGATCATGCTGCAGCAGACCCCGGTCGCGCGGGTGGAGCCGATCTGGCTCGAGTGGATGGCACGCTGGCCGGTCCCGTCGGGGCTGGCCGCCGTCTCCCAGGGCGAGGTGGTCCGCGCCTGGGGCAAGCTCGGCTATCCCCGCCGCGCGCTCCGGTTGCACGCGGCCGCCGCCGAGATCGCCGCCCACCACAACGACATCGTCCCGTCCGATGTGGACACTCTGCTGGCGTTGCCGGGGATCGGCGACTACACCGCCCGCGCGGTCGCCGCGTTCGCCTACAGCAGGCGGGTTCCGGTCGTGGACACGAACGTGCGGCGAGTGGTCGCCCGAGCCGTGCACGGGGCCGGGGACGCGGGGCCGGCGTCGAACGCGCGGGACATGGCGGACGTCGAGGTCCTGTTGCCGGCGGCGGACGCGGAAGCCGCGCTGATGTCGATCGCGCTGATGGAGCTGGGTGCCATGGTGTGCACGGCCCGGACGCCGCGGTGCGTGGACTGCCCGATCTTCGGCTCGTGCGCGTGGCAGAAGGCGGGCCGGCCGGAGTACACCGGGCCGGCCAAGCCGGTGCAGCGGTTCGCCGGCACCGACCGGCAGGTGCGCGGGCTGTTGTTGGACGTGCTGCGGGACACGGACGGTCCGGTCACCCGGGCGCGGCTGGACGCGGTGTGGGCGGACTCGGGGCAGCGCGACCGGTGCCTGGACTCGCTGCTGGTGGACGGGCTGCTGGAGCAGACCGACGCGGGACTGTTCGCGCTGCCTGGGGAGCACTGACCCCGAACCTGGGGACAGAGCTGTGGATAACCCCTCATTCCTGTGGACAGCGCCTGTGGACAAACTCCGTCAGCCGCGCAGCGAACCCGGGTACAGGTACTGGTCGGCGGGGATCTTGTCCTGGTGGAACCAGGCGTCGAAGAACGGCCTGAGGTCCTGGTTCGGCACCAGCTTGCCGACGAACTCCTCGAACTGGGGCCAGGTCGCGGTGCCCTCCTTGTGCGCCGCCGGCCAGTCCTTCAACAGCTTGGCGAACGCGTCGTCGCCGATCTGCCTGCGCAGGGCGTGCATCGCCATCGGGCCCTTGTCGTACACGCCGTGGAACTCGTTCCCCGCGCCCATCCCGTAGAGCTTGTTCGACCAGAAGTCGACCTTGGACTTGTTGCCGGTGACCTGGTCCCGGTAGTGCTGGTCCAGGTTCTGGTGGTCCTTCGTCTCCGACCACAGCCAGGTGGCGTAGCTGGCGAAGCACTCGTTCAGGCAGATGTCCGTCCACCCGGCCACCGACACCGAGTCGCCGAACCACTGGTGGGCGTTCTCGTGGACGACCGTGGTCAGGTCGGTCCAGCGGGCGTAGATCGGACGGGTCTGGGTCTCCAGCGAGAACCGGATGTTCTCGTCGAGGAAGATCCCGCCGGCCGCGGACTGCGGGTAGGGCCCGAACTTCTCGGCCAGGAAGCCGAGGATCTCCGGCAGCCGGGCCTCGACGGCCTTCTTGTCCTCGGCGCCGGGCGCGAACGCGCTCACGACCGGGGTGCCGTCGGGCAGCGCGGACCGCTCGAACGTCCACTTGTCGATCCCGATCGTGGTCAGGTACGTGGCGACTTTGGTCGACTCCACCCAGTGGAACGTGGTCCAGCCGCCGTCCTGGGTGCTGGGCTCCTCGCGACCGTTCGAGATCACGCTCCACCCGGTCGGGACCTTCGCGGACAGCTTGAACGTGGCCTTGTCCATCGGATGGTCGTTGGCCGGGTACCAGAAGGACGCCGAATGCGGCTCGCCGGCCACGAAGGCACCGCCGGACTGCGTGGTCTGCCACCCGGTGGTGCCCAGCATGTCGTCGGACGACGTGGTCGGTTTGCCTGTGTACCTGACGCGGGCGTGGAAGACCGCGCCCTTGGCGATCGTCGCCGCCGGCGTGACCACCAGTTCGTGCTGGCCGGCTCGGGTGAACCGGGCGGCGGTGCCATCGATGTCCACCCCCGCCACGTCCAGGCCGGTGAGGTCCAGGTCGAACCGGCTCAGGTCCTGGGTCGCGCTCGCGGTGACCGTGGTGTCCCCGTCGAGATGCTGCGACGACGGGTCGTAGGTGATGGCCACGTCGTAGGCGGTGACGTCGTAGCCGCCGTTTCCGTCCTTCGGGTAGTACGGATCGCCGGCGCCGTCCGAGCCCGCGTTCGGCGCGGGCGGTGTCGGTGCTGGTGTCGGTGAACTGCTGGAACAGCCGACGACGGCCGAGCACGCCAAGGCGAGCAGAATGGCCAAGCGTGCGCGACTCATGCGGCTAAACCTAGCCAACCAGGGGATATGGGGAGGGTGAATGCGCCAGGTCGTCGACTTCGGCGGCAGCGGACAGGGCATCCTGCTGCTGCACGGCCTGATGGGCCGCGCGACCACATGGTGGCCCGTCGCCCAGTGGCTGACCCGCTACGGGCACGTCGTGGGCATCGACGCCCGCGCGCACGGCCGGAACCCGGTGCAGGAAGGACGGACCGAGGACTTCGTCGAAGACGCGGCAGCCGTCGTCCGGGACCTCGGGCCGTCGGTGGTCATCGGCCACTCGATGGGCGGGCTGCACGCCTGGGCCCTCGCCGCGACCCATCCGGACCTGGTCAAGGGCATCGTCGTGGAGGACATGGTGCCCGACCTGCGCGGCCGGACAGGCGACGTGTGGCGGGCGGTCTTCGACGCGTGGCCCACGCCGTTCCAGTCGTTGGCGCACGTCAAGGAGTTCTTCGGCGACTACGGCGACTACTTCGTCGAATGTTTCGAGGAACGCGCCGACGGCTACCACCTGATCGCCGACATCGACCGGCTCTTCGTCATCGCGGGCGAATGGGGCGAGACGGACTACTGGCCGCTCGTGGACAAGGTCCAGTGCCCCATGCTCGTGCTGGAAGGCGAACACGGCACGAACCCGCCCGGCCAGATGAGCCAGATGCCGGTCCGTGCGCCGGGCGGCGGCAAGCACGTCGTGGTCCCCGGCGCCGGGCACGTCATCCACCGGGACCGGCCGGACTTCTACCGGGGCGCGGTGGAGGCGTTCCTGTCCTCGCTCACCTGATCGTCTCGGTGTCCCCGGACTGCGTGTCGTAGATCACGACCTGGTCGACACCGGCCTCGATCCGGTCGACCGGGTGCAACGCGGCGAACCCGTCGACCATCTGCGGATGCGTGACACCCATCGCCAGCGTGCAGTGCGGCACCCACGAGCCGGGCAGGTAGTACGCGTGCGGCGACTGGACCCGGCCGGCGAGCACGTCATGGACGGCCGAGTGCACGGCCAGCAACTCGGCGTCCACGATCGCGCCCAGCATCAGGACGTTGTTGGTGTTCGGGAACGTGCCGAGGTTCGACAGCCACAGGTTCGGGATCGCGAGCGTGCGCAGTTCGTGCCGGAGCGCGTCCCTGGCCGCGCGCGGGATCGATTTGGCCATGGCGAACGTGACGTGCGGCGGCATGACGCGCTCCCCGCCGGCACCAGCCTGGTCGAGCCGACGCCACAGGGCCCGAACCGCACGGTCGGCCCCATCGTCGAAGTACACCGCCACCACGTGAGCCACCCGGCACATCATGCCGGGTCCCTAGGTCGGGTCTCGACGTCCCCGTTCGATGAGAGCTGGGATCGAGGTGGTTCCTGGCGTCGCCGCAGGAGCGCCCCAATACCTTAGTTGTATTCGGGCGTTTCGGCGGTGGCGCCAGGGACCACCTCGGCCCGGCTATCGCGGACGGGGACGTCGAGACCCGACCTACACTGGGACGCATGGCAGTGGTGAAGATCAACGCGATCGAGGTGCCCGAGGGTGCTGGGCCCGAACTGGAGAAGCGGTTCGCCGCGCGGGCGGCCTCGGTGAAAGACTCCCCTGGCTTCCTTGAGTTCAACCTGCTGCGGCCGGTCGCGGGCGAGAACAGGTACTTCGTGTACACGCGGTGGGAGACCGAGGAGGACTTCCAGGCCTGGGCGCGGGGTCGGGGCCAGCACGGCGGCGAAGGCCGGCCGAAGCCGGTGGCGACCGGGGCGAGCCTGCTGGAGTTCGAGGTCGTGCAGCACATCGCGGCCGGTGAATGACCTGGACCAGGCGGCCGACCTGATCGAACGCGCCGGGGCGGTCCTGGTGTGCGCGGGCGCGGGCATGGGCGTCGACTCAGGACTGCCGGATTTCCGTGGTGACGAAGGGTTCTGGCACGCGTACCCGCCGTACGCCCGGCTCGGCCTGCGGTTCGTCGAGCTGGCCGACCCGGTGCACTTCGCCGAGGATCCGCCGTTGGCATGGGGATTCTACGGCCATCGGCTCAACCTGTACCGGGAAACCGTGCCACACCAGGGCTTCCGGATACTGACCGGCTGGGGCCGGCCCATCCGGGTGTTCACGTCCAATGTGGATGGACAGTTCCAGTACGCGGGATTTCCGGCGGAGCATGTGGCCGAGGTGCACGGGTCGATCCACCACCTGCAGTGTTTCGACCACTGTGGACATCCGATCTGGCCGGTCACCGTCGATGTGCCGGTCGACCAGGAGACCATGCGCGCCACCGGCGACCTGCCCGCGTGCCCCGGATGCGCCGGCTTGGCCCGGCCCAACATCCTGATGTTCGGTGACTACGACTGGGATCCCACGCGCAGCGAAGCGATCCTGGCGAGCGTCTCGAAATGGCGGGCGGCCCAGGCGGACCTGGTGGTGATCGAGATCGGCGCGGGACACGCCGTGCCGACCGTGCGCCGGATGTCCGAACTGGCCTCGGCCCGGACCGGCGCGCTGATCCGGATCAACCCACGGGAGCCGGAAGTCCGGCACGGCCGGGGTGTGCCGCTCGCCATGGGCGCGCTCGCCGCACTGTCCGAATTGGACAAGCGAGTCAGTTCGGCAGCGTGATCCACGCCAGCACCGCCCGGTGGTCGCTGCCGGGCAAGTCCACCACTCGGTAGTCGTCGATCGCGGCGCGGTTGTCGACGAAGACGTGGTCGATGGTGACCGGCGGCGGCCACAGCCCGGCCGGCCACGTCGGCGTCAGCCCAGCGCCGCGCCGCTCGGCCGCGTCGACGTACCCGAGGTCGGTCAGCTTGCGCAGGCCCGGGTGGTCCAGCGTGCCGTTGAAGTCGCCGACCAGCAGCCGGGGCCGGACCTTGAACGCCGGCGGCGGCAGCCGGTCCAGCTCCTGCTTCCAGATCACCGCGTCGATCACCCCGGGCAGCGCGTGCACGACCTGAATGTCCGGGTCGATCAGGCCGGGCAGGTCGATGACCGCGGCCGGCTGCGCCATCACCGCCGGCGGGGTGATCTCCTCCTGCGTCAACGGGTACTTCGACGCCAGCCCGGACCCGGAGCCGCCACTCAGCGGCTGGAACAGCTGGTACGGCAACAACGCGTTGAGGCCGGCCCGGTGCAGGCGGTCGACCGCGTCCGGGGTGAGCTCCTGCAGGCTGAGCGCGTCGACGTTGTTGTCCCTGACCATAGTCACGATGGCGATCGGGTCCGCCTGGCCGAAGTACATGTTCGCGCTCATCACCGCGAGCTTCGGGCCGTGCGCCTCCGGTTGGGAGTGCGAGATCATCCTGGGCGCCACGGCCGCCGCGGTGATCAGGGCGACGCCCATCACGATCCCGCCGAAGACCCACCGGCGCATCAGCAGCCCGATCACGCCGAGTACCAGCCCGACCGCGGCGACGTACGGGGTCAGGGCGATCGCCGCGACGATGTACCGGTTGCCGCCCACCCCGAACAGCCGGAGAAACGCGAACGCCAGGAACGGCACACTGGGGATGACCAGCAGGATCATCCCCTTGCGGCCCCCTGGCCGGGGTCTCGCGGGTTGCTCGTCCGCCCGGGTGGCTGTCGCTGTCACACACTCAGCTTGCCCGAACTTGACTGACAGTGCGTTGTGCGTGGCCTGGCAGCGTGGCTGGGCACAGTGGCCACCATGTCAGGAGAAGACAACGCCATCGAGGCCGAGGGCCTGGTGAAACGATTCGGCGAGACGACCGCGCTCGGCGGTGTCGACCTGGTCGTGCCCACCGGCAAGATCCTCGGTGTGCTGGGGCCGAACGGCGCGGGCAAGACGACTGCCGTCCGGATCCTGGCGACACTGCTGCGACCCGACGCCGGGCACGCCCGCGTGGGCGGGTTCGACGTGGTCCGACAGTCCGTCGCGGTGCGCCAGCTGATCGGGCTGACCGGCCAGTACGCGTCCGTGGACGAGGACCTGTCCGGCCGGGAGAACCTGGTGATGATCGGCCGTCTGCTGGAGATGCCCAAGCCGGCCGCGCGGGCCCGCGCCAGCGAACTGCTGGACCAGTTCGAGCTGACCGACGCGGCCGACCGGTCGGTCAAGACGTACTCGGGCGGTATGCGCAGGCGGATCGACCTGGCGTCCAGCCTGGTCGGCCGGCCGCGGGTGCTGTACCTGGACGAGCCGACCACCGGCCTGGACCCGCACGCCCGCAACGAGGTCTGGGACATCGTCCGCAAGCTCGTCCGCGACGGGGTCACGGTCCTGCTGACCACGCAGTACCTGGAGGAGGCCGACCAGCTGGCCGACCGGATCACCGTGTTCGACCACGGCAAGGTGGTCGCCGACGGCCGCCCGGACGAGCTGAAGCGCAAGACCGGCGGGCAGACCCTGCAGGTCCGGCCCACGCTGGCCAGTGACATGGCCGCGACCGAACGGATCCTGGTCGATCTCACCGGCGTGCCACCGGTCCGCGACGACGACACGGGCCTGTTCACCACCCCGGCCGGCGACCCGATGTTGCTGTCCACATTGGTCAGAAAGCTGGACGAGGCCGGCATCACCGTGGACGAGCTGGCGCTCCGGCTGCCCAGCCTGGACGAGGCGTTCCTGGCCATCACCGGCGACCGCGAAGGAGCCGCGCCGTGACCACCGCCGTCGCACCGAACCACATCGGTCCACTGAGGACGATCCAGCACGGGCTCACGCTGTCCGCCAGGAGCGTCCGCAAGATCCGCAAGAACCCCGAGCAGCTGATCGACGTCACCCTGCAGCCGATCCTGATGCTGGTCATGTTCACGTACCTGTTCGGCGGCGCGATCGGCGGCGGCGACCGGGACGCCTACCTGCAGCTGCTGCTGCCCGGCGTGATGGTGCAGACCACCCTGTTCGCCAGCCTCGGCATCGGTGTCGCGCTGTGCACGGACATCAGCAAGGGCGTGTTCGACCGGTTCCGCAGCCTGCCGATCGCCCGGTCGGCGCCGCTGCTCGGCGCGGTGTTCGGCGACGTGATCCGCTATGCCACGTCACTGATCATCATGTTGGTGTTCGGGATGATCCTGGGGTTCCGGATCCACACCGACCCGTTGTCGGCCGTGCTGGACCTGCTGCTGATGATCGCGTTCGGCCTGTGCCTGTGCTGGGTGTCGGTGCTCGTCGGGATGCTGGTGAAGTCGCCGCAGGCGGTGCCGGGGGCGTTGATCGCGTTCATCCTGCCATTGACGTTCGCCAGCAACGTGTTCGTGCCGACGTCGACGCTGCCTGGTTGGCTGCAGGCGTTCACCGACGTCAACCCGGTGACGTTGCTGACCGAGGTGAACCGCGGCCTGCTCAACGGCGGCCCGGTGTCGGGTCCGCTGTTCGGCGCCCTGGCGTGGATGGTCGGGTTCGTCGTCGTGTTCTACCCGTTGGCCATGCGCGCCTACCGCCGCCGGGTGAGCTAGGCGTACAACCACGCGAGCGCTTCGGCTTGGGGAAGCCGTTGGGCCTCGGCCATCGCCTGCCGTTCCGGTTCGCCGAACCGGGACATCAGATCTCGGATGGCTGGCGACCCGCGGTCCACGGCGCCCCGCACGGCCGCGCTGACGCCCAGCAACCGGGCCGCCAGCGGCAGGTCGCCGTCGGCCGCCGCCGCGGCCGCCAACGCCTCACCCACGGAGGCGGTGCCCTGGTTGTCGGCCATGAAGCCGCTCTGGATCGCGGACAGGGCCGAACGGCCGAGCGCACGGGCCTCGGCCACCCTGCCCTCGTCGGCCAGCACCCACATCTCCACGCAGTCGACCCAGGACACCAGGTTGTCGGTCAAGGTGTGCCCCAGTGCCTCCGCGATCTCCCTGGCCACCACGAGGTGCTCCCTGGCCGCCACCAGGTCGCCGCGAGCCCTGGCGACCGCACCGAGCCGGCAGCGGATGGCGACGGTGACCGTGGGCTGGACCAGTTCCTCGCTGATCCGCAACACCTGCATGAGCTCACGCTCGGCGCCGTCGAGATCCCCGGCGCGGTGGAGTTGTTCGGCGATCCGGGCACAGGTCATCGGCGGGTTCGACAATGGCCCCATCTCGGCCTCCAGCTTCGCGGACTCGGTCATGTCCGCGATCGCGCCGGTGATGTCACCGCGGATCGACTTGATCTCACCCAGGCCGGACAGGCTCAGCATCAGCCCCCACCGGTCGCCGAGCCGGCGAAACGCGCGGACGCCGTGCCGGAACCACCGCTCGGCCCGGTCGAGATCGCCCAGGTTGATCACGATCATCGCGGCACAGGACGCGACCGCGGCACGCACCCAGGGATCCCGGTTGCGAAGGGTGCGCGCGAGGGACGCCACCGCCTCGGCATGGTCGCCCGCAAGCAAGTTCGCGATCGGCTCCAGCAGGACCAGCACGGGATAGCGCGACCCCGGCCCCAGTTCGCGGCACACGTCGATCATCTCGACCACGAGCGGACGGTCCGGGATGCCGAGATCTCCTGCCATCTCCAGGATCCGCACGGCCGCCTGGGCGTCCGGTGGAGCCTGCGCGGCGAGCGACTTCATGCGTTCCAACGGCAACGAGTGCTCCGACGACATGTCGGCGAACGCGCCCTGGCGCAACAGCCAGTACCACGTCCACGCGGCGCCGATCCGGAACGACGTGTCGCCGTCACCGCGGTCGACCGCGATCCGCAGCGCGGCAAGGATGTTCTGCCGGTCAGCGTCCATTGTGGCCAGATGGCCGAGCTGGTCCGGGCCGCGCAGCTTCGGTTCGAGCTCCTCGATCATGGCCAGCATGTACCCGGTGAACCTGGCCCGGACCTCGTCCGCGTCGACGAGCCGGGCGGCGGCGAACGCCCGGACGGTCTGCAGCATCCGGTATCTGGGCACACCGTCTGCGCCTTCGATGGCTTCGACGAGCGACTTCTCCACCAGGGACGCCAACACGTACAACACATCGGCCGACGGCAGGTCGTCACCCGCGCAGACCGCGGTCACCGCTTCCAAAGTGGCCCCGGTGGCGAACACCGAGAGCCGGCCGGCGAGCGTCCGTTCCGGCTCGCTCAGCAGACCCCAGCTCCACTCGACCACCGCGCCCAGCGTCTGGTGGCGTGGCAGGGACGTCCGGCTGCCGCCGGTCAACAGCCGGAACCGGTCGTCCAAGCGTTCCACGACCTGCCCGACCGTCATCGACCGCAGCCGCGCCGCGGCCAGTTCCAACGCCAGCGGCAGCCCGTCCAGCTGGCGGCAGATCGCCACCACCGCCGCGACGTTGTGCTCGTCCACAGTGAACCCGGGCCGGACCGCGACCGCCCGGTCCAGGAACAGCCGGACCGCGGCCCGTTCCATCGCCTGGTCGGGCGACGCCTGCTCGTCCGGCAGGTCCAGCGGCCCCACCGGCACAAGCGTTTCCCCGGTGATGGCAAGGGGTTCCCGGCTGGTGGCCATGATCCGCAGCGTCGGGCAGCCGGCCAACAGCGTGTCCGCCAGGTTCGCCGCCGCCGAGATCAGGTGCTCACAGTTGTCCAGCACCACCAGGTCCGCGCGGTTCTTCAGGGCGTCCACCAGGCGCGTGGTCACGTCCATGGTCTTGATGGTCCATATGCCAGGCCCGTCGGGCACCCGGATGTCGCCCAGGCCGAGCGCGGCGGCGAGCGCGACCGGAACGTCGACGGCCTCCCGCAGGCCGGCGAGGTGCACGAACCAGACCCGCCCGGTCACCCGGCCGGCGGCCTCGGTCGCCAGCCGGGTCTTGCCGACACCGCCCGGACCGACCAACGTGACCAGCCGGTCGTCGACCTTGCCCAGCTCAGCCAGTTCGGTGTGCCGCCCGACAAAGCTGGTCAACTGGGCGGGCAGGGCCGTGCCGGGCGTCTTCGCCGGCTTCTCCCGTAGCACGGCCAGGTGGATCTCCCGCAGCTGCGGCCCGGGATCGACACCGAGCTCGTCGGCGAGGGCACGTTTCACGGTCTCGAACGCGTTGATCGCGTCCGCCTGCCGGCCGACCCCGTGCAGGGCCTGGATCAGCAGGCCCGCCAGGCGTTCCCGCAGCGGATGCTCCCGGGTGAGCGCGTACAGCTCGACGATCACGTCGGCGTCCCGGCCGCGCCGGATGTCGGCGTCAACACGATCCTCAAGGGCGGTCAGCCGTTGCTCCGCGAGCCGGGCGACCGTGGGCCCGGCGAAGGGCGCGTCGGCGACGTCCACCAGCGCCGGCCCGCGCCACAAGTCCAGCGCCTCCCTGAGGACTTCGGCAGCCCGGTTGGTCTGGCCCTCGCGCAGCAGCCGGCCCCCCTCGGCGGCCAGCCGCTCGAACGTGTGCACGTCCACATCGGTGGCGGCCAACGAATAGCCGATCGAATGGGACTCCAACTGCTTGGCGATCCCGGCCTTGCGCAGCCTGGACACCAACGACTGCAAGGCGTTCGTCGCGTCGACCGGTGGCCGCTCGCCCCACAGGCCGTCGATCAGGGACTCGTTCGGCACGATCCGGCCGGCGTCCAGCGCGAGCCGGACCAGCAGCATGCGCAGCCGGATCCCGCCGACCTCGATCTCCCGGTCGGCGGCGTCCCGAAGGCTGAGCGGCCCCAACATCGCAACCCGCATGTGTCCAGCTTCCCAGATGTCAGTTTGTCACCCGCGCACACGAAGAGGGGCGGTTCCCTCGCGGGAGCCGCCCCTCTTCGTGTGCGTACGAACTACTGGATCAGTCCTCCAGGCCTTCGACGGCGTCGCTGGCGCTGGCGGATGTCGCCAGGTCGACCGGGGGTGAGTCCGGCACGTTGCGTGGCTTGGACGTGCCGCGGAAGACGAAGTGGGCCTTGTCGTCGGCGGTGCCTTCGCCTTCCCAGCCTTCCACGTCGCAGAGCACGATCTGGCCGGGTTCGACCTCGCCGAACAGGATCTTCTCCGAGAGCTGGTCCTCGATCTCCCGCTGGATCGTCCGCCGCAACGGCCGGGCACCCAACACCGGGTCGAACCCACGCTGCGCCAACAGGGCCTTCGCCTTGTCGGTCAACTCCAACGCCATGTCCTTGTTGCGCAGCTGACCCTCCACCCTGGTGATCATCAAATCCACCATCTTGATGATCTCCTCCCGGGTCAGCTGGTGGAACACCACGATGTCATCGATCCGGTTGAGGAACTCCGGCCGGAAATGCTTCTTCAGCTCATCCAGGACCTTCTGCTTCATCCGGTCGTAGTTGTTCGACTGCTCACCACCACCGGCGAACCCCAACGACACCGCCTTGGAGATGTCCTGGGTACCCAGGTTCGACGTGAAAATGATCACCGTGTTCTTGAAGTCCACCGTCCGGCCCTGACCATCAGTCAACCGGCCGTCTTCCAGGACCTGCAGGAGGGTGTTGTAGACCTCCTGGTGGGCCTTCTCGATCTCGTCGAACAGCACCACCGAGAACGGCTTACGCCGCACCTTCTCGGTCAGCTGACCGCCCTCCTCATACCCGACATACCCCGGAGGGGCACCGAACAGCCGGGACGCGGTGTACCGGTCGTGGAACTCGCCCATGTCGATCTGGATCAGCGCGTCGTCCTCACCGAACAAGAAATTGGCGAGGGCTTTGGACAGCTCGGTCTTGCCCACCCCGGACGGGCCAGCGAAAATGAACGACCCGGACGGCCGCTTCGGGTCCTTCAACCCGGCGCGGGTCCGGCGGATCGCCTTGGAGACGGCCTTGACCGCCTCCTCCTGGCCGATGATCCGCTTGTGGACCTCGTCCTCCATCCGCAACAGCCGGGTGGTCTCCTCCTCGGTCAGCTTGAACACCGGGATCCCGGTCCAGTGCGCCAGCACCTCGGCGATCTGCTCCTCGTCCACCTCGGCGACCACATCCAGGTCGCCGTCCTTCCACTGCTTCTCCCGCTCGGACTTCTGCCCCAGCAGCTGCTTCTCCTGATCCCGCAACTTCGCCGCCCGCTCGAAGTCCTGCGCGTCGATCGCCGACTCCTTCTCCCGACGCACATCCGCGATCTTCTCGTCAAACTCCCGCAAATCCGGCGGCGCGGTCATCCGCCGGATCCGCATCCGCGCCCCCGCCTCATCGATCAAATCGATCGCCTTGTCCGGCAGGAACCGGTCATTGATATACCGATCCGCCAACGTCGCCGCCTGCACCAGGGCGCCGTCGGTGATGGAGACCCGGTGGTGGGCCTCGTAGCGGTCCCGCAGGCCCTTGAGGATCTCGATGGTGTGCTCCAGGTTCGGCTCACCCACCTGGATCGGTTGGAACCGCCGCTCCAACGCGGGATCCTTCTCCACGTACTTGCGGTACTCCTCCAACGTGGTCGCCCCGATGGTCTGCAACTCACCCCGCGCCAACATCGGCTTCAAAATCGACGCCGCGTCGATCGCACCCTCCGCCGCCCCCGCACCCACCAGCGTGTGGATCTCGTCGATGAACAGGATGATGTCCCCGCGGGTCCGGATCTCCTTCAACACCTTCTTCAGGCGCTCCTCGAAATCACCCCGATACCGCGACCCGGCGACCAGAGAACCCAGGTCCAGGGTGTACAGCTGCTTGTCCTTCAACGTCTCGGGCACCTCGCCCTTGACCACCATCTGCGCCAAACCCTCAACCACCGCGGTCTTACCCACCCCGGGCTCACCGATCAACACCGGGTTGTTCTTCGTGCGCCGCGACAGCACCTGCATCACCCGCTCGATCTCCTTCGAGCGACCGATCACCGGATCCAGCTTGCCCTCCCGGGCACTGGCCGTGAGGTTGCGGCCGAACTGGTCCAACACCAGCGACGAGGACGGCGTGCCCTCACCCCGAGCGCCCGGCTCAGCCTCCGGCTTACCCTGATACCCCGACAGGAGCTGCAACACCTGCTGGCGGACCCGGTTCAAATCAGCGCCGAGTTTGACCAGCACCTGCGCGGCCACACCCTCACCCTCCCGGATCAACCCGAGCAGGATGTGCTCCGTCCCGATGTAGTTGTGCCCAAGCTGCAACGCCTCCCGCAGCGACAGCTCCAACACCTTCTTCGCCCGAGGCGTGAAGGGGATATGCCCACTCGGCGCATGCTGACCCTGGCCGATAATCTCCTCGACCTGCTGCCGCACGCCCTCCAACGCGATCCCCAGCGACTCGAGCGCCTTCGCCGCGACACCCTCACCCTCGTGGATCAAGCCCAGGAGGATGTGCTCGGTGCCGATGTAGTTGTGGTTGAGCATCCGGGCCTCTTCCTGGGCCAGGACAACCACCCGCCTCGCGCGGTCGGTGAACCTCTCGAACATTCGCACTCCCTGACTGCTGCGCCGGCGGCCCTAATCCCACCGAAGTTTTCCCGCTTGGTGGATTCAGCACCGTAGGACCACTGTAGTCGCCCAGCCCATCGCGCTCAGTGCCACGCGCGACCACAGATTGGTGACAGACCCGCTGCGCAGGTCACCGTCATCCCCAACATCCCTTACAACGTGCGGACACGGGTTCGGATTCCGGAAGATGGAACGTGTCCGCTGTCCGCGAACACGGCCCCACACCCGCGTGACCGCGGTCACACAATCACCCGTTCAGATCAGCCGACCAACCGATGACCAGACATACACGGCAGGCAACTCAAGGAGGCCCGCCTGGCCACGCCGACACCAGCCCCCGCTTGGCCGCGCCGGTCATTTACGCCCCAGAACACGCCCGACATCGCCCCAAGCCCAGCGGCGGCCAGCCCCGAGCGAAGATGTCGGTCGCGTGGGCTGGGGTGGAAATGACCGGCTTCAGGCGGCCAAGCCGTCCGAGCGAAGCGAGGACAATCGAACACTGCCATCAAACCCTATGGCGGGAGCCGATCGGGATGACCATCGGCGTGCCGGCCACCGGATCCGTCAGGATCTTGGCGTCCAGGTCGAACACGTCCCGCAGCAGGTCCTCGGTGAGCACGTCGTGCGGGTCGCCGTGGGCGACGATGTGACCCGCCCGCATGGCCACCAGCCGATCGGAGTACCTCGCCGCGAGGTTCAGGTCGTGCAACACCATGACGACGGTCGTGCCGCGGGTGGCGTGCAGGTGCTGGACCAGGTCGAGCACGTCCACCTGGTGGGCCAGGTCGAGGTACGTGATCGGCTCGTCGAGCAGCAGCAGGTCGGTCCCCTGGGCCAGGGTCATCGAGATCCACGCGCGCTGCCGCTGCCCGCCGGACAGTTCGTCGACGACGCGCTGGGCGTGCTCGTCCATGCCGGTGAGCTTCAGCGCGTCGGTCACCGCGGCCTCGTCCTCCACCGACCACTGCCGGTACCAGGTCTGGTGCGGGTGCCGGCCGCGGGCGACCAGGTCGGCCACGGTGAGGCCGTCCGGCGCGGACGGGGTCTGCGGCAGGAGGCCGACGGTCCGCGCGACCTGCTTGGTCGGCAGCTTGTCGATCCGTTTGCCGTCCAGCAGCACTTCACCCGACCGGGGCGACAGGAGCCGACCCAGCGCGCGCAGCAGCGTCGACTTGCCGCAGCCGTTCGGGCCGATCACCGACGTGACCGTGCCCTGCGGCACGTCCAGGTCGAGGTCGTCGACCACCAGTCGCTCGCCGTACCCGAGCCCGACCCCGCTCGCGCGTAACCGCACCGGGGTCTCCACCTGCATGCCTCCAGCCACCCCAGCAGCATAGCCTGTCCTCAGTTAGGCAAGCCTAACCGACGACCAAGGGCAGGTCAGGCCGTAAAAAGGCCCGTGGCGGGGCCACGGGCCGGTAAAGCCTTCGGTTTCGAGGCGGTAACTCAATCCCGGTTGTTGTGGTACGCCTCGGTGACTTCCTTCGGGATACGGCCGCGGTCGGATACTTTGTATCCCTTCTTCCGCGCCCACTCCCGAATAGCCTGGTTCTGGTCGCGGTCAACGGCCGCGGTCCGGGGCGGCCGGCCGGTCACCGGCGGCCTTCCGGGCGCACGCTTTCGGCCACCGGAACGACGCGCGTGATCCACGTAGTCGCTCAGCACCGACCTGAGCTTCTCAGCATTGCCCCCGGACAGGTCGATCTGGTACGAAACGCCGTCCAGCCCGAACTCGAGGGTCTCCTCGGCCTCTGAACCGTCAATGTCGTCGACGAGGGTCACGGTGACCTTCTGCGCCATACGTCGCCTCCTAGAGAAGAATGCTGGTGCGGATAGCTCGCGTGCCCGGCATGCAATCAATACTCTGTACGCGTACGGTAGCGCAAATCGACGACTTTCAACCAGCCGAACCCGCCTGTTTCATTCCGGCCGAACGATCGGGAACAGGATCGTCTCCCTGATGCCCAGTCCGGTCAGTGCCATCAACAGGCGGTCGATCCCGATTCCGACTCCACCACTGGGCGGCATTCCGTACTCCAGTGCGCGCAGAAAGTCCTCGTCCAACCGCATCGCCTCATCGTCGCCGGCAGCGCCCAACCTGGCCTGATCGGTCAGCCTTTGCCGTTCGACGACCGGATCGACCAGCTCGGAGTATCCGGTGCCGAGCTCGAAACCACGGATGTAGAGATCCCACTTTTCGGCCACCCCGGGCGTGTCGCGGTGCTCACGGGTCAGCGGCGAAGTCTCCACCGGGAAATCCCGGACGAAAGTGGGCGCGGTCAGGCCGTTGCCGACCAGGTGCTCCCACAGCTCCTCGACCAGCTTGCCGTGCCCGAGGTCGGGGGCCACCTCCAGGTCGTGTCCGTCGGCGTGCTTGCGCAGTTCCTCGACCGACGTCGCCGGCGTGACCGGCTCGCCGAGGGCCTCGGACAACGAGCCGTACATTGTCAGCGACGACCATTCACCGGAAAGGTCGTACTCGGTACCGTCCGCCCACGTGACCACCTGGCCGCCGAAAACGGTGTCCGCGGCCTCCTGGACCAGCTCACGGCTCAGTACCGCCATCGAGTCGTATGTGCCGTAAGCCTGGTAGAACTCCAGCATCGCGAACTCCGGCGAATGTGAGGAATCGCTGCCCTCATTGCGGAAGTTTCGGTTGATCTCGAACACCTTCTCGATCCCGCCGACCACGCACCGCTTCAGGTACAGCTCGGGCGCGATCCGGAGATACAGCTCGGTGTCGAAGGCGTTCGAGTGGGTCACGAACGGACGAGCGGTCGCACCGCCGTGCAGGGTCTGCAACATCGGCGTTTCGACCTCGGTGAACCCGCGCCGGTGGAAGCTTTCCCGCAATGATCGGATGACCGCCGCCCGGTTGCGGACCATGTCGCGGGCTTCCGGCCGCATGATGAGGTCGACATAACGCTGCCGAATACGAGTTTCCTCGGCCAACGCCTTGTAGGAGTTCGGCAGTGGCCGCAACGCCTTCGCGGCCATCCGCCACTCGTCGGCCATCACCGACAGCTCGCCGCGCTTGGACGTCACCACTTCGCCGTGCACGAAAACGTGATCACCCAGATCGACGTCCGACTTCCAGGCGGAAAGCGCTTCCTCGCCGACCTCGCGAAGGCTCAGCATCGCCTGCAGTTCGGTTCCGTCGCCTTCCCGGAGGGTGGCGAAGCAGAGCTTGCCGGTGTTCCGGATGAACATCACCCGACCGGTGACGCCGACCACATCGCCGGTGGACGATTCGGGCGGAAGGTCGGAATGTGTCGCGCGCACTTCGGCGAGGGAGTGCGTGCGCGGCAGTTCCACCGGATAGGGCTGCTTACCCTCCGCGAGCAGCCGTTCCCGCTTCTCCCGGCGGACACGCATCTGCTCGGGTAGCTCGTCGGGTTCCAACTCGTGCGATTCGTGCTGCTCAGTCACGGACGTAAAGCGTACGGAAAAGTGGTATGCGGCTGCCAACGGGTTACCTCTACGTTGGGCAGGGTGACCAATCCCGACGCAGAGCTGCACGCCCGCCGGGCCGCGTCCTTCGGCGCGCAGGCCGCTGCCTACGCCGAACACCGGCCGGACTATCCCGACGCCGCGATCGGCTGGGTACTCGGCAAGGGCACCGAGAACGTCCTCGATCTGGCCGCGGGAACGGGGAAACTCACCCAGTCCCTGCTCGCGCGCGGTCTACGGGTGACCGCCGTCGAGCCGGACGCCGAGATGCTGGCCGAGCTGAGTAAACGATTTCCCGAGGCTGAGGCGATGACCGGGACGGCCGAGGACATCCCGTTGCCGGCCGGATCGGTCGACGCCGTCCTGGTCGGCCAGGCGTTCCACTGGTTCGACGTGGCCAAGGCGCTCGACGAGATCGGCCGCGTGCTCCGGCCCGGCGGCATGCTCGGCGCGTTCTGGAACTACGAGAACCCCGACGTCCCTTGGGTCGCGCGCTACGAGGAACTGGTCCGCACCGGCGTCAGCCGCACCACGTCCCAAGGCCCGCTGCCGGACGGCCACCCCCTGTTCGGCCCGTTCGAACGGGACACGTTCGACCACTCCTTCCGCCGTACCGCGGAAAGCCTGGCCGCGACGGTCGCGACCCACTCGCACATGCTGGTGGCGAGCGAAGCGGACCGGACCGCGGCGCTGACCCGGCTGCTGACCTACCTGAAAGCCCAGCCGGAGACCGCGAACGGCGAGTTCGACCTGCCACTCCGCACGATCGCCGTGAAAACCCGCCGTCGCTAGCGTTGGTTGCGTTCGAAGACCAGGCGCAGGCCGAGCAGGGTCAGGTCCGGGTGGTGGTGCTGGATCGTCTCCGACTCGGCCACCACCACCGGGGCCAGGCCGCCGGTCGCGATCACCGTGACCGGCCCGTCCTTCTCGTGGCCCTGGTCGTGCAGCTCACGGACGATCCGCCGGACCAGCCCGTCGACCTGGCCGGTGAAGCCGTACAGGATCCCGGACTGCAGGCACTCCACGGTGTTCTTGCCGATCACCGACCTCGGCCGGACGACCTCGACCTTGCGTAGCGCGGCCGCGCGTGCGGCCAACGCGTCCACCGAGATCTCGATGCCGGGCGCGAACACCCCGCCGAGGAACTCGCCCCGCGCGGAGATCACGTCGATGTTCGTGGACGTCCCGAAATCCACCACCACACACGCCGTGCTGTACAGGTGGTGCGCGGCGAGCGTGTTGATCACCCGGTCGCCGCCGACCTCCTTCGGGTTGTCCACCAGCAGCGGCACACCCGTGCGCACTCCTGGCTCCACGATCAGCTTCGGCACGTTGTCGTAGTAGCGGGCCAGCATCACCCGCAACTCCCGCAGCACGGCCGGGACTGTGGACAGCGCCGACACAGCCGTGACCTTGTCCGCGTCCGCGCCGAGCAGGCCACGCATGGTCAGGGCCAACTCGTCCGCGGTCATCCGCGCGTCGGTGCGCATCCGCCAGTCGTGGACCAGCGTCGGGCCGTCGTACAGGCCAAGGACGATGTTGGTGTTGCCGACGTCGATCGCGAACAGCACTCGCTACCTCGAATTGTTCTCAGGCTGGAGGCCCGAAGATCTGCTTGCGGGATCGAGCATCAGCAGCGCGTCCAGCTTCGCGGCGTCGGCGGTCTCAGCGACGACGCCGCCGCTGGTCAGACCGGAGTCCTCGGGCACGTACGCCGGGTCGTCGTCCAGGGACACGACCTTGTTCTCGCCGTCCACGAACACGACCTTCGGCCGGAACGCGGCCGCCTCGGCGTTGTCCATGATCCCGTACGCGATCACGATCACCAGGTCACCCGGGTGGACGAGGTGCGCCGCGGCGCCGTTGATGCCGAGCACGCCGGTGCCCCGCTCGCCTTCGATGACGTACGTCTCCAGGCGGGCGCCGTTGGTCACGTCGACGACCGTGACCTGCTCGCCGGCCAGCAGGTCGGCCGCGTCCATCAGGTCCGCGTCGACCGTGAGCGACCCCACGTAGTGCAGGTCGGCCTGGGTGACCGTGGCCCGGTGGATCTTGGACTTCAGCATCGTGCGCAGCATGGACAGACCCCCTCTACTGGTCGGGCTCGGGCGGTTCGCCCAGCCACAACCCGGTGTTGTCGATCAGCCTGGTGGTCCCCACCTTGGCCGCGACCAGCAGCCGCGCCGCGCCCTGCTCGCCCGGGTCGGCGAGCTCGGGGTCCCGTACCTCGAGGTAGTCCACCGCGACCTCGGGGTGGCCGGCCAGGACCGCGAGGGCGGCCTTCCGTACCGCTTCCACTCCCTCACGCCCCGCGTGCGCGCCGGCGGTGAGCGCCGCGGACAACGCGACCGCGCTCCGGCGTTCAGCCTCGTTCAGGTACACGTTCCGGGACGACATCGCCAGCCCGTCGGACTCGCGCACGATCGGCACCCCGACCACCCTGGTCTCCATGTCCAGGTCCGCGGCCATCCGCCGGACCAGCACGAGCTGCTGGTAGTCCTTCTCGCCGAACATCGCGTAGTCCGGCCGCACGATGTTGAACAGCTTGGCCACGACCGTGAGCACACCCTCGAAGTGCCCCGGCCGCACAGCCCCCTCCAGCTCGGCACCCAACGGTCCAGGGTGGACAGTCACCTGCGAGCCCGGCGGGTACATGTGGTGCGGCTCAGGCGTGAACACGATCTCCACGCGCTCCTCGGCGCAGGCCGCCAGGTCCGCCTCCAACGGCCGCGGGTAGCGCGACAGGTCCTCGTTCGGCCCGAACTGCAACGGGTTCACGAAGATGGACACCACCAGGATGGTGTTCGGGATGTTGCGGGCGCGCCTGATCAGCTCGCGGTGGCCGGCGTGCAGGGCGCCCATGGTCGGCACGAGCACGATCTTGTTGCCGGTCGCCCGCAGCGCGCGGGTGACCCGGACGACGTCCTGCGGGTCACTGTGCACGTGCAGCCGGCCGCGGGTGAACTGGGGGGTGGCGGTCACTCAGCGCTCCTCGTTGATGGCGTCGAACACGTCCGGCGCGAGATCCGCGCGCAGCAGTCCGCTGTCGGCGGCGCGGTACGCCGTCCGCCTGGCCAGTTCCCGGTACGCCGGCAGCATCTCAGGTGCCTTGTCCCGCAACACTTCCATGTGTTTGCGGACGGTCCCGGCGTCGCCGCGGGCGACCGGGCCGGTCAGCGCGCGGTCGCCGTGCCGCAGCGCGTTGTCCAGTGCCGCCGACAACAGCGGGCCGATCAGCCGCTCGGGTGTGCCGATGTCGGCCCGCCGCAACAGTTCCACCGCGTCGCCGACCAACGTCATCAGGTGGTTCGCGCCGTGCGTCAAGGCCGCGTGGTACGCCGGACGGGCGGCGGACGGGACACGTACGGGATCCGAGCCCATCTCCACGACGAGCGCCTCGCCCACGTTCCACGCGGTGTCGTCGCCGTCGGCCGCGGTGATCCCGATCGAGCAGGCCGTCAGCCGGTCCAGGTCCTCCGGACGGCCGGTGAACGTCATCACGGGATGCAGCGCCAGCGGCAACGCGCCATGGTCGGCGGCCGGGCCGAGGACCTCGACGCCGGACGCGCCGGACGTGTGCACCACGATCTGTCCGGGCCGCAGCGAGCCGGTCGCGGCGAGCCCGCGGACCATCCCCGACAGCGCGTCGTCGGGCAACGCGAACAGCACCAGGTCCGCCTTGCTCACCACCTCGTCCGGCGGCAGCAGCGGCACCCCCGGCAGCATCTCCTCGGCCCGTCGGACCGACTCCCGGGAGACCCCGGACGCGGCGACCACGGCGTGACCGGCCCTGGCCAGGGCGGCACCCAACACCACACCCACCCGGCCGGCGGACACCACGCCCACTCCGAGGCGCGCGGGGCGGCTCATAGCAAGTCATCTCCTCCTGGCGGCAGCGACGAGCTTTGAGGGTAGTCAGTGTCCTGACGCCGCCCGCACCGCAGTGGCGCGGGCCACGCGGACCGCGTTCGTGTACTCCTCTTCGCGGCCGTTGTGGCTGGCCCGCGCGAATGCCAACTCGGTGACCGTGACCTGGTAGTCCGCGACCGCCCGCGCGGCCACCGGCCCGTACTTGCGACGGATCCGCCGGCGCCACTCCAGCCGCCGCCGCAGGCTGCCGAGCAGCTCTGTCTCGCTCGCCGCGACCAGGCCCTCCCGGACGAACTCGGGCAGGGCCGCCGCGACGATCCGCTGCTCCCGCTTACGCGCCCAGTGGACCAGCGCCGCGGCCCCGACGAACACCGGGACCATGATCAGGAAGTACACGTTCAGGAACGTCCTGGCGTTGCCCAGCGTCGCCGCGGCGTTCCACAGGGCGTGCAGGCCGACGGCGATCACGTAGCCGACGATGGGAGCGGCGATCCGGATCCCGCGTCTGGTCGTGGTCGCCGCGACACCCAGGCCGATGCCGGTCATCACCGTGAACAACGGATGGGTGAACGGGGCCAGCACGCCGCGCAGGATGAACGCGCCGATGACACCGGTGTGGCCGAATCCGTGCTCGACGAAGATCCGGCCGAAGTAGTAGACGTTCTCGGTGAACGCGAACCCGGCGGCGCACATCCCGCCGTAGACGATCCCGTCCACCACCCCGTCGAACTCGTGCCGCCGCCGCAGGAAGATCGCCAGCACGAAGGCGCCCTTGGCGGCCTCCTCGATGAGCGGCGCGGACACCACCGCGCTGACCGTGTCCCCGCCGCCCTTCCCCAGCAGCAGGTCGCCCACGACCGCGGCGGTGTTGTTGATCAGCAGCGCGGTCAACGTCGCCCCGAACGCGCCCCACGTGAACGCCAGCCACAGCAGCTTGGCCGGCTCCGGCTCCCACCGGTCGATCCACAGGAACACGGCGACGACAGGCACGACAGGCAGCAACGCGGCGCCCAACCCGATGAGTTCGGCGACCAACCCCACCCGGGCGGTCAGGTACGCGAACACCCCCAACCCGCACAGACTGAGGACGATCAATCCGACAACGGGCAGCAGCACCGTGAACCGACGCGGCTTCGGCCGTTGCCGAACCCCCGACTCCTCAACCGTCACGGTGTCTGATTGTCCTCGCTCCGCTCGGACGCGCTTGGCGGTGTTTGATTTGTCCTCGCTCCGCTCGGACGCGCTTGGCCGCCTTCAGCCGGTCATTTCCACCCCAGCCCACGCTACCGACATCTTCGCTCGGGGCTGGCCACCGCTGGGCTCGGGGCGATGTCGGGCGTGTTCTGGGGCGTAAATGACCGGCGCGGCCAAGCGGGGGCTGGTGTCGGCGCGGCCAAGCCTGCGGCGCGGTTTTGGGGCGGCACCGGCGGGTGGTCAGTCCTCGCGGCGGCGACGGCGGCGCGGGTTCTCCGTCGTTCCGTGCGCGGCGAGCAGTTCGCTCACCGAGCGGCCTTCGGTGTGCGAACCGGTCGGCTCGGCCGGTGGCGCTGGCTTGGCGTGGCTTCCGGTGGTGCGGGCGCCGAGGCTGTCCTGCCAGGACGGCGCGTCCTCCGCACGCCTCCGACGGCCGCCACCCGCGGTCTCCTCCGGCGGTTCGGCGTGGCGCCCCGGCGGGACGGCCTCCGACTCCGGTGCGCGGCGGCGACCGCCACTGGTGTCGTCGGGGCGACGCCGCTCGGCGGGTGGCGGAGGCGGCGGTAGTGGTTCGGCGACGGGTTGCTGCACGCGGGTCGCCGCCTCGACCCGAGGCGACTCGTTCACCGGCGGCTGCACCCTGGTGATGGCGTCCGTGGGACGGGCCTGCGGCGACGCCGCCGGCGTGGGCAACGGCTGGCTCGCCTGCGGCGGGGTCGGCAGAGGCTGACTGGCCTGCGGGCGTTTGGGCAACGGCTGGCTGGCCTGTGGCGCTTTGGGCGGCCGCGGTGGACGGCCCGGCTGGGCGGGATTGCTCCGCTCCCAGGACGGCGTCCAGTTCGGGTCCAGGCCCTCGCCGAGGCTCTGGCCCGGGTCACCGGCGACCGGCCGGTGGTAGGCCTCCTGGCGTGGGGTGGCGTGACCAGGCGGAATGACCGGCTCCCACCACCCCGACCCCGGGTCGGACGGGTCGACGCGCTGCTCGCGGGGTACCACCGACGGGCGAACCGGACGGTCCGGCTCACGCGGCGCCGACCGCTCCGAACGCTGCGACCGCTGCGTCGGTGGCCGGCGCGACGGCTGGTGCGGCCGCTCGACCACCCGTTCCATCAGCTCGGTCTGCGGCTCGGACGGGACGACGACCTGCTCACGCGGGCTCGCGTTGAGGCGTTTCACCTGGTTCTGCCGGGGCAGCTGCGAGCCGTCGTCACCGATCGAACGCATCCGCGTCGCCTGCAGGGCGAGCCGTTCGACGAGCACCTCGCCGCCCAACAGGGACTGCAGGGTTTCCCGCAACGCGCCCAACTCGGTCCGCAACGCCTCGATGTCCTGCCTGGACTCGTCATCGGCCTTGCGCTTGGCCTCCGCCTCCAGCTCCAGCTCGTACTCCCGGCGGGCCGCGATCTCGCGTTCCAGCTCAAGCTCATAGACCGCCTGCATGTCGGCGGCGTTGTCGGCGCCGTCGCTGACCTGCCGGCGGAACCGGGCGGCGAGGAACACGCCCAGCAGGGCCGCCCAGAGCGCGGCCACGATGCCCAACTTGAGGAACCGGGCGTCGTCGCTCATCACCAGGACGATGGTGGCGCCGAAACCCAGCACCAGCGCGCCGCCCAGCAACAGGCGAGCCGTGCTGGGCACCCTGCTGCCATCGCGCGTCGAGACGGCACGGCTGGTCATGGCGTACACCGTACCGGTCAGTTACCGGTCCGAGACCAAGTCGTGTCGCTCGAATTCGGTCAATCCCCGTAACGAAGCGCTCAACGGTCTTTCGGTTCGTCCGGATCGTCCGGTGTTCGGCAGCAGTGTTCGAGCCACAGGCCGGCGGCGATCAGGGCGGCGGCGCAGAGCGCGCCGATGATCGAACTCGTCGTGTCGTTCGCCGCCGCGACGATGTCCGACCGCTTGGGGAACACATACGCGAGCACGCCGACCCAGGCGCCGAGCATGATCGCGCCCAACAGGGACGACGCCTTCGCCAAAGCGACCGCGCGAGCCGCGGTGAGCGCCTCCACCGGACGACCGCTCTTGCGACGGATCCTGGCCCGCAGTGAGACCGCGAGCACCACGTCGATCGCGGCGACGACGACAAGCGTCACACCGGCCAATGTGGGCAGCGGCGGCAGCGAGCCGTACGCCGACCGCATGATCACGTACAGCACGATCCCCGCGAGCAGCCCGGCGATCGCCAGGTCCCGTGGCCTGGTGAACCTCACACAGCCTCCAGCGTCAGATCCTCGCGCAGCCGCACGCCGTCGACCTCGGCCGCGGGCAGTGCCGCCACCAGGTCCCGGACCCGGCCGTGTCCGGGCAGCTCCGCGTCCGGCCGCACGGCCAGCCACGGCACCAGCACGAACGCCCGCTCGTGCGCCCGTGGATGCGGCAGTTCGAGCCGGGGATCGTCGCTGGTCACGCCGGAGACCGTAACGATGTCCACGTCGAGCGTGCGCGGCCCCCACCGCCTGTCGCGGACCCGCCCGGCCGCGTTCTCCAGCTCGTGCGCCCGACGCAACCAGCCCCACTCGTCGACGTCATCTGCCGCGACGACGAGCACCGCGTTGAGGAAGTCGTCCTGGTCGGTCACGCCCCATGGCGCGGTCTGGTACACCGGCGACACGGCCACCACCGGCAGTCCGTCCACAGTGGACTTCAGGTGGCCGAGCCGGTCACCCATGTTGGACCCGACGGACAACACCGCGACGGTCATCCGCGCTCCCGGTGCACGGTCACGGCCACGTCCGCGAACGTCAACGGGATCGGCGCGGCCGGCTTGTGGACGGTCACTTCCACGGCGTGCGCCCGCTCATCCCGCAGGACCATGTCGGCGATCTCCCCGGCCACGGTCTCGATCAGGTCCCGCGCCGGCCCGGCGACAATCGCCGCCGCCCCTTCGGCCAGTTCGCCGTAGTGCAGCGTCCTGGTCAGGTCGTCGGTCCTGGCGGCCTCGTCCAGCGAGATCCACACCCTGATGTCGACGAGGAAATCCTGGCCGTCGCGTTTCTCGTGCTCGAACACGCCATGGTTGCCGCGCACGCGCAGTCCCGTCAGCGTGATCTGGTCCTTCAGCCCCATTGGGCGACCACCCGCACCGCGTCCAACGATCGCGCGACATCGTGCACGCGCACACCCCACACACCTTTCGCCGCGGCGAGCGTGGATATCGCCGCGGTCGCGTCCTCACGTCCGTCCGGCGGCCTCGGGGTGCCGTCCACGGCCGCCAACAACCGCCCGATGAAACGTTTGCGCGACGCCCCAACCAGCACGGGGAAACCCAGGTCGAGGAACGTGTCCAGGTGCCGCAACAAAGCCCAGTCGTGGTCGGCCTGCTTGGCGAACCCCAACCCCGGGTCGATCACGATGGCGTCCTGCGCCACCCCGGACCTGAGCGCCGCGTCGACCCGGGCGCACAACTCGTCCCGGACCTCCGCCACAACGTTGGCATAGTCGGCGAGCGAGTTCATGTCCTTGCTGTGTCCACGCCAGTGCATCAGGATCCACGGCACACCCGCGTCCGCCACGACCCGCGCCATGTCCGGATCCGCCAGCCCACCGGACACGTCGTTCACGATCACCGCACCCGCTTCGAGCGCGGCCTCAGCAACCCGCGCGCGCATGGTGTCCACGCTGATCCGCACGCCCGCGCCCGCCAACTCCGTGATCACCGGCTCGATCCGCGCGATCTCGACGTCGACCTCGACCCGCTGAGCCCCCGGCCGCGTCGACTCCCCGCCGATATCCACCAGATCCGCGCCCAACGCCCACATCTCACGCCCGTGCTTGAGCGCGTCATCGATGGTGAAGTACCGGCCGCCGTCGGAGAACGAGTCCGGCGTCACGTTCAGCACGCCCATCACCACGCAACGACCCGGCCGAGGCAACAGCCGGTGCTTGGTCATCGACGCGCCTTGATCAGGTCCAACGCCTCAGCTCTCGACGACGCCGAAGTCTTGAACTGCCCCCGCACAGCCGAAGTCGTGGTCCGCGACCCGGGCTTGCGCACCCCCCGCATCGCCATGCACAGGTGCTCGGCCTCGATCACCACGATCACGCCACGCGGCTGAAGCGTCCGGACAAGCGAATCGGCGATCTGGGAGGTCAGCCGCTCCTGCACCTGCGGCCGTTTGGCATAGGCGTCCACCAAACGGGCCACTTTGGACAGTCCGGTTACTTTGCCGTGCTCATTGGGAATGTAGCCAACATGCGCGACGCCATGGAATGGCAAAAGGTGGTGTTCACAGAATGAATAGATGGGAATGTCGGTGACCAGGACGAGTTCCTCGTGGCTCTCGTCGAAGGTCTTGGCCAGCACCGAATCCGGGTCCATGTACAGGCCCGCGAACATCTCGCGGTACGCCCGAGCTACCCGGGAGGGGGTGTCGGCGAGGCCTTCGCGGTCCGGGTTCTCGCCGCAGGCGAGCAGTAGTTCGCGGACGGCTTTCTCGGCGCGTTCCTGGTCGAATACACGCCGAACGGAGTGGCTGCCGGTGGTGGCAGCCACTCCGTTCGGGGACAACGGAGGGTTGTTCAGCGGTTACCGTCCCGATCCTCGGGGTCCCGGTTCGGTGAGGTCGCCGGGCGCCAGCCGGGAGGCGCGCCGTAGTTCGGCGGGCCACCGGGTCGGCTCTGCTCCTTGAACGGGTCCGAGCCGTAGGTCGGTGGGCTGTACGCCGGCGGCAGGCCGTTCGGCAGTGCGCCGTTGCTGGCGTTGGCCTCTTTCTGGGTGTCCGTCGCGCTGCCGAGGGCACCGACCGGGGTCGGCTCGGGTTCCTCGGTGTGCGGCGGCCAGGGCTCGCCGCGTTCGATCGCCAGCTCGCCGCGGGTCTTGATCGGCGGCTTGTCGGACGGGACGCGCTCGCCGAAGTCGTTGAACGCGGTGATCCGGGGCCGCTTCTCCACCCGGGAGAAGATCCGCTCCAGGTCCTTGCGCTGCAACGTCTCCTTGTCCAGCAGCTCGACCACGAGGTCGTCCAGCACGTCCCGGTAGGTGTTGAGCACCTCCCAGGCCTCGGTGTGCGCGGCCTCGATGAGCGCCCGCACCTCCTCGTCGATCTCGTGCGCCACTTCCAGCGAGTAGTCCGGCGCGTGGCCCATGGACCGGCCGAGGAACGGGTCGCCCTGCTCCTGGCCGTACTTCACGGCACCCAGTCGGGCGCTCATGCCGTACTCGGTCACCATCGCCTTGGCGATCTTGGTGGCCTGGTCGATGTCCGACGACGCGCCCGTGGTCGGCTCGTGGAACACCAGTTCCTCGGCCGAACGCCCACCGAGCGCGAACACCAGGCGCGCGATCATCTCCGAGCGGGTCATCAGGCCCTTGTCGTCCTCGGGGACGACCAGAGCGTGCCCACCCGTCCGGCCACGCGGCAGGATCGTCAGCTTGTAGACCGGCTCCAGGTCGGGCATGGCCCACGCGGCCAGCGCGTGCCCGCCTTCGTGGTAGGCCGTGATCTTCTTCTCCTTCTCGGAGATGATCCGGCTCTTGCGGGCCGGGCCGCCGATCACGCGGTCGACCGACTCCTCCAGCGCGATGCCGTCGATCACCGAGCCGTTCTGGCGGGCGGTCAGCAGCGCCGCCTCGTTCAGCACGTTCGCCAGGTCCGCGCCGGACATGCCGACCGTGCGCTTGGCGAGGCTGAGCAACTCCACGTCCGGCGCCATCGGCTTGCCCTTGGCATGCACCTCGAGGATCTTGCGGCGGCCGGTCAGGTCCGGCGCCGACACCGGGATCTGCCGGTCGAACCGGCCCGGCCGGAGCAGCGCCGGGTCCAGGATGTCCGGCCGGTTGGTCGCGGCGATCAGGATGATCCCGCCGCGCGCGTCGAAGCCGTCCATCTCGACCAGCAGCTGGTTCAGGGTCTGTTCGCGCTCGTCGTGGCCGCCGCCGAGGCCGGCGCCACGCTGGCGGCCGACCGCGTCGATCTCGTCGACGAAGATGATGCAGGGCGCGTTCTGCTTGGCCTGTTCGAACAGGTCACGCACCCGGGAGGCGCCGACACCCACGAACATCTCGACGAAGTCGGAGCCGGAGATCGTGTAGAACGGCACCCCAGCCTCGCCGGCCACCGCGCGCGCGAGCAGCGTCTTGCCCGTGCCGGGCGGGCCGTAGAGCAGCACACCCTTCGGGATCTTCGCGCCGAGCGCCTGGTAGCGGCCGGGGTTCTGGAGGAAGTCCTTGATCTCGTACAGCTCTTCGACGGCCTCGTCGACACCGGCCACGTCGCCGAAGGTGGTCTTGGGCATGTCCTTGTTCAGCTGTTTCGCCTTGGACTTGCCGAAGTTCATCACCCGGTTCCCGCCGCCCTGGACGTTGTTCATCATCCAGAGCAACAGCAGTCCCAGCAGCACCAGCGGGATCGCGAACAGGAGGATCTGGGAGAGGAAGGACTCCTGGGTGACCTTCGTGTCGAAGTTCACGTTGTTCGTCCGGAGCAGGTTGAACACCTCGGCGGTGCTGCTCCCACCCGGGAAGAACGTGAAGACCTGTTTCTGGCCGTCGGCCTTGCTCGGATCCTTGAGGGTCAGCTTGAGCTGCTGCTCCTTGTCCTCCAGCGTCGCCTTGTCGACATTCCCGGTGTTGATCTGTGTGATCGCCTGGCTCGTGCTGACCTGGGCGTATCCACGGGTGTCGTCAAAGATCGTGCTGAACGCGAGGTACAGCAGGAACACCGCCAGTATCCACAGCAGCGGGTTACGGAGCAGTCGCTTGCGGTCCATTCACTTACGGCCGCCGGGCGGCCTCGACCCTCCCTGACTTGCTTATCGGGTAGTGGTGGCCCCACTACCCGCACCGGCGGGGCAATCCGGTCCAACCAGCGTACCGCCCACATCCAGCCCACGACGCACCCAGTTACGGACGGTAGCGCGTCACCCGACCGGACACGGATGTAACGGCCGGATCCGACCCGGTGTTCCCGGCGATTCTGAGGGGTTCCTCAGGACGAGTAGACCGCTGGGTCCAATGTCCCAATGTACGGCAGGTCGCGGTACCGCTCGGCGTAGTCCAGGCCGTACCCGACGACGAACTCGTTCGGGATCTCGAAGCCGACGTACTCGACCGGGACGTCCACCATCACCGCGTCGGGTTTGCGCAGCAGCGTGCACACCCGCAGGGTGGCCGGGTTGCGCGAGGCGAGGTTCTTGAGCAGCCACGACAGGGTCAGCCCCGAGTCGATGATGTCCTCGACGATCAGCACGTCCCGGCCGGCGATGTCGCGGTCCAGGTCCTTCAGGATCCGCACCACGCCGGACGACGAGGTGGCCGAGCCATACGAGCTAACTGCCATGAACTCCAGCTGGACGGGGATCGGCATCGCCCTGGCCAGGTCTGTCATGAACATCACGGCGCCTTTGAGCACCCCGACGAGGACCAGGTCCGAACGCGCGCCGCCGGCCGGGTAGTCGTCGGCCACCTGCTTGGCGAGTTCGGCGATCTTCTCGTTGATCTCTTGCTCGGTGATCAGCACGGAGGCGATGTCGCCGTCGTACACGCCTTCCCCTCTCAGATGGGCCTCAACCGGCACTGCCGGGCGGTAGTACGCAGAGCCTGCCATGCCGGCGGCGGGCGACAAAGCCGCCCGGCAACCACACACCGCCCTGACCACGCCATTCACCCACGAGAGCGGCGACCGAGCGGAGGTGGCCGTCGGTGAGGTCGCGCACTCCGGCGTCCTTCAGCCAGCCGCGCAGCACCCGCCGCTGGACCGCGGCCGGCTGCTCGGCGAGGCCGGCGACCAGCAGGGTTCCCTCGTCGATCACGGCTTTCCGGACATCGGCGGCCAGTGTGTCGAGCGCCTCAAGGTCGTCCCGGAGCTGCCCGGCGGTCCGCGCCAGGGCCTCGGCGACACCTCCGTGCAGAACTTCCTCCATCAGGGGGATGACCTCGTGCCTCAGCCGCACCCGGGTGAACCGGGAATCGGTGTTGTGCGGATCACGCCACGGGTCGAGCCCGAGCTCGCGGCATGCCTGTTCGGTCACATCCCGCCGGATGCCGAGCAGCGGACGGCCCCACGGTGGGTCGAGCGCGCGCATGCCCGCGATGGATCTGGGGCCAGAGCCGCGGCCCAGGCCGAGCAGGACGGTCTCGGCCTGGTCGTCCAGGGTGTGCCCCAACAAGATCAACCCGTCCGGCACGGCCTCGCGCAACGCCGCGTACCGGGCGGCGCGCGCCGCGGCCTCCAGTCCGCCTTTCGTGCCGACCTCGACCTTGAGCACGCGTGTGTCGATCTTGAGCGTGCGGAGTTGGTCGGCGGTGTTCGCCGCGACCCGGGCGGAGTCCGCCTGCAGGTCGTGGTCCACCACGAGGCCGGTGACGTCGGTGAGGGTCGCGGCGGCAGCGGCCAACGCCAACGAGTCAGCGCCTCCGGACACCGCGACCGCGACCTTGGTCGGGCCGGCGGTCTTCAGCAGATCTCGAACCGCTCGGCGGACGGTCAGGGTCGCACTCGGCGCAGCCATGCCTCGGGGTCCGTGATCTCGGCGCGGCGGGGCAGCGTGTCCGGCGACGTCCACACCGCGTTGAACCCGGCCATCCCGACCTCGCCGACGACGTGCCTGGTGAACGCGGCGCCGGCGGCGTACTGCTTGACCTTGGCGTCCACGCCGAGCAGGGTCCGCAGCACCCGGTCGAGCAACCCGCCGCCGCGCCTGCGCTCGGTGAACCGGCTGCGGATCTCGTCGACCGTCGGCACCACGGCCGGGCCGACGTCGTCCATGACGAAGTCCGCGTGGCCCTCCAGCAGGGTGGACAGCGCGATCAGGCGGTCGAAGACCTCCCGCTGGTCCTGCGACTGGAGCAGCTCCATCAACGCGACCGGACCGCTCGACGTGCTGTTGTCCAACGACCGGCTGCGCGCCTGCCTGATCACCTCGGGCAGCCGGTTGAGCGCGCTCGCCGCGGTGTCGTCCATGCCGGACAGGAACTTCGTGACCTCGCCGGCGAAGTACGTGCGCAGCCACGGCACCGCCGTGAACTGCAGCCGATGGGTGCACTCGTGCAGGCAGACCCACATCCGGAAGTCACGCGCGGGGACGTCCAACGCCCGTTGCGCGCCAATGATGTTCGGCGCCACGAGCAGCAGCCGACCGCCGTTGAACGGGTCGTACTGACCCAGCACGCGGGCGCCCATGAACGCCAGCACCATCCCGGCCTGCACACCCGCGCTGCCGGACATGACAGCACCGACAGGGCCCTCGTACGACCGGGGCAACGCGCCGTCGGTGAGCACCGACAGGCCCTCCGCGGCGGCCCTGATCCAGCCGGGCCGGTCGACCACCTCGCCGGGCGGCAACGGCAGGCCCTCGCCGAGGCCGGTGAGCTCGCGGACGTGCCCTTCGGCGACGTCGGTGATCTCCCGCAGCTCCCGCACCGCGTTCTCCGCCTCGGCCATCGGGACCGCCGGCCCACGGCGCACCAGCCGCTGCCCGGTGGAGATGGCCAACGCCCAGTCCACCGGCGAGCCCGTGTCGCCGTTGATCTCCGTCGCGGTGTTCATTGTCCTCGCTCCGCTCGGACGGACCTGGTCGCCTTCAGCCGGTGATTTCCACCCCGCCCCACGCTACCGACATCTTTCGCTCTGGGCCGGCCGCCGCCTGGGCTGGGGCGATGTCGGGCGTGTCGCGGTGCGTAGATGACCGGCGCGACCAAGTCGAGGATGTTGACCAAGTCAAAGGGTGTTACCTGGTCGAGCTTACCTGCAGCCACAGGCTCTGAGTTGGGCCGCGACCGCGTCCAGGGCCGGGCGGGCCGCGTTGGAGTCCGTGCCGCTGGTCATCATCGAGAAGACCAGCACCCGGCCGTCCGCGTCCAGCACCACTCCGGCCAACGAGTTCACCCCCGACAAAGTGCCCGTCTTCGCCCGGACCCAGCCGCGGCCGCCGGTCCCCGGGCTGTTCGGGCCGAACCGGGACTCGAGGGTGCCGCTGCCGCCCGCGACCGGCAGGCCGCCCAGCAGCGGACGGAGCTTGGCGGTCCGCGGGTCCTTGCCGTCCGGGCCGGCCGCGACCGCGAGCACCGACGCCAGCAGTCTCGGCGTCACGCGGTCCGAAGTGGATAGTCCACTGCCGTCGACCAGCGTCGAGCCGGCCGTGTCAAAACCGTTGTCCTGCAATATCTTCAACGTAGTGCGGCTGACCCCGGCGAACGACGGCTCCTCGCCGACGGTCTTCGCCACCTCGCGCGCGACCGTCTCGGCGAGCACGTTGTCGGAGATCTGCAGGTAGTTGTCGACCAGCTCGGCCAGCGGCGCCGACTTGACCTCGCCGAGCACCTTGCTGTCGGGGGGTGCGGCGACCTGAGGGTTCGGCGCGACGGTCGTGCCAAGGCGTTTGGCGAACTCCGCGGCGAGCGCCTTGGCCGGGGTGCCGGTGCGCGGGCTGTCGATGTTGGTCGGGTCCTGCCGGGCGCCGTCCATCATCAGCGGCACGATCGGCGTGATGTAGCCGCCGGCCACGTCACCCGGCAGCCAGCCCTGGGCCATGCCGTCGCCGGCGTACCGGGAGACGTCGAAGAACACCTGGCCGACCTTGCCGCCGGCACTCGCCTTCACCTGGGCGACCAGGTCGTCGAGGCGCGCGGCGCCGTGGTAGACCGAGTTCCGGCCGGCCGGGAACGACGACAGGGTCGGGTCGCCGCCGCCGACGAGCACCACGGTCCCCGGGTCCTTGCCGGCCACCACCTTGGTCACGAACTGCTGGCCGCGGTCCATCTTCAACAACGCCGCGGCGGACGTGAGGATCTTCGCGGTGGACGCGGGGGTGATCGGGTTCGACGCCCGCTGGTCCCACAGGACGGTCCCACTGGCCGGGTCCAACACAGTCCCGTTCAGCGTGCCGAGCGCGGCCACACCCGCCGGACCGGCCAGCGCGTTCTTCACGCCGTCCGGTGTCGGTGTCGGCGCGTCCGCGCTGGGCGCGTGCAACGACGGGCTGAACGCCACCGGAGCCGGCGGCGGCTGGATCACGACAGCGGGCTCGGACGGGCCGAGCCCAAGCTTGGCCCGCAGGCCCGGCACAGCGAACACGGCCGCGGCGGCGAGCCCGATGACCACCACGACCGCGCCCACGATGATCAACACCTTGCGGCGTGACTTCGGCTTCGCCGGCGGCTCGTCGTCGTCGACAACGGCAGGTTCGGGTGGCGGTGGTGGCGGCGGTGGGGTGGACGCCTGCCTGGGCTCGATGCGCATGGGCGCGGCCCGCGGCGGCTCCGGCGGCGGATAACCCTGCTGGTAGGCGGGCTCCGGCTGGCGCCGGGGCACGGACGGCTTGGCCACCGGCTGGGTCTGCTGCGCGGGGGGCATGGCCGCGGGCTGGGTCTGCTGCGGGCCGGGTTTGGTGGTCGGCTGGGTCGCGTCGACAGGCGGCGGTCCGCTGGTCTTCGTGCTGGTGTCCAGGTCGACCGTGGGGAAGAGGTCCGGCAGCGCGATGCGTTTGGTGGAGTCCTCAGTGAACAAGGACGGCCGTGTGGGTTTCGCCACTGGTTGGGCTACGACAGTCTGCTCAGCGGATCGGGGCGGTTCCGGCACCGGCCTGGCCACAACGGTCCGGTCCGGCCCGGTCGGCTTGGCCACCGGCCTGGCGATCACCGTCTTCTCGGCGTTCGAGGTCGCGCCGTTGGGGCTCCGCGGCGGGCCGGTCGTGACTTCGGGCACGTCCGGCGGGGATCTGTCGGGTTTCGGGACCGGTTGGGCGATCACCGTCCGCTCCGCGTCAGGGGTCTTTTCCAGGCTTTCAGGGTCCTCGTGGGCAGGTCTGTCCGGCGGGACGTCGTTGTCCGCGGTCGGCCACTCGGGGTGGTCCTGAACAGCCACTCCGTCCTCCTGTCCAACATCACATCGGTCACCGACCGCCGTGATGCCGGCCGAGCGCACGTTTTAGGCCAGACTAGTAGCGAACACCGACCAGCGATGATGAGCTAGCGAGGACAGGCGCGTGGAGTTCGACGTCACGATCGAGATCCCCAAGGGCGTACGCAACAAGTACGAGATGGACCACAGCACGGGACGGATCCGGTTGGACCGGACGCTGTTCACCGCCACCCAGTACCCGGCCGACTACGGGTTCGTGGACGACACGCTGGGCGAGGACGGTGACCCGCTGGACGCGCTCGTGCTGGTGCAGGAGCCGACCTTCCCCGGCTGCCTGATCCGCAGCCGGGCGATCGGCATGTTCCGGATGACCGACGAGAAGGGCGGCGACGACAAGGTCCTCTGCGTGCCCGCGGACGACCCGCGCTCGGAGCACCTGCGCGACATCCACCACCTCAACGAGTTCTACCGGCTGGAGATCCAGCACTTCTTCGAGGTGTACAAGGACCTGGAGCCGGGCAAGAGCGTGGAGGGCGCCACCTGGGTGGGCCGGGCCGAGGCCGAGGCGGAGATCCACCGCTCCTACGAACGTCTGAAGGCCGAACCCGGCCACTGAGCCGACGGCGAAGGCCCCCGGCCGCGGCCGGGGGCCTTCTTCTTCGTGGTGGGAAGCTCAGTGCATGGCCACCGCGGGGACGGCGTCCTTGTCCTCCTCGGCCGCGGCCCGCTGGATGCCCGACTTGTTGGACAGCGGGACCTCCTTGACGAACCAGATCAGCGCGAACGCCACCAGCAGCACGATCCCGCCGACGGTGAACACCGTGTCCAGCGAGCTGGCGAACCCGTCCAGGATCGGCCGGGACAGCGCCGGGTCCATGTGGGCGAGGAACGTGGTGTCGTTCAGGTCGAGACCGGCCCCGCCCTGGATGCTCTTCACCGCGCCGGCGTTCGCCGGGTTCTGCATGGCCGCGATGAACGCCGGGTCGGTCCGGGCGCTGGCGAACGCGGCGGCGATCCGGTCGCCGACCACGCCGAACAGGATGGACAGGAACACCGCTGTGCCGACCGTGCCGCCGATGGACCGGAAGAACGTCGCCGACGAGGTCGCCACGCCCATGTCCTTGGCCGGGACGTCCGCCTGGATGGCCAGCAGCAGGCTCTGCATGCACAGGCCAAGGCCGATGCCGGCCAGGAACATGATCGACATGGTCAGTGGCAGCGGCGTGGTCGTGGTGATCTGCGCGAACAGGAACAGCGCCGCGGCGGTCGCGCCGAGGCCCACGATCGGGAACACCCGGTACCGGCCGGTCCGCGAGGTGATCCGGCCGCTGCTCATCGCCGACACCATGATGCCGAACATCATCGGCAGGCTCATCAGGCCGGACTCGGTCGGCGTCGCGCCCTTGACGATCTGCAGGTAGAGCGGAAGCGACATCATCATGCCGAACATCCCGATACCCATGATGAAGTTGATCACGTTCACCATCGAGAACACCGGACGCCGGAACAGCCGCATCGGCAGCAGCGCCGCGTCGCCCATCAACTTCTCGACCACCACGAAGGCCACCAGGCCGACGGCACCGATGACGTACATGGCGATCGAGGCGCCCGAGCCCCAGCCCCATTCGCGGCCCTGCTCGGCCACGATCAGCAGCGGGACCAGGCCAAGCACCAGCGCGCCGGCGCCCCAGAAGTCGATCCGCTGCGTCACCTTGTTGTGCGGCACGTTCAGGAACTTCGTCACCACGACCATGGCGAGCAGCGCGATCGGCACGTTCAGCAGGAACACCCAGCGCCACCCGGTGATGCCGGCGAACGTGTCCAGGCCGGCGAACAGGCCGCCGATCAACGGGCCGGCCACACTGGACAGACCCCAGACGCCCATGAAGTAACCGGTGTAGCGGCTGCGCTCCCGCGGCGAGGTGATGTCCGCGATGATCGCCAGCGCCAGCGACATCAGACCACCGGCACCGAGGCCCTGCACGGCGCGGAACGCGGCGAGCTCGTACATCGACGAGGCGATGCCGGAGAGCAGTGACCCGGCGAGGAACACCGAGATCGCGGTCAGGTACATCGGCTTGCGCCCGAAGATGTCCGAGAGCTTGCCGTACAGCGGTGTCGAGATGGTCGCCGTGATCAGGTACGCGGTGGTCGCCCAGGCCTGGAGGGTCTGACCGTGCAACTGGTCGGCGATGGTCTTCATCGCCGATCCCATGATCGTCTGGTCGAGGGCGGCCAACAGCATGCCGAGCATGAGTCCGGACAGGATGGTCAGAATCTGCCGGTGGCTCAGCGCGCCGGCCCGCGCGGGGGCTGCCCCAGCGGCGGCTGTTGCCTGGTCTGACATCAGTTTTCTCCTTCGGCGCGCGACTCGGGTTGCACGCACTCGTTGATGAAGTTCGCGATGTTGCGCTCGTGTTCGGCCACGAACCGTTCGAGCAGTTCGATGAACCGCTCGCGGTCATCGACCGGCCAGTGCGCCCACATGCGCGCGATCGAGCAGCTCTTCTGCCGGTGGCGGGTCTCCAGGAGCTCGCGGCCCTTGTCGGTGACCGCCAGCAGGCTGGCCCGCCCGTCGGCCGGGTCGGCTCGCCGCTCGATCAGACCGTCCTTGACCAGCGCGGCGACCTGCCGGCTGATCGTCGACGGATCGGAGTAGACCGCCTCGGCCAAACTGTTCGACCGGGCCGGTCCGATGCTGGTCAACGCCCCCAACAGCATCATCGATGTCCGGTCGATCCCCAGCTTCGCCAACTGGGCCGCGACCGCGGCCCACTGTCGGTTGAGACCCATCATGGCGTTCCCCACCCGAGCGCCCAACTCAATATCGGCGGTACTCGGCGTGGTGACCTCACCGGGAGGAGCGACCATCTCACCCTCTGATTGCTTGCGTCATCCAACTACTTGCTAGATACAAGCATGCGCTTCGGCGGGGCCTTCATCAAACGAATTAGCTGTGAGGCGAGTCGCACCCCTACCAGTGGTCGCTGAAGCACGCCTAGTGAGCGGCTTGAGCCAGCGCCGCCGCGCCGATGGCCGCGGCGTGTCCGCCCAGGCGGGCGGGCTCGATCAGCAGGCCGGCGTTCGTGTCCAGGACCGAGGCCCGGACCGTCGCCCAGCAGGACGGTCCGAGCAGGTCCCACGCGGCCAGGACACCGCCGCCGAGAACCGCGATCTCGCTGTCCAGGACGGTCGCGACGACCGCGATCGCCTGGCCCAACGCCGCCCCGGCCTCGTGGAAGACCCGCAACGCGGCCTCGTCGCCCGCCCGCGCCCTGGCCGCGACCTGAGCGGCTTCGACGCCCGCGCCGTAGCGACGGCCGATCGACCGTCCGGAGGCGACCGACTCCAGATGCCCGCGCGCGCCGCACGTACACGGCTCGTCGCCGAACCCCGGCGTGTGGCCGATCTCTCCCGCGCCACCGCTCGTCCCGCGAAGCAGGACGCCGTCGCTGATCAACGCGCCGCCGATGCCCGTGCCGACGGTTATGCCGAACGCGTGCCGGTAACCCCGCGCGGCGCCGACCATGGCTTCGCCGTGCAGGAAGGCGTTCACGTCGTTGTCCACGACCACCGGCAACGCGAGCGCGTCGGCGACGACGTCCGCCAGTTTCGTGCCCTGCCACCCGGGGAACGAGTCGCTGGCCGTGGTGACCTCGCCCGTCCTCGGGTCGATCACGCCGGCCGCGCCCACCCCGATGCCCTGGGCGTCGCGCTGAAGTTCACGCGCCAGGCGGAGAGCGGTGTCCAGGATCCCGCCGGGCGGCGACTCCGCCCGCCGGCTGTCCAGTACGCGCAGGTCGTCGTCGCAGCGCACGGCCTGGATCTTGGTACCGCCGATGTCCACCCCGATCCAGCTCATTGGATACTCGCAGGTGTGCGGGTAGAGATCAGTGTGGAATCGGTGGACGGGGTGCGGATCGCCGCACGGCATGGCGCGGACCGCGTGGAGTTGTGCGGGGCGCTGTCCGACGGCGGTCTGACGCCGAGTTTCGCGTTGCAGGAACTGGCCGCGATTCGGGCCGGGACCACCGAGGTGCACGCCCTGATCCGGCCGCGGCCCGGCGACTTCCGGTACTCGAAGGACGAGATCTCGGTGATGGTGCGGGACATCCGCGGGGCCGACCGGGCCGGGGTCACCGGGATGGTGGTCGGCGCGTTGGGGTCGGACGGGCTGTTGGACATGGCGGCGTGCGAGGAGTTCATCGACGCCGCCGAGGACAAGCCGGTCACGCTGCACCGCGCGATAGACGTGTGCGCGTCGCCGCAACGGGTGCTCGACCAGGCCATCGAGTTGGGGTTCAAGCGGGTGCTGACGTCCGGCGGGCAGCGGTCCGCGCTGGCCGGGGCGCCGGTGATCAAGGCGTTGGTCGAACAGGCCGCCGGCCGGATCGAGATCATGGCGTGCGGCGGTGTCCGTGCGTCGAACGCGTTGCAGGTCATCGAGGCGACCGGGGTCTCCGACATCCACGCTGGGGTGCGGGCGCCGGTGCGCGGGGACGCCGACGGTGCGGTGTCGTTCGCTGGTGTCGGTGTGCCCGAAGGGTTCGACCGCTTCGAGACCGACGCCGACGGGGTCGCGGCGTTGTGCTCGGTCATCCGCGGCTGACCCGCCTCTCCCGCTGTTCCGCCGGGTCCGGCACGGGCGCGGCGGACAGCAACTTCTGCGTGTAGTCCTCTTGGGGAGCGCCGAAAACGTCGGCCCGGCTGCCCTGTTCGACGACTCTTCCCTTGTGCATCACGGCGACCCGGTTGGCCAGCATATCCACCACGGCCAGGTCGTGGCTGATGAACAGGCAGGAGAACTCGAACCGTTCCTGCAGGTCGAGGAACAGTTCCAGGATGCTGGCCTGTACCGACACGTCCAGCGCGCTCGTCGGCTCGTCGGCGATGAGCAGGTCCGGGTTGAGGGCGAGTGCCCGCGCGATGCTCACCCGTTGCCGTTGCCCGCCGGACAGTTCGTGTGGGTAACGGTCACGCAGAGCGTTCCCGAGCTCGACGGCGTCAAGGAGTTCGCTGACCCGGTCGGTGCGGTTGTGGGCTTTGTGCAGGACGAGCGGCTCGGCAACGCACTCGGCCACAGTCATCCGTGGGTCCAAAGAGGACGCTGGATCCTGGAAGATCATGCCGATCCTGGCCCGCACCGGCTTCAACACGCGCGCGGACATCTTCGCGATGTCGTTGCCGAACAGTTCGATCCGGCCAGCGGTCGGCTTCTGCAGGCCGACCGCGCACCGGCCGACCGTGGTCTTGCCGGACCCGGATTCGCCGACCAGGCCGAGGACCTCGCCCTTGCCGATCTGGAACGTGACCTCGTCGACCGCCCGGTGCCCGCCGAACGACACCACCAGGTCACGGACCCTGAGCACAGGCTCGGTGTCCTTGGCCTGCCGTGTTCCGCTGCCCAGCCGGGGCACGGCCTTGAGCAACCGGCGGGTGTACTCGTGGCTCGGCCGCAGCAGGACGTCGTCGACGTCGCCCTGCTCGACGAGCCTGCCCTCGTACATCACGACCACGCGGTCGGCCAGGTCCGCGACCACGCCCATGCTGTGGGTGATCAGGACGATCGCGGTGCCGAGCCGGTCGCGCAGCTCCCGCAGCAGATCCAGGATCTCGGCCTGCACGGTCACGTCCAGCGCGGTCGTCGGCTCGTCCGCGATGATCACCTTGGGGTCGCAGGAGATGGCCATGGCGATCATCACCCGTTGTCGCATTCCGCCGGACAGTTCGTGCGGGTACTGCTTCATCCGCGCTTCGGGCCGGTCCAGTCCGACGAGAGTCAGCAGTTCCTTGACGCGGGCGGTCCGTTTCTCCTTTGACAGGTTCTGATGCAGTTTGACGGCTTCGTCGAGCTGCCAGCCGATTGTGTGCACCGGGCTGAGCGCGGTCATCGGTTCCTGGAAGATCATGGCGATCTCGTTGCCGCGCAGGGCCCGCATCCGCCGGTTGTCCAGGTCGAGGATCTCGTTGTCGGCGAGCCGGATGCCGCCTTCGGACCAGGCGTTGCGCGGCAGCAGCCCGAGCGCGGACATCGCCGTGACACTCTTTCCCGAGCCGGACTCGCCAACCACGGCGACGACCTCGCCCTTGCGTACCGCGAAACTCACCTTGTCGGTGGCCCGTGCCTGCCCGAATCCCACGGACACGGCGTCGAACTCAAGTACGACATCCATCAACGGCCCCCGAACTTCACGTCGAACGCGTCCCGCAGGCCGTCGCCGATGAAATTGAACGCGCACACGGTCATCACGATCAGCAACCCGGGCGGCAGGATCAGCCACCAAGCGCCGTCGTGCGCGTATGTCAGGCCGTCGCTGAGCATGCCGCCCCAGTTCGCGGCGGGCGGCGGGATCCCCAATCCCAGGAAGCTCACATAGGCGACGAGCAGAACGGCGTCGGCGATCTGGAAAGTCGCGTTCACGATGACCGTGCCGATCGCATTCGGAATGATGTGCCGGCCAATCGCCCGAATGTTCCCGCCGCCCATCAACCGCATCGCCTCGACATAGGCGCGGCTCCTGAGTGCGACCGACTCGGCCCGCATCAACCGCGCGGGCACCAGCCACGAAACGAAGCCGATCACGAGAATGAGCATCGGCACACTCGGCGTGCTGATCGCCGCGGCCACCACCAACAGGAACAACGCGGGAATGGCGATCCCGGCGTCGACGACCCGCATCATCACCGCTTCGACCCAACCGCCCGTATAGCCGGCGACCGCGCCCCACAACGTGCCGATGAAGGTCGCCAGCACGCCGGCCGCCAACCCGATCACAAGCGACGTCTGCCCGGCCAGCATGAGCCTGCCGAGCAGGTCGTAGCCAAGGTCGTCGGTGCCCAACGGATGGCCGGCGGCACCAGGCTTCAACCGGCCCTCGCCGAGCGACGTCAGCACCTGCTCGGTGTGGTAGAAGAGCGGTCCGAGAAAGCAGAACGCCAGCAGCAGCACCAGCAGCACAAAGCCGACAATGGCGAGTTTGTTGCGCAGGAACCTGTTCAGCCTGCGCGCGGTCGGCCCGCTCATGTCCGCACCCGCCGGGTCCGCGGATCGATCAGCGCCTGCGCCACGTCCGCCAGCAGCGACCCCACCACGGTCGCCACCGAGATCATCAGCACCACGCCGAGCAGAATGGGAAAGTCCGAGGTCTGCGCGGCATTCCAGAACAACAACCCCATCCCCGGGAAATTGAACAACTTCTCGATGACCAGCGCGCCACCGAACAACACCGGAAGGTAGTAGCCGAGCATGGCCACCACGGACGTCAACGAGTTCTTGAGCACGTGCCGCCGGAGAATCCGCGCCTCGGAAGCACCCTTCGCCCGTGCGGTGCGGACATAGTCCTCATCCAGATTGTCCACAACGGACGATCGAAGGTAACGGCTGAAGATCGCGACCGTGGTGGTGGCCCCGGTGAGCACGGGCAGGATCAACGCCTTGGAGTCCGCGAAAATCCCACCCAACGTCTCGGCCTGTGGCGCCTCCACCGGGAAGATCCCCCAGTTGAGGGCGAACACGATCAGCAGAATGAACCCGACCAGGAACACCGGCGTCGAGTACATCAACAAAGCCAACACACTCAGCACGTAGTCGGTCGGCCGGTTGCGCCGGACGGCCTGCCAGATACCCAGCGGAACGGCGATGACCAAAGAGACCAAAGTAGACAGAACGGTGAGCACGAGGGTCCTCGGCAGCCGAGCCGCGATCAGGTCGCCGACCCGCTGGTTCAGCTGGTACGACTCACCGAGATCGCCGGACAGCAACCGCCCGAGAAAGTGGAAGTACTGGACGGGCAACGGCTGGTCCAACCCCTGCTCGTGCTCGAACGCCTGAATCTGCTCCGCGGTGGCCTGAATCCCGAGAATGCCCCGAGCCGGCCCACCGGGAAGCTGGTGCAGGAGAAAGAAGACAACAATCGTGACAACGAACACCACGACAACGGCCTGAGCGACCCGCCACAGCAAATACTTAGCCACAGGGCACCCCCAGCCCCGCACTGGATACGCAAGCAGCCCCCACCCTCTCCGGGGGGCGACCCCGGGGCCAGTCTATCGGTGATGTTGGGGAATGGGGGGGAATGGCCCCGGGAAGCCCGTGCGAACGGACCGCTCGCACGGACTTCACTCGGATGGGGTGGGTCACGAAGTCGCCCAGCGTTGGGGTTGCATGCTGGCGAGGGGGTCCTGGATGCCCACGGTGACGTTCTTCTTGATCGCCGAGATCTGGTACACCGGGTTCGGCAGCCAGATCACCGGGAGCTGCTGGGTCAGGTATTCACTGTACGCCTTCATCGAGGCCGAGTCCGCTGTGGACGTTGACGCCGCGATCAGCTCGTCCGCTTTCGGGTCGGTGTAGCTGCCCAGGTTGGAGGTCGCGCCAGTGCCGAAGATCCGCTCGCCGCTCGGGTAGGCCGGGAAGTACCAGCTGCCCTGCGTGCCGAAGAAGGACAGCTGCCACGAGCACTCCGGCTGGTTGGGCGTGCATGCCTTGCTGTTGCCCAGCACGGTGTCCAGTGGGGCCTGCTTGAGATCGAGGGCGACGCCGATCTTCGACAGCGAGGACTTCAGCTCGGCCATCATGTTGTCGGTCTCTTTGGAGCCGCTCTCGGCGAGCAGGGTCAGCCGCAACGGGGTTCCCGCGGCGATTCCCGGGCCGCACTTGTCCGGCGCGGTACAGGTGGCGACGCCGTCGCTGCCGGTCGTCCAGCCGTGTGACTCCAGGAGTTCCTTGCCCTTCGCGATGTCGAAGGGGTACGGGTTGGTCTTCTGGGCGTCCGAGATGAACGGGGACGACGGGTCCTGCGGAACCGGGCCGTATCCGGCGACCGCCATGTCCCGCCAGATGTTCTTGACGATCGAGTTCTGGTCGACCGCGTGCTGGATGGCCTGCCGGACGTACAGCTGCTTGAAGACCGGGCCGGCCTGCGGGTTGTTGAAGTTGTACGGGATGTACGTGATCGCCCAGCCCTTCCACGGCTGGACCGCGTAGCCCTTCTGCTCCAGCGACGAGCGCTGGTTGAGGTTCGCGGACGCCAGGTAGCCGTAGTCGATCCCGCCCGTCTGCAGGACGTTGAACTCGGCGTCCGCGCTGGTGAACGGCTTGAACGACACCTTGTCCAGCTTCGCGGTGTCCGCGCCGGTGTACTTCGGGTTCTTGGCCAGGGTGACCTGGCCGCCGGTGGTGTACTCCTGCACCGAGAACGGGCCGTCGACGGTCTTCCACAGCGGGTTCGTCTGGTACGACGGCAGGTCCTTGGCCTGCGCCACGAGGAAGTCGAAGACCTGCTGGGCGCCGGCCTCGGTCCGGTCGTGGTCGCCGATCGGGCCGTCCGCCGCGGTCTTGTCCCACGCGGCCTGTGGCAGCGGGCGGACGTTGTAGAGCTGGTTGGCGGTGAACCAGTCCGGGCTGTACGCCTTGTCCAGGGTGAACGTGAAGGTCTTGTCGTCCTTGGCGGTGAAGGACGTGAGGTCGTCCGGCAGCCGGCCCTTGGCGTAGCCGCCCCACTTGGACTTGTTGGCCTTGACCAGGTTGTACCAGAACTCGACGTCCCTTGTGGTCAGTTTCTGGCCGCTGGACCAGGTCAGGTCCTTGAGCGTGACGGTCACCGACTTGCCGTCGGGGCTGTACTGCGGCGGGTTGCCCGCGCTGGACTTCGGGTCCATGGCGACCGTGCCCGACGTGCCGTTGAACGAGTACAGCGGCACGTACAGCAGCTCGTAGATGGACGAGTTGTAGGTCGCCAGGTGACCTGGGATGCCGAGCGGCAGGATCCAGTTCGGCGTGGCGTTGGGCGGCAGGGCGAACGTGACCGTGCCGCTCGAGGTGGACTGCGTCGTCGGCTCACTGCTGCAGCCGGCGGCCAGCAGGGCCGCGGCCGCGGCGGCGGCAAGCAACCGGCGGGACATCGCGCCTCCCGTGTTCGTGGGTGATTCGCCGGACGTTAATCCCAGATACGAACGAAATACAAGCCCTCTCGTCGTAAGAGTGAACTTGCTGTAGCATTTTCGACGTAACTTAGTTCGTTTCCGAACAAAGGAGACGGTATGCCGGTGGCGGACGCGGAGATCCTGCGGCTCGTGTCCTCCGGCGCGGCCTCGTCCCGAACGGACCTGGCCCGCTTGCTCGGCCTCGCCCGCTCCACGGTCTCGCTGCGAGTCCAGGACCTGATCGACGCCGGCCTGCTCACCGAGACCGGCGAAGGCCCGTCGCGCGGCGGCCGACGACCCCGCGTGTTACGACCCGCGGGCGGCCGGGGCTACGTCGTCGGTGTCGACGTCGGCGCGCAACACGTCCGAGTCGCGGCGTTCGACCAGTCCGGCGAAAGCCTGCACGCCGCCGAACACGCCCAGGACATCGCCCTCGGCCCGGAAGCCGGCCTGGCCGGCCTGCTCGACATCGTCGCCGGAATCGGTGAATCCCTTGCCGACCACCGACTTCTCGGGATCGGCATCGGGCTGCCCGGACCGGTGAACTACCCGGACGGACGAGTCGAAGGCGCGTCCCGGATGCCCGGGTGGAACGGCTTCGGCGTCCGTGACTGGCTCGCCGCGCACCTGGACGTGCCCGTGGCCGTCGACAACGACGCCAACATGGTCGCGCTGGGCGAGTTCCACACCCGCAACCGCGGCCCCGAACACCTCGTGGTGGTGAAAGCCGGCACCGGCGTCGGGTGTGGCGTGATCGCGTCCGGTGTCATCCACCGCGGCGCGAACGGAGTCTCCGGCGACGTCAGCCATGTCCGGGTGACAGCGGGCGGCGAAACCCCGTGCAGCTGCGGGAACACCGGGTGCCTGGAGACCATCGCCAGCGGCGCGGCCGTGGCCCGCAACGTGGGCGTCGCCCAGACCGGGGACCTGATCGAACTGGTCGGCAATGCCGACGCGAAGGCCACCGCGGCGGTTCGCCGCGCGGGCGGCCACCTCGGCGAAGTGCTGTCCACTGTGGTCAACTTCTTCAACCCGCACGCCGTGCTGCTGACCGGGCGGCTCGCGTCGATCGAGCCGTACGTGGCCGCGGTCCGTGGCGCGCTGTACGAGCGTTGCCTGCCGATGGCGACGCAGAACCTGGAAGTCGCGGTCGCCTCGGCCGGCGCGGACGCCGGTGTGCTCGGGGCCGGCCGGCTGGCACTGGACCAGGTGCACCGCAAAGGAAAGGACTAGGCTTGCGGATCGGGATCGCCGGAATCGCCATCGAGAGCAGCACGTTCTCGCCACACCGCACCGGACTGGCCGACTTCCGGGTGACCAGGGGTGCGGACCTGCTCGCCCGCTACACGTGGACCGCGAACTCCGATGTGGAGTGGGTTCCGTTGCTGCACGCCGTTTCCCTACCGGGCGGGGCGGTGCAAGCGGACGTGTACGCGTCGTTGAAGTCCGAGATCCTCGCCCGTCTGGTCGGCGCCGGCCCGTTGGACGGCCTGGTGCTGGACATCCACGGCGCGATGAGCGTGGTCGGGCTGGCCGACGCCGAAGCCGACCTGGTCGCCGCGATCCGCGCCACAGTGGGTCCGTCGGTGCTGATCTCGGCGTCCATGGACCTGCACGGAAACGTGTCGCATGACTTCGTCGCACACCTGGACCTGGTGACGTGCTACCGCATGGCGCCGCACGAAGACGCTTGGGAGACAAAGGAACGAGCCGCCCGCAACCTCGTCGCGCGACTGCGTTCCGGTGTGCGGCCGCACTTGGCGTGGGTGCAGGTGCCCGTGCTGCTGCCCGGGGAGAAGACCAGCACCCGGATCGAGCCCGCGCACAGCCTGTACGGCCGGATCCCCGCCATCGAGGCCACGGACGGCATCCTGGACGCGTCGATCTGGGTGGGCTACGCGTGGGCCGACGAACCCCGCTGCCAGGCCGCGGTCGTCGTCACCGGCGACGACCCCCAGCTCGTCCAGGACACTGCCACGTCCCTCGCCGAGGACTACTGGCGGGCCCGCGCCGACTTCGCTTTCGTCGCCCCCACCGGAACCCTGGCCGAGTGCGTGGCCCAAGGCCTGGCAAGCACGGCACGCCCGTTCTTCATCAGCGACTCGGGCGACAACCCGACCGCGGGCGGCGCGGGCGACGTGTCATGGACCCTGGGGAAGTTGCTGGCGTACCCGTCGCTCTCAGCGATCTACGCGAGCATCGTCGACCCGGCCGCGGTCGCCGTAGCAGCCGCTGCCAAGGTGGGCGGACAGGTGGACCTGCTGGTCGGGGGCAAGATCGATCCCGGCCCGTCCGGACCCGTCCGGGTCACCGGCACGGTCCGGACCGTCCGCGAGGACCCGGTCGGCGGGACGGTCGTCGTGGTTCAGGCCGGCGGCGTGCACGTGATCATCACTGAGCGCCGCAAGCCCTACCACCTCGTGCGCGACTTCACCGACCTCGGCCTGGACCCGGCCACGGTCGACCTGACGTTCGTCAAGATCGGCTACCTGGAGCCGGAACTGTACGACCTGGCCGAGGGCTGGCTGCTCGCACTGACTCCCGGCGGGGTCGACCAGGACCTGCTTCGCTTGGGCCACAAGGGAATCCAGCGTCCCATGTACCCGTTCGACCCGGACATGCCCACCCCGGACCTGACCGCCACCCTGCTGCGGTAGCTCAGCCCCAGCCGGGCATCGGGTAGCCGGCGAGCAGGTCGCGGATCTCGCCCGCGGTCCGCTTGAGCACCGCTTCGTCGCCCGCGTTGGTCACGACCGTGTCGATCCACTCGGCGAGCTTCGGCATGTGGTCGACGGTCAGGCCGCGGGTGGTGATCGCGCCGGTGCCCAGGCGCAGGCCGGACGGGTCGAAAGGCTTGCGCGGGTCGAACGGGACCGTGTTGTAGTTCAGTTCGATTCCCGCGTTGTCCAAGGCTTTCGCGGCCGGCTTCCCGGCGATTCCCTTGTTCGTCAGGTCGATCAGGATCAGGTGGTTGTCCGTGCCGCCGGACACCAGGTCGAAGCCTCGCGCGGTCAACGCTTCCGCCAGCGCCGACGCGTTGGCGACGACGTTGTGCGCGTATGTCGAGAACTCCGGCTTGCTCGCCTCGCCGAGGGCGACGGCGATCGCCGCGGTCGTGTGGTTGTGCGGGCCGCCCTGCAGGCCGGGGAACACGGCTTTGTCCAAGGCTTTCGCGTGGTCCGCGTCGGACATCAGCATCGCGCCACGGGGCCCGCGGAGGGTCTTGTGGGTCGTCGTGGAGATGACCGGGGCGTGCCCGACGGGCGACGGGTGGGCGCCACCCGCGATGAGGCCGGCGATGTGCGCGATGTCCGCCGCGAGGACGGCGCCGACCTCGTTCGCGATCGCCGCGAACGCCGGGAAGTCGATGGTGCGCGGGATGGCCGTGCCGCCGCAGAACATCAGCTTGGGCCGCTCGGCCAGGGCCAACTCACGGACCTCGTCCATGTCGACCCGGCCGGTGTCCTTGCGTACGCCGTACGCGACGCTGCGGAACCACTTGCCGGTCGCGGACACGCTCCAGCCGTGCGTGAGGTGGCCGCCGGCGGGCAGCGCCATCCCCATCACCGTGTCGCCCGGCTGCAGGAACGCCAGGTAGATGGCCAGGTTCGCGGGCGAGCCGGAGTAGGGCTGGACATTCGCGTGGTCCACGCCGAAGACGACCTTGGCGCGGTCGATGGCCAGCGTCTCGATCGGGTCGATGAGCTGCTGGCCCTCGTAGTAGCGCTTGCCGGCGTACCCCTCGGAGTACTTGTTCGTCAGAACCGTGCCGGTGGCCTCGAGAACCGCCTGGGACACGTAGTTCTCCGACGCGATGAGCCGGATCTTGGCGTACTGGCGCTCGGCCTCGGCCTCGACCAGACCGGCGATCTCGGGGTCAGCGGAGGCGAGTTGGGTAATCGCGGGCTGATGCACGGTGGACGAGTGTAGTTGCCCGGCTCAGAGGCCAACTGTTACCACATATGTTACCGACGAGTAGTATCGGTGGCATGGACTACGGCATGATCGGCGAAGCCATGCGGAACACGGTCCCCTGGGTCCGCACCGCGGGGATCACCTTCAAAGAGGTCACGGCGACCCACGCGGTCGCCCATCTGCCTGACGTCGAGGGCAACCACAACCACGTGGGCGGACCGCACGCGGCGGTCGCGTTCGGACTGGGCGAGACGGCGTCCGGCGCGGTCCTGCTCGCCGCGTTCGCCAACGAGCTGGGCCGCGCCGTTCCCCTGGTCGCCCGGTCGGAGGTCACCTACAAGAAGGTGGCCATGGGCGACCTGACCGCGACCGCGGAACTCGGCCGTCCGCACGACGAGGTGGTCGCCGAGCTGGACGCCGGGCAACGCCCGGAGTTCCCGGTGCACGTCACGCTCACCAACGCCGACGGGGTCACCACGGCCGAACTGACCGTGACCTGGACACTGCGTCCGAACCGGACTTAAGCGATCCGAACGCCCATCGAGCGCGCTGTGCCCGCGATCGTGCGCATGGCCGCCTCGATGTCCGTGGTGTTCAGGTCGGGCAGTTTCCGGGTCGCGATGTCCCGCAGCTGGTTCTGGCTCAGCACGCCAGCGGGCTCGTGCCCCGGCGTGCTGGACCCCTTGCCGCCCAGCGCCTTCTTGATGAGAAACGCGGTGGGCGGGGTTTTCAGCCGTAGCGCGAAAGTGCGGTCCTCGAAGACCGTGACGACGACCGGGACGACGTCGCCACGCTGGGCCGCGGTCGCCGCGTCGTAGTCCTTTTTGATCGCGACCAGGTTGACACCGGTCTGCCCGAGCATCTTGCCCAGCTCGACGACCGGTGCCTCGCCGGCCGCCAGTTCCAACGTGACCTGGTGGGTTTTTCTCTTCGGTGGCATCGCTCGCCGTCCTTTCCTCGACGGCGAGCGACGCTAAAGTCTCCGGTCACTGGAGAGTCAAAGCTGTTTTCCGGAACGCCATGCGTTGGTTATTGGGGGTGGCTTGGCCTGACCAACCTGAGCGCGGCGTCCAGCTCGACGTGCGCCTCGGGATGCTCGGCCCACCAGCGCGTGAAGTAGGGGTTGCGGTCGACCACCGCGCGGTACGCGTGCGCGGCGCACGCGAACGCCTCGTGGGCCCGTCCGGCGACCAGACCGTCCGCCCGGGTCGCCACCATCACCCGGATTGATATCGGGTCGTCCCGCAGCGGCCGGATGGCGATCCCGTCCCAGCTGCGCGACGCCGGCGACGCCAGTGACACCGCGCCGGCCGAGATGAGCGCCCGAGCGGCCCCCGACTCGATGACGTGGTGCGTGATCCGCGGCGTGAACCCGAGCGTCGCGCAGGCCGCGTTCAGCTGCATCCGCGCGCTGTCGTACTCGGGCGGGAGCGCGACCCAGTCGGCGTCGGCCATCTCGGCCAGCGGGACCGTGTCGTACCTGGCCAACGGGCTGTCCTGGGAGACCGCGGCGAACTGCGGCTCGTGTAACAGGGTCCGGACTTCGATGTTGGACAGCTGCCGGCGCTCGACGCCCTCGAAGTAGTCGAAGACCGCGACGTTGGCGCGTTTCGACACCAGCATGTCCAGCAGCGTCTGCCAGGACCAGTCGATCTCGGTCCGCACCTCGGTACACCGGAACCGGGCCCGCAGCTCGTCCACCAGCTGGCTGACCCACAGCATGGGCATGGCCGCGAGGACGAACGGCCCCTGGGACGGCACGCTCGCCCGTTCCCGCGCGGACGACAGCAGCTGGGAGAGGTCGTCAAGAACCACGTGGGCCGAACGGATGACGTACCTACCCAGATCGGTCGGCACGCTGCCCGCAGGCGTCCGCTCGAAGAGCTGACCACCGACCAGACGCTCCACCGAGCGCAGCTGCGCGCTCAACGCCGGCTGGGTCAACCCAAGCCGGGCCGCGGCCTTGGTCACGCTGCCCTCTTCGGCGATCGCACACACCGCTCGGAGGTGCCGAAGCTCCAACTCAGCCATAAGTGTTCTTGATACCCCTTTTGGATGAGACAGAGCTAGTGGCGCAGGTCATATTTTCGGTGTCCGGTCGGTTTCGGCCGCTCACCGGAATGCGCGCGCCACCAGGCGTCCGCCGTCAGCCTGCCGGTCCGCTCCACAGGAGGACAGTGCCGGGTCCGTCGCCTGCATGACGGACCCGGCGCTACCGTTGATCACGGTGGGTACTCGCCTAAGCCCGATAGCGTGAAGGACCAGTGTCTATCGGTATTGGCTTAGTGACCGAGGGCACCTACATTAGGTGTCGACATGACGAGCAGCCAGTGACGGGGAGCATGGGGCAGTTGGCGCAGCGGTCTGGCTTCCGGGCTGCCTTCGGCGTAGGCGAGTTCCGCGCGCTGTGGGCGGCCGAAGGGCTGTCACAGCTCGGCGACCAACTCGCGCGTGTCGCACTGACCGTACTCGTCTACGCAAGCACGAATTCCGCGGCGCTGGCCGCCTTGACGCTCGCGCTCAGCTACACACCGTCGTTCCTCGGGTCGGCGCTGCTGTCCGGACTGGCCGACCGGTATCCCCGGCGTGAGGTCATGGTCGTCTGCGACCTGATCTCGACCGGGCTCGTCCTGATCATGGCCATCCCGCAGATGCCGCTGCCGGTCGTGTGCGTGGCCATGGCAGGGGTGGCACTGGTCGGCGGGCCGTTCCGGTCGGCGCGGCTGGCGCTGCTGCCCGAGGTCCTCGAAGGCGAGGCGTACGTCGCCGCGCTGGCCGTCCGCAGCATCACGATCCAGACCGCGCAACTGCTCGGGTTCACCCTCGGCGGCGTGCTCGTCGCCCTGATCAACCCGTACCTCGCACTCGCGCTGGACGCCGCCACGTTCCTCGTGTCCGCCGCGCTCGTCCGGTGGGCGGTGCCGTACCGGCCGGCGCCGCAGCAGCCGGAACAACGCAGGCGGTTCTGGTCCTCGTCACTGCACGGCGCCCGCGTGATCGCGAGCATCCCGGGCCTGCCGGCGCTGTACGTGCTCGCGATGCTCGCCGGGCTGTACATCGGCCCGGAGGGCTTGGCCGCCGCGTGGACCGCGGAACTGGGCGAGCCGACCAAGGTGGTCGGCCTGCTGATGGGCGCGCCCGCGGGCGGGCTGATCATCGGCGCGTGGCTGTTCACCAGGTTCGCCGGCCCGGAGATCCGGCCACGGCTGGTCGGACCGCTGGCCGGGCTGGCCGGGCTCGCGCTCGCGGTGTGCGTGTTCAAGCCGGGGCTGTGGGCCGCGGTGGGCATCCTGGTGCTGAGCGGCCTGTGCACCGCGTACCAGGTTCAGGTCGGCGCGTCGTTCGGCCGGTCCGCGCCGGCCGACAGCCGGGCACAGGTGATGGGCCTGCTCAACTCGGGCGCCCTCACCGTGCAGGGAATCGGCGTGCTGCTGGCCGGGGTGCTGGCCGAACAGATCGGTGTCGCGAACACCGTGGCGGCCGCTGGAGCGGTGGGTGCTCTTATCGCTGTCCCTGCGGCGGTGGCTTGGAGCCGCGCCACCGCCGCCCGGGAAACCACCACCGGATGATGCGTGTTCCGGCGGGCTTGCCGCCGCACGAAGTCAGAACTCGATCCCGCGCATGACCGGTACCTCTTTCACAGCTTTCGGTTCGGCAGTCAGAGTGTAGCTTGAGACCATCCGGGTTCCAGCAAGTGAACAGGAGAAAACTTGAGCGGGGCGGCCACCGGCGACAGCCGCGGCACCCACCCTCGCAAGTGGGCGTTGTGGCGACAGCCACGCACGATGGTGAGGTATTTCCTCGCTGTCGAAGCGATCGCGCTCGTGCTCACGGTGTTGCTCGCCACTCAGGACCGCTACGCCGGCCGGCACTGGTGGCAACTGGGAGTGATCTGCGCGCTCGCCCTGTTCCAGGCCGAGGTCAGCCGGAAGATCGAGAAGACCAGGCGGCTGATCACCAACGCGCCGCACGTGAACATGACGTCGGTGTGGGTTTTCGCCGGTGTCATCGTGCTTCCGCCGAGCCTCGCCGGGCTGGTCGCCGTGATCGCGTACCTGCACCTGTGGATCCGGGTCTGGCGCCGGATCGGCAACCGGCCGATGCACCGCGTGGTGTTCTCGACCGTGATCATCATGCTGAGCGCCTACGCCGCGTCCGGAACGTTGGCGGCCGGCGAGATGGTGCAGCAGGCTCGCGGTTGGACCGGCTCGTCGGTCACCGCGATCGTGGTGATGCTGGCCGCGCTGGTGTTCCTGATGGTGAACAACACCATGGTGACGATCGCGGCGAGACTGTACGGCCAGCCCACGCACCTCGTTCTGTCCTGGGCGGACTACGCGCTGGAGATCGCGACACTCTGCCTTGGCGCGCTCGCCGCGCTCGCGCTGGCGCACACGCCGTATCTGGTGGTCCTTGTCCTGCCGCCGTTGTTGGTGCTGCACCGGGCGGTGCTCGTCAAACAGCTCGAGGAACTGGCCACGATCGACCAGAAGACCGGCCTGCTGAACGCCACCGCCTGGCACGAGGGTGCCAAGAACGAACTGTCCAGGGCGGAACGCTCACGCGACACGTTCGGCGTGATGATGGTGGACCTCGACCATTTCAAGCGGGTCAACGACACGTACGGTCACATCGCCGGCGACGAAGTCCTCAAGGCCGTCGCCCGTGTCCTGAAGGACGAGATCCGCGACTACGACTCGGCCGGCCGGTTCGGCGGTGAGGAATTCGCTGTCCTGATCCCCAACGCGACCGCTGAGCAAGTCGTCAACACGGCGGAACGACTGCGCAGGCGGGTGACCGAGCTGGAGGTCCTCGCGCCGACGGACAGTGGCGAAACCGTTATCCGCGGGTTGAGCGCGTCGATCGGCGTGGCCATCTACCCGAACAGCGGCACCACGCTCGAACAGCTGATGCTCACCGCCGACTCGGCCGTGTACACAGCCAAGTCCAACGGTCGCAACCAGGTCGTCACGCTGTCGACTTAATTCGTTTCCGTGACTTCCGTGCCACCCATAGTATCCGCGTATGTCCTCACTGTCCGAGGAAGTCTCCTCGCTGGCCGAACAGACCGGGTTCGCCGGCGTGGTGTCGGTGACCACCGGCGACGAGGTCGAGTACGCCGCCGCGTTCGGCCTGGCCCACCGCGGCCTCTCGATCCCCAACACCGTGGACACCAGGTTCGCGATCGCCAGCGGCACCAAGGGACTCACGGCACTCACCGTGATGAGCCTTGTCACGGACGGCAAACTGGCGCTGTCCACACCTGTCCGGTCGATCCTCGGTGCGGACCTCCCGATGATCGACGACACCGTCACGGTCGAGCACCTGCTGTCCCACCGGTCCGGCATCGGCGAGTGGTACTCGGAGACCGGTGACGTCCGCGACTACCTGCTCCCCGTGCCGGCCCAGAACCTGCTGGACAGCGAGCAGTACCTGGGCGTCCTGGACGGCCACCCGCAGGACTTCGCGCCAGGCACCCGGTTCACGTACAACAACGGCGGCTACGTGGTCCTTGGCCTGATCGCGGAGCGCGTCAGTGGTACACCGTTCCATTCGCTGGTGGTCGAACGGGTCTGCGAACCGGCCGGGATGACATCCACTGAGTTCCTCCGTTCGGACACGCCCGAGTCGCGAACGGCTCTCGGCTATGTCGAGATGGACGGGACCTGGCGGACGAACGTGTTCCATCTCCCGATCCGCGGTGCCGGCGACGGCGGCATCTACAGCACGGTCGACGACTTCAGGGCCTTCTGGCCGGCCTTTCTGGCCGGCGCGATCGTGCCCGCCGACCGGGTGGCCTCGATGATCCGGCCGCACAGTGATGTCCCAGAGTATTCACTACGTTACGGACTGGGTTTCTGGCTCCGGGACACCGAGGTGATGCTGGAGGGCTACGACTCGGGCGTGTCCTTCCAGAGCGCGCACAACCCGACGACCGGCCGTACGTACACGGTCATGTCCAACACCACTGACGGCGCCTGGCCGATCGCCCGACACCTGGCGGGCGCCTAAAGATCAGGGAGCGGGTCCAGCGGCAGGCAGTCCTCAAGTTCGGCGTCGGCGGCCCGGATCACCGGCACGTACTCCTCGTCGACCTCGAGCAGCAGAGCCCCGATAGTCACGGTTGGCGGCAGCGAGCCGTACATTTCCACCGGCCCCAGCCGCAGACCGCGCGGGTACGTCGCCCACACCGACGAAGGCCGGTTGCGCCGTAACCACCGGCACCCCAGCACGATCACCTGGTTGTCGGTGACGGCGACGATGAAGTCCGCCAACATGACCGCCCGGCCGGACCACAGGGACGTGGCCGGGAAGACATACCGGAGCTGCTCCCCCACGGGCAGGAGCGCTCGACAGCGATCCCGGACGACAGCGGACAGTGGCATGACGCCCCCACCTCCCTCGCCATCCACTCTGCCAAACGTGCCCAGCCCCGGCCAAGCCCGCGATCGGTGGACAACCAGGCCAAATGGTCAGACGAACACGCGCGCCGAGCTGGCCGGACCATCCACTATGGACAAGCCGGCCGTTGCCCGCGCACAGATCACTCGAATGGCGCAAAGCCTGATATGTACGGATGGAATGCGTGACGTCCGGCCGTCTCGGCGCGATGGACAGCAGGACAGTGGGAATGTGGGAACGACGCGAAAGGTGGCTCCCGCCCGGGACGACCGGGAGCCACCTTTCGCGTACTGTCAGTTCCGGATGATGGTGAACGTCGTCGTGGTGTTTCTGACGTCCTGGAAGTTGTTGCCCAGCCTCAGGTTGGTGAAGGTGGCCGTGCCGACCGCCGGGCCCTGTCCTGGTTCCGGCAGCTCGTTGGCCCACAGGCCGAAGCCGGACTTGGCGTCGAACTGGTCACCGCTGCGCTGGGCGCCGGTGATGGACACGTTGGTCAGCACCGAGTCCTGGATCGGGTGCTGCGGTTGGCCGTTGACATAGTTGGTCTGGAACATGATGCCGCTGTACGTCGGATCCACTATGTCCACGTCGGTCACCCGGATCGCGGTGTACGCCTGGCTGGCGGAGAACATCCAGATCGCGCCGAAGGTCTGCGCGCCCCAGAAGTGGCCGCCGTCCCGGACCAGGGAGATGTTCGACAGTTGGGTGGTGCCCGGTCCGAAGTCCCGCATGGGGAAGCCGAAGTTCAGCGAGCTGATCGTGATTCCCGAGTAGGTCAACGTGTCCGCGATGTAGATGTTGCGGAACGTGTTGTTCTGGCCGCCGTACACCGCCAGGCCGGCCGCGCGCCACGGCAGCAGCGCGGTCAGGTTCTCGAAGACGTTCCCGCTCTGGTCGCCGCCGCCCTGGTCGGTGGCCGCGAACAACGCGAAGCTGTCGTCGCCTGTGGTGCGTGCCTCGACGTTCGCCACATGGTTGTTGGTACTGCCGTTGGTCATGTTGACGCCGTCGGCGAAGGTGTCCCGGATCCGCGAGTTCGTGATGGTCACGTTGTGCACGTTCGTGCCCCAGAACATGCAGATCATGTGCTCGACCCAGATGTTGTCGATGGTCAGGTTCGTGACGCCGGTGATGTCGAAGACCTTGCCGGGGCCGTCGATCCGGCTGGTGTAGTTGCCGAAGTACGCGAACCCGGCGAACGTCGAGCCGCCGGCAGCGGCTTCCACCCGGAACCCGACGTCGGTGCCGTCCTGGTTGGCGGGCGCGAGGAACCGGGTGAACCACGGGCCGGCGCCCACCATCCGCACGGCCTTGCCGTACACCTGGAACTTGCCGGACGTCTGGTAGTCACCCGGGGGCAGGTACACGCCGGTCCACGTGCCCGTGGTGTCCATCCGCACCTTGTCCAGGGCGTTCTGCACGTCCTGCTGGCCGAAGCCGGTGGGGGTGGTGTAGTGCGCCGGGTCGGGGTTGCCGGCGGCCGTGGCCTGTTCGAAGTTGACGAAGTCGATGGCGTAGGTCGTGCCGTTGGCCGCGTCCTTCTGCAGCCGGATCTTGCTGTTCGCCGGGACCGTGGTGCCGAGCAGGACGTTGGCCTCGTCGTAGATGTGCCGGGGGCCCGAGCCCGGCGAGTTGTTCGGTGAAGTCTCGTTGCCGTACAGCCACGAGTACTTCGAGGTCAGGTCGATGGCCTTGAGGAACGTCCCGTTCACGAAGATGTCCAAAGTGGAGTTCTGGCCGCCACCACCGGCCGAGTCCGGGATGGCGAACCGAGTCACCAGGGTGTTGGTCGGCTGCGAGGTGGTGAACTCCACCGACGCTCCAGTGTTGTTGAGGGTGACCGCTTTCCGCCCGGACGCTTCACCGGCCAGGTCGCCGATCGTCCTGTTCGGACCGACGACCTGCGCGCCGCCGCCGAGCACACCGTTCTCCGCCTCGACGAACTCGTACGGCATGTTCGCGCCACGCCCGACGAACAACGACACCGTGCTGGTGTTGTTGCCCTGCTTGACGGGCAACTCGTTGGCGTCGTTGGCGATCACGGTCCGCACGTTGTACCGGCCGTTCGCCGCCGTCCACGAGCCGAGGTTGACCGGGCTGGTCGTCGCACCGGCCGCGATCACGCCGCTGGCCGAACCGTTCAGGTTCGCCACGACGTTCCCGTTGGTCGCGTCGGACACCTGAAGCGTGACGTTGTGCGCGCCGCCGGCCGACGCGACCGTGCCCTGGTTCTTGATGGCCACGGTGAAGTTCACCTGGTTGCCCGCGGCCGGGTTGGTCGGCGTCCAGTTCACCGGCGACGCGACCAGGTCCGAACTGGACACCGGGGCGACCACCAGCGCGGCCGGGTTGGTGAAGCTGTTGTTGTTCTCGTTCTGCTCGACGACCTTGCCCGACTCGTCGACCTTCGCGGTCAGCTGGTACGAACCGGCGTTCTGGGTGCCGATGTTCGCCGACACGGTCGCCGAGGCGCCCGGGGCCAACCCGGCGACCTGGGCCGTGCCGACCTTGGTGGTGCCCAGGTAGAAGTTGACATCCGTGGCGCCGGACGGCGACGTTCCCGCGTTGCGGACAGTCGCGCCGGCCGTGATCGAGTCGGTCTCCACCGGCGACGACGGCGTCCAGGACGTGGCCGGGATCGTCAGGTCCGGGTTCGGTCCGGGCACGCCGATGACCTGGAACTCCGCGGCCTGACCGCCGCCCGCGCCCGAGTTGGCCGTGAACTTCAGTTGCACGTCGGCGACGCGCGCGGTCACCGGGATGGTCACCGAGTTGCCGGTGGCCGGGTCGAAGCCGTACTGCCTCGCCGGCACCAGGCTGGTGAAGCCCGCGGCGCTCTGCTCACGGCCGAGGACCTCGATGGTCTGGGTGCGCGGGCCCCAGATGCCGGCCGGGTTCAGCTTCACCACGACCTGACTGGTGTCCACATTGGAGCCAAGTTGGACCGTCAGCATGGTCGGATACGTGCCGCCCGCGCCTTCCCAGTACGTGTTCACGTCGTTGTCGTCGGCGTTGGTCGCCACGAAGTTCTGTGTGGTGGACGAAGCGGTGATCGGCTTGCCGACGGCCAGGTTCGTGCCGCCTCCACCGGAACCCGCGCGAGTGACGCTGTTGCTGTTGCCTGACTGGTTGCCGGCCGCGTCGTGTGCGCGCACGTAGTACGTGACCGTCGCCGTGTCCGGCTGGGTGTCGGTGTATGACGTTCCGGTGACCGAGGTACGCAGGGCGTTGTTGGCGTACACGTCATAGCCGGTGACGCCGACATTGTCCGTCGAAGCGGTCCACGACAGCGCGATCTGCCCGCCGCCTGGTTGGGTGAAGGCGAGGTTGGTCGGCGCGGTCGGTGCCTGGGTGTCGCCGGTGCTCGGGCCGTAGACCTCGAACTCGGACACCTGGCCGGCCGGCCAGCCGGTGTTGGCGGTGATGTTCAGCCGCAGGAACCGGGTGGTGACCGCGGTGTAGTCGATTGTCACGGTGTTGTTGGCCGCCGGGCTGAACTGGTATCCGGCGGACGCGACAACGGTCGTGAAGTTCGTGCCGTCGGTGCTGCTCTGTACGGAAAGCGTCTGGGTACGCGCGCCCCAGTTGGCGGTCGGCAGCTTGAGCACGATCTCGTTGGTGCTGACCGACGCACCGAGATCGAGCTGCAGCCACTGTGGGAACGCGTTGTTGGTGCTCTCCCAGTACGTGCTCTGGTCGCCGTCGTTGGCGTTGCCCGCCACAAGGTTCTGGACGAACCCGCTCGCGGTGGCCGTCTTGCCGAGCGCGAGGTTCGGACCGGCCTGGATCGAGGGCGTGACCTGCTGCTCGCCGAGCTGGCCGGTCGGCGCGCTCGACGGCTGGGCCGCGACCACGGCCGGTGTCGTCAGCAGGGCGAGGGCGAGCAGGGCAGTGGGAAACCGTCTGACGCTCATGCTGGTAGACCTCTCGTCCGAGGGCAGGAGTAACGAGAAGGTTGGATCTTCCGACCTTGTCCGTGGATTTTTCGGCCGAATGTTAGTTTCTTGCGCGCGAGAGTCCAAGCGTTACAGACGTGCTACGGCCACGTCAATGGCCGAAGAGAAGAAGGAAGGCCCGGCGAGCGTCCTGCCGACACCGCACCGGGGCTCGAACGGCGAACAGCGGAGCAACCAGGTCCTTGGCCTGGCTACTCCGCTGCCGTCCGTGGGGTCACTCGTCCCGCACCAGTTGCGGCACCGGCACCGATGGCCACCGGGCGATCATCGGTGGCTCGGCCAGCTCCAACAACCGGTACAGGGTCTGCCGGATGATCACCGCGGACATGCCGTGCGCCGCGGTCACTCGTCGGGCCGCCGCGTCCCACTGCAGCGGGCGGGCCATCAACGCGTCCATCAGCTGTTCCCGCAGGCCCCGGGTGGGGTCCAGGCGTGGGCTGAGCCGCGCGAGCTCTGCCATCACCGAGTTCGGGTCGACCTCGGTCGCCGGGAAATGACTCAACAACAACGGCACGCCGACGCCGGCCGCGTACACCGCGACTGAACTGTGGTCGCCGATCAGCACGTCCGCGCTGGTGACCAGGGCCCGCCAGTCCTCACCGACGTCGATCAGGTCGACCCCGGCGTCCCGCACCTCGCGCAGCCACACCCGCACCTGCCGGGCGCCGTGCTCCGCCCAGACCGCCGGGTGCAGGGTCGCGATCACCTTGTGGTTGGCCGGCAGCTCCGACGGCAGCCGGGTCAACAGGTCCCGCTGGGTCGCCATCAGCGACTGCGGTCCCCAGGTGGAGGCCACGGCCACCAGGATCTGCGAGTCGCGGACACCGAGCTTCGAGCGGTACAGGTCCCGGTCGAGCAACGAGGTCACCAACCGGTCGTAACACGGGTCACCGGCCACCACCGCGTGCTTCAACGACTCCGGGCACTGCCGCGCGAGCGTCTCCAGATGATCCGTGTGCGGCAGCACGATCGCGTCGAACACCGGAACTCCGTTGTGCAGCAACGACTCCCGGTCCAAGCCGTACACCGGGCGGGCGCTGGAGTCACCGGACCAGTCCAGCAACGGCCACAGCTTGTTGTACCCGGCGCCGTGGGGGGCGGCGAACCGGCGCCGCGCGCGGACTCGTTCCATCTGGTGCAGGCTCGCCGAGACCACCAGGTCGAACGACCGCAATGTGGCTTCCCGCCAGGGAATCACCCGCACTTCCAGGTTCTTGAGCCGCTGTTCGACGCCGTCGCCGAGCTCGTCCGGCACCTGGGTGAACACCAGTTGCACCCGTTGGTCGGCTTCGATCAGCGGGATGATGTCCTCCAGACGCATCAGGCTGGCGACCGTGTGCGCCGCGATGAGAACCGTTCGGTCCACATTGACCGTCCGCCATGGCCTGTGCTGCGGTTGCGGCCGATCTGCCGCTGGCGTAACGGAAACAGCCCTCTTGCGGATGATCTCGACCGCGGCGGTACCCCGCTGGCTGGTCCACGAACGGATCTTCTGGATGCTCGGCGGCCGGCTGACGCGCTCCGGCGTTGAGTCAGGTGGGGGATCGTCCGCCTGAAGGCGGCGCGGTAGGATGGCCATTGTTCGTCAAGCCTTTCCTAACTTCCTGATGGGGAGGATCGTCGGACACACTCCGGGCGACTCCTGTTGCAGCAGGGTCGCCCGTTCTCATCGGGCCGGTGGTGATCGACAGGCTCAGCGTTGGCAGCCGGATCAACGGCCGGCACACGCGTCTCAAGACAGGAAGCCGCATCGCCTTCTCCCCTCGAACCCCGTGTTTCGCTAGGGGCTACATCGAAAGCGTACGACTCTTCGAATCGAAGTCAAGAGTCTTGAGGCTCGTAGACTGGTTTTCAAGCGTCCACAGTTCGGTCCGCCTTCAGGGCGAACGCGAGCGCACCGCGGGCACCGGCCAGCAGGCCGAGCTCCGACCCCACCAGCTTGGTCGGCTGCGTGTGGTCGAACATGCCCCGCAGCGAGTACAACCTCATTTCCTGTACCGCCGGTTCGACGAGCAGGTCGGAGGCCCGGCCCAGCTCGCCGCCGAGCACCATCATCTCGGGGTTCATGATGTTGCCGACCCGCGCGAGCGCGATACCGATGTTCCGGCTCGCGTCCTGCAGAACCCGCCGGCACACCTGGTCACCGGCCTTGGCGCGTTCGATCATGCCTTCCAGGCCGGTCGGCAGATCCATCCGGTATCCCGCGTAGGCCTGGCGGACCTGGTCGACCAGCCGGGCGCCGCCGACGATGGTCTCCAGGCAGCCCCGGTTGCCACACCGGCACACCGTGCCCAGCGGGTCCATCGTGAGGTGGCCGATCTCGCTGGCCAGGCCGTGCCGGCCACGGTAGATGAGGCCACCGACGATCATGCCCGCGCCCAGGCCGGTCGACGCCTTGACGAACATCATCGTCTCCGTGCCGCGGCCGGCGCCGTACAGGTATTCGCCGTAGGCGGCCAGGTTGGCCTCGTTGTCGACGATGATGGGAACGTTGGGGAAGTGGTCCTTGAACCGGGTGGCCGGGTCGCCGGTCAGGTCCCAGTCGAGCGACGAGGCCACCTGGGTGACCCGGCTGGTCCGCGGGTCGATGGCGGCCGGGATGCCGAGCCCGATGGACACGATGTGGTCCGCGTCCAGCCCGGTCGCGCCGGCCACCTCCCGGATCAGCCGGGCGCTCTCCCGGACCCAGACGTTGCCGCCCTGCTCGGCGCCGAAGTCCGCGGTCTCGTACTCGATGGAGGACGTGTCGACGCGGCGGGCGGCGACGGTCAGGCCGTTGTGGTTGACCTCCACCCCCACCGCGACCCCGCGCACGCCACCGAGCCGGAGCTTGTTGCCCCTGGCGCCCTCACTGTTGTCCACCCGCAGGATGTTCTCCTGCTGCAGCTCGTTCACCAGGCCCGAGACGGTAGCCTGGGAGAGTTCGGTGAGCCGGGCGATCTGCACCTGGGTGCCGGGTTCGACCATGACCGCGCGAATGATCTTGCGTCGGTTCGCGTCCCGCAGGGAGTCCGAGGGCTTCCACAACAGGGCCCGGGCGTCGTAGGTCGTACTGCTTGATGTCACCCGACATCTCCTCAAGCTTCAATTTGAACGCGACACGACACGCATGTCGTGCCGTGCGCAACTTTAGCCACGGCGATGACGGCTCGTCAAGTTGAACAATACCCTGATACGAACCGCTTGGACCGGGCTATCGAACAAATGGGAAAGAGCCTTCCATGCCGACGCCTCCAATAACCCGAACGGTGCAACTTTCTACCCTGGTGAGTGACACAAGACGCTCGGTACGCTTAACTCATTGTAAAGCCGCGTACGACTGTCCGAATTAGAGCATAGGAGGTGGCTGGTGGCCGACGAGGGTGTCAACACTCAGTGTGAGGTACCGCGGAACGAAACAGACTACGAACCGCCGGCCGTGTTCGATTTCGGACATATCTTTACCATTACCCACGGAAATGCCAACGGCTCAGGCGACGAGAGCGCCCAGCGGTACAACTGACCGTTCGTTGTCGGTCTGAATCAGGGCATCCGAGGGGCTCGGGTGAATTTTGTCGGCATCTGGAGGAGTCCAACCGCGAGCGTGGCGGTCCTTTCGGCGACCCCGGGTCCGGAAACACGGACGATCACCGTCCCCGGCGTCGAGATGATCGTTATCGGGCACTGCCTGGCGACCGACGCACTCCTGGCGGACGGCTTGACGGCAGTGCGGGTGACCGGAAAACCGCGACAGCTGACCGAATGGCTCGGTTGTTACTCGCTCGCGTTGCTTTTTTCGGATGAAGTCACCTTGATCGCCGACCCGGTCGGCCAGTTCCCGCTGTACGTGTGCGACGTGCCGGACGGCGCCCTGTTCGGCACGAACGCCACGGACATCGCCGCGCGGGCGAACGCCCGGCTCGACCGGATCCACATCGCCGCCGGTCTCATTTGTCCCGGCGCACTGGAAGTGTCCGACTATCGAACGCCATTCCATCAGGTGAAACAAATACCGCCCGGACACCTCGTCCGTACCGGCTATTCGGGCCGCCAACTGGAGAAATTCGACCCGGTCGAGCCCGACAAAGACCTGACGTTCGCCGACGCGGCCGAACGGCTGCGATTATCGCTGACCGCGGCGGTCTCGGCACGTGCCACCGAAACGCCGTTCATGACGACGGATTTCAGCGGCGGCATCGATTCCACCTCGCTTGCCCTGCTCGCACACGGGTGGAACCACGGGGTTAAGGGACTTACTTACCGGAGTCCAGCCAACCCGGTTCACGACGATCCGGTCCGCGCCGAGAACTACCTGCGGTTCGCCCCTGGACTGCGTCATCACTGGGTCGACGGGACCGCCGAAGACCTGCCCTACCAGGACCTCGTGCCGGCGCGCGACGATCCGCACGTCTCGTCGATCGCCACCGGCCCGCTCCGCGCCCGCCTCCGTCTCGCCGCCGAGCTGGGCTCGGCCGTCCATCTCGTCGGCGAGGGTGGCGACGTGGTCCTCGGCGCGCCTCCGGCGTACCTCGCCGACCTCGCCCGACGGGGTGACATGGGCGCCCTGTGGCGCCACTGCGTCGCGTGGGCACGTATCCGCCAACGCTCACCGCTCGCCCTGGCTCGCCACGCGGTCGCGCTCGCGGCAACGAGCCGGCGACGCGCCCTGCTCATGTTGGCCGCGTCTGTCGGCCGCGCGACGGTGCCCGGGGAGCCGCTCTGGGAGGCGGAGGCGATCGGCTACTGGGATGTCCCGCAGACCCACTGGCTTGCCAAGCCCGCTCGCGCGGAGCTCGCCGCCCACATCCACGCGGTGGCGGACAGGACGTTCGACACGATGGGTGTCGGCGACATCGTGGCCCGCGGCCAACTCCGCACCCAGGTGCTCACCCAACGGGCGGTCCGCCATGTCGGCGACGAGTTCGGGATCGCCGTGCACGCGCCGTTCCTGGACAGCGAGGTCGTCCGCGCCTGCCTCTCGTTGCCGGCGTTTCGACGTGTGGATCCGACAACACCCAAGCCCTTGCTGCGAACGGCGTTGTCGGGTCTGGTGCCGGAACCCGTACTGACCCGCCCCACCAAAGGCGACTACACGCGCAGCGCCTACCTGGGTATCCGCCGGGCCGCGCCGGCGCTGCGGCGGCTGCTGGCCGACTCGGCCGCCGCCGACCACGGCCTCATCAACCCCGTGCCTGTCCGTGCCACGCTCGAAGGCGCCGTGCAGGGGCTGCCGACGCCGTGGGGTGCCTTGAACCAGGTGTTCGCCGTCGAAGTGTGGCTGCGTGACGTGTCCCGAAAGGTAGCCGGAGTTTGAACGAGTTCACTGTGCCTTCGACCGTGCACGCCGCGACGGACGGCAACGGTGACCTCGTGCTGCTCAACCAGGTGACCGGCCACTGGCACAAACTGAACCGCACCGGCACGGACTTCTTCCATGCGCTCTCCTCGTCGGTCGACCTGGACGAGGCGGTGAACGTCCTGGCCGACCGCCATCCCCACATCCCGGCCGAACGCATCCGGCACGACGTCGAGCAGCTTGTCCGCGCCCTGGTCGCCCGCGGCCTGCTTGTCCTGGCGGAGGACCTGAAGCGCAGCGCGGCCGCGGTCCTGATGACGGCCCAGAAGCCCACCGGCCGGATCACCTCCGGTCAACGCGCGGCCGCCCTGGTGGCGTTCCTGATCGCCCTCGTCCTGCTCCGGCTGCCCTTCCGAATCGCGACGAACACCGTCATCCGGCTGCGGAAAACCCTGGCCCACAAGGACGCCACGGTGCCCGAGGCAGAGTCCGCGCTGTCCGCGGCCCACCGGATCACACGCGCCTACCCAGGCCGAGTGGCCTGCCTCGAACTGTCCTTGACAGCCGTCCTGACAGCCGCCCTCCAGCGCCACCGGGTGGACTGGTGTTTCGGCACAGCCGTGGACCCCCAGACCTTCCACGCGTGGATCGAAGTACGCGGCGAGCCGGTCACCGACCCACTGGACGCGCCGATCCCGCCCACCTACCGGAAAGTCCTGACCGTGTGAGCCGGGATCACCAACGGGGTGGCACGTTTCAGCTCGTGACGGCGTACCCGGTCCAGCCGCCGACGCCGATCGCGGTCACCCCTGACAGGCCGGCGACCTGCGTCGGAACCGAGGAGTCAGTGGGCCTGCCGACCTGGCCGTACCGGCTGCTGCCCCAGGTCCACACCGTTCCGTCCGGCAGCAGCGCCTCGGCGAACAGGGCACCGGCGGCCAGATCGGAGACGCCGGCGAGCCCGGAGACAGCGACCGGGGACGGCACAACGCAGTTCGCGCCGTCGGCATGGTTGACACAGTCCTGGCCGAAGGTCCCGTTGCCGACCTGGCCCTCGAAGTTCCAGCCCCAGGCCGACACCGAGCCGTCCGCCTTGACCGCGTAGTCGGTGGACAGGCCGCCGACGATCCGCTTGACCCCGGTCAGCGCCGGGATCTTCACCGGGGACAGCGCGACACAGTCGGGCAGGGTCCGGTTCTGGTAGCAGGCCGACCCGCCCTGCGTGCCGAGAGCCAACTGGCCTTCCGCGTTCCAGCCCCACCCGTACACCGTGCCGTCCGAGGTGATCGCGTACGCGGTGTTCCATCCGGCCGCGATGGACACGACATTGGTCAGGCCCGGGACCTTCTGCGGGCTGAGAGTCCGGCATCCTTCGGCGACCGGCAGCGTGTCACAGCCCGTGCCGAAGTCGCCGTTGCCGAACAGTCCGCCGTTGATGCCGGTGACCCACACCGCGCCGGACGTGTCCAGGAAGAACCCGCTGCCGAACGCGCTGGCGACCTGCTTGATCGGCGGCAGGCTCCAGATCTGGATCGGGTAGTTGTAACCGCCGCTTGGGTCAATGCCCATCCCGCGCTCGCCGTTCGCGCCGTAGCCCCAAGAGAACGGCCGTGACGTGGAGACCGCGTACGCGGTCCAGCCGACCGAGACGAGTGCGGACGGGGTGTCGAGACTGGTGCCCGTACTGTCCACTTTCACCGGCACGGTCGACATGCCGTTGTCCCAGTCATTGGCCAACTGGCCAACCGCGTTGTCACCCCACGACCGGGTCGTGCCGTCGGCGAGCACCGCGTACCCGTTGGTGTTGTCGCCCGTGATCAAGGTGACGCCGGACAACCCGGCCATCTGTCCCGGCGTGCTGCTGTAGCCGCCAGTGGTGCCGTTGGCGAGCTGGCCGAACGCGTTGCTCCCCCAGGCGTAGGCACATTGGCTGGTGCAGGGCGCCGCTGGCGCGGCTCCGAAGTAGCCGGCCAGGTCCAGGATCAGGTCGACATGGCCCTGGCTGTTGTACAGGTCCACCTGCTGGCTCTGCCGATCGAGCTGGGCGACCGCCAGGTTCGGCGCGGTCTGCCCGGCCGCCAGGTTCAGGTTGGACGCGTTGGGGCGGCCCTGCCCGGTCGGCCACATAGTGATGTACGTCGGGTCGGTCGGCCCGGTGCCGGTGAGGTTCGCGACGACAGCCGTGGCCGTGGGCGGCAGCCAGCGTCCAAGCGACACGGTCTTGCGGCTATCGGGGCCAACGGCAACGGGGTCGTACCGCGTGTCCAGCACCCGTTGGGGAGCGAGCTGGAAGAACGCGTCCCCCACACCGGGGGCGTAGTAGCCGGCCAGGTCGGCGAGCAGGTGGATGACGCCTTGGTCGTTGTACAGATCGACTTTTCGGTCCTGGCCGAGCGTCACCGTGACCAGGTTCGGTGTGATGGCGCCCGGACCCAGGTTGAGGTTCGAGGCGACGGGCCTCGGAGTGCCGTGTGGCCAGGCGGTCACGAAGGTGAACTGGCTCGGCAGGATGCCCGTCAGGTTGAACGTGACCGCGGTGGCGGAGGCAGGCACCAGTGTTGAGACGTCAACAGTGACCGTGCCGCCCGCACCGACCCCGCCCGTGCCGTTTCGGGTGTCCAGCACCCGGACCGGCACCCGGGAGGTGTAGCCCGCGCCTTGCTGAGGGGCGTAGTAGCCGGCCAGGTCGGCGACCAGATCGACACTGCCACTGTCGTTGTACAGCCGTACCTTGCCGCTCGGGCTGACGGCCACAGTCGTCAGGTTCGGCCGGATGTCCCCTGGCGCCAGGTTGAGGTTGGAAGCCAGCGGCTGGCCATCACCGTCCGGAAACACGGTGATAAAGGTGGCGTTCGTCACGTCGGTGCCGGTCACGTTCAGCACCACAGCCGTCGCGGAAGCCGGCACCCGCCCGGACAGATCAAGCACAATGGACGACCGCGGGCCGACCGGGCCACGCACCCCACCGGTGCCATTGCGCGTATCCAACACACGCGTCGGCGCCAACGGCGTGTACAACGACCCAGCCGGAGCACCCGAGACAGCTGCGGACGCCTTGGCCTCACGCTTCGCACCGGTGGAAACCGGTGTCGCGGCCATCATCGCCGCCCGCGCCTCACGCAGACCACGTGTCGGCGCCTCGGGCAGGCTGGACGTATCGCGACCAGGAGCGGCGACCGCCTGAACCGGCACGATCCCCACCGCTGTGACCAACAGAGCGAGGATCACAGTCAGCCAGTGAGCAGTGAACAAACGGTGGCGCATCGGGCGATCTCCCCCAGCCAAAAGCGACCAACGACACGACAGTAGAGCAGGCAATTTACTGGCCGTCGCGGGTCGTTGGCCAGAGCCAACCGGCCCAACAATGCCCCTTTCCGGCGCACCGGAAAGGGCCTGATCATTGTGAGTGGAGCCGCCTAAGGGAATCGAACCCTTGACCTACGCATTACGAGTGCCAGAAGGGTTGTCACCGGCAGTACCTGCCGGTGACACCCGGTCTCTCTCAGTGCAGGTCAGCGCGGTAGTCCGTCCCACGGCATACCCGCCCGACACTCGAACTCCCTGAACGTTCGGGCAACCATCCGGGCAACCACGAGAGACCCCAAGACCACCATCGGCAAGATCAAGTCTTGGGGAGATCCACCATGATCCACAGCACAACCTCCACCCCTCCCGCTCCTGACGGGCCGCCCACGAGCATGCCCCAGACCCGGCGCGCAGCGCCCACTCAGAGCCCGACTACATCGCCCACGAACTGACCCTCCGCCTCGCCCGAAGCCGAGTCGTCATCAACCGCGAGGTCGTCATCAGACCCACCGACGCCGGTGACTCAGGCGAACGACCGGACATGAAGATCGACCTACTCGGCACTGAGCTAGAGGTACCCAACCCAACGGTGATCAGCGTCCCCATCGAAATCAAAGGCGCCTGGCACAAGGACCTCCTCACTGCACAGGACATCCAGCTCGCCCAACGCTACCTGGAAGACCTCCACACAACCGACGGCATCTACCTCGTCGCTTGGTTCACTCTCGAACACTGGAACATCCTCGCCACCAACGACAGACGCAAGACCAAAGCGACCAAACACAAGTCAGCGACGCGCCTTCTGCACATCTTGCGAACCCAGGCAGCCGGTATCCAGTCCGTCGCCGGCAGACTCGTCATCACCGTTCCACGGTCCACAACACCCGACGACCGCATCACCAAGACAGTCAAGCGTCACACGGGCTGACAGGCTGTATCACCACCCGCTGATATCTAGCCCACTCATCCGCCTACTTTGTACTGCATGTCAGAGATTCACGGGTAGCGCGGTTACCACGGTAGCCGGCGTTTGCGTGCGGTGAATACGAGTTGATGGGCGAAGAGGCGTTCACGATGGCTGTAGGCAGGGGCGACGACGAACCGGATGGGGTCGTTAGCCGAGCAGTGTTCCCACGGCTGTTGGTAGGTGGAACAGATCAGCGCTCCTGGCCGGGCGGAGAAGTCCCAAATGTCGGCAGCGTCAACTGTGGTCGGGATCCGGTCGTTGATGGCGCGCATTGCGCCTGCCCAGGCCTCTGGATCAAGTCCGAAGGCGAAGCATTTGTAGGTGATGCTGGTCTCTGGCCGGGTGATCAGTTCTCGGCACATGGTGCTGACCATGGTCGCGACCGCTTCGGCGGTGACGCGGCCAGGTTGGCTTGCCAGATGCTCTCGGGCCAGGTGCTGGATGTCCTGCCGTACCAGGTGACCGAATCGCTCGGCGGCGGCCGTATGTGCGTTGTGGTCCGCGAGTACCGCCTCTGCTTGCCCGCAGGCGGCGAGTCCTGTGCAGTGTGCGTCTGGTTCTGTGCTTCGGAAACCGCCGATGCGATGCCTCCCTGTCTGGTCACCTGCCGATTGCAGCCTCGTCGAGTGCGCGCATGTTCTCTCGATGTCGCAGGTAATGCACCCAGCCGTTGAACAGCAGACCAACCACTCCGAATACGAGTACGACGGGCCAGGAAGCGCCGAAGGGTGCCGAGTTCCGCTCGATTGTCGTCAGGCCGCAAGGAGTTGTGGTGACTGTCCACAACAAGGCGGAGGCATCCGTGAAGATCTCACGTCGCACCTTTACCTGTTGTTGTGGTGGATGTGGTTTCGGTGGGCTGAGCGATGCTGAATCCTTCGCAGAGGACAGGCCACTGCTGTTCCAGTGCAGCGCGCTGATTTTCGTACTCGCCTTGGTCGTTGCCACCCACATCAGCGGATTGACGTACCTGGCGTTCGGCGGGCTTGCGTGCGCCGGCATTGCCGGTATCGGCGCCTTCTCGGCCGCGACCTACATTCGGGTATCAGGATAGTCGAACGTCACCGGGCCCGGCACGTCGTGTGGAATGATCCGCATCACGCCACTGATCGCAGGCGCTATCGAGCTGGCCGACGTGATCGCGGCATTGTGCACACGGCGGCCGCTGTTTCATTCCGAAGCGGGACTTCCAGCACGCCTTTGCCCAGGTCCTGTACTCGCTCGACCCGGCAGTGGACGTACGACTCGAGGTGCCCTGTGCGGTCCCCGCGCGTGCGGGCGGTGACTTCGAACGCTGGCATGTCGACATGATGTGCCGCAGCTCGGCCGGGCGCACAGCCGTCGAGTTCAAGTACGCCACCAGCACGTGGTCCGGCGACGATCTCGCAACCGGCGACACCTTCCAGTTACGCAATCACGCCGCCGCCGACCTCGCCCGCCGGAACTCAACAACGCGCCCCGCCTCTGGCAGCCCTCTGTCGACTCTGGCCTGGCCCTGTCTCTCCGATGTCTCTGCTGGTTAGACAGCTAGCGGCCTCGCAGGTCCAGCGCCGACTACGCGATGGCCAGAGCCCGGTCACGTAACCCGCAGTGGATATCCAAGGTGGACGTGACGGCCTCTGTGGTGCCGTCGTTGAGTCGCCGTGGTGTGCCGGCCGGGGGCGCCGTCTGCTCCTTGGCCACGGACAGCGGACTTGCGAGACTAGTTCTGGCGGTGGCGTAGGTGCGTTGCCAGCCGGAGAGCTTGCTGGTGGATCAAGCGCGAGTGTACGGGCGGTGAGCCGGCGCAGATCGCCTGAGATCTGACACCTCACGCAGGGAGACCGTTCGCCGAGTGTGGCTGAGTGCCCCGCGGCCGGCACCAGTGGTCGCAAACGATCCAGTGCACACCGCTGAGGACCAACGGCCGGGCGCGAGGGTGCGTCACTCCTTCGGCCTCGCCGCCGCGTACGACGATTCCACCAAGATTGCTCACAATGCGTGCACCGCTGATCAGGTCCTGGCGACGGAGTTGAGAGCCGGTGGGTGCAGCTCAACCTGCGCTGAGTCGCACCCACCGGTTCCCGACGTGCCTGTGTGACACAGGAATGTCGTGTTTCCGTCGGTCGGCGGGGCGGGGTGGTGCAGAACGCGTTACCGCGATCTGCTGCGGGACGCGGGCCACGTACCTGGGCACCCAGCCGTTCATGACGCTCCTGAGAAGGTGCCCATGATCCTCGGCCGATAACGGACCGGATCAATGTCCGGTGTTCGAGCTGCCTACAAGACGTTGTCTTGTCCGGCGGGACTCGTTTCCGTCAACGGAATCAACGGCGGCGACGCGGGACCATGTCCCCGCCGATGATGGTGCTGCCGGTGATTGTCTGGTCGCCGCCGACGTGCATGGTGACGCCGCCAGGTCGGCGTGGTTGGTGGGACTGCCGCGCGATCCGCTCGGCGGTGTGGGGATCGCCGGGAGTCCGTAGCCATGCCGAGGTGTTTGTCTCCTTCTCAGAGATTGACACTTGGCGGTAGTCGGTGGGTCTGATGTCGCGGTAGCCGTGCTGGACGATCCCCTGGTAGAGCTGGTCGGACACCAGGACGACGCACGAACCGGTTGTGGCTGCCAGGGCCCGGCGGGAGACGTCGGAGTTGACCAGTCGGAAGACGGTGTTGACGTCTGCGCCGACGAATCCTCTGCCGTCGTGATGCATCTCGCCTGCGTGCACGGCCAGCCGTGCGTGACCGAAGGGAACGTGTTCGGTCAGCCGATCGAGCACGGGGCCGAGCAGTGTCGTCTTGGCCACCGAGGCGGGGGCTACCACGAGCACGCCATCGCCCCGGTCTTCGTGCTGGCAGGACTCCCACTGCACTCCGCCGGTCGTGAAGCCGTCGATCAGCCACCGGTAGAGCGATGCACGGGTGGCGAGCTGCTGAGGGTTGGTCAGCCGCCCGAACTGGCCGACGTCCACCACGACGAAACTGGCCGGGTGCGGCTCGGTCATCGCTTGCATCCTGACTGGGCTCCGAGCAGGGCGCCGCACCCGTGCTCGGCCTCCACCGCCGACATGGCCAGCCCGCCGTTGTTCATCATCAGGAGGTACGCGGCGGGGTTGATCTCCCAGCGTTTGCCGTCCCACTGCATCGGCGCGACGCCGATGTTCTTTCCCTTGAGCGTGATCGGGACCGACGCGCTGTTGCCACCTCCGGTCGGGCTGCCGACGCCCACGTCGGCCAACTCGGCACGCAGCGGCGACGGTTGACCGAACGACGCGGTCATCACAGCGTGGCAGGAGGCGGAGTCCTTCGGCGAGGCGAGCAGGCACCAGCTGGCCGCGTCCTGGTCGATCTCGGCCTGCTTGAGGCGCTCGACGGTGTGCTGCGCGCCGGACAGGCCTTTCTCGGACACCACGTCCGAGGGGCTCTTGGGCAGGCTGAAGTACACCGTGGCGCCACCGCCGACCACCAGCAGCAAGGCCAGGCCGCCGAGGCCCAGCCGGATGTTGCGCTTGCGGTTGTCGTTGTAGGTGTGCTTGTCCCGGCCGACGATCTCACTGTTCGAAATGGACTGGTTGCCACCGGCGTGCAGGTGCACGCCGGTGTGAGCGTTGTCCTGGTCCTCCATGGCCCTTCCCTGTTCACTCGTGTTGATCGAATTCGTGCTCGGTGGCAGGGAGTCGAACACCCGCGGGTTCGCCTACGGAAATCGTTGTGCGTCACCGGACGCACTGAGGCGTCATCTGGTCAGTTCCGCCGCGTGGCGGAGCGCGGCGACGTCATGCACGGTGATCTGGCCTCGGCTGGTGGTCAGCACACCGTTGACCCGCAACGACTGCAGCAGGCGTCCGACGGTCGCGCGGGAGGTGCCGGCGATGGCCCCGAATTCCTCCTGCGAGCAGATGTCCACCGTCATCCCGGCTGCGGTGGGATGGCCGTCCCGTTCCAGGCGGCGGACAAGCGCGCGAGCGGCGCGTACGAGCGGGGCCGTATCGGCCTCGATCCGGTACTCATCGGACTCGGTCGCGCGGTCGGCGAGGACTGCCAGCATGGCCCACAGGATCGGCGGATGCTGTTCGCCGATCCGCCGCAGCCGGTCCGCCTCAATGCGGAGCGTGCCGACCTTGGTGATCGCGGACACCGTCGCCATCCTGACCTTCGAACCGGCCACAGCCAGCTCACCGATCACGTCGTCCTTGTACCGGTGCGCGATGACCGTGGTGCCGTTCGCGCCGTGGCCGACCACCTTCACGATCCCGAAGGTGAGGACCGCGAACCAGGTGCCCTGGTCGCCGTCGCGCATCAGCACCTCACCTTCGCCGTAGAACCTGCGGCTGCCCGCCTGGACCAATATCCACTGAAGTTCTGGCTCCAGCCGCGCCCAGAACTTTCTGCGGCCACCCACCGATCCTCGCGGCCGGTCATCCGACGAATTCTGCCCAGCATTCATCAGCTGCCACCCCTCTCGAATTACCGAAAAGGCTAGCCAAGCCGGAGAATCAACGCGACGCATCTGCGGCGCGATTACGTCCGAAGTTGTCCGACTCTGCGCATAGTCGCAGTTCAGAGCGGGTATCGCCACCTGTCCGGCCTTGTCTGAGCATTAGCCAAGACAGGCGCGCGACAGCCGGATGTGCAACGGATTCGCATTACCCGCTGATAGTAGGCGCGGATTGTTCGAACAGCGGGAAAGATGATCAGCAGGGTGGTGCGTACGGTCGGTCGGGAACGTAGCGCCGCCACTCCGCCTGGGTCAGACCACTGCCCATCGACGTGCAGACGCGGGTGGCAACTTGTTCTGGGTCAACCGTCCAGAACCGGACCCGCCGCTCGGCCGTGCCAGCGACCAGGCCGCTGCCGTCGGGGGTGAACGACACGGTGAACACCGCCTCCGTGGACCCGGTCAACGTCGCGAGGTCGACCGGAGCGGTGGGATCGGTGATGTCGACCAGCCGTACTGAGTTGTCTGTACTGCCGATGGCCAGGGTTCGGCCGTCCGGGCTGATCGCGATCCCGTACACGTAGCTGCTCGGGCCGGTGATCGGTGGGCCGACCTCGGCCGGGTGGGCTGGATCGGCCATATTCCACATCCGCACGGTCTTGTCCGCGCTGCCGGCGGCGAGGACAGGCCCGCGCGGGCTGAACGCGACACCGTAGACGTATCCGTGGAAGCCGTCGAGGACCTGCAGTGGGGTGGCCAGTGCCGGGTCGTGCACGTCCCACAGCCATACCGTGGTGTCCGCGCTGGCTGCCGCGAGCGTGCGCCCGTCCGGGCTGAAGGCGACGTTGTACACGTAGTTCTTCGGGCCAGTGAGTGTGGGTAACGCGGTCACATTGTTCAGGTCGCCGATGTCCCACCTGCGGACCGCGTGGTCGTCGCCCGCGACGGCCAGGACCCGGTTGTCCGGGCTCAGCGCGAACGATTCCACCAGGGCCCCGTCCCCCGGCAACGTCGTGACCAGTAGGGGATTCGCGGGCTGTGTGATGTTCCACAGCTGCACCGAACCGTCACGACTGCCGGTGATCAGAGTCCGGCCGACCCGGTCCAGCGTGACCGCGCCGGAGAACGGCTGTCCGGGGCTCGTGAGCGGAGCGCCCACAGGCACGGGGTGCTCCCGGTCGGCGGTATCCCACAGTTCGACGCTGTCGTCGGCGCGCCCGCTGCTCACCGCGAGCAGCGATCCGTGGTCCGGGTACGCGACGCCGAACACGGAGTTGCTCGGGTCGGTGATCGCTCCTCCCGGCAAGGACCACAGCCGTGCGGTGCCGTCCGCGGCCGCGGTGAACACCGTCCGGTCCCCGTCCAGGAACCCGGCCGCTGTCACCGGACCGGGGTGCGGCAGCGTCTGCACGACCTTGTGCGCGGCCAGGTCCCAGACCCGCACCTGGTTGTCCGAGCTGCCGGCCGCGAGTTGATCGCCGCGTGGACTGAACGCCAGCGTGTTGACCCACCCGGTGGCCGTGGCCAACGGCTTCGGGTCCTGGACGGGATTGTGCATGTCGGTGAGGTGCCACAGGTAGACGGACTTGTCGCTGCTGCCGGCGGCCAGTGTCTGCCCGTCCGCGGCCAGCGCCACGGCGAATACTGTCCCATGTGGACCGTTCAGCGGTGCGCCCAGGGCGACGGCATGCGCGGGGTCGGACACATCCCATAGCCGTACCGTGTGGTCCGCGCTGCCGGCGGCGAGAATGTGCCCGGACAAGGCGACGGACTGCACGTACCCGGTCGGGCCGGTCACCGTCGATATCAGTGCGGCGTCGCGGACATCCCACAGTCGCACGGTGTTGTCCGCGTCGCCAGCCGCGAGCAGTCGCCCGTCGGCGCTGAAGGCGAGGCTGTAGACGGTGTGCTGTGCGTGCCGGAGTGTTCCCACCAACCGGGGACTCGCGGGATCGGCGACGTTCCATAGCCGTATCGCGGTGTCGGCGCCGCTGGCCGCCAGTAGCTGGTTGTCGGGACTGAATGCGACCGTGAACACCGTGTCGGTAGGTCCGCTCAGCGGCGGTCCGACCTGGTGCGGTCGGGCGCGGTCGGTGATGTCCCACAACCGGATGTTCTTGTCCGTGCCCGCCGCGGCGAGCAGCCTGCCCGAGGCGGTCACGGCCGCGCCCTGAAGAACTTCGTCCACTCCGACCAGCCGGGTCACCGCGGGCTCGGTCGAGATGTCCATCAGGCTCGCCCGAGCCTCCGGGGTGGGGGCGATCCGGTAGGCGGTCAGGGCGAGTTGGGCGGCCACGGCGCGGTCGGTGCCGCGCAGCAACCGAGACCGGGTGGCCAGGTCCCGGGACGCGGCGAGATCACGGTCGTGCTGGGCGTCGGCGCGTTGCCGCTGGAGCACGACGACCAAGGTTGCCGATAGCAGGATCAGCACGACGAGCACAGCGACCAGCGAGCGTAACCGGTTCACTCGGCGTCGTTGTGCGTCCCGCTCGTCCTTCTGCAACTGGGAACTGGCCGCCAGGAACTGTCGTTCCAGGGAGTTCATATCAGTGTCGTGATCCTCGGCCCAAGCGGACGCCGTGTCCAACGGCCCGCCGCGAAGCAGTGTCGCGGGGTCGTGGCTGGAGTCCTGCCAGGACTCAGCGGCGGTGGACAGTTGTCGATGAGTGCGCAGACCCACGCGATCCGCGTCGATCCACGCCCGTAGGGTGGGCCACGCCTGGATCAACGCCTCGTGGGTGATCATTACACCGTCGGCATCCGCCATGACCAGCCGTTGGTCGACGAACCGGTCCAGCACCTCGCTCTGCTCGGCGTCGTCGCGGCCGTCGATCAGCTCCAAGTGGGACACTTTGCGCCTGGTGTCCGCACCGCGCACGTCAATGTGCACCAGGCGGAGAAACAGCCTGCGAGCGATCTGCTGTTGCACGTCGTTCAACGACGCGAACACCGCGTCGGCTGACTGCGCGACCGCGCGCTGAAGCCCACCCGTGGCGCGATAGTCTGCGATCGTGATCCGGTTGCGGCTGTGCCGCTGCCAGGTCTCCCGAAGCGCGTGGGACAGCAGCGGCAGGCGTCCCTCGTCGTTGTCCGGCGACACTTCCTGGATCAATAGTTCGACCAGGCCGGGTTCCAGGTCGACCCCCGCCTTCTTCGCTGGTTCGACAATGGCCGAACGTAACTGCTCAGAGGTCATCGGGCCGACGACGGTGGCCTTCTCCAGTGACGTGACGAACTCTCCATATCGAGCCAGTTCGCCGTAGAAGTCCGCGCGGAGACCAGCCACGACGGTATGGTGGCGCGAAAGGTCCAGTATCTGGTCAAGGAATTGTTTGTGGACAGCGCCGTTATCCCGTGTGGTGAACAGTTCCTCGAACTGGTCGACGATCAGCACCCGGTCGGATCGATGTGTCTCACCGAACTCGGCGACCGCGTCCACCAGGGCCGACAGTGGCTGCGCGCCTGGGTTGGTGACCACGACTGCGGCGCCTCGCAACGCTGGGGCCAGCCCAGCTCGCAGAGCGGAGGACTTGCCCACTCCCGACGGGCCGATCACCAGGATCGGGCGATGCCCGCCGTCTTCGGCGACTCGCCCGACCAGCCTCTGGATCAGATCCTCCCGGCCGAAGAACCATTCGGCGTGCTCGCGGTCGAACCACGCCAGCCCACGGAAAGGCACGGTGGTGGCCGCCGCTGGCCGACCTGGCGACCGCCGGACACGCATCACGGCGGCTATCAGCCCTTCGACCAGGACTTCGTCGTCAACACCGCACGTGGTGAGGATGCCGGCCACCACCCGGGTCATCCCCGGATGTGGCAGAGTCTTTCCGGCGAAGTACCCACCCACTGTGGCATTCGGAATGCCCAGTTGGCGGGCGACATCGCGCACCGTCAGGCCAGCCTGCTCGCGGATCACCGTCAGCGCCTTACCGAACTGTGCCTTCGTGCTGATCTGTGCCGGATCAAGGGCCTGGTGATTATTCGACTCCACGGCAGCCACATCACCCTCCGTCCGCTCACCTATCGACGGCCGGACAGGCACGTTACTTCGCGCAGCGCCGCTGCCCTCTAACGGACCAATGTCAACTGAAAGCTCAGTCACCGTGGGGGTGTAAGAACATCATCAGTTCATGGATGACCGTGGCAACCCGGCAATGGGTTTGTGACGGAGACGGACGTGTTCTCCGGGCTGACCAGCGGTAGTGTCCGAACACGCCCGGCCGCGCTCGTGATGGCAGAGTGGCCGGCCAGGACGGACGCAAGTCCCGTGGTTCGTCGATCAGTAGTGCGCCAAACCGCCTCAACGCCTCACGTTCCCTGAGTCACCTGCCCACGATCGGCAGGCGATCATGGGGGGCTGTAACAAGGGCGGGACGCGGGGGCATGTTCACGACGTGACTGGTGACTGGGATTGTGTTGGTTGGGACCCTTCGCGAGGATGACGTGCTGACCTGAACCGGTTCGGACTGATGTTTTGACGGACCGGCCTGGCAGGTGTTGTGGAGTCTAACTATTGAATCAGCGCCCAAATTTCTTGTGCCCAACAAGGGATTCTTTCGTGTGTCGTAGAGCCGTGGTGTGCTGGTCAGCCTGATTGCAGCAGCCGGAATCATGGCGATGGTGATAGTGCCGGCAGAGGCACTGCAGGCGGAGGTGGACGCCTCCATCGCGGCGTTCGCCGGTGAACGCGACGAGCAAGGCCGGTGGCTGGTGGTACGCAACGGCTACCACGCCCGCGGGAGGTGCTGACCAGCGCGGGCGCGGGCGAGGTGACCTCGCGACGGGTCAACGACAAGCGCGTCAACGCGTACGCCGTGGCGGACCAAACATGGCTGTCACTTTCTCTCAGTACCCGGTTCGATGACCCATATGGCGGCGCGAGACTGATCTTACGTCCGGTGATGGCACGTTTCCGACAAGCACAGGGAGCTGGGGCGGAATCGGGCCGTTGCGATGAGAGGGCGCCGGTTCACCGCTGACGCGTCGAGAAGAGTTCCGTGGCGGTTCGGTATGCCTCAAGGAACATGTCTCTGTCGACCCACGACTTCGCCAGGATGTGCCCGCGCCAGTCCTGGTGCGAGCCGACCAGTTCGTCGGCTTGGATGTGCAGAGGCGTTGCACACAGTGCAGGCCGTCAGTGGAGATCGCCCATTGTTTGTTGGACACCTCGATCACTGGTCCCAGACGCAGGCCACTGTCCCCTGTGCGCGCCGACAATGCCATACGTAGGGTCCGCACCAGTTCACGTGCAGCCGACTCTACCTCGCGGCTGCGAAGTCTCAGGGCTGTCGCGATCGCCTTCACGCTATCGTCCCCGCGCCAGCGCACCGTGTCGCCCGGTGTTCCGTCGCGTCGCTCTTCGGTGATCCGCACCAGGCGGTCGGCCTCGGCGAAGCGGAGCCACCGAGCAGTTTCCGGCAAGCGGACCCGTACTCCGTTCGGGTCAACCGCACCGATGAACGAGGCTTCGCGCAGCAGCACCTGGAGCCGTTCCGAAGTCGGCTCCGCCTCGGCGGCCCGCAGCAGTAGCTCCCGTTGCCGGTGCCGGTCGACCAAACGTTCGCTGGTGATCTCGTCCAGGTTGTCCAACCGGTCACGTACGTCGGCCAAATGCTGCTCGGTGCGTCGAACCCGGCGCTCCGTGGTACGGCCCAGGGCGAGCAGGGGCACCGCGAGCATCAGGCTCGATCCGACCTGGAGCAGCAAGTTTGGCAGGTATTCGGCGCCTTGGAGTATCCAACCCCAGATCACCATCACCAACCCGAACGCAGTCGCGAGAACGGATGCGAGGAAGCGGCTGGACAAGATGAATCTCCTTGTCGGTGGTGAATGCCGGGTTGGCGGCTGCCGTCCCAACGCTGCGATGGCAGACTCGATGCCAGTTAGTAGCAGGACCACAGTTGGGTGTTACGTGAGATCTTCAGTAGGAAGAGGATGACCACCAATGCACACGGGCCGGCGCAGGTGGTGGGCGTTCCGGTCGCCTACGGTCTTGAGACTTTCCGGGACAGGACCCGGGAGCAGAATGACGTGCTCCGCGACTTGGCTGACGCTCACACGAGGGTCGTGACGATCGTCGGCCGCCGGGGGATCGGCAAGAGCGCCCTCGCCGCCCGGGTTGCCAACTCTGTACAGACCGTTCAGCGGTGGCGAATCGTCAATGTCAGCAGCCGGACCAACGGCCTCTCTGTGGAGCGCATCTATCTGGACTGTGCACGGTCGGTCGGCGGGGAAGCCGAACAGGAACTGCTGTCCGTGTGGACCAGCGGGAAGACCATGGTGGACAAGCTGATGGAGTTGCTCAGCGTGTTCGCCGAAACCCCGTGTCTGCTGGTGCTGGACAATCTCGAAGACAGGTTGACCGATACCGGGGAACCTGTGGACGACGAACTACGCGACTTCCTGGATGTTCGGTTCCGCGTTCACCATCGGTTGCGGGCGCTGGTGACCACACAGGTGCCGATCGCTCTGGCCCCGGCTATGCGTCGTTACGAGTCGCGGCTCTACCTGGATGACGGGCTGCCGTCCACCGATGGGGTGGCGCTGCTGCGCGAACTGGACCGGGACGGCGAAGCCGGCCTGCACCGGATACCCGACGAGGAACTCGCACGTGCGGTCCGCCGGGTGCATGGTGTTCCGCGCGCGATCGAACTGGTCTTCGGGGCACTGGTCGAGGACTACCTGACCCTGCCGACCCTGGATGAAGTGCTCGTGGACTACCCGGCACGCGAAGACATGGTGGCCAACCTCGCGCAGGATCGGTTCCGGCGGCTCGACTATGAGGCGCGAATGGTGCTGGACGTGCTCGCCGTGTTCGGCCGCCCCGTGCCCGCGGCAGCGGTCGCTTGGGTGGTCGGACCGATGGCACCGGACCTGGATGTGACCGTGACGCTGGCAAAGCTCGCCGCACGGGGCCGCATGGTGACGGTGGACCGGACTACCCGGACCTTCGCGCTGCACCCGATGGACAGCGACCTGATCCGTTCCGAACTCGACCCGGATGGCCCACTGGGCAGCCGGGCACTCGACCGCCGGGTCGCCGACTGGTACGCCAACAGCAAGTTGCCCGCTCCACGGCGGCATTCGGTCGACGACGTACTACCGGACCGCTACGAGTTCGCACACCGAGTCCGGGCAGGCGACCACGAGGTCGCGGCGCAGCTGCTGAACGAGTTCGACGAGTTCCTGATGTGGCGTGGCTCGGCTGCGGCCACAGCGGTGATGCATGAACAGCTACGGGGTCAACTGCGGGACCCGGAGATCAAGCTCGGCCACCTGGTCGGCCATGGGATGAGCCTTGTCGGGATCGGACCACTGGACAAGGCCGCCGAAGTGTTGAGAGAGGCCGTAGAGCTGGTTGATGAGGTGGGCGATCTCCATCTCACCCAACGAGCCACCTTCGCGCTTGGTGACGCGTACCGATTACTGGGCAGACTCGATCTGGCGATCGAGCCGCTGAACCGCTCGGTCGAACTCGCCGCACAGCTCAGGAGCCCGGAGTGGCTAAGCCGCGCACTGATGAGTCTGAGCCTCGCGCACAGCTATCGCCGGGAACTCGATCTCGCGCAACAGGTCGCGGAGCGCATGCACGAGCATGCCGAGACCGCCGACTACGAATGCGGGCGAGCACAGGCGTATGACGCCACAGCTCTGGTGGCACTCGCCCGCGGCCATTGGAGTGAGGTCATCCCCGCGACAGAGCGGGCGTCAGCCGCCTACCGTCGGGCCGGGGTGACCGAAGCGCTTGGTTACGTCAGCAACGTACAGGGTCTCGCCTTCGCCGCACTCGGCGAGTATGACGCGTCTGAGGCGGCGTTGCTGCGCGGTCGCGACTACGGCAACGACCTGAACTCGCCACGCACTGTCGGGCTGTGCTTGCACAACCTCGCCTGGCTGCACTGGATCCGGGGCGACCACAGGAAAGCCGCCGAAACTGCACAGGCCGCCCTGGCGGCGTTCGGCATGTCCGGTGGCAACGACCTGATCGCTGCCCAAGCGCTCGCCACAGCCGCCACGGCAATGTCGGCCGGAGACCTTCCCGAGGCGGCGCGACAGCTGTGGAGCGCGGCCGAGAGCTCGCGTGGCAACGCCGACCTGGTGCCGGCCGAGTGGCTGGAGCTGGAAGCCGTGCGGCTCGCTGCTGAGGAGAACTCACGTGAGTGACGACTTACAGACAGTGCTGTCCAGCTTCCAACGCGGCGACTACGTCCGCACCACCAGATTGTGCACCCGCCAACTCGACATCATCGAGTCGTGCAGCGATCCAGCGTTGGAGCTGCGCCTGATCCGCCTGCTGCTGATCGCGTCAGAGCTGTGGTGGCGTGACGCCGACACCGAGAACTTCGTCCCGGTCCGGCAGGTGGTCAGCCGGGCCGAGCAGGTCGCCCAGCACTCCGGGGACCTCGCCGACCGCGCGACAACCTGCTACCTGCGCGGGCTGGCCGTGCTCACTGTGGACGGTCTGGACCACGCCATCGAGATGCTGACCGAGGCCGTCGGTCACGCCAGGCACGCCGGCGACCGGTTCACCGAACTGGCGGCGTTGACCAAGCTCGGCCACATCTCGGTCGGCCGCAACCTGACGCGAGGACTGACTGTACTCCAGCATGCGGAAACCCTGATGGAACAACCAATCGACCGGCTTCGCCACCCTGAGGAGAAACACCTGCTCGGAATGATCCGCACCCAGCTCCGCGGGTACATCGGAGTCGCGAAGTTCGACCTGGGCGAGTTCACCGTGTCGGAGGCGTACCTCCGCGAGTCGCTGGAATGCTCGACAACACCTGCTTCAGGAGCGATGACGTCGAACTACCTCGGTCAGCTACTCACTGCCACAGGCCGATTCGAGGAGGCTGAGCAGGTGCTCCGTGCCATCCTCATGCCACTCGCCGATGACCCGCGGGCGAGCTCGCACCAGGGATACAACCTCGTGCAGCTCGGCAAGCTGTACCTGGAATGGGGCCGGCCAGACGCAGCGGCCAAGCCGATGCTGGACGGTTTCCGGCAGGTGAGCGAGGCTGGCAACCTGTCCGTGTTGCCACTGGCCCGGAACTTCCTGGCCGAACTGCTGATGCACCAGTCCTACGCTGGTCGGGACCTCCCGCGCGCGGCAGCACTGTTCGACGAGACAGTCGCGGAGTGTATACGCACCGGCTTCCAGCGTAGCGAGATCGCAGGCTTGGCGCTGGGCGCGAGGGTCGCCTTGGCACGTGACGACGTGAACACGGCTCTCACGTCGAGTGAGGCAGCCGTACGGCGACTGGCCGAGACCGGGACCATGCCAGCGCTACGGACGGAAGAGGTGTACTTCTCCCGTTACGAGGTCTTGATGGCCGCCCGGCGATCCGACGAGGCGCGGCACTGGCTCGGGCTGGCCCGTCGAGAAGTCGACCACAAAGCCGCCACAATCACCAGTAAAGATCGTCGCGCCACCTTTCTCGATCGCGTACCGCTCAACCGTGCGATTCTCGCGGCGTAGGATTTACGGAAGGAGATCTGGCTGCGTGGTGCCCAAGAGGCGGGCGCCTGGAATCACTCAGGTCTTCGATGTGCTGTATGGACCGGGATGCGCGACCAGGCCAGGCACGGCGACTACACGGGACAGCCTCACGACGAGCAAGTCGCCAGACGATGAAAATCCGCTCATGCCGCTGATCGCGTTGCGACATCCGCACATGCCGATGTGGGGATGTGTTGTTTGGCCAGCAGAAGGTGGTCAGGGCGCGTTCAGTCCAGTTCCTTGTGCCGCTGCGGGTGTTGGGTAGTGCTCGCCGAGTGGGTGAGGCGGTCGGTGAGATCCACCAGATCGATGAGGCGCAGTGTGCGGTTGCTGTCGCCGGGTAGTGGCAGGTGAACCCGGTCGGTCCACCGGGTCGGGATCGCGTTGAACCCGTACACGACGCCAGCCAGCCCGCCGGTGACGGCGGCGACCGTGTCGGTGTCCCCGCCAAGGTCGATCGCGGCGCGTAATGCGTCGGCGAAACCACGTGTGGTGCGTAGCGCCCAGACCGCCGACCCCAGGCAGGGCCAGACCGCGCCGTTGAACTCGGTGGCGTCGGCGGGATGCCAGTCCACGGCCAGGACCGTCTCGTAGCGCTCGCGTTGGATCGGATCCACAGCGGTGAGCGTGTCCGCGAGTGCGTCCAGCGGGTCGCTGTCCTGCAGGGCGACACGGATCAGCTCGTGGAAGATGGCCGTGCCCTCGCCGGCGGCGGGATCGCCATGGGTGAGTGCGGAGATACGGCGGGCAGCCGTCATCGTGGCTGATCGGCCCTGGTGGGCGAAGTACACCGCGGCGGGGGTGGCCCGCATCAGGGAGCCGTTCCCGGCGGCGTGCGGGTTGATGCGGGCGTGCTCGGTTGCGGCCCGATCCCACGGGTGACCGTTGGTGAGGACGTTCTCGGTCTGTAGTCCGATGTCCTTGGGGTCGGCGGCGGCCCATCGTTGGAAGCGGGCAAAGATGTCCGGCAGGTCGAGGCCGCCCCGGTCAAGCAGGGAGTGGGCGATGTGCACGGCCATCTGAGTGTCGTCGGTGGCCTCGCCCGGATCCCAGCCGCCGCCCCCGCACATCTCCTGAACCTCGCCTGACGGTGCGACCGAGGTGGGGAACCGCGCCGAGAACGCTCCGGCGGGCCCGAACTCGAACGGAGCGCCGAGCGCATCGCCAACAGCCGAACCGACCACCGCGCCGCGGGCCCGATCACGACGATCCACCCGAGCAGACTATCCGCACCACGCCTCAATCGCGGCATCTCAAGCGGGACAAGACACTGTCCAGGATGAGGCATCCCGCCGACCAAGGCGGCGGACGTACCCCAACATCCGCTCATGGCTCCCCCTTATGTCAAGAGGCGGCTGAGAAGTGGGGGTTAGGCTGGGTTGTGGTGGGTCCGGGTGTGGCTTGTCCGAAGCGCCGATGTCCGGGGGTAGGTCGGTCACGCTGGACTGGTGAGTCGTCCCGGAGTGCCCTCCCGGGCCTGCCGCCTCGGTGGCCTGCTGGTCGTGCAACATCCGGCGGTAGACCGCATTGGGCGGTAGACCGCATTGGATAGTCGTCGTGTGAGTGCGCGCATGGCTTCCATCGGGGTCTTGCCCGCGGCGTTCTTCGCGTCGAAGTAGGCCCGCCCTGGGGTGGCGTTACGCAGCTGGACGACGGCCATGATGTGCAGGGTTCGGTTGATGCGACGGTTGCCGGCGCGGGAAAGCCGGTGGCGCTGCTGCTGGCCGCAGGACGCATCCAGGGGAGCGGTGCCGTTGCAGGAGGTGAACCGGTCGCGGCTGGCGAAGCGGTGGATGTCCCCGACATCGGCGAGCAACCGAGCCGCACCCGACGGGCCGATGCCGTGCAGCTCAGGGAGGGTGCAGCCGCGGGCGGTCACGAGTTCGGTGAGGTCTTTGTCGATGGCCTTGATCTTCTGGTCGATACCGTCGAGCTCGCCGATCAGCTCGACCACGAGCCGGCGACGGGTCGTGGTCGACGATGTCGCATGGCTTGATCGTGGTGATCAAGGTGCGGGCCTGGGTGGCGGAGAGGAATCGCTTGGCGCCACCGGGAAACAGCTCCGCGTCCGCGGCCACCTGCAAGTCCACCTGAGTCGTGGTCACAGCGCCGCCCTGGCTGCCGAACTGCCCGCTACGGCGCGAGCCAGCCTGCTCGACAAGAACACCACCACCGCCTGGGCACCAACGCCCAGACCGAGGGCACACCGGTTCACCTGAACGGCAGGTACCTATATCGAGTACGACTCATCTAGAGTCAGAGTATGGCCGAGCCTCGGATGACCGTGCAGACGCTGTTGGTGTTGCAGGTCCTGCTCGCCGTGCCTGACGGGGAGATCTACGGCCTAGATGTGATCAAGTCCTCCGATTTACCGCCCGGCACGGTCTATCCACTACTCCAGCGGTTGCTGGACGCGGGCTGGGTCACCGACCGGTGGGAGTCGCTCGATCCGACCCAGCAAGGCCGGCCACCTCGACGGTACTACCGGTTGACGCCGAGCGGCGTGATCAAAGCACAAGCCGCTCTCAGCAACGCCGACCGACGGCGGGCCAGCCTGGTACGACTGTTCGATACCTCTCCGCGCCTACGTGCCGAGGAGAGCTGACATGACCGCCACCAGCAGACGCGACGCACTGCCCCTGGCCGCGGGTACGTTCGGTGTTGTTGCCCTGGTCGCCGGGATCGTGATGGTGACGTCTCCGCGTTTTCATGAGGCACGAACGGTTGGGGTACTCGCGCTGATCGCTGCGGGCTGCGCGTTCGCATCCCTCACGGTGTGGTGGCTGTCGCAACGCCACGCCGGCGAACAGGACCAAACCTCTTTGCTGCTTCGGATTCCGCCGAGCGTGTTGCGGGTCCGGTGTACTCGGCGGGGCGTCTTCGGCGGAACCATGGCCGTTCTGGCGGTGAGCACGATCGGTGGAACAGTCGGCGGAGCGCTGGCAGGCTTGCTGACCGGACTGTTGATCAGCTTGTTCGTCCCTCGCCGCGCGCTGATGTGGATCGCAGCCGCCGCTGCCGTCTTCGGCGGGCTACTCGGTTACGCCGACGAATGGGACAGCGCACTCGAACTGGTCGTCGGCGGTGGTTCGGTCTTAATCATCGCACTGTTCGGGCTGTACACCGCAGGCGGCATGGTACTCGCCGTGGTGCTCCTCGCCCGGTGGCTCACGCAGGTCTTCGGCCTGTGCGATATCGACGAGCAACGCCTCCGGGACGTGCTCCGCCAGCTGGGCAAACTCCTGCCCGCAGACGAAGCCAAGCTGTGGCTGCACACGAACGTTGGCTACCTTGCCGACATCACCAACCCTCGCGAACGCCGACGGTTCCTGCGCAGCCTCACCGCGCACATGCCCGTCCTCGTATGGACTTCCTGGTCAATCCACCTCCGCCAACGCGCCCAGCGCCAACACCTGGCAACCATCCACGAAGAGGCCACCCGTGCACAGCGATGACCCAGGATCACGGCTTGCCAGCGCCTTGCTGGATATCCTGCGCGATGAGCACTGGCAGCCATTTCTCCGCGCAGTCATCCTGATCACCTTGCTGATCGCCGGAGTGATCACGCTCGTGTCGATCGGCCCGGTCATTCCACTAGTGGCCGGTACGCTCACCGCAGCCGGAACAGTCCGAATGCGACGATCAAGGTAGCGGATCATTCAGTCGATCCACTGGCGTCCCCACACTGTTCGAACGCCTCGGGCGTCCGCACATGCCGATGAGCGGACATGTCGGCTCAGGCAGGGAGGCGCGTCAGGCGCTGCACGATTCGATCCTGGCTGGTCAAGATCTGTGGTTGCGCGCGAAGCTCAGCAGATCCAAAGATTCGGCGAGTTGATCGTCGAATGCATCGGGGTCGTGTGCGGCGAGCTGCTCGCGCAGACGCACGGCTTCGGCCATGCTGGTCCGAGCGTCGTGTTGGCGTCCCAGCGCGATCAGCCACACACCAAGATTGTTCAGCGATCGCGCCAGGTGCGGAGTGTATGTGACTGGGTCGGTCTCGGCCAGGGCGCGATAGAGCACGACGGCTTCGGCTGTCGCGTCGTGTGCCTCCTGCCAACGCTGGAAACCGTGGAGGTAGACGCCAATGTTGCTCAGCGCCCACGCTAGTTCAGCACGGAACCGTCCCGAGTTCTCCTCAGCCAGCTCTCGATAGAGCCGAAGTGATTCACGCATAGCGGCCAGCGCCTCGACTGAGTACTTCACGGTGATCAGGCTGGTGGCAAGGTTCTTGAGCAGTCCGGCGAGTCTGTCGCGCGATTCGGTCGTGCCGTCGCGGGCTAGCACGCGGCCGATGCGCACCGCCTTTTTGCGGTACGGCAACGTGTCCGTCCATCGGTGCAGTGTGGACAGTCTGTTGCCCAGCCTGTTGAGTGCGTCGGCAAGGTCGGACCAGAACATCGTTGGATCGGCCGCGGCCAGCGTGTGATACTCGGTCGCCGCACTCCGCGCCGCAGCCAACGCGGGTTCGCCCTGGCCGGACCCGGCCAGGGCCTGAGACAGCCGGGTTTGCGCCCTGACGAAATCGCGCCGTAGGGCGATGGGATTCTGCTCGGCCAGTGGGCGGAGGATGTCCACAGCCTCGGTGGCGATCGACACCGCTTGGTCGTGCCGGCCCAGATCGATCAGGTCGGCGGCCAGCCCGTCCAGGGATCTGGCGAGATCGGCTGTAGAGGCCACCGGGTTGGCCGCCGCGAGCTCTCGGCGGATGCACACCGCCTCCTCGTTGAGCGCTAGTCCTTGCGCACGGTCGCCGAGATCGGACAGCACGCTGCCGAGGTTGTGCAGCGCCCTGGTGAGGGGGAACCGGAACGCGGACGGGTTGGCCGCAACTAGATCCCGGTAGAGCGTGACCGCTTCCTGGGCCGCGTCCCGCGCCTGGTCGAGTCGGCCAAGCCGATACCAGCTGCCGCTCAGATTGTTCAGCGACAGAGCGAGCTCGGCGTGGAATTCCTGCGGATTCGTCGCCGCGAGCGTGCGGAAGATCGACAGCGCCTCCTCGCCAGCCGCCGACGCGTCTTCGAACCGGTTCACCATCGCCAGCTGGACGGCGAGGTTCTCCAGAGCGCGGCCGAGATCAGCCGGTTCGGCAGCGGGATCGGCAGCGTCAAGTTCGCGGCGGATGCGCACCGCGTCCTGGGCTGCGGTCAGGGCCTCGGCGTGCCGGCCCAATCGGGACAGGCAGTTGCCACGCCGTTCCAGCGCCACCGCCACGTTGCCGCGGTACGCATCGGGTTCTCGCTCGGCCATGAGCTGGTAGATGCCCAGTGACTCCTCGACGGCGGCAACGGCGCCCTCGTGCCTACCCAGCTGCGTCAACTGACTGGCCAAACTAAGCAGGGAACGGGCCAGACCCGGGCAGAAGAAAAGTGGCAGCAGTTCGGCCAGTTCGCGGCGGATGCGTACCGCCTCGTTGAACGCTGCCAGCGCCTCGTCGTGTCGTCCAGCGGCGTCGAGCCGGTCAGCCAAGTGGGCGAGGCGCGTCGCACGCACCGCGGGATCCCGCTCGGTCGACAGTTGATGCTCGACCAGCCGCGCGGTGATATCGGCGATGCCTGGGTCCAGGTGCGCCAGCCCGCGTACTGGGAACTGCGACTCGATCGCGGCAAGCACTCCCATGTCCAGTTCTGACAGCTCGGCCAGTGCACTGAGCACGGCACTGCCTGCGGCCAAAGCCAACTCCGGACGCGTGCGCAGCAACGGTGCCAACTGCCGGCGTACCAAATGCGGCCACCGGCGTGCGGCTTCCACAAGCATGGTGAGCGCCGCGCGGATCACACCGGGGCTGGGAGGTGCCGCGGGGTCGCCCGTGGCACCTCCCAGCAAATGCGTTGGCACCGCGCTCGTCCACGCATCCGGCTGATATCCCGCGACATCATGGCCTGGAAGCATCAGCGCGAGGAAATCCTCGGCCAACCGATCCGGGTACAGCGGTTCGAGCAGGGTGTCCGGATCGGCAGGCGGATAGCAGCAGCCGTGGTCAGCAAGCACGATGTCTGCGGGCTCGCTCGCCGAAGGCACACCGAGTCCCTCCAACACACTGACCGCGTGCCGGTAAGGCAGCGGCCGGGTCAGAGTCGCGGTGAACACAGTGCGGGCCATCGTGCTTGGCCTGATGCGGACGCGCCCGGCCGAGCACAACCGTTGCCAGTAGGCGAACTCACGGTCCAACAGGTAGGCCGACAAAGCAACAGGATCAGTTGGGGCCTGCTGGCCCCTAGCGTGCGCGTCGACAGCGGCCAGCGCGGCCATATGCACTGCAAGCACCAGGCCAAACGCATCCTCAGCCAGGTTGACCGGATGCGGGATCCGGTGGACGTCGAACACCCCGAGCACGGCAGCGAACCGGTCGCGGGCCTCGTCGAACAGGCTGTTGCGGTCGATGACCTTGGCGGCGAGCGGCCCCAAACGCAGTTGCGCCGCCCGAAACCGGCGCTCGGTGAACTCGTGCCGCACACTTGTCCACCAGCCAGTCGACCGAGCCATCAGCAACAGCCGTACCGGCATGTCGCCCGTCATCACGAAATCGTCGGCCATGCTGAGCAGATCCTCTATCGGCCACCGCTCCGCGTAGTCGACCAACACCAGCAGACCAGCGGCCCCGGTCGAAGCATGAACCTCGCTGCCACCCGCACCGCCACCGGACCGGTAGCCACGAGCGCGGGTGCTGTCGCCGACGTGTCGGGCAGCCACCACGTACCAGCCCGTCCGCCTGGCTTCCACCGCGAACTGAGTTGCCAGGCGCGTCTTGCCCTGCCCGCCTGGGCCGTACACAAGCAATGCCGCGCAGTTGACGGTCGACATCTCGCACCATCGCCGCAATTCGTCCAGTTCCGCACCGCGCCTCGTGAACTCGACCACGCCATTACGGGCCGCCAGCAGTTGGCTCACCGACAACTCGCCCACCTGTGCGTGTGGCTCCGGTTCGACGGGGCCCAACCAGTAGCGCCGCTCTAGCTCCACCCTTCCCACCGTGACCGATGATCCATGTCGCGCATCGACGACGATGTTGTGGCTCCCCGCCACTACCGGCCCGTCGGTCGCCCCGCCGACCTCGACGTTGTAGGTGACGCCACCGTGTCCCCCTTGACCGTCTTCGTCCGGACGTTCGAGGTCGTCATACTCCCAGCTCACGACCACTCCCTGCGCGCCACGTGAGAACCCCGAAACGAGGGGCCTGATCACAACAACCGCAACCAGCCATCGCACGACGTCTCCTTGACGACCACCTCCACGCGCCGGTACCCGGAGACACCAACCCGGCAGTAGCCGTCGGCCACCACCTGCTTCACCGCATACGACACGACCAGCGCCAGGCAAGCATCGCCGGCCTCGCTGAGGATGTCCTTCACCTCAGGCGCGTCCACCAAACGCGCCACGTGCACCAACGGGGTCCCGGACCACTTACTGCCCACCCGGTCTACGTAGCCGACGTGCACAGCAGCCCGCAGGTCGATCCGGTAGGCATCACTGGCCGCCACGTTGTACTCCCGCAACGCCTTGGCGACCGCCTCGACGAAGGTGTCGAGCACATCAACCAACGTGACCTTCTCCGGCATCACCACCACGAGACCGTCACCGCGGTCGAACGCCTCGAAGACATCCTGTGGGACATCCAGCGCCACAGCCCCCGCCTGCACGCACTCATCTAACGCTCGGCGCATACGCCGTTGTCCCTCATTGTTGCGCGAGCTCGACCTCTGCACGTCCATGGTCACCACAACCCGGTGCACCGCCAGCAGGTCAGCACGCCGATCCGGTTCGGACCCGGCCGCCGGACCAGGCGTCGAACTGTTCAAGTAGGCAACATTGCCATCGCCGGCCACCACCGAGCCATGGACGTTCCCACCGATCTGCACGCGCACATCGCGCGATGACGGCCCCTGCATCCCAACTCCTCGCCAGCGACTGATCCCTTCCGCTCACCCTCGGCGACCGCTCGCCTCACAGGGTGGGCAGTGAGACGCAGTTCTACCGATCAACGGAGCCGCATTCTGTGTCAAATGACACGCAAGTCCCGGCCACTGCCCCTCCCCGCGACACCGCCAGAACCACGACACGGTGTTACGACTGGTGGCGCGGCTTACCTCGATCGCTACACCAGAGTCGCGCGGACACCTTCGGAGGCGGACCTGCAGATCTTCTTCGCCTGGCGCCAGGGTGGGCGCGGATCGAGCTGTACGTGCGGCGGATGGAGGAAGCCCGGTGGTCTCACCTCAGTCGAGCGGCCAAGGCTTTCTGCGCTACGAACGCCCGACGTCCTGTCATCAGCGAATGTGGCGGTGTCTGGTGGTGACGTTCCGAATCACGCTGTTGGTCATGGACCTGACTGGATCTGATGATGTTGTTGTGCGGTTGGCGGCATCTGCCTACCTCGGCCGCTATACCGGCACCCCTCGCGGACGCACTACGAGTCCGATCTGCGGCTGTTCTTCGCCTGGTGCGCCGAGCGCGACCTGGCGCCGATGACGCTCGGCCGGGCACAGGTCGAGCTGTACGTGCGCTGGATGCAGGAAATACGTCGATTCAAGCCCGCGACCGTGTCACGGCGGATGGCCGTGGTGACCGGCTTCTACCGCACCTGCGTGATCGACACCGTGCTGGCCCACTCACCAGCCGAGTACGTCCGCCGTCCCCGCGTGCCGAACGAGTCACCGGTACTGGGCCTCTCGCACCTACAGTTCGAAGCGCTGCTGGCCGCAGCCCGACTGTCGGACAACCGGTTCGACTTCGCCCTGGTGGCCATGCTCGGCCTCCTCGGGCTACGCATCTGCGAAGCCAGCCGAACCGACGTGCACGACCTCGGCGAACAACACGGACACCGCGTCCTACTCGTGCATGGCAAGGGCGGCAAGGAAACCCTCGTGCCACTGCCACCCGCGGTGGGACGCGCCGTCGACCACGCCATCGACGACCGACCAGCGGGCCCGGTGCTGCTCAACCGCCGCGGCCGGCGAATGGACCGGCACTGCGCCACCCTGCGCCTACACGCCCTGGCCGAGACGGCGGTGGTGCGCCTGCCCCAGGTGCATCCGCACCTGCTGCGGCACACCTACGTCACCACCATGCTCGACGCCGGCGTCGACCTGCGCGACGTGCAGATCGCCGCCCGCCACGCCGACCCACGCACCACCATGCGCTACGACCGCGCCCGCAAGAACCTCGACCGACACCCCAACTACATCCTCGCCGCCTACATGGCCTCCGCCACCTAACAAACCACCAGCCGGACACCCGCACATGCCGATGACCGTGCGTTCGCGCTACCGACGGTCGTCCTCACGCGCTCGGGGGTCGGGGGCCTGGCCTGGCACGGCTTCGTCGTCTGTGGGTGTCAGGTCAGCAGGCGCTGGGTGGCCAGGTCGAGCACGTCCGCGCGGCTGCGCTCGCCGTGGTCGGCGGCGAGAGACTGGTTGGCGATGGCCAGTGAGAAGGCGAGCATGCTGCGGGCCTCGACGTCGTCGGGGTCGGGGCAGAAGGCGCTGAACAGCGCGCGCAGGTAGGCCATGCGCCGGTTGTCCACCCGGCGCAGGCGCTCGGCGACTGCGGGGTCGCGGCGGGCCCAGGCGCGGACCGCGAGGTCGACGGGCATCAGGGCGGTCGCGGGGACGCGGGCGGCCAGTAGCCGCACTTTGTCCCTGGCGTCCGCGCCCTCGGCCTCCACGCGCGCGATGACCTCGTCGGCGCCCATCCGCTCCCAGGTGTCCAGCAGCGCCTCCAACAGCGCGCCCCGGTCTTTGAAGTGCCAGTAGAAGCTGCCCCGCGTGACGCCGAGCGCTTTGGCCAGCACGTCGACTCGGACCGCGTCCGGGCCGCCTTCGGCCAGGGCCCGAAGCCCCTCCTCGATCCACGTGCCGCGCGGGGTGCGCGCCGTCGCCGCCATCGCCTCGCTCCTCCCGGTGTGGCCTGCGGCACGGTGCCTTGCCCCCGCCGTCACAGGGAGTCTACCTTCCATCCGTACAGTACAGCACTGTATGGATGGATTGAGGGAGGACGATCATGAGGCTCCCAGACACCGCGCACACCGCCCAACCCTGGCGGATCCACGAGATC
>NZ_SLWS01000004.1 GCF_004345645.1 Actinocrispum wychmicini | reverse complement strand
TTGGTCAGCTGAGCGCGGGTGTCTTTCATGACCCGGACGGACTCGATCGGGCCGGTGCGGGTGCGGGGTGCGGCGGTGGCCTCACCGGACTGCACCGCCGCGGCCGCGGCGATCGCGTCCAGGACATCGGTTTTCCCGGTACGCCGGCGTTTCTGTCGGTTGGGGCGGTTGACCTCCAGCACGGTGATGTCGTGCCGCAGTAGGTGGGTGCTCAGGCCGGCGCCGTAGCAGCCGGTGCCTTCCACCCCGACCGCCCGCAGCGACCCGAACGCCTGCAGCCAGGTCAGCAGGTCGCCATAGCCACGGCGGGTAGCCGGGAACTTCTGGGTGCCCAGGTCCCGGCCGAGCGCGTCCTTCGCGGCGGCGACATGAAAGTCTTTATGGGTGTCCACCCCACCGGTGATCGGTCCGACCGGCTCGACCGGGGTGGCGTTGCTGGACTTCATGCGCGGTTTTGCCATGCTGATACGTGCCATCCTGTTCGACCCAACGAGCAGACAAGGGGTGGCGTGCACCCGGCCCGGCGGTCGGACAGGACAGTGATGGGTCCGCCTGCTGCGAACAGGCTCCTATGAGGTCACGGTCGCCGGGACGGTCGCACACCTGATGGCTGCCCGGGCACGGACGACAGTTCCTGAGAAAGACACGAAGCCAGTCATACGGCGGGTCAGACCACACCCAGGACAACCACCAGAACACATCCTTCCGGACGCACACCCATCCTCACTGTCATACGGGAGGGAACACTTCGCCCGCACTGTGGTGCGCTGGGCGCGCTCGCCTCACCGACTTCCCGCTGCCCCCAACCCTTCACTCAGACTTCCACCTCTCACCTCGGTACCTGCCCAGCCAAGCCCCCCACTCACGCCAACTTCCCGCCAACCCCGACCTTCACCCGGCCCAAGTTCTCGTCGGCGAGCACCCATTGGTCGTCCCTGTTTCCCACCAACCCCTGACCTTTCGTGGGTCCCTGCCTTCCCGCGACCCGGTCTTTCGCCCATCCCGGCCTCTCGCGGGCCTCATCCTTCGCCACCCCAACGTTCTTGCCAACGCCGCCTTTGCTCGGGCTGTTTTCCGCCGGCCGATCCTTCGCCAGGCCGTCTCCTCCCCCCTGCCGCCTTCTCGCACGTTCCGCTCGGGTTCTGTTCGCTGGCAGCGTAATTCCGGCTTAAGAAACCCGCGTTTCTTCGTGGTAGTGTTGGGGCATGACAGCAATGGCTCAGCTTTGGTCGACCAGCGATACCTCGCTGGTGGATGAGCTTTGTGCGGTCGAGGAACGGATGCGCCAGGACTATGCTCGGATGCTCCAGGTTCTGGCCGAGGTGGATAGTCGGGGGGTCGCCGCCAGACTCGGGTATTCGAACACTCCGGCGCTGCTCGTGCACGTCTTGCGGGTCAGCCGGGCTGATGCTCGGCATCGGTTGGCGCAGGCCGAGGACCTCCTGGATACCACCACTCTGACTGGGTCCGTGGTGGCCGCGTCGATGCCGTTGACGGCTGCCGCGTTGGAACGGGGCGAGGTCGGCTCCGGGCATGTCGATGTCATTCGGAGGACTTTGCGCTCGATGGCTCACCTCGATGCGGAGCGGCGGGGTTGGGCGGAGGAGTTGTTGGTCATCCAGGCTGGGGAGGATGATCCCGCTGCTCTCTTGAGGCACGCTGGGCGGATTCGGGACATTGTCGACCCCGATGGGACGCCGCCCGTCGATGATGGGCTCGTCCTGCCCGAACGGCTGCTACGGCGCCATGTTCGGCGGGATGGGCGGATGGAGTTCAAGGGGTGGCTGGATCCTGAGAACGCCGCTCTTTTCGACACGTTGCTCAAGCCGTTCGAGAAGTCCGATCCCGAGGTGCCTGACACGCGAGGGCAGGCCGAACGAGCCGGGGACGCGTTCGCCGATGTCCTGAAGATGGCCGCCAACTGTCCGGACCTGCCCACCAAGAACGGGGTACGCACCGAAGTCGCGTTCACCATCCCCCTCGACGCGCTGATCGCGGCCGCCGACGACACCATCCTGCCCGGACAGTCCCACTATCTCACCGCTCGGGAGGCTCGTCGAATTGCGTGCGACTCGCACGTATTGCCGGCTGTGATGGGCGGTGAGTCGCAACCGTTGGACATCGCTGTTCCCGCGTACGTCGTCCCCTCGCACATCCGGCGGGGCTTGGTACTGCGAGACCGGGGATGCACCTTTCCGTCCTGCGATCGACCTGCCAGTGTGTGTGACGCCCACCATGTCCTTAGTTGGCATCGGGGTGGGGCCACTCAGATCGACAACCTCATCCTCCTCTGTGGACAACACCACAGGCTCATTCACCGCAGCCAATGGGCCGTACGGCTCGACAACGGCCACGCCGTGTTCACCCCACCCGCTTTTGTGGACCCGCGACAGCGGCCACGGGTCAACAGGCTTCGGCAGTGAGCCGCCTTTGCTCAGTAGAACTGGGACTTCTCCGTCGAATCAATGAGGGCGACCGTGTTGCTCGACGGGTTGATCACCGTGCTCACCAGGTCGAAGTAGCTGGTGCCGACCTCGCGTTGGTGGCGGGTGGCTGTGTAGCCGTCGGCCTCCGAGGCGAACTCACGCTCCTGCAGGTCGACGTACGCGGTCATGCCGTTGTCGGCGTAGCCGCGGGCCAGGGCGAACATCGAGTGGTTCAGGCTGTGGAATCCGGCCAAGGTGATGAACTGGAACTTGTAGCCCATGTGGCCCAGCTCGCGCTGGAACTTCGCGATCGTGGCGTCGTCGAGGTGCTTGCGCCAGTTGAACGACGGCGAGCAGTTGTAGGCCAACATCTGGTCCGGGTACCGGGATTTGATCGACTCGGCGAAGTCGCGGGCCACCTCGAGGTCCGGTGTGGACGTCTCCATCCACAGCAGATCCGAGTACGGCGCGTACGCCAGGCCTCGCGCGACGCAAGGCTCGATCCCGCCACGGACGCGGTGGTAACCCTCGGGTGTGCGCTCGCCGGTGAGGAACGGACGGTCCCGTTCGTCGACGTCACTGGTGATGAGGTTCGCGGCCTGCGCGTCGGTCCGCGCGACGACCAACGACGGCACGTCAGACACGTCCGCGGCCAACCGCGCGGCTTGCAACGTCCGGATGTGCTGGGCGGTCGGGATCAGCACCTTGCCGCCGAGGTGACCGCACTTCTTCTCGGCCGCGAGCTGGTCCTCCCAGTGCACACCGGCCGCGCCCGCGGCAATCATCGCCTTCATCAGCTCGTACGCGTTCAGCACACCGCCGAACCCGGCTTCGGCGTCCGCGACGATCGGCGCCATCCACTCGCGGGCCTCGCCCTCGGCCCAGCTGATCTGGTCGGCGCGCAGCAGCGCGTTGTTGATGCGACGCACGACCTGCGGCACCGAGTTCGCCGGGTAGAGGCTCTGGTCCGGGTAGGTGTGCCCGGACAGGTTCGCGTCCGCCGCCACCTGCCAGCCCGACAAATAGATCGCCTTCAGGCCGGCGCGGACCTGCTGCACGGCCTGGTTCCCGGTCAACGCGCCCAAGGCGTGCACGTAGTCCTCGGTGTGCAACAGGTCCCACAACCGTTGCGCGCCTTGCCTGGCCAGCGTCCACTCCTCGATGACGCTGCCGCGCAGGCGGATCACGTCCTCGGCGGAGTAGTCCCGGCGGACCCCGCGCCACCGCGGGTCGGAGTCCCACTGTTCGGACAGCTCGGCGGCGCCGCCAGGGCGCTGTGAGCGAGCCAATGTCTGTGTCATCGGTGTCTCCCTGGGGAACGGGCTTCGCACGCCAAGCTACCGGCGCGTGGCCGGAACAGGTCACATCACGAGTCCTTTCCCTAGTCTTGCCGGGCCGAAGACGCTCTAATGTCCTGACCATGCCCAAAGACCTGCGGACCTTCCTGAACGACCTGCCGCCGGAGCAGCTCAAAGTGGTCGACAAGCCGGTCAGTCCGGACTTCGAGGTCACCGCGATCGTGGACCGGATGGAAAAGGACCCCGCCTACCCCGGATTCCCCGCCGTGCTGTTCCGCGACGTCGGCGGCTCGGACATCCCGCTGCTGATCAACCTGCACGGCACATACGAACGTCTCGCGCGAAGTGTGGACGCCGACGTGCACAGCATGGTCGAACAGTACGCCCGCCGCGAAGGCAGCGGCATCCCACCGACCCTTGTGGACAACGCGCCCGTCCAGGAGATCGTCCTCACCGGCGACGACATCGACGTACGCCGCCTGCCGATGATCATCCACCAGGAAATGGACGCGGGCCGTTACATCACGTCCGCGGTCACGCTGTGCCGGGACCCCTCGTCGCGCAAGATCAACGCTGGGATCTTCCGGCACCAGTACCAGGAACCTGACCAGGTCGGCATCCAGGTCAACCCGGCGCACCACACCGCGTACGTCATGCGCGAGCTGCGGGAGCAGGGCAAGCCGATGGAGGTGGCGCTGGTCATCGGCCACCACCCCGCGCTGTTGATGGGCGCGGTGTCCAAACTGGAGGGCATCGGCGGCGAGTTGGACGTGGTCGGCGGCCTGCTCGGCGAGCCGCTGGAGATGGTCCGGTGCAAGACCGTCGACCTCGAAGTGCCGGCCCGCGCGGAGATCGTGATCGAGGGTGTGATCGACACTGACCCGGAGGCCACCCGCGTGGAGGGCCCATTCGGCGAGTATCCGCGCTTCTACACCAGGGTCGGGCCGCAGCCATACGTGAAGATCACCGCGATCACCATGCGGCGCAGGCCAATCTACGTGGACGTCTTCAACGCGCACACCGAGCACAGCATGCTGGGCGGGCTGCCCCGGATGGGCAGCATCTACCGCCGGGTCAAGGAAGCCGTGCCGAGCGTGGTCGGAGTGAACCTGCCGCTGTCCGGAATGGCCCGCAGCCACCTGTACATCTCGATGCGCAAGCGCGTGGAGGGTGAGCCGAAGCTGGCCGCCTGTGCCGCGCTGGCGGTCGATCCGCTGCTGAAGCACGTGTTCATCGTGGACGACGACGTCGACATCTTCGACGAGGTGGCGACCCTGTGGTGCCTGGCCACCCGGTTCCAGGGCGACCGCGACCTGACGATCATGCCGAACTTCCTGGGCGGCCAGCTCAACCCGGTGACGTACGGCTACCGGCGCGAGGAGAAAGGCCCGATGGAGACCAAGCTCATCTTCGACTGCACCAAGCCGGCCGCGCCGGAGAAGTTCCCGCAGTCGTGTCGAGTTCCCGCGGACGTCGTCGCCCGGATGTCTCCACGCGACTATCTGCTCGACGTCACCCTGCCGTTGGTCCCGTCCAGCGACTGACCAGCTCGTCCGGTGGGGTGATGCCCAGCAGGTCGAACAGGCGGCCGACGGTGTGGTCGACCAGGTCGGCCACTGTCGCCGGCCGGCCGTAGAAGCTGGGCATCAACGGCGCCAGGATCGCGCCCATCTCGGTCACCTGCGTCATCGCCCGCAGGTGACCGAGATGCAACGGCGTCTCCCGCAACGCGATCACAAGCTTCCGGCGTTCCTTCAACGTCACGTCGGCGGCGCGCGTCAGCAGGTCGTCGTTCTGCGACCACGCGACAGCCCCGAGGGTACGGACCGAGCACGGCAGGATGATCATCGCGTGGGCCGGGAACGAGCCGCTGGAAATGGCCGCGGCGATGTCCCCGTGCCGGTAGGTGACGTCGGCCAGGGACTCGACGTCACGGGGCTTCCACGACGTCTCCAGCGCGATCGTCTGCCGCGCCGCCGGCGACATCACCAGATGTGTCTCCACATCGGACATTCCTTTGAGGATCTCCAGCATCCTGATGCCGTAGACCGCGCCGCTCGCCCCGGACATGCCGACGACCAACCTAGTCATGGCCGGCCTCGCCCGGGGAGTATCTGGCCTCCTGCTCGACGAGCTTGCGCCATTCGGTGAGCGACACGTCCGGGCGGTAGAGCCGCTCCGGCGGTGCGTCGGTGACCTCCACCATCAGCCGGTCCTCGTCGTTGAACATGCCGTGGAACACCCACCTGGCCCAGACCCGGTAGTAGACCCAGAACCGGAAGTTGTTCCACCAGCCGCGGTTCATGGTGGCGAGCTGGACGTAGACGTGGCCCTCACCGGTCACCGGCACCCACCACTCGAAGTGCGTCCACGTCTCGTACTTCACCCGCAGGGTGCCGGGCAGCCGCAGCGACACCTTGGTCTTGTTGCCCTCCCTGCGTTTGTACCACTTCTTGCGCGGGAAGCTGCCCAGGCCGGGGAACTCCGCCTGGTAGTGCATCTTGTCCTTGCGGCGGGTGATCCAGGGGCCGTCGCGGATCACCTTCATCTCGCTCCACACCGGCATCTTCACCCGCTTGGTCCACAACGCGTTGCGGTGCAGCCATTTCGCGTGGCCGTCGTCGAAGCCGTTCTCCGCGCCGAACCGCCAGTTCCCGTCCCGCACGGTGATCCGGCCGACCACCAGCGCTGCCGGGTCGAGCAGTTCTTCGGGCACGTCGTCCTCGAACGGCCGCGGTTCGCCGTCGCCGAGCCACAACCACACCAGGCCGATGTGTTCACGGACCGGATAGGTGCGGACCGCGACCTTGCCGCAGATCGGCGACTCCGGGCCATCGGTGATCGCCGCCACCAGTACACCGGTCTCCAGGTCGAACGTCCAGCCGTGGTAGCAGCAGCTCCACGTGCCGGGGAACTCCTGTGAGGACAGCTTGTGGCTCAACGGAACGCCGCGGTGCGGGCAGCGGTCGTGCAGCGCGCGGACCACGCCGCCGTCCCGTTTCAGCATGATCTTCTGGCCGAGCACCTGGACCGGCACCGGCTTCTCGCCGATCTTGCGGGACCACGCGACCGGGTACCAGTACTCCTTGAACCCGAGCACCGCGGCCTCGTAACGCGGCCACGTGGACCAGTCACGTCGGCCCGGTCCGCCGACCGTCGCCTGCTTCTCCGGCGCGCTCATGGTCAGTCCTCCAGTTCCTTCCGGGTTCGCGTGGTCACGTCGATGACCGTCCGGATCAGCAGGTCGACCAGCCGGGACATGCCGGCCGGGTCCGCCACGCCCATGGAGAACCCCTGGTACGGGCCAGGCTCCACGGGCGGCGGCAGGCCGATCCGCGCGGTCGGGACGCCGCTGCGCCGCAGCACGCCGCCGTCGGACATGCCGCTGCCCGGCAGGCCCGACTGGTGCGGCCGGCCCTCCACGTCCTCCCAGGCCGAGGTCAGCCGCCGTACGACCCAGCTGTCCGACGGTGTGGACGTGCCGGGCTGGCCGGCGAGCAGCTCCAGGTCGATGCTGACGTCCGGCTGGCTCGCCCGCAGCACCGTGATCACCTCGGTCAGCTGGGCGGTCACGTCCGCGAGCGACGTGCGCGGGCTGACCCGCAGGTCCACCATGAACTCGCAGCTCGCCGGGTTGAACGCGGGTTTGGACTGGTCACCGCCGTGGATCGCGGTCACGGCGCCCTGCGGCGCCACCTGCCCGCTGCTGTTGCGCGCGGTGTACTCGGCGAACCAGTCCTCCAACGCGCTCGCCACCCGGGCGGCGGCGACCACGGCGTTGCGGTACTCGCCCTTGTGCCGGCTGCCGGTGTACCCGACCGAGCCGCCGACGGTCACCCGGAACCACGCGAACCCGACTTCCTCGTGCACCACGTGGTAGCCGGGTTTGAGCACGATCGCGGCGTCCGGTTGCACACCGTGGTCGAGCAGGAACGCGGTACCCACGCCCAGCCCGATGTTGCGCCGCGACGACAGCGGGCTGCCCAGCGTGGGCATGCTGCCGCCGACCAGGCCCACCACCAGCTCCCCCGCCAACGGGATGCCGACGCGGTGCACAGCCAGCGCAGTCGCGAGCGCGCAGACCGCGAACGCTTTCGGGTTCTCCGCGCCGAGGCCGATGATCCGGTCGCCGTCCCGGCACGAGGGCAGCGCGAAGTCCGGTCGCGGGAGCTCGCCGATCCACGCCGCGTCCTCCGGACCGGGGATGAACGCCGTGTCCAGCGGCGCGAGCAGCAGCAACTGCACACCCGGCCCGTTCGTGCCGACCCGGGTGACCAGGTTCGCCTGGCGTTCGTCGATCAGCTGCACCTTGCTGTCCAGGCCGGCGCCCCGCATCCAGTGCCCGAGCGTCTCGGCCAGTTCGCGTTCGGCGCCGGTCGGGCTGGGGATGTCGGTCGCGGCCATGCACAGCTCGGCCAGCTCCGACTCGTCGATCGCGGCGCGGGCCGCCTTGGCCCAGTTCGCGCGGCTGTCCAGCGCCTTGATGGGCACCCCCCGGTCGTTGGTCACGACGACCTGATCTCGTTGTCCACCAGGTGCTGGTGGCCCCAGAGGCTGGTCGGGCCGACGAGCTGGCGGGCCGAGTGGTCCGCGCTGTCCACCTCGATCCCGCCCCAGCCGTACTCGATCTCCCAGCCGGACGGGGTGCTCAGGTAGAACGAGACCGCCCGGTCGTTGGTGTGTCTGCCGAGGGTCCGGGTGACGATGCCACGGCTGAGGCACACGTCGATGGTGGCGCCGACGTCGTCCAGGCCGGTCGTCTCCAGCATGATGTGGCGCAGGCCAGGCTCGTCGGTGTGCACCAGGGCGATCGAGTGGTGCCGTGGGTTGCAGTGCAGGAACGCGATGAAGCCGCCGAACGTGTCACTGATCCGGAACCCGAGCCCGTCCACGAGGAACGCGAGTGTCTCGTCGTATTCCTTGACGCCGATCACCGCGTGGCCCATGCCGAAACCGCCGGTCAGGTACCCGGAGAGCGGCCGCGTCAGCCGCAACGGCCGGAAATCCGCCTCCTGGCCGTAGCCGATCTCGTGACGCACACCCGCGGGATCCCGCACCGAGATCATGCCGATCAGCCGGCGGTCGGCGCATTCGGCGTCGTCGGCGCGGTGGACCGGCAGTCCCGCGGCGGTCAGCGAGCGTTCCACCTCGGCCAGGTCGGCCGCGCTCGCGACCTCCCAGCCCAGCCAGGCGAGCTCCTCGCGCTCGCCCTGGCGTAAGTCGAACCGGTAGATCCGTTCGTCCATGCGTAACAGCAGGCGGTCGCCGGCCCGGTCGGCGGGCAGGCCGAGCACCTCGCCGGCGAACGACTCCCACCCCGCCAGGTCCCGGGTGGTCAGCCCGACATAGGCGAGACTCCGGATGAGCATGCGGTCAGTCCTTCTCTTTCAGTCCTCGCTCGCGAGGAAGTCCAGGACGACACGGTCGTGCTCGTCGGGTTTCTCCCACTGTGGCCAGTGCGCGGCGTCGTCGACGCAGTGGAACCGGGCGCCGGGGATCAGCTCCGCGATCCGGCGGCCGACGTCCGGGCCGCTGCCCGGGTTGTGCGTCGCCCACAGCACCAGGGTCGGCACCCGCACGTCGGCCAGTCGTTCCTCCCGGATCCGGCGGGCCGGTCCGGAGCCGAAGCCGAACGAGTTCTCGAACACCGTGCGCAGGGAGCGGTTGGTGGGCGGGTCGGCGTAGATCCGCCTGCGCACGTCCACCAGCTCGTCGGTGACCCGGTCCGGGCTCGCCATCAGCCATTCCAGCCGCCTGCGCACGGTCTCCGGCGACGGGTCGTCGATCGCGGCCAGCGACCGGGACCGCAGCAGTTCACGGCCCTCGGCCGGCTTCTCCGCCACCGAGCCGGGGTTCCACTGGATGCCCGCGGTGGTGTTGAGCACGAGCTTGCCGACCCGGTCCGGGTGCTGCAACGCAAGGGTCAACGCCACCCAGCCGCCGAGCGACTCGCCCTCCAGATGGGCCCGTTCGATGCCTTCGCTGTCCAGCAGGTCGAGGATCTGCTCGACGTACGTGCCGACCGCGTCACCGGTGAACGGCGGTTTGCCGGACATGCCGTGCCACACCAGGTCGATCGCCATCGCCCGGTACCGTTCGCCGAGCCGGACGACGTTGCGCGAGTACGCCTCCGCGTGCCCGCCGACCCCGTGGAGCAGCACGAGCGGTTCGCCGGTGCCGGCCTCGATCACCCGTGTGGTGTACCGCGAACCGAGGTGCCGCACCTGGGTGCCGAGCAGGTCCGCCCAGATCGTGCCCATCAGTACCTCACCCCCGGAAACCGTGCCATCTGGCGAAACCGTGTCGTACCAGGAACTCTAGGAACCTGTCGCCATCGGCATCAATGATCGCTAGGGGGATGCCTAGAGTTCCCCGAACAGTGTTTCGATCTCGTCCGCGGCCCGCGCCGCGCCGCCCGCCCGGCGGATGTCGTTGGCCAGGTCGGCGGCACGAGTCCAGGTGGTGGTGTCCGACGACACGTCCACAATTACCGCGCGCAGTGATTCCGCCGTGACGTCAACGGATTCCAGTCGGCGCCCGACGCCGAGCCCGACGATCTGGTCGGCCACCAGGTCCTGCTCGGCCGTCCGCGGGATGACAACGGGCGGGATGCCGAACGCCAGCGACTCCATCGTGCTGCCCATGCCGGCATGCGAGATGAACCCGTTGGCGTGCGCCAGGACCGGCAGTTGCGGCAGCCAGGCGTGCACCTCCACGTTGGCCGGCAACGGCTGGAGATGAGCCGGGTCGACCAGGCCGCCGACCGCCAGCACCAGATGTCGCGGCAGGTCGGCGAACGCCTCGACGCACTGCTGGAAGAACCCCAGCTGGTTCTCGTACGCGAAGCTGCCCATGGTGACCAGCAGCACCGGATCGGCCCCCGCGGGCGGTTGCCATCGGCCCTGGAACTCGCGCCCGCCCAGGCACGGCCCGACGAACACGAACCGGTCGTCGAACGTGTCCGCGCCGATCTGGAAGGTCTTCGGCAGGTAGACCAGGTTCTTCTGTTCGGCGCCGACGCTGAACTCCTCGATCGACACGTTCCCAAGGCCGTGCGCGTCCAGCGCGGCGGTGAGTTTCTCGCCGTACTCGATCAACGCGGGATGCTGTGGGTCGATCACCGGAGCACGACGGCTTTGCTTGGCGTACGGTGAAAACGTCTCGTTGGCGACGAACGTGGTGCACGAGAGCACCGATGGCACGCCCCATTTCCTCGCCAGGATCCGCCCGCCCGCGTAACCGAACGCGTCGTACACCAACACGTCCGGACGGTCACTGGCGAGGACCGGTTCGGCGGTTTCCAGCGCGCGCAACGCTTCCGACAGGTGCGCGAGCGCAGCTTTCGCCACGTCGTCCCCGGTGACGTTCGCCGGGATGGCGACCGTGCCCCACGACTCCGGCGCCAGCGAGTCGTAGCTCAGCACGGTCGCGCCCGTTTCCTTGACGCCTTGGGCGAACTGCTCGGCGACCACGTACGTCACCCGGTGACCGCGGCCGATCAGCTCGGACACGATCGACAAGGTCGGGTTCACGTGGCTGTGCGCCGGGTAGTTGAAGAACGCGATGTGCGCCATGTGAACTCCCTTTCGGCAGGGGCGGCAGGACTTGAACCTACAACCTGCGGTGTTGGAGACCGCTGCTCTGACCAGTTGGAGCTACACCCCTATGGTTTCCATTGTGGCCCAACAAAACTAGGACATCGACTAGGGCCTCACTGCTCGGTCCTCATTGCTCGGTCCTCATTGCACAGAGAACCGGTCCGGCGAGAACGGCTTCAGCAGTGCGTCGACCGTGCCATTGGTCATCTGTTCGGCCAACAGCCGGCCGAACAGGGGCGCCAACGTCACGCCCGCGCTCGCGACCGCCTCGTAGTAGCCGGGGACGGCGGTCAACGCGCCCGCGCTGGGCAGGTCGTCCCGTGGACAACGGGCGTCCACGACGTGCGCGAGGTGGATGGTGCCGGCGCTCAGTGTGGGAATGACCCGGTGGGCGCGGGCAAGCAGGTCGTCCACCAGGGTGGGTTCGGGTGCGCCGGAGCGGTCCGGCAGCTTGCGGTCGACCTGGTCCGAACGCATCACGATCCGGCCGGGGCCGTCCGGCCGGATACTGATGTCCGGGGCCCGGACGATGTGCTTCAGATCGTGGTCGATGTCCACGTGGATGATCAGGCTACGCCTTGGGGCGCCGAGGAATCGCCGCGCGCCGGCCATCACGGCCACGTCGTCCGCGCCGGAGCCGGCGGCGTTGACCACCGCGTCGACTTCGGTCCTGGTGCCGTCCGAGCTGAGCACGCCGAACGTGCCACTGTCTACTTTGTCCAACTTCTCGACGGCCGTGCCGAGGCGCACGCTGGCCCCGTCAACGGAAAGCATCCACTGGGTGAACGCGACCGCGTCGATCCATCCCTCTCGCGGCAGCCGCGCGACCACGCCGGACCGAGGGAAGTCGACTGACCGTTCCAACTCCCTGTGCGCGGCGTGCACACTGCGGCGCTCGACGTCACATCCCCACTCGGCCAACAGATCCAGGTACCCACCGAAGGACTCGTCGTCGCTCCACCCGATAGTACCGGACTGATGCCACCATTGCCCGCCGAGCTTGACGTGTTCGGCGATACCGGCCTGGTTCAGTGCGAAGTACGCCTGCGGGAAACGTCGATACGCGGTGGCGGTGGCGAATCCGACGCTCGTCGTGCCCGATCCGGCAGTGGTCGCGCGGTCGAAGCAGTGGACTTCGACTCCCCGCTTGGCGAGGTGGTACGTCACCGACGCGCCGATCACGCCGGCGCCGATCACGGCGACCCGCATCAGTACAGTCCCTCCGGCGCCGCTTTGCTCACTTGCAGGGGTTTCACGTTGGCGACCCCGTCGACCGGCCAGCGTCCACCGGTGTCGTACCGGGTCGCCTCGTCGCGTTCGAGGATGTTGGGCAGCAGGAGGTCCTCGTGCAGGACCGTCAGCCGCAGCTGCCCGGACTTGCCGGGGGCGACCACGGACGTCCAGTCCGCCGGGTCCACAACGGACATCGTCACCTGCGGGTAGGTCGGGACGTACGGCAGGACTTCGCCGTCGTTCTCCGGCGGCAGGCTCACCGCGTTGCCGAACGTGTTGCCGTAGCCCGAACGCACGATCCCGCCGTCGAGCGCTTCGACGAACTCGCGGTACATCTCCGGGCTCATGTGTGTGCCGCCCAGGCGTACCCCGTCGAGCCGGGCGACCAGCTGCGGGCTCTCGTTGATCAGCGCGCGCAGCAGCGCCGGGGTCGTGTTGAGGTAGTGGATCCGTTGTGAGTTCAGGATATCGGTCATCTGGGCGAGGATGTGTACAGTGTATACCTGGAGTTCGGCGAGTCGCCCGTCCCGGATCAGCCGTTTGATCCAGCGCGGATCCATGTCGATGCCGTACACCAGGCCGGCCAGCAGCTGGGAGATCTCGAGCGCGCCGTTGCCGATCTGGTGCGGCCCGCTCGGCGTCGCCTGCAGCCAGCTCCGGCCCGGCAGGAACCCGTCGGCCACGAACGACCAGCGGCGCCACTCGGTCCGGTGCGTCATCATGTCCTCGGTGTAGAACACGCGCACAGGGTCGCCGGTGGTGCCACCGGACTCCCAGATCCGCCCGGCCAACGGCCTGGGCACCGCGCGTGGAACCAGCTCGGCCGGGTCGCTGCCGCGCAGGTCGCCGAGCCGGAACGGCCCGAACTTCACCAGGTCGTCGTAGGTGTTGACGCTCAACGGGTCGAACGGCAGCTCGGTCGCGCGCTTCAGCCAGTACGGGCTGCCCAGCTCCGGGTTGAAATGCCGGCGCACGACATGCCGCGTCCACGCGTCCAGATCGATACCCAGCCAGTGATCGGTCAGAGACACTGCGCTCCCCCTCAGACAGTGGACGGCATGCCCACGCCGTACTCGTACATCGCGGTCATGGCCTGGGTGAGCTGCTCGGGGGTCTTGATGTGGACGACCGGGAACGGGAACCTGATGGCGCCTTCCGGCAGCGACGGGCCGAGCACGAACGCCAACCTGGTGCCTTGGGCACGCAACTCGTTGACCACGTGCACCAGGCTCATCGTGTGGGTCTTGTTGCGGACGAACAGATCCCGCACTTCGTCCGCAGTCGTCAGGGTCTTCTGTTCGAGGAACGAGCACAACGGGAGCTTGGGATCGCTCAACGGCAGGGCGGCTACGTGCGGCGCCATGAAGTCGCTGGCGTACTGGCGCAGCGGCGAATGCACGGCGAGCGACTGGTTCTCGATCACGCTCACCACCCCGGGCGCCGCCTGCGCGGCGACGCGGTCGAGCGCCGCGCGGGTGCCGGACAGCATCAGCAGCCGCCGTGACCCGTCGACCAGCAGCCCGAAGTCGCCGCCCAGGTGGACATCCGGGTCGGCGTAGTACTGGGTGTGGTCCTCGTCGGCGGGGATGAACGCGATGGCGGCGCCTTGAGGGGTCGTGTCCCGCGCAGGGGTCCTGCCTTCCTGGACCAGAAGCTCGAACAGGTCCCGACGCCCCAACGCCCCGGCCAGGCAGCTGCTGATCAGCCCACCCAGGCTGATCCCGCCGACCGCGCCCGGGTGGACCTCCCGGTCGGCCAGCAGGTCGTGGATGCCGAACGCGAGGGTGGCCAGCCGGATACCCGCGAACGCGAACCGTTCGTGGTCATTGTCGGCAGCGAAGTCGCCGGTGAGGATCCGCTCCGCCGGGATGCCGGTCCACGCCTGCACCTCGTCGTACGTCCGCCGGACAACGGGGAACGCCTCGTAGAGTTCGGCACCGTGCCGCGGATCCGGGTCCGAGATGGCCGCGCCGAGGAGGTAGCCAAGGGTCACGTCCGGGACGGTAGGACAGCGACCGTCCCGCGTGCCGGCGCTAGCACGCGGGACCTAGAAGATTTCCCAGGGCGTGTCTCGAGGTCCCCGTTCGATGAGAGTCGGGATCGGGGCGGTTCCTGACGTCGCCGCCGGTACGCCGCGAATACTGGTTGTCTTTGGGCGTGCCGGCGGTGGCGTCAGGGACCGCATCCGGCCCGGCTATCGCGGACGGGGACCTCGAGACACGCCCTGGTTCTCACTCCCAACGGAACAGTTTGATCGCCAGACCACCGAACAGGACCGCGCACACGCCCAGGACGATCAGGTGTAACGGCATCGGCCAGTGGCCGGCCCACGCCTGCCGCAGCGCCGCCAGCATGGCCCCGAGCGGCGAGTAGTCACCGATGTTGGACAGCGCCGCGGGCAGCTGCTCCTTCGGCACGAAGATGCCGCCGAGGACCAGGTTCACGAAGTAGAACCCGACGCCGATACCGGTCGCGACCCGGCTCGCCGGCGCCACCGCCGCGATGAACGTGCCGATGCCCAGCAGCGCGCCGAGGCTCAGCACGATCGTCACCAGGAACGCCAGCGCGTCGCCCGGCCACGGGAAGCCGAACGCCAGTGAACCCAGCAGCACCACCGCGATCACCGCGGCGCACGCGATGATCAGGTTGGTGACCAGCTGCGCGCCCAGCAGCCGGGACGGGTTCACCGGCGTGGTCGCCAGCCGGCGCAGGATGCCCTTTTCCCGGTAGGTGGCCATTTCCGTGGCCATCAGGCTGAACGACAGCACCCCGATGCCCATCGCCAGGCTCATCGGCTGGTAGAAGTACTTCAACGGGTCGGAGCTCTCGCCCGGCTTGGCGATCGCGCCGAAGATGGCCACGATCGCCGCCGGGAAGATGACCGCGACGAGCGCGACCGGCGCGTCCCGGACCGTCACCTTGAGCTCGGTCCCCACGAGCTTGCGGAATGCGTGCATGTCTGGCTTGCCTCCTCTGCGGTCAGTTCTGGAACTTGCGGCCGGTGAGCGCGACGAACGCGTCGTCCAGGCTGGACTGGTCGACCCGGAGCTCCTCGGCCAGGATCTGGTTGCGCGCCAGCACCGACGCGACCGCCTGGACCAGGTTGCCGGTGCCGGTGATCAGCACGTGCGGGCCGTTGTGGGTCAGGCTGACCACCTCAGGGAGGTCCGTCAGCATCTTGTCGTCCAACGGGATGGACGGCTTGAACCGCATCCGCTGGGTCGCGTCCACCCGGGACACCAGGCCGGCCGGCGAGTCGATCGCCACCACCTTGCCCCGGTCGATGATGGCCAGCCGGTCACACAGCCGCTCGGCCTCCTCCATGAAATGCGTGACCAGCACGACCGTGACACCCTTGCTGCGGATGTTCTCGATCAGCTCCCACGTGTCCCGGCGGGCCTGCGGGTCAAGACCGGTGGTCAGCTCGTCGAGGAACGCCACCTCCGGGTTGCCGACCAGCGCCAACGCGATGAACAACCGCTGCTTCTGGCCGCCGGACAGCTTGCTGAAGTACGTGTCGCGCTTCTCCGCGAGACCCCACTCGTCGATCAGCTCCTCCCAGTTCGCGGGGTTCGGGTAGAACGCGCTGTACAGGTCCAGCGCCTCCCACACCTTGATCCGCTCCGGCAGGTGGCTCTCCTGCAGCTGCACCCCGATCCGGGTGACCAGCTTGCGGCGGTCCTTGACCGGGTCGAACCCGAGGACCCGGATCGTGCCGCCGTCCGGCTTGCGCAGCCCTTCGACGCACTCCACCGTGGTGGTCTTGCCCGCGCCGTTCGGACCGAGAATGCCGAAGATCTCGCCCTTCTCCACACTGAAGGACACGTCGTCGACGGCGACATGGTCGCCGTACTCCTTGTGCAACTGGTTGACCTCGATGACCGGCATCGCCCGCCCGCCCTCCTGGATCTCTCGTCGACTGCGGTACCCACTGTGGCCCTCATCCGCGCCGCATTGATCAACCGCCGGGGTCGACTTGGTGGCGGTCCCGGGCTGACCCCCACCTCCACCACCCGGCGGCCGACATCAACCGATCGGTGGATGTCATGACCGTTGAGGGCTGATACAGCTGCGAAAAAGGTCCCTACGGGTACCCGATGAACAAGGTACCCGCAGGGACCGACAGTATTGTTGGTCCTCGCTCCGCTCGGACAGGCTTGGCCGCCTTCAGCCGGCGCGGCCAAGCGGGCACCAGCCCCCGTCGCCCATCGGAGGTTCGGTTTTACATGGGGCGCGGCGGGGATAAGCTGGCTGCGGCGGCAGGCCAGAAGCCGCCGAAACGGCCGAGTCCGGGGTGGAGTAACGGAGAACCCTTGGCCTGCCGGCGTAGTCGGCTTGCACCCACCGCGGGGGTCCCCATGTCAAACCGAACCGGAAGCGGTCACCGCGCCTTGGCGATCACCCGCAGCTGTTTCACCCCGAAGATGCCCGACTCGTAGTAAGGCGCCGGCGCGGACGGATCCACGGACAGCTCCGAGAACCGTTCGAACAGGGCGGTCAAAGCGATCTCACCCTCCATCCGGGCCAGCGGCGCGCCGAGGCAGAAGTGGATGCCGTGGCCGAACGCGGTGTGTTTGTTCGGCTTGCGGTGGATGTCGAAGCGGTCCGGCTCGGGGAACCGGCGTTCGTCGTAGTTGGCCGACAGGAGCCACAGTGACACCGCACGATCCGCTGGGATGACCGTGCCGCCCACCTCGACGTCCCGGGTGGTGGCGCGTTCCACCTTCACGAACGGCGGGCGGACGCGCAGCACCTCCTCGATCACCTTGGGGATCAGCCGTGGGTCCGCGCGCAGCTGCGCCGCCGCGTCCGGGTTCGCGTCCAGACAGAGCATTGTGTTGCCCAGCAACATGGTTGTCGTCACGTGTCCGGCCATCAGCAGCAGGGCGGAGAAGTTGACGATCTCCTCCTCGGTGAGCCGGTCTCCGTCCACTTCGGCCGCGACGAGCCGGCCGATCAGGTCGTCGGTGGGGTTCGACCGCCGGGCCCGTGCCTGGTCCCTCAGATAGGTGTCGACACCGTGGACCGCCTCGCAGACGAGTTTCATGCTGGCCTCGTCGTCCGGCCGGGACGACATGAGCACGTCCGCCCAGTCCCGGAACAGCTCCTGGTCCGCCGGTGGGACGCCGAGCAGTTCGGCGATCACGATCACCGGCAGCGGGTAGGCGAGCGTGTCCACCAGGTCGAAGTCGTCGGTGTCGATGCGGTCAAGCAGCTCGGCGGTGACCTCGCCGATCCTGGGCTCCAGCTCGGTGATCATCTTGTGGGTGAACACCAGGCTGACCAGCTTGCGGAGCTTGCCGTGCAGCGGCGGGTCGAGCAGCAGCAGAGTACCGGGTGGGGTCTCGTCCTGGCCGGCCAGGCGCAGGGTGTCCGACGAGAACGCGACCGGGTCCGCGATCACCTGGTGCACGTCGTCGAACCGGAACACGTGGAAGTGCCCGTTCTCGTCCTCCCACACGGGACTGTCGGCGCGCATCCCGGCCAGCCAGGCCAGCAGCGAGCGGCCTCCGTCGACCATGATCTCCGGCGGTCCAGCCATTGCCTCGCCCCTTCACGAATCCCGTTGCGCCCCAACCAACCGTAGGGGCTGGCGCCCTAGTGATCCCCCTAGAGAAGCCGCGCGCGGGTGGACGGCCGGTTCACGCGGCCGTTAAGAACTGGGCCACCATCTTCACTTCCATCCGTGGACGGGGCTCATGACGCTTCGAACCAACCGGGCGCGGCGCAGAGCCGCGACCAGCTGTCTGCTGCTCGCCTCGCTCGCGAGCGTCCTCTTACCCGCCGGCGCCAGCGCGGCGCCGACCGCCGCCGAACCGACGTCGATGCAGCGGATCGTGCCCGCACCCGCTGTCGTGCAACCGAATCCGGCCGCCACCTACCAGGTCGGTCCCGGAACCGTCGTGTTCACGTCGTGGCGCTCCCCTGACGCCCTGCAGATCGGCCAGCAGCTGGCCGGCGTGCTGCGGCCGTCCACCGGGTACCTCATCCCGGTCATCCCGGTGCCGCCGGTCGACCGTCCGCTGCCCGGCATCTCGTTGACGCTCGGCGGTGCCGACCCGCAGGTCGGCGACGAGGGCTACCAGCTCGACGTGACCGACCGGTCGGTGGTGATCCGGGCGAACAAGCCGGCTGGGCTGTTCGCCGGTGTGCAGAGCCTGCGCCAGCTGCTGCCCGGCGCGGTGGAGGCCCGGTCCCGGCAGGCCGGGCCGTGGACCGTCCCAGGTGGACGGATCGTGGACTACCCCCGGTACCAGCACCGGGGCGCCATGCTGGACGTGGCCCGGCATTTCCTGACTGTCAAGGACGTCCAGCGGTACATCGACCAGATCACCCTGTACAAGATCAACTATCTGCACCTGCACCTGACCGACGAGCAGGGCTGGCGGATCGAGATCCCGGGCTGGCCGAAGCTGACCCAGATCGGTGGCAGCACCCAGGTCGGCGGCGGTCCGGCCGGCTACTACACCACCGCGGACTATCGCGCGATCCTTGAGTACGCTCGGAAGCGTTACCTGACAGTGGTTCCGGAGATCGACGGGCCGGCGCACTCGAACGCGGCGCTGGCGTCGTACGCGGAGCTGAACTGTGACGGGAAGGCCCAGCCGCTGTTCACCGGCGTCGGTCCGGCGCCGAACGGCACGCTGTGCATCAACAAGCCGATCACCTACAAGTTCCTGGACGACGTGATCGGCCGGATCGCCGAGCTCACCCCCGGTCCGTACGTCGACGTCGGCGGCGACGAGTCGATCAGCACGACGCCCGCGGACTACGCCACGTACATGCACCAGGTCGAGCAGATCGTGGCGAAGCACGGCAAGCGTTTGATGGGGTGGGGCGCGGCGCTGACCGTGACCAACCCGGCCACGTCGACCGGTCAGTTCTGGATCTATGACGGCACCGAGGACAAGCTCGCGCAGACCACCCACGAAGGTGCTACCGTGGTGATGTCGCCGTGTGTGTTCTCGTACCTCGACATGAAGTACACGCCGACCGTCCCGGCTGATCCGCTCGGTCTGCGCTGGGCGGGGTACATCGAGGTCCAGACCGCGTACAGCTGGGATCCGACGTGGGTGCTGCCCGGTGTGCTGGACAGCGCGGTACTCGGCGTCGAGACTCCACTGTGGACGGAGACGGTGTCGAGCGTGGCGGACGTCGACTTCATGGCGTTCCCGCGGTTGCCGGCGATCGCCGAGATCGGCTGGTCACCGCTTGCCACGCACGACTGGGCGGGGTTCAGCGGCCGGCTGGCCGCACAGGGACCGAGGTGGGACGCCATGCGCGTCAACTACTACCGGTCCCCGCAGATCCCGTGGCCCGCAGGCGCCAGGTAGAACGGCGGGTCACGACCGACGGTCCGGCTTCGCTTCTCCCCCCTAGAGAAGCCGGACCGTCATCTTTCGCTGTTCGCCGCTCTGAGTGAGGAGAGGACAATGGCCGGCCAGTACGGCAAGCTGTGGGACAGTTTCTGGAAGGACCTGCCCGGCCGGCCGGGCGAGGCGTTCTGGGACTGCTCGGCCACGCTCGGCGCCGCCACCCACGTCGAGCTGTTCAAGCCGCACTTCGACCCCGGGCTGCCACTGGTCGACCTCGGCTGCGGCAACGGCACCCAGACGCGGTACCTGGCCGGACTGTTCGAGCGGGTGATCGGCGCGGACATCTCCGTGGCCGCGCTCGACCGGGCCCGTGCCGAGAACGCCGCGGACAACATCGAGTACCTCCCGCTGGACGTCCTGGACGCGGAGCGGGTTCGCGCGTTCCACGACCGGTTCGGCGACGTGAACGTCTACCTGTCCGGGGTCATCCACCAGCTGTCCACTGAGGACCGGATGACGTGCGTCCGATCGCTGGCCGTGCTGGCGGGCGACTTGGGCGGCGTGTTCGACCAGGAGCTGACGCCGGCGAGCTACACGTACATGCAGCGGCTGATCAACGAGTCGAGCGAGGACCTGCGGAAGCTGGACCGGGTCTCCACGTACTTCCGGATCGGCCTGCAGCCGAGCGCGGGCGAGGCACAGCTGGAGACCGTGTTCGCGGCGGCCGGGTTCACCATCCTGGACGCGGGCGACCTGATGCTGCACACCACCGAGACCCTCGCCGACGGCACTCCCCTCGACCTGCCGACCCACTACGTGGTCGCGGTCCCCAGCCGGTCATGACACCACCAGGGCAGCCCGGTCCACCTTGCCGTTGGCGGTCCGCGGCAGATCGTCCACAAGAGACACAGTGTCGATGATCATGTACCGGGGCAACCGTTGCGCACAGTGCGCCTTCATCGCGAGCACGCCGGGTCGTTGTCCCGCCTTGGGGACGACCACGGCGTGCAGGCGCATGTCGATGCCCTCGCCGACCACGACAACAGCCACCGCGTCGACCGCGTCGTGTGTCGAGATCGCGGCCTCGATCTCGCCGAGTTCGACGCGATGCCCACGGACCTTCACCATGGCGTCCCGGCGGCCCAGGTACTCCAGTTGGCCGTGCTCGTCGTACCGGCCGAGATCGCCGGTCCGGTACGGGCCACGTTGGGGCTCACGGCCCCAGTAACCCAACATCACGGTCGGCCCGTCGACGACGATCTCGCCGTGTTCGTCCAGGATGATCGTGTCGCCGCTGGCCGCCGTCCCGATCGGCAACGGCCGGACGCGGTCCACGTCCGCGGCTGTGACCTCATAGGACGTGCAGACGTTGGTCTCGGTCGGGCCGTACCAGTTGAACAGCCGCACCCCCGGCCAGGCGGCGCGCAGCTGAAGCACGTTCGGTGTCGGGAACGGTTCACCGGCGAACACGCACACCCGCAGGTCCGGCGGTGCTCCCCGGTCCAGCAGCCCACCGAGCCGCATCATCAGCAACAACGCGGACGGCACCGAATACCAGACCGTGATCCGGCGTTTCTCCATGAACTCCACGAGCGCTTCGGCGGCGTAGGCGTAGTCGGCGGGTATCAGATCCACCGCCGCGCCGACCAGGAACGCGCCGTACAGGTCGAACACGGAGAGGTCGAAGTTGAAGGGCGCGTGGTTGGCCAGGCGGTCGGCGCCGGTCAACCCGGTCTCCTCGGCGGCCCACCGGACGAACGCCAAAGCGTTGCGGTGGCTGATACACACGCCTTTCGGCTCGCCGGTCGACCCGGACGTGTAGAGGATGTAGGCCGGGTCGTCGGGGTCGCTGACATGTGTCTCGTCGCGCTGTTTGTCGACGCCTTCCTGCTGCTCGACCTGCGCGGCTTTCGCGCGTAGCTCGGCGAACGTCACCACCTGGTAGTCGGTTTCCCAGGCCTGGCGGCCGGCGTCGTCGGTGACGATCAGCGCGGGTGTGCAGCCTGCTGCGATGCGGCCGACGCGTGAAGGCGGGTTCGAGGGCGCGACTGGGGCGTACACCGCGCCGACCCGCAACACCCCCTGCATCAATGCGACAGTGTCAACGTTCTTCTCGGCCCAGATCAGGACCCGGTCGCCGACGGTGACACTGTTAGCGTGCAGAGCCGCGGCGTAGTCGTCGGCGAGCTGGTCGAGTTCGGCGTATGTGACAGTGTCATCGTCCGTGTGGACCGCTGGGGCGTCGGGGGTGCGGCGGGCGGCGTCACGGACTAGGCGGTCCAGGGTCATGGGCGGGGTCATGACAGTCCTAACTCCATGGCGACGATCCGGCGCTGGATGTCGGTGGTTCCGGAGAAGATGGTGCTGCCCATCGCGTCGCGCAGCGCGGCCTCGATGCCTTCGGACCTCAGGTATCCGCGGCCGCCGAACAGGCGGACGGCGTCGGTCGCGCTGGCCAGCGCGCCCTCCGAGGCGGCCAGTTTGGACAGTGCGGAGTGCAGAGCCGGGGCTTCGTCGTTGTCCAGCGCCCAACAGGCGCGGTAGAGCAGCAGCCGGGCGCTTTCCAGGCGGAGCTTCATGTCCACGATCCGGTTGGCCACCGACTGGAAGTCGCCGAGCCGGTGGCCGAACTGCCTGCGCTCCCGGGCGTGTTGGACGCACTGCTCGATCATCCGGTCCTGGACACCCAGGTACAGCGCGAACAGGCAGGACCGTTCCCAGCCCATCGAGTGCTGGAAGATCGCCGAGCCCTGGCCGCGTTCGCCGAGCATGGCGTCGGCCGGGACGAAACAGTCGTCGAACGTGACCGTGCCGGCAGGGCAGCCGTCCAGGCCGAGTTTGTGGAACGGCGGCCCGGCCTTGGCTCCGGGGGTGTTCGCGTCCACCACGAAGGTGCTGATCCCCCAGTTGCCCGCGTCCGGGTCCGTGACCGCGTACGTCACGTACACGTCGGCGACCGGGCCGTTGCTGACGAAAGTCTTGGTGCCGTTGAGAACGAACCCACCCTTGGTTTCGGTTGCTGTGGTGCTCAACGTGCCGACGTCCGAGCCGGCGTCCGCTTCGGTCATCGCGTTGGCGGCGACCAGTTCGCCCGACGCGAGGCCAGGCAGCAGGCGTTCCCTTGTCGCGTCGGACCCGAAGTCCAGGATGGGCATGGCGCACGCGAACAGGTGCGCCGCCGCGGCGAACACCAGTCCGGTGTCAGCGCATCCTTTGCCGGCCGCCTCGAAGACCCTCGCGGTGTCCACAGCGGACAGTTCGCCGCCGCCGTACCGCCGTGGCAGGCTCGCGCCGAGGACACCCAGTTTGCCCAGCCGCAACCATTTGTCCCGGGTGAAGGTGTGGACGTCCTCGGGTGGGAACGCGTCGGTGGTGGCGGCCAGCACGTCCTCGTATCGTCGCCGCTGCTCGGCGGTCCAGCCGAACTCCATGGATCGGTCCTCCGGGATCAGTTCGGCGGGTCCAGGATCTGCACGACCGCGGCGGCGATGTTCACACCGGGACTCATCCCCAGCATCAACACGTGGTCGCCGGGGGCGAGTTCACCGTGGGAGAGCATGTGGTCCAGCGCCACGATCTGGTCGCTCGCGCCGAGGTGCCCGACGTGTCGGCCGAACTCCCAGGTGGACCGGGACATCGGTACGTCCAACGTGCTGAGCAGGCCGAACTCGATGTGCTCCCGGGAAGAGTGGTTGTAGGCAAGGCGGGTGACCTCCTCGATGCCGATCCCGGCCTCGTCCAGCACCCGGTCGACCAACTCGGCCCGTGCCTTCACCAACGGCAGCCACAGGTGTTCGACCCCGTCGTCGGTGCTGGCCCGCCAGTTGAAGTCGTCGATGCGTTGGGAGAAGTCCCACGTCTGGCCGGTCGTCGGCGGGAACAACGGCTCATTGCCGCGGTGCATCCCTTCCAACTCGGCCACAGTCACCGACGCGACCGACAACAAAGCCGCGACCCCGGCCCGTTTCGTCAGGACAACGGCTGAACCGGCGTCACCCACGATGAAGTCCGGCCGAAGACACTGCCAACGGTTGATCTGCGGCAGCGTCATGTTGTCCGCCGCCGCGATCACCGCGGCCGCCTTCGGCTCCCGCGCCATCAGATAGCCGCCCGCGAGTTCAAGCGCCGCGAACATCCCGTTGCACCCCTGGCGAACCTCCGCGGAAACCATGTCCCCACCGGTCGCCAGCCGCTGCAGGAAGGCCTGCGGGTACCACCCGACAGGCCCGTTGTCGTAGTTGTCGACGTACAACAGCATGGCCAGGTCGTCCCGCCTCTGACCGGCCCTGCGCAAAGCCTGCTCGGTGGCCGCCAACGCCATCTCGACCGGCGGCGTGTCCCCAGCGACAGCGGCCCCGGTGTACCCGGACCGCTCAGCCACCGCGGCCGCCAACAACCCCTGATCGACAGCCTCCTGAACGGGAACAACCTCAGGCAGGCAAACACCGAGCCCACCGATGAAGACATCACGCAGCTTCAACTGGCTCTCCCCACGTCCGCGGTCACCGAGACGGTATCCACGAACTCCCCCCTGACCAGCCACTACCACGTCCAAGCTGGACATTTCCCAAGAACGCGCCTCACCGGGCCTTCTCGACCAAGGGCCGACCCGTGGGACCGAAGACCATGCCGTGCCCGCGGGCTGTGTCGACGTACTCGCGAACCCGGTGGATCAGCCCGTTCCGAAGTTCGAAGACGAAGCAGTAGTCGTTGCTGTAGTGGTTGCCGTTGGCGAGCGTCGCCGTCATGGTCGCCTCCACGGTCACCCGCTCGCCATCGGTATGGGATCCGTGGAAGGAGATGGTGACGTCCCGCGCGAACAGACGAGGGAAGTCCTCGGCGAAGAAGCGCGCGATCGCCTGCGCCCCCACCATGTGGTTGGTCGTCTCCAGCGCGACGGCAGTGGCGTTCCCAGGAGGCGACAGCCATTCGGCGTCTTCGGTCAGGACCGCCACGATCCGGTCGGGGTCGTTGCCGGCGAACGCCTGGAAGGCGTTCTGGATGATGTTGTCGCTCATGGACCTACTGTCGCCGGCCCCTGGCGCCAGCGTCTTGGACAAATGTTCCGCATAGCATGGGCCTATGCGATCCGCGGCCGGGTGGGACGTCGTACGGCCACCGACGCCGAACCGGGTGGCCGGTGTCAGCATGGCCGGGTTTCGCGGTCGCGCGACGGGCCCGGTGGACGTGCGGGTGGTGCCACACCCGGCCGTCACGCTCGTTCTGGAGTTCGGTCACGGCCCGCTCATCGTGGATGCCACCACCGGCCGGCAACAGCGGGGCAACCTTGTCGCCGGGTTCATGCACGACGCTGTCCGCGTGCGCGGCGAGAACATCGAGTGCCTCCAGGTGCGCCTGTCCCCAGTCGTCGCACACACTGTGCTGGGCGCCTCCCTCGCGGAACTGGATCACGTGATGGTGACCCTCGACGACCTGTGGGGCCAGGACGCGGCACGGATCCGACAGCGACTCGGCGACGCCACGTCGTGGCAGGACCGTTTCGCGTCGGTGGAGGCGTTGCTTGCCTGTCGAGTGGAGACGGGACCGTCGGTGGACCGCGAGGTGGCCTGGGTCTGGGACCGGATCATCGCCAGTCGCGGGCAGGCCCGAGTCGACGAACTGGCGGCCGAGATCGAGTGGAGCCGCAAGCGCCTGTGGTCCCGGTTCCGGGCACAGATCGGCCTGTCCCCCAAGCGCGCCGCGCGACTGGTCCGCTTCGACCACGCCGCCCACCGCCTGGCCGCGAACGAAGACGCGGCCGGGGTCGCGGCGGACAGCGGCTACGTCGACCAATCCCACCTGCATCGGGACGTTCTGGCGTTCAGCGGAGTGACTCCAGCGACCGTGGCCGGCGAGACATGGCTGGCGGTCGACGACATCGCGTGGACGACGCCCGGCGTCGCGTAGACGGGACGCGGCGTCGACGGGCGAGGCGAGGCCGGGCGGGGCGAGGCACGACGAGGCGCGGCGCGACGTCGGCGAGGCGGACTGGCGCACCGCTCAGGGATGGCGTCCACCCAAGGCAACGTCCGCCTCTCCGGGCGGTCCCCGGGAGTACCTTAACCTTGACAGTGTCAATATGACAGTGTCAAGGTTAAGGCATGGACGGGGAGGAGCTGTGGACACTGGAGCAACTGTCGGACCGGGTCTCGGAGGCGCTGTCCGTCGAGTACGACGGGCCGCCCAACCGCCGGGTCGCCGACGTGCCGAACATGCGCGCCATCCGCTGGTACACCACGATCGGCCTGGTCGACCGGCCGGCCGCGATGGACGGCCGGATCGCCTTGTACAGGCGGCGCCACCTGCTGCAACTGGTTGCGGTGAAACGGCTGCAGGCAGCTGGGCGACGGCTGGCCGAGGTGCAGCGGGAGTTGGTCGGCAGTACCGAGTCCGCCCTGGAACGAATCGCCCGGCTGCCCGCTGGCAAGTCCTCGCTGGATCGGATCGCCCGGTTGCCCGGCGAGACACCGTCGCGAGTGCGGTTCTGGGCCGCCCCGCCAGCGGCCCCCGCCGACAACGCTGACAGTGTCAGATCCGATGCCGGCGTCAGATCTGATGCCGGCGTCGACCTGACCACCGGTGCCGTCCTGACCACCGGTGCCGTCCCGGCCAGGACCACCTCGGTGGACGCTGACAGTGTCAGATCTGGTCCGGACAGCACCCTGACCGCTCGTGTCAGGGCCATCGCCGCCGCTCAAAGGTCAGGCGCTGGCCGGGCTGCGGACACCAGCCAACCCACAGGCACTGACCAGAACGAAGGCACCAGCCAAACAGCCGGCACCAGCCAGGCCGCGGACACCAGCCAGGCTGCGACAGGCAACCGCCAGTCCACTGGCGCGGGCCAGCTCGCACGCACCAGCCAACCCACAGGCACCGCTCAAAACGCAGGCAACCACCAACCCGCAGGCACGAGCCAGTCCACAACCAACGATGAGGACACCGCGTTCCCGCCCGCCACCCGCCTACACGGTGCCCGCCTCGGTGACAGTGTCATGGTCATGCTCCGCCGGGAACTGACCGACGACGAGTTGGCGGCCGTTGAGGACGCTGCCGCTCCGCTCCTGGACCTGCTCGATCAGCTGAGCCGCGACGAAAGGGACGTTCCATGACACCGCCTGTGCACATGATCGACTCGGCTGTGCTTCCGGATGAGGATGCCGGGGTGGGGTGTTTGCGTACTGAGCGGGGCAATTTGCCGCTTGAGTCGCTCGATGTTCGGGCTTCGATCACCGGGTTGGTGTCGAGTGTCGAGGTGGCTCAGGGGTTTCGCAACAGTTATGCCGAGGCGTTGGAGGCCACGTACATCTTTCCGTTACCGTCCAGGGCCGCGGTCACGGCGATGACCATGGAGGCGGATGGCCGGGTCGTCAAGGGGGTACTCAAGGAGCGGGGTGCGGCTCGCGCGGACTACGACACCGCTGTCGCTGAGGGGCGGCGGGCGTCGATCGCCGAGGAGGAGCGGCCCGGCGTTTTCACCATGCGGGTGGGCAACATCATGCCTGGTGAGCGGGTTGTTGTGCGGTTGAGTCTGGTGGGTGAACTGCCGTATGAGGACAATGCGGCCACGTTTCGGTTCCCGCTCGTTGTCGCGCCGCGGTACGTTCCCGGTGTTCCGTTGGCGGGTGAGCAGGTGGGGGACGGGTTCGCGGCGGACACGGACGCTGTGCCCGACGCTTCACGGATCAGTCCTCCGGTGCTGCTGCCTGGATTTCCCCATCCGGTTCGGTTGTCCGTTGAGGTTGACATCGATCCGGCCGGGCTTCCACTGACCGCGGTGGAGTCGAGTTTGCATACAGTAGTCAGTGAGCAGGAGGGGTTGCGGATTCGGCTGCAGCCGGGGGAACGGGCCGACCGCGATGTCATCCTGCGGCTGCGGTACGACGCCGACAAAACGGTCGCCACTTCGCTGGCGGTCCGCCCGGACGACGAAGGCGGAACGTTCGCGCTCACCGTCCTGCCCCCGGCGAAAACGCCAACGGACACGGCCAAGGACGTTGTATTGGTGTTGGACCGGTCCGGCTCCATGCGCGGGTGGAAGATGGTCGCCGCACGCCGAGCCGCCGCACGCGTGGTCGACACACTGTCCACCAAGGACAGATTCGCGGTACTGGCTTTCGACAACACCATTGAGACACCAAGCGGCTTGGTCGAGGCCGGTGACCGCAACCGGTTCCGCGCCGTCGAGTTCCTCGCCGGGCTGCAAGCACGTGGCGGCACTGAAATGCTGGCTCCGCTGCGGCGGGCCGCCGAGTTGCTGGGTGAGTCCGGTGACCGGGACCGGGTGCTGGTGCTCGTCACCGACGGCCAGGTCGGCAACGAGGACCAGATCCTGCGCGACCTGGCCGGCCGCTTGGCTGGTGTCCGCGTGCACACGATCGGGGTCGACCGTGCCGTGAACGAGGCGTTCCTGCAGCGGCTCGCCGCGTCCACAGGGGGCCGGTGCGAGCTGGTCGAGTCGGAGGACCGGCTGGACGAGGCCATGCGGCAGATCCACCGCCGGATCGCCGCACCGCTGGTCACCGGGCTGCGGGTGGAACCGGCTGGGCTCGCCGCCGACCTCGGCACGCTCGCGCCGGCCCCGCTGCCGGATGTGTTCGCCGGCGCTCCGGTGGTGATCACCGGCCGGTTCGCCGGGACGCCCGACGGCGCCCTGACCGTCGTCGGCGACGGCGGCTTCCGGCAGATCGTGCCGGCGTCAAGGAGCGAGAACCCGTGCCTCGGTGCGGTGTGGGCGAGGGCGCGGATCCGTGACCTTGAGGACCGTTACGTCGTCGGCACCGGGAACAACCACGCGCTGGAACGGGAAATCGTGGACACGTCCCTGCGGTTCGGCGCGCTCTCCCGGTTCACGGCGTTCGTCGCGGCCGACGAGCACGTCGTCAACGAAGGCGGCGCAGTGCACCGGGTGACGCAGCCGGTCGAACCGGTCAGCGGCTGGGACTTCCTGGAAATGGCGCCGCAGGCGATGGCGCCGGCCAGGCTCGCCCGGCCCGCCGCGGCCGCCCCTGCTCGGGCCAGGCGGGCGCACACCAAGCGAGCGCTCTCGATGCCGAGGCCGGTCACCACGATCGAGGAGTTCGTCAAGGAGGAACTGCTTGCCCTGCGAGCGGCGAGCAGCCAACCGGTCCAGACGCGAGAGACGCTGCTGGTGCGGTTGGCGTCCCGGATCGGCAACCTGGTTGACCAGTGGACCGGGGAGCAGGCCACCGCCCTTCGCGAACTCGCCGAGCACCTGGCCCGCCCAGCGGCCGGCGATGAGGAGACCGAGCGGCGGTGGCGACTCGCCGTGAACACCTTGGAGTCGTTGGCGAAACCCGCTGCCCGCAACGAATTCTGGAAGCGCTGACGCAGCTCAACGTGGTTGCTGGCGTCTGGCGTAGTGCGCCCGCGCCTTCATTCGGTTGCCGCAACGCGCCATCGAGCACCACTGGCGGTTGCCTTTCGGCGACGTGTCGGCGAAACGCAGTCCGCAGTCGTCGGCCGCGCACTCTCGCACAGTCGTCTCCGTGGCCGCCAGTTCGATGGCGTCGACGGCGAGCAAGGTGAGCACGCTCGGCACGTCCTTACGTGCCGCGACAACACGCAGCCGGCCGCCTTCGTTGGACCGCAACTGGGGAACAGGGAGCGGAACTGCTTGGGCCACCTGGTTCACGAGTCGGACACCGGCCACGGACGGCCGGTGTCCGAGCAGCACGTCGTCGACGGCTGTCCGGAGGTCCAGGGCGGCGGCGAGTTGTGCGGCGGTGACGCGGGGGCGCGTGGTGAGCAGGCCCGCGGCGACGAACCAGTCGGCCAGCGCGGCCGGGCCGGTCAGGAGTTCCCGGCCGCCGAGTGCCCGGTCCCGGAACGTGTTGACCAGGTCCAGGCACGGTCGGCCGCCGTCGAACACCCAGTCGCTCATACCCGATTCTAACCGTTGACGACGGTTAGTCGACCCCGTTAGCTTCTAACCGTATGAGAGAGTTAGAAACGGCCACCGTCAACGGCATCCGGATGAGCTACCAACGCGTGGGTGACGGGCCCGCGCTGGTGTTGCTGCACGGCTGGCCGCAGACGTCCTACTGCTGGCACAAGGTCATCGAGCCACTGGCCCGGACGCACACCGTCATCGCCCCTGACCTGCGCGGATACGGGCACACCGACAAGCCCCGGCACGGGTACGACAAGCGGACGATGGCGACCGACGTCGCCGAACTCCTGCGGTCCCTGGGGTTCGACACGGCCAAGGTCGTGGGCCACGACCGCGGCGGCCGGGTCGCGCACCGGTGGGCGTTGGACCGGCCGGCCGAGGTCGAGCGCCTCGCGGTGCTGGACATCATCCCCACCCGGGAGATGTGGCGCCGGCTGGACGCGCCGGTCGCCCGCGGCTACTGGCACTGGCTCTTCCACCTGCAGCCCGACCTGCCGGAACTGCTCGCGGGCCAGAACGTGGCCGGGTACCTGGGGTACTTCTTCGAACGGTGGACCCACCAGCGGTCCGGCCTGACCAAAGACGCCGTTGACGAGTACGTTCGCGCGTTCTCCGCTCCGGGCGCGTTGCGGGCCGGCTTCGACGACTACCGTGCCTCGTTCCCGGACGACGCCGCGCACGACGACGAGGACGCGGCGGCTGGGCGCCGGTTGACCATGCCGGTGCTGGCGCTGTGGGGTGCGACGGGTCTGCTGGGCTCCCTGCCCACGTTGGAGATCTGGCGGGACTACGGCACGTCGGTCACGGGTGAGGCGATCTCCGAGTGCGGGCATTTCCTCGCCGAGGAGCAGCCGGCCGCGGTGCTCGACCGGCTGCTCCCGTTCCTGGCCGCGTAGGCCACGCGAAGGGGAACTTCACGGTCCGGGAACGCGCGACACACCGTCTGGGAACGCGCGACACGGTGTCCCGGGAAGATTTCCCGGGGTCTCTGGGGGTTCTGCCTCTCGTTCACGGGTGAACTGTCGTCGACCATTGCCTCGACGGACTCGCGCGCGAGCAGGGGCGGAGCATGCGGTTTTCTCGACTGGCACGGCGGCCGGCCGTGGTCATGACGGCCGTGGCCGGGGTGGCGGTGGCCGGGGTGGTCGTGGTGGGTGTCGGCCAGGGCAACCCGACGCAGGGGGTGCGGCTGCTGTCCGGGCAGGCGTGGTTCGCGTCCGGCAAGGTCGGCCAGGTGACGTTGCTGGACGGCGCTTCCGCGGAGGTCGCCGCGCAGGTCAAGGTGGCGGCGCCGGGCGACATGCTCGACGTCGTGCAGCAGGGCAACACGGCGTACACAGTGGACCAGTCGGCTGGCATGGTCCGCCGGGTGGACGGCGCCACGTTCGCTCCCACGCCGCCGGCGACGCCGATCGCGGACGCCCGGGGCAGTGGCCTCACCGTGATCGCCGGACCGAACTCATTGTACACATTGGACAATACGCGCGGCATTCTGGTGAGTACCGACCCGAAGACGCTGGACCGGCGCGGGGAGATGGTGTCGGTGGCGGGCCGGCTCGCGGCCGGAACGGTCACTGTGGACGACGCGGGCACGCTGTGGGCGGTGGACACCGCGACCGGGGACCTCAACCGGGTCGCCGGCCAGGACAAGATCATCCGCAGCGGTGTGGTCAAGCCCGGGGTCAGCACCATCACGATCGCCAACGGGCGCCCGGTCATCGTCGACCTGGCCGACCGGACCGCGACGAGCGTCGACCGCGACACCGGCCGAACCGTCGGGAGCTTCGGGCTCGACCTGCGCACGGACGACAAGGTCCAGGTGAGCGGGTCGCCGAACGCCGACCGGATCTACGTCGTCGCCACCCGAGGCGTCCTGGACGTGTGCGACGTCGCCGCCCAGCGGTGTGCCAGCGCGATCCCGTTGACCGCGGGCAGCGACTTCGGCCCGGCGGTGGAGGCCGGCGACCGGGTGTTCGTGCCGGACTACACCACCGGCCAGGTGCTGGTCGTCAGCCTGCGGGAGTCCCGGGTGATCGCCCGGCCGAACGTGCTCCGGCCGAACGTCCGGTTTCAACTGCTGACCCGGGACGGCGTGGTGTTCTACAACGACGCCGGCTCCGAGGAGGCCGGCGTCATCAAGCTGGACGGCAGCCTGACCACGATCAGGAAGTACGACCCGGCCAACCCCGAGCAGGGCGTCGCCCGGCCCGACACCGGCGGGCAGCAGCCGACCCAGGGCGCCGGCCGAACGAGCGACCAGCGCCCGGCCGACTCGTCTCCCCGGACCGATCCGTCCCACCCCAACGATCCGCAGACACCGCAAGTCGTGGTGAGCAACGCGACCCCCGTGGTCGACGAGCCGATCGACCTCAAAGTCGTCGACGCGTCGGGGACACCGGCACACAGTGCACATTGGACATACGGCGACGGCACCGAGGGCGACGGCCCGGCGACGACCCACAAGTGGGCCACCGCAAGGCAGGCGCCGTACATCGTGACCGTCGAGGCGACCATGTCCAACGGCCAGAAGGGGTCGAAGACGGTCAACATCACCGTGGGCGACAAGCACAGGTTCCACTTGCAGGTGAACGTGTCCGACGGGGGCACAGTCACCAGCGAGGACCACAAGATCGTGTGCCCAGGCACCTGTTCGGCGGAACTGGACCCACGAGTCCAGATCACGCTCACCGCGAAGGAGAACAACGGTCACCTGCTCGGCAGCTGGAGCGGCGCCTGCTCCGGCACGGACGCGAAGTGCGACGTGCTGATGGACGGCCCCAAGACGGTCACCTACCAGTTCGGCACGGTCCAGCCGATCCACTACACGATGACCCAGCCGACCGGCGGCACCATCTCGGTCGACGGCACGGTCTGCCCGCCGAAGTGCACGTACCAGAAACCTCCCGGGCAGCCCGTCACCCTGAAGGCGGCCGTGGCGAACGCCGACTACGACTTCCAGGGGTGGGCGGTCGGCTGTCCGGTGAAGACCCAGACCGACTGCACCGCGTCCTTCGACCACGACGTGACCCTGTCGGCGAACTTCGCCTCGAACAAGTGGACCCTGACCGTCCACGTCACGGGCAGCGACCCGATGTACGACCCGAACGTCACCGGTCCGCACGGCCTCAACTGCCGGTTCGGCAGCAGCGGCACGTGTGTGGTGAAGATCCCGAAGACCGAGGGAACGGTCACCCTGAAGGGCGCATCCAATTCCGGCGACACCAGCATCAGCAGCTGGGACGGCCCTTGTCAGGGGCACTACAGCGGCTGGCCGGCGACGTGTCAGTTCCAGATGGACGGCGACAAGACCACCACGGCGAAGTTCACCGACTACTGACGGGTGAGCGGCCGGAGGATGGCCTCCACCTCGTCGTGCGCGGGGCTGTCCAGGTAGCGGTTCGCCGGCCGGCACCATTCGAGCGGTTTCCGGTGGTGCTGCGGGTCGCGCACGTCCGGGTCGGCGCCGTGCGCGAGCAGCCGCAGGACGCTCGCCGGGCGGCCGTGCTCGGCGGCCACGTGCAACGGCATCCGCTGCCACCGCGCGTCCGCCTGGTCGAGCGGGGTGCCGGCGTCGACCAGCTGGTCGATGACCTCCAACCGCTGGTGGTCGGCTGCGAACACCAACGCCCGCAGGCGGCTTTGCTCGTCGGCCGCGGCCAGCGGCCAGGCGCTGACATCGCCCGCCGCGGCGGCCATTTCCAGGCTGTCGACGTGGGCTCCGGCGGCCACCAGGAGGTCGAGCACCTCGGTCATCCCGAACACCGCCGCGTGCAGCAGCGCGGTCCCGTTGGGTACGCCGCCGGAGTCGGGCGTGGACACGGCTTCGATGTCCGCCCCGGCCTCGATCAGGACCTGGGCGACGTCGGCGTCCCCGTACGAGGCGGCGGTGATCAGCGGGGTCTCGCGGTCGCCGGGCTGCGCGTCGACCGGCGCCCCGGCGTCGATCAACGCCCTGGCGACGGCCCCGGTGCCGGGCAGGTCGCGCGGCAGCCCCAACCGAGCGTGGTCGAACCGCAGCATGGCCATGTATTCCAGCAGGCCGACGCCGTGTTCGTGGTCGCACCAGCTGCGCGCCCTGGTGGTGGCCAGCCCGGGGTGCTCGGCCAGGAACCCGGTCAGCCGGGCGACGTCCCGGTTGTCGAGGATGTCGCGCAGTTCGGCCTCCACGTCGAGCGCGGTCATGGCACCTCCTTGGCGACCACCCCAGTGGTGCTTGCCGTGGCAGACTACGCCAGAACTTCGGGCAGGATCCCGGTCGCGGCGCCGTCCACTGTGATGACCGATCCGGACACATAAGACGACCGGTCGCCGGCCAGGAACGCGATCACCTCGGCCACTTCCGCGGGCGTGCAGAACCGCCCCAACGGATACGCCGTCGCCAACGCCGGATCCGTCCAGCGGTGCTGGTTGCGTGGCACGGCGACGAACCCGGGGCGTACGACGTTGCACCGCAGTCCGACACCGGCCAACTCCACCGCGGCCGCGCGGCTCAACGCCTCCAACGCGGCTTTGCCCATGGCGTAGGCCGACTGGCCTGGCACGGCCCCGCCTGCTTGCACGGATCCGACGAGCACCGCCGAACACGGTCCGTTCGCCGCCGCCACGAGCTTCTTGATGGCCGAATGCGCGGACACCGCGCCGATTTCCAGCACGGCCATCAGGTCGTCGCGGTGTTGGTCGAGCAACGGGCCGCGGTGTTCCGCGAGCACACAGTGGACCAGCGCGACGGGTTGGGCGCCGCTTAGCGCCTCGAACGCGTTCGTGAGCACATCGTCGTCACAGGCATCCCCCGTCACCGCACGGCAGCGCGGTCCGGCCAACGCCGCCACCTCGGGGTCACGGTCGACCGCGGCGACCGTCCATTCTTCGTCGAGCAACCGGGCCACGACAGCCGAACCGATGCCGCCGGCCGCGCCGATCACCACCGCCCCTCGTGTCACAGCTGTCCCTCCTGTACCACGTCGACACCGATGCCAGCACCGCCCGACGGCCACCAGACCCCGTCCAGCACGCGCTCGGCCGGTTCGGTCAGGGAAGCGCGTGAGTCGTGCTCGCCGAACATGAATTCGAGCGGAGCCGTGTCGTCGAGCGCCGCCGTGACGTGCGCGCTGACTGCCGTGGCCACGGGCCCGCTGGGGTTGTGCAGCGACACCGTCAGACCGTGTTCACGCGCCAGGCGGGCCAGGTGGAGCGCGTTGCCGGCGCCGCCGGCGTGCTTCACGTCGGGCATCAGCACGTCGAGCGCGCCCGCCTGGATCGCGGGCAACGCGTCGGCGAAGTCGCCGATGAGTTCCCCACCCGCCAGTGGGCAGCCGACCGCGTCCCGGATCCGGCGCAGCCGCTCCGGCCGGCCGAGCGGCGCCGCGTCCTCCAGCCAGACCAGTCCCAGCCCGGCCAGGCCGGGCAGGACCCGGTCGAGTTCGGCGTCGTCGAGCAGTTCGTGCACGTCCACGATCAGCCCGGCCGGCCCGATCTCGTCCCGGACCGCGCGGGCGCACGCCAGGCCCTCCTCAGCCCGGTGCGGTCCGGTCAGCCCGTCGAACGGTGCCAGCTTCACACAGGAGAACCCGACGGACACGGCCTTCTTCGCCATCAACCGGAACCCGTCCGGGGTACGTTCGGTGGTCGCCCGGTTGATGTTGGCGTACAACGGGATCGGCCTCGGTGTCGCGATCAGCGGCACCCCGTCGCGACGGGCCTGAAGGTCGTCAAGGGCCGTGCGCAACGCGCCCGTCACGGTCCGCGCGGCGAGGTCCATCCCGGGGCCGGCGTCGGAGAACTCACCCCAGCCGCTGATCCCGTCGGCCCGCACCTCGATCATCGACCACGTCGTCCGGTCCGAGACCCGCACGCGGTGGACCTCGACATCCATCCGTACCCCCTTAGTTCCAGCCAACCGGATCGTCGTAGAAGCCGACGAGCACCGCTGCCGCGGACGCGGTCACCAGCGGCTGCTCACCGAGCCCGGAGGCGACGATCCGCTCGGCGCTCCCCCACCGGCCGGTCAACCGCGCGACGACCGCACGGACGTCGTCGAGATACGCCGGGACGCTGCCGCCGACCACCATCAGCTCCGGATCCAACAGCGTCATCAGCTGCGCGACGGCCCCGCCGATCCGGGTCGCGCGCTCTCTCAGGATCGCGTCCGCCCGCTGTTCGCGCGCGGTGACGCCACGGCTGGCCAACGCGGCGAGTTCCGCTATCCCGTCACGGGCGGTCACCGTCTTGGACCTGCGTGCCGCTGCGAGCACCGCGCGATCCGTGGCCACGTCACCGAGGCGGACGTACTTGTTCGGGGCCGCACGATCGCCTGCGGGCACGATCAGGTCGGCGACCGAGCCCTCCGCCCCGGCCACCCCCACCCGGACCTCCCGGTTCACCGACAGGCCCAGCTCCAGCACGTTTCCGACGAACAGGTAGGCGATGTCGCTGACCGTGCGCGCCGCGCCGAACAGCAGCTCGGCGAGGGTCTCCGACCGGACGTGGCTGTCCACCGTGACCGGCGGGCCGACCTGCGCGCCGAAGCGCTCGGCCAGCGAGACCTCCCGCCAGCCGAGCGCTTCGTTCGCCCGGACCACCCCGGACGTGGGATCCACCCAGCCGCCGGTGGTCGCGCCGACCCCGATCACCGGCCCCGGCGCCCCGGCCGCGACCTCGTCGACCAGGACCGAGGCCTCCCGCAGGGTCGTCGTGACATCGCTCGGGTCACGTTCGTGCCGCCGCCACGTCACGCACTCCCCTTGCAGGTTCACCAGACCGACCGTGGTCCACTGAAGTCCGAAGTGGACACCGATGGCGAACCGGGCGTCCGGGACGATCGCCAGCGGCACCCGGGGCCGGCCGCCCTGGGTGCTGCGCGCGTTCAGGGCCTGTATCGAAGTCCCCGTTCGATGAGAGTCGGGATCGGGGCGGTTCCTGGCGTCGCCGCAGGAGCGCCCTAATACCGGGTTGTATTCGGGCGTTTCGGCGGTGGCGCCAGGGACCGCATCCGGCCCGGCTATCGCGGACGGGGACTTCGATACAGGCCCTAGTTCACGCAGCAGGCCGGCGTCCATCAGGGCGGCCGCGATCCGGGTGACCGCGCCCTGGGTGAGGCCGAGCCGGGTGGCGATCTCGGCACGGGACAGCGGGGTCGTGATCAGCAACTGGAACAGGGCGGCACCGTTGGTGTTGCGCGCCTGCGTCGGCCGGGTCACGCGGGGAGTCCGCGTCATGGTGTCGTGGCGCCTTCCAGCTCTCGGCCGGTGGTGGCCAGGAACGGTGAAGCCAGCACGATACCCGCGGCGATCAGGAAGGCACACGCGTACAGGCCGATCGTGGCCAGCCCGAGGTCCGCGAGCAGCGTCGGGACCAGCACCACGTTCGCCGCGATCGCGAGCCGGGTGGCTGCCTGGGCGATGCCGGAGCCGAGTCCACGCAACGCGGTCGGGAACGCCTCCGCGCTCCACACCCACGACAGGACACCCGGCCCGAACCACGTGAGCAGCGAGTACGCGATGAAGCAGACCACCAGCCACACCGTCGAGTGCGCGCCCAGCGTGGCGATGCCGATGCCGGCGACGAACACCCCGAGACAGGTCCAGATCCCGAGCGTCCGCCGGTTCACCCGGTCGATGATCGTGGCACCGGCCGTCACCGCGATCAGGCCGATCACGAACCCGGCCAGCGAGAAGTACAGCGAGTTCGACCGGCCGATCCCGGTGCTGTCCAGCACCAGCGGCCCGGCGACGGTGGCCACCGCGCCCCCGAACGCCTGGATCGCGAAGAACGCCGTGACCGCCAGCAACCTGCGCCATGCCTTGCCCGCCAACAGGTCCCGGTAGCTGCGGCGCTGTTTCACGACTTGGGCCGTCGGCGGTTCGAGGTCGAGCATCTCGAAGACGCGCCGTGCCTCGTCGTCCCTGCCCTGCGCGAGCAGCCAACGCGGCGACTCGGGCAGGAACTGCCGGGCCACGAGCACCATCGCGGCCGGGATCGCGGCCAGGCCGAACAGCCAGCGCCACGTCTCGTTGCCGAACACCGGACCCAGCAGCAGCGCGAGGACCACCGACACGATCGCGCCGCTGAGCCACATCATGTTCGGCAGGCTGCCGGCGATCCGGCCGCGGCGGCTGCGCGGCGAGATCTCCGCGAGGAACGCGTGTGACGTCGGAATGTCCATCCCCACCGCGAGACCGAGCACGAACCGGACCACCACGAGCTGCCAGAAACCGCCGGCGAACGCGGCGCCGATCGACGCGACCACGAAGAACACCAGGTTGATCATGAAGATGACCCGGCGGCCGAACCGGTCGGAAAGGTCGCCGAACACCAGCAACCCGACCGCGGTGCCGACGAACGCGGCCGCGCTGACCACCCCGACCTGCCCGGTGGTCAGGCCGAAGTACGGGCGCAGGAACAACATGGCCGCGCCGATCACCAACAGGTCGTACCCGTCGATGAACTCGCCGAAGGCGACAATGCGGGACGTCCAGTTCTTCGCGAACTTCGCCCGCGCGGCGGACGGGACCGCGACTCTTCGAGCGGTGACTGTCGACATTGGTCAGTTCCTCTCGGTCAGGACTGCGCGAAGCCGACGCTCGGCGGGGAGCCCACGGCGGTGCCGAAGAAGTCGGTCGCCGGCGCTCCGGACACGGTCACCCCGGCGTTGACCACCGGCGATCCGGTCAGCGGCCGGTAGTCGCCCGCGGCGGTGTTCGACGGGCCGGGGTTGGTCAACGCGGGATTGGCCGTCAGCGAACCGGTCGCCGGCGATGGCACGGGAACGTTGAAGAACAGGTCGTGGTTGAACGTGATCGCTGAGTCGTTGAACGTCCACACCGCTTGGCCGCTCGACGAACGAGTCCAGATGTTGTTCGTCATCGCGAGCTGCACCGCGCGGTCGTTGGTCGCGCTCTCGGTGATCAGTTGGTGCGCGGAGCCGACCTGGTCCGGCACGTAGATCGTGTTGTTGTAGAGCCGCCCGTTGTCCACGCCGCCACTGCACACCTGGATGGTTCTCGCGTGGTCGTTCACCGACAGGTTGTAGCGGATCACGAAGTCCTTCGAGTGCCCGGGAACCGTGGCGCCGTACGGGCACAACAGGAAGAACCCGCCGTCGTTGTTCCAGGACCGGTTGTACTGGAACGTGACGCGGTTGGTGGAATGATCGACGTCGTACGCCATTCCGTCCTGTGTGGAGTGTCCACCAGTGGTGTCGTTGTACTGGAACAACATGTCGTCGCTGTTCGCCGTCCACATTCCCGCGTTCGGCGAACCGGACCGGATGTTGAAGCCGATCAACGAGTTGTGCTCGACCAGGCCGCCGGTGCTCGTCATCGGCGCGATGCCGTCCCCGCCGATGTCCGACAACGTGTTGCGGCGGATGACTGTGTTCGTGATTGGATGCCAGGACTTTGTGCAGAGGTCAGACCAGAACTGCACGAGGTCGGGCCGCTGGCACCAGTTCGACCAGGTGTAGATGCCCTGCCGGTCCACCGCGGAGATGGTGTTGTCCTGAACGGTGAGCCCGGTGAAGGACGTGGGTGTCGACGTGCCGAGCGCCTCGGCGACGATCCCGCCGGACGCGCCACCGTACTTCCCGGACCCGTTCCCAGCTCCCGTCGTCGATGGCATCTGTCCGCGGACATCGTGGATGTTCAACCGCTGCAACGTGATCCCGGCCAGGTCGCCCGCGTCGGTCGCCTGCACCCACACCCCGCGTCTCGCGGTCTTGCCGTCCCCCATCGCGGAGAGTTCGAGGTCCTGGACGGTGACGTACCCGGCGTTGTTCACCCATACCGCGGCCAGGTTGCCGTTGGCCTCGATGTGCGGCAGCGCGCCGGAACCGTAGGCGCCGTACACGATCGGATTCCCAGCGGAGCCCGGGACGTGTGCCCACAACTGCCCCTTGCAGGTGGTGCCCCGCCGGAACAGCATCTGGTCACCCGCCGCCAGCGGCACCGCGTTCGCGTTCGGCATGCTGTTGATCGGCGAACTCTGGGTCCCCGAACCGTTGGTCGGCGACGTGCAGTCCACATAGACCGTCCGACCCGCCGCGGCCGCGGTTCCCGGTAGTGCCATCGCGACCAGCATGAAACCACAGGCCACGCCACGCATCATCGCGCGCATGCCACCTCCCAAGGGGGGTTACTTGTCACGCTCAAGTTACTCGGCCGTGCGTCGCCGCACAACAGGCGAAAAGTCTTAACCGATCATCCGGAGCACCGCGTGAGCGGCCATCAACCAGGTACGTTCCTTGCCCATCGCGGTCCGGACCCGCTCGGCCACCGCGAACGCGCCCTCCGGATCCCGCAGTACCGCGGCGATCGCCGCACCCCACCGCTGGGCGTCCTTCTCCTCGTCGTCCGTGACCGGCACGACCAGGCGGTGGACCTCGTCCGGCACGACCTCACGCACCAGGTCCGCGAGTCCACTCGCGTCACTCACCAGCACCGGCGTCGCCGCGACGATCGCCTCCATCCCGACCAACCCGAAACCCTCGGCCCGGGACGGCATGAGCACCAGAGTCGCCCGCAGCAGGTCATGTTCGAGTTCCTCGCTGTCCACAGTGTACGAACGAGGAGTCACCCGGAGCGACCGTTTCCCGGACCACGCGTGCACCGCCGCACGAACCTCGGTGAACTCGTCCTTCGGCACACCGCGCAGCACCAGCTCCACTCTGGACGCGTCGAACCCCAACAGGTCGACCGCGTTGGCCAACGCCCGCGCGGCCACATCGACACCCTTGACCAGCCGGTCCTCCATCCGACCGAGCAGCAGCACCCGGACCGGCCGCCCACGCGGCGGCGTGCGCGGAGTGGTCCGGTCGGTGTCGAACCCCGGGTCGATGTGCACGGGCTCGGGCGCGTTGGGGAAGGGAGACAACTCGGCCTGCACAAGATCGCGGAGCCGTGGCCCGATCCCGGCGGCGATCGCGGGCGGGCGCAGCAGCGCGCGTTCCTCCTTCATCCGCTCCTCGGCGGACAGACCGGCGTCGTTCTTCCGGTCCAACTTCAACCACTCCACCTCGTCCGGCGCCATGTGGAGGATGTGTAGCCGTGGAACGCCATCGAAGTGATCGTCCGCGACCACGGCCGCCGCGCGACCGGTGATCCGGCCGTGCCCGATGATCAGATGGGGCACAACGCCGTCCGGCAGTCTCGGCCGACGACTCAACGCCTCCTGTTCGCTGGAACCGAAGAGCCGCTTGGCTTTGATCAGCCGTACCCCACTCGCAGTGGCGTCAGCCTGCTCCTCTTCGGAGGCACTGAGCACAACGCAGTACACCTCGGCGCCGGCGACGGCAAGCGCCTGGCAAAGCCGCCGGTTGACCGTGCTGAGGCCGCCGTGCGCGGAGAACCACTCCGTGGCGAGGACCAGGATTCGGATCGGCGCGGAGCCATCGTCGGGTGACAGTCCCCCAGCGGACGCCCTGGCCGAGACCCACAGCTTCCCGCTGTCCTTGATCTTGTTCTCGTGCAGGGTCTTGCCGGGGTCGAGTCGTTCCCGGCCGTCGTCGGTCTCGGCGTCCACGACCGTGCTGACCAAATCATGGGGATACTGCCCCACGATCGCGTCGGCGATGTCCGCGGGAGTCATGACCGACGGCACCGACTGCAGCAGATACGGCGTGGTGTCCGGGCCGTACACGGTCAGCTCGCTGTAGAGGTACGGCCGGAACCGGTGGTTCTCGTAGGTCACCTGGAGCGAGACGCCGGGTGCGTAGGCCTGGATGGCCTCATGGATCCGCTGCCGGAGACGGGCGGCGTACCGACCCGGATCCGGGACCGAGACCGAGCACTGCCGGTTGGCGGTGTACAGCAACTCGGGGGCGTCCGAGGCGACCTGCTCGCGGACGACCCTCAGGAACTCGTTCGGCAGGTCGGCACCAACCAGCGTGAGCGTGTGCCACGGTCCCTCTGTGTACGGCCTCCTCGGTGGGGTGGTCCCGGACCACTTGGCATGCATGGCCTGGATCTCGGGGTTGCCCTGGAACGTGGCGGCCGTGAGGGCGATCAACTGGGGAAGCGTGTCGGGTGCGCCGAGTCCCAGCTCCATCTGTTGGATGCCCGATGTCCAGAACGAGCTCGCGTCCAAGAACAGAGGCAGCAGGTGCACGGGATAGCCGGCCCGGATGAGCACTGCCTTCGCGGTCGTCTCGTCGAAGTACAGCTTGGCCATGAGTGCGGCCACTTCGGGATGCTTCATCCAGCGATGTCCTCGGGTCCGGTCGATCGGCGGCCCTCAAAGCTTAGGCCGCCCGGCCGTCAGGACGGCGAGGTGACGCTCCCAGCGCTGGCGCGGTGTTCTTTGCCGTGCGGGTCCTTGCAGTGGTCGACTCCGTCGGTGATGCCGAGCACCGTCGGGGCACAGTGATCCACTTGCAGGGTCACGTGTTCGATGTGGTGCTCGTCCGCCAGCAGCCGGGCCAGGTCGCCGCGGACCGCGTGGCAGTCCTCGCCCGGGTCGACCAACACGTGCGCGGACAGCGCGGGCTGGCCTGAGGTGATCTCCCAGATGTGCAGGTCGTGGACTTCGGCCACGTGCGGGCGGGCCGCCAGGGCCGCGCCGATCGCGTCCGGGTCAAGACCAGCGGGGGCGGCTTCGAGGAAGATCCGGCTGGACTCGCGGACCAGGCCGTAGCCGGCTTTGACCATCAGCGCGACGACTACCAGGGTGGCGATGGCGTCCGCGCGGGCGAAGCCGGTCAGCAGCATCACCAGGCCGGCGACGGCGGTGGCGATGAACGCGAACAGGTCGTTCAGAATGTGCTGGAACGCGCCTTCGACGTTCAGGCTGGACCGGTTCGCTCGGTTGATCATCATGGTGGCGGCCAGGTTCACCACGATCCCGATCAGAGCGACCACGAGCACCAGGCCGCCGGTCACCTCGGGCGGGTTGATCAGGCGGTGGATCGCCTCATAGGTGAGCCAGGCCGCGAGCAGCAGCAGGGTCAGCCCGTTGGCCAGCGCGGAGAGGATCTCGACGCGTTTCCAGCCGTAGGTCATCCGGCCCTTGGCCGGCCGCGCGGCCAGGCGGATGGCCCACAGGGCCAGGGCGATCGCGGCGGCGTCGGTGAGCATGTGGGCGGCGTCCGACAGCAACGCCAAGGACCCCGCGAGCAGGCCGACGACGACCTCGCCGAGCATGAACACCACGATGACCGCCAGCGCGCCGGCCAGCCATCGCTGGTCGGATTCGCTGGTCGCCTGGCCATGCCCGTGGCCGTGTCCAGTGCCCACCCTGGTCCCCTCTCCTGTCGGATGCGTACCACCAATGTATGCATACATTGCGATATGTTCAACCTTCAGCGGGTGTACGCTTGAACACTTGCACAAGTACTTGACAGTTGACGGTGAGCCTGGGTTCACTGTTCGGAGCAGCCGAGAGACGGATACGGACAAGGAGGTGAGGGACGTGCGCGACAGCAGTCCGGGGCGAAGTAGGCCCCTGTATCCCCCTCACGTTCCGGCATCCGCGCCCACTCGCTGACTCTCGTTCCAGTGGTTTCGCGGTGCCCCGATCGGCCTTTGACGGCCGAGAGGAGTGTTTCCCATGACTGCGACCATCAACACGACCATCATTCGGACCGAGCGGACCGTTCTCGGCAACCCGCCCAACCGCCGCGCACAACTGCGGATGCGCTGGGAGGTCTCTGTGGACAAGAACGGCAACCGGTCCCTCCGCGCCCGCTGGACTGAAGACAAGTTCGGCGTAGCCCAAAAGTAGGTATGGGTGTTGCTTCTCATGGCGGCTGGGCCGTGGCAGAATGCGCGGATTGCTTCGCACAGCCACTGATCCACCACTCACCGTGTTGCCCCTGCGAGGACACCCATGGCAGAACAACGTCGTTCTTCCGCACATGAGTCGGAAAATCCGACTCGCCGCCGCTTTCTCGGATATCTGATCGCCGCACCCACCCTCGCGGTGGGTGTGACGTGGCTCGGCGGGGACGGCGCCGAGGCCGCCGTCCCGTCGCTGCCGCAGCCGGAGCAGCTCTTCGATCTCGGCGACCTGCAGAACCTGGCCGCGTTGCCCACTTCGGGGCTGGTCAGCGTGCAGGTCAACGAGGACGGCACCGCGTCGTTCGCCCTGCACCGCTGCGAAGTCGGCCAGGGCATCACCACCGCGGTCGCGATGATGATCGCCGAGGAACTGGACCTGCCGGTCGACCGGGTCCACGTCACGCTCGCCGACGCCCGGCCGGAACTGCTGATGAACCAGCTCACCGGCGGCTCCAACTCGGTGCGCAGCATCTACACACCGGTCCGGACCGCGTCCGCCATCGCCCGCGAACGCCTGGTGAACACCGCTGCCGCGCACTGGGGCGTCCCGGCGAGCGAGGTGACCACGAAGAACGGCGTCCTGTCGCACAAGAACGGCAAACGCGCGACGTACGGCTCCCTCACGAAAGCCGCGGCCGTCAACCGGACAACACAGGTGACGACCGCACTGAAATCGTCGGCGGACTTCAAAGTCCTTGGCACGCCACATAACCGGATCGACGCGCTGGACATCGTCACCGGTCGCAAGCAGTTCGCGATGGACATGCACGTGCCGAACGCGAAGCCGTGCATGGTGCGCCGGCCGCCGACGATCAACGGCACAGTCAGGACAGTCCGGAACATGGCCGCGGTCAAAGCCATGCCCGGCATCACGGACGTCGCGGTGGTCACCTACGGCGTCGCCGTCCGCGGCGACACGTTCGGCCAGTGCGTCGACGCGCTGCGGGCGCTTGACGTCGACTGGAATCCCGGTCCGGTGGCCGCCGAGTCGGACGCGACCGTGCTGTCGAAACTGAAGAAGGCGCAGCTGCCGATGGTCGTGCCGCCGCTCGGCGCGCTGTCGGTCGACGCCGAGTTCACGTTCGCGTTCGCCTCCAACTCCCCGCTCGAACCGGACAACGCCATCGCCGACGTCCGGTCCGACCGCGCGGAGATCTGGTCGACGCTGAAGGTGCCGATCGTCGCGCAGGAGGACATCGCCCGCCAGCTCGGCCTGCCGCAGAACAAGGTCGTGGTGCACGTGGTGCCCGGCGGTGGCTCCTTCGGCCGGCACCTGTTCCACGACGTCGCCGCCGAGGCCGCGGAGATCTCCCAGAAGATGGGCAAGCCGGTCAAGCTGTCCTGGAGTCGCACGGACGACTTCCGACAGGGGCGCGTCCATCCGATGTGCACGTCCCGGGTGCGGGCCACGTACCTGCTGGGCAACGTGCTCACGTTCGAGCAGCGGCACACCAGTTCGGAGACCAGCTTCAGCCACGGCCTCGGCCAGATGATCACGGCGACCGCGGCGCGGCTGCCGATCGCCGGCAACCTGACCTTCGCCGAGTCGATCTTCCTGCTGTCCCAGTCGGTGCCGTACAACTTCGGGGTGGTCACCCAGTTGTTGAACGAGATCCCGGAGAAGTTCAACACCGGCAGCATGCGCAACATCTACTCGCCCAACGTGGTGACCGCACTGGAACTGGTGGTCGACAAGCTGGCGCAGAAGATGGGCAAGGACCCGGTGGCGTTCCGCCGCGAGTTCCTGAAGGACGAACGCCTGCGCGCGGTGCTGGACAAGGCTGTCCAAGTCGGACAGTGGGGCAGGGCGATGCCGAAAGGCATGGCACAGGGGATCGCGGTGCACGCCGAGTACCGCGCCGCGTGTGCCGTGCTCGTCGAGATCGACTGCCGGCCGGAGACGGTGAACCGGCCGATCCGCGACGGGGTGACCGGACCGCGCGTCACCAAGGCGACAGTCGTGGTGGACGCCGGCCTGCCGCTCAACCCGCGCGGCATCGACGCCCAGATGATCGGCGGCCTCAACGACGGCATCGCCATGGCGCTGACGTCCAGCCTGCACATCAAGGACGGCATCCCGCTGGAAGGCAGCTGGGACAACTACTTCTACACCCGCCAGTGGAACACGCCACCGGATGTGCGAGTCGTCGTGATGCCCGCGACCACGGGCACGCCCAGCGGTATGGGCGAACTGGGTGTCGCGCCTTCGTTCGCGGCCGTGGCGTGCGCGTACGCACGTGCCACCGGCACCATGCCGACCAGGTTCCCGATCAACCACGGCACGTTGAGCTTCGAGCCGTACCCCCTGGAGCCGTCCACCCCGCAGTCGCCGACCGACGGCCTCGACAGCGCGTTCTAGGCCGTGTTTCAGATGTCCCGATCGCGATAGCCGGGCCGGATGCGGTCCCTGACGCCACCGCCGGCACACCCAAAGACAACCAGTATTCGCGGCGTACCGGCGGCGACGCCAGGAACCGCCCCGATCCCGGCTCTCATCGACCGGGACACCTGAAACACGACCTAGGAGTTCCCCTTGCCACAACACACTTTCAAGCTCAACGGCCGCCAGGTCACCGTGGACGTCGCCGACGACGTGCGGCTGCTGTGGGTGCTGCGTGACATCCTCGGCGTGACCGGCCCGAAGTACGGCTGCGGCCTGAACGTCTGCAAGTCGTGCACCTCGCACATCAACGGCAAGGCGTTCAACCCCTGCTCGGTGCCGGTGTCGAAGATCAGGTCGACCGACGAGATCACCACGATCGAGGGCCTGCCGGCGACCGTCGGCCGCGACCTGCACCCGATGCAGGAGGCGTGGCTGGAGGAGGACGTGGCCCAGTGCGGCTACTGCCAGCCGGGCCAGATCATGGCCGCGGTTGCCCTGGTCCGCAAGGTCCGCGCGGAGGGCCGCTCGATCACCGACGCGGACCTGGACGCCCTGCGCAACATCTGCCGGTGCGGCACGTATTCCCGAATCCGGACCGCGATCAAGAAAGGCGAGGCGCGGATGTGACCTTGTGTGTCACGGTGACATTGTCCTGCCCTGTCAGCATCGCTACGGTGTCCGCACGCAACCGGGCGATGACCATGAAACAGGGCGGTAGCAGATGCCACAGTGGCGAGCCGATCAGTTATCACCGCCTTCGCCCGCCGTCACCGAAAAGGCGGCAGACTTCCGGCTCGGTGGGTTCGTGCGGACACATCTCGCCAACCACAACGCGCTCTGGAAGGACAGCAAACGCGACGCGGCCCAGGGGCGGCTACTGGGCTGCCTGGGGGCACTCCTCGGTGTCGTCCCCACGCTGTTCGCAATCGGCGCGTTCGTCAACGGCAGAGTGGCCGTGGGACTCTTGTTGGTCATACCGCTCGCCGTTGTCATCGGCGTAGCCGTGTCGCGGAATCGCCAGCGAAGCCAGCAGGGGCCGCGGCCGTATGAGGTGGTCTACGAGTTCGAGCACGGTTTCGCCTGTCCCAGTCCGGACGGCGCCTTCGCATTCCGGTGGGACGCCATCACCTCGATCCACCAGGCCGTCACTCGCCATTTCTACAACGGGGCGTACACCGGAACCAGCCACGTCTACACGATCGCGACCGGCGACGGCGGAAAGATCGTGGTGAGCGGCCGGTCCCTCGACCAGGGCCGGAAGCAGTCCGAGTTCTCCATGGCCACGGTGCTGATGGACCAGGTCAGCGAACGGATGCTCACCGCCGCCGCGGCCACCGTCAACGCCGGCAAGGAGGTCAGGTTCGACGAGTTGGCCATCGGCGTCGGCGGCATCGCCCACGCGACCGACTCCGTCCCGTGGTCGCGCGTCACCGGGCTGACGGCCAAAAACGGCACGGTCATCATCCAGGTCGACGGCAGGAACTGGTGGACCCGCCAGGTTCAACTCGTCCCCAATTTCCCGGTTTTCTGGGCATTGAGTCAACAACTGAGCGCGACATCCAAGAACGAGCGTTGACAGCCCCGGCGGTTGCCTCACCACATCGTATCGCTTATCGTATACGAAATCAGGGCCTCTCAGCGCTGTGAGGTGATTCGTGACCGTGGCCTTGTCCCCGTCGACCACGCTGCTGGTCGCCCGGGACTTCACCGACTTCCGCACGGCGGTGTCCCAGTCGTTCGTGCCGCTGCACGTCTCCAGTACGCACAGTGACCACTTCCGAGCCCGGATCAGGTCCGGCGGTGCCGACGACGTGCAGCTGTCCGAGATCGCCGCCTCCGCGCACGTGGTGGAGCGGACCCCGGAGCTGATCGCGCGGGGCGACCGCCGCTACTACAAGCTCAGCCTGATCCTCGCCGGCACCGGGATGCTCGTCCAGGACGGGCGGCAGGCCGTCCTGCACCCCGGTGACGTCGCGTTGTACGACACCGACCGGCCGTACTCCCTGGTGTTCGAAGAGGACTTTCGGACGCTCGTGGTGATGTTCCCGCAACGGCTGCTGGACCTGCCGGCGGACCTGGTCGGGCAGATGACCGCGGTCCGCATGTCCGGCAAGGAAGGTGTCGGCAACATCGTCGTCCCGTTCCTCGTTCAGCTCGGTTCGAACCTGGACCAGCTCGCCGGGCCGGCCGGGGTACGGCTCGCGCACAGCGCGGTGGACCTGCTGACCACGATGTTCGCCGCCGAGCTGGACATGGCCCGCGCCACCGCCGACCCGCACTACGAGCTGATGCGCCGGATCCGCGCGTACGTGGACGGGAACCTGTCGTCGCCCGACCTCGGCCCGGCCCAGATCGCCACCGAGCACTACATCTCCACCCGGCACCTGCACGGCCTGTTCCAGGAGCAGGGGACCACGGTGTCCGGCTGGATCCGCACCCGCCGGCTCGAACACTGCCGGCGCGACCTGCTCGACCCGGTGCACGCGGCACGGCCGGTCGCGGCCATCGCCGCGAAGTGGGGTTTCGTCGACGCCGCCCACTTCAGCCGCGTGTTCAAGACCGCGTTCGGCTGCTCCCCCAGCGAGCTGCGCGCCACCGGTTGACCGTAAGCGTCGGGTACTTGCCCTCCAGTGCGTGATCGCTGGCCACGGCCGGGTGCCGCGCCGACGATGAGGCCATGACATCCGACGAGGAATGGCGCACCTACGACGAGTTCGCCGCCGGGATCGCCACGTACCGCCTGCCGAACGCGGACCTCACCGGTCGTGAGCTGTCGATCACCCTGGACGACGGGACAACTCTGGACCTGTGCTTCGAGGACGCCGCCCACGTGGTCCGCGACGGAGTGAAGGACCCGTATGACGCGGTCGCGGTGCGCGCGGACGTCTTCTTCGTGAACCTGCCGCTCACCAGTGTCGAAGGCGAAGCGCTGACGATCATCTTCTCCACGACGACACATCGCGCTGTCGCCGTGCGGTCGGTCATCGGCGCCGAGGACGTCGCCGGTGTCCCCCGCGTCTCGCAGACGTTCTGGACCGGGACGACCAACGGCGGACCGCCGTCCGGCGAGGTGCCTGGCCCGTCGCGTGACCTGATCGGCAAGCGCAACATCTACCGCTACAGCCCGGATCACCTCTACGAGCACGTCTACATCTCCTCGCAACGCTACGCCTGGCAGTGCCTCGAAGGCGTGCAACGCGGCCACGGGGACATGGACCTGTCCACGGTCTGGAAGTTCGCCGACGGGCTCTACCTGTTCTGCTTCCGCGAGTTCCGGATCGCCGTGGCCAGCGTCTGGCTGCACGACCTCGGCTACGCGCTGCGGACCACAGGCGTGTTCCTCGGCCTGACCGGCGACGGCCGGTCCGAACACTCCCGCGCCGGCGGGCACATCTACCCACTCGGCACGGTCAGCTACCCCGACGCCCAACCTGTCTGAAGGAGAACCCTCAAGTGTCCAATGTAGACGTCATCGCCGCACACTACGCGGCGAGCGACCGCGGTGACCTGGCCGGCATGCTGGCGCCGCTCGGCCCCGACACGACCTGGACCGAGGCGAACGGATTCCCTTACGCCGGAACGTATGTCGGCCCGGAAGCGGTCCAGGAGAACGTCTTCGCGGCGATCGGCCGGGACTGGAAGGGCTACACCTTCACCCTCGCCGAACTGCTCGACGCGGGCGACACCGTGGTGGGGCTCGGCACGTACACCGGCGAACACAGGGAAACCGGCCGATCTTTCACCGCACGGGTCGCGCATGTGTGGAAGTTCAGTAACGGTTCCCTCACAAGCTTCGAGCAGATCGTCGACTCAGTGCCCGTTGTGGAGGCAATGGTCTAGTGCGTGCCGGGCGGGACAACACCCGTGCCCGCAGAGACAAGGCACGCCGCCGTGGCCGCTCGTAGGGTCCATCCACCTCGACAAGCCACAGACGGGAACCGCCATGAGAAAGACTTTCCGAAGACTGGCGATCGCCACCACGGCCGTGCTGGCGGCCAGTGGTTGCGCCAGCACCGAGGCCGGGACGAGCGGCCCGATCGTGGTCGGGTCCGTCAACGCGCTCAGTGGCGCCGCCACATTCCCTGAGGCGTCCCAGGCCGCCAAGGCCGTGTTCGACGCCGCCAACGCCAGCGGCGGCGTCAACGGCCGACAGATCCAGTACAAGGCCATCGACGACAAGGGCGACCCGGCGGCAGCGGCCGCCGCGGCGCGCGAGATCGTCGGCGGTGACAAGGCCGTCGCGTTGGTCGGCTCGTCCAGCCTGCTGGAGTGCCAGATCAACGCGAAGTACTACGAGCAGCAGAAGATCCTGTCGATCCAGGGCATCGGCGTCGACCCGGCGTGTTTCTCCAGCCCCAACATCTCGCCGGCGAACGTCGGGCCGTACCACGACATGACGCTGACCCTGCTGTACGGCTCCGAGGTGCTGAAACTCGACGACATCTGCGCGTTGCTGGAGATCGCGGGCAACACCTTGCCGTCGTACCAGGCAGCCATCGACGAGTGGTCGCAGCAGACCGGCAAGAAGCTCAAGTACGTTGACAGCACCGTCCCGTACGGCGGCTCGGACTACACGTCGTACATCGTCAAGGCGCGGGCCGCGGGCTGCAAGGCGATCACGGTCAACCCGGTCGAGCCCGACTCGATCGGCCAGCTGAAGGCCGCGCAGGCGCAGGGCTGGACCGACGTCACGTGGCTGCTGCTGACCAGTGTGTACAGCGACAACTACGCCAAGGCGGTCACGAACGCGGGCGCCGGGATCTACGTCCCCGCGGAGTTCTACCCGTTCACGGACGCGAGCAGCTCGCAGACCAAGGAATGGCGTGACCTGATGTCGAAGAACGGCATCCCGTTGACGTCGTTCAGCCAGGGTGGCTACCTCGCCGCGAAGTACTTCCTCGAGGTGGTCAAGGGCATCAAGGGCGATATCACCCGCGAGTCGGTCACCAAGGCGCTGCAGGAGATGAAGCCGATCAGCGACCCGATGGTGGGCACCCCGTATCTGTTCGGCACGGGCCAGACGCACCACGACAACACCGCGGGCTGGCCGGTGAAGCTCAGCTCCGGCGCCGGCAAGTGGGAGCTGGCGGCCAAGGACTGGCTGCGGATCCCGAAGAAGTAGAGGAGTCTCGATGCTGCAGGGAGCGCTGGCGGGTCTCGCCGCGGGCGGGCTGTACGCGGTGCTGGCGGTGTGCCTGACGTTGATGTCCCGGCTGGTCCGGGTGGTCAACTTCGCCCAGTCCGCCACCGGGATGTTCGGTTCGTACGTCGCCGTGTACCTGGCTGTCCACCAAGGACTGCCGGTGTGGCTGGCCACGGTGGGCGGCATCCTGCTCGGCGGCGCGCTCAGCGCGGCGCTCGGCTGGGTGATCTCCACCTGGCTGGCCGAGGCGGACACCGGGACCCGGTCGGCGGTGACCGTGGCAGTGCTCCTGCTGCTCATCTCGTTGTCGTTCATCCTGTTCGGCAACAAACCCCAGCCGTTCCAGCCGATCCTCGGCGGCCCCGCGTTCTCCGTCGGCGGGGTGGTGATCAGCCAGGTCACCCTGGTCACGGTCGGCATGGCGGTGGTGGTCGCGCTCGGCTGCCGGGCGATCCTGACCAGGACACCGGCCGGGGTGCAACTCCGGGCCCTGTCGGAACGGCCGACCACCGCGGAACTGCTGGGAATCCCGGCGAGACCGCTCAGTGTCGCGGTGTGGACGGCGACCGGGCTGATCAGCACGCTGGTGGTGTCGTTCGTCGCGCCGTCGCAGTCCAACGACGCGACATCACTGGCGATGCTGGTGGTCCCGTCGGCCGCGGCGGCGCTGCTGGGCGGTTTCCGCCGGCTGGACCTGGCCGTCGTGGGCGGGTTGGCACTCGGCATGCTGCAGGGGGCGCTCGCCCAGTCCGACGACCTGTCGGTGCTGCGGTACTTCCTGCCGTTCGTCGTCATCGCGGGTGTGCTGCTGTGGTCGCAGCGCAAGGAGGTGTGGGATGCGGCCCGCTAGACTGGGAATCCCGTTGATCGTCGCCGCGGCGGCGGTCGGCGTGGGTTACGTACTGAGCGTCGGGCTCGAGGGCTACTTCGTCTACCTGGGCATGAGCGCGGTGGTGGCCGCGATCGCGCTGCTCGGGCTCGGCGTGGTCACCGGCAGCGCCGGGATGATCTCGTTGTGCCAGTTGACGTTCGGCGCGGTCGGCGCCTGGGTGGTGTCCTGGCTGAACACCATGGACGCGCCTGGCGGGTTCATCGTGTGGCTGCTGCTCGGCGGGATCGCCGCCGGACTGGTGGGTGTGATCGTCGGGCTGCCGGCGTTGCGGCTGCGCGGAATCAACCTCGCGGTGGTCACCCTCGGCCTCGCCGCCGCGGCCGACCTCACCCTTGTGCAGCTTCAGTTCCCTGGCACGACCGAGGGGATCCCGGTCGCCCGGCCGGACAGCTTCTCCGACGACCGCTCGTACTTCCTGTTGGGCGTGGTCGTGCTGGTGGTGTGCTGCCTGGCCCTGCATTTCCTGCGCCGAGGCCGCTGGGGCAGCGGTTGGCTGGCTGTGGCGTTCTCGGAACGCGGTACGGCCGCGGCCGGCGCCAGCGTCCGGACGTCGAAGCTGACCGCGTTCGCGGTGAGCGCGGCGCTCGGCGGGATCAGCGGCGGGCTGCTCACCGGGCAGGTCGGCCTGGCGTTCCCGGCCAGCTTCACGTCCATCCAGTCGCTGGCGTTGTACGTCCTGGCGATCATGTCCGGCGTGCACCTGATCGACATGGCGGTGTTCGGCGCGGTGCTCTGGGTGGCCGTTCCCGAGCTGCTCAAACGCTGGGGTGTGCCACAGGACTGGGGTTTCGTGATCTTCGGTTTCCTCGGCGTACAGGCGCTCGCCAGCGGCGGGAACCTCGGCACGGCCCTGCGGGATCTGTGGCATCGCCGGGCCCGCGCGCGGGAGGCCGTTCACTTGGAACGCGGCACCAACGGATCCGAGTACATCGCTCCGCCGCTCGGCGAGCCGGTCCTGGTGGTGCGCGGACTGAGTGTCCGCTTCGGACACGTGGACGCACTGGCCTCAGTGGACATATCGCTCCGGGAACACAGCGTGCTCGGCGTGATCGGGCCGAACGGCGCCGGCAAGTCCACCCTGGTCGACGCGATCAGCGGGTTCCTGCCGCAGGCGCAGGGCGAGGTGGAGTTGGACGGCCGCCCGCTGACCGGCTCCCCCACTCGCCGCGCCCGCGTGGGTATGCGCCGGACGTTCCAGCAGGACCGCGTCCCACCCAGACTGACTGTGGACGCGTACGTCCGGTTCGTGGCACGGCGGCGTCTGACGTCGCAGGAGATCGCGGAGGCGCTGGAGTTCTTCGGCTGCCCGCCGGCCCGGACCCCACTGTCCTGGGTGGACGTCGGCGCGCGCAGGCTGGTCGAAGTCGTCGGGCACCTGCTGGCGCGGCCCCGGATCCTGCTGCTCGACGAGCCGGCCGCGGGCCTGCCGCACGAGGAGCACGTCGCGTTCGGCGAACGGCTGCGCCGGGTGCCGGCCCGGTTCGGGGTGTCCGTGCTGCTCATCGAGCACGACCTCGACCTGGTCCGGTCGGTCTGCGACACGATCACCGTGCTCGACTTCGGCCGGGTGCTGGCGAGCGGTCCGCAGGCCGAAGTCCTGGCCAATCCCGCGGTGCTCAAGGCGTACATGGGCGAGAAGGAGCTGCTGTGACCGCGTTGCGGGTGTCCGGGCTGACGGTGTCGCGCGGGGCCGGTGCGGTGATCCGGGACGTCAGCGTCGAGCTGGCGCCCGGCCGGATCACCGCGCTCGTCGGGCCGAACGGAGCCGGGAAGACGAGTCTGCTTGAGGCGATGTCCGGGGTGATCCCGGCCGCGCACGGCAGCGTCCACATCGGACAGACCGAGATCACGAAGCACTCCCGGGTGGCGCGGTCCCGGCTCGGGCTGGCGCACATCGAGCAGGGCCGTGCCGTGTTCGGCGGACTCACCGTGCTGGAGAACCTGCGGCTCACCGCACGTACCCGCACGAGGGTCGACGAGGTGCTGGAACTGTTCCCGGAGCTGGACAAGCGCCGCGACTCCGCGGCCGCCCTGCTGTCCGGCGGTGAGCAGCAGATGGTCGTGCTGGCCCGTGCGTTCGCCGCACGGCCGGCGTTCCTGCTCATCGATGAGATGTCACTGGGCCTCGCGCCGGTGGTGTTCACCCGGCTGCTGCCGGTGATCACCCGGTTCGCCGAGGAAGGCGCGGCGATCCTGCTCGTCGAGCAGTTCACCCACCTCGCGCTGGGGGTCGCGCAGGACGCGATGGTGGTGTCCTCCGGCCGGGTCACGTACACCGGCAGCGCCCGGACCCTGCTGGACTTCCCCGACACACTGCACTCGGCCTACCTGGGCGAGGCGTAGCCTCGCCCAGGTCCCGTCACATGCCGGCGCGTTCGAAGGCGAGAGTGGGCAGGTCGACCGCGTGCGCGCCGCCGTCGGCGACCAGGACCGCACCTGTGATGTACGAGGACTCCGCCGAGCCCAGGAACCGCACGATCGCGGCGATCTCGTCCGGTTCGGCCGGCCGCCGCAGCGGGACCTCGGCGGTCACCCGGCGGTACGCCTCGTCGTGGCCGCCGCTGAACCCGGCCGCCGCGGCGAACTGGTCCATCTCGCCGTCCGCCATCGGGGTCCGGACCCAGCCCGGACACACCGCGTTCGCACGGACGCCTTTCGGCCCGTAGTCGCGGGCGATCGACCGGGTGAGGCCGATCAACGCGTGCTTGGCGACGGTGTACCCGGCCACGTTCGGCCCGGCGAACAGCCCGGCCAGCGACGACACGATCACCACCTGGCCACCGGTCTCCACCAGCGCGGGCAGCGCCGCCCGGCAGAACACGAACGCGCTCGACAGGTTCGAGCGCATCGCGATCTCCCACTCGTCGTCGCTCGTGTCGGTCACCGAGGAGAGCCCGTGGCCGCCCGCGTTCGCCACAATGACGTCCAGCCGGCCGAACCGGTCGACGATCTCCGCGATCGCCTTGTCCGCGTCCTCCCGCAGGCTCGCGTCGCAGGCGATGACGTGCGCGCCGGTCTCCTCGGCGACCTCCGCCAACGGTTCGCGCCGTCGCCCGAGAACCACGACCTGGGCGCCTTCGCCCGCGTACCTGCGGGCCACCGCCGCGCCGATGCCCGTGCCGCCGCCTGTGACGGCGACGACCCTGCTCGATGTGTTCACCCTCAAACCTTTCCTAAGCGGGAAAACCCGACCGTGCCGACACGCCGAAGTCGGCGAGCACAGCCTGGCCGTTGACCGTCCGCGACCGCGCGGACGCCAGATACAGCACGTGCTGGGCGACGTCGTCGGTCGCCTGCACGGGAAACTCCGGGTCGTCCAGCGCGTCGCCGAGGTCACCGCGGGACATCGGCGTGTCCACCACCGACGGGCACACGCAGTTCACCCGGACTCCGTCCAGCTCGACCGCCAACGCCTTGGTCAACGTCACCAGGGCGCCCTTGGACGCACAATAGGGCGCCATGCCCGGCGCGCACACGAACGCGGAGTCGCTGGCCAGGAACACCACCGACGCACCCGGCGCCAGCCACGGCAAACAGTGCTTGACCAGCAGGAACTGCCCGGTCACGTTGACCGCGAGCACGGTCGCGAAGTCCTCGGCGGTGGTTTCGGCCACGGGTGTGCCGACCGGCCCGGAGATCCCGGCGCAGCCGACCACGACGTCCAGCCGGCCGAACCGCTGGGCCACGGTGTCGACCGCAGAAGCAAGCGCTTGTTCGTCAGTGACATCGGCCTGGACCGCCACGACCTCGCCGTCCAGCCCGCCGAACTGCCGGACCGGCTCGTCGGTGAAGTCGCCGACCAGCGGCGGGATCGGGCTCCGGTCGATCAGCCCGACGCGGGCGCCTTCAGCGAGGAACGCCCGCGCGCACGCCGACCCGATGCCGGACGCGGCGCCGGTCACGAGCACGGCCTTGCCCGCCAGATCAAGTCGCATGTGGTCATCCTCAGGCCCCGCCATACTGCGGGGTTTGGCCGCGAGCGCATCCTTCTTGTCCTGTGCCGCACGACCGCCATCGGGCCGTTCCGGGCGGGCGTGGCCTGGCGGAGACTGCCCGGACCAGCACTGTCATGACTACGAGGAACGAGACCCATGCCCGACACCGCCCTTAATATGTCCGATACGTCGACCTGGCTGCCGTTGGACGGCCTGGCGCCGGGATTCGACGCGAACAAGGCCGCGACCGTCGGGGACCTACACGGCCGCTCCTTCGCGCTGACCTACCCGGACGGCCTGGCGTTCTCGGCGGCGTTCGCCGGCAACAGGATCGACTGGAACGGCGGCACCGACGACTGCGAGACGTTCCTCGTCGACGACGACCTCTACTACGTCCAGTTCCATCCGCAGACGCGTCCGGAGCAGGCGTACTCGCTGTTCCTGGACCTGCGGCAGGGCCGGGCGCTCGTCGTGATCACCACGATCGGCGACACGGGTGTGCCGCCGCGCGTCAAGCAGACGTTCCTGCCCGCCACCCTGGACGGCTTCGACGTCCGTGGGGACGCGCCGGCCGCCAGCACGGCACTCATCGGCAGACGGGCCATGTGGGTGTACAGCAGCGCCCACGCGTATGAGCACGTTTACCTCAGCCCGCACTGGTACACCTGGCAATGCCTGTCCGGACCGGAGAAGGGCCTGGCCGACACCGACGAGAACTCGGTCTACCAGCTGCGTCCCGGCATCTACGTGTTCACGTGGCGGGAGAAGGTGATTTCGTGCGCGTCGGTGACCGTCGCCGACCACCGCAACGCCCGTGCGTTGCGCTCGCACGGCGTGCTGTTCGGTCTCGACGCCACCGGTCAGACCCCCACGCACTTCACTTTCGGCGCGTACGGGCGCCTGCTGAGCACGACCGTGCACCCCGCTCCCTTCGACCCGGCCGAGGACTGACCGTGACCGCCGACCTGATCCTCACCAACGCCAAGGTGTACACAGTGGACACCGGGCAGCCGTGGGAGTCGTCGCTCGCCGTCAAGGACGGCAAGGTGTCGGCCCCCGAGCGCGGTCCGGACACCGAGGTGGTCGATCTCGGCGGCGCGTTCGTCATGCCCGGGTTCGTCGACGTGCACAACCACCACAGTTTCGCCGGCCGGGCCGCGCTGTTCGAACTCAACTTCGGCGGGGACGCCTCGTTCGCACAGATCCTGGACGCCGTCCGTTCGCACGCGCGTGACCTCGGCCCCGATGAATGGGTGGTCGGCGGCGCGTGGGCGTCCACTTTGGTCGGAACGCTGTCGCCCGCGGCCGCGCGGCACGCGCTCGACGAGGCGTCCGGTGGACGTCCAGTCGTCCTCGCCGACGACAGCAGGCACTGCCGTTGGGTGAACAGCCGGGCGTTGGCGATCGCCGGGATCACCGCGGCGACCCCGGACCCGCCGAACGGGGTGATCGTCCGTGACCCGGTGGACGGCACCCCCACCGGACTCCTGTTGGAGGCCGCCGGCCTACAGGTGGAACGAGCCGTCCAGCAAGCCGGGGTGTTCAGCTCCGACCAGCACGTCGAAGCGTCCCGGCACGCCATCGGCATCCTGCATTCATATGGCGTCACCGCGTTCCAGGACGCCGGGGTGTCCATCGACATCATGGGCGCGCTCAAGCTGCTGGACGCGGCGGGCGAACTGGACGCGTGGGTGGTGTCGTCGATGCTGGTCAACGACCCGCTCTTCGGCTTCGACCCGATCGGGCACCCGCTGCTCGCCCTGGCCGAGCACTACCGCACCGAGCACCACCGGCCGGACTTCGTGAAGATCTTCCTGGACGGCGTGCCGCCCACCCGGACCGCGGCGTTCCTGGAGCCGTACCTGCCGGACGACATCCACGGCCCCGGTTTCCGCGGCGAGACCACCATGAACGGCCCCGAACTGGCGGGCTGGCTGCTCGCCGCCGCGAAAGCCGGCCTGTCCGCGAAGATCCACTGCACCGGCGACGCGTCGGTCCGCGCGGTGCTCGACGCCGTCGAGAAAGTCCGCGCCGAGGGCCACAAGGACGTGATCTTCCAGGTCGCGCACGGCCAGTTCGTGCACCCGGACGACCTGCCACGGTTCGCCGACCTGGGCGTGGCCGCGGACATCTCACCGTTCCTGTGGGTACCCGGCGTGATCCCGTCCGCGATCGCCGGCGTCCTGCCGGCCGAACGAGCCGAGCGGATGCAGCCGAACCGCGCGCTGCTGGACAGCGGCGCGATCGTCGCGGGCGGCTCGGACTGGCCGGTCAGCGAGTCCCCGAACGCCTGGGAAGGCATCGCCGGCCTGGTCACCCGCCAGGACCCGACAGGCACGTTCCCCGGCGCGTTGTGGCCGGAGCAGGCAATCACCCTGCCCGAGGCGATCGAGGTGTTCACCCTCGGCAGCGCCCGCGCCTGCGGCCTTGACGACGTCACCGGCTCACTGACCCCAGGAAAGTCGGCCGACTTCATCGTGCTCGACCAAGACCCCTTCCACACCCACGACCTGGCCGCCACCACCGTCACCCAGACCTGGTTCGCCGGCCGAAAGGTGTTCGATCGGACCTAGTACCCGGTACACCATCGACGGACGCGTTCTCCTACACTGGTAGACAAACCAGTGCGGGAGGTGACGCGATGCCGAAGATCATCGACCACGACCAGCGTCGCAGTGACATCGTGGACGTCACCTGGGACCTGATCATCCAGGGCGGACTCGAAGCCGCCACCATGCGGGAGATAGCGGCCGCGGCCGGCTTCGCCAACGGCGCCCTGAAACACTACTTCCCCAGCAAAGCGGACATCATCGAGGCAACCTACATCCGCGCCCTGGACATGATGCGCGAGTACGTGCAGCTGGACGGGCTCCGCGGCCTCGCCGCCCTGCGCGAACTGTGCGTGTCCACCATGCCGATCGACGCCGAACGCATCACCGCCGGCCGGGTCCTGCTCACGTTCTGGCAGATGTCACTGTCCAACCAGAAGCTGCACGACAAGTACCTGGAACACGTGCGCTCATGGCGAGGACTGTTGCACCGGTACATCACCGAAGGCCGCGAGGACGGCGACATAGCCACGACGACACCGGACGAGCAACTGGTCGACGAGGTCGTGCTGCTCAACGCCGGTGCCAACGTGATGAGTCTGGTCAGCGGCGAGTTCTCCACAGTAGACCTACAGCTGCGACACCTGGAGTCCTTCTTCGAACGCCTTACTCGTGCGGCACCCTCGGGCGGGTGACCCGCACGACGGTCAACAAGTCGTGCAGCCCCTTGAAGTCGTCCGGGTTGGTGGTGAACAGCGGGAGATCCTCGGCAACCGCCGTGGCGGCGATCATGAGATCGGTCATCCTGCGTCGTGGTTTGCGCCCGGCGGCGATGACAGCGGCCGACACACGCCCATAGATTCTGGCCGCCTCGGCGTCGAACGGGACAGGATCGAACTCGTTCTCGGCACGTTGAAGAACATCCAACCGCCGTGCACGTTCCGCGTACTCGTCATACGCGTCCTGCTCGTCATTCCGGCGCACCTCATGCAGCCCTGCGGAGAGCTCGGCAAGTGTGATCGCGCTGATGGCCATCTCGTTCGGCAGTTCGGCGGGATCGATCCATCGGCGCAGAATCAGGATGGTGGTGTCGAGCAGACCATGCTGGCTGGCGTCAGCGCTCATAGGGGTCGCCGGCCTCCTGGTCGACGGCCGCTTCCTGGTCGGCACGGAACGCGTCGATGTCGACCGGCGCCGCGTTGTGGGACATGGCCGCGAACTCCGCCCGCGAGACGAAGCGCCGACGGCGACGCAACGGAATCAGTTCACCGATCTGATGACCATCACGGGTGACAGTGAACGACTGGCCGTGCTCGACGGCATCCATGATCTCTTTTGACCTGTTCCGGAGGTCGCGTTGGGTGATCTCGGGCTGCGCGGTCACACCCACGACTATAGCCGAGCGGTGGCACGCCGTGCTACTTAGTGCCACATCAGGTCCGCGTACCGGGTCAGGTCCACCTCGACCGCGGGGTCGAGGTGCACGGTCACACCGCTTCCGCGACGAGCACGCGTGGGCTGCCCGGCAGGGTCAGCCGGTCGAACGGGCGCCAGCCCGCGTCGGTGAGCCAGGCCCGCACTGTCGTTTCGAGGTACACCACGGTTCCGTCGATCACCAGGTACTCCCCCGCGTGCAGCGCGTCGAGAGGCCGCTGAACGGGGTCCGTATCGAGGAAGAAGTCGAGCACAAGCAGACGGGCGCCCGGTCCGGCGGCAGCGCGGGCGCGAAGCAGGATCTCCGCGTTTTCCGAAGCGGTGAACCTGTGTACGACGTGGTTGACCATCACCAGATCGAACGCGCCCTCCGGACGGGCGTCGGTGGTCGGCGAGCCCAGCACGGTACTGCGGTCGGCGACACCCGCCTCGGTCACCGCCTGCGTCACTGCGTCCACCGACCGGGGGTCGAACAGGAACGTTGTCCGCAGCTTTTCGTTGGCGTGCATGGCTTCCGTCGCGAACGCGCTGGACAGGCCGCCGAAGTCGAGCAGGTTCTCGTACGGCCGGAAGTCGAAGACCTGGGCCAGCATCCGCGCGTGCAGCTCGTTGTAGGTCATCACCCCGGCGAGGAACGTGGTCCAGCGGTCGCCGTCCATGTCGAGCTTTCCCGGCTCGCCCGTGTCGACCGTGTGGCCGAACTGGAGCCAGTGCGGATAGCTGATCGACTCCAGGAACGTCAGGTACGGAGTGAGATCGAGCCCTGAACCGGTCAGGTACTCCGCGGCTTCGGCGCCGAGCACATAGCGGCCTTCGACGCGCGTCACCAGGCCGAGCGAGACCATGGTGTCGGCGATCATCCGCACGGTCGTCAATGGCTTCCCGATGCGAGTCGCCAGTTCGTCGGCGTTCAGCGGGGCGTCCGCGAGTGCGGCGAACAGGCCGATCCGGCTCGCGGCGAAGAGCTGTTTCGACGCCATGTACCCGACCGCGATGTCCACGATCCGGTCGGGACTGACTGTTCTGGCTGAGCCGGTCACGGCCCCCTCCTCACACGTTGTTCCCGGCCGAGACTCTACAACCGTAGACGAAAAGTCCAGAGTCGGTTTCCCCGTACAGCAGGCAAAAATCCAACGGAAACCGACTTCCTACATCCGTAGAATAAAACCATTGACATCGTCTGGTCCGCAGTGTCAACATGCGTAGAACTACCCTTGTCGGCCCCTCTCGCCGGCAGTCCGGCCTGTGCGGCGCGTCGGGCACCAGGAAGGGGATTTCATGACGCTGCTCGCGATCAGGGATCTCGCCAGTCCGCACCAGATGTCGGGCGGGATGCAACGCCTCCCCACCGCGCGCCTCGTTGAGAAAGGATTACGTTGTCCGACAACACTTCCCTGACAGTGAGCCGGTTCCCCGCCCAGGAAGCCGGGCCGCCCGTGCTGCTCGTGCACGGCTTCGCCTCCGACGGCCACACCGACTGGATCACCACCGGCTGGCCCGCGGCCCTGACCGCCCAGGGCCGTCGCGTCATCGTGCCCGACCTCCCCGGCCACGGCTCCAGCCCCGCCCCCAAAGACGCGACCGCCGCCACAGCCAAGGCAATGCTCGACGAGCTGGCCCGAGCGGTAGGCAACGTGTCCGAAGTGGACGTCATCGGCTACTCCCTTGGCGCCCGCCTGGCCTGGGACCTGCCCACACTGCTGCCGGTACGCCGGATGGTCCTCGGCGGGATCAGCCCCGTGGAACCGTTCGGCGCGCTCGACCTGACCGCCGTGATGGCCTTCACGACAGGCGGAAAGCTGTCGGCGGATCCGCTTACGGCGGCCATCTCTCGGATGATCAGCGCTCCGGGGCGTGATCCGATCGCGCTGTGTCGATGCATTGAGGGCTTGCGGGTTGAGCCCTTCGCTCCTACTGCCCTCGACTTGCCGGTGCTTTTCGTGCGGGGGGAGGAGGATCCGATCAGCCAGGGGATCGAGACGCTGGTGGATTTGGTTCCTGGGAGTGAGTTGGTGGTTGTGCCTGGGGATCACGGCGGTTGTTTGCGGGGGGCCAGGTTCAAGGCGGCCGCGCTGGAGTTTCTTGAGGCTTGACGGCCCCCGTGAGTGGTTTTGTCAGTTCCAACTCACAAAACCACTCACGAGGAGATCTTCACGTCACCAGGTTCCGTCGGGGTTCACCGCACGGTCGAGCCACAGGTTGTCGACGGCCGCGCGGATCTCGGGGCCGTGCTCGGCCCATAGTCTCAATGCGCCCAGGTTGTCCATCAGTTGTCCTAGCTTGCTCACTCCGAAGAGGACGTTGGCGACTGGTTCGTAGGACAGGCAGAAGGCTATGGCGAGTTGGGATCTGGTGGCGCCGAAGTCTTTGGCGATCTGCGTGAGGGTGTCCGCGGCGGCTTTGACGGAGTCGCGGATTCCGCCTGGGTCGGCGCCGATCTTTCGGGTGGGGGTTTTGTTGCCCAGGAGGATTCCGCCTTCGAAGATGTCGGAGGCTTGCAGGGTCAGGCGGCCGGATGTGAAGTGGTTGCCGTAGTGGGGGCCTTCGGCCATGGAGCGGCGGACGATGCTGTACTTCAGTTGGGCGAAGGTGGGGGTGGGGAGGCCTTCGGTTGTCGCGAAGGTCAGGGCTTTGTCCAGGTCTGCCGCGGCCCAGTTGTTGACACCCCAGCCCTGGAAACGGTTGGCGCGGATCTGTTCGGCCACTTCGGTGACGATCCGGGGTATGTCCGGCGACTCGAAGTAGTCGCCGACCACTACTATGTCGGCTTTGTCCACGCCGATCCGGGTGAGGGCGGTGTCCAGTTGGTGGGCGAATCCTGTTCTGGGGTAGTCCCAGAGCCACAGCTTTCCGCACAGTTGGTAGTCGTCGCGGGGGATGCCGGCGGCTTTGACGGCTTGCCCGAAGATCACGTCGGTGCTGGAGCCTTCGCTGTGCGGGCCCATGTCGTAGTGGGCGACGTCGAAGAGGGTGACACCGTTGTCCACGGCCGTCCTGATCAGACTGACAGCGTCGTCGAAATCCATCCGGTCCCAGGTGTTCCAGGAGCCGAGGCCGAACCTTGACGTGGCGATCCCACCGAGTCTTACCTGTTCTCCGTTCATGAGGTTTAGTCTACGATCGTAGAATGAACAAGAGAACCGTTGTGGTGACCGGTGGTGCGAGCGGTATCGGACGCGCGACGGCCGAGGCGTTCGTGGCCGCGGGCGATCGGGTCTTCGTCGCCGACATCGCGGGTCGGGGCGCGGCCGACGAGATTGGCGCCGACGGCGCTGAATACGTCGAAGTCGACATCTCCGACCCCGCGTCGGTGGACGCCGCGGTCGACGCCGTGATCGGTCGGGCCGGGCCGATCAACGTCCTTGTCAACAACGCCGGCATTGTGGGCGGCGGCGGTCCGCTGACCGTGCTGGACGTCAACGTGTTCGACCGGTGTGTCCAGGTGAACTTCCGGGGCACGTTCCTGATGACGCGGGCTGTCGGCGCGCACATGGTCGCGGCCGGGACCCGTGGGGCGATCGTGAACATCTCGTCGATCGGCGCCCGCCAGCCGACCCCGGGTTTGGGGCACTACGAGGCCACCAAGGCCGCGGTGGACGCCCTGACCAGGTCCGCCGCACTCGAACTGGCACCGCACGGGATCCGTGTCAACGGCGTCGCCCCCGGTCCGGTGCTCACGCCGATGACGGCCGGATTCGCCTCGGACACCGCCGCCCGCCAGGCCTGGGAAGCACGGATTCCCTTGGGCTCCATTGCTTCGGTAGCGGACGTCGTGCCTTCCGTTGTGTTCCTGGCCTCGGCCGACGCCCGCCACATCACCGGCGCTATCCTCCAGGTCGATGGCGGCCAACTCCTGGTCTGACTATCCGGAGTAGACGATCCGGCCGCCGGTGACCGTGGTCTCGACCGCGACATCGGGCAACGAGGCCGGATCGGTCTCCAGTGGATTCGTTGAGACGGCAAGGTTCCCTCCCGGCCATGGACTTTTTGTTCCACAACTGTAGACTAATGCGATGGCACTGCCCACCACGACTGCGGCCGCGGTGCTCACCGAACACAGCGCCGCACTGACTCTGCGAGAACTACCGCTGCCGGACGAAATCGAACCCGGCGCCGCACTGGTGCGCGTCACCTGCACCACGTTGTGCGGCACCGACGTGCATCTCTGGTCCGGCCAGATGACGTTCCCCGGGATGCTGCCGATGGTGCTCGGCCACGAGATGGTGGGCGAGGTGGTCGCGGCCGGCGACGGCACCACGGACACGTTCGGCCGGGACGTCCGGCCCGGCGACCGAATCGGCTGGTCGGAGTCCACCTGCGGGAAGTGTCACGGCTGCGCGATCCTGCGCGAGCCGGTGGCCTGCGCCAGCCGCGGCTACGGCTTCCTCCAGCGGGCCGACGAATTCCCTTACGCCACCGGCGGTCTCGTCCAGTACTGCTATGTCACGCCAGGTGCGGCCAAGCTTCTGCTGCCGGCGGAGGTCAAGGACACCTGGGCCGCGATGTCCGGCTGCGCGGGCAAGACAGTCCTGCGCGCCTTCGCGAGATCCGGTGGTGTCCGTCCGGGTGCGACAGTCGTCGTCCAAGGCGCGGGCGCGCTCGGCGTGTTCGCGACGGCGGTCGCGCGGATCTCCGGCGCGGGCACGGTCATCACCGTCGGCGGCCCCGACGACCGGCTCAAGGTCGCCGAGCAGTTCGGTGCCACTGCCACGATCCCGGTCGACTCACGCCCACATGACCGGATCATCCAGGTACGTGACCTCACCGACGGTCGCGGCGCGGACCACGTCTTCGACTTCGCGGGCGGCCCGACCGTCGGCGAGGAGGCCGTCGCGTTCGCCGCCCAGCGCGGGACCATCGCGGTCGTCGGTTCGACCGGCCCGCAGCCGTCGCCGGTGCCGTTAGGTACGGTGATGGGCAAGGAACTCACTGTCGTAGGCTCGCTCAACGGCGACATCGCCGACTACCACCGCTCGGTGGAGTTCTTCGGTACGTTCGGCACCAGGATGCCCTGGGACGAGCTGTTCGGCGAGCCGGTCGGGCTGTCCGGCGCGTCCGCCCGGGTCGAGTCGATGTCCCGGTTCGGCGAGCTCAAGGCCGTCATCGATCCCCGTCTTCCCTAGGAGAGTCCATGCCCATCCCGCAACGCAGCATCGGCCGCGACGGCCCGCTCACCGGTGTGCTGTCGCTCGGCTCGTGGCACACGTACGACCGGATGGACTTCCGCGAGGCCGTGACCATGCTGCGGACCGCGATCGACGCCGGGATCAGCCTGTTCGACGTCGGCGTCTACGGCATGCCAGGCGCCGCCCCGGTGTTCACCGACGTGCTGTTCTCCGCGATGGTCCGCGCGGCCGGGCTCAAGCGGGACGAGTACCTGGTGTCGGCGAAGCTCTGGCTGGAAGGCTATCCCGAGCACGACCTGCGCGGGCAGATGGAGAACGCGTTGTTCCGCGCCGGTATCGACCACGCGGACGTCGTCATCCTCGGGGACATCCGGCGCGAGGACACCGATCTGCACCAGCTCGTGCTCGACCTCGCCGACCTGCACAGGGCCGGGTTGATCGGGCGGTGGGGGGTGAACAACTGGTCGGCCACGAACATCCGGTCGCTGCACGACTTCGCGCGCGACGAGGGCGTGGCCGGGCCTGCCATGGCCCAGCTGAAGTACAGCGTGGCCCGACGGTCCATTCCAGACGGAGAACCGTTCGCCGAGGTGTTCGGCGAACTGGGCGTCACGCTGGAGTCGTCGGACGTGTTCGAAGGCGGGGTGTTGCTGGGCAAGACCGGCGAGAGCCGCCAGGTCGGCCGCGACCCGGGCGGTATCCGGGCCCGTGTCATCGAGTCCGTCGACCGGGTGCGTGACCTCGCGGACGAACTGAACGCCACGCCGGCCCAGCTGTGCCTCGCCTTCACGCTCACGCATCCGGCGAACACCACGACCTTGTTCGGCGCCACCAGCACCGAACAGCTGCGGGACAACCTCGGCGCCGTCGACCTCGTCGAGCAGGTCGGCGCGGCCGAGTTGCGCGCGCTCGTCGAACCGCTGTGGGCGGACCGGGACGTCGTCGACCCAGAGGGACCGTGAGCGGGCTCGACCGGAGCTGACGGCGGCGTTGCGGGCCCTCCCTGAGGGTCCGCGCCCGGGCTGCGCCGAATCCTCAGCGCAGCATGAAGCGGGCGGCTCGTTCGCCGATCATGACCGCGGGCGCGTTGGTGTTGCCGGTGATCACCGTCGGCATCACTGACGCGTCGGCGACCCACAGGCCGTCGATCCCCTGCACCCGCAGCGAAGAGTCGACGACCGCGCCCATCCGGCACGTGCCGACCTGGTGGTGGTACGTGATGGCGGTCCGGCGGACGTAGTCACGCACGTCGTCGCCGGGTTCGGGATACAGCTGGCGGGCGCCCCACTCCTGGGCCAGCGCGGGCGCGCGGCCGATCGCCTGGCATTGTTGCACCGACGCCACCAGGCTCGCGAAGTCGGCGGGATCGGCCAACGCGGCGAGATCGATCACCGGCTCGTCCTCCGGATGCGGGCCGGACAGTCGGAGGCTGCCCCGGCTGCGCGGTGTCACCATGCCGGCCATCAGGGAGAAACCCGTCTCGGGACCGGTCATCCACGGTTCGTACATCGGGACGCTGAAATGGATCGGCTGGGTGTCCGGCACGGCCAGCCCCGGCCTGCTGCGCCAGAACAAATGGGTCTGGGTAACCGATCGCCCCGGCGACGGCGGTTCCACCTCCCGCAGGTCCGTCGCGAAGATCACCGGGGACAACAGGTGGTCGTGCAGGTTCTTGCCCACCCCGGGCAGGTCGGCCACGACCGCGATGCCGAGCGCGGCGAGCTCGGCGGCCGGTCCGATCCCGCTGCGCAACAGGATCGCGGGCGACGACAGCGCACCCGCGGCAAGCACGACCTGGTCCGCACGCAGCAGTCGCAGCCGACCGTCGACCTCCACCCAGACACCGACGGCACAGCCGTCCGCGATCTCCAGCCGGTGCACCAATGCTCCCGTGTGGACGGTCAGATCCTCGGACACTGGCTCCGCATAGGCGAGCCAGGTGGAGAGGCGGCGACCGCCACGCATGGTGACCCGTTCAACGGACACGCCGTCCAGCCGATCCCCGTTGTAGTCCGGGTTGAACGGCACCCCTGCCTGGACCGCAGCGTCTATAATGGACTGTTGGATCGGGTGCAGCGGCTCGTTCGGCACGACGTCGAGCAGGTCCTTCTCGATCAGCTCGAACACCGGCCGCACGTCGTCCCACGCCCAGCCTGGAATAGCCCATCCGTCGTAGTCCTGAGGCGCGCCACGGACCCAGATCATCGCGTTCAGCGCGTGCGAACCGCCGAGGACCTTGCCGCGCGGCAGATGCAGCCGCCGGTTGGCCGCGTGTGGCTGCGGCACGGTGTAGTAGTCCCAGTCCTCCGGGCCGTGCCACAGCTCTCCGGCTCGCGCCGGGTCGTGGATCGCCGGATTCGTGTCCACACCGCCGGCTTCGAGCAACGTCACCCGGGCGCCCGCGTCGACGAGTCGCCTCGCCACCACCGAACCCGCCGAGCCCGCGCCCACCACGATCACGTCCATGGCCTCAGCGTCGCAGCCCGCGTCCGAACGCAGGACCATCCCTTCGCTGGGCGACAACCGGCGTGCCCTGGCGGACAAGACCGGTCCGGTGGCCGCGACCGATACTCGATCACCACGCGGGTCCCTGCGGCCCGCCGTCAAGGAGGAGCTTGGGATGCCCACACGCCTGTTCATCGACGGACAATGGACCGATGCGGGCGGCGGCACCATCGCGACCATTGACCCGGCCACCGGAAAAGTACTCGAAGAGGTCGGTACGGCGTCGAAGTCCGATGTCGACGCCGCCGTCGGTGCCGCCCGGCAGGCGTTGGCGGCACGGGAGTGGGCCGGGCTGCTCCCGGTGGACCGGGCCGCGCTGTTGTTCCGCCTGGCGGAACTCATCGACGAGCACCACGAGGAACTGGCGACGCTGGAGACCCGCGACCAGGGCCAGCCGATCGGCGTCTCCCGGCAGGTGAGCGTGACCGGCGCGGCGGACCACTTCCGCTACTTCGCCGGCTGGGTCACCAAGATCCAGGGCACCACCAACCCGGTCTCCTACCCGGACACGTTGCACTACACGCGCCGTGAGCCGGTCGGGGTGAACGCGCTGATCACCCCGTGGAACTTCCCGCTGATGATCCTGGCCTGGAAGCTGGCGCCCGCGCTGGCGACCGGGAACACCGTGGTGATCAAGCCGAGCGAGGTGACCCCGCTCACCAGCGTCCGGCTGGTCGAGCTCACCCAGGAGGCCGGGTTCCCGGCCGGGGTGGTCAACCTGGTCACCGGCGACGGCGCGGTCGGCGCCATGCTGAGCACGCACATGGACGTCGACCACCTGTCGTACACCGGATCGACGGCGGTCGGGAAGCTCATCACGGTGGCGAGCGCGGAGTCCAACCTCAAACGCCTCACCCTGGAACTGGGCGGCAAGGCACCGAGCATCATCGCCCGCGACGCGGACATCGACGCCGCCGTCGCCGGCAACCTCGCCGGCTCGACGCTGAACGCCGGGCAGGTCTGTGCCGCGTACACACGCTTCTATGTCGATCGCCAACGCGAACAGGAGTTCGTCGAGAAACTGGCCGGCGGCCTGGCGGGGCTGCGGATCGGACCAGGACTCGACGAGTCGACCCAGGTGGGTCCGCTGGTCTCGGCCAAGCACCGGGACCACGTGGACCACCTGGTTTCGACCGGCCGCGGCGAGGGCGCCGAGCTGGTGACCGGCGGCCAGGTGGTGGACAGCGACGGCTACTTCTACCAGCCGACCTTGTTCGCCGGCGTGCGCGACGAGATGACGATCATGCGCGAGGAGATCTTCGGCCCTGTGCTCGCCATCACCGCGTACGACGACGAAGACGAGTTGGTCGGCCGCGCGAACGACACCCAGTACGGCCTCGCGGCGTCCGTGTGGACCCGGGACATCCGTGCGGCGCAACGGTTCGCGGACGGAGTCAAGGCGGGCGCGGTGTTCGTCAACATGCCACCCATCCCCGACATGGCCGCGCCATGGGGTGGGTACAAGGCGTCCGGGTGGGGCAGGGAGATGGGACCATGGGCGCTCGACGCGTACACCGAGACGAAGTCCGTGTGGCTGCACTACGGCGACTGACGGGGGTTCCCCCGGGCCAACGATCGTATATGATTTCGGATACGTCTGCGGAACACTGGGCAGGAAAGCAGCCATGACCAGCACATCTCCCCTGTCGGCGCGCCCCGGCAAGATCATCGCGGTGCACCTCAACTACCGGTCCCGAGCGGCGCAACGCGGCCGCACACCGGCCGTCCCGAGCTATTTCCTCAAGCCCGCCACCTCCGTGGCGGCCAGCGGCGAGGCGTTGGAACGGCCGGCGGGCACCGAACTACTCGGCTTCGAAGGCGAGATTGCCCTCGTGATTGGCGAACGCGCCCGTCGCGTCGGCCCGGCCGAGGGCTGGTCGTACGTCTCCGGCGTCACGGCCGCCAACGACTTCGGCGTCTACGACCTGCGGTACGCCGACAAAGGCGCCAACCTGCGGTCGAAGGGCGGCGACGGCTTCACGCCACTCGGCCCGTCCGTGCTGCCCGCAGCCCAGGTCGACCCGGCTGACCTGCGGATCCGGACCTGGGTGAACGGCGAACTCGTCCAGGAGGACACCACCGCGGAGCTGCTGTTCGACTTCGGGCAGCTGGTCGCGGACCTGTCCCAGCTCATCACGCTCGAACCCGGCGACGTCATCCTCACGGGCACACCCGCGGGTGCTTCGGTCGTGCGGCCAGGGGACGTCGTCGAAGTGGAGGTCGATACCGCCGGGCAGTCGACCGGCCGGCTGGTGACCCCGATCGTCGACGGCACTGTCCCTTTCGGACCGTATGGCGCGCTGCCGCGTGTGGACGATCAGCAGCGCGCGGACGCTTACGGCACAACGGAGTCCTTTGTCCTCACCGAAGAACTGCGGGAGCGGATCACCAGCGTCGGTGTGGCGACCCTGTCCGCGCAGTTGCGCAAACGCGGCTACAACAACGTGTCCATCGACGGTCTCACGTCCACCAAGCCCGGACAGAAACTCGTCGGCCGGGCGCGGACACTGCGTTACATCCCGCACCGCGAGGACCTTTTCCGTGAATACGGCGGCGGATACAACGCCCAGAAACGTGCGTTCGACTCGCTCGAACCCGGCGATGTGCTGGTGATGGAGGCACGCGGCGAGCGTGGCACGGGCACAGTCGGTGACATTCTCGCGCTACGCGCGCAGGTTCGGGGGGCGGCGGGGATCGTCACCGACGGCGGGGTCCGCGATGTCGCCGCGGTCGCCGCGCTCGACATCCCGACGTACCACGCGGGGCCGCATCCGGCGGTGCTCGGCCGCAGGCACGTGCCGTGGGACGTCGACGTGACCGTGGCCTGTGGGGGCGCGTCCGTGCAGCCGGGCGACGTGATCGTCGGGGACGCCGACGGCCTGCTGGTCATCCCCCCGCACCTGGTCGAAGAGGTCGTGGCCGGGGCGATCGAGCAGGAGCGGCAGGAGTCGTTCATCGCCGAGCAGGTGGCCGCGGGCGCGCGCGTCGACGGCCTCTACCCGATGGACGACAGCTGGAAGGCGAGGTACGCCGAGTGGCAACCGAAGGCGTAAGCGCGCTCAGCAAGTCGCAGATCGCGTACCAGTGGATCAAGGAACGGATCGCGGACGGCACCTTCTCCCCCGGCTTCCGGCTGGTGCTCGGCCAGATCGCCCAGGAGCTCGGGGTCAGCGTGGTGCCGGTGCGTGAGGCGATCCGGCTGCTGGAGGCGGAGGGTCTGGTCACCTTCGAACGCAACATCGGCGCGCAGGTCGCGATGGTCGACGAGACCGACTACCAGAACACGATGCAAACCCTCGCCCTCGTTGAGGGATACGCCGCCGCGCTCGCCGCCGACGTGTCACCGCCGGAGGTTCTGCAGACAGCACGGCGGCTCAACGCCGAACTGGCGGACTGTCTGCACCATTTCGAACCGGCCCGGTTCACCGCGCTCAACCGCGAGTTCCACGCCGTGCTGTTCGCTCCCTGCCCCAATCCGCAGGTTCTGGACCTGGTCACGCGGGGCTGGAACAGGTTGAGCGGGCTACGCATGTCGACCTTCAGCTTCGTCCCCGGCCGCGCGCACGAATCCGTGGCCGAACACGAGAACATCCTCGACCTGCTCGAACGCGGGGCACCCGCGCACGAGATCGAACTGGCCGTGCGCGAGCACCGACTGGCGACCCTGAACGCGTTCCTGGCGTATCAGGCCGAACGCCACCCCTAGGAGGAAAATCCATGCGTTTCCGCGCAGACCCCCAGTCGATCAGGGGCTCGATCGCGCCGCTGATGACGCCGTTCACGGCCGACGGCGACGTCGACCACGACGGCTTGGCGAACCTGGTCCGGTGGCAGCTCGCGGCGGGCTCGCACGGCATCTCCATCGGCGGCTCCACCGGCGAACCCGGCGCGCAGACGATCGCCGAACGCGCCGAAGCGATCCGCACGGTCGCCGCCGCCGTCGGCGACCGTGTCCCCTTCGTTCCCGGCTCCGGATCGGCGAAACTCGACGAGACGCTCGAACTCACCGCCGCCGCACAGGATGCCGGTGCCGACGCCGTCCTGGTGATCACGCCGTACTACGCGCGGCCCACCCAGGAAGCGCTGTACGTCTGGTATCGCACGGTCGCGCGGGAGTTCCCGGACCTGCCGATCGTCGCGTACAACGTGCCGAGCCGGACCGCGGTGGACATCGCCCCGGAGACCGTGGCCCGGTTGTTCCGCGAGCTGGACAACTTCGTCGGCGTCAAAGAGACCACAAAGGACTTCGAGCACTTCTCCCGGGTCCTGCACCTGTGCGGGCCGGAGTTGCTGGTGTGGTCCGGGATCGAGCTGCTCTGTCTGCCGCTGCTGGCTCTCGGCGGCGCCGGGTTCGTCAGCGCGACCGCCAACATCGCGCCCACCGCGTGCGCGCAGATGTACGACGCGTGGCAAGTCGGCGATCTCCAACGCGCCCGCGAGATCCACTACGGCCTGCACCCGTTGGTGGACCTGTTGTTCGTCGAGACGAACCCGGCACCCGGCAAGTGGGTGCTCGAACAGCGCGGGCTGATCGGGTCCGGGTACGTCCGGCCGCCGCTGATCACCCCCACCGACGCGGGGCGCGCGCGGATCAAGGAACTGATGGCGCAGGGCGGGACCTACCTCAGCCCGGTCGACGGCTTCGCCCTGGAGGGAAAGTGAAGCACCACATCCCCGAGGATCTGCCCGGCAAGATCCAGCACTACATCGGCGGCGAACTGGTCGACAGCGTGTCGGGCAAGACTTTCGACGTGCTCGACCCGGTGACGAACCAGACCTACGTGACGGCCGCCGCGGGCCAGGCCGAGGACGTCGACCTCGCGGTCGCCGCCGCCCGCAAGGCGTTCGCGGACGGCCCGTGGCCCAGCATGCTCCCCCGGGAACGCGCCCGGGTGCTGAACCGGATCGCGGACGCCGTGGCGGCCCAGGACAGCAGGCTGGCCGAGCTGGAGACGTTCGACACCGGGCTGCCGATCACCCAGGCGCTCGGCCAGGCGCAGCGCGCCGCCGAGAACTTCCGGTTCTTCGCGGATCTCATCGTGGCCCAGGCCGATGACACGTACCGCGTGCCCGGCCGGCAGATGAACTACGTGCACCGCAGGCCGATCGGCGTGGCCGGGCTGATCACGCCGTGGAACACGCCGTTCATGCTGGAGAGCTGGAAGCTCGCGCCGGCACTCGCCTCCGGCTGCACGGTCGTGCTTAAGCCGGCCGAGTTCACGCCGCTCTCGGCGAGCCTGTGGGCCGGGATCTTCCGGGACGCCGGGCTGCCGGACGGGGTGTTCAACCTCGTCAACGGTTTCGGCGAGGAAGCGGGCGACGCGTTGGTCCGGCACCCGGACGTGCCGCTGATCTCGTTCACCGGCGAGAGCACCACCGGACGGACGATCTACCGCAACTGCGCCACCGCGCTCAAGGGCATGTCGATGGAGCTGGGCGGCAAGTCGCCGGCGATCGTGTTCGCGGACGCGGATCTCGACGCCGCCATCGACTCGACGCTGTTCGGGGTGTTCTCGTTGAACGGCGAACGCTGCACCGCGGGCAGCCGGATCCTCGTCGAGCGCTCGGTGTATGACGAGTTCTGCTCCCGTTACGCCGAACGGGCGCGGAACATCGTCGTCGGCGACCCGCACGACCCGGCGACCGAGGTAGGCGCGCTCGTCCACCCGGAGCACTACGACAAGGTGATGCGGTACGTCGAACTCGGCAAGACCGAGGGGCGGCTGCTCGCCGGCGGCGGCCGTCCGTCCGGTTTGGACACCGGGAACTACGTTGCGCCCACGGTGTTCGCGGATGTCGCGCCGGACGCCCGGATCTTCCAGGAGGAGATCTTCGGCCCGGTGGTCGCGATCACCCCGTTCGACACCGAGGACGAGGCGCTGGCCCTCGCCAACGGTGTCAAGTACGGCCTCGCCGCGTATCTTTGGACATCGAACCTGACCCGAGCGCACACGTTCGCGCAGTCGGTGGAGGCGGGCATGGTCTGGCTGAACTCGCACAACGTCCGTGACCTGCGCACCCCGTTCGGCGGGATCAAGGCGTCCGGTCTCGGCCACGAGGGCGGCTACCGCTCGATCGACTTCTACACCCACCAGCAGGCGATCCACATCACGCTCGGCGCCGTGCACACCCCACGGTTCGGGATCGTCCAGGAAGGACAGTCATGACCGCAACGCCGCCGGACGTGATCCGCTGCGCCTACGCCGAACTCGTCGTCACGGATCTTGAGGCCTCCCGGACGTTCTACGTCGACATCCTCGGTCTTGTCGTGACCTATGAGGACGATGAGGCGATCTATCTGCGCGCGTTCGAGGAGTACCTGCATCACTCTTTGATTCTGCGCAAGGGCGACACCGCCGCGCTGGCCGTCCTCGCCTACCGTGTGCGGACCCCGGCCGACCTTGACCTTGCTGTTGCCTACTACACCGGGCTCGGCGTCCGGGTGGAACGCCGGCCGGCGGGCGCGACCCGAGGCATCGGCGAGGCGGTGCGGATCGAGGACCCACTGGGCTTCCCGGTGGAGTTCTTCCACGACGCCGAACACGTCGAACGCTTCACCCAACGGTACGACCAGCACGGCGCCGGCGCACTGTCCCGTTTGGACCATTTCAACGTGGTGACCCCGGACGTCCCCGCCGCCCGGTCGTACTACGAAGGGCTCGGTTTCCGAGTGTCCGAGGACATCCAGGACGACGAGGGCACGGTCTACGCCGCCTGGATGTTCCGCAAACCGACGGTGCACGACGTCGCACTGACCGGCGGCGACGGACCGCGCCTGCACCACATCGCCTTCGCCAGCCAGGAACGCCACCAGATCCTGCACGTCTGCGACCACCTCGGCGCGCTGCGCAAGTCGGACATGATCGAACGCGGACCCGGCCGCCACGGCGTGTCGAACGCGTTCTACCTCTACGTGCGTGACCCCGACGGGCACCGGATCGAGCTGTACACCCACGACTACTACACCGGCGACCCGGACAACCCGGTGATCACCTGGGACGTGCACGACAACCAACGCCGCGACTGGTGGGGAAACCCGGTGGTGCCAAGCTGGTACTCCGACGCCTCCCCGGTCCTGGACCTGGACGGCAAGGCCCAACCACTCATCGAGCGCTCGGACGCCCGCGAGGCGGACGTGACGATCGGCGCCGACGGCTTCTCGTACACGTCCAAACAGGAGGGTTTCAAACTGGGCGAGCAGGTCTAGAAAGCGCGCCCCCGTTCCACATCGGCACGCTGAACAGGAGCTTGTCGGCGACGTCGAAGCGATCGAACGTGGCGGGCGCGGCCCGCCACGCCTCAGCCTGCTCCCCCTGCGGCTCGCCGCCACCGAACAAGGACTCCGAGGCTTCGCCTCGGTTTATGGACTGCGGTCCGTTTGTCAAGGATCCTTGACCCGGGCTGCGTTGTTCAAAAGAAGCGCTCGCCGCGCGGCAGATCGACCAGGAGACAGGGGAACTGACTGCGTCCTGCCTCCCGCCCGACCTGCCAAAGGCAACCACAGGCGTCAAGAGGCCGGCTCCCGCTCGGGGTTGCTCGCGCTTTCAGCCTCTTGACACCTGTGGTTGGGCTGCGCCCAGGTCGGCCGGGAGACAGAACGAGGCACAGGTGTGTTGCGCGGGCACGCGCCTATTGTTGGGACGCGCCTGCAAAGCACCCCTGCGCCAGGGCGGGTCGCTGCCGACCATCGCCTCGGTGTTGGGTCAGCCAGGGGGCTTGGCGTGGTGACTCACTGTCCCAGGACGCGGTGAGCCAGGTCGGCGAGTGCTGTGGTGATCCTTTCCTTGTCCAGGCCCAGTTCTTGGGTCTGGTGTTGGAAGACTTCGGGGGCGAGGGGGGCGAGCAGGATGTCGGCGAGGGGGTCTGGGTCTTTGTGGCCGGCGTCGCGGATCAGGGTGAGGATGTGGGCTCGCCAGAAGCCGTAGGCGCCCGCGCTGAATCGGGACCGGCCGACCTCGGCGCCCAGGGCGAGGTGTACGTGTCGGGCCAGTAGTTCCACCATCGCGGCGTAGAACGCGGCCAGGCGTTCGGCTGGGGACGTGCCGGGGCCCAAGGGTGGGGGGCCGGACAGGAGTTGTTCCTGTAGGCGGCGTTCGTGTTCGTCGAGGAGGGCGAGGGCGATCGCGGCGCGGTCTGGGTAGCGGCGGTAGAGGGTGCCGCGGCCGACGCCGGCGGCTTTGGCTATGTCGTCCATGGTGACTGTGCTCGCGCCGCGTTCGGCGAACAATGTCTCTGCCGCGGCCAGCACTTTCAGGCGGTTACGGGCGGCGTCGGCGCGTTCCCGGTTCGCGCTGGGCGTTGACAGGTCATGGGTGGCCACTCTCCGAGCTTAGCAAGCAACTGGACACGCTGTCCACTTGGGGTTACAGTCGTCGACAGAACTGGACGTCATGTCCACTTAATGGAGGCGCTATGAACCTGCTTCACCTCGATGCCAGTGCCCGCCGTACCTCGTTCTCCCGGGAGCTGAGTGGGCGGTTCGCCACCGCGTGGCGGGCGGCGCGTCCCGACAGCGGGTACGTCTACCGTGACCTGGCTGTCCACCCGGTGCCGCAGATCGGCGAGGCGTGGACCGAACTGTGCGACGCGGTGTTGGCCGGGCAGATCTTCGACCCCGCCGACTACGCGAGCGTTGTCCGCACGTCGGGCCAGCGGGCGGCGTGGGCGGTGGTGGAACCGTTACTGGCCGACCTGCTGACCGCGGACGTCGTGCTGATCGGCACGCCGATGTACAACTTCTCGGTGCCCGCGTCGCTCAAGGCGTGGATCGACCAGGTCACGTTCCCCCGGATGTCCCTGGCCGGGCGGTCGTTCGTGGTCACCGGCGCGCGCGGCGGCAGCTACCAGCCGGGCACGCCACGGGCGCCCTACGACCACGAAGAACGCTACCTGCGGGACTTCTTCGCCGGCCACTTCGACGTCAAGGACGTCACGTTCGTCCACACCGAACTGTCCAACACCCTCCTCGACCCCAAGCTCGCGCACCGCGAAGGGGAGCACCACCAATCGCGGGAGGCGGCACTGCACGCGGTCGACGCCCTGGTCGCCGACCTGTCAACACGTCGGAGGACATGATGGGATGGCTCATCCTCCTGCTCGCCGGGGTCGTCGAGATCGCCTGGGCGCAGAGCATCAAACCGACCGAGAACTTCACCAGGCCGCTGCCGACCTTGATCTGCCTTGTGCTCTGCCTCGGTGCCGTCTACCTGCTGTCGCGCGCGCTCAACACCCTTCCGGTCGGCACCGCGTACGCGGTCTTCACCGGGATGGGCGCCGCGGGCACGATCCTGATCGGCGTGATCGTGAACCACGAGCCGGTCAGCTTCGGCCGGATCGCCGCGCTCGGCCTGATCATCGGCGGGGTCGTCCTCGCCAGGACCACCAGTGCCTAGGTCCGGTGGAGTCCTTGCCGGAGATCGTTCGTCCGGCCGCGGACAGGCTTTCCCCCGTGCCAGTCCCGAACTCGACCCGCTGGTCCGGCGGGCTCAGACCGCCCGTCACCGGAGCGTCCACAGAGGACTGAGAGGAGCAACCGGCGACCAGCACAGCGATCAGAAACACCGCAACCGAACGCACGTGACCCCTGTTCCCCATGGACACACTGCTTCCAGGCTAACGGTTCGACAGGCGCGTCGAACACGGGCACTCTGGTGACATGGACAGTGCGCAGTGTGCCGACGACGGCACCCATGGCCTCGCGGCGGAGCTGTACCGGATCATCCGGGCCACCAACGAGATGGCCGGTGTGCCGCAGGCGAACGTGCTGTCCGACCGGGTCACCGGGCATCTCGGTGTGCCGGTGTCCGAAGTGGTCGTCGTCAGTCGCGGCTGGCCGGGCTGGGAACACGCGAACCTGCAGCGCGGAATCGACGCCTATCTCGCCAGGTACGGCAAGGCGATGGACTGGTTCGGTGTGGTCGGCTCGCACCGGAACTTCGAGGACCTGATCAGCATGCTGGCCGCCGCCGGCACGCAGAACACGTACCAGCTCGGCTCGGTGGACTACACCACCGCCTGGTCGGGCCCGACCAGGCGATCGACGTGGTGCAGCTCGGTCTGGTCGGCACGGTCGCGCCGGACGGCTCCCCGGTGGTCCTCGGGGTCCGTGGCGCGGCCCCGCAGTTCGCCGAACCCGTGTGCCGGGTCGAGGTGCTGGCGACCTCGCAGGTGACTGCGACCGCCGTGCGCGCCGAGATCGAGTCCCTGGTCGCCGAGCACGACGTCCTGCGCGGCCAGGTGCTGGCGTTCGGGGTCAGCGAGCATTTCGGCAACGAGCTGCTGACCTTCCTGCCCCGGCCCGACATCGGCGGCGACGAGGTGGTCCTGCCGGCCGGCGTGTTGGAGTCGATCGAGGCACACGTGGTGGGAATCGCGCGGCACGGCGAACGTCTGCTCGCCGCAGGCCAGCACCTCAAGCGCGGACTTCTGCTGTACGGCCCGCCCGGCACGGGCAAGACGCACACCATGCGGTACTTGATGGGACGGCTGCCCGGCAGCACGATCATCATTCTGACCGGCGCGGCCATGCGGTTCATCGAGAAGGCCGCGATGCTCGCCCGACGCCTGCAGCCCAGCGTCGTCGTGCTGGAGGACGTCGACCTGATCGCGCAGGACCGCGGCTACGACCCGATGGGCACCGGCCAGCCGCTGCTGTTCAGCCTGCTCGACGCCATGGACGGGGTCGGCGGCGACGCGGACGTCACGTTCCTGCTGACCACCAACCGCGCCAGCGAGCTGGAACGGGCCCTGGCCGACCGCCCCGGCCGGGTCGATCTGGCCGTCGAACTCCCGTTGCCGGACGCCGCCGGCCGCGAAACGCTGCTCCAGCTCTACGCGCGCGGCCTGAGACTGACCGCCGATCTCGCGCCTGTCGTCGAAGCGACGGAAGGCGCCCCGGCGTCGTTCATCAAGGAACTCCTGCGGCGGGCCGCGCTACGCTCGCTCGCCGAGAACTCGGACGCCGACGTCCATGTCGGCGACGCGGAACTGACCGGAGCACTGAACGAGATGTATGCCGCACGGAACAACCTGACCAGGGCGCTTCTAGGCAATCCGACAAGTTGATCAGCCGTATCCTCCTGGTAGTGGCCGTCCTGGTCGCCGGCTGCTCGGGCACCAACGTGCCGGTGCCGGACAGGCCCGCGAACGGCTGGTGGCGGCCGCATCCCGGGGTGCGCTGGCAGTACCAGCTGGTGCCGACCACCCGGACCGGGCCGGGGATCGTGAACGGGATCAACCTGCGTCCGGACGAGGTGTGCACACCGCCGCCGAAGGGCGCCGGCCCGGTGTGCCCGGACGTGTACGGCATCGACCTGTGGGTGGATTCGCAGGTCACCGGCTCCGCCACCGACGTCGTCAACACCGAGGCGGTCAAAGCGATCCACAGTTTGTCCGCGCACGCGATCTGCTACTTCTCCGGTGGCACACTCGAAGCGTGGCGGCCGGACGCACGGAAGATCCTCGACTGGGACGCCGCACACCCGGAAGCGCACCTGGTCAGCAAGGCGCTCGCACCGCCGTACGACAACGAACGCTGGTTCAACGTCAAACCCGGCGCCGGGCGTCTCGAGTTCCTGACGGAGATCATGGCCGCGCGGATGAAACTGTGCGCGGACAACGGTTTCGACGCGGTCGACCCGGACTGGCCGGACGCGTGGCTGCACAACTCCGAAGCCGGCTGGTCCGAGCCGGTCACCGCGGCCGACCAACTCGGCTACAACCGGATGCTCGCCGGCGCCGCCCACCGGCTCGGGCTGGGCATCGTGCTGAAGAACGACAGCAAACAGGCCCCTGACCTGGTCGGCGACTTCGACCTGGCGGTGATCGAGGACTGCCAGTGGACCGGCGCGGACATCCAACCGTGCGACCCGCTGACCGCTTTCACCGCCGCCGGCAAACCAGTGCTGCACGTCGAATACCTGGAATCCGACGAGGACCCACCGGAGCGCAACCCGTTGGGCACACCGGCCGCGATCTGCGCCGCGGCCACCCCAGGGTTCGACACCATCGTCAAGAAAGCCAGCAAGACCCTGAACGACCTGCCGTGGACGCCGTGCCGGTGATCACCAGACGGGCCGGAGGGGCGGCAGGGCGTCGCCGGCCATCGTGCGGATCAACCGGGTCAGTTCCGCCCGCAACGCCGCCAGCTCGGCCCCGCCGAACTTCGCGGCCAGGTCGCCCTCCAACCTGGCCAGCACCTGACCGGCCACGGACATGTGCTGCATCGCCTTGTCCGTGAGGATGACGAGCCGACGACGTCCCCCATCGGGGTGCGGGACGCGTCGGACATAGCCGCGGCTCTCCAGGTCGCCGACCATCTGCCCGGACGCCTGCTTGGTCACCCCGAGCCGCTCGGCCAACTCGGTGCTCGTCGCGCCGGCACCCCGCAACGCCTGGAAGACAGCGCCGTGCGCGGGCCGAAGATCGCGGTAGCCCGCCGCCTCGACCTCCTGGACGAAGTCGGCCACCACGAGCTGGAACGCCAACCCGAGCAGGAACGTCAACTCGGTGCGGGCAAGGGGATCCGTCACAAGGCCCACGGTAGAGACTGCCGCCCGTCGGTGCCCGGAACCCCCGCCCGACCCGCGGCCGCCATGCACACCAACGCCTCAGCCGGCCCGCCCACCGGGCGGAACTGCCGAACCTCGTTGGCCCTGAGCAGCACAGCCTGCCCAGCGGAGGCCGTGCTGGTCTCGTCGCCGACAGTGAACGAGAACGTGCCCGAGATCGGCATCCACACCTGGTCGTGGTCGATCAGGTGCACCGGAGACTCCGCCTCGGCCGCCAGCCGAACCCGCCAGGTGCTCACCTGGTCACTCCCCTGGCTGGGCCCGGCGAGCGCGGTCATCACACCGGTCGGGGTCGTGGTGGTCCGCTCTTCGGTCTCGTTGATCACTCGCATGAACACTCCTAAGTCAAGGGGCTTTACTTGTCATGAGTAAAGCCGCCTGACTCGCGCGTGTCAAGGCGCTTTACTCCGACCGCTGGGCACGCCACCGCTCGATCAACGGCTCGACATCGGCCTTGGTCGAGCACCTCACCAGCGTCGAAAACCCCCGGTCGACGACGTCGTACAGGTACGTCGGCCGGGCGGCCAGACGGTCGTTGGCCTGCCACAGAGCCCAGACCAGTTGGCGTACCGCCGCGTCCACGCCTGGCTCTCGGGATACGGCCATCGAGTCAAGCCCGAGCAGCGGCTGGTCCTGCTGGATCGGCGCGGCGGTCACCGAGTCCAGTATGCCCACCCAGTCACTGTGAGCGATCTCGTCGAAGAGTTCGGCAAGCCTCGGCACCACCGCGTCCATGTGCCCCAGAGCGAGCGTGTGGTAAAGCTCGCCTGGTACGTCGTCCCGCCTGGCACAGTCCTCCTGCAGCCAGGAGTGCACCTGTTGCCAGTTCAACGGGTGTTCCGGGGAGCGCGCGGCCAGCCGACGCAGCAACAGCCGACGCAGCATCGGATGCAACGTCGCCGAATCCGACCACCCGATCGGGGTCCACAGATAGGACGGCAAGGCGGACGCGGTCTCTCGCAAGCCCCAACCATGTTCGGCGAACCGCAGAACCTCTCCCCTGTTGCGGGCCGCGGCGCACGTCACCAACTCGTTCACCATGGGCTCTGGTAGGTCGCGGATGAAGGGATGCAGGAGCTTGCCTTCGATGGACGGCTCCTCGACCAGCGGCCACGGGGCCTTCAGGCCAGTGACCTCCGAGCGCATGATCGTGACGACAGACGCGGCGTGTCCGTTGGTGAACCCGTGCAGGATGCTCGATATCGGGAGGCCCTCCATCGCCGCCACGTCCTTCTTGGTGAGATCGGGCAGCGACACCGGGATCATCCGGGTGGCCGCCTGCCTGAAGGTGTTCGTGCGGAGCAACTCCTTCGCGGTGACAACTGTTTCCTTGTGGACTTCCAGCGCGCCGCTGCTGGCGACCAGCACGGTCAGCGGGTCCGGACCGCCCGATCGGCGGACACTCTCCTGGCGTGCGTCGATCAGCTCCTCCAGGACGTGCCGGCCGATCGAGGTGTCCACGTTGTCGATCATGACCACGCAGTTCCACCCCGCCTTCGCCAGACGGCCGCTCCTGAACGTGTCCCGCAGGTCCGCCAAGAACGCCGCCAACAGGGGCCTGGTCACCAGTCCATGGTCCGATGAGTGGTGCGCCCTTCGGCACAGCTCGATCAGCGAGTCGACAGCGCCGCTGTCCGACTCCTGGTTCTGGCCCCACCATTGGACACCCCTGCGGAACACCGCGGCGCGGCTTCGTGGGAACACACTGAGACCTCTGAGGACCAGATCCGGGACGTAGACGTATGTGCGGCGGAACGCCGGATTGGTGACATCCATCAGGACGGACGGGGACGCCGGCCGTTTGCCCACTCGCACCAGTTCGATGAACTGTTCGCGGGCACGTGCGGGATCGTCGGAGGGCGGGGGCTGGCTGATCGCCAGCAAGCCCGTGGCCAGCCGAGGAAAGATCAACCCGCCATCCCTGCTGAGCTCATATGCCAAAGCGGACAGCACTTCGCCCGTGGTCTGCGCAGTCGTTTGCGCACAGTCGAAGTACGCGTAGGGCACTTTCAGCCGGCCGATTCGCCTGGCGAACTCGGTGAGCAATGCCGTCTTTCCGCTGCCTGGCGCGCCGATGAAGGCGAGAACGGGGGCAGTCCAGTCGGGTGGCACGGCGTCCAGGATCGGCCACCTGGCGAACGCCGTCATCAGTTCGAGCTCGGCGTGCCGGCCGACCAGTCTGTCCCCTCGGTCCGACACTGGCCGGAGCCGGAGCTCGGCCACCGACGCCGCCATGTCCACAAAGGAGTCTTGCTGAGTCTCCGACTCGTCGGCGGTTCCTCGGACCGGCAGCTCGAGGGTACGGAACGGGACTCCACCGGCGGTGACCAGGGTCAACGACAGCAGGCACTGGCCGGTCAGCTCTTCCTGCGCCTGAGCCACGAACTTCGCTGGTCCGTACGTGCCGCCGAACCGGTGCACGACGATCGTGGTGTCGCCCACCGACTGGACGTCCAGGGCCGGCCTGCCGTCCAGGACGCAGCCGATCGGGTACTCCTCCTGGTCGTACGGCCAGTCGTCGGCGGTTTCGTCCTGTTCGACGTCCACAGTGATCAGGTAACGTTGGCCTGGCGTGACCTGTCGGGGCCAGCTCACCACCGGGCGCAGGCGGACAACGGATTCGTTCATGGTGTGTCCCCGGTGCGCAGGATGGTGTCCGGGTGTCCGAAGTAGAGATACATGAAGCTGGCGAAGAAGTCCTTGAACTGCTGCTCGGTCCGGTTGTCGGCGGCGCCGGGCCGGTACCGCACCCGGTTGGCGTAGTGTTTCCGGTGTTCTCGCAGGGCTTCGGCCACGTTCACCGGACGACTGTTCGCGTCGCTGAGGAGTCGGACCGCGAAGTCGTGGGAGTGGTTCAGGTCGACGTCGCCGGCCGTGGCGATCACGCCGCCCGCGCCGTACCTGAGGAACACCTCGGCAAAGCTGCGGGTCGCCGTGCTGGGGTGGCGTTCGTCGACGACCGGTCTGCCGGACACGCACGCGTTGAGCAGGACGAGCGCGCCGGACTGCTGGAGCGCGTGCATGGTGAACTCGGTGTACGCGTTCAGCGGCAGGCCGCCGAGTTTGAACTTCCTGGTGTCCCGGGAATACTCCCCGTGGCAGCGGATCACCAGCAGCCCGAACGGCTGGCACGGCCGGTCGAGCCGGCGCATCAACTCCCGCATCGTCCGGGCCCTGGCCTCCAGTTCGTACCGTGCGAAGCCATCCGGCTCGACCCCCATCTTGGGGTCCTCGAACATCAGCAGGCCGCCGACACATTCGCGCTTCCGCGCCGAGAACTGCCACGCCCGTGCGCCATCATGGACCGCCGTCCAACGGATCACCGGGATCAGCTCACCGAGCCAGCCCGCTCCTTCGGCGCCGCCGGAAGGCCGGTGATAGTACAGTTCCCAGGGGATCTCGTAGTCGGTGTTGTCCCACACCACCAGGCGCGGCGCGTCCGGCGCGGCCAACAGGTCACGGATCCACGTCACGAGTTTGTGCTTGGTGTCCGCCCAGTTCATGCATTCCCAGTACGCGTCCTGCCACGGTGTGCCTTGCCCGCGGGTGCGTTCGGCGAGCGTGGCCAGCGCCAGATCCGGCGGGCGTTGGTCGGCGAGGTCGCTTGGTCGCGCGGCTGTCCGCACGCCGCCTCGGTAGTGGAAGTTCAGCACGAAGCTGGGCTGACCGTCCACACTGGTGCCGGTCACGCACAGCATGGCCACGTTGGCGGGCAACGCTTTGGTGAGCTTGACGTCACCTGGGTCGAACTCGGTCGGCTCGGTCTCGACCACGTCGTCGATTGCCGGGCTCGACGGTCGGACCGCGCCTGTGGGTGTCGTGCCCTGGTCGGCGGTGAGGTAGCCACGCAGGCTTTCCGGCTCGGCGCTCATCGGTCCGGCTCCGGCTGGATCACCTTGCCGCCCATGGCGTCGGCGAGGTCGTACGGCAGTTCAGGGTACTGATCGACTCCGGGCGTGATCACCACAGGACGGACACGCGCCAGCGTGCGCACCTTCGCGGCGACCGTGAGGGCGTCGGTGATTCCCAGACGCCCTGTCCGGCCGGCGATCCGTCCGCGCAGACTGGCGTCGAGCGGAACGTTGCCTCGGCCGTCGGTGACGACCACCAGGACGGCTTCGTCGATCGACATCCGGCCCCGCAGGGTGAACCCACGTAGCTCGTGCAGCGCGAGATCCAGGGCATGCGCCAGTGGACTGGCCAGGCCGGGCAGCCGGTTGAGCGCCCCGAGCAGCCGGGGATCCAGCAGGGACGCCGCCCGGAAACGTTCGGCGTTGAGTTCCGCGGCGGTGGCGCGATGTCCGAACTCGATCACCGACACGGCCGCGTTCTGTTCGTACGCCCAACGCAGGTACGGCGCGATCGCCGGACTCCAGTCCCAGCCTTGACGGCAGGAATGGTCCAGTACCAACACAAGCACGCCACCGGACTGCGGCCGGCGGCGGTGCCGTCGTAGGTCGGCCGGACTGATGATGAGCCTGTTCCGCGGACCTGTCGCGTGCCGTCGGCGGACTGCCTGGTACTTCGCCGCCTCGAGCACGGTCGCCACGATGGCGAGGTCGTGCAGTCGCGTCGCGGTCCGCACACCGATCGCGTGCCCTTGTTGGCGCTTGGCGGACGCACGCCGTTGCCCAGGTGCGCGCAGCGAGTGGACTTTCGGCGTGGACTGCGGATCGTCCTCCGGATACAGCGACCGGTCGGGCTCCTCGGCGAACGCCGCTGTCGCCGCCAGGACCTCGGCTGGACCGGAGTACCGCGCGGGCACTATGGCTGGCTCGTCGAGCGCCGGAATGTCCACTATGGACCCGAGTGATTCCTGGCCGTCCGCCGGCTCGACCGGTGGGTCGATCTGTTCTGCGACAACGTCATCAGGGACGTCCGACCGGGGTGTGACGCCCAGCAGATCAGCGGCTTGCGCCACGTGTTCCGGCTGTACCGTGTCCGCGCCGTCGAAGGCGGCAAGCGCACGGGCCACCCGAGCCAGGGTGAGTTCCCTGCGCGGGCTGAGGCCTGGCTCCATGGTCGCCACCACGGCGGCCACAGCTGCCGGAGTCATCGGGAGCGGTCTTGCCGGCAGTATCTGGCTGGTAGCCGGCGGGCATTCGCGCAGGTCAGCCGCGTCCACCCGGATCGGGAACCGGTCGAGCAGATGCGGCGAGAGGTGGCCGACCTCGCCGCGGTCCGCCGCCGCGAGCCACCGGGTCCTCGGGCGCCACCGAATGCTGTGCCCGAGGACTTCCGCGGACGCGCAGTCGGCACCCACCAAGGTCACCGCGGCCCGGGTCACCGGGAGCCCGGCGCGGCACAGGTCGGGGACGACCACCACAGCCGGATCCTCCGCGAGCAGCCCCGGCGACGTGCTGAACTCGTTGCCCGCCAACCGTGTCCGCAGCCACAGGTCCTCCTCGGTGGTCGACGAACCGAGCAGCACCACGTTCCCGGCCAGGCTGTCCGCCAACCAGCGCCCCAGCGGCAGCAGCAGGGACGGGTCGAGGTCCAGCAGGAGCACCCCGCCCAGCCCGGGTTCGGCCGCCACACACCGGAGCACGGTGAGTGCCCTGGTGAGCGGATCGGCGGCGGACCCCATGGTTCAGTCCGCGGTGGCCAGGATCAGGGCGTCCACCCGCGTGTCGTCGTCCGCGGTCCACTCCGGCAAGGTGCCGGAGTCGCCGCGTGCCCGCCGGTGCAGCAACGCGAGTTTCGCGACCTTGCGGACGTGGTCCGGCAGGATCTCGGTGGCCTCCTCGATCGCCGCGCACGCCTGGGCGGCCTGGATCAGCACGAGTTCGCCGCGATGACCGACCAGCTGGAAACCCACGGCGAGCCGGGCGCAGGCGGCGATCGCGTCCGAGGTGCGTTTGACGGTGCCGAGCCGGGCTTTGGCTTGGCTGAGCCGCATCCGTTGCTCGGTGTCCCGGGCGCGCGCCTCGGCCATGAACGGCGAGTTCGGGTCCGCTCGTTCCGCCTCGAACTGCAGGACGCTTTCCACGATCCGCTGCCTGTGCTCGACGTCGTCCAGCTGTGTCACCGGCGCGACCAGGCCGAACCGGTCCAGCAGCTGTGGGCGCAGGCCGCCTTCGTCCGGGTTCATCGTGCCGACGAGCGTGAACCGGACCTCGCGCGGGCCTTCCGCGCGGTGGTCGCGCTGGACGCTGAGGATGCCGGTCGACACCACGTCCAGGATGATGTTCACCAGGTAGTCGTCCAGCAGGTTGATCTCGTCGACGTAGAGCATCCGCGCGGCGGAGGCGGCCGCCTCGACGAGCATGCCGTCCGCTGGCTCGGCCGCGCCCGCCATCAGCTTGTCGATCCGCCAGCCGCCGAGGACCCGGTCGTCCGTGGCGCCGATCGGCAAGGTGACCGGCAGTTCGCCGGCGATCATGTTCGTGAAGGCCCGGACCGTGGTGGTCTTCGCGGTGCCGCGTTGGCCGGCCGCCAGAACGCCGCCGACACTCTCGTTCACGTAGGCGATCTCCAGCGCGGTCCGCAGCTCCTCCTGGCCGACGACAAGGGAGTACGGCAGAACCGACGCGATCGGGTCGGGCACGGTCACGGCTCCTTCTTGTCGGTCACGTAGACGAAGTCAGTCGACAGTGGCACGCCCTGACGCCACAGGTCACACCACCGTTCGTTCGTCTGCCGCTCGGTCTTCGTATTCTCCGGCAACTTCGTCCGCAACGCGGTCAACATGTCGAAGCGGTGCAGGTCGAACGCCACGTGCACGGCCTCGCTGTACGCCAACGCGGCCTGGACCGTGCCCCGGAACGCGACGATCGAGACGACAAGGGGCGCGAGGGCAAGCAGCAACCACCATCCCTGCCAGCCCAGCAGCACCGCGGCCGCCACCGTGGTGATCATCATCGTGACCGCCAACCTCGCGGCCGCGTCCAGCGCGTCGCGGCGGTCGTCAACGATCGCCTTGACCTGCTCGCCGAGCACGGGATACAGCCTCGGCCACGCGGCGACCGCGTCCAGCCCGTAGGCGCGGCCGGCGCTGTCTTCCATTGCCGCAAGGACATTCCCCAACGCGGTCGGTCGCAGCAGGTGATCGGGCAGCGGAAACCGGCGGCGCAGTTCGTCGCCCGCAGCGCCGGCCTTCTGGACAGTGTCGTCGGGCAGCTTCTCCACGCCCTGCGGCAGTTCGGCGGCGGCCACCAGGCGTTCCTTCCGGCACCGCTGAATCCGCAGGCCCAGACCCGCACCCAGCCACTTCGGCCAGGCCCCTTCGAGCACCCGCATCATGGCGAGTTGGAACGGCTGCACCATGAGCGCCACCACCGTGACGGCCACGACGATCGCCACCACTTCGCCCACGCCCAGACCGGTGATCGTCCGCCAGGCCGCGGCGAAGCTCATCGCGTGGTCCAGCCAACCCCACGCGCCCGCCCACACCAGCAACAGCAGATAAAGCAATCCGGCACAGGTGGGCAAATAGCTCACCAGGAAGAACCGGCGGCCTTCCGACAACGGCTTGAGCAACCCGTCCAGTTTCATCGCTGAAGCTCCATCGGGCCGTGTCCGTTCGGGCAGGTAGGTAATTGCCGCTCGTCATAGAAGGAACGAATCGCTGTGCTGTCGTTGTTCCCGCACGAGAACTGGATCGTCCGGTAACGGGTCGAACTGCCCAGCGGACTGGCCCCGTCGCCGGCACCGATCTCGCCGCCGGCCACACCTTCGGCCTCGCGCACCCTGGCCAGGGTGCTCACGCCGACGTGCCGCCCGCGCACCCTGATCATGACCGCGTCCGGCGGCTTTCGAAACCTCTCCGCCAGCCGTGTGCTCACCTCGTCCGCGCGGTCCTCCGGCTCGACGTCCAGAAAGTCGTCGAATTCGACCCTGTCATGGTCGATCAGCCTGCCGTACGCCTCTCGCGCACGGTCAACATCCGCTTCGGCCACGGCACTCCAATCCGAACATCGACGGACCGTACATCGCGCGAATCGAACCGGCGTTAGCGGACGAAAGCGAATTCAGGGTCTGTCCGTTACCAATCGGTGCGCAACTGAAAGAGGTCGGGGCGCGCGTAGTGACCCACCACGTCGAGATCCAGGTACGCGCCGTCGAGGACGTCCAGGTCGATGTCGGCGAACAGCACCTCGCCGCGGTCGAACACCGGACCGGCGACGAACCGGCCGAACGGGTCGACGACACAGCTCCCACCGCGGATCACCGGCCCACCCGCGTCCGCCACGAAACCGGCAGGGTAGTCGTCGGACACCGCGAACTGGTTGGCGGACAACACAAAGCAGCGTCCCTCGACCCCGATGTGCCGCATGGTCGCGGTCCACGAGTCACGCATGTCGACCGTGGGCGCGCAGTAGATCTGCACGCCCTGCTCATACAGCCAGGTCCGGTAGAGCGGCATGTAGTTCTCCCAGCAGATCGCCAAGCCGATCCGGCCCAGATCGGTGTCCACGACCGCCAGGTCATCAGCGCCACCGCGGCCCCAGATGATCCGTTCCATCCCGGTCGGCACAAGCTTGCGATGCCGCGCCAACAGCGTGCCGTCCGGCGCGATCACCAACGCCGTGCAGTACAACGTGTGCCCACCACGCTCGATAACGCCCACAACGACATGGACCTGATGCCGGGCGACGGCGGCACTGATCGCCTCGAACGTCTCGCCCGGGATCTCCACGGCCGACCGCCGATACCGCGCGTACAACGCCCGCCCCTCATCGGTGCGCTCGCCAACGGTCGCCCCAAAAGTCGCCCCCTTCGGATACCCACCAAGGAAAGCCTCCGGGAACACCACCAACTTCGCGCCGTCCGCACAGGCCTTCGCGAGCAGCGTCTCGAACCGGCCGACAGTCGCCTCGACATCGAACAGGACAGGTGCGGCCTGAACCACGGCCACGCGACAAGGTGACATCTCACAACTCCATCCGGTCGGCAACTTCCACCTGCCGGTATACGCGGAAGGGCGGCCGATATCCATGTCATGGTCAGCGACTTCGTCGCACGTCGGCGGTACAGGTGTTCGCGTCGGATCTCCCGGATGATCAGCGCGAACGACGCGGACGCCAGCACCTGCACGATCGCGTACAGCTGAACCGGGATGGGAGGGCGCCGTCGGCGGTGATCACCCGGGTCGCGAACGGCATCAGGACCTGCATGAACAGCCAGACCAGGGTGAGGCCGGTCAGGCGTCCGCTCACCGTGTGCACATAGCGGAAGATCTCGTGGTGGGCCCGCCAGTGGAAGGGTGTCCGGTCGAAGCCGATCGCCGTGGCCATGGCGTCCGGGAAGGCGAGGAACGCGACACCCTTCGACTGGCCGAACTCCTGGAATCCGTGTAGGCGTGGCGCCGGTCAGACTCGCGTGTGGGCCTGGGTCGGGCTGGGCGTTTCGCCGAGTTGTTGGAGGGCGGACTGGGCAGCGGCGATTCCGACTTCGGCGAGCAGTCCGGGCGCGGCGGACTGGTCTGTGGCCACGGCGAGAGTGTTGCCGCGGCGGACGGGTGGGCGGTCGTGCCATGTTGTTCCGGGCAGGTCGATGGCTCCGGTGCAGTTCGTGCGCAGGGCGCTGCGGTGCCACTGCACGGCAGCACGCCAGCCGGGCCAGGTCTGGTCGAGAAGTTGCTGCACTCGGTGTTCGGCGTCGGTTTTTCGCTCGTGGGGGGCGCATGCGGCGGCGACCTGGATGAGGTCGTGCCCGGGCGGGGCCAAGCTGGGGTCGGCGAGGCTGTAGCGGGCGGCGTAGATCCGGTCATCCAGGTCCATGACCCGAAACCAGTCCGGGCCGCTGTCCACCCGCAGGCCCAGGTCGACCGTCGCCACGCGCGTGCCGGGCCAGACGAGCGATCGGTCGCCGGTCAACTGGCGTGCCGTGGCGAGGCTGGTGGCCAGGATCGTCGGGCCCGTGGGCAGGGCGAATATCCGTGTCTGGGCGTGTATCCGCACGCCGAGGCCGGCGGCTCGCTCGGCAAGAAGATCGACCAGGGTGGACCACCCGCCGGCCACGTACCGGGAGCCGCCGGCAAGCGACCGGCGAAGGCGCTGGTGGGTGAACGCGGCCGAAAGCCGCCCAGGGTCGCGGTCGAAGGTGAAGATGAAAGCCACTCCGACGATCGCCTCAGCCATCGCCGCGTCGACGTGCCGAAGCAGCCAGCGGCGGAACGATTCCGCTGTCGGCGCCTCGGCGGGCAGCGCGGCGATGGCCTTGCTGAGTTCGGCCGGCCAGGGACCGAACCGGCCGCCGGCCCGGACGAGGTCGGCTTTGCGCGGCGCCGCCACGATGGGCGGCGTGAGACCGCGGCGCTCCAACCACGCCCACCACGGCCCGTCTGTGTAGATCGCGTGTGGACCGTCGTTGGCCAGGTAGGGAGCCGCCAGCGAGCGTCCCCGCCCGCCCGGCCGGGAATGCGCTTCGGTGACGGTTACCCGCCAGCCACGTTCGGCTGCCTCGATGGCGGCGGTGAGCCCGGTGACGCCCGCGCCGACGATGGTCAGATCTGGTTCCACTGGACATGTCCCTCCGTGTGGTGTCCTTCCGTTCGGAAAGGGGCGGGGAACCTTTGGAAGGTTCCCCGCTACCTTCTTGGTGTGGATCCGGAGATCGTCTCGGCCGCTCAGCACGGGGACGCGCTCGCGTTGGACAGGCTTCTCGACGAACTGGCCCCGTATGTCCGCCGGTTGTGCGCGCGCATCGCCCCGGCGGCGGTCGACGATGCCACACAGGAGGCCCTGCTGGCGATCTTCCGGGGCCTGCCTTCGCTGCGCGCTCCCGAGGCGATCGTGACCTGGATACGGTCGGTCACCGTCCGGACGGCGATCAGCCTCGCCCGCAGGCACGACATGGAGGTCGCCACCGAGGAAACGCGCATGGACCACCACGCCGCTTCGCTCGAAGGGCTGGTGGACATCGATGACGCCCTGGCGCGTCTGCCGGTCCCCCAGCGCGTCGTGCTGGTCCTGCGGACCCGGGAAGGACTCAGCGAGCACGAGATCGCCACCACGTTGGGGATCCCGATAGGGACCGTGAAATCCCGGCTGCATCGAGCCAGGGCCGCGTTCCGGGAGGTGTGGGAATCGTGAACGATCCAGTGGGGCTCCCCGACATCGACCCGATCGACCGCCTCGCCGTTCTCGCGGCCGCCCTGCCCGGCGCCGTCGTTCGGCAGCGGCGCGTCGCCGTGCCCTTCGACGCCGTGTGGCAGGTCATCGCGGACCTGGAGAACGCCACCCCCCGCTACGAACCCGGCGTCGCCCAGGTACGCATCGTCGAGCGGCGGGGCGAGCATCTGCGACTGCTGGTGCAGGACGCTTCCGGCCTCGAGGACACGATGGACGCCAGGCTCCGACCAGGCTGGTGCCTGATGCAGTCCGCCACGATTGTCGTCGCCTTCGCTGCCCGCCCCCTGGGCAACGAAACCCTACTGGCGCATCTTGAACACCGCCGCGGCCAGACCCCGACGCCCGGTCCGGGCGGATCGCACCGCCGCCACGCCGCCTACGCGAAAATCGACCAGGAACTCCGCACCATCGAAAGGCTCGCCACCCACCACGGGCATCAGTGAGCACGCTTCGCGGTCCGTGTGCCCGCTGTGTCAGGGGCCGCGTGCCGTGGCGACAAGATCAGCCCCAGCGCGAGCATCACCAGGTTGACGACCGTGCCGAGCAGGTGTCCGTCCTGGAAGAACATCGGCGTGACCACCCGCCACCACTCGCCGGCGGCCAGTGCGGCCGGGTCGCGGCGGAACTGCTCCAGCAACTGCGGACGCGCCATCTGCGCCACGCCGCCCGCAGTACTGGCCGCAACTACGCATCATCCCCTCCACTTGACCTTCTCAAGCGTGCGTGACAATCTCAAGTTCACCGCACTGCCGAGACAGAGGGGCCGCCATGGCCGATGCCACCGAGAGCGCGCGGCCCGACTGGGTCGACGACGCCCTGTTCCCGTTCGAGAGCCGCTTCGTCGATATCGACGGGCACACCGTGCACTACGTCGACGAGGGGTCAGGTCCCACCCTGCTGCTCCTGCACGGCAACCCGACCTGGTCGTTCCTCTGGCGCGACGTGATCCGCGCGCTGCGCGACGACTTCCGGTGCGTCGCCCTCGACTACCCGGGCTTCGGACTGTCCACACCGAAGCCCGGCTACCGGTACCTGCCCGAGGAGCACGCGGACGTGGTCACCGGGTTTGTCGACGCGCTCGGCCTCACTAGGGTCACTCTGGTCGGGCAGGACTGGGGCGGCCCGATCGGCCTGGCCGCCGCACGTCGTCGGCCTGGCGTCTTCGATCGGCTGGTCCTCGCCAACGCCTGGGCTTGGCCGGTCAACGGCGACCTCTACTTCGAGGCCTTCGCTCGCATCGCCGGCGGACCCCCGATCCGCTTCCTGGCCCGGCGGCTCAACCTCGTCGTCAAGGCGTTCATCCCGATGGGCCACCGCAGGCGCAAGCCGACCGCGGCCGAGATGACCCACTACCGCCGGGCGCTGGACACCCCCGAGCGCCGCCAGGCCTCCGCCGTACTCCCCGGCCGGATCACCGCCAGCCGGGCCTTCTTCACCGAGGTCGAAGCCGGCCTCGCCGACCTCGCCCAACTGCCGACACTGATCGTGTGGGGCAACGCCCAAATCGGCTTCCGTCCCCGGGAGCGCGAACGCCTGGAAGCGACCTTCCCCGACCACAAGACCGTGATCGTCGAGGACGCCGGCCTGTACGTGGAGTCCGACGCGCCCGAGGAGTTCGTCGCCGCCATCCGCGACTGGGCAGCGACGCAGCGCGGAGACGCGAGTCGTGCGGGTGAGAGGGACCGGTAGACCACTCAGTTGGTCCGCTCGGCCAGCGCGACGATGATGCCTGCGGGGCCGCGGAGGTAGCAGAGCCGGTAGCTGTTCTCATACCGCACCAGCTCGCCGAGGAGTTCGGCTCCGTGGGGCCGCAGGCGGTCGAGGATGTCTTCGATGTCTTCGACGGCGAACATGACGCGATGGCCGCCCAGCGTGTTCGCCGGAGCGCGCGGGTCGCCGTTTCGGCTCGACGGCGTGTGGTACTTGGTCAGCTCCAGCCGTCCGTGGCCGTCCGGGGTGCGCATCATCGCGATGTCCGATCGGACTCCCTCAAGCCCGACGAGGCGATCCACCACGCTGCCCTCGACAGTCGCCTCGCCTTCCAGCTCCAGTCCGAGTTCGGCGAAGAACGCCTTGGCGGCCGCGAGGTCGTCGACGACGATGGCGATGTTGTCCATCCGCTGGATCGTCCCGCGCCCAGGGCCTCGCTGGTCGGTGTCGTTCATGATGAACTCCTCAAGTACTCCAATGGGAACCCCTCAGTTGTAGAACCGGCGGGCGCTGGATCCGACGCGGGTGATGTCGGTGCCGTAGATGTGCACGCTGATGGCGATCTCGTCGCCGACGTTGCGGATGCGGTGGATGTCGCCGGGCGGCGCGAAACCGCTGACTTCGCCGGGAGGGTTGTCCCGCGTGCCCGTGGGGTTGAGCGCTTCGTCGAACAGTTCCTCGTGCTCGATGCCCGACAGCACGCCCACGACGCACCAGGTGATGTGGTCGTGGATCCGGGTGGTCTGCCCGGGGCGCCAGACCAGGCCGAGGATGGAGAACGTCCCGTCGGGCTCGGCGTGCAGCAGGTGGCCCGCGACCCGGTCGGGCTGACCGAGACGCTGTTCGGGCGTCAGGATCTCGGGGCCGGGCAGGTGCGCGCGAAGCTGGTCGGCGACCAGTTCCGCGGTGTCCGTCCAGCCGGTCCGCACGTCGATCGCCTGGCGCACCGCCGCGACGAGATCGGTGAGCGTGGTCAGTGAGCGGGTCATGGTCGGGTCCTCCTTGTGTCCCGTTCAGCCTCTAGTCGACGGACTCATTCGTCCAATGACAATACTTGGGCAAACACATGCGTACTATTTATGTATGCTGGATATCCTGCGGTTACGGGTTCTCGCGGCGATCGCCGCGCACGGCTCGGTCACCAAGGCCGCCAAGCACCTGAACTACTCCCAGCCCGCCGTCAGCCACCATCTGGCCAGGCTGGAGGCCGAGACCGGGGCCAGGCTCGTCCAGCGGGTCGGCCGGGGCATCCGGCTCACCCCGGAGGGCGAACACCTGGCCCGCCGCGCCGCCGAGATCGTCGGCCGGGTCGACACCGCCGCCGCGGAACTGTCCGCGATGGTGGGCCTGCGCACCGGCCGCGTCCGGGTCGCCGGCTTCCAGTCGGCGCTCGCCGCGCTGGTGCCGCACGCCGCCGGCACCCTGCGCCGCGAGCACCCCGGCATCGAACTGCAACTGATCGAGGCCCACCCGCGCGTGGCACTCGATCTGCTCCGGGCCGGGCAGGTCGACGTCGCGGTCGTCTTCCGCTACAACGACACGACCCCGGACGACATCCGCGCCACGCACCTGTTCGACGACCCGATGTACCTGCTCAGCCTCGAACCCGGCCAGACACTGGCCGGCAACCGCGACTCCGCCTGGATCGCGGGCTGCGAGAACTGCCGCCGCGAGTTCCTCGACGCCTGCGACAAGGCGGGCTTCGTCCCGCCCATCGCGTACACCAGCGACGACATCATCGTCCAGCAGGCACTGGTCGCCGCCGGCATGGGCGTGACCACCATGCCGGGGCTGGCACTGCGCACCCACCACGCGCCCGGAATCGAGGCCAGCGTCCTTCGCGACTTCCGGCGGCACGTCTACCTGGCCAGCTACGGCGACCCGCCGGACCCGCCCGCGACCACCGCCTTCATCAGCGCACTGCACCACGCCGTCCAGCAGACCCGCCCCGGCGAGCCGACCCCACCCGCAACCTGTCTGTCTCAAGTGGATTGACGCAACTATGTCCAGTTGACGAACGTCGTGGCCGCATCGGCATGTGACGGCGTTGACAACGCGTCCTGTTTCGTTCCCACGATGCATCGTGCCACGCCCGGAACCCGGACCTTGCCGCCCTTCTCGAACGCGCTCGCCTTCGAGATGGCGTGTGCCCGAATTCGCTCCCGCGCCGGTTCGTCGACCTGCGCAAGCGCCGCAACTGCCAGCGAAACGTGCTCGCTGATCATCTCCCAATACTGCTCAGGCGATTCCGTCCTGAGTTCGACGTGGACGTCCCACTCCGCAATGTCGTGCAGCCCCGCGCCTTCGTACAGGGCACTGACATATCCCGGGGCGGCGCACCGAAACATGTTCGGTCCGTCCCGGTCGGGTGCCGTCACCACCGCCTCGGTCGCGATCGCCTGCGTAGCGATCGTCGTCCACGGGTTTGCCTCGGGCCCGACCCAAACCGACGAGCAGAGGCGTCCGCCCGGCTTGAGCACTCGTGCGAACTCGGCCGTCGCCTTGGCCACATCAGGGAAGAACATGTACCCGAAACGCACGGAGACGCTGTCGAATGTGGCGTCGTCGAACGGCAGATCATCGGCGCTACACACCATCGTCTCGATATTTGTGACCCCGCGCGCCCCGGCTCGTCGCACGGCTATGTCCAGCATCTCCGCTACCAGGTCGGTCAGCACGACCCGACCCTTCGGCGACCGTCTCGCGATGCTCAAACCCGGCTCACCCGTGCCCGAAGCGATGTCGAGATGGTGACGACCGTCAGCGATGTCGAGACCCTCGATCATCGCCTCGCTGACCGGGCCCAACTGATCCGTGATGACCGCGTCCCACTTCTCCCAGCCCGCGGAAAGCCCCGCCCACGTCACTCGCTGACCGTCTCGGATCTCATCGGGGCTCGGCATCGGCCCTCCCTGTCCAGCATCCACCGAACACGAAAGCACTCCTGGCAGGAGCCTATAACCCCGTTCGGGGGTCGGACACCGAACGGTTCGGAGTAGTTCACTCTGCTCGTAGTGACTCCACCTTTGTCACCTGTCTCAGCAATGGGAGGGTGCAGGCCGTCACTATGAGGACGGCAAGGAGGGCCGCGCCCGCGAGGGCCCCGATCATGGGTGGGTCTATGTCGATTTTGGCTTCGGCCAGGGTGAGGATCGGGGCGGACAGGCCGATGCCGGCGCCGATCGCGAGGACCACGCCGATCAGGACAGGTAAAGCCGTCTGCCACAGGGAACTGCGGGCCATCACTCCGAGGGGCACACCGGCGGCCGAGAGCGCGGCGAGCGCGCGGCGGCGGTCGGTGATCTGTTCGATGGACAGGATCAGCAGGCTCAACGCGGCCACCATGAGCACGAACATGGACGCTGCCAGCAGGACCGCGCGGAACTGCTGCATCGGTCTCTGGCTGAGAGCGTCGAAGTCCGATGTGGGGTCGGCCAGGGACACCTGGCCCAGCCACGCCAGGCCGCTGACCGCTGTCGCGACCCGGAGGGACAGGGCTTCGGTGGTGCCGGACCCGCCGACGTACACGTCGACCGGCCCTGGCAACGACGGCACCGCGGCCCCTGTGGTGACCAGATAGTCCTGGACGCCCCACGCGGCCTGCGTCACGTCGACGTCCCGGACCCCGGCCGGAACCGTCCATAGTGGACCATTTCGGTCGCCGTCGCTCGAATAGTAGACACCGAGACGGAGCTTGCCCGGCCGCTCGCTGGCCAGAGTGTGGACGGCGAACACGTCCCCGTCGACGCAGGAGCCCAGATTCGCGCGGAGTGCGAGCGCCGCGCATGAGCCGACCTCGATCTGGACATACGTGCCGTCCTCGGCCGTGCCGTGGAGCTTGCGCACCGCTTCGGCCCGGTCGATCCCGGGCAACGCCTTGACTCTGGTCAGCACGTCGTCCTGGTGGCCGAGGTCGGTCTCCACCATGACCGGCGCCGACGGCAGTGCCGGCGGTTGCTGGCGCGCCTGTGCCGCCGGCATGGTGGAGGTCAGCAGGACCTGGGTCATGATCGCGCCGGCCAGCACCACGACCAGCCCAGACACCACCCGGCTGGCCGTGCCGCTGTCCACCTGGAGCCGGCTGATGGCGAACTGCCAGGACGGCGGCCCGCCGCGCAGCCGGCCGGCGACCCGTTCGACCATCCACGGCAGCAGGACGGCCACTCCGACCAACACCAGCGCACTGCCCGCGGTCAACGCGACCATCGAGCTGTATTCGCGCTCGCCGACCAAGGACGCACCCGTGACCAGCAGCGCGCCAATGCCGGTGACCGTCCAGCGCCACCACATCAGCCGGCGTGCCGGGCGGCCCTGCCGCACCACCCCGAGCGGTTCGACGATGATGTTGCGCAGGCCAAAGATCGCCGCCCCGACAGCCAACGCCGGTACCAGCAACACGATCAGCACCACAAGTGGCCACGGCGGCAGGAAGTCCTCACCGAAGACTCGGAACCCGAACAGGTCCGGGGAACCGAGCCACTGCCGCGTCAGGAAGAACAACACGCCACCCACCACCACGCCGGCCGCCGCACCGAGCAGCGATTCAGCCGCCGCCACCCGCCGGATCTGCCGCGCGTCCAGGCCGATCAGCCGCACCGCGGCCAGCCGGCGCTCCCGCTGGGCGGCGCCCATCCGGGACGCCGTGGTGACGAACACCAACAGTGGCAACAACAACGCGACCAGGATCGGCAACAGGACGACGAGCAGCACCATGTTCGCATCGCCCTTCCAGGGCGTTCGGCCGAACCCGCCGACCTTCTCGGCCAGTCTGGCCGCACGCGTCTCCTCCGGCGGCGCCCCGGCCCACACCTTCCGGTCGCTCGCGTCGACCAGGCCCGGCTTGCCGATCACCCCGACCACCCGGCCGGGCAGCCGGGCCCGCAGCGGCGCGCCGTCCGGCGACGCCAGCAGTTCGGCCACCGCCGGCGAGACCACGAGATCACCTGGGCCGGGCAGGGCGGTCAGGCCGGGTGGCATCGGGGCGTTCGGGCCACCGGACACCGAGTGGACCTCGACGTACCCGTCGGGCAGGCGCACGCTCCACCTCACCTGGTACAGCGGGTCCGGATCGGACGGATCGGCGCTGATCGCCTGGTTGGCGGCGGACCGGTCGGTCCGGGCGTTGACGACTGACCCGATCGACACGGCCGGCAGCAACACCGACACCACCAACGCGATCCCGATCGTGGTCATCGCCAGCCGCAGCAGCGCCTGCCCGGAGCTCCGGCTGCCCCCGACAGCCAGCCGGAGCCCCAGGGCGAAGTCCGAGATCATGGGACCAGCTCCCTGCTGATCGCCTTGCCGTCCCGCACGACGACCTCGCGGTCGGCGTACGCGGCGACGCGCGCCTCATGCGTCACCAGCACCACAGCGGTGTCGTTCTGCCGGGCCGTTTCGGTGAGCATCCGCATCACCTTCTCGCCGTTGTACGAGTCCAGCGCGCCGGTCGGCTCGTCCGCGAACACCACCCGTGGCCGGGCGACGAGCGCACGCGCCACGGCCACCCGCTGCGCCTGCCCGCCGGACACGTCCCCCGGCCGGTTGCGCGCCACGTCCTCGACCTCAAGCCGGGCAAGCCAGTCCAGGGCCTCGACGTCCGCCTTGGACCGCTTGACCTTGGCCAGCCGCAACGGCAACGCCACATTGTCCAGACAGGTCAGTTCCGGCACCAGCTGGCCGAACTGGAACACGAACCCGAACTCGGTCCGCCGCAACAGGCTGCGCGCCTTGTCCGACATGGCCGTCAAGTCCCTGCCGTCGTACGTGATCGCGCCGGAGTCCGGCCGCACGATCCCGGCCAGGCAGTGCAGCAGCGTGGACTTGCCCGACCCGGACGGCCCCATGATCGCCAGGACCTCACCGGCTCCCAGCCGGACACTCGCCCCCTGCAACGCCTCGGTCGGCCCGAACGACTTCACCAGGTCCTCGGCCACGAGCAGCGCCTGGCTCATGTCACCACCTCGGCCAGGTCGTCCAGCCGCACCGCGGTCAGTTCGAGCCAGCGCAGGTCCGCCTCCAGGTGGAACAACGCGTGGTCGCAGATCAGCTGCGTGGCCAGGTCCCCGCCGTTCTTGCGGCGGGTCAACGTGCGCATCACGTCCAGGTGTGCGAACCGCTGCGTGTCGAGTAAGGCCGACGCGTCTCGCCCGGACAGCAGCGCGAGCACGACCTTGGTGTACAACGTGTTCTGCAGGTACGGCTCCGGGTTCTCCGGTGTGGCGAGCCAGTTCTCGAAGTCGGTCACGCCGGCGTCGGTGATCATGTACCGCTTGCGTTCCGGGCCTTCGCCGTGCTCGACGCCGGCCACTTCGATCATGCCGTTGCCCAGCAACCGCGACAAAGTGGCGTACACCTGCCCGTACGACAACTGTCGATCACGGCCGAACTGCTCGTCGTACGCCCGTTTCAGGTCGTAGCCGTGCCGCGGCCCGGACTCCAGCAATCCGAGCAGCGTGGTGCCCACCGACATGGGTCCCCCGTCCTGACGAGGCGACCCTCCCCGAGAGGGCCGCTATACGCACGTAGTATACGCACAGAGAATAGTTGTCCGCCAGAGGACCAGCGTGGCGTCGGGACTTGTCCGACCGCGTTCGCGGACACCGAGTGCGTCGCGTTACCGGCCTTGGCGGACGAGCCACCGCCGGTAGACCGGGTTTCGGTCACAGGCCTGGCGATACTCCTCGGTGACCTGCCGGCCGACCGTGTCGCCGGCGGTCGCGAGTGGGCCTTCCCGGTGCCACGCCAGGATCTGCCGGTACTGGATCGGGTTGCCGGCGATGGGGCGGACCGCGATGCCGGGGACCTCGTCGAAGGTCGGTTGGACGAGGCTCACCGCGTGGCCGTGCCGCACGATCTCCACCAGCAGCCTGCCTTCGGCCTCGTACCGGACGCGCATCCGCCTGCCGGTGCCCATCCCGGCCCGCGCCCAGTATTCGGGGGTGCGGTCCTCCGGCCGGGGCACCGCCCAGTCCTGGTCCATCAGGTCGGCGAGGTCCACTTCTTCCTTTGCCGCCAACGGATGCGCTTCGGGCAGCAACGCGAACACCGGCTCGGTCACGACCGGCCAGAGCACTACCCCGGTGGGCGCGGGCAGTTCGTAGCCGGGGCTGTCGCCGACCACGGCCACCTCCAGGCGGCCGTTGGCCACGTCGTCCACCAGCGGCTGGGGCGTGTGGTGGCCGCGTGACGTGATGTCGGCCGCCGGGTACACCGCACGGATCGAGCTGATCAGCCCGCCCAGCAACGGCGAGGACACCGAGCCCAGCCGGAACCGGTGCGGCATCGCGGCCGACCGCTGGGCGACGGCGGCGGTGTTCATCAGATCGTCGAGGGTCGGCAGCACGGCCAGGGCACGGGTCAGGACCAGTTCGCCGAGCGGTGTCGGGACGACGCCGTTCTGTCCTCGTTCGAACAGCCGGCCGCCGAGCATGGTCTCGATCCGGCGCAGTTGCGCGCTCAGCCCTGGCTGGGTCTGGTGCAGCGCCGCCGCCGCGCGGGTCAGGCTGCCGGTCTCCGCGATCGCGCAGATCACGCGCAGGTGCCGGACCTCGAGTTCCATAACCCGATGTTAGGAGAAGCTGGGGGCTCCCCCGCCCGCACCGCACCGACCACTCTGGACAGCATGACCAGACCTGCCCGCCGGGACCCGAGCAACCTGATGAACGCCAAGGGATTCCGGGATTTCGTCCGGTCCGGCTGGGGTGCGGCGGACCGGGCCGTACGGCTGGTCGACGGGGCCGCCGAGGCTGCTGCCCGGCATCGCGACCTGTTGCGGTCCGTGTTGCCGGGTGTGCGCGTCGCGGTCGCGTCCGGCTGGGCACCGGTCCGGTCCAACGACACCGACCACGGCTTCCGGCCGGACAGTGATTTCTCCTGGCTGACCGGGTGTTCCGCGGAGGGCGCGGTGCTGGTGCTCGGCCCGGACGGCGACGCGGAACTGTTCGTGCGCGCCCCCGCCGAACCGGATGAATCGGACTTCTTCGCGAACGCTCGGGACGGCGAGCTGTGGATCGGTCCGACCGCCGGCCCCGCCGAATGGGCCGCCGCGACGGGGTTGCGCTGCCGTCCCATCCACGACCTGCCGTTCGCGTTGCGCGGCAGGCAACCCGCCGTGTACGCCACGTTCGGTGTGGACCCGCTGCTGGACGCGCTGTCCGGCCCGGACCACACCGCTGAGCTGCGGCGCGTGCTGGCCGAGCTGCGGCGGGTCAAGGACGACTGGGAGGTCGGGCAGCTCCAGTCCGCGGTGGACGCGACCGTGCAGGGCTTCGCTGATGTGGCAGCCGAGTTGAAGAACGCCGTCGAGTCCGGTGGGGAACGGTGGCTGCAGGGCACGTTCGACCGCCGTGCTCGCACTGCCGGCAACGGCCCCGGTTACGCGTCGATCGTGGCCGCCGGCCCGCACGCGCCGGTGCTGCACTGGGTGCGCAACGACGGCCCAGTGCCTGAGGACGCCGTGCTGCTGCTTGACGCCGGCGTGGAGATGGACACGCTGTACACCGCGGACATCACCCGGACGCTGCCGGTGTCCGGCCGGTTCACCGACGTCCAACGACAGGTGTACGACCTGGTGCAGCAGGCCATCGAGGCGGCGTTGGCGGAGGTACGGCCGGGTGCGCCGTACCGCGGGTTCCACCGGGCGACGATGCGGGTGCTCGCGACCGGCCTGCACGACTGGGGCCTGTTGCCGGTGCCGGTCGACCAGGCGCTCGACGACGACGGCCAGCAGCACCGCCGTTACATCGTCTGCGGTGTCGGCCATTTCCTGGGGCTGGACGTGCACGACTGCGCCAGTTCGTCGCCTGAGGCGTACCACGACGGGTCGCTCGTGGAGGGCATGACGCTCGCGGTCGAGCCTGGCCTGTACTTCCACCCGCATGACGAGACAGTGCCACCTGAGCTGCGGGGGATCGGGGTCCGGATCGAGGAGAACGTCGTCGTGACCGCGTCGGGCAACCGGGTGCTGTCCGCTGCGCTTCCTCGTGACCCGTCCGGCCTGGAGGGGTGGGTGTCGACCAAGCACTGAATGCTCAAACTTGCAACTTTGGTGCCTTTATCAAACACATTCGATCATCTACCCTCGGGCTGCACACCCCTGCGACCATGGTGGTGATCGTGTGACCCTTTCCCGCCGACTAGCCATCCTCCCGCTCGTCGCGGCCAGCCTGCTGGTGGCACCCGCGGCGCAGGCCGCCGACAACGGCGACAACCTGGCCGTCACCCCGCCGATGGGCTTCAACAACTGGGCGCGGTACGAATGCGGCCTCTCCGAATCCGTCCTGACCCGCAACGCGGACGCCCTGGTCAGCACCGGGCTCGCGGCCAAGGGCTACCGCACGGTGACCGTCGACGACTGCTGGATGACCCACTCCCGGGACGCCGCCGGCAACCTCGTCGCCGACCCGGCCAAGTTCCCGCACGGCATGAAGTGGCTCGGCGACTACCTGCACACCAGGAACCTCAAGTTCGGCATCTACGAGGACGCGGGCACCAGCACGTGCGGTGGGTTCCCGGGCAGTCTCGGCCACTTCACCGCCGACGCGAAGCTGTTCGCCTCGTGGGGAGTCGACTACCTCAAGCTCGACGGCTGCAACGTGCCGGTCCCCCAGGGCAGAACCAAGGAGCAGGCGTACCGCGACCTGTATGCCCAGCAAAGCGCCGCGCTTGGCGCCAGCGGTCGAAGGATCGTGTTCTCCGAGTCCGCGCCGGCCTACTTCTGCTGCCAGAACGCCGACTGGTACCGCACGCTGAGCTGGCTTCCGCAGTACGGCCAACTGTGGCGCGAAGGCTGGGACGTCGCCGTGCACGGCAGCGCCAACAAGTGGGCCAGCCTGATGACCAACTACTCGTACAACGTGCCGCTGCAGCGCTACGCCGGCCCGAACCACTGGAACGACCCGGACTTCCTGATCACCGGCGACGAGATCACCGCTGAGGAGTCCCGCACCCAGGTGGCGCTCTGGTCGATGATGGCCGCGCCGCTCATCCTGTCCACCGACGTCGCCGCGCTGTCCTCGGAATCCGTTGCCGCCGCCGGCAACACTGGCCTGATCGCGATCGACCAGGACTCGCTGGGCCGGCAGGCCGCCCGGGTCGCCACCAGCGGAACAAGCGAGGTGCTCGTCAAACCGCTGGCGAACGGCGACCGCGCAGTCGCCTTCCTCAACCGTGGCTCCGCCTCGGCGACCGTCTCGACCAGCACGCTCGGCTTCACCGGAACCTGTTCGCTGTCCGTCACCAACGTCTGGACGGGCACGACATCGCAGAGCACCGGAACGATCACCGCGTCAGTGCCCGCGCACGGCACCGCCGTCTTCCGGATCACGCCCGGCGCGGGGTGTTCGGTCGTCCCGACCGGCCAGATCGACGGCATCGGCGGCAAATGCGTCGACGACACCAACAGCGGCACCGCGGACGGCACCCAGATCGCCCTCTTCTCCTGTAGCGGCAACGCCAACCAACGCTGGGCGCTGTCCACCGACGGCACGATCCGCACCCTCGGCAAGTGCCTCACCGCCGCGGGAACGGCCGATGGCAGCGCTGTCCAACTTGGCACGTGCTCCGGCTCATCGGCGCAACGCTGGACGTATCAGCAGGCCGGCAACCTCGTGAACACGGCGTCCGGCAAGTGCCTTGACGCGTCCGGTGGCTCGTCGGCCGACCTCACGAAGCTGATCGTCTGGCCGTGCGGGCAGTTCCAGGTCAACCAGACCTGGTCGCTGCCGGTCTGACGTGGAACGTGACCGTGCCCTGGGCGATGAGCATCGCGACCTGCCATGGTTGCCGGAAGAACGTGCGATGCAAGGCGCGGTCGGCAGGCGACAGCGTGGCGGGCGCGTCCGTCGGATGGGTGTGGAACCAGCCGACCACGTCTCCAGTGCGGTCGTCCAGCTCACGGAACGACTCCTCGGTCAGCGTCCAGGTGGTTCTCGTCCCCTGGGCGCTCCGCGGGGTCATCAGCCCGGTGATCTCGACCACGTACCGGTCCTGCTCGGTGATCACGTTGCCCAGCAGGAAACCACCGGTTTCGACGTCGCCGGTCCGGGTCGGCACCTCGGTGCTGACCCGGATGGTGACCGGCAGCGGCGGGGCGGGCTCGTCCATCCGCTGGACATCGAGGCGGACGCGGCCCGGTCGGGCGGAGAACCACGGGATGCCGCCTCGGTCGACGATCCGTTCCTGGCCTTCCGGGGACAACGCCCACGCGGCCGCGGCCAGATCCAGGAAGCCTTCGCCGCCGAAGTCCTCCGGCCGCACGTCGTACGTTCGGTAGCCGGCGAGATCGATGAGGGCCTGGCACAGTGCGGCCAGGTCCGGGCCGTTCGTCCGCAGGCACACCCGGCCGTCGACGACGTTGGGATGGAAGATCGGCGTGAGCCACTCGACCGTGGGATGGGTGACGGGATAGCCAGCGGGAAGGCTGATTCGGACAGTGTGGTCCTGGTGGTCGGGCGGGGACAACGGCCGGGCGGTTCGGTCTGGCGGGCCGAAACTGTTGGCGGTGAAGGCGATCTCGAACCGGGTGGGAAAGTCCGGGTCGTCCACGGCCGCGACGGCGACCCGCGGGAAGTCCTGAAGCTGTTGTCCGGCAAGGGATATCGCCGCCAGCCTGGTCGCGTACAGGCTCGCGCCGGCGGTGGCCCACACGCCGATCCTGAGCCGGTCACCGTCCCTGACTCCCACCTCGTGCAGGCTCTGGTCCGGGTCAAGCCGCCGGCTCCCGCCCTCGTCCGACACCTGGTCGACCACGGTTCGCATGCGGTCGACCTGGGAACTCGAGTTCTCCAGGACCGCGGCGACGACGTCACGCACTCGCGTGACCGACGGCACTCCCTGCAGCACGAAAGGAGTGTCGTCCGGGCCGTCGACCATCAGCTGTCCCAGTAGGGTCGGGCGATAGGAGACCCGTTCGGCCCGCACGTCGATGCCCCGGCCGGTCAGTTCGCCGACCGCGGCGGCGACTTCGCTGTCCGAGAGGTCCCGTGTCAGGATCCCGACGGTGGTCTCGGTGGCGAAGACGATCTGCGCCTCGCTGTCCACAGTAGACGCAACTCGCTGGAGCAGCTGAACGTAACGGTCACTGTGCGGATCGACGGGCGTAGAGGTCCCAACGAACACGACCCAACGCTCTGTTGTCACCGCAGCCTCCCCAGTTCAAGATACCTGGTCACAGTACGTTCACCTCGCCGCGCGACGGGTAGGATCTCATCGCCTGCCACGCCCAGATCCACCAGTTGAGCGGACGGATCCGCCGTGCGCACCAGCGTCGTGCCGCCGGGGAGACTGGTCCAGGTGAACGCCTCCTCCTCGGGGGCGAGCCGCTTCACCACGTCTCCGGCGGTCTCGACCTCGCCGAGCGGTTCCACGTCGTCCGGGTCCAGCCACTCGTGCAGCGGACACTCCGGGTCCTGTGACCGTGTCACGGGCTCGACCACTCCGGTCGACTCGACGCGCAACGTGTTGCCGGCCAAGCGTAGTCCAAAAAGGACTCTCAGGGCCACGGTGGTCTGCCAGGCTCCGAGCAACGCGGAAATCGGTGCCGACGCCCCCGCCGCCACATCCGCGACCGGCTCGTCGCAGCTCCACGGATCGTCGACCACGGCACGTTCACGATCGGTCAGCCCACAAGCCAGGCACGCTCCCCCAGGCGCCACGTAAGTGACCTGACCGCCCCACGGGTGGGTACCGGCGTCGACCAGTCGCGTTCGGACCGCGTTGCAGCGGGCCGTGAGAGCGATCCGCGCGGCCATGCTGTCCAGGCAGCTGACCACCAGGTCCGCGTCCCGCAATCCGGCCAGCCCGAGGCCGTTGAGGTGCGGCGCGGCGACTGTCCGCACCTTGACGGCGGGCGCGAGGTCCGCGAGCGCCTCAGCTGCCGCGTCGACCTTGTTCCGGCCGATGTCCCTGGCGCGGAACAGGACTGTCCGGCTCAGGTTCGACTCGGCCACCACGTCCGGGTCGCACAGCACCAGGTGACCGATGCCCGCCATGGCAAGCGTTCGCGCGACCTCGTTGCCCAGCGCGCCGACGCCGACGATCACCGCGGTCGTCGAGCCGAGCCGGTCCTGGCGCCAGCCGGGAACCAGGTCGTGCCTGGCGAACCGCTCACTCATCGTCGCCCAGGTCGGTCACGACCGCGGCCAGAAGTTCTTGACTGGTCAAGGTGTCCGGGTCGCCGGGGCCGAGTATCCGGGCGCGCTGGGCGACAACCTCGTCGAACACCGCCCTGGCCGACCCGAGGTCACCGAGCGCGGCGAGGGTCACCGCCAGGTTGTGCTGGTTGGTCAACGTGTCCGGGTGATCGGGGCCAAGCGTCCGCGCCCGGATTGTCAACGCCTCCCGGCAGGCGAAAAGCGCTCCCCGCAGGTCTCCCCCGGCGAACATCGCCTGTGCCACGCCCGACAGCAGAACCGCCCGGTCGGGCGAATCGGGCGCGGTCATCGCGACGGCGCGCAGCAGGAGATCGATGGCCTCGGTCCGGTCGCCGTCCCCGCCCCGGACCTGGTAACGGGTCAGCAAAGCCGCGCCCAGGTTCGACAGGGCGACCACGTGCGGTTCCGGTACGGCCACCGCGTCCCGGAACGAGCTGACGGCCTTGTCGAGATCCGCGATGTCACCCGTGTGGTTGAACCGGGTCCGCAGGGCGGCTCCCTGGTTGGACAGCAGTCCGGGCCGGTCGTGGTGATCGTCGGGGATCTCGCGCACCGCCTGGGTGAGCAGGGTGATCCCGCTGTCCAGTTCGCTGGGGTCGCCGGTGGTCTCGAACCGGGACAGCGCCCGTTCGCCCAACCTCGACTTCACGGCGGCCCGCAGCGCGTGCCCGGCCGGCAGGATGTCCGAGGCGTCCAGCAGGAGGTCGACGGCCTTCGCCGAAGCTCCCTGCTTGACCAGTTTGGGCTTGCGGATCGACCTGGTCTTCGAGACTCCGGGCTTCAGGAGGCTGGTGTAGTGGTCGGCCTCGTCGAGGAAGCCGAGTGACTCCTCCCAGCGGCCCGAATCCAGCAGATTCAGGCCGGCGTCCGCGAGGAGGACGGCGAACTCCGCGCCATGGCGCTGCGGGTCGTCGGTGGCCAGCTGGCGGAACCGCGCCAGGGCGGGGTGGTTCTCAGGCATCGCCGAGCCCCCTGCGCCGCAACATCCCTTCGAGCAAGTCCGGGGTCAGCAGTCCGTCGTTGAAGTCCAGCCGGATCGTCTGCGTGCCGTCCAGGGTGGTGGTCAGTTCGTACCGGGACACCGACAGACCCTGGCCCTGGCCGCGTTCCACTGCCAGGGACCAGGTCACGGCCACCGTGGAACGCTGCAGGTCAGCGGGTGCGCCATCGCCGCGCAACAGTCTCGGCAGGCGGCGGCGACGCTCGTCGAACCGCTCCTTGTACTGGGCGTAGTCCAGGCTGTGCGCCCGGATGTACGACACAGCCTGGTCGAGGGCCAGGGGTTGGAAATCGAGATGGCACGCGAACTCGTCGGCCTGCTCGGATGTGACACCCAACTGGGAGACCAGGTAGGCCTGAGCGTCCTCCGGCGAGAACGGGCCGACCTCGATCACTTCGACGTCGTCCCGATCGGCCAGGGCGCCCCAGTGGCTGGTGGTGACGACGACCTTGCCGTTCGGCGGCGGCCACAGCCCGGCCATGTGGCGTTCGTCGGCGAGGTCGTCGATGACCACGAGCCAGCGGTGGTCGGCCGCCGCCAGCCACCGGGAGAACGAGTCGGTCCGCAGCTTCCCCGCGGCCGCCACGTAGCCGTCCTGGACGGATTCCCGGTCCGTGGCCGTGATCCACACGACCAGGTCGATTTCCGAGGCGTCCCACAACATCCGGGCGTACGACGCGGCGAGCTGTGTCTTGCCGACTCCGCCGAGCCCGTGTCGCTGCGGGCTCAGGACGACCGTGCCCGCGCGCTTCATCGCCTCGGCCAGTTCGGTGGCGTACGCCCGATGTTGGTGGTGCGCCGGGACATCCGGAATGGTGCCGATCCGCAGCGGTGCCGGCCGGGGCAACACCGGCAGCTGTGTCCCGTCCACATTCAGTGCCCGCCACCAGTCCGTGGCGTCGGCCAGCCGGCTCACGTGGGTGATCGGCGTCAAGGTGAGTGCGGACTGCCCGGCCCGCACGGGATGAGCCGTCAACACGCCCACGATCCGGCCGTCCGCCACCACGGCCGCCCCGGAGACACCGGACCATGGTGACCCTTGGGCCATCTCCTTCGGCATGTTCGACACGTGCAGGGTCAGCAGATCCGAGTGCAGGTCCTCGGCCGTCCGGATCTCGCCGGAGAGGTGCACGGTCTCCCGGACCGGGGCACCGCCGCCCACGTCGATGGTCTTGAACTCCGGGAAACCCACCGCCCAGCAGCCGTCCACGACCTCGGCACCAGTCCGTCCTATTCGGACGAACTCGATCGGCGGCACCGCGTCGGGACCGCCGTCCACGTCCAGCAGCGCGAGGTCCGCCTGGTCACCCAGCAACCGGATACGGGCCGGCCACAACACTTTCCCACCGTCGTGCAGCCCGCGGACGGCGAGAGTTCCGTCGGCCACCACATGGGCCGCGGTGAGGACCACCCGGTCCCGGATCAGGAACCCGGAACCCACGTTCCACCGCCGCGCGGCGGCCGGCCCACGGTCCGCCAGTACCTCGACAACCCGGTCACGCAGCGGAATCACGGCCTACCCCGGCAGGTCCGCGGACTCGGCCGAGACCGTGATCGGACGCCCCTGGGCGTCAACCGGCGGTTCGAGAACGACCGAAATGGTCTGCACCGACTGCTCCGCGTACTTCTCCGCCGAGCCGAGCTCCAGGATCCACAGCTTGAGCTTCCCGTCCGTGTCGTCCGACCTGGTCAGTCCGACCTGGAACTGCAGCGTCACCTGCCCGACGGGGAACTGGATGTCCGCACCTCGCCCAGCGGCGACCGCGTCGACCAGCTCAGCACGAACCTGCTCGATCGCCTCGACCAACCCGATCTGCGCCACATCCCGGATCATACGGGACCCGGACAGCGCAACGGGATTCCACCGGTCGGACCGACTGGCGGTCGCTCACAGTTCGTCCGGATCGGCGAGGGCGAGGACGGTCCGGGCCTGTTCGACCATGGCGACGTCGAGGAATGTACCGTCGGCCAACGCGATCGCGCCGACGCCGGCCGTGATCGCGTTGTCCAGGCGGGCCATCACCTCCCGGGCACGTTCGATCTCGTCGGCCGTCGGGAGGAAGGCGGCTCGGATCGTGTCCAGTTGTGCGGGGTGGATCGCGGTACGGCCACGGAAGCCGAGCGCGCGGCCGGCCCGGCAGGAGGCCGCCAGCCCGTCGAGATCGCGCACGTTCGGGTAGGCGGACATGACGGGCGGTGGCAGGCGGGCGGCCCGCGCCGCGACGATGATCCGGCTTCGTGCCCAGGTCAGCCCGGTGTCGTCGGCCACCCGAAGATCCGACCGCAGGTCGGCCTCGCCCAACCCGATCGACGTGACCTGCGGCGACGCCGTGGCGATCGCCAACGCCCGTTCGACACCCAGTGCCGATTCGATCAGCAGGTGCAACGCGCGCCCCGGCAACGCGTCGGCCAGCGCGTGCACCTCGTCAGGTGACTCGACCTTCGGAATCCGCGCACCCACCGCGAGCGGCAATCGGGCGATGGCGGCGATGTCGTCGCTGTGCCATGGAGTGCTCGCGTGATTGATGCGGACCTGCACTGGGCGCGATGTCTCAGTGAGCAGTCGCAGGGTTGCTCGTGCCTCGTCTTTCCGCGAAGGCGCCACGGCGTCCTCAAGATCCACGAGGACGACGTCGGCTTCGGAGGTCAACGCCTTGGCCACCCGGTCGGGCCGGTCGGCGGGGACGTAAAGCAGGGTGAGCGGAGGCGCGGTGCTCATATCGCACCCTGCTCGCGGAGTTCGGCGACCCGCGTGGCCGAGAAGCCCAGTTCGTCCAGGATCGCGTCGGTGTCTACGCCGTGCGGCCGTCCGGCGAACTGGATGACGCCGTCGTTGTCCGACAGCCGGAAGAACGGGCTCTGCATCAGTGTCGGGCCTAGTTCGGGGTCTTCGATCTCATGCATCGTGCCGATCGCTTGGAACTGCGGATCCGCGACGATGTCGGACGCGTCGTAGATCGGCGCGACCGCCGCCTGCGCTTCCTCGAAGGCCTCGACGACCTCGGCGCGGGTGCGCTGCGCGATCCAGCCGCCGACGGCTTCGTCGAGTTCGTCGGCGTGCCGCGCCCGGTCGGCGCCGCTCGCGAACCACGGCTCGGCAACGAGATCCGGCCGGCCGACGAGCCGGACGACGCGCTCGGCGATCGACTGGGCCGAAGTGGACACCGCGACCCACTGTCCGTCCCGGGTGCGATAAGTGTTGCGTGGTGCGTTGTTCGTGGAGCGGTTGCCTGTGCGCGGCTCCACGGTACGCAGCTGGTCCCAGCGCGTGATCTGCGGGCCGAGCATCGCCAGGATCGGCTCGATGATCGCGATGTCGACGACCTGGCCATGCCCTGACCGTTCACGTGCCGCGAGCGCGACCATGATCGCGTACGCGGTGGCGAGCGACGCGATGCCGTCCGCGAGCGCGAACGGCGGCAGGGTCGGCGGTCCGTCCGGGTCCCCGGTCATCGCCGCGAACCCGCTCATCGCCTCGGCCAGGGTGCCGAAACCGGGCCGTGACCGGTACGGCCCGACCTGCCCGAAACCTGTGACACGAGCCAGCACGAGCCCTGGGTTGTGGGCCGACAGCTCGTCGTAGCCCAGTCCCCATCGCTCCAACGTGCCCGGCCGGAAGTTCTCAATGACGATGTCCGCTTCGGCGGCGAGAGCGAGGAACACCTCACGTCCGCCGGGATGGCCGAGGTTCGCCGTGACCGTGCGCTTGTTCCGGCCGAGCGTCTTCCACCACAGGTTGACACCGTCCTTCGCCGCGCCATGGGTACGCGACGGGTCAGGCTTGTCGGGATGCTCCACTTTGATCACGTCCGCACCCATGTCACCGAGGTGCATCGCGGTCATCGGGCCGGCGAAAAGCGTTGACGCGTCGACGACACGAAGCCCGGCGAGCGCGCCCACAGCGGGATCACGGGACACCGTCATGAGCGCACCTCCCACGCACACCGGAAACCGACGGTCGCGCTACGCGCCAAACCCAACCCCGGCAGGAGCAGTTTGACCGTGTAGTCAGGATCCTGACGCCCGCCTTCGACGTACCAGTCCGAGCCCTCGGACCGGTGATCGCTGCCGCCCTTCAGCATCACGAACCGCGTCCGCCCGTCGGAATGCTCGCTCTCCGTCCAGTTCCACACGGCCGGCTCGCCGCGGCGCAGGCGACCGGTTTCGCCCGCGAGCTGCCATTCGTCCTCAGTCGGCAACCGCCCGCCTCGCCACGCACAGTAGGCCCGAGCATCCTCGATGTCCACAAAGGTCACCGGCTCGTTTGCGCGGCGGTTCGCCCAGTGCGCGAGAAACCGGTGTGGATATTCAGGTTGGTAGCCTGTGGTGTCAAGGAACTCGGCGAACTCGGCGTTCGTGACCTCGCTCGCGCCAACGGCCACAGCGGAGGTGAGTACACCGTCGCGTTGCAGAGTTCGCGCGTCGTGCAGCCTGGGCGGCAACGGCTTCCACTCGTCGACATAGGGCGCGCCCTGGTACATGCCGGTTTCCCGAGCCCGATACCGCACTGTGAGCACGTAGGGCCCGGCGGGAACGACCACGGCATCCGGCTCGGGCTCGCCAGTCGTCGCTCTGTGCGACTTACGGGCCGCGAGTCGATGCGGGAAACGGGCATCAGGATTGTGTGGCACGCTACGGAATCCGTCCAGCCTGTCGGAGACGAACGCGCCGATCCCACGCGCCGGAACACCGTCGAGGAGGTCGATCGCCTTTGCTACCACAGGTCCGTGATAGTCCGTCTCACCACGGTTCACGACCGTCCACAGTGTCACCCCGTCAAGTTCCCAGCTTGACGCGTAGACGCCGGCTGCTTCGGCTTCTGGGGAAAGCTCGGCGAGGGGTGTCCATGTGCCGTGCAGCAACAGGTCGGCGGCGGCGCGTTGGACGGCGACCATCCGCCGCACGGTCGCGGCGTCACGCAACGACCAGCCGACCCACACGCCGAAAACGACCTCCCACACCATGACGCCGACTCCATTGAGCCAGGCCGATTGCAGTTCCTCGGAGTGATCGCGGTGCCAGCGCCGGACGTGGTGCTGCATGTGCCGCCGCTCGTACCAGTGGGCACGCAGCACGCCCGGCACCGGGGAATCGGCGAAGAACTGGGCCCACGAACACGCGTGGTCCTCGATGCGTTCGACCGCCAGCTTGGACTCGCCTTCGAGCACGATCCCCGGCCGCGCCCGCTCCAGCCGTTCGACGAACGCCGGCTCGGCCTTCTTCAGGGTGTCCAAGAAAACCCCGTCCGCACCAAGGTCAGCGACGAGCGAGGCGAGTTCGGTGAGGTCGTCCTCGCCGGCGTCCCAGGGGTTGTAGTCGACGAACACGTGCAGACCCGCGTCATGCAGTGTGTCCACAAGATCCGTCAGACCCGGGACGTCACGGTAGAAATCCCACTGGTTGCGGTCGTCCAGACCGATCACGGGATACGCGTGCCACAGCACGACCGCGTCCAGCCCGCCGAATCGCTCTTGTGCGTCGGCGAGGAAGCGTTCGGGAGTGAATCGATGTTGCTCAAAGGAATACAGCAGTTCGTCCCACAGCCACACCTGCGCAACCGTGTGACAACGCGCCGCCCAGGCCGCACCTGGGCGGTCGTACGCGGCTCCTGTGTACGCGTGGCGATTCCGCGCGTCCTCCCGCCACAAGCGCAAACGCTCGCGCCACGCGGGCCTGTCGGCTGGGTCGCGTGGTCCGGCGAAGATCTTCGCCTCGTCCAGCAGGACCAGCTGCTCGGGCGTGAGCGGGCCCAGCGGCACCTCGGTCGGGTCGTCGATCGGACGCGGCACGAGCGGGTCGAACGTGTAGATCATGTTTCCTTTCCTCGCGCGAACTCCGCGACTTCCGCCGCGGTCGGGACCGCGTCCTGCGCGCCCGGCCGCGTCACGGCCAAGGCACCCGCCGCGCACGCCAACCGCGCGGCTTCGGAGAGGGGTAACCCACGGGCCAGAGCCGCGGCGAGCACACCGCAGAACGTGTCGCCGGCGCCAGTGGTGTCGACGGCGTTCACCGGGATACCCGGGACATGGACCGGTTCACGGTTCCGTTCGGCGACAACGCAACCATCGCCGCCGAGCGTGACGACAACCGCTGGAACCCGGCCCAGGAGCTTCGAGGCGAGAATCTCCGCCGGACCCGACGTGAGCGCGTAGTCGGCTGCCTCATGTTCGTTGACGATGAGCAGGTCGATCGCTTCCCAGATCGGTTCGGGCAGATCGCGCGCCGGCGCCGCGTTGAGCGCCATGACGGCACCGGCTCGCCGGGCGGAAGCGGCCGCGCGCACCACACCGAGCGGAATCTCCAACTGGGCGAGCACGACATCGGCCTCGGCGATCCGCTCGACCTGCGGAGCGCTCAACGTCAGGTAGGCGTTGGCGCCGGGCGCGACCGTGATCGCGTTCTCACCATCCGGGGAGACTGTGATGAGCGCGGTCCCTGTCGGCGCACCGACCCGGCCGACAAGGTCGGTACGAACCCCGGCGCATTCGAGCGAGAGCAGGAGCAGATCGGCGGAATCGTCATCGCCCAGCGCGCCGATGAACGTCGTGTCCGCGCCTCCCGCCAGCGCGGCGGCCACGGCCTGGTTCGCGCCCTTGCCACCGGGGTTGCGGCGCAAGTCCCCGCCGAGGACCGTCTCCCCGGCCCGGGGCGGCCGGGCCACGTCCACGACGAGGTCGACGTTCGCCGAGCCGACCACCACGACACGACCGTTCACGTGTCCCTCCGCGACACGAGAGCGGCGGTCCGGGCCGCGAGATCGACTATCCGCTGTTCCCCGCCGGGCAACGATGTCGCTATCCGGCCGTCAAGCGGCTTCGTCCACTGTGTACCCATTTCGTCGACGCCAAGAAGCGCGCCCACGACCCCACCGACCGTCGCGGCGGCGGAATCCGTGTCCCATCCTGCCGTCACCGCGATGGACACGCTCGGCCCGAACTCTCCGCCGCCCTTCGCCAGCGCGTACGCGATGACCGCGGCGTTGTTGAGAACGTGCACCCAGTGCAGGTCGCCGTACTCGCCATGCAGGCGGTCCAGGGCGGCGGGCACGTCGTATCTGGCCGCCTCCCGTCCGAACCGGACAGCCCGAGCCAGCCGACTGCGTGGCGGGATCACGGTCTCGGCCGCGTCCAGGACCTCTTCGACGGTGCCGCACACCATCGCGGCCGACGCGAGCGCAGCCGCCCACATGGCGCCGTAGACGCCGTTGCGCGTATGGCTCAGCCGTGCGTCCGTCCACGCCAGACGAGCCGCGGCCCGCACGTCCCCCGGCGACACCCAGCCGAACACGTCAGTGCGGATCAACGCGCCGATCCACTCGCGAAACGGATTGTGGTGCGTGGCTGTCTCGGGGACAGGACGGGCGTCGAGCAGGTTGCGGTAGGCGACGCGCTCGGCCGTGAACACCCGCCCGGCGGGCAGATTGTCCAGCCACAGCTGGGCGACGTCCTCCGTGGTGAAGCCGCGGTCGTGCGTCTCCAACAACGTGAGCGCGAGCATCGCGTAGTTGAGGTCGTCGTCTTCGGGCATCCCGTTGATGTTCTCCGCCAACGAGGTCGCGGCGGACCGACGGTTCCACGGCCAGCGCGCGGCCACGTCGTCGGGCAGGCCGACCGCGGTGAACCACTGGTCCAGCGGCCAACGTCCGGTCGCGCGGAGGATCTCCTCGATGCCCTCACGCGGGATCTTCTCCACCGGCTTGCCGAGCAGACACCCGGCGGCACGGCCGGTCCATGCCCCCAGTATCCGGTCCTTATCGGACAGTCGCAAGTCAGGCGCGGGTGGCAGGAGGGCGAGAATCGCGTCCCAGTCGTCCGGTTCGTCCGGGTCGTCCGGCGTGGGCAGGGCGGCCAGTTCGTCGAGCAACTCACGGGCGAGCGCGCGCAGGGCCGGCGGCGCGGGGTGCGGTCCGGCACCGCTCACCGCCGGGTTGGGGTCGCCACCCGCCGCCGACCAGCGCGCCCACGTCCGGTCGATGTCCCTGCCCTCCACAGCGGACTGGACGAACTCGTGCGCCAGCAGGTCTTCGGGCTGCGCCCAGGTGAGCCTCACACCGACACCCCTTCGAGCGCGTCGAGAGAACGCAGCCGCGTGTGCACCCGCTCCCGGTCGCCCCGGAGGATGTCGGCCGCCGCCGAGGCCATCAGCAGTCCCGTCTCGCGGATGTCCATGCGGCTGGCCGCGCTGACAGCGTCGAGCCACTCGGCGGGCACGACGGCCGACCCGCCGAGCCCGGCGCAGATCGCGGCCGCCATGGTCGCGATCGAGTCGGCATCCCGACCGTAGTTGACCGCGGCGAGGACCGCACCACGGAAGTCACCCTGGTGCCCGAGCACGAGTCCGAGCGCCGCTGGCAACTCCTCGATCGACTTCGTCCGCGACGGCCGCCGCGCGTCCAGCGACATCTCCCGGTAGTGCGGCCCGACCGAGTCGAAGGGAGCGACCGTCTCCCGGACAAGGCGCATGAGAGCCCGCTCGTCGTCCTCGGTCCGTGGCGGCGACCATCCATCCAGGGCCTCGATAACGGCGTGGATCGCCGCCGCTGTCCCGTCGTGCGCGACGTCCACAGCGGACGTGACCACTTCGTCGAGATGAGCGCCGGGCGTGACCGCGGCGGCCACCATCGCCGCGAACACCCCCGCCGCCTCACGCCCGTAACTCGACTGGTGCGCGCCGGTAAGATCGATCGCCTCCGCGTACGCGCCACGCGGATCCCCGGCGTTGGCGAGCCCGACCGGCGCGACGTACATCGCCGCCCCGCAGTTGACCACGTTGCCCACACCGGCTTCGCGTGGATCGACGTGTCCATAGTGGAGCCGGGCGACGATCCACTTCTCCGCGAGGAAGACCCGCTGCAGCAACAACGCGGTCGACTCCAGTTCGGGCACCCACCGCGGCTCGCCGATCATGAGCGGCACCAGGTCCTCGGCCATCGCGTACGCGTCGAGATGCGCCCGGCGTTTGGCGTACACCTCCACCAACGCGCGCGTCATGAGAGTGTCGTCGGTGACATGCCCGTCGCCCTTGTGGTACGGCGCGATGGGACGCGCGTCCCGCCAGTCCGGGTACCACGGCCCGACGATGCCGGTCACCCGGCCGCCGTGCCGTTCCTCGATCTGCTCGGGCGTCCATCCCTCGGTGGCGCCGCCGAGCGCGTCCCCCACGGCCGCCCCCGTGATCACCGCCACCGCTCGGTCTTCCAGCCAGGTCACCGGTTTCCCCTCCCCTTCGCTAGTGCTCGACTACCTTGAAATGGACTGCCAGCCGTCCTGCAGCGCACGGGCCAGACCGGCGGCGTCCAGTTCCTTCCCCAGGAACTTCTGGTACGCCGGCGTCGCCACGGTGTCCTTCCATTGCGCGTACTTGTCCACGAACAGGTACGGCGCCGAGGTGAGGTACTTGCCGGAGGACAGGATGACGTTCCAGCCGTTCTTCGAGCCCAGCTTGGCCATCAGGACGTCCCGCGCGGACGTGGTCCCCGGGATCAGGGCGTCGGCCTCGTTCAGCGCGGCCAGGTTCTCGGTGTTGGTGAAGAAGTCCAGGAAGTCGGCCGCTTCCTTGACGTGCTTGGAGTCCTTGTTCACCGACACGGTCTGCGGGTTGGCGGCCTGGGCCGGGCCGGCGGACCCGCCGGGCGCGGGCAGCACGACCCAGTCGAAGCCGGCGGGCGCGTCCTTGGCGATGTTCGCGGCCTGGAAGGAACCCTGGACGGTCATCGCGACCTGGCCGGCGTAGAACGGCGCCAACGCCTTGGTGCCGGCCTGGGTCAGGGTCACCGGCAGGATCGACTTGTCCTGCTGCGCCATGGTGTCGACGAGCTTGGGCAGCGCCATCTCACCGGCGCCGACGTTGATCTTCGCGTCCTTGCCGGTGCCCTGGAAGTACGTCCCGCCGAAGCCGGGGGCCAGCGCGACGAACGCGGCCGTCGGGCTCTTCAGTCCCCAGCCGAGGCCGTACACGCCGTCCTTGGTGGTGGCCTTGGCGATCTCCCGCACCTGGTCCCAGGTCATCGAGTCGCCGGTGGGGACGGTGACCCCGGCCTTCTGCAGCAGCGCGCGGTTCGCGAAGACCACATAGGACTGGATCTCGGTCGGGTAGGCGATCACCTTGCCGCCCACGGTCACCGAGTCGAGCACGCCCTTGGGGATGTCCGCCCGCTTCTTGTCGGACACGTACGGGGTCAGGTCCGCCAGGTAGCCGTCCGTCGCGAACGGCACGACACCAGCTGCCTCGTAGTGGATGATGTCCGGCGCGGTGTCCGCGTTGAACTGCGTGATGAGCTTGTCGTAGACGCCGTCCCAGCCCGCCTGCACGACCTTCACCTGGATGTCGGCGTGGGCCTTGTTCCAGTCGTCGACGATCTTGTTGGTGGCCGCGATGGCCGCCGGCTGGTCGGACAGGGACTGGAAGGTCAGGGTCACCGGACCACTGGACCCGCCACTGCCGCCACCGCCACCGCAGGCGGTGAGGACCAGGCTCGTGATCGCGATCAGCGCGGCGGTCAGCACACGTCGAGACTTCATTGGGTCGACCTTTCGTGATACGGCAGTCCATGCAAGGACCGGCACGGGGTTCATCCCTTCACCGCGCCGGCCATCAGCCCACCGGTGAGCTTGCGCCGCAAGAGCGTGAAGAAGACGATGCTGGGAATGGCGGCGAGCACGGCGCCCGCGGCGAGCGGACCGAGCGCGACCTTGCCCTCGCCGCCGATGAACATCTTCAGCGTGATGGGCAACGTGTAGTTCTCCGGCGACTGCAACAGAACGAGCGCGAAGAAGAACTCGTTCCACGACGACACGAAGCTGAACATCGCGGTCGCGACGACACCGGGAGCCAACAGCGGGAACACGATCCGGAGCAACACCGTGAACCTGCTGGCGCCGTCCATGGCGCCGGCTTCTTCGAGTTCCACCGGGATCGCGGCGACGTACCCCTGCAGCATCCACAACGCGAACGGCAGCATGTACGTCACGTGTACGAGGGTGAGCCCGGCCAGGCTGTCGGCCAACCCGATCGTCCGCAGGATCAGGAACAGCGGCAGGATCACCAGAACCACCGGGAACACCTGGCTGACCAGGATCCAGCCGACCCCGGCCGCCCGGATCTTGCCGCGCAGCCGGGCGAGCACATAGGCGGCCGGCAACGCGATCACGATCACCAGGGCGGTGGCGGCCAGCGCCACCATCAGGCTGTTCCACGCGGAGTGCACGAGTCCCTGCCGGGACAGCGCCTCGGAGTAGTTCGACCACTGCCACTGCTCCGGGAGCAGGCTCACGTGCAGCGAGTTGAGTTCCCGGGAGGACTTCACCGACGCCGAGATCAGCCACACCAACGGGAACCCGAGGAACAACAGGTACCCGAGCAGTGCCACGTACTGGGCTGCGCGCTTCACGGTTCAGCCCTTCCGCTCGTGCCGGAACTGTGCCCGCAGGTACAGCGCCAGCAGGAACACGACGACGATCACCAGCACGACTCCCATCGCCGCCGCGTAGCCGATGTTGCGGTTCTTGAACGCCTCCAGGTACGTGAACAGCACCGGGACCATGGTCCGGCCGCCCGGCCCGCCCTCGGTGAGTACGTAGACCAGGGCGAACGAGTTGAAGTTCCAGATGAAGTTCAACGACGTGATCGAGCCGACGATCGGCCGCAGGCTCGGCCACGTCACGGCGGTGAACCGCCGCCACGCGCCGGCGCCGTCCATCGACGCGGCCTCGTGCAGCTCGGCCGGGATCTGCTGCAGTCCGGCCAGCAGCGTGACGGTCGTCTGCGGCATCCCGACCCAGATCCCGACCAGGATCACCGCGGGCAGCGCGGTCGAGAAGTCGCCGAGCCAGTTCGTGTCGTCCGGCAGGCCGACGCTGCCGAGGAAGGCGTTGAGCGGGCCGCCGTTGGCCGAGTAGATCATCTGCCACATGATCGCCACGACCACGGGCGGCATCGCCCACGGGATCAGCGCGAGCACCCGCGTCAACCCTTGCAGCCGCAGGCCCGAGTTGAGCAGCAGCGCGAGCCCCATCGACGCGGCGAGTTGCAGGATCGTGACGCCGACCGTCCAGATGAGACCGATCTTCACGGACTCCCAGAACAGACTGTTGTCCGCCAGGCGCACGAAGTTGTCCACGCCGACGAAGTTGTAGTCCGGGTTACGCACCAGCCGGGCGTCGGTGAACGCGAGCGCCAACGCGATGACGAGCGGCGCGACGCTGAGGACCAGGATCGGGATCAGCGACGGCATCACCAGCGCGATCGCCTCACGCCGCCTGGCCCGCACCATCGTGCCCTTGCGACGCGGGGCCGGTCTTGCCACTTCGGGCTTCTTGAGCACGGTCGTCATTGTCCACTCCGGACTGTGGACTCGCGAACGATCAGGGTCGGGCCGACAACGACCTGCTGGGCCTCCTGCTCGGCGCCCTCGGCGAGCCTGAGCATCAGGTCCGCGGCGGCCCGCCCGCGCTCGGTCGACCCGAGGGACACACTGGTCAGGCTCGGATAGAACACGCGCCCGATCTCGGTGTCGTCCATCCCGGTCACGGCGACGTCTTCCGGCACCCGGAGCCCCAGTTCCCGCGCGGCATGGATCACCCCGATGGCCAGCAGGTCGTTGGCGGCGACGACAGCGTCCAGTTCCCGGGTGAGCAGCCTGCGGGCCGCCACCAGCCCGGCCGCGACCGTGAAGTCCTCGGCGACTTCGGCACCCACACCCCGCACCGCCGCGTCGAAACCACGCTGACGGGCTTCACCTGGTGTGGTGTCGAGCGGACCGTTGACGAAGCCGATCCGGCCGCGGCCGATCGCCCGCAGATGACCCACCGCCTGCCCGATCCCGCCCGCGGAGTCGGTGGAGACCGAACTGATGCCGTGGTCGTCCAAGGCCCGGCCGATCACGACCACGGGCACCGGCGCCTGCTGGATCTCCCGAATCAGCCAGTCGTCGGTCCGCAGTGGACTGATCACCATGCCGTCGACGAAGCCACTGTTCAGGCTGTGCACCAACTCGACGGTCGACGTGGTGGTGTCACCGGTCGTCATGACCACCACCCGGTAGCCGTGCGGCGCCAGCACCTCGTGAATCGCTCGCATCATCTCGACGTACACCGGGTTGCCGATGTCCGCCACCGCGAACGCGACCTGAAAGGTCTTCTTCATCCGCAGCGACCGGCCGACCGCGTCCACGCTGTACCCCAACTCGGCCGCGGCGGCCCGGACCCGCTCGACCATCTCCCTGCTGGCCCCGGTGCCGTGCAAGGCCCGGGAGGTCGACGCCAGCGACACCCCGGCCCGCTCCGCCACCTGGGACAACGTGGCACGTGTCGACGTCATCGTCGCGGCTCCGCATCGGTCGTGATCAAGCTGGAAACGATTCCAACGTACCCCTAGCGACACTGGAAACGATTCCAACGGTTGTGTCCGCGGATCATGACACCACTGGGCCGAGCATGTCAACATCGCCGCAGGTCACACGGTGTGTAACCACCCGAACACGCCGTTACCCGAGCCTCGACCCGAGGTCTGCTGCCCCCAATCCCCCCCCCCCCCGGCGACCTGCGCGACCGACTTTCCGGTCTCGGCCACGATGCGCACCGCACCCGCCGGAAACTCCCGGTCAAAACCAGCGTCTTGTCTCTCCCACGACCTGATCATCTCGCTTAATTCAGGTCTGCACGCGACAAGGAGAAGCACAAACCCACATCACACCTAACCTCGTCACCCCACACATCCCACCTCGCCGCGCTCGTTGCGCGAACAACTCCAGCTTCGGCCTTGGACTGCAACGCTGCACAATGGAGTGCACCTCTTGCCCTGAATGATATTCTCGCCTTGATGGGGCCGACCTAGCCCATGAGATCTGCAATGCGTAGACTGAATCTGGGATTTACTTCTGGCGATTCATGTGAAAAGTGGTCAGGGCGCACCCCCAGCGCGCCCTGACCAGGAGAAGTATCTGAACTACCTACGCCTCATGCCCCTCACACTCCCCACACTCCATCATCTTGCCGCCCATGGCCATCGCTGCCAACCGAAGCAGGGCATTCCCCAGATGCATTGCTTCGGTTGGCGCGCACTGCAGCAAGACGTCGCCTGAAGGCCGCTTTCCAATGACCATCCGCGGAACATTGTCTCCCACCTGCTGTTCCAAGTAGACCTCCAGCTCCTTGGGAAGCACGATCGGTACGGTCGTGCCATTGCCTCCGTCCATCATCACCACCACTGGCACCTCCATCGACAATCGCACAAAACACATCCACGCACTGGACAGGTGTTCCGGACAATCTGGATGATCGCCGTCACACCAAACTGGACACGGTTCCTCGGCCCAAGACACCAGAACCTTGGTGTCCGCAACAGGCGGTTCGACAACGGGCAAGGTCAAGGTCTCCGTCATTGTACTTCTGCCTCTCATGTCACTGTTTCAACATCTTGCATCTGCCAGCAATCCTGAGCCAGATCCGCAACCACTCACTGGCCCGTACCCATGCCAGGTCGGCCAGCTCCAGATTGTGTTCGTAGCCGCCTGCCGACACTTCCGCCCACCGGCATGCCCGGAACAACGCCACCCGGCACAGTTGCTCAGCACCAACCGCTGCCAACACTTCGGCAGCCCGCACCCGCACCTCATAGGCTTCCTGGATGTAGGCCGCTTCACGGTTTGGCTGGGAACCGACCGACAGCATGGCAACCTCACCGCCGCCGAGCTCGGCCCTGACGCCGCCACCGCCACACTGCGAACCGCTGACCAATCCCAGATTTCGCCCACAGCCAGCGGACCAGGACAGCGGACCACAACCCCACGGCCAAGGAGATCAGGAGGCAGAAGGGGAGGTCAGACAAGGGCGACGAGACACTCGTTGGCGTCAGCTGGCCAGCGAACACACTTGGCATGACGGCAGCTCCTACGCGCGGACGACAGGTGGGTTGACGGCACCCGCCCCGAACTGACAGGCAGCCAGATTGAGGCTGCGGACGTCAGCGCTTTCTGGCCTGCTCATCCAGAGCATTCCCGCGGCGAGCGCTTGGCTTTGAGCTTTGCCAGCCGGTTGGTTGCGGGGAATGACCTGGCGTTGGCGCGAAAGGACGTAGTGTTGACCTTGCTTCAGCGCGTTACGCTCCAAGTACCTGCTTCGCAGCCCGAGGGGATGGTGATGTTGATGGCCGCCGTTGGTCAATGGACGGGCGCTGAAACCAAGGCGCTACGCCTGGCTATGCGCCTCAGCATCCGCGACTTCGCCCACCGACTCGACGTCGCGCCGCGGACGGTGGCTCGCTGGGAGGCCCGGGGCACCACCCTGATCTTGTCGCATGATAGCCAGGGGCTGGTCGATACCGTATTCGCCCGAGTATCGGCCGAGGTACAGGAGCGCTTCTCCGTCGAGTTGGAAGCAGCGAACCCTGTTGCAAGTGAGGCTCTTGTCCCGGTCTCTACTGACGCGGATGCCACGGTCCAGCTGCCAGTAGTCATCGATGGCCGCTTCCTGCTCGTACCCCTTGATGACGTCGACATGACGGCCGGTGGACTTGAGGCCTTACTTGGCGACGCTACGGGCATGAGGCTGGTGGAGCATTCCATTGCTGCCGAGGCGGACACCATGAACCCACTGGATCGCCGGGCCTTCTTGAAGGCTGGCTTTGGGTTTGCTGCGTGGTCCGCCCTGAACCCGGACGAGCAGGCACATGTCGCTGCGGCACTCGAAACACCCAGTCGGAGCGTTGATCACTCAGTGATCGGCTACTTCGAGCGACAGCTCCATACCTACATGGCCGATGACGGCACGCAGGGACCAGCCAAGACGCTGCCGGCTGCGCTGGGGTTGGTGGCAGCAGTCGAACAGAGCGCACGGGACGTTGACCCAGAGCTGCGCCGCCAACTGCTGGCCGTTGGGTCACGCATCGCCGAGTTCGTCGGCTGGTTGTACCGGGATGTGCACGATCCCTTGAAAGCTGGCTTCTGGCGAGACCAGGCAACTGAGTGGGCACAGGAAGCCGGTGACCCAGCCATGCAGGGCTACATCCTGCTCAAGAAGGCCCAGGCCGCCTACGACGAACGCGACGCCTTGCGCATGCTGACTTTGGCCCAAGCCGTACGCACCGGGCCATGGCGGTTGCCAATGCGCGTTCAGGCTGATGCTGCGCAGCAAGAAGCTCGCGGCTATGCCATGCTCGGCCAGAACCAAGCGCTTGTTGAGCGAACCCTGGATCAAGCCCAGCAGCTGCTTGCTGACGCTCCGGATGCAGCCGACGACGAGGGCGAGCAGCTCGGTGCGCACTACAACGCCACGCTGCTTCGAATGCAGATGGCCATCTGCCATACCGAAGCGGGCCAGCCGCAGCGTGCTGCTGAGCTGTACCAGCAGTGGCTCCAGAACGAGCAGTTCTCGACTCGCGACTACGGCTACTTCTCAGCACTCATGGCCTCGGCGTTGGCATTGGGCGGCGAACCGGACGAAGCGGCACGTGTCGGTCTGGTTGCTTGGCCGCTGGCAGCGGAGACTAACTCCGGACGCACCACGGCAGAACTACAGAAAGTGCTGGAGACCTTGCAGCCATGGCAAGGGCGGGTGGCTGTGCGGGAGTTGCGGGAAGTCATGTCCACACAACAGTCTCAAAGACCAAGCTGCCAACGAATGCCGCACTAAGGCCTTAAGTACGTGTCTTGCTGGTGATCCACTCCGCGACGGTGCGGATCACAAACGCTTGCCACGCCTGGCTTTGCGGGTCCACATAGGTCGGATCGTTACGGATGGCGAAGCCATGTTGGGCTCCTTTGATCTCGACCAGCTTGTGCTCGCACCTCAACTGAGAAGCAGCTGCGCGTGAAGAGTCCACGGGGATGAAGGTGTCCTTGGTGCCGTGGATGATCAAAGTCCGCGCCTGGATCTCGCCGAGCACCGTATCCGGCTGGAGCCAGAAGACCTCGTTGAGGAGCGCTCGGCCAAGCTTGAACGTCGGCGAGTGCGCCACATACCCCTGCTCAGCCAGCTCCTTGCCTGCGGCTTGGTCGATCCGGTTGTCGTGCCAATACGGCTTGTCGTCAATGAAGCGCTTCTTGTAGTTCAACAGCGGGTTGCCCAGCACCAAGTGGTCGACCAACTCCGGACGCTTCGCCGCGAAGTAGCCACAGATGCCGCCAGCGAAGCTGACACCGAAGAGACTGACAGCGGTGGCACCGGTCGTTTCCCGCACGTGCTCGATGGCGGCCTGGATGTCGTTGAGGACCGCCGAGAGCGTCAGGTCCTCCTGGCGGCCCTCACTTTCACCGTGTCCGCGAAGGTCGAAGCGTAGCGAGGCTACACCTGCCTCGCCCACACCATCGGCTAGACGACGGAAGAAGCCGGCTTCCTCACGAGTCACGCCCCCGCCGTGCACGAGGACCAGGGCCTGATCCGTCCTGTTCTCCGGACTGGTGACCGTGCCGACGAGCTGCAAGCCATCGTAGGTGCGGAAGACTGTGGTGGTGCTTCGAAGGGGCACTGGTGCTCCTGTCATCAGCTGGGGAGTTCGGAATCAAGATGTCAGATAGCCGAGTAGCTGCGTATCTATCCCAATCGACGGAAAGAATCTGCTGAGCCGGACTTTAGCTCAACCCGCCGGTTGACACCATTGACACCGACACAGAAGCGTCTGAACCTGGTTCCAAATCGATCGAAACCTCAGTGTCTGGCGTCGCATTTTCTGGAATCTTGGGCCACCTCTTGACGCACACACTCGCCATCACACGTCGAACTACCCCGAGCGTGTACGCTTCATTGCCCAGTGTTACCACCAGGGGTGACTGGAGCCACATATTTCGTACTTCTCTCTCCATGCCGAGCCGACGAATATTCGGTGACGAGAGACCTTCGACCGTCGTATGAAAGCTGGTCTCAGACCATTGGTGCGTGACTACCTTGTTGGTGAGGTACGCGTGGGCAACGTTAAGGGATCGCATTTCTTCGCTGGAGAGTCCTTGCGGGACCGCGAAGTAGACACCACTAACGTGCTGAATGTCGGCGAGTAGGCGCAAGAGACTGGCCATGTCGGAGAACTCATCAGCCTCAGACGCTGGGATCTCAATAGGTGGCCCGGCCTCATGCCCGTTCAATACGATGGTCATGTGCCGCCCGGGCCGCATCTGTCCGAGAAAATGCACTGTTGGCAACAGCACGCCAGGCAGACAGTTTTCCGGCTGATGAAAATTGTAGTGTACGTTGAGGCGCCTTGTGGGAACGTCGAAGCGAGTTGTCACGTTCATGACGCACGTAAGGTCGACAAACTTCAGCTCTCCGCCGCGAAGTCCAGCAGTGCTCTCCGTGCTCCTCAGTGGAATCTGTGCAATTACCAATCCATCTGCATCTTGGATGCGGAGCACTGCATGGAGCTGTTCCGCGGCCATGTTGATGGCGGCACCAAGTTGTAGCCCACCCGTTTCGTAATTGCTGCTGACCGCCAGCGGCACGTCGAACTTGAGGTCCTTTATGTATCCGCCGGGTACAGTTGCTGGCGTACCATAGTTGAAGGCATCTTCAAACGTCTGGGCAGCTTTCTTACCTTCCTCGGTATCGGGAAATTCGAACGCACCACCCAGAGTGATAGCGCGATCCTTTTCGACTCCGCGATAGAACGGCGTAACCGTTATATTTACCGAGCCGTCCGGATGGATACCGAAGCCGAACTCATAGTGCGGATCGAGTTCGTTCAACTGATCTTTAAGCGCCCGCACTCGCTCCACGAGTTCGGGCACGCCCCTCGTCAGTGCAGCTTTCTCATCGTTAACTTGCTTGAGCAGGTCGTAGATAACCTCTTTACTACCCTCCAAATAGTAGCGCGGGAGGTTGGGGTGTGCGGCCATGTGGTCGTCAAGCCAAGTCTTACCTCGCCAAATACACGGGAACGAGTACTCGGCCTTGAGGTCGTTGAACCATTGCAGTTCACCGTCGGTATGGTCAATCGGGACGACCAGATACCAGGCGACCGGATTGCGAGCTGCCGCCCGCTTGAGTGAACGTGCAATTTGGGCGCGCTGACTCCTTCCAACACGCCCGACGAAACGCTTGAGCTCAAAGATCTCAAGTCCGGTTGGCAGCGGAAGCTGCACGTCCCTGCCGCCGTCGCCGCCAGCACCGTCAATTCGCTGCGCCTCTGGGTGAAGGCGGCTGATGAGCACACTGATCATGTCTTCATAGACAGATGACCCGAGGCGCTCGTCTGTCCAGTCAACCCTGTTCTTCATTGGCTCCTCGAGTGTTACTGGCAAAACTTGACGTTTGTCCTACAATCGGCTCATACTCTGTCACACCCGATGCGCGGCACTATCAACTGTGGAGTAGTATGCATGCTTCCTGCATGTGACGATGCATCGCGTGGTCTGAAAACGAGCCGGAGGCGCCTGAAGCGCCGAGCAGCACTCAGCCCGGTCACCATGACAGTAACCGTGCTGATACCAGCTGAACGGCTATGACGTCTCAGGCAACCTGAACGTCTGGTGGATGAAGCGGGCGAGGCGTGGGTTCAAACTGAATCCGCTCACCCCGGGTTCCGGAGATCTTCAAGACCTACCAACCTGGGCTTGGGGTCTTTAAGACCAGCCGCCTGGATGGCTCGGTCGCTGGTGAGGTCGATCGCGATCCGCACCAGGCGGGCTATCGACGGGTCGTTGACGCCGGATCGCCAGGCGATCGCGAGGGTGTACGGGCTGGCGTCGCGCACTGGGCGGTAGGCGATGTCGGGGCGGCGGTTGCGGTCGGCGAGGGAGGTGGGGATGAGGGCGACCGCCTGGCCGAGTGCGACGGTTTCCAGGAGCTGTGCGCTGTCGCGGACCAGGGGTCCATTGGGGACGATCGTCGGCGACAGCACCCGGTCCATTCCCGCCCAGTAGTCGCGCATTGCCGCAGGAGTGCCGGGTGGGCATTGCGGGGTGGGTAGGCCGATGAGGTCCTGGCAGATCAGGGTGGTCCGGCGGGCGAGGGGGTGATCCGCGGGGAGGGCGGCGACCCGGGGTTCGGTGATCATTGGTTCGAGATCCAGTCCGGTGTGGTCGTCGGGTGAGCCGACCAGGGCCACGTCAGACCGGCCGGTGCGCACCAGGTTCGCCTGTTCTCCGTAGCCGCTGACCACGGTTTCGATGGTCAGCGGTTCGGGCAACTCGGCACAGGCGGCGGTGATCTGGCGCAGCAGGTCCGTGGCCACGCCCGGTTTCGCGGTCACGACCAGAGTGGGAGTCGGTTGGGCTGCTCGACGGGTGCGTAGTGCGGCGGCGGACACCGCGTCGAGCACGCGGTCGGCTTCCTGGAGCAGGACCTGGCCGGCGGTGGTCAACGTCACGCGCCCGCCGTCACGGTCGAAGAGTTGGGCGTCGAGCCGTCGTTCGAGTTGCCTGATCGCCCGGGACAGGGGTGGCTGGGCCATCCCCAGGACCTCGGCGGCTCGGGTGAAGTTGAGCTGCTCGGCGACCGCGTGGAAATACCGCAGTTCCCGCACCTCGATATCGGCCATACCCGCAGGGTATCGGGCCGGACCGGATCGATCCTTCTCCAGCGGCGGATCCGGGCGGTTCAGTGGCGGTGTGAAACGCGGGCGTCAGACCGAGCGAGTACTGAAAGGACAATCACCTTGAGCCACAAGCAGACCGTCCAGGACTTTCTCCATCTGGCCTTCAACGAGAAGCAGCCGGAGGCCGCGGTCGAGAAGTATCTGGGCGAGCCCTACACCCAACACAACCCCAGCGTGCCCGACGGCCGGGCAGGCGCAGTCGTCGCGCTGACTGGATTCGTCCGGCAGTTCCCCGAGCTCAGTCTCGAAATTCGTCGGGTCGTCGCGGAGGGGGACCTGGTTGTCACGCACAGCCTGATGAAGCTCTCGCCGACCGACCGCGGCAGTGCCGTCGCCGACGTCTTCCGCCTCGACGGCGACCGGATCGTCGAACACTGGGACGTGCTGCAGCAGGTCCCGGAGTCGTCGGCGAACGGCAACGCGATGGTCTGAGCGCGGAACGATGTGGACACGGTGTCCACATCGTTCTATCCTTCCGCCATGCCCGACACACAACCGCCCTTGGCGCCCGGCCGGTTTCCGGTGACGGCCAAGTGGTCGTACCTGAACAACGCCGGTATGGGCCCCATTGCCACCCCCACAATGGAAGCCGTCACCCAACGGTCGCGGGAACTGGCTGACGACGGCGAACTCGCTTGGGGAGTACACAGCGAGGCCGTCGAACAGGCGCGCGTTCGAGGCGCACAGTTGATGGGCGTGCCCAGTCGGGACGTCGCTTTCGTCAAGAACACGACCGAAGGCGTCGCTTTCGTGGCGAACGGGTTGGCGTGGCGGCCAGGTGACCGCGTCGTGGTGGTGAACCGTGACTTCCCGTCAACGTTGTATCCGTGGACCGCGTTACAGGCCAAGGGGGTTCAGGTCGATCTGGTCGAACCCGTCGGGGTCGAGGAACGGGTGTCCATCGACTCGTTGGCCGAGGTGATCAGGACCGGACCCGCGCCGAAAGTCGTCGCGGTCAGCTGGATCCAGTTCCGGCGGGGATGGCGGATCGACCTGCCGGCGCTGGCGGAGCTGTGCCGTGACGTGGGGGCGTTGTTGTGCGCGGACGTGATTCAGGGGTTGGGTGTCCTGCCGGTGGAGCTGGACCGGTGGGGTATCGACTTCGCCATGGCGGACGGGCACAAATGGCTGCTCGGCCCGCAGGGAAGTGGATTGTTCTACGTCCGCGCGGACCGCCGGGATCTGCTGACGCCGCTGGAGCCGGGGTGGAACTCCATGCGGCACCGCGAGGAATGGGACAACCTCACGTTCGACTACGACGACAGCGCCCGCAGGTTCGAAGGCGGAATGCCCAACATCGCCGGCATCAGCGGCCTGGGCACGTCCATCGGCATGCTCCTGGAAGCCGGCCCCGAGGCCATTTGGGCGCACGTGCGGAACCTGCTGGACCACGCCTGCGAAGGCCTGGAACGACTCGGCGCGGAACTCATCTCGGATCGTTCCGCCGGGCACCGCTCCCCCATCCTGAGCTTCCGGATCCCCGGCCAGGACCCGAACCGGCTGTACGAGACGCTCAAAACCCGGAGCATCGTCTGCGGATCCCGGGGCAACGCCCTACGGATCTCCCCGCACGGATACAACTCGGTGGAGGAGATCGACAACCTGCTGGACGCACTGCGGGATGTGACGCCCCAAGAGGCGATCCCAGCCGCCTCTTAGGGCAGTGCATTGTGACGGGCCGACAGATTTGGGACGAACCTATGCTCAAGGACGGAGGCCACGATGCGATCACTCGACAACCGAGACACCGACACTGACCTGGCCGGCGAGCCGTCCGCCGGGCAGGCCGGACCGCCGGTCCGTGATCACACCGGACTGCTCGCCCTGCAGACCACCGCGGGCAACCAGGCGGTCGGGCGGGCGCTCATGGTGCGACGCGAGCCGAACCAGTCGACCGTGCCGGCCGATCCCAACGCCGATCCGCCGCAGCTGGCCCGGGTGAAGAAGCTCAACGAGTACATCAAGTACGACCCGAGCGGGCCCCGCGAGCCGGGCGCGGGCGGCGAACGGCTGTTCGACTTCATCCACCAGAACCGCTCGCACACCGCCGAGATGGAGGCGGACTACCAGAAGGAGTTCAGCACCACGGTCAAGGCGGACCTGTTCGGCCGTGGAGTGCCGGACGGGGTGCGGGGCTGGGCGTACTGGCGGTTCGGCGAGCTGCGGCCGGCCGACAAGCTGTTCTTCACGCTCTACGGCACCGACTTCGACCTGGAGACGATGCGTCGGGTGCTGCTGGGGATGAAGGACAAGACCGAGGAGGCCGACGCGATCTTCGTGTCGGAGTACCAGGAGCACTTCGCCGGGATCACCGCGATCACGTTGCCCAACAAGAAGACCTCGCTGATCGCCGGCATCCTGGACAGCAAGTGGCTGAAGAAGAAGGCCACCAGTATCGAGATCAACGCGCTGCTGGCGTTCGGCGAGTTCCGGCCGGTGGACCAGATGGACGCGGCCATGCACACCGGGACCGTCTCGGCGGACTGGGAAGGGGTCCTCGGGGTGGTGCAGAAGACGTCCGACAAACCCGGGCTGTGCAAGGACTTCGAGACCTACTACCCAGGCGACTACGCGTTCTGGCTGGGGATGTCGTTCCCCGGCGACGCCACCGACGTGACCGACCTCAGCCTGCTGAACAACAAGCACGAGTTCCTCGCCCGGATGCTGCTGACCAAGGGCGAGATCGGCCTGAACGAGCGGGTCAAGCTGGCGCTCAAGTTCAAGGACGACATGTCGATCGTCTACAACTGGATCATGGGGATGTCCCCGGAGGAGAAGAAGACCGTCCGAGTGACCCAGATCAACAACGAGTACCTGCAGGAGATGGACGCGGACGACCGGGAACGGCTCAGGGCGCTGCTCGCCGAGAACCCGACCGCGGTCCAGCGCCTGCAGGCGGCCGGCGCCGACGACAGCACCAAGATCCTGAAAGTGCTGCACGAGGCCGTCGGTGACGACCGGAAGATGTTCGCCGACGCGTACACCGCCGGGCTCCAGGCCGTCGGCGACCCGTTCATCGACCTGCTGGTCAGGAAACTCGGCGGCGACTTCGGCGGCGTGCAGACCATCCTGACCGGCACCCTGGACCAGCGGCTGCGGCTGGCCATGCAGGGCATGACCGACGACGAGGACTACGTGTTCAACCTGCTCGAGAAGCACGCCACCACGCCGGAGCGGGTGGACATCCTCAAGCAGGACCCGAAGGACGCGGCCACCCTGAACGGCTTGATGCGCAACAAGCTCAGCGCCAAGGAGTACGCGAAGGCGCTGCGGATGCTGCTGACCGGCGCCGAAGGCATGGACCCGGTCGAACGCGCGAAGCTGACGCTCAACTACTCCAAGGAGGAGCAAGAGGCGACGGGCATGCTCGACGGCAGCCTGAACGTGTACGACGCGTTCAAGGACGAGCAGCGCGAACTGCGTTGGGCGGTCCAGGACGCGCCGACGAACATGTCACCCGGCCCAGAGGACGCGGCGAAGCTGAACGCGCTGAGCAGCGGCGTGGTCGCGTCGGCCGAGTCGATGATCAGGACCAGGGACACCCTGAACGACTACGCCGCCCAGGCCATCGGCCTGGCGGTCGGCTCGATCATCGCGTACTTCACCGCGGGTGCCGGCGTGGCCGCGATCGCCGAGCTGCTGCCGATCTTCGAGAGCGTGGCGGTGCGGGTCGGCGTGTCCGCGGTCGCCCGTGGCATGGCCAGGGTCGGCGTGCAGCGGTTCACGAAGGGCTCCAGCTTCGACGTCTTCGGCAACGACGGCGCGAACGCCTTCGCGGTGGGTGCGATCGACGGGATCGTCGAAGTGGTCGCGCCGTCGGTGATCAGGGGTCTGGTCTCCAAGGAGTACCAGGACGCGATGGTGATGCAGGGACGCAAGGCGGCCGAGGCGGTCTGGGAGGGCCAGAAGGCCCTGCACATCAAGACGGCGCTGATCGAAGGCGCGTCCACCGAGGGGTTCTCCAGCATGGTCGAAGCGGTCGGCTCGGACGACACCTGGCGCAACGGCCTCTCCGACGGCGTGATGACCACGCTGGCGAAGGGCGCGCAGGGTGGTGCAATCGCCGCGGTCGGGTTCGCCGGGATCGAGGTGGCGTCCCCGTATCTCACGAAAGCGATCGCCAAGGTCCAGAAACTGGTCAGCTCCGGCGTCCCCGCCGACGTGGCCAAGGGCCTGATCGAGAAGGAGGGCACCTGGGTCGCCGCCCGCACCGGCCGGAAGTCCGTGGTGCCGGACGTGAACACCCAGGCGCTGGACGAAGCCGACATCATCGCCGAACTGAAGGCGAAGAACGTCCCCGACGTCGACCACGCGATGCGCCTGATCCGCGACGAACGGAAGTTCATCAAGGAGTACAACGAGATGCGCAAGGCCCACAACTTCCCGGTCTGGGACAACATGTACGCCCAGCCGCCGGGTGAGCTGCTGGTCGACTCGCTACCGACCGAGGCACCCAGCCACTGACATGCGCTCTCGTGTCCGACGCGGCGGACACGAGAGCGCACAGTCGCTAGAACAGGGTCGCTAGAACAGGAACGCCTGGAACTCGGCGATCCGGACGGTCTGCGCCACGGTGGGGTTGCCTGTGGTGCAGTCGCTGTTCGACCGTGGGTCGTTGTGCTGTTGACCGGCGTACGCGGGCGTGCCCGTGCACTGGTTGCTCAGCACGCGGACCATCAGGTTTGTCGCGAATGTCGGCGGGATCCGGAACGACCGCATGGTCAGGTCCGGTGCGACCGGCCGCGGTATGTCCGCGGGGAACGCGTCGGCCGGACTGGTGTAGACGTGCCGGTACTCCGCCGGATCCTCGCACTTCTTGCCGAACGCCGTGTTGCAGGACAGGATCTCGAACTGCCGCAGCGCGGTGAACCTGTTCTGCCCGCCGACGTCGGCGTCGCCGGCGATCGCGGGCCGCAGCAAGGCACTCACCTGCACCCGGTTCACCAGGTGGGGCCGGTCGCCGGCGAGTTGGATCCGGACGTTCTTCCCGGCGACAGGCGAGCCGACGGACGCCCAGTCGGTCGCCTCGGTGCCGTCGATCAGCTTGTCCAGGTTGACGCCGTCACCTGTGGCCGTGGCACCCATACTCTTCGCCGCGAAGTTGCGGAACATCAACGGCTGCAACCGTTCCCTGTCGCCCGCGTGGATCGTGCGCCGGATCCGGACGCTGCCGAAGCCGTCCGAGGCGACCGTGAAGTCGTATGTTCCCGGCGCGATCTGCAGGGTGTCGGGCAGTGGCGTGGCCGGATCGGTGTCGGCCACCGCACGGGATCTGGCCTCGTAGTCGCCCACGTACAGCCGGGCCGGGCCGGGGGTGACCAGCCGGACGGTCACGTTCTTGGCGAACGGGGACGCGAAGCTCGGGATCGGCGCGAGGTCGTTCGTCCCCTTGCTCGTGGCATCCTTGCCCAGGCCGTGCTGGGCGAAGGCGTTCCACAGCTCGGGCACGTCCGCGCCGCCGAACCGGACGTCGTTGGCCGCGAGGATGGCGTCCCGCATGTCGACGAAGCTGACCGCGCCGGCCGCGTTCAGCAGCAACGCGTCGAACGTCTGCTGCACCCAGCGCCGGTTGCCCGGACAGCGGTCGACCGGCCGCTGGCCGTCGGCGCACTGCCGCTGGATCGCCGGGGTGGCGAGGCCGTACTTGTCGACCATCGCCTGGCGCACGGCGAAGCTGGTGGCGTTCCAGATCTCGCCGTCCGCGTGCACTTCCGGCCCGGTCAGGTCGAACGAGAAGTCGCTGTAGTTGAGCGGGTTGCGGCTGATGTCGTAGTCACGGATGCCCACACGCTTGTTGCCCGTGACGTACCCGCCGGTGACGAACGGTGTGTCGCCGGCCGCGCGGAAGCCGTACTCGTACAGGTACTCCATGGAGAACAGGTCGGACGTCGACTCGTTCATCGAGTTCGCCTGCTGGCCGACCCACCCGCTGTTCGGGCCGGCGATCATCCGGCCGCTGATCGCGTGGCTGTACTCGTGCGCGATGACGGACATGTCGTAGTCGCCGTCCACACAAGGCGCGTAGAAACCGCCGGGTGTGGGCTCCCACAGGTACATGTTCGTGGTCGGCGGGACGCCGTCGGGCGGCGTGGCCTGGTTGGCGTTGTTGCGTGACGGGAACGCCGGCGGCGCCCCACCGGCGCGGCCACCGGACTGGGCCTGGCCGCGTTCGGCGTCGCCGCCCAGCCCGCTGTGGGTGCCGTTGGCGACCTGCATGTTCCAGGTCTCCTCGGTGAACCCGAGGCGGTACGACCAGTCGTGCATCCGGTTGTGCATGGCGAACAGGTTCGCCAGGGCCGCGTCGATGTCGTTCTGCTGCGGGCTGGCGAACACCGCCGGGTCGCACTTCGAGTTGAACCACTGGTTGGTCCACGGGTACACGTAGTCACGCGTCGGCGAGGTGGTCGACGTACGCGTCCCCGCGGTGCCGCCGGCCAGGTCGTCCCACTTCTCGGTGCCGCGCTCGGAATTGCCGGCCGACGTCAGGCTTGGCACCCCTGCGACGGTGTCCCACGCGGAGCCGTCATTGGCGGCGCTGACCGCGCGCTCGCATCCGGGCGCCTGGACGAAGCACCACTTCACCCGGGTGTCGCGGGACGAATGGTTGGTGGGCGGGTTCGACGGGAACGCGGCCCAGTCCGGGTTGGCGGTCTTGCCAGGGTCGCTGTCATTGTCCACGATGCTTTCGCGATACAGCAGCTTGCCCGTCCGGGCGTCCACATAGCTGGTGTATCCCTCGGTGTCGCCGACCGTGACCACCTGGTACGCCGCTCGCGGCGCCGCGTCGGGCATCGGCACCGCGCCCAACTGCACGTTCGTGGTCGTCAACGCCTGCACGGACAGGTTGGCGTCGGACGCGGCCGAGGCCAGGGCGTCGTTCGGGGAGATCGTCGCCGGCTGTGGCTCGCTGTGCTGCGGGCTGAGGGTGGAGGTCAGGAACCGGACGGCGCCGTCGCGGATGCCGAACGCGGCCAGCCCGTCGAGAACGGGCGGCATCGACCCGAACCGCTGCCGCAGCATCACGTACGAGCCCTGCCCCATCGGGCGGCTGACCAGCACGTCCATGCCGTCGATGGCGGCCTGGTCGAGGCCGAACGTGTCCTTGTTGTCGCTCAGGAAACCGCGGGCGGTCGCCACCGGATCGGCCGCGGCCAGGCGGCGCTGTGCGTCTGCCCGAGGCACAAGCGTCGCGGGTGTGCCGTACCGGTTCCATCGGACGGTCGTGCTGCCCCCGTCGGCGAGCGTCCGTTGCCGGTCGGTGGGTTGTGCTGTCGCGCCTCGGTTGTCGACGCTGTGGTTGTCAACATCGGCCTGGACCTCGGGCTGCGCCGACGCCGTGGCTGCGGTTGTCCATTGTAGACCGAACATCAGGGCCGCGGCCGCCCCGAGGGCCGCGGCTCTTCGGAGAGCTAGTCTGCGCATCTGGCGCACCTCTCTCGAATCCGTATCAGACGCAGCCCAGCCTTCCCGTCCGGGTAGTCCCCAGGTAGGTCCGTTCGTCGTCCAGAACCCCTAGGGATCCTCAGCCGGGATGTCGATGAAGGTGTGCCAGGGAGTGACCTTGTCGATGTGCACGACGGCGTCGAACGCCGTCAAGGGACTCACCAGCTGTTTGTACGGGCCCTGCACAGTGCAGTCGATCTCGGCGAACCGGTCGGCGACCGGGCCGTGATCCGGAACCTTGCGCAGGTCGAGCATTGTCAGCGGGTCACCGGTGGTGGCGAGCAGCACGTCCAGACTGTCGGGTTCGGTGAACGGGCCGGTGTCCTCGAAGAACACCTCGGTGTGTCCCGGCCGGCCACCGGGAATCAGGCGGTGCGTGAACATCCGGCCGCCGTTGTAGGTGGTCGCGATGACCACCATCTCGTCGCCGAGCGAGCGGGCCAGGTGTTGACCGAGCACGACTTGGTCCTCGTTGATGATCGGCGGCACGCGGTAGGGCCAGCGTTGCAGATGCCCGTTGGCGGCCCCGATGACGACGCGTGCTTCCCGTTCGAGGATCCATTCGACGTTGTCCGCCATGGCCGCGTCCCGGACGTTCGCGCCGCGGTAGGTGCGTTCCGCGCCCGTGGCCATGTTGGCCAGGAAAGCGTCCGCGTGCCTCGCGGTGACCGCGCACTGCAACGCGATGTCGGCCCGATCTGGGTCGACCGTCGAATAAGGGACGCGCAGAGCCTGCAGCCGTTCGGTCAACTCGCTGATCCGAGCGGTCAGTTCGTATCGATGCGCGACACCGAGGGCCATATACGCCTGCAGCGCGGGCGCGGACCAGGCCAATCCCGTCCGGTCGGTCGGCAGATAGTCGAACAAAGGCAGCAAACGTTCACGGACCGCGGCCGCGTACGCCGGATCCGCGTCGTCCAAGAACGACAACGCGGCCCGAACCCCGGGCAACGCGGACGCACTGGAATCCGGCACATCCATGCCATAGAAATGGATCTTCTCCGCATGCGTGCGATTGTGATCACGCATCCACCGGAGCTGATCCCGCATTTCCGCGCATTTCCCCATGTGATACGTGACTCCGGTGCCGAGCAGATGGTCGAGATCCCCGTCGCCGCCCAGCACCCAGTCGTTCACCGCCCAACCTTCCGGAAACCCGGATTCCATCACGAACGCGGTGAATCCCATCTCGTCGACCAGGAATCGGGTCACCAGGTGGCGGATCTGGTAGAACTCGTGCACCCTGTGCGTGCTCTCGCCGATGGCCACCACCCGGGCGTCGCCGACGATGTCCCGCAACGGCTCCAGGTCGGCGTAGTCGGCGGTCTCCGGGTCGATCGACCGTAGCGGGTCGGTGTTCTCCCTGAGCCAGTTGTCGACGTCCATTCAGGTCCCCTCGTTGTCGCGGGCGGCGCGCGCCCGGCGTAGGTAGTCGATGACCTCGGCGGTGCCACCGGGACCGGACCAGCCGACGCGCCGGTCGAGCTGCGCACCGATCTCGGCCCGGTTGTCCTGCCACAGCGCGCTGATCGCCGTCTCGAACCGCGGGTCGTCGGTGTGGAACGCGGCCGCGATCTTCTGCCATCGCGCCACCAACGCCCGCACCTCGGCGTCCTCGACAGGCGTCCCGTCGAGCACGTGTCGCCGCAGCCTCGTGAACACGTCGACCCAGTCGGCCTTCAACGACTCGGTCGCGTCCCTGCCCAACTCCTCGGCCCGCTCGGCGACGGTCGCCAACTGCGCCTGGGTCAGGTACCGGCCGACGTCCACCGGCATCGGCTCCAAAGTGGCCAGGAACTGTTCCGGCGCCGGCAGTTCGGCCTCGGCCAGCCGGTCGAGCAGGCTCTGGACGCGCTGCGCGGACTCCTTGATCCGGCCGGCCTGGATCTCCAGGTCCGCGAGCTGGGCGGACAGCAGGTCACGCAGCGAGCCGAGATCCTCCGCCCCGTCCCGCAGCACGGCGGCCACTTCCTCCAGCGTCAGCCCCAGCCCGTGCAGGGCCCGCACCCGGTACAGCCGGCGGACGTCCGCCTCGACGTACCGCCGGTGTCCGGACGCGGTCCGTTCGCCCGCCGACACCAGCCCGATCTGGTCGTAGTAGTGCAAGGCGCGCACCGTGACACCGCTGGCCTTGGCCAACTCCCCGATGCTCCACCGACGGTCGCTCACGCCACGACCGTAGAACCTGACGCGGCGTCAGGTTCAACCAGCGCGTCGCCGGGTGACGGTGATGAGGAGCACGCCGGCCAGGATCAAAGCCGCCGCCACATCGAGGAACGGCATGACCGAGACACCCGTCCACGCCATGGCCTCGGGTGTGTCCGGCGCTGGTCCCGGGTTCGGTCCGGGTCCTGGGGGGACCGAGGTGTCCGGGGTGGTGGTGCCGCACCCGGGGTCGGTGGACCCCGGCGGGCAGGTGGGCGGGGTGGTCGGGGTGGTCGTCGGATCCACCACCGGCACGTCGGTCGTGCAGTTCGGCTCACAGGGGCCTGGAACGTCCGACGAGACACCGTTGCGCAGGTGACGGTCGCCCGGATCCGGACTCTTGGTTTTTACACTGTAAAACAACGTCGTCGACGCGCCGACCGGCAGGTTTCCCGTCCACGTCAACTTCGGCGAGGCGAACGAGAACGACCCGGCGATCGGTTTCGCCGAGGCGTCGTTCAGATAGTCGGCGTCGTCCAGCACACCGGACAGGTCGTCGGTCACCTTGACGCCGGTCAGATCCGTCTGGCCGGTGTTGGTCAGCACCACGCTGTACTTGACGGTGTCACCCGGGTTCGCGGTCTGCTTGTCCGCCGACTTCTTGATCGACATCCCGGGCTTGCCGCAGCCGGGCAGGTCGCCGTTGAAGGGGTACGCGTGGAACTCCTGCCCGTTCGACCCGGACGCGCCGTGGGTCAGGCCGCCGGTGGTGAAGAACCGGCCGCCCATCCCGGCCGTCGACACGGTGGTCTGACTGGCCGGATTGCCGACCAGCACGCTGCCCTCGAACTGCGCCGTACCGCCGATGGAGACGTCCGTCGCGTCCGCGAAGTTCCACAGTAGACGGTCCTGGAACGGGACGGTCATCGAGTTCACGCTGATCTTCCGGCTCGCGCCGGTCAGGTTCACCAGCACGGTCGCCCCGGCCGGGATGCCGGTGAACGAAAGGCTTTGCTGCCCGCCGGAGTTGCTCACGAGGTCGAAGTCCACAGTGAACACTTGGAGCTTCGAGGTGCCGTCGCCGGTGAACGTGGTCGCGTACCCCAGGTTCTTCACCGTGCCTGTGGCCGGGCGGTTATCGGCGTAACACTGGCTGGCGTCATGCAAAGCCGGGCTCAGGGACGCGTACGGCTCGGTTGCCTTCGGGTCCTGGACGACCTGCTTCGCGATGATCTCGCCGCTGGTCGTGCCGCCGTACCGGACCACCCCGCCCTGCGCCGAGTCGCCGCGCGCGTCCAGCGCCTGCCCGGCCGCAACAGTCACGTTCCCGCCCGCCACCAACCAGTCGGCGCCGTCGTCCGGCGGCACCCGCGACCCGACCCCGGCCACCCCCACGTTGTAGAGCCGGGACACGCCCTGGGCCTTGTTCTGGTCGAAGTTCCCCAGCACGACCACGCGCCCCTCGGCCTCCGCGGCCGCGTTGCGAACCAGGAAGTCCTTGCCGACGAACACGCTGATGCCGTTGTCCCGGCCCGCGAACGGCCCATTGCCCAGACCGGGGTACGGATCCGGGCACTTGCCAGGCACGCACGGCCCCAGCCCACCCGGCAGCGGGTCGGCCGCGCCCAGCGACCCGGACGCCACAGTCAGCCCGGCGACCAGCAGGGCGACGACGGACTTCCGGTTCGCCAACACGAACCAAGCGTAAGAAGACCTCGATCATCCGACCTGCCGAAACCGACGATCACACCCGATCAGGTATCACCGGCCGAGCAGGCCCGACTCGTAGGCGATGATCACCAACTGGGCCCGGTCGCGGGCGTGCAGTTTGGCGAGCAGCCGGCCGACGTACGTCTTCACGGTGGCCAGCGACAGCCGCAGCCGCTCCGCCAGTTCGGTGTTGGACAGGCCGCGAGCGATGAGCGTCAGCACCTCGCGTTCCCGGTCGGTCAGCACCCGCAGCTCACGGGCCAGCGACGGCGGCTGTTCGGGCTGGCGGGCGAACTCGGCGATCAGCCTGCGGGTGATGCTCGGCCCCAGCAACGCCTCGCCCCGCGCGACCACGTGGATGCCGTGGCACAGCTCGGCCGGCTGGGTGTCCTTGAGCAGGAACCCGACCGCGCCGGCGCGCAACGCCTCGTAGACATGGGCGTCCAGGTCGAACATGGTGAGGATCAGCACGCGGGTGCCCTTGGTCGCCTCCGCGGCGCAGATCTGCCTGGTCGCCTCGATGCCGTCCATCTCCGGCATCCGCACGTCCATCAGCACCACGTCCGGCAGTTTCGCGACCGCCAGGTCAACCGCCTCCTGGCCGGTCGCCGCCTCGCCGACGACCGTCATTCCGGGCTCGTTGTCGATCAGCGCGCGGAAACTGGCCCGCAGCAACGCCTGGTCGTCCGCGATGAGCACCCGGATCGGCTCACTCACGCCGGTCCCCCAAAGCGCAGTGTCGCGGTCACCTTGAACCCGCCGTCCGGGTCCGGTCCCGCGGCGAACTCGCCGTCGTACATCGCCACCCGCTCCTGCATCCCGGTGAGACCGTGGCCCCTCGTGGGAACGCTCGCATGGCGACCGTCGTCGGTCACCTCGATGGACACTATGGCTCGCTCCGCCCGCACGGTGACCCAGCAGCGAGCGGGGGCCGCGTGTTTGATCACGTTCGTCACGGCTTCCTGCACGATCCGATACGCCGCCAGCTGCACGGGCTCCGGCACGTCCCGCGGGTCACCCATGGTCAGCTCGACGTCGACACCCGCCGTGGCCGCTCGCGCGGCCAGCTCGGGCAGACCGTCCAGAGTGGGCGTCGGCGCGAGTTCGACGTCCTGCCGCAGCACGCCGAGCAGCCTACGCATCTCGGTCAGCGCCTCCCGGCTGGTCGCCTCGATGACGCGCAACGCGTCGCGGGCCTCCTCCGGCCGGTCTTTCGCGATGTGGTTCGCGATGCCCGCCTTGACCGCGATCAACCCCATCCCGTGCGTCACCACGTCGTGCAGTTCGCGGGCGATCCGCAGCCGCTCGTCGACCAGAACCTGGTGCTCACGCTGCCGTTCCAGCCGATTCGCCAGCTCGTCACGGTCACTCGCGCTACGTCCCCAACGCCACGCGCACGCCAGCAGCGGCACGCCGAACGCGTACCACCATGCCTCGCCGGGCCGGAGCAGCTCGCCCACGCCGAGCGCGACGACCACCACTCCGGCGCAGGTCATCGCCATCTGACGGGACCGCCGCCACGGCGTGGTCAAGGAGTATGTGTACAGCGTAAACACGGTGGCCAGGAACGGATCCCACAGCACACCCAGCAAGGCCGCCGGCAGCGATATCGAAACAGTGACCACAAGAACACTCAAGGGCCACCGGCGGCGCAGCATGAACCCCAGCGTGAGCACACCCGCGACCGCGATCGACGCGACGAGCCGCCAGGACTCGTCCGGCCGGTCCTTGAGCAGATTGCCCGCGACACCGATGTCCACGGCCAGCAGAACGGCGGCGACCAGCACGTCGTCGACGACCTGCCATCGGGTGAAGGACATGCCTCTTACGGTATCCGTGCAGGTCGGCGGGCCGCGTCCGGCCAGGGTGGATCATCCCCAGGTCTGACCGTGCCCGCAGCAAGTGTCCACAGCGGGCTGATCCGCACCGAGGCCCGGACTGACAGCGTCGGTGGCATGGCACGCGATTACTGGTTCCCGGGGCGTTGGGTCGGCGGAACCTCGATGATTCTCGGTCCGTTGCTCCTGCTCACCGGGACACTGCTGCGGTCACCGTTCCACTTCTTCTATCCACAACAGCTCGCCGCGGCCGTCGAGCACCCGGGCCTGCTGACCGCCGCGTACACCTGTTTCCTGGCTGGGAACGTCCTGATGTGGCCGGCCGTGATCACGTTGGCCGGGAAGATCGGTCAGACGAGACCAGCCTGGGCGGGGTGGGCGGGCACCCTGGTGGTCATCGGCCTGTTCGAACGTACGTTCCACGCCGGAGTCGACCAGGCCGCGGTCAACGTGGCACGACACCAGGGCCTGGCGGCGGCGGCGAAGTTCGTCAGCGACTTCTACCCGGACCTGCATCTCTTCAGCTACCTGTCGTTCACGATCATGTTCGGCTGGTACGTCCTGGCGGTCGCGGCGTATCTCAGCCGGGCGATGGGACTCATCCGCTCGCTCGCCCTCGCCGCGATGGGCCTGTTGCCGCTCGGCGTGCTGAAAGGCACCGAAGTGGTCTCCGTCATCGGGACCGTGGGACTGTGCGTCGCGTTCCTGCCGATGGGCGTCCACCTGCTGCGTACGGCGCCACGACCGACACGTCGGTCAGTTCTGCTCGCGCTACCCGTGACTGTGGGTCTCGCGGCGCTCGCCTATGTCAGCACACTCGGTTGAGCGACCCTGAAGTTACGATGAATATCGTACAATGGCGCCATGACCCAGACGAAGGAGCTCCCGCATCCCACCCGGGAGGAGATCCGCATCGAGGCGGTCCTGCACGCCCTGGCCGACCCGGTCCGCCTGCAGTTCGTCCGGGAACTCAACCGGCTCGGCATCCCGGTCGCCTGCGGCGCGATCCCGCTGCCGGTCAACAAGTCCACCCGAACCCACCACATGCGCGTCCTGCGTGAGGCCGGCGTGACCCATGTCCACCCCGAGGGCACCGCACGAATCACCGCGCTGCGCAAGGAAGACCTGGACGCGTTGTACCCGGGAATGCTCGACGGCATCCTCGGCGCCAAACGCTGAGAAGGCTTGTGCCGCGCCGGGGGGCTGACGCGGCACAAGGGGTCTCCTCAGGTCACGGGGCGATGCCGGTGGTGACGTAGACCCAGCCGCCGTAACGGGTCAGGGTGTGGGTCTTGTCGGCGCCCTGCTCGATCGCCTTCCAAGGGTGGCGGTTGACCAGCATGTCCGGCTTGCCGCCGAAGGGGGCGATGACCGGGCCGAGAGCGGGCACCAGACCACGCGGCCACCAGTCCGGCAGGCGGTAGTCCAGGGCCACCCAACGCCCGCCCGACGCGAGCGCCTTGTAGCCGTTCTTCACGACTGTCTCGTAGCCCTCGATCAGGGTCAGCGCGAAGCAGGCGATGATCGCGTTGACGTTCTGCGGGAACTCGAACGTGGTCAGGTCGGCCTGCTGCAGGGTGACGTTCGTCAGCTCGTGCTCGCGGACCCGGTCCTCGGCCAGGTTCAGCATCGAGTCGGTGAAGTCGACCCCGATCACCTTCCCGTTGGGGCCCACCGCCTTCGACAGGTACGGCAGGTTGTGGCCGGTGCCGCAGCCGGCGTCGACCACGGTGTCGCCCGGCTTCAGCGCCAGCTGGTCGATCGCCAGGTGCTTGTAGTGCATGGTCCGCTGGCCGATGATGTACAGCCGGTTGGACATGATGTCGTAGTTCTTGGCGCGCTTGCGGTACAGGTTCACCAGGCGGGTGGTCTCGCCATTGCCGCTCACTGCGGTCTCCTTGGATTTCGGGCCACGCAGCACGTCAAGGACGACGCTCGGGCGGAAGACGGCTTCGGGTGGGGCCAGCAGGTGGTACGTGTCGAGCAGGGCCATCGCCGCGGGCCCCTTGGTGACGGCCGTCTGCACCAGGCGGCCCATGTAACGCCCGACGAGCCGCGCGGGCAGCGGCAGCGGTCCGGGCGCGGCGCCCGGGTACACCAGGTCGGAGTTGGCGGAGAGCATCCACGCGCCGTCCACCCGGCGGGCGATCGGCTTGCGGAGATCGGCCGCCAGGCCGGCCGGGATCCGCCCGGTGTCCCGGGTGCCGGCCGCCTCGAACGCGTCGTCCATGTCGACGGCACAGGTCGACGCCACCGAAATGCCCTGCCCGTAGGCGGGGTTGAAGCAGCCGACCGCGTCGCCGGTGACCACGAACCGGTCCGGCCACCGGCCGAACCGCTCGTAGTGCCTGCGCCTGTTCTCGGTCCGGCCCGAGCCGTACACCTCGGTGAGCGGTTCGGCGTTCCGGATGTGGTCGTAGATCTCGCTGCTGCGCAAGGACTTGGCGAACTCGATCATGCCTTTGTGGTCGAGTGGCGGACGTTCGCCGCCGACCCCGGACACCGAGACCATCCAGCGGTCGCCCTCGATCGGGTTGAGAATGCCCTGCCGCGGAACGTCCGGAGTGGACTGCAGGACGATGCACTTCCAGTCGGCCTCGTGGTCCGGCGGGATGGCGAAGATGCAGGTGGCGTAGGCGCACTGGGCGTCGACGACACTCTCCTCAACCGTGCCGTAGCCCAACTCCTCCAGCCAACTCGCCGACTTGGAGTTGCGTCCGGTCGTGTCCACGACGAAGTCGGCGGCGAAGTTGTACGGCTCGCCCCAGCCCGTCTTGGCGCTGGAATCGCGGTCCCGCAGCTTCACCCCTACGACCGTGTCCCCTTCCGACAGCAGGCTCAACGCCTCGCATTCCTGCCGGATCTCGACGTTCGGCACCTTGATCAGGTGGTTGCGTACCCGCCAGTCGATCAGGTCGCGGGTGCCGGACAACACCACGTGCTTGCTGGCGAACCGTTCCATCCAGCCGCCCGGGATCATCGCCAGCATGTCCTTGGGCATCCGGACGTCGACGATGCCCTGCTCCCGGAAGTCCGCCAGCAGACCGGGGAACAGTCGATCCAGGGCGCGCTGGCCGGCGCCCAGTAAATTGTGTGTGTGCCGGGCTTGCGGCACGCCACGGCGCCAGTGCGGACCGTCGGGGTAGAGGTCGCGCTCGATCACTGTCACTTTGGCCATGTGCCGGGCGAGCGCGGCCGCCACGCACATTCCCGCGATGCCGCCGCCGAGAACCACGGCGTGGAGGCTGTTTTTGGGGTCCGGCATCTGAATTCCTCCTTCAGGCCGACGGGGTGTAGGGGGATGCTGTGTGAGGTGACTCCGCAGCCCACTTGGCGAGCTGCCGGGACGCCGCCGCGAACCACAGGTGGGCACTGCGGTGGACGTTGATCGAGTGCGCGGCGTCCGGGACGACGAAGAGCTCGACGTCCGGCGCGCCCGGGTAGTAGTCACGTTCCTTCTCGGCGCCGACGAAAAGCTTGTCCTGGGCGCCGACCACCAGCAGCACGGGCACGTCCACGGCAGCCGCGTAGTCCTGCCGGTAGATCTCGTCCACGGTCGCGCCCTCACCGATGGTCACGGTGGACTTGGTGGCCTCGTGGTACTCGGCCGCCGGCTCGTCCACCCCGCCCTCGGCCTCGTAGATCACGCTTCGCTTGCCCGGCTGCGTGGTCAGGTACCCCTCGGGCTCCCCCGCGGCCGGCTGCAGCGACTGCACGGCGTCCGGGTACAGCGGGCCGAGGGTGTGCGACAGGCCGGTCAGAATGAGACTGTTGAAGTCGCGGTACTGGGCCGCGCCGATGATGGCGATGCCCGTGCCGAGCGAATGCCCGACCGCGATCACCTGGGAGAACGGGCGGATGCCGGGAATGCCGGCCCGCAGCGCCTGGACGAGCTCATGCAGGGTGTCCACATTGGCCTGCACGGTGACCTGGTCGGCTGGCGGGCGGCCACTGTGCCCGGTGCCGATCCGGTCAAGTGCGAGCACGGCGTGCCCGTCGTCGACCATGTGCCGTACGTAGTCGCTCGTGCCCGGCACACGCCAGTACCGCCGGTCGTAGGTCAAGCCGGACAACAACACCTGCACGGTGTCCGGCTGCTCACCGGACGGCAGGTACAGCTCGCCTGCGAGCTGCCAGGGTCCGCCGCGACCGTCAGGGCCGGTCACGTCCAGGCGGATGGGGACACTGTCCATCGGTTACACCTTCTTTTGCTTCAACTGACGGTGACTTGCGGTTCGCCGGACACGACGCCTTCGTCCTGCATCCGCTCGGCGATCTTCATCGCCTCCTCGATCAGGGTCTCCACGATCTGGTGCTCCGGCACGGTCTTGATCACCTCGCCCTTGACGAAGATCTGGCCCTTGCCGTTGCCGGACGCCACCCCCAGATCCGCCTCCCTGGCCTCGCCGGGACCGTTGACCACGCAGCCCATCACGGCCACCCGCAGCGGGACCTCCATCCCGTCCAGGCCGGTCATCACTTCCTCGGCCAGCCGGTAGACGTCCACCTGCGCCCGGCCGCACGACGGGCAGGACACGATCTCCAGCCGCCGTTCCCGCAGGCCCAACGACTCCAGGATCTGGGTGCCCACCTTGACTTCCTCGACCGGCGGCGCGGACAGCGACACCCGGATGGTGTCGCCGATCCCCTCGGCCAGCAGCGCGCCGAACGCCACCGCGGACTTGATCGTGCCCTGGAACGCCGGGCCGGCTTCAGTGACGCCGAGGTGCAGCGGGTAGTCGCACTGCGCGGCCAACTGCCGGTACGCGTTGACCATCACGACCGGGTCGTGGTGCTTCACCGAGATCTTGATGTCGGAGAAACCGTGCTCCTCGAACAACGAGCACTCCCACAACGCCGACTCGACCAACGCCTCCGGGGTTGCCTTGCCGTACTTGGCCAGCAGGCGCGGATCAAGTGAACCAGCGTTAACCCCGATCCGGATCGGGGTGCCGTGGTCCTTGGCCGCGGCCGCGATCTCGCGAACCTTGTCGTCGAACTTCTTGATGTTGCCCGGGTTCACCCGCACGGCCGCGCAGCCGGCCTCGATCGCGGCGAACACGTACTTCGGCTGGAAGTGGATGTCGGCGATCACCGGGATCTGCGACTTACGCGCGATCGCCGGCAGCGCTTCGGCGTCGTCCTGGGACGGGACCGCGACCCGGACGATCTGGCAGCCCGACGCGGTCAGCTCCGCGATCTGCTGCAGTGTCTTGTCGACGTCCGCGGTGAGCGTCGTGGTCATCGACTGGACCGAGACCGGCGCGTCGCCGCCGACCGGCACGTCCCGCACCATCAGCTGACGGGACCGGCGCCGCGGCGACAGCGATGTCGCGGCCGGGGTGGGAGTTCCCAAGTTGATAGCTGTCATCCCAGAACTTCCTTCTCCAGCATGGCGTCCAGTGACCCTTGGACCGCGTGCGCGGTGACCGCCTCGGCGATCTGGTCGGCGATCCGACCGGCGGTCAGCCCGCATTCGTCGAGCAGCTCCGCGCGGGAGCCGTGCGCCAGGAACCGCGTGGGCACGCCGAGAACCCGCAGCTCGGCGGGCACGACCCCGGCGTCGCGCATGCTCGCGGCAGTGGCCTCACCGATGCCGCCCGCCCGGATCCCGTCCTCCACGGTCACCACCACGTCGAACCGCTCGGCGAGTTCGACGAGCGCCGGGTTGACCGGCTTGACCCAGCCCGGATCGACCACAGTGCAGGCGATGCCACGCGCCTCCAGCTGCATCGCCGCGTCCAGGCACGGCCCGGCCATCGCGCCGACCGCGATCACCAGCGCGTCATCGCCTTGCGCCACAAGCACATCGACCGGGTCGTTCGAACCCTCAGCGACGATCCGGTCGACCGCGTGGATGTCAGCGCCGAGCGTGCCCTTCGGGAACCGCAGCATCGTCGGCCCGTTCTCGACGTCCAACGCCTCGGTCAGCAGCCGGTTCAGCGTCACCCGGTCGCGCGGTGCCGCGATGCGCATCCCCGGGATGGCCTGGAACACCGCGAGATCCCACACACCGTTGTGGGACGACCCGTCGTCACCGGTGATCCCGGCGCGGTCGAGCACGAACGTCATCGCCAGCCGGTGCAGCGCCACGTCCATCAGGACCTGGTCGAAAGCCCGGTTGAGGAAGGTCGCGTACACGCAGAAGACCGGGTGCAGGCCGCCCATGGCCATGCCGGCGGCCGACGTGACCGCGTGCTGCTCGGCCATCCCGACGTCGACCACCCGGTCCGGGAACTTGTCCTGCAACGGTTGCAGGCCGGTGGGTTCGAGCATCGCCGCGGTCAGCGCGACCAACTTCGGCCGTTCACTCGCCGCGGCAAGCAGTTCCTCGCCGAACACACTTGTCCAACTTGGACCGGAGCTCTTGGCGGACGACGCCCGCACGGCGTGGAAGCAGTCCCGCTCGTCCTGCTCGGCCGGCTCGTGGCCGCGGCCCTTCTGCGTAACGCAGTGCACCACCACGGTTTCACCACGATCCCGGGCATCGTGCAGCGCCGCTTCCACCGCGACGCGGTCGTGACCGTCGACCGGTCCGATGTACGACAGGCCGACGTTCTCGTACATCGACAGCGCGGCTTCGCTTCGACGCAGGTCCCGCAGGTGGTCCGCGAGGCCACCGATGGTCGGCGCGTAGGAACGGCCGTTGTCGTTCACGACCACGATCAGCGGGCGGTCCGGTTCGACCGCGATGTTGTTGATCGCCTCCCACGTCATACCGCCGGTCAGCGCGCCGTCACCGATGACCGCGACCACGTGGGCTTGCTTGTCGCTCAACTGGTTCGCCCGCGCGAGTCCGTCCGCATAGGACAGTGCGGTGGACGCGTGCGAGTTCTCCACCAGGTCGTGCTCGGACTCCTGCCGGCTGGGATAGCCGGACAGTCCGCCTTTGCGGCGCAGGCCGTCGAAGTCCCCGGCCCGGCCGGTGAGCATCTTGTGCACGTACGTCTGGTGCCCGGTGTCCCACACAATGCTGTCGTGCGGCGAGTCGAACACGCGGTGCAGCGCGATCGTCAGCTCGACCACGCCGAGGTTGGGGCCGAGGTGGCCGCCGTTGCGGGACACGTCCACCACGAGCCGGTCACGGATCTCCGCGGCGAGCGCGTCCAGGTCCGGGCCGCTGAGGCCACGCAGGTCGGCGGGCCGCTGGATCTCGTCGAGCATCTCATCCCCCGATCTGGGCCGGTTGCTTTTGTTGGAACACCACGTCCGCCTCGGGCGCGAGCCCCAGCTGCGGCCCGGTCACCAGCTGGGCGGTGGTGACCAGCACGTTGTAGTGGTTGGGGAAGTGGCACGAGTCGAAGCCCAGCACGGTGCCCACCAGCTGCCCGCCGATCCACAGCTCGTCGCCGCGGTCGATCACCCCGGCCCGGTCCACCTCCACGAAGCCCAGGAACCCCACCCGGTCGATCCGGGCGCCCGCCTCGTCGTCGGTCTGGTCGGTGGTGACGAGCTCGTGCACCTCGCCCTGCCGGACGCACCTGCTCGCGAACTCCTCCATCCGCATGCCGCGGTCGACCCGGCTGTGCGTCAGCACTTTGACCAGGGTGCCGCGCACGGCCCGCTTCCCGCCGTCCTCGTTCAGGTTCATCGCGCCACGCTCACTTCCCTGCGGTACACCGCGTCCACGAGTTCCAACGCGGCCAGCCCGTCGGCGGACGAGTCGCAGGTGGCCGACAGGATCTGGTTGAAGTGGTCCAGGACGCCGACGTACTCGTGCACCAGCGACTCCTTGAAGTCGGGGTAGCCGGCGAGCATGTCGGCCCGCAGCCGGGTGCCGTCGGCGAGTTCCACGCTGACGTCCTTGACCTCACCGGGATAACTCCAGTCGAGCTCGACCTCCACCGCGGCCCCGCTGTTGGCCCGCAGGAAGACCCGGGCGCTGCGGTCCACACCGTCCGCGTCCCGCAAGACCTGCGCGTCCTGCAACGTGACGTCACCGAGGAACAGCCGCACGAGGTCGAACGCGTTGGGACCGTTGTCCGCGACGCATCCGCCGCCGCAGCGCGCGGGATCCAGGTACCAGCGGTCCGCGCCGGCGTGCTCCTCGATCTGTTCCAGGTACCGGACGGTCAACGAGGTCACCGGCTGGTCGGACGGCAGGGAGTTGAGCAGCGTCAGGACGTTCGAGTTGTACCGGCGGTGGAACGAGGTGAACAACGGCACACCGCGCCGGGCGGCCAACTCCACCAGCTCACGACCTTCGTCCAGGTCGATCGCCAGGGGTTTCTCGACGCAGACCGCGAGTCCGGCCTCGATGATGTCCCGGCACACCGGCACGTGCACGTCGTTGGGGACGTTCACCACGACCGCGTCAAGCACGGCGTGTTCCAGCATCTCCTGGTGCGACCGGTAGCACTCGACCTTGCCGCTGAACGGTTCCAGGGCCTCCTGCCGCAGGTCGCAGACGGCCGCCAGGTTCAACGACGGCAGTTCGCCGAACGCCTGCACGTAGAACTTGGAGATCACGCCGAGGCCGACGATTCCGATGTGGGTCTGCGTCACTGCACGCCTCCGGTGCGAGGAAGGTCAAGACCGCGCTGCGCGGCCAGGTCACGGAGTTCCCGGTATCGCTCGACCGGCAGGTCCACCCCGTCCGCCGCGGACCGCGCGGCCTGCTCGGCCTCGTGCCAGCCGGGGTAGCTGACCGCCCGGTCCTCGTCCTGCCGCGGGCAGTCCAGCAACGTGCTGAACATGCCGTCCGCCTGGTCCAGGAAGTCGCCGATCGGCCGGAGCGCGCCGGGCGCCACGACCAGCGCGACGAACCCGATGTCGTCGTCGCTGCCGGTCGGCCCGCCGTCGCCGGTCAACGCGGCCGGCTCCGGACCGAGACCCGCGCCGGGCACCAGCGCCGCGAGCACCTCGACGAGCAACCCGAGCCCGTAACCCTTGTACGCGCCGGTCGCCGGGTCGCCGCCGAGCCACCGCAGGTAGCCCTCCCTGCGGTCGAGTGCGCCGGGATCGGTGACCGCGCGGCCGTCGGCGTCCTCCAGCCAACCCTCCGGAATGGCTTGTCCGGCGCGGTGTGCCGCCCGGATCCGTCCAGTGGGGACGACGGTCGTGCTCATGTCGAGGACGTACGGATGGTGCCTGCCCGTGGGAGACGCGACGCTGAGCGGATTCGTGCCGAGGACCGCCGGCCGTCCGCCCGGTGCGCGGGCAATGCGCTGTCGCCCACAGTTCGACGCGAGCAGTGAGACGAAGTGCCGCTGCGCCAACCGTCCAGTGTGGAATCCGGCGCAGCCGAAGTGCGTGGCGTTGCGCACGGACACCATGGCGATCCCGGTTTCCCTGGCGCGGTTCGCGGCTAGGTCCAGCGCGTCCGTGGCCGACCACAGGCCCAACGCCCGCTTGCCGTCGAGCAGCACGGCGGCGCCGGTGTCGGCCAGGACCTCCGGGGTCGCGGCCGGGTCGATCCGGCCCTCGTCGATGGCGGGCAGGTACAGCCGGGTCAGATTGGCCGTGCCGTGCGACGCCATTCCGGCGAGATCGCCGTAGCACAACGCCTCGGCGGCGATGTGCGCCCGTTCGGTCGGGACACCACGGTCCGCGAACACCGCCGCGGCGAACGTCACAAGGTCCCTGTGCGCCATCCGCACAGTCGTGACGCTGTCTGTAAGGTCCGTCACCGCGCCCTCCCCTCCAGTGGTCGGTTTGCTTTCTGATGTGCGAAATGCCGGAGGATCTTGGCGACCGCGGCGGCGAACTCCGCCAGCTCGGCCTCCTCGGCGTACTCCCCTTCGGCGTGCGCGTGGTTGCGGTCGAGCTGTCCCGGCCCGAGGACCGCCGTGTACGCGCCGGGCAGGCCGGCCATCCACAGGGCGTCACAGGTGAACGCGGGCTCGTCATCCGGCCACCGGGTCAGCCCGACGTCCAGCAGGTCCGTGTCCTCGCCGGGCGCGAGCGCGGGCAGACCACGCTTGTGCCATTCGACTTTGGTGATCGCCTGAGCGTCCGCGGCCGTCCGGGCCAGATCCCGGTGGTCGCGGTGGCAGGCGGTGAACTCGCGCAGCGCGGACTCGACCTCGGACTCCAGCACCTTGGCCAGCCGCTCGCCGGTCTCCTGCCGGCCGTACGACAGGTTCAGCATCAACCGGCCGGTGCCGTAGACACGGTTGTGCAAGTGTCCGGTGTGGATACCGGCGACACAGACCCGGCCGTCGACGGCGTGCTCGGGAAGAGTATCGGCGAGGCGTTGGCTGATGTGTCCAAGAAGGACGGTCGCGTTGTGACCAGCGTCGGGGTTGTCGTCGATCGCGTCCTCGCCGTCCACCCGCACACACGCGGTCATCGCCGCAGTGCACCTGGTCAGCAGGCGCATCCCGGTAGGCTCGCAGAAGATGTTGAGCCGGCCGTAGTATCCCTGGCGCACCAGCGGGCGGGTGCCGAAGACACCCATGGCGCCGCCCTCTTCGCCGGCCACCGCCTGGATCAGGATCCTGGTGTCGTCCCGCAACGACGGCTCGGCGACCAACGCGGCACGGATGCCAGCCAGCAGCGCGACCGCAGGGCCTTTCGCGTCGATCGCGCCCCGGCCGTGGAAGACCATGCCGTCGTAGCCGACTGCCTCCAGCCCTGCCACCGTGTCCAGGTGGACGTTGAACATGACCGTGTCCGCCTGCGGCAGGTCCGGCCCGAGCTGAAGCACCAGACTGGGTTGGTCGGCGAGAAACGCGGGATCGTCCGCGGCGGCGAGGCGAACCGACAGCGGAACGTGTTCGCCGACAAGCGTTTCCGGTCCTGGCGCCGCGTGTTGTACGACGGTGAAACCCACCTTGGCCGCGGCTTCGGCGTACGCCCGCTGCGCCGCCCATAACTCGGGACGGGCACCCTCCAGCGGGCCGGCGGTGGGCAGTTCCAGCAAGTGCAGCAACAGGTTCCGGTCGGACTGGGTCAGCACGGAACCCCCTGCGACCCGACGACAAGGCGTTCCATCGCGCGGCCGTACTCGACGAATCTCGTCACCCCGTCCGGACTGGCGTCCGAGCGCCCTTCGTGCGGACGGACTTGCAGGTGCGGCTCCATCGTCCAAGTGCCCGTGTATCCGGCGTCCAGCAACATCCGCACACAGTCCGAGACCCTGCAGATGCCTTCGCCGGGCAACGTGTAGACGACCTCGTCGCCGTCCTTGCGGGCGTCCTTCACGTGGACGTGCTCAACCCACGGTAGCAACGGACCGAGCATCTCGTACGCCTCGTAGCCGTACGCGACGCCGTTGCCGATGTCGAACAACAGGCGCAGCGCGGGGCTGTCGACCTCTTCGATCAGCCGCCGGGCCTTGTACGGATCCGTTCCCGCCCAGCCCGCGCAGTTCTCGTGCAGCAGCACCAGTCCCGCGGCTTCGGCGCGTTCGGCCAGCATCCGCAGCCGCAGCCGGACCTGCGCGCCCCACTCGACGTCGTCCATCCCGTCGTTCGGGTACGACATCACCCGGACATAGCGGGTATCCAGTGCGGCACAACGCTTTGCCAGCCGGTCCAGTTCGATCAGGTCGAGCGCGAAGTCGCCGGTGATCGGCCGCGCCCAGTTGGCGATCTGCGAGTCGACGCACACCACGCGCAGGCCCACCCGGTCGAGCGTGGCCGCGACCTCGTCGAACGCGGTGTCGCTGAGCTCGGCCAACGGCGTGCCGTCCACGTTGCGCAGTTCGATCGTGGACCAGCCGAGCTGCCGGTGCGCCTCGATCTGTTCGGCGAGCGACCGGCCGGCCTCGTCCCCGATGCCGGCGAAGGTGAACGCGCGGTCAGCCGACACTGGCCGCCTCCGTCCCGGTCAGGCACAGGTCCTTGGCCTCGGCGATGAGTTCGACCACCTGGCAGCCGATCGCCAGCTCCGACCGGAAGTCGTCGCCCAGCAGGAAACCCCGGTACGTGTCGCCGACGTACGCCGTCAGCGCGTCGTCCGGGAAGACCTCCCGGGTCGGCGGCCGTCCCTCACCGGCGACGTGCAGGTGCGCGTAGTGGTCGTCCTCGCTGCCCGGGTAGTGGCCGATCACGTGGCCGCCGTCGAAGTCCAGCTCGATCCGGCGTTCCCGGACCGGCGACTCGAGGTCCGAGACGATCCGGGTGGTCGCGCTGTCGTGCTGGAGCATCAGCTCGGCCGAGCCCATGTTGGGGATCACGACCGAGCCGATGGTCATGTCGGACAGGCGCGCGTCGACCAGCCGCGCCGGGCCGGCCAGCCGGAGGCACACGCCGAGCGAGTGCGGCGGCTCGATGTCGAACGCGGTCGGATGCCCGGCGGTCGCCAGCGACCGGTTCAGCCGCGGCTTGCTCTGGTGGATCTCGATGCTGCGCAAGGCACCTAGGGCCTGTATCGAGGTCCCCGTTCGATGAGAGTCGGGATCGGTGCGGTTCCTGGCGTCGCCGCCGGTACGCCGCGAATACTGGTTGTCTTTGGGTGTGCCGGCGGTGGCGTCAGGGACCGCATCCGGCCCGGCTATCGCGGACGGGGACCTCGATACAGGCCCTGGATCCCGTTTGGCCACCAGGTCGGACAGCCGGGCGGTGAGCGCGCTGGCCAGCCAGGGCGCCACCACGGCGAGCTTCAACGCCTCGGCGTCGGCCAGGTTCAGGATGGCCGCCAGCGTCGCCCGGTCGGTGGTGATCGGCTTCTCCATGATGATGTTCCGGAAGCCGAGCTCGGCCAGTTCCCGCAGCAGCTCCAGCCGGACGATCGGCGGCGTGCACACGTGCACCACGGTCCTGGCCGGGTCCAGCAGCCGCGCGGCCTCGGCGAGGGACGCGGTGACACGCACGTCCGGCCCGACCGAAAGGGCGTGCGCCCGCGGATCGACCGCGATGACCGGCGCCGGGTCGAACACGACGTCCTCTTCCCACGCCGGCCGGAGCTTGCGCAGCACGGTCAGGTGCAGGCCGGCACCGGCCCGCCCCAGTCCGATGATCAATGTGCGCAGCACGTCAGTTCGACTCCTTTGACTCCGGTGCGCCGACCGCGGCGGACGGCAGCCCGAAGGTGATGTCCGCCTCCGAGCCGGTGGTCTCCACCTGGATCCGGTCGAAACCGAGCTCGGCCAACCGGTCAAGCAACTGGTCCACCAGGAACTCCGGCGCGCTGGCGCCCGCGCTGACTCCGACCGAGGTGGCACCCGCAAGCCAGCTCTCGTCCAGGTCCGTGATGTCGGGTACGAGGTATGACCGCACCCCCGCGAGCTGCGCGACCTCCACCATCCGCACGGTGTTGCTCGAGTTCGCCGAGCCACAGACCAACACCACGTCCGTGCGCTTGGCGAGCGCCTTCACCCCGTTCTGCCGGTTCTGGCTGGCGAAACAGATGTCGTCGGTCCCTGGGCCGGTCAGGTCGGGGAAACGGGCGGCGATCGCGTCGACGACCTCGCGGGTGTCGTCGATCGACAGCGTGGTCTGCGTGACGTACGTGACCGGCGTGTCCGACGGCAGGTCCAACTGGCGCACCTCGTCCACGGTGGCGACGACATGCGTCCGCTCCGGGGCCTCGCCGTAGGTGCCTTCGACCTCCTCGTGCTCCATGTGGCCGACGAGCAGGACCGTGCGGTCGTCGCGGGCCGCCCGGACCACCTGTTGGTGCACTTTGGACACCAGCGGGCAGGTCGCGTCGATCACCCTGAGATCGCGGGCCTCGGCGGCCTCGCGCACCGCGGGCGCGGTGCCATGCGCGGACAACACGCACACTGACCCGCGTGGGACCTCGTCGGTGGAGCTGACGAAGCGGACATCACGCTGTTCCAGGGCACGGACCACGTGTTGGTTGTGCACGATCTGATTTCGGACATAGATGGGCGGGCCGAACCGCTCCAACGCCACCTCGACAATTTCGATGGCCCGCCGGACACCGGCGCAGAAGCTTCGCGGTTCGGCCAGAACCACTGTTTTCCCGGCAGGACCGGGTTCATTCGCAGAGTCCATCGCATTCCCCGATGAGGTGGGACGGTGTTTTCGGCAAAAACTTCGACAAACCTCGACAAACGCTGTATCCGCGGTCTTCGGCCGACCGGCAAGGCCCCCTCGCTGAACTGACCCAAGGCTCACGTGACCGAACACGGTCCGTCAAGTCCATACCACCGGCCGGACACTGGCCGGAGTGGACAGCCATCCCCGAAGGACCGCGCTGACCAGCGGATATAGGGGTGCAAGTAGGGGGCATGGCTGATGGTTGTCATATCGGTGCCACCGCGCACTCAGGGTATTGCTATTGCCTGACCCGAAAAGCTCCTCATACGTTTCCATCGGACCGCGGCGCACGCCTACCAGGACATTTGGAGGACGACACTTGTGAACTCACCGTCCGCGCCACCCATTCCTTTCTTTACCCAGGCTTCATCTTTCGACCGCCGCTGGCCGCAGATCAGCGGGCACCTCAATGCCCTGTTCGACCGGGGCAAGTACTCGCACGGCCGCCAGGTGGTGGAACTGGAGCGGATGCTGGCCGCCTACACCGGCGCCGAGCACGTGCTGGCGGTCAACAGCGGTACCGACGCGCTGGTCCTGCTGCTGCGCGCGGCCGGCGTGCAGCGCGGCGACGAGGTGGTGGTGCCCGCGTTCAGCTTCGCCGCCACCGCGACCTCGGTCTCGCTCGCCCTGGCCAAGCCGGTGTTCGCCGACATCGACCCGGAAAGCTATTCGCTGGACCCGGATTCGGCCGAGGCCGCGGTCACCGACCGGACCACCGCGATCATGCCCACCCACCTGTTCTGGCAGATGGCCGACATGACCAGGATCGGCCAGGTGGCCGCGCGGCGCGACTTGATCATGGTCGAGGACAGTGCCGAGTCGATCGGCATGCGGTGGGACGGCACGCACGCGGGGCTGTTGGGCAAGGGCGGCGTGCTGTCGTTCTTCCCCACCAAGACCCTCGGCGCGCTCGGTGACGCCGGCGCGATCCTGACCAACGACCCGGACGTGGCCGAACTGGCCGGCATCCTGCGCCACCACGGCCGGATGGGCCGGACCACCGACCACATCGCCGGCATCTCCAACCTGTCCGGCGCGTCCGGCACCAACAGCAAGATGGACGACATCCAGGCGTGTGTCCTGATGGGCAAGTTGCCGCACCTGGACGACGACATCGCCCGCCGGGCCGTGCTCGCCGACGCGTACACCGAGCGCCTGCAAGGCGTTCCCGGTGTGCTGCGGCTGCCGACGCTCGCCAAGCGTGAGGTGCCGGCCGACCCTGTGTACTACGTATACCTCATCGAGGTGGAACGCCGCGACGAGCTGGTCGAACACCTGACGCGGCAAGGCATCGGGACCGAGGTGTACTACCCGACACCGCTGCACCTGCAACCCTGCTTCGCCGATCTGGGCTACCGCCGCGGCGACTTCCCGAACGCCGAGGCCGCGTGCGAGCGCGCCGTCGCGCTGCCGTTCCACCACGACCTCGACGAGGACACCGTCGACCGGGTCTGCGACGTGATCCGCACCTTCTACGCCGGGAGCCGGCCATGACAAGGCTTGTGAAACGCGGGGAGGCGGAACCGTCATGACCACGTTGCCGTTCTTCCCGCCGGACCTGTTCGAGCAGGACCGCGAGGCCCTGCTGGACATCGTGTACCAGCACGGCACCGGGCCGTCGCAGAAGTTCATCCTCGGCGAGCAGACCGCCGCCCTGGAGGAGGCGCTGAAGGCCGACACCGGCGCGCAGCACGTGATCGCGTGCGGCAGCGCCACCGGGGCGTTGGAGCTGTGCGTGCGGGCACTGGGCATCGGGCCGGGCGACGAGGTGATCGTGCCCGCGTTCTGCTGCCAACCGGTGGCCAGCTCGGTCATCAACATCGGGGCGACCCCGGTGTTCGCCGACGTCGACCCGTGGACCATGGTGCTGGACCCGGAGCAGGTGCCGGCGCTGGTCACCGAACGGACCAAGGCGCTGATGCCCGCGCACATCTTCTCGATCATGGCCGAGATGCCGAAGTTCAAGGAACTCGGCAGGCAGTACGGGATCCCGGTGATCGAGGACGCGGCGGTCGCCGAAGGCGCGGTGCTCGACGGCGTCCCCGCCGGCCGGTGGGGCGACCTGGGCGTGTTCTCGTTCTTCCAGGTCAAGGCGTTCGGCACGGCCGGCGAGGGCGGCATGGTCCTCACCGACGACGACCAGCTGGCCACGACCGTCCGGATGCTGCGCAACCACGGACAGGACGGCAAAACCCGCTTCACGCACCACCTGATCGGCCAGAACAGCCGGTTCGACGAGATCCTCGCGTCGTTCCAGCTGCACCGGCTGCCCACGTTCGCGGATCGCTTGGAGCGTCGGGCGAAGATCGCCGACTACTACTCCGAGCGGTTCGCGCCGCTGGCGGACCGCGGCGTGCTGGCCCCGCCCGCAGGCCGAAACGGCCGTTGCTACTACGTCTACTCGCTGCTGGTGAACCGGCGTGAGGACCTGCGCGCGTACCTCAGCGAACGGCAGATCGGCACGCACGTGTACTACCCGGTGCCCCTGCCGTCGCAACCCGCGTTCTCGCCGTGGGCGCCGGAAGGCCAGAGCTGGCCCAACGCCCAGCAGGTGAGCGCGCGCAACCTCGGCATCCCGATCTGGCCACACCTGACCGACCAGAACGTGGAGTTCATCGCGGACTCGGTGTGCGAATTCTTCGAATGAAGGACAGATGACCACCATTTCTGAAAAGGAATACGTCTTCGACCCGACCTGGGTCAAAGAGACCGAACGGCTGCGCACCAACGAGGCGATCTGGGACCCGGGCACGGTCGAGCGGCTGGACCGGCTCGGCGTCACCGCCGGCTGGCGGTGCCTGGAGATCGGCGCCGGATCCGGTTCGGTGGCCCGCTGGCTGGCCGACCGGGTCGGTCCGACCGGCCACGTGCTGGTCACCGACCTGGAGGTGCGTCGGCTGGTGGAGCGCCGGGAGACCGACCTGGCCCTGGCCGAACTGCCGCAGGTGGAGGTCCGCCGCCAGGACGTGCGGACCGACGAGTTCCCCGAGGGTGCGTTCGACCTGGTGCACGCCAGGATGCTCGTCCAGCACCTGCCCGACCGTGCGGACGTCGTCGCCCGAATGGTCCGCGCACTGCGGCCAGGGGGCGTGCTTTTCCTGGAGGACACGGATTCCTCCACACTGTTCCGGAGTTTCCACTCCGAGGACTTCCTGCAGGACATCCGGGCGGCCGGCTACGGCCTGATGCGCCAGTCCGGCCACGACCCGCGGGGCGGCCACGTCGACCTGCGGCTGATGACGGACGCCGGGCTGGACACCTCCGCGGAAGGCCGGGCCGTGATGGTCCAGGGCGGGTCGGACCAGGCCAGGCACTACATGTTGTGGCTGGAGTTCATGCGGCCGCAGATCACCGCCGCCGGACTGCTCGGTGACACCCGGATCGAACTCGCCCTTGAGGAGATGGCCGACCCGGCCAACCACTGGCTCAGCCAGGTGATGATCAGCACCGTGGGCCGCAAGCCCGTACTGGAGGGGGACTCAGTGCGATGACATCGACCACAAGCCCGTCCGGGGAACGGTTACGGGCATACGTCAAGCTCGCCAAACTCTCGTTCTGGGACTACTACACCTGCATCTTCGTGGTGTTCACGCTGCTGGCCCCGGTGGTCCAGAAGGACCCGCGGATCTGGCTCGTGCTGGTGTTGTTCAACCTGGGCTGGGTCGGCGTGGTCGCGGCGACCGTGGCGTTCGACGACGTCACCGGCTTCCGGGACGGCAGCGACGCCCGCAACTACGCGCCCTCCCAGTCCGCGCTGCGGGCCAGGGATCGCAAACCGTTGCTGGACGGCAGGCTCACCGTGACGCAGGCACTGCGGTTCGGCTGGGCCTGCACGTTGGCCGGCCTCGGACTGTGGGCGATCGCGTTCGCCATCGCACCGTATGCGTCCACTTTGGGCCTCATCGCGGCCGCGGTGTGCGCGTTCTGCTTCATCCAGTACTCGTACGGCCTGAAGCTCAGCTACTACGGCGGCCAGGAACTGGCGCTCTGGCTGTGCACCGGCCTGTGCGTCCTGGTGCCGTTCACCATGGTCAGCCCCCAGGTGACCGGGCTGATGTGGCTGGAGTCGTTCCTGTTCGGCCTGTGGAGCCTGATGGTCTCGGTGTACTCCAACATCAACGACGTCGACGGCGACCGGGAGGCCGGCCGGATCAACCTGGCCACTCGGATCTCGCCGGCCGCGTACCGCGGTTTCATCGGCGGGCTGAGCCTGCTGGAGCTCGTGGTCATCGTCGGCGCGCTCGCTTTCGGTGCCGCACCGCTGTGGTTCGGCCTGTTCCTGGTCCCGACGGTCGTGATGCGGGCCAGGCAGGCGCACAACGGCCTGATCGCGGGCCGGCCCCTGGTCGCTCGGAAGGCCGGCGTCACCATCCACCGATGGGGTGTGGTGGCGCTGATGGCCGGAAATCTCGTGGTGGTCCATGTCGGCTGAGGGGGGAGTCATCGAGTCACGACTGGTGGTCGTCGGCCAGGGGTACGTCGGCCTGCCGCTCGCGGTGCGGGCGGCCGAGGTCGGGCACTCGGTGGTCGGATACGACGTGGACACCGGACGGATCGGCCGCCTGGCGTCCGGTACGTCCTATGTGGAGGACATCTCCGACGAACGGCTGGCCGAGGTGCTGGCGGGCGGGCGGTACGTGCCCACGACGGACCCGGGCCAACTGGCCGGGTTCGACGTGGCCGTGGTGACCGTGCCGACACCGCTGCTTGACGACGTGCCCGACCTGTCCTTTGTGGAGAGTGCGGCACTGGCCCTGGCGCCGCACCTGACCCGCGGCGCGCTGGTCGTCCTGGAGTCGACCACGTATCCGGGCACCACCGAGGACGTGTTCGGGGCGTTGCTGGAGAAGGAGAGCGGCCTGGCGCCGGGGACCGACTTCCACCTCGGGTACAGCCCGGAGCGGATCGACCCGGGCAACCAGTACTGGACCTTCGAACGCACCCCGAAGCTCGTGTCCGGAGTGGACGAGGAGTCGCTGCGGCGGGTCCGTGAGTTCTACGACACCGTCGTGGAATCGACCGTGCCGGTGTCCTCGCTCAAAACGGCCGAACTGGCCAAACTGATCGAGAACACCTACCGGCACGTGAACGTCGCGCTCGTGAACGAGATGGCCGTGGTCGCGCACGAGCTCGGGGTGGACATCTGGGACGCGATCGGCGCGGCGTCGTCCAAGCCGTTCGGGTTCATGCGGTTCACCCCGGGTCCCGGGGTCGGTGGCCACTGCCTGCCGGTCGACCCGCGGTACCTGTCGTGGCGGGTGGAACGCCAGCTCGGCCGCCGGTTCCGGTTCGTCGACCTGGCCAACGACGTGAACAACCAGATGCCGCGATACGTCGTGCAGCGGCTGACCGAGGCGCTCAACCAGCGCCAGCGGTCCGCCAACGGCTCCCGGGTGCTGGTGCTCGGCCTGGCGTACAAGCGCAACAGCGGCGACGCCCGCGAGTCCCCCGCGGTTCGCACGGCGGAACTCCTGATCCGCACCGGCGCCGAAGTCCACGCCGCGGACCCGCACGTCCGGGAGACCATGCCGATCGACCCCGCGGTCGTACGCGTGGAGCTGACCAAGGAGGAGATCGTCGCCGCGGACGCCGTCGTGATCGTCACCGACCATGACGAGTTCGACTACGACATGGTCCGCGCGCACGCCCGGTACGTCCTCGACTGCCGCAACCGGTTGGCCCTGGCCGCGCACATCGAACGCCTGTAACCGCTGGTGAGCACTTTTACGAGCATCGACTCGTAAAAGTGCTCACCATGCGATGTCACAGTCGTGGGGTACGCGTGCGTCGGTAAGGGGGAGGTATCGGCGAGCGAGGAGGAACCAAAGGTGGAGAAGCGGGAACGCAGCCCGTGGGTGGTACTGAGCGTGCTGCTCGTGGGCTTCTTCATGACGTTGCTGGACACCACGATCGTGAACATCGCCATCCCGGACATGGTGACCGGGCTGCACGCGTCACTGGACCAGGTGCTCTGGTTCGTCAACGCGTACGTCCTGATGTTCGCCGCGCTGCAACTGCTGTCCGGCCGGCTCGGCGACCGGCTCGGATCCCGGACGATGTTCATCACCGGACTCATCGTGTTCACCGTCGCGTCGGCCGCCTGCGGCCTGGCGGACACGGCCGCGCAGATGATCGTCACCCGGACCGTCCAGGGCATCGGCGCCGCCGTGATGATGCCCCAGACCCTCGCGCTGATCAGCATGGTGTTCCCGCCGGAGAAGCGCGGTGCCGCGTTCGGCGTGTGGTCGTCGGTCGCCGGACTCGCCATCATCGCCGGGCCCACCCTGGGCGGTCTGCTGGTCAGCTCGGTCGGCTGGCGCTGGATCTTCTTCATCAACGTGCCGCTCGGCATCGGCGCCGCGGTGGCCGCGCTGCTGGTGGTGCCGAACGTGAACACCGGCCGGCGGCCCCGGCTGGACGTGCCGGGGGTGCTGCTGTCCACGGTCGGGCTGTTCCTGGTGATCTTCGGGTTGATCGAGGGTCAGCGCTTCAAGTGGGGCACGGTGTTCCCGGGCACTGCGTTCTCGTTCGTCACCATCCCGCTCATCCTCGTCGCCGGGGTCGTGGTGTTCGTCGCCTTCCTCGTCCTGCAGGGCCGCAGGCAGGAACGGGACCCGCTGCTGCCGTTCCAGCTGTTCCGCAACCGGGCGTTCTCGATCCCGGTGACGCTGTCGTCAGTGGTCCTGTTCGCGTCGGTCGGCCTGTTCCTGCCGCTGACCATCTATCTGCAGTCCATCCTCGGGCTGTCCGCGATCGTCGCCGGCCTGGTGCTCGTCCCACCCTCGGTGATCACGCTGTTCCTGTCGCCGTTCGCGGGCAAGCTGGTGGCCAGGTTCGGCGGCCGGGCGGTCCTGTGCACCTTCCTGCTGTTCTACGGCGGCGGCATGGCACTCGCCGGGCTGATGGCGCAGCCCCACGCCAACCCGTGGGTCCTGCTGCCCGGAATGATCCTGTTCGGCATCGGCATGGGTGTCGTGTTCCCCACGATCAACACACTCGCCATGCGGGACGTCCCACAGCAGCTGGCCGGCGCGGCGTCCGGCGTCCTGGCCACGACTCGGCAGATCGGCACTGTGCTGGGCGCCGCCGTGACCGGCGCGCTGTTGCAGAGCCGCCTGGCCGTCGAGGTGACCGACCAGGCCGCCCAACGGCTCGGTGACGTCCCGCCGGAAGCGCGGACCGGCTTCCAGAACAGCATCGCCACCGCCGTCGACCGTGGCCTTGACGTCGGCGCGGGGCAGAGCGGCGGCATCGCGGCGCCGGGCGGCCTGTCCGACCAGGCGACACGGGCGACGGCACGGGTCACGCAGGAGGTGTTCGGCGCCGGCTTCACCACGGCCGCGACCTGGGCACTGGTGCTGACCGGCCTGGTGCAGGTGGTGGGCGCGCTGCTCGCGCTGGGGCTCCCCGGCCGGGCCAAAGCGACGGCGCGGCAGCCGGTGGACGCGCCCGCGCCCGCCGTGGCCACAGGGGAAAGGCAATCGTGAGGCCCGAGCCGTTCGACCTACGGCCGCCGTCGTGGATGGCGGCGCACTATCGGCGTGAAGGGTGGTGGCGCGACCGGTCGATCCTGCATGACCTGGTCAGTGCCGCCGCCACCTGCCCGGACCGGCCCGCGATCATCGCGCACCGCGCGGCCGCGGGCCGGGTCATCACCGTGCGGTACGGCGAACTCCTGCGCTACGTCCGCCGGTTCGCCGGCGGGCTGACCGCACTCGGCATCCGCCGCGGCGACGCGGTGGCGTGGCAGCTGCCGAACTGGTGGGAGACGACCGCGCTCACCTTGGCCTGTATGTGGATCGGCGCGGTGGCCGTGCCGATCCAGACCAGCATCGGGCCACGGGAAGTGGAACTCATCCTCACCGACGCGCAGGCGCGGCTCTGCGTCACGCCGCAGGCGTGGCAGGGTGCCGAACTGGCGTGGGAACTGGAGCGGATGGCGTCCCGGCTGCCCCGGCTGCGCTACCGCGTGGTGTACGGCGACCAGCCCGGCAACGGCGCCATCGACTTCGCCGACCACTTCCTCAACACGCCGCACGAGGACCTGGCCCGGATGCCGCCGCCGCTGCCGGCCGGGCCGGCCATGGACGAGGCCCGGATGCTGATCTTCACGTCCGGCACCACCGGACAGCGGAAGTCCGTGCTGCACACCGAGAACTCGATCTACGCGGGCATCGCCGGGCACGCCACGCCGATCGAACGCGGCTGGGACCACCGCGAGATCTTCTGCACACCGCATCCCATCACCGGGCTCGCCGGCGTGCTGTACAACATCTGGGGGCCGGTCCTGGCCCAGGGAACCGCCGTGTACCAGGACGTCTGGGACGCCGACCGGCAACTCGACCTGATGGCCGCGGCCGGGGTGACCCAGCTGTTCGCGGCCCCGATCTTCTACACCCAGATGGTCGAGGCGCAGCGGCAGCGGCCCCGGCACCTGCCGGCGCTGCGGCTGCTGAAAGCCGGCGCCACCCCCGTCCCCAGCGATCTCGTGCACCAGCTGGCCGACGAGTTCCGGGTGCCGATCCGGGCCTGCTGGGCGATGACCGAGGTCTGCATGGGCATCCGGATCCGGGAGGACGACCCGGACCGGTGGGCGGCGCACAGCGACGGACGGCCGTTGCCCGGCCTGTCCATGGACCTGCGCCCGGTGCCCGGTGTCGCCGGCCTGAACCGGCTGTGGGTCCGTGGACCTTCGCTGTGCACCGCGGTGTGGCAGACCAACGAGGCCGGTGAACGGGACGTGCGCACGCTGTGGGACGCCGACGACGGCTGGTTCGACACCGGCGACCTCGTCCGCGACGACGGCCGCGGCGGGATCCGGTTCGCCGGACGGGCCAGCCGGCGGATCGGCGGCATGTTCATGATCCCGGTCGAGGAAGTCGAGAAGGAACTGCAACAGCACCCGGCGGTCAAGGAGGTGGCGGTGATCGGCTACCCGGCGGCCGACTGCGACGAGCAGCCGTGTGCCGTGGTGGCGTCCCGTGGCCGCTGTCCCTCCTTGACCGACCTGCGTGACTTCCTTGCCTGGCGCGGGATGACCGAGTGGTACCTGCCGACCAAACTGGTGCAGGTGGACACGCTGCCCCGGGACGCCTGCGGCAAGGTCGACTACGACCGGCTACCCACCGTGCTCACCCCGGCGAGCGTGTCCTAGGCCGTCGCCCAGCTTCATCACCCACTGCGCCACGTGGATCCGGGACGGCAGGCCGAGCCGGTGCATGATCTGCCGGACGTGGTTGACCGCCGTCCATTCGGAGATCTGCAGCTGGTGGGCGATCTGCCGGTTCGTCAGGCCCTGGCTGACCAGGGACGCGATCTGGTACTGCCGCGGGGTGAGCTTCGCCTCCTGTTGGGTGGCGGGCGTCCGCCCGCCCCCGGCCCCGGCCAACGTCGGCGCCGACAGCATCTCCGCGACCGTGGCGGCGGAGTCAAGCAGCCGGCCCTCGTGCCACAGCGCCTCGAACTGTGGGCTGCCGAGGTTGCGGCGTAACTGGCGTAACGGCCCGGCGGGCATGGACCGTCTGATCCTCAGCGGCGATGCGTTCGTGGTCTTGCGTAACGCGGAACTCGCCGCCATCACCCGGACCACGCGGTCCTCCTGACCCGGAACCTGTTGCCATAACAGGAATGCGTACGCGTCGAGGACGGTCGGCAGCATCGTGCGCTCGCCGACCGAACGTAACTTCTCCAGACTCAGCCGGAACAACCGCTCGGCCAGGTCGAACTGGCCACGGGCGACCGCGACCTCACCTTGCTCGGCGAGCACGAGGCCGAAGCCGCGGACATCCTGGTGGCGCGCGTAGACAGTCCGTGCGGCCTCAAGCAGTTCCTCGCAGCGGTCCAGATCCTGGGCGGACGCCGTAGCGAGCGCCAGCGCCGCGTCACCGATCTCGATCGGCGCCTCGGCCCGGCCCGCGGACCGGATCACGTAGTCCGTCGACCGGACGTGCAGCCGTTCGCCCGCGTGCTGCAGAGCCGCGTGGCGCTGGGCCAACATGGCCTGCTCCCGGTCCTGGTCGCCGTGCCCCCGGTACGCCGTGCTGGCCCGGTGGAACGTCTCCGCCGCGCGCAGCACGTCACCCATGGCGGCGGCCATCGCGCCCCGGGCCGCGTCCAGCGCGCCGTCGGCCTGCGGCAGCGTCGCGAGGTGCCGGTTCCCGACCTCCAAAGTGCCGTGGACCAACCAGAACCGGTGGATCGCGACCGCCGTTCGCGCGGCCTCGGCCGGCCACCCTTCGTCCCGCAGGAAGTCCAGTGCCTGCTGGAGGTTGTCATGCGCGGCCGACAGTTCGCCCAGCCACTGCGCCTGGTCCGGCCCGGTCAGGTGGGGCTGGGCGCGCTCGGCCAGGGCCTGGAAGTGTTCGGCGTGCCGGGACCGCGCCTCCTTCAGTTCGCCGCGTTCCCTGAGCCGGTCCATGCAGAACACCCGGACCGTCTCCAGCACGGCGAACCGCGGATCGCCCGCGCCGTGCCGGACCGAGACGAGATTGAGGTCCACCAACGGTTCCAGCACCGACTCCGTCTGGTGTGGCGCCAACCCACCGAGATCTTCGACCGTGTGCAGCCCCACGTCCTTCGCGCACACCGCGACCCGCATCAGCATCCGCCGCTGATCTTCGTCCAGCAGCCGGAAACTGGCCTCGGTGAGCGCGTGCACCGACCGGTGCCGGTGCGGTGCGCCCATGTTGCGGCCCACCCCGCCGTAACTTCCCTCGCGCAACCGGGCGACCAGGGTGCCGACCGGGAACAGCCGCAGCCGGGCCGCGGTCAGCTCGATCGCCAGCGGCAGGCCGTCCATCCGGCCGCAGATCTCGGCCACCGGTCCGGCGTTCTCCGCCGTCAGGGCGAACGACGGGTCCACCGCCCGCGCCCGGTCCACAAAGAGCGCCACCGACGGGTATTCCTGCAAGTGGGCCACGTCCTCAGTGAGCGGACACTGTGGCGTCGGCAGCGGTTGCAGCGGAAACAAGCGTTCTCCGTACAGGGTCAACGGCCGGCGGCTGGTGATCAGCACCCGCAGGCGGTTGCGTCGGGAAAGCAGGTCGCGCACGATCACCGCCGCGGTCTCGGTCACCTGTTCGCAACCGTCCAGGACGAGCAGCACATCCCGGTCCGGGATGATCGCCGCGATGTCCCCCCGGGTCACCGGATCCGCCACCGCACCGCCGAAATCGTCGCCGACCGCGCCGGCGATCGACCGCAGCACACCGTCCTCGGTGTCGACGTCGTGCAGGTCAACGAGGACAACGGCGAACGGGCCCAGCCTGGTCAGCTCGTCGGCCGCCGCGGCCGCGAGCCTGCTCTTGCCGACCCCGCCGGGTCCGGTCAACGTGGACAGGTGGCTGTCCGCCCGGCACAGGTGCGCGGTCAAGGTCAACAAATCGGTGTCCCTGCCCAGCAGCGGCGGTAACTGGCCGGAGAATCTCGCCGGCTGGCTCCCGCCGTCCCCCCGCAGCCCGTCCAGCGACGCGCACATATCCGTCATACTTCTGGGTCCCCCCCATTCGGTCCCACCCCAGGATAGTGATCTACCTTTCTACCGAAATCGCCAAGCCACCCGGTCCAGTTGGGTGACATCCGACGCGTCCACTTCGACCATCGGCGTGAAACTGTTGCGTCACTTGCCCTACGGCCGTCCGGCCGGCTGGTTCACGACGAACTCCGCTGCTCCGATTCTCGTTTGTTTCTCCCCATATGTCCACTCTCCCACCCCCCTAGCCCGGACCGGCGATGCGAAACGTCGTCACGGTGCCCGCCGCGACCCGATGTCACAGTCCGGCGCTCTCGTGCGTCGGTCAGGGTACCCACCCAACGGCAGGAGAGAGAACCATGAGTTCGCTGGGAGAGAAGTTCGTCGTGGCATGGGCCACCCAGGACTGGGAGTCCTTCGCCCGTCTTTACGATGAGGACGTCATCCTTTACGCCCCCTTCGCGTGGAAGATCGCGGGCCTGCCGGCGATCCTCAAGGTCGCCGCCGAGTTCCACGAGACGTACCCGGGGTTTCGGGCGGCCCTGCACGACGAGTTCCACAGTGCGGACAACACCCGCGCCGTCTTCCGTTACGCCTGGGACTGGCACAACACTGGCGAGTTTCACGGGCAGCCGCCGACCGACGCACGGGGCACCACGATCGAGACGCACACAGTGCGGCTGCGGGACGGCCGGATCACCGAGCAGATCATCTCCACGAACAACCTGCGGCTGATCAGCCTGCAACTGGAGCGTGGCCTGGAATTCCCGTTGGTCACCCCGGATCCGGCGCTCCAGATCGTTTCCGCGACCAGCTGACCGCCCTGTTTTCCCCGGAGAAAGGCACAGGACACATCTTGAACAGACGGAGTTTCATCACGGGCGTGGCCGGCGCGACCTTCGTGGCCGGGTTTGATCCCATCACCCGACGATGGGTGGAGGCCGACGCCGAGACCGCTGCGACGGAACCGATTCCAGCGCTCGACGGCGCCCTGGTCAGGGCCGACAGCCGAACCGACGAGGGGTTCATCGTCCAGCGGCATCCGTGGGTGGTGCTGCGGCCGGGCTCGGTCGACGACATCGCCCGGATGGTGCGCTTCTGCCGGCGGCACAGCATCCCGGTCGCGGCGCACGGCGCGGGCCACTCGATGTTCGGTCAGTCCCTTGTGGACTCCGGGGTGATCGTCGAGACGCAGGGCATCGCCACCATCCACGCCATCCACGCCGACCACGCCGACGTCGACGCCGGTGTGCTGTGGAAGGACCTGATCACAGCGGCGTTCGCGCAGGGCGTCACACCTCCGGTGTACACCGGGTACACGGCACTGACCGTGGGTGGCACGCTTTCCGTTGGGGGCGTTGGTGTCACGCCACGCAAGGGCGTACAGGTCCAGTGGGTACGCAGGCTGCAGGTGGTGACCGGCGAGGGGCACGTGGTGTGGTGTTCGCCGAGCTCCAACAGCGAACTGTTCGAAGGTGCGCTGGCCGGCGTGGGTCAGCTCGGGATCATCACCCGGGCGGTGGTCGACCTCGAACCCGCGCGGCCGAGGGTGACACAGTGGACACTGGAGTACGCCGACCCGACCGTGTTCTTCCGGGATTTCGAGACCGTGCTGGACCGCGGCGAACTGGAGGTGTCGTACGGCCAGGTGATCACGACCCCGACGGGCGGCCCGGCGCCGTGGATCTTCCAGGTGCAGCTGGCCAAATACCACGGTCAGGACGAAGTGCCGGACGCCGGGCATCTGCTGCGGGGCCTGTCGGACACCCGTGACCACCTGAAAACCGTCGAATGGGCCTATTTGGACTTCGTGCTGCGGATCGACGCGAAGATCGAGGGCCTGAAGGCGTTGGGCAGGTGGACCGGCGTGCCGCACCCGTGGGTCGACGTGTTCCTGCCCGGCCAGAAAGCCGCCGGCTTCTTCACCGACACGTTCTCCCGACTGGCGTACGACGACCTCGGCGCGGTCGGCTACTCGGTCGTGTTCGCGGTCAAGAGAAGCCTGCTGACCAGGCAGTACTTCGCGGTGCCTGAGTCCACAACCGACTGGATCTTCCTGTTCGACCTGCTGACCGCCGCGCCGGCAGCGGGCCCGAACACCGAGTTCGTCGCCGCCAAACTCGCCCGGAACCGGGGGATCTACGAACGGGCCCGTGACATCGGCGGCACGCTCTACCCGATCAGCGCGGTGGAGATGCGCCCGCCCGACTGGGCCCACCAGTACGGCCCGCGATACCAGGACTTCGCGGCCCTCAAGAAGAAGCACGACCCAGCGAGCATCCTGACCCCTTCGCTGCACATGTTCTGACCCGCCCACCCCCACCCCTCGCCGGATCAGGCGGGGGGCACGGGGATGCGGGACAGCTTGTTCTCCTCGCGGATGATCCAGATGGCTTCCACCCGGTCGGCCGGTTCCGGCGCGAAGTCGAGCACGAAGGCCGCGTACACCTCGTCGTCCACAATGAACAGGCCGCTGCCGCTGCCGTTGAGTTCGACGTAGCGCGACCGGATGCCCGCCGGGAACCGGTCGGCGACCCACGCGAAGTACTCGGCGACCGCCCGCGCGCCGTGCAGTGGTTGCCGTGGGCCGCCTTCGGAGCGGCCGTTGGAGTCGACGCACATGGTCACGTCCGGGGCGAGCAGCTCCATCAGCCCGCCGAGGTCGCCGCCGAGGCAGGCGGCCAGGAACCGCTCGGTGATCTGCTTGGTCTCCTTGCCGCCGGCGGAGAACCGGCGGCGGCCCTGCACGTTCGCCCTGGCCCGGCGGCCGAGCTGGCGCACCGCCGCCTCCGTCCGGTCGACCACGGCGGCGACCTCGGGAAAGCTGAACCCGAACACCTCGTTCAGCACGAAGACCGCCCGCTCCAACGGGGACAGTCGCTCCAGCATCACCAGGATGGCCATGGAGACCGAATCGGCCCGCGCCGCGCTCTCCGCCGAATCCGGCCCGGTCAGCAGCGGCTCCGGCAGCCATGAGCCGATGTATTGTTCCCGCCTGGCTTTGGCCCGCCGGAGTTGGTCGATGGAGGTGCGGGTGACCGCGCGGACGAGGTAGCCACGGGGGTCGACGACCGAGTCACGGTCGATCCTGTTCCACCGCAGCCACGTCTCCTGGATGGTGTCCTCGGCGTCCGCGACACTGCCGAGCATTCGGTAGGATATGCCGAACATCAATTCCCGGTATTGCTCGAACACCGTCGTGGACACATCGGTCCCCACATCGGCCTTCATGCCGGTCCCAGTCGGCTCAGCCTGCATATATCCGATAGTACCAGCCGGGACCGCGGCCACCCGCCGGTCATTGTCGCCGTAGCACGGACCGTCACTTTTGTGGCGGGTGATCGACGCCGTCACCTGAACGGCGGCACCGGACCTGTACGCAGCGTCATAAGCGGACGTCCGTCCAGCGCCCCGACCATCCGGTGGCGGCCGCCGCACGACAATTCCCTGAACGATGACTAACAAAGTGAACCGCGCTCCGCCCACGAATCCACTCAAACCTGACGAATCGATCGACCCAAAGTGGGCATTGCACTCAAGCACCGCGAATATGCCCGTCCACGGCTCCTAACAAAATGACCTCGGTCGCCTGTATTAAATGGATCCGGCATGTCACAGAATCGCGCGCCGCTGCGTCGGAACTGGTGAGCGGGAAAGATCCCGCCGTTACCAGCAAACGGTTGGAGCAGATTTGACGACTGAGGCCGAGACGCGATCATTCCCGTTCTCGTGGACCAATCTGGGCGATCCGGCGCCGGAGTACGCCGAGCTGCGGGAGCGGGAACCGGTCGCCCCCATCGTCCTACCCACCGGCCACCGCGGCTGGGTGGTCTCCCGGTACGAGACCGTCCGGTTCGTGGTGTCCGACCTGAGATTCAGCAAGGAAGCCGCGACCCTGCCCGGCGCGCCGCTGCTGGTGCCGGTGTTCGAGGGGTTGCGGTCGATGATCGTGCTCGATCCACCGAACCACACCAGGTTGCGCAAACTCGTGGTGCGCGCGTTCAGTGCCAGCCGGGTCGAACGGCTGCGCACGTGGATCAGGGATCGCTGCGAACTGTTGGTCGGTGAACTGCTCGCCGGCCCCAACCCGGCCGACGTGGTCGAGAAGGTGGCGCTGCCGCTGCCGATCGTGACCATCTGCGAGCTGCTCGGCGTGCCCGAGCCGGACTGGGACCAGTTCCGGGAGTGGGGCGACCTGGCCATCGGCGTGGTCAACAAGTCCGGCGGCGGCGCCGAGGAGCCGAAGGCGGCCGGTCGGGCGCTGATGGCGTACCTCGGCGAGTTGATGCACCTCAAACAGGCCGAGCCCCGCGACGACCTGCTCACCGCGTTGACGCAGGTGCACGACGAGGGCGACCGGCTGAGCACCGAGGAGTTCTGCGGTGTCGGCATGACCCTGCTGCTGGGCGGCTACCACACCACGTCCAGCGGGATCGCGCAGATGATCACGCACCTGCTGCGGGCCAGGGAGCGGTTCGAGGCGGTGATCGCCGACCACGGGCTGATCAACTCCACAGTGGAGGAGATGCTCCGCTACGCCCAGGTCTCCAACGGGCTCGGCGCGCTGCGGGTCGCGTTGGAGGACGTCGAAGTGGAGGGTGTGCTCATCCGCAAGGGTGAACCGGTGATCCCGGCGTTCGGTTCGGCCAACCGGGACTGGCGGGCGTTCGACGAGCCGGACTCGATCGATCTCGCCCGCGCCGACAACAAGCACCTGTCGTTCGGCGCCGGCATCCACTACTGCGTGGGCGGCCAACTGGCCCGCGCCGAGATGCAGGAACTGCTCGGCGTGATCGTCCGCATGGCGCCGGAGCTGAACCTGGCGGCCCCGGAGACCGAGCCGGCCTGGCTGTTCCCGTTCTTCCCGCGACCGGCCGACCTGTACGTCACCTGGTGACCCAGGTCGTGTCTCGGAGTCCCCGTTCGATGAGAGTCGGGATCGAGGTGGTTCCTGGCGTCGCCGCAGGAGCGCCCTAATACCGGGTTGTATTCGGGCGTTTCGGCGGTGGCGCCAGGGACCACCTCGGCCCGGCTATCGCGGACGGGGACTCCGAGACACGGCCTCCCGTCCCGGGGTGCCCGCTTGCCGGGGCATCCCGGGGCTTCGCGGATCGTCCGAGTGTTCGATCTCCGTCCGCGACCAGTCCACCGTGTCCGCGCCGCGCAACTCGGTCGTCAGCCGTTCGCGCAACCGTTGCCACACCCCGGCCCGGTTCCAGTCCCGCAGCCGCCGCCAGCACGTCATCCCGGACCCGTAGCCCAGCTCCTGCGGCAGGAACTCCCACTGGATGCCGGTGTAGAGCACGAACAGGATGCCGCACAGGACTTTCCGGTCGTCCAGACGCTTACGTCCCGGGTGGTCGGGACGTCGCGGCACGACCGGCAACAGCGGTTCGATCCGTGCCCACAGCTCGTCGGGCACCACCCACGGAGGCTGCTCCCCCTTCCGCACACCGGGAGCAACACCGCTGGGGGCTGTCATATTCCGACGATCGCGGATGTTCGTGAGAAGTTCTCCGCCGGGTGGATTCAGCCTCACGTGAATCCGGTTGCCGGGTGAATACCACGCGTCCCAGCATCAGATCGTTGGTTAATCGCCAACATACCCTGCACTGGAGGAGTCGGCAGATGAGACTCAAAGCGTTGGTCCTGACCGCGGTGACCCTGTCCGGCCTGGTCTGCGCACCCCTGACGGCCGGCGCGGCGCCGGCGAAGAACCTGGTCACGCCGCCGGACTGGACTCGGTCGATGCCAGCGCCCGCGAAGGTCGAGGGTGTCCGGGCGATGGCGGTGCTGAACATCCAGTACCAGGTGCAGCAGACCGGGTACTGGTGTGGCCCGGCGGCCACCCGGATCGCGATCTCGGCCCGCGACGGCAACCCGCCGAGCCAGGGGACGCTCGCCGACCAGCTGCCGACCACGACCAACGGCACGGACTGGATCGGCCAGGTCACCCGGGTGCTCAACCAGGACCTCGGCACCGGCTGGTACGAGACCAAGGAGATGCCGAACGACCCGCCCACCCAGGCCCAGCGTGACCTGCTGTGGCGGGACATCGTGCTGGACGTCGACAACGGCTACGCGATCGTGGCGAACATCGTGGCCCCGGCCAGCAACCACCCGCCCGGCTACCCGAACTACACGATCTACCACTACTTCACCGTGATCGGCTACGACAGCTCCGACATGACCGTGGAGATCGCCGACCCGGCCAGCTTCGGCGGTAACCAGATCTACTGGCTGACGTTCAACCAGCTGGCGACGCTCATCCCGCCGAAGGGCTACTCCGCCTGACGGTCCGGTCCTCCGGCGGCGTCCGACGCGCCGGAGGACCAGCGCACGTCCCGCGCCAGCTCGGCCGGACCCCCGGACCGGCCGAGCAACACGGCACCCCGTTGGGACAGTGTGTGCACAGCGGAACCGTTGCGCCGCTGGGTGATCACCAGGCCGGCCTCACGGAGCACGGTGGCGTGCTGGGAAGCGCCCGCGGGTGACGTGCCGGCCGCACGCGCGAGTTCGGTCGTGTTCAGGTACGGCCGGTCCGCGATGGTCAGCAACACCAGGGCTCTCGTCCGGCCGATCAGGGCGACCAGCGAGTCACGGTCGGTCCTGCTGACATCGTGGCGTTTCGCGGTCCAGCCCGGGACCGGGTCCACCGGGTACACCAGCACCGGCTGCAACGCCGGATCCGCCACCGTCATCGACATCCGCCAGCAGAAGAACGACGGGACCAGCACCAGGCCCCGGCCGGCCAGGTACAGGTCCTGGTCGACCGGGTAGCCCACTTCCAGCACGGGTGACCGCCACCGGATCGTCGGGTGCAATGTGGACAGTACGTGCCCGAGGCCGTACGTCATGGCCAGTTCCGCCCGCCTGGCCCAGTCCGCGCGGACATACGCCTGGAGCACCTGCGCGTAGGGCTGCAACGCTTTCGCGTGGTACTGCCGGATGCAGTCGGCGAGCCGGCGCATCATGTCCGCGTCGCCGGCCGCGAGCCGGTTCGCCCAGCTCGGCAACGTGGTCTGGGACGCCAGCCGGGACATGTCGGTGGACAGCGTGTCACTTCCGGTGCGGAGCACGACTTCGAGGCCGGCTTCCAGGTCCGGACTGTCCACGAGCGGGGTGAGGAAGTCCGGCGAGTAGCCCTTCGGCGGCGCGAGCGTGGTGAGGATGTCGTCGGTCGGGCGCAGCGCCGTCCGGACGTCCCGCCGCCAGGCGCCGAACATCAGCACCGCGTGCCGGGTCTGCAGCAGGTGCAGGCTGAGCAGCACCTCCCACAGCGGGTGTGGATCCGAGCGGATCCGGATCCTCGCGAGGTCGTCGTCGGTGAAGTGGATACGCAACATCCGCACCCCCAGCTTGGGCCCCCCTTGCCCAGTACCTTCCAACCCCGGACCGCCATGGTCAACAGCTCGGCGACCACTAAGGCTTGCGGGCCACCCCCGCGTAGGGCAGCGCGTTGATCTCGGGGCTGTCGGAGACGTCGCCGGTGCCCGCCGGGCGCCACTCGGCGCAGCCCACCAGCCCGGGTTCGACCAGGTCGAATCCGGCGAAGAACGGCAGCAGCTGCTCTCTGGTGCGGGGCGTCGGCAGGGTCTGGGTGCTCTTGTACGCCTCGATCGCCTCGGTCAGGCCGGGGGTGCCGCTGTCCGCGGCGACGTGCGAGATCGCGATGTAGCTGCCGGACGCCAACGCGTCCCGGTAGCCGGCGACGATGCCGGCGGGATCCCACTCGTCCGGCACGAAGTGCAGGAGCAGCAGCATGAACAGGCCGACCGGCTGGCTGAGGTCCAGCAGCGGCCGGGCGGCGTCGGCGTTCAGAATGCCGTCGCGGTCCCGCAGGTCGGCCTGGACGACGGCGGCGTTCTTGTTGTGTCCCAACATGAGTTCGCTGTGCGAGACGGCGATGGAGTCGCGGTCGACGTACACCACCCGGCACTCGGGGTCCATCCGCTGGACGATCTCGTGCAGGTTGCCGACCGTGGGGATGCCGGAGCCGACGTCGAGGAACTGCCGGATGCCGGACTGGACCATGAACCGGGCGGCGCGGGCGAGGAACGCCCGGTTGAGCCGGACCGCGTCCCGGATGCCCGGCATGATGGTGAGGACCTGTTCAGCCAGCGTCCGGTCTGGTCCGAAGTTGTGGCTGCCGCCCAGCCAGTAGTCGTAGATCCGGGCCGCGTTCGGCAGGTTCACGTCGACGTCGGTCGGTACCCACGATGAAGTATCGGACACAGCAAACCACCTTACGGTGTCGGTGAAGTCCGGTATGTGTCACCCGATCGTGTATAGATCGGGGACACCACCCTCACCCGTTGCTAGGTTGCTCAGCGTCATCAGTGCACGAGGTGGTGAACGTGACAGCCGCGCGGGGGCTCGCCCCGATCGTTCCTGGCCGTTGGCCCTTGCTGGGCCATACCGTCTCACTCTTACGGGATCCGTTGCGGTTGTTGACGTCCGTGCGCGAGCACGGCGAGGTGGTCCGGCTCTTCCTCGGCCCGATGCCGGTGTATCTGGCGACCACGCCCGAGTTGGCGTGGCAGCTGCTGGTCACCGACGCGGCCAAGTACGACAAGGGCATCGCGTTCGACAAGATGCGCCCGCTGTTCGGCGACGGGTTGGCGACGTCCAACGGCGAGGTCAACCAACGCCACCGACGGATGGTCATGCCGGCGTTCCACCAGGACAGGATCGCGCGGTACGCACGGACCATCACCCGGCTGGCGACCGAACTGGCGGACGGCTGGCAGCCGGACGAGGTCGTCGCCGTGGACGAACGGATGCAGGACCTGGTGTTGTCCGTCGCCGGACAGACCCTGTTCGCCACCGCGCTCGGCCCGGACGTGCTCGCCGAGATCCAGCGCTCCATCCCGATCATGCTGGACACCGTGCTGGTCCGCGCGTTCTCGCCGCGCGTGGTGGAACGGCTGCCGATTCCGGCCAACCGCCGGTTCGACCGGGCGGCCGCCCGGCTGCGGCAGGTGATCCCGGCGGCGATCGTCGCCGCCCGCGCCGACGAGCAGGACCGCGGCGACCTGCTCTCGATGCTGCTGGCGGCGCGGGACGAGGACACCGGCGAAGGCCTGACCGACACGGAGATCCACGACGAGGTCATCACCTTGCTGACCACCGGCGCGGAGACCACCGCGGTGGCGCTGGCCTGGTTCTTCCACGAGATCGCCCAGCGGCGCGAGATCGAACGCCGGTTCCACGCCGAACTCGATCGCGTGCTCGCCGGCCGCCCGGCCGGGTACGACGACCTGCCGCGGCTGGTCTACACCAGGCAGATCCTCAGCGAGGTGGTCCGCCGCAGCTCGCCGCTGATCCTGATGCGCCGGGCCCGGACCGACGTCGTGCTCGGCGGGGTGCCGATCCCGGCCGGCGCGGAGGTCGCGGTCAGCCAGCACACCCTGCACCAGGATCCGCGCTGGTTCCCCGATCCGGCCCGGTTCGACCCGGACCGCTGGACCGCCGACCGGGCCGCGGCGTTACCTCGCGGCGCGTACATCCCGTTCGGCGCCGGTGCCCGGTACTGCCCAGGCGCGACCTTGGCCCAGGCGGAGGTCGCGATCGTCGCGGCGACCATCGGCGCCCGCTGGCGGCTCACCCCGGTGCCGGGCATCCACGTGCACGCCAAGCTGGCCGCGACCATGCAACCCAATCAGCTCCCCATGATCGTCACGTCCCGTTGAAAGGCGCTGTGGTGAAACTCCTGGCCCCTGTGGTGCTGGCCTGTGCCCTCCTGCTCTCCGGCGTCGCCGCCGCGACACCGGACGCAGCCACCTGTTCGGTCACCGAGCTCCCGGTCACCGGCCCCACCGGGCCGGCCACGGTGAGCGGCCAACTGTGCCTGCCCGCCGGCCCGGCACCGAACCTGGTGCAGTTCCTGGTGCACGGCGGCACCTACAACCGCGCCTACTGGGACATCCCCGGCGCGTCGTACCAACGGGACATGGCCGACCACGGCCAGGCCACGTTCGCGGTGGACCGCCTCGGCACCGGCGCGAGCACGCATCCCTTGAGCATCCCGCTGCTGATCAACGTGGAATCCGCCTCGATGCACGAAGTCATCGGCCACCTGCGCGCCGGACACGTCGGCGGCGTCCAGTTCAACCGGGTCGTCATCGTCGGCCACTCGGTCGGCTCCGGAATCGTCGCCGCCGAAGCCGCCACCTACCACGACGTGGACGGCGTGGTCCTCAGCGGCATGACCCACATGCCGTCCGTACCGGCCCTCGTCCTCGGCGCCGCGCTCGGCCTGCAACCCGCCTTCATCGACCCCACCCTGGCCAGCCTGGGCACGGATCCGTTGTACTTCACCACCAAACCCGGCGCGCGAGCTCCCCTGTTCTACAACACCTCCGACGCGGACCCGAGCGTCATCGCGGCCGACGAAGCGACGAAGGACGAGGTCTCGGTGCCCGGGATGGGCACGGTCGCGGTGTTCGGCATCGTGCTGCCCACCACGCTGGGCATCAACGTGCCGGTGTTCCAGGCGGTCGGAAGCAAGGACGTGCTGTTCTGCGGCCTGCTCGCTTTGCGGGACTGCAGCAGCGCGGCCTCGCTGCGCGCACAGGAGGCTCCTTACTACAGCGCGGCGGCTGACCTGACCACGTACGTTCTGCCGGGGGCGGGGCATTCGCTTGCTCTGCACCGGAACGCCAGCGACTACCGGGATGCCACCCGCGCCTGGCTGACCGGGCACTTCGGCGCCTGACACGGCACAGATCACACCGGCGACCGCCAGGCCCTTTGTAGGAACCCCACAACGTGGGGGCGTGGGCATGCGCGAGCGCGACCATTGGTGGATCGAGCAGAATCGATCAGGCTAGTCATGAGGTGGAGGCGACGCTCCGTGACCCGGACGTCGCCTTCTTCGGGTAGGGGACTGTGGGAGGCTCTGCCGGTGTTCAGTCGTGTCGCCATCGTCAATCGTGGAGAGGCCGCGATGCGGCTCATCCACGCTGTCCGGGACCTTTCGGCGGAGACAGGGACGCGGATCGAGACGGTCGCGCTCTACACCGACGCCGACCGGACCGCGACCTTCGTCCGGGAGGCCGACGTCGCGTACTCGTTGGGTCCCGCGTCGGCTCGTCCGTACCTTGACCACGCGGTGCTGGAGCGGGCGCTGGTGGCTACCGGTGCTGATGCCGCGTGGGTCGGGTGGGGGTTTGTCGCCGAGGACCCGGCGTTCGCCGAGCTGTGCGCGAAGATCGGGGTCACCTTCATCGGGCCGAGCGCGGACGCCATGCGCAAGCTGGGTGACAAGATCGGCGCCAAGCTCATCGCCGAGGAGGTGGGTGTCCCGGTCGCGCCGTGGAGTCGCGGCGAGGTGGCCACCCTTGAGGACGCGTTGCGGGCCGGCGACGAGATCGGCTACCCGCTGATGCTCAAGGCCACGGCGGGTGGTGGTGGGCGCGGTATCCGGATGGTCGCCACGCCCGAGGAGCTGGCTGACGCCTATGAACGCACCAGCCAGGAGGCGTTGCGTGCGTTCGGCTCCGGCGTGGTGTTCCTGGAGCGGCTGGTCAGTGGCGCCCGGCACGTTGAGGTGCAGGTCATCGCGGACGGGCAGGGGACCGCGTGGGCCCTCGGCGTCCGGGACTGCTCGGTGCAGCGGCGTAACCAGAAGATCATCGAGGAGTCCGCGTCGCCGGTGTTGACCGTCGAGCAGACCGCCGAGCTGAAGGCGTCCGCCGAGCGGCTGGCGCTGGCCGTGGACTACCGCGGCGCCGGGACCGTCGAGTTCCTGTACCACCCCGGCTGGAAGATGTTCGCGTTCCTCGAAGTCAACACGCGGTTGCAGGTCGAGCACCCGATCACCGAGATCACCACCGGCACCGACCTGGTCCGGCTGCAGCTGCACGTGGCGAACGGCGGGAAACTCGAAGGCACCCGGCCGCCGGAGGCGGGTCACGCCATCGAGGCGCGGCTCAACGCCGAGGACCCGGACCGGGACTTCGCGCCCGCCCCCGGCCGGATCACCCGCCTCGCGCTGCCCACCGGGCCGGGCATCCGCGTGGACACCGGGGTCAGCGAGGGCGACACCATCCCGGCCGACTTCGACTCGATGATCGCCAAGATCATCGCCTACGGCCAGGACCGCGACCAGGCGCTCGGCCGGCTGCGCCGCGCGATGGCCGAGACCATCGTGATCATCGAGGGCGGCGCCACCAACAAGAGCTTCGTCCTCGACCTGCTCGACCAGCCCGAGGTGATCGACGCGAGCGCCGACACCGGCTGGATCGACCGCGTCCGCGGCGAGGGCCGGCTGGTCACCCACCGGCATTCGGCGATCGCCCTGGCGGCCGCCGCGATCGAGGCGTACCAGGACGAGGAACTGGTCAGCCGCCAGCGGCTGCTGGTCACCGCGCACGGCGGGCGCCCGCAGGTGCAGCACGAGAGCGGCCGGCCGCTGGACCTGAAGCTCCGCGGCGTCGGCTACCGGGTGGCCGTGGCCCGGATCGGGCAGAAACGGTTCCGGGTCGCCATCTCCGGCGGCAGCGAGGCGTACCCGGCCGACGTCGACGTCGAGCGGTTCGACGCGCACACCGGCCAGGTCGTGGTCAACGGCCGCAGGTTCCGGCTGGTGTCGGCCACGCACGGCCCGATCCACCTGGTCGAGGTCGACGGCGTCACGCACCGGATCAGCCGGGACGAGGGCGGTGTCGTCCGCTCCCCCGCGCCCGCGCTGGTGGTGGCGACGCCGTTGTCGGTCGGCGACGAGGTCGAGTCGGGCGCGCCGATCCTGGTGCTGGAAAGCATGAAGATGGAGACGGTGTTGCGCGCGCCGTTCCGGGCCCGGGTCCGTGAGTGCCCGGTGTCGGTGGGCAGCCAGGTCGAGACCGGCGCGCCGTTGATGCGTCTGGAGCCGCTCGCCGACGAAGACGCCGAGGAGGAGACGGCGGAGGCTGCGACCGTCGAGATCGACCTGCCCGCCGAACCGTCGGACGTGTCCGCGGCCGACCGCGTCGAGCGCGGCCTGCAGGACCTGCGCAGCCTGTTGTTGGGCTTCGACGTCGACCCGCACGACCGCGAGCGGGTGCTCTCCCGGTATCTGGCCGCACGCGCCGAGTTGGACGGCCGGCCGTTGCCGGGCGAACTGGACCTGCTGACGGTGTTCGCGGACCTGTCGGAGCTGAGCCGCAACACGCCGGCCGGTGAGACGGAAGTCGTGCCGGGCAGCCCGGTGCACAGCCCGCGCGAGTACTTCCACAGCTACCTGCAGAGCCTGGACGTCGAACGCGCCGGCCTGCCCGAGGGATTCCAGGCGAAGCTGAAGCTCGTCCTGCGGCACTACGGCGTGGCCGACCTGGACCGCACACCCGAGCTCGAGTCCGCTGTCTTCCGGATTTTCCTCGCGCAGCAACGGATGTCGACGGACGTCGCGGTCGTGTCGGAGCTGCTGCGGCAGTGGCTGGCCGGGGCGCCGCCGCTGGAGTCGATCAGCGAGCGCGCCGGCCTGACCCTGGAGCACCTGGTGGAGGCCACCCAGATCCGTTTCCCGGTGGTGTCGGACCTGGCCCGCGGTGTGGTGTTCCGTTGGTTCGCCCAGCCGCTGCTGCGTCGCAACCGCGCGCGTGTGTACGCCGACGTCCGCAAGCACCTGCGTTACCTGGAACAGCACCCGGACGCGCCGGACCGCGCCGAGCGGATCGGCGAGATGGTGCGCAGTACCGAGCCGTTGGTGCGGCTGCTCGGCCAGCGACTGGTCCGTGACGACCCGGACAATGCGATCATGCTGGAAGTGCTGACCCGGCGGTACTACGGCAACAAGGGCCTGACCGGCGTCCTCACCAGCGAGGTGGCGGGCTGCACGTTCGTGGTCGCCGAGCGCGCGGGGGCCTGGATCGTCTCCGCCGCCGTCAGCTTCGAAGCGTTGGGCAACGCGCTGCACGGGCTGGCCGCGCTGGCGAGAGGCGACGAGCCCATCGACGCGGACATCTACCTCGCTTGGGAGAACCAACCGGCGGATTCCGACGCGTTGGTGGCCGCGCTGCACGAGGTCATCAGCGCGCACCCGCTGCCGCCGCAGGTGCGCAGGCTCACCACCACCATCGCCGGCCGGAGCGGCGCGGTGATGCACCACCACGTCACGTTCCGCCGGTCAGGCTCCGCGATGGCCGAGGACCGGCTGATCCGTGGCCTGCACCCGTACATCGCGGAGCGGATGCAGCTGGAGCGCCTGGAGAAGTTCGACCTCACCCGGCTGCCGTCGCTGGACGAGGAGGTCTACCTCTTCCGGTGCGTGGCCCGGGAGAACCAGTCGGACGAACGCCTGGTCGCGTTCGCCCAGGTGCGTGACCTGACCGAGCTGCGTGAGCACGACGGCAGGCTGGTCGCGTTGCCGACGGCCGAGGACACCATCAACGCCTGCCTCGACTCGATCCGCCGCGCGCAGGCACAGCGGTCGCCGAGATCACGCGCCAACACCAACCGGATCGTGGTCTACGTCTGGCCGCCGAGCGACCTCAGCCGAACCGAGCTGGAGATGATCGTCGGGCGCGTGCTGCCGACGACCACGGGCGCCGGGCTGGAGGAGATCCTGTTCATCGCGCGGCAACGCGACCAGGAGACCGGCGAGCTGGAGAAGACCGCCGTGCGGATCTCCTTCGACGCGCACGGCACGGTCGAGGTGACCGTCGGCGAGCCGTCGGCCGAGGTGGTCGAGCCGATCGACGACTACCGCCAGCAGGTGCTGCGCGCGAGCGCCCGCAACGCGGTGTACCCGTACGAGCTGACGGGCATGCTGTCCGGACCTGAAGGCACCTTCGTCGAGCACGATCTCGACGACAACGGCTCCCTGGTGCCGGTCGAAAGGCCGAAGGGCAGGAACACCGCCGGAATCGTCGTCGGCGTGGTCACGACACCCACCGGGCGTCACCCCGAAGGCGTCACCCGGGTAGTACTGCTGGGTGACCCGACGAAGGCGCTCGGCGCGTTGGCGGAGCCGGAGTGCACGCGGGTGATCGCCGCGCTCGACTTGGCCGAGCGGATGCGGGTGCCGCTGGAGTGGTTCGCGTTGTCGGCGGGCGCGAAGATCTCGATGTCCTCGGGCACCGAGAACATGGACTGGGTCGCGGCCGCGCTGAAGCGGATCGTGACGTTCACCCAGGACGGCGGCGAGATCAACATCGTGATCGCCGGGATCACCGTCGGCGCCCAGCCGTACTGGAACGCCGAGGCCACGATGCTCATGCACACCAAGGGAATCCTGGTGATGACGCCGGACTCGGCGATGGTGCTGACCGGCAAGCAGGCACTGGACTTCTCCGGGGGCGTCTCGGCCGAGGACAACTTCGGCATCGGCGGGTACGACCGGGTGATGGGCCCGAACGGCCAGGCGCAGTACTGGGCGCCGACCCTGCCGGCCGCCCTGGACGTGCTGATGGCCCACTACGACCACACCTATGTCGTGCCCGGCGAGAAGGCGCCGCGGCAGGCGGCCACGAGCGACCCGGCCGACCGGGACGTCTCCGACTTCCCGCACGTGATCGACGGCAGCGACTTCGCCACGGTCGGCCAGATCTTCTCGGCCGCGCACAACCCCGACCGCAAGAAGCCGTTCGACATCCGCACGGTGATGCGCGCACTGTCCGATCAGGACCATCCGGTGCTGGAACGCTGGGCGGGCATGGCCGACGCGGACACTTCGGCGGTGCAGGACGTGCACATCGGCGGCTGGCCGGTGTGCCTGATCGGGATCGAGTCCCGTGCGGTGCCGCGGCGCGGTTTCCCGCCCACGGACGGGCCGGACACGTACACGGCGGGCACGCTGTTCCCGTTGTCGTCGAAGAAGACCGCGCGGGCGATCAACTCGGCGTCCGGCAACCGGCCGCTGGTGGTGCTGGCGAACCTGTCCGGGTTCGACGGCTCGCCGGAGTCGATGCGCCGGCTGCAGCTGGAGTACGGCGCGGAGATCGGCCGGGCGGTCGTCAACTTCGACGGGCCGATCGTGTTCTGTGTGATCTCCCGCTACCACGGCGGCGCGTTCGTGGTGTTCTCCAAGGCGCTCAACCCGAACATGACTGTGCTGGCGCTGGCGGGTTCGTTCGCCTCGGTGCTCGGCGGCGCCCCGGCGGCGGCCGCGGTGTTCGCCGGCGACGTGAACAAGCGCACCACGACCGACCCCCGGGTGACCGGGTTGCAGGCGCAGCTCGCCACGGCCGGCGGCGCCGAGCGGGCGGCGCTGAACGCCCAGCTCGCCGAGGTGCGGTCGGCGGTCCGGGCGGAGAAGCTCGGCGAGGTCGCCGCAGAGTTCGACCGGGTGCACAGCATCCAACGCGCGGTCGAAGTTGGCTCGGTGGACGCGATCATCAGCACCGCCGAGTTGCGGCCCCGGATCATCGAGGCGATCGAGCACGGCATGAAGGACTGACTCAGAGCGTGGTGCCGAGCGGCGTGATTTTAAGAACTGTGCCGGCACAGACCGGGACCTGCCCGGCCGGCGCGACGATGGGCGTCGCGTCGCCGGGCACCACGACCTGGATCTCGTAGCCCCGCATCGGACAGTGCGGCCATGCCACGGTGGCGGCGGTCTGCTGGCCGGGGGCCAGGGTGACCGTCGCCGCGTTGCCGGGCAGCCTGGTGGTGGGCACGTTCTTGACCGACGTCGTGTCGATCAGCTGGCCGCATGTGGGATCGGGGTCGCTGATCGCGCACCCCTTGATGGTGGCCTCACCGATCACCTTGATGGTCAGCCAGCCCTGGAGCGTGCAGGGTGTGGCACCGGTGTTGGTGAACTGGAAGTCCATACCCGCGGTCACCAGGGACCCGTCTCCGCCGAACTCGATCTGCCGGAACGGGCCGCGATCGAACCGCAGGTCGGTGTGCCGGCACGGGTGAGCCGGTGGCCGCTGCGGCGGTGGCGTCGTCGACTTGGGCGCCGAGCTCGTGGGCGGCTTCCGCGCGGACGGTTGGACCGAGCTGGTCGAGACCGGGGTGTCCACTGTGCTTTCAGCGGCGGCCACGGGTTCGTCGACGACGCCGCGGGGCGGTCGTGCCGCACAGCCGACGACCACGAGCAGCAACAGCGCACAGGAGATCAAGCGATACACCCCCGGCACCCTGACGCCGGGATATTGCGCCCTGTCAACGATCCGGCGAACTACGGACTGCCAGGCAGCGGCGAGGAGGTCCGGGCACCAAGGATGGCGATCGACGCCTGCACCGCGATCTCGGTGATGTCGCCGACCTGTCCGCCGTCTTCGACCGTGGTCGCGATCAGTTCGCGCAGCCCACCCAGCAACATGACCAACAGTTGCCGGGACGGTTGGCCGGCGCCGGAGGACCGCCATTCGTCGGTGTCGCACAGGGCCAGGATCATCGTGACGAACGCCGCCATCCCTTCGCGTTGCAACTCGCGGGCGGCGGCGCCAAGAGATGGCACGTCACGGATCCAGCTGAGGGTGAGGCACTGCTGGGACTCGGCGCAGCCGATCCACGCCTCCACCGCCTGGCGGACCTGGGTCGCCCAGGGCGCGCTCTGGTCGACCGACGCGGCGATCTGGCGGATCATCTCGGCGTTCGCGTCGGTGAGCAGTGCGACGAAACACGTTTCCTTGCTGGAGAAGTGCTCGTAGAAGGTGCGTCGGGAGGTGCGCGCGAGGCGGACGATGTCGGCGACCGTCGTGTTGCGGTAGCCGTTCTGCTCGATCGACGCGGTGAGGCCGTCGAGCAGCCGCTGACGGAACGAGGCCACGTCGACCGACGGTGTCTCCGTCTGGTCGGCCTGGGTTCGAGTCACCGTGGTCACGCTATACCTCTCGGTCGGTCCGCCCTTGAACAGTGATGGTACGCCGGCGTACCGTGCGGGTGGTACGATTGCGTACCACGCCGGGAAGGTAGTGCTCAATGACGACTGCGAAACTTCCTCCGGGGCCGTCGGCGCCGCGCTTCGTGCAGCTCGCGTACGCGCTGACCATGCCCCGACGTGGGATGGGGCAACTGCGCGACCGCTACGGCGACGCCTTCACCGTCAACCTGCCGATCTTCGGCCGCGCGGTGGTCATCAGCGACCCCGCCGAGATCAAACAGCTGTTCCAGGCCGGTCCGGACGCCGCCGACAACCTCGAACGCAACCTCGGGCGGGTGCTCGGTCCCGGCTCGCTGTTCGCGCTGCGTGGCGAGGAGCACCACACGAAGCGCAAGCTCCTGGTGCCGCCGTTCCACGGCCGCCGCCTGGTCGCCTACGAGCAGATCTTCGAAGAGGAGACCGTGCGTGAACTGGCGTCCTGGCCGGAAGGCCGGGCGTTCGCGACGATGCCGTCGATGATGCGGATCACGCTCAACATCATCCTGCGCGCGGTGTTCGGCGCGGAGGGCGCCGAGTTCGCCGAACTGCGGGCCCTGCTGCCGAAGTTCGTCGAACTCGGCTCGCGGCTGGCCGTGCTGCCCATCCCGGACGTCCGCTGGCGGTGGAGCCCATGGGGCCGGTTCCGCGCGATGCGCCGGGACTACGACCTGATCGTGGAGCGGCTGATCGCCAAGGCGCAACGGGACGGGAACCTGGCCGAACGCGACGACATCCTCGCCATGATGCTGCAGAGCCGTTATGAGGACGGCGGGCGGATGAGTCACAGCGAGATCGCCGACCAGCTGCTCACCCTGCTGTCCGCCGGACACGAGACCACCGCGACCACGCTGGCCTGGGCGATCGAGCGGCTCCAACGGCATCCGGCGGTCCTGTACGACCTCGTCGACGAGGTGGACGCGGGCGGCAAAGCCCTGCGGGACGCCACGATCGTCGAGGTGCAGCGGGTTCGGCCGGTGATCGACATGGTGGGCCGGCAGGTGAAGACCGACGGCTTCCAGCTCGGCCGGTGGACCTTGCCCCGGCGGTGCTCGGTGCTGGTGAGCATCATCCTGATCCACGACGACGAGAAACTCTTCCCGAACCCGCGGAAGTTCGACCCGTCGCGGTTCCTGGACGCGAAACCGGATCTGTACCAGTGGATTCCGTTCGGCGGCGGGACCAGGCGCTGTCTCGGCGCGGCGTTCGCGAATATGGAGATGAACGTCGTCCTGCGCACCCTGCTGCGTGACTTCTCTTTGCTGCCAACGAACGAACGCGACGAGCAATGGCATTCGCGCGGGGTCGCCAACGCCCCCGCGAAAGGCGCCTTGGCGGTCGTTCACCGGCGGACCAGGCACGCGGCGACTCCCATTGCGGCGACGACCACCGGAGCGCGCTCATGACCGAGCAGACTGTCGACATCGGACGCGACATTTCCTTGGCGTACGAACAGATCGGCGACCCTGGCGCCGAGCCGCTGGTCCTTGTCGCCGGGCTGGGCCAGCAGATGTACTCGTGGCCCACGGCGTTCTGCGAACAACTCGCCGGGCGCGGCTACCAGGTCACCCGGTTCGACAACCGGGACGTCGGCCGGTCGACGCACATGCGTTTCCGGCCGCCGAACCCGGCCGCGATCCTGCGCAGGCGTTGGCCCGAAGGGCAGTACGACCTCACTGACATGGCCCGGGACACCGTCGGGCTGCTCGACGCGCTCGGCCACGACGACGCCCATCTCGTCGGCGCGTCCATGGGCGGCATGATCGCGCAGACCGTGGCCACGGTGTTCCCGCAGCGGGTGCGGACGCTCGTGTCGATCATGTCCACGACCGGGGCGCGGCGAGTGGGCCGGCCCGCGTTGTCCACGTGGCGGCGGATGATTGCCCGCCCGCCGCGCAACCGGCAGGAGGCCGTGGACCGGGCCGTGCGGATGTTCCGGCACATCGGCTCGCACGGCTTCCCGTTCGACGAGACATGGGTGCGTGCGCAGGCCGGGCTCGCCTGGGACCGGGACCCGTCGACCGGCGGGGTGGCCCGGCAGTTGGCGGCGATCTTCCGGTCCGGCGACCGGACGTCCCGGCTGCGGGCGGTCACCGCGCCGACGTTGGTCCTGCACGGCGACCGCGACCGGATGGTCAACCCGACCGGCGCCGTCGCGACCGTACGGGCGATCGGGGGCGCCACGCTGACGGTCGTGCCCGGCATGGGACACGATCTGCCCAAAGACGCGTGGCCGACCCTGCTCGACCTCATCTCCCAGCACGCGCGGGCAAGGAGCACCGATGCCACGTCCTAGGATCACCGGCCGGCCGGTCATGATCACCGGCGCGGCGTCCGGGATCGGCCGCGGCCTCGCCCACCGGTTGGCGCGGCTGGGTTCGCCGGTGGCCATCGCGGACGTGGACGAGGCCGGGTTGAAGGCGACCGCGGCCGCGCTGCCCGGCCGGGTGCTCACCCGGGTGATGGACGTCCGGGACGCCGCCGACCAGCTCCGGTTCGCCGACGAGGTACGCGAGTGGCTGCCGGCCCCGCTGGCCGCGGTGTTCAACAACGCCGGGGTCGCGGTGGCCTCGTCCGTCCTGGACGCCTCGGTCGAGGACGACGACTGGCTGCACGACATCAACTTCCACGGGGTGGTCAACGGCACCAGGGCGTTCCTGCCGATCCTGGTGGCGCAGGACGACGGCGTCATCGTGAACACGTCGAGCGTGTTCGGGCTGGTCGGCATGCCGTTCCAAAGTGCTTACTGCGCCTCGAAGTTCGCGGTCCGCGGCTTCACCGACGCGCTGCGCCAGGAACTGCGCGGCACCGGCGTCCGGGCGGTCAACGTGCATCCCGGCGGTATCACCACGAACATCGCCCGCAACGCCCGTGTCCGCAAGGACCCGCTGGGGCTCGGGCGGACCCGGGACGAGATGGCCGCGCAGTTCGAGGCGGTGACCATGACGTCGCCGGAGAAGGCCGCCGCGATCATCCACCGCGGCGTTGAAAGCGGCAAGGCCCGTGTCCTGGTCGGGCCGGACGCGTACATGTTCGACGCGCTCGCCCGGATCGCCCCCACGCGCTACTACGACGTGATCGCCCGTATCCAGTCCCGTCTGCCGGCCCGGCCGAAGGAGTCCGCGTGACCACAGAATCAGGCCGTGTCTCGGAGTCCCCGTCCGCGATAGCCGGGCCGGATGCGGTTCCTGGCGCCACCGCCGGAACACCCAAAGACAACCAGTATTCGCGGCGTCCCGGCGGCGACGCCAGGAACCGCACCGATCCCGACTCTCATCGAACGGGGACTCCGAAACACGACCTCGATATCCTGATCGTCGGTGCCGGCCTGTCCGGGATCGGCGCGGCGCACCACATCCAGTCCGCGTTCCCGAACCGGACGTACGCGATCCTGGAGGCACGGGACGCCATCGGCGGCACGTGGGACCTGTTCCGGTACCCGGGTGTGCGGTCCGACTCGGACATGCACACCCTCGGCTACCGGTTCCGGCCGTGGACTCAGGCGAAGGCGATCGCGGACGGCCCGTCGATCCTGCAGTACGTCCGGGACACCGCCACCGACGCCGGCATCGACCGGCACATCCGGTTCGGCCACCGGGTGACCGCGGCCTCATGGTCCACTGAGGACACCCGGTGGACGGTCGAGGCGGTGCACAACGGCTCACCTGTCCGCCTGACCGCCCGGTTCCTGTACGGGTGCACCGGTTACTACGACTACGACAACGGTCACGCCCCGGAGTTCCCTGGCGTCGAACAGTTCGAGGGAACTGTCGTGCACCCGCAGCACTGGCCGGCCGACCTTGACCACACCGGCAAGAAGGTGGTCGTGATCGGCAGTGGCGCGACCGCGGTCACGCTTGTGCCCGCCATGGCCGAGCAGGCCGGTCACGTGACCATGCTGCAACGCTCCCCCACCTACATCATCGCCATCCCGGGCGAGGACGCGATCGCGAACACCCTGCGCCGCGTGCTGGGCCCGCGCCGCGCGTACGCCATCACCCGGTGGAAGAACGTCGCCCTGGCCACCCTGATCTACCAACTCAGCCGGCGCCGGCCGCGTGCGGTCAAGTCGTTCATCCGCAAGGCCACGGCCAGCCAGCTGCCGCCCGGCTACGACCTGGACACCCATTTCAAGCCGCGATACCAGCCGTGGGACCAACGCCTGTGCCTCGTCCCGGACGGCGACCTGTTCCGATCGATCCGCCACGGGAAGTCGTCCGTGGTGACCGACACCATCGACCACTTCACCAGGACGGGTGTGCGCCTGGCCTCCGGCGCCGAACTGGACGCGGACATCGTGGTCACCGCCACCGGCCTGCGCCTGCTGGCCTTCGGCGGCATCCAGGTGACCGTGGACGACCAGCCGGTGAAACTCCCGGAAACCATGGCCTACAAGGGAATGATGCTCAGCGACATCCCGAACTTCGTGTTCACCATCGGCTACACCAACGCCTCGTGGACCCTGAAAGCCGACCTGGTGAGCGAGTACTTCGTCCGGATCCTGCGGCATCTGGACGCCCATGGCTACGACGAGTTCGTCCCTACCAACAACGACCCGACCGTCACCGACCAGCCACTGATGGACTTCCAGGCGGGGTACGTGCTGCGCGCCATCCACGACTTCCCGCGAGCGGGCTCCCGCGCCCCCTGGCGACTCGGCATGAGCTACGCGAACGACGTGGTGAACCTGCGATACGGCAGGGTCGACGACGGCGTCATGCGCTTCTCCCGCCGACCCGCCGTGGTCAGCTCGCCAGCAGTTCCTTGAGGGCCTGGTCGACGAAGCGGGTGTCGTCCGGGTTGCTGCCGCCGCCCGCGAAGTGTCCCCAGATGCCCGGGATCACCCGGAGTTCGGCGTCGGGGATGTGTTCGCACGCCCACGCCTCGTCCTCCGGCGGGAAGTAGAGGTCCTTCTCGGCCGGCATCACGACGGCCTTCGCGGTGATCGACCGCAGGGCCTTCACGGTGTCGCCGTCGAACCCCGGCGTGTTTCCGACGTCGGCGTTCTGCCATGTCCACAACATGGTCAGCAGGTTGTTGGCGTCCCGGTCGTCGAGGAAGAACCCCTCCCAGAAGCCGACCAGGAAGTCCTCCAGCGAGGAGTACCCCATCTGCCGGTAGACCCGGTTCCAGTAGAACGCCTGGGAGAAGCCCCAGCCGGCGTAGACCCGGGCCGCCGCCCGCAGTCCCGTGGTCGGCGGCCGCTCGTACCAGCCGCCCCGGAACGCCTCGTCGGCCGTCAGCGCGGCCTTCACGCCCTCCAGGAACACCTTGTTGTGCTCGCTGGTGACCGACGAGCCGCAGAACGGCGCGATCCGGGCGACCATCTCCGGGTACGACACGGCCCACTGGTAGGTCTGGCCGGCCCCCATCGACCAGCCGGTGACCAACGCCAGCCGGGTCACCCCGAACCGCTCGGTCATCAACTGGTGCTGGGCGCGGACGTTGTCGTACATCGTGACGGCCGGAAACCGGGCCCGGTCGTAGGGCGGTGGCGTGTTGCTCGGCGAACTGGACAGGCCGTTGCCCACCATGTTGGGCACCACGATGAAGTACTTGGCGGGGTCCAACGCCATCCCCTCGCCGATCAGCCACTCGTTGTCCCAGTGCCGACCGGAGTACCAAGTGGGATAGACGATCGCGTTGCTGGCGTCGCCGTTGATCGTGCCGTAGGTCTGGTAGGCGAGATGTGCTCCACGCAGGGTCGCGCCGTGCTGCAGAGTGAAGTCACCTAGCTCGTATGTGCTGTAGTCACTCACAACTTCACTTTGGCACGGCTGCGGCCTTTCACTTAGGTGCGAAGGTCGTGCGGGTGGGGTCGTCGACGGTGGGCATGGTGCCGGTGCGGTGGGCGTGCCGTAAGTCCTCCAGGTAGGCACGGGAGGCCATCGCGGACAGGATCGCGACGCCGCCGCGGTGCACGCGGATCTCGCCGCGGTGGACCCGGCCGACGATCTTGATGACCCGGCCGTCCGGCGACTGGGTGCCGTAGCTGTCCTTGACCCGGCCGCGGCCGGTCCATTCGAGGTGTCCGAAGTGTTCGACGCGGGCGCCGTCGGGCACGAGCAGTTTGAGCATGCCGCGGTCGAGGTCGACGCGGATCTCGATGTCGCCGTCGGGGATGTCCGGCGAACGCAGGTCCACCACGGCGGCGCCGGCGCGGGCGCGGACCTCGAAGACCTGCGAGGTGGTCCAGTTTCCCAGGTGCTTGGTCATGGTGTGGTCGGCGTCGACGCGGACCGGGCTGGTGTTCTCGGTGATGTCCATGGCTCAATAGTGACACATCCTCTAGATGCAATGCAACTAGTTTCTGCGAAGTTAGTGGCGATGTACGATGGGGTGTGCCTCCTCAGTTCCGCCCCTCCCCGCTCGCCCTCGCGGTGCTCGGCCTGCTGGAAGCCGGCCCGTTGCACCCGTACGGCATGCAGCGCCTGATCAAGCAGTGGGGCAAGGACCAGGTCATCAACGTCGGGCAACGCACCAGCCTCTACCGGACGATCGCCCGCCTGGAACAGGCCGGGCTGATCGCCGCGGTGGGCACGGACCGGGACGAGCGCTATCCCGAGCGGACGACGTACGAGGTCACCGACACCGGCCGAGTCACCACCCGGCTGTGGCTGGCCGAGATGGTCGCCACCCCACGCAACGAGTTCCCCGAGTTCCCCGCCGCCCTGTCGTTCCTGATGCTGCTCAGCCCCGACGAGGTCCGCCTGCTGCTGGCCGAACGGCGCCAGAGCCTCACCCAGCGCCTGGCCGAGCTCGACGTGGACCTGGCCACCGAGATCGAGGGCTACCAGCTGCCCCGCGTCACGCTCGTGGAAACCGAGTACCTGCGCGCCGTCACCGACGCGGAACTGCGGTGGACCACCGAAATCCTCGCCGCCCTGGACGACGGTTCGCTGACGTGGAGCCGCGAGGAGCTCGAAGCCCTGGCCGCGATCGACCAAAGCTGAGCATTCTTCGTATCCTGTCGGCGTTCTGCGTCGTTGAACCACGGGCAACCCTCGACGTGGAGGACGTGGCAATGGCGATGCGACAGTGGATCCGGCTCATGGTGGCGGTCGGCACGGTGGCCGGAACCGTCCTGGTCAGCCCCGCGGCTCAGGCATCCGGTCCGCGGTACCGGGAATACGTGGCGATGGGCGACTCGTGGACCGCGGACGTGGTGGTGGCCAGTACCGCCGGCCTGCCGACGAACAAGTACGTGCCGTTGGGGTGCGCGCAGGCCACCTTCGACTATCCCAAGCAGGTCGCGGCCGCGCTCAACGTGCCGAAGTTCTTCGACGCCAGCTGCGGCGGCGCCACCACCGACAACTTCACCAAGCCGCAGTCGCCGCCGCTGCCGATCGGCGGCGACAACCCGCCGCAGTTCGCCCACCTGACGCCGACCACCGACCTGGTGACGGTCGGCATGGGCGGCAACGACGCCGGGCTGGCCGGCGCGGTGGTCGACTGTCTCGACCTGAGCGGCGGGCACGCGCCGTGGCTGCCGTACCCGTTCGGCGGCGCCGGCTGCAAGGCGAAGTGGACCCAGGGCGGGGTGGACCGGATGTCCCAGAACATCGACGCCAGCCAGGCGAAGCTGGTCGCCGGCCTCAACCAGATCCGGCAGATCTCCCCCAGGGCCAAGGTGTTCCTGGTCAACTACCTGGCCGCGGGGCCGACCAAGGGCTGCTACCCGCAGCAGCCGGCCAGTGCCGTCGACCTGGTCTGGATCACGGAGAAGCTCCGCGACCTCAACGCCATGCTGGCCCGTGCCGCCCAAGCCGCCGGCGCGACACTGGTCGACACCTACACGCCGACCGTCGGCCACGACGTCTGCCAGGCGCCGAACGTCCGGTACGCCGAGGGTTTCCTGCCGGTCTCGCTCAACCAGCCGGCGCTCGCCGTGCCGTTCCATCCGAACTCAGCCGGTGCCAACGCCCAGGCCGCCATCGTGACCTCGGTCCTCACCAGGACATCCGTCACACCGGCGACACGGTACTGACCATGTGCTGGTAGACCGCCGCCATCGCCGGCCAACTGTCCACACTGGACGACGCGTAGACGACATAGTCGACTTGGCCGAGCCGCCAGAAACGGCCGATGGCGTGCCGGTTCATGCCGTCCTTGGCCGTGAACACGAACTCCCACACCACCGCGTCGGCACTGTTGTCCACGACGCCGAGTTGCAGGCGCTCGTAGCCGTCGCGGATGGTGGGGGTGTTCGCCTCACTGTCCATCACCGACGCCAGCAGTGTCTTCGACGGGGACGTGCTGCCGCCGAACCGGATCAGGTCACCGACGACCTGGGTGCTGTCGGCCTGCACGTTGGAGGGCACCGCGCCGGGCTTGGTCGGCCAGTCGGCAGGGATCTCCACCGAGATCCCCGCCGGTCCGCTGACCCGTCGCCAGGTCAGTCCGGCCACCGTGGAAGACGGTGTTGACGACGGCACCGATGACGACGTGACGACCGAGGTGGACGTCGTCGTGGCGTACGTCTGCTGCCAACTGGTGGTCGGAACCGACGCGGGCAGCAGGTCGGCGGTCGGCGTCGTGCCACTGCCGCGTACCGCCAGCACCACCACGACGGTCGACACGGCAAGGAACACCGCGGCGCCCGCGATGATCGCCACCAGCGCACCCTGGTTGCGTTTCGGCGGGGCCGGGGCAGGTGCGCCGGCGAAGTTCGGCGGTTCACGGAAAGCCCTGTTCGGAGCCGGGAACAGGTTGCGCTCGGTCGGTTCCGTCATCGCTTCTGCCTCCACCGTTCGTGTCGCTCTTCTCTGTCGGACGGCTAGCCGTCCGACAGTAAGTAGGCGTGGAGGTGCTGTGCAGTTCGTGTGCGAAACCGCTGTCCGAGGGGGGCGGCGGTTGCCCGTCGTGCGGCGTGGCCCGGCCGGAGCGGCCCGTCCCGGGGCGGGTCGCTGTGGGCACGGTCGTGGCGGTCAGTCATCCGCGGGCGGAACCCGTTGTGGATCAACACATTGTCGCGGCGACCAGGGTGCTGGCGGTGCTGACCTGTGTGGGTCTGGTCGCGACCGTCCCGGTCGGCGGAGGCGCCATGTTCGGCCGCGCGCTGCTCGTCGTCGCGGTCGGCCTGGTGTTGTTGCTGGTCACGGGATGCGTGCTGGTGATGGCTGTTCGTCCGGCCGCGGAGGCCGGTGGCACGACGTTCGGGGCGATCACGCGGCCGTTGACCCTGCCCATGCGGTCCGTCGTGCGAGAACGAACCGTTGACGTCTCGTCGTTCTCGATCAAGGAAGTGAGCGGCGCGACCGTGAACTGCGATGTCCGCGGCGCCGTGCGGGCAGCCGCGCCGTCGCGGGGCGACATGGTCGAGGTCTACGGCAAACGCTTGCGAACCGGGGCCGTCCTGGTTCACCAGTTCGTCGACAGGACAAGCGGAACCACGTTGCCGGTGCGGATGCCGGTCGCGTGCGTGACCGCGCGGCTGGCATCGGTCGCCGTCGCCGCGTTGTGGGCGCTGGCCACGCTCGGCATGGCCGTCCTCCTGGTTTTCGGCTGACACCCAACAGAAAGAGCTGCTGACGAATGCCCCGACCGCTGATGAACACCGACGCCGACGCCGCGTCCTCGGGACAGCTGCGGCCGCGACCGACGAAGTCGGTCGCCCGCGATCGGCTACTGACCACGCGCAGGTCAGCGACCTATCTGCGCGCGATCCGCGAGCTGGACGCCGCCGGGCACGTCGCCGCCGTGGACCTGGCCCGGATCGTCGACGACTTCCGCAGGGAGTTCGAGGACGCGAACTGTTCCACGCCGGTCGGCATCGTGTCCCGCTGCTACCTCGGCGCGCCCTACGAGGTGCACACCCTCGCGCTCGATGGTTCGATCGTCGAGCACTACGAGACCGGCAAGCAGCTGCCGGGTGGGCTGGAACGGGCTCGTTCCTACGCCATGTCGGTGGCGTTCGACGCCATCGAGGTCTATCCCGACCGGCTGGTCTGCGTCCGCGTGGACGGCTCGGTGGTCGCGTTGGAGGGTGCCGAGTGAACTCCCCGATCAACCTCAAGCCGCTGGTGAACGCGGTCCAGGCCGTGCAGGACGCGCAGGTGGCCCTCATGCGCCAGCAGGCGGTGATGCAGGACTCGATCGCCCAGGTCGCGGCCACCGGCGACCAGACACAGAACGACCTGCAGTCGCTGTCCGCGCGGTTCGACGAGTTCACCCGCCGCGAGGAGCTGCGGCACAACCTCCAGGTCGCGCACACCGAGATCGTGCAGGTCCGGCAGCAACTGGCCGCCGAGTTCGGGCATTTCGGCGACGTCCGCAGGCTCGCCACGGGAACGCTGCAGGCCCTCGATTCCGGCATCGTGTCGCAGGCGTCGATCCGTCAGCTGTCCGAGGAGCTGATGCTGCTCACGCCGCGCTACTGGCTGGCCCCCGCGCTGGTGGCGCTCGCCGCGTGGATTCGGAACGACCCAGACCTGGCCTACCGGGCGTTGAACGAGGCCGTCCGCCGGGACAACGACAAGGCGGCCCTGTTCTTCGCGATGGTGCTTCGGCGGCACCAACGTGACGAGGCCGCCGTACGCTGGATACGGCAGTACGTGGTGCGTCAGGACCCGGCCAACCTGTCGCGGGAGTTCATGGTCGTGCTCGACGCGGTGAGCTGCGGCGTGTTCGGCGTCGCCGCGAAGCCGCTCGTGCTGACCGAGACGTCCGAGTGGATCAGCCGGTTGTCGGACGATCAGGCCACAGTGGACCGGCAGGTGACCCGCTGGCAGGAGGAACTGGACGCGCTGCGGCGGCCGGTCGACCCGCGCTACCAGATCCTGCCCGCGATCAGCCCGACCTGGCCCCAGCTCAAGGAACTCTACGAGGGCGCGACCGTGCACCAGGCCGCGTTGGAGATGTTCCAGGGTGTGTTCACCGGGCCGGTTCCGCTGGAAGCCGGCCTGCGGGACCGCGTCGACAACATCCTCGACGGGCTGGTGACCAACTACGACATCGAGGAAGCCCCACTGCGGCTCAGGGAAGCCGGCCTGCAGGCGATCATCGACGCCCTGGGCGACCGGACAGCCGCGGACAAGGCGATGCGGACGCGGGAAGCCCTGCACGAGACCACAGTGGACTTCCTGACGTTGATCAGCAACGCGGCGCTGTACCCCGAGCAGGCCGGCGCCTCGCTCGGCACCCGCCGGTTCGCCACCGCGCTGGCCAAGGACTGGATCGTGCAGGCGGCCGGCCGGCTGGAGGCCAGGAACGTGGCGTCGGTGCCACGGTCGGTGGCGGTGGCGATCGAGGGCTGGCAGGCTGAGGTCGACAACAACACGAACCAGGAGGACCTGGCCCGCGATCTGGCCAGGCACATCGACACGGAGACCGAGCGGGCGGTCGCCCAGGTGCGGTTCGTGGGCAAGCCGCTGGGCGCGTCGATCGGCGCGGGGGTGTGCCTGGTGATCGCGTTGACGAGCGCCCTCGGCGGAAGCACTGGCGCCGGGGTGTTCTTCCTGCTCGCGGCGCTGGGTTTGGCGTTGTGGACGTTCCAGATGGCCCGTGGCCTGCCCGCCCGCCGCGCGGAACTGCGCAGGCAGGGCGAGCAGCGCAAAGCCGTCGCGGTGTCGCAGCTGTACGGCGGGATCGCCGAACTCGTGGACTTGAACAAGGAATGGCAGCAGGCGTGCGCGTCCGCCGGAGTGTTGCGCGAGTACGTGGAAAGCTTGCAGTCCAGAGGGTTCATCGCGGACTCGCCGGACCAGAGACGAGGAATGTGATGCCGGGACCGATGATGGAGCCGCAGCAGCCGGTCGGCCGGCACGAACCGGCCCAGTCCACTATGGACACAGAACTGGCGATCGCCCTGCCCGAGTGGAACCTGTTGCCGCCCGCGGAGTTCCTCGACCGGCACCCCAGGCGGTGAGCGGCGTGCTCGGTGCCCCAGGGGCCTACGCGGCGTGGGTGGAGTGGCTGGACGCCTTCGGCCGCGGCGAGGACCGACCGGCCGACCACCTGCGGCCGGTCGACGCCGGGATGGGCCCGCAGATGCTGGACCGGCTGCTCGGTCACGTCCAACGGGTGTTCCGCGAACGACAGCACCGGTGGAACGACGTCCTGCTGCGCGACCTCAGGGCACTCAACGCGCAGTCCACGAGCGCGATCGAGGTCATGCTGACCAGCGCACGGACCCGGCTGGCGCCGTTGCGTGCCTTCGCCGACCATCCAGGCTTCCCGGAGGATCTGCGCGCGCTGTTGCGCGACGGGCTCGCCGAGACCGTGCGCTCGGCGCAGAGCAGCCTGGAGGACTCGACCCGGCGGGCACCGTTCGAGGTCCAGTCGGCCGTGCGCCGCAACAAGATGACTGTCCCTCTCGCTCCCCCACCCACTTCACCGGCGCCAGCACCCGCTCCCGGCCGCCGCGTCATCCTCTGAAGGGACAGCAATGCCCAACGGCCCGGAGACCAAGCAGCTCCTGGAGTCCTATCTGCTCGCGCGGATTCCGTTCGTCTCCGTGCGCACGGTGGAGCGCGGCCGGACCCTGGAGATCCTCGGCGCTCTGGCGGACGAGAAACAGCTCGACGTCAAGGTGCACACGCTCAGCCAGGGCCTGCGGGACGTCCGGACGAAACAGACGGTGTCCGAGGACAAGTCGCTGTTCGGCGCGTTGGAGATGGCCGGGGAGATGTTCCAGTCCCGGTCGAACGTCACGGTCGTGTTCACCGACGTGCAGCATCTCGACGAGGACAACGAGGTGGCCCGCAGGTTCGCCGACCTGGCGACGCTGGCCGAGGAACGCGGCGGCTGCATCGTCGTGATCACCGCGGAGCCGGTGTGGAAGTCGTTGCAGCGCATGGGCATGGCCGTCACGCTCGACCTGCCGGACGTGGACGAGATGCGGTACGAGATCGACGCCTTCCTGCGGCCGTACCGGGGTGCGATCCGGATCGAGTGGGGCCCGGAGGAGTACGACCAGGCCGCGTCCATCCTGGCCGGGGTGACCAAGATCGAGGCGCTGAACATCCTGGCCACCTTCGTGGTGCGGAAGTCGATCGTCAAGGACGACCTGATCGCACTGACCAAGGCGAAGGACTCGATCTTCAGTGAGCTGTCCGGCATCGAACGCGTCCAGCTGACCGCCGGGGAGAACCGGGTCGGCGGGTTGGAGGGGCTGCGCAAGTGGCTGGACCGGAAACGGCCGTTGCTGACCATGGACCTGCGGGACCGCGGCATGCGCCCGCCGCGCGGAGTGCTGCTGATCGGCGTGCCCGGCTGCGGGAAGTCGTTGTCGGCCAAGGCGATCGCGTCGGACTGGCAACTGCCGCTGTACCGGTTGGACATGGCGTCGGTCCTCGGCTCGTACGTCGGCCAGTCGGAGGGCCGCCTGCGGGAGGCCCTGGCCACCGCGGACTCGGTCTCGCCGTGCGTGCTGTGGATCGACGAGATCGAGAAGGGACTCGCCGGCTCCGGCACCGACAGCACCGGCATCACCACCCGTCTGGTCGGCCAGTTCCTGTACTGGCTGCAGGAGTCCCGCGCCCGCGTCTTCGTCGTGGCCACCGCCAACGACGTGCGCAGCCTGCCGCAGGAACTGCTGCGCACCGGCCGGTTCGACGACATGTTCTTCGTCGACCTGCCGGAACCGGACGAGCGCCGCGAGATCATCCAGATCTACGTGCGCAAGTACCTGCGGGTGCCGGTGCCGGACGAACTCGTGGCCGAACTGGTCGACATGAGTGAGGGCTTCGCGGGCTCGGACCTGCACGCCGCGGTGACCGAGATCGGCTACGAGGCGATCCGCGTCGGCGACGAGAACGTGCCGTTCGACTTCTACCGGCGTGCGTTCGACAACATCGTGCCGTTGCTGCGGTCCGCGCCGGAACGCGTCGAGGAGATCCGCCAGTTGCGTGACCGCGCGATCCCGGCCTCCGGACGGGCGCGTGTGCGGGAGAAGGTCGGCGGCCCCCGCCGAGTCGTCCTCGGCTAGGCCGTGTTTCAGGTGTCCCGATCGCGATAGCCGGGCCGGATGCGGTCCCTGGCGCCACCGGCGGAACGCCCAAAGACAACCAGTATTCGCGGCGTCCCGCCGGCGACGCCAGGAACCGCCCCGCGGAAGCCCGATTTCGGCCTCCGGCCGGGGCAGGCTCTCATCGACCGGGACACCTGAAACACGACCTAACCAGCCCGCTGATGGAGATCACGGGCGCCCTCGGTGACGATGTCCATGACCGCCACCGTGATCCGACCGGCTGTCATCTCGTTGGCCAGCCGGTCGGCCAGCCACTCGTCCTCCCACGGCGCGTCGTGCGGTGCCCGGTCGAACCACGTGCCCGCTTGGTCGCCGCAGAACACCAGCCGGAGGACGGACGGCACGACCGAGCGGGGATCCTGGCCGTGCCGCAGCCGGGTCTTGATCACCCTGATGGCCACCCTGGCCAACGCCATCAGCCGCGCGTCGTCGATCTCGTGCTGTCCCACCAGGGCGAGCGGGGTGTCGTCGGGCTGACCGGCCGTCGGCACCTGTTTGCGGCTCAGTGGCCGTTCGACGTGCGCCGCGAACCATTCGGGCCGGGTCCGCATCCGGTCGAGCACGTGATCGACTTCGTCCCGGACGGTTTCCGGCGTGCTGTGCGTCCAGTCGCGGGTCATTGTCACCCGTTGTTCGGCCCAACTGTCCCACGGCCACAAATCGGTGCCGGCGGTGCCGGGCAGGCCGACCCAGACCAGGATCCGGACCGCCAGGTCGAGCAGCCACTGGTCCCCGGCGAGTTCGCTGGCCAGCCATTTCGGCACCCGCGGCCGCTGCAACGCACCTCGTTCACCGCGACGCCGTCGATGGCCGTCAACAGTCGCGGAATTCGTGATGGTTACTATCCACGCCTCCAGGCTCTGAACTTTTGTCGTACCACGACGGATCGCGCCGTCCACCACCGCTACCACGTCGTCGTGAAATCTGTCCAGGCATTCCGCTTTCAAACAGGGCAGACCTCGCGCACAGTCGGTGTGACCGCGGCGCAGTTCCATGCCACGGGTCGTCATGTCGAACACAATCGGCCAGGCGACCTGGTAAAGAGCCTGGTAGACGCCGGCCCGGTCGGCCGGCGCCGCCGTCGCCATCCAGTCGGCGAGCAGCCCTCTCCCGGTGAGTTCCCGTAGTCGCGCCACTGCCTCGGACCGACCACGATTGCTGAACACTCTGATGACACCTCGACATTCGCGCCGAATTCACGCGAGCCCGCTCGCGTGCGTTTCTCCCGATGAGACATGTGCGGTTTCCCGGGATGGTATGGCACGAACACCGACAATTGTCACTCAGCGCAACATGGTTCACCTACTCGGCCTAATCAACCTCACTGGAGGCTAACCATGCGAATCGTTACCGACATTTCTGTAACAGTTGCGCGATCCCGCACTTACACGGGATTGTGTCTCTGTTGAGACGGTTCCACGATCCAGGACTAGGACAGTTGGCGAATCCGCCGGAAGCAGAACACGGTCAGCAGCGCCGACAACAGGAGGAGCAGCGCCGTCTCGATCCACTGTAGCGGCCAGAAATGGCTGCCCGGCTGATAGATCAGGCGTTGGCGGTAGCCGAGGTCGGACAATTGCCCCATGCACTGGGTGACGCTCTGCCGGCTCGGCATGGGATCCTTCGAACCTGGTTTCGGCAGACAGTTCTGCACCACCGCGGGCAGCGGGGTCACCACGTTTCCGGCGGCGTCCAGGGTCTCGTTGGCCAGCACCCACGCACCCGCGGGCCTGGCCACTCCCAGCGACTCCACCACGCCCGCCCTGTTCCCGGTGATCTGGACGATGTTCGAGTCCTTGATCGCGACCAGGTCCGTTGTCGCGGGCACGATGTAGGGGCGGATCAGGAGCGGGACCGCCACCATGACAGCGGCGAGCAGCACCAGGGTGACGGCCATGGCGGCGACTGTGCGACGCAACACGATCCCGACCGCGACCCCGAGGACGAACGCGAAGGCGGCGTATCCGATGGGGACGATCCCCCGCGCGACGAACACCACCGGCGACATGCGCGTCAGCATGCCGCTTCCCGACTGTTGAGCCGCCAACGCGTCGATCGGACTGGCCCACCAGCCGACCGCCAGGCTCAGCAGTCCCGCCGCGACCATCGCGGTCAGCCCGCCGAAGCCCAGCTTCGTCCTGAGCCAACGCTGACGGGTGACGCTCTGGTTCCAGATCAGGCTGTGTGTGCCGGTCTCCAGCTCACGCGTGATCATGGGGACGCCCCAGAAGACGCCGACGACGGCCAGCAACAACAACACTGCCAGGATCGTGCCGCCGTACATGGTCTCGTCGTCGGAGAAGTCCGTGCGGCCCACCAGGTTCGGGCCGGTGATCGCCAGGATCACGCCGATCACGGCCAGGCCGGCGTACACCGACACCGCCGGGATACGGAACTGGCGCCAGGTCAACCACGTCATCGGAGCACCTCCAGGGCGGGGCGGACGGTCACCGGGTTGCTCATGTACTCCAGGACCAGGTCCTCCAGGGTGAGCTCACCGACGGTCCACACGGGATCGAGGATCGGCGCGTCGCTGCGCACCACGACCGTGGTCTGCCGGTCGGTGTGGCGCGCGGAGACGACCTGCTGGTCCGCGGGCAAGGTGTCCAGGTCGCGGCGCGGGCCGCTCAGCCGGTGGTGGGTGGCGAGCAGGTGCTCGACGTCGTCGGCGACCCGGACCTGGGAGTCCACCAGGACGACCAGGTGGTCACAGACCCGTTCCAGGTCGGCAACCAGGTGCGAGGACAGCACGACCGACAGCCCGTGCTCCGCGACCGCCTCCATGAGGTCCTGCAAGAACTCCCTGCGCGCCAACGGGTCGAGCGCGGCGACCGGTTCGTCGAGCAACAGCAGCTCGGGACGCTTCGCGATGCCGAGGGTGAGCGCCAACTGCGCGCGCTGGCCACCCGACAGTTTGCCCGCCTGCTGCTTCGGGTCCAGCCCGATCCGCTCGACGCGCTTGGCGGCCAGGTCGTGGTCCCATCCCGGGTTGAGCCGGGCGCCGAGCCGTAAGTGCTCGTCGACGGTCAGGCCCGAGTAGACGGGCGTGTTCTGGGCGACGTAACCGACCTTGGCCAGTTGCGCCGGACCGCTGCCCGGCACGCCGCCGCACACCTCGATCGTGCCGGTGGTCGGCCTGAGCATGCCGGACGCGATGTTCAGCAGCGTCGACTTGCCGGCGCCGTTCGGGCCGACAAGACCGGTCACGTGCCCGGCGTCGATCTCCAACGTGCAGCCGGCCAAGGCCCACTTGCGGTTGTACTTCTTGCCCACACCCTGGGCACGCAGCACGGTCACGCTATGTCCTCCCTGGCCGCGGCACGAAAGGTGGTCATGAACAACGCCTCGATGCTCTCCTCGTCGAGGCCGGTCCGGCGGGCCTTGGCCAGCCAGCGCCGCAGATCTTGGCGCAGCGGGCCGAACTCGGCCGGCGACGTGCCCGGCAGCGTCGCGGTCACGAACGTGCCGACCCCGGGCCGGGCGGTGACCAGCCCGTCGTGCTCCAGCTCGCGATACGCCTTGAGCACAGTGTTCGGGTTGATCGCCAGGTCCGCCACCACGTCCTTGACCTTCGGCAACTGGTCGCCGGTATGCAGCAGCCCCAACCGCAGCGCGTGCCGCACCTGCCGGACCAGTTGCTGGTACGGCGAAAGACCCGACTTGCCGTCCAGATGAAACTCGATCACGACTTCCTCCATTTATCTATCTAACTAGTACTATAGGGTCATAGTCAGACAGACGGCAAGGAGGCTACGAAACGACGATGGTCAGTGCGATCACGGCGAAGACGACGCTCTGCGCGGAATGCACGGTGATCCCCAGCCACGCGCTGCGGAAGCGTCGAGAGGGATAGGCGAAGAGCAGCCCGGCCAACACGCTCACCAGGATGGACCACGGTTGGTGCACATGGTAAAGACCGAAGATGACACTGTTGACGATCCAGTCGGCCCGGCCGAACGCGCCGCGCATCCGTGGCAGCAACAACCCGCGGAACAGCAGTTCCTCACCCAGCACGGTGTTGAACAGGAACAAGACCAGGATCAGGACGTACAGACCCCAGTTGCCCCGCAGGGCGTCATGACCTTCGGCTGACGACAGGAACTTGCCGAAGTCGTGAGTGGACGGTCCGGACAGTTCTAACGGGACGAACTGGAGCGCGGCGAAGCCGACGACGAACGGCACCGTCCACAGCCACAGCCGGCCGCCACGCCGACCGGTCGAATTCGACGGCGGCGTCAGCCAGAGCGCGTCACGTAACACCGGCCAACGCAGGCTGCGCTGCTCGCGCGCCACAAGCGCGACGACCAGGACGCACTGCCAGATCAACCCCACGGTCAGGGCGACGATCAGCGTCACCGCGGACCGCCGGTCGGTGGCGCCGGGACCGGCCACCGCCGGCGTCACGATCCAGGCGAGCACCCCCATCGGCGCCGCCGCCGCGAGCCACACCGCCAACACCGCCGCACGGGAGTACTGCCGGACTTCCGTGCCGATAGCCGACTTCACCTGGGTCTCCTAGTGGCTCGAACGCTCTCTGTCGGCGTCGAGAATGCTCGCGCGGATCGCTCGATTCGATCCGGCGGACCACCGGAACCCAGGTGAGGCCAGCCATAGGTGGTGCGTCAGTGGTGCGCCGACGCCTCCGCGCCGTCGGTGTGCGGGAGGCGGTTCGGCAGCTTCACCGCGATGAAGACCGTCACCAGGGCGATGACCGCTGCGACGAGGAAGGCCAGACTCAGCCCGCTGATCTGGGCCGGGACGGGGGCGGCCCCGTCGGCGACCAGATGGGTGGCCCGGCTCGACATGACGGTGACTGTGAGCGCGGTGCCGAATGCCGCCGCGACCTGCTGGAACGTGCCGAGCATCGAGCTGCCGTGCGAGTACAGGTGCGGCGGAAGCGCGCCCATGCCGAGGGTGAAGACCGGCGTGAACATCGCCGCCAGGCTCAGCATCAGCAGTACGTGCAGGCCGAGCACCTGCCAGTACGGCATGGTCGCCGAAACCTGGGTCAGGCCGAGCAGGGCGAGCACCATGCCGATCGCGCTGGGCAGCACCAGCGGCCGGCTGCCGAACCGGTCATAGATCTTGCCAGCGGTCGGTCCGAGCAGGCCCATGGCCAGACCGCCCGGCATCACCAGCAGGCCGGTCTCCAACGGGCTGAGGCCACGCAGGTTCTGCAGGTACAGCGGCAGCAGGATCATCGAGCCCATCATCGCCAGGAACCCGATCGCCATGATGGCCAGGGACAGCGTGTACGTGCGCTGCCTGAGGGTGCGCAGGTCCAGCAGGGGCGCGCCGTCGCGTTGCAGCTTGAGCTGGCGGATCACGAACACGGTGATGGCCACGGCACCGGCGACGACGATGCCGATGTTCACCCCGGTGTTGCTGGTGACGTCACCGAACAGGCTCAGGCCGTACACCAGGCCACCGAAGCCGAGCGCGGCCACCACGACGCTGAACCAGTCGATGGAACTCACCTGCGGCTCGCCGATGTTCTCCACCTTGCGCAGCCCGAAGAAGCCCACCAGGCCAGCGATCGGCAGGACGGCCACGAACAGCAGCCGCCAGGAGCCGGCCTGCAGGATCAGCCCGGACACCGTGGGGCCGAGTGCGGGCGCCACCGAGATGGCCAGGGTGACGTTGCCCATCACACGTCCCCGGTCCTGCTCCGGCACCACGGTCATCAACGTGGTCATCAGCAGCGGCATCATCACCGCGGTGCCCGACGCCTGGACGATCCGGCCGAACAGCAGCACCTCGAAGACCGGGGCGACGGCCGAGATGGCGGTGCCGATCAGGAACACGCTCATCGCGATCGCGTAGGCCTGGCGGGTGGTGACTCTTTGCAGGAACCAGCCGGTGACCGGGATCACGGCCGCCATGGTGAGCATGAACGCGGTGGACACCCACTGCGCCGCCTGCTCGGTGATCTTCAACGAATCCATCAGCCGCGGGATCGCGTTGATCATCAGGGTCTCGTTGAGGATCACCACGAAGGTGGCCAGCACGAGCAGCCGCACCACAGTGGGCGTCCGACCGGCCCGCACGGCTGGTCGTTCCGGGGTTACAGCTGACATGGAGAGCACCTCGCTGGTCTTTGGGTGAGCGTCGCCTGGCGGCACGGTCGTGGACACCTATTAAGACCTAGGGGTCCGACAAAACTCATCGATCTGGCGAGTCTTGCGCACTCCAGTGCCGATCTCACCTGAATTTCGGATGCCACCCCAAGCCCCCTGACCTGGACATTCTACCAGGTCAGGGGGCTCGCACCCCGGTGGTGGTCAGCTGGTGACCGGGGTGAGCAGGACGGCCAGCCGCTGGCGGTGGTTGCCCACCGGGGAGGCGGACGCCACGATCTGGCCGGCGTCGTTGATGCCGTACGCGGCCGTGATGGTCAGGCCGCTGGCCGCCGGGATCAGCGTGGTGAGGTCGGTGCGGACACCGTTGCTGTACACCCAGCCGGCGCGGCCGTCACCGACGATCGTGCCGGCCCGGTTGATCGCGTTGGCCGTGCCGGACGTGCTGCCGCCGAGGTCCGGCCACAGGTCGGTCACCGTGCCGCCGGCGAAGACCACCGGGTGCCGCGGCGCGAACTCGCCGCCGCCGACCCCGGCCGCGCCGACCACGGTCCCGGCCGGGTTCATGGCGTGCGCCTCCGACCACGTGCTGCCGGGCAGCGAGCCGAGGTCGCGTGGGGTGCCGCCGCGCCACACGGTGGCCTCGGCCTTGCTCAGGTCGTTGGAGGTCGAGGACAGGCCGAGCACCTGGCCGTCCGCTGAGATGCCGAACGCCTCGGCGGCCTGGCCGCCGGGCAGCGCCGGCAGGACAGTGGTCGTGCCGTTCTGGTACAGCCAGGCGGAACCGGTGTCGAACCCGGTGCCGGCGATCTGGCCGGCGTCGTTGACCGCCCGCGCCTGTACCTGGCCGTCCGCGGGCAGGATGTGCAGGTCGGTCGGCACGCCGTTGTGCCAGACCACCGCGGTCTGCCGGACAGGCAGGGTCTCGTAAGCGGTGCCGACGACGGTGTCGGACGAGTTGATGCCGAACGCCTCGCTGGCGTGGGCCAGGGTCGGGTCGTTGGGCGCGACGCCGGGCAGTTCGGTCAGGTGCGCCGGGTCGGTGCTGACGTACCCGGTCTGGGCGCCGAGACCGGGGAACGAGCCGATGCCAGCGGTGTGGCCAGCGGCGTTGAGCGCGAACGGCAGGTTGCCAAACGCACCGTTCGCGGCTCTGATCATGGTCACCTGGTAGTGGACGGGAGTCGCCGCGGCCGCGTGCGCGGCGGTGGTGGCGGTGGTCGCGAGCATGAGTGGCGCCCCCAGCAGGGCAAGGGCGTGCGTGAGTCGTTTTCGCACGTGTCTCCTCTTTCGAAAAGTGGATCGACACAAGCGAATACACGCCCGGGTTACGCCGACACGAACGCGCGGACCACCGCCTTGTGCCCGTCGAGGGTGAGGTGCACGCCGTCCTCGAGGAGGAACTCCGGGTGGCCGCCGAACCTGGTGTCCACGGTGGGATCAGGCAGTGCACGCAGGAATTCGGCGGTGGCGTCGATGTCCTTGTTGGTCCAGCCGATCCCGGCGCGTTGGAAGTGCGGGTACGCGCGCACCCGCTCTTCGTCCACAGCGGACGGTGTCAGCCAGGTCCACGCCACCGGTCCGGCAAGGTCCCGCAACGTCCGCAGGTTGCGTTCGGTCTCGTCCCGGCTGACCAGCGTCGGCCCGGCCGGGCTCAGCAGCTGGGCGTCGTTGGAGCCGAGCATGCACAGCACCCAGTCGGGGCGCAGGAACCCCAGCGCGGGCACCTGGGCCAGCGCCTGGGTGGTGGTGGATCCGGACACACCCAGGTTGGTCACCCGGACATCGGGGCGGTGCACGGCCAGCACCTGGCGCAGGATCTCGACCCACGACAGCCGGTCAGCGGTCGTGCTCTCGCCCAGGGCGACGATGTGCCGACTGTCCGGCAACCGGTCCACCGCGTTGGCGAAGTCGGGCTCGCCGAGCAGGTCCTCGGCGGCCTGCCGGACCTGGTCGGCGAAATCCGACAGCAGGGCCTGGTACTCGTCCAGGGTGAGGCCGAACAACGCGGCGATCCGGGCCTCGTCCAGCCCTTGGAGGTACGGCATCGACCGATCGGGCCGTTGGAACCGGACCAGTCGGGCGGTGAGTGCGGCGGTCATGAGCGTTCCTTTCGGGTGCGGGGAAGCAGGAAACCGGCGATGACCAGCCACGCGAGGCCGGTGAACCGGGCGATCGGGAGCAGGAACGCCGCGTCGGAGACCAGCAGGGTGAGCGTGGCCAACTCGGCCAGGGCGGCGATGACCAACCCCGCCACGGTGAGCCACCGCGGCAGCAGCCGCGCGAGCATGCCGGGAACCGCGATGCCGGCGACAAGCAGCCCGAGCGGCACGACATGGCCGGGTCCGCCGGTGGCGAAGGCCAGATCCTGCAACGCCCGCACGAGCGCGGGTTCGCCCGCGACCTCAGGGCGGGACAACACCCAGGTGACCAGCCCCGAGCCGGCCAGGAACGCCGCGGCCAGCAGCCCGCCCGCCAGCGTGATGAACGCTCCGGGGGCGCGGACACCGAGCCGGTGCAGACGCGCGGTCGCGGTGGCCGCGTAGATCGCCAACGGGATCGCGGCGGCGAACTGGAACAGCGCGCTGACCTGCACGGCGGACTGGTGGTCGCGGAAGTAGGCGAGGGTGTCGGCGACCGGGCCGAACGGCGACGGGAACGTCGCCCCGCCAGCGAGCACAACGCTGAGCACGAGCCCGGCCACGAACAACGCCGTGAACACGACGGCAAGCACGCCCAGAGGTGGGCCACCTTGCCCACGCGGGCCGCTCGGCCTGGAATCACCTGCCCGTGGATCTGGTCCGGCGTCGCGCCGGTAGTCCAACTGGTCCGTCATCACTTCTCCTCGATGAATCATTCATAGCGATGAATCGTTCTCTATGCAGTACGGTAACCGCCGTGACCGGTTCTCGCAAACAGCTTGGGGGTGTCGCGTTCCTGCTCGCCCAGCTCGGCGCGCACGCCGCTAACCGCTTCGCCGAACGAATCGGTGAGCTTGGACTGACCCCGGTGGATGTCGGACTGCTGCGGATGATCGCCGTCGAACCCGGCCGCAGCCAGCAGTCGCTGGCCGCGGAACTGGGTGTGGTGCCCAGCCGGGTGACCGCGTTGATCGACCCGCTGGACCGGGCCGGGCTGGTGGAACGGCGCCGCAGCAAGGAGGACCGCCGCAACTATGAACTACACCTCACCGACAAGGCGGGCGAGGTCATGGCCGGCATCCGGCAGGTCGCGACCGCCCACGAAGGCGAAATCTGCACGGCGCTGACCGACCTCCAGCGCACCCACCTGATGGGCCTGCTCGAACTCATCGCCGACCAGCAGGGACTCACCCCAGGAGTGCACCCCGGATACCGCCGCCCCTGACCGCCGGTGGGATGTTCATGTTGCGGTGGAACACGTTCGACGGGTCGTACGCGGCCTTGACCGCGCGCAGGCGCTGGTAGTCGGCGGCCGTGTAGGCCGTCTCCACCGCGTGCGGGTCGTGCAGGAAGTTCAGGAACGAGCCGCCCGTGGCGTATGGCCGCAGGCATTCGGCCGCGCCGTCCACCGCGATGGAGAACGGCACGCCACGGTGTCCGGCCGGACCCTCGAAGCGACCGATCGCGCCGCCCCAGTAGCGGACTTCGACCGCGCCGGGAACGTCCACAAGGGACTCGATGAGGCCGTCCGGGATCGCCGCGAACAAGTCGAACTGGCGGGGAGCGGTGCCGGGCACACTCGCCTGCGGGACCGTCACCTCGGCGAAGGTGTCGTGCACGGGGATCCCGGCGCTCAACGGCCGCAGGGCCCGCCGGGCGGTGGCGGCGTCGCCCGCGTACGTCGCCCGGACCGCCACGTGCCCGCCGACCAGGGCGATCGTGCAGGTCAGCTCGTCCGGCATGACCGGCGCGTAGTCGCGGTACCGAGCCAGCAGGTCCGCCGCGCGGTCGATCGGGAACAACGCCTGGCCCGCGTACACCTTGGTCACCGGGTGCAGCCGGATCTCCATCGACGTGACCACCCCGAAGTTGCCGCCGCCACCGCGCACCGCCCAGAACAGCTCGGGCCGGTCGTCCGGGGTCGCCGTGACCGGCTCGCCGTCCGCGGTAACCAGGTCGATCCGCACCAGATTGTCCGCGCCGAGGCCGTACGCGCGCGACAGCGGCCCGAGCCCGCCGCCCAGGGTGAAGCCGGCCACGCCGACCGTCGGCGACGACCCGGACACCGGCGCCAGGCCGTACGGGGCCGCCGCCGCGAGCACGTCACCCCACACCGCACCGGCGCCGACCCTGGCGATCCGCCGGTCCGGGTCGATCTGGACGGTCGCCATCCGAGCGGTCTTCAGCAACAGGCCGCCGTCGGACGCGACCCGCGTGCCGTGCCCGGTCGACTGCACCGCGATCGGCAGGTCGTTCGCCCGCGCCCAGGTCACCGCCGCCCGCACATCGGCCGGCCCGGTCGCCTCGACGATCACGGCTGGCCGGGCGTCGAACGTCGGGTCGAGCGACGCCCGCTGGGTGTCGTAGGCCGCGTCCCCGGGGCGATGCACGGGGCCACGGAACAGGTCTGCACGGCGGGCGGCCAGCTGCTGGGTCATCGGGATGTCCTTTCCGGTCAGGTCACCCCTAAGTCGAACGGCCGCACAGCGGATCGACACACTGCCCGAAATACTTCGGGAAGGTGTCACGAACAACATCCGGGGTACAGTCCAGGGTGCCGAGACAGTGCGACGCCGATGCTGGCGAGAGTGGCCGACGCGACGGTGAACATCGTTCACCCCTGGTCCACCTTCTCGGTTCTTCAGCACGGAACAATGCCGATCTGCGGGCAGACCGAAGCCACTATCTCGGGCAGCCAGTAGCGATACCGAGATGAGCACCGCATGACCACCACGTCTCCCAGTCCTGTCCGGCCACCGGGCAAACCCATGTTCGCCGGCCGGAGCACGCTGGCCGAAACGTTGACCATCAGGACGTTCCTGGTGGTGCCGTTCCTCGTCCTGCTCGCCGCGGTCCCGCTGATGTGGGGCTGGGGTGTCAGCTGGCTGGACCTCACCATGGCCGCGACGCTCTACGTGGTGTCCTGTTTGGGCATCACCGTCGGTTACCACCGGTACTTCACCCACGCCGCCTTCAAGGCGCGCCGGCCCCTGCGGATCGCCCTGGCGATCGCGGGCGGCCTGGCCATGCAGGGACCGGTCACCATCTGGGTCGCCGACCACAGGCGGCATCACGCGTTCGCCGACCGCGAGGGCGACCCGCACTCGCCGTGGCTGTTCGGCACGTCACCGGTCGCCGTCGCCAGGGGCTTCTGGCACGCCCACATGGGCTGGCTGCTGGAACGGGACAAGACCAACATCGAACGGTTCGCCCCCGACCTCGCCGCCGACCGCGACATCCGCGCGGTCGACCGGCTGTTCCCGCTGTGGGCGGCGGTCAGCCTGCTCTCCCCCGCGCTGCTCGGTGGCCTGATCACCATGTCGTGGTGGGGTGTGCTGACCGGATTCCTGTGGGCCGGCCTGGCCAGGATGGCGTTCCAGCACCACGTGACGTGGTCGGTGAACTCGATCTGCCACATGATCGGCGACCGCCCGTTCGCCAGCCGCGACCGCTCGGCCAACTTCTGGCCGCTGGCCATCCTGTCGATGGGCGAGTCCTGGCACAACACCCACCACGCCGACCCCACCTCCGCCCGGCACGGCGTCCTGCGCGGCCAGATCGACATCTCCGCCCGCACCATCTGGCTGTTCGAGAAGCTCGGCTGGGTGTGGAACGTCCGCTGGCCCACGCCGCAGCGCCTGGCCAAACTCGCCCGGCAGCACTAAGTCCCAAGGAGAGCTGCCGATGACCGCACACGAGGGACCGAACACCACCGTCAGCGACTTCGCCCAGAGCCGCCTGGACGCCGCGGCCGAGGAGGATCGCCAACGCGACATGGCGACGCGAACCGTCACCAGCCACGCCATCGACGCGGCCGACTGCCGGACACTACTGGCGATGCTCGGCCTGAGCCCCACCCACCGAACGCCAGCCGGTGGGCCGCAGCCGCGTCTGAGACAACCAGACTGACGTCGCCGGACATGACGAACCCACCGAGATCATCACGGCTCAACCTCAGGGCCGACACGGCGCCGCCCAGCCGGTTCGACGGCGGCTGGTGGCCCCGTTCGACGGACCTGGCGGCCGAGCTGCCTGGGCTCGCCCGCGACCTGGCCGTCCGAACAGGTGGGGTGACGAGAATCCGGTACAACCCCGACAACTGGGGTCTGCTGGCCAGGCACATGACCGTCGACGGCCGCGTCGTCCGGCTTGAGGGATTCACCCGCCTGGACCCGTACAGTCTTCGGATCACCGGCACGGCACCGGGTGTGCTGTGCCTGCTGGTCGTGCCGCCGGACGCCATCGAGCACACCGGGTACGCCGCGTTGGCCGCGGCGGTCACCCAGAACGGACTCTCCCGCGACATCCTCGCGGCCTGCGGGGCGATCCGAACCGCGGACGAGCCCGCCACCTTCACCGGACACTGGTGGCGCGCGTCCCGTTAGGACACTTCGCCCGCGTGGACGGTGGCCCTAGGATTTGGGGATGGACTACGACGACGTCGAGGCTGAACTTCGCCGGCATCCGAAAGTGCGGGAGTGTGTGGTCACCAGGATTCCGACCGGGCCACGGAAGAACACCCTCGTCGCGTACGTCGTCGCCGACGGGAGAGTCCTTCCGGCCGAGATCAGGGCGTTCCTGTCGGCTCCCCGAATGCGGTCCAGCCGGATCCCGCAGGCCGTGATCCCGGTGGACAGCCTGCCCCGCACCGGTTCCGGGGAGGTGGACCGCGACGGCTTACCCCTGCCCGTGCTGCCGGGACAGGCGGCTGGCGGGAAGATGGCGTGGTCCGATCTCGGCGACGGGCAGCTGTGGGTGGTCACGGTGGTCGTCGCGCTGATCTTCGCGTTGTTGGCGTTTCTGCTGACCGACGGGCTGTGGCCGGGGTCCACCGACCTGTCGTTGGTGCCGCAACCGTATGCCGCCCTGTTCAGTGGGCTCTACCTGGCCGAATGGTTGGCGTTCGGGGTGGGGATCGCGTTTCTGTTCATGGGGCGCAGGCGGTTGCGGCGGTTGGGCCGGCCGCAGTGGCTGACCACGCTCGCTCATCTGTCGGTGGTCTGGTTGCTGATCTCCTGGTGGCCGCAGGACAACTTCTACCGGCTCGCCAGCAAGACCGACTGGGGCCGGCAGGCCGCCCTCGTCTACGGCTTCAACATCACCCTGATGATCGCCGCGGTCATCCTGGTCGCCTTCGTGATCCGCGAGCGCCGCGTGGACTGACCGGCAGATCGCCGAACATCTCACCCAGGGCCGCGTTCGCGTCGCGGACAGCGGTCTCCGCCTCGTCGACGGACTGCGTGGTGCGGGCCGCGATCGCCACACCCAGGTACGGGACGGGATCGAACGCGGCGGTGGGGATGGTGACCAGCAAGGTCGCACCGAGCACTCGACATCGCTCGACGATACCGGCGAGGTGGTCACGCAACGCCCCCTCGGGCAGGCGTGCGCCGAGTAGCAGCCGGTCGAGCGTACGGACGACGTGCCGCCCGCCTCGCAACCGGTCCAGCCCAGCCTGGATGTGGAAGGCGACCGCCGGCCCGGTGAGCCGCAGGTTGATCTCCACGGGCGCGAGGCGACCGGACCGGTCGGTGACGAAATCGACGTCGTACCAACCCCTGTAGCCTTCTGCGGCCAACGCCTCGCCCACCGCCACCCCGAACCCGGTGGCCGTGGCGGCGAGTGAATCGGGCACAGCGCCGACGGTGACTCCTTGATAGCTCGTCTCGTCGATGTCCATCAGCCCGACACCGACGGGGTGCACCGCGCCATCAGGGCCGATGACGGCGTCGAAGGTAGGATTACGGTGCGGGCCTGCTCCTTCCACGTACTCCTCCACCAGCAGCACGCCACCCCATCGCCGCGTCACGGCCCGGAGCCCTGGCGTCTCAGGGGACACGATCAGCGTGCCGGACCCGCCGACGCCGTACTCCTTCTTCAACACCGCCCGTCCGGTCAACTCCCGGGCGAACGCGCGACGTGAGGCGACCAGCCGTTGCTCGGGCACGACAATTCCCGGATGGCCAGCCAGGTCACGGAACAACGCGTGCGCGTGCCTCTTGGACTCGTACCGGCTGATGGCCGCAAGTACACCGTCTGGGGTGGGGGCGATCGGGTCGAACACCGCCGTCCGCCCCCACGGCAGCACCGGCGCCCCCTGCGAAGTGAGTCGTTCCACCAGGTCCGGCCGGGTCAGGATGGCCTCCGACACCCGGCCGTCACCGGCGACCCCACTGTGCACCTCCACCTCGCCCCAGCCCAGTACGGCACCGACTTCCCGCACCCACCACTGGCCGACCTGTTCCGGCAGGACGATCATCGCCGGGCGCGGACCGCAGAACGCGGTCAGACAGGAATAGTGGTCAGGACCCCGCACACCGCCGGCGAACTGGCCGTTGAACTCCGCGACGTTCCCGACCAGAACCGTCTGCCCGCCCGCGCTCCACACCACTGACCACGACGGCTCCGGCCGAACTGGCCAGGCCACCAGCACAGGCAAGCCGCTCTCGGCGACGCCGACGCGCTCCGCCCCCATCGCCAGATAGAACCCCTCGGCGTGCGGGTCGGACTCGATCGTCAGCCGACTGAACCCCAGCCGTCCTACCTCCGCCAAGACGTGCCGGTACAGCACGCGCCCCACGCTGCCGCCGATCGCGTCCGGCTCCACGAACAAGAGGCCGAGTTCACCATCCGGCGGCTGACCGTCCAATGTGGCCACACCAACGACCGTTCCGGCCTGCTCAGCGACCACCGTGCGCCGTTCGACGATCTCCGCGCGGCGCAACCGAAGCTGGTCCCGGCAGCCGGCCAGGAACGCCGCGTCATAGCCCCAGTGCGCCTTGGAACGCAGGGTCAGCTCGCTGAGCGCGTCGGCCTCGTCCGGCCGCGCCGCCCTCAGCGTCAGATCTCTCACGTCGGGATGCTCTCACGGCCGCCCCACGGTCAGGTCCATCCGGAGGAACTCGGTGATGCGGAGCATCTTCGGTGGGCGTGCCACGTCGTCGGCGAGGGCCTGGAACGCCTCGTCCTTCCCGACGAGACGGGGCGCGGCCAGTTCCATGTCCTTCCCGTTGACCCGGAGCCGCGCGCTGCCCGCCGCCAGGATGTTGCGCACCCAGTCCGAGCCCGATCCGTACACCAGGATGAACAAGTAGCCGCTGTCGACCGGATGCGCGTCCAGCGGCGTGCGGTACGTCTGGCCTGAGGTGCGGCCGACGTGCGTCAGCACCGGCCACTTCCCGCTCGCGATCGCGCGCGGGTTGAACACCCGCTTGTTGATGTGCCCCCACCATCTCGGCATCGGCATCAGGAACCCTCCCTTGAGTCGCCTTACACTTGTAAGGATGCCTTACAGGTGTAAGATCGTCAACACGTCGACCCCTTGGAGCCCGCATGTCACGGCAACCGCTCAGCAAAGGCCGTGTCCTGGAGGCCGCGATCCGGGTCGCGGACCGCGGCGGCGTGGCAGCGATAACGATGCGAAAGGTGGCGCAGGAACTCGGCGTGGAAGCGATGTCGCTCTACCACCATGTGCCGAACAAGGACGCGATCCTCGACGGCGTGATCGACACGGTGTTCGCGGCGATCGAACTCCCCAAACCCGAGTGCGACTGGCGCGACGCGATCCGTGAACGCGCCTGCTCCGCGCGTTCGGTGCTGTCGCGGCACAGTTGGGCTCTTGGGCTGATGGACTCCCGTCGCACCCCAGGACCGGCGACGCTCCTCCACCACAACGCCGTGCTCGGCGTCCTGCGAGAGGCGGGATTCACGCTCCCGTTGGCCGTGCACGCGGTCTCGCTCATCGACAGCTACATCAGCGGGTTCGTTCTCCAGGAGACGAACCTGCCTGTAGCGACGCCGAACGACATCGAGCAGGTGGCCGGCGGCATCCTCGAACACCTGCCCGCGAACGAGTTGCCATACCTCACCGAGGTGATCGTCGACTACGCGCTGCGGCCCGGCTACGACCACACGAACGAGTTCGGCTACGGCCTGGACCTGATTCTGGACGCGCTCGAAGCCCGCCGGCAGCGGTGAACTCATCGGTGGCCGGCGGCGTATTGACTGCGTCCCCACTGTCGAAAGCCCTTGCCAGGAGGCGTTACGGGCATGGACATTCCAGCTTTTACCAGACGTATCACGCTTTTCGCCGCCGTGGTCCTCGCGGTTCCGGTGCTGGCCGCCGTGCCGGCGGTCGCGCAGCCGGAATCGGCCCATTCGGCGTTCGCCGAACTGGATCTGATCTCCGACCTGCCGGGCCGGGCGCCGTTGGTGGACGCGTCCCTGGTCAACCCGTGGGGGCTGGCGTTGTCCCCGACCGGCCCGCTCTGGGTGGCCAACAACGGGACCAACACGGCCACCATCTACCCCGGCGGTGCCGGTGGGACACCGGTCACCAAGGCCGGACTGACCGTGTCCGTCCCGGGTGGCGCGCCGACCGGCCAGGTGTTCAACGACACCACCGACTTCGTGGTGACCGGACCGGGCGGCGCGGGCCCCGCCGCGTTCATGTTCGTCAGCGAAGCCGGTGACCTGACCGCGTGGAACCCGACCGCGTCCCGGACCGCCGCGATCACCGAGGCGCACGTGCCCGGCGCGGTCTACAAAGGACTCGCGTTGCTGCACACCAAGATCGGACCGTTCCTGCTGGCCGCGGACTTCCACCACGGCCGGATCGACGTGTTCGACAAGGCCTTCCACCGCGTCGCCCTGCCCGACGTGTTCTACCGCGACCGCTCCCTGCCCCGGGGCTACGCCCCGTTCAACGTGGCCGCGCTCGGTGACGTGGTCTACGTGGCGTACGCCAAACAGGACGCCGACCGCCAGGACGAGGTCGACGGCCGCGGACTGGGCTTCGTCGACCGGTTCGACGTGTTCGGCCTTGTGCACCACCGAGTCGCGAGCCGTGGCGCACTGAACGCCCCGTGGGGTCTGGCCATCGCGCCGGCGAGTTTCGGTCGGCTCGCGGGCGACCTGCTGGTCGGAAACTTCGGCGACGGCCGGATCAACGCCTTCGACGCGCGCTCCGGCCACTTCCACGGATCGCTGCGGGACGCCAAGCACAAGCCGATCGCCATCGCCGGCCTGTGGGACCTCAAACCCGGCACCGCCGCGTCCGGCGGCGCCGACAGCCTGTGGTTCAGCGCCGGCACCGACCACGAGGCACACGGCCTGGTCGGCCTGATCCAGCCGGCCCACTGAGCAATTTCGCCGGAAATCGACACACCGCGATTCGTTCGCGAACGAATATGTTGTTCGTCATTGCGACAGGTGAGTGAGAATAACTCACCTGTCGCCGCCGTTGGAGTGAAGCCGACACACGGCTGGAACGAAATCGTCGCCCCTCGCGAATCCGCCTCTGGTCAGGTATTCGCCTGCCGGTGATCCCTTCCGAGAATGGATCACTTCAGCACTTACGAGGGGTCAGATGTGAGTTCAGCAGTCACCGGCTGTCGGTCGTTCCTACCCAGGCTCGGTGCCTGGGTGGGAACGGCCTTGCTTGCCGTCGCCTCAATGGTCGCGCTCCCGGCCGCGACCGCGACCGCGGCGCCTTCCAGCGTCGACGTGTTCGTCGGCTACGCCGACACCTTGCGCGCGAACGTCACGCACTTCCCGACACCTTGGGACGGCGCGCCCGATGTCGTGTTCGCGGGCTGCCACGCGAACTGTACTTTCGACGCCGGCGCGGCGCGTTTCGTCAACAATTCACCGGGCGCGGTCACCATCGATTTCGTACATATCAGACTTAGCACGTGCACATTCGACATGTGGCCGCACGGCACCGTTCTGCAAGAGCACCAACAACTGGTCGTCACCCAGACGGCCACCGGTGCCGCGGACGGCTGTGACAACAGCGCGGGATTCTTCGACACGTCCGACATCGGGCCGAACGGCACCGAGTGGGCCGGGCACTGCGACCAGTCCGGCGTCATCCCGCAGATCGACCTGTCGGTCAACGGGGTGGTCCAGACCTTCACGGACAGCGGCCAGGTGCTCAACACCGGCGGCGTCGACCTCGCGTCCTGCCCGCCGGGGTCCAACGAGTCCACCCAGTGGACCTCGATCGGCAGCGTGCCGTGTCCGGGCGCCACGCTGACGCTCGCGCCTCCCACCCAGACGCAGCCGATCGGGTCGCCGGCGACCGTCCAGGCCACCCTGCAGAACACCTGCGGCACCGGCCTGCAGGGCGCGCCCGTCACCTTCACCGTCCAAAGCGGACCCAACGCGGGCACGACCGGATCCGGGGTCACAGATGTCAACGGCGTCGCGTCGTTCCCCTACACCGGCACGACCACCGGCACCGACACCGTGGTGGCCACCACGACCAACCCGGCCGGCACCATCACGTCGAACACCGTGAACGTGCTGTGGGAACGCAGACACGCGCAGTTGGTGATCACCGGCGGCGCCACCACCAGCGACTTCAACGACCCGGCCACGGTCGCGGCGGTCCTGACCGACAGCCAGGGGCCGCTGCCGGGCCGCACGGTCACGTTCACCCTGAACGGCGCGGAAACCTGCTCAGGGACAACGAACGCCAGCGGTGCCGCGTCATGCTCGCTCACACCAGGTGAACCCGCGGGTCCGTACCCGCTGGTCGCCAGCTTCGCCGGGGACGCGACCGACACCGACGCCAGCGCGACCGCGACCTTCACGGTGACCCTTGAGGAAACGACCCTTGCCTACACCGGACCGACAAGGGCGGCCAACGGTGAACCGATAACGCTGTCCGGCGTACTGAAGGAGGACGGCACCGCCCCGATCAACGGCCGTACGGTGACGTTCACCATTGGCACAGGCGGATCGGCCCAGTCCTGCACGGGGACAACGAATGCCGCTGGCGCCGCGTCGTGCACGATCGCGTCGGTGAACCAGCCGGTGGTGATCACCACCGTCCCGGTCACCGCCGTGTTCGCCGGTGACGCCTTCTACCTGCCGGCGTCAGCGGCTGCCACGTTGCGATTCCAGTACCTGACCGGGCGCGCGTACGGCTTGGCGTCCAGCGGGTTGGTCGGCATCTCGCCCACCCCGGACACCGGATCGGTCTCCACCGCGGGCGCGACCACCGTCGCACCGCCTTGCGTCGCGACCATCGGTGGGCTGATCACCGCACACACGTTGTGCGCCAAGGTGGTCACGTCCCTCAACCCCGGTAAGTCGACAGCCACCGCGTCGCTGCAAGACGCCAGGGTCGGTGTGCTCGGCCTGCCGGTGATCCAGGTCGGTGTGGCCCAGTCCTCGTCGCAGACCACGTGCGCGGGTTCGTCGGGCCAGGCGACGATCACGTCCATCTCGGTCGGCGGCATCCCGGTGAACGTCGACCTGCACCCGGCGCCGAACACCACGGTGACCGTGCTCGGGGTGCAACTTGTGTTCAACGAACAGACCCCGGTGGCTGGCGCCGACCAGGGCCTGACCGTGAACGCGGTGCACATCAAGGCCCTCGGCCTGCTCGACACCACGATCGCCTCGGCGACCAGCGATATCCACAACTGCTGACAGTGGAGCCGTGTTGGCCGGGGTTCACGGCCAACACGGCTCTACTCAGTGCGAACAAAAGGAATCAGCAGGCGCCTTGGTCGCTCCAGACGGCCCAGGACTGCGGGGCGCCCGGCTCGGCACCGGTGGAGAACCAGGTGGACAGCCACTTGTGACCGTTGTGGCTGACCCGGTCGTTCGGCACGTACGAGGTGCTCGCATTCCACTCAGGATCGGGGCAGCCGCCGGTCTGCGGTGTGATCGTCCACGAGAACGAGGCCGATCCACTACGTGCCGGGGAAGCACTGTCCGTCGCGGTGGCGGTAACGTTGTTCGAGCCCGCCGTGGTCGGCGTACCGGAGATCAAACCACCGTCACTGATGGACAAACCAGCGGGCAGACCCGTGGCGGTCCAGTGCAGCGGCGCGGTGCCACCGGTCGCGGTCAGCTGGAGGTTGACCGCGGTGTTGACGACCGTGCTCTGCGCACCCGGGTTGTTCACGGTCGGGCCATCGTTGTTCTGCGGCGTGATCGTCCACGCGAACGAAGCCGAACCACTGCGAGCAGGACTCGAGCTGTCGGTCGCGGTGGCGGTCACGTTGTTCGAACCCGCCGTGGTCGGCGTACCGGAGATCAAACCACCGTCACTGATGGACAAACCGGCCGGCAGGCCAGTCGCGGTCCAGTGCAGCGGCGCAGTACCACCGGTCGCCCTCAGCTGGAGGTTGACCGGCGTGTTGACGACCGTGCTCTGCGCACCCGGGTTGGTGACGACCGGGTTGCCACCGGTCGGGGTGCAGGTCGGGTCGCCGGGCTGAGCGGGCACGCTCACGGCGTCCCAGGCGGCCTTGACGGTGTTGAAGTTGGTGCAGTCGCCCTGGGTCAGGTTCTTGGCGGCCTGCAGGGTCGCGGTCCGGTACCGCAGGTAGGACATACCGGCGGTCTTCTGCAACATGGCGTTGTAGAAGATGGTCACGGCGGTCTGCACGCCCAGGCCGGTGACCCGGGAACCGTTGCAGGTGGGGCTGGTCGGCTGGCCGTTGGTGGGATTGCTGCCCATGGCGGTCAGGTAGAACCAGTGGTTGCCTGGGCCGGCGGCCTTGTGGACCTCGGTGCCCGGGATCGCGTTCGAGTAGCAGTTCGGGTCGTTGTTGACCTGTGACGGGTTGAACATGTTGCGGATCGGGCCGGAGCCGACCAGGTTGATCGTCTCGCCGACCAGGAAGTCCGGCGTGTCGAACGGCGCCGGCTCGTTGGCGAACCACTCGGTGGAAGCGCCGAACACGTCCGCGACGAACTCCTGCGTACCGCTGCCGGAGATGCCGCCCGGGGTGTGGTCGTCGATGCCGTGGCCGTGCTCGTGGGCGACCACGTCAAGCGAGCTGATCCACTGGTTCTGCTGGTTGTGCCCGATCTGGACCTGGCTGCCGTCGTAGAAGGCGTTCAGGTCGTTCAGGCCCACCCGCACCGGCCAGCCGCCGCCGTTGCCGTCGAAGCTGTTGCGGTTCAGCCACTGCGTCAGCATCTTGTTCTCGGTCTGCAGCACGAAGAAGGCGTCGACGCAGCCGGTTTCCTTGCTGGTGGCGTTGCCGTTGCCCCACGTGTCGGTGGTCTTGGTGAACGTGGTGTTGTTCGCCAGGTCCTGACACTGCTCGCTCGGGTGTGCCGGGTCGCGCAGCAGGAAGTTGTTGCCCTGCTTGGTGGTGTCCAGGTGGACCGGCTTCGGGCCGTTGTAGGCCGCGTTGCCGTCGCCCTTCATGACGTGTTCCTGGGTGTTCAGGACCGCGCCGGTCAGCGCGTCCACCACCACGGACAGCCGGCTCGGGCCGTCCTTGTCGGCACCGACGACGGTCGACTCCCAGGCCAACCGCGGCGTGCCGAGCGCGAACACGACCTGCCGGGTGCTCACCACCCGGTCCGCCCGCACCAGTTGCCGCAGCGCGGTCGACTCAGCGGTTTCCTTGCGCACCACCGCGGTGGTGACGGCCAGGTCAATGGTCTGGTCCTGGGCGACCGACGTGTTGAGCACCTGCCCGGCGGCGTTGGTGACCACCACGAAGTCACCGCCGACCACGGGCAGGCCCTTGTAGGTGCGCTCGTAGGGCACGTAGCTCAGCCCAGCGCCGCCGGCGATCGCCTGCTGCTGCACGAACGTGTCGTTCGCACTGGCATGCAACTCGGCCGGCCTACTCGCGACGAGGCCCGACGCCGCGTCAGCCGCTCTGGCGAGCGCACTGGGCGCGGCGGGTGCTGCCGGCTGCGCCGCGGCGACGGGCGCGACGGCCGAAACGGCACCGGCCACGAGCGTGACACCGGCTATTGCCGCGAGTCCCGCTCGTCGAAACATCCGGAATGACATGTGTGTGCCACCCTTCAGGCAGGGAAGTGGTGACCGAAGTAAAGGTCTAGACCTCAATGCCGTCAATACCATCCGGCAACATATGGGCCGTTCGTATGCCTCCGAACGGAGCAGTCCCAGCGAAACGGCGTCGGCACATCGGGCTATTCGGTGGTTCAGACCTTCACGGGGGTCAGCTCACGGCCGGGCGAGGGTGACCGGATCGGCGCTTCGCGCAAGAGTCCATCGTCGGTTTGTCGGCGCGAACCGGAGCTTACTGAGTGTCACAAAGGCAACTCTCCGAAGTCGTCCACTATCGGCATGTCCTTTTCGGACAGGTGGCCGGCTACAGTGGACGGTGCTGGTGGAGGAGTGGGGCCGGCGGGGGTCTTGGCGACGGTGCCACTGCCGTTGCCAATTGGCCCGGTACAACCGACGCCCGATACGGTGGCACTATCCACCATACGGATCCGGCAACAATTGATCTGCGGAGGCGTGATGAGTACAGCCAGATCTCGCGATCCTTGGAAGAGCGCCTGAAATGCAAGGAATCGAGCCGAGAACGGTCATCGAGGCCTGTTTCGATCCGAACGGCGTCGCGTCGCTCGAGCGGGTGTACCGCGTCGCGACAGCAGTCGGCCTGCGGGACCAGCCGGTGCGGCTGGCCATTCTCCGGCTGGCCGCGGCCGGCGTCCTCAGGCAGGAAGGACATGTCCGGAAAGGCCGGCTCGTGCTCACCGATGCCGGCAGGCTCCGGTCGGACACGGATGTCCGGCTCGTCGCGTTCGCGGCCGCGCAAGATGCCGGCCGCATGCCATGGAACGGGCTCTGGCGTCTCTACACGTTCTCCGCGCCCGAACCGCGACGGGCGGAACGCGACTCGCTGCACACCGCGCTGACACGGCTTGGCAGCGCGGCGCTGACACCCGGTGTCTACGTGAGCCCGCACGATCTCCTGCCCGAACTCATCCAGGCGACCTCGGCGGAGACCGTCGGCTCCTACCTGATCATCGCCGAAGCCACGCGCTTGACCGGACCGGGTTTCACCGATCCCGAGTCCACCGCGGAACGCCTGTGGCCCGCGGCCGAAACCATCGCGGCATACAAACCGCTCGCTGACCTACTCAGCGGCGACGTCCTCAACGCCTCCACCGAACTCGTCGCGACGGCTCTTCGCCTTGCTGAAGCCTTCACCCAAGCACTGGAGCACGACCCGCTCCTTCCCCTGGAACTGAGATCCGACCCGTGGCCACCGGTCCGGCTCAGGCACGACTTCCGGGAGGCATGGGCGGCGATCCGCAGCCGCACGCCGGACCTCTCCCTTTTCCGCACTTTCAAGCTAGAGTGAGCGGCGTGCGCTGCGGGGCGCCGCCTGCCCGTGGACAGGGCCAAGCCCACCCGTGACGAGAACGCTGGTATCGGTCTTCTTTCGGCCTGAGGCGACGGGCGCAGGCAGTCATCGGAAGGAGACTGTCATGCCGGTATACCCGTTGCCGCATCGTCCGAACCTCGCCAACATCCGCAAACAGGCCAAAACCCTGCTGGCGGCATGGCAGGCCGGCGACGACCAGGCAGTGACCCGAGTACGGCAAAGCCACCCCCGAGGCGAACGGCTGGAGCGTGTTCGTCTCGCCGACGCCCAGGTGGTGGTGGCGCGCGAGTACGGGTTCGCTTCGTGGGCGCGTCTGGTCCAGCACCTGCGACTGACGCCACAAGCCCAGGCATTGCACGCGATCGACCTGCTGTTCCGGGCCGACAGCGGCGAGCCGAGCACGGTCGGACAGGTCCTCGACCACCGCGTCGACCTGCTCTGGCAGGCACATCTCGACGGCCACCCGGCGGTCGCCGTGCTGCTGACCGGTTCGCCGGTGACCGTTGACGACGTCCGGGCGGCGATCGCCCGCGAGCACGGCTTCGCCGACTGGGCCGCCGTCCCTGACCGGGACCGGCCCGTCGACCCGCACTTCGAAGCCGCGGTCGACGCGATCGTGTCCGGCGAACCGGATGCCTTGCGCGCGTTGCTGACCACCCACCCGGAGTTGGTGTCGGCCCGCTCCCCGTTCGGACACCACGCCACGCTGGTCCACTATGTCACCGCCAACGGTGTCGAATGGAGCAGGCAATGGCAGTCACCGCGCAACGCGGCCGAGGTGATGCGGATCTTGCTGCACCACGGCGGCGACCCGGACGCGATGTGCGACGTGTACGGCGGGTCCACACCCCTGGGCCTGCTGGTCTCGTCGGCGCATCCGGCGAACGCCGGGGTGCAGGCCGCTCTGGTCGAGGAACTGTGCCGTGGTGGCGCCAATCCCAACGGCCTCGACGAGGACGGCATTCCACTGTGGACGGCCATCACGTTCGGATACCCGCCCGCGGTGGACGCGTTGGCCCGTTGCGGCGCCCGGGTGGACAACCTTGTCTTCGCCGCGGCCGTCGGTGACCTGCCCCTGGTCACCGGCTACCTCCGCGATCGCGGGCGGATCACCGCGCAGCGCATCGGAATACGCGGCCCGGTGCTGGCGGCGGACCACATGATCGAGTACGCGCTCATCTACAGCGCCGGCCTGGGTCGCCGCGCCGTCGTGGAACTCCTGCTCGGCAGCGACCCCGACCTCGGCGTGATCGAGCCGAGGTTCCACAGCACGGCCGCCGGCGCGGCCCGCTATCACCGCCGGCACGACATCCTGGCGCTCCTCGAACACCGTCCGACGGGCTTCAGCTGAAGTCGTGCAGCAGGGCACCTGTCGTGTCGGGGTCCTCGAACATGGGGGTGTGGCCGACACCGTCGAGGATCTCGATCCGGGCCTGGGGCACCCGCCGGTACTCCTGGACGGCGAACGGCTGCCACCGCTTGTCCTCGGAGCCGAAGATCACCAGGGTCGGCCGGCCGAGGTCGGCGAGCCGGTCGGGCATCGGCCGTTCCGCCAGGAACGCGGTGGAGGCCTGGTCGGTCTCGGTGAGGCTGCGGTATGTCATCCCTCGGATGTCGGCGACGATCTGGTCGGGGACCCGCACCGGGCGGGTGAACGCCGAGCCCAGCGCGTCACGGATCGTGCTGTCCGAGCGCAGTCGCCAGAGCAGCTGCCCGATCACCGGCACGCCGACCAAGCGCCCCACCACACTGTCGTCGGTGAACGCGGCCATCCGCGGCCCGATGTCGATCACCGCGATCGCCGCCACCAGATCGCGCCGCTGCTCGGCCAAAGCCGTGACGACCGTGCCGCCGGTCGAATGCCCGACGACGGTCGCGCGGCGCACCCCGAGCCGGTCGAGCACGGCCCCGATCCGGCGGGCCTGCTCCGCGATGCCGTAGCCACTGGATGGTTTGGCCGATCCGCCGTGCCCGAGCAGGTCCACCCGCACCACATGCCGGTCCCGCAAGGCGGGCATCACCGGCTCCCACCACGCGGTAGAGCCAGCGAGGCCGTGCACCAGCACCACTGTGGGCGCACCGGGCGGCCCGTCCTGGACGACGTGGATACCGTCCACGATCTGCCCCCCCCCCCCGCCGGCCTCGGCCGTCTCGGTCAGCACCGCCACCGTGTTCGCCGCGAGCAGGACGACGAGCACGCCGCCTGCCAGCACCGTGATCCGCCGCCGTCGACTCCACGTCCGCCATCCCCGTGTCCTGGCGCTCGTTTGTTCCATGACCGCCACCCTCTCGGCCGCCAACGCCAGGCGTCTTGAAGAAATGTCCACGTACAGTTCAGAGGTGCGGACGGCAGACCCCACCGCTTCCTGGCAGATCACGCGGCCGTCGCGGCCCACGCTGCCCGGTGTCGACATGGCCGGATTCCGCATCCACGGCGACCGCGCGATCGAGCTACGAGCCATCCCCCACCCCGCCGTCACCGTGGCCATCGAGTTCGGCGACCGGCCGTTCGACATCCACGGTCGGACGTGGTCGGGCAGTGTGGCCGCCGGGCTCGCCTTCGACCCGTTCCAGGTGCGCGCCGAGGGCATCGAGTGCGTCCAGATACGCCTGTCCCCCATCACCGCGCACGCCGTGCTCGGCGAGTTACGCGGGAATGTCGTCACGCTCGACGACCTGTGGGGCCGCGACGCGACGCGGCTGCGGGAACGGTTACACCACGCGCGAACTTGGCCACAGCGCTTCGCGCTGATCGACGCGGAACTGTCCCACCGACTCAACGCGGGCCGAACGGTCGACCCCGAAGTGGCCTGGGCCTGGCGCCAGATCCTCGCCGGCCACGGCACGGCCCGCATCGGCGATCTCGCCGCCCGGACCGGGTGGAGCCGCCAGCGCATGTGGTCACGCTTCGCCGCCCAGATCGGCCTGACCCCGAAACGCGCCGCCATGCTCGTCCGTTTCGACCACGCCGTCCACCGCCTGATCCGCGGCCACGCGCCCGCGCGGGTGGCCGCGGACGGCGGTTACGCCGACCAGTCCCACCTCCACCACGACGTCCGCGCTTTCACCGGGACAACTCCCACGGCCGCCGCGAACGAGCCGTGGCTGGCCGCCGACACCACGGCCTGGCCAACGAGTTTCACCGCCGCACGGTCATGACTCGGCGAGTGCGGCCAGCCTGTCGAGGGAGGCCCGGAGCATGTCCGGGGTGGTGGCGCGGGCCCGGATGAGGCGCTTCTCGTCGGTCAGCTGGGACCAGTCGTAGGTGTGGGTCACCTTGGTGTGGGTGTCGTCGATCGGGTCGAGTTCCCATCGCCAGAGGTGCCCGGGTGGTTCGTGGCCCGGTTCGGACGGGAGCCAGGCGATGCGGCGTCCCTCGGCGAACTCGACGACGTGGTTGTGCCGGACGCTGCCCTTGGTGAGCGTCATCGTGAACACCTGGCCGGTGCCGTGCACGCGTTGGCCCGCGGGCGCGTCGGCCAGGTTGTCGTTGCCGTCCCATCGGGGCTGGTTCGACGGATCGGCGATCAGTTCGAAGATCTGTTCGGCGCCTGCGGCGATGTCGCGGCAGGTGGTCACCACGGTCGGGTCGGCCATGACCGCATCATGGCGGTTCACCCCGTTGTCCGGCAACCGACGATTGTCAGGAAATATCAGCCACGGCTTTTCTGATGGCGTCGATTTCGGGGGCCGGGCCGGCGAAGTACTCCAATGATGTGGTCCATTCGCGTTTGGCTTGCTCGCGTTGTCCCAAGGCGAGCAATGCGAGACCCTTCACATGGGCGGCGCGGGTCTGACCGTAAGGCGAGTTCACTTTCTGGTGAATCGTGAACGCGTTGTCGGCGTGCCGCAAAGCCTGGTCGTTGTTCCCCTTTTCCAGGGTGATCCAGGCGAGAAGTATCTCGGCGTCACCGCGCAACCGCAGCAGTTCCCCCTGGTGGGCGAGTTCGATGGCGCGGTGGGTGTGTGCCTCGGCGCGGTCGAGCAGGCCGTCGGCCTTGTCGATCGACGCGAGCTGGAGCAGGGCCTCGATGTGCGCCTTCCGGTAGTCCAGCTTTTCGCACATCCTGAGCGCCGAGTCCACATGCGATCGTGCCTGCGCGGTGAGGTCGAGCTCGTGGTAGGTCCCGGCGAGCGAGACCAAGGAGTCGGTGATGTCGTACTCGTCGCCGAGTTCCTCGGCCACCGCCAGCGCCTTGCTCGCGTGCGCGATCGACGCCTGTGGGTTGCCGACCTTCGAGTACGCCTGGCCCAGCCCGCGCAGCGCCTCCGACTCGTAGTGCTGGTCGCCGCTCTGCCGGTAGCAGTCGAGCGCGATCAGGAGCTGTTCGATGGCGGCCTTGAACTCGCCCCGGCGGATCATGATCATCCCGAGCATGGCGTGCACCGCGCCTTTGGTCGAACTGCTCGACGTGGCGTCGATCAGGTCGAACGCGGACAGCACGTACTTCTTGGCGACGTCGAGTTGGTCCCGCCACTCTTCGACGACGCTGAAGTTCAACAGCGCCCAGAGCTGCAGGGCGGTGAAGTCGTGCTGCTCGGCGATGCGCAGGGCCTCGGCGATCTGGTCGGCGGCGTCCTGCAGGTACCCCTGGGTGGCGAGTGCGTCGCCGAGGGCGATGCGAGCACGGGTCTCCCCTTGGGCGAACCCCAGCTCGAGGTACTGGCCCAACTCGGCCCTGAGGTGCGGGAGCGCGCGTTGGATATCCCGAACGCGAATATAGACCGAGGAGAAGGCGGAGTGCATGGCGGCCACCGCGCGGCGGTTCCCGGCGCTCGTCGCGGCCCGCAACGCGACCTCGAAGGCGCCCAGGGCCTCGATCCGGTGCTCGGTGTAGGTCACGACGTAAGGGCGCAACGACTCGGACAGGTACCAGGCGATCTCCACCGGCCCGTAGTGGGCGGTGTAGCGGATGGTCGCGATCAGGTTGAGCGCCTCGTCGCCCATCCACTGCGCGGCGTTCGGCACGACCGGGAACAGCTCGGACGTCACGATGGTGGGGTGGGTGCGCGGCAGGCGGATCCATGTCGGATACAGCGCGTCCGCTGCCTGGTCGGCAGTGGTCACGTAGTAGCTGTGCAGTCGCGAGAGCGCGGCGTCCAGTTCGTCGGGGTCGTCCTCGGTGACGCATCGGTCGTGGGCGTACAGACGCACGAGGTCGTGGAAGCGGTAGTGCCGGGTCCGGCTGGGGAGGATGAGGCTGGCCGCACTGAGTTCACCGAGCAGCAGATCGGCCTGTACGGGAGTGATGCCGGCGACGTGGTGTGCGCAGCTGCGACAGAAATCGGGTCCGGGCACGAGGCTCAGCAGCCGGAACAGCCGGGCGGCTCGGGCGCTGAGCGTCCGGTAGGACAGGTCGAACACGGCACGCACCGTGGCGCGCGGGTCGTCGGCGATCGTCAGCGCGGTGAGGCGGTCGTGCTGTTCCAGCTCGGTGATGAACTCGGGCAGTGGGCGCGCGCTGTGCAGGTAGGCGGTCGCCGCGACGCGCATGGCCAGCGGCAGGTACCCGCACAGCTCAATGATCTGCCCGATGTCGGTGTCGGCCGGCCTCGGGGCGGCGGCCAGGATGGTGCGGACGAGCCGTTCGGAATCGCGTGGCGAAAGCGGTGCCAGCGGCAGCAGGTGGGCGCCGGTCAACGCGGCCAGGCTCGGCATCCGCGACCGGCTGGTGATCAGCACCGCGGACTCGGGTGCGGCCGGGATGAGATCGTGCACCTGCTGGGCGTTCGCCGCGTTGTCCAGGACGAGCAGGATGCGGCGGTCGGCGACCAGGCTGCGGTAGGTGTTGGTGAGATCCTCCAGGTCGGTCGGCACCTGGGTGGACGGCAGGCCCAGCGCGGGCAGGATGCGGCTGAGCACCCGCGCCGGGCTCAGCGGCGTGTGCTCGGAGTAGCCGTGCAGGTCGATGAACAGCTGCCCGTCCGGGAACCGGGTACGGATCTCGTGGGCGAGTTTGACCGCGAACGCGCTCTTGCCCACCCCCGGCATACCGCTGACGACGAGCACCGGCGCACCCGCGCCGGACGGTGTGGTCAACGTGGTTCGCGCCGCGGCCAGCTCACCGGCTCGCCCGACGAAGTCGCTGATGTCGGCCGGGAGCTGGGCGGGAGTGATGTGCACGAGCGGGACGGTGGCCGCGTCGGCGTTGCCGTCGCCGACGTCGTCGAGGGTGCCGGTCAGCACCCCGTGGTGGGTACGTTCGAGCTCAGCCCCCGGAGTGATGCCGAACTCGTCCGCCAAGTAGGCGCGCGCCCGTCGATAGGCCGCGAGCGCCTCGACCCGCTTGCCCGAGCGGTACAGCGCCACCATCAGCTGGGACCAGAAGTGTTCGCGCTCGGGGTAGCGCGCGGTCATCGCACGCAGATCGGTGACCAGCTCGGTGTGCCGTCCGAGACCCAGATACGCGTCCGCACGGTTCTCGACGGCTTGGCAGTACTCCTCGACCAGGGCATCCGCGGCACGCGACTTCGCCGTCCCCGGCGGCAGGCTCGCCAGCGGCTCGTCGCCCCACAGCGCGAGTGCCTTGTCCAGCCGGGCGAGCCGCTCGGCGCCGCGCAACGTCTCGGCTTCCTGCAGGAGCCGCCGGAACCGCGCCAGGTCCACCGCGTCGTCAGGCACGGTGAGGCGGAACCCGTCCGGCATGGCCTCGATCAGGCCGGGCTCCTCCAGCGTGCGACGTAATCGGCGGACGTACGCCTTCGCGCTTTCCCAGGCGTCGCTCGGCGGCTCGTCCTCCCACAGCCACTCGACCAACTCGTTGACCGGCACCACCTGGTTCGCGCGCAACAGCAGGCAGGCGAGCACGACTTGCTGGCTGCCGGCGGGAACATGCACGGGCTTGCCGGCGCGCAGAACGGCGAGCGGTCCCAGCAAACGAAAATCGACTGCAGGCACCTCCGCGCCGCCCCCTTCCCCTAGGCTTCCGACAGTATTCACGCGACGCCTCCGGTTACCCAGTGCACATGTGCCGATGCTGTCGGTTCCCGTAGGATAATCCGCCAGGCACCCACGGGGGTAAGGGGTCACCAAAACTAGAACTGTAGGCCCTGAGGGTTAGGCGATACGTACTAACCACCCGCGCAAAATGCTCCGGCAACAGTATTGAGGTACTCTCAGCAGAAGCTCTGCCTGGGCATGAGGAGCGTGCTATGAACACCACAGCCGTCGACACCGTCGTTACCGAGTTATCCGACGACAACAAGCCCGCCGAGACACTGGCTTCCTGGGCCGAGCGGCCGCGGGACGTCGACTAGCCACCAGCGGGCTGACCAGCACGTGGACGATCTACGACTGCGCATTTCGTCGTACGGCGCCTTGCACTGGCACGCTGATCAGCTGATCTGGCACGACACCCTGGCTCATCGGCGGTTCGCCATCGGCGAGGACGCCGACGTCGTGCTGCGCTGTTTCACCAACTGGCAACCACTGAGCCACGTGCGCAAGCACGCCCGCGATGACGACCACGCGGACTCCTTGGTCGCGATCACCGAGCGACTGCGCGCGGCCGACATCCTCATCACGTGGGACTCGGAACGGCACCGCGTCGAGGATGCGCACGAGGCCGCGTGGCGGCGTTGGGGCCGGCTCGCCGCCCTGTTCCACACCGAGACCCGCAACCTTCGCGACCAGCCGTTCCTGACGACCGAGGCCGACCAGGAACGGCTGCGGGACCGCCTCGACCACGAACCGCCGCCGCCCGTCAGCCGGAAGCTGCCGACAACGCGCCGGGTCCCGCTGGCCGCGGCGAGCACGGTGTCGTTGGTCCGCACCGGCTTCCTGGACGTGCTGGCCCATCGGCGAAGTACCCGCAGGTTCAGCGGCGAAGGCGTGTCGTTCGAGGCGGTCAGCGCGCTGCTGCGGTGGGGTGGCGGGATCACGGAACTCGACGAGCCGACCCAGACCGCCTTCAAGACGTCCCCTTCCGGGGGAGGCAGGCATCCCACCGAGATCTACGTCCACGCGCACCGGGTCACCGGGCTCGCCCCAGGGATGTACCACCTGAACACCGCCAGCGACGAACTCGAACTCCTCGGGCCGCCGCAGAGCCCGGACGATCTGGTGGGGCTCCTGGGCGACCAGGGCTGGGTGGCCGACAGCGGTTGTCTCGTGTTTTTCACATCTGTGCTCGAACGCAGTATGTGGAAATACTCCACCCCGCGGACGTATCGCATGCTTCATCTCGACGTCGGCCACCTCAGCCAGACCTTTTACCTGCTGGCCGCCGCACTCGGGCTCGGAATGACCTTCACCGCGGCGATCCGGGACGAGCGACTGGAGGACTTACTGGGGATTGACGCCGCCCATGAGTTGGTGATGGGCTGTTCGGTGATTGGTGGGATCGGCATGACCTCAACTGAACACATAGAGTAGTTGAAGGAGGGCGCTGGGTGTCGGGGGAGCGCCAAGGCGACGAACGCGTCACTTACGCGGACATTTTCGCCGAGCGCGAGTTCCGGACTCTGTTCATCAGCCGTTCGCTGTCCACCGTCGGCGACTACCTCGCCCGCGCGGCCTTGACCATCGCGGTATTCACCCAAACCGGGTCCGCGGCGCTGATGGGTGTCACCTTCGCCCTGTCCACCCTGCCGGACCTGATTGGCGGCCCGGTACTCGCCGGTCTCGCGGACCGCTTCCCCCGCCGTGCCGTCATGATCACCGCTGACGTCGGGCGCGCGGCGCTCCTGCTGGTCATGGCGATCCCCGGGATGCCGCTGGTCGGGTTGTGGGTGCTGCTCTTCGCGATCCGGCTGATGGACGCACCGTTCAACAGCGCCTACATCTCCACCATGTCCGTGGTCCTGCCGGGCAAGAAGCTGGTGCGCGGGTCCGCGGTCACCCAACTGGTCAACCACGTCTCCTACACGATCGGCTACGGTCTCGGCGGCGCGGTCGTCGTGTTCGCCGGGCTGTCCCTCGTCCTGGTGTTCAACGCCGCCACCTTCGTCCTGTCCGGACTCGTTGTCCTGCTGGGCGTGGTCTCCCGCCCGGCGACCGCCGGTACCGGTTCCCGGCCGACCTTGCTCGGTTCGGCCCGCGCCGCGACCCGATACATCTTCGGCCACCCACGGCTGCGGTTGATCATGCTGTTCCCGTTCGCCATCGCCACCACGCTGGCGACCGAGACGCTCGCGGCACCGTACGCGGCGCAGATCAACTACGGGCCGGCCACCGCCGGCCTGCTGATGGGTGCCAGTCCCGCTGGGATCGTGCTCGGACTGTGGTTGCTGCCCATGCTCATCCCCGACCAACGGACCCGGCACCTCGTCGTCCTGGCGGTCGTCAGCTGCGCCCCGCTGGCGCTGTTCTTCGCCGTGCCCGGGATGGTGGTGGCCGTCGTGGTGATCGTGGTGTCGGGCATCGCCCTGTACTACTGGATCCCGATCGCCGCCGAGTTCACCCAAGCCGTCCCGGACCGGATGCGCGGACAGGCGGTGGGCCTGCTCACCATGATGATGAAGGTCACCCAGGGCATCGCCATCCTGGTGTTCGGGCTGGTCGCGCAGAACACACCGTCCTCCACAGTGATCGCGGTGTCCGGAACGGTCGGAACGGTCATCGTGATTGGACTGTCCGTCGCGTGGGTGGCCGCCGGCCGGTCCGCGCAGGTCGCGACGGCACCCGGCACGATCGGGAAACCCGGCGAAGCAGTCCAGTAACCTCACTAATGGCGATTGCCAGGTCGCTGTCCGTCAGGTGTCCGTGAGCTGTCCGTGCCCGTCGGCAACCTATGAGGTATGCACACAGGGGGTCTCGCCGAAGCAGCCGTTCCCAGACCAAGGGTGGCGGTACCCGCTGTCCTGACGGGGACCATGCTGTCGGGACTTGTGCTGGCCTGGGTGACGACGCCCACGATCTCATGGCCGACGGCACTTGTGTTCACGCTCTGCGGGCTCACACACGCGGAGCTCGCTCGCTACGAGGCACCGCGGTCGGCGCAGCCCGTCGACACGCCGCGCGTATCCGTCGTGGCGGTGTGGGTAGTCGGCTCGGTGCTGACGCTGCACCTCGCGGCGGTCCTGATGGTGTCGGCCGTCCTGCACGCGCACGATCTGCTGCGCGGCCCTGATCCCGGCCGTTCTGGCCGAGTTCTGGCGAGTGTCGGCGGCGCGACGCTCGCGTGGCTGGTGTGGTCGACGGTCAACTCGTCGTCTTCGGCTCCGGTGGAGGTCACGAGTACTTCCACCGTGCTCGCGGCGGGACTCACCGGACTGCTCTGTCTCTTTGTGGCCGATGGGCCGGCGTCCTTGAGGGTTGCTGGTCGGCCCATCTCTGCCGTACACCCCGGGGAGGGGAGCCCCGGGGTGTACGGACAGTTCGTCGCACGCACGGCCCTTGGCGTGCTGCTGGGGCTGTTCGCGCATTTCTCCGTCTTCGCCATCCCCTTCATCCTGCTGCCCGTGGCCTACCTGCAACGGTCCATGCGCGGGCGCGCGTTGCACCACGCCGCGGCGCACGACGCGAAAACGCAGCTGTGGAACCACGCGGCCTGGCAGCAGCTCAGCACCGCGGCGCTCGCCAGCCACCGCACCCACGCGCGCTCGGCGGTGCTCATGGTCGACCTGGACCACTTCAAGCGCCTCAACGACACCTTCGGCCACCACGCCGGCGACGACGTCCTCACCAGCGTGGCGCACGTGCTGCAGACCACCACGCGCCGACACGACATCGTCGCCCGCTTCGGCGGCGAGGAGTTCAGCATCCTGCTTCCCGGTGTCACCGAGGGCGAGGCGAACGACGCCGCCGAACGCATCCGCCACCAGATCGAGGCGCTGGCCGTGATCACCACGAACCTGCACGGCCGGCCCACGACGATCAGCGGCATCACCGCCTCCATCGGCGTCGCCACGACCCATCACGCCGAAGCCGACGCCAACGTCGACGACTTGCTGGTGACCGCCGACCGCTGCCTCTACCAGGCCAAGGAACTCGGCCGTAACCGCGTCTGCGGCCCGACGCTCGCAGCTGTGGCATGAGTCCCGCTCGCGCAGGCGTTCTCACCGGGCTCCTGCTTCCGCCGGCCGGCGTCGCGGTGTTCGCCGGCGTCGTTGTGCCGACCGCGGGAATCGACTGGGCGCGTGCCAGTGTCATCCTCGCGGCGGCGATCGTCACCGTCGAACTCGTGCGCCGGATACACACCGTCCGCCGCAACGATTCCGAGCCGCTCGACGTGACGGCGGTCTGGTCAGTCGCCGCCGCGGTCTCGGTCCACCTGACGCTGGCCATCGCACTCGTGCTGCTCCTGTGCGCGCACCGCGTCCTTCGCGGACGACGCGACCTGGGGTGCACGATCGCGTGGCCGCTCATCGCGGCCCACTTCGCCGCCTCGTCCGGCGCGTGGGCCACGCCGGGCCTGCACGCGGATACCAGCGGGGTGTTCGCGGTCGCCGCAGCGGCAGCCGTGCACCTGATGGTCAGCTACGCACTCACCGCGATGGGGCAATTCCTGCGCGACCGCCGCGTCTCCCCCGCGTCGTACGCGGACATCGGCCTCACGGCGGCACTGCTGGTCATCGGCGCCGTCACCGGCGTGTTCATGACCGGCACGCTCGTCGTGGTGCTGGCCACCATCCCTGTCGTCGTGACCCTGTACAACGCTGCCATGGTCCAGCAACTCGAGGGCGACGCCTTCGTCGACCAGAAAACGGGCCTGGCCAACGCGGCGTCGTGGCAGGCGTACGCCGATCGCGTCGTCACCGACGCCGCACAGGACCGTCGTGAGGTCGGCGTGCTGATGGTCGACTTGGACAAGTTCAAGCGCCTCAACGACACCTACGGCCACTACGCCGGCGACGACGTGCTCGCCGCCGTCGGCGAGTGCCTGCGGTCCACCCTGCGCCAAGCCGATCTCGGTGGCCGCTTCGGCGGTGAGGAATTCACCGTGCTGCTCCCCGACACCAACGTCATCGACACGATCGCCATCGCCGAACGCATCCGCACGTCGATCGCGGCGTTGCGCGTCACGACCATCGACAAGGACGGCCGCCATGTGGTGATCGGCGACGTCACAGCGTCCATCGGAGCCGCCACCCACCCGCACCACGGCGCCACGGTCGAGGACTGCCTGCGCGTCGCCGACAAGTACGTCTACCAGGCCAAGAACCAGGGCCGGAACACCGTCGTCGGGATCGACACCGAGAACATCACCTCCCTGGTGCTCAGCGGAGGTCGCGGATGAGGTCGCCGATGACGGTGTCGACCTTGGCCGAGTCGAACGAGTCCGTGCCGATCAGCAGGGTCACCGCCCGTTGGCCGTCGTCGGTGACGGCGTTCCTGAACTTGTGGCCGCTGGCCATGCTGCCGCTGTGTCCCCAGGTGGCGACGCCGGGGATGTGCTTGTAGCCCTCGACACCGAGGCCGTAGGCCTGGCCTTCATCGTCCACAATGGTCCGTTTCAGGTCGGCGAGTTGGGCCGGTGCCAGCAGTTTCCCGGTCATCAGCGCGGTCCAGAAGGCGGTCGCGTCGGCACCGGTGGAGATCAGCTCACCGGACGCGTCGGCCTCCGAGGTGTTCCACTCCGTCTTGTCCACAAAGGACCCGCGCTGCTTCAGGTAGCCCCGCAGGTCCGGCTGGGGGATCGTGGTCCGGTCGCCGGGCCATGAGGTCTCGCGCAGCCCGAGCGGCTGGACGATCCGCTGGTCGATCTCGGTGGCGATGCAGCGGCCGGTGACCTCCGTGACGATCAGCCCGGCCAGGTTGTAGTTGGTGCTGGCATAGGCGAAGCCCGACGGGGCCCGCTGCGGCCGGGGCAGCGCCAGTGCCTGCTGGACGGTCTGCAACGGCTCGATGTGGTCCCAGCGGTGCGCCTCCTCATTGTTCCAGAACGGCGCGTCCAGGTAGTCGGGCAGGCCGCTGGTGTGCTGCAGCAGCTGCCGGATGGTGATCTTGCGGCCGTCGTAGAGCTTGGTGCGGACGAGGCCGGGCAGGTACTGCTCGACGGTGTCGTCGAGCTTGATCCTGCCCTCGCCGACGAGCTGCAACACGACCGTGGCCGTCCACGTCTTGGTGTCGCTGCCGATCCGGCTGTGCTCGTTGCCGACGACCTTGCGGCCCGTCTTGCGGTCGGCGAGGCCGACACCGCCGTTCCAGACGCCGCAGCGCGGACTCCGCACCGTCACGGAGATCCCCGAGCCGACTTTCTCCAGTGCCTTCAACGCTGTCTGGATCGGCTTGGTGTCACACGCCGGTGCCGCGGTGGCGGCGGCAGGCGCCGCGACCAGAGCGGCGGTAACCGCCAAGGCCATGACAGCACTCGTCTTGTGTCGCATGATGTCTCCTTTGACTACCGCGCGTACAACTTCTGTGTCGAGACGGTGTAACGGCCGAGCGCTGCGGGAAGCACAGTCACGCCCGGATGGTCCGGGACCGCCAGGCAACCGTCTTCGAGGTGGAACGGCTCGGTGATGTCCTCGATGTAGTAGCGGCTGGAAGCCGAGATGTCGCCCGGCAGCACGAAGCCGGGAAGTGCGGCGAGGGCCAGGTTCTGGGCGCGGCCGACACCGGTCTCCAGCGTCCCGCCGCACCAGACGGGGATCCCGTGTGCGGCGCAGACGTCATGGATCCGCCGGGCTTCCAGGTAGCCCCCGACCCGGCTGGGCTTGATGTTCACGACGCGGCAGGCACCCAGTCCGATCGCGGCGGCGGCGTTGCGCGCCGAGCGGATCGACTCGTCCAGGCATATCGGCGTACGCAGCGACTTCGCGAGTTCGGCGTGGCCGCGCAGGTCGTCCTCGTCGAGCGGTTGCTCGATCTGGACGAGGCCGAACTCGTCGAGCCGGCGCAGGTGCTCGGCGTCGGTGAGCGAGTAGGAGGTGTTCGCGTCGACCTGCAGTGCCAACTCGGCACCGAACTCGTGTCGGACCGCGCGGACGGGCCCGATGTCCCAGCCCGGTTCGATCTTGAGTTTGACCCGGACGTATCCCTGCTCCAGGTACCCGGAGACGGTTTCCAGCAGCTCCGGGACCGTGTTCGTGATCCCCACGGACACCCCGACGGGGACGCGGTCGCGCACCGCGCCGAGGTATGTCGCGAGCGGCATCCCGTGCGCGCGGCACTCGGCGTCGAGGATCGCCGTTTCGAGCAGTGCTTTGGCCCTGCGGTGGCCCTTGACCGGGGACATCGCGGCGGCCACCCGGGCGGCGCTCAGCGGGTGCAGCGCGGCGACCCTCGGCACGAGGTGATCGTGCAGGACGTGTTCGGCGGCGGCGGTGAACTCCGGGCTGTACAACGGTTCGGGGTCGCCGCCGAACTCGGCCCAGCCCTCGGCGGCGTCCGTCACCACGCGCAGCAGGAAGGTGTGCCGGTCGGCGTCGGTGCCGTACGCGGTCCGGAACGGGCGGACAAGGGGGAGGCGGATCTCGACGAGTTCGATGAACTCGATCTTCACGACGGGTCCTTCCTGGTCAGGTGGTACCAGCCGGACCTGCTGAACCCGGTCGCGGTGAAGCCCGCGTCGAAGACCGGGAGCAGGGCGTCGCGCACGGCGGCCCGCCACTCGGCGGCCAGCGGCTGGTCCTGGCGGCGGAGGGCGACGATGTCCAGCGGGACACGGCACCAGTGCCCGGTTTCGTCACGCGCCGTGAACGGCTCTCCGTCCGGCGCGGGCCGTGGGTCGAGTTCGGCGCTTCCGAAGTCGGCGCGCGGACCGGGCGGTGGCTCGGCCAGCGGCCACACCGCGGTGAGCCGGTCGGTCTCGTCGTCCGTGTTGACGCCGTCGTCGATCCGGCCGTAGAAGTCCACTGTGTACTCCACGGCGGTCGCGCCGAGCTTGCCGAGGTTGAAATGGGCGTTGCGGCTCACCAGCGGGTCGAAGGTCCAGACCATGGTGGTCGCGCCGCGGTCGAGCGCCCAGGCCCGCTGCGCCTGCTTGAGCGCGAAACCGACCCCGTGCCCGCTGGTGCGGGTGGCCGCGATAGTCGAGTAGACGGCACTGGAAGCCGGCGGGCCGAAGATCAACGCGGACGCGGCCGTGATGCCGTCCTCGTCGCGGGCGTAGTGCACGGCGCCGCCGGCGTGCACGAATGCCCGCAGCACATCGGGCGGGAGCGGCGACCGGGACGCAGGCGTCTGCCAGACGTCGGCGAGGAAGCGCGAGACCAGCCTGAGCGTCGCGAGGTCCTCGGCCGGTTGGATCCGGACACCCGCCCTGCTCGCCGCGAGCGCGGCGGTCTCGGTCGCGCTCACCTGGGCCGATGCGGGTACGGTCGCTGGGGCTGTCCGCGGCACGCTGGCTGGAATGCGCATGCTGGCAGCGTCGCGTCTGTTCCTGGCCGTGCGCATGCGGGGCCGGTCCAGAGATTCCGCGAATGTTTTGTGCGTCTGGCCAAAGAGGTGAGGATGCTCGACCCCGATCTCGGACAAGTCCTCGACAGTTTGGGTGCTTCGCTGCTGCGGCCGTTGACCGAACTGCCGGAGCGGCCCGTACCGATCTCGGGTGTGCTCGTTTTCGAGCGGCGAGCCCCGCTACCGCCCGTGACGGACGCGATCCTGCTCGCCGTCGGCGTCGGGACGGCCGAGGCGCGGGAACTCGTCGGTTCGGCGGCCGAGGCCGGGTACGCCTGCCTGGTGGTGAAGAGCTTCGGCGAGCCGGTCGCCGAGCTGGTGGCAGCCGCTCAACGGTCCCGGATCGTGCTGCTCTCCGCGGACGAGGCCGTGGCATGGCACCACCTGGACGCCATGATCTCCTCAGCCCTCGCCGCCACGGTCCGGCTCGCCCGCGCGCCGACCGTCGGCGACCTGTTCGCCCTGGCCAACGCGATCGCGGGGATGGTGGGCGGCGCCACCGTGATCGAGGATCCGCACCGGCGCATCCTCGCGTACTCCACGTTGGCCGGCCAGGCCATCGACGAGGGCCGCCGCCAGGGCATCCTCGGTCTCCAGGTGCCGGACGGCCCGGACTACGACGCGCAGTACCACACCCTCGTCCGGGTGGGGCGCACCTGCCGGTTCCCACCCGTTCCCGGCGGCCTGCCCCGGCTCGGCGTCGCGGTCCGGGCGGGCAGCGAGGAACTGGGATCGATCTGGGTGGTCGACGCCGACGACTGCCTGGACGCCGCGGCCGAACAGGCCCTGTCCGACGTGGCGGACACCGTCTCGCTGCACCTGCTGGCGGCCCGTACCGCGGACGACGCGGTCCGGCACAGGCGCGCCGGCCTGCTGCGGCGACTACTCGCCGACCCCAGCAGTGTCACCGCGGTGGCCCCACAACTCGGCCTGGACCCGAACCAGCCCGTCGCGGTGGCCGCCTTCGCCGTCACCGCGACCAACGCCGACGACGTCCTCGTCGCCCACGCCGCCACCCGCCTCGCCGACCTGGTCAGCCTGCACTGCGAAGCCCACTACGGCAGGCACGGCTGCGCGTTGATCGACGGAACGGTCTACGCACTGCTGCCGAGCGGCCCGTCGCCGAACGCGCACCGCGAACTCGCCGCCGACATCGCCCGACGAGCCCACAGCGCCCTACGGGTGCCCGTCCACGCCGGACTCGGCTCCCTCGTCCAAGGACTGCGCTCCGTCGCGACGTCACGAGCTGACGCGGATCTCGTCCTGCGCGCCCTCACCGACCGGCCAGAATCCCGTCGGGTGGCCACCATCGACGAGGTGTGGGCCAGCGCGACACTGTCCGCACTGGCCCAGATCCTGGCCACCCAGGAAGCGCTGCCCCGCAGCCTCGGCCCCGCGGTCCGCGCCCACGACCTGCAGCACGGCACCACTTACGCGGCCACCATCCTCGCCTACCTGGAAGCCAACAGCGACATCGCGGTCGCCTCCACTCGCCTGTCCGTGCACCCGAACACGATCCGCTACCGGCTCGCCAGGGCCGAGGAGATCCTCGGGTTCGATCTGGCCGACCCGGACGAGCGCCTGGTGCTGTGGCTACGGCTGCGACTCGGCGACCAACTCGGCTGGTGACCCGGTCGGCGCGCGCCATGCCCACGGCTGGAGGAAGTTGTCGAGCGGTACCCGTCCGGCGACGTTGTCCACCATGCCCACCAGGGCGGCGAAGGCGCACTCGGCCACCACCTCCAGGATCCCGGCGGTGGACAATCCGGCGGTCACCGCCCTGGCCACCGCAGACCCGGCGGCTTTGCCCCGGTGCAGCGCGAGCTCACGCGCCAGGGCGTAGACCGCCGCGGTCGGTTCGTCGGCCGGTTCCTCGCCGGCCCGCATCCGCTTGATCTCCTCCTCGGCGACGTCCAGCCGGCCCAGCACGGTGGAGTGGAAGGCCACCCCGTACTCGTTGTCCACCACGACACCCACAGCCACACCGGCCGCCTCGCGGTGCACCGGATTCAGCTCGCCCGCGCCGATCGCCCGGCGCATGCCGTCGAACGCGGCGAGCAGGGCTGGGGCGGCGGCGATGGCCGCGGCCATGTTGGGCACCAGGCCGACATCGGCGGCGATACCCGCCAGCACCGGCCGGGACGCGCCCGGTGCCGTGTCCACCTGGTGAATGGTCAGCTCCACGCTTCCTCCTGAATTCCTTGACGGGAGGCAAGAATCACCTGCGGCGGGGCATGCGGGCGATTCCCTCGCGGGGAAGTGCGGGCCCTCCTACGATCGCGGCATGAGTGGCCAGACGCTGGGCGAACTACTCCGTTACTGGCGGCGGATCCGGGGCACCAGCCAGCTCGAACTCGCCGTCGCGGCGGCCACCACCCCGCGCTATGTCAGCTTCGTGGAGACCGGCCGCGCGCAACCCAGCCGACAGATGGTGAACCGCCTGGCCGGGGCGCTGGACGTGCCGCTGCGCGAGCGCAACGGGCTGCTGTTGGCCGCCGGCTACGCCCCGAGCCACCCGCACGCCACCCTCGACGCACCCGAACTGGAGCAGGTCCGAGCCGCGCTCACCGCCATGCTCCAGCAACACGAGCCGTTCCCCGCGGTCGTGCTGGACCCCGGCTGGAACGTGCTGCGCGCCAACGGCGGCGCCACCCGGCTCTTCGGCGGCCTGCTCGCCCCGCGGCCGATCCCGGAACCGGCCAACGTGCTGCGGCTGATGATCGAACCCGGCCCGGTCCGCGACGCCGTGCTCAACTGGCCCGAGGTCGTCCCGGCACTGCTCGACCGGGCCCGGCGCGAGGCCGTGGGCGGTGTGCTCGACCTGGCGACCGCCGAGCTGGTCAGCGAACTGCGGGCGCGGCCGGAGGTCGCCGAGCTGCTCAGCGGCGGCGAACCGGCCACCGCCGCGTCACCCGTGCTCGCCGTCCGGTTCATGGTCGCCGACGAAGCCCGCGCGTTCTTCTCGGTCGTGTCCACCGTCGGCACCCCCATCGACGCCACCGCCCAAGAGCTCCGGCTGGAGGCGTTCTTCCCCGCGGACGAGGCCACCCGCCGAAGCTGGGAGTGCACACGTTGACGTTGTTACGGTCCCGAACGGCACCACGTACTACGCGGGCTCGGTCTTCGGCTTGACCGGTTCCGGGTCGGGCTTGGTCCTGCGCGAGACGACCTTGCCGCGTTCGGCCGTCAGCCACTGGCCGACCACCGGGTCCATCACGTCGCCGCCCTGGCGTACGTGCTCGGCGATCGCGTCCCTCAGCCGGACGCTGCCGGCCATGGTCTCGACTTCCAGCACCGTGGTGGAGAACCGGTCCTGCCGCAGCCGCACCTTGCCGGTCTTCTCCCAGACCCCCACGGGTTTCGCCGTGTTCACCACGACCACCCGCGAGCCGATCACCTTGACGGCCCGCAGCAGCAGCGCCACCGGCCACGCCACGAGCAGCAGGGCCAACTCGACCAGCGCGAGGGCGAGCAGGATCAGCGCGAGCGCGAAGAACGGGATGGCGATGACAGCCGAGATGGGGTCGTTGCCCAGCCCGCTCGGCATCACCTCCAACGCCCACATCGCCCGGCTCAGCCGCGGCCAGGCCCCGACCTGCCGGCCGACCGTCCACTTGCCACCCACGGGATCGGTGATCTTCACCCGGCAATGATCGCGCACGGCCGGTCGCCGCGCCGGCGAAACCGCCAAGATCTACGATCCGTACCAGCGACTTGACGAGAAAGGCGAACAATGCGGCCGGTGGAGTCAGGCGCCTACGGGTTCGTGGGAACGGGTGCGATCACCGCCGCCATCGTGGCGGGGCTCAGCGCGGAGGTCGCCCACCCGCCCGCGGTCTTCCTGTCACCACGCGGTCACAGTGTCGGGCAGGAGCTGGCCAGCCGGTTCGCCAACGTGCAGGTGTGCGAGAGCAATCAGGACGTACTGGACAACGCGACGTCGACAGTCGTCGCGGTGCGTCCACAGATAGGTCGTGCCGTCCTGACGGAGTTGTCGTTCCGACCGCACCACGTGGTGATCAGCGCGATGGCCGGAGTGTCACTGGAACAGCTCCATGAGTGGGCCGCACCAGCCGGCCACATCGTCCGGGCCATCCCGCTGCCGTCGGCGGCACGCGCTCAAAGCCTCACCGCGATGTACCCGGACAACGCCGACGCCCGCAAACTGTTCGGCCGTGTCGGCGGCGTCCTCGTTCCGGCCGACGAAACGACCTTGGACGCACTCAGCGCGGCGACGGCCACCTTCGCCGCGCATTTCGACTACCTCACCACCATCGCGGACTGGCTGGCCGGCCACGGCCTGGATCCCGCCGCCGCGACCGCCTACACCACGCACATCTTCGGGCAGCTGGGCCAGTCCTTGTCCCAAGGCACCGACTCACTCGCCACCCTGACCGAGGAACACATGACACCAGGCGGAATCAACCAGCAGCTCATGACCGACCTGCGCCGCGACGGCGTACCCGACGCGGTGCGGCGGGCCCTCGACCGAGTACTGGCCCGCCTGCGGGACTAGCCATCACGACTGCACGACGCCCCGCTCCGGCCAGGCGCCGTCGGTCCGGAAGCGACGAAAGATCATGCCGGCCGCCGCCCTGGCCAGCCCTTCGTTCCGGTCGTCCAGCACGCGGATCTGCTTGCTCTCCTTCTCGATGACCAGGTGCCGGTCCAAGTTGTCCGCAGTCCCGCCGAACGAGTACTCCACTTCGTCCTGGTCGTCGCGAACCCGGCGGTAGAACACCAACAGCGCCATCCGCACCCCTCCTGGTCCGGGAATTACTTCCTGGTGTGTATCGCATATGTCGGATGTGTGCCATCCGGCGCCAGGGTGTGCGGCCGAAAGGAGGGTGTTCCACCCGGGACCTTGAGTACGTTCGGCTGAGCCGTTATGACGGATGTTCACATGGTCCATCGCGGGCGATGACGTTGGCTGAGGGGCTGACATGGCGGTGGAGTTTCAGCTTTTCGGTGACGTTCAGGCAGCTGTCGACGATCAGTTCGTGGACCTCGGTCACGCCCGGCAGCGATGTGTCCTGGCAATTCTCCTGATGGACGCCAACCAGGTGGTGCCGGGAGCTCAGCTGGTGGACCGGGTGTGGAGCGAGCAGCGGTTGCCGGCCCGGCCGGCCAGGGCGTTGCAGACATATCTGACGCTGCTGCGGCGGGCGATCACCGGTTCCGGGGAAGTGAGCATCGAATGGCGCTCACGCGGCTACCGGCTCACCGTTGATCGGAAATGTGTGGATGTGCTCCGGTTTCGCGATCTGATCGCCGAGGCCCGCGCGGTCGACGCTGATGAACGTAAAGCGGAAATGCTGGCGGAAGCGCTGCGGTTGTGGCGCGCGGAGCCGTTCGGCACGCTGGAGACCGGCTGGCTCGACAGTGTGCGAACCTGCCTGGTGAAGGAGCGCCACGCCGCCCGGCTCGACCTGACCGACATCCGCCTGTCCCGCGGCCAGCACGCCATGCTCGTGCCCGGACTGTACGAGCAAGCTGCCGAGTACTCGTTGGACGAGCGCCTGGCCGGGCAGCTGATGCTGGCGCTGTACCGCAGCGGCCGGGTGTCCGACGCGTTGGCCCACTACCAGGACACCCGGCTCCGCTTGGCCGACGAACTGGGCATCGACCCCAGTCAACCGCTGCGGGAACTGCACCAGCAGGTCCTGGCGGCCGACCGGGCGCTCGACGTCCCTCGAACCGCCGTGGCCTCGGCTACACCCGTTGTGCCGCAACAACTGCCCGCGCCGCCGCAGCGCTTCACGGGCCGGTTTCGGGAGCTGCGCCGGCTCGACGAGATGCTGCGGACCCGGGGGGTGGCGGTCTCGGTCGTCAGCGGGACCGGCGGTGTCGGCAAGTCCTGGCTCGCCTTGCGGTGGGCGCACAGGTACGTCGACCGGTTCCCGGACGGCCAGTTGTTCGTGAACCTGCGAGGCTTCGACCCGTCCGGGGAGCCGGTGAAACCGGACGTCGCCGTGCGCGGTTTTCTCCAGGCCTTAGGGTTGACCGCGGCCGAGATCCCGGCCGACCCGGACGCGCGGGCGGCGCTCTACCGGAGCCGGGTCGCCGGCAAACGGATGCTCGTCGTGCTGGACAACGCCCGGGACTCCGGGCAGGTCCAGCCGCTGATCCCGGGCAGCCCGTCCTGCGCCGTGCTGATCACCAGCCGGCGAAGTCTTGGCGGGGTGATCGCCGCGTACGGCGCCCATGCCGTGGAGCTCGACGTGCTCACCGAGCCCGAAGCCCGCACGCTGCTGACCCAGCACGCCGACAGCAGCCGGATGGCCGCCGAACCCGAGGCCGCCGCGGAACTGCTCGCCGCGTGCGCGGGGCTGCCGCTCGCCTTGGCCATCGTCGGTGTACGCGTCGGGCGCACCCCCGGTTTTCCGCTTTCGGTGCTGGCCGACGAGCTCCGCGAGTCCGCCGCCCGGCTGGACGCGTTGGACGGCGGCGACCTGATTGTCAACGTACGAGCCGTTCTGTCGTGGTCGCATGACGCCCTGGACGCGGAGTCCAGGCATCTATTCGCTCTCTTCGGCCTCACGCCCGGCCCGGACATCGGCCTGGCCGCGGCCGGTTCCCTCACCGGGCTGCCGACCGGGCGGATCCGGACGCTGGTTCGCGAACTGGAGAACGCCCATCTCGTCCAGCAGCACGTGCCGGGTCGGTACCGGATGCACGACCTGGTCCGGCTCTACGCCGCCGAACGGGCCGAGACCGTGCTCCCGGCGGACACCCGCGGCGCGGCGGCCCGTCGGGTAGTCGACTTCTACCTGCACACGGCCGTCGGCGGGGAACGGGTGCTCAACCCGCACCGCGACGCTTTGGAAGTCGCGCCGCCCGTCCCGGAATGCCGTCCGGTCGCGCTGCCGGACCAGGCCGCGGCGATGCGGTGGTTCGACGCCGAGTACCCGTGCCTGCTGGCCGCACAGCTGCTGGCCGCGAAGCACGGCTGGCACGACACGGTCTGGCAGCTGCCCTGGGCGCTGAGCACGTTCCACCGCAGGCAGGGCCACTTCCGCCACCAGTACGTGACGTGGCTCGCGGGACTGGCCGCCGCGGAACGTTCGCAGGCCGCCGCGGCCCAGGTGCTCGCGCACCGCAGGATCGCCCTCGCGTGTGCCCGACTCGACCGGCAGGCCGAAGGGATCGACCATCTCGACCGCGCGCTCGCCCTCGCCGAGCGCACCGGCGACCTGCGTGGCCAGGCGCACACCCATCAGGCGTTCGGGCTGATCTGGGACGCCGCGGGCGACGACCGGGCGGCGGTGGCCCATCTGACCCAAGCCGTGCGGCTGTTCCACAGCGTGGGCACACCGGCCCAGGAGGCCGAGGCCCGCAACGGGCTCGGCTGGTATCTGGCGCGGGTGGGCCGGTACCGCCTGGCGCGGATCCAGTGCGGGCGTGCCCTGCGCCTGCTGCGTGCGCACAACCACACCGAGGCCGTGGCGAACACGTTGGACAGCCTGCGTTACGTGTGCCACGAGCTGGGCGAGGTCGACAAGGCGCTCGACTACGGCCGCCAGACGCTGGCCCTCTACCGCCAACTGGGCCACAGCCTGGAGGAGGCGAACACGCTCGACCACATCGCCTGCGCACACCTGGCTCTCGGCCAGCCCGCCAAGGCCCGGCTCTGCTGGCAGGAGGCGCAGGAGCGCTACCGAGGTCTGCACCGGGTCGCCGACGCCACCCGGATCCAGCGAGAACTCGCCAGCCTGGAAGGGAAATCCGATGGTGTCCAGGGCGACCCGGCTGACCTGGTGCGCATTGGCGCTGCTGCTGAGCGCGACGGGTTGTGGGCCGACCAACGGCGGCTCTCGGCCGGGCGGCGAACTGCGGGTCGCGATCGCTGAACCACGCGCCCTGCTGCCCACCAACGTCACCGAGGCCGACGTGGTGCTGATCCTGCACGCGCTCTACGCCGGTCTCGTCGACTACGACCCGACGACCCTGGCGCCGGTCAACGTGATGGCCGAGTCGATCACCACGACCGACCAGCGCACCTGGACGGTCACCGTGAAACCCGGGTGGACCTTCGACAACGGCGAGCCGGTCGACGCCGACGCCTACCTCAGAGCGTGGAACTTCGCCGCCTACGGCCCCAACGCGCAGAACGGGGCGCATTTCCTGGACCGGGTCCAGGGGTACGCCGACGCCCAGGCGGGCCGCGCGGACCATCTGTCCGGGTTGCGCAGGCTGGACGAGCGGCGCTTCGAGGTGGACTTGGCGGCGCCGTTCTCCGCGTTCCCGGCGATGCTCGGCGCCCCGGCGTTCCTGCCCATGGCCAAGGCGTGCGCCGCGGACCCGAAGGCCTGCAACGAGACGCCGATCGGTTCCGGTCCGTTCAAAATGGACGGTCGGTGGGTACACGACCAGCGGGTGCGGGTGGTCCGCAACGACGCCTACCCAGGCCCGAAACCGGTGGTCAACGCGGTCACGTTCGCCATCTACGCGCAGATGGAGACCGCCTACTACGACCTGCTGGCCGGGCAGGTCGACTTCGTCAAGGACATGCCGGCGTCCAAAGTGGACGAAGCCCGCGGCCGGCTGGGCCGCCGGCTGGTCGAGCGGGACAGCCCGGCACTGCGCTACCTGGGCTTCCCGACGTACCGGAAACCGTTCGACGACAAGCGGATCCGGCAGGCGATCTCGCTGGCCATCGACCGGCAGGCGATCAGCGACGCGGTCGTCGGCGGCCGGTTCACCGCGGCCAAGGGGTTCGCCGCCGCCATCGTCCCGGGGGCGGCGCCGGACCGCTGCGGCTACTGCCGGCTGGACGTGGACCGGGCGCGCCGCCTGCTGGCCGACGCGGGCGGCTGGCCGGGCGGCAAGCTCCAGCTCTGGTTCCCGGCCGGCAGCGGCGCCGAACTGCTCATGCAGGCCGTCGGCGACGCCATCCGGAAGAACCTCGGCATCGACTACGAGCTGCACAACGACCTGCGGTCCGCGCGGTACCTGGACGTCCTGCAGGGCAAGAAGGTCACCGGGCTGTGGCGGCTCACCTGGGTGCCGGACTACCCGTTGCTGGAGAACTACCTCAAGCCGATCTTCGGCACCGGCCAGTCCACGAACTACGCCGGCTGGTCGAACGCCGAGTTCGACCGCCTGATCGCGGCCGGCGACAGTGCCCCGGACCAGCGGGAGTCGGCTCGCAACTACGGCGAGGCCGAGCAGATCCTGGCCGAGGAGCTGCCGGTGATGCCGCTCTGGTTCGACCGCGCGGCCATGGCGGTCAGCGACCGGGTCGAGAACCTGACCATCCACCCGCTGACCCGGGCGATCGACCTGATCGCCGTGCGGCTCAAGGGATAGCGTTGGATGCCCGGCATCAGGCGGCTGGCCCAGTTCGCGCCGACCCTGCTCGGCACGTTGTTCCTGCTCCACTACCTGATGGCGCTGGGCATCCAGCTCAACGGCAACCCGGCGCGGGCGATGTTCGGCGACCGGGCGCCGACGCCGGAGCAGTTGGCCGCGATGGCCGACCGGTTGGGCACCGCCGACCCGTGCTTCACCCGGCCCGGCGATCCGTGCCTGGGGGTGTTCGGCCGGCGGCTGCTGCGGCTGGCCGCCGGCGACTTCGGCACCGACTTCCGTGGCCGGGACGTGCTCGCGGCCCTCGCCGACGCCGCACCGGTCACCCTCCGGTTGGCGTTGCTCGCACTGGTGATCAACGCCGCGGTCGGGCTGGGCACCGGGGTTCTCGCCGGGCTGTATCCCGGTCGCGGCCCGGACTACCTGGTCCGGGGCGGCGCGGCGCTGGCCATCGCCGTGCCGCCGTTCGTGCTCGCCGCACTAGCCCAACTCGGCGCGAGCGCATGGCCGCCGGGGTTTCTCGGGGACGTGGTCACCGTGGCGTTCCGGCCCGAACACCCGTGGCTGAGCATGGTCATTCCGGCGACCGTGCTCGGCGTGACCTCCGCCGCAGTCACCACCCGGATCACCCGCGACCGTCTGGCGGAGAGTCTGCACTCGGACTACGTGAAGACTGCCGTTGCCAAGGGGCTCGGCCGGCCCCGGGTCGTCGGGATACACGCGTTGCGCAACTCGCTCATCCCCGTGGTCACCAACCTCGGCTTCGAGTTCGGCGCGTTGATGAGCGGCGCGGTGGTCGTCGAGGGCGTCTTCAACATCCCGGGGGTCGGCCGGCTCATCTTCACCGCGGTCACCGACGGGGACGCGCCAGTGGTGATCGCGGTGGTGACCCTCGTGGTCATGGTCTACCTCGTCGTCGATCTCGCCGTCGACCTGCTCTACCCGGTTCTCGACCCACGGACCGACCATGCGTGAGCGCCCGGCCGTTCTGATCCTGCTGGTGCCGCTCGTTGCCGTGTTCTCGATGGCTGCTTTTCCGTTTCTCTGGACTCGCGCGGATCCCCGCGACTGCGACATCGCGTTGGGCACGCGGGCACCCGATGCGGCACACATCTTCGGCACCAACCCGCTGGGCTGCGACTACTACGCGATGACGGTCTACGGCGCGCGGCCGGCCATTCTCGTCGGGGTCTGCACCACGGCGGTGGTCGTCGCCATCGGCGGACTCGCTGGACTCGTGGCCGGTTACCGCGGCGGCTGGGTCGACGCCGTCATCTCACGGGTCACCGAAATCTTCGCCACTTTGCCGGCGTTGCTCGGCGTGCTCGTCTTCCTGTCCCTGCTGCGCGCCCACTCGATCACGGCTGTGGTCACCGCGCTGGCCCTGCTCGGCTGGCCGCCGATTGCCCGGATCACGCGGAGCGCCGCGATCACCGTAAGGAACGCCGGCTATGTCCGCGCGGCCCGCGGGCTGGGCGCCTCCCCCACGCGCATCCTGCTGCGGCACGTGCTGCCCGACACGCTCGGCCCGGTCATCGCGGTCGGCAGCACCGGGCTCGGCGCCTACATCGCCGCCGAGGGCACCTTGTCGTATCTCGGCGTGGGGCTTCGCCCGCCCGCCGTCTCCTGGGGTGTCATGATCAACCAGGCGCGGGAGCTGACCCTGACCGGACACCCCTATTTGCTGTTGTTCCCCGGCGGGTTCCTCGTCGTCACCGTGGTCTGCCTGGTGCTCGTCGGGGACGCCGCCGGCGCCTCACTCGACCCGCGGTCGCCATCCCACAAGCCGACCAGGTCGCGGTACAGGGCTGACGCGTCCAGCAGCGACGCGTGAGTGCCGTGCCGCACCTCGGTGTCGCCCATCAGCAGGATGTGCCGGGCGCGGCGGGCCGAGGTGATCCGGTGCGCGATGACGACGAGAGTGCCCGGCCGGGCCGCGAACGCCTCCTCCGCGGCGGCTTCGGTCACCGGGTCAAGATGGCAGGTGGCCTCGTCGAGCACGACCACCGGGGCGACACTGAGGTACGCCCTGGCCAGCGCCACCAGTTGCCGCTCGCCAGCGGACAGCACGGTCGGCACCAGTTCCACGTGCGTGCCGCCCAACCGCTTGAGGCCGAACAGGGTGACCACGGTGTCGACCTCGTCCGGAGTGGCGTCCTGCCGCAGGTAGGTGAGGTTCTCCCACAGCGTGCCGGCGAACACGTAGGCCTCCTGCGGGATGAGCACGACCGTGGCGAGCAGGGCCGCCTCGCCGAGCTCGGCCACCGGGACGCCGCCGACCCGGATCTCGCCGGACTGCGGGATCTCCACTCCGGCCAGCAGGTTGGCCAGGGTGGACTTGCCGATGCCGCTCGGCCCAACCACGGCGAGGTGCTCCCCGGCCGGCACGGACAGGCTCAGGTCGCGGATCACGGGCTCGGCGTGCGGGCCGTAGGCGAACGTCACCCGCTCGAGTTCGAGGTCGTGACCGCACGGCGCCGCGCCTGCCACCACCGTTAACTGGGTGTCCACTGTGGACGTTTCGGCCAACCGTCGCAGCGCCACACTGAGCCGGAGCCCGGAGTTGCCCACGGTCTGGACCAGTGAACGCAACGCCGACTCAAGGTTCGTGGTCACGTAGACGATCGCGCCGAGCAGCACACCGACGCTCATGCCGTTCGCGCGCAGCGACGGCGCCGCGGTAAGAATCAGGATCACCGGAACGTAGACACCGCAGGCGAGGATCGGGACCCGCAGCGCGGACGCCCGCGCCAACCTGATCGTGGCACGGAACTGCGCGTCGATGTCCGCGCCGACGGTTGTCCGGACGTACCGTTCCGCGCCGCAGGCCACGACATCCCGCACGTTCTCCACCACTGGCCCAGCCGACGCGGCGAGCCGTTCGTCGGCGAGCACCATGTGGCGTTGCCTGCGGACCAAAACGGTCACGAGAAGGCCGAACCCCACGACCGCGAGCACCAGCGGAGGCGCCACGAGCAACACGATCACCGGGTCCAGCGACAGCAACCCGATCACCGCCGCAGAGATCGTGACCGCGACCCGCCGCACGACGAGCAGTACGCCGGCCGTCACATCCCGGACCGTCTCCAGCTGCCCGGTCATCCGGGCGACCGCGGCCAGGTCCGGCAGGCCACCGGCCGTCGCCCGGCGCAGGGTGGCGTCGACCACGCGGCGCAGCAACACGTCCCGCAGCGACTCGACAATCGTGGCCACCGCCGGGTAGCACCGCCGGGTCGCCTGCGACGCGACCACGTAACAGGCACAGAGCAACAGCAGGTATCCGACACCGATCTCGGGACGGCCGGCGACGAACCCGCGGTCCAAGGCCTGGGCGACGAGCTGTCCGGACAGCAGCGGCGGCAACGCCTCCAGCACCGTCCATCCGGCGAGCCGCACGAGCGGACCGCGTTGCCTACCGACTTCGGCCAGCAACAGCCGGCGGCCTGTCACGGTACGCATGCCGGTTCCTCCCCTGGCTGGAACATGGCGCGGTATCCGGCGTCACGCCAAAGCTCGTGGTGCGGGGCGACAGCCCGGATCCGACCGCTTTCCAGCCAGGCGACCAGATCGCAGCGGGCCGCCACGGCCGGCCGGTGCGCGGTCAACAGGCACGTGCGGCCGACGAGGGTGCCGGTCAGCACCCGGCTGACCTGCAACTCGGTCACAGTGTCCAAATTGGACGTAGCGTCGTCCAGGACGAGCAGCCGGCCGCGGTGGGCGATCGCACGGGCCAGCCCCAGCCGCTGCCGCTCGCCACCGGACATCGGCGCGTCCCGCAACGGGGTGTCGTAGCCGGCCGGCAGCCGCCGGATGAATCCGTCCGCCCCGGCCTCGGCCGCGGCCAGCTCGACCTGGCTCCGGGACGGTCGTTCACCGCCGAACGCGATCGCGTCCGCGACCGTGGTGCCGAACAACCCCGGCCGCTCGAACGCGTAGGTGATCTCGCGACGCAGCACGTCCGGATCAAGGCTCCCCAGTGCAACGCCGTCCAGCAGCACCCGCCCGCTGTCCGGGACGATCAACCGGCCGGCGACCGCGGCCAGGGTGGACTTGCCGGCACCGGACGCGCCGACGACCGCGACCGAGTGGCCGGCAGGCACCCGGAGGGTGACCCGGTCGAGGACGGTCCGCCCGTCCTGCCGCACGGTCACTTCGTCCAGCACCAGTTCAGCCGGGCCGGGCGGCAGCGCGCGGGTGCCCGGCCCGGCCACCGGCTCGTCGAGGATCTCGGCCAGCCGGGCGGCTCCACCGCGAACCTTGGCCACGGTCGTCAGCAGGCTCGTCTGCCCCAGCAGGCCGAACGCGAGCGAGACGTAGCCCGCGCAGGCCAGCAGCTGACCGGGAGTGAGCTGGCCGGCGGCGACCTCGTAGCCGGCCACCGAGAGCACGGCGAGCTGTGTCGTCGCGCTGAACAGGCCGCCTTGCCAGCTGACGCGGCCGATCGCGAGCCACATGCCGTGGCCGACGGTGTTCAGTTCGGACGCGGGTGCCAGAATCCGGTCGACTTCACGGGCCACGGTGCCGGAGACCCGGATCGTGCGGACCCCGCCCAGCGCGTCGACCAGCCGCCCCGAGGTCGTGCCGAGAACGGTCAGGTACCGCCTGATCAGGTGCGAGGTCCGCGCGACGTACCTGCGAACGATGACCAGCCCGACCGGCGCACCGGCCAGGAACGTCAACGCCAGCCGCCAGTCGGTCAGCGCCAGTCCGGCCAGCCCGCCGGCCGACAGGAGAACCGACGACACAAAGTTACTGAGCGTCGGCCCGGCGGCAGCGGTGTCCGCGGTGTTGCCGTCCAGCCGGTTCACCACGTCGCCGGGGGCGAACCGGGCCCGCCCGACCAGCCCGAGGGCCAGTACGTGCGCCAGCAGCCGGTGCCGCAGCACCCTGGTGGCGTTCGCCGTGCAGGCCGCGGTCGCCAGTTGGCTGACCGCGTCCGCGCCGACCAGCACAGCGAGCACTCCGACCAACCCGAGCACGACCCACCCCGACCCCACCCCGCTGATCTGCCGGTCGGCCGCTGTCGCGATCATCGCCGGCAACACCAGCATCCCGCTCGCGTAGGTCACCGAAGCCAGCACCAGGACCGCGGTCGGGCGCCACCCCGCCAGGAGAACCGCACGCACCAACCGGTCGCCGGCCGACCTTTTCCCTGTCCCCTGCGGAAGCATGCCCACCTCATGACCCGGGCCACCGCCGGCGGAGCACATACGTCCCCGCCGGCGACCGTAGTAAATCCCTGACTATCCCTCCGTGCGTCGCGGTCGCACGGACCGGAACCACTTGTCTCAGTTGCAGAGGGTCACGCTCAGGCAACTGCAGCAGTGGTTGCTGAACCAGCTCTCGCCCAGGGCCTCGTCGTTGTTGGCCGGGGCTTCCAGCGTCTGCAGATCCAGTACGTTCGCCATGAATCACCTCCCTTTCTTTGGTCGGGTCAGAGAAAAGGCAGCATGAGCCGGTTGTCGTCGAGCGCCGAGCTGAGCGCGAACAGCACACCGGCGGACCCGGTCGCCAGATCCATCGACAGCCTCAGCAACTGGTCACCGGGAAAGGCGACGTTCCCCCGATACGGCACGATGTGCCAGGAAAGCCGTCGGACGAGCCGGTCGAGCACCGGACCGGACTCCTGCAACGCGCTCAGGAAGGCGATGCACCCCGCGCGGCCGTTGAACAGTCCGGACCCGATGACGAGCTCCGGCTGGGCCGTGCGGCGAATCAGCGCCAATGCCCTGGCGAACTCGCCGTTCTCCCGATGCCGCAGGAAAAGGCGCAGAACAAAGCCCACGCCGATGCTGCCGGTGGCGAGGTACGGCATCGCCCGCCAGCCCCCGTCCACGTGCATGCTGCCGTCCGGCAAGGTGATCAACCGGTCGACGTCGCGGCTCAGGGCCTGCTCGGCGAGATCGAGATAGTGCGGCTCCCCTGTCGCTTCGAACAGCCGCACGAACAACAGCGCATGCCCGGACGGACCGAACATAAGCCCCTTGTCCGGCGGCTCTTTCGTGCCTTCCGCCAGCAGGGTCCCGGCTTCGAGCGCACGCGTACGGAACGACTCGTCACCGGTCGCTTCGGCGAACCGCAGCAGGTTCAGACCCACCCCGGACAGGCCGCTGAACAGGTTGTCCGGCAACGCTTCGAGTGGCACTGCGTTGGTCCGTTCGAGCACCGCCTGTGCTTCGTCCGGCCGGCCCAGCTCAAGAAGCGCGTACGCGACACCGTGCAGGCCGTCGTAGAACCCGATGCGGCTCTGGTCTCCGCGTTCCACCGCGTCAAGCAACCACTGCTCGTGGTCGGGGAACCGGCCCGCGCCGCTTCGCGCCAGTGCGTAGAGCACTCCCGCGGCTCCGTACGCCAACCCGGCCCCACCGCGCGTGAACTGTTCGATGTCGCCTGGGAAGAGCCGGTCGGTCCGGTCCGGGGTGGCACTGGCGAGCACCGCGTCACGAATGGAGTCACGCAACGACGGCCAGTCGAAAGCACCCTCGTCGAGCCGCGCGGAGAACTCGGCGGCCTTGTGCTCCGCCGGTAGGTCGTCGGAGGTCGGACGGCGATCCTGGAGCACCTCGGCGACCCGGGCGACAGCCTGCTCAGGCACCGGATAGCGGCGCACGACGTAGTTCGCCAGCATGGCCGCTTTGGTGCGGTCCAGCGGAAACAGCATGGTGAGTGGCATGAACAGGCCCAGCCACATGCAGGCCATGGCGTAGTTGTCGGCCTCGGCGCCGCGGCGGCCGTCCGGCGCGCGATATCCCGTGGCGCCCAGGCCAGGGAGCATTTCGTCAGCCAGGTAGGAGGCGGCCTCCAGGTCGAGCAGCACGACCCGCCCGTCCTGGCGCAGCATGACGTTGTGCGGATGCAGGTCACCGAACGCGATCCCGGCGTCATGCACCACCCGTAGGCAGCCGGCCACTTTGTCGAGCGTCGCCAGGGCCCACCGGGTGTAGTCCGCGACCTCCGCCTCGTCGATCTCGGGGTGGATCAGCGGGGCGCGGAGCACCATCTCCTTGCCCAGCGGCTGTCCTTCGACGTACTCCTCGACGAGGAAATGGTGTTCCCAGCAAACGAAGTAGTCGTACAGTTCGGGCACCACACCCGTGCCCGCCAACTTCTCCAGGAAGTCGCGTTCCCGGCGCAGTCGCTCGACCGCGTCCGCCCCGAACCTGTCGAGGCCGGCCAGCGGCCGAGCCTCCTTGAGGACGACCACGCGGCCGGTGCGCGTGTCCGTGGCGAGATAGATACCGCCGCCGTTGGAGAAATGCAACGGATGACGGATCTGGAACGGAAATTCGGTGGGGCTGGCCCGCTCGGCCATCGCGGCGGTGAGGAAACCGGGAATCTCCACCCAGGGCGGCACGGCGAACTTCGGCTGCCTAACGTCAGGCACCAATCGCCCGTCCGGATCTGAGATCGCGGGCGTCAAGCTGCCGTCAGCCAGCTTGCAGTAACGCTCGACAAAACCGCCGTAACGAACAAACAGCGGCCCTGACCGCCAACGCAGGTCACTGAGAATGTACGGCCCGGTAAATCCGTCCAGCCTGGCACCGAGTTCCCGCAATGTACGCTCCAACTCGCCAAGGCCGGCCGGATACATGGTGATGAACTTGCCACTGCCCGTGCGGTCGGCGTACTTGGAGTTGCGGAGCAGAAGATTGACCTGGTCGGTGACGAACTTGAACGAGATCCCCTGCCGGACGCAGTAGTCCCAGACGATTCCCAGAATCTCCGACGCGTTGCCGACCGTCGCGGAACAATGGATCTTCCACCCCTGCGCCGGCAGCTCACCCCCGTCCGGCCCGAGAACAGTCCAATCGTCCCGACGGGTCACATGCCAGGAACCGGGAACGGTGAATCCGGCCAGATAACCCTGATCGACCGGCATCGCACGCGCAGGCGAGTCATAGAATACCGGATCCGCCATACAGAACTGGTGATATCGCCGGTCCATGAAAGTTCCCCGCCTCCCCTCGAGAACCCCTCGGCAACGTCCGCGTGCTTCGAGCACTCTCCACCGCGAGACCTTGGGGAAAGTCAAGGCGCGCTCAAACCCCCTGGTCACGGCGCGCCCGGCGGCTTCGGTGTCCCCGGCGGCCCACGTTTGTCCATGATGGACTCTCAACCCAGTCCGACTGTCCACAGCGAACAGAAGGAACCACCCTCGTCACCGCGTTCGAGCGGGGCCAACTGGCCGAACGAACCGCGTGGGCGTTGCCGCGGCACCTCGCCGCCGCCAAGAAGGCGCTCTGCCAGGGTTCAAGCACCTGGCCAACCGTCATCGACGGCAAGCCGGTGCCGTACACACTGGTCTACCGGCGCGAGGACGGTGTATTCCTCGCTGCTCAAGGCGATCCAGGACAGCGTCAACTCGCAGGACACAGTCGCGGCGGACGTACACGCTGCGATCGCGCGCGCCTTCGTCGTCGCTCACAAGGAGCTACGCGAACTCCTGCTACAGCTGGAGTCCGACCTGACTCCTCTCCAGGATCGGCCTACCGGCGCGGCTTCGTCGAGAGACTGATGACCGACGTGCGGCAAAGAGGCCCGGAAACCTAAGTGTCGAGGCCTGCGACAACGGCCGCTGTGTCCATGGTGGTGTGCGAGCGTGAGAGCGTTCATCGACCTCAAAGGCTTCGACGACGTCGCGCCGGTGGCACCGGGGGTGGCGGGTTTCCTGCGGGCGTTGGGTGTCGCCGCGTCGAGGATCCCGGTTGGTCTGGCTGAGCGGGCGGGGTTGTATCGGTCGTTGTCGGCTGATCGTCGGATGCTGGACGGTCCGGCTCTTCGCCAACGAGCTCGCTGGGGAGACAGCACCGCGTTAGGGGTCTTCGGGTGGTTGTGGGGGGCGGGCGGCGAGGGACCAGAGGTAGCTCAGTGGTTCACCGTCGGGTTCGTCGGGGTATTCGGCGATGAGTTCGCGGATGCGGTGGTTGAGGGATTCGATGGAGTGCGGGCGTAGCCGTAGCACGCCGCGGGTGGCGCCGCGGCCGGCGTCGTTGCCCGCGGCGATCATTTCGGCGCGGTGGGCGGCGAGCACGGCGAGGTCGACCTGGTGGGCGAGGCCGGTGTCGTCGTGCAGGATGCTCAGGCCGCGGGTACGGGAGGTGGCGCGGTAAGGGCGCTCCAAGGCGCCGTGGTCGCCCGTGCGGACCGGCTCGGCGGCGAGGAAGTTGGTTTTCACCAGGGCACGGATGTGGCGCAGGGTGGTCGCGGGCGCGAGATCGAGCCAGACCGACAACTGTTTGTTCGTCATCGCCCGGTCCAGGCACAGCCGCAGGATGCGCCAGCGCACGGGGTGCCCGAGCGCTTTGAGTTCGTCGGTCGTCGCGTCCACGGCGGCTAACCCTACCTTGCCAACCCGCCGCTGGTTTGCTTGACTGCTATCGATTTCACTTTTTGCAATCACCTGGGAGGGCACGTGATCGAGCGATTGCGGGACTGGGTAGCCGGTCAGGACCTGGTGAGCGAGCTGGCCGGCTGGATCAGGCAACCAAGCGTGAGCCGCACCGGCCAGGGCATGCCCGAGGCCGCACAGCACGGCCTTGGCCTGTTACGCGCCGCGGGGCTGCAGGCGTGCATGGTGGACACCGGCGGGTGGCCGGCACTGGTCGGGACCGCCGACGGACCAGGGCCGCACGTGCTGATCTACGGTCACTATGACGTGCAACCCGCGGGGCCGCTGGACCAGTGGACCACGCCGCCGTTCGAGCCGACGATCCGCGACGGCCGGATGTACGGCCGCGGCACCGGCGACAACAAAGGCCAGCACTTGGCGCAGCTGTTGGGTTTGCGTGCCCTGCGAGACCTCACCGGCGGACTTCCCTGCCGGGTCACGGTCGTGCTCGACGGTGAGGAGGAGATCGGCAGCCCGAACCTGGCCATCGCGTTGCGCCAGCTCGACCGGCCCGATCTGATGATCTGGAGCGACGGGCCGGTGCACGAAACCGGCGAGCCGTGCGTCGTGCTGGGCGTACGCGGGATCCTGACGTTCGAACTGCGCGCGCGAGGTGCCAACCGGCCACTGCACTCCGGGAACTGGGGCGGAGTCGCACCGAACCCGGCGTGGGCGTTGGTGCACCTGTTGGCCAGCATGCGCACGCCCGACGGAGCCGTCACGATCGACGGGTTCGCCGACGATGCCACACCCTTGACCGCCAGTCAGCGTGCCGCACTGGGTGAGCTGCCGATCGACGTGGCCGCCACCCTCGCGAGCATCGGGGCGACGGGCATGGAACCACCTGCGGAGCCAGGGTTCTACGAACGCCTGACCACACCCACGCTGACCGTCAACTCGTTGAGCTGCGCCGACGGCGGCGACCATCGCACGGTGATCCCCGACGTGGCTGTCGCCCGCTGCGAGACCCGGCTGGCCGGCGGGCAGCGGCCGGAGCGGGCCGCCGAGGCGATCCGCCGGCACGTCGCCCACCACGCCCCCGACATCGAGTTCGTCACCGGCGGGGCGATGGCGCCGTCCACCACCCTGCCCGAAACTCCTTACACAGCAACGATTCTCCAGGCTGTGAACGATGGGCTCGGGGAACGCCCGTTGCTGGTGCCCACTCTCGGCGGTAGCCTGCCAATCGCGGTGCTCACCGAGCAGTTCCCGGTTCCCTGCTACGGCGTGCCGTTCGCCAACGTCGACGAGGCCAACCACGCGCCCGATGAGAACCTGGACCTCAACTGGTTCCACCGTGGCATCGTCGCCGCGGCGGCGATCCAACTCGCGTTGGGAGAGCACGGATGACGATCGCCGGAGCGTGGCCCGCGCAGCGGGGTTTCGCCTTCGTCAGCGACGAGTCCGGCCGGCCGCAGCCGTGGCTGCGGACCTGGACCGGACAGAAGCGGATGCTCCCCGTGGAAGGAGCGGTCATCCGGCTGGCGTGGCGGCCCGACCAGACCCGTCTGCTGGCCGTGACCGACCTGACCGGAGCCGAGGACTACCGACTGGCCGAGCTCGACCCCGACACCGGCCACGTCGACTGGATCGAGGCCAAACCCGGTGTCCGCCACGAGGTTGGCGTGCCGTACTCGACCGAGAGCCAGCCCTACAGCCCGGACGGCCGCTGGCTTGCCTACGCGAGCAACGCCCGTGACATCACCTGTTTCGACGTCTACGTGCGCGACCTGTCGACTGGCACGTCCCGGATGGTCCTGCAGGGCGACGACCGGTACCTGCCGGCGTGTTTCTCGCCCGACTCCCGGCAACTGCTGGTGCTGAGGTTGCACCAGAACACCGACCAGGACCTGTTCGCGCGCGACCTGGACACCGGCCAGACCCGGCACCTCACACCGCACGACGGCCCGGCGAAATATCAGCCGGGTGCGTGGACCGAGGACGGGATCTACGTGTGCACCACCGAAGGACGCGACTATCTCGGCGTCGCGCTGCTGGTTCCCGGCCGGCCGTTGACGTGGGTCGCCACCCCGGACGCGGACGTGGACAACGTGGCCGTGGGCCCGCAGGTCGTCTGGTCGATGACGCAGGACCAGCACACGATCCTCGCCACGCCCACAAGCACGATCGAAGTGCGGGGTATCGCCTCCCAACCGTACGGCCGTGACGGGTTCGTGCCCCGGTTCGCGGGCGACCGCCTGCTCGTGCAGGTCGGTGCCGCGGACCGGGCGACCGAGCTGTGCCTGGTGGATCCGGTGTCCGGCGAGTCACGCCAACTCACCAGCTACAGCGACGACCTGCCAGACGATCTGGTCGCGCCACAAACAGTGTGGTTCACCAACCCCGACGGGCTGGAGATATCCGGGTTGCTCTACCGCCCACGCTCGGCCACCGAACCGGTCCCCGCGGTGCTGCACATTCACGGCGGTCCGGAGGGGGCGGCCCTGCCCGTCCACGACCCGCTGATCCAGCGGCTCGTGCGGGCCGGAATCGCGGTGCTGGCCCCGAACGTGCGTGGCTCCACCGGCCGCGGGTTCGCCTACCAGCGACTGATCTACCGCGACTGGGGCGGCGGCGACCTGGCCGATTTCCAGGCGTGCGCCCACTTTCTGATGAGCCTGGACTGGGTGGACGGCACCCGGCTCGGCGTCTACGGCGGCTCCTACGGCGGGTTCGCCGCGTTGAGCTGCCTCAGCAGGCTGCCGGACCACTGGCGGGCCGGCGTCGCGATCTGCGCACCCGTTGATCTCGCCCAGTCGATCCACACCTTCCCGCCGACCTGGCGCCGCCGCGCGGTGGACTGGATCGGTGACGTCAACGACCCGGCCGACGCCGCCCGGCTGGCCGCGGCCAGCCCACTGACCCACGCCTCGGCCATCAAGGCCCCGCTCCTGCTGGTCCACGGCGCGAACGACACCCGAGTGCGCATCGACGGCACCGAACAAATCCACCAGACCCTCACCAAGCTGGGCCGAACCGTGCGGTTCATCCCACTCACCGGCGGCCACGAAGTCTCCGAACGCACGGAACTGGACCGCATCGACACCGCCACCCTGGAGTGGTTCACCACGCACCTTTAGAGGATGCCTTGGTCGGCAGCGCCTACCGACCTGGTGCGGTAACGCTTATCCGCGTGACGCCGGGGCGAACTTCGCCACGGCCGCCAGTACGGCCGCCGACATCGCCGGACTGCCGGTGTGCCCGGACTCCTCGATCACCTGCAACTCCGCGTCCGGCCACGCCTTCGCCAGCTCCCACGCGGTGATCAGCGGCCCGCCCAGGTCCAGCCGCCCGTGGATCAGCACACCGGGAATCCCCGCCAGCCGATGGGCGTCCCGCAGCAGCTGACCGTCCTGCAGCCACGCGTTGTTGGCGAAATAGTGCGCACAGATCCGCGCGAACGCGACCAACCCCGCGGCCGGGCGGTCACTGTAGGCACCCGGCCTGCCCAACGACTCGTGGGCGATGACGGAGTCCTCCCAGGTGCACCAGTCCTGCGCCGCACGCAACACGACCGCCTGGTCGGTCGACCCGTTGAGGACACGGTTGTAGGCGGCGACAACGTGACCGTGCCGCTCGGTTTCGGGCAGTGCGTGCCAGAAACGGTCCCACGCGTCGGGCAGGAATCGCCCAACCCCGCGATAGAGCCAGTCGATCTCCTCGGGCCTGGTCATCGTGACACCCTGGATGATGATCTCCGTGACCCGCTCGGGATGGCGCTCGGCGTACGCCAGGATCAGCGTGGAACCCCACGACCCGCCGTACAGCAGCCAGCGGTCCACACCGAGGTGCTCGCGCAGCCGCTCCATGTCGGCGACCAGGTGCTCGGTGGTGTTGTGCGCCAGGCTGACCGACACATCACCGGCGTGCGGCAAGCTCTCCCCACAGTTGCGCTGGTCGAACAGGACGACGCGAAAGGCATCGGGATCGAACCTCTCGCGCGCACCCCGCCGGCCACCACCGCCCGGACCGCCGTGCACGCACAGCACCGGCTTGCCCGCCGGGTTGCCACTGGTCTCCCAGTAGATCTGGTTACCGTCACCGACATCGAGCATGCCCTGCGCGTACGGGGTCGTCATGCTCGGCGACAGTAACGGATTCGACCGCCGCGGCGGCCCGCGCACTAGGCGAAGATCGAATACGACGCCAGTGCGAAGTACACGATGCTGACCGGCCACCTCAGTTGCCGGAGTGTCCTTCCGCGACGGCGTAGCCACGAGCCCATGGCGCCGGCCGCGGTGGCGTAGATGATGTCCAGCCCCAGTGCCAGCACGAAGAACACCACACCCAGCACCAGCATCTCGCCACGCGCGGAGCCGGCGGATGCCCCGGCGCTGACGAACTGCGGCAGGAAAGCCAGAAAGAACAACGCGACCTTCGGGTTCAGCAGGTTGACCACGGCTCCGTCGCGGTACGTCCGCCAGATCGGCGTGGTGGGTGTGGCCGCGTCCATGTCGATCGACGGCGGTCGGCACAGGGTGCGTACCCCGAGGTAGACCAGATACACCGCACCCAGGTACTTGATCGCGAAGAACGCGCCGCCGGACTTCGCGATCAGCGACGAGATGCCGAGCGCCGAGGCCGTCACGTAAAGCAGCGTCGCCGTTTCGACGCCCGCCGCCGACGCCAGTCCGGCCCGCGTTCCCTGCGCGATGCTCCGGGTCATGATGTAGATCAGGTTCGGGCCGGGCACGATGATCACCGCGGCGGACGTCAGCGCGAACGCGGCGAGGGTGGCCACACTGGACATCGTCACCCTCGCTCGATCACGGTGTCGAGCAGGCCGAGCGGCGGCGAACCGAAGCTGAGCAGGGCTTTGTGGAAGCGGGACAGGGAGAACCCCGTTCCCCAGCCCGCTTTCGCCCGCTCCCGCAGATCGAGGATCGCCAGCTTTCCCCAGGTGTAGCGGCCGTAGCCCGGGTCGAGCAGCCCGCGCCGGACTTCCGAACGGGTGCCGGGACCGGTGAGATGGGCGTCCCTGGCGACCATCGCGGCGGCCTCGGCCATGGTGAGCTCGCCGGTGTGGATGCCGATCGCGCAGCGAAGCCGGGCGATCCGGCGCAGCGCGTCGAGCGCCATCCCCACGGCGAACACCGGATCGTGGCCGCGAAAGCCCTCTTCGACGGCGAGCTGCTCGGTGTAGTGCGCCCATCCCTCGGTGAAGCCCTCGGACGACAGCGTCCTTCGGACCTCGCCGACGACCCGTCGATGTGCTCGACTGTGCGCGAAATGTCCCGGTGACACCTCGTGGATGGTCATCACCGGCAGGGTGGCCCGGTTGAAGTACGACGCCAGCCAGCGTTCCTGGTCCTCAGTGGACAATGCCGGGTCCGGTGGCGTCACGTAGAATCGGCTCGGCGCATCGGGCTCATTGGGTGCGGCGCCGAACAGGCCCGCCGCCGCCCATCGCTGGGACTCCGGCATGACGGCGACCTCGCACACGCCGTCCACCTCAGGGAACAGGCCGCTCTCGGTGGTCCAGGCGATTGCCTCGGCCATCGCGGCGGAGAACGTCGGTACCAGCGTGTCCGCCGTGGGGTGATCGGCCCGCAGGGCCGCGATCGTGGCGGCCGCGGGTGCGGTGTTGTCCACACGACGACAGGCGTCGTCCAGAAGCTCTTGCATCCGTTGGCATTCCGCCTCGGCCCGCGCGGCGAGTTGGTTGACGGACAACGAACACGCCTCGGATGTGGCGAGCAGGCGCTCGAACGCGGTGGCGCCCATCCCAGGGTCCGGATCGCCGTGCTCGGCGCTGTGTTCCAGGAAACGAATGAGACGTGCGTGGGCCGCTCGCGCGGTTTCCTCGTCGGGGCCGAGGAAACTGGCCAGCCCGCGGGCAAGAGGCAGGGCCGCGTCAGCGACTGCGGCGGGGGGCCGGTCAAGGGACTCGATGGCACCGTCGACGGCGTCCGGCCACTGCGCCACATGCCGGTCACGGGCGGCCGCGCGCTCGGCCGCTGGCGCGTATTCGCGGTCGTAGCAGGACACATCGAGATTGAGGATGTGCCACATCGGATTCACCCGGTGCAGCTCCAACTCGCCGAAGCGGGCCGTGGTCGCGGTGACCGCGGCAGCTAGCTGGGCCTCGTCATGCGGGTCCGACTGCGGAGCCGAAGCGGCCGATGCCAACGCGGCCAGCCCAGCCTTGACTCCGGTGGGCGACAGGTCCTGCACAACGCCGTCGTACCCATGCAAGCCGGAGAACTGGCGGGCGTCGGCGATCGAGAGATCACAGACCGCCCTGAGGCGCTGGTCGGTCAACTGGACCGGTCCAGTCGACAAGTGGTTGGTCATACGTCAAGCTTGACCGGCACTGACCTGCAGAGGGAGTGCCAATGGAGGCCAAAGTGGACCGAAAGGGTCGGGTAGCCGAACTCGCGGACGCCCTCGGTGACTGGGCGGCTGCGCCTGGTCCTCGCTACCGGACCCTCGCGGACGCCCTCGCGTCGGCCATCCACACTGGACTTCTCGGCCGTGGCGACCGGCTGCCAGCCGAGCGGGCCTTCGCCGGCGCGCTCGCGCTGAGCCGCTCCACGGTCGTCGCGGCCTACGACGAACTGCGCGGCCGAGGCTTGGTCACCAGCAGGCACGGCAGCGGCACGACGGTCGCCGCCGCGCCGGGCAGGGGCGCCGACCAAACCGACGGGCGGGTGGCCGGCGGCCAGGCGACCGCGCTGCTCCAACGGCTGGTGGACCGGCCGCCGGACATCATCTCGTTGGCGTACGCGGTGGACGACGGCACGTCCGAACTCGCCGACGAACTCGTCGACCTGGCCCGGACCGACCTGCCACGGCTCCTGCGGGACGCCGGATACCACCCGCACGGGCTGCCGGAGCTGCGTACCGCGATCGCGGAGTACTACTGTCGGTCCGGCCTGCCGACCACCCCGGCGCAGGTGCTGGCCACCACCGGCGCGACCCAGGCCATCGGCCTCGCCACCCAGCTCTACCTGCGTCGAGGCGCCGTGGTCCTGGTCGAGTCGCCGAGCTGGCCGGGATGCCTCGACATCTTCCGGGCGGCGGGCGCCCGGCTGGTCGGTGTTCCGCTGGACGAGGAGGGCATCCAGGCCGACGTACTCGCCTCGGCCATCACCGGCACCCAGCCCGACCTGCTGTTCGTCATGCCCGCCTTCCACAATCCGACCGGCACCCTGATGTCGGCCGCGCGCCGCCGGCAGGTGGCCGCGTTGTGCGACCGGCACCGCGTTCCGGTGCTGGAGGACATATCCCACATCGGTCACCCCACCGCCCTGCCCGCTCCGGTGGCCGCGCACGGCACCGGCGCCGCGGAGACCCTGACCGTCGGCGGGCTCGCGAAAACCATCTGGGGCGGACTGCGGGTCGGTTGGGTCCGGGCGCCGATCGAGATCACGGATCGGCTCACCCGGCTCAAAGCCCTGGCCGACCTCGGCAGCCCAGTCCTCGATCAGGCGCTCGCCGCCCGGCTCCTCCCCCGCGTCGGCGAACTCGCCGACCGCCGACACCAGCTCAGGCGGCATCGCCTGGCCCACGCCACCGAACTGCTACGCACCCAACTGCCGTCCTGGCGTTGGAGAGTGCCGGACGGCGGACCAGCACTGTGGATCGAACTGCCCGGCGCCGACGCCCGCGCGTTCGCGGCCATCGCCGTACGGCACGGCGTGGAGGTCGTGCCCGGATCAACCACGGACAGCGGCGACGAGTTCGACTCCTTCATCCGGCTGCCCTTCACCTTCCCCGAAGAAGTGTTCACCGAGGTCATCTCGCGACTGACCCGGGCATGGGACGAACTCACCAGGCACGGCCCGATGGCCGACCCGCACGGCCCGATCGTCTAGCGGCCGCCCGCGTGGTCGAGGGATTCGAGGATGGGTCGGGCCTCGCTGAGGGCTTCGTCGGCGCGGTGGTGGTCGTTGAGCGCGCGGTAGGTGTCGCTGAGGTGATTGAGAGTCTCGGCTCGGCAGGGGAGGTGGTCGATGTGGCCGTAGACGTCGAGGGCCTCGCGGAAGCAGGTGGCGGCTCGCGCGAACCGGCCGAGGCGATGGTGGATGTAGCCGATGCTGTCCAATGTGGCCGCTTGACCACAGGCGTCGCGGAGTTCTCGGTTCAGGACGAGGGCCTGCTCGCAGAGCCTGAGGGCGGGCTCGTAGCGGCCGAGTTGGGCGTAGCCCCAGCCGACGTTGTTGAGGGCGCGGGCTTGCCCGTACCGGTGGTCGCCCGCTCGGAACAGGTCGAGGGCGTGCCGGGTGTGGCCAATCGCCGTGCGGTGGTCGCCCTGTTGGGTGAACACGAGGCCGAGCCTGAGCCGGGTGGTCGCCGCGGCGGTGTGGTTGTCGTCGGCGGCGAACTGGTCGAGCGCGTGGTGAAGCTCGGTCAGCGCCTCCGGGTAGCGACCCATAGCCGCCAGTGCGTGGCCGAGGCCGTGCCGGGCGTGCGCCTGGCCGACCGGATCCGCCGTGGTCAGGGCGGCGCGCTGGGCGGCTGCCCACTCCCGTAGATAGCCGCGGGCCTCCAGGAAACCGGTCATCGTCCAGGCCAGCTGCCAGGCGTGCCTGGCGAACCCGTGGCAGGCGGCGTGGTCGACGGCGGCCAGCAGGACGGGCCGTTCGGCGATGAACCACTCGGTCGCCCGCCGCCGGTCGGTGAGGTGATCCGGAGTCACTCCGGGCATGCTCGGTTCGACCGTGAGGTGATCCCACGGTCCGTAACTCAGCCGCGCGGCGGCCTGGGCGGTGTGCAGGTAGTGGTCGAGCAGACGGTGTGTGGCCAGCCGCGGGTCATCACCACCGGCGACGCCGGCGAGTTCGGTGGCGTAACCGCGCAGCAGTTCGTGCATCGTGTACCGGCCGGCGGTGTGCTCGACGATCAGGTGCGCACGGGCCAACTCGGCCAGCAGGCCGCGAACGCCGGTGTGGTCGGCCGTGCCGAGCAGGCTGGCCGCGGCAGGAGCGGTGAGATCCGGGCCCGGGGCCAGTCCGGTGAGCCGGAACAGCCTGGCCGCGTCGGCCGTGAGTTCGTGGTACGACCAGGAGAACACGGTACGCAGGTCGCTGGTGGGGTCACCGCCGGTGAAGCCGTCCAGCCGCCGTGCCGCCTGACGCAGTTCGAGCGCCAGCGAGGCGAGCGAGAACTTCGGGTGGAGGGCGGCACGACCGGCCACAATCGCCAGCGCGAGCGGCAACCCACCGCACCGGTTGGTGATCTCCGCGACCGCGTCCGGCTCGGCCTCGATCCGCCCGGGGCTCAGCCGCCGGCTCAGCATCTCCCAGGACTGTGGCGGCGCCAGGAGGTCCAGCACCACCGGGTGCGCGCCCTCACCGGTGACCAGGCCATCCAGCCGGTTACGGCTGGTCACCACGACAGCGCAGCCGGCCGCGCCGGGCAGCAACGGCCTGACCTGCTCGACGTCACGGGCGTTGTCGAGCACCACCAGCGTCCGGGTACCGGCCAACCGGCTGCGGTACAGGGCAGCCTGCTCGTCCAGCCCGGCCGGAATCCGCTCCCGTGGGGTGCCCAGCGCGTCGAGGAGTCCGCGGATCGCGGTGGCCGGGTGCGACACCGACCCGGTCGGCGTGAACCCCCTGAGGTTGACGTACAACTGCCCGTCGGGAAACCGGTCGGCGACCTGGTGCGCCCAGTGCAGCGCCAGCGTCGTCTTCCCGACTCCGGCGGTGCCGGACACCGCGCAGATCACCACGCCGGACGCGGCCAGTGCCGAGTCCAGCTCGGCCAACTCACGGTCCCGACCGGTGAAACCGGCTACGTCCGGCGGCAACTGGGCCGGCCGGAGCGTCCCCTGGGTATGGTGCCCGAGCAGGCTGGGATCGCCGGCCAGCACCTGGCGGTGCACCTGCGCCAACGCCGGCGGTGGATCGATGCCGGCCCGTTCCGCGAACGCGGCCCGAGCCCGGAGGAACGTCTCCAACGCGTCGGCCTGCCGGCCCGCCCGGTACTGCGCGATCATCAACTGCCGCCACAGCCGGTCGTGTCCGGGATGCCGCTCGGTCAACTCCGTCAACTCGGCCACCAGCGACTCGCCCGCCCCGGCCGCGAGCTCGGCGTCCACGCGATCCTCCGTCGCCGCCAACCGAAGCCGATGTAGTCGCGCCCCTTCGGCCCGCAGTGCCGCGGCGGTGCCGAACTCGCCATATGCCTCGCCCCGCCACAACGCCAGAGCGGGGCACAGTGCGTCGGCCGCGGCTGTCGGCCGCCCGTTCGCCAGCTCCGCACGGCCGGCCGTGACCAGCCGTTCGAACACGTCCGCGTCGAGCGCGTCCGGCTCCAACCGCAACAGGTAGCCCGCCGGGCGCGTCACGATCAGCCCCGTACCCACCGGCGCCAGCACCCGCCGCAGCCGCGACATGTAGGTGCGCACAGTCCGGTGGGCATCGGGCGGGGCGTCCACCCCCCACAGCTCGTCGACCAGAGTGCCGACCCGCACCACCCGACCATCGTTGGCCGCGAGCAACGCCAACAACACACGCAACTTCGGCCCGCCGAGGTCAAGCGGCCGGCCCCCGGACCACACCTCGAACGGGCCAAGTACCCGGAACCCGTCCCCGTCGCCGGATCCCTTCCACCGCACCATGAAGTGCAGGAGGCTCCGCGCCGACGCCAGATACACGACGCGGTACGCCGATCGCCGGCCGACCTCACACGGCGTCGGCCGGCGACCACCCCCTGGGCGCTAGGGACAGATTCGCGGTCGTTGACCGACCGTGATGGTGACCGTGGTGCCGACGTTCACCACCGTGCCCGCCCCGGGATTCTCGAACTTCACCAGGTTGATGAAGTTGCAGGTCGGGTCGACGACGTTGGCCAAGATGGCGTTGAGTCCCGCGGCCCGCAGGGTGGACTGGGCGCCGGCCGGGGACGAACCGATGACATCAGGCACCGCCACCTGGGTGGTGAGGGTGAACGGTGTGGTCAGCTGCGTCCTGCTCTCGGTGAGCGACAGATTGCCGGCCTGGATCACGAACGACGTGCCGTCCGAGAAGAACAGGGTCAGTCCGTAGCTGAAATGCCAGGTGTCATGCCCGACGGGGTCGATCGTGATCCGGACCAGGCCGGAGCTCAGCATCGCGGCGGTGACACCGGTGTCCGTACGCATCATGAACGGCCCGCGGACACTGTTGTCCTTGTATTCGGTTCCGACGTCACTGAAGTCAGTGGCGACCCGCCCCGCCGGCGTCTCCACCTGGGCCCGCACCAGTGTGTCGAAGTCCTTGTTGTCGTTGCCCGTCGTGAACGTGACCGCGGCGGCCGCCAGATGGGCGTCCGGCGCGGTCGCCGCCGACGCCGACGCGGCCCATCCGGCCGCGACCCCCACTCCGAGCAACATCGCCGCGCCGATCACTGCCAGCCGACGCACAGTCGATCTCATAACAGTCGTCCTTTCGACAAGGCACCACTGAGGCGCCGCCGATGGACGCTAAGGGCGAGTGGTTGCAACTCGTCGACAATCGGTCGACTGTCGACAGGCAGCACGACTCTTGTTGTCCAGGGGGTCAGTCGTTGCCTTGACGTCGATGTCACGGTTTAGCGTCGTCGCGACGTGGCTTGGGGACGGTCCGGGTCAGCAGTGGCTGGGGGTACAGCGCGGTGAAGTTCGGGATCAGCTACAGCACGCCCTTTTTCGGTGTCGATCCGGACAGGATCACGAGCTACGCGCGGCACGCGGAGGACTGTGGCTTCGAGTCGTTGTACCTGCCGGAGCACGTGGCGCTGTATCCCGGGGCGAAGATCGGGCCGATGGAACTGGCGCCAGCACTGCCCTACGGTGATCCGCTGGATTGCCTGGCGTTCGTCGCCGCGGCCACGCACCGGATCCTGCTCGGCACCGCGGCCCTGCTGCTGCCCTACCACCATCCGGTGACCCTGGCCAAGCGCCTGGCCACCATCGACGTGCTGGCCAGGGGACGCATGCGGCTGCTGACCGTGGGCGTCGGTGCTCTGCCCGGTGAGGCCCAGGCGGTCGGAGTCGACTTCGCCACTCGGGGCCGGCGCGCCGACGAGGCGATCGACGTGCTGCGGCTATTGTGGGCCGGCGGCGAGGAGGGTGTGGGCTTCGCCGGCGAGTTCTTCAACTTCGATGGCGTGTGCAGCTTCCCGAAGCCCGTCGGGGTCGCGCATCTACCGATTCACATCGCCGGGTCGAGCCGGGCCGCGGCACGCAGGGCCGGCCGACGCGGCGATGGCTACTTCCCCGGTGGTGCGCTCACGCCGGACGAACGCCGGATCCAGTTCGAGCTCGCCCAGGCGTCCGCGCTCGAAGCCGGCCGCGGCGTGGACACGCTGGAGTACACCCGGTGGGGATCCATCGACATGTCCCTCGCCGACGTCGAGGCGTTCGCCGCGCGGGGGGTGACACGCGTTGTCGTGAGCCCCGGCACCGCCGACCCCGACCGGCAACGCGCCGAGATGTCCGCGTTCGCCGAGCGATTCGCCCTGGTGGGGTGACCAGGGCGCCGGATCGTCACCACCGCGGTGATGACGATCCGGCCGAGGACCTGTCCACGCCGTCATGACTGGGCCGGCACCAGGATGACCACCTCGGACTCGTCTTGGGGCAGGTAGCGCACCCGCACCACCGCGCCCAGCTGGACGTGGGCCACCATCTCCGGCGCGAGGGTCTTCTCCTGCACGAGGTCGAAGACGCTGCCGTTCGGCCGGGTGACCCGCATGCCCAGGGCCGCCACCGCGCGGCCGCCGCGGATCTCACCGGTGGGCGCCATGGACAGCACCACGGCGCGGGTTTCCACGCCGTGCTCGGCGATCTGCAGTTGACGGGGCGTCACCAGGCCCTTGGCCAGGCGGATCCGGTCGAACGCCTGCTGGAGTTCGTGCTGGGGCGCGTCGGTGGCGATCACGACCTTGTTGAGGCCGGGCACGTAGCGCACCGGGAGCAGGCTGCCGGGCTGGACGGCCTGCATGTCGATCACGTCGACCAGCTGCTTGGCCTGGGCGCGGAAGCTCCGGCCGTCCGGGGTGTCCACGTCCAGGGTGATCAGCAGCTGGGGCTGGTCGTTGATGGACAGTCCGGTGCGGCCCATCGCGACGACCGTGCCCATGCCGATCGGCGCACCCCGGAAGTCCGCCGGGACCTTGCCGCCGTAGCCGGAGTTCTTCAGCAGCGAGCTGACCCGGAACAGCATGGGAACCACGACCAGGGCGCTGAGCGGGCCGGCGATGTAGCCGTTGAGCCAGCGCAACTCGTCCGTGCTGGTGAGGCCCTCCTTGACGTAGAGGAACGTGACGAACAGGCAGCCCAGGGCGACGAGCCAGGCGATGATCCTCATGACTTGCTCCTTTCTCGGATGGCAGAAGTCTCCGGCCGGGTCGCCGGCTACCGATCACAACTTCGGCCCCCACCGCCTAGGCTGCGGGTATGGGGACGGGCGTGGCGACGACGGTGCCGAGGGGTCAGTTGCTGGCCCAGTGCTGGGCGGAACTGGGTCCCGCGGTCGCGCCGCTGAGCAACGGACTGGGCCGCCCGCTGGCGCGTACGGAGAAGCTGATCCTGGACCCGTTGGTGCTGCGGCCGGCGCACAACCCCCGCTTCGCCAGTGGTTCGATCCGCGCCGAGCACGTCGAGGAGCTGCGTGCGATGATCGTCGCGGCGGGGCCCAAGCTCGCCGCCACGGCGGCCTGGTTCACGCTGCTGAAGAAGGCGCGGCGACGGGCCAAGGTCACCGAGGGCAACCCCCAGGATCTCTATTTCCAACGGTGTTTTGAGCTGGCGGCGGAATACGGCGGCCCGGGCGCGCGGCCGGACGCCGAGCGAATCGCCGCGGACACCGTCGCCGAGATACACGAACCCGGCGAGCGGCTGACCGTGACGGAACTGCGCGATTTCGTCCGCACGCACGCCCCTGAGCTGACCGAGTTGCTCACCCGGACCTGGCCCGCGCCCTGGGAGCGCACCGCGCCCGCCGCGCGGCTGGCCGACTTCCTGGCCGCCGACATCCCGGACACCGCCCTGTTCGCCGCGCTGATCACGGGCCGCGCCGGCACCCACGAGTGGGCCGCGGTGGAGCGGCCGGGGGTCGCGCTGGGCTACGGGCTGACCGACTACGAACGGCTGGTCCCGCCGGCGTTGGGCAGCACCGCGTCCAAGAAACGGTTGCCCAAGCCAATGGACCGCTCGATCCTCGAACGCCTTTTCGCCGCCTTCACCAGTGCCTTCCACCGCGAGTCGATGGCGGCGGTGCCCGCATTGGTCCGGCAGGAGATCCACCGCTGCGCGCAGCCGTGGCAGTTGGCCGAGGAGGTCAGCCGGGTGGTGCTGGTGCTGGGCCGGGACGCCACCGACGGCCTCGACGGCAACGGCCCCGCCGCGCCCGGCGCGGCGACCAAGCTGCGGGCCCGCTGGCAGCGGGAGGCGTATGTGCGCCGGGTGCAGCGGCTGCCCTGGGCCGAGGTGCCGGAACGCTCGCGCGCGGACGTCTACGGGGTGCGGCAGGCGTATCTGCGCAGGCTGTGGGTGCGGCTGCACGGGCGGGAGCTGCGGTCGGAGCTGGTCACCGCCGAGCAGGTGTGGGACCTGCTGGACGGGGTGCTGCGGTCGGTGATCATGGACCAGCGGGACCAGCTGCGTTCGGCGCTGACCAGGGAGGCGGGTGCGGCATGACCCATCCCGAGCAGACCGCGTTGGTGGAGGCCGCGGGCGCGCTGGTGTCGTGGGATCTGTTGGGCGGTGGGCAGCCGGTCACCACGGTGCACGACGCCGACCGCGCCGCCGCCTGGCTGTGGGAACTGGACGAGCCGGAAACGCTGGCCGCCGTGCACCGGCTTGCACATCTGAGCTGGGCGCGGTCGTGGTGGCCCGCCTCAACCGTGGCCGACGTGCCGCCGCTGCATCCGGCATTGCTGGCCGCCGAGTACGCGCTGGCCACGGCCGCGGTGAGCCATCTGCTCGACGACGATGAGGCCACCGAACGGGCACTGTCCGCACTGCTGCCGCTCCCCCTCGACGCCCTGGCCGTCGATCCTGATCTGCACGCCGAGTCGCTCGCGCTGGCCGATCGGCTGGCTGAGTTGGCCGAGGACTTCGGTGTCGCGGCACCCGCACCCGCGCCCTTGGCGAGGCGGGCCGACTACGCGCTCGCCGCCAGTGGTGGCGGGCGACCGGATGGCCTTGTGGTGCAACGGGGATCGGCGCCAGTGGACTGGTCACTGGTGCCGCCCGGCGCGGTGGACGCGGTCGCCGAGGCGACCTGGATCATCCTGCGCCGCAACGGGATCACCGTGCTGGAAGCGTCCGTGCCGCCGGGTCCCGGCGGGGTCCCGGCGCGGCTGGCCGCGCGGTTCGGACCGGTCGAACTGGCCCTGGAGCCCACCCCGGCCGGCTCGCTGACCGGGACGGTTCCGTTGCCCGCCAACGTGTTGTTGCTGTCCGCCGACCAGCGCGTGTTCACTGTGTACGCGCCGGGTTTCGCCGAGCCCGTTCCGCCGGATCCGGACGCCCCCGCCCGGCGGTCCGCACTTGTCGAGTTCGCCTTGGCACGACTGGACGATCCGGCCGCCACGCTCACCGAGCGCGCGGCGCGGCTGCTGTGACTACTCCTGCGGGGCCACGGTGGCAGCGGTGGAAGAAACTGCACAACCAGGCCGCGCTGCGAGCCAGCGAAGGCGACTGGAAAGCGGCTGAGTCGTTGGCGCGTAAGGCCTACCAGCTGACCCTGGCCGCGCCCGACGATCCCGAGGCGTTGGCCCGGCGGGCGCAGACGCTGGTCAACCTCGCCGGCGTCACCGAGGGCGACGACGCCATCGACCTGGTCAACACCGCGATCGAGCTGACCCACGAGTGCGAGACGCTGGTGGGCGACGAGTTCGGCACGGTGTCCTTGCGCGCCACGCTGTTCGCCGCCCGCGCGCAGATCACCCTGAACACCGGCGCCTGGCAGGAGCCCATGGCCGACCTGCGGCGGTCGCTGGACATGGAACCGGCCAACCAAACCGCGCAACCCGTCCTCGGCAACCTGATCTCCTGGCACATCCAACTGGCCCACGCGTTGCGCCACCACGCCGATTTCGCCCAGGCCCGGCTGGTGCTGGACACCGGGCTGGAGGCCATCACCTGGTTCCCACTCCCGCAGGAGGCTGGGCTGGCCGCGTTGCGCAGCACCCGGGCCGCCGTGCTGGCCGCCGCGGGTGACTACGCCGAGGCCGCCGCCGACGCGGAGGAGGCCATGGCCCTGGCGGAACAGGCGGCGCCGCACCTCGTTCCGAACATCCACCAGGCACTGGCCGATATCGCCGACGGCACCGGGGATCCGGCCACCGCCGCCGAGCACCTGCACCTGGCCCGGGAGCTGTTCAACGCGATCGGCGAGGGCGACGGCGAGGCGGTCGCGTTGAACAGCCTCGGCAGGCTGGCCCACCTGGCCGGCCGGGATGACGAGGCGCTGGTGCACTACACGGCGGCGGCGCGACTGGGCACCGATCCGTGGCACCGGACGGTCAGCCAGCTTGGCCGCGCGGCCTCCGCGGTCACCCAGACCCACCCGCAAGAGGCGTTGCGGCTGCTGGACGAAGTGCCGGTGGACTCGCCCCGGGTCCGCTCGGCGGTGTTGACAGTGCGTGGCAGTGCCTACGAGTCGATGGCCGAGTTCGCCAAGGCGGACGAGTGCTTCGACCAGGCGCGGACGGTCTGCGTGGACAACGGCCTGTGGCACATGACGTTGACCCTGGACTCGTGGCGGGCGGACGCGCTGTACCGCCGCGTCCTGCATGGATGGTCGCAGGAGGAACTGGCTGCCCGCGCGCTGGACCTGGCCCTGCCCGCCGCACTGGCCGCCGAGGCCGCGCGCAGGCGGTTCCGCGCCGGTCCGCTGCGGGAACGCTGGATCGCGTTGGCCGCGGCCCCCGCCACCAAGGCCGCCCTGGTCGCCATCGGCGCCACCCTGGACGACGCGCTGGCCGCTGCCTACCTGGACCACCTGGCGGCCACGGTGTCCCTGCCCGGTCAGTCCGCCGAACCGGCGAACACCGGCCACACCGAGCTGTTGGCGCTGCCCGACCCGGACGATCTGGCGCTGGCCGCAGGCGGCGAGGGTGAACCGCTGCCGGCGTCGGAACTCCTTGTACCGCCCCGAGTCCGGGCGAATCTCACGGTGCCCTCGGCCCTGGATCCCTGGCTGGATCTGGCTGAGCGGCGCTACGGCATCCAGGTGCGTTCGACGGAAGTGGTGCGCTCATGGTGACCGTGCAGGTGACCTACGTCGACGCGGGCAACCTGTACGTCAGCTGGCGCTGGGAACACGATCCGGACCACCCTCGGGTGCTGATCCTGCCGAGGGACCGGGTCGGTCCGCCGCTGGCCGAGCTGGCCGACGCACTGCCGACCCCACGCCCCGGTGAGTCCGCGTACCAGGCCTTGACCAGGGCGCTTTCGGGGGGCGCGCTGACCGACCGGGATCGCGAACGCGTGCTGGCGACCAATCTGGCCGCCGCCCTCATCCCGGCGCAGCTGGCCCGGGAGTTGGACGCGGTGATCCTGGCGGGCGATCGGCTACACGTACGCGTCCAGCCATCCCCGTCCACCGCACAGGTGCCCTGGGAAGCGCTGCGGGTGGATGAGGCGGAACGCTTCGTGCACAACGCGAACGTGTCCATCCTGACCCCGGCCACGGTCCGCAACGCCCGCGCCCGCCGCTTGTCCCCCAACGTCGGCCCGTTGGCCGCCGCGGTGGACCCGCCCACCCCGCTCGGCCGTGTCCTCGGTGAGGTCCCGGAAGCCTTGGCGACATTGGACGTCCTCGACCGGGACACCCTGCGCCCGGCACTGGCCGAAGCGGGCCGGTTCCTCTACGTCGGGCACGTGACCACCGCCGCGCACGCCCTGGACGCCCGCCTGCACCTGGCCCGGGGCACCCTCACCGCCGCCGACCTGCTCGGCTGGCGCATTCCCAACCGCGCCGCCCTGATCGCCTGCGAAAGCGGTGCCGACCACCGCTACGCCGAACCGTCCGGCCTGGTCGCCGCCCTGGTGCACGGCGGAGCGGAGTACGTGACCGCGACCCGATGGGTGCTGCCCACTGACGCGGGCATGACCCGGCTGTTCCCCGGCTTCCACACCCCGACGTTGGCCGGGGCGGTACTGGCCGTGCACAACGCCCAGGAGCAGGCGGATCCCGTTGCGGCGTTGAACGACTGGCAACGAGAGCAGGCCGATCGCTGGGAGTCCACCGGGGCACCGGAGTTCACGCCGCTGGTATGGGCCGCCCTCGGCGCCACCTACGCACCCGCCCCACCCTAGGCTTCCGCCAGGGCGGCCTCGGCGAGGTGGCAGGCGGATTCGCGGCCGTCGACCGGGCGCAGGAGGGGGATTTCTGTGCGGCATCGGTCTTCGGCGAGCCAGCAGCGGGGGTTGAAGCGGCAGCCCGCAGGTGGGTCGACCGGGGACGGTGGTTCGCCGGCGAGGATCCTGCGCTGGGTCAGGCGACCCCGGGCGGACCGGTCGATCGGTGGGACCGCGGACAGCAGGGCCTTGGTGTACGGATGGGACGGTGAGTCGTAGAGGGTCGTTGTGTCGCCTGTTTCGGCGATGCGGCCGAGGTACATCACGGCGACGCGGTCGGCGAGGTGGCGTACCACCGACAGGTCGTGCGCGATGAACACGAGGGCGACGTCGAGCCGTCGTTGCAGGCCGGCCAGCAGGTTGATGACCTGGGCCTGGACCGAGACGTCCAATGCGGACACCGGTTCGTCGCAGATGAGGACCTTGGGATCCAACGCCAGGGCGCGGGCGATGCCGATCCGCTGCCGCTGACCGCCGGAGAACTGGTGGGGGTAGCGGCTCATCATGTCGGGCGCCATGCCGACCAGGTCCAGCAGCTCGGCGACCCGTTCGCGGCGGCTGGCGCGGGTGCCCGAACGGTTGGCGGCCAACGGTTCGGCCACGATGTCCAGGACGGTCATCCGGGGATCCAGTGAGGCGTAGGGATCCTGGAAGATCATCTGCACGCCCGCGCGCAGCAGGTGCCGGTCGCGGCGTCGGCCCGCGGTGACGTCCTCGCCGTGGTAGCGCAGCCGGCCGCTGTCCGGCCGTTCCAGCCCGACCAGCATCCGGGCCAGGGTCGACTTGCCGCAGCCCGACTCGCCCACCACGCCGAGGGCTTCGCCGCGGCGCAGCCGCAGGCTGACCCCGTCGACCGCCGAGACGTGTCCACGCCGCAGCAGGGATCCGACGGCGTACTTCCGGGTCAGGTTCTCGGCCTCCAGCACGGTCTCATCCGACGGACTCACCGAGCATCACCTCCGCTTGGTGGCACGCGACCGCCCGGTCGGCCGAGACGGCCACCAGGTCCGGCCGGACGGTCGGGCACTGGTCGACGACTCGGTGGCAGCGCGGGTGGAACGGGCAGCCGGACGGCACCGCGGCCGGGTTGGGGGGTGCGCCGGGGATGGTGCGCAGCTCGCTGCCGCGGTGCTCAAGGCGCGGCACGGACTGCAGGAGCGCCTCGGTGTACGGGTGCGCTGGATGGCCCAGCACGGTGTCGGCGTCGCCCTGCTCGACGACACGGCCCGCGTACATGACCGCCAGCCGGTCGGCGACTTCGGTGACCACGCCCAGGTCGTGGGTGATCAGCAGGACGCCCATGTCCAGTTGTTCGCGCAGGTGGCCGAGCAGGTCGAGGATCTGGGCCTGCACGGTGACGTCGAGCGCGGTGGTCGGCTCGTCGGCGATCAGCAGCTCGGGTTCGAGCGCGATCGCCATGGCGATGAGGATCCGCTGGCGCATGCCGCCGGAGAACTGGTGCGGGTAGTCCTTGACCCGCCTGCGGGGTGCCGGAATGCCCACCGTGCCCAGCAGGTCGACGGCCTGCTCCCGGGCCGCCCGCCGCGAGGCTCCACTATGGACCCGGAACAGCTCGCCCAGTTGGTCCCCCACGGTCAGTACGGGGTTCAGCGCGGACAGGGCGTCCTGCAGCACCAGGCTCATCCGGGTGCCGCGCAGGTCGCGGAGCGCCCGCTCGCCGGCCGACAGCAGGTCGGTGCCGCCCAGGGTGATCTCGTCGGCCTCGACCCGGGCGTCCGGCCCGGACAGGCCCATCACGGCGCGGGCGGTGACCGACTTGCCCGACCCCGACTCGCCGAGCAGCGCGACGAGCGAGCCGCGCTCGACGTCGAGGTCGACGTGCCGCACGGCCGGCACCTCGCCGCGGTCGGTCGCGAAGGTCACCGACAGGCTTCTGACGCGCAGGGCCAGGGGATGGTTCACCGGTTCGTCCTCAACAGACCGTGTCGCCGATAAGTTTCATATTGACCGTCATCGACGCCTCGATTCAACGTTCGTATTGACATCTTCGCCGGATAATGATGACACTCTGCTCTATCCACTGGAGACAGTCAACCGCGACCGCCTGGCCCACGAGGCGGCGACAAGGAGGCATCAGCGTGCTGGAACCCGCTGCCCGCTACACCGGCTACACCGCCTACGACTACCTCGAGGCCGGCAAGGACTACCGGGAGTTCACCTACGCCGAACAGGTCGGCCGGGTGCCCGCCTACCAGGGCCTCGACCTGACCCGGGAGCAGGCCGAACGGGCCACCCGCCTGCTGGCCGACAGCATGGTGATCTCGCTGCACGAGCACGTGCAGGTCTTCCCGGCGGACATGACCGACCTGCGCGAGCACATCCGCCAGGGCCGGGAGCCAACGGGCTACGCCGGGCTGGCGCGTTCCGGCCTGACCGCGGTGTTCGACAACGGCATGGACGGTACGTGCTGCATCAGCTCCGACGCCGGCTGGAAGTACCAGGACGTGCTGTTCGACCTCGGCGTGCGGATGGCCGACCTGGCCCACCAGGACTTCGTGGTCAAGGCCGAGACGGTCGCGGACATCGAGGACGCCCAGGCGACCGGCCGGGTCGCGCACATCTTCGCGTTAGAGGCCGCCACCCCGATCGAGAACGAGATCGACCGGCTGGACGTGCTCTACGGCTTCGGCGTGCGGCAGATGGGCATCGCGTACTCCGAGGCGAACCTGCTCGGCAGCGGGCTGAAGGAACGCGGCGACGGCGGGCTCACCTACCTCGGCGACCGGGCCGTGGAACGGATGAACAAGCTGGGCATCGCCATCGACATCTCGCACAGCGGCGACCGCACCGGCCTTGACGTGATCCGCAAGTCCCGCACCCCGGTGTTCATCACCCACGCGGGGGCCCGGTCGGTGTGGCCGACCAACCGGATGAAGGACGACGAGACGATCCGCGCCTGCGCCGAGCGCGGCGGCGTGATCGGCATCGAGGCCGCGCCGCACACCACGCTGTCGCCCGAGCACCCGAAGCACTCGCTCGAGTCCGTGATGGACCACTTCAAGTACTGCGTGGACCTGGTCGGCATCGAGCACGTCAGCTTCGGCCCGGACACCCTGTTCGGCGACCACGTCGGCCTGCACGACGCGTTCGCCGCGAACCTCTCACTCGGCCAGGCGCATGGGGGCGTCGAGTTCGAGAAGGTGCCGTACGTCGACGGGCTGGAGAACCCGGCGGAGGGATTCCACAACATCATCGGCTGGCTGGTCTCGCACGGCTACAGCGACGACGAGATCACCGCGGTCGTGGGGGGCAACACACTCAGAGTCCTCAAGGAGGTGTGGGTCTAGATGCCCCGTCGCCACACGATCACAGCCATCGCCGCGCTCACCGCGATCCCGCTGTTCGCGGCGTGCGCGCCGAGCGCGCCCCAGCAGTCCGGCAGCAGCGGCCAGCAGGCCGTCGACCCCACGTTGACCATCGCCACCACGACTGACGTGGTCAACTACAACCCGTTGATCGGCAACAGCCGCAGCGACTACTGGATCACCAACCTGATGTACCCGCACCTGCTGTCCATCGACGCCAACGGCGCCAAGGGGCCGGAGCTGGCGGAGAAGTGGGGCTACACCAACGACACCACGGGGTTCTACGAGATCCGCGCGGGCATGAAGTGGTCCGACGGCCAGCCGCTGACCGCCAAGGACGTCGCCTTCACGCTCAACGCCACCAAGCGCGACAAGCCGGCCGGCACGCTCACCGGACAGCTCGCCAACTTCGCCTCCGCCACGGCCGTGTCCGACACCCGCGTGGAGGTCAAGCTGACCGCGCCGGACGCCTCGCTGATTCCCGAGATCGGCTTCTGGGGCAACGTCGTGCCGCAACACGTGTTCGAACCGGCCGGCTCGGTGGCCAAGTTCGCCAACGACGGCTCGACCGGCGGCTGGGTTAGCGCCGGGCCGTACCTGCTCAAGACGGTCCAAAAGGGACAGAGCTACACGATGGAGCGGGTGGACAGCTACCCGCTCGTGCCGGGCGGGAAACCGAAGGCCGCCAAGGTCGTCTACCGGGTCTACCCGGACGTGAACACCGAGATCCTGGCGCTGAAGAACGGCGACGTCGACATCATCGCCAACGCCCTGCCACCCACGCAGGTCAAGGAGCTGCAGAACACCAAGGGCGTCAAGGTCGCCGAGGTGCCCGGCCTGGGCTACGCGCACATGACCTACAACATGAAGCGGCCCGATCTCGCCAAGCGGGACGTCCGGATGGCACTCGCGCAGGCCGTGGACTACGAGGCGATCCGCCGGGTCGTGCTGCAGGGCCAGGCGGTGTCCACCGGGTCGAGCCAGCTGATGCCGGTGCTGAAGGACTACTACGACAAGTCGATCACCGAGTACCCGTTCGACCCGCAGGCCTCCCGCCGGCTGCTGACCGGCGCGGGCTACCAGGCCGACGCGAACGGCAACTTCCCGTTGAAGTTCCGGCTGATCTACTCGCTGCAGGACCCGGTCACCGCGCAGTGGGCGAGCCTGGTCAAGGACGGCGCGGCCAAGGCGGGTGTCACGATCGACCTGCAGGGCATCGAGCGCAACACGTACCTGGCCATGACCAACAAGGGCGACTTCGACATCTACGCCGGCAACTTCGCGATCATGGACGACCCGACCACGAACATGTCACTGGCGTACCTGCCGGGCGGCGCGATCAACTACACGTACAACGACGACCCCGCCCTCACCGCCCTGATCAACCAGGCACGGGTGACCTTCGAGCAGGGCAAGCAGATCCCGATCACGCGTGAGGCCGCCAAGATCGTGCGTGACCAGGTCTACGACAACATCATGTACACGCAGAACCTCTACACCGCCTACCGCGACTCGTGGAGCGGGTTCGTGGTCAAGCCGAGCGAGCTGCTGTCCATCGTCAACCCGGTGTCGGTCGCCTCGGCGACCAAGGCGGGCTAGGGCGTCCGGATGTCCCTGACGTTGTTCGTGCTCAAGAGAGTCGGCCGTGGCCTGCTCACCATCTGGTTCGCGGTGACAGTCACCTTCCTGCTGTTGCGGCTGCTGCCGGGCGACCCCGCGCTGGCGATCGCGAGCACGAACATGACGCCGGAGCTGCGGGCGAACCTGCTGGCCCAGTACGGGTTGGACCAGTCGCTGCCCGTGCAGTACGTGAAGTACCTCGGCCAGCTGCTGCAGGGCAACCTGGGGATCTCGTTCACCCAGGGCAGCAGCGTGGTGGACGTCCTGATGCAGCGTCTGCCGTGGACACTGCTGCTGGCCGTCTCGTCGCTACTGGTGACGGTCGTGCTCGGCATCCCGCTGGGCGTGCTCGCCGCGGCGCGGGCGGGCGGCCTCTGGGACCGGACCGTGCAGGTGGTCGCGGTCACCGGCCAGTCGCTTTTCGTGCCCAGCATGGGAATCCTGCTGCTGTACGTGTTCGGGCTGCGGTTCGGCTGGTTCCCGATCGGCGGGGCGTTCACCGACGGCACCTACGGCGGTGAGTGGTACGTCAGCGTGTTGCACCACCTCGTGCTGCCGTGTTTGTCGTTGGTGTTCGCCCAACTGGGGTCGTACGTGCTGACGATGCGCTCGACCCTGATCGACTCGCTGAACGAGGACTACGTCGTCCTGGCCCGCGCCAACGGGCTGCCGTTCCGGCGAGTGCTGTGGAAACACGCACTGCGCAACGCGCTGCTGCCCACCACCACCCTCGTCGGCCTGCAGCTGGGTTTCGTGGTGGGCGGGGCGGTGCTCATCGAGACCGTGTACGCCTATCCGGGGATCGGCCGGGGTGTCTACGAGGCGGTGACGCAGCTGGACTTCCCGGTCCTGCAAGGGGCTTTCATCCTGCTCGCGGCGACCGTGGTGGTCGCGAACATGGTGACCGACATCGTCTACGGCGTGCTGGATCCGCGCGTGAAGGCGTCATGAGAGGCCTGACATGACCGCTACCACACCACACCTGGAGCAGGCCGCCGGCCGGTCGACCTGGCGCGCGTTGCGCCGGGAACCGCTCGGCCTTGGCGCGCTGGCCGTGCTCGTGCTGCTGGTTCTCGTCGCGATCGCGGCGCCGTTGCTGGCCACCTACCCGTCCGGCTACGGCGATGTCGTGCTCGCGCCCCCGTCCGGTGGGCACTGGTTCGGCACCGACAGCCTGGGGCTGGACGTCTACGGCGAGGTCGTCTGGGGAACGCGGCAGAGCCTGTTGGTCGCCGCGGCGGCGTCGCTGCTGGCCATCCTGGTCGGCACGCTGCTCGCGGTGATCAGCGCGTACTTCCCCAAGATCGACGCCCCGATCGGGGTGATCGTCGACCTGACCCTGTCCCTGCCGATCCTGCCGCTGATGATCCTGGTCGCGGCGCTCGCCGGGCCGAGCACCCAGACGATCATCATCGTGATCGCCGCGTTCTCCTGGCCCGAGGTGACCAGAGTCGTGCGGTCGCAGGCACTCGCCGTGGTCCGACTGCCCTATGTGGACGCCGCGCGGCTGATGACCAAGTCGCCCGTGTGGATCATCACCAGGCACGTGATCCCCGCGGTGGCCCCGCTGATCCTGGTGTCGGTGGTGCTCACCGCCTCCCGGGCGGTGCTGTCCGCGGCCGGGCTGGCGTTCCTGGGCCTGGGCGACCCGACGAGCTGGTCCTGGGGCCGCATCCTTTACGAGGCGCAGCAGGCGGGGGCGATGTCCACCGCGTGGTGGCTGCCCTTGTTCCCGTCCCTGGCGATCCTGCTGCTCGTGCTGGCGGCGACACTGCTGTCCACGGCCTACAACGACGCCCGCAACCCACGTCGCCGGAGGGCGAAATGACCTTCTCCCAACGACTCAGCCCAGCTTTCTTCGCCGACGTGCAGGACAAGGTCCGGGCTCGCGCGGCCGAGGACGACCTCGACGCGGTGTTCACCGACGATCCGGAGGACGTCGCGTACCTGACCGGCTTCTTCCACCACCCGTGCGAACGGCCGGTCGCGGTCTGGCTGGAGGCCACCGGCCGCTGCGTTCTGCTGCTGCCTGAGCTGGAACGTGAGCACGCCGAGGCACAGAACGCAGCCGCGGAACTGGTGTCGTACCCGGAGTATCCCGGTGTGCTGCCGCCGTTCGCCGCCCTGGCGAATTTCGTCGGGACCGCGAACCGGCGTGTCGGCCACACCACGTCGATCTCCTACCAGCGGCTGGCCGCCGCCCGAGCCGAACTGTCCACTATGGAGTTTGTGCCGACCGATCTGGTGACGGTCTGCCGGTACGTCAAGACGCCTGAGGAAGTCGCCCTGCACGCGGAGGCCGCGCGGATCACCGACCTGATGCTGACCGCTGGGGTCGAACTCGTCACCGGCGCCGTCGCGGCCGGCCGGGAACTGCCCAGTGAGGCGGAGTTGGCCTCGTACGTGGGCAAGGTCGGCACCGGGACGATGTACGCCGAGCACACCGATGTCGTCGTGGTGTCGATGCTCGCCGGCGGCCTGGTCTACGCCGGGGCCAACTCGGCGTACCCGCACGGCCTGCCGTCCGGTTACCGACTCACCCCGGGCGACACGTTCATGCTGTCGCTCGGATGCGCGGTCGGCGGGCGGTTCGTGGAAGGCGAGCGCACCTTCGTGCTGGGCGAGCCCACCGAAGAGCAGCGTCGTTTTCACCAGGCCGTCTGGGAGGCACAGCAGGTCGGCGGCGAGGCGATCCGGCCCGGCGTCGAGTGCCGCGCGGCGAACGCGACCTGCCTGGCCGTGCTGCGGGACGCCGGTCTCGGCGGGTATCTGCGGCACCGGCAGGGCCACGGGATCGGCCTGGGCATGCACGAGCCGCCGTGGCTGGAGGACGGTGACGACACCGTGCTCGAACCGGGGATGATCGTGTCCAACGAGCCGGGGATCTACGTGCCTGGTCACGCCGGGTACCGCATCTCCGACAGCATGCTCGTCACCGAGGAGGGCGCCGAGCCACTCACCGCCTTCCCCCGCGGCCTCGAAGACTGCGTGATCCCGGTATGACAAAGGAGAAACCAATGTCCACACAGGACTCACCGAAGTTCGCCGCCGCGATCACCGAGGCACAGTTCGTCGAGATCAACGGCAACCGGCTGGCCGTCGAGGTGCTCGGCCCGCCGGACGCGCCGGTGCTGATCGCCCACCACGGCGCCCCCGGACTGGGTTCGCGCGCCGAGCCCCGGGCCAGCTTCGGCCGGCTCGCCGACACCTACCGGGTGGTGGTGTTCGACGCCCGTGGCTCCGGGCAGAGCGAGGGCAAGGGCCCGTTCAGCCACGAGCAGTGGGCGGCCGACATCGAGGGCCTGCGTGAATGGATCGGCGCCGAGCAGATCATCATGGCCGGCGGGTCGTACGGCGGCTTCATGGCCATGGAGTACACGATCCGCCACCCCGACCGCGTGTCCGCGCTCGTGCTGCGCGACACGTCGCCGGACAACTCACACGAGGAAGCCGCGCGCGCCAACGCCTTGGCCTCGGCGCGGGTGCAGGTCGACCCGGACAAGCTCGACCGCATCTTCAACGGCCGCGTACGCGACAACGACGACCTACGCGACTGCTGGCGCGAAATCCTGCCGCTCTACGACTACAACTACGACCCGGCCGCAGTGCAACAGCGCGTCGACGCCACACCGTACCGTTACGAGGCTCACAACTACGCTTTTTCGGTGAACATCCCCGGATACGACATCAAGTCCGCGCTATCGTCCATCAGCTGTCCGACCCTGGTCACCGTGGGCCGGACGGACTGGATCACCCCGGTGGACCGCAGCGAGGCCATCGCGAACCTGGTCGCGGACTCGCGGCTGGTGATCTTCGAGAAGTCGGGGCACTCACCGCAGATCGAGGAGGCCGAGGCGTGGACGAGAACGGTACGGGAGTTCCTCGCGGGCATCGGACAGTGAAGGCGCTCGCCACCCTCGACGACCTCAGCCGCCAGATCATCGTGGCGCTGCAACAGGACGGCCGCGCCAGTTGGACCGCGATCGCGGCGGCCTGCGACACGTCCGTCCCGACGGTGGCCCGGCGGGTGCAGCAGCTGATCGCCGACGGTGTGATGCGCGTGGCCGTCATGGCGAGCCTGGGCAGCACCGGTCCGGTGGAGACGTTCTTCGCGCGGATCGGCTGCCGGCCCGGCACCCAGTTCGAGGTCGCCGAGCAGCTGGTCGGCCGCGACGACATCCGGTACGCCGGCCTGATCACCGGGCCGTACGACATCGCGGTCGAGCTGGTCGTGCCCGCCGGCGCCACCCGCTATCCCCGAACCATGCTGGAAGTCCAGCGCATCGAGGGGGTCGAGCGCTGGTACAGCGACCTGATCCTGCACGTCTACAAGATCACCCACGACTGGAGCCAGCAGCTGCTCGACGCCACCGCGCCGGTGCCCCACCGCGCCACGGAGGAGCCGACGTGCGCCCCGGAGCACCTGGACAAACTCGACGTGGCCATCCTGCGGGTCCTGCGGGAGGACGGGCGGGCGAGTTTCAAAGCCGTCGCCGACGCACTGGAGATCAACGAAAGCACGGTGCGGCGGCGGTTCGAGCGGATGATCAACGACGGCTGCGCGTCCGTGGTGACCCTCGTGCCCGCGGCCGCACTGGGCCTGGAGACCGAGACGCTGCTGACAGTGACCGTCCAGCCCGCGAAGCTCAGTTCGGTGGCGCAGTCGCTGGCCCAACACCGGTCCGTGCGCTACCTGGCGGCGACCCTGGACGGCAACTCCTTACTCTGCGAGGTGATCGCGTCCTCCACCCGCGGCCTGTTCGAGTTCACCACCGCCACCCTCGCGGAACTCGACGGCGTGATCGGGTGGAGCTCCTCGGTGGAGCTGCTGTCGCTCAAACGCGGTTTCGTCGAAGCCCCTTGGTGGCGGGCCCAACTCGCCGAGGACCGGACCATCCGCAACGGCCGCACTCTTCCGCTCGCGGCCGAACCGCGGTGACGCCAGGACTGCGGCTGGACCGGCCACACCGGACTCGGCGTGGCCGATCCGCGCCGGCCTATCCGGTGCAGAACTCCGCCTTGAGGAGCTTCTGGACCGCCTTGGCGCCTTCCGGAATCAGGTCGACGTCTTTGTCCCCGGTGGTCACCGAGGCGGACAGGGTCTTGCGGCCGTCGAGCGTGCTGTACGTCAGCTGCCCGTAGCCGTTGATGAAGCCGCTGATGGCGACGAGAGTGCCGCCACAACTCGGGCCCATGGCCATCATGGTCAACCCGAAGCCGTAGCCGCTCGTCGGATACGGCGTGAGCATCTGGGCCAACAGTGGGGCCGGCAGCAGCTTCCCGCCGAGCAACGCGGCGAGGAACGTGCTGAGATCCTGGGTGGTCGAGATCATGTCACCGCCGTTGGACAGCCACGACGGGTTCTGCCGGGAGACGTCAACCGTCTGCTTCTGCCCGGAGGCGTCCTCGTACCGGTAGTAACCGTGGGCGTGCGGCCCGAGGATCTCCGTCGACCAGAGTTCCGGCGCCTCAGTACCCCAGAGCTTGAGCGGCCACAGGATCCGCCGCTTCACCTCGTCGACGTACGAATGCCCGGTGACCTTCTCGATCAGCAGCCTGATCAGCACGTAGTTGGTGTTGGCGTAGCTCCAGCCCGTGCCCGGCTCGAACCGGGTCGGCTTGGCCAACGCGAACCGGGCCAGCTCCGCCGGCGGATAGACGTGGAACCGGTTGTCCACCCACTCCTCGCCGGTCACCGGGATCCCCGGCTCGAACCGGTCCGGGTAGAACTCGCCGGTGAAGTTGAACAGCCCGCTGGTGTGCTGCAACAACATCCGCACCGTGATCCGCCGGTCCAACCCGTACCCGGGCAGGTAGTCGGCCGCCGGGGTGTCGAGCCCGACCTGGCCGGCGGCCACCAGCTGCAACGCCACCGTCGCGGTGAACGCCTTGGTGGCGCTGCCCACCCGAAACCGCCCGTACGTGGCGGGCTTCGCGGGCTCACCCAGCTTGCTCACCCCGGCACTGCCGACCCACTCGCCCCGCTGGTCGCGCACGCGCATCTGCGTCCCGGCGAAACCCTGGTCGACGATGGACTGGATGGCCGCCTGCAACTCCGGCCGGTCCGGCCTGGCAGCGGCCGTCGCGGGCGCGGCCGCCCCGGCCAGCAACGTGACCGCCAGCGCCGCGACCCCCACCCGCCGGAGGACCCGCGGCGTCCGGACCCTGTTGGTACTCCTGGTTGTTCGCGGCTCCGAGGCCGCGATCGGTGAACTGATCACAGCCGCCACCATCGCCAGCCGTCCTGACACCGAACAGTCACCGGGCTGACACGGCCACCACCCCGGGCGTCATCCGGACGGTCACTCCTGGACGGCCGCGCCGGTGAGGAAGACCGGCCAGCCGACCTCGGTTCGCCATTGTGTCGTGTCCGCTGTGTCGCGCTGGCCGACGACGTAGTACTCCCGGATGGGGCCGTCGACCGAGATGGCGTGGCGGGCCACATAGGTCGCGAGGGCCGAGTAGGTGCGGTCGACATCCGTCGGTGGTCCGTCGTGTGCCATGACCGCCAGTTCGGCGGCCGGGACGAGCTGGGTCGAGACCCGGCCCATCGGCTGGACCGGGCCGGCGCAGGGCAGGAAGATGGTCACCTGGCCGTGGGCGTGGGTGAACACCTCGTCGGCGTAGAGGCCGCCGGCCGGACCGGTGTGGGGAAGTTGTTGCGCGGCCAGCGTCGCGTAGAGCTCACCGAGCGCGCCCTGTTGCCAGGTCGCCGCGTCTTCGGCGGCGACTGTCTCGGTGATCACGGCAGCCGGGACGGCGGGTGCGCTGCGCAGCTCGACGTCGGCGACTCCGCCGGCGGCGTCCCGCACGAGGAGATCACGCAACGTGCCGACGGCTCGCTGCGTGCGCCCGAGGTGTTCTTCCAGGCGCTTGAGATGCATCACGATCCGTTCGGTGCGCACCCGTGGATCGGGTGTGGCCAGGATCGCCTGGATCTCCTCCAGTGGCATGTCCAGGTCGCGGAAGCGGCGGATGACCTGGACCGTGGGCAGTTGTTCGGTGGTGTAGCGCCGGTAGCCGGTGTGCGGATCCACGTCAGCGGGTTCGAGCAGGCCGATCCGGTGATAGTGGCGCAGCGTCTTGATGGTCAGGTGGGTGGCGCGGGAGAAGTCCCCGATCGACAGATGCCCGGTCATGATCCGTAGTGTGCGCCCTCCCCCAAGGGGAGAGTTCGCCCGGAGAACCGGCTTGACCCTGCCGCGGCGGCACCGCCGACCGTCTGTGCCAGCGGCCACCCTGGCCGACGGAAGGGAACACCCAGTCATGTCGAACACGACCGCCGATCCCACCCTCATCGCCACCCGCTACGTCGAGAACGCCCGGATCCGCACGGACTACCACCTGACCACCCAACCGCTGGCCGGCTGAACAACTGCCATGCCGACCTTACGTACTTCGGACGGAACCGAGCTGTACTACCGGGACTGGGGCGCTGGACGCCCGGTCGTGTTCGTGCACAGCATGCTGATGAGTGGCCACATGTGGGAGCACCAGATGCTGCACCTGGTCGAGCACGGGTATCGCGCGGTCGCCTACGACCGCCGCGGTCACGGGCGATCCGACGACCCGGGTAGCGGATACGAGTTCGACACCCTCGCCGACGATCTGGCCGCCGTACTCACCACCCTTGAGCTCACCGACGTCACCCTGGTCGGGCACTCGATGGGCGGCGGCGAGATCGTCCGGTACCTCAGCAGACACGGTGACCAGCGCGTCTCGGGCATCGCGTTGGTGGGTGCCACGGTGCCGAAACTGGATCTCGGTCCCGCCGAGGCGACGCAGTGGCTGGACCAGCTTCGAGACGGCTACGGCCAGTGGGTGGCGGACAGCACCGCGGCGTCCTTCGGCAGCGGGCTACCCAGCCGCGCGATACCCCCGGTGGAAACGCAACGCACCATCCAGGACTGGATGGGGGTGTCACTCAAGGCCGCGGTGGACTGCGCCGCCGCGCACGTGGCGGCCGACTTCAGCGCCGAGATGCGCGAGATCACGGTTCCCGCGCTGGTGGTGCACGGCGACAGCGACCTCTTCGGGCCCTTGGACGTCTTTGGTCGCCGCTCGGCCGAGCTGATCCCCGACAGCAGGTTCCTGGTCTACCGCGACGCGCCCCACATGCTCCAGCTGTCCCACCGCCAGCAGCTCAACGCCGACCTGCTGGCGTTCGTCCGATGCGGACCCGACGATCAGGAGGCACCGGCGGTGACGAGGCCCGACTCGTAGGCCGCGATGACCGCTTGGGCGCGGTCGCGGACGGTCAGCTTGTCGAAGATGCTGGTGATGTGGTTCTTGACCGTGGACAGGCTGATGTCCAGGGCGCGGGCGATCTCGGAGTTGTCCAGGCCGGTGGCCATCAGACGCCACACCTCGACCTCCCGGGGTGTGAGGTCACTGAGGCCGGTGGGGGTCGGTCGGGCAGTGCCGGGTGGTCGTACGTAGGTGGAGATCAGCCGGGTGAGCAGGCGCGGCGCGACAGCGGCCTCGCCGGCGTGGACGGTGCGGATGGCCGCGCTCAGATCCTCCGGGGAGCTGTCCTTGGGCAGGAACCCGTAGGCCCCAGCGCGCAGGGCGCCCACCACGTACTCGTCCATGTCGAAGGTGCTGAGGGCCAGGACCCGGCAGCCGGGCGCGGTGGCGGCGAGTTCCCTGGTCGCGCCGACGCCGTCGAGGCCGGGCATCCGGATGTCCATCACCACCACGTCCGGACGCAGTTGGTGGGCGAGGGCGATCGCCTGCGTGCCGTTCTCGGCCTCGCCCACCACCTCGAACGACGGGTCGGGCGAGAGGATCAGCGACAGGCCGCGCCGGACCAGCGGCTGGTCGTCCACGATCAGCACCCTGATCCGCCCGGACCCGGTCATCGCAGCGCCCCCTCGTGCTGGTCGGTCGGGCTCAGCGGCAGGTCAGCCACCACCGCGAACCCCCCGTCGGCCTGCGGGCCGGCGGTGAGGGTGCCGCCGTGCAGGGCGACGCGCTCGCGCATGCCGATCAGGCCGTAACCGCCCGAGCCCAGCGCCATCTCCTGCGGTGGCGTGTCCCCGCCGTCGTCCCGTACCTCGACGGTGACCCCGTCCTGGCGGTACGTCAGCTGTACGGACGCGCGGGCGTGCCCTGCGTACTTGCGGGCGTTGCTGAGGGCCTCCTGGGCGATCCTGAACACCGTGAGGCCGACGGTCGGCGGCAGCGGACGCCGCGGCCCGCGGACGGTGAACTCGGTCGGCAGTCCGGCCAGACGAGACTCGGCCACCAAGCGGTCGAGGTCGTCGACGCCGGGCTGCGGCAGCGGCGGCGCGGCCTCCGGCTCGTCGTCGGCCCGCAGCACGTCGAGGAGCTGGCGCATCTCGCGCAGCGCGAGCCGCCCGGAGGACTCCAAGGTGACCAGGGCGTCCTGGACCACCTCCGGTTGGGCGATGTTGGCTCGGGCTCCGCCGGCCATCAGCTGCATGGTGGTGATGTGGTGGGCCACGATGTCGTGCAGCTCCCGTGCGATGCGGCGGCGTTCGTCGGCCACCGCACGGTCGGCGAGGAGTTGGCGGTTGGTCGCCACCTCCTGCTGCCAACGGTTGATCACCAGGGCGGCGCCGACGACGATCAGGACGGTGAGGGGCGAGTTGATGAGGTCCGGCCAGGACGGAATCCGGCCGTTGCTCTGGCTCAACAGCGTCAGCGACGCCGTCGCGACGGCCGCGACCGCCGTCACCCAGCCGGGGCGGAACCGGGCGACTGAGTACAGGGCGACCACCAGGACGGCACCGAAGTGGCGGGACAACGGCACGGCCAGGGTGGCCGTCGTGTCGAGGATCAGGACAGCGGCGAGCACCGCCACTGGGTGGGTGCGCCGGGCGAGCAGTGGTACGGCTGCCAGCGCGACCAGGAGGAACCCGGTCACGCTCACGACGTGTTGGTCGTCGGGGGTGTTGAAGAACACGTAGCTGAGCAGGTTCAGCACGCAGGCCCCGGCGGCCACGAGCGCGTCGTTACGGGTCCACGGCGGCTCCCAGGCGTCAGGCCGGCTGTGTCGGCTCCTGGGCATGTCCTGTTCTCCCTGCTTACGGCCCCCTCAGGACAGGGTCGCACAGCACCTGGGCGGCAGCAGCTCGCGGCCATGGGACTAGGACCAGGATCCTGGTCACGGGATGGTGGAGGGGACTCAGGGCCCCGGTTCGGATCATCCGCGGTTACGACGCTTGCCGACCGGTCGGACTGATGGGCTGAAAACCGGCCGGGAACCCCCGGCAGACGCCCGCATTCGCCGGAGGACCTCGTGATCCGCGCCCTGACCGGATATTCCACCCGACACCCGTGGCGGGTCATCACCGCCTGGCTGGTGCTGGGTGTCGCGTTGATCGCGCTGACCCCGACGCTGATCGCCCGCGTCACCCAGCACCAGGCCGGGGACTTCCTGCCCAGCGGCTACGACTCGGCCGCCGCGCTGCGGATCGCCGAGCAGCAGTTCGGGGTGAACCCCGATGCCACCACGGTGACGATGCTGGTGGCCCGCGCCGACGGCAGGGCCCTTGGTGCCGCCGACGAGGAGCGGGTCGAGGCCGAGGCGGCGAAGCTGGCCCAGCGCCGGGTGGTCATGCCGAGGGGCGACGACGACATGCCGCGGTTCCTGGTCCCGGACCACTCCCAGACACCCCGGATCGCCCCGGCCATGACAGCGCCCGACCGGGGTTTCGAACTGCTCTCCGTCCAGCTGACCGGGAATCCCTCGGCCAAGGGGGTGCAGGACGTCTACCGGACCTTCCGGGACGCCGCCCGGACGCAGTTCGCCGAGGCGGGGATGCGCACCGGTTTCACCGGGGGTCTCGCCGACCGAGTCGACACGGCAGATGCCAACGAGACCGCCGCGAAGGTGGGAAGCGCCCTCGTCACGGTGTTCATCATCCTGCTCAACGTGCTGGTGTTCCGCAGCGTGCTGGCGGCCCTGCTACCGCTGCTGGCGGTCGCCGTCATCGGCGGTGTCGCGGCGGGAGCCGTGGCGGGTGCCGCGACGCTCACCGGGCAGAAGCTCGACGCGGGCACCCCGGACCTGATCAACGTGGTCCTGCTCGGCATCGGCATCGACTACCTGCTGTTCCTGCTGTTCCGCTTCCGCGAACACCTGCGCGACCGACCTGAGCAGTCCGCCCGCGAAGTGGCTGGGCAGGTCACCGCCCGGGTGGGCACCGCGATCACTTCGGCGGCGCTGACCATCGTGGCCGCGTTCGCCACGCTGGGCCTGGCGACCTTCGGGCAGTTCCGCTCGCTGGGCCCGGCGATCGCCATCGCGGTCCTGGTGATGCTGCTCGGCAGCCTCACCCTGATGCCGGCGCTGCTCGCGGCCGCCGGGCGCAAGATGTTCTGGCCCTCCAAATCGCTGCGCGACACGCCGCGAGAAGGCCGCGCCGCCCGCCTGGGCGCGCCGGTCACGCGACGACCGTTGATGATGGTGGCTGCCTCCGTCGCCCTGCTTGGCGCGCTGGCCGCGGGGTTGGTCGGCATCCGCATGGACTACGGCCGGGGCGACTCCGGTGACCCAACCCCGGCCGTAGCCACCGCGGCCGAGATCTCCCGCACGCTGCCGGCCGGAGCGTCGGACCCGACTAGCGTCTTCGTCACCGCCAAGGACGGCGGCGCACTGACCACCGACCGGCTGGACGGCCTCGCCCGAGGGCTCGCCCAGGTCAAGGGTGTCGGCCAGGTCGCGAAGACGGTCCTGAACGAGGACCACCGGGCCGCCCGGATCGACCTCTACCTGACCGCCGACCCGCAGAGCCAACAGGCCCGTGACCTGGCCTCCGGACCGGTCCGGGACGCGGTCGCCCGGAACACACCCAGCGGGACGACGGCACACGTCGGCGGGACCGCGGCGATCTTCGCCGACATCGCCACCGCCGTCGACCATGACCTGAAGATCGTGTTCCCGGTCGCGGCCGCGCTGATCGCGCTGATCCTGCTGCTGCTCCTGCGCAGCCTGCTCGCACCGGTGCTGCTGATGCTCTCCGTCGGGCTCGGCTTCGCCGCCACCCTCGGCGCCGCCACCCTGCTGTTCCAGCACACCCTCGGCAACCCAGGCGTCAACTTCACCCTGCCACTGGTGCTGTTCCTGTTCGTCGTGGCACTGGGCACCGACTACAACATCCTGATCACCGACCGGGTCCGGGAGGAGATGCGGCGACCGGGCCCGGCCCGTGCCGCAGTCGCTCGCGCGGTCCGGCACACCACACCGGCCATCGCGACGGCCGGTCTGGTGCTTGCCGGCTCCTTCGCCACGCTCGCCACCAGCCCAGGCAACGAACAGGTCGCCTTCGCGATGGCGCTCGGCATCATGCTCTCCGCGCTCGTCCTTTCGCTGGTGCTGGTCCCCGCGCTGGCCGCCCTCCTCGGCCGGGCCCTCTGGTGGCCAGTCCGCCCGCGGCACAGCGTGCGCACGGACCATTCAGGACACGGGAGCCGCTACGCCGCCGGGGACCGGGAGCAGGTTGCGGATTCGGGTGTTCTGAAAGGATGAGAGCTTCCAGCGACCGTTCTCCCGGACTGCCACATAGGTCTGGCGGGACAGGGCCTCCGGGTGGCATGCCGTCTCACCTGGCCACAGCACACAGTTGTCGCCCACGATCATGACAGCCACCCCAGGCCCGACGAATCGAACGTTCGTCAGTGGCGCCACCGGGTCGGGCGAAAGGCGGGTGCCCTTCATGTACTTGTCGAACCACAACGTGAAGTTTCGATCGATCTGCGCTCGACCGTTCGACAACGTGCCGTCGAACGCGACGTGCACGCCGTTCTCGGTGAACACGGCGGCGAGCGCGTGCCCGTCGTTCCTTGCCCAGGCGTCGTTCTGCTTCTGCAGCAGCTGCCGCAACTCCTCCCGGTCGCGCCTGTGTTGGTCCGCCTGGGATTCCTGCTCGGTTCGTGGTGTTGCCGCGTTCGCCACGGCGACACCCGTACTGAGCAACACCGCTGCCGCGGCGGCAACCACCCGCCAGTGCGACCCGCCCGATTTCCGCAACCGCATGCCGTTTCTCCCTCCAGTATGTCCGTTCGCTGGTAACTTTCGCCGCCGTGCGGCCGTGTTCGCCATCTGCCACCTGGCAGGTTGTGCGAGCGAAGACGCCGCGGTCTCTGCCGAACGGCAGAGCCTCGGCGGCGGGCACGAGGAGTACCGTTGCGGCATGTCGGGGGGCGCGCTGTTCTACTTCGTTCCCGGGGCTTTCGCCGTCCCCACCGCCGTTCTCGTCCTCGGGTTCAGGCGACGGAACTTGCTGGCCGCGGCGACCGGCGTGGTGGCGCTGGTCTCCATCGGCGCGACGTTCGCGGCGCAGGCCTGGGGTGGGCTGACCGCCGCCGGAGCTGTGTTCGGCCTGCTCGAAACCGCGACGCTGCTGCTGTTGATGAACCGCGTGGCGCGGTGGTGCGCCCTGTGGCCGGCTGTGGCCGCGCTCGTCGTCGCCAGCCTGGCGCTGACCGGCGTGATGATCAGGATCGTCGAGCCGGCCACAGTCACCCGGGCACTGCTGGTCCTGGCCTATTGGTTCCTCGGCGGGATCCTCGCGGTCGGGGTCGGTGTGCACCTGCGCTCGGTGGACGTCCGGTGGGCTCAGTCGGTCGCGGCCAAACGCCGGGCCGAACGCCTCGAACTGGCCCGGGACCTGCACGACTTCGTCGCCCATGACGTCAGCGGCATGGTGGTGCAGGCCCAGGCCGCCCGCATCGTCGCCGGCCAGCCCGCGCAGCTCCTGGAAACCCTCGACCGCATCGAACAAGGCGGCCAGCGCGCGTTGGCCGCGATGGACCGCGCGGTGGCGATGCTGCGCACCGGGCCGGAGAACGCGGCCCTCGGCCCGCCGGCCCGGTCCACTCTGGACGATCTGGTACCGCTGCTGGACCGGTTCGCCGCCGAAGGCACCGCGAACGTCCACGTCGACATCGACGACGTCACAGCACCCGGCGAGATCGCGGCCACGGCCTACCGGGTCGTGACGGAGTCGCTGACCAACGTGCGGCGGCACGCACCGGCCGAGTCCCGGGTCGAAGTCAGCCTCACCCGACGTGCCGCCGAGTCGCCCCTCGGTCCGACGCTGGTCGTCGCTGTCACGAACAACGCCGCCGGCGCCCCGCGCCGCCCGGGACTGTCGCCCGGCCTGCACCGGCACGGTGGCCTCGGCCTGCTTGGCCTGGCCGAACGGGTCGAGGCGCTGGGCGGCACCCTGCACGCCGGCCCGTGTGGGCCGGCCGGCTGGCGGGTCGTCGCCGCCCTGCCGCTGCCACCGGACACCGGAGCGCCATGACCGACGCGCCCATCCGCATCCTGATCGCCGACGACCAGGCCGACATCCGCAGCGGCTTCCGGCTGATCCTCAACGCCCAGCCGGACATGCGGGTGGTCGCCGAGACCGCGGACGGCGTGGCCGCGGTCGACCTGGCCAGGGAGCTGCGCCCGGACGTGGTACTGGCCGACATCCGAATGCCCCGCCTGGACGGGCTGGAAGTGACCCGCCTGCTGGCCGGCGCGGACGTCCAGGACCCGACCCGGGTCATCGTGGTCACCACCTTCGACCTCGACGACTACGTGCGGACCGCGTTCCGCCACGGGGCCTGCGGCTTCCTGCTCAAGCGGGCCGGCCCGACCTTGCTGGTCGAGGCCATCCGCGCGGCGATGGCCGGCGACACGCTGATCAGCCCGTCCCTCACCGTGCGGCTCCTGCAGCACCTGACCGGCCCGCATCCAGGCCCGGTGGCCGCCGAGCCGCTGACCAGCCGGGAGACCGACGTCGTGCGGCTCGTCGCGCTGGGCAAGACGAACCCGGAGATCGCCGCCGAGCTGTTCATCGGCACCGGCACGGTCAAGACCCACATCGCCAGCGCCCAGCGCAAGCTCGGCGCGCGCAACCGGGTCGGGATCGCCGCCTGGGCCTGGGAAGCCGGCTACGCCACCCGATGACCGTCAGCCTTCGCGGTGGGCCACAACGGTACGCGGAGTCAGCCGGCCCTTCGGCGGCTCACGGGTGATGGCACCCGCCGACGCGTCCGCGGTCAACGCCCCGACGGCGTCAGCAGGGCGGTAGATCGTCTCAAGCAGTGTGTACTGCTGCAGCTCAGCGACCGGACAACTGCCCCGCCGCGCCAGTTCCGCCAGCAACACCCGGCGCAACGGCAGGAGCTGCGGCGTCAGCGAGATGTCGACCAGGGTCTGCTCGGCATCGCCCGGATCGCGGTAGCGGATCCCCGCGAACTCGTCCGCCGCCCACAGCTCGTTCTTGAAGATCGCCAGGTGCTTGCTGTCCCCGGTGGCGAAGACCAGCAACTGTGCCCGGCCGTCATCGGCGACCAACTCAACGGCGACCGAACACCCCAACCCCATCGCGCGCAGTCGCCCACGGTAATCAGGCCCCGCTGTGGCCAACGTGAGCAGCACTTCCCGCGCCTTGCCCTGGGCCAGCGACGTGACCAGCCGCCATCCGTCCGCCTCGGCAAGCCCGCCGCCCTCGACAACATCCAGATGCACCAGCGCCGGCCCGACCACCGTGACGTCCTCAGGATCAGCAACCCATCGCACCACCAGCCCAGCCGGCGGCTCACCCACCACCGAGTCCGGGGCCCCGACAATCACCATCTCCAGGTGATGCCCGTCAAGCCGATCAGCGGACTCACCGAAGACCTGAAACGCGTCCGCCACGAAGTCATTGTGTCCAGACTCGACATACGTGGCACCGCGACGCGACCCCAGCGCGACCGGCGTCCACGCGTCGAGATACCGCACCAACACCTCACGCTTCACCGCGAGATGCGGGTCACCACGCGCGGACATACCTCTCGTTCTACCGCGCCCATCCACCTCGCGCCAGCTCTGCCGCTGTGGCCGCCGTGTCAGGGGCCGTGTCAGCACGGTGGCCGTGCGCTGTCAGCACGGCCGGCGATCGTAGTCACCGTGATCAGGTCACCGATCACACCCACACCAGATCCTCAGGGAGCACGCCATGCCGAAGTTCGACACCCCCGCCCCGATCTTCACCGTCCTGACCGTCCCCGCCGGCCGCGTCCACCTCGTCGCCACCGAACGGACCGACACCGTGGTCGAGATCCAGCCCGCGGACCCCTCGAAGAACCGCGACGTGAAAGCAGCGGAACACACCACGGTCGACTACACCGACGGCGTCCTCCGCATCCACACCCACACGACCGGCAACCAGTACTTCGGCCCGACCGGAAGCGTGGCCGTCACTGTTCAGCTGCCCGCCGGCTCCCGCGTCGAGGCCATGACCGCCGCCAGCGAACTGCACAGTGTCGGCCGCCTGGGCGACGTCACCTTCGACGGCGCCTACAGTCAGATCACCATCGACCACGCCGCCAGCCTCCGTCTCACCGCGGTAGACGGCGACGTGCACGTCGGCCACCTCGACGGCCCCGCCCAGATCACCACCACCCGCGGCGACATCCACATCACCGAAGCCACCCGCGACACGGTCGTGCTACGGACCCAGGCCGGTGGCATCACCGTCGGCGCCGCTCCCGGCGTCTCCGCCCGCCTGGACGCCGGCACCACCTACGGCCGCATCAGCAACTCGCTGAAGAACAACGGCACCACCGAACTCGACATCACAGCGACCACCGCCCACGGCGACATCACCGCCCACAGCCTCTGAACGGCGGTCTCACAGTGTTCGGGCCCGCTCGATGTCCGGTCCGCGATACAGCCGCTCCGGCACCTGGGCGAGCGTCGACTGGTGCACCCGCGGCCCCAGGCCGTAGAGCTGCTGGAAGCTCATGATCAGCGGACGCCAGGCGTCCGGGTCGATGCGGTCGTTGGTCGCCTCCATCCGAATGTCGTCATGCACATGAACCCGCACGATCCGCAACTCCAACACGAGTATTTTCCCGCGCTGAACGTCATCCTCGGCGGCCAGCGACCGGACATCCTCGACAACGGCCTCCAGATTGACGGGACACTCGGCGACCCGAGGCGGCCCGACGACCTCGGACGCGACCGGAGTCAGTCCCGCGACGCCGAACTTGTCCGGTTCGAACCGGTAGCCGCGCTGCACCTTCACCGGCGGCACCGGGTCGGAACCGGTGGTCAACGCCAACCGGTCGACGTTCGCCGCCATCGCGTCGGACGGGAGGTTCAACACACACTCCCGAGCCCGAACCAGGTTCTCGGTCGTCTTGGACCGGGCGTTCAGCCCGATCACCGCACGCCAACCGAGCCAGAACGCGGACGACATGGGAGCCAGGTTCACTGAACCGTCCTCGTTGTCGGTGGAGATGAGGACCACGGGCGTGCCGAAGTACAAGATCCCGGGCTCAATCGCGGTGTGCAAGGGATCGACAGTCGATGTCATGAGATCCACAGTGTCAGCGGAGTTATCGGCACGCTGGCGGGAATCTGACATCGCGTTGTCCACACTGGCGCGTGGCCCCGCGAAGTCGTTCCCCACGCCGGCCGGATCGGTGTGCCACCCATCGGGACTCTGCCACGACATCGCAGTCAGCTGGGTCCAGAGTCGGCGTGCAGCACCGCATCCACCGCGATGGCCAGCCCGACGGAGGTCATAGCCGCGGCTGCATTGGTGTCGGTCATGCGACACCGCGAATGGGGGTCGTCACAAAGGGTGCTTGTGCATCAGATGATCACAACTAGGACGAAAATCATCCATGTCTTCCGTGGTCTGAAAACCACCCTTTGGCTTGGCCAGTGCCGAACCCAGGTCCTCGGCGAGGTCCTCGGGATCCTCGATGCCGACCGACAGCCGGATCAGGTCGTCGGTGATGCCCGCGGCCAGCCGGGCCTGCCTGGGCACCGGGCGGTGGGTCATCAGGGCGGGGCACTCGATCAGCGACCGCACCCCGCCCAGGCTCACCGCGCACGTGAACAGCGTGGTCGACGCGAGCAGCGGTTCGACCGGGCCGGCGTACCGGAAACTGATCACCGAGCCGGGCGCGGCCATCTGCCTGGCCGCGATGTCGTGGCCAGGGTGGTCCGGCAGGCCCGGATACCGCACCTCGCGGACAGTGGGTGACCCGCGAAGCATGTCCGCCAGCACGCGGGCCGTGCTCACCTGCCGCCCCACCCGCAGGGAAAGAGTCTTCAGGCCGCGGTGCACAAGGAAACAGTCGAGACCGCCTGGGACGTTGCCCGCGACAGTCCGATGCTCGGTGAAGGCGGCGTGCAGGGCAGGGTGGTCGTAGACCAGTGCGCCGCCGAGAACGTCGCTGTGGCCCGCGATGAACTTGGTCGTGCTGTGCAGGCTCACGTCGGCGCCCCAACGCAGCGGCCGTTGCAGCACTGGACTGGCGAAGGTGTTGTCCACCACCACGACCGCCCCGTTCGCGTGCGCGAGCCGGGTCACCTCGGCGATGTCGACGATCTTGAGCAGTGGGTTCGTGGGTGTCTCCACCCAGACCATGTCAACGTCCGTGGCCAATGCGGCGCGGGCTTGGTCGCGGTCGGACAGGTCGACCAGGTCGACCCGCACACCGAAACGGCGCAGACCGACCACCAGGGTGTGCGTGCCGCCGTAGACGTCATCACAGCACACCAGCCGTTGTCCGGGCGACAACAGGGACAGCGCGGTCGTCGCGGCTGCCTGGCCCGAGGAGAAGACCGTGCAGAACCTGGCGTCCTCCAGCGACGCGAGGCACAGCTCCAGCGCCTCCCTGGTCGGGTTCTCCCCTCTGCCGTAGAAGTACCGGACCGGATCCTGGGCGAACCGGTCGTAGGTGGTGCCGACGTGAATCGGCGGGGTCACGTCACCCGCCGGACCGTCCGGTTCCTGTCCGATGTGGACGAGTTTGGTGTCGAACCGCATGGCGGTCACAGAAACCGTTCGTTCGGATGCTCACGGGTCCACGAGCCGGGCTGGACCGTGCGCAGTGCCCGCCCGACGGCGTCCACTTCGGACTCGGTGTTGTAGACCCCGAAGGAGAGACGCACGGTACCGACGACGCCGAACGTGTCCACGAACGTGTTGGCGCAATGCACTCCACAGCGAACGGCGATGCCGTGCGCGTCGAGGTGCCCGCCGATGTCGTAGGGATGGATGCCGTCCACCACGAACGAGACGATCCCGCTCGGCTCCACTGCCGGATCACCGAGGACCCGCGCCCCGGGCAGCCGACCGATCGCGTCGACCGCGGCCCGGACCAACAGCTCGTCGTGGGCTTGGATGGCCTCCCAGCCGAGGTCCGACAAGTAGCCGAACGCCTCGGCCAGCGCGACGGCGCCCGCGACATGCGGCGTGCCGGCCTCCAGCCGTGCGGGCGCGGGGACGTACTGGACCGGGCCCGTCGTACTGACGCCTTTCACCGTGCCGCCACCGACTTGGTACGGAGGCAGCTGGTGCAGCAGGTCGCGGCGGCCGTACAGCACGCCGATCCCCATCGGCCCGTAGGCCTTGTGCCCGGAGAAGCAGTAGAAGTCCGCGCCGAGCTCGCGGACGTCCACCCGCCGGTGCGGCACGGCCTGGGCGCCGTCCACCACGATCGGCACTCCGGCGCGGTGGGCGTGCGCGGCCATCTCGCTGACCGGGTTGACCGTACCGAGCACATTGGACACATGGGTGACCGCGGCCAGCCGGACCCTCGGCCCCATGGCGTCCGCGAACGCCTCGGCACGTACCCGGCCGTCCTGTCCCGCCGGGACGACGACGAGTTCCGCCGCCGCGGCGTCACACAGCCGCCGCCACGGCAACAGGTTCGAGTTGTGTTCCATGCCGGTGACCACCACCTGATCACCCGCGCCGACAATCGCACGGCCCCACGTGTCCGCGAGCAGGTTGAGCGCGGCGGTGGTGCCTGGCACGAACACGATCTCCTCGGCGTGTTCGGCGTTCAGCGCACCTTGGACAACGCTTCTGGCCCGGTCGTAGCTGTCGGTCGAGCGATGGCTGAGCTGGTAGTAGCCGCGCCCGATGTTGGCGTTGGCCTGGTGGTAGTACCCGACCAGGGCGTCGAGTACCCGTCGGGGCTTCTGGCTGGTGGCCGCGTTGTCGAGATAGACGAGCTGATTGCCGCTGAAAGTCGTCGACAGTATGGGGAAATCGGAACGGACCGAATCGCCCAGCGAGGCACGATTCCTGGGCGCCGTCCCCACCAGTTCGACCATTCGGGACCCCCGATTTCAGTTCGTGTCGTTGTGTTCGCCGAAAAGGCCCGCGACGGGATTCCGGACCGGCGGCGCTGAATCGCGCGCAAGCCCGGTGCACCAGTCGGAAGACCGCGGGGCAGGGCGATCACGGACCTGATCGCGTCGCCGCCGGTGGCAATCCCACAGGTTACCAGTGAACTCAGAAGTAAACCAGAGGAATCGACTGCCGCGACAGATCGACAGCATCTCCCCGACTCTGTGCTACGAACGGGCGAATAGCCACGAACTCGCTTGACACCCACCCCTTGGCGGGCGGCAGGATCAGACAAGGTGACTATCTTTTCTGTAAGTTAGTTCTCCTTCGCTGAGATGAGAACACCATGGACGCTGACCGAGCGCACGGTGCTGTGGCACGGCCCGAGAGCGGTCTCACCGCCCGGCGCGCGATCACACCTCAGTTGCCGATGCGGATGGCGGACTTCGCCCGGCGGGGGTTCCGAGTGGACCGCCCCAGACCCCGTGCCGAACTGGAACGGCACGCGCGGTCGTTCCTGTCCGGGTACAACCTGGCCATCGCGCACTGGCCGGACGTCCACGAGGCACTTGGCACCGTGCCCGCCGAAGAACGTGGGTTCGCCTACGAGGGCGCCGCGATGTACGCGGGCCAGCGCGACCTGGTGAGCGTACGGCGGTCCGCCGCACTCACGGCGCTGCTGGCCGAGTCCGGACAGGACTACATCCACCTGATCCACGTCGGCCTCGGGTGGGCACTGAGCCCGTTACGGCTCCCCCTGCGCGTCCGGACGCCCGTGACCCCGCTGCTGCGGTGGCTCGCCCTGGACGGCGCCGGTTTCGCCGACGTCTTCTTCGGCGGGCGCCGGACGCTGGCCCGGCGCGCGCGACGAGCCGGCCGCGACCCCGCCAGGCTGGCCCGGCTGGCCGGGTCCGGCCGAGCGATGTGGTTCCTGACTTCCGCGGATCCGGTGGAGACGCACGAACTTCTCGAGCATGCCCCGGTCGCCGCACAGGCCGCGTTGTGGAGTGGCGTCGGCCTGGCCGCGACGTACGCCGGCGGTGCGGATGAGTCCGAACTGGACACTTTGCGGATCCGGGCCGGCGACCACTGGTCGCACCTGGCGCAGGGCGTGGTGTTCGGCGCCACCGCTCGGACCCGGGCCGGCGTCGTCCCCGCGCACACGGCACTCGCCTGTGCCCGCCTGGCCTCGATCACCCCGGAAACCGCCGCGACCTGGGCACACGAAGCGACACATGGCCTGACTGAACGCCGTGACGTCCAGGCGTACCAGGAATGGCGAACCCGAATCCGGCTGCTCGCGACCGAGTCCGCCGAGAGCTGAGCACCCCGACGCTACCGCGATGTCCGCAGTGAGGTCTTTGATGAATATCCGAACCGTACGACGGTCGGTTACCGCCGTCGTCGCGGGCGCGCTGTGCGTGGCCACGGGCCTGTTCACCGCGTTGCCCCAACTGAGCGACGCGCAGCAGGACACACTGGCGAAGCCGTTCTCCTTCCGCCAGGTGCCGTTGAACACCGTGCCCGCCGGAGCCAAGGACGTCCGGCCGGTGCAGCCCGGCCTGGCCGACATCCGCGGCTGGATCTCGGCGGTCGGCGCGGCGGTGGCCCTCACCGACCTGCGCGGCCTGGGCCGCCCGGCCGACTACTGCCTGGTCGACCCCAGGGACGACTCGATCACGGTCGCGCCGGTGCCCGGCGGGGGCGGCACCGCGTACCCACGGTTCGAACTGCGACCGGCCGGGCTGCCGTACGACGCCACCATGGCCCCCATGGGCTGTGTGCCCACGGACATCAACGAGGACGGCACCGTCGACCTGATCGCGTACTACTGGGGCCGCTCCCCCGTGCTGTTCCTGAACCAGGCCAAGCCGGGCGAGCCGCCCAGCGCAAACGCTTTCCACGCCGTCGAGCTGATGGAACCGATGCAGGTGTGGAACACCACCGCGCTCAACGTCGCCGACATCGACGGCTCCGGGCACCTCGGCATCGTCGTCGGCAACTACTTCCCGGACGGCGCCAAGGTGCTCGACCCGGCCGCGGCCGGCGACGCCCGGATGGCGATGCAGGACGGCATGGGCGACGCGGCCAACGCCGGCCCGAGCCGGGTGCTGCTGACCGTCCCGACCGGTGTGCCCGGAGAGAAGCCACGGATCGCCGACGTCAGTGCCGACCTGCCCGCCGACGCGCTGCGCGGCTGGACGCTGGCCATCGGGTTCCAGGACCTCACCAGCGACGGCTTGCCGTCGATCTACCTGGCCAACGACTTCGGCCCGGACAAGCTGCTGGTCAACCACTCGACCCCGGGACGGGTCCGGTTCACCGGCGTGCGGGCCGGGCGGGACATGGTCACGCCGAAGTCCGAGGTGCTCGGCCGGGACTCGTTCAAGGGCATGGGAGTCGCCTTCACGTATCCGCACGGCACCGGCCTGCCGGAGATCGTGGTCAGCAACATCGCCGAGTCGTACGCGCTGGAGGAAAGCAACCTGCTGTTCGTCCCGGACGGGCCCGCGTCGGACCTGCGGGCGGGCATCGCGCCCTACACCGAGGAAAGCCAGCGCCGGGGCATCGCGCGCAGCGGCTGGTCGTGGGACGTCAAGGCGGGCGACTTCGCCAACGACGGTGTGGACGAACTGACCCAGGCGACGGGGTTCGTGCGGGGTGAGACCGGTCGGAACAGATGGCCGGTGTTGCAGGAGCTGGCGATGGGCAATGCCGAGGTGCTGCACGCCCCGGATGCCTGGCCGAACTTCGTCCCCGGCGACGACCTGTCCGGCAGCCGGGACGAGAACCGGTTCTGGGTGACCAGTCCGGACGGCCGCTACACCGATCTCGCCGGGCGGCTGCGGATCACCCAGCTCGCGCCGTCCCGTGGGTTCGCACTCGGCGACGTCGACGGGGACGGCAAGCTGGACATGCTGGTGGCCAACCAGTGGGCGGACTCCCGCCTGCTGCTCAACACGTCCCCCGATGTCCCGCCCGCGGCCGACCTCGACCTGGTGGTGCCCGGCGCGGCCGGTGGCGATCGGGCGGCGATCGGCGCGCAGGTGGAGGTTCCCGCGGCCGGCGGGGTGCCGGCCCAGAAGTACCAGCTCTACCCGGCCAACGGACACGCCGGTGTGTCCGGCGCGGAGCTGCACCTGGCGTTGCCTCGGGACGGATCGGCCACCGGCACGGTGACCTGGCGGGACGCGGCCGGGCCGCACAGTGCGCCATTGACTCTCGCTCCGGGCCATCGCCGGATCGTTCTGCTGCCCGACGGAAAGGTACGGACGTCATGACGACGGAGATCACCCGGTCACAATCGAACGCCACCGTCGTCACGAGCCCGCCGCCGCTCACGACCGACGTCGCCGCGCCCCGGGATCCGCGCGTACAGGCGTTGCAGCGGTTCGCGATGTCCATCACGGCCTTCAACATCCTCGGCTACACGCTGTTCGGCTTCGAGCAGGCGCCGATCACACCTATCGTCTGCCTGCTGGTCAGCTACGCGACCGCGCTGGTCCTGGAGACGGTGGACGCGTGGGCGCACGACCGGGCACCCGCCTACGCGGGCGGACTCCGTACGCTCGCGATCTTCCTGCTGCCACCGCACATCAGCGGCCTCGCCTGCGGAATGCTGTTGTACGGCAACTCATCTTTGTGGCCGTACGTGTTCGCGGTCGTGGTCGCCAACGCCAGCAAGTACATCGTGCGGGTGCGGGTCAACGGCAAGCTCCGGCACGTGCTGAACCCGTCCAACACCGGCATCGCGGTCACCCTGCTGCTGTTCGACTGGGTCGGCATCGCGCCGCCGTACCACTTCACCAACTGGCTGCACGGCACGCTGTCCTGGCTGATCCCGTTGGGCATCCTGATGGCGGGCACGATGCTCAACGCGGGCCTCACCAAGAAAATCCCGCTGATCACCGCGTGGGTGGGCGGTTTCGTGCTGCAGGCGGTGATCCGGTGGCTGACGCTCGGCGACTCGCTGCCCGGGATGCTGGTGCCGATGACCGGGGTGGCGTTCGTCCTGTTCACCAACTACATGATCACCGATCCGGCGTCGACGCCGGTCGCCCGGCGCGGCCAGATCGCGTTCGGTCTCACCGCCGCCGCGGTGTACGGCATCCTGGTGTGGCAGGGCGTTGTTTTCGGCCTGTTCTTCGCGCTGGTGATCACCTGTTTGCTCCGCGGCGCGGTCCTGGTGGTGACGCGGTGGCGTGACCGGACTTCCGACAGCGGCGGCACGAGATGAGTTCACCGCGGATCGCCGTGGTCGGCATGGCCTGCCACTACCCGGACGCGCACAGTCCGGCCGAACTGTGGCATACCGTCCACACTGGACGGAAGGCGTTCCGGGCGCTGCCGCCGGGCCGGCTCTCCCCGGCGTACCTGGGTGACCGCGGCGACCCGGACCGGACCTATGTGACGCACGCGGGCGTGCTGCGGGACTGGGAGTTCGACCGGGCCCGCTTCCACGTGCCGGTCAACGTCCACCGGGCGGTCGACCACACGCACTGGCTGGCGTTGCAGACCGCCGCGGAGGCGTTCGCCGACGCGGGTTTCCCGGACGCCGACGCACTGCCTCGGGACGAGGTTGGTGTCGTGCTCGGCAACTCGCTCGGCGGCGAGTTCAGTAGAGCCGCGCAACTGCGGGTGCGGTGGCCGTTCTTGGCGGCAGCCGCCGCCGAAGCACTGCGTCGCGGCGACGTCTCGGCTGACCGCACGGCCACCGTGCTCGCCGAACTCGAGCGCGCGGTGAAAGAGCCGTTCCCCGAGCCGACGGACGAGACGCTGGCCGGCGCGTTGGCCAACACGATCGCCGGGCGGATCTGCAACCACTTCGACCTGCACGGCGGCGGGTACACAGTGGACGGAGCGTGCTCGTCGAGCCTGCTCGCGGTGGTCCACGCCGCTCGTGCGGTGGCCACCGGCGAATGGCGGTTCGCCGTCGCGGGCGGTGTGGATCTGAGTATCGATCCGCTGGAACTGGTCGGGTTCGCCAGGGTCGGCGTGCTCGCGGTGGACCAGATGCGTGTGTACGACGCCGATCCGACCGGTTTCCTGCCCGGCGAGGGCTGCGGGGTGGTCATCCTGACCACTGTGGACGAAGCGGACCGGCGAGGCCTGCCGGTGCACGCCGAACTGCTCGGCTGGGGGATCGCGTCGGACGGCGCCGGTGGCCTCACCCGGCCGTCGGTGACCGGCCAGCTCCAGGCGATGCGCCGGGCGTACCGGATGGCCGGGATCGACCCGGGCGCGACAGACCTGGTCGAGGGGCACGGTACCGGCACCGCGGTGGGCGACCAGGCGGAGATCGAGGCGCTGTGCCAGCTTCGGTCGGCCGGCGGCAGGCCCGCCGCGCTCGGCTCGGTCAAGGCGAACATCGGCCACACCAAGGCGGCGGCCGGGGTTGCCGGACTCCTCAAGGCGGTACTGGCGGCTCGGGCCAGCGTGCTGCCGCCGACGAGCGGTTGCGTCGATCCGCATCCCCTGCTCCAAACTCCAGATTGTCCATTGAGGACAGTTATCGAGCCGGAGCCGTGGACCGCGCCGAACCGGTACGCGGCGGTGTCCGCACTGGGGTTCGGCGGGATCAACACCCACATCGTGATCGGCAACCGGACGGCGGCGTCGGCGGCAGTGCCCGCACCGGTGTTCCCAGCGCACCACGCGATCGTGCTGATGGGCGCGGACAGTGCCAGCCAACTGGCCGACTCTCTGGCCACACACGCGCCCTGGTTCGGCCGACTCAGCAGCGCCGAAATGCACGACGTGGCCGCGACCACGTACGGCGCCGCGGCCGACTCGCCCGTCCGGTGTGCCCTTGTCGCCGCGAACCCCACGGAACTGGGCGCGGCAGCGGTCGCGGCGGCTGCGCGGCTGGCTGACTGGGACGGTTCGCTGACAGTGGCCACCGGATTCGTTCTGGCGGCAGGTCCCCCACCACCAGTCGGTCTGTTGTTCCCCGGCCAGGCCGCGCCGGTCCGTACCGAACTGCCCAGCTGGGCGAAACACTTGGCCGTACCGGACATGCCCGCGACCCCAAAGTCTACAGTAGACACTAGCGCGGCGCAGCCCGCGATCCTGCGGCAGTCGCTCGCCGGCATGGCCTGGCTGGCGGCCCTCGGGTGCGAACCGGCCGCGGCGGCCGGGCACAGCCTCGGCGAGATCGCCGCCCTGGTCTGGTCCGGTGCGCTGGCACCGGAAGCGGCGATGGACTTCGTCGCGGCCCGGGGCCGGCTCATGGCGGACCACGGCACACCGGGTACGACGATGGCAAGCCTGGACGCCTCGCCCGCCACCGTGACCGGCCTGATCCGGTCCACCTGGGTGGTCATCGCCTGCCAAAACGGCCCTCGGCGCACCGTCGTGGCGGGGCCCGTCGACGAGATCGACCTGGTGCTGACGCGGGCCCGGTCGGCCGGGATCGCGGCCACCCCGCTGCCGGTGTCCCATGGGTTCCACAGCCCCGCGATGGAACCAGCAATAAGTCCACTTCGGACGCTACTGGCCGGGGTCCGGTTCGACCGGCTACAGCGGCCAGTGCTGTCCACCGTGACCGGACACCTCCTGGCCGACGACACCGACCTGGCCGACCTGTTGCTGACGCAGCTCACCGCGCCGGTCCGGTTCCAGGACGCGCTGGCCGCCCTGTCCGTCCGATGTGGACTCCTGGTTGAGGTGGGCCCCGGGCACACCCTGAGCGGACTGGCCGCCGACTGCGCGCCGGGAACACCCGTGGTCACGCTCGACTGCGGCGGCCCGCCCCGAGCGCACGCCTTGGCGACGGCGGCACTGGTGGCCTGCGGGGCGGGTTCCGCGGCCGTCTGGTTCGCCGGCCGGGGACATCGGCGGCTGCCGCCGGGTACCCCGATGTCGTTCCTGGACAACCCCTGTGAGACGTCGAACGCCGCACCACGGGGCGTAACGCCGACAGCGCAGCCCTCGCCCGCCGTTTCCGACGCCGATCCGATGCGTGCCCTGCGCGATCGCCTGGCCACCGAATGCGACCTGCCCCGGTCCGGGATCACCCCGGCCACCTCGATGTCCCGCGACCTGCACCTGAGTTCGTTGCGAATCATCGCCCTGATCACCGGCGTCGCCACCGAACTCGGCCGCAAAGCCCCGTCGGCGTTGCCTGTCTTCGCGGACGCGACGGTCGGGGAGATCGCCGAGGCGTTGGCGGAACTGGACGTCACCGACGACCACACCGGGGCCGGTCCGCCCGGTGTGCGGGAATGGGTCAGGGCGTTCACGCATCGCTGGGTCCCCTGGACGCCGTCCGGCACCGCGGCCGATCTCGACTGGACCGTGCACGCACCGCACGGCCACTGGCTGCACCAGGTGCTCACCCGGCGACCGGGCCATCGAACGGCGCTCGCCGTTTTCGTCCCTACTGAAGCCGGAACCAGCGAAGTGGCCTCCGCCCTGCGCGCGATCGCCGGTCATCGCCCCGGTGTGCTGCTCGTCGTCCACCACGGCCACCCGGCCGCGGCGGCGGTCGGCCGCAGCGCATACGCCGAGCTGCCCGGGTGCGCCACCACGGTCCTGCGCGTTCCCGCCGAAGCCCGTGACCTCGACACCGGACTGGTCACCGCGGCTGGGTACCGGGAGTTCCAGGCCGGCGCGGACGGCTCGGTCACGCACCCGCGGACCACACCGTTCCCGCTCGTGGCGTCGGCCGACCCGCCGATCGCCCCGGGAGAGGTCTGCCTGGTCACCGGGGGTGTCACCGGCATCACCGCGCACGCCGCGATCGCGCTGGCCCGCCGTACCGGGTGCACGCTGGTGTTCGTCGGGCGACGGCCGGATACCGACCCCACAGTGGCCGAGCGGCTGGCCGTCATCCGCGAGCACGTCGACGCGCGGTATCTCAGCGTCGACGTGACCGACCAGCAAGCCGTGCCCGAGGTCACGGCATACGGGCCGGTACGTGGACTGCTGCACGGCGCGGCGGTCAACGAGCCCCATCCGATGTCCACTGTGGACGATGCTGGTCTGGCCCGGACAGTGGCACCGAAGGCGGACGGGCTGGCGAACCTGCTGTCGGCGGTGGGCGACGGGCTCCGGCTGGTCGTGGCGTTCGGTTCGGTCATCGGCCGGACCGGTCTGACCGCGCAGGCCGAGTACTGCGTCGCCAACGAGTGGCTACGGCACCGGCTGACCGAGTGGGCGGCCGACCGGCCCGGGTGCCGGGCGCACTGCGTCGAATGGTCGTTGTGGTCGGAGATCGGCATGGGCGCCCGGATGGGCGCCGTCGACGGCCTGGCCGCCACCGGGGTCGCCGCCATCCCACCGGACTCGGCCGCCGACGCGTTGGTCACGTTGCTCGGCACGCCGGACGCACCGGTCACGGTGACGGTCAGCGGGCGGCTACCAAGCACGTTCACCGTGGCCGGCCCGGAAGTGCCGCTGGTGCGGTTCCTCGAAGACCTCCCGGCCCGGACACCCGGGGTGGAGACCGTCGCCGAGGCGACGCTGAGCCCAGCCGACGATCCGTACCTGACCGAACACAGTGTCGACGGCGTCACGGTATTGCCTGCCGTGCTGGGCTTAGAGGCCATGGCACAGGCCGTGCACGCGACCACAGGAGAACGCACCGCGTGGTCGTTCCGCGACGTGAACCTGCCGACGCCCGTCGTCATCGGGACCAGCCGGCGGATGCGGGTCGCCACGCTCGCCGACGAACGGGGCCACTCGGTCGAAGCGGTCCTCACCGACGACGGCGACCAGTTCGGCAGTCCGCGAATGACGGCGACCATCGTGCCCGCCCCTCCCCTGCCGCCGCCGGGCAACCCGGGGACGCCCCCGGACCGGCGTGGCGTCCATCCCTACTACGGCCCGTTGTTCTTCCACAGTGGACGATTCGCCCGGCTGCGGGAGTACGAGGCGCTGTCCGCCTTCGAGGTCCGTGCCTGGCTCGACACCTCGGACATGGACTGGTTCGCGGGCATCCATTCGCGCCGGCTGCTGCTCGGCGACCCCGGCCTGCTGGACGCGAGCATCCACGTGCTGCTGGCCTGCCTGCCGCACCGCACGGTACTGCCGGTCGGCGCGGACTCCGTCACGATCTGGCGCAGGCCAAGCGAAGTCGCGTTCGTGCGGGCCCGTGAAGTGCGGCACACCATGACCGACTATGTGTTCGATGTGGACCTTACCGACTCGCACGGGACCGCCGTCGCCCGTTGGGAACGGCTTCGGTTGCACGCCGTGGGCACCCGGAAGTGGGCGGTGCCGTTGCCGGCCCGGCTGGTCGGCCCGCTGCTGACCCGCAGGCTGATCGAGTGCGGTGTGGCCGACGGGTTGGCGGCGTGGACCAGTCCGGACGACACCGGTGGCCTGCGCCTCGAAGTCCGGGCGGACCATCCGGTGTGGACGGCCGTCACCGCGGTCGACGCCGACCCGGGTGCCGAACCCGACCGGCTGAGCCTGGCCCTACGGGACGGGACGACCGACCGCCTGGCCGAGTCCACCGCCCGGTCCGCCGCCATCCGCAAGGCGCTCGCCTCGGCCGGGGTGACCGGCGAGCCCCGGATCCGCCTGGTGAACGGCGACCTCGTGGTCCTCGGCACCGGGGACGGCGTCCAGGTCGCCTGCCTGCTGACCACCTGCGAACCGGCGAACCGCGCCCTCGCGATCGCCGTTGCCCTGCCTGGAATCTGATATGGAATACGCGTACCGGCACCGGGTCACGTTCGACGAGACCAACCTCGTGGGCAACGTGTACTTCGCCCACTACCTGCACTGGCAGGGCCACTGCCGGGAGCACTTCCTGGCCGACCACGCCCCCGGCGCGCTGGCCGCGCTGAACTCGGGTGAGCTGGCGCTGGTCACCGTGTCCTGCACGATGAACTTCTACGCCGAGTGCTTCGCCGCCGACGTGATCGAAGTCGCGATGCGGCTGGGCAGCCATGCAGGCAACCGGATCACCATGGACTTCGACTTCGCCAAGGGCGGGACCACGATCGCCACCGGCTCCCAGACAGTGGCCTGCATGCGGCGGCGGGGCGGGCGGATGGAACCGGTCCAGCCGCCCGCCGACCTGTGCGCCGCCCTGGCCAGCTACACCAGGTGAAGCCTCAGCCCCGCTCGCGGCCGGCGTAGGAGTTGCCGCCGTACCAGTCGCCGCGCCCGGTGGGCAGCAGGTCGAGCACGTGCCACACCGGTGACAGCAGGTCGAACCCGCCCTCGGCGTTGTCCATGAAGTTGGCCCGCTGGGTGTAGAAGTGCCGGACCTGGTCGCCTTCCCTGCGGTACACGCTGACCATCGGCAGCTGGTCGCCCGCCTCGGTCTCGGCGCCCATGTCCGCGTTGAAGGCGGTGCCGTGGCTGGACAGCATCCGCAGGCCGTCCCAGCCGCGGCGGTTCGCCCAGGTGCGGACCGCCGGCAACGGCGCCTTCGCGACAACCGCGAGCGCCATGTGGCGCGTCAGGTGCCGGGAGACGCCGTGCAACCCGTCGATCCACAGTGAACACATCGGGCACGCCTCCTGTTCACCAGGGGCGAGCATCATGTGGTAGACGAACAGCGTGTCGTGCTCGCCGAACACGTCCACCAGCCGGACCTTGGCCACCGGCTCGGTCAGCCCGAGATCCCGGGGGCCCTCGTCGAACACGTAGTCCGCCAGTACCGGGCCGGGTGGCATGTCCCGGCGGAGCGCGGCCAGCCTGGCGACCTCCGCGTGCAGGGCGTGCTCCGCCTTGTCCAGCTCGATCCTCGCCGCGGCGTACTCCTCGCTGGCTCCCGTCGGCCAGATCCGTGCTGACATCTCGCCATCATGCACAGCACTGTCATCCACGGTCGCTCCTCACATTGGCGATCATCCTCGGTAATTGTATCGACACTGTCGGTGATCACTCAGGTGGGTGGAAGCACTGCTCGAACCGGTCCAGGAACCGTTGCGGGTAAAGGAAGACCTTCTGCGCCGGGTACGGCCGCCGGGCCGGGGGCAGCCGGCCGGCGTGCGGACCGAAGAAGAACCAGCAGATCTGGCCGACCTGCTCGGTGAACAGCACCGGCCAGACCTCTCTCGGGTACAACCGCATGTGGCCGTAGGTGGCGGTGAACTCACCGCGCGGGCCGAAGCTCGCACCCAGCGCGACATGGCCGAAGACGTCGTGGACTACGCGCAGAATATCGTTGTGACACAACGGTTCTCCGTCGACGACGACACCCGATGCGGCGCGCATGGGATGATCGTCCGGCGGGCCGGCCGGACCGTGCCCGGTCCGGGAGAGGTAGACCCACAGCGTGCCGGTGCGGGCCACGCGCTCGATCAGCGTGGCCGAGTCCCGGTACGGCTGTCCGGGCCGGCGCCACGGCCGGATCTCAATGCCCGCCGCGCACACCGCCCGGTATTGCCGCAGGTCTTCACGTTGCAGGGCGCGGTACAACGCCGCTGTCCCGGCGCCCGCGGAATGGGGCGCGCGGTCGTAGAACCGGGCCACTGCCCGGCAGAAGTCCTCGTCGAGCCGTGGCCGCACCGGCAGGTACCGCGTTGGCCGGCCGGGAAACCGGGCGCCCAGATACTGCTCCGCCACCGCTCGCAGGTCGGTCACCGCCATCGCGCCCCCGGGGAATCGCGTCGACGGTCAGATTACCATCAGTTTCTGAAGTTAGACCTAGTGCAGACCGAGCATCCGGGTGCAGCGGCGGATGGCGTCGGCCGGGCCCTCGATCTTGATCTGCCCGGCCGCCAGGGCGTCGAACGCGGTGAGCATCCCGGCGCCGATCTGGATGAACGTGTCCGGGTCGCTGGTGACGACGACCGCGGCGGGCCCGCCGGCATCGTCGCCGCCTGCGGGGCCTGGGACGAACGACACCGCCCCACCCTGTACCACCACTCGGAACCGTTCGTCGCCCACCTGGAACTCGTAGGTCTCGTCGACCTCGGGCAGCCGGTCGGTGTCCACCATCGCCTGGACCGCGATGATGCCCCACTCGGGGCGGATCTCGTCGGCCTGGAGGTCCTGCACGGACAGGAACTGCATCCCCCAGCGGGCCAGGCCGAGCACCGGGCCGCGCAGTTGCTGGCCCAGCTCGGTGAGCCGGTACAGCTTGGCCCGGCCGTCCCCGGCGACCGCCAGTTGTTCGACGAGGTCGTGCTCGGCCAGCATCTTGAGCCGCTCGGTCAGCAGGTTGGGGCCGACCCCGGGCAGGTTGTCCAGCAGCTCGTTGAACCGCAGCGGGCTCACCAGCAGCTCGCGGACCAGCAGCAGGGTCCAGCGTTCGCCGATGATGTTCAGCCCCGCGGCGAGGCCGCAGAACTGCCCGTAGTCGCGCTTGCCGGCCATCCAGTTCCTTATCGAGTCACGAACCGGTAATACGTTCCGATAGTAACATCAACTACCACTCGAAGGTAGTAAGTGCTAGCCCGTTGGAGGGATTGGGCGACCACTGGCGAGCAGAGGCCTACCAGCGAGAACGCTAACTGTTATGGTAGCTTTCTCTGTCGAGTGACCAATGGTCGTGGAGGTGCTGCCGTGCCCTCGCCCGACGCTCCCGAACTGGCTCCCGGCGGACTGCCGGTGATCGGCCACGCGATGCGGATGCGGCGCGACCCCAAGGGGTTCCTGCTGTCGCTGCAGGACGGTGACCCGGTCGTCCGGATCCGGCTGGGCGGGCAGACCGTCTACGTGATCAACGACCCGGAGCTGATCCGGACCGCCCTGCGCGACCCGGCGACCTTCGGCAAGGGCGGGCCGATCACCGCGCGGTTCCGGGCGATGTTCGGCAACGGGCTGGGCATCTCCGACGGCGACCTGCACCGCGAGCAGCGGGCGCTCATGCAGCCCGCCTTCCACCACACCCGGATCGTCGGCTACGCCGCGCTGATGACCAAGGAAGTGGCCGCCCGGCTGGAGACCTGGCGCGACGGCGAGCGGCTGGCCGTCGACCGGGAGATGGCCGACCTGGCCATGGCCAACCTGACCCGGGCGATGTTCTCCGCCGGGACCGCGCTCGGCACCCCGCTGGACTTCGACCGGTTCCGCGCGGCGACCGCGACCGTGCTGAACGGACTGTACCGGCGGGTGATGGACCCGACCGGCCTGCTGGCCCGGCTGCCGACCCCGGGCAACGCCCGCTACCGGCGGGCGGAGGCGTTCCTCCGGCGAACCATCGACCGGCTGATCGCCGACTACCGCGCCGACGGCCGCGACCACGGCGACCTGTTGTCGATGATGCTGCCCGCGATGAGTGACCGGCAGCTGCACGACGAGGTCATGACGATCCTGATCGCGGGCGCGGAAAGCATCGCCAACACGCTCGCGTGGGCCTGCCACGAGGTCGCCGCGCACCCGGCGGTGCAGCGGCGCCTGTTCGAGGAGGCCGACGCGGCGCTGGCCGGACGCGCGGCCGAGTACCGGGATGTGGCCACGCTGGAGTACACCCGGCGGGTGGTCGCCGAGACCCTGCGGTACCGCACGCAGGGCTGGGCGCTGAGCCGCACCACCACCAGGGCGACGGTGGTCGGCGGCCGACGTATCCCGGCGGGCGCAGCGATCATGTACAGCCCGCACGCACTGAACCACAATCCCCGTCTGCACAAGGATCCGGACCGGTTCGACCCGGACCGCTGGGCGCCGGACAACGCCGGGAACATCCCCCGCGGGGCCTACATCCCGTTCGGCACCGGGAACCACACGTGCATCGGGGAACCGTTCGCGCTGACCGAGATGACCCTCACGCTGGCGTCGATCGCGGCGCGCTGGCGGCTGGAACCGGCACCGGGCCGGGGGCCACGGCCGAAGGTCGCGCTGACCATGCCGGTCGACGCGCTCCCGATGATCCCCCGGCGACGGTTCCGTCCGGCTGATCAGGCGTCCGATGGTTTGCGGCAGGAGACCACGAGATAGCCGATCTTCGCCTGGCACAGCCGGAACACCATGGTGATGCCTTGTTCGAACATCGCGATCCGTTCCTCGCCGTACACCGACGCCAGCGTCTGGCGCTGCTCGGCGAGCGCGGCGAAGAACTCGTCGTAGGTGCGGCGCACGTTGTCGCTGAGATCGGCGCCGGAGAGGATCTCGAAGCCCGCCGCAGTCGCCATGTTGACGACCGGGGTGAGGCCCGCCGGCGGGTCGTGGATGGTGTTGCCGTGCAGGATCGCCTGCTCGTCCGGGGTGAGCGGGGCCAGCCTCGGGTACTCGGTGAACACGAACCGGCCGCCGGGCCGCAGCACCCGGTGGATCTCGGCGAGCCAGAGCGCCTTGTCCTCGGCGCTGGGCAACGAGTCGAACGCGATGGCCGCGTCGAAGGAGTCGGCCGGGAACGGCTGGGCGCCCGCGTCACCCCATCGCACCGTCACCCGGCCACGCAGCCCCGCGGCGATCACCCGGCGCTCCGCCTCCGCCACCTGCCAGGCGCTCACCGTGATCCCGGTGACGGACACCCCGTACTGCTGGGCGAGCCGGATGGCGGGTTCGCCGACACCCGCTCCGACGTCGAGCAGCCGCTGCCCTCGCCGCAGCTCCAGCCGGTCCCCCACTTCGGCGGTCAGCCGGTGCATCGCCGCCAGGAACGGCGTCCTGTCCGCCTCGGAGTCCCAGTACCCCACGTGCAGGTTCCCGCCGACCAGCTCCACCAGCTCGCCGATGTCGTCGTAGTACTCGCCGACCTGCTCGGCGACCCGACTCGAACGTTCCGCCATGGCACCCTCACAAGACGATTATCACTTTCGACAGATATAGCATTGTCGCGTCGTCTTGGCACACGCAAGCATCTCATGATACTTTTCTGAAGTTATCACTGCGTAGTCAAGCGGTGACGGAGGTCCGAGAGGTGCCAGCGCGTCCGGCCGAGGCCGAAATCCGCCGTACCCTGCCGTTGCCCGGCACGTACCCATGTGGACTGACATGGGACCACGCCACCCTGTGGCACTCCGACCAGCTCGCCGGCGAGATCTACGCGATCGACCCGTTGACCGGCACAGTGTCGCGCACTCTGCGTTGTCCGACCGTACGAGCCGACCTCGCCTTCGACGGCGAGTGGCTCTGCCAGGTCGGCATGCGCCCGAAGCGGCTGGTACTCGTCGACCGGCGAACCGGCGAACAAGCCGGGCTGCGGCAGGTGCTGCCCGCCAACGGCCGGCTCACCGGAATCGAACTGGGCCCGGACGGGATGTGGATGTGCCTGCGCGGTCCCACCGTGCTGCAACTGCGGGACTACCCGGCCATGACCCTGCTCCGGGAGCATCCGGTGGCCGGCTCCGAGCCGTCCGGCCTGACCTGGGCCGACGGCATGGTCCTGCACGCCGACCTCGTCGAGCGCCGGATCCGCGCGACGGACCCGGCCACCGGTACCGAACTCGGCTCCGTGGACGTGCCCGGCAACCCGACCGGGATGACCTGGGACGGTACCCACGTCTGGTACTGCGACTTCCCCGGACGGCGGATCTGCGCGCTGCGCCTCGACGACATCCTCGGCCGGTGAGTCAGACCATGGGATGGCGCGACAGTTCGTGGGACGAGATCCGCGGCATGTTCGCCCTCGCCCCGGACGCGGTGCATCTCAACACCGGCACCGTCGGCGCGATGCCGCACGACGTGCTCGACACGGCCGACCGGGTGACCCGCGAGTGGACCGGCGGGCTGATGGACGTCTACCCGCCGGGGATGTACCCCGGGTACCGCGGCACGATCGCGCAGGCCTTCGGGGTCGACCAGGACGAGATCGTCATCTGCCACAACGCCACCGAGGGCATGGCCCGGGTGATCCACGGGCTCGACCTGCGCGCGGGCGACGAGGTGCTCACCACGACGCACGAGTGCTACTCGGTGCTGTCGAACTTCAACCTGCTCCGCAACCGGCACGGTGTCGTTCTGACCACCGTCACCCTCCCCACCGGGTACGACGTGCGCGCGGAGGAGATCGTCGCGTTGTTCGAGGCGGCGATCACGCCACGGACCAAGGTGCTCGCGTTCGCCGGGATCACCTTGTTCACCGGCACCTTGCTGCCGATCCGGGCGCTGTGTGAACTGGCCCAACGCAACGGCCTGACGACGGTGATCGACGGCGCGCTGGTCGCGGGCATGCTGGACTGCGACTTCCGGGCGCTCGGCGCCGACTTCATCACCTGTTCCGGGTCGAAGTACCAGTGCGGCCCGCTCGGCACCGGCCTGCTGTACGTCCGCAACAAGGTCCACCCCGAGCACAATCCGTTGCCGCTGCCCGAGTTCTGGCCGATCATCTCCACCTGGTACCCGATGAAGGGCGCTCCCCCGCCGCGGACCACGACGGCCGTGGCGAGCTGCAACATGGGCGACTACCTGCAGAGCGCGGGTAGCGCGAGCATCGCCCGCGGTGCCGCGCTGGCCCGTGCCTGCGAGCTGTGGGACGAGATCGGCCGGGACCGGATCGAGCAACGGATCTTCGACCTGGCCCGGCACGCCCGCGACCGGATCGCCGAGCGGTTCGGGGTGGCCGCGATGTACTCGCCGGGCGCGGACCCCCGGCTACGGTCCCCGCTGATCGCCTTCCACCCGTTCCGCGATCCGCGGGACGCGTGGAACGTCAAGAAGGTCGGCGCGTTCGTCGCCCGGCTGGAGGCCGAGCACCGGATCTGGGCCCGGTGGACCGAGTTCGACGTGGCCGGCTCGCCGCACCAGCACTACGCCGCCCGGCTGTGCACGCACATCTTCAACACGCACGCGGAGATCGACCACGCGGTCGACGTGATGGGACAGCTGGCCGACGACATGTCCTGACCACAGGAGACAACGGATGAACCAGCCCCGCTGTGGCGGCCGCCTGCGCCTGCGCGGAGACCAGGAGTTGCCCGAGCCGGTCGCCGCCCACCGGCACCCGATGGCCGCGGTCACCCGGCTGTGTGCCCGGCAGCTGTTCACCTATCGGGGTGATGCCGTGCCCGGCAGCTGGCAGGCGGTGGCGCCCGTGCCGGACCTGGCCGTCGCCGTGCCGTCGATCTACAACGCCGGTGTCGGCGCCAGTTACACGTCGTACGTGATCCACCTGCGGCCGGACGTGTACTGGGACACCGATCCGGTCCGCGCGGTCACCGCGCACGACGTTGTCCGCGGGGTGAAGCGGATGTGCACGCCGTTCTGCCGGCCGACCGCCCTGCCGTACTTCACCAGCACCATCCGAGGGCTGGCCGAGTATCTGGCGGGCCACCCCGCCACCCCGGCCGACCTCGCCGAGTACGCGAACTCGCACGAGATCTCCGGGGTGTTCGCCCTGGACGACCAGACGCTGGTGGTGGAACTGCTCCGGCCCGCCCTGGACCTGGTCGACATCCTCGCGCAGCCCTGCGCCTCCCCGGTCCCCGCCGAGTACGACGCCTTCCTCCCCGACAGCGCCGAGGCGCGGCGGAACCAGCGGAGCACCGGACCGTACCGGCCGGTCATCCGGACGGGTGCGCTCGTGCTGGAACACAACCCCGCCTGGCGTGCCGAGTCCGACCCGATCCGCAAGCGGTACGTCGACTCGATCACGGTCAGCCGGGACGGCGACGTGGACCTGGAGTTGCTCCCGTCCACCAGGGCAACCGGACACCCGGGTCTGGGCCTGGACCCCTACCTGGCCCTCAACACCCGAGGTCCGGGACCGTTGCGCGCCAAGAAAACCCGCCGCGCGGTGGCGAACGCGATCAACCGGGACGCTCGGACGATCGTGCCGCCCGGCAACGACGGGCACCAGCAACCCCCGGCCCCTGCGGACCCGGCCCCGCTGACGGAAGCCGGGATCACGCTGACCGTGGTGCACCCGCCGTCCGGTGCGGCCGCCGCGCAGGCGATCGCCGCCGACCTGGCGAAGATCGACATCACCGTCCACTTCAGACCCCTGGCGGACGACGTGTACGCCCGGGTGCTGACCGACCGCGCCATGGCCGAGGCCGGCGAATGGGACGTGCTGGTCGGTGCCTGGTATCCGGACTGGTCGCACGGCAACGGCCGGGCCTTCCTGCTGCCGCTGTGCCATTCGGGCAGCGTGACCAACCCCGGCGGACACACCGACCCCCGGGTGGACGACCTGATCGACGAGGCGATGGCCAGCCCGGACGAGCCCGGCCGGGCGGGCATCGCCCTGCGGGAGGCCGAACGCCGGGTGCTCGCCGATGCCGCAGTGGTGCCGGTTTCGTTCCGGCCACCGCGCGTTCCAGCGCCGCGTCACGACGGCGTCCACGGTGTCGGCGTGCTCAGCGCGCTCGGCGGCTTGGTGGACCTGTCCGCGGTATGGCTCAGCCCCACTCCCGAACGCGAGAGCCTGGAGGTCCGGACATGACCGACCGTCCCCGCCGTGGCGGTGTCCTTCGGCTCTACGGCCCCGGCAGCATGGACCACGTCGACCCGGCGAGCTCGTTCTTCATGCTGTCCGGCCAGATCATCCGGCTGTTCACCCGGCAGCTGTTCGCCTATCCGCCGATCCGCGGGCTGCGGGACTGGCGCGACCTCACCCCGGTCGCCGACGTCGCCACCGAGATCCCGACCGTGGCCAACGGCGGGGTGAGCGCGGACCGGCTGACCTACACCGTCCGGCTGCGGCCCGGCGTCCGCTGGGACACCACCCCGGAACGCGCGGTGACCGCGCCGGACTTCGTCCGTGGATTCAAACGAATGTGCAATCCGGTTCTCCGCAGCGGCGCGATCCACTATTTCACGAGCACCATCACCGGAATGGCGGAGTTCTGCGACGCCTATACCGCCGCGGCCGGAGATGATCCGACACCGGACGATCTCGCCCGCTTCCAGAACACTCATGATATCTCCGGCCTGACCGCGATCGACGATCAGATCCTACGCTTCCGTCTTATTCGCCCGGCTACGGACTTCATCCACATTCTGGCCACCGCGTTCACCTCGCCGGCGCCGATCGAATACGACGCCTACCTGCCGGACAGCGCCGAGTTCCGGCGCGGTGTGCGGTCCTGCGGGCCCTATCGGCTCACCGCGTACGCGCACGGCGAGATGCTGCACATGGAACCGAATCCAAGCTGGCGCAAGGAATCCGATCCGGTCCGCTGCCAGCATCTGGACGGTGTGCACGTCACGATGGACCGGACGGCGACGCCGCAGGACGTCCGGCGGCGGATCCTCGGCGGCGAGGCCGACCTGTCCTGGGCGTCTCCGGTCACCGAGCCGTACGACGTCAACCCGGCCGACCCGGCGGACAACCTCGGCTACGCGGTCAACCCGTACCTGGTGTTCAACATGGTCAGCCCGAACGCGGCCGGCGCGGTCACCAAGCTGAAGGTGCGCCAGGCGATCAGTTTCGCGGTCGACAAGGCCGCCATGATCGGGATCTTCGACAACCTCAGCGCGGGCACGGTGATGTGGCCCGCGCACACCGCGATCCCGCCGGGCAACTACGGCTACCGCGACTACGACCTCTATCCCAGTGCGGGCGACCGTGGCGACCCCGACCGGGCCCGCGCCCTGCTGATCGACGCGGGCTACGGCGACGGGCTGACGCTGACCGTGGTGCACCGGGACATGGACGCCAACCCGGAGGTCGCCCGGCAGTTGGAGGTCGACCTCGGCAAGATCGGGATCCGGCTGCGTCTCGTCGGCCTCGGGCACGCCGAACACTACCCGCTCCTGCACGACCCGGCGAACGCGCGCGCGGGCACGTGGGACATCGCGGTCGCGGCGTGGACGCCGGACTGGTTCGGCGACAACGGCCGGGCGTTCCTGCAACCGATGTTCCAGACCAACGCGACGCACGGCACCGGGAACTACGGCTGTTACAGCAATCCGGAGGTGGACCGGCTGATCAGCGAGGCGCTGTCGTGCACCGACCCGGACGCGGCGGGGGCCGCGTGGCACCAGGTGGACCTGCGGATCATGCGGGACGCGGCCATCGTGCCCGTCCTTGTACACGCTCCCACGATCCCGCACTTGCGCGGGTCCCGCGTGCGCAACGCGATCGCGATGCCCACTGTGGATCGTTGGTTCGATCTGGCGAACCTGTGGCTGGCCGAGTGAGTGAGTCTATGTTTCGGACACGCCGAATTACTGTGCCCGCAATGGACACAGTGGGTGGTCCCGGGGTGGGTCTGTCCGGGTGACAGTTGTGCCTGAATTGAGGACTTGCCGCAACTTCTTTCTGCGGTAGCATCAATTAGTCAGGGAGGCGACGCACAGCACCGCCGCACACCTCGATCATCGGTCACGGCACTGGACGACCCGGTCGACGCCATTGTCGATGTTTTCGACACCTTTCTCCGGTTTCGAGTGTGATGGGTTTCCGTGAGTGATGATCGATGAATTGACATGCGTTCCCTCTGATCAGTGCACACCCGGACAGGACTGGAGCGGCGACCCTTGACCAGCACGCGGTTCGACCCGGCCCGATTCAAGGCCACCCAGCGCGCGAACTGGAACGCGATGAGCGCGGGCTGGCTCACCTGGCGGGAGAAGTTCGAGCGGGGTGGCACCCCGGTCAGCGAGCGGCTGCTGGAACTCGGCGAGGTCCGGCCAGGCCACCGGGTGCTGGACGTGGGCACCGGGATCGGCGAGCCCGCGGTGCTCCTGGCGAACACGGTCGGGGAACACGGTCGGGTGACGGCGCTCGACCTGTCCGAGGAGATGGTCGAGATCGCCAGGGCCCGGTCGGCGGCGCTCGGCAACGTCGACGTCCTGCGGGGCGATCTGGAGTCCCTGGACCTGCCGGCCGGCGCCTTCGACGCCCTGATCAGCCGGTGGGGCCTGATGTTCGCGGTGGACCACCGGGCGGCGTTCGCCGAAGCGGCCAGGGTGCTGGTGCCGGGCGGCAGGCTGGCCGCCTCGGTGTGGGGGCCGCCGGAGACCGCGCCGATGATCTCCCGCGGGTTCCGGGTCCTCGCCGAACGGCTGGAACTGCCCCAGCCACCGCCCGAGGAGCCCAGCCCGTACAGCATGTCGGACCCGGCACAGGTCGAGCGCGAGCTGCGCGCGGCCGGGTTCGCCGAGGTGTCGGTGACCGGGTTCGACGCGCCGTTCTGGCTCACCGGCACCGACGAGTACGTCGAGTTCTACCGCACGTGCTCGCCGCCGGGCCTGCTCACCATGATCGAGAAACGGTTCGGCAGCAAGGACGATCCCGACACCTGGGCCGCGATCGCGGCGTCGGTGGAGCCGTACCGCCGCCCCGACGGCCGGATCGACCTGCCTTCCCGCACCCTGCTCGTCCGCGCCGTCACCCCGTTGAGCTGATCATGTCCAGCGGCTTCTCCACGGCGGCACCGATCCTGTTGGACGGTGCGGTCGCCACGGAGCTGCAACGGGCCGGGGTGCCGGTCCACGCTCCATGGTGGACCACCGCCGCGCTGCGCACCGTCAAGGGGCGCGAGGTGCTGCGCTCGGTGCACGCCGCCCATCTGCGCGCCGGCGCGCAGGTGATCACCGCGAACACCTTCCGCTGCCACGGCCGGGCTCTTCGGCCCCTCGGTGCCGACCCGGCGGCGCTGGTCCGTACCGCGGTCGGCTTGGCCCGGGATGCCTGTGCCGACACCGGAATCCAGGCACTCGTGGCGGGTTCCGTCGCGCCGGTGGCCGACTGCTACCGCCCCGACCTGGTCCCGCCGGACGCCGAACTGCGAGCCGAACACGGCGCGCTCGCCGCGGACCTCGTCCGCTCGGGCGTCGACCTCGTCCTGGTGGAAACCATGAACACCGTGCGGGAGGCCAGAATCGCGTTGGCGGCGGTGCTCGACGCGGGTGCCCGCGGCTGGGTCTCCTTCGTCTGCGGGCCGGACGGCCGGCTGCTGTCCGGCGAGCGGTTGCGGATCGCCGCGCGTACCATCGAACGGGACGGCGCGGACACCGTCCTGGTCAACTGCACATCGCCCACGGACACCACCCGGTGCCTGGCCGAACTGCGGTCCGGATGCGCCGGCCGGATCGGCGCCTACCCCAACATCGAGGACCGGTCGGGGGTCGACGGCCACGTCGACTCCCACCTGCCGGCCGAACTGTCCCCTGTGGACTTCGCGAACCTGCTGGCCCGGTGGCGGGCCGAGTTCGGCCCGGACGTCCTCGGCGGGTGCTGCGGCACCTCGCCGGACCACCTGCGAGCCGCCGCCGCCCGCCTGCGCATGGAGGTCGTGGCATGACCAGCCAGAAACAACGGAACCTCGCGGCGATGTTCGAGATCTTCGACGTCGACGCGGACGGCCACATCACCGCGGCGGACTTCGCAGCGCACGCCGACAACACGTGCGGCGCACTGCGACTGCCCGCCGGATCGCCGCACTGGCGCACCATCCACACGGCACTCGACGCCTGGTGGCACCACCTGCGGCGACACAGTGCGGATATCAACAGTTCGGACATCAACAGCGCGGACGTCACCGGCCGGATACCGGCGGCCGACTGCGTCACGATCATGGAGACGCGGCTGGTCGACGACGACACCTTCTTCGACTCGACGGTCGGCCCGATCGCCGAGACGGTCTTCCACGTGCTGGACACCGACGGCGACGCCGTGATCTCCACGGCCGAGTACGTGGCGATCTACCTCGCCTCCGGGCTCAGCGAACAGATCGCGCTGGACGCGTTCGCCCGGATCGACACCGACGGCGACGGCCGCATCGACATCGGCGAGTTCGTCGCCGTGGTCCGGGACGCGTTCACGTCCGACGACCCCGACTCGCCCGGAGCTTGGTTCTTCGGCACACCCCCAGGCTGACGGCAGGCAACGATTGGAGAGACAAATGCCCACCCAACTACAAAAACGCAAGTACGAGAAGGCATTCGACCGCTTCGACGTGAACCGCGACGGAGTCCTGCAGGAGAACGACATCACCGCGATGGCCAAGATCTGGTGCGAGACGTTCAAAGTGGGACCGGCGTCCGGTGACGCGGCCCGGATCAACGACCTGGCCACCAAGCTGTGGGCGGACATCACGGCCGCGACCGACACCGACCAGAGCGGCACGGTCAGCAAGTCGGAGTGGAACGCCGCCATGGAGAAACCGGACTTCGTCGACCGGGTGGCACTGCCGTTCGCGCTGGCCGTCTTCGACGTGGCCGACCGGGACAAGAGCGGCACGCTGTCGGTGCACGAGATGATCGCCGGGCAGAGCCGGGCCGGGATCACCGAGGACGAGACCCGCCGGATGTTCGAGGCGCTGGACACCGATCACGACGGTACGGTGAGCCGGGACGAGTACGCCGCGGCGATCCGGGAGTTCTACCTCAGCGACGACCCGAACGCGGTCGGCAACCTGATGGTTGGCGACCTGCCCTGAGTGGTCCTGAGCTGTCCTGAGCTGTCCTGAATGGACACCTCCGCCCCGGATGGCGCTCTTGTGGCCGGGGCGGAGGTCCGCGCCGGGTGGTCAGCTCGTCCTGGTTCCCGTGGTGATCAGGGTTTCGCCGGTCATCACCACCGGGCCGGTTGGGAAGGCCGACCTGAGCTCGCGGATGGCGTCCGCCCGGATGGCGTCCCGCAGCCGCGGGCTGATCGACCGGAGCAGCAGGATGAACGGCCCGGCGCTCTGTTCGCACACGTCCCAGTACTCCTCGGCGCTGCCCGCCCGGACGATCGGGTGGTCGGCGATCTCCGTCGTCACGTCGGTGAAGCCGGCGGCGTGGTAGAGCCCTTCCAGGTCGGCGGGGTCGGACAGGGACACGGTGCCCGGCACCTCCGGGTCCGGGTCGGGGATCAGGGCGGGCATGTCGATGTGCCGGGCGACGACGTCCTCTAGCAGACGCAGGGAGGTGCAGCGCTGTGGCGACCCGACGGTCATCGCCACCAACCGTCCACCCGGCTTCAACGCCTCGTGCACCGCCCGCACCGCGCGGCCGGGCTCGACCATGTACTGCAGTCCCGCCCGGCAGGTCGCCGCGTCGAAGCCCGCCGCGGGCAGGTCGAACTCGTACTCCGTCGGGATGGTCCGGAACTCCACATTGGTCACCGCGTGCGCGGCAGCCCACCTCCGCGCGCCGGCGACCATGGCTTCGGCGATGTCCAGGCCCAGCACGAATCCCGTGGGGCCGACGGCATCGGCGAGGTCGAACGCTGGAACACCGACACCGCAGGCGAGATCGAGCACCCGCCCGCCGGGCGCCGGGCGCGCCAGCTGGATCATCCGCCGCACGCTGGGCACGCCGGCGTCGGCGAAGCTGGATCGGTACTTCACCCACCCGACAGCGGAAAGCTGCCATTCCTCCCGTTTGTCCGCACGAAGCGTGGCCACGCTCATTCGCTTCCTCCATGGGGGTTTCCTTGTACGCTACGGAAAGTACCTCCTCGCGGCATCAGGTGACAGGTCCGGCGGCGAGAGAGGAACGGATGTCCAGCAGACGCGAGTACGGACCGGGGTGCGGCCTCGCCGTCGGCCTAGACGTGATCGGCGAGCGGTGGACCCTGCTCGTGGTAAGGGAGTTGCTCATCGGCCCGGCGCGGTTCACCGCGCTGCTGGCGAACATGCCGGGCATCGGCCCGAACCTGCTCGCCGACCGGCTGCGGATGCTGGCCGGGCACGGTGTGCTCGAACGGGTCCCGATGCCCGGCGGCGACCGGGCGATGTGCTACCAGCTCACCGAGCTCGGCGAACAGCTCAGGCATCCGCTGCTGGCACTGGCCCGGTGGGGGATGGGGTTTCTGCGGGAGGACGACCGCGGCGGCGTGATCCGCCCGGAGTGGGGCTTTCTCGCGGTGCAGTCGATGGTCAGCCGGGACGCGGTGCCGGATGTGGACGACACGTACGAGTTCCGTGTGGACAGTCAGACCTTCGTCATCGAGGTCCGCGACGGCGCGGTGCGGTTCAGTCGGGCGCCCGCGGCCGCCCCGGACATCACCGTGGACTGTGACGCGGACACGTTCATCCGGGTCGGCGCCCGGATGCTCGCCCCCGGCGAGGCGGTCGCCACGGGCAAGGTCCGGATCACCGGTGACCCGCCGGCCGCGCGGCGGTGCATCCGGATGCTCGGCTTGGACTGGTAGGGCACTCCCCAAAAAAGCTTCACTAGAATATAGTGAGCTTGCCGATCCACCCCCATCCGGCGCGGCTGTCGAGGGAGTGCGAATGTTCGAGAGGTTCACCGACCGCGCGAGGCGGGTGGTTGTCCTGGCCCAGGAAGAGGCCCGGATGCTCAACCACAACTACATCGGCACCGAGCACATCCTCCTGGGCTTGATCCACGAGGGTGAGGGTGTCGCGGCGAAGGCGCTCGAGTCGCTGGGGATCGCGTTGGAGGGCGTGCGGCAGCAGGTCGAGGAGATTATCGGCCAGGGTCAGCACGCGCCGAGTGGGCATATCCCCTTCACGCCTCGGGCGAAGAAGGTGTTGGAGCTGTCGCTGCGGGAGGCGTTGCAGCTTGGGCACAACTACATCGGCACGGAGCACATCCTGCTCGGGTTGATCCGGGAGGGTGAGGGTGTGGCCGCGCAGGTGCTGGTCAAACTCGGCGCTGATTTGAACCGGGTCCGCCAGCAGGTACTACAGCTCCTGTCGGGGTATCAGGGTAAGCCGGAGGCTGAGCCGGGCGCTCGGGGTGAGGGCACGCCGTCCTCGTCGCTGGTGTTGGACCAGTTCGGCCGCAACCTCACGGCCAGTGCCCGGGAGGGCAAGCTGGATCCGGTGATCGGTCGCTCGAAGGAGATCGAGCGGGTGATGCAGGTGCTGTCGCGGCGCACGAAGAACAACCCGGTGTTGATCGGTGAGCCCGGGGTGGGCAAGACCGCGGTGGTTGAGGGTTTGGCGCAGATGGTGGTCAAGGGCGAGGTGCCCGAGACGTTGAAGGACAAACAGCTGTACACCCTGGACCTGGGTTCTCTGGTCGCCGGGTCGCGGTATCGGGGTGATTTCGAGGAGCGCCTGAAGAAGGTGCTCAAGGAGATCCGGACCCGCGGGGACATCATCCTGTTCATCGACGAGATCCACACGCTGGTGGGTGCGGGGGCGGCGGAGGGTGCGATCGACGCGGCGTCGATTTTGAAGCCGATGTTGGCGCGGGGTGAGTTGCAGACCATCGGGGCGACCACGTTGGAGGAGTACCGCAAGTACGTGGAGAAGGATCCCGCGTTGGAGCGGCGGTTCCAACCGATCCAGGTGGGTGAGCCGAACCTGGAACACACCATCGAGATCCTCAAGGGCCTGCGGGACCGCTACGAGGCCCACCACCGGGTCTCCATCACCGACGGCGCCCTGGTGCAGGCGGCGACGTTGGCGGATCGGTATATCAATGACCGGTTCCTGCCGGACAAGGCGATCGACCTGATTGATGAGGCGGGGGCGCGGATGCGGATCCGGCGGATGACCGCGCCGCCGGATTTGCGGGAGTTTGACGAGAAGATCGCGGATGTGCGTCGGGAGAAGGAGTCGGCGATCGACGCGCAGGACTTCGAGCGGGCGGCGAAGTTGCGGGATCAGGAGAAGCAGCTGCTGGGGCAGAAGTCCGAGCGGGAGAAGCAGTGGAAGGACGGCGACCTGGATGTGGTCGCCGAGGTGGACGAGGAGCAGATCGCCGAGGTGCTGGCGCACTGGACCGGGATCCCGGTGTTCAAGCTGACCGAGGAGGAGACCACCCGGCTGTTGCGGATGGAGGACGAGGTCCACAAGCGGATCATCGGCCAGGAGGAGGCGGTCAAGGCCGTCTCCAAGGCGATCCGCCGGACCCGCGCCGGGTTGAAGGACCCGAAGCGCCCGTCCGGGTCGTTCATCTTCGCCGGCCCGTCCGGGGTGGGCAAGACCGAACTGTCCAAAGCCCTCGCCAACTTCCTGTTCGGTGAGGACGACGCCCTGATCCAGATCGACATGGGCGAGTTCCACGACCGGTACACCGCGTCCCGACTGTTCGGTGCCCCACCCGGGTACGTCGGCTACGAAGAGGGCGGCCAGCTGACCGAGAAGGTGCGGCGTAAGCCGTTCTCGGTGGTGCTGTTCGACGAGATCGAGAAGGCCCACCAGGAGGTCTACAACACCCTCCTGCAGGTCCTGGAAGACGGCCGGTTGACTGATGGTCAGGGCCGGACGGTGGACTTCAAGAACACGGTGATCATTTTCACGTCGAACCTGGGTACCCAGGACATCTCCAAGGCGGTGTCGTTGGGGTTCGCCGGTGGTGGTGAGCAGTCGAACAACTATGACCGGATGAAGCAGAAGGTCCTGGATGAGCTGAAGAAGCATTTCCGGCCGGAGTTCCTCAACCGGATCGATGACATCGTGGTGTTCCACCAGCTGACCCGCGAGGAGATCATCAAGATGGTGGATTTGATGATCACCAGGGTGGAGGGTCAGCTGCGCAACAAGGACATGGCGTTGGAGTTGACCGACAAGGCGAAGGCCCTGTTGGCGCAGCGTGGGTTCGACCCGGTGTTGGGTGCCCGGCCGTTGCGGCGCACGATCCAGCGGGAGATCGAGGACCAGCTCTCGGAGAAGATCCTGTTCGGCGAGGTCGAACCCGGCCAGATCGTGCTCTGCGACGTGGAAGGCTGGGAAGGCGAAGGCACCGCCGACGACAGTGCCGCCAACGACAGGGCCCACTTCGTCTTCCGCGGCGAACCGAAACCCGCGGTGGCACTGACCCGGTGACGACGCGGAGGGAACGCCATGAGTGAACGCCCGCTGCTGCTCCTGGTCGGCATCGGGTACGAGCCGCACCGCGGGTACCTGCTCCGGTCCATCGCACAGACCACCGACGTGTGGCTGCTCGACCACGAGCCGGTGACGTGGGAAGCCCCTTACGTCATCGGCGGGACGGCCGTCGACATCCGGGACGGCGCGGCTTTGCTTGCCGCGGCCGAGGATGTCGCCCGCAGCCGGCACGTCGACGGCGTGTTGTGCTGGGACGAGCTGAAGATGGCGAACACCGCGCGGGTCGCGCAACGGCTCGGCCTGCCGGGCGTGTCCCCGGACGTGATCGACCGCTGCCGGGACAAGCATCGCACCCGGACCCTGCTGGCCGCCGCCGGTGTGCCGCAGCCCCGCTCGATCCTCGTCGGCTCCCCCGCCGCGGCGGGGGAAGCGGCGGACCGGATCGGCTACCCGGTCGTGTTGAAGCCGCGGGCGTTGGGGGCGAGCATGGGCGTGACCCTGGTCGGGCGCCCGGACGAACTGCCGGCCGCGTACGACCACACCCGGGCCCAACACGTCGACCAGGCGCGGTACTACGACGCCGGTGTGCTCGTCGAGCAGTACGCCGACGGCCCCGAGTACAGTGTGGACTCCGCTGTCGTCGACGGCGTTGTGACGCCGTTGTTCTTGGCCCGCAAGACAAGTGGCTTCCCGCCGTACTTCGAGGAGGTCGGTCACGTCGTGGCCGGGGCCGACCCGCTGCTGGCCGATCCCGAGCTGCGGCGTCACCTGGCCATGGCGCACGAGGCGCTGGGTTTCGACTCCGGGATGACCCACATCGAACTGCGTCGCACACCGACGGGCTGGTCGGTGATCGAGGTGAACTGCCGTCTCGGCGGCGACCTGATCCCGTTCCTCGGCCTGGAAGCCACCGGCGTCGACGCCGGCCAGATCGCGGCGGCGGTCGCGTGTGGACGCACCCCACGGCTGACCGGCGACCCCGACCGGGCCGTGGCCGCCGTCCGGTTCTTCTATCCCGACACCGCCATCGTGGTCGGCGAGGTGCGGATCGACAAGTCGATGCTGCCACCGGGCACAGTCCTCGCCGCGCCGTTGGCGGAGCCGGGTACCGAGGTGGCGCCGCCTCCCGTCGGCCACGTGTGGGGCCGCTACGCGATGGTCGTCGTGCGCGGGACCTCGATCGGGGAATGCCAGGCCCGGCTGGCCACCGCGGCGGCCGCCGTGTCGCTCCGCCCCCGTTGACTATTACTTGAAAAACATATAGCGTCATCGGCGATGGGTACCGCGCGCGGCGCCGCTCACCGTGATCCACCCCAGTCGAACTCCTCACTGGAGGCCAAAAGTGGAACGGGAAACCTACGAGTCGCTGAACCTCGCCCCCAAGCCGCTCCGCCCGCACATCCTGGCCGCCGCCACCATCGTCTACGGCGACGACTACTACAGCGGCAAACGCGAGACGATCAACCTGTCCGGCTTCGTCCAGATGAACAAGTGGCCGATGCCCGGCTTCGAGCACCGAGTGGACGAGAAGGGCCGCGCGGAGTTCGACACGGAGCTGATCAGCGCGCCGGAAGTCGGTATCAAAGGTTACAGCTACGAGCTCGACGACCGCATCCAGATCCTGTCCAACCCGTTGCTGCCCAACACCGGCCACGTGCGCCAGGTCGCGCCGGGACAGAACTTCCCGGCCGAGTTCCACATCCAGCGCTTCGGCATCCTGGAGACCAGCACCCTGCGGCTGGTGCACCGCAACGTCATCGACATCTACGGCGTGGTGGACGCCATCCCGCCGTTCAAGAAGCCGCTGTCCGGTGGCTACCTCGGCGTGCCGCGCGGCGACCACCCGATGGAGCTGGTGCCCGCCCCGAACGTCGTGCGCGGAACCACCTTGCCCGAGGCGTGGTACCCGTCGACCGACGACAACCGCCCGATCGGCATCACCCCGACCGTCTTCTTCGCGTCCAGCCCGGCGGCGTGCATGTCCATGCTGGTCGACCCGACCATGATCATCCAGACGTCCACCGAGGCCGCCTTGACGCTGGAGGTGGCCGGCCGGACGGTCCGGGTCGACCTGGCGGGCGACCACACGTTGGCCGCGGGCATGGAGGTCCTGCTGTTCGGGCCGGAGAAGCACGAGGAAGGTGTGGGTGTGCTCGCGCAGCTCGCCCGGATGGCGATCGTCGGCCAGTGCCCGGAACTGGGCGGCCGGGTCATGCTGCGGGCCAGCTGGCCCAAGCCGTCCGGCGGGAACCTCGGCGACGGCACCGAGGAGACGCTGTCCCGCGTCCGGTTCCCCGGCGAGCTGCACTTCGACGCCGAGTTCGAACTCGTCACGCCGCACGGAGTGCTCTACGCGACCAACCCGGTGCACGTCTCCGGCCAGCTGAAGGACATCCAGCCGGACGGCACGAACCTCACCATGTCCGGCCAGGGCACCGCGCTGGTGACCGCGGCCGACGAGCCGAAGGCCCGGATCACCGGCCTCACCGTGGCGATGCGTGAGTCCATTGTGGGCGAACACGCCACCGTCAACGTGTGACACGGCACGAGCCGGCCGCCTCTTCCGGGTCCGCCACCGCGGGCCCGGAAGAGGCCAGTGTCCCGCGCCGGAACGCTAGAGGAGTACCCGGAGTCGATTGTGGACAGTCGGACACTCGTGACGCACCAGGCGATGCTCGCCGACCGCACCCGGCTGCACGCCTACGACCAAGCGCTCGCGCACGCGGTGCGGCCAGGTGACGTCGTGCTCGATGTGGGTGCCGGGCTGCTGGTGCTGAGTGTGATGGCGCTCCGGCACGGCGCCGCGCACGTCTACGCCGTGGAGGGTGACCCGGTCACCGCCGCGATGGCCGCACGGATCGCCGACGACAACGGCCTGAGCGGGAAGATCACGGTGATCGAGGGAGACGCGCGAACAGTCGCCCTGCCGCGAAAAGCGGACGTGATCGTGGCCGAACTGATGGGGAACATCGGGCCGGAGGAGCAGATGCCGGAGATCCTCGCCGAGGTCGCCCGGCGGGCGCTGAGCCCCGGTGGGCGAATCATGCCGAGCCGGCTGACCACGACGCTGACCGCGATCGAGTTCGCGGACGAGGGCTGGGGAGTGTGGAGCGGGGACTCGTTGGGCTACCGGCTGGACGTCGTGCAGGACCACGTTGAGCCAGTCGCCCATCTGCATTTCTTCCAACGGATGCCGAGGCTCCTCAGCAAGCCGGTGTCCATTGGGGACAGTGTGCTCGGGTCGTCGGCGCGCGGTGTCACGGACTCCTCGAAACGGCTGCGCGTGTGCCGGGCGGGCACTCTGCACGCGGTGATGGGTTCGTTCACCGCGACCCTGGCACCGGGCGTCACGCTGGCGAACTTCCCGTCCTACCCGGGATGCAACTGGGGAGTCTGGATCTGGCCGCTGCGCCACACCCCCGTCGTCGAGGGTGACGCGCTGCGGGTGCGGGTGGTCGTGCCGGACAACGTGCGCGTGGCCACTGACTGGCGCCTGGAATGCGGGATCAGCCGACGGGAGGGCCGCTCGTGACCATCCTGGCCGGAATCGTCCGCGACCTGCCGGTACGCGCGCTGGACCTGTGCGGGCTGACGTGGACCGGGGAGTTCCTGTGGTTCTCGGAGGCGTTCAGCGGGCTGATCCGCGCGATCGACTCGCGCACCGGCGAACTCGCCGACGAGGTCGCCTGCCCGGCGATCCGGGCCGATCTGACCACACTTGACGGGCACCTGCTCCAAGTGGTCGGCGACGGACGCGACCTGGTGCTGCTCGACCCGCAGGACGGACGGCAGGTGGGCGGCTTCGCCAACCCGCACCCCGGGCACGTCCTCGCCGGGATCGAGGCGTGCCGGGACGGCCTGTGGCTCGGCTACAGCGACCTGCGCGTGCTCGAACTGCGCGACCCCCACAATCTAGAGCTGCTGGACTTCGTGCCGATCCGTCGCCCGGTCGCCGGTGTCACCGTGTCCGACGGCTTCGTCGTCTACTCCGATCCCCGCGGCGCGATGATCACCCTGGTCGACCCGCGTGAGCGGCGGGAACTCGTCGCCGTCCGGGTGTGGGGCAACCCGACCGGGCTGACCTGGGACGGCAGCCTGATCTGGTACTGCGACGACGCCACGCTGCAGTTGCGTGCCGTGGAACTGCCCGGTTTCCAGTGAGGTCCGAGATGCGAGACACCGGCCGCGCCTTGCGGATCATCGGAGTGACCGTGGTGATGCTGCTGCCCGTCGTGGTCACGGGTGCGGTGACGGCGCTGGTTCGCGGCCGGCAGGCGGCGAGGGCGCATGTCTACCGGCGGGTCGGCCGGTGGCTGATGGCGCTCGGCCCCGCGTTCGTCAAAGCGGGACAGGTGCTGGGGACGCGGCGCGACGTGCTGCCGCCCGCGCTGTGCACGGAACTGGAGGTGTTGCAGGACTCGGTGACGCCGCTCGACCCGGAGCGCAGCCGGGCGATGCTCGGCGCGGTCTACGGCCCTGGCCTGGACGCCTTGTTCCCGGAAATCGATTACCGGCCGGTGGCGGGCGGCAGCGTCGCCTGCGTGTACCGGGCCACCGATCAACTGGGACGGCTGGTGGCGCTGAAGGTCCAGCGGCCGGAGATCCGCCCGGTGCTGGAGACCGACCTGCGGATCATGCTGCGTGGCGCCCGGCTGGCCGCGCGGCTGCCGATGCTGCGTGGGGTGCCGGTCACCGAGGTGGTCGGCGCGATCTGCGACGCGGTCCTCGCGCAGCTCGACTTCCCCCGGGAGGCGGCGAACCTCGTCCGGTTGCGGAGCGAGCTGGGTGTCATCCGACGGGTGTGGGTGCCGGAGGTCTACCCGGAGCTGTGCCGTCCGCTGTGCGTGGCCATGGAGTTCGTCCCGGATCTCGACGTGCGTACCGCACAACGATGCCCGGTCGCACTCCGGCGGCAGTTCGCGCGGTCCGGGCTGGCGGCGATCTACCAGATGCTGTTCGTGAGCGGATTCGTGCACTGTGACCTGCATCCGGGCAACCTGTACTTCACCAGGGGCGGCGAGGTGGTGGTGCTCGACGCGGGGTTCAGTGTCCAGCTGACCGACCGGCTGCGGCGGCTGTTCGCGGAGTTCTTCCTGAACATGGCGGTCGGCCGCGGCGAAAGGTGCGCACGGATCGTGGTGGAGAGTTCGTCGGGGTTGCGGCCGGACGCCGACCTGGCCGGTTTCCTGCCGCGGATGGCCGCGCTCGTGGTGCGCAACCACGGCCTGCCCGCCAAGGACTTCAGCCTGATGGCGTTCGCGACCGAGATGTTCGACCTGCAGCGCCGCTTCGGCGTGCACGCCGCGCCGGAACTGATCTTCCCGTTGCTGTCGCTGCTGGTGATCGAGGGCACGATCCGGGACCTCGACCCCGGGATCGACTTCCAGGAGACGGCCAAACCCGTGCTGAACAAAGGACTGTTCGGCGTACGGCGTTCCGGTTGAGAGGAGACCGCTGATGCGGCGTGGCGGGATACTCACCATGGTCGGCGCCGGCGACGTCGACAACCTCGACCCGTCGGTGGCCGTGCACACCGTCACCCGGGGGATCCTGCGCGCGTGCACCCGCCAACTCGTCACCTACCGGGCCGGCCGGGATCAGCGCACCGCGGGCGACGTGGTGGCGGACATGGCCACCGAGGTGCCGACGTACGCGAACGGCAGGCTCGACCGGAGCGGCCAGGAGTACGTGTTCACCATCAAGGAAGGCGTCCGGTGGGACACGTTCCGCCAGGTCACGGCGGCCGACCTGGCCAGGGGCCTGAAGCGGCTGGCGCACCCGTCGGCGCCAGGGCCGGCGCTGACCTACTTCACGAGCACCATCCGTGGCCTTGCCCGGTTCCGGGACGAGCTGGACCAGGCCAAGGACGTCGCGGAGATGATCGAGACCGGTACGGTGGAGGGCATCCAGGTGCTCGACGAGCGCACCATCGCGCTGCGCACAACCGGGCCCGCGGTGGACTTCCTCAACATCCTGGCCCTGCCGAGCGCCAGCCCAGCCCCTGTGGAGTACGCCGGGCTCGTGCCGGGCAGCCGGGACGTCACCGGGCGGCTCAGGTCCAACGGGCCGTACCGGGTGGAGAACCACCTGCCCGGCAAGGAGATCCTGCTGGGCCGCAACCCGGCGTGGGATCCGGCGACCGACGACGTCCGCGCCGCCAACATCGACGGCGTGTCAGTCCGCATAGGACTGTCCGAAAGAGACGCTTTTGACCTCGTCGACCGTGGCGACGCGGACATGCTTTGGGACATCCAGCCGATCACCGCCGAACTGCCCCGACTGTTGGCCGATCCCCGTCTGGAGATCCATCCGGCCGGGTTGCTGAGCCCGTACCTGGTGGTGAACATGCTCAGCCCCAACGAGAATCGGGCCACTGGCAAGCTCGGTGTCCGCCAGGCGGTGTCCGCGGGACTTGATCGCGCCGCGGTGTCCGAGGTGTGGGGCGGCGCCCGGCTCAACGACCTGACCTGGCGGATCCTGCCGCCGCTGTGCTCGGCGTACATGCCGCACTCCCCTGTGCCCGACGGCCGGCCGGCGGGAGACCCGGATCTGGCGCGGCGCCTGCTGGCCGACGCGGGCTATCCGGACGGGCTGACCCTGCGGATGGTGCACCGGGACCGGGACATCCACCCCGAGTCGGTGCGTGCGATCGGTGCCGCGCTGTCCCGCGCGGGCATCCGGCTGATGCCCGTACCCGTCCCGATCACCGAGCTGTTCAGCACCTACTTCGCGTCCACGGAACCCGCCGCGCGCGGTGACTGGGACCTGGCGTTCACCGGCTGGGAACCCGACTGGTACGGCGAAAACGCCCGCACCTACCTACAACCGCTTTTCCAGAGCGCCCAAGGCGGCTGGAACCTGGGTTTCTACGCCAGCGAAATGGTGGACCGGCTGCTCGCCGCGGGCCGTGCCGCCACAGACCGGGAAACGGCCCACACCGCCTATCGCGCAGTGGAGGCGGAGGTCCTGCGCGACATGGCTGTGATCCCCGTGCTGTTCGCACACCAGTACTGGTTCCACTCGCCCAGGGTCCGCGGCTGGGAGCCCTATCCGGTGCTCAACGGCGACCTCACGAACCTGTGGCTGGCGCCGTGACCATCGCCCGCAGATGCCCGGCTGTCGTGCCGCAACAGCCACCCACCAGTTCGAGGCAGTAGTCGGTACGCCATCGGACACAGGCACGTGCCAAGTCGTCAGCGGCATCCGGGCGCGCTCCCAACGGGCCGTCGTACCGTTCGCGGACCGCCTGGAGCACGGCGTCGATCCGTTCGACCGTCGCACAGCTCACCGAGACGAGGTCAGCACCGCATTCCCGCACCGCACACACAGCGTCCACAACGGACTCGTCGGTCTCCGGGCAACGCAGGCTCACCCACGCCGGCAGGCCCGCGTTGGTCGCGAGGTCCACCACGACGGCGGCCTCCGTGACCGACGACATGGACTCGGCGTGCACCACGTCCACCCCACACCGAGCCAGTTCGGTGACCAGCCAGCCGTGCTCGGCACGCAGCCGCTCCCGGTCCTGGTGTCCCAGCGGCCCGACCGCCCCGGCGACCATCACCCCGGGTCGCGCTCCTGCCGCCGCCCGCGCCACCCCCACCGCGGCGTGCACCATCCACGCCGTGCCAGAGCCGGGAGCCAACCCCAACCCCAGCAGTTCCTCCCGCGAACACCGGTACGTCGCCGCGGTGAGCACATCCGCCCCCGCGTCGAGGTGTGCCTGGTGGATCGACCGCACCACCGCCCGCCCACGCCCGGCCATCAGCGCCCGGTTGGTCCACCACGGCGCGTCCACCGCGTGGCCCACCGACCGCAACTCCGTGGCCACACTCCCGTCCAGCAGCACGCGACACCTCCCCGGCAGCCTGACGAGATTACCATATGTTTGTTAAGTGACATTCGGCCTCAGGTCCCCAAGTCGGTGTGGATCGGCAGTGCCAGGCTGAACGTCGCGCCGCCGCCCGGAGTCCCCGACACGTGGATGCTGCCTCCGTGCGCGGAGGCGAGAGACTCTGCGATCGCGAGACCAAGGCCGGCCCCGCCACCGGCACCACGACTACGCGAAGCGTCCGTGCGGTAGAAGCGTTCGAAGACCCGTTTCGCCTGTTCGCCGGTAAGGCCGGGACCGGCGTCCGCGACCTCGAGGATCGCGTGACCGGCCACCACGCCGACGCCGATCCGCACCGGGCTGCCCACGGGAGTGTGGGCGACCGCGTTGCCGATGAGGTTGGACACCACCTGACGCAGCCGCTCCTCGTCACCGATGGTCGGCGCGGCGCTCATCGGCTCGCTTCCGGGCCCGGTCAGCTCGACGTGGCGCGAGGGGTCGAGCGCCCGTAGGTCGTGCAGCGCGTCGACGGCCAGTGAGCGAAGGTCCATCGGCGCCAGCCGCAGACCGAGGCCGGTCGGCCCGGCGGCTTCGTCGAGCTGCGCGAGCAGCAGCAGATCGTCGACAAGCCGGGAAAGCCGGCCGGATTCGCGTTCGATCCGGTCCATCGTGCGGTCGACGTCCGCGCGTTCCGGCAGCGCCCCCATCCGGTAAAGCTCGGCGAAGCCTTTGATCCCGGACAATGGCGTCCGCAGCTCGTGGCTGGCGTCGGACACGAACCTGCGCACTTTCGCCTCCGACGCGGCCTGCGCCGCGATCGCGGCTTCGATCCGGGCGAGCATCCCGTTCAACGCGGTGCTGAGCCTGCCGATCTCGGTGTTCGGCGCGGCGGTGTCGGGTATCCGGCTGGCCAGGTTTCCGCCGGCGATCGCCGCGGACGTCTCCTCGATTCGCCGCAGCGGCCGAAGTCCCGCCGTCACAGCGAAAAACCCGAGCACCGCCAGCAACCCGAGCACGAGCAGCCGGATGGCCAGGCCGCTCGCTTGGACCCTGTCGACCGTCGAGTTCACCTCGGTGAGCAAGGCGGCAACGACGACGCTGGTCCCGTCGTTCGCCGACCGGGGCAGGGTGAGCACCCGCCATCCGGTGCCGTCGGCGGACGAGGTCTCGAACGGCTTGCCCGCCCGGAGTGCGACGGCGGCTGAGTCCAGCGCCGGCAGGTCCGGGCCGGGAGCGTCGGCGTGCGCGCCCGCCCGCATGACGTCGTCGAGGTGACCGGTGGGCGAGAGGTAGGCGACATAGAGGTCGCTGACCAGGTCGATGGTAAGCGCGCCCTGGTGAACGCTTTCGAGGAAACTCGGCGGCACCTTGGTCACCAGGTTTCCGGTGGTGCGCAGTTGATTGTCGACGCGGTCGACGAGCGGGGTGCGGAGGGACGCGACGACGACGGCATTGCTGACGAGCAATCCGATGGCGAACAAGCCAACGGTAAGGAGCAGCAGCCGGGCGCGCAGGGACAGCTTGCCGATCAGGCGACTCGGCAGCCCGCCGGTCATGTCCGCGGCCGCCGCAGCACGTATCCGATTCCGCGGACGGTGTGGATGAGCTTGGGCTCGACCTGATCCACCTTTCGCCGCAGGTAACTGACGTAGGACTCGACGATGCTCGGGTCGCCGCCGAAGTCGTACTGCCAGACGTCGTTGAGGATCTTCGCCTTGTCCAACGTCTGGTCGGCGTGCGCCATCAGGTAACGCAGCAGCTTGAACTCGGTGGGCGACAGCTCGATCGCCTCGCCCGCGCGGGTGACCAGATGGGCGTTCACGTCGATCTCGAGATCGGCGACGGTCAGCGTGTTGTCGCTGGGCTGGCCCTGTGCCCGGCGGATGATCACCCGGATTCTGGCGATCAGTTCGTCGAGCTGGAACGGTTTGGTGACATAGTCGTCGCCGCCCATCGACAGGCCGTTCAGCTTGTCCGTCGGGTCGTCGCGGGCGGTGAGGAAGAGCACCGGGGTGGTGCCGGACCGGCCGTCCGCCGAACCGCTCGACTGCTCCCGAAGCCGCCGGAGCACCTCGAAGCCGTCCATGTCGGGCAGCATCACGTCCAGTACCACGAGGTGCGGCCGGTCCCGCATCGCGATGACAAGCGCCTCCTCCCCGGTCGCCGCGGTACGTACGTGGAAACCGGCGAAACGCAGGCTCGCGGCGAGCAGCTCCCGGAGGGTGGGTTCGTCCTCAACCACCAGCAGCGAGTGTACGGTTTGGTCTCCCGGCGTCACCCGATCATCCGATCACACGTCGCGCGAGCGGAACAACAGGAACGCGATCGCGACGACCATCGCGACGAAACCGCCCAGCACCCCGTAGCCCGCCCACGGACCGAACACGTCCGGCGAACGTTGCACGGCCATGATCTGACTGCCCGCGTTCGTCGGCCACCACTTCTGGAACGCGTTCTCCCACGTGTCCGGCAGCGCGGTGGCAAGCGTTGGAAGGAGCAGCGTGACGGCCACCAGCACCACGAGCGCGCCGGCGGTGGCGCGAAGAATGGTGCCGAGCGCGACGCCGAGCAAGCCGATGACGGCGAGGTAGAGCCCGCAGCCGAAGACCGCGCGCAGCACATTCGGCTCACCGAGCGTGACGTGCGGGACGTTCTGGGCCGCCAGGACGGCCTGTCCGACGAAGAAGGCCGCGAACCCGACGATCTGGCCGACGGCCAGCGCCACCACCGCGAACACGAGTGCTTTCGCCGCGAGCAGCCTGCCCCGGCGGGGTACCGAGGTCACGCTGGTCCGGATCATGCCGGTCGCCCACTCCGAGGTGACCACGAGCACGCCCAGTACCCCGACCGCCAGTTGAGCCAGGATGTAACTCTTCATGCTGGTGGACGTCGGATCGAAGGCGGCCTGCTCAGCCGGGCCGGCCGTCTTGTACCTGGCCGCTCCGGCCGCACTGAACAGCAGCCCGAGTCCGACGCCGAGCGCGATCGTCACCAGCAGGGTGTACGAGGTCGACCGCAGGGTGCGGAGCTTGGTCCATTCGGAAAGCAGCAAGTCGGTCGCCCTGTGCCAGGTGTTCATGCCACTCCTTCATCCACGTTGTACTCGACGCTGTCGCGCGTCAACTCCATGAACGCTTCCTCCAGCGAGGTGCGTTGCGGGGTGAGTTCCGCCAGCACGACACCATCGGCCGCGGCCAGCTTCCCCACCTCGATGCTGTCCATCCCGGACACGATGAGAACACCGGCTTGGTCGGTGCGGACGTCCGCGCCGTTCGCCAGGAGCAGGCGGGCGAACTCGTCCACGAACGGGGTACGGACCAGGACCGTCCGTTCGGAGCTCTCCTCAACGAAGTCCCGCAGGCTGCTGTCCGCGACCAGCTTGCCCCGGCCGATCACGATCAGGTGATCCGCGGTCAGGGCCATCTCACTCATGAGGTGGCTGGAAACCAGGACCGTGCGACCTTCGCCGGCGAGTCGGCGCATCAACTGCCGGATCCAGCGGATGCCTTCCGGGTCGAGGCCGTTGACGGGCTCGTCGAACATCAGGACCTCCGGGTCGCCGAGCAGTGTGCCCGCGATGCCGAGCCGCTGGCTCATCCCGAGCGAGAACTTCCCCGCGCGCTTGCCCGCCACCTCGTCGAGGCCGACGATGCCCAGCACCTCGGCCACCCGGCGCTTCGGCAGACCGTTGCTCTGGGCCAGGCAGAGCAGGTGGTTGTAGGCGGTCCGGCTCGGGTGCACCGCCTTGGCGTCGATCAGCGCGCCGAGCGTCCGCATCGGCCGGGGCAGGTCGACGTACCGCTTTCCCCGCACGGTGGCGATCCCGGCTGACGGGGTGTCGAGCCCCAGGATCATCCGCATCGTGGTCGTCTTGCCTGCCCCGTTGGGGCCGAGGAACCCGGTCACCTGGCCGGACCGCACCGTGAAACTCAAATCGTCCACGGCGACCTTGGCACCGTAGTTCTTTCTCAGCCCCCGCACTTCGATCACCTGACGGCCTCCTTGCCCTGTCGCGAACGCATGCTGACACGGTGTCCCAGCCAGGTAACCGATTACTGGGCGTTTCCTGAATGCCGGCTCCATGTCCGCCGCCTCGCACCGCCGATCCCGCCGTCGGCCTGAGGGAATGCGCCACCACGTTCAGGGAGTCCCCAGAAAACTCCCAGCCCACCCGACCAGGTGTCGCAATCGACGACCGTGACGTTCATCGGCTGTCGGTAGCCGGTGCGTGGGGCAGGAAGACAGTCTGTCCACCATGAGCAAGGTCTACGTCATCGGCGTCGGCATGACGAAGTTCGAGAAACCCGGCCGCCGGGTGGGCTGGGACTACCCGGCGATGGCCCGGGAGTCCGGCACCAAGGCGCTGGCCGACGCCGGGATCGCGTTCGAGGCGGTCGAGCAGGCCCACGTCGGGTTCATGTTCGGCGAGTCCACGTCCGGCCAGCGCGCGGTCTACGAGCTCGGCATGACCGGGATCCCGATCACGAACGTGAACAACAACTGCGCCACCGGGTCGACCGCGCTCTACCTGGCGGCGAACGCGATCCGCGGCGGCCTGGCCGACTGCACGCTCGCACTGGGCTTCGAGAAGATGCAGCCCGGTTCGCTGAGCGTGACGTACGAGGACCGTGAGTGGCCCCTGAAGAAGCACGTCCAGGCGCTGGCCGAGATCCGTGAGTTCGCCTCCCCGCCGGCCCCGTGGATGTACGGTGTCGCCGGGTTGGAGCACAACGAGAAGTACGGCTCCACGCCGGAGCACTTCGCTAAGATCGCCGCGAAGAACCACCGGCACTCGGCGAACAACCCGTACGCCCAGTTCCAGGACGTCTACTCGGTCGAAGACGTCAAGCACGCCAAGATGGTCTACGCCGACGCGGGCCTGACCAGGCTGATGTGCTCGCCGACGTCCGACGGCTCCGGCGCCGCGGTGCTCGCCAGCGAGCGGTTCGTCGAGCGGAACGACCTCGGTGACCGCGCGATCGAGATCGTCGGCCAGGCCATGGTCACCGACATGCGCTCCACCTTCGACAGCGCGGTCAACCTGGTCGGCACGGACATGAGCCGGAAGGCTGCGGAGCAGGTCTACGCCCAGTCCGGGCTCACCCCGGCCGACGTCGACGTGATCGAGCTGCACGACTGCTTCGCCCCGAACGAGCTGTTCACCTACGAGGCGCTTGGCCTGGCCGACGAGGGCGAGGGGCACAAGCTGGTCGACAGCGACGACACCACCTACGGCGGCCGCTGGGTGGTGAACCCGTCCGGCGGCCTGATCTCCAAGGGCCACCCGCTCGGCGCCACCGGCCTCGCCCAGTGCGCCGAGCTCACGTGGCAACTGCGCGGCGAGGCCGACGCCCGTCAAGTGGCGGGCGCGACCGTCGCCCTCCAGCACAACATCGGACTCGGCGGCGCCGTCGTCGTGACCGCATACCGGAGCGGGACGCTGTGACCCCGCTGGCGTTTGGCGACACCGAAGGTCAGCCGGTCGCTTGCTACGACGCCACGGCCGTGACCCATGCCGCGTCGCAGATGCGCGAGGTGCCCGCCCTGATGGCGGACACCCTGGAAGAGATCCGACGTGACTATTTCGACGTGCATGCCGGGGATCCCGGCGCGATCGTCGCCGTCCTGGTCACGCCCGTCGACAGCGACGCGGATCACGGGCTGGTCTTCGTGGCCGCCGACGGACCGCTCGGTGGCTGCGGTGAGGCGAGCATGTTCGCCGCGATGCTCGTTCTCGAGTCCCGACCTGAGGTGCGGCTGGAGACAGGCGCGGGCTTGATCACCGCTCGGTCCGCAAAGGACGCCCGCGTCGTCCTCACCATGCCTCCGGGGACCTCTCGGGTCGACGTCGCCGAAGTCGACTACGAAGGCAAGCGACTCCGGGTCCGTACCGTGTCGGTTGGCGGCAACGTCTTCGCCGCGGTGTCCGCCGCCGAGCTGGCGGTCGAGATCTCCGCCGCGGCGGCGCACACTCTCACCGAGCGTGGCTCAGCTCTCCTCAAAGCCCTCAGCGCGGGCCCAGCGCGCCCGAACATGCTCCTGCTCACCACACCGGTGAAGTCCGCACGCACGACGAGCGCGGTGATCTGGGGCGACGCGATCCTGAACCTGGGACCGTGCGGCACTGGCACGTGTGCTCGCTACATCCTGGCGGTCGAGGACGGCGACGTGGTTCCGGGCAGCCGCCTCGTCCACGTGAGCCCGTTCGACAACGTGTTCACGGCGTCCTCTGTGGACGATCCGGGCGGCTCACGGGCGATCCAGATCTCCGGCCGGCCGGCCGTGACCGGGTAGGCGTCAGGGCGCTCGCAGCCCGAGGAGGGTCGCGATCTTGAGGCCGAGATGGAACGCCAGTCGATCCTCGCCGTTCGACAGCCGGGCGCCGGTCAGCTCCTCGATCCGCTGGAGTCGGTAGTAGAGGGTGGTCCGGTGGACGAACAACTGCTCGGCGGTCGCCGGCCCGTCGCCGGCGTTGTCGAGATAGGCCTCAAGCGTGTCAATCAGCTGCTTGCCCTTGGCGCCCAAGCCCAGGAGGTCAAGGAGCCCCGGCGGCACGGTCGACGCGTCCAGGTCCTCCGCCGGGATGCGGGCGAGCACACCGTAAACGCCGAGCTGGTCGGCTCGCACGATCGACCCCACGCCGTCGACGAGACGAGCGACCCGCACCGCCCGCTCGGCGTCACGATGGGAACGGTTGGCGTCCGCGAGGTCGTCAACGACGTCGCCGATCCCAACCAACGGGCTCGTCCCCGGCAGGTCGCGGACCAGGTCGGCGAGCAGGTCCTGATAGAGCAGATCCCGGGCGCGGCCACCGATCAGCGGATCCCGGCCGGAGAGCACCAGGATTCCGTGGTCGCGCCGGGACAGCGCCAGCTGCCGCCGGTCACTGAGCCTGCGACTGACGCGGTCGAGCAGGCCGTCCAACGTACCGCGCTCCTCATCGGACATCGCTCTGCGATCCGCGTGCAGGGAGACGACGAGGACGAACAGCGGCTCGTTCGGCACGAAAAGCTCGGCCTCCAACACCTTCTCGGCCGCCGCCCGCCGCGCGGACGCGTCCGCGGCGAAGATCAGCTCGGTCGCCAGCTCCCGCACCTGGGCGCGGCGGACCTCACCGGCCAACTGCTCGCGCCGCATGACCACCGCGAGACTGTCGACCGCGCTGAGTACCGTGGCGAGTTCGTCGTCGGAGACAGCGTCCGTCCCCTCCATCACCCACAGGAAGCCGACCAGCAGCCCGTGGTGCCGAATGGGGAGGCACAAGCGCTGCTCGGTCGCGCCGATGGCCTCGTTGAGCGGCGGCCGCAACGGCCCTTGGGCGTTGAAAGCACCGGCGGCGCGGAGCCACGCAACCACCTCGGGAGGCAGGTCCTTCCGCAGGATCGACCGTTGCCGGAGCAGGTCGATCGGTTCGTACACATGGGACGAGAACGCGATCTGGTGCATCGTCGGGTCGTCGACGGACACGTTGCGCTTCAGGCTGTGGCCGAGCGCGTCAGCCAGACGCTGCAGCTCGGACACCATGGTCACCATGGTATCCACCCGAGCCGTTCTCACACCCCGGATCGGCCCTCACCCCATCCCACCAGGTGGTCGGGAACGGGCATCCCGGTCGGCACGTGGTCGTCCGGCACCGGGGCACCGGCGACCACCCGGAGCGGAAGCTGACCCGCCCAGACCGGCCGGGATCGGTCGGCGTCCACATCGTGGGCGTCCCCGGTGCGTACCTTCGCCGACACCTCGGTGATCGGGACCGAAACGAGCAGCACGGATCGCAGCTCGGCGTCGGTGAGCGGACGAAGGAACGGGAGCCGGCCCGGAGTCCACTTGTCGATGAGCGCGTGCATCCGCGGCAGCACCTCGTCCGGATCCTCGACAGCTCGCCCCTCGCCCATCACGACGGCGGATCGATAGTTGACCGAGTTCTGCAGAACGCTGCGTCCCAGGACGAGCGAGTCGACCACTGTGGCCTCGACGCACACCGGTGCCCCGGCCGCGACCCTGGTCATCATCCTGTTCTGCCGGGCGCCATGGATCAGCAGCTCGTCCCCGATCCGGACGTGCAAGGTCGGCAGGACGACCGGATCACCGGCGTCCACTAAGGCCACATGGCAGAGCAGCGCGTCGTCGAAGATCGAGCGAACCAGGTCCAGGTCGTACGATCCGCGCGCGGGACGTCGCCGGATCCGGACCCGCTCACTGGCCGGAGTGGGTTTCATGGTGTGGATGCTCCCGGACCGCGGGCCGCGGCTGAAACGACGAGCGTCGAAAACTTCGGTGCGCCGCCTCGACACGCGACGCAAGTCAAGGCGACACCCGCTTGAGCGTGACCGGCCCGGTGGGCACCGCGGAGCAGGCCAGCACTCGCGAACCCGGCGGCAGCGCCGGATCGACGAGATACGAGACGTCGCCCCGCACCAGGTCGAGCGCGCAGGTGCCGCAAGCGCCGGCGCGGCAGGAGAAGGGCACTGGTATCCCGTGGTGCTCGGCCAGTTCAAGGAGTGTGCCATCGGCGTCCGTCCAGGTTGCCGTCGTGCCTTCGGGCAGGTACGTCACCGGGTGTGGGCCTGGAGTCGGCGCGGGTCGTCGGACAGGTGGGTCGGTCGCGGGCGAGAGGAACGGGTCGGCATGGATCCGGCCCGCGTCGACCCCAGCTCCTTGGAGGGCCCGGGACACCATGTCGACGAAGTCGGTCGAGCCGCACACGAGTGCCTGTGCGTTGCCGGGCAGGATGTCGACGATGTCGCGCGCGGTGGGACGTCGTGCGGCCGTCCTTGTCTCGAAGAGCGTGGCCGTCCCGCCGGATCGCCGGGTGTGCTCGGCAACCTCGGGCCACAGCGCCGCGCTTTCCTTGCTGGCGTCGACGTGCAGCACGGAGACCGGGCGGCTGTCGGCGGCCGCCACCAGCTGCTGCACCACCGCGGCCACGGGGGTGATCCCGATGCCGGCACTGACCAAGTACAACGGCAGCTGCTCTCGGGAGAACGCAGGGGCTCCGTACGGACCCGAGACGAGCAAGCGGTCGCCGCTGGCCAGCGACGCGAGGCGCTTCGAGACCAACCCGCGCAGCCGTACCGTGATCCGCAGCCGGTCGTCCCGCCGGCCGGAGACGCTGTAGGCGCGCCAGGTCAGCCCGCCGTCCGCGGTGGGCAGGTGCACCCGGACGTGCTGGCCGGCCGTCACCGGGAGCAGGTAGGGGTCGCGGAGCCACAGGCTGACCGTCCGGGCGTCCTCGCGAACCGTCTCAAGGACCTCGGCCTCCCGCGGCCAGGTGTGCGTCGCCTCATCCCGCAGCCCGTCAACGCCACCCACGGCGACTGTAGCGCCGACGCGAAGCCGCGCGGGCTCGACCAGGCGCGCGTAGACACCCATGTTCGGGTGGCCGACGGCGCGGGCGAGCAGGGAAGGGAGCTCGACGTCCCGCTCCCCCGTACTCGGGTTCGCGGACGTCGCACGGCAACGCTGGATGGGTCGGATCACCTCGACTTCGCAGTCGCCGAGCCGGATCCGCCGCCCCACCCAGGACAGTTCGGCGAACGCGGACAGGCCGTCCAGGTGGACGTTGGCGCGGAATCGCCGGGGGTCGAGCGCACGGCCGGCCATTCCTTCGAGCGCACGCACCGAGGCCAGATTGAGCAGCGACAGTTCGGCGTCCACACAGTCCCACAGGCCCGTCGTGTCGGCGTGGACGAGACGCAGCCCAGGCTCCCCGAACCACTGGCGCAGAACGGCTTCCTGGTCTTCATCAGGCTGGTCCGAACGCACCCCGTCCGGGTGAGCGCGGTGGCGTAGCTCGACCACGTCGGGTCTGAGCATCGTCACCGTCACCTGTGTCATGTCCGGATCGCGGGCCACCTGCTTGAAGGCCGATCGCGGCCGCCACGTCGTCCGGGGCGGCACGGACTGGTCGCCGCGCGCGATCGCCAGTGAACGGTCGTGCAGCGCGCCGGTGCTAGGCAGGACGTCGACCTCGCCGACCGGCACGCCCACGGCGCCCTTGACCGGGTACACCCACAACGAGTCGACGACGCCAGCGGTCATCGGTGGTCTCGATAGACCGGCGCCCGCTTCTCGCGGAGCGCGGCGACGGCTTCCTTGGCGTCGGGCTCGGCGGCGAGCCGCCCAGTCATCCGTTGCTCGAACTCGTAGCCGGCCTTCAGGTCCATGAACTCGACGGTGTTCAACGACTCCTTGGCGTGGCGCAGCGCGGCCAGGCTGTGCCGCGTCATCTTCTCGGTCAGGCCGAGCGCCGTGTCCAGCACTTCGTCGTCCGGGACGACCCGCAGCACGGACCCGAACCGGACGAGGTCGGCGGCGGGCCACGGTTCGGCCGTGAAGTACATCGCCCGCACGACCGGTTGCGGAACCAGGCGGCCGAGGTGGGCGGCTCCGCCCATCACGCCGACGCTCACCTCGGGCGTCCCGAACCGAGCACTTTCCCCGGCCACGACCACATCGCAGCTCGCCGCGATCGCCAGACCGGTACCCAGCGCCGCCCCACGGACCGCGCCGACCACCGGAACCGGGCAGTCGTAGATCGCCGCGAAGGCGTCCCGGACCAGCCGCATCCGTCCCGCCGCGTTGGCCTCGGACAGGGTGAAGAACTCCTCGACCTCGTTCCCGGCGCAGAAGTGCTTGAGGGCGCTGGTGAGCACGACCGCCTTCACCCCGGACAGCACTTCGTCGAACCGGCCGAAGAGGTCGCGGATCTCCTCGTACATCGCCAGGTTCACCGCGTTGACGGGTGGCTTGTTCATCGTCACGACGGTGGTCGCGCCGTGTTCCTCCACGGCCAGGTACTGGTAGGACATTCGATCCTCGACGCTCACGTGGCCGGACAGATGGGCAGTACTACGTGTGAGGGGTGCGCCGCGTCCCGGTGGACGATCTGGGTCGCCGCGACCGGATCTCCTGACGCACCACCCAGGTTGGTGTTCCGGTCGAACCGCGGGAAGTCCGCGGAGCTGATGTCGACGCGGATCCGATGGCCGGCCCTGAACCTGTTCGCGGTCGCCCACATGTCGACCTCCAGCCGGTAGATCTCGCCGGGCACAAGCGGTTCGGCGCCACGGTCAAGGTCGCGATACCTCGCCCGCAGTAGACCGTTCTGCAGCTGGACGGCCCGCCCGTCCGGGGCGACATCGCTGAGCCGCGCGACGAAGTCAGTGTCCACTGCGGACGAACTCGCGTAGAGCACCATCCCCAGTTTGCCCACGACGTCGACGTCATGCTCCAGCGGCTCGGTCGTGTAGGTGAGGACGTCGTCACGCTGCTGGACCACACTGACGTCCACGCTTCCAGGTGGATAGACCCAGGAGACGATGCTGCCGCCCACGGTCGGGGTCGGGTCCAGCGGGTCGTAGACGTACTGGTCCGCGGCCTGCTGCGCCAGCGGGGCCGCCGTGCTCAGCGTCCCGTCGGCGCCCAGGTAGTACCGTGTTTCCACGGCCTCAGGAAGCGGCCAGTCGTCCGCGCCGCGCCACTCGTTGGCGCCCATGAGGTAGTAGATGACGCGCGGCCAGTCGTCGATGGAGCCCTCCCGCACGGTCTGGTACCAGCTCAGCGTGAAGTCCACATTGGACCAGTGGTTGTGCTGCAGTTCCGGGTGTTCCCCCATCCGTTCCTTGTACCCGGGTTGGTTGTGCGCGGACGGGGTGATGACGATCCGGGCCTGGGAGCGCAACGGTTCGGGCGCGTGCTCGCGCAGAAGCTCCCAGGTGGCCAACGCGTCGTTGACGAACCAGTCGTACCAGCCGGTGCGCAGCAACGGGATCGCCTGGAAGTCGGCGACCTGCCGGGCCGGGTCGACCGCGGGCAACGTGTGCCGGTCGATCGAGACGCCCTGGCCGAGCAGCGGCCCGATCTGCTCGACGTCCACCATGGTGACGTGGGTCGACCCGGTGACGCCACGGATGAAGTCGGCCCGTTCCGCGCACGTCAACGAGCAGTAGTGCGCCCACAACCAGGCCTGCGCCTCAACCGGGGACAAGCCCTTGAGCGCGGGGAACGACTCCGCCAACTCGGCCAGCGACGGACTGTCGAACGGCTCGTTGAACAAGCCGGTCGACAACGTCTCGGCCAGCATCATCGGCTCCAACTGCCAGAACGGGATGTCCGTCTTGCCCTCACCGTGGCCGATCGAGCGCGCGAGGGCGTTGAGCACCATGTGGTACGACGCCGTCTTGACCCCGACCCCGATCCCGCTGACCTCCGGCAGGATCGTGGTCATCTTCGGGTGGGTCGCCATCGGCCACTGCACCTGGCCGACGTACGAGCCGCCGACCGACCCGATGAACCCGTCGCACCAGCCCTGGACGCTGACCCACTCGACGAAGTCGTACCCGTCCTCGGGCTCGAACATGTAGAAGTCGTGGTCCTCGGGTTCACTGTCGCCCGTGCCGCGAAGGTCTTGCACCGCAACGACATAGCCTCGGCGCGCGAACGCGATGAAGACCGCCACCAGCCGGTCGGCGTCACGACCGTACGGTGTACGCACCGCGATCACCGGGGCGGGCGACTCCGGCGGCAGGTACAGATCGGTGGCGAGCCGCACGCCGTCCCGCATCGTCACGGACACTGTCTCGATCGTGATGTCGGCGACGGCGAACGTGGCCGGCGTGCGCGGCTCCCTGCTCCTCAGCACGTACTGGAGCTCGTCTGAGACGGTCATCTGGTCGGTTTTCCCATCACCTCACGGAGAACGCGCAACACGTTCTCGCCGAGCACCTTGCGGATGTCCGACTCCGCGAACCCGCGGCGCACCATCACCTCGGTGATCTTCGGCAGGTCCGAGGGGCGGGCGATCTCGGCCGGCCGGTACGAGTGGCCGTAGGTCGGGGGAGCCCAGCCGCCGACCCAGCCGCCGAGCACATTCTGGTAGTAGTCGTCGATGAAATCCGGCCCCAGGCCCACGTGATCGATGCCGGCCACGTCGATGACGTGCTCGATGTGGTCGACGACGCGGTCGGCCGACGGACTGGTCGGGTCGATGAAGAACGGGATGGCGGCCGCGACCCCGATCACCCCGCCGAGCCCGGCGATCGCCTTGATCTGCTCGTCGCCGAGGTTGCGGTGGCTGTCGGTGATGCCGAGGCACGCCGAGTGCGTGGCCAGGAACGGCCGCGTCGCCAGGGAAAGCACGTCCTCGACGCCGGCGATGCCGAGGTGGCTGATGTCGAAGACGATGCCCACCTCGTCCATCTCGCGAAGCGCGGTGACACCCTCCGGAGTCAGGCCGCCGCGCGAGGTCGCGTCCAGGCCGCTGCCGTCGGCCAGGAAGGTGCGGCCCAGGTGCGCGATGGACACCACCCGGACACCCACCCGGGCCATGGTGCGCACCAGTGCGGGGTCCTGCCCGATCGCATGGGCGCCTTCCAGGGCGATGATCAGGGCGATGCGCCCGGACGCGGTCGCGGCGTCGACGTCGGCGCCGGTCAGGCACACCGCCACGTCGTCGCTGTGTTCGGCGGCGAGCTCATGGATCCGTTCCACCAGCAGCAACGTCCGGCGCAGCGCCCCCTCGGACTGGAACTCAAGGTCGATGCAGATGGGCAGCACCTGCACGTCGACGCCGCCGGCCCGCAGCTCCGGCAGCCAGAACTGGGCGAAATGGTCACGTTGGTGCCGTCGGTCGAAGTGGTCCACCAGCAGGATCAGGTCGTTGTGCGTGTCGACCACGACAGCGTCAGTGTGCAGTAGACGGGGATCGGTCATGGGTGCCAGCACCTTCCGTTCAGGTCAGGGTTGCCGGGTCGCTGTTGCCGCCGCACACGACCACGGCGACGCGTTCGTTCGCCGCGGGCACGTAGCCTCCGTCGATGAGGGCGGCGAGCGGCGCGGCGGCGCCTGGCTCGGCGCAGATCCTCAGCTCGTCCCACAGGCGTTGGCGCGCATCGAGAATCGCCTCCCCCGGCACGACCACGACGTCGTCGATAGCGCGCTGGGCGATCTCCCACGCGATGGCGCCGATCTGGCTCGCGCCCAGCGCGTCGGCGGCGACACCGCCGACGCTGATCGTCACCCGTTCACCTGCCGCGCGGGCCGCGGCGAGCGTGGGTGAGCCCGCCGCCTCGACGGCCACCACACGCACGCGGCCGTCGAACCAGGCGGCTATCCCGCCGACAAGACCGCCGCCACCGCACGCCACGAGCACTGTGTCGACGTCCGGGCACTGCTGCTCCAACTCCAGTCCGACAGTGCCCTGGCCGGCGACGACCGCCGGCTGGTCGTAGGCGTGCATGAGCAGGGCTCCGGTCTCGGCTGCCCTGCGCTCGCACGCCACCACGGCCTCCGCGAAATCACGGCCGACCTGGTGCACGGGCGCACCGTAGCGGCGCAACTTAGCTATCTTGACCGCCGGTCCAGTTTCCGGAACGAACACTTCGACGGGATGGCCGAGCTGCCTGCCCACGTGCAGCAGGGCGAGCGCGGCGTTCCCGCCCGAGGCGATGACCATGCCCGCAGCGGGCACGTCCTGGGTCAGGGCCCGGTTGAAGATTCCCCGGGGTTTGAACGACCCGGAGTGCTGTAACAGTTCGAGTTTGAGCACCAGCGGTGCGTCGACGCCGAACGTCCCGGGCGAAACCTCGATGACCGGTGTCCTTCGCACGTGACCGTGAATCCGGTCCGCGGCCGCCGCGACATCGTCCGAAGTGGGCACTTTCATAGCGATCGGGCGATGAGGTCCTTCATCACCTCGTTGGCTCCGCCATAGATCTTCTGGGCGCGCGCGTCGGCGTACAGGCGGGAGATGAGGTACTCCCGCATGTAGCCGTACCCGCCGAACAGCTGGAGACACCGATCGACGACGTCGCACTGGTTCTGGCTCAACCACCACTTCGCCATCGACGCGGTCGCCGGATCGAGCGTGCCGGCGACGAACCGCTCGACGCAGTCGTCCAGGAAGACCCGGGACGTCCGGACCACGGTTGCCAGCTCGGCGAGCTCGAACTTGACGTGCTGCATGGCGAACAGCGGCGCGCCGAAGACTTCACGGGTCTTCGTGTAGGCGATGGTCTCCTCAAGCGCGCGTTCCATGGCCGCCACCGCGTTGACGGCGAGCACCAGGCGCTCCCTGGGCAAGTCGCGCATCAGCATGCTGAATCCCGCGCCCTCCTCGCCCAGCAGGTTCTCCGGCGGCACCCGCACGTCGTCGAAGAACAGCTCCGCGGTGTCCTGGCTGTGCATGCCCAACTTGTCGAGCACCCGCCCACGCCGGAATCCGGGCGTGTCCGCCGTTTCCACGACGAGCAAGGAGATCCCGTGGCGACCCGCGGACGGGTCGGTCTTGGCGACCACGATGACGAGATCGCATTGCCCACCGTTGCTGATGAACGTCTTCGACCCGTTGAGTACATAGTGGTCGCCCACGCGCGTGGCACGTGTCGTGACGTTCTTGAGGTCGGTGCCGGCCCCGGGCTCGCTCATGCCGACCGCGCCGATGATGTCGCCCGACGCCATCCCGGGCAGCCAGCGCATTTTCTGCTCCTCGGAGCCGTAGGCCACGAGGTAAGGGGCGACCACCCCGCTGTGGACCGAGTTGCCCAGCCCGGTGTCGCCGGACCGGGCTTGCTCGCTGAACACGACGGCATCGTGCGCGAACGTGCCGCCTCCGCCGCCGTACTCCTCGGGCACCTCGCAGCACAGCAGCCCGAGCGCCCCGGCCTTGCGCCACACCTCCCGGTCCACGTACTTCTGCTGGTCGAAGCGTTCGAGGTGCGGGACGACCTCGGTGTGGAAGAAGTCGCGGGCGACCGCGCCCAGTGCGGCCCCCTCGTCATCGACCCAGCGCGGCCGTGCGACCGTTGCGGTGCTCATCGATTCTCCTCAGTTCACGGCTCGGTCGCGGTCGCCCCAGAAACGCGCCCGCAGTTGCTTCTTGTCGATCTTGCCCAGGCCGGTGAGCGGCAGGGCGTCCATGAATTCGAGGCGTTTCGGGGCGTGCACGGGTCCCTTGAGCTCGCGGACGTGGGCGATGAGCTCCTCGGGTGTCACGGTCGCACCAGGGGTCCGGACGACGAACGCCATCACCGCCTCGCCCCACTTCGGGTCCGGAACACCGATCACCGCCGCTCCCGCGACCGCCGGATGCGTCGCCATCGCGTCCTCGACTTCGCGCGGATAGACGTTGAACCCGCCGCTGATCACCAGGTCCTTCTTGCGATCGGTGAGATACAGGAAGTTGTCCGCGTCGAAGTAGCCGACGTCGCCGGTGTGCAGCCAGCCGTTGCGGAAGGTCTCCGCGGTCACCTCGGGCTGCTTCCAGTAGCCGTCCATGACCAGCGGACCGCGCACGCAGACCTCACCCCGCTCGCCGACTCCGCAAGGCTGGTCGTCGTCGTTGAGGACGGCGACGTCCAGCGTCGGGTGCGGCTTTCCGCAGGAGGCGAGCCGCTCGGGCCGCCCCAGGTCGTGATCCTCCTTGCGGAGGGCCGTGACGGAGTTCGGCGCCTCGCTCTGTCCGAAGAACTGCACGAACACCGGCCCGAACACGTCGAGAGCCTGCTCCAGCCGGTCGGGTGACATCGGCGCCGAGCCGTAGAGGATCGTCTGCAGGCTCGACAGATCCGCGGGGTGCTCGGCGAGGTGGTCGAGCAGCACGTAGATCATGCTCGGCACCAGCATGGTCGCCGTGATCCGGTGTCGCTGGACGGCCTCGCAGAACTCCACTGGATTGAAACCCTTGGCGAGCACCATACTTCCGCCCTGGTGCAGCACCGTCGGCACGACGCCCGCGAGCGCGTGGGTCAACGGCGTCGTGCCGAGGAACCGGATCTCGGTGGGCAGCTGCCAGTGCGCCAGAGCGAGGTGGAGGTGCGTGACCAGCGAACGATGCGGGAGCATCACGCCCTTGGGCCGGCCGGTGGTCCCGCCGGTATAGCCGAGCATCCCGATGTCGGACTCGCGCGCCAGCGCGGGAATGGGCTCGTCCGTATCGGGGCCGGCCAGCACGTCCGACGACGAACCGCCGCCGATGTGCAGCACCTGCGGACGCAGTTCCAGGTCGGCCGCGAGAGCCGCGGCGTGTTCGCCGTACCGCGACCAGTCAGCGACGATCGTCGTGATCTCGGCGTCGGCGCAGACGGCGACGTGGTCCGCCAAGGAGCCCATCGGATGCAACGGGGTGTACCGCGCTCCCAACGACATCGCGGCGATCAGCGTGGCGAACGCCTCGGGTCGGTTGGGGGCGACCATGGCCACGCCGTCCCCCGACTTGACCCCGGCGTCCTGCATGGCGAACGCGATCCGGGCGATCAGCCGGCGCAGCTGTTCGTACGACATCTCACCGGTCGCGGTGATGAACGCGACGCGATCCGGTTCGAGCTGCAGCGAGCGCGAGACCATGTCGGGGAAGGTCGGTCGACGATAGAGGTCTGTCAGCTGAGCCGTCACTGCTTCTGTCCAGCCTTTCGTTTGATTCGCCGCAGCTCGGTCTCGAACCCGTCGAGCAGCCGGTCGAGCCCGAACATGAACTGCCCCTCCGGGTCCACGGAGAGGACTTCGCCGAGGCGGCGCAGCGGCGAGTCCACCGGTGTGTCCTCGTGCACGAACGTGTCGGACACCTGGTGGGCGAACTCCTCGCCGCCGCCGCGGAACCTCGAGACCTCCCAGGCCATGGCGCCGAGGAGGTAGTTGCGCAGCGCCATGAACGCGCGGATCGACGAGTCCTCGTCGAACCCGGCCTGGTGCAGCAGGTCGATGACGTCGAGTCCGACCGCGGCCGCGCCCGGCCCGCGGACGGTGTTCTCCAGGTGGATCTCGATGAGGGCCGGGTGCCGCAACGCGTTCAGCCGGGACTCCGACGCGAACTCCTCCAGACGCACCCGCCAGGGCCGGCCGTCCTGAGCGATCCGCGGCGACTCGGACAGCGCGAGGTCGACCACGGCGTCCAGCAGTTCCTGCTTGTCGTTCAGGTGCCGGTAGAGCGACATCGGGCTGCCCCCCAGCGCCTCGGCCACCCGGGCCATCGTGACGCCGCTGAGACCGTCGCGATCCGCGATCTCCAGCGCGGCGGCGATCACCGTGTCCCGGTCGAGCGCACCGCGTGGCAACCGCTGCGACTTCTGCACCTTCGGTTGTGGCGTCAAGACTTGCCCCCTGTTCGATCCGGCGTCGGCGGCGCCCTTGCGCAGCCTTGCGTACGATCATAGTGTATGTCTATACCCAGACGAACGGTTCGGGTGGAAAAGTCCACGAACGCCTGAAGGAGCACCCTGCCCATGACCGCCCGGCTCTGGCTCAACGGCGCCACTCTGATCACCGCGACCGGGCCCGACCCCGAAGTCGCCGGACTTCTCGTCGAAGCCGGGCGGATCGCCCAGATCGGCGGAACCGCCCCGGCCGACGCCGAAGTCGTCGACTGCGCCGGCCTCACCGTGACCCCCGGCCTGATCGACGCCCACGTGCACATGGGTTTGGCCAGCCGGTTGGAGGCAAGCGTCGGGTTCGGCATGTCCGTCGCGGAGATCGCCGCCGACATGTTCGCCAACTGCGCCCAGACCCTGCGCACCGGTTTCACCACCGTGCGGGACTGCGGCGGCATCGACGCCGGCCTCGCCCAGGTCGTCGCGTCGGGCAAGATCGCCGGGCCCCGGATCGTGCAGTGCGGCCCCATCCACTGCCAGACCGGCGGACACGGCCACTACGCGGCCGAGTGGGAGCCCGCCGAGATGTGGCAGGGCCGGGTGGTTCCCGGCCTGCGGTCACTGGCGACGCTCTCGGACGGGCCCGACCAGATGCGGAAGAACGCCCGCGAATCCTTCCGGAGCGGTGCCGAGTTCCTCAAGCTGTGCGTCACCGGTGGCGTCATCTCCAAGCACGACAAGCTGACCGACACGCAGTTCAGCTTCGACGAGATCGCGGTGGCCGTCGCCGAGGCCACCGCCCGAGGCACCTACGTCACCGTCCACGCCCACAACGTCGAAGGCATCCGCAACGCCGTCCTGGCAGGTGCGCGATGCGTGGAACACGGCACCGGCATCGACGAGGAGACGGCCGCGCTCATGGCCGCCCGCCAGGTCTCCCTCGTGCCCACGCTCGCCGCCGTCGAAGCGGTGATCAGGAACGTCGACGGGCTCGGCCTGCCCACCGAGTTCGCCGAGCGAGCGGCACAGGTGCGCGCCGCGATGACCGACGGACTCCTCGCCGCCAAGGCCGCCGGTGTCCGAATCGGACTCGGGTCGGACATCATCGGGCCCGACCAGAGCCGTCGGGGGGAAGAACTGACCCTGCGAGCAGCAGTCGAATCGCCCATGGCAGCGCTGATCGCGGCCACGCGAGTCAACGCCGGCCTCCTCGGGCTCGACAGCGAGATCGGCACCCTGGAGGTCGGCAAGCAGGCGGACATCGTCGCGTTCGCCGAGAACCCCTTGGAAAACCCCGCCGTGTTCGCCGAGCCGGACAGTGTCGTGCTCGCGCTGCAGAACGGGGTTGTCGTCAAGGACGAGCGAGCGTCCTGACTCGCGAGGCGCGCTGCTCATCAGGATCGAGCAGCGCGCCTCGGCACAACAGTGGGTCAACCGCAGACGGCTTCCATCACGCGCAGGAAGTTCGTGCCGAGGACCTTGGCGATGTCCTCGTCCGACCAGCCGCGCCCGACGAGGCCGCGGGTGATGTTCGGGAAGTCCCGGTAGTCGTCGAACCCGATCATTCCCTGGGTCGCGACCAGGCCGTCCTCGGGCCGGAAGCCGGTCTCGGCGAAGATCGGCTGGACGAGATCGCGCAGCATCCACTCGGGCAGCTGCAGGGGCCAGTCGGTGCCGATCCCGACATGGTCGACGCCGGCCACTTCGGCGACGTACTCGATGTGGTCGAGCATCGAGTTGATGGTGACCGACGATCCCGTGGCGAGGAAGAAGGGAACGGCCACGACGCCGATGAACCCGCCCGTGCCCGCGATCGCACGTAACTCTTCGTCGCTCTTTCCGCGCGCGTGTTTGAACACGCCTTGCGCCGCGGTGTGTGAGGCGACGACTGGTTTCTCCGACACCTCGCACGCGTCGAGTGTGGTCTGCCGGCCGACGTGGCCCGTGTCGACGATGATGCCGAGTTCGTTCATGACCTTGACGCTCGCGACGCCGAACGACGACAGGCCGGCGTCAGTGCGCTCCGTGCAGCCGGCCCCGACCTTGGTCATGTTGTTGTAGGTGAGCTGGCACATCCGCAGGCCGGCGTCGTGCGCGTAGCGCAGCATGTCGAAGTCACGCCACGGACCCAACATGACCTGGCTGCTGACCAGGCCGGCGTGGGTGCCGGTCTGGTGCGCGCGGCGGATGTCGGCGGCGGTCAGCGCCTTGGTCAGCCACGGGAAGTAGTCGAACTGCTTCTGCATGAACCCGAAGCTGAGCTGCCAGGAATCGTGATCGTCCGCCAGTTCCACCTGACGGTTGCCACAGGTGATGCCGCTCGCGTCCCAGTGGTCCTTCACCGCGTCCAGCCGACCCTCGAACGCCCGGCGGACGGGCAGCATCAGGCCGTCCCCGAAGGTACCCAGCTTGTCGCCGCCTCGCGCGGCCAGTGCCGAACGCAGCTCCTTGTGCATCTCCTCGTCGAACACCCGGTACCCGACCGGGCCCTGGAACAGGGCATCGACGATGACGCACTCGCGATGCAGCCGTGCGGCACGCTCCTCCTGCGCCTCGGCCAGGCCGAAGTCGAACGTGCCGAACTGTTCGGTCATCAAGATCCTCCAGAGCTTTCGTCGGTGTCAGCTGTCGCCCACGCGGCGGACGAGCCGGTCCATCAGGAACAGGAACTCCGGGTGTCCGGTTCCGTCGTCCCCGACGCTGTAGCCGAACGGCGGTTGGTTGGGGTGGTCGGCCATGGCCAGGCCGTGTTCGCCGACCGGTCGCAGCCGGACCGGCGGCGGATCCGACCGGTTGCGGCCGAGCACCGGGTCGGTGAACCTGGCCTGATAGGACAGTGCGTCGCCGTCGTCGGTGATCACCAGTTCGCAGCCCCAGCAGACGTACCGGCCGTGGTACCGGCTCGGCGCCGGCGCCGGGCCGGAAACGTCCGGGGCATCCAGTGTGGACAGACCAAACCGGTCGTGCCACAGTGCCTCGGCGAGATCCTGGTGGAACGGCATCGACGCCGCGCCCCCGTTCGCGTAGGCGATGTAGGCGGTGCCGCTGTCCGGGAGGGCGCCGACCATCGCGACGCCGCCGTAGGAGCCCCCGCCGTGGGTGAGCGCGACGCGATCGCCGTACTGCTTGCGCAACCAGCTGAGCCCGACCGAACCGGTTTCCGGCACCGGGAAGTCGAGGTGGTGGGCGGCCATCCGGTCGACCGACTCGGGGTTGAGCAAGCGCTTGGCCGCCGGATGGGTCGGCAGGTGGCTGGCCACGAAGGTCAGCGTGTCCTGCACGGAGGTGATCAGCGTCGTGCCCGCCGGGCCAAGGCATTCGGGCAGCATGAACAGTTTGCTCGGCACCATGCCGCCCTCGCCCGGCGAGTGGCCGATCGCCGTCCGGTGCAGGATCGCCTCCTTGGCCGTGAACATGCTGCGTTCCAGACCCAGCGGCGCGAACACCCGGTGCCGCATGGCGGTGGCGAAGCTCTCCCCGGTGACCACCTCGATGATCCGGCCGGCCAGCACGAAGCCGGCGTTGTTGTAGGAGAAGTACTCCCCCGGCGCGAACAGCTGACCGACATCGCGCAGCAACGGCACCCAGTTCGCGATCGCCGCGTCGCCGTCCCCGACGTCGGCGATCAGGTCCGACGCGTCGATTCCGGTCGAGTGGGTGACGAGGTGTCGGACGAGGAGGGCGTCCGCGACCCCGGGGTCACGCAGGACGAGATCCGGCAGGTAGCGCCGCACCGGACTGTCGAGGTCGACCAGGTCCTGCTCGACGAGCGACATCAGCAGCGTCGTGGTCCAGACCTTGGTGATCGATCCGGTCAGGAACAGCGTGTCCGGCGTCATCTCGACGCCGCTGTTCAGGTTCGCGACGCCGGCCGCCGCGGTCTCGACCCGGCCGTCCTCAAGGACGCCGACCACCGCACCGGGGACACCGGACCGGGCGACCAGCTCCCGCACTGTCTCCTGGAGTTCCGTCATGCGAGGTATCCCATCACCCGAGGCAGGACCGGACCGCGTCAGCGAGGTCGCGGGCCCGCCGGTCGCCGGGCGCGAAGGAGTACAGGTTTGTGACGTAGCCGAAGCCGACCTCGGCATCGGGTTCACCGAAGGCGATCGATCCGCCGGAACCCGGGTGGCCGAACGACTTCGGCCCCGCCATCTGCATCGGCGGGCAGGCTCGCCAGAACCCGAGCGACAGGTAGAAGGACCGGTCGGCCGGCAGGTCCAGGTCCGCGGGCAGGCCGTGCATCCGGGTCCGGTCGGTCTGGACTTCGATGGCCCGCTCGACGGTGGCCGGACTCAGCAGCCGCACGCCGTCGACCTCGCTGACGGTGGCGGCGTACATGCGTGCCAGCGATCGCGCGTCCGTGAGCATGTTCGCGGCCGGGAACTCGGCGGCGCGGTAGGCGCGCGAGTGCATCACCTCGGCGATGTTGTCGAAGGCGCCGCCGAGCGAGCCGGCGCGTGCCTGGATCGAGCCCTCGCCCCACACGGCGGTGATCCACCTGGTGACCGTGTCGGCGTCGAGTCCGGTGGTCTCGATCATCCCGGCGGTCAAGTTCTCCATGGTGGGCGGGACGGCCTGGTCGATCCGGGCGACCTTCGCTTCCTCCTCCTCGGGCAACCCGATGTAGGCGTTCAGGCCGAGCGGAGCGGCCACCTCGTCGGCGAAGAAGGTGCCGAGCGACTTGCCGGAGATCCGACGCACCACCTCGCCGACCAGATACCCGTAGGTGAGGGCGTGGTAGACGTGCTCGGTTCCGGGCTCCCACTCCGGCCGCTGAGCCTCCAGCGCACGGAGCACCAGGTCTCCGGCACACGCCTCCTCGAACGTGAACCGACCGTCGACGACCGGCAGGCCGGCCTGGTGCGAGAGCAGCCAGCGCACCGGGATCCGGTCCTTGCCGTTGGCGCCGAACTCCGGCCAGTACTTGACGACCGGGGCGTCCAGGTCCAGCTCACCACGCTCCACCAGCATGTGCGCACAGATCGCGGTCGCGCCCTTCGTCGTGGAGGCGGGCAGGGAGATGGTGTCCTTCTGCCAGGGGCGCTGGGTTTCGCTGTCGGCCAGCCCGCCCCAGAGGTCCACGACGGGACGACCACCGACGTAGACGCAGCACGACGCGCCCACCTCGCCGGGACTCCCCTCGAAGTTCGCGCGGAACGCGTCCGCGACCTTGCCCCAGCCGTCCTCGGTGTGTCCCCACATCGCTGTCTCGCTCTTCGTGTTCATGTCCGTCCTTAACCGATCGGCCCTGCTGGGGTCGTGTACTTGAAGCACTTGCAGCCACTGTCGAAACTGGACACGGCGGTCAGCTCCATGCCGTCGTGCCGGCCGGGCCCGAACTTGGTGGCACCGTCCACGGTGAGGGCGCTGACGAAACCCGTCCCGATCTGCTCGATGCCGGCCACGAGCTTCTCGGTCCCGCCAAGGCCGCCGCTGTTGGTCAGCCCCTGCTGCAGCAGCCGCACGGCGTCGCACGTCTGGTAGACCGTGATCTCGTCGATGATCTTCTGGACCGACAGGCCGGCGGCGCGGGCGTCCGCCATGCAGGTGTCACGCACCGCGGCCTGCGCCGCGGACGGCGCCGGCGGCTCGGTCACATCCATGATGGGGAAGCCGCCGAAACCGCGCATGTTCGTCAGCTGCTCGGGCGGGATGATGGCCATCTGGGCGGAACTGGCCTGGGGGTGGAAGAGCAGGTACTGCGGCGACCAGTTCTGCGCGTGCGCGCCCTGCGCGAAGTAGTAGATGATCCCGTTCTCGTACAACGTCAGCAACATGACGCTGTCGACGTTCTGGGACTTGAACTTCAGCGCGAACGACTGGATCAGGGCGAGGGTCGGCCCGTTGTCGGCGTACCCGTGGGCGCACTTGACCTCGCCCTTGACGAGTTCGATGCCGCCCCTGTCGGCGATCGGCTTCAGGGTCTCGTTGTAGGCGCGCTCGTTGTAGGGGCAGTCCTCGACGAGGACGCCGATCTTGCTGCCGCGGGGCAGGTACTTGGCCGCGATGGCCTTGTTCATGATGGTCTCGACGCGGCGGGTCACACTCACCGCGTTGACCGCGATCAGGCCGGGGTTGTCCTTGAACGCCTTCGCGTCGCCCACGGTCGATCCGGTCTGGCCCATGTAGAGGAGCGGCACGCCGGCCTTCGTCAGGCAACTGTTGAAGCTGTCGTTGTAGATGACGCCGTCGTAGACCACGGCCTGGACGTTGTTGTCCTTGGTGAACCGCTGGCAGACCGCTTCGAACGCGGTGTCGTGGTTGGGGGCGCTGAAGTCGATGACGTCGTCGACGACCTTGATCTGCCGGCCCTTGACGCCGCCGCCGGCATTGACCTTGTCGACCATGGCATGCGCCTCGTCGCGGTACGGACTCACGGTCCCGACGCCGTTGCGCGCGACTTCGGCGCGGGTGTCGGTGACCAGCATCCCGATCTCGATTGGACCGTCGGTGGTCGGTTTGAAGCCCGAACCGCCGGCCTTGGCATCTTTGCCGCCGCCCCCGCACGCGGCCAGGACAACAGCGCCGCAGACCGCGAGAACGGTCATCCGTGTACGCATCATCGATCCTGACTCCTCAACTCAACACCGGAGGGCTGTCGCCACGGTGGTCAACGTATGCAGATACACTATGGAGATACGCCTGCGAATGGCAAGGCCTCCGCGGCAATCTCCGCGCCGCGGGTTAGTGCCGGCGGACCACTCGGGTGGCCAGCTCCGTCAGCTTTTCGACCGTGCCGGCGCCGTGGAACGACAGCGAGTACCAGGTGTCACGATCCAGCACCTGCACCTCACTGACGGAGGCGAAAGCCTTGTCGCCCAAGTCAATGGCCTTGGCGTTCGGATACGCGAGCTTGGCCTGCTCGAACAGGTCGGCCACCTTCATGCCGTTGCTCTTGAACGCGCCGGCCAGACGGTCCTGGCTCAGCACGGTGATCGAGAAGGTCCCGCCCGAACTCGTCCAGACACACTGGTCGGCACCGGTGTCGTCCTGGTGGGTCGGCTTGCCGTCGCGGAACGGGCTGTCGAACGTAGCCTCCAGGTCACTGGGGGTCAGCAGCTTGCAGGCGCCGACCCCCTCTTCCGCGCTCTTGCCACCGCAGCCGGTGACAGTGAGCGCGAGGGCCAGTGCGGAAAGACCAATGAGGATCCTCATGGGCGGACCTCCCTCATCACGTATGGGCATACACTACGCTGATACGCCTACGATGGCGCAAGACTGCCGCGGAAGCGAGCAGCCCCGATTCTGGAGGACACAGTGGATTCCCTCTCCGGCCGCACGGCCTTCGTCACCGGTGGAGCGAACGGCATCGGGCTGGCCATCGCGTGCGCGCTCGCCAGCTGGGGTGTCTCGGTCGCGGTGGCCGACCTCGACGAACCGGCCCTGCGACGAGCCGAGGCCGAGCTGTCGACGGTGACGCGTGCCCGGTCCTACCGGCTCGACGTCCGCGATCGGCAGCGGTATGCCGAAGTCGCGGACACCGTGGAGGCGGAGCTCGGCCCGGTGAGCATCGTCGTCAACAACGCCGGCATCCTCGACTCCGTCTCGCCGGCACGGATGGACCACACCCTGTGGGACTACGTCATGGGAGTCAACGCGAACGGCGTCTACAACGGACTCCAGGCGTTCGTGCCGCGGATGATCGAACGCGGGCTCGGTGGACACATCGTCAACACCGCTTCGGCCGCCGGTCTCTTCGTCGACGGCCAGTCCCTGCTGTACAGGTCAGGATTCCTCTACCACGCCTCGAAGTTCGCGGTGGTCGGCCTGAGCGAGTCGCTGCGCGTGGAGCTGGCCCACCACGGGATCGGCGTCAGCGTCCTCTGTCCCGGGCCGGTGGCCACTGACGGCCTGGACAACGCCCGGCGGCTGCGTCCGGCGGACGCGCCGGAGCGTTCGGCGAAGGTCGAGACGATCCTGGCAGCTGCCCAGAACATGGTGCGCGATCAGGGTGTTCAGCCGTCGGTCGTGGGCGAGCTCGTCGTCGACGCGATCATCCACAACCGGCCCTACATCCTCACGGCCGCCGACAACGCCGCCCCGATCCGGGCCCGGATGGAAGCGTTGCTCGACGCCGTTCCGACAGACCGGCTCGAGTAGCCCGCACCCGTCAGAGGGCCGCGCCGGAACGCTCGATCGCGGTGATGCTCCCGCCCAAATACGCGTCAACGACTCGCGGGTGGGTACGGACGACGTCCGGTGGGCCTTCGGCGATGAGACCGCCGTCGGCCATCGCGATGACGCGATCGGAGATCCCCATGATCAGCGGGATGTCGTGCTCGATGACCACGAGGGTCAGGTCGAGCTCGCGCTTGAGCTCGACCAGCAGGTGCCCGAGCGCCTCGGTCTCGCGCTGGGCGACGCCGCTGGACGGCTCGTCGAGCAACAGGCACGTCGGCCGCAGCGCCACGAGGCAGGCGATCTCGGTGATGCGGCGGGTGCCGGTCGAGAGCTCCTGGATGGGTTTGTCCCGATAGCGGTCGAGGCCCATCGCGGCGATGAGAGCACGGGCCTGGCGTTCCTTCTTCCGTTCGCCGAGCATCACGCCCAGCGTCGACGTCAGGAAGCCGGTCGGTTGCACCCGCTCAAGCGAGAGCATGACGGTCTCTTTCACGGTCATCGTCGGGAACAGCGCGGCGTCCTGGAACGACCGGATCAGTCCGCGCCGCGCGCGTCCCTCCGGGCCGACCTTGCTGATGTCCGTGCTGTTGAAGAAAACCTGACCGTTGTCCGGTTTGGTGAAGCCGCCGAGCAGCTCGAAGGTCGTCGTCTTGCCGGCGCCGTTCGGACCGATCAGGCCGACCGTCTCGCCGGCACGTACCTCGAACGACACCCCGCGTACAGCGTGCACGCCGCCGAAACTCTTCCGAAGATCGCGCGCTTCAAGCAGCGTCACGCCCTTGGCAGGAGCCGGACCGGGCTCGCTGACGCGCAGATCGCTGATCCGGACGCCTTGGGCCGTCACTGTCGGGTCAGCCGGGTCGTCGCCGGCGTACAACGGTTCGGGGTCGATGCCGTGCCGTCGGGCGATGAACTTCACGATCCAGTCCCGGACCGGGGCGAAGACCTGGATCAGACCGCCGGGCTTCCACAGGATGAGGAGCAGCACGCCGAACTTCGTCGCGGCCAGCCCGATGTTGCCGATGTCCAGCAGCGGCAGGCCGAGTACCCAGATCGCCCCCAACACCGGCCCGATCAGCGCGGACATGCCACCGAGCACCGTCATGACGGCGATGTCGATGCTCGCGGTCGTCGGGAACGACCCAGCGCTGATGCTGGACAGGGAGTGCGCGTAGGTCGCGCCGCCGATGCCGGCGATGAACCCGCCGACCAGATAGCCCTGGAGCTTGACGAGACTCGTCCGCACGGCGAACGCGCGCGCGTTCTCCTCGTTGTCGCGGACGGCGACGAGCAGGCGGCGGAAACCGCTGCGTCGGATGTTCCACGCCAGGGCCAGGGATACGACGAACAGCGCCAGCGCGAAGTAGTAGTAGTCACCACCGGTGTCCAGCGGGCCGTCGAGCGGCCAGCCGGCGGGTTTCCCGGGATCCTGCCCCTCCCCGAGCATCCACTGCTGGGTGAGCAGCCACGCCGGGGCGGCGAGCGCGAAACCGAGCGTGGTGACGGTGAGCATGAGGCCACGGATGCGGAGCGCGGGCAGGCCGATCACGACCGAGACGAGCCCCGCGCCAAGGCCGGCAAGGAGGAGCGCGAGCGCGAAGTTGCCGGAGGTACTCGACACCTGGAACGAGATGACCGCGCCGATCGCGGCGACAGCGAACTGGCCGAGCGTCAGTTGCCCACCGAGGCCGGTCAGGACACCGATCGACAGGCCGACGATCGAGAAGGCGATGATGCCGGTGAGGGTCACCGCCAGGCTGTTGGAGACGAAGAGCGGCACGATCGCGAGCGCCGCGATGGCCGTGATCGTGAAGGTCGGGCCCAGTGCGCGAACCGCCCACAGGCCGCGTAGCTTCTCCGGGACCGCGCGCAGGCCCTGCACCGCGGCCCAGCTGCCCTTCTCCTCGTCGCGACCTCCTCGCCGGCGCTGCACCAGCAGCGTCACAAGAATAATGAGGAACATGGCCACCTCGACGAGCCCCGACTGCGGGTAGTTCCACAGCAGCAGCTGTTCGAGGACGCCCAGACCGACACCGCTGGCCAGAGCGATCGGCATGCTCCGCATCCGGCCGATGACAGCGGCGGTCAGTGCGCGCAACAGCAACGCGGGACCGAAGCTGTCAGCACCGACGAAGCCCTGCGTCGGTGCGGTGAGGATCGCGGTGAAGGCCGCGAGGGCACCGGCGATCGCCCAGGCCAGCGTGGACATCCGGCTCGCGAAGATGCCGGACATCCGCGCGGCTTCCGGGTTGGCCGCCGACGCGCGGACGGCGAGCCCGAACCGCGACCGCTTCAGGAACACCACGATCGCGAGAACGACCAACGGCGACAGGAACAGCATGCCGGAGTAGGCCTGCGTCACGTGCAGGTCACCGACGTCGAAGGCGGGCAGCCACGCCGGTTGCGGGTACAGCGGTCCGGACGCGGTGGAGTTGATGAGCGTGGCGACGACCGCCAGGAGCTGGCCGACGCCCAACGTCGCGACGATGGACACGATCCGCGGTGCGCTGCGCAGCCGCCGTACGACGCCTGTCTCGGCAGCGGCCGCGGTCGCCGCGGACACGATAAGCGCCATCGCGAACGCGATCCAGTACGGAATGTGCCACTGCACAGCGGCGACGCCGAAGAACGCCGCTCCGAACGCGCCGATCTGCCCGTGCGCGAAGTTGATGATGCGGTTGCTCCGGTAGACCAGCACGATGCCGACCGCCAGCAGGCCGTAGGTCATCCCGACGATCGCGCCGAGCAGGATCACCGGGAGCGGTGTCGCTGCCTGGATGACGTCGTACTCGTCGAGGATCGCGGACACGATCTTGGTCAGGACGACCGCGACCACGAACGCCAGGATCTGCAGCAACGGCTTGCGTGCGCGCCGGAGCAGGGCGGTCACTTCGCTGCTCCCGCGCCGTGCAGGAAGACCGCGCGCAGCAGGTCGTCGCGGGCCAACAAGTCATCTGCACGGCCGTCGAAACGCATCTCGCCCTTTTCCATGAAGTACGCGTGGTCAACGAGGTTCAGCGCGATGTTCACCGACTGCTCGACCAACACCACCGCGGTGCCGTCGGCGTTGATCCGCCGGACCATGTCCAGGAGCTGGCCGACGATCACCGGGGCCAGGCCGAGCGAGAGCTCGTCGATGAGCAGCAGCCGCGGCCGGAGCATCAGCGCCTTGGACAGCCCGAGCATCTGTTGCTCGCCGCCCGACAACGTCGAGGCGACCGAGTTGCGGCGCTCATACAGGCGCGGGAACGCCTCGAAGCACGTCTCGATCCCTCGCTCGACCGATCCACGCTCCATTGTGTACCCGTAGCTGCGCAGGTTCTCCACGACCGTCATCGGCCCGAAGACCGCGCGCCCGCCGGGTATCTGCGTGATGCCCAGCCGCATCCGGCGTTCGGCGTCGAGGTAGGTGATCTCCTGCCCGCGGTAGCGCACGCTGCCCGCGGTGGGCAGGCCGATTCCGGAGATGACCTTGAGCAATGTCGACTTCCCGGCACCGTTGACACCGAGCAGCGCCACCATCTCACCGTCGTCGATGGTGAAGTTCACGTCGAAGAGGACCTGCAGCTGGCCGTAGGAGAAGTCGACACCGCGGCAGGACAGCATCGGCAGGTGCCCGCCGCTGTGCTTGATCCGGCGGATCTCCTCGTCCTCGACCACCTCGTCGATCATCCGGTCCAGGTCGTTCTCGATGAACCGGCCGGCGCTGGCGATGATGAACGCGCCGATCACGCCGGGGACGGCGATGGCGACCATCGTGCCGCCGACCCCGAACTGGTCCTGGACGCCGGTCAGCAGCACGGCGCCGACCGCGCCGCCGACCGCGATGAAGATCCCGGCAAGCGCTTGCGCGTGCGGTCGCATGTGCGCCGGAATGATCGAGAGCATGGAGATGCCGAGCATCGGCTGCAGCAGCCCGAGGCAGCCGCCGGCGATCCCGAAGGAGAGCAGCATCGGCACAAACGCCGGCATCAGCCCGCCGAGCGCGGCGAAGACGACGGTCCCCGCCAGGAGGAAGCCGGCAGCCCGCAGTACCCGCACCGGCGAGGCACGGAACTGCCTTTCGCCGCGGCTGCCGTAGACGAGCAGCGCGATGACGCCGATCCCGAAGAACATCGAGAAGAACAGACCGCGTTGCCCCGGCCCGAGGTTCCACCGCTGTTCGAGGAACACCGAGGTGAACGTGCCGAGCGGCACGGTGAGCACGCCGTACACCGCGAACCCGGCGTAGACCCGCCGGGTGGTGGGAATGAGCAGGACACGGCGGCAGATCTCCCAGAACCCGAGCGCGACGTCCTCGGCGGACAGTGCGTCGGCCGCCTCGCCGTGCTCCTGACGCACCCTGGCACGCAGCTGTTCGGTGTCCCACTTCCCGTAACCGGGGTCGCGCAGCCTGATGGCACAGAGGGTCAAGAGGAGCGAGGTGATGCCAAGGGCCAGGAAGACGCCACGCCAACTGAGGCCGGCGACGGAGGCGAGAATGCCCACCAAGAGAGGCGCGAGCGCTTGGCCGAAGGTGCCGATCGCGGTGTACGCCGTCAGCGCGCGTACCCGCGCGGGCGGCGGGTAGCTGTCGACGATGATCGGTGCGTGCAGGGCGTGGACCGACCCCGTGGCGAGCCCGTCCAGACAGAGGATGAAGATGAGCGTCACCAGCGAGGTGACGAATCCGGTTGTCAGCGTGATGGCGCTCCACGCGATCCCGGTGAGGATGCAGAGCAACGCTCGCCGCGCCCGGGACTGCGACAAACGCGCTATCGGCAGCGGTGCGACCGCGATCGCGAGCTGGAACAGCGCGCGTGCGCCGACGACGGCTCCGATGGAGATGCCAAGCGTGCGGCTGATCTCCGGGGTGAGCACCGTGAACGCGTAACTCTGGAAAGCGCCGGTGACGAACAACAGTCCCAAAGCGACGACCGGGTAGTAGCTCAGACCGTGCTTCCGGACCAACGCCCGGAAACTCTCCGTCTTCCCGTCGCCGGTGACACCCAGCGTGGCTCGCGCCTTCTCGCGCAGCGCCGCGCTCGTCCGTTCGACTTCCGTGAGGTCAGCATCGTCGCTCACCCGCGGGTGTGACACGTCAGAAACCCACCTTCTTGATCCGGAGAGCGATCTCCCACGCCGACTCACCGATGCGACGTCCGGCGGTGTCCATCAGCACGATCGTGACGGCGTGCAGTTGCAACTCCTCCTTGCTCCCCGGGAGATTCGGGATCTGGGGAATCTCGAACGACTGGTTCGTCGTGGTGTAGACGCCGTGGTTGGCCAGGTAGGTCTCGTTCGGACAGTTCGGCGCCCCTTCGCACAACGTGTCGCCTTCGGCCACGTCGGCCAGCGTGTGGCCGGGCTTGACGGTCTTCTGGTCGACGAAGATCGCGAAGTACCCGACGCCGCGCGACGGTGGCTCGCTGCCCTGCCCCGCGATCCGGAAGTCGTCCATCTGCCAGGCGATGGCGACCGGTGGCCGCACGGTCGACCGGACCTCCGGGCTGACGAAGTGCAACCGATCGTCAACACGGAAGTTCAGGTCGGCCAAACTGGTGCCACATCCCGCCAACGCGACAACAGCGAAGACCGCCGTCAGGCCGCGAACTGGCCAGCGTCCACCTTGCACAGTGCACCCTTCGCGTCGATCACGTATAGACGTACACTATGACGATACGCCTCAGATTGCGCAAGCCTCCGCGACAACGTCACCCCACGTCAGCACACGGTTCAACGGCGGCGAGCGGTGACGATCCATGCCCGCGAGTCGAAGTAGACGCCGCCGTCGGTGGTGTGGGCGTCGAGGGTGGCGCGAAGCCGTGCGCGTGCTTGTTCCGCCGCCGCGGCGTCGAGGTCTTTGAATTCCCACAGGCGGAGCACGGCATCGAAGGCGGTGGCACTGTCCGGGCCGTAGTAGACGGGCTCGTGCACGTCGGTGAAGCTGACTTCGGCGAAGCCGGCCGCCGCCAGGACGCCTTCCGTGACGGCCGGGTCGGCGAGTGAGAACGGGTCGCCTGACGCGGCGGTGAAGGTCGGGCGGATCGCAGTGGCCCACTCATTGCGGTCGTGCTGTTGCCAGACCAGTAGCACCAGGCGCGCCGCGGGACGCAGAGCGCGCCCGATGTTGGTGAACGCGGCGACCGGGTCGGCGAAGAACATCGTTCCGAACCTGCTGATACAGAGGTCGAACCGGCCCGGTGGAAAGCGGTGCACCTGGGCGTCCGCCTGCTGGTAGGTGACGTTGGCCAGGCTCTGGTCGTCGCTGAGCCGACGGGCCCGTTCGAGCATCGGCGCGGAGAGGTCGACGCCCACCGCGCTTCCGGCGATGGCGGCACGGGCGGCCTCACGCGTGGACTGGCCTGTGCCACAGCCGATATCGAGCACACGGTCGCGAGGGCCGGCCCCGGCAGCGGCGCGGAAGAGTTCGTTGTGCGGGCGCAATTCCGCGTCGTAGTCGAACAGCGCCGTCACTGGATGCCCTCGGCCGGGCCGTCGCGGAGTACGCCTCGCACCTGGTCCAGCGACACTGTGTCCGGCTCGAACTCCGCCAGCCACCACGTGGCGCCCGCCTTGGCGTAGGGCGCGGGATCGGTGCCGGGTGGGAGGGCGGCGGCGATGTCGAAGGGCGCCGTGGCGTCCTGGCGGAGGCCGGTGATGGTGGCGACGACGTCGGCGAGCTGTTCCGGGCGTTCGAGATTGACCGGGAAGAAACCGTCGTGCCGGGCGGCGCGGCGCAGCGGTTTGACGTTACCGGGAAATCCCGCGGCCCACACCGGCACACCGGGGCGCTGAACCGGCCTGGGCAGGAAGGAGACGCCGTCGACGGTGTAGTGCCGGCCGTGGTGGTGCACCGGCCCGCCGGACCACGCGGCGGCGAGAATCTCCAGTGACTCGTCGAGCATCTGGCCCCGCTGCCGATCATCCAGCTCCTCGCCGGTCGCGGACAGCTCCTGGGCGAAGCGGTCGCTGCCGAGACCGACACCGAGCGTGAGGCGGCCACCGCTGAGCAGATCCAGCGTCGCGGTTTCCTTGGCCACCTTGGCCGGCCGGCGGCGGGCAAGCGGGGTGACCATGGGGCCGAACCGCAGGCGTTCGGTGGCGGTGGCGATCGCGGCCAGCGTGATCCACGGGTCGGCCACCTGCCGGACCGGCTCCCGCCAGCGCACGTGGTCCCAGACGAACACGCCGTGCCAGCCCGCCTCCTCCGCCTCGGCGGCGAGCCGTGCGACCACCACCGGATCGGCGAGTTCGTCGAAGATCGGCAGCCAGAGCGCCGACCGCAACCCGGTCATCGTCCGCCGCCTCGGGTGTGCTGGAGCAGAGCCGGGACGACCACGTCCCACAGTGGGTGATCTTTCATAATCGCCACACTAGGCCAGGCTGTTTATCATCAAAAGCGATAGTTTTCGATCGATTCAATCGTACTTGGCGATAAATAAGGTGGTCGCGGAGACCGGCAGGATGAGTCGTCGCTGATCGGCTGAACCCTTTTCGGTAGGTGTCGAACCACAACATGTCGGACAAGGAAATGCTGACACAGTCCGGAAAAGGGATACCGTTGACGGCATGCCGGTTGATGTGCCGTACTCCTTGCGAGTGATGGCGCGGGAGCGGCGCGGGGCGTGGCAGTTGCGTCTCACGCCGGGAAACGTCCCGGCTGTGCTCGCGCCGCTGGTGTGGGTCCTGATGATGATGACCAACGTGTTCGTGGGGACCGCCGCGGTCGCCGCGGCCCTGCTACCGTTCGCCGGTCTCTATTGGGATCTCCACGCTCCGAGCGCACCCCCCGTCCTCAGCGAGGTCGCGTTGCTCCCGGCGGTGCTGTTACCGTGCTGGCTCGTCAGTGCCCTGGTCGCGTGCTTGGCCAAGGCGATGGTGTTGTTCACCGTGGGGTTTCGGCAGATCGAGCTGTGGCCGCTGGCCGCGCCGACGCGGGTGGTGGTGACCGGCTGGGTTCGCCGGGTGGTGATCGACAGTGCCGATCTGACCAGTGTCCTGGTCCGCCACCGGACCGGTTTCTGGGCAGAGTCGTGGGACTTGGTGCTGCGCGCCGGCACCGTCACCGTGGTGTGTCGGCCCACGATCATCTTCACCGTCCTCGGACCACGCAGGCACGTCGAAGCCGAGGTGCTGGCCGACTGGCTCCGCGAGGTCCTCGGCCCCGCTGAAGTCATTGTCCGCCACTACGATCCTGGCTCCGGCTCCCGCCGGTTCGGCGCGACCTGGGTGTCAGCGAACACGGCCGCCACGATCTTGGGGATTCCCAAGTACAAGGTCCCCGCCCTTGCCGACTCCGATGGTGTGTACGCCATCACCAGAAAAGGCACGCGAGTGTTCAACCGCTACGACATCGAGGACTGCGCCAGTCGAGCACGAGCGATCGAGCAAGGTTGACGTCGATTCCCTCCGGCGGTGGACGTTCCCGGTGACTCGGCCGCCGGGTAACCCGTTTGCTTCGACACGCCACCTGGTCAGGTGACGTGCGTGTCGCTGTGCATGGCCAATCCGCTGAATCTCCCGCGATTCTCCGGCCAAACCGGTGAAAGTCCGGTTCCGTCTTCCGGGACAGTGCCTTCGCTGGCGCCCAGTCCTATCATTTGGGGTATGGCCCGACAGCCTGCCTGACTGATTCGCGTTGCCGACTCCCGCGATTCGAAAGGGGCGGCGTGTGCTCAGCCAATTCGACGATCTGGCGGAGTTGTACGAGCAGTTCTCCACGCAGCCGTTCCGGCGTGAACTGGAGTTCACATCGGTCCTGGCGACACTCGGCCGCACCGAAGGCACGCGAGTGCTGGATCTGGGGTGCGGCAGCGGTGTGTACACGCGGCTGCTCGCGGGTGCGGGAGCGGACGTGGTGGGGCTGGACGAATCGGCCGGCATGGTCGACTTCGCGCGTCGCCGCGAACGCGAACGGCCGTGCGGGGCAACGTATCTCACCGGGAGCTTGCCCGCGGACCAACATGGCCGCTTCGACCTGGTGTTGGGAGTGTACGTGCTGCCATATGCGACAACCCGCGCCGAGCTGGCCGAGTTGTGTGGCGTGGCGGCGGTGGCGTTGCGGCCGGGCGGGCGGTTCGTCACTCTTCCGATTCACCCTGGGTTTCATCGCGATCCGGCCTACTACGCGCCGTACGGGTTCCGGCTGCACGCTTACGACCCTCTCGACGGCGCGCCGGTGATCCTGAACCTGTGGGCGGGGTCGCGTGAGGCGACTGTGACCGCTCGCTACTGGTCGGCCGCCACGCTGAACCATGTCCTCGCCGAGGCCGGCTTCGCGCGGGTGACATGGCTGCCGCATTCGGTGAGCGAGCAGGGAATGGCCGAGTACGGCCGGGGCTACTGGGCGCCCTACCTGACAGTTCCGCACGCCGCGTTGCTGGACTGCACGAAGGGTTGAGAGAACAGGAGGCTTCCATGGTGTCACCCGATGTGCTGGTCAGCCGCAGCAACGTGTTGATCGAACGTGGCCGGTTCATCACGCTCGCCACCCACGGCTCCGACGGCGTCTGGGCGTCCACAGTAAACTTCGTCCCGTTGCGGAAACCGTTGCGGCTGCTGTGGTATTCACAGCGGCGGGTACGGCACTCCCGGAACGTCGCCGAGGCGCCAGCGGCGGCGGGCACCATCTTCCTGACCGGCCTCACGACCGAGTTGGGGCTCGACGGCGCACAGCTCACAGGTACCGTGCGAGCCGTCGAGGACAAGGACGAACTGGCCGAACGCGCGGAGTTCTACTACCTCCGCAACTTCCCCGACGACCAGGTCCGGGCCCGGTGGCGGCTCCCGCTGACCGAGTTCCGCGGCGCGGGACACCGCCGGTTCTACGAGCTGACCGTCACCGGATGGTGGCTCCTGGACGTCGATCACTGGCTGGCCACCATGAACGACCAACGCGTCGCCGTGGACCTGTCCGCGTTGCACCGGCCACCGCCCCAGGCCGACCGGTGAACGCCGTCCCCACCACCATGGCCGCGCTCGTCAAGGACCACGCTGGTCCGGGTCTGGAGCTGCGCAAAGTACCGGTGCCGCGACCGGCGGTCGGGGAGGTACTGGTGAAGATCCTGCGGACCGGCATCTGCGGCACCGATCTCCAGATCCACCGCTGGTCCTCCTGGGCCCAGCGCACCATCGACCCGCCGATGATTCCCGGGCACGAGTTCGTGGGCGAGATCGTTGCGGCCGCAGCGGAAACCGGCGGGTTCGTGCCGGGGCAACTCGTCGGCGCGGAGGGACACATCGTCTGCGGACGATGTCGCCACTGCCGTGCCGGTGATGGCCATCTCTGTCCGGAGACCCGTGGGTTGGGCGTCGGCCGCGACGGCGTGTTCGCCGAGTACGCCACGCTGCCCGCCACCGCCGTGTGGCGGCACCCGCCCGACATCGATCTCGACACCGCCACCATGTTCGACCCGTTCGGCAACGCCGTCCACGCCGCCACGCAGTTCCCCGTGCTCGACCAGACGGTGGCCGTCACCGGCGCCGGCCCAATCGGACTGATGGCCATTCCCGTGCTGCAGCACCTGCACGCCCGTGCGGTGGTGGTCGCCGACCCCAGCGAGTTCCGCCGCGACCTCGCCATCAAGCAAGGGGCGTCGGCGGTCTGCCTGGCCGGGCCCGAACCGCTCGCGTCCGCCGCCAAGGAACTGGGCTGCCCCGAAGGGTTCGACATCGGCCTGGAGATGTCCGGGCATCCGGACGCCCTGGGCGCGCTGCTGGCCACTGTGGCCACGGGCGGCCGGGTCGCGGTGCTCGGGCTGCCGGCCCAGGCGGTCCGCACCGACTGGGCGGACATCTCCACCCGGATGCTCACCGTGCAGGGCGTGTCCGGCCGGCGGATCTTCCACACCTGGCACCAGATGGCCGCGCTGGTGGACGCCGGGATCACCCCCGCGTCGGTGGTCACCCACCACTTCGCCCACACCGACCACGCCACCGCGTTCGACCTGGCCGCCTCCACCAGCGCCGGCAAACTCATCCTCACCTGGAGTGAGCGCGGCCGTTGACGCGCCCGACCGACCGTCCATAAAGGATCAATCATGGCGTACACGGTCCAGATCACCGAGCACATCGCCGACGTCGGCGACGAATGGGACGCCGTCGTGCACGACACACACGCGCCCCTGTTCTACCACCGCCAGTTCCTGGAAGCGTTCGAATGCAACCCGTTGCACCCGCTGGAACGCGCCGCCTACCTGACCGTGCGAACACCCGGAAAGACCGCGGTGGCCGTGCTGCCCGCCTACCTCCAACGCGGCACCGACCCGATGGGGGTACTCGCCACCCACTTTCCGGACAGCCTCGGCCAACCGGTTCTGCTCAGTCACGTCTGGCACTCCTACGAATCGACCCTGCCCACCCACCCGGACCACTATCCCGAAGCCGCCCACGCCGCGCTGGCCACGCTCAACGACCTCGCCCTGCACTGGCACGCCACCGTGTGCGGCCTTGTCAACGTGGACCAGGCCGACCCACTGTCCACAGTGCTCACCGACAACGGCTATCCCGGCGCCACCATCGAAACCGGCTGGCGGATGCGGGTGGACGGATTCCACGACCTGGACGACTGGCTCGCCACCCTGAGCAGCAAACACCGCGCGACCATGCGCGTCGAACTCCGGCGCGCCACCGAAGCCGGCTTCACCGCCCGCAGGTTCCCCGTCAACGACGCCGACATGGACGGGTTCATGCGGCTCGCCCGGCACGCCGCCGCCAAACACAACAACGCCGACTACTACATTCCTGGTGTCTTCCCCCGATTCCTGCGCCACCTCGACGAGCACATCCAGATGCTCGAACTGCGCGCGCCACACGGCGAACTGGTCGGCTCCGCACCCCTGTTCCACGACGACAGCCGGGCCCACGTTCCCTTCTGTGGCTTCGACCTCGCCGCCTGTCCAGGCTTCAGTCCCTTCTACGTCCTGGTCGCCCACATCGTCCTCAGCGCCATCCACCAACGGCGACCATGGCTCTGTTTCGGCCGCCGCAACCCGGACTTCAAACGCCGGTACGGATTCACCCCCAGCCCGCTGCAAGCCCACCTGTGTCAGGTCACCACCGGCTGAACCCTCGTCAAGGCAGAATCTCGACGTACCCGTCGCTGCCGTGCACGCGGATCCGCTGCCCGTCGGGAATCAGCCGGGTGGCGTCCACCACCCCGACGACAGCCGGCAGGCCGTACTCCCGTGCGATCACCGCGCCGTGTGTCATCAGTCCGCCGACCTCTGTCACCAGGCCGGTGATGCCGACGAAGAGGGGTGTCCAGCTCGGGTCGGTGTGCGCCGTGACGAGGATGTCACCCGGTTCGAGGTCGGCCTGGGCCATGTCCAGGATGACCCGGGCGCGCCCGTCGACGGTCCCGGCGGAGACCGGTAGGCCGATCAGGGCGCCGGTCGGCACGTCGTCGCGGCGGTACGCCCCGGTGACGGCCTCGCCGTCCGATGTCAGCACCCGGGGCGGCGTAAGCGCCTGGTACGACTGGAAAGCGTCCTTGCGCTGCTGGATGAGCTTGTCGTCCACCTGGTTCGAGCGCACGACGTCGTGGAGTTCCTGGAACGTAAGGTAGAAGACGTCCTCCTTGTCGAGGAGCACGTTGGCCCGCACGAGGCGCTCGGCTTCGTGCAGCAAGGCCTGTTTGTAGACGAAGTAGCGGCTGATGATGCCGTACTTCGGGTACTCCCGGTAGCCGATGAACGTCCGGACCCGGTCGATCATCCGCTTGGTCTCGTCGGCTTTCCGCGCCCCGTCCGGCAGGGCCCGCAGGCGTGCCAGCACGTCCTGTTCCTTCTGCCGCGCCTTCAGCCGTCCTTGTTCGAAGCGCTGTTCGGCGGCGCCTGGCTCGAAGTTCCTGACGTTGTCGAGGATCGCGGGCACAAGCGTGGTGGGGCGTTCACGCCAACGCGGCCTCGTGATGTCGATCTCGCCGACGCAGCGCATGCCGTACCGGTCGAGATACGCGTCGATGGCTTGGCGCGCTTCGGTTCCGCCCGCGAGCTTCGGCAGCTCCTCCAGGAAACCGTCGTCCTTGACGTCCTGCAGGAACGCCACCACCTCCGGATGCGGTCGGATCACGTCGGCGACGTCGAGCAGCGCCAGGCCCATCTCCGACGTGATGTTGCCGGGGGCGGACAACGTGAGCGTGTCGGCCGCGTTCTTCTCGCCCAGCCACTCCCGCAGGTTGTCGTTGAGCCACCAGGTGGCGTCCATCCCCGCCATGATCGCCTGGAAGTTCAGCGGATCACTGAGGACTCGCTTGTGCTCCTGGAACGCCGCCAGCAGGAAGTCGAACAACGCCGGTCCGGTCTTCGTCCGGATGTCGCGCTCCAGGGCCGCGATGGAGGCCTGGCTGCGCTCGATCAGCTCGGTGACGATGGCCGGATCGGTCTCGATCGGAGCGGACGCGCCTTCGGCCGGCGGCCCGGCGGGACCCGCGTCCGGGAGCGTCGGGACGAAGTCGTCGCGGTCGAGGACGGTCTCCAGCGCGTCCCTGGTCAGCGGGTCGCCTCGGCCCATAACGTCCAGGAGGCCGGCTCGGCTCGCGGGCGCGGCCAGGCGCCGGGTGACGTCGACGAACAGCCTCCCGCCGGCCTCGTGCATCGGCGCCATCGCCGTCAGCTGCCACATGGAGACCCCCAGTGGCTTCATGGGGTCGGTCATCATCTGCCCGTGACCAACGGAGACGTAGACGTGATTGTCCTGGTCGCCGGTCTCGGGGATGGGGATGGGGAACAGCGTGGTGATCGGCCGGCTCTGCACGATCTGGAAGTCATCGTCCACCAGGCACCATTCGATGTCCTGCGGGCGGCCGAAATGCGCTTCGATCCGTCGCCCAAGCCGCACGAGCCGCACGACCTGCGCGTCCGTCAGCGCCGGCTGCTCCTGCCGCCGCGGGTCGATCGCCACTTCCTGCGTCCCGCCGGCCGGTAGAGCCCGCACGGCACGTTGTTTGGCGGCGATCGTCTCGGCGACGACCTCGCCGTCGCGCACCTTGAAGACGTCCGGGTTCACCAGGCCGGACACCAGGGCCTCGCCGAGGCCGAAGCTGGCGTCCACGGTGGCGACCTTCCGGTTGCCCGTGACGGGGTCGGCCGTGAACAGGATGCCGGCCACGTCCGGGAAAACCATCTGCTGCACGACCACCGCCATGTGGACCGTACGGTGGTCGATGCCGTTGCGCAGGCGGTAAATCACGGCCCGTTCGGTGAACAGCGACGCCCAACACCGGCTGACATGCCGAAGGACCGCCGCCGGCCCCACGACGTTCAGGTACGTGTCCTGCTGGCCGGCGAAGGACGCCGTCGGCAGGTCCTCTGCCGTCGCGCTGGATCGCACGGCGTAGGCGGCGTGCTCACCGAGCCCGCGGGTGATCGCCGCCGCCAGGTCGCCCGGGATCGCAGTCCCTTCGATGGCCCGGCGGATCTCCGCGCTGAGCGTGCGGATCGCCTCCCGGTCATCCGCGTTCAGGCGCGACAGTTGATCGAGCCGACCGTCGATCGACGGCGCGTCCGCCATGACCCGTCGGAAGGCGGCCGTCGTCACGCACAACCCAGCCGGCACGCGGACACCGTCGATCCGCGACAGCCCACCCAGATGCGCGCCCTTGCCGCCGACAACCGCGACCTGCGTCTCGTCAACCGATTGAAGATCCACCACGAACTGCTCGATCATTGCGACGTCGTGCCCCTTTTTCCTGGTCAGTGCCGGGTACGGCCGCCGATTCTGCGGCAGGACCCGGGTCTTGCCGCAAGCCCCCCTGTGCGCTATATGGTGAAAGTGGCAGGGAGTGGAATCTCCTTGCCTTTTCTTTTGTCCTCCGCCGCGGGCTCCCCCATCACTGTCCGTCAGTGTCAACCCAGCGTGACTCTGTCAAGGCAACTTTCGTGTCAGGGTCAGCTTGACACGCTCAGGACGTAAAGCCTAACTTGACAGACATGAACGACGAGCTGGCCGAACTGGCCGCCACCATCGAGGCCGACGCGGCGAGGTTGGGCGAGGCTGCACGCGCCGGCGCGATGGTGTCCACCGAACTGGCCGCGGTGCGGATGGCCAGGGAACTGAGCGCGCTGACCGAGACCGCGATGCGGATCAGCGTGCGGCGCGCACGTGCGGCCGGCCACACCTGGCAGGAGATCGGCGATGTGCTCGGTGTCAGCCGGCAGGCCGCGTTCCAGCGGTTCGGCCAGCCGGTCGACCCGCGCACCGGCCAGGAGATGAGCCGGGACCTGCTGCCGGGTGCCGCCGATCGCGCGGTCGTCATTCTCGGCGATTTCCTCAGCGGCCGGGCTGACGCTGTCGTCGCCGAGTTCGCTCCGGAGACCCTCGCGAAGCCCGAGGCCGACCCCGACGCCATCGCCTCGGCGAGCGCGCAGGTCGCCGGCCTGGTCGGCGCCTTCGAGCGGATGGGCGAACCGGTGGTGTCGCCGCTCGGCGACTACACGCTGGTCAACGTCCCGCTGTCGTTCGAGGCCGGGGAGATGAAGGGTCGGGTGTCGTTCACCGCGGACGGCAAGGTCAGCGGGCTGTGGGTGCTGCACCCCGACGCGCCGTAACCCCGCACACCCCAGCACACCCGCACACGGCCCGGAAAAGGCCGTGCCCCAAGGAGTTCACATGTCGTCCATCCCGTGGGCCGCCCTGATCCCGGCGATCGTCCTGTATCTGGCCCTGGTCATCTACTGCCTCGTCGACCTGGCGCGGCATCCACACACCCGGCTGCTGCCCCGGTGGGCGTGGGTCGTGATCTGCGTTGTCATCTCCACGCTGGGCGCCATCGCCTACCTCGTGGCCGGGCGGGAGCAGAACCGGTGAACGGCGTTCTAGTCCGCACCGAGTGCCTGGTCCGCGACTACGGCAACGGCGCTGGCCTGCACGGCGTGGACCTCGCGGTCCCGCACGGCGGCGTCTACGGGCTGGTGGGCCCCAACGGCGCCGGCAAGACCACCCTGCTGTCGATCCTGGCGGGGCTGCGCCGCGCCGACGCCGGACGTCTCGACCTGGCTGTCGGCCGCGACCGGATCGCGATGTGCCCGGACACCCCGCAGTTCGAGCCCTGGCTGACCGCCGCCGAGGTGGTCGGCCAGTCCCTTGGGCTGGTCGGGCGCGACGCCGGCCCGGATGGCACGCGGATCGCGGACGCGTTGGCCGACCTGGGGTTGGCCAACGCGGCGAACCGACGCGTCGGCGGGTTCTCCCGGGGCATGACGCAACGGCTCGGCCTGGCCGTCGCCCTGGTGCTGGACCCGGAACTGCTGATCCTGGACGAGCCGACCAGCGCGCTGGATCCGGTGGGCCGGGCGGAGGTGCTGACGCTGGTCGCCCGGCTCGGCCGGACCAGGACCGTGATCTTCTCCAGCCATATCCTCGGCGATGTCCAGCGGGTCGCGGACACCGTCGGCATCCTCGCCCGGGGGCGGCTGCTGCGCCAGGGTCCGGTCGGCGAACTGATCGAACAGTTCGTCCGGCCCACCTGGGAACTGCGCGTCAGGGGCGACGCCGACCGGCTGTGCGAGTTCCTCCACGCCCAGAACTGGGTCACCGCGGTACATGCGCGGCACGACGGCGCGCTGCGGGTCGAGGCGACCGACCGGGACACCGGCGAACGGCACCTGCCCGCGGCGATCAGCGCCACCGGCGCCGCGCTGGTGGACCTCAATCCGGTCGACGCCGACCTGGAGTCCGTGTTCCTCGCCCTGACCGGCGCGACGGCATGACCGGGCTTTCGGTATGGCGGGTGGAATGGCTGCGGCTGGTGCGAACCCGGCGGCTGCTCGCGCTCGCCGGCGTGTTCGTGTTGTTCGGCGTCACCGGCCCGCTGCTGGCACGGTACCGCGGCGAGTTGGTCGGCCACCTGGCCACGCCCGGCTCGAACGTGACGATCATCTTTCCGCCGCCGGTGCCCGCGGACGGCATCACCGGATACACCCAGAACGCCCTACAGATCGGCCTGATCGTGGCGGTCGTCATCGCCGCGTCCGCGTGCGCGCTGGACGCGAGACCCGCCCTGTCGATCTTCTACCGGACCAGGGCCCGGACCTTCCGCCAGCTGCTGCTGCCCAGGGCGGTGATCTCGGCCGCCGCGGCGGTGGCCGGCTACCTCGCCGGCACGTTGGCCGCCTGGTACGAGACCGCGGTGCTGATCGGCGCGCCCGATGTCGGCGCCCTTGCCGAGGGCGCCGTCGCGGACGCGGTCTACCTGGTGTTCGCGGTGGCCATCACCGCGCTCGCCGCCACGCTGGCGCGCGGTCCACTAGGGACAGTCGGCATCGCACTCACTGTCGTGTTCGGCGGGCCGTTGCTGGGCCAGGTGCCCGCGCTGGCGCACTGGCTGCCCTCCGCACTGCTCGACGCGTCCAACGCCCTACAACGGCACACCGCCGAGGATCACCACCAACGGGCGCTGGCGGTGACCGCTGCGCTCATCGTCGCCTGCGTCGCGTTCGCGGTCATCCGGGGCGCCCGACGCGAGACACCCCAGTCCGACAACGCCTGACGCGCATGGCCCGATCCTTGCACAGGATGACCATCAGGCCACTTCCCGCCTCCTGCCGGCTCAAGCACGCTGGTCGCGCACCACAGCGAAAGGAGCGGCGGATGTACCAGGTGAACGGTGAGTCATTCTTCGTGGTCGACAGCCACGTGCACTTCTGGGACGCCAGCAGGGAAAACTACCTCGACGAGAAGTACGCCGACGGCTGGATCCACAGTTTCTACGACTACCACAGGAACCTGAGTCCCGAGGACTACGTGTGGCCGCTTGAGAAGTACCGGAAGTACACCGAGAGCGACCTCATGCGTGACCTCTTCGAAGTGGGATACGTGGACAAGGCCATCTTCCTGCCCACCGGCCTCAAGGAGTTCTTCAAGAACGGCTTCAACACGGTCGAGCGGGACGCCGTCCTGGCCGAGAAGTATCCCGGCAGGTTCATCGTGAACGGCCGGTTCGACCCGCGGGACGGCGACGCCGGTCTCAAGCTCTTCGAGGAAGAGGTCAAGCGCTACGACCTCAAGGGTGTCAAGCTCTACACCGCCGAGTGGCACGGCGACTCGAAAGGGTGGAAGCTCACCGACCCCTGGTCCAAGCGGTACCTCGACAAGTGCGCCGAGCTCGGCGTGGTGAACATCCATGTCCACAAGGGACCGACGATCTGGCCGCTCAACATGGACGCCTTCGACGTCCGCGACATCGACGAGGTCGCCACCGAGTACCTCGACGCGGGCCTGCGGTTCATCGTGGAGCACTGCGGACTGCCCCGGCTGGAGGACTTCTGCTTCATCGCGACGCAGGAGCCCAACGTGTACGGCGGCCTCTCCGCGGTGATGCCGTTCATCCACGCCAAGCCGTACTACTTCGCCGAGTGCCTGGCCGAGATGCTGTTCTGGCTCGGCGAGGACCGGTTGGTCTTCTCCTCGGACTACGCGATGTGGCACCCGAAGTGGCTGATCGAGAAGTTCATGGCGTTCGAACTGCCGGCGGAGGTCAAGGAGAAGGTCGGCGTCGACCTCACCATGACCGCCAAGCGCAAGATCCTCGGGCTCAACGCAGCCGCCCTCTACGACATCCCAGTGCCCGAGGAGGCGCAGCTTCCTCGGGCCGGCGAAGAGGTATCCGCATGAGCCTCCCGGCCACGCTTAGCGAACGGGAGGTACTGACGGCCGTCCGCGGCGTTCTTGACCCGGAGCTCGACGAGTCCATTGTGGACCTTGGCTTCCTCACCCGGGTGGATGTCCATGGCGACGAGGTCCGGCTCGAACTTCGGCTCCCCACGTACTGGTGCGCGCCGAACTTCTCCTGGCTGATGGCCGAGGACCTCCGGCAGGCCGCACTCGGCGTGCCGGGCGTCCGCCAGGCCACCGTCCACCTGCTGGACCACCATGCCGGCAACGAGATCTCGGCCGGGGTGAACAGCGGTCGCAGCTTCGCCGAGACCTTCGGCGAGGACGCCACCGCCGAGACGCTCGGTCCGTTGCGCCAACTCTTCCGGCGGAAGGCCTTTCTGGCACGGCAGGTCCGGTTGCTGGCGACGCTGCCGCGGGAGCGGCTGGACGGGCTGCGGATCGGGGATCTCCCGGACACGGCACACGCCCAGGCCTACCTGGCGGTACGGGCCGAGCTGGGGCTGGACTGCACGCCGGCCGCCCCGGTGATCACCGACGCGGCCGGCCGCGAGGCCACCGACATCGACGCACACATCCGTGCGGCACGTCTGGTGCGTGTGTCCACGGACGGGAACACCGCCCTCTGCCGTGGCGTGTTCCAGACCCGTTACCCACGCGGCTCTGGTTGATCGAGTCGAAGAGATCCGGGGGCGGTGTCGGATCGAGGCAGGGGTGTTCGTAGTAGGGGTGAGGCCCGCCCACGAGGGGCCCGCGTCGACTACGACAGGACCAGATCATGCCCACTGCGAACACGAGGCCCGGAGCGGGGCGGCGGGAATGGGTCGCGCTGGCCGTGCTCGGCCTGCCCACGTTTCTCGTCACGATGGACTTCTCCGTGCTGTACCTGGCCGTCCCGCACCTGACCGCCGACCTCGCGCCGAGCGGCGTCCAGCAGCTGTGGATCGTGGACATCTACGGCTTCCTGATCGCCGGTTTCCTGGTCACCATGGGCACCATCGGTGACCGGATCGGCCGGAAGAAACTGTTGCTGATCGGCAGCGCCGTGTTCGGCGTCGCCTCGGTGGCGGCGGCGCTGTCCACCAGCCCGGCGATGCTCATCGCCAGTCGGGCCCTGCTCGGGGTGGCCGGCGCCGCGGTGATGCCGTCGGTGCTGGCCCTGGTCACCGGCATGTTCACCGACCAGGGGCAACGCCGCCGCGCCCTCGCCATCTACCTGACCTGCTTCATGGCCGGGCTGACGCTCGGCCCGCTCGTCGGTGGCCTGCTGCTCGAGTACTTCTGGTGGGGTTCGGTGTTCCTGGTGGCCGTGCCGGGGATCGTGGTGCTGCTGGTGTTCGGCCCTTCCCTACTGCCCGACCAGAAGGCACCGCGGGCGGGCAAGCTCGACCCGGTCAGCGTCGTGCTGTCCCTCGCGACGATCCTGCCGTTCGTCTACGGGCTCAAGGAGCTGGCTCGCCACGGCTGGGAGTGGTTCCCCGCGGTGGCGCTGGTGTTCGGCATCGCGGTCGGGGTGGTGTTCGTCCGGCGGCAGCGGCACCTGGAGCACCCGCTGCTCGACCTGCGCATGTTCGGCAACCGCACGTTCACCTCCGCGCTGGCCCTGACGTTCGCGACCAGTGTGGTGGGCACCGGCATCCTGCTGCTCGTCACGCTGTACCTGCAGAACGTCACCGGCCTCACCCCGCTGGCGGCCGGCCTGCTCCTGGTGGCACCCAACGTGCTGATGATCATCGGCACCCTGGCCAGCCCACCGCTGGCGAACCACGTCCGTACCGCGTACCTGATCGCGGGCGGACTGTTCGTCGCGGGCGTCGGCTACGTGATCTTCACGCTGGCCGACTCGACGTCCGGCCCCGCGACGATCGTCATCGCGATGTGTGTCGCCATGCTCGGCACCGGGCCGCTGGCCGCGTTCTGCAACCACCTCGCCATGGGGGCGGTGCCGCCGGAGAAGGCCGGCTCCGGGGCCTCGATCCTGCAGACCACCAACGAGTTCGGGCTCGGGCTGGGCATCGCCACGCTCGCCACGCTCGGGACCGTGGTGTACCGCGACAACGTGGAGAGCGCGCTCGGCAGCCTGCCACCCGACACGGCGAACGCCGCCCGCGAAAGCGTCGACCGCGCGGTCGACGTGGCCGGTCACCTACCCGCGGTGCAGGGCAGCGACCTGCTGGCCGCGGCCCGCGACGCGTTCACCTCCGGCGTGCACACAGTGGGCATCGTCAGCGCCATCCTCTACGTCGGCCTGGCCGTACTCGCCTTGCGGACGTTCAAGCACGTGCGGAACTCGACCACACACAGGAGATGATCCTCAGATGCGCTATCTGGTTTCCGTGATCGACGACGAGACGACCGCCCCCACCCCGGCCGAGCTGGCTGCCACCGACGCGTTCAACGACCGGCTCAAGGCCGATGGCCACTGGGTCTTCGTCGGCGGCCTCGCCTCGCCCAGCACGGCCACCGTGATCGACAGCCGGGGTGCGGAGGTGGTGTTCGCCGACGGGCCCTTCCTGGAGTCGAAGGAGTACCTCGGCGGCTTCTGGATCATCGAGGCGCCCGACCTCGACGTGGCGCTGAAACTCGCCGCTGAGACATCGAAGCACTGCAACAGGAAGGTCGAGATCCGGCCGTTCCTGGACGAGTGAGCGTGGCGCGCGGGCGAGCCCCGGCTTCGAGGCTCGCCCGCGCTCTTGAACACGTTGGTCAGCGTGACTGGAAGTTGGCGAACGCGCCGAACCGGTTGTCCCCGGCGTCGGACTCCGTGAAGAAGCCGCCGAACATCAGGTTCCCGACCGAGGTACCCATGTCGTTCGTGCCGACCCACATCGTGTAGGTCTGGCTCACCGACGAGGAACCCAGCGGGCGGACCAGGGTGAGGGTCCGACTGCCCGGCTCCCACGTGCCGCCCAGGAACTCATCCGCCCCCCGCACGAAGTAATGCATGTTCGCGATCACGCGTCCCTGCGCCGCGGTCAGGATCCGCAAGGTGCCGGTCGAACCGTTCCCGTTGAACTGGTAGAGCCCGGTGATGTCCACGTCAGCGCTGGCAGTCGCCGCCGGCTTCGCCTTGTCCACGGCGCCCGACGCCGACCCGCTCGTGAGTCCGGCCACCGCCGCGACCATCACCACGACCACGGCGATACCCTTACGCCATCGGTTTTGAGGCATGCTGGTCCTCCCCTTCCGGTCCTTCTTGTCGAGCAACAGATTTGTTGACCAAGAGGCACGTTAGGCGTGGTAGCGGGCCCACAGCATCCGGGAACCCCGCAAGATGCGGCGAGCGAGATCCGACCCGAAGTGGTCAGACGTTGGCGGCGCGAAGTGCGCCGGGGATATCGCTGAAGTCCGCGGCATGGTCGCGGGCCCACTGCGCGAAGGTCCGTGCCGGTTGGCCGGTGACGACCTCCGCTGTGGGCAGCGGGCCGAACTGCGCCGGATCGACATCCGCCACCGCGTCCGGGTCGGCCGGATTTCCGTCGTAGTCGGTGAAGCCGAGCAGGAAATCCGCGGCCGCCGCGGCGAAACCACCCTGCGCGAGGTACACCTGCCGGGCCTCGGCCGGGCTGAGCGCCTCGAAGCGGATCTCCTCGCCGATCGCCGCCGCGATGGCACGCACCTGGTCACGAAGGCTGATCATCGCCGGCCCGTTGATGTCGTAGACGTTGCCGACATGCACGTTCTGCAGCAGTGCCGCGATCGCCACGTCGGCGATGTCCTGCTCGTGCACGGGAAACCACCCTGAGTCAGGGTTGGCGTCCCGCACCACCCGCTCCGCTCGGATGGACGGGCCCCACAGCGACAGCTTGTTCGCCGCGAACTCGCCTGGCCGTACGTGTGTCCACTCCAGCCCGGACTCCTCCACCGCCCGCTCCACGGGCAGGTGGATCGTCGTGTCGTAGCCGGCGGTCACCGCCCCTGACGACAACACAACCACGCGACGCACCCCCGCGCGCGTCGCCAGGGCGACCACTTCCCGTGCCGTGGCGGCTTCGGGAAACAGGTACATCCGGTCGACATCGGCCATGGCCGGTCCCACCGTGCTCGGTTGGGTGAGGTCGCCCGCCATGACGTCGACACCGTCGGGCAGCACGGCCCTGGCCGGATCCCGCGTCAGGGCGCGCACATCCACCCCCGCGTCGAGCAGTCCCTGGGTCACAAGTCGCCCCACATTGCCGGTCGCGCCGGTCACCAGCACTCGCATCCGCTGAGCCCTCCCATAATTTCCGTACCATCTACGGATAAACAATACCGTAGCATATACGGAAATTGGATGCGAGGAGACCTGATGGAACGCAGTGGCGGCGGCGACCCCAGCGCGACCCTGCGGCTGCTGTGGCGTGGCGCCGCCGTGGACACCGGCCGGCCCACCCGCGGCCGGCCACCGAAGATCACCCTCGAACAGATCGTCACCGCGGCGGTCACCGTGGCCGACCGCGACCAGCTTGAGGCCACGACCATGGACAAGGTCGCCAACGAACTGGGCGTCGGCACGATGTCGCTGTACACGCATGTCCCCGGCAAGGCCGAACTGATCGACCTGATGGTGGACGCCACCTGGGGTGAGCTGGCCCTGCCGTACGGCGCGGATCCACGGCCGGACGGCTGGCGGGCACAGGTGGAGCTGTACGCGCGTCAGGCCGCGGCACTGCACGAGCGCCATCCCTGGCTGCGTGAGATCTCGACCGTGCGTCCACCACTGGGCCCCGGCCTGCTGGCCCGGCAGGAGTACCTGCTGTCCGCGCTGTCGGGCACCGGCCTGGATCCCGTTCAGGCGGCGGCCGCGACCGACGCGATCGTGACCTTCGTGGACGCGGCCGCCGGCGCGCAAGCCGAACACGCGCACGCCGAGCAGCTCAGCGGCCAGTCCGACCCCGACTGGTGGGCGGCCCGACAGGCGTTCTGGACGGAGATCTTCGACGTCACCCGCTATCCCGCCATCGCGCGCGCCTGGGCGGACGGCGGTTTGAGCCGCAACGCCGCTGAGGCCTCCGCGCTGGCGTTCGACCTCGGCCTGCGCAGCCTGCTGGACGGGATCGAAGTGCGCGTGACATCCGGTTCGTGATCACCCCGGGTCACGCCCCGTCCAGCAACGCGATCATCCGCCGGAGCCGAAGGTCCACGATCTTGCCCAGCTCCGCGCGCGCCACCCGCGCCTCGGCATCCTTGGGGTTGCCGAGGCGCTCGGCGATGTCGTCGACGATGCCCGGGAGGGTACGGCCGTCGGCGGCGACCAGGTAGGTGAAGCCGAACCGGGCGCGGTAGCGGTCGTTCAGGTCCGCCAGCCCTGGGCCGTGCTCGACCGTGATCCGCAACGACGCCTGTTCGATCGTCGAGAACTTCGCCGGCAGGTCGGCGTCGTCGGTGGGCGCGCCGATCTCCGGGTGCTTGTTCACCAGGTCCACCAGCGCGTCGTCACCCAGCCTGGCCAGCTCCGCGCCGGCGGCGGCCAGCAGCGCGTCGAGGTCACCGAACGGCCGTTGAACGCTCAACCGGTCCGCCCACCTCGCCCAGCCACAGCAGGCGTACAGCAACTCGACCGCGCGCCTGTGGTCGGCGGCGTCGAACCGTTCGATCCCAGAGGTCCGCAGCCCGGCAAGCGTCCGGCAGAAGACCTGGATCGCGGTGTCCGACGTCAGCCAACGCGGATACGTCCGGATCCCAGCGACTTCCCGGTCCAACGCCGCCCGGATCGTGCTCGCCTCGTCCGTGCTCACCGGCAGCCCCAACGACTCACCAAGCGCGACCACCATCGCGTCGGTGGACAGGCTGTCCCAGACCCAGCTCATCTCGGCCCCCACCAGGTGCGGCGACACACAGGACGCCGCCGGTGGGAACGCGTCCGGGCCGTGCCTGAGCACGGTCTCCACATCCCTGGGCATGTGCCGGAGGAACGCGTACGCGCCGACCACCGGCTTCAGCGGCGAAATGGGCACACCGGACTCCTCAGCGACCGTCCGGGCCAATGAGGTCAGTCGGGTCATGTCGATGCCGGTCCGGACGCCGTAGAGCACTTCCAGGGCCAGCACGACCTCCTCCATGGCCGCGAACCCCGCCCGGTAGGAGACGCCGCCGACCGCGACGTCCGGTGACGCCCCTGCCGTGGCCGCCGCGATCGTGCAGGCCGTGGCCAGGCCGAAGTCGTCGTGGGTGTGCATGGTCAGCGGCACCGGCGCGACTCGTTGCCGGAACCGGCCGAGGAACACCTTCATGGCTTCCGGGCCGAGGCTGCTGAGCGAGTCCATCAGGTCCAGCCGCACCGCCCCCAGTTCGACGGCCCGGTTCGCCACGGTCACCAGCTCGTCGAAGTCGCGCAGGCCGGCCTGGGCCAGGGTGATCGTCACCGCGACGCCGAGACTCCCCGCCACATCGAACAGTTCGGCCAGTTCGTCGAGTTGACGCGCGCGGGCATCGTCGTCCGGCGCCGGCACGATCCCCGGCGCGAGCGTGTCCGCGCCAAGGTCGACAAGCAGTTCGGCGGTCTCCCGCATGCCGACCGGCTGCGGGTTCCGGCCGTCGGACAGCAGGGTGTCGGCGTACACGTTGAGGGTGAACCCGAAGTCCCGGGCGCCGATGGCGCGCAGGAGTTCGAGCTGACGTTCGACCGGCGCGCGGCCGCCGGCCCAGTCCACGTTCAGGCTCTCGTGCCGGACTCCGGCGAGCGCGAGCTGGTCCGCGATCCGCAGGAAACCGTCCATTGTGGTCAGTGAGCCCGCGGTGAACAGCGTCTTGCGCAACGTGCTGTCGATGATCTCGATAGGTTCCGGCCAGTCAAACCCATCTTGGATGTTGAACGGACTGACCCGCCAGCTGTCACCGGACACGACGCAACCCCCACCGCTCCAGGCCCGTCGCCGCGACGAAAGCGAGGACGGCGAGGACTGTCGCGACCACACCGGTCCCCCAAGCCCTGGCGTACTGGGCGTACGACACCGAGTCGACGAACAGGAAACCCAGGCCGCTCTTGCCGATCAGGAACTCGGCCAGCATCGCCGACAGGATCGTGCTCGGCGCCGCGATCCGTACGGCCACCAGGAGGTTGGGCGCGGCGCTCGGCACGAACAGCCGGATCAACGACCGCCACTTCGAGGCACCCAGGACCGTGAACAGGTCCCTGCTCGCCGGCGACGCGGATCGAAGGCCCGACCCGACCAGGCTGAACGCCGGGAAGAACGTGACGATCGCGGTGATCGCGACGACCGTGGGCTTTCCGGTGCCGAGCACGCCGATCAGCACCGGCACGATCGCCACCACCGGGACTGAGCGCATCAACACGGCCGTGGGCGTGAGCACCGCCGTCAGGATCCGTGACGCCCACACCAGGACGGCGAGCACGAACCCAAGAGCCGTACCAAGCACCAGTCCCGCGAGCGCGGTCCACATGGTCGTCAACAACGCGCCCAGATAGGCGCCAGGATGCTGGACGAGATCCGCCAGCACACGTTCCGGCAGCGGGGCGACCAGCTCGGTGTAGCCGTTGGCCAACACCCAGACCCGCCAGCCGACGACCAGCACGATCAGCGGCCAGGTCAGTTCCAGGACCCGCGACAGAATCCGCACCCGATGCCTCCTCAGGTGAACCGGCGCACGGCCGCTTGACGAACGCCCGCCAAGGCGCCGTACATGACCAGCGACAAGATCGACGTACCCAGCGCGGCCGCCCAGAGCTGCTCCACCTTGTAGTTCTGCATGGAGCTGACGAGCAGCACACCGATCCCCCGGGCCGCCCCGAACCACTCCCCCACCACCGCGCCGAGCAACGCGGCCGGCGCCGCGAGCGCCAGGCCGTCGAAGAAGGCGGGCACGGACGCCGGCGCGGTGAGCCGTGCCAGGGTCTTCAGCCTGGACGCGCCCAGGACCCGGAACAAGTCCTGGGTGTTGTCCGCCGGCCGGGAGAACGCCGACGACATCGCGACGAACACCATGAATCCGGCGCCGAGCGCGGCGATCACGGCCGGTGTCCGCTCACTGCCGACGGTGGTGATGAGGATCGGCCCCAGCGCGATCAGCGGAACCGTGCTCAGCACGATCGCCACCTGGCTCATCCCCGCGCGCAGCCACGGCACCAGCAGTCCGAACGTGGCGGCCACCAGCCCGGCGACCGTCCCGATCAGCAGACCGCTCAACGCCTCGCCGACGGTGGCGGCGACGGCCCGGCCGAGGATCAGCCGGCCCTGGTCGCTCCCGCTGTAGGCCACCACGTCCGACAACGGCGGCCAGATCGGCCCGGCCAGCCGGAACCGCCCGACGACCTCCAGCACGGCCAGCAGGATCACCACACCGGCCACGTTGACCCCGAGCTTGCGCAGCACGGTCATCGCGTCTCCGAGTTGTCCAACATGGACGTCAGCCGGTCCACGGTCCGGTGGAACTCCGGGGTCCGGGTGAACTCCTCGCCACGCGGTCGAGCCTTGTCGACGGTCTCGATGTGCGCACACGATCCCGGGCGGCCGGTCATCACCACGACCCGGTCGGCGAGCAACACCGCCTCGGGCACATCGTGGGTCACCAACACAGTCGTCGTGCGCTGCGCTGCCCACACCCCGCCGAGCTCCAGGTTCAGCCGTCGGCGGGTCACCGCGTCGAGGGCGCCGAAGGGCTCGTCGAGCAGCAGGACGTCCGGGTCCAGCGCCATCGAGCGGGCGATCGAGATCCGCTGCTTCATGCCGCCCGACAACTGCCGCGGCCGGGCCTTGTCGAACCCCGTCAACCCGACCGTCTCAAGCAGACGCCGAACGCGCTCGGCCGGCACCGGTCGGCCAGCCAGCCGGAACGGCAGTGCGACGTTCTCCCACGCGCTCGCCCACGGGAGCAACGCGGAATCCTGGAAGGCCACCCCCAGCCGATGTTGCTCGATCAACGCCGACGGTGGACCACCCTCCACCCGCACAGTGCCGGAAGTGGGCGTCTCCAGGCCCGCGATCATCCGCAGCACCGTCGACTTGCCGCAGCCCGACGGTCCGAGAATCGCCACGAACTCGCCTTGGTCCACGGCCATGTCGAAACCGTCCAGGGCACGGAAGGAATCCCGCTTCCGGCCCAGCGTGAACTCCTTGGACACCGCGGTCAGCTCCACCGACCGGGTCGACGCCGTTCGGTCGAATATCCCCGCGGCCGGGGCCGAGCTGCTCACAGCCGGGCGCCGTTCTTGAACACGTCGGCCAGGATCGACGTGTCGATGACATGCCTGGGGTCCGGCAGCGACGACGCGCCCGCCAGGCGCAACCATGTGTACATTGTCGACTCCACGACGCCGGGATCCATCCGCAGGATCCCGTTCGCCTTGGTCAGCGTGCTCTCGGTCAACGGCACCTGCAACTGGTTCTGCCTGGCCTGCTGCTTCTCGTTCAGTCCGAGGTCGACACCGTACTTCTGGATGACCAACTTCGCCGCCGCGTCCGGATCCGCCGCGTTGTCCTGCCAGCCGCGAGCCGACGCGCGCATGAACCTGACCACCTGGTCCCGTTTCTCCTGCACCAGGGACCGCTTGCAGCAGATGACGTTCGCGTAGGCCGGGCAGCCGAGTTCGCTGTAGGTCACCACTTCGTACCCGGACCCGCGCTTGAGGCCGAACTGCTCCTCCAGGATGATCGGCTGGTTGGTGACGAAGCAGTTGTACGCGTCGCCCTGGCCCTGGACCAGCGCGCCGGGGTCGAACCCGGTGGGGATGAACTCGAAGTCCGGCGGCAGACCGTTCGCTTTGTACAGTCCGTTGAGCAGCGGCTGCGTACCCTGCTGGCTGAGGATCCGCAGGCCTTTCAGGTCCGCGGCCGTCCGGACCGGTCGCTTGGCCAGCGACAGCAGGCCGTTGGGATCGGTCTGGAACTGCGCGCCGAGCATCACCAGGTCGTTGCCCTGGCCGATCACCTCAAGGACCTGACGCATGTTGGGATCGACCGTGAGATCCACGGCGCCCGACGCGAGCTGCACGTGCGGCAACGGCGTGTTGGTCCCGCCGCCCTTGAACGTCACGGCCAGCCCCTCGTCCCGGTAGTAGCCGCGGTCGGCGGCGAGGAAGAACCCGGCGAACTCCACGTCCGTGATCCAGCCGAGGGCGACCTTGAACGCGGTCGTGCCGCCGCTTCCCGCGCCACCGCCACAGGCTGCTGTCCCCAGCATGACTCCCCCGGCGGCCAACGCCTTGAGGAAACCGCGGCGCGATCCAGTTCTTTCGGTGAGTTCTTCGAACACGATTCACGCCCTTCGTGAGGTGGGTTGGGGAACGGCCAAGGAGCGCAGGCCACGGGCGGAGCGCGTCAACCACACACCGCCGGCCGCGGTCACGCGCGCCATGTCGCCGGCACACACATGCCCCAGTCCCGGCACCGAATAGTTGGGATGCACCTCGATCACCATGTCCTGCGCGAAAACCACGTCCGCGAAGCGTGGATCGACCTGCGCGACACCGGAAACGCCCCGCATGCCCGGCTCGGAGTAGCTCAGGCCGAGCCCGTGACACAGCTGGAACCGGAACGGGTCGGTCCCGTCGTACGGACACGCGTCGTCGACCATGTCCGTGATCCGCCGCGCGAAATCCCGCAGCGACACACCCGGCTTCATCAGACGCGCGGCGACGTCCTGGATCTCAGTCAGCCGCGCCGCGTGTTCCGCGAGCAACGCGGTGGGTTCGCCGATCACGCCCATTCGGAGGCTCTGCCCGAAGAACCCCTCGTACGCGACCGTCGTCCCGATCTGGACCCGGTGTCCCTCGGCCACCTCCGCCCGCAGCTCGGTGAGCTCGAAATAGGTGGTCTCCGGTCGCGTCCCCGTGGCCAGCCAGCACCGCGCGTAGTCCGCGCCGAGCGAACGGCCAACCTGCTCAGTCAACGTCATCAGGTCGGCGCCGGTACACGGCCGCTCGGCCGCGGCTGTCAGCACGGCTTCGACCATCGCGTCCGAGATCGCGGCGACCGTCTCGGCCAGCCCGATGAACTCCCCGTAGTGGTTCAGCCGCAGCTCGTGGAGAACTCCGTCGTACGCCACGCCACTCGGCACCACCGACGCCAACGGGTTCGCGAGCTCGGACAGCCCCGCGACGCCGACGCGCCGCGTCGTGCCCAGTACGTCCGAGATCGCCTCGGCGAAGGGCGCCGGGCCACCGGCGATCCGACGGACGTCGAAGATGTCGCCGGCCCGGGAGGCGAAGCCGCGGGTGTCGTGCGGGCCGACCGCGATCACCACGGCCTGATCGTCGCACGGCACAACGACCACGGCCGGGCTGTAGAGCGCCATCCACCCGGTCAGGAACCGAACGTTTCCCGGCGAGTCGGCGACGGGACCCAGGCAGGCGGGAGCCCCTACGACCACGACGGCGTCCAAGCCGTCGGCCTCAGCCCGCCGCCGGAGCGTGGCCAAGCGGCGTTCGAGCACATCCGTGGCGATCATCCGGCCCTCCCGACACCCGGCAGCGACCTGAGGTACGCGGCGCTGGACTGCAGGAAGTCGACGGCCTCGGCATGGCCGAACGGGCGGGCGGCGACGGTGGCCATCGAGTCGGTCTCCCCCGCCGTCACGCGGCGGCTGCCCTCGACTCCCAACCGGACGGTGCCGGCCAGTTCGGCCGGGCTCAGGTCCTGGTGCTGCGCGTGCCAGGCCGGGTCGTAGATCTCGATCACGAGCGGCCGCAGGTACGGGTGCGGTTCGGCGGACTCGCCGGGCGCGGTCACGGTTTCCAGGCTCAGGTGGACAGGCATGCCGGCCAGAACTTCGAGGATTCCGGCGATGTCGACGACCCCGTGGCCGACCGGGGCCAACTGGTAGAGCAACCCCTCGTCGGTGATCGTGAGCAGGCAGTCCTTGACGTGCGTCTGCCGTACGTACGGGGCGACCCGGCGCGCCGTCCCGATCGGGTCCTCGCCGCGCTGCAGCAGGTTCGTGGTGTCGAAGGTGACGCCCAGGACGTCCGGGCCGACCTGGTCGATCAACCGGACCAGTTCGAAGCTGGTGATCTCCTCGTGCGTCTCCAGGTTGAGGTGGACACCGTTCGCCCGGCAGATCGGCGCCAGCCGCGCGAGGAAGTCCGCCGTCTGGGCCAGCTGGTCCGCCCACTCGACATCGGTGCGGAACCGGTCGTAGGCGAACCGACCGGGGTAGTTCTTGAACCCGCCGGTGACCACCCAGAGCTCGACGCACCCGATCCCGGCGGCCGCCTCGATCGCCCGACGGAACCCGAGCAGCGTGTCGCCGTCGCCGGCGCGCCGCAGGTGCGGATGCTCGGCCATGGCGTAGGGGTTCACGTTGCCGATCCCGGCTTCCAGATACAGGCCGAGCTCGTCCGCCCGGTCCCGGAAGCCGCTCAAGGCACCGGCGTCGAGATCCGGATCCATGTCGAAGACCGTCCGGTAGAACACGCCGTCCAGCCCCATCTTCTTCGCCAGGTCCAGCCGTTCGATCGCCGGCCGTCCGTTGGCGCCGGGGACCTTGCGTCCGTCGATACCGACAAGCATGCACACTCCTTTACGGGGTGACCGTGATCCGGTCGCACACGGACCGGATGTGGTCGCGGCTCGCCAGAAGGGCCGCGACCGCTTCGGCGTGGCCGAAGTCCACCTCCGGCGAACACCCCTCGTGCTCGCCGACGATGCTCGTGAACGCGGCGAACTCCTCGACCGTCAGGTGGCCGTGCGACGTCACGAAGTCCGGGTCGGCGATCGGCAGGACCGTCACCGGCGCCGGCCCAGGAAAGTCCACACGGGACTCCTGGTTCTCGATGGTGAGCGTCACGTTCGGCCGGCCGGCGGACACAGCCGACACGACGTACTCGAAGTCGACCAGGCCCTCGCCGCAGGGCACCAGATCGAACCGGTATCCGTCGCCGACGCGCGTGACCGTGCAGTCCTTCAGCTGTGTCTGACGCACGTAGGGCGCGACGCGGTCCGTGGTACGGCGGGGATGTTCGAGCCGCTGCAACGGGTTCGCGGTGTCGAAGACGATCCCGCACACGTCCGTCCCGACGGCCTCGACCAGCTCGACCAACTCGAACGAGGTGATCTCCTCGTGGGTCTCGAGGTTGACGTGAATGCCGAGGTCCTTCGCGACCGGCCGCAGCTTCTGCAGGAATCGGCGGGTCGCGGTCAACTGGTCCGGCCAGCTCACGTCGGTGCGGAACCTGTCCCACACGAACTTCCCCGGGTAGCCCAGCTGGTAGTTGGTGGTCGCCGCCCACAGTTCGACGCACCCGATCTCGGCGCAGGCCACCATCATCCGGCGGAACCCGAGCAGGATGTCCCCGTCGCCGGCCGCGCGCAGCTCGGGCATCTCCGGTGTGGCGAACGGGTTCACCTTGCCCAACCCGGCTTCGAGATACATCCCGAGGTCGTCGGCGTGCGCGCGGATGTCCCGAAGCTCGCCGAGGTCCAGCGCCGGGCTCATGTCGAGAACGGTCCGGAAGAAGACACCGTCGAAGCCCAACGCCGCCGCGTCGTCCAGGGTCCCGTGCGGACCTCGGGCCGCGGCTCCGGGGAACTTGCGCCCGTCGACCCCGACGCGTGGCCTGGTGACTTCTTGGCACATCGCTGGGCTCCTTGGTAACATCGTCGCAAACTGGTATGACCGCTCTTACCAATTCGGGGACGGTAGCAACGAGGTGATCCGTTGTCCAGCGTTTCGCCAGGTCGTCTGGTCCGCGGGTATGTTGTCCGTGACCGGCCGACCGCTTTCAGGCAGGAGACCGAATGAGCTCGGGCACCCAGCGCGCCAGGGTCGCCGACCAGTTGCTGCGGGACATCCGGGCCGGCCGCTACGAGGCGGGTGCCCGGCTGCCGTCGGAGCGGCAGATGTCCGAGGCGCTCGGCGTCTCCAGGCCGGTGGTCCGTGAGGCGCTCGGCATGCTCAGCTCACTCGGCCTGGTCGACGTCCAGATCGGCCGCGGCGCGTTCGTCACCGCGAAGGACGTCACCGTCCAGTCACAGAACGCCCAACGCTCACTCATCGACGTGACGGTCGTCCGGGAGGTCCTGGAAAGCGGCGCCCTCGAACTGGCCGCCCGCCGCGATCCGTCCGAAGTGGACATCGAACCGGTCCGGGCGGCCCTGGCGGAACTGGAACGCTGCGTCGAGCGCGGCACCCACGCGACGGCCGCGGACCACGAACTGCACCGGGCCATCGTCGCGTCCGCCCGCTCGGCAACGGTTCTACGGCTGTGGGACGAGCACACCCAGGAGATCTCGAACGTCATCCGGATCAGCCCAAGCGGCGGCACCATGGACGAGTCGACACTGGACCGCCACCGCACACTGGCGAACGGTCTGCTGACCGGCGACGCCCAGGCCGCGCTGGCCGCGTGCCACGACCTGCACGAGGACTACCGGCGGTTCCTGCGCGACCTGCTGGACTAGGCCGCCGACCTCGGAGACATGCCAGTCACGGTGATCTCCGGGCAACGCACCGGAACGGCATGAACGCGAAACTCTGCGAACGCCGCCCACGCCTTCCGGGCCGCACAAAGCCCACGCGGACGACACATCCTCGCCGAACGATCCGGCCACTACGTACCCATCACCCAACCGGACATCGTGGCCAGCGCGATCCACCACCTCCTCGCCAGCGAAAACGGGCGGCCGCCCAGTCAAGTTCGGATCGGCCGCTCAGTCTCGACGGCCGAAGCGAAGCGGGAGCGCGTTCGGGCCGTGGATTCCGATGGGTGGGCGCCAGGTGAGCGGGCCGTCAATCACCGGCGGCCCCAACCGGGCCGCGAGCACGGGAAGAGCCTCGCTCATCTCGGCCCGCGCGAGCGCGGCACCCAAACAGTGATGCGGTCCGGCGCCGAACTGCAGGAGGGCTGACCCCGGCCGGACGGCGGTGATGTCGAACCTGGCACCGTCAGCGAAGACCCGCGGATCACGCTGGGCGATGGTCACGCACATCGTGATGAACGTGTCCTTGGCGATGTGCAGGCCCTGGTAGTCGAAGTCCTGTGCGGCGAACCGATAGAGGGTCGTCGCCGTCGGAATCCACCGGATCACCTCCTCGACGGCCTGGTCGGCCAACTCTGGCCGGGCAGCCAGCAGGTCCCACTGCTCGGGGTGCCTGGCGAAGGCGACCATCGCGTTGGCGAGCTGATGGCGAGTGCTGTCGTGTGCCGCGAAGACCAGGGTGACGATGAGGTTGGCCAACTCCGCCCGACTGACCCGGCCGTCATCCCGTTGCGCCACTACCAACGCAGAGATCAGATCGTCGCCCGGCGTGGCCGCCTTGGCCGTCATCAGGGCGTCGACGTAACCAGTCAGGCCGACCAACGCGGCCTCGACCCGGGCCCGGATGTCCCCACCGTGCGCCAGGCTGAAGACCAGGCCGACATCCGTGGTCCAGACCCGGAACGTGTCGTAGTCCTCGGCCGGCACGCCGAGCAGTTCGCACATCACCGCGAGCGGCAACGGATTGCCGAAGTCCGCGATGAACTCACACACCTCGACGGACGCCAGCTCATCAGTCAACTGCTGTGCCTTCGCCCGGATGAACGGCCGCAGCCCATTGATCATCCGCGGGGTGAACGCCTTGCCAACCAGGCCACGCAGCCGATGATGGTCCGCACCGTCATGGTTCACGATCATCGGAACGAACCAGTCATAGATCGGGCCATCGAAAACGCCGTTCATCTCCAGATAGCGTTTGCCGTTGTGGTCCAGCCGCTGATCCCGCAACAACGCGTTGGCCTCGGCATAACGCAGAACCAGCAGACCGATCGGACTGTCCGCGTACCAGCTCTTCGCCTGCGCTTCGACGACCAACGAAGCAGTGAAGTCGAATTCTGGATCAACAATGTTGAGAAACGGAACATCACTCGACTTTGATACACCATCCACCACAGTTGACATTTCCACGTCCTCCCACCGGAATCACCTCCACCATGTCGCACAGCCACCCGTGATCGGAAGAGCACAACCGACCACATTTGCTACGGACGCAGGCCCGCGTCCCGAGCGATCAATGCGGCCTGGACCCGGTTGGCCGCGTCCAGCGCGGTGAGGATCCGGCTGATGTGCGCCTTGACGGTGCTTTCCCGCATGCCGAGCGCGGCGGCGATCTCGGCGTTGGTGGCGCCTTCGGCAAGGTGGCCGAGCACATCGGTTTCGCGTGGGGTGAGGCGGTCGATACGGGCACGGGCGGCGGTGCTGAGCGGGCGGCTGGTGCGGCGGTAGTGGTCGATGAGCCTGCGGGCGGCGGCTGGATGCAGCATGGGTTGGCCGCCGGCCACCACCCTGACCGCGCGGACTATCTCGGCCGGATCGGTGTCCTTGAGCAGGAAGCCGGCGGCTCCTGCCTCGATCGCGCGGTAGACGTACTCGTCGATGTCGAAGGTGGTCAACGCGATCACCTGGGCGGGGTTGGGCATGGCCCGCAGGCGCGCGGTCGCGGCGATGCCGTCCATCCTTGGCATCCGCAGGTCCATCAGCACCACGTCGATGTTGTGGGACATGGCTTGGTCGACCGCGCCGAGCCCGTCGGCCGCCTGCGCGACCACGGTGATGTCCGGTTCGTCCGCCAGCACGTCGCACAGGCCGAGACGGACCAGCGCGTCGTCGTCGACGATCAGGGTGCGGATCATGGATCGGGTGTCTCGTTGTCGGTCGTGGCGCTGTGGCCGGGGGACGGTACCGGGAGGCGGGCGGTGAGGTGCCAGCCGCCGTCGTCGAGACCGTAGTCGATCGTGCCGTGCAGTGCGTGGATCCGCTCTCCCAGGCCGATCAGGCCGTAGCCGGGTGATCGGGCCGGGGGCGCCGAGGCGAAGTCGTTGGTGATCCGCACGACGGTGGCCGGTGGTCCGTAGCGCACGGCCAGTCGCGCTGGTGCCCCGTCGGCGTGCTTGCGGACGTTGGTGAGCCCTTCTCGGGCGATCCGGTGCACCGCCAGTCGGTGACTGGCCGGGACGGCGTCCGGATCGCCCTCGACGACGGCGTCGATCACCTGTCCGGCCGCGCGCGTCTCGGCCAGCAGCGCGGGCAACTCCGGGACGCTCGGGACCAGGCCTGCCTGCGCGGTCATAGCTGGATCCCGCAGCGCGCCAAGCAGATCACGCAGATCGTCCAGCGCCTGGGTCGAGGTCGTGCGCAGCAGGTCGATGCGGGTGGCGACCTGCGGCGGCAGCGTCGCGGCCCGGCGGCGCAACGCGCCGGTGTGCAACGCCAGCACGCTCAGTCGGTGCGCAAGGACGTCGTGCATCTCCGCGGCGATCCGGGCGCGCTCGGCCATCCGGGCGCGCTCGGCACGCAGCGCACGTTCGGTGCGTAACCGCGCGACCTGGTCCGCCAGCGCGGCCACCAGTCGACGTCGCCCGCCTGCCCACATGCCCAGTGCCAGCGGCAGAACCAGCAGGATCACCGGGCCGGGATCGTGCGGCGCCCACAGGCTGAACTCGGGCCCCATGAGCAAATTCCCCGACACCGCGGTGACGGCCGCCGCCACGCTCATCGTGATCCGGTTCGCCGAGGCCAGATGGAACAGCATCACCACCAGCGGCAGTGCGGCGCCGAGCAGCGCCGCCGCCAGCACCGCCAGCACCGCCGCGAGCCCCGGCCACCGGTGTCGCACCAGCAACGCCAGACTGGCCACGACGGCAAGCGCCACCGCAGGCGCCATCATCGGACCGCCGCGCGCGTGGGTTTCCTGTGCCGACATGACACCTACGACCAGGGTGAGCAGCCCGTCGTCCCACCACGGCCACTTCCGTTCCAGGTCGCCGATCATGCGCGCAATCGTAGGCGGCGCCCGGACACGGCACCCTCGACGATCGACGACCGCCACCCTCGACTTTCGTCGTAGGACGGCGTCGCACAATGGCCGATCAATCCTGCTTCCGTCCGCTCATAGCGTGGCCGTCATGAAAGCAAATGTCCCCCGCCGCGGCATTGTCGGAACCACGCTGGCGATAACGGCGATGGCCGGCGCCACCCTACTTTCCGGCTCCGCCACCGCCGGACAGGATTTCGCCGGGCCGAAGCCGACCATCTTGCTGGTACACGGCGCGTTCACCGACGCAAGCAGCTGGAGCGGGGTCATCACGAACCTCCAGCACGCCGGCTATCCCGTTGTCGCGCCGCCCAACCCGCTGCGTGACCTCACCACGGACGCCGCCTACATCGCCGGGATCACGCGGAACATCAAGGGCCCGGTGATCATGGTCGGCCACTCCTACGGCGGCGCGGTGATCACCAACGCCGCCCGCGAAGCCCCCAACGTCAAGGGCCTGGTGTACGTGGCCGCTTTCGCCCCGGACAACGGCGAAAGCACCGGCGACATCAACAAGCGCTACCCGGACACCCCGATCAGGACCAGCATCGTCCCCCAGCTGTACCCCGACGGCACCGTGGACCTGTACATCGACCCCGCCAAGTTCCGCGACGTCTTCGCCCAGGACGTCCCGGCCGACCGGGCGGCGGTGATGGCGGCCGTCCAGCGCCCGCTCAACGCGCCGGCCGGCGACCGCCCCTCCGGCGAGCCCGCCTGGAAGAAGCTGCCCAGCTGGTTCCTCACCGCGACCGAGGACCACGCCATCAACCCCGCCGCCGAAGCCGACATGGCCAAACGCGCACATGCCGTGCAGACCGTCAAGATCCGCGGCGGCCACGCCCTGCCCGTGAGTCACCCCAACGACGTCGCCCGCCTGATCCGAACAGCGGCCTGCCAGACCCGCCAACAGTGACAGGCATCAACCGCCGGGGGTAGATGTGGACTGACCGGGGTTGACTCCGAGGCCAGGGTGGGTCTCCGGGATCAACCGGATGTACCGGGAACCTGTGCTTGACAGCGTCAACAGGCATGATCAGAAACATCATCGCGCTCACCGCGATCGGTGTCCTCGCGGTCGCGGCTCCCGCGACCGCTGAGGACACCCACCCGTGCGCGCGGGCGACGCAACGCTGCGACGCAGCGATTCAGGTTCCGCTCAACTGGGACGATCCAGGGTCGGAACGCATCACTGTCCCGTTCACGTGGTTACCCCACACCGATCAGACCAGGCCGTCGGCCGGCGTGATCGCCGGGCTGGACGGCGGGCCCCAGCCAGTGGCCCGTTCCGACCGGGCGTTCACCGACGCACTGGGGCCGGTACTGGCCGACCACGACCTGCTGATCGTGGAACGCCGGGGCTTCGGCGCGTCGAGCCCGTTGCGGTGCCCGGACCTGCAGATCGAGAAACCCGACACCGTGCGGGCCTGTGCGAACCAACTCGGACCACGCGCCCAGTTCTTCAGCACCGATCAGCGAGTGGCCGACGTTGACGCGGTACGGCGCGCCTTGGGCGTGCCATCCCTCGCGGTCTACGGGGATTCGTACGGAACCGTTGACGCCGTGGCCTATGCAACGCGGTTCCCGGCACACACGTCCGCGGTCGTGGCGGACAGCCCGCTCATGTCCGATCGCAGCGGCCACCTCATCGACACCACCTACCAGGACTTCCTGCGCAACGCCTTGAACACCGTCGGCACGCCCTGCCAGGCTTCCCAGGCGTGCCGCCGGGAGCATCCACGGCCCGCCGCGGAGATCTTCGACCTCGTACGGACACTGCGCGCCCATCCCGATCCGAAGATCTCCATGTCTACTGTGGACATATTGTTGCGGACACAGGCCGTGGCGGGGCGTGGTCGCGAAGCCGTGGCCGCGGTCGCCGACTACATCGACGGAGATCAGGTCCCGCTGCACAGGCTGGCCGCGTACATCAACACGGACCGGGGAGGCCGCGACGAGTTCTTCCGCACCAACACCGCCGTCCTGACGTACCAGTGCAACGATGACGCGCTGCCCTACGACCGCGACGCGTCACCTGACGTACGAGCCAGGCAACTCGCCGACTACCGCGACCGGTATCCGCAGCGGCCCATCGCCGCCGCCGAAGTCGGTGGCAACAACGAGGATTTCTGTCTCAACTGGCCACTGCCCCGCCAAGCACCGCCCGTACCGGCTGGCGCGGCGTACCCGGACGTGCCGGCGTTGACCCTCGGCGGAACCACGGAACCCATGTTCGGCGGCAATGTCGTGCCACTGGCCAAGCGGTTCCCGCACGGCCAGTCGGTGCTGGTGCCCTTCGGCGGGCACGCGGCGTCGATGTCCGGCAACCCCGCCTGCGCGGCGGAACTGGTCCGGTCCTTCCTCGTCGAGCCGGCCAAACCGGTCCACGCCACCTGTACCGCGGAGACCTACCGGGCGATGGGCCACTTCCCCCGGACCAGTGCCGAACTGCCGGCCACGCGGGTGCCCGGCCTGGCCGCCGCGTTCATGACCGCCTCCGACCTCCTCGGCCAGGTCGGCCCCAGCGGCCTCGGACCAGGCCCACAACTGCCGGGTCTGCGCGGGGGAACGTTCACCGGCGACGCCAACGGAGTCCTGCACCTCACCAGCGTCCGCTATGTCGACGACATCGCGGTGTCCGGTGACATCCGCCTCGTGAACGGCACCGCTGAGGCCGACCTCACCCTCGACAGCGGACCGAAACTGCACCTGTCCTGGCGCCCGTTCCAGGCCCAGGACAAGACCACCGTGACCGGATCGACAGACGGACACCCGTTCACCGTGTGCCCGCCCACCACAACCTGATTGCCAAGGATGGGACACCGGACGAAGTCCGGTGCCCCATCCAACTCAACAGTGCAGGTCGTGGTCGTCAAGCTGAGTTGACATGATCGAGTGTCAGGCTAGACTGACACCATGGACACGGACGAACTCACCCAGCGGATCCGGTCGACCGACCCCGCGGTCGGGTTACGAGCCGTGGGCGCCCTGCACCGGCTGGCCGAACAGGTCGAGGCGGCCGCGGTCGCCCGCGCGCGACAGCAGGGCTGGTCCTGGGAGCAGATCGGCGACGCACTAGGCGTGTCACGGCAATCGGTGCACGCCAAATACGGCAAGGAGCACGGCCATGGGTAAACAACTCAGCAACTCCGTCCGAACCCGGGTGGTCCTGGCCGCCATGGCGGAGGCCCGGCGACGCGGCGATCGCCGCCTGGGCACCGAACACCTGTTGCTGGGCCTGCTGCACGAACGCGACTCAGCCGCGATCCAGGCGCTCGGCGTCGACCTCGACGCCGCGCGGACCGGCTTGGACGCCCTCGACCGGGCGGCGCTGGTCGCGATCGGCATCGACGTCGGCGACCTCCCTTTCACCGGCCACATCGCGTCCGGCAAACGCCCACCGCTGACCTCCGCCGCCCGAGCCGTGCTGCTGCACGCCATCAAGCCGACCCCACGCAGCAAAGCCCGCCATCCCACCGCCGAGCACCTGCTGCTGGCCCTGCTGGCCGGCCACCAGCCCGATCCCGCCGCCGATCTGCTGGCACAGCTGGACATCGACCTGGATGCCGTGCGCAACCGACTGGACCAGCCATGACCACGCCCGTCGACACCGCGTCCCGGACATGGACAACCCGCCTGCTGCGCTGCGGGGTGGTCGCCGGACCGCTGTTCGTCACCGCCTTCCTCCTCGAAGGCGCCACCCGCGCCGACTACCACCCGCTGCGCCATCCAGTCAGCACCCTCGAACTCGGCGGCACCATCGGCATCACCCAGGTGGCCAACTTCATCGTCGGCGGATCGCTGATGCTCTGCTTCGCCCTGGGCTTACGCCGAACACTGCGAGCCCGCCACCGACCCTCCACCTGGGGACCGTTGCTGATCGGCGCCGCCGCCATCGGGCTGATCGGCGCCGGCATCTTCATCAGCGACCCGGTCAGCGGTTACCCACCCGGCACCCCCGGAGCATCTCCCTACAGCTGGCACGGTGCGCTGCACGACCTGTTCTCGGTACCCACCTTCCTGGGCTGGCCGGTCGCCTGCCTGGTCTTCGCCCGCCGCTTCGCCGGCTGGCGGCAACCCCGCTGGGCCATCTACTCCGCGGCCACCGCGGTGTTGTTCGCGATCGCATTCGTCCTGACCAGCCAAGGCTTCGGCCAAACCCCCGGCCTGGTCGACATCGGCGGACTACTCCAACGACTCACCATCACCATCGGCTGGACCTGGCTCACCCTCCTGGCCGTCCACCTGCTCAAGACCCAGCCAGAGCAGCGGTGAGCAGGCTCAGCGCGCAGGCGCGGGGGGTGGCGGGCAGTGCGAGTGCGGCGGGGACGCGGATCGGTGGGTCGGGCTGGACGAGGGCGACGGCGGTCGAGTCCTTCGAGACGAGGCCGGCGGGGAGCAGGGTCCAGCACGCTCCGGAGGCGACGGGGCCGGCAAGGAGGTCCTGGACCCGGGTCAGTGTCGGCCCCACGCGGGGGGTGAACCCGGCCGCTTGGCAGGCGGCCGTCATCAGGTCGTAGGTGCCGGGGTTGTCCGCGTGGGCGGACCGGGCCAGGGGGAGGTCAGCGAGCGTGGCGAGGTTGCTGGCGGTGCGGGCGTACGCGGCGGGAACCGCCAGGAGTAGTGGCTCGTCCCAGAGGTGATGGACCCGCACGCCCGGGGTGTCCGGTGGCGCTGCCACGAACGCGGCGTCGAGGTCGTCAGCGGCGAGGGCGGCGAGCTGACCGGTCGTCGAGGCGGAGCTTGTCACCTGGAGCGTGATGCCGGGGTGGGCGGCGCGGACGGCGGCAAGAGCAGCTTCGATACGGGGGCTGAAGACGACGCTGCTGCCGATACGCAGGACACCGGTGGTGCCGGCGGCGATTTCGACGGCGGCAGCGGCGGCACGGTCGATGCCGCGTAGTGCGCGGCGCGCGTGGACAAGGAATGCCTGACCATCCGGGGTGAGCCGGGCCCGACGGTGGGACCGGTCGAACAAGGTCAGTCCGAGTTCGCGTTCCAGCCGCGCCACCTGCTTGCTGACCGCGGATTGAACGATGTTCAGTGCCTCCGCGGCCCGGCCGAAGTGTTCACACTCGGCGACAGCGACGAAACAGCGCAACTGCCGGACCTCCATCGCCCCCGCCCTCCGCGCCTCGATCGATTCCGTTCGGTGATTGTTCCATGGCCGGGTTGGTCATTGATCGACCCCGGTCAGACCGGCTGGAATAGAGCGTGTGAGGAGACATCCAGAGTGTTCGGCCGCGGCGACGACGATCGTGAACGCGAAGGTGTTCGACGGGACGAGGTCACGGGACTGGACTTCGGTCCGGTTCGCTGACGGGCTGATCACCGAGTGCTCGGCGGCCTCGGCCGCCCAAGAAGGCGACGAAGTGATCGACGCGGGTGGCGGGACGGTGCTTCCGGGTCTGATCGACGCGCACGTGCACCTCGTTCCCGGCGCACTGGCGCAGTCGTTGACCTTCGGCGTCACCACCGTTCTCGACATGTTCAGCAAACCCGACCTGGTGGCCAGGGCCAAGGAGCAGGCCGGCTCCCGGCCGGACGTGGCCGACGTGCGGTCCTCGGGGGTCGGTGCCACCGCGCCCGGCGGGCACCCGTCGATGATGTACGCCCCGTTCCCGACGTTGACCGGCGCTGACCAGGCCGAGCAGTTCGTCGCGGACCGGATCGCGGCGGGCTCGGACTATCTGAAGATCTTCGCCGGCACCGGGGGCCTGTGGCCGTCGCTGGACTTCGAGACCATCAAGGCACTGGTCACCGCCGCGCACGCCCGCGGCCTGGTCGTCGTCGCTCACGTGAGCTCGGTGGCTGGTGTCGAGGAGGTCGTGTCCGCCGGCGTCGACGTGGTGGCCCACGTCCCCGCGGACGCCGAGCTGGACAAGGCCCTGGTCGACCGCATGGCCGAGGCCGGCATCGCGGTCGGTCCGACGCTGGCCACCATCGAGAACACCCTCGGGCCGCCCTACTCGCGGGCCGAGGACAACGTGCGGCGACTGGCCGACGCGGGGATCACTGTGCTGGCGGGCACCGACGCCCCGAACCCGGGGACCGTGTTCGGCGCGAGCCTGCACCGCGAGCTGGAACTCCTTGTCCGGTGCGGCCTCAGCCCGGTGCGGGCCCTGGCGGCCGCCACCACCGAACCGGCACGAGTGTTCGGCCTGGCCGACCGAGGACGTGTCGCGGCCGGGCAACGCGCGGACCTGGTCCTCGTGTCCGGTGACCCGTTGACGGACATCACCGCGACACGCGCGATCGAGCGGATATGGCGCGCGGGCACAGCCTGCGACCGACGCGCCTTCGTCGCGAGCGCCGCCGAAGCCGAGCAGCTTGACGCGTTCAACGCCCAGGTCGCCAAGGTCGTGGCAGCCGTGCGCGAACGCCGATCCGCCTTCGGCTGAACGCGGGCAGGCGGGTCATCGGTGCGCGCAGAGGTCCTGGACGTCGCCGGCACAGGCGTAGTAGTGGAATCCCTCCATCGTGTTGCGTCCTTCGGGAGTGAGCACGTAGTTCCGGAACGCTTCGGGCAGCGAACCCGGCTCGAGCGGGCCGGAGCTGTACACGTATTCGACCGTCCAAAAAGGATAGCCCGCGCGGATGTCGGTGAGAGTCGGGCCCAGCCGGTCCAGAACGACCTTCTTCACCCCGGTGGACTGCTCCACATCGGACACGTCCGCGTAGCCGATCGCGCCGTCCAGGGTGGCCACCCGGTCGATCACGTCCCCGGTCGAGCCCTCCTCACAGACGATCGGCAGCTTGGCCGGGACACCGGGCAGGCGGGTGCGGCACGTGTCCGAAGTGGACTGGACCTGGGCGGCGCCGAGAACGTACCGTTCCAGGGTTTGCCTGGTCCCGGAGGCGGAGGACCGCACCACCACGCGGATCTCCGCGGTGTCACGCGGGTCTCCAGTGATGTCGCTCCACACACGGGCCGCCCCGGTGAATATCCGCCGCGCGTCGGTGAGGGACAGGGCGCCGACCGGGACCTTGTCGTTGACCGCGAACGTGAACGGGACGATCGCGAGCGGCGCGGACACCAGCGAGGCGAACTTCGGATCGTTGAACCTGCCGTCGGAGAGCGCGAGGCGCTGCCGGAGGTCCTGGCCGGCGTCGAGCAGCCGCTCCAGGCCCTCCCGGCTGCCCGGCGTCCCGACCTTGATGGCCGACCCACGGCAGTACGCGCCGTAGGATCCCGCCAGTTCCGTCGCGGCCCGGCCGAACGCGCTCGAACCCTCCACCGTCAGGGAACCGGGCACGCACGCCAGGCCGGCCGGGAGCCTGGTGAACGGAGTGACGTTGTTGAGCAGCAGCACCACTCCGAGCGCCCCGGCGCAGAGAGCTGTCAGGCCGCTCCAGGCGAGGGTGGCCGGCTGGACCCGCTCCCTGCCCTCCCGCGTGGTGATCCGGCCGTCCCGCAGGCCGCCGTCGACCTCGACCCGGTGCTTCTCCCCCGCCTTCGTCCCGGAGAGCACGATCACCAGCTTGAACGAGTCGCCGACGTCGAGCGCGATCATGGGCAGTCTCACCCGGTCCTGTTCGATCGCGAAGTCCGGCAGCCCGGCCATCACCCGTTGCAGTTCGGTGGGCTTGAACTCGGTGGCGTCGACGGAGACCACCGTCCGGCCGGGGAACCGCAGTCCGAGCGGCGACACGTAGTCGTCCGGGTCGATCGGCGTGCCTCCGGTGTTCTTCACGCGCACCACCACCACGCCAGGATCGGCCACGGTGTCATGCTCGCCCTCCATCCGGACGGATTCGCCGATGTCCACGCCGAAAGGAGCGTCGATCCGGACGCGGCAGGACAGGATGCGCAGACGACGGGACCGCACGTACGTGACGACCGCGCCAACGACGGACACGGCGATCGCGGCCAGCAGGCCACTGACGCCGATCGTGCTGATGGCGGCCTCGGCGAACCACTTCCGTTCGGTGACTCCCAGGACGGTCCCCGCGACCACGACCAAGGCCAGCCCAAGCCACACGGCGACTCGCGAGCCCCTGCGCCCGCGTGGGGCGGCGTGGTTGACCACCGCGTCGGACAGTCGCCGGGCACCCGCAGCCGTCGACGGCTGCTCCTTCTTCGCCCGGCTGATCCGGTCCCGGGCCAGTGTCGTCTGTTCGCCGACCCATGAGGCGTCCTGATCGGGGTACGCCGCCTCGAACAGCTCCTTGGTGACGTCCTCGACGCTCTTCTGTGGTTTCCGGTCAGGCATCGGTACCGGTCTCCTCGTCCGTGTCACGCCCGCATCTCGGGCACCTGCCGGACATCCCGTCCAGGACGTACGCCGCCTCGAGGACGGCCTCCCACATGGCCTGCTTCGACCCCCTGGTCCGGTCGGCCTCCCTGGCGGTCAGGAACTTCTCGACGATGATCTCCCAGTGGTCCTGGGCGATCTTCCACGAGCCGTCGTGGCGCAGCACGAACCGGATCGCGAAGTAGTGCGGGATCTCGAAACCGTGCCTGCTGTACTGCAGGCGGTCGAGCCGGGGGATGGGGCCGATCCGCCGCGTGGTCGAGCGCCCGCGCAACGCCCTGACGTTCCGGTTGTCCGTCACCTCGGTGACCACGTATCCGGCCACGGCACCGGCGAACCCGGTCACCACCAGCCAGCCGGACAGCGAGAGCGGCAACGCCAACAAGGGAATCCTGGTGTCCCATGGCGAGTCGATCTGGACGGTGACGTTGTAGGCGACCTGTCCGCCGATGAACACCCAGTTGAACCCGAACAGGGCGACGAACCCGGCGAGAATGTAGTACCCGCGCACGCGCAGCCAGTACTGGATGCCGGTGTGCCTGGCCAGGGATCGGCGCCGGCGCCGGACCAGTTCACGCAGGGATTCCCACCGTGGCGCGGCGACGTCGGGCTCTGCCATGCGTCGTGTCGATCTCGTGCCGGGCAACGACGAACCGCCGTGTCGCGCCCCCTCTTCGCGGCCCACGGGCGAAACCTACCCGGCACAGGTGAACAACAAGGGTCGCTCGCCGGCTGCCGGCGACCGCCACCCCGGACTTTTCTTTATCGTATCAGCGGAACAGCAGTGCCGCCGCGAAGAAAAAACCGCGTTGGGTTTCAATCAGTGAAACAGGCCGGGATTTCTTTGACACCGCCTGCCGGGCGAGTTGTTGCCATCTTTCCCATTAGGACCGAGCCATCGGCGGATTCACCCTGGTCGTGGTGATTATGGTACGACGTGCCGGGGTTCTGCCCGTACTCGTGAGTGTTTTCTGTCATTGTTCCGATTCTGTCGTTGGTTTTAACGTTCCCAGTTACGAGCACCTCGGCGGGGCGCGCCGGACCACCGTTCGTCACTCCCCCGTTCGTGCCTGGTCAGGCACGTCTGCCTCCCCACCCTCGAGAGGTCGGCAACCCATGCCCCTGAACGAGTTCAAGAGTCATGCGATCAGCCGCCGTAACGCACTGAGAGCCGGATTCGGGCTCGCGGCCGCCACCCAACTGGCCTGGATCGAGTCCGCGGCCGTCACCCCGTACCGGGCGTCGGCCGACACCGTGGCCCCGCTGCCACCGATTCAGTTCGACATCGGCAACTTCATCAAGGCCCCGACCAGTATCAACGACGGCGCCGGCAGCGTCACCGTCCAGTTCGGGCCGGTGTTCACCTATTTCGTCCCCGTTGTTCTGACGCGCACCCCGAACACCACCGACCAACGGACCCTCAAGGACGCCCTGAACACGATCGAGCAGTTCTATCCCTTCAGCCCCAGCGGGGTCTTCGTGTTCGTCGCCTACAGCACCCGGTACTTCAACCGGCTGCCGGGCGGGCTGAACGGTTCCCTGTGCCATTCGTTCATGCCGCAACTACTGTCGGGTGTGAACCCCGACCGCACGACGAACGCACTCGCCCCCGCGGTGGCCGGGCCCACCGACGTGATCGGCGGCGTGGTTGGTGGGCCGGGCGCGCCTACCAAGAACGTCACCAAGGAACGCTTCAACGTCAACGTTGTGCTCGAGAACAACGACATGGTGTTCCAGATGCGCAGCGACTCCACGACCAACCTGAACGACGTCCTCGCGTGGCTCAAGGGAAGCAACCGGCTGGCCGGCTTCAGCGTCCGCTCGCCCGTGTTCAACGGCCTGATGCAGTTCCAGACCACTCGCGTGCAGTTCGTCCAGCCAGGCATGCCCCGGACGTCCGCCGAGAACAACCACTTCTCGTTCGCGCCCCTGGTCAACCCGAACTCGCCGATGTGGATGGGCTTCGCGGACCAGCAGGTCGACTCGAGCGGCCCGGCCCAGATCTGCACCTTCGCCGGCAACGCCTCGGCCCGGCTCACCAACGCGGCCCCGAACGACTACTTCGGGCTGGGCGCCGTGATGCACTTCTCGCACGTACTGCTGGACCTGTACCAGTTCTACTCCAAGCCCGGCCAGGACCCCCGGCACCCCGACGGTGAAGGCGCCGACGAACGCATCATGTACATGTTCCGGGCCAACCAGATCCGGTCGACCGAGGGCCTCCCCACGCCGTTCAACCCCACCGACCCGTACACCAACGGCGGCTGCCCGGCCTACGTCAACAACACGTTCCAGGGCAAGACCGACGCCAGCCTGTCCGCCCGGAACGCCGGCGGCAAGTACAACCCCGCCCATCCGACAGCCACCCAGCAGACCGAGACCTTCACCGGACTGCCCAGGATCGGCCACGAAGCCGCGCTGCAACGCTCCTCCCGAGCCAACGACGGCACCCCCATCCACATCCGGATGGACGGGCCCGGCCTGGGCGGCATGGACGTCCCCGCGTTCCAGAGCTACCCCGGCGGCGCCACCGTGCCCGCCGGCAGCAGCCAGCCGAAACTCGAGTTCGCCATCTTCGTGCCCACATCGGAGTTCTTCCGCCGGCTGCGCACCGACGTGGCGGCCCAGGACCTCCAGGTCCAGTTCAAGGTAGACCCGGAGGACAACGGGCTGGAGCGGTTCATCACCACCACCCGCAGGCAGAACTTCCTTGTCCCGCCCCGGTCCGTGCGTGCGTTCCCGCTGGTCGAGTTCGCCGGCCCGGCAGTGGCGTCCGCGACCCCACCCGACCCACCCGGAGCCGGCTGACCTGACCGGAAGGCTCCGCCCAAGGTGTTCGTCAACGCCGGCCCGACCAGGCCGGCGTTGGTTCTTCGCCCTACCCCCAGGGTGCGTTGAGGTAGGTGAGGACGGCGAGTACGCGGCGATTGCTGTCGATGTCGTCGGTGATGCCGAGTTTGGCGAAGGTGGAGGTGGTGTATTTGCTGATCGTGCCTTCACTCAGGAACAGTCGTTTGCCGATGGCCGCGTTGGACAGGCCTTCGGCCATCAGGGCCAGGATGTCGCGTTCGCGTTCGGTGAGCTCGCCGAGCCGGGCGGCCGGTGGTGTCGCGGTGAGCAGCCGCGCGATGACCGCGGGATCCATCGCGGTGCCACCGCTGGCGACGCGGTCCAGGGCGTCGAGGAACTGGTCGGCGTCGAAGACGCTCTCCTTGAGCAGATACCCGACGCCGCCGGCCCGGTCGGCCAGCAGTTCGCGGGCGTAGAGCTGTTCGACGTGTTGGGACAGGATCAGCACAGGCAGACCGGGGACGACGCGGCGCGCTTCCAGGGCCGCGCGCAGGCCCTCGTCTTTCTGGGTGGGCGGCATCCGGACGTCGACGATCGCGACGTCCGGGCGGCGGGTGACGAGCACGTCGAACGTCTCCGGGCCGGTGGTCGCGGTCGCGACGACGCGGTGCCCGAACGATTCGAGCAGCCGGACGATGCCGTCGCGCAGCAGGTAGAGGTCTTCGGCTACGACGATGTCCACGGCACCACCATCCGGGCGCGGGTGGGGCCACCGGCCGGGCTGTCCAGCGACAGTTTCCCGTCGAACACGGCGAGCCTGCGGCGCAGGCCGGCGAGACCACCGGTGGCCGACGACGTCGCGTCACCGCGTCCGTTGTCGGCGACCTCGACCACGACAGTGTCGCGCTGGCGGCACAGACGGATGGTCACGCTGCTGGCGTGCGCGTGTTTGACGGCGTTGGTCAGCAGTTCGGCGGTGCCGAAGTAGAGGGCCGATTCGATCGGCGCGTCCAACCGTGTGTCGAAGCCGGGTTCGGCCTCGACCGACACCGGCAGTGGGGTGTCCAAGGCGAGGGCGCGCAGCGCGTCGGTCAGCCCCCGTTCGCTCAGTACCGGCGGAGTGATCCCACGCACCAGTTCGCGCAGCTCGCGCAGGGCCGCGCTGGTCGTGGCCTTCGCCTCGCGCAGCAACGCCTTGGCCTGTTCGGGATCACGGTCGACGGCCCGCTCCGCCGTCGTCAGGGCCAGGCCGAGGGCGACGAGGCGGGCCTGCGCGCCGTCGTGCAGGTCGCGTTCGATCCGGCGGATCTCCGCGGCCTGCGCGGCGGTCGCGTCGGCGCGCTGCTCGGTCAGCTGCGCCACTCGCTGAGACAGCACGGCCGTGGGCGAGGGTCGCAGCAGCCCGATGAGGACCAACACCGCGATGTGCCACACGTACGGCGCTGTCCCTATTCCCGCCACGAGGGACAGCAGCCCGACCAGACGGATTTCCGTCTGGGTCAGCGCCCAGATGCCGGCGGCGACGCCCGCCACCGGAAGGGCGGCGACCACCCCGACCCCGAACGGGGCCGCCAGCAGCGCTCGGCGGTCGTGCCACGCGGCGGGGTCGCGCACCTGCCGGTGCACCCACCGGTTCACGCGCGACACGCCGCGGAAGCGCTTGTATCGGTAGCCGTTCCACCAGTATCCGGTCGACAGCCGCACGATCGACGTGATCGGCCGGTACCCGTGCGCCAGGGCGGTGCCGGTCCACCGGCGTACCAGCAACCGCAGCAGGCCGCAGATCGGGCCGGACGGTACGACGACGCCGATCGCGCCGGTGAACAGGGCGAGTACTGCCACGGTGTCCCACCGCCCACGGGCGACAGTGGTGGCTTCGAGCCAGACCAGCCCGGCCGCCAGCACCCATGCCGTCGGGTACAGGACGCTGACCACCAGCAGGATCACTGAGCGCGCCAGTCCGAGGCCCACACGGGCGGGCCATCGGACGGTGCGGGACACCCACTGTGCTGTCATCAACGACCAGCTTCCCACCGCACGGCCTGCCAGTCCGCGCGTGCGGTCAGGAGTGGGTCCAGCCCCACCCGGCGATGGGTCCAGCCATGTACCGGTGATCCGACGGTCTCCCTAGCGTCGACGCGCACGCGGCGCGACGGGCACCGCGCGGACACGAAAGAGCAGCCATTGTTCACACCAGCACCACCCGCCGCGTCACGTCACGTCCTGGAGGTGCGTGAGCTGACCGTGCGCTACGGCTCCCACATCGCCGTGGACCAGGTCGGCTTCCACGTCGAGCGCGGCGAGGTCGTCGGACTGCTCGGGCCGAACGGAGCCGGCAAGACCAGCACCCTCAGCGCGATCGAGGGACTGATCACCCCCGCCCACGGCACCATCACCGTCGACGGTGCCGACGTGGCCCGCCAGCCGATCGAGGCGAACGCACGGCTGGGCGTGCACCTGCAGGCGTCCAGCTTCCAGGCGGAGCTGTCGATCGAGCAGATCGTCCGGCTGTACGCGGGCCTCTACGGTGTGCGGCTGTCCCACGGCCAGATCACCGACCGGATGCGCGACATCGGGCTGGCCGGTGAGCTGGGCAAGCCATTCAAGAAGCTCTCCGGCGGGCAGCAGCAACGACTGTCCCTGTTCATCGCCGTGATCCACCAGCCCAGCCTGCTCCTGCTGGACGAGCCGACCGCCGGCCTGGATCCCCAGTCCCGCAGGCAGCTCTGGCAGCGCGTCGACCAGTTCCGCGCCGACGGCAGCGGCATCGTCCTCACCACGCACTCGATGGAGGAGGTCCAGGCGGTCTGCGACCGGATCGTGATCATCGACCACGGCCGCGTCCTCGCCACCGGCACACCCGCCGACCTGATCGCCGCCCACCGCGACGACCGCCGTGTCCGGGACCTCGCCCACGGCGAGGTCACCCTCGACGACGTGTTCATCGCACTGACAGGAGCACAGACCCGTGACTAGCACCGCGTCCGTCCGACCACCACTGGGCCTGGTTCTCGGGTCACTGCTGCGAGCCGACATCGCCGTGCTGCGCCGCAGCTGGCGGCAGCAGATGCTCAGCCTCGGCCTGCCGCTGGTCGTGCTCGGCGCCTCCTGGTTGCAACGCCACGGAAAGCCCCCGGACGTGGATTTCGCGGCGACCCTGGTGGGCATCGCCATCACCGCCGGGCCGCTCGCCGCCGGCGTCATGGGCTACCCGCTGATCATCGCCCGGGACCGGGAGAGCGGCGTGTTCCAACGCCTGCGCGTCACGCCCGCCCCGAACTGGACGATCATGGCCAGCCGACTCGTCCTACACCTGGTGGTGTACATCGTGGTCGCGGTGATCGTGGCGACCCTCGGTGCGATCGCGTACGGGCTCCCGCTCGGCGTCGTGCCGTACCTGCTACTGATCCCCGCCGCGATCATCGCGGGCGCGGTCTTCCTCAGCATCGGGCAGGCGATGGCCGGGCTGCTCACCTCCGCCACACTGATCAACGCGGTCGGCCGCGTCGTGCTCGTGGCCCTCTATCTCGTCGGTGGGCTCGGCCTGACCGGCGGTGCGGGCACCACGTTCGAGACCGTCGCGCGGTGGTCCCCGATGGGATCGACCGAGGAGCTGTTCCACGCCACCCTCGTCCACACGGGCTGGACCACCGCCGACACCCACGCCATGCTGGCCTGCCTCGGCTACATCCTGGTTTTCAGCATCCTGGGCATCCGCTGTTTCCGCTGGGACGCACGCTGATCGTGTCCTGAGCCCGACTGTCTCCTGTGGACCGACGGCCGCGCTCACCGACCTACCCGGCGTCGCCTGGGCAGACTCCCAGTTCGCCGTGAAGACTGTCAAGCGGTGACCGGAGCCTGGCCAACGCGATTCGGATCTGCGCGGCCTCGGGCACACCCAGCGACTCGTAGAGCGCCTGCGCCTGACCGAACAGGACGACAGCCTGGCCGGTGTCGTTGGTACGCAACAAGCTTCGCGCCTGCCCGGCCAGGGCGCGGGCTTCCTGTTTGGTGGCGCCGATGTCGCGGGCGACCGCGCCGGCCTGTCCAAAGTAGACGGCCGGATCGCCCGCGGCGGGGTGGTCCAGGGTCAGGTCGCCCAGGTTGTTGAGGGTCTCGGCGGTGCCGTCGGGGTCGCCGAGTCCGGCGTACAGCTCAAGCGCACGGGCGAAGTTCTCAGCCGCGGCCGCGTACCTGCCTCGTTGACGCCGCACGGTGCCGAGGTGCGTCAGTGCGGTGGCCTGCCCCCATCGATACCCCAACGCGTCGCACAACCGCAGGGCATGGGTCAGATCGAGGTCCGCCGCGTCGTACTCACCGCGCTGGCGCCGAACGCTGCCAAGACCGATCAGGGCGTTGGCCTGCCCTCTTCGGTCGCCCGACGCCGTGCACAACTCCAGGGCGCGGGTGAACTTGCCGGCAGCCTGCTCGTACTCACCGCGGAGGAAACGCACGCCGCCGAGGCCCATCAGGGCGTTGACCTGGCCGCGGCGATCACCCAGTGCGGCGTACAACTCCAGAGCGTGGGTGTAGTTGTCGGCAGCTTGCTCGTACTCGCCCCGTGGATACCCGACGGCACCGAGGTTGGTGAGGGCGGTGGCCTGACCTCTCCGGTCACCCAAGGTGACGTACAGCTTCAAGGCGAGGGCGTGGTTGTGGACCGCGGCGTCGTATTCGCCTTGCTGGCGTCGGACGTCGCCGAGGTTGTCGAGGGCGTTCGCCTGCCCCAGTCGGTCGTTCAGCTCGACGTACAGCTTCAAAGCCTGGGCGTGGCTGTGGACCGCGGCGTCGTACCGGCCTTGCAGGCGTTGCACGTCGCCGAGGTTGTCGAGGGCGTTCGCCTGCCCCAGTTGGTCGTTCAGTTCGGTGTACAGCCGCAGGGCACGAGAATGGGTGTCGGCCGCGGCGTCGTATTCGCTCTGTTGGTACTGCAGACGGCCGAGGTTGATGAGAGTGTTGGCCTGCCCCTGCCGGTCGCCGAGATGGACCGCCGCGGCGAGGGCGGTCTGGTGGATGTGCCGGGCTTGTCCGGTGTAGTCGTTGAGGCGCAGGAAAGGTTGCAGCGACGCGGCCAGGTGAATGACGTGATCCTTGGCTGCCGCGGCGTGCTGGACGCAGGCGGTCAAGGTGGGCAGTTCGGCGGTGAACCACGCCTGTGCGTCGGCACTGTCGGCCATCGGCGGCATGTCCGCCGGGGCGATGGTGACCTGGGGGCTCGTGGCAGTGTGATACGTGGGCAGGTATGTGTTGGCGGTTTGGGCCATGGCTCGGTAATAGGTCAGCACCCGGTGCAGGGCCTGCCGGCGGTCGTCAGGGTCAAGCTCGGTGGCCAGCGTGGTCGCGTAACTGCGGACCAGGTCGTGTAGTTGGTATCGGCCGGGGGCGGTTTCCTGGATCAGGTGGTACGTGTACAACGCTTCCAGCAGCCGTTGTACTTCTCGCACAGGGGCTTCGGCGAGGGCAGCGGCGGCATGGGCGTCGATCTCCGGCCCGGGATGGACGCCCAGCAACCGGAACAGGCGCTGCTGGGCGACGGGCAAGTGGCGCAACGACATCGTGAACGCGGCGCTCACCGATCGGTCGCCGGCCGCGAGGTGCTCAAGCCGTTCGTGTTCGCCGGCGAGCAGGTCGGCCAGGTACCGCGCGGTCCACCGCGGATGGGCGCGGAGTTGGGCGCCGGCCAGGGAGATCGCGAGCGGAAGACACCCGCACCGCGCGACGATCTCCGCCACAGCGTGCTCGTCGTGCCGGTCGCCGGCCAGTCGTTCCAGCAGGTTCACCGCCTGCGCCGGCTGCAGCACGTCCAGTGTCAGTGTCGACACGCCGTCCAGGGCGGGCAGGCGGTGCCGGCTGGTGACCAGGACCAGGCTGCCCGCCGGGCCCGGCAGCAGCGGCCGGACCTGGTCGTGGTCGGCGGCGTCGTCCAGGACCACGAGGATCTTCCGGCCCGCCGTCCGGTCCCGCCACAGCCTGGCCCGATCCTCCAGCTTGGGCGGGATCATCGTCGGGTCGACGCCGGCGGCCCGTAACAGCGAGTCCAGTGCCTCCACCGCGGCGACCGGTGTCCGGCCCGGCGTGTGGCCGTGCAACTCCACGAACAGCCGGCCGTCGGGAAACCGGTCGGCGAGGTGGTGTGCGGCATGAACGCTGAACACGGTCTTGCCGACGCCCGCCATGCCGTCCACGGCATGGATCGCGATCGCCCGCACCTCGCTGTCCAAGCCGTCCAGTGCCGCGGCCACCAGGCTGTGCAGCTCGTCTGTCCGCCCGGTAAACGTCGTGATGTCCGTTCGCATGCTGAACATCGCCGTCGGCACCGGTGTCCGGTGGATCGGCAGGGTCGTCAACCGGTCGATCTCGTCGAGCACCTCGGCCGACGGGACAACGTCGACAGTCGCCCGCATCCGCTGGGTCACCCGCGTGACCCAGCCACGGATCGCCGTGTGCCGGCCACTCCCAGCCAGACCTTGGGCGCCAAGCAACAGCAGTCCGTCGGTCGGCGTGCTGTTCTCGACCAGATCCGTCACCGTGCGGACGACCTGGGCGTGCTGTCCGGCGGCCAGTTCATGACGGAGCAGATCCTCGTACGTGGCAAGGCGTTCGGATTCGAGGATGTGCCGGCGGTGGTCGGCCCAATGACCGCTGACATCCGCCAACGCCGGTCCCCGCCACCGCGCCAGCGCCGCCCGCCACGCCGCCGGATCGTCGTCCCGCCGGGCGATCGCGGCCTCGGCGGCGAACTGGTGGTAGTCCACCCACGCCGGGTCGATGTCCAGCGTCCACGAACGGGTCGTCCGGTCGTAGCGCAGCCAGCCGGCCTGGCCACCCGCCTGTTTGATGGCCGCCCGGACGCGGCGCAGGTAGCTGCCGACGGTGTCGATGGACTTGTCGGACTGCTCGGACCCGGACCACAGGTGGTCCACCAGGGCCGAGACCGTGACCGGCGACCTAGCGTTGAGCGCGAGAATGGCGAGCACGCACCGCTCGGCGGACCGCCGTGGCCGCAGCACACCGTTCTCGCCGTGGATCTCCACGTTGCCCAGCAACCGAATCTCCACCTTCGCAGTGTTCCAGTGATCGACTGGTGAGGGGAAGACGGCATTTTCACCCGTTCGGCCGCGTGCTGTCCCACATGGTGTCCCGTTCGGTGTCCTGTTTCGTCTGCGACGCTCCCGATCTGCCAGATCAACATCCTGATTGGGAGCTGTCTGTGAAGAGACGGATACTCGGCCTTGTCGCCGCGGTGACCATCGGCGCGACCGCGTTGGGTGGCGCCCCGGCATCCGCTTCGACCGTCAAGCCCGCCGTGGACCCCGGCACGGTCGTCACGATCATCAAGGGCGCCTACGACATCTACAAGTCGTTCACCTCGGGTGGCACGTCCATCCAGGCGGCCACCGCCCAGATCCTCGCCGCCATCAACAGTGCCAAGACCGACATCATCAACCACATCGACGCGATCGCCACCGCCGAGGCCAAGGCGTGCGCCCAGGACGCCGTCGTCGACTTCCCCAACTTCGAGTTCCTGAGCCCGGACAACAAGCAGGTGTTCGCGCTGAACACCACGCACTGCGTCAACCTGATCGACAGCCTGCTCACCGCGGTGAGCAGCAAGGCGTCGATCGACCAGCTCGGGTTCGCGCTGAACTCGATCGGCCCGATCGCGCTGATCACGCGCAGCCGCAGCGGCATCCCCAACACCAGCCTGACTCCCGTGCTGGTGCACAGCAACCGGCAGGTCCAGTCCCTGCTGGCGCCGACCTGCCGGCCGGTCACCATCGAGCGCCGCACCGAATGGGTCTGCAACGCCTACAACGGCGACCAGTTCGGCCCGGACGTCCCGGTGGGCGTCGTCCAGGCCAAGGCGGGCGCACGCACCAGCTGGGCCGTGGCCCAGGCTGTCCTGCCCACCCTCACCACGCTGTGAAGCGCTGAGCGAACCGCAGCCGGGAGGCGACCCCTCCCGGCTGTCCTGTTTGGACGGTCACGGATCTCCCGGCGGACGCGTCTCCGGCCGGTAGCAGGCAAGTGCCCGGCGGCGCCACTCAGCCGGCGAGAGACCGGCGAAGCGCCCAGGGTCAAGCGGACCGACCGCGGCGCGTTGGTCGAACATCAAGGCCACCAAGGTATGTGCGGCACCAGCCGCGTGGGTGACCCATACCGCTTCGGCCGCCCACAGCCCGTCGACGCCGCCCAACGGCCCGAGCAGGGGGGCCTTGTCCGGGGTGATCGACTGAACGCCGTTGAGTCGTTCGACCGGGTCCCACCGGTGCTCAGAGGGCAGCAGCGCCAGTGCCCTGGCGACGGCCCGGTCGAGTTCCCCACCTGGCCATGGCAGCTCCGCTTGGTCGACGCACGACGGCGTCGGTGGATCGTGGTCGGACGTGCCCAGGCCGTCCCGGTCGCCGTGATCACGCGCGTAGACGCCGTGCTCCGGCCAACGCACGAGCGGAGTCGCCAGCCCCCAAGCCGCTCGCCGTCGGCTGTACACGTACGGATGCGCGATCGGGACAAGAGGCAGCGAGACGCCGACCAGGTCGGCCACTGCCGGTCCCCAGAAGCCGCAGGCGATGATCACGTCGTCGGCGCCAAGGACGTCGTCGGCCGTACGCACCGCGGTCAACCGGTTTCCGCGCACGTCGAAGCCGAGGACGTTGGCGTTCGGGACAAAGCGCACCCCGGTCGCCTCCGCGTCCGCTCGCAACGCCGCCGTGATCACCCTCGCGTCGGCCGCACCGTCCCACGGCAGATGAAGCGCCGCCTCGACCCGCGCCTGAGCCACCAGACGCGGAGCCATCCGCGCGGCTTGCCCAACGGTCACCAGGGCTGCCGGGACGTCATGGTCGGCCGCTGCCTCCGCGCGCCGGGCCAACCGGTCCGCGGTTTGCGTCGTCGACGCCAGTTCCAGCGCGCCGACCTGATGGAAGGCGGGCGGATGCCGGCGGGCCAGGTCGCGGTAGACCGCGACGCTCATGCGTGCCAGCTCGGTCAGTACCGGGTTCTCGGCGAGGACGCCGACGAAACCCGGTGCGTGGCCGGTGGATCCGGGCAACCGACCACGTGCGGCACGGTCGACGACGGTGACCGCGCAGTCTCGCCGGCCACCGAGCCGCTCGGCGACGGCCGTGCCAACGATGCCGGCGCCTATTACCACGATCCGACGCACCGCGGCCACGTTCAGCTCCACCTCTCCACCGCGGGGGCAACAGTTTCCGACGTGCTCCTTTCCGACGAACAATCGTGGACGGCCGGCCGTGATCACGTCAACAAATGATCAGACGCGCGACATATCGGGTCGAGACAATCGTAGCGATGATCCGCATCCCAGTCTTGCCTTTGATCTCCGCCCGTGCCAAGTTGTTGAAGCAAGCCCGCGACGCCGCGTGCACCTGGGGAGACATACCGCACGCCCAAGGGGGGAGTCACAGTATTGGGTTTGGATGACGCCAAGACGCCGAACGTTACCAGCGAAAACGTTCGCACGATCGGCGACGAGGGGGTGTTCGGCACAGTCGGCGTGGGGTTCGGACCGGCCAACATCGCGCTGGCCGTCGCCCACGCCGAGTGCTCCAGCCAGCGCTCACTCGCCTTCGTCGAGGCCAACGCGGGGCCGGTGTGGCAGCCGGGCATGATCATCGACGGCTCGGACATCCAACACAACCCGCTCCGCGACTTCATCACCCCGAAGAACCCGCGAAGTCCCTATGGATATCTCAGCTTCCTCAAGAGCCAGGACCGCCTGTTCAATTTCCTGAACCTCGACGCGCCCTATCCGCCGCGGTCGGACTACGCCCAGTACGTCAACTGGGTCGCCGGTCACTTCGCCGACAAAGTCCGCTACTCGCAGACGGTGGCCACAATTTCGCTGGCCGACGAATGGGACGCGGCGACCGGCCGGCGCCTGATCGAGGTGCGGACCGACGCGGGCACGCTGGTCGGCCGTTCACTTTCGTTCGCGCCCGGCCGGTCGAAGAACATTCCACCGGTCTTCCACCCGGTTCTCGGCGACCGGGTGTTCCATTTCACCGACTACACGGGCCAACGGGACAAATGGAAGGCCAACGGCGCGCCCGGCGCGGTCGCGGTGATCGGGTCGAGCCAGAGCGCGGTGGAGATCCTGCTCGACCTGCACGCGACCCTGCCGCAGACGACGTTGCACAGCGTGTTCCGCAACTTCAGCTACGTGCTGAAGGACACCAGTCCCTTCACCGAGGACCTGCTGTACCCGTCGCACACGGACTACTTCTTCAACGCGTCACCGGAGTCGAAGCGGCGCCTGACCGAGCAGGTCCTGCGCAGCAACTACGGTTCGGTCGACCACGACATCCTCAAGAAGCTGTACTTCTCGCTCTACGAGAACCGGGTGCACGGCGACGAGTCGATCGTGCTCCGCAACAACTGTCACGTGTCCGAGGTGGTGCAGGACAACGACGGCATCACCCTGGCATTGCGCGACGAGCACACCGGACTCATGAGTGACCTGCGGGTGGACGCCGTCGTGTTGGCGACCGGGTTCCGCAACTTCGGTGTCGCGGAGAACGAGGAACTCTGCCACCCGTTGTTGGTCGACGTGGCCGCGCACTACGAGAAGAACGCGGACGGAACGCTTCGGGTGTCCCGCGGCTACCAGTTGATCCCGGCCGACGGCGACCCGACACTGCCGCCGGTCTTCCTGAACGGCCTCTGCGAGTCGACGCACGGACTCGGCGACGCGGGCTCGTTCAGCCTGCTTTCCTACCGTGCCTTCGACATCGAGCGCGCCCTGACGGCGTGCCTGTGACCTGGTCCGCGGTCCAACGCCGGCTGAGTTCCCCCTTCGGAGCATCATGCACGTAGCGCAGTTCAACATCTCGCGGGAACGCAACCCGCTGGACCACCCCGACATGGCGGACTTCGTCCGCCGGCTGGACGTGGTCAACGCGGCGGCTGACGGGTGGGCGGGTTTCGTCTGGCGGCTGCACGACGAGAGCGGCAACGCCACAGCCATTCGGGCGTTCGAGGACAAGACCATCATCTTCAACCTCTCGGTGTGGCGTTCGGTGCCGGAGCTGAAGGAGTTCGTGTACCGCTCAAGCCACTACGACGTGCTCAAGCGACGACTGGAGTGGTTTCACCGGATCGTGGAGCCGAGCTACGTGTTGTGGTTGGTCGACGACGACCACCGGCCGTCGGTGGACGAGGCCAAGCAGCGCTTGGCCCATCTGCGCGAACACGGTCCCAGCGACCACGCTTTCACGTTCGACTCGGTGCCCGGCGGGAGTGTGCCGTGAACACGTATCTGACCGAGCGGTACGCGACCCGCGACCCGGACAGGATCCTGGCGTTCGTCGCGGAGTTCCCGTTCGCCACGCTGATCCCGCAGGGCGAGGTGCGCGGTGCCCTGCCGTCACTCCCGGTGTTGTTGGACGTGCGAGCCGGCTCGCGGATCGTGTTCTACGGCCACCTGGACCGCGAGAACCCGTTCGCGGTGCGGTTGGACCGCAGCCGGGTGACCGCGCTCTTCCAGGGGCCGAACGGCTACATCTCGCCGCGGGACTACGTCTCACGGCAGTTCCCGACCTGGAACTACGCGGTGGCCCAGGTGACCGGCGTCTGCCGGCTCGTCGACGAGCCCGACCGGAAGCTGGCCTACATGATCCGGATGGTCGAGGACCTGGAGCGGCACAACGGTTCGGACTACCGGCTGGACGGATCCGACAACCGGGTCCGCCGGCAGATCGACCTGGTGACCTTCTTCCAGCTCGAGGTCGACTCGGTGCACGGCACGTTCAAGTTCGCCCAGGAGAAGACCGTCGAGGACCGCGTCCGAGCACGCGACAGACTCATTGACAAGTTGCACAGCGGCCAGAGCCGGGCGATACCCGTGCTCGCCGACCTGGACCCAGGAGAGCGGCCATGACGCACGCGACAGCGCCCGAGCGGCATAGTGCGGTGCACGACACCGTGCTCGGCGCCATCGGCAACACCCCGATCGTGCGGCTGAACCGGGTGACCGAGGACGTCGACGCCGAGGTGTACGCCAAGCTGGAGTTCACCAACCCGGCGGGCTCGGTCAAGGACCGGATCGGATTCTGGCTGATCGAGGACGCCGAGCGGCGCGGTGTGCTGCGGCCCGGCGGGCTCGTGGTCGAGGGCACCGGCGGCAACACCGGGATCGGTCTGGCGATGGCCGCGGCCGTCAAGGGCTACCAGTGCGTCTGCACCGTGCCGGACAAGATGTCCGAAGGGAAGATCAAGACGCTCCGGGCGTTCGGCGCCGAGGTCGTGGTCACGCCGACGGTGCCGCCCGAGGACTCCCGGAACTACTGCAACGAGGCGCGGCGGATCGCGGCACGCGAACCCAACGCCGTCTACATCGACCAGTACAACAACCTCGCCAACCGCGAGTACCACTATCTGCACACGGGTCCGGAGATCGCGCGTCAACTGCCGGACGTCGACGTGCTCGTCGCCGGGCTCGGTACCGGCGGGACGCTGTGCGGCACCGGGAAGTTCCTCAAGGAACACCGGCCAGGACTGCGGGTGATCGGCGTCGATCCGGTCGGCTCGATCCTGTACGACGCGTACAAGCACGGTAGGCGGGTACCGCCGGCGCCGTACCTCATCGAGGGCATCGGCAAGGACTGCGTTCCGGCGAACATCGACTTCGACCTGATCGACGACGTGGTCCAGGTGGCGGACCGGGAGAGCTTCGCCATGACCCGCCGGATCCTCAAGCAGGAAGGCATCTTCGCCGGGGTCTCGTCCGGCAGCGTCACGGTCGGCGCGCTGCGCTGGATCGTCGAGGGCGACTCGGACCTGGCCGGCAAGAAGGTGCTGGTGATCTTCCCGGACAGCGGCAGCCGGTACGTCAGCAAGGTCTACGACGACGAGTGGATGAGCGCGAACGGGCTGCTGGACGACGAGCCGAACGGAGGCGTCGCACGATCATGACCTGGGACAGCGTGGACCGGGTCGGCCCGATCGACCGGGCCGACTTCTACGGCGGGTTCGTCGCCAAGGGCCGGCCGGTGGTGATGGAGAAGCTGACCGCGGAATGGCGGGCGCTGGAGTGGGGTCCGGACTTCTTCCGCCGGATCGGACACTCGACGCGTCTCGCGATCAAACAGGGTGACGTCGCCGACGGGCGGCGGGAAAGCCTGCCACTGGCCGACTACATCGACGCGCTGGTCGAACACGAGGCGCGGGTCCAGGCAGGGCAACCGGTTCAGCGACCGGGCTACCTGCACGACGTGCCGTTGTTCCGGTTCTTCCCGGCTCTGCTGGCCGATGTCACGCCGTTCCCGCTGCACCTGCTCCCGGACTGGTACCGGCCGAACTGGTCGGAGTACACCCAGCACTTCATGGGGCCGACCGGAAGCGTCACGCCACTGCACTTCGACACGCTGCTGACCAACAACCTGTTCTTCCACCTGTCCGGGCGCAAACAGTTCACGCTGATCCCGGCCGAGCAACGGGATCTGTGCTACCCACGCGGCTGGCGGTGGGCCAGGTTCGATCCGACCGCTCCGGACTTCGAAACGTTCCCGCTGGCCGCGCAGGTGTCACCGGTGACGGTCGTGCTGGAGCCGGGCGACGTGCTCTACATGCCGCCGGGCACGCTCCACCACGTGGCCAACCTCAGCCTGTCGGTCTCGTTCAACATCGACTGGCACACCGCCGACAGCGCCCGCCGCGGCCTGGCGAGCGTGCTGCATGGGGCGCCGTGGAAGAACGGCTACTACAACCTACTGTCCTACCTCGGCCTCAGACTTGGCGTCCCGGAGCGGCTCGTTTTCCGTTTCTACCGTTCGTATCTCACGTATGTCAGCTGACGCCCGCGTGTTCCGGAGGGGAGGACGATCACTGTGGCTCGATCCGACGTGAGCTTCACCAGGCCTGTCACCGTCGTGGCCGACGGTTCGGAGCTGGAATCGGAGGTGCGTTCCTACAGCCGCGCCTGGCCGACGACATTCGCCACCGCGGGCGGCGACCGGCTGCGTTCCGCCGACGGTAAGTCCTATTTGGACTTCTTCACCGGCGCGGGCGCGCTCAACTACGGACACGACAACCCAGCGCTGCGCGAACCGCTGGTCGAATACCTGACCGGCGGTGGGCTGGTGCACAGCCTGGACATGATGACCGAGGCGAAAGCCGCGTTCCTGCGCGTGTTGCGGGACATCGTGCTCGCTCCGCGCGGACTGGACTATCGCGTACAGTTCACCGGGCCGACAGGCGCCAACTCCGTCGAAGCCGCCCTGAAGCTGGCCCGCAAGGTGACCGGCCGGCACACCGCGGTCGCGTTCACCCGTTCGTTCCACGGCATGAGCCTCGGCGCGTTGGCGGTCACCGCCAACAGCGACAAGCGCGCGGGTGCGGGCGTGCCGCTCGACCACGTGCTTCGGTTGCCCTACGAGGGTTTCGGACGCCATGGTGTGTCCGGTTTGGACCTGTTGGAGGACCTGCTCGCCGATCCGGGCAGCGGAGTCGACATGCCCGCCGGCGTGATCGTGGAGACCGTGCAGGGTGAAGGCGGGGTCAACACGGCCAGCGCGGCGTGGATGCGACGGCTGGCGAGCCTGTGCGCCCGGTTCGAGGTCGTGCTGATCGTCGACGACATCCAGGCGGGCTGCGGCCGGACCGGCCCGTTCTTCAGTTTCGAGTACGCCGGCATCACCCCCGACATCGTGTGCCTGTCCAAGTCGCTCAGCGGGTTCGGCCTGCCGATGGCGATCACGCTGTTCCGGCGCGAGCTGGACGTGTGGAGCCCCGGCGAACACAACGGCACGTTCCGCGGCAGCAACCCCGCGTTCGTCACGGCGACGGCCGCACTGCGCGAGTACTGGTCGGACGAACGGCTGCGGCACAGCACCGAGCAGAAAGGCGCGGTGGTGACCGACAACCTCACCACCCTCTGCCACCGGCACGTGGCCGCTGGTGCGGTCCATCGCGGCCGCGGCTTGTTCCACGGTGTCGAGTTCGCCGAACCCGGACTGGCCGCGAACGTCTGCCGGGCCGCGTTCGACCGCGGTCTGCTGGTCGAGACGTCGGGTCCGCGCGACGAGGTCGTCAAGCTCCTGCCGTCGTTGCTGATCTCCCAGGAGAACCTCGCCGAGGGACTGCACATCCTGGACGCTGCCGTCGCCGCGGCGACGGCGGCGTAGAAACGGTCGGAGGTCCCGATGTCACATACCGCTCGTGGGGTTTACCCGGTCATCGGCTACGCGTTCATGACGGCGGTCGTCAACGTGTACGCCGGCGCGGTCTTCCAGACGCTCAGCCCGGTCACCATCGCCGCGATCTCGTTCACGCTGGCCGGCTTGGTGTTCCTCACCCTCGGTACGATTCGGCTGGGCCCCGGCGTCCTCGACCCGCTGCGCAGCCATCCCCGTGAAGTGCTCGCGCTGAACGTGACGACCGCCGCCGCCTGGTTGACCGTGCTGTTCTCGCTGAAGTACCTGGAACCCGCGGTCGTCGGCGTGATCAGCCTCGCCGTCACCCCGGTGTTCCTCGCGCTGGCCGGCACCTGGCTGCGCCGCGGGCACCCGGTGGTCCTGGCCGAGATCGGCGCGTCGGTCGGCATCTTCGCCTTGATCGTCGTGCTGACCTGGGGTTCGGTGACCGGGCACAGCGCGGTCGGCGACATCGGGTTCCGCAGCGCGGTGGTGGGGGTCGCCCTCGCCGTGGTGTCCGGCCTGGCGTCCGCCGGGAACATCGTGTTCTCCAAGCGACTGAGCGAGAACGGGTACTCCCCCAGTTCGGTGATGTCGGTGCGGTTCTTCCTGATGATCGTGGTGAGCTGGGCCGCGGTGGGGGTGACACCCCGGCCGGCGGTGGTCGAGTCGCTCGGCCCCGGCCTCGTGCTCGCCGTCATCTCCGTGGTCGTGCCGCTGTACCTGTTGCAGATCAGCGTCAAGCACGTCGAGCCGACCACTGTGTCCCTGCTGATCTGCCTCGGCCCGGCGTTCACCATCGGCCTGGAGTCCCTGGATCCACGGCTGCACGTCGCTCCCCTGTCCCTGCTGGCCGTGCTCGGCATCACCGTCCTGGTCGCAGTGGGAGTGCTGGCCCGTCACCGCGCGGAGATCCGCGCCCGGCCGCGCCGAGTCGCCGTTGTCGACGCCTACTCCACCGCCAGCCATCTGCCGGCGGCACTGGCCGCCCAAGACGCCGAATGCGTGCACGTGCGGTCACCCCGACCGGACGTGCACCTGACGTTGACCGCGGCTGGTTTCGCGGCCGACGTCCAGCATGACGGCGACATCACGGCCACCGCGGCGGCGTTGCGCAGGCTTCGCGTCAGCCAGGTCATCGCGGGCGCGGAGTCCGGCGTCCTGCTGGCCGACCACCTGTCCGCCGAGTTGGGCACGCCGGGCAACGGGATGAGCCGTCCCGCGGCCCGTCGGAACAAGCACGACATGGTGTTGGCTCTGCGTGACGCCGGCCTGGCGCACGCGGCCACGATCGTGTCCGCCGACGTCGACGAGCTGATCGCGTGGGCGCGGACCGAGAACGGCTGGCCTGTCGTGCTGAAACCGGTGGCCAGCGCGGGCACCGACAACGTCGTAGTCTGTTCCGGACCGGACGAGGTCCGCGAGGTGCACCAGCGGATCATGGCCAGCGCGGACCGCTACGGGCAGGCCAACACCGCGGTGCTCGCGCAGGAGTTCCTGGCCGGCGACGAGTACTTCGTCAACACGGTGAGCCGCGAGGGCCGGCATCACACCGCGGAGATCTGGCGGTACTACAAGCGACGGCTGCCCGACGGGCACGTCATCTTCGACTACCACGAACCGCAGTCACCGGACGATCCAGACGCCGTGCGCGTCGAGCGGTACACCCACCAGGTGCTGGACGCGCTGCAGATCCGCAACGGCGCGGGGCACACCGAGGTGATGCTGACCGAACGCGGGCCGGTGCTGGTGGAATGCGGCGCCCGCCTCGGCGGCGGACAGGTGCCGGAGATCAACGTCCGTTGTCTCGGCACCAGCCAGGTCGACCTGCTGGCGCTGGCCGCGGCGAAACCCGCTGAGTTCGACCGTCTCCCCCGCACCGCGTACCGGCTGCTGCAACGACCGCGGCACGTGTCGTTGATCAACCCCATCGACCACGGCGTGATGCCCGCCGACGAGGCTCTCGCCGCGCTGCGCGCACTGCCGTCATACGCTTACATGGTGATGGCACACCCGCCCGGGCATCCACTGACACGCACCATCGACGTCGTCACGTCACCCGGGTTCGTCTACCTGATCTCGGACGACCCGGACCAGGTCCTGGCCGACTACCACCAGCTGCGGCAGATCGAACACCGCCTCTACGACCGCAGCGCACCAGCGATGCGCCGATGACCACGGAAGTCGACGTGCGCGCCGCGCTCGCCCGACTCGGGATCGACGAACCGGTGCGCGCCGACCTGGCGGGACTGCGGACTGTACACCGCGCCTGGTCGAGCACGGTGCCCTACGAGAACATCGACATCCAACTCGGCCGCCCGGTGTCCCTCGCGCCGGACGAACTGATCGACAAGCTCATCACCCGGCGTCGCGGCGGGTTCTGCTACGAACTGAACGCCATGCTGGCGCTGGTCCTGCGAGCACTCGGCTTCTCGGTCATGGTCGTCGAGGCCGCGGTTGACCGGGAGATCCGCGGTGAATCCGCTTGGCGCAACCACATGCCGCTGCTGGTCGACCTGGCCGGCGAACGGTGGATCGCCGACGTCGGCCTGATGGACGGATTCCTGCTGCCGGTCCCGCTGCGGCCGGGCGTGCACCGACAGAGCCGGTTCTCCTACGAGGTGCGGCACCTCGGCGACGACCTGTGGCAGTTCCGCCACCACCCGAACAGCGCTTTCACGTCCTTCGACCTGCGGTGCGCGCCGCTGGAGGTGGCGGACTTCGTCGAAGCGTGCGCGTGGCGGGTGGACTCGCCGGACTCCATGTTCGTCCAGACCCTGCTGGCCGGGCGAACCGAGGTTGATCGCACCGCGGTGCTCCGGGCTCGGACGCTCACCCACGCCGGCCCCGCGGTCCCCTATGGACAGCACCGGCGGGTACTCGACTCGATGGACGACCTCGCCGACGTCCTGGCCAACGAGTTTCTTATTCCGCTCGACGGCATCGACGTCGCCGGCCTGTGGGACAACGCCTGTCGTCAGCACGAAACCTGGCTGGCCGACGCAGCCCGTTCCTGAGGCGTCCGCGAGCTCACCGCGTAGGCCACCCGTCCGCCGCGAGACCTTCAGCGATGAGGTCCTGTTCAGCGGTCAAGGCGAGCGCGCCTGCCTCAAGCGGTGTCGCGCCGGTCACCGCGAGCATTCCCCAGCGTCCGGGAACCGTGGCGATGAGTTCGCGGCGGGTGCCGCCGGCCGGCTTGGTCGACAGGTGGTGCTGGACAGCGGACGGGGTGGCCGAGGCGGCCGGCCGGAAGACTCGTGTCGCGGCTCCGGCGCTGGTGTCGATGGGGTGCCGGGCCATGAACTCGCGCAGGAGCACCGCTCCGGTCAGCTTGGCGTTGATGTCCTGAATCGCGACGACGACCGTGTCCTCGAACCTGCCGCCCAGGGTGCCGACGGCGAAGTCGATGCCCGCCTGGACCAGTCCATGGTGGCGCAGCCGACCGGTCAGCGCGGCCATCTCGGCGCGGATCTCGTCGTACGCGGCGCGACCCAGCCCGAGCGCCTGCCAGCCTGGGCGGTCGACGTAGATGTTGCCCTTCCAGGACGGTCCGCGCATGAACTGCAGCGTCAGACCGTCCAGCACACTGCCGTCCCGGAGATGGGTTGACGGAGCCACCGGGATCCGCTCGCCGTTGACGTCCCGTTGCAAGTAGGTGACGTGTGCCTCGATGACCTGGTCGCCGCCTGACGTCCAGGCGCGGGAGGCGAGTTCCGCGAGGCGGGCATGGTCGGCGAGGTCGATGCCGACGACAATCCGTCCGCCGTCGCCCCCCTCGGACGGTTTCAGACACGCCTGTGTCAGGCCGTAGCGCTCGCTCAACAGCTTTCCGGCGCGCAAGAAGTCCTGGTGGAAGGCGTCGCGGCCGGAGTGCCGGGTGACCGTGTAACCCGGGAGGACCGCGAGTGGTTCGCCCAGGATCCGAAAGGCGTCGCTTGCTCGGCGCTCCAGGTCAAGTGCCCGCGTCGGGTCAGCAGTCGGGTCGACGTCGACCGCCAGCGCCGCCTCGACGGTGGGGTGCAGCGTTCCCTTGCGGTTCCACGCCACGAGGCGGGGGTCGTTGGCGTCGACGCGGACCCGGTGGACTCCTGCTCGTCGCGCCAGCCACGCGACCAGCAGTTGCAACTCCGGCTCGAAGTCGTACACCGAAAGCACCGTCGCCCGACGTTCACGCAGCCAGGCGATCAGCCGAGCCAGAACAGGATCCCGCTCACCCCGGTTGACGGCTCGGTGCAGCAAAGCGTGGGACATGTAGTAGTGATCCGTGTCGTCCAAGGCGAGTCGCTCGACGCCGGGCGCAGTGGGGGCGAGCCGCCACGGCCGCAGCCGGCCGACGGCCAGATCGCCGGGGCGGGCCAGGTAGAGCGCACGGGTCTCGGTGTAGGTGGTGATGTCAACCGGAACCCGTCCCTCCGCCATGGCCGCGAGATCGGTCTCGAAGCCGCGCGTGGTCGGCGTGGTGGAATGGAGGATGATCCGCCGCTCGGGCCCATCCGCGGAGCCGATCTCGGCGTGGTCCAGTGCGACGTCCGGCACGTCCGCCGGCTCGATCGCGAGCAGCGTGCGGCACGCACCGGCGAAGTCGGCCTGACTCAGGCGAAGTGGACCGGCATAGCTGGTCCACGGGATCGACCTGCCCTCGTCCACAACGACCCATTCGTGTGACTCGCCGGTCAATGGATGGAGTGACGAGCGCGCGACGCGCCGACAGTCGATCATCTAGCAGGCCCACGCGAGGTAGACCGAGCGGCCGGCCACGCTGGCATATCTTCAACTTATCAGCAGCGGTGCGACCGGCCCGCTCTCGCGCGAAAGAACACTCCATCGAGTGACGCGGGTCGGGACCGTTGAACGCTGAGGTCGCGGCGGGACGGGTCGGCCCGAACGCCACCCCCTGCGACATCGGCGTCCGGTCGGTGTGTTCACGACGCGGGGCCCGTCCCGCCGCGTCCATCACCCTGCTGGGCTGATCGGGGGGAAACCTGCGAGAAACCTGCAACCCGCGGGCGCGTCTTGCTAAGCAGACACCCAGGGTCGCCGGCGGGTGAGGGGATGTCAGCGATGACGGTGGAGTTCCGCGTGTTGGGCCCGGTGGAGGCGTGGGTCGACGGTCGGCAGGTCGAGTTGGGCCATGCTCGGCAGCGGTGGGTGCTGGCCGTGCTGCTGATCGAGGCCAACCAGTGGCTGTCAGCCGATCAGCTCCTCGACCGTGCTTGGGGCGAGCGGATTCCGGGCGGCGGCCGAGCCACGCTCTACGGCTACCTGTCCCGCCTGCGCCGGGCTTTGCACACGGCCGACGAGGTCCGTATCGCGCGCAGGGTTGGCGGGTACGAGCTGGTCGTCGACGAGGACACGGTGGACTTGCACCGGCTGCGTCGACTGCTCGCCAACGCCCGCGCCGGTGACGACGACCGCGCGCCGGCCTTCTTCCAGGAGGCGTTCGGGTTGTGGCGGGGGGATGTGTGCACAGGTCTGGACACGCCGTGGATCAACACCGTCCGCGCCGACCTGGACCAGCAGCGGTTGGCCGCTGAACTGGACCACGTGGACCTGCGGCTACGCGTCGGTCAGCACACCGGGTTGCTCTCCGACCTGACCGCCTTGGCCGTCGCGCACCCGTTGGACGAGCGGGTGGCCGGACAGCTCATGCTCGCGTTGTATCGCAGCGGTCGCCAAGCCGAAGCCCTGCAGCACTACGACCAGGCCCGCCGACGGCTGGCCGAGGAACTCGGCACCGACCCCAGTCCGGTGCTCCAGCGACTGCACCAGCTGATCCTGACCGCCGACTCCACCGTGACGGTCCCCACCAACCCACCGAAATCCGCACGGTCACCTATGCCGCGGCAGCTACCCGCCTCGCCGCGGTTCTTCACCGGCCGCGCCGGCGAACTGGCCGCGCTCACCGACGCGATGGCCGCCCGAGTCGACGCCGGCGGCACGGTGGTGATCTCCGCCATCGGCGGCACCGGGGGCATCGGCAAGACCTGGCTCGCCCTGCACTGGGCGCACGTCAACGTGCACCGGTTCCCCGACGGGCAGTTCTTCGTCAACCTGCGCGGCTTCGACCCCACCAGCCACCCCCTCGACCCGGCGGTCGCGCTACGTGGGTTCCTGAACGCCCTCGGCGTCGAGCCGGCCGCGATCCCGCAGGAGCTGGACGCCCAGACGGCGCTGTACCGCAGCCTGATCGCCGACAAACGCATGCTCGTGCTGCTGGACAACGCCCTCGACACGGCTCAGGTCACCCCGCTGCTCCCCGGCAGTCCCACCGTCACGGTGGTGATCACCAGCCGCAACACCCTGCCCGCCCTCATCACCAGCCACGGCGCCCGCCCCCTCGCCCTCGACGTGCTCACCGACGACGAGGCACGCCAACTCCTGAGCACCCACCTGGGCGCGGACCGGGTCGCCGCCGAGCCGCACGCCGTGGCCGATCTGCTCCAGCACTGCGCCGGCTTCCCGTTGGCCCTGGGGATCATCGCGGCCCGCGCGACCACCGATCCGGCCCTGCCGCTGGCCACTCTGGCCGCGGAGATCCGGGACTCGGCCACCCGGCTGGACGCTCTGGACACCGGGGAACTACCTGCCAGCCTGCGCGCGGTGTTCTCCTGGTCCTACCATGCCCTGCCGCCGGACGCGGCTCGCGCGTTCGGACTCCTCGGGCTGGCGCCCGGACCGGACATCAGCCTGCCCGCCGCCGCGAACCTCACCGCACGGCCCACCCAGCGGATCCGCCCCCTGATGCGGGAACTGGAAACCGCGCACCTGATCGACCAACCGGTTCCGGGGCGCTACCGCATGCACGACCTTCTTCGCCTGTACGCCACCGAACAAGCCAACACCGACCAATCCGACGACGTACGGGACACCGCACTGCGGCGACTGGTCGACTTCTACCTGCGCACGGCGTTGGCCGGCGACCGGCTGCTGGCCCCGCACCGCCCGGCGATCCACCTCAAGCAGCCGCCCGACTGCCACCGCCAGCCGTTCCCCGACCACACGGCCGCGTTCACATGGTTCGACACCGAGCACCTCAACCTGCAGGCCACCCACCACCTCGCCACCACACTCGGCTGGCACCAGGCCGTGGGGCACCTGAGCTGGGCCCTGACCACGTTCCGGGAACTGCGCGGGCACCTGCACGACAACGTGGCCGCCTGGCGAGCCGGACTGGCCGCCGCCGACAACCTCGCCGACCCCGCCGCCCGACACCTCGCCCACCAACAACTCGGGCACGCCTGCGCCAGGGCAGGCAGGCACGAGGAAGCCCTGCATCACCTGGGGCGGGCCCTGGCCCTGGCCGAGGACATCGGAGACCGGCCCGGTCAAGCCCACACCTACGGGCTTCTCGGGTGGGCCTGGGAACAACGAGGGGAGGACCGGCGGGCGCTGGAACACGCCACCCAGGCACTGAACCTCTACCAAACCCTCGACAATCCGGTGTGGAAGGCCCACTCGCTCAGTCAGGTGGGCTGGCTCCAAGCCCGGCTGGGCGACTACGACCTGGCCCGCGTTTCGGTCGAGGCCGCCCTCGCGGGGGTGCGCAGCCACCGCAACCGCCACGGTGAAGCCAGGAACCTGGACAGTCTGGGCCTGATCGCCTACCAGACCGGCCAGTACATCCTCGCCCTGGACTACTACCAGCAGGCCCTCACACTGCACCGCGACCTCGGCAACTCCTGTGAGGAGGCTGACATCCTCGACCGCCTTGGCCATCCGCACAGTGCTCTCGGCCACTACGAGCAGGCCCGCGCCGCCTGGCACCAGGCGGTGGGGCTGTACCAGGCGCAACACCGCACTGAGGACGCCGCCCGTGTCCAACATGAACTCGACGCCCTGCGGGGGCGCACCCCTTGAGCGCCACGCTGGTCAACGCACCCAACTGATGGCGTCCTTGGCGGCGGCCGTTGCCGCGGCCTCGGCGTCCTGTTGCGAGACCGGCGCGGTCTCATTGTCATTCTTGCGGACGTACCCCCCGTGGCTGGCGGTGACCATTACGTTGCGGACACGGACCACGATCTCCGCATCGCCAAAGGTCGTTGCCCCGTCTGGTTGATCGTTGCTCTCCCAGTAGAAGACGTGCGCGTCGTCGCCGAGCTGGATGACCGGGCGGTCGTCCCGGAGGATACTGTGCGGGGAGGGTGACGGCCGCGTCGGGACTTGTTCCTTCTCCTCCTCGAAGCTGGCCACCGGGTCGACGCCGTCGCTGAGGACGATGAGGGAAACGACCAGTGACACATACCCGTGCTGATAATCGCCGGGATCCGGGTACCAGGAGGCTGTCTTCAAAGTATCGGAGTTGAGCTTTGCCTCGCAGGCGACTCCGCGGACATAGGTGTCGATTGTCGCCCGTGTGACCAGTGAGCAGGCGTCCGCGGCAACGCGGGTGACCACGTTTCGAGCCGGTGTGGAGTGGTCAACGCTGCTCGCGATGACCACTCCCGCGACCACCGCCGCCACCAGGGCGGCCCCACCGATCAGCCAAGCCCACCTGGTGCGCGGACGGCGGTAGCCGGGCCCGGCCCAACCGCCTGGGGGCATCGTGGGAGGTATGTCACTCATCAGTGCTCACCTTCTGCTCCAGCGGCCGGCGGGGCTCTGCACAGCCGCAGCCGGCTTCATTCCTGCTGGGTTGATTCTTGATCGCGGAACATGAGATGGCGATGACACAGTCTCATTCTCCTACCACTCATCTCTCAGACCGAACGCCCTTGCTTGACGCACATGCGGGCGAAACTGCTACGAATTGGTTGGACGCCTCGGACGTGCACCCAGGAAGGGACGCCTACGATGCCGCTGACGACCACACGGGCGGAACTCGACCGACGATTTCCGATCCCGCCCGAGATCGCACCCACACTGGCCACGTCCGAGCAGAACAAGTTCGCCGTGGAATTCACGAAAGTAAGGGATTTCGTCGAGCGCCGGTTGTACGCCGAGGAAGACAAGGGCGTCACACCGAGCGCGCGCGGAAACGCCTTCCTCAAGGCAGCGATCCGGTCGTCGCTGGGGAAGCCGCTTCAGGATGAGGACTGGTTCCACGAGACAGTTGCGCGTCTGCTGCGCCGCGCGTGGTTGAGCCTGAGTCTCGGCGTGTACACAAAGGACATATCCACGTGTCCCGACCCGGCCGCCCGCTTGCATCTGGCGCAGGTCAACACCGTCGATCTGGCCTGGCAGCCGGCGGTCAGCCAACCGTCCGGCGGTCTCATCGTCGAAATCGGCACCGGCCGGGGAAATTCGGTACTGCGGCTCGCTCGCCTGCTGCCTGACACTCGGATCGTCTCGATCGGGATCAGCCGGAACCAGGCTCGGACCGCCGAACAGCTGGTCACCGAGATGGCGCTGCCCAACGTGGAGATCCGGTGCGGAGACATCTACGACCCGACAGTGTGCGCCGACCTGGTCGGTCAGGCCGACGCCGTCGGTGCGATCGAGGTGACCGGCCACTTCCCGGCCGAGCGCAAGCAGGAGGGCATCGGCATCCTGGCCGGCCTGCTGAAACCGGGCGGGTCTCTGTCCCTTATAGACAGGGCGGTGATCGACAGCCGACGGCCGCTGTCCGAACACTCCGCCAACCAGGGCATCTTCCTGGACAACCGGGCCGGCTACCTGACCGCCTTGTCGATGTCAGGGCTGACGCCCGAGGCCTTCATCGACTACACAGCCGATTCTCTGCAGACCTTCATCGACACAACGAAGGTCCTGCGCCGTCGCCGCCGCGAACTTCGTGCGGAGTTCGGCTGGCCGCTGTCCCTGGTGTGGCCCGCGGTGCCGAAGTACGTGCACCTGCCGGTCTCCCGGCAGGTGCAGTACGCGCACATCGTCGGCGTGAAACCGGCGTGATCTAAATTGTTGCGCACATATCTCGGCCCGCAGCGAGGTGCGGTCGCGCTGATGGCACTCCTGTTGGTCACCAGCATCGTGCTGGAGATATCCGAGCCACAGATCATCGCTGTGTTCATCCGGTCCGTGCAGGAAGGTACCGCGCAGTCTGTGCTTATGGTGACGGCACTGGTCTTCCTCGCTGTCGCGTTGACTCGGCAATGCACTCGGGTGTTCGCCGCGTACGCGAGCGAACGGGTGGCATGGACCGCGACGAACAAGGTCCGCGAAGACCTCGCCACGCACGTGCTGGGACTCGACCTGGCCTTCCACGCCGTACACCCACCGGGTGAGCTGGTCGAACGGATCGACGGCGACGTCAACCAGGTCGCCGAGTTCTTCTCCGCCATGATCGTTCAGCTGATCGGCAACGCGTTGCTCATCCTGGGCATCCTCGGCGCGTTGACGCTGGCCGACTGGCGCATCGGCGTGACGTTCACCGCGATCACCCTGCTCGGCTACGTGCTGCTGGCCAAAGTCAGCGTGATCGCCAGCGGTAAGTGGGAGGCCGACCGCGACCAAAGTGGACGGTTCTTCGGCTACGTCGGCGAAACCATCCGCGCCACCGAGGACCTCAAGTCCGCACACGCCATCGAGTACGCGATGACCGGGTTCCACCGGCACCTCCGGGCGTGGCTGCCGGTCAAGTTCCGGGCGGAGACGTGGGCGAGCCTGATCTGGGTGGTGCTCACGTTGGTGTTCACCGCGGGCACCGCGGTGGTCTTCGGGTTCAGCGGCTGGTTTGCCCAGAACGGCACGATCTCGCTGGCCAACGTGTACCTCGTTGTCGCGTACGCGACAACGATCACCGTTCCGTTGGAGGTTCTGCGGGAGAAGATGCAGGGCCTGCAACAGGCCAGGGCGTCGCTGCGGCGCATCGCGCGCTTGTTCGCGGTACGGCCGACGATCGGTGAGGGCACCCGATCACTGCCCGAGGGACCGTTGTCGGTGGAGTTCGACCACGTCCGGTTCGAGTACAAGCACGACGACGTCCCGCAGTTGACCGAGATTCAGGCGGAACCACCCAGCCGCAAAGAGGTGCTGGGCGACCTGTCGTTTCAAGTGCCGGCGGGGACGTCGATGGGTCTGGTCGGGCGGACAGGTGCGGGCAAGACCACCATCGCGCAGTTGCTGTTCCGGCTCTACGAACCAAGTGGCGGCCGTGTGTTGGTCGACGGGGTCGACGTCCGGGAGGCACGATCGTCCTCCGTGCGCACCCGCGTCGGCCTGGTGACGCAGGACGTCCACGTGTTCGACGCGACCCTCCGCGACAACCTGACCTTCTTCGACGACAGCGTCCCGGACGACAAGCTCGTCGAGATTCTCGACACGTTGGGCATCCGACCGTGGTTCGCCGGATTGACCGCGGGACTGGACACACCGCTGTCGCCCCGGTCGATGTCCGCGGGCGAGGCGCAGGTGCTGGCCCTCGCCCGGGTCTTCGTCAAGGATCCCGGACTGGTCATCCTCGATGAGCCGTCGAGCAAGCTGGACCTGTTCACCGAGTCGATGCTGCAACGGGCGTTCGACGTCCTGCTCGCCGGCCGGACGGTCATCGTGATCGCCCACCGGCTGGACACCATTCGTCGCACCGACACCACGATCGTGTTGGACGACGGCGCCGTCGTGGAAAGCGGATCAACAGCGGAGTTGCTCGACGATCCCGGTTCGCGGCTCGCCGAACTGTTCCGGATCGGAGAGGTAAGTCGCCGGTGACCACCACGAAGCCTCGCGCGACACCGCCAACGCTGCGGTTCCTCGGAAAGCTGATCTCCTACAGCCCGCTCCGCTTCACCCTGGCAGCCGTCGGCTGGCTGTTGTTCCACCTGTGGCCACTGCTGCCAGGTGTGATGGGCAAGGCCCTGTTCGACGTGCTCGAAGGGCGGGCCGCGCCCGGGTTCACCATCGTCTCGGTCGTCGCGATCCTCGTCGCGGGCGGCATGGCCAGGTGCGCCGCGATCCTGTGGGCCACGATGGCCTACAGCGGGTGGTACATCCGCATACGTGGGCTGGTGCAGCACAATCTGCTGCGCACGATCTTCCGCCGCCCCGGCGCACAGGCGCTGCCGGGCAGCGCGGGCGAGACCATCTCGACGCTCCGCGACGACAGCGACGCCATCGCGATGATGGGCGGCTGGAGCTTCGACATGCTCGCCGCGCTGGTCTTCGCGTTCGGCGGCATCGCGATCCTGCTCAGCGTCGACGTGCGGGTCACGCTGGTCGTGATGGTGCCGCTGATACTGGTGCTCTGCCTGGGGCAGTTGGCCCGCAACCGCGCGTATCGGGTCCGGGAACGCAGTCGCGAAGCCACCGCGAACGTCACGGCCGCCATCGAGGAGATGGCCGTCGCGGTCCGCGCGATCAAAGCAGCCGACCGGGAGGACGCGGTCGTGGCCCGGCTGCGCGCCCGCAACAGCGTCCGCAAGGACGCGATGATCCGGGACAAGGTGCAGAGCATCGCACTGGACGCGTTGTTCTCCAGCACGGCCGGCATCGGTGCCGGGCTGACGCTGCTCGCGGCCGGCGGACGGATGGCCAGCGGCGACTTCAGCATCGGCGACTTCGTCCTGTTCTCCACCTATCTCATGCAGGTCTCCGAGTACACCGGATTCATGGGCTACCTGGTGCGCACCTACCAGCAGTCCGGGGTGGCCTTCAGCCGGGCGACCGCGCTGCTCCAAGGCACGCCACCGCTCACGCTCGTCGACCACCACCCGCTCTACCTGCACAGCGAACCGCCGGCACCACCCCCACCGCCCGCAGTGGAACCGTTGCGGGAGCTAAGGATCGATGGACTGACACACATCTTTCCGCACACCGACAAAGGCATTCGGGACGTGACGCTCACCATCCCGGCGGGCGGCACAACCGTGATCACCGGAGAAATAGGTTCCGGCAAGACAACCCTGCTGCGCGCCATCCTCGGCCTGCATCCCGCCCACGGCGGCGAGATCCGCTGGAACGGTGACGTCATCGACAACCCAGGCGAGTTCATGGTTCCGCCCAGGGTCGCGTACACCGCGCAGAACCCCGTGTTGTTGTCCGGAACCATCCGGGAGAACATCCTGCTCGGCCTGCCGGACGAGTACAACGTGGTGCACCAGGCGGTCAAACAGGGAGTACTGCTGCCGGACCTGCAGCACTTCGACGACGGCTTGGACACGCAGATCGGCGTCGGCGGCGTACGGCTGTCCGGCGGTCAGATCCAGCGCACCGCCGCGGCTCGGATGTTCGTGCGGCAGCCGTTCCTCCTCGTGATGGACGACCTGTCCAGCGCGCTGGACGTGGACACCGAGCGGGATCTTTGGGCGCAGCTGTTCGCGTTGTCCGTCACGTGTCTCACGGTGTCGCACCGACCCGCGGTCCTGCAGCGCGCCGACCAGGTGGTGTTGCTCAAGGCAGGCCGGGTGGACGCCGTGGGCACGTTCGCGGAACTGCTTGAGAATTCGGAGGACATGCGCAGACAGCATCGGCGGTCGCCGTGACCGACACGTGCTGCTGTGTGTCTCAACCTCGTGGTCAGTTCAGGACGACGGTAGGAACTCCTGGATCCGGGTGAGGGTGTCTCTGGTGTTGGTGTGCACGTGGCCGGTCATGCCGAGTGATCTCGCGGTGGCGACGTGTCCCGGGGTGTCGTCGATGAAGAGCGTGTCCGCGGGACGGGCGCTGACACGTTGGAGGGCGGTGGTGTAGATGCGGGGGTCGGGTTTGGCGAACCCGACTTCGCAGGACAGGACGATGGCGTCGACCATGTCGAGCAGGCCGGCGTTGGCCATTGTGGTGCGCATGTGTGGCCAGGTGTTGCTGACGATGGCGGTCTTCGCGCAGCCGCGGAGGCCGCGTAGGCCTGCCACGAGGGTGTCGTCCCAGGTCTGTCGGGCGGTCAGATCGGATCGGATCGTGGCGATCAGGTCGCGGTCGATGCCGAGCCGGTTGCCGACGATGCTCCACCAGGACTCCTCACTGGTGCGGCCGATGAGTACCTGGTCGTCGTTTCCGCCGTACAGCGCGGCAAGGAAAGCGGGTGGGGAGATCCCGAGTCGGGTGCTCCACTCGGTTGCGGCTGTGGACGGATGGTCGGGGACGAGGACGCCACCGATATCGATCAAGATCGCGGGCCGGTTCACGCGACCACTCCCTTGGGGCGCTCGATGAGGTGACCGGGTTCGAACCGGCAGGGGCACGTGCCGAGCTTCAGTTACCGGCCGGCCAGGTGCCGGTCCACCCCGATCCCGTCCAGCAGGCGGCCAAGGCCGAACTCGAACAACTGGTCCAGGTCCGGCTGCAGGTCGCTGTCGACCAGCCGGGTCAGCAGCGGGAAGTCGCCGGCGGCGGCGATGACGCGGAAGCCGTGCTCCTGGGTCTGCGTCCACTCGTCGCTCGTCAGCCCCGAGTCCTGCTCGGCCTGGGCCTCGGCCTCAAGGTTGAGAGCCAGGCCGCGCACGTGGCTGACGATTGTCCCGTGGATGGTCATCATCTCCTGGATCGTCAGGCCCAACCCGTCCAGCGCGCGGAGCGCCCATTCGGTGTGCCGCATCCCGTTGAGGATCAGCTGCGGGCGGGTGATGGACAGCGCCGGGGCGAGCCACGGGTGGCGGCGGAACACGCGCCACTGGATGCGGGAGCACAGCTCCAACTGGGCCCGCCAGCCCTTGGGCGGCTTGGCCGGCAGGGGATCCTCGCCGAGCGCACTGTCCATCATGGACACCAGCAGGTTGTCCTTGCCGTCGACGTGGCGGTAGAGGGACATCGGGGCCGTGCCCAGCTCGGTCGCGATCCGCCGCATGGACAACTGCGCCAGCCCTTCGGCGTCAGCGACCCGGATGGCCGCCGCCACGATCCGCTCGCGGGTCAGGTCGGGGTCGCCCTCGTTCCGGCGTGCCGCCGGCTGGGCGGGGACGGTCGGGTCGGCGACCAACGTGCCCCGACCCGGCAGCGGGCGGGTCACCCCCTCGGCGTTCAGGGTCGCGAGCACCTTCGTCGCGGTGGCCAGGGCCACGCCCCACTCGCGGGTGATACCGCGTGCTGACGGTACCGGGTCGCCAGGTCGCAGTTCGCCATTGGCGATCCGGGCGCGGATCTCGTCGGCGATGCGCCGGTACGGCGGCTGGGCCATCGATCGCTCCTCCCTTTCCCCGTACTAGTACACCAAGCGGCTTGACTAGTACACGTACGGTGTACGCATGAGTTGGTACATCGTACGCGACAAGGAGTCATAGCAATGGTCAACCGGACGGTACTGATCGCGGGCGCTGGCATCGGTGGGCCGGCGCTCGCGTTCTGGCTGCGGCGGCACGGCTTCACATCGACGGTCGTGGAGGTCGCGCCCGCGCCCCGACCCGGCGGGCACGCCGTGGACCTACGCGGCGCCGGGCGCGAAGTGGTTGAGCGGATGGGGCTTCTCGACACGGTCCGGGCCGAGAGCGTCGACGAGCGCGGATTCGCGTACGTGGACCGGCGCGGCCGGTGGACCACGAAGATGCCGGCCGACCTGTTCGACGGCGAGGGGATGGTCGCGGAGATCGAGATCATGCGCGGCGACCTGGCCCGCATCCTCCACGACGCCACCCGCGACGGCACCGAATACCTGTTCGACGACCGGATCGCCGAGCTGACCGAGGACGGGGACGGCGTCAAGGTGACGTTCGCCAGCGGCACCGTACGACGGTTCGACATCGTGGTCGGCGCGGACGGGCTGCATTCCGGGGTACGCCAGCTCGTGTTCGGGCCCGAGCAGGAGTTCGTGCGGCACCTCGGCGGGTACATGGCCTACTTCACGGTCCCGGACCCGGGCGACCTGGACAACTGGTTCCTCATGCACGGCGCGCCCGGCGGGCTGGTCGCCGGGATCCGGCCGGAGAACGGTGGCACAGCCAAGGCGATGCTCGCCTTCACCTCCCCGCCACTGACCTACGACCGGCGCGATGTGCTTGCCCAGCAACAGATCCTGCGCGCCAAGTTCACCGGAGCGGGCTGGCTGGTACCGCAGATGCTGGCCGCCATGCCCGGCGCCGGAGACTTCTACTTCGACTCGCTCAGTCAAGTCCACATCGGACAGTGGCACCGCGGGCGGACGGTGCTGCTCGGCGACGCCGGCTACTGCGGCTCGCCGCTGGCCGGGCTCGGTACCTCGTTGGCACTCGTCGCCGCCTACGTGCTCGCCGGCGAACTGGCCGCGACACCGGACGACCACAAGGCGGCGTTCGCCCGCTACCAGGACGAAATGCGCGGCTACGTGAAACAGTGCCAGACCCTGCCACCCGGTGGCATGAAGAGCTTCGCGCCGAACAGCGCGCTGATGATCCGGATGCGCAACGTCTCGATGACCATGATGACCCGCTGGCCACTGCGCGCGCTCGCCGCCAAACAGTTCCAGAAGGCCGACGCGATCACACTCAAGGACTACTGACGGTTATGTCATGGTCTTACTTGTCGGCTGGTGCGTAACACAGTTCGAGGATCCCGGACGACGCGAAGGCCTTGCTTTTCACCAGACGCAGTCGCACAGCCTCGTCCAGTTCCGGGAACAGCGCCGTGCCCTTGCCTGTGACGGCGGGGAGCACCCACAGCCGGTACTCGTCGACCACGCCGAGCTTGATCAGGGAGTGTGTGAACTCGTTGCCGGCGCAGGCGACGAGGTCCCTGCCGGGCTCGGCCTTGAGCTTGGCGATCTCCTCCGCCGTGTCACCGCTGGCGATTCGGGCGGGCCAGGCGTCGTCGGATTGCACCGTACGGGAGAACACGACCTTGGGGATCTCGTTCATGGCCTTGGCGGACGGGTGATCGGAGGTGGGCCAGTACCCTTTCATCGCCTCGTAGGAGTTCCGGCCCATCAGGAAGGCCCCGGCCTCCCACAGTTGGCTGGCGTAGTACTCCTCCTGTTCGGTGTCGTCCATGGCGTCCATGACGTCGCGGATTCCGTTGTCCGCGTCGGCGCTCTTGCCGTCGAGCGAGACGTAGTAGGTCAGGATCAACTTGCGCATCTCAGTGCCTCCATGTGCGTTTCGTACGTTTTCATGCCGGCGTCACGGCGGCCGACGCGAGCCAGGACCGCCACACCGACTCGATCTCCTTCTCGTCCTCGTCGTCGGAAAAGCCGTGATATCCGACGACGAGCGTGTCCTGATAGCCCTTGATCAACGTGTGGATGCCGTGCGGGGTGCGCACACCAACGAAATGCGGCTCGCTGAGGAACTCGACCACACCGTCGGTGGCGGGCAGGCCGGGCACGTTCAGCCGCACGGGCGCACCCTGGGTGATGTCACCGGTCAGCGACAGTGCGGCCGCGAACCGCGACCACACCCGCTCGTTGTCCGGCACGGCCGGGCCGAGCAGGAACAGGTTGCGGGTGGCGTAGCGGCCCGGGAAGTACTTCACGTAAGTGGCGAGCTGCCTGAGGTACATCAGGTCGCCGGCCTTCATGCTGTCGTAGTACTCCGCATCCCAGTCGCCACCCAGGATGCCGTTGTGCACGAAGCGCAGGACGGTGCTGCCGCCGTCCCGGCCTTCCAGCAGGTACTCGAAGGCCGTGAACGTGCCGTCCGGGCTGTCCTCTCGGAAGGCCAGGCGCTTGCCCGGCTCCCACGCGGTGATCGTGGACTTCTGGACGAACCCCATCGCGTCCGTCATGTCCAGGCTGTTCGTCCCTCCTGCCCCGGGTGCGATCTCGGTGCGTCCCATGAACCAGGAGTCGACGCCGGGGCCGGTGGCGATGGCGTCCCACACCTGCTCCGGGGTGGCCGCCATGGCGATCTCGTCGGCGATCTCGAAGTCGTGCGACATGTCAGGAGTCCTTGTCCTGGTTGGTGGTGCTGGGGCTCGCGTCCGGTTTGACGCTGGGGTGCAGGGCGATCACGATCCGGTGGTCGCGGCCGCCGGGCGCGTTCTCGTCGTGGTACCGGCTGATCAGCGCGGCGACCGTGGTGGTCAGCTCCTCGGCGAAGGCGGCCCGGTCGGCCGGGCCGGCGAAGCGCACCTGGGCGTCCAGTCCGAAGGTCGCCAACGGTTTACGGGCCTTGGCGGCGCCGGCGATCAACGCGCCGACCTCACGCACCATCCGCGCTGCCAGCGCGAGCAGCCAACTGGCCGACAGCCGGTCCGGCGAGCGCGCCGGGTCGGGCTGCACGGCCGCCAGCACGACGGGTGAGATCACGTAGGACAAGGCCGTCGCTCGCATGAGGCGCTCGGTGACGTTGCCCTTCCTGCGCTCCTCGACCAGCTCGATCAGGCCGTGCCGTTCCAGTTCCCGCAGGTGGTAGTTGACCTTCTGCCGAGCGAGTCCGACCCGCGCGGCCAGCATCGTGGCCGACGCCGGCTCGACCAGTTCGGCGAGCAACCGCGCCCGCATCGGGTCCAGCGTGACCTCGGCGGCGGCCGGGTCGTCGATCACTGCCACGTCCAACATGCGACAACCCTGACGCCGACAACCGTAGATGTCAAGACAAATTTTTTTGTCGGTGTTGGGCATGAGAGAGGACCCAAGCTGGGACAGGCAGCCGCTGATCGGTCAACGGGGCCCTCAGACGGCCCTAGCCGCCAGCGTGCTCAGGGCTACCGCTGACGGCCGTCAGGCGTCACCTCTGGCGGCTCAGGGCGAAGACCGGGATCCGCCGCTCGGTCTTGGCCTCGTACTCCGCGAACCCGGGCATGACCGCGACCATCCGGGCGTAGAGGTCGTCGCGTTCCTGCCCAGTCACCTCGGCGGCCGTGGCCTCGAACTTCTCGGTGTCCTGCTCGACGGTCAGCGCCGGGTTGGCCTTGAGGTTGAAGTACCAGTCCGGGTGGTTGTCAGCGCCACCGTTGGACGCGATCACCACGATCCGGTCGCCGTCCGGCAGGTACGCCACGGGGTTGACCCGCGGCTGGCCGGACTTGGCGCCGACGGTGTTGAGGAGAACGAGGTTCGCGCCCTCGAACATGCCCCCGACCTTGCCCTTGTTGGCCCGGAACTCCTCGATGATCGCCTTGTTGAAGTCAGACATCCAGCATCCTTCCGAGTTGGGACCTTCTCTTCTCGGATGAACACGTGACCTGGTGACGATGTTCCCGAGCTGGTCGGTGCCAAGATCCAAGATCGAACCCCGGCGTACAAGAGCTCCGCAGACCGCTCAGCCAACTCGCCTACGAAAGCCAACACCTGGACTCGACGGAGGAACTGGCCAAAGGTTGGGCATCGCAGGCAAGAACCGCATGCGCCTGTGCCCCGACCTCGCGTCTATTGTCGACGGATCGGTCAGCGCGAATCAGTCGAATAACAAAAGCGACCCATCGCATCGAACAGGGCACCTCCGAGCAGCGGATCAGCAATGCCAACGCCAACGTCACGGCGCTCGCGAACAACAGAAGCCGCCTTTCTAGCCGCAACTCCTGCGCACGCTCCGCCGCAGCCCTCTGACCGTAGTGGCGCGGCATGTCCTCCAACGACCAGCCCATCAACATCATGGTCCTTGGTCACCCCGGCGGGGTTCTTGGCCCCGTCATCGGCGTCCGGCCCACGTCGCAGACAGGCCCGCGGTCAGCTTGGGAAGATCAAGAGGTGACATTCGGAACCCTCCTTGCCCCCAGAGTCGTCCATAAAGGACCACGTTCTGTAGGAACACCACCGCTCGACATATGTCCGTTCAGGACAGTTGGCGCCAGCTGACGGCAGGTCACATCACCAGGTGTCGGGTGGCCCGGCGGGCCTCGGGCACGACCTGCCGAGAAGGTGATCACGTGTCGAACGATGAGCTGCCAGCCTCCTACGCCTCTTCATGCCGGATACCACCAGAGCGGCAGACAGGCGTCCCCCTGGCTCATCCCGGAACCGCTCTGCCATCCCGGTTTCGATGGCACCTACGAGCTTCGACACGTCACCAAGCGTTCGGTTTCACTCGGCGCCACGATCTGCCCACCGGCACGATCCACACCTGACACACTCACGGCGCACCTTTTCCGCAACGCTCACCACCCGGCTCTTGACCGACGCAGCTTGCGGTGGTTCACAGTCTCTGCCTGCGCGGCGGCTACGGAGGGCCCACTTCCATCTCTCACACAGCCGCCACCAGCCCACCGACCAGACCTACCCAGCCAGCGACTGCCGTTCAGGACAGACGAAAGCCGTGGCTGGCGTGAGCATCTCCGCATCCGCACACCGCCGGCGATTCTCCACCGCAGCGCGGCAGTTTGTCGCGTTCGACTGTGCTCATCCCGTCGGTCCGCAAGATGAACCTCCTTCTCAGCGACTCGCACCCCTGATCAGAGATATCGCTGGAAGCCCCGATGCCGACCGGTTGGCCTTGCCCAGACAGATTGCACGTCGTTGTGTAGTCAATCGACTGCTAAGGGCTAGACGACACGCACGTGATATTGGCAACAGTGGGAAAGCTATTGGATGCATAATCTGCTTCCTGCTCAATATAGTTGTTCGAGGAAGTGGTGTAACAGCTTGTGTCAGAACGACGACGACCGGGGGTGAGCACGCGTGATGGCGACGACATAGGAGCCGTCGTGATTGATCAGGTTCGCTGGAGCAGCCGGAGCGGGTGGGCCAGACGCGCCGTGTCGAGGGGGATGACTATGCAGGTAGTGGCAAACTTATGTAGCATCGCACCGTCAAGCTTGCTCGTTACACGACCGGGTCGACCTCTTGTGTCCACCACGCCGTCGGTGGTGCCGTCATGGTAGACACTAGCGTAGGGTGCACAGTTGATTACGCAGAGGCGTCGGGTCGGGAGCGGTGATGACCGGATCAAACTCTGGCAAGACCGCGCCGTCCGGCACTGCCAATTCGATGTCCGCCGACGCCGTCGGAGCGGCCATCCAAGCAGGGTCGATCACAGGCAATGTGAATGTGGTGGTCCATCAACGGTCTGACGAGAGGTCGCGGGTACCGTGGCAAGTGCCGGCTCCTCCTGACGGCTTCGTCGATCGTGGCGAACAATTGACAGAGTTGGCAGATTGGCTGCGGGTAACAGGATCCGGCCCGGCCCGGATCACAGTCATCAGCGGCCAGCCAGGTGTCGGCAAAAGCACGCTGGCCAGGCATCTGGCTGCTCAGCTGGCCGAGAGATACCCGGGCGGCCAGCTTTATGTCGACTATGGCGCATTGCGGACAGACGACGGCGCCGCGATCGGTGACGCGTTGGCGGACTGTCTCCGGTCGCTGGGTGTACGTACGGAAGAGATTCCCTCACGGCTTGGCGCACGCGCCAATATGTTTCGTACCAGGACTGCCACGGAACCGGTCCTGGTAGTTCTTGACGACGTCGACCAGCCTGCACAGGTTCGTCCGTTGGTCCCGAACTCCGTTGGCAGCGCTGTGCTGGCCACCAGCAACGCACGTTTGTCCGAGTTGGCACTGGACGGCGCCCAGTTGGTGACCCTGCCTCCGATGAACGAGGCGCAGGGGATCGCCCTGCTGCGAACGATCTGCGGATCCGAACGGGTGCACAACGAACCGGATGCCGCGGTTCGGCTGGTCAGGTTGTGCGGTGGATTGCCGGTAGCGATCCAGGTCGCGGGCGCGCGACTGGTAGCGCGGCAGCGACTCTCGATCACCGGGCTGGTGGACGAGTTGGCGGACGAGGATCAGCGGCTCGATGTCCTGTCGGTGCGGGGTGTCCGGCTGGTGTCGTCGATCTTCAACAACGCGTACCACGCGTTGCCGCCGGAGGCGGCTGAGTTGTACGGGCGGCTGGGTGTGGTTCCTGGCCACACGATCCCGGTCGATGCGGTGGTGGCGGCGAGTGGCCACGACCGCGCCGAAACCCTGCGCCTGCTTGACCTTCTCGTCGACGCCAATCTGATCGACGACACCGAGGCCGGTTTCCGCTTCCACGACCTGGTACGCCTGCACGCCAGGGAGAAAGCCGTGAACCGGGGGGCCGAAGTGGTCGATGCGGTCGTGTGTGCGGTGAGCAGGTACTACCTGAGCATGGCCGCGTTTGCCGACCGCGCGATCATGGGTGCCCGGACTCGGATCGGCGATCATGAGGATCTGCTCCGAGGGCTGCAGGACCCGTTCGAAGGAGAGGGCAGCGCCGGCCCGGCTTTGGAGTGGATGGCCGCCGAGCGATCGAACTTGCTGGCTGTGGTCCAGGCGACGTCCGATCGAGGCTGGCATGACCTGTCGTGGCAACTGGCCGAAGCCATGGTGCCGTTGTTCCTCAACCGTCGTTACCTCGACGACTGGCTTGAGACAACGGATCTCGGAGTTGCCGCTGCCGAACGTGCCGCGAATCCGGCGGCTGAGGCACGGCTGAGGTCCCTGGTCTCACGCGCTTATCTCGATCTCGACTTTCCCGATCGTGCGTGGGAGCACCTGAACAAGGCGTTGTCATTGGCCGAGGAGTCCGGAAACGCCGTCCTTGTGGCGTCGGTCTGGGAGTTCATCGGGCGCGCGCGAGCACACAGCGGAGATCATTTCGGTGCGATCGAGGCCTACCGGGAGGCCGAACGCCGCAATCGCGATGCCCAGGAGCCGAGAGGTGCGGCTCTGGCGCAGTTCTTCATGGGCAGGGAGATGCACGCGGTTGGTGACAAGGACGGTGCGATGAGGGTGCTCACCACCGCACGAGACCAGTTGCGCGCGATGGGAGACCTGCGGATGGCAGGGCGAGGGTCGATCAGTCTGGGCGAGTTGCTGACCGACCAGGAGCAGTACTCCAGGGCGCAAACCGAACTGGAGGCCGCGGTACGTGCGTTCTCGGAGTCGAAGGCGTCGCACTACCAGGCACAGGCCGAGGACGCGCTCGCGAGCCTGCTGGAGAAGATCGGAGACCCGGCGGCGGCGAAAGAGCATGTCGAACGCGCGATCAGGCTACGTGCCCAGAGCACCACCTAGCGCACGCGCCGGATGTCCACCACATCCTCCTTGCCGTTGACCACGACCAGGTGAGTTCCCTCGAGTGTGGGGACATCGTCAGCCTTCATCAGAGGCAACATCACGACCGGTAGTATGCCGAACGGCAGAATGCCCTTTGCCGAGGTGAGTTCGAACCGCTGGCCCGGATGTCGGATGTCCGTATCGGACACCTGTACCTCACATCTGAAGGGACCGCGCGCCAGAGCGGCCAACGTGTAACCGTTTCCCTTGTGACCTGCTCCTTCGAGCCACCCGTCCAGGGTACCGTCATACGGGTCGCCCCTGACGATGACGGACGCGTTGTTGAAGACCCGCATGTCGCGTTCTCTTTCGTCGGACACCAGAAAGGGCTCGGGAACCTGCTCGCGGGTGATGTCACGTTCATGGGCGGCCCATGGAGTCCAGCTGATCACGACACGGGGGGCGAGGTACTCGGCTGTCACACGGTACGAATGGACGTCGCACACGATCGGCCGCGGGTCGGGCGCCGCGACGATGTGTTTGTCGCTCCTGAGCGGGAAGAAGTTCAACACTTTGTAAAACAGCGTGCGTAGCATCTGTACGCCTAGGTCGAAGGGCGCCACTACTGTCCTTGCGATGTGTTCGGCGTGAATCGGATCCGCCTTGGCGATTGCGGCTTCGACCTGCGGCGGCAGCGGTTCATCGTGATTGAGCCGGGGTGCTGTACACCCGAGCTTGTCCATGGGTGTATCCTTGACCACCTCAGAGTCGCTGAAACTGGCCAGCAGTAACGGTTTTCCTGCCATGGCCGCGTAGAGAGCCAGCGAACCGTGATCCGAGATCACGACGTCGGCGGCGACCATTGCCGCTTGCCAGTCCTCCGGCCGGATCAACACAAGGCCTGCGTTCATCGCGTCCTGAAGCTTGCGCAGCAACTCGTCGGCGCCGTCGCGAGTCCACACATTGCAGTGAGCCGCCAGGCCGATCTGGTACTCCCCCATGGGCAGCTCGGCCAGCAGACGGGTCAGGAGCCCGAACACGGTGCCCAGAACCGAGTCGTGCCCCCAGGTCGACATGACCATGATCAGAGTTCGATCGCCGGTGCCAAGGCATCTCCGGTAGCGATCGATGTGACGCGCTTCGTTCGAGGCGAGCAGGGCCGCGTAGCTCGTGTCCCCGACGACCACTGTGCGGCCGATGGTGTCCGGGCACAACCTGTGCAGCAGCTTCTCCTGATCCGGATGGGTGACGAGCACTGTCACCCGGCGCTTCCGGAGTATCTTCGGGTTCGGGAGCCCGGAGAGAACTTTGCCACGTCTGCCGGCTCGCCGTACCCACTTGTGGTTGCCGAGACCATGGGGCACAACGATGATCGGTCCGCGCCATCGGCGAAAGTCGGCGTTCTCACTCGCGGACACAACGAGGTGGTACCTGAGGTGTCGCGCCTGTGCCCGGGTCAGGACATATCGCCCCTGCCTTGACGACCACTCGCCAAGCCAGCCGCTGAAGGCCGAGCCGTCGTCGAAGACGTAAACCAGGCGGATACGGTGCTCGCCGCCAAAGACGAAGCTGAGGAGTTCATGAACACGGAGCGCCGAGGTGAGAGTGCGCACCAGCACCACGACGGTCCTGTCCGCCATCGGCGTGTCGCGATTGGGATCATGACGCCCCCGAGCGTTCGACCTCGATCGGCCTGCGCTCACGGCAGCCGGCTCGGTTCACCGCGGAGACACGGGCCGTCGGCCTCTGGGCGCGGGGATGCGTTCGGCCTCGCGTCCGGCACTTCACGGCGCTGACGCGGGTCGGTCGGCGGTGTCCACACCACTGCGGGCATCTCCCCTGCGCTCCCTTGACTCAAGGTCATGATGCACGACACTTCAGGATGACGCCAGTACCTCTCGATACTGGGCATCTCCCTTCGAGGTGATCCGCTGTAGCGCTCTGTGTCTGAAATACACTCGAAAGTGAAGTTAAGCTAGGAACGTAGCGGCGGCTCGGTGAGCAGGCCGAGTGCCATCGCGCCACGGGCTCCAGCGAGATCGCCGAGCTGTGCACCGACGATCCGGAGCGGCGAGTCGTGGGTGAACATTCCGGCGAGCCCGTACTCGCGGATGCTCGCGGTGAGCGGGTCGATCAGCATGTCGGCCGCCTTGCCCAAGGTGCCGCCGAGCACCACCGTCTCCGGATCGGTGATGTTGCTGGCGAGAGCCAGCGCGAACCCGATATCGCGGGCAGCGTCCTTCAGGACCCGGCAGCACACTGTGTCACCGTGCCGCGCGCGCGTGATCAGTTCATCGAGGTTTGCCGGAGGGGTGGTGCCATAAGGCTCGTACGCCTCACGGACCCGCGCGAGCAGGCGTGGACCGGCCGCCACTGTTTCCAGGCAGCCGCGGCTGCCGCATCGGCAGATCACGCCGTTCCTGTCGATCGTCAGATGCCCCAACTCACCGGCGAGACCCCGTTTGCCCCGCTTGATCACTCCGTAGGCGACATACCCGGCGCCGATCCCCGACGATGCCTTGACGTATACCATCGATTTCGCGTCGTGACCCGCGCCGTGCAGGTACTCCCCGTATGCGGCCAAGTTGGCGTCGTTGTCGGGAATCACTGGGACGTCAGGAAACCAGTCGGCGAACCAGGTCGCGGGATGCCCGGTGAGATCCCACTGGGATGTGGCCACCACCTGCGTAATCTTCGCCGTCCTGGGGTCGATGGCCGCGGGCAGGCCGAGCCCGATGGAGATGACATCGTCGAGAGTCAGGCCGATCTCGGCCGTGAGGTCCTTGATCATCTCCTGGACCTTAGCCATCCAGGCCTCGCGAGGGTGTTGAGCGCCGATGCCGGCCTCGGCCGTGACCAAGTCGGTCGCGTCGACCCGGCGAGCGGCGACGATGACCCTCTGGTGTCCCACGTCGACGCCCACAGCCGCCCCGGTGATGTTGCCGAGATGGACCCTGTTCCCCCGTTCGCCCTCGGCGCCGGTGACTCGGAGAACCCCCTCCCGTTGGAGATCCTGTACCACCCCGGACACTGTCGCCTGGGACAGGCCGGTCGTCGCGGCGATGGCAACCTGCTGGGTCGCTGGAGCAAGCATCACCGCACGGAGGACTCGTCGCCTGCTGGCCTCCCGGTTCGTATCGGCTCGTGGAAGCAGAAGGTCTCGAGCTCGCAAGGTTTCTCCGTCACTCACGGGCATGGCGCTCCTCCCTACGGCCGACACTTCAGTTTGAAGAGTCAGAACCCTGACGTTGCCTGTATACACTTCAGTCGACACCCTGTCGAGAACATGATCGGGGTGCGGGACGTCGGCTCCCCAATGACCGCTCCTGGTGGTCTCGTATAACCGCGAGTAATCTCAGCATTTGTTAGTCGCACGGGGAGGGCAACTATGAACGAAGGTAATTCGCTGCCAAGCGATCGATCGGATGCGAGGGCTTACGACTACGAGTCACCGACCGTCCTTGATCTCGGCAAGGTGTTCGATGTGACGTCGGGCGAGAATCTTGGCACGGGAGATGAGAGCGGCCAAAGAGCATGCTGACACAGTTTTCGTGATGCACACAATCGCACCTGGTGATAACTGCCAGCTGTGACTGTGTGGCGAACCTCTGTGCACGTCCTGGCGGTTATGCGGATGCGACGCGACCATCGGGAACAGACGGCGACAGATCGTGGAATCGGAACAACCTTGCAGGCCAAGGCGGTCCCGTGAGCTGCCAGACGAACGCTCCGCTCAGGTCAGCTCAGGCCTCGGCATGCCCTCATGGTCAATATGGAGTCGCTGTTGGCGTTCACTGACGTCCCCACCTGAAGGATCCCGACTCTGCGTTAACGACGGCCAGAAATAGTTCCAACTTTAGGGCGCATGATCGCCGACTTGACCGTGCTCGCCGCTGGAACTGTGGTGTGCCGTCTCATATTCCGCACGATGACCCGTTCTACGGATGGGGCTCCAGGTGGACAAATTCTGGCCAGAACATACTCATGAGGTTGCCCCGAAGTGGTGGTCGCGACATGCGGGCGAGCGCGTCACGAAACGCCGGCAGGTGCAGGTGGCCGTTGACGCGGCGGAACTGCTTGCCCGCTTCGGCCATCCCGGCCGCGCACCACCGCAACGCCGTCTTCCCGTCACCCCAGACCTCGCCTCTCCTGGCCGGACCGTGCGGTCCTGGCCGCGCTTGCCCGGACGCTGCCGAAGGCCCTGCGCGCCCATGACTCCGTTCAGCGTCTCGGCGGACTGCTCACCGAGTACCGGCTCGCCGCGACCAGTACAGGTTCAGGTCAGGCAAGGCGGGACACGAGGCCGGCCAGTGCGTTGGCCGCCTGCTCGACCTCGGTGAGGTAGAAATGGCCGCCCCGGAACTCCCGCGTGACCACCGGTTTCGTGGTGGCCGCGGCCCAGCCGGCGAGCTTCTCAGTCGCCAGCCGGCTGTCGTCGTGGCCGAACCACACGTGGTAGTCGGCGTCGACGGGGGCCGGTGGTGGGTGGTAGGTGTCCACGAGGTGCAGGTCCAGGCCGAACAGGGTGATGGTCTCGGCCAGCCATTCGGGGTCGTCGAAGATCTCGGCCGGGGTGCCGCCCAGTTCGCGCAGGTCGCCGAGCACGGACTCGCGGGTCCGCACCTGGAACGGCGAACCGGGATGGGTGGCCGCCTGGGCGGCGTCCTGGGGTGACTGAAACGCCGACACCACAACGGCTTTGACCTGCGTACGCTGGGGTGTCGGCAGGCTCGCGACGAGGCTGTGCGCCACGAGCGCGCCCAGGCTGTGCCCGACGACGACGGTGGGTCGGTCCACAATCGCGGTCATCGTGGGCAGGGTCTGTTCGATGGCGGTGGCGAAGTCCGGCGCCGGGGGGAGCGTGTCGAGCGAGCCGCGGCCGGGCAGGTCGAGCAGGCACGGCTCGCAGCTCACCGGCAGCCGCTGCGCCAACGGCAGGTACGACAGCGCGGATCCGCCGGCGTGGTGCAGCACGGCGACCCGGAGTGTCGCGTTAGGACGCTCCACGAGCACGTACCCGTCGGCCAGTTTCACGGCGCCGCCATCTTCACCGGCAGCCGGGTGATGCCCTGGATGAAGTTGGACCGCAGCCGCACGACCGGACCGTCCACAGTGAACCGGATGCGGCGTTCGGCCAGCCGCCGGAACAGGATCGGCAGCTCGACCTGCGCGACGACCGACCCGATGCACCGGTGGATACCCACGCCGTACGCGATGTGCCGGTTCGGCGACCGGTCGACCACGAACCGGTCCGGGTCGGTGAACTGCCTCGCGTCCCGGTTCGCCGACACGTTCCACAACGTCACCAGCTGGCCGGCTCGGACGACCTGGTCGCCGATGGGCACGTCCTGGGTCGCCACACGCAGCACGTACGCGTTGCTCGTGGCCCAGCGCAGCATCTCGTTCACAGCCAGGTCGAGCACTGCCGGGTCGTCGATGAGCCGCTGGTGCTGATCGGGGTTCTCCACCAACGCGAGCACGCCGGCGACCGCGGTGTACGACGATGTCTCGTTGCCGCCGACGGCCACATTCATGCAGTTGTAGAGGATGTCCTCCTCGGGCAGCGGCCGGCCGTTGACCTTGGCCGCGGCGAGCACGCTGACCAGGTCCTCGCGCGGGTGGCGGCGCCGGTCGGCCAGGATGTCGGCGAAGAACTCGAAGATCTCCGCCTGGATCATGGCCAGCCGCAGCCGTTCGTCGTCCGAGGTGTCCACCCAGGTGGGGTCGCGGAACCCGATCATCCGCCTGGTCATGCCGATCAGCTGGCCAGCCTGCTCACGGGACACCCCGGCCATCGCCATCAGCGCGCGGGCCGGGAGTTCGGGCGCGATGTCGGTGGCGAAGTCGCAGCCGCCGTCGGCCAGCGCCCGGTCGATCACCTCGTCGACACCGACGGTCACCTCCTCGGCGACCCGCTGCACGAACTCCGGGGAGAACACGGTGTGCATCATCTGGCGGAGCATTCGGTGCCGGGGCGGGTCGGACGCGACCAGCATCCGGTTGGCCGCGGTGTCGGTGGCGTCGCTGGAGAACGACCCGCCCAGCATCGGGCCGCCGACCGAGCTGAACGAGGTGTGGTCGTTGTAGGCGGTCACGATGTCCCGGTATCCCGTCAACGCCCAGAATCCGCCGTCGTCGGCAGTCGCGTGCCAGTGGACGGGGTCGTTGTCCCGCAGCCACGCGAACATCCCGTGGTGCCGTCCGGTGATGAACGCGTCGACGTCGGTGAGGTCGATGACGGGTGCGTTCACGGTGACCCCGTGCCCTTCCGGTCCTGGATGAGGGTGGCGAGCCCGCGCAGTTCGCTGTTGGCCAGTACGTCCTGTGGCCGCAGCGGCACGCCCAGCTCGCGGGTGATCCGGCGTTGCACCCGGAACGCCAGCAACGAGTTGCCGCCCAGCGAGAAGAAGTCGTCGGTGGCGCCGATCCGTTCGACCGCCAGCAGGTCCTCCCACAGTTCGGCGAGATAGTGCTCGATCTCGCCGTCGGGCGCGACCCGCGAGCCCTGCCGTCGCAGTTGCTCGTCGGCCAGCTCCCGAAGCCTCGCGATGTCCCGCTTGCCGTGCTCGTTCGCGGGAATCCCGGGCACCAGCAGGAAGGAGCTCGGGACCATGAACTCCGGCATCCGCTCGGCCGCGTAGTCCCGCAGCTCCCGTGGACTGGTGCGGTCGTAGCAGACGACCACCGCGACGAGGTGCTTGTCCTGCTCGTGGCCGGCGACCAGGACCGCGACGTCACGGACCTCGGGATGCCGGCCGAGAGTGCGCTCCACCTCGCCCGGCTCGACCCGGTAGCCGCGCACTTTCACCTGGTTGTCGGCTCGGCCAAGGAATTCCAGCACGCCGTCGGGTCGGCGCCGGGCCAGGTCGCCGGTCGCGTACATCCGGCCGCCGGCGAACGGGTCGGTCAGGAACTTCTCGGCGGTCAGCTCCGGCTGGTCCAGGTAGCCACGGGCGACGCCGGCACCGCCGATGTGCAGCTGGCCGACTTCACCGGGAGCGACCTCCTTGAGCTGTTCGTCAAGCAGGTAAACGCGTTCGCCGGCGAGCGGGAGTCCAATGGGGACGGCGTCGGCGTCGAGGTCCGCCTTGGTGACACAGTGCGCGGTGCTCGCCGTGGTCCCTTCCGTGGGCCCGTACAGGTTGACGAATTCGCCCGTGAACTCGCCGCCGAGCAGTTCACGGCAGGCGGCCGGGGAGATCACGTCGCCGCCCGTGCACAGCACCCGCAGGGCCGAGAAAGCGTCGAGGTCCTCGCGCAGCACATGGTTGACCGCCATGGTCGGGACCAGCATCGCGGTGATCTGGCGGCGCTTGAGCTCACGCCGGATGTCGCTGCCCAGCAGGTCCGCCATGGCCGGCAGCACCACGATCTCGGCACCGCCGGCGAACGCGCACCAGGTCTCGAATCCGAAGGCGTCGAAGGAGATGCTCGACACCTGGCCGACCCGGTCGGTTTCGGCCAGCGCCGGCAGCGCCGGGTTGGTCGCGAAGCTCACCAGATTGTCGTGCTGCAACACGACGGCTTTGGGGCGTCCTGAGGAGCCCGACGTGAACAGCACCGCCGCCGCGTCCTGCGGCCGCACGTCCGGCTGCCGCACGGGCGCTGTCCTGGCGATGTCGACGTCGATCACCGGGACGTCGACCGGGACGGTTCGATCGGTGACCAGCGCGGCCGGGCGGCTGTCGGCGATCAGCAGGTCCCGCCGGGCGTCGGGATATCGGGTGTCGACCGGGACATAGGCCGCGCCGGCCTTCAGGATCCCGAGGATGGCGACGAACAGTTCGGCGCCACGGTCGAGATGGCAGGCGACGCGGTCCTCCCGGCCGACACCGAGCGCCCGCAGGTCCTCCGCGACGGCCTCGGCGCGGACGTTCAGCTCGGCGTAGGTCAGCCGGTGGTCACCGTCGTTGACCGCCGGACGATCCGGGACCCGGGCGACGGTCCCGGCGAACATACTGACCAGCGTCGCTGGTGGTGTCTCCCCAGTCACTTCGGACTCTCCTTGGTTCTGCTCGGCGGCGACTCGTCGAGGACCGCACGGACGCGGGCGGCCAGCACGGCGGCGTGTCGTGGCCGGAGCATCGAGTGGTGGTCACCGGGCACGCCGACCAGGCGGATGCCCCTCGGACAGGTGGTGGACGTCTCCCGGCGCACCCGGCGCCGGACGTGCTCGGTCAGGCCGGTCTTGAAGACCACGGCCGGGCAGTCGACCGGCCTGGGCACGTACCGCAACATCGCGCGGACGTTCGCGTTGTACACGCGGACATACGCCGGACCCAGTTCCTGGACGCCGGCCAAACCGAGTGCGGCACCGAGATTGCCCGACTTGTCCACCGGAAGCGCGGTCTGCAGCTGGTACCACAGGCCTCGGGCGAGGTAGCCCGGGCGGGACCCGACAGGTCCGAACCATGTCCGCGGCGCGAAACTGTCCACGCACAGCAACTGGTCCACCTGTTCACCCTGGTCCAGCAGCTGGGCCGCCATCTCGTGGGCGATCATCGCGCCGATCGACCAACCGCCGACGCGATACGGGCCGTGCGGCTGGATCTCCTTCAACAGCAGCAGGTTCGCCGCTGCCATGTCCTCGATCCGGTTCAGCGGCTCGGCGTCGTCGTGCAGGCCCGGTGATTCGAAGCCGTACACCGGTTCCCGACCGCCCAGCTCGGCTATCAGATGCCGGTAGCACAGTGTGCTCCCAGCCCCGGGCGCGGCGAGGAAGAGCGGCACCCCGTCGCCGGTCTCGTTCAGTCGCAGTATGTTCGGTGACGTGGGTCCGTGGCTGGCACGGATCTTGTCCAGCAGTGCGCCGAAGGTCGGGGCGGCCGCGAACTCGGTCATCGGCACGCGCACCCCGGTCTGCTCGTGCACACGGCCGAGTAGGTGCACGATCCCGAGCGACTCGCCGCCCAGCCGGTAGAAGTCGTCGTCCGGCGCGGCTGAGCTGACGCCGAGCGCCGAACACCACAGGGCGGACAGCTCCGCTGTCAGTGGATCTCCCGGAACGGTAACCGTGCGCCGTTCGTCCACAATAGACGACGCGGGCGGCGGCGCCGAGGGTGTCTGGCGGGCGATGTCGGCCATCGGCTCGCGCAACCGGTCCCGGTCGGCCAACGTGGCGACGAGCACCGCGTGATCGGCGTTCCCGGTCGGGCCTTCGGCCGTGGTGAGGTCGAAGCCGCCGCTGGTGAGTGCCTTGGTCCAGCCGGCGATGTCGAGCTGTGGGAACATGCCACGCAGGTCGTCGGCCGCGTTCCACCAGCCGGGCGCCAGGCCCCAGACCACGTGCGTCCAGATCTCCGCTCGGGTCAGCTCGACCAGACACAATGTCCCGTCAGCACGCAGAAGTCTGCGCAAGTTGTTCAGTGCCAGCGGCACGGAGGGTGCAACATGCACAACGTTGTACCCTAGGATCAGGTCGTACGTGCCGGACACCAGGCGTTGGGCCGCGGGATCGGCGGTGATGTCGAAGACTCTGGCCCGCACCCTGGGTTCGCCGCGTTCCTTGATTCGACTGTCCAGTTCGGACACCAGATGCGGGCTGACATCCGTGACGTCGTACTGGACGTGCTCACGGTCGGTCCACGCGTCCAGCAGCGGCCACGTCAAACCACCACGGCCCGCGCCGATCTCCAACACCCGCAGCGGTTCGCCGCCGTGCCAGGCCGGTATCGAGCGTCGCACGGCTTCGAGGCAGGATTCGCTGTCACTGACCGGCACTTTGTTCCCGGTCAGCAGCTCGTGCAGCATCCGGTCCGAACCGTGGGGATACAGCACGGACACCGGCTCGACCCGGCCGGCCAGCACGTCCGGATAGGACTGGGCGCAGTGGCGGACCAGGTCACGCAACCCGGCGACCTCGTCGAGCGCGCTCAGGTCCACCGGACCGGCCGGCGGGATGGTCCGCACGAACTCGGCCAGCCGGCCGGAGCCCGACGTGTCGACGGCCAGCAGGCTGGCGGCGTAGTTGTCCAAAGCGGCGACGAGATCCGGCCGACTGGACAGGCTCGGCCCGCTGTCGGGCCAGTTCAGCGGCCCCGCCAACGGTTCCCTCGGCGTCGTCACGTGTACCGCGGTCACCTGGGCGCCTTGCGCGACAAGGTCTTCGGCGACAGCCGGGTCGCCGACCACCACCATGCCGTGGGTGGACGGCGGCCGCGTTGGGGCGTCCACCGGGCACGGCCGCGAGTCGAGCTGGACGGGCGGCAGCGAGCACCGCACCGGCCGCTCGGTGAACAGCGTGTCCCAGCCGACGGGCACGCCCGTCTCCCAGAGCCGGCCCAACGCACCGAGTAACGCCTCGTGCCGGGGCTCGGTGGCCCGGCCGATGACCGGGACCGCCGTCGCCGCCCACTGTTCGTGCCGGCGTAGGCCACCAGACATGGTCTGGCCGGGCCCGAGTTCGATCACCACGGCACAGCCCTCGTCGAGCAGCGTGGCCATGCCCTCGGTCAGCCGCACCCGGCCGCACATGTGGTCGGCCCAGTACGCCCGGTCGGCCAGCAGCTGCGGGTCGGCCAGCCGGCCGGTCAGGTTCGACACGACCGGGAGCCGCGCCTGGCCGGGAGGCGAACGGTCCAGTGCCGCGCGCAGTTCACCGGCGGCGGGCCGCATCGCCTCGGTGTGAAACGGCCGGTCGGCGTCCAGCACGGTCGCGTTCACGGAGGTGCCGGCAAGCCGCGCGGCCAGCCGCTCGACCGATTCGGTGCCGCCGGCCAGCACGACCTGGCCCGGTCCTTCGGTGGCCACCGTGAGGTCGTACCCGGACGCGAGTTCCGCGACTTCCGCCGGCGACGCGTACACCGCGATCATCCCGCCAGGCGGCCCCTGGCGCATGGCCTGTGCCCGCGCGGCCACCAATGCCAAGCCGTCAGCAAGATCCCACACCCCGGCCAGCGCCGCGGCCACGTACTCGCCGGCGCTGTGCCCGAGCATCGCGACCGGCCGCACACCCCAGCTGAGCACCTCACGCCCGAGCGCGTAGCCGATCGAGAACAAGCCCAGTTGCTGAACCAGACTGTCCCGCAACGGTTCCTCGGGCGCACCGGGCGCGATCATGGCCCGCAGGTCGATCCCGTGGTGCTCGCGCACCACCTCGGCCGCCTCATCGAACACCTTGCGGAACAACGGAAGCACGTCGTACGCGGCCTCGATCGCACCTGGGTACAGCGCACCCTGGCCAGGGAACACGAACGCGACACGACCGCTGCCCGCTTCGACGCCGTCCAGGTCACGCAAGGAATTGGCGTCCGTGACCGAAGCGCGGTACGGCAACGAAGGCCGCCCGCTGGTGAGCGTCCAGGCCACCGAGACGGGGTCGTGCGGGTTATCGAGCCGGTCGGCCAGTGCCGCACCGGCGCGTTTCAAGGCGTCACGGGAGGACGCGGACAGGCAGAACACCTTCGGGCCGCGGCCGCCGCGCGCACTGCGAGGCGGAGTCTCCAGGACGGCATGCGCGTTGGTGCCGCCGATCCCGAACGAACTGACCGCCGCGAGTACCGGGCCGTCTTCCGGGAGCGGTCGCGTCTCGGTGATCACCTGAAAGGGGGAACTGTCCAGGTCCAGCTTCGGGTTGGGCCGCGCGAAGTGCAGGCTGGGCACCAGCTCGCGGTGCTCCAGCTGCAGCACGGTCTTGAGCAGCCCGGCGACGCCCGAGGCCGCGCCGGTGTGCCCGATGTTGCTCTTGACCGACCCGATCCAGCAGTCGCCGACCCGGTCGGTGGACTGCCGGAACGCCGATGTCAGCGCGGCCAGCTCCACCGGGTCGCCGATCTGCGTCGCGGTGCCGTGTGCCTCGACGTACGCCAGGTCCGCCGGGTCCACATCGGACTGGGCGAGGGCCAGCCTGATCACGTCCCGCTGTCCGGTCAGCGACGGCGCGGTGTAGCCGATCTTCTCGCCGCCGTCGTTGTTCAGCGCGGAACCGCGCAGCACGGCCATGATCCGGTCGCCGTCGTCGATCGCGTCCGACAGCCGCCGCAGCATCACCACGGCCGCGCCGTTGCTGGACACCGTGCCGGAGGAGTCGGCGTCGAACGGGCGGCATCGCCCGTCCACCGAGAGAATGTGGTCCGGTTCGTACCGGTAGCCGGTGTTCTGCGGCAACCACAGCGACACGCCGCCGGCCAGCGCCGCGTCACACTCGTGGTTGAGCAGGCTCTGGCTCGCCTGGTGCACGGCCACCAACGACGTGGAGCACGCGGTCTGCACAGTGATCGCCGGCCCGCGCAGGCCCAGCTTGTAGGCGACCCGCGTGGCCAGGAAGTCCTTCTCGGCGCCGATCACGCGCTCGATCGTCAGCGGGCCGCCGGTCCCGGTCGTCGTCACGTCACCACCGGCGAAAACCCCGATCCAGCCGGGGAACCGGGCCGGATCGACACCGGCGTCGTCACACGCGGCCCGACACACCTCCAGGAACACCCGCTGCTGCGGGTCGATGGTCCGGGCCTCGGCCGCGCTGTAGCCGAAGAACCGCCAGTCGAAGTCCTCACCACCGGCCAGCACACCTCTCGCCGGCACGTAGTCCGGGTCGGCGATCAACTGCTCGCTCACGCCCGCGGCACGCAGCGTGCCCGGGTCGAACCGACTGATCGAGTCGGTGCCCGCGCGGAGGTTGCGCCAGAACTCGGACACGGTCGCGGCGCCAGGCAGCCGGGCACCGGCCCCGATCACGGCGATCGCCTCGAAGTCGGCCGTCATCGGGTGCCACGCCTTGCTCGGGTCCGCTTCGCACGGGCCAGGATCGGATCCTCGACGGGATCCGGGGCCTCCGCGCTGAGATGCGCGGCGAGCCCGCGAATGGTCGGGAACTCGAACAGCACGTGGATCGGCACCGGTTGGGCCAGCGCGGTCTCCAGCCGGGCGTGCAACGTGGACAACAGCAACGAGTTGCCGCCGAGGTCGAAGAAGTTGTCCTCGGTCCCGATCTCGTCGAGGGTCAGCACCGCCGACCACACGCCGGCGATCGTCCGCTCCAGGTCGGTTCGTGGGCTCGTGACACCGCCGGACCGCCGCACGAGGTCGGCCCGTCCGGCCCTGGGCAGCGCCGACGCCTCGATCTTGCCGTGCACGGACGTGGGCAGTTCGTCCAGCCAAACCAGCGCGTCCGGCACCATGAACGCCGGCAGGCGCGCGGACAAACGGGCCGCGACGGCCGCGGTGTCCCGATCCGTGCCAGCCGCGACGACGTAGCCGACCAACGCGGGCGTCGAGCCGGGGAACCCGGCCACGAGTGCCTGCCGGACCAACGGATCCGCCTGCAGCGCGACCTCGATCTCCTGCGGCTCGATCCGGTAGCCGCGGATCTTGAGCTGCCGGTCGATCCGGCCGAGGAACTGCAGGTGCCCGTCGGCCGTCCAGCGGCCTTGGTCGCCGGTGCGGTACCACGGGCCAGGCAGGAACTGCCGGGCCGTCAGCTCCGGGCGCCGCCAGTAGCCGTTGGCCACGGCGACACCGCCGAGGTGGATCTCACCGGGCACACCCACCGGCACCCGCTGGCCGGCAGGGTCCACAAGGGACACCGAGGTGCCCTGGATCGGCCGGCCGACGTCGTTGGCGGGCAACGTGTTGTCCCGGTCGATCAGCAGGACCGAGCCGACCACTGTGTTCTCGCTCGGGCCGTAGGCGTTGCAGGCCCGGTAGACCGCGTCCGGCGGCAGCCGCGTGGTGAAGGTGGTGCCGCCCATGGTCAGCCACCGCAACGTCTTCGGCTGCACGCGGCCGGCCACCAGTACCTCGGCCAGCGGGGTCGGCATGAAGCACATCGTGATCTCGGCGCGGTCCAGCCACGCCACGACCTCGGGCACGACGATCGGGCGTTCATACGGCAGTACACAAGCGCCGGCCACGAGATACGGCCACAGCTCCCACTGCGCGCCGTCGAAGCCGACACTGGCCAGCAGGCTCGCCCGGTCGGTCTCGGTGACGGCCATCGTGTCCACGTGCCACCGCGCCAGCTGGGCGATGCCGCGATGCCGCCAGACCGAGCCCTTCGGCTGTCCGGTCGTGCCCGAGGTGTAGATCAGGCAGGCGGGCGCGTCCGGATCCGGCAGGACCACCGGTTCGTCCCCGGTGGCGGAGCCGACCTCGTCCGGCCGGACCACGGGCACGTCGCACTGGGCGGCCAGGTCCGCCAACCCGGCCTGGTCGGTGACGGCCGCAACGGCCGCGAGGTCGGCCAGCATGAACCGGATCCGCTCGGCCGGGTAGCCGGGGTCGATCGGGCAGTACGCGAAGCCCGCCCGCCACGCGGCCAGCTCGCTGACGACCATCGCTTCGCCGCGCCCGAGCAGGACGGCGACCACCGGGCTGTGCTCGCCCAGTTGAGCGACCGAGCGCAGCCGGTGTGCCATGGCCGAGACCTTCGCGTCCAGCTGGGCGTAGGTCAGTTCACCGGTCGACGAGACGACGGCCGGCCGGTCCGGGAACTCGCGGACCCGGGCGGCGAACAGGGCCGGGACGGAGTCGGGCGGGGCCGCCGCCGGGCCGGCCTCCATGGCCAGGAGCCTGACCAGCTCCCCGTCGGTCACAAGGTCCACAGTAGACAGTTTGGTGCCCAGGACGTCCGGCAGGATCGTCAGCAGGCGGGCGAACAGCGACGCGAGCTGACGGGCGTCCGCGGCGGCGATCCGGTCACCCCGGTAGGCGAGCATCGCCCCCAACGACCCGGCCTCTTCGGTGACCGTGACAGTCACGCCGAACTTGGTGTCGTACGACCACTGACTGTCCACAGTGAACGGTGCCAGGGCGTGGGCGTCGAGTCGCGTCGTCATGCCGTTGCCGGCGTTCACGTTCAGCATCACGTCCGCGTACGGTGTCCACCCGGGCCGGCGCGGCGGGTTGAGCCGATCGACCACGTCCTCAAACGGAATTGCCTTGTGCTCCAAGGCTTCCAGGACTCGTTCGCGGGTGTCGGACAGCAGTTCGCCCATCGTCAGCTCGGCCGAACCGTGTGACCGCAACGCGACCGTGTTCAGGCACGGTCCCACGAGGTCGCCGCCGGAGTCTCGGTTGTCGACGGTCACCCCGATCGTGACGTCATCGGTGCCGGTGAAGCGGCGCAGCACGCCACACAGCGCTGTCGCGGCGGCCATGAACCAGGACACGCCGTGCCGTGTCTGCAGGTCGGACAGGCGCCGGGCCAGATCGTCCGGCAGCGGAACGCGCACCGCGCCGGACTCCACGGCCTGCCCGGGAGCGGCGAACGGCAGGTACGCGGGAGCGCCCTGCAACGTCTCCGCCCAGTAAGCCAGGTCGGCAGCCGCAGCCGGGCTGTCCCGGAACTGGTGCTGCGCGGCCACGAAGTCGCGGTACCGGCCGGCCGGCGGAAGCTCCACATCGGACTCGTAGTAGTGGCTCAGGTCGCCGAGCAGCACCGGCGCCGACGCCAGATCCCAGGCCAGGTGGTGCACCAGCAGCGCGAGCACCTGATCCGCACCCACGGTCAGCAACGCGCAGGTCAGCAGCCGCCCGGACGCCGGGTCGACCGGCTTCGACAGCCGTCCGGTCAGCCAGTCGTCGAGATCGGTGACGGACTCCTCCTCAACGATCGGCTGCCACGCGGCGCCGACGATCTGCCGGAGGCGCCCGTCGTGGACCTCGAAGCGGGTACGCAGGATCTCGTGCCGCCGCACCAGCCCGGCCAACGCGCTGGCCAGCCGCCGGGCATCCAGCTTCCCGGACACCCGCCACAGCAACGGCACGACGTACCGGTGCGCGTCCGGATCCACGCGTTCGGCCAGGAAGATCCGCTCCTGGAAGCTCGACGCGGCCAGCTCGTCCTCGGTCTCGACGACGACCGGAGCCTCGGCGGCGGCCGAAGCCGTCACGTCGATGGCGTCCGCCAGGTCCTGCAGGCGCGGGTGCTCGAACAGCAACCGCAGCGGCAACGGCTTGCCCACCAGGGCGGACAGCCTGGCCAGCAGCTTCGCCGCGAGCAGCGAGTGCCCGCCGAGATCGAAGAACGAGGACTGACCGGACAGGTCCGTGACGCCGAGCAGGTCCGTCCAGATCTCCGCGACCGCCCGCGCGGTCGGCCCGACCAGGTCGCCGCCGCCACCGCCGGCCGTCGGGACGGCCAGCCGCGACAACGCCCGCCGGTCCACCTTCCCGTTGCTGGTCAACGGGATCTCCGTGACGAGGTGGAACCGCGCCGGCACCATGTACCCGGGTAGCTTGCTCGCCAGGTGACCCCGAAGTTCGCTGTCCGTCAAGGGTTTCGCTGTTTCGACGTACGCGACGAGGTGCCCGTCCGAGCCGCCGTCCAGCAGCACCACGGCCTGTGTGATGTCCGGATGCCGCCGCAGGCACGACTCGATCTCACCGGGTTCGATCCGGTAGCCACGCAGTTTGACCTGGCTGTCCGCCCGGCCGATCACTTCGAGCGACCCGTCCGGCCACCACCGGCCGAGGTCACCGCTGCGGAACAGCACCTCACCCGGCTGGAAAGGACTGTCCACGAACCGTTCGGCGGTCAGCGCCGGGCGGCGCAGGTACCCGGCGGCGGTTCCCGCGCCACCGACGTACAGCTCGCCCACGGCCCCGGTCGGCAGCAACCGCCGGCCGGTGTGCCGGTCCAGCACGTACACCCGCGTCGTCGGCAGAGGGTGGCCGACCAGGCCACGGCCGTGTGCCAGGTCGTCCTCGGTGATCGTGTGCGCGGTGACGTGCACGGTCGTCTCTGTGATGCCGTACATGTTCACCAGCCGAACACCGGGATGCGTGGCCGCCCAGCCGGCGATCCGCGCGGTGTCCAGCCGGTCGCCACCGAAGATCACGTACCGCAGGTCGGGCAGGTCCGCGGCGACCGTGGTCAGCTGGGCGAACGCGCCGGGAGTCTGGTTGAGGACCGTGACCCGCTCACCGCGGAGCAGTTCGGCGAACCGCTCGCTGTCCCGGGTCTCATCGGAGGTGACCACCACCAGCCGGCCGCCGTGCGCGAGACAGCCGAAGATCTCCCAGACGGAGAAGTCGAAGTGGTAGGAGTGGAACAGCGTCCACACGTCCGTCGGGCCGAACTCGAAGCCGAACCTGTCGTTGGCCAGCAGCCGGACCACGTTGCGGTGGCTGATGACCACACCCTTGGGCTGCCCGGTGGTGCCGGAGGTGTAGATGCAGTACGCCGCCGAGTCCGGTGACACCTCGGGCAATGACGTTTCGTCGAAGCCGGTCAGCTCGGCGGGCGTGAGCACGCGGACGCTGTCCATCGCGAGGTCGTCGGCGACGACGTGGTCCACCCGGGCGTCCGCGAGGATGAACTGCTTGCGCTCGACCGGGATCTCCGGGTCCACGGGCAGGTATCCCGCGCCGGCCAACAGGACCGCCAGGATCGTCCGCACCTGATCGGCGCCGCGGCCGATGTGCAGGCCGACCAGCTCACCGGGTCGCACGCCGGCGGCCAGCAACCCGTGCGCCATCTCCTCGGCCGACGCGAACAGCTCGCGGTAGCTGACATGGACGTCGCCGTCGGTCAGCGCGATCGCGTCAGGCGTCCGTTGTGCCTGCTGCCGAACCAACTCGGTCACCGTGACCTGCGGGTACGCCGAGTCGGTGTCGTTCCAGGTCACCAGTTGCCGGTGCTGTTCGGCGTCCGTGACCGGCGCCAGGTCGCCCAGCGCGCGGCCGGGGTCGTCGGCCGCCTGGTCGAGCACGCGGCGGAGGTGGACCGCGAAGTCCTCGAACTGGTCGCGGTCGAAGTAGCGGGCGTTGAACACCAGCCGGCCGTGCGTGCCGGCGACCGCGAGATGCAGGTCGTACTTGCCGGCGCCGGAACCCAGCAGCCGCAGGTCCGTGTCGCTGTCGAACGGGCTGAACAACACGTCGAACAGGGCCGTGCGGCTCATGTCCTTGCCCGGGTCGAGCACCCGGACGAGATCGTCGAACGGCGCCATCGCGTGCTCGCCGGCGAAGTCCAGCTCGACCTGTGCCTGCGCCACCAGATCCGCGAACCTGACGTCGGCGCCGGTCCGCAGCCGTACAGGGACCAAATTGGACAGTGGACCGACCGTCGCGGTCTCCCGCGCCGGCTGAGTGGTCCCGATCACCAGCTCGTCCTGGCCGGTGTACCAGGCCAGCACCGCCGCGAACCCGGCCAGCGTCAACGCTTCCTCAGCCGCCGGCAGGTCGACGGCGACCGTGTCCTCCTCGTACACGTGGACAGCGTCCCGCTGCCGCCGTTCAGGAAGGCGGATCGGCTCGATCTCACCGGCCAGTTTCTCGTGCAACTTCTCGTACAACGCCGCCAGGTCACGGGCGACGCGGTCGGTGCCCCGGTTGTGGTCGAGCCATTCGCGGTACTCGGGCGCGGGTTGTGGCGTGCCGCCGAGTAGCTGGTCCGCGATCATCCGGAGCGACGCATGGTCGACGACCGCCTGGTGGCCGACGAGCACCAGCGTCGCACCACCATTCGGCGCTGGTTGGACGGCCGCGCGGATCAGCAGGTCCTCGGCCAGGTCGAACGGCTGATTGATCCACTCGGCCAAGCCGTCTTCGAGCCGGGTCACCGTGGTGCGTTCAGCCGGCCGGACGCGCTGGCGGAAACCGTCCTCGGTGAACACGAAGTTGGTCCGCAACACCTCGTGGGCCGCCAGCACGGCGGTGAACGCGTCGGTGATGTCGGCCTGGGACGGCACCGAAGGCAGGGCCCGGACATACGGGAGGTTGTGGTAGACCGGCGGTCCGTCGTAGACCACGTCGGTCTCGAACCGGTCGACGAACCCCATCCGTTCCTGGTGGGGTGACGGGTCGTCGCCGGTGACGTCGGGGTGCAGCCGGTCCAGCATCGCCCGCCCGACCGCGACGAGCTGCCTGGCCGGGCCGATCGGCCGGGCCGGGTCCGTGACCAGGTCGGTGAGGGTGGCGACGTAGTCCTTCGCCAGCGTCGCCATCGTGCTGGCGCCCAGCTCGCCCGTGGTGTCCTTCCAGGACACCACGAAACCGTCGCGGTCCTCCCGGACCAGGGTCTGCAGCCGGTATCCGGCGACGTCGTGCGGCGGCAGCAGGCTCAGCGAGCACCCGTCGGCCAGCGTGACGTCGAACAGGTCGACGTCGTCCCGGGTGAACGACGTCCAGTACTGGAAGATGGTGGCGCTCACCACATCCGTGCCACCGGGCAGGCCGGCCGCGCGCAGGATCGCCGGTTGCGGCAGGTCGGCGAACTTCACACAGCGGCGCACGTCACCGCCGAGCCGTTTCGCCACCACGCCATAAGTGTCCTTATTGGACAGGCGTTGGCGGATCGGGACGGCGTTGGAGAAGAAGCCCACCGCGTCGCGCAGGCCGGGATGGCCACGGCGGCCGTGTGTCGGCAGGGACACGACGAGATCGTCCTGCCCGGTGTGCCTGCGTAACAACACCAGGTAGGCCGCGTACAGCACCACCGTCGGGGTCAGCCGCAGCTGCCGCGCCACCGCCCGAACCCGGTCCACCAGCTCGCCGGGCAGGGCGGCGGTGCGCATCTGGAACCCGTCGGACGGATCCGGCCCGACCGGCAGGGCCATCGTCGGCGCGTCGGCACCGAGGTGCGCACGCCAGAACTCGCGGTGCTCCGCGCCGGCCGGGCCGTCCGCGAGTTCGTGCTGCCTGCGGTTGAACGCGACTATGTCCGCCAAATCATCGGGCGCACCGACCGGCTCGCCGCGGTACGCCGCCCGCAACGTGCCCACCATGTTCGGCAAGGACACGCCGTCGTACACGAGGTGCGCGATGGTGACCAGCAGCACGGTCTCGTCGGCCGAGTACAGCAGCTCGAACCGGGCCGGCGGGCCGTTCTCCAGGTCGAGCGGGACCTTGGCCGCGGTGAGGATGGCCCGTTCCATCGGTTCAACCACGTGCCGCAGGCCCAGCCGCAACGGCGGCTGACCGGCCCACGACAGCACGGGAGCACCGTCCCCCTGCCGGACGACACCGCGCAGGCCGGGAAAGCGCTCGCCGACGGCGGCCACAGCGGCCTGCAGGCGCGTGACGTCCACCGTTCCGCGCACGGTGAACGGCGTGACGATCATGTTGAGGAAGGCGTCCCGGTTGAGCTGCCAGGACACCCAGAGCGCCGCCTGGTTGACCGACAGGGGAATCTCGGTGATCACCGGCTGGTCTCCCGTCCGGACACGAGGTCCTGGCCCGGCAGGTCCTGGCTCAGCCAGCGGGCGGTGACGGCCGCGTGGTCCGGCGCGTCGGCCTCCGCCGCGGCGAGCCAGTGCCCGGCCAGCCGCAGCCGGGTGGCCGCGCAGTAGACGTCCGCCAGCTCCTGCGGCTCGTCCCCGGATTCGCTGGCGGCCCGGGACAACACGAGCGCGCACGTCGCCAGGTCGTCCAGAACCCGGTTCAACGCCACCAGACGCGCCTGCTGTCCGGCCAGCTCGGCCCGGGAGTGCTTGCGGCTCAAGGCGTGGACGGTTCGGGAGAAGCGGTGCACCTGGCGGGCCACCTCGGCGAGGTGCTCCTGGTTGCGGGCGGTCAGCGCGGTCGTCGCGCACCACGACACGTCCGGTTCCGGCTCGGCCTCGGGTGGCTCGGGGTAGTAGTGCGACAGCGTGAACATCACCGACGCCCAGTAGTCCAGCAGGAAGTCCACACCGCCGGAGATCCGGAAGCCACGGGCGTCGCGGTAGGCGCGTTCCAGCGGGAGCGGCGGGGCGCCACGGGCCGCCTTGCTCGCCGCGGTCTCGAACCCCTCACCGGCCAGCAGCGACATGGTCCGGTCCAGCACCCGCCAGCACGTCACCGACGCGATGTTCTTGGCCGCCATCTGTTCCAGCAACGGGTTGACCGGACCGCCGTGCAGCGCCCAGCGGGCGACGGTGTCGATGGCGAACGTGTCCGCGAGGTTCTCCGCGATCAGCCGTTGGACCAGGTCGTAGGCGGCCAGCGGGCGGCCGTCGATCACCCTTGGTCCGGTGAACTCACGCGCCCACTGCGTGCAGCGGCGCGCGATGGCCAGCGACGGCGCCGCGATCAGGTACATCCGGCCGGTCACGACCAGTTGCAGCAGGGTCGGCGTCAGGCGGGTGCCGGTGTCCGTCGCCTCCCGCAGGACGTGCTCGACGGGTACGTGGACGTCGGTGAAACCCAGGGCGGCGATCGGAAACCCGTGCAGGCCCATGAACTCGTGCGTGGTGCCCAGCCGGAACCCCGGGCTGTCGGTGTCCACGAGGAACAGCCGCCGGGTGGGTGTGCCGTCCGGGGTCTGCGCCGGGACGGTCGCGGACACGATCAACGTCCGCGCCACCGGACCGTTGCCGATGTGGATCTTCTCGCCGTTGAGCAGGTAGCCATCCGCCACCGGGGTCGCGGTGGTGTCCCGGCCCTGGTTGGCCGCGCCGCCGGGTTCGGTGTCCGCCGACCCGGAGACCACCCCCTCGGCGACCCGGGCCCGCAGGTGATCCCGCAGCGGGCCGTCCGCCACCACGGGCAGCAGCGCGTCGACGCCGATGGCCGCCTGCACGGCCATCACCTGGGCGATCGGCACCGACCAGCTGGCGGCCGCGTGGATCACCCGGAACACGTTGCGCGCGGACAGGCCGCGACCGCCGGACTCCGGTGGTCGCGCGAGCGCCAACCAGCCGCCCTTGCCCAGCTCGGCGAGGAGATCCTCGGGTATCCGCGCGGTGCGCTCGATCGCTTCGGGATCGGCCTGCTCGGTGAGCAGGCGGGACAGCTCCGCGACGGCACGGTCACCCTCGTGCAGGTCGGTGTCGTCCTGGTTGGGAAACGGTGTTATCACATTCCACGGCAGCCTGCCGTTCGCCAGCTCCTCCAGCAGACTGGGTATCCCGGGAACATTCAGAACATTCTTCGCACGAGCTTCCACTCGTCAGCTCTCCCTCGTCGTTGGCACGCCGAGAGCGACAAACACCGACAAATCCCTAAAACAACGACATGTCGGCGCCACTCAGACAGGTTTGTGCCCCAGCACCGCACAGCGGCGGCCATTTTCGCGCGACCAAAACCGCCTTGTCCCGATGCGCGTCGAAATCACCGGGACAGGTTCCCTCTATAGCGCCGATGCTACCAGGATAATGGAATATCGGATGACGACATTGGCCGCCATCCGATATGTGGGACTACGCCGGCCGCACGGCCAGCGCGTGTCGGAACACGTCACGCGGATCATATCGGGACTTGATTCGCTGCAACCTCGGATAATTACCCTTGTAGTACAGGGTGGACCACGGCACGCCGGACGTGTTCTGGGCCGGATCGGCCAGATCCCGGTCGGGATAGCTGATGTAGGCGCCGTCCCGCGGGTCCGGCACGCCGCCGGTTGTCGCGTACACGGCGCGGTACAGCTGGCGGATCCACTCGTCATGCAGGGCGTCCTGGGTCGGATCCTGCCAGGCCGCCACGTAGGTCAGCTTGATGATCGCGTCCCGGGTCGCCGTCGCGGTCGCGGCGGCCGGCACCGCGTTGATCTGGCCGCCGTACGTGGCCAGGCCGACCGAGCCGATCAGCAGGTCACCCGGGTGGTCCGCGGTCAGCTGCTGGTAGATGGTCGCCGCCTGCTCGTCGGTGAACCGGTTGCGCAGGTACGCCGACTTGACCTTGAACCGGAACGGCTTGGACTGGTCCGGGCCGGCCTGCGCGGTGGCGAACCACGGGCCCCAGTTGCGCACGACGTTCTGCGCGGGCCCGACACCCTCGCTCAGCGCGGCCAGGTAGTCGTCCAGCAGCTTGTCCGCGTTGGGCCCGTAGACCTGGCCGATCAGGCCCTGCTTGCCGAAGGACGGCCGATAGAAGATCAGCTCGCCGTACAGCGGGGCGGTCGGGGTGCCTGGCGCGGTGTTGCGCTCACACCACTCGCCCTGGTTGCGCATGAGGCGGGCGAACTTCGCCTGGTCCATGCCCGCCCACGGCCACTCGGCGCTGAAGTCGAGCATCCGGCCGGGCGGCTTCGGCAGCAGCGTGGACGGGTCGCCGGCGGCGCCCGGCGAGCGCATCCAGTACTTGGTGACCACGCCGAAATTGCCGCCGCCACCACCGGTGTGCGCCCACCAGAGGTCGTAGTTCGGGTCGTTGGGGTCGCGCGTCGCGACCACGGCCCTGGCCTTGCCGAAACTGTCGACCACGACCACTTCGACCGCGTACAGATGGTCCACGACCAGGCCGAACGCCCGTGACAGGACGCCGTAGCCGCCGCCGGAGATGTGGCCGCCGACGCCGACGCTCGGGCACCAGCCCGCCGGCACGGTGACGCCCCAGCCGAGGAACAGGCGCCGGTACACCTCGATGAGCAGGGCGCCGCCCTCGATGGCGAACGCGTTCATGGCCGGGTCGAAGTATACGCCGGTCATCCCGGACAGGTCGATGACCACCTTGACGGCCGGGTCGTCGACGAAGTTCTCCAGGCAGTGCGCGCCGCCGCGGACGGCCACCCGCTTGCCGGCGGCCACCGCGTCCTGCACTGCCTGCACGACCTGGGCTGTCGAACCGACCACCCGAAAGTAGTCGGGCGCGACCGTATAGCGTTTGTGGCCGCGTTTGGCTAAATCCTCATACCGCGTGTCACCAGGGAGAACGGTTGTCGGGCCGAGTGGCGCCGGACAGCTATTCCCTGATTCGTCGGCGACGGCGGACTCTGGCACGAGCACCGGTCCGACCGCCAATCCGGCGACGGCAAGTGCGGTACTGCGAAGAATTGTTCGTCGGTCACGTTCGGACATCTAGTGAGCCTCCCCAGGCGCACAGCGTGCGTGATCCACAACTACCAGACGAATTCATCCTACCAGTGCTCGGCCGCGTTTGCGCAAGGATCAAAAAGCGCGCGCGGCCGGGTTACCGCTCGGCGGTGTCCATCTGATGATCAAAATCCGCAGGCTATTGCCGCGGCACGGACCGGGCGCCGCCCGGATCGCCGTGCCGGTCGGAAACAACCGATCGGGCTATTGTGCCGGTCTCTTCGCTGCTGTACCTGCGATATCCGTCGGCGTTCACGGTGGCCAGCGTCGGGAAGATCTCGCGGACGAGGTCCGGGCCACCGGTCGCGCTGTCGTCGTCCGCCGCGTCGTACAGCGCCTCCACGCACATCCGGGCGGCCTCACTCTCGGTGGCGCCATCGCGGTACAGCTTCTTCAACGCGCCCTTGGCGAAGTAGGAGCCCGAACCCACCGACTCGTAGTCCCTGTTCTCCGAGACGAACCCGGTCACGTCCGTGCTGAAGATCCGGCCGACACCCTGGCGGTCGTCCCACACGGCGTACAGCGGGATCACCGCGAGCCCGGCCTCGGCCTGCGCCAGGTTCGCCCTGATCATCGCGCCGAGCTTGTTGACCTTGCCCTCGATCGACAGCGGCACGCCCTCGACGCGCTCGTAGTGCTCCAACTCGATCTGGAACAGCTTCACCAGGTCGACCGCCAGCCCCACGGTGCCGGCGAAGGCGATCGCCGAGTGCCCGTCGGCCGGGTACACCTTCTCCAGGTCGCGCCGCGCGATCTGGTTGCCCATCGTCGCGCGCCGGTCGCCGGCTATCAGCACACCGCCCGCGTAGATCACGGCCAGCACGGTCGTGCCATGCGGCACCGCGTCGACGGGCTTCGCCGGCCGCCGGTTCCACGGCAGGCGTTCAGGCGCGTGGGTCTGGAGATACCGGAAGAACGAGGAGTCCGTCGCATCAGTGGTCAGACCGGGAACGGGGACTCCTGGGTACTCCACCACACTGTTCCTTTCCGTTGGCCGTACCGCACCAGCCTAGCGAGTTCAGCCTACGGCCGGTAGCGTGGACAGTGCCCGCGAACAGGGGAAGTGAGTCGCCACAGTGAGATGATCTCCGCGGTCCGGTACTCCGCCAAGGGATCCGACTGGTGGCGTGTTCGGTGCCGAGGCCGGGTGTCGAGCCGGTCGGCCACACACAGTCCTGCTGTGGCGAGCATTTCCGTCAACTCCTGGCGAGTGCGCAGGCCAAGTCGTTCCGCGAGGTCGGAGAGGACCAACCAGGCTTCGCCGCCAGGGGCCAGATGATCGGACAGTCCATAAAGGAATCGACGCAGCATGCGGCCGCCTGGATCGTAGATCGCGGCATCGAGCTCGGAAGTGGGAACGGCCGGCAGCCACGGCGGGTTGCACACGACCAAGTCCGCACGGCCAGGTGGAAACAGGTCTGCCTGTTCGATCCGGATGTTGTCCGCCAGACGGAGTCGGTCGACGTTGTCCTGGGCACAGGCGACCGCACGGGCCTGGATGTCGGTGGCCACGACCTGTCCCGCGCCGCGCTGGGCGAGCAGCACGGCGAGCACTCCGGTGCCGGTCCCGACATCGAAGGCGGTCGTCGCCCGTGGCCATGGCGCCGCGGCGACGAGGTCGAGATATTCCTGACGTGTCGGGGCGAACACCCCGTAGTGCGGGTGGATCCTTTCGCCGAGGACAGGTACCCGGACTCCGCGCCGCCGCCACTGATGGGCGCCGAGCACACCCAGAAGCTCCGACAGGGGCGTGACGAGTCGTTCGGTGGCAGGACCGTAGGCCTGCAGGCACGCCTGGGACACGTCGGGAGCGTGGGGAAGATCGAGGTGGTAGCCCGGCCCGAGTTCGATCAGCACCCGGCTCACGATGTGGGCGCGGTCGGCCGTCGCCCGCCGATACTGGTGGAAGGCGTCCGCCGGGGTGCCGTCATGCGGGACCGGGCGCCGGTCCAGCCGCCGTTTCACCGCGGCGAGCAACTGCCGCGCGTTGCGGTAGTCACCGCGCCACAGCACGGCTCGGTTCCGGCGAGCCAGCGACATCGCTTGCTCAGCACGAAGTTCATCGCCCGCCACAACGATGTCCGCCGCAACGAGATGGCGGTGTGCGGCTCCCCAGCGGGCGGACCGGACGCAACCGTCCTCACGCCACTGAACGTAGTGGTGCTCCACAAAGACTCCCAGGCACAGGGAGCCGTCTTCGTCGAGCGAGAGCGTTCGACAGAACGTCGAGGCGTGTGGCCGTCCGAAGACGGCCCGATTCGGTACGTACGCGAACAGCCGTCAGTCGGACGACGCCCGCCACACCACCGAACCAACAACCATGGACAGAACCGTACCAGCCCGCTTGCGACGGACGGTCATGCCGGGCCGGCGGTGCGAAGGTGCACCCGCAACAGTTCGCCCAGGTGCGTGCGCGCATCGTCCAGCGGCCGCGTCGACCTCGTGGCGCGGGCCTGGATGATCGCCCCTTCCAGGGCGCTCACCACGAAGCCGGCCAGCGAGCCGGCGGTGTCAGCGGCCAAACCCGCCTGTGCGAGCGCTCCAGCGAGGCGACTTCGCATCGCGTTGAAGACCTCGGCCGCGGCCTCGTGCAGCGTGGGTTCGTCCGAGCTGGCCAGGGCGGCGGCCGCGACCGGACAACCGGCCCTGAACGAGGTGGTCTCCAGGACGTCGCGCCACCACTGGATCAGCCCGTCGAGCCACGCCTGGGGGGACCGCGTGGTGGTCAGTGACCGGAGCAGCGCGTCCATCTGCTTGCCGGCGACCAGCGTGGCCGCCTCGACGAGTTCCGTCTTCCCGCCGGGAAAGTGTTGATAGATCGACCCACGCGCGGTACCGCTGTGCTCCAGCAGGTCAGTGAGGCCGGTCGCGTGCACGCCGCGCTCCCGCACCAGGGCGATCGCGCTGGTGATCAGCCGCTCCCGTGGGCCTGGTGTCATCCACATCTCCTAGACCGATCGATCTATGTGTGATGTCATGCTACGACATAGACCGATCGATCTACACCCGGAAGGCCGACCTATGAGCACCACATGGGCCAACGAACTGTCCGGCCTGGACGCACTGCGGGCCATGCGGTCCCTGCCCGAGCCCCCGCCGAGCATCGGCGTCCTGCTCGGCTTCCAGATCGACGAGCTCGAGTTCGGGCGCGTCGTCTTCAGCCTCAGTACCCGGCCGGACTTCGCCAACCCGCTCGGCACCGTGCACGGCGGCATCTGCGCGACCCTGCTGGACTCGGTGATGGCCTGCGCGGTGCACTCGACCCTGGAACCAGGCGCCGGTTACGGCACGCTCGAACTGAAGGTCAACTACATCCGGTCGGTGTCGACCGAGGGGCGACGCTTGATCGGCACCGGCAGCACCATCCACGTGGGACGCACCACCGCGACGGCGGAGGGCCGGGTGGTGGACGACGCAGGCAAGCTTGTCGCCCACGGCAGCACCACCTGCGTGATCCACCGCGCGAGCTGACTACGGAACGGTTCCCGCACGACGTGCGTGCGGGAACCGTTCCTCCTTGGGGTTATGGGCGGTTGATGTTGACTGTCGTCACGGCGTTGTCGCCTGGCTGGTAGGGCTTGCCCCAGACGAACACCGCTTTGGCCACGAAGATCACTGTGGTCCGCTGGTTGTTCACCGGGGTGGACGTGACCGAGCAGGTGCCTTCGGTGTTGGTGACGCAGAAACCGGGCAGAGTGACCAAGGACCCGGTGATCCAGTCGCCGTAGACGACCGCGCCCTTCACGGGTTTGCCGTCCTGGTCGACGATCTGTGTTGTCGCGGTGCCCGTCCACTTCGTTCCGGGACCTTTGGACGCGGTGCCGGTGAGCGCGCCGACGTGTGTCGACGGCGCCTTGGTGGTGACGCGCAGGTCGTCCACTGCCCAGTACCAGTCGCCGCCGGTGCCGGTGAGCCGGAACTTCACCTTCATCGACCTCGCGCCGGACGGCACCGGCACCACCAGTGACCTGCGGGCGGCCAACTCGTCCTTTGTGTACGTGTAGACCTGTTGGTCCGCCTTGCCGTCGAAGGACACCAGCACGGTGCCCTGCTGGGTGGTGCCAGCGCGGTAGTGCGACGCGAAGTCGACCGTGGCCGACGCCTTACCGGACACGTTGTAGCCCTGGGACACCAGTGTCGAGTCGAACTTCTTGCCGGAGCCGGACGGATTGCCTGTGGCGTTCCAACGTTGCGGGTCGGCCACCGCGAACGCCCCGCGCTCACGGACGTTCAGTTCACGTGACTGGTCGCGGCCCGCGCGGGTCCAGAAGTCGTCGGTGGTGAACGACCAGCCCCGCCACTCCGTGGTACCCACGTCCATCGGCTGCTTGGCGTTGTCGATGCTCCACCCCGCCGGGGTTTCCTGGGTGTATCCCTTGATTCCGGCCGGGATCCCCTTTTCGTCCTGGCGTTCCTTGAGCTTCGGCGTCAACGTCTCGAACGGGTCGGGGTCGGCGTCGGTCACCGGACGGCCGTCCAGCCCCCACGCCGGGTCGATCGTGACGCCCAGGTGGCGCAGCGCGGTCGGGGCCACGTCCACCAGCCGGGTGGTGGTGGGTTTGGCGCCGGCCGGGACTCCCTTGCCGTTGGCGATGACGAAGTCGCCGCGCTCCTCAGGTGAGGAACCGCCGTGCCCGCCTTTGTCGGTGTGGCCGTGGTCGGCGGACACCATCACGAGCCAGTTCTCGTCCTTGGCGGTCTTGCGGGCCTGGATGGCGTCCAACAGTTGGCCGATCTGCCTGTCCGCGGTTTCGACGGCCTTCTTGTACTCCGGACTGGCTCCGCCCTTGTCGTGTCCCCACTCGTCGATGTCGGCGAAGTACACGAATGCGGCGTCCGGGTTCTGCTCGGTCAGGTACTTCGCGGCGGCGTTGGCGATCTGCTGGTCCTGCACGGTGTAGTTGGCGTCCTGCAACGCGACGCGCACGTCCGCGCCGCTGCCGATCACCGGCTTGTCACCGAGGCCGATCGGCGCCCAGTCGGAGAAGAACCCGGTCGACAGGTTCGGGTTGGCCCGCTTGGCCAGGGTCAGGAAGTCCGGGTACTTCGCGAACTTGGGGTCGGCGAAGCTGTTGTCGCGCACGTTGTGCTTGTCCGGCCACACCCCGTGGGTCATGGTCGACCAGCCCGGCCCGCTGGAGGTCGCGGCCATCGGCTGGGCGTAGAGCGCGTTGGTGCCGAACAGGCCGGTGTTGATCAGTCGCTTCAGGTTGGGCGTGTCCGAGCTGAGGATCTTGTCCCAGCGCGCGCCGTCCAGTCCGATCAGCAGCACCTTGTCCTTGCTGACCCCGTTCGGCCCCTGCGGCACGTTCAGCGGTGGTGGGTCGACCGGGATGGCCTGGCTGGCCACCCGCACGTCGTCGATCGCCCAGTACCAGTTGTTGCCAGCGTCGAACAGGCGCCATTTCACGGTCATGTTCTTCGCGCCGGCCGGCACGTCCACGCCGAGACTGACGAAGTCGTTCTCCAGGTCCTTGCCCTGGTTGTCACTACCGGCATCGGGGCCGTAGCTCCGCACGACCTTGTCCTGGCCGCCGTCGAAGGACACCGACACGGTCGCCTTCTGCGGGCCGTCCTGCCGGTAGTGCGAGGCGAAACCGAGGTAGGCCTTGGTCAGCCCGGCCGGGATGTCGAAGGGTTTGGACACCAGTGTGCTGTCGAAGTTGCCCTTGGCCGAGGGCGAACCCTTGTCGTCCCACTCGTCCGGGTCGGCGACCGCGAACACCTTGTCGGCCCGGGTGAAGTTCTCCCGGTCCTGGCCGGCTTCGGCGCCCTTCCAGAACGGCATGGTGGTGAAGGACCAGCCCTGCCACTCGGTCACCCCCTGCGGCATGCCCGGCGCGAGCTGCACGCTCCAGCCGGCCGGTGGCGTGTGCGTGAATCCCTTGACCTCAGGGGGAATCCCGGTCTCGTCCACCCGGCTGCCCAGGGTCGACTCCAGCGAGTCGAAGTTCTCAGTCGCGATCATTCCTCCAGCCGGTGCGGCGGCCGCGGGGATGCCGACGCCTCCCGCGCACGCGGCGGCGACCGCCAGCGTGGTCAGCACTCTCCATCGAGTTCGACGCATGGTCGACCCTTCTCGAAAGGTGTCATGGACCCCGCCGACGGTAGGACTTGTCATGACAAGTTACGCGAACGTGAGGTGAACCCTCCCGGTGATCATCGTGAACATCCGATCATCACAGACACTGAGCCCGGTGAACTTGTCCATACCAGCTACCGACCCAGGACACGGAACATCAGACAGCCGCTCGTGAACGGAACCGACATCACCCCACGCACAGATTGTTCAGTGCCTCGTCGATCAGCGGGCCGGTGGCGGGCCAGTCGAAGTCTGGTTTGGTCAGGCGAAGGTTGGCCAGGCCGTGCACGACGGACCACAGCCAGATCGCCGCGTCGCGCGCGTCGATCTCGGGCACGCATGCCGCGGCGGCGTCGACCAGGGCGACGAACGACGCTCGTTCGTCGCCCGCTCCCAGCTTGGCTGGTCCGATACTGAACACCACGCGGTACAGACCGGGGTGGGTGGCCGCGAACTCAAGGTAGGCGCGGCCGAGCCCGCGAATGCGCTCCGCGGGCTCTTGGACACGCGCGATCGACTCGGTGAGGTGGTGGTCGAACATCCCGAAGCCGCGTTCAGTGATCGCGGACAGCAGCGCGGCCCGAGTGGGGAAGTGCATGTAGACCGAGGGCATTGTCACACCGACCGCGTCGGCGACGGCCCGGACCGTGAACTGGCGCTCGTCGACGGCGGCCGCGAGCAGTCGCTGGCCCGTAACGATAATCTCGTCGCGCAGACGCCGGCCCTGCCCCTTGGGGTTGCGCAACCGTGCCACACCGCACCTCTCGTCGGACGACGGTGGCTTGCAACCAGCAAGTCACTCCATCTACCGTAGAGGGGCGACTTGTCAGTAGCAAGGGACGGAGGGGCACGGCCACGCCTGCCACAATTGATCTCGTGTCACACACGTCGACCGCGGAGCATGTCGACGCCCAGGTCGCGGGTGTCCGCGACGATCCCATAGCGCGCTTGGCGTTGCTACGTCGCCTGTACGAGATCCCGGTCGGGCAGGACCGGGCCCGACTGCCCTTCCGGCGCGCGGCATCCGCCTTCATGGGCTGGCAACTGCGCCGAGGGCTGCTCAACCCGCTGACCGGCCCCCGGCCCGGCAGCCCGTGGTGGCGAGCAGTGAACGAAGCGCTCCTCCGCGACACCTGCGAGGCCCACTCACTCGCATTCGACCACAACGGACAACCCAGCGGACCCGGCGTGCGAGCGACCCTCGACTTCATCACCCGCCCCACCGCACGCAACTGGTACCGCGCGCACAACACCACCATCGTCAACGCCTACCTGACCAACGAGAAACTGGCCTATGCCGAAGGACGCGTCGAGCGGTTCTTCATCAACCTGGTGCTCGTGCGCGTGCTGTACACCCATGCCCTGGTGGCCGCGCCGCGTCTCGCCTTGAACTGGCTGGCTCCCCTGGCCCGTCCGCTCGGCGATCCGCGCCTGGGCATGACCGGCCTGTTCCTGTCCCTCTCGCGCGTGCTTCCCGCCTACTATCCGCTCGGTGACGACGTGCACCCGTACGTCGACGCGGAGAACGGCTTCGGCCACATGCTGGACGTCGGTGTCATCCTGCCCAGACTCCGGCAACTCTACGAATGGTCCGCCGGCGAACTCGGCCAGCCGGCACTCCGCGAGCTGCTCATCGACCGCACACCCAGCTACGCCTGGGGCCTCGAAGACGCCGAAGTGTGGCATCCGCGACCGCTGCGTCTGGCCCGCGTCGCCCGCTGGATGATTCCCGTTCCGAGCCGGTCGTGGAAGGCGTAGCATCCTGTTCCGAACGACGGGATGGGAGTCCGTATGTCAGACCAGACCTCGCTCGGCAAGGGCCTGCGGCTGCTGGACGTGCTGAGCGCCGCCGACGGTGCGCTCGGGCTGACGGAGCTCAGCCGCCGGGCAGCGATACCCAAGAGCTCCGCGCATCGCCTGCTCACGTCGCTGGTCGCCAGCGGTCTGGTGATACAGGACGCGACCGGTCACTACGGACTGGGTTTGCGGCTGTTCGAACTCGGCAGTCGCGTCGCCGCGCGCCTGGACGTGCGCGCGATCGCCCGACCGTTGCTGGAGGAACTGCGCGACGTGACAGGGGAAACGGCACACCTAGGGGTGCTACTCGACGACGAAGTGGTCTACCTGGAGAAGGTCGAAAGCGCGCGCATGGTCCGGATGAGTTCGCGCCTGGGCGGTCGAAATCCGTTGCACCGCACGGCACTGGGCAAGTGCCTGCTGGCCTTCGGATCGGCGGGGTTGCGTGAGCGGGTGCTGGCCGGCCCGTTGACCGCGCGCACGCCGGGTGCCGTGGTCGAGCCGAAGCGCCTGGTCGAGCAGCTCGCGCGGGTCCGGGCTCAGGGATGGGCGCTGGACGACGAGGAATCGGACGAGGGCCTGCGGTGCATCGCGGCGCCGGTGATCGACGCACGCGCACAGGTCGTCGCGGCGGTCTCGATTTCCGGCCCGACGACGCGAGTCACCAAGGCGCAGGTGCAGCCGTTGGCCGCGCACGTCGTGCGGTGCGCCACCGAAATCAGCCGAGGCGTCGGCGGCGGCACAGCGACAGTGGCATGAGCGACAACCCGCCGCGGCGACCGTTCGCCCACCTGCCCACCCCGTTGGAGCCGGCACCGCGGTTCAGCGACGCGCTCGGCGTCGAGGTGTGGGTCAAACGCGACGACATCGGCAGCCTTCCCTTGGCCGGCAACAAAGTCCGCAAGCTGGAGTACCTCGTCGCGGCCGCCATCGCCGAAGGCGCCGACACGCTGGTAGCCCAGGGTGCCGCGATCTCCAATGTCACGCGCTGCACCGCCGCGGCGGCCGCGGCGGCGGGGATTGACTGCCACCTCGTCCTCGGCGGCGGCGAACCCGTTGAGGCCAACGGGAATCTGTTGCTCTGTCGGCTGCTGGGCGCCCAACTGCACTTCGCCGACATCCCGTCCTTCGACGGCGCCCAACACTGGGGACAGCTGCACGCGCACACCGAGAAGCTGTGCGCGCACCTACGCGACGCGGGCCGACGCCCGTTCATGATGCCCGTGGGGTGCTCGGCACCGCACGGGGCGCTTGGTTTTGTCGTTGCCTACGGCGAACTGCTGGCACAGCTTGACGAGCGCGGGCTGACGCCGACCCAGATCTTTCACGCCAGCACCTCCGGGGGTACGCACGCGGGACTCGTGCTGGGGCGCCATCTGCACGCTCACGGACCGCACGTCGTCGGGGTCGGTGCGGCCGTGGTCTATCCCGATCTCGGCAAGCGCCTCGACGAACTTGCCGTTGGTGCCGCGCAGTTGCTCGGCCACCCGGTGCGGCCCGGCGAACTGACCTTCAACGTGCGCTTCGACCAACTCGGCGACGGCTACGCGCGGCCCACCGATCAGGCCAACACGGCCTTGCGGCTGCTGGCCCAGACCGAGGGCATCCTCACCGACCCGGTGTACACCGCGAAAGCGCTCGCCGCACTGGTCGGCGACGCCCGCGCGGGTGACCTGACGGGTCCCGTGGTCTTCTGGCACACCGGAGGGCTGCCAGGCCTGTTCGAACCGCAAGCCGCCGGGCCGTTGTGGCGCGGCGGTGTCGGTGAGTCGTGAGTTGGACACGCGGCGGTGGCGGCTCCGGACAAGCCGACCGGCCCTTCCAGTGCCATTACTCCGCACGCCCGGTGCGGTACCCCCAACCCATAAAAGGGAATAACGCCGATACTTCAGTTACCTGCCAAGTGAATACCTGGATGATGCGATGCTCCCCTGATCACTGCTGCGTATGATCGGATTGGCTTCACCAAGCCCCCTGATTACCAAAAGTGAGGTAGGCTTACGTGCACCTACGCCTTTTGTCACGCCGTCATTTCTCGGTCACGGCAGTGCTCGTCTCGCTTCTTTCGTTGATCGGTGTGACGACCACCGCCCAAGCCGCTCAACAGCCCAGCGCGCAGGCATCCGCACCACGGATCCTGACGTTCGCGAACAAGTGTGTCGACGTCCAGGGCGCGCACACCGAAGACGGCGCGCTCATCCGCCAGTGGACATGCAACGGAACAGTCGCACAGAACTTCACCATCGTGCCCCTCGGCGACGGCCGCGTCACCATCAAGACGTTCGCCAACAAATGCGTTGACCTCCAAGGCGCCCACTCCGAAGACGGCACCTGGCTCCGGCAATGGACGTGCAACGGAACAGTCGCACAGGCCTTCACCATCGTGCCGCTCAGCAACGGCCATGCCACCATCAGAACATTCGTCAACAAGTGTTTCGACGTCCAAGGCGCCCACACTGAAGACGGCACGTGGATCCGGCAGTGGACGTGCAACAGCACAGTCGCACAGGAGTTCACGGTCTAATCTCTGACCGGCGTGTCCACCATTCCGGGACCATGAAATTCCCCGTCGGCGTCCGCGTTGGGGAATTTCATGGTCCGGGAACGCGCGACACGGCGTTCAGAGTGTGGACGCCAGCGTCCGCACCAGGCTTCGAGCGAAAGCCGCCGGCTCGGTGATGTGGGCCAGGTGGCCGCCTGGGAACTCGGCGATCGGGAGGTCGAGCTGGCGGGCGAGCTCCGCGGTCGCCCGGTAGCAGGGATACCCGCGTGACTCCCGCCCGACAGCCGGGATGATCTTGGCGCGGTGGGCCCTCAACGCGGTCAGATCGAGCGGCGTCGCAGGGTACTGGCGAAGCTCATAGTCGAGCCAGTGGGCGAAACTGGCTCGTATCGATGGCGTGACCAGTTGCAACCACACGCCGCGACGCATGGCCTTGCGGTCGGATTCGGCGAAGGTCCTCTCCCTGAACAGCTTCAGCGCGGACCGCATTCCGTGATGGTGATACGTATCGTGCACTCGATCGAATATGTCGATCCACTGCTGAGCGTCGGGCAGCAGGCGCATCGCCGGCGGCTCGAAGGGCACGACGGTACGGACGCTGTCGGGGTGGCGAGTGAGCAGTTCCAGCGCAACCAGTGCGCCGGAGCTCTCGCCGAGCACGGCGGCGGGCCGGCCGCCGAGATGCTCGATCAACCCGGCGGCGTCGTCCGCGTCAGCGGCCAGTCGACTGCCGCGGTCCGGTGGCTGGTCGAGGTGGCTGCGAGAGAAGCCGCGACGAGCGTAGCGGACAACGCTGTAGTGGGCGGCCAGGCGCTTCGCGACTCGGACGAAGGCGAGCCCACTGCCGCCTGCGCCGGGTATCAGCAGCAGGGTCGGACCGCTGCCAGTCCTCCTGTACGACAGCCCAGCACCGGGAACCTCCAGCACAGGCATTGACTCCTGCCCTCCTTTCGGGGCGGTGAGAGCACCGTTCCGGCACCCTAGGAGACACTACGACTATGGTCAAGACACTCTGTCTACAGGTGTTGCGTTGTGTATGATCGAGTGGTGGCCGCGCAGTGGAACGAGATCGTCGAGGCGCATCGCCGCGACGCCCGCGAGGCGATCCTGGACGCCGCGGCGACGCTGGTCACCGAGCATGGGGCGGCCGCGGTGACGATGTCGCGGATCGCCGCCACAGCCGGTATCGGGCGGGCGACGCTGTACAAGTACTTTTCCGACCTCGACGCGGTTCTGAGCGCGTGGCACCAACGCCATGTGGACAACCATCTCCACGAACTCAGCCAGGTCCGAGACCAGCACACGGACCCGGGCCAGCGCCTGAAGGCCGTGCTGACCGCGTGCGCCCACCTTGTCCACCATCGCCCAGGCGCCGATCTGGCCTGGCAACTGCACCACAACCCGGACGTCGCCCGCGCCTACCGTCATGTCCACAACCTGGTCAGCGACCTGATCGCCGAGGCCGCCGAGGCCGGTGCCGTCCACGCCGACGCCACACCCGACGAGTTGGCCGCGTACTGCCTGCACGCGCTCACCGCAGCCAGCGCCCTGCAATCCAAGGCCGCGGTGGACCGACTGGTCGCCGTCACCCTGAACGGCCTCACTCATGCCGATGAGCGGACACCCGGGATGCCTGGATAATCACGATCATGGACCAGGTGCGACTGCGGGCTGCCGAACCTCACGAAGCGGACAACATCACGGCGCTGGCGCGCCGGTCGAAGGCGCACTGGGGGTATGAGCAGGAGTTTCTCGACCGAGTTCAGGACGTGCTGACCGTGCGGCCGGAGCAGATCCACGGTGAACAGGTCATCGTCGCTGAACGCGGCGAGAGACTACTCGGGTACTACCAGCTCGGCGGTACGCCGCCGGACGGTGAGCTGGTCGACCTGTTCGTCGAGCCCGACGCGATCGGTACCGGCCTGGGACGCAGGCTGTGGGACCACGCCACCAGCGCGGCCAGGAAACGCGGCTTCCGCACGCTGGAGCTGGAGTCCGATCCGCACGCTGAGGCGTTCTATCTGCACATGGGCGCCCAACGCGTGGGTGAACGTGAAGTCGACACCGGACGCCAACTGCCCGTTATGAGAATCGTTCTTGCCAACGCTGCCCGAGGACACTGACCAATGTTCGCCAGTCACTTCGCCTCACGGTCGCACTGGTGACACCGACTTGATCCGTTCCACCCTGAACTGTCGGTCGGCCTCCCGCATGTGGCACCACGCCAACAGGAACGGCCCGTCCCACCCGATCGGTGTGATGGTGCGGCTGGAGGATTCGCCCTTCCCGTCGACGTAGTCGATGCGCACGTCGGACTGCTCGTCGATGGCCCCGGCCAACAGCGCCACCGCCTTCTTCGACAACCTCCGGTTACGTCCCCGCACGATCTGCGCCGTGGACGGCTCGGCCGCGTCCAGGTCAGGGAGGTCCACTGGCTCCGCCTCGTCCACCGGGGCGGCCACTGGCGCCCGCCGAACCACAACACTCCCCGACGACGGGTCCTCGACCACCGCGAACCCTTCCGCCTGTAACTGCGCGACCAACTCCGTAGACGCCATCACGCTCCCGGCTACGGTCGGCGCCAACTCGACAAACCCGGGCAACCGCACCACCTCCGCGATGACTTGTGCCTCGGCCACCACGCAGCACCCCACCTCCCGCACCGACACCTGCCCCCGCCCGCGCTCTCCCAACAGCGCCCGCAGCGCCCACGGCACGTTGTGCTGCGTCAGCTCGTTCAACGAGGCCAGCAAGGACTCCCCGGTCCATCCCTGGGCGAACGCCGCCCGCACGCTCGCCGTGGTGAACTGCCACACCCGCGCCCCGTCCTCCACCAGGCTCTCCGCGGACGCCTCCAACACCCGTGCAGCCTCCACCGTCAACTGCCCGAACACCACAGCCTTCAGGTCGTCCAGCACCTGCAGCTCACACTGCATCGGCACCACCACCTCGGCCACCGAAGCGGCCAGCGCCTCCGCGTTGCCAGCGGACAACAACGCCTCCCCGCACACGCTCAGCGCATCCCCCGCCACCACCCCCACCATCACCGCCTCACGAACAACCCCCTCGACGTACTGGTGCACCGTCGGGCAGAACCAGTAAGCGGCGGCAGCAACGCCCTCAACCGACAACCCGCCCCGTCCCGCCCGCAACATCGCCCACCGAGCTGCCCGACAACGCGACGACTCGACCTTCGACACCGCCGCGCTCTGCCGGGCAGTCGGCGAGTGGGGCAACCAGAACCACGCCCACGCCAGCTCCGCCCATTGCTGGGCAGGCGTCGCCTCCCGCCACCGCTCATACCGCGCGGTCACCCCGAACGCCGTCCCGGACTGGACCAACAACCCGGCCGCGAACAGCACGTCCAGCACCAGCAACAGGTAGTCATCGCCCAACCCGAGCGCCGCCCCCCACCGCTGCCGCTCCTTGACCCCCACCCCACCCCGCCGCAACCCCACGATCGGCCTGCTCGTGTCCAACAACGCATAAGCCGCACGCAGTAGGTGCTGCACCGAAGACCGCTGCTCACCGTCCGTACCGCATCGACCAAGCTCAACCGCGGGCCGTCCGGTCACCGCCAACCGGCCTTTCGCCTGCTTCCACCGCTGCAGAACCGGCGGCACCAGACACACCACCTCGCCATCCGGCCACGCCACCCCCACCCGACGCAGTTCGCCCAGCGCAGACCGGACCGCTTCCCTGCTCCCCCCGGTCAACGCCGCCACGGCGGCGACGGTGGCCCCAGACCCCAACCCAGCCGCCGCCTGCCCCGCCGCCACCGCGTCCCGGCTCACCAACCGCACCGCGGCCAACGACCCGCGATCACTCAACCGCACCGCCAGTGCCTCAGGCCCATCCGGCACCGGCGCCACCCGCACCTCCGGCCGAACCCGTAACACCTCAGCCAACTCCACCCGGTCCATCCGACCGAGGTACCGTGCGAACGAACCGGCGTCCATACCAGGAATTCTGCCCAGAGCCAGGATTCCACGTCGCCCGATTCGACAATCCAGTCACCGGCCGATCCCGCGTACCGCAGGACGGATCAGCCGATCGCGGAGTTCACGGGTGGGCCGGAGAGCGCCAGCGCGCGGCCGGGTCGCGCATGCCGGCCACGAGTACGCAGATCCCGCCGAGCAGAATGCCCGACCATCGCAGGTGCGCCGGGGTCCATTGTGGCCCGGAGCCGACCAGCATCGGTGCCCATGGGATCGATGTCGCCAGCACCAGCGAGGCCAGGAGTGCGGGAGTGGTGATGATGCCGGGGTGCTCGAATCCGTGGCGACGGCCCCACACGGCCACGGCCCAGATCACGGTGAGTGCGGCGGCGAGTTCGACCGTGAGGCCCAGGCCGAGGGCCCACCGATCGCCGGCCGGCGCGGCGGGAAGGAAGCGGGCGAGGATAGCCGTCCACAGTGGAATGACAGCGGTTGCGGCGCAGCCGATGCGCAGCCAGAGCCGGCGGGCCAGACTGTACGGGCTGGCCTGCAGGGTGACCGCCGCGCCATCGTCGAGCACGTACCCGCTACCCAGTGCCAACAGCAGGCCCAGTACGCGGAGGTCTGTGATGACGTCGTGTGTGTCGCCGCTTCGCACCGCCAGGAACGCCACGACGGCGGCGGCGCCGGTCACGAAAGGCGCCACGCGCAGGCTGCGCACCAGGTGGCCGCTGCGGACGAGTTCCCAGGCCACGGATGGTGTCATGACAGTTGGAGCCAGCCGAGGGTGAGGGTGGCGGCCAGGACCGGCCCACCGACGAGGGCCAGTCGTGGCCATTGCGCGCGATCGCGGTACACGGCGGCGACGGCGGCGCAGGCGCAGAGTCCGGCCAGGTAGGCGACATGCAGCCACGGGTCGCCAGGCACTGCTGCTGGTGCCCGTTCCCCGATGGTGGTCTCTGTCGTCCACCACATCCACCAGATGCCGGAGTCGAACCGCCCGAACAGGACGATACCGCCCAGGGTCGCGACCACGAAAGTGATCAGTACGCCGCCCGCGAAGGGCAGCCAGCGGGCGGTGAGGACGCCGAGCAGCCCGGCGCCGGCCAGGACGGGCGGGATCTGGGCGAGCTCGGCGGCGGTCAGCAGGTCCTTGGGCGGGATGGTGGTGACGCTGTCGATGAGAGCCATGGCACCCGCCCCGATGGCGCCGGCTCCGGCCAGTGGGAGCGCGACACCGAGGCTCATCGCCCAGGTCCGGCGCGTGTCCGTGGTCGGCGTGACGTTCAGCATCTCCTCGGCCCGGCTGCGGCGGGCACTGCTGGCGACCAGGTTCGCCGCGAAGAGGACGAACATGGGCCCGAAGAACGCGACGGCGATGAAGATGGTGCCGTACCAGTAGCCAGCGGTCCGGCCGCCGCTGGCCGTGTCGACGGCGCTGGTCACGATGACGACGGCGGGTACCAGCCACAGCGCGGGATGCCGGGCGAGGCGGCGGGCCTCCCGGCCGACCAGTGGCGCCATGTGGCTGGAGACGGCTGTGTCCACAGTGGTCATGGGTGGGTGACCTCCAACTCGGGTTCGCCCATGAGCAGGAGGTACGCGTCCTCCAGCGTGGGTGAGATCAGCTCGACGCCTGCGGGCGGGTCGCCGACGTTGCGGTAGGTGCCGTCACCGGTGCGCCACGCCGCGAGTGCGGCGGGCGACCGCTGCGTGTCTGTCCACACGCGACCCGCGGCCTGCGCGGTCAGCTCGGTGGGGGTACCGTCGAATCGGGCTCGGCCCTGGTGGATCACGGCGATCCTGGTGCACAGCGCGGTGATGTCCTCGGTCTGGTGACTGGACATGACCACCGTGCGCCCCTCACCGGCTTGCGAGATCATCTCCCGGAACCGCAGTCGCTGCTCGGGATCGAGGCCGACCGTCGGCTCGTCGAGGACGAGCAGGTCGGGATCGCCCAGCATGGCCTGGGCCAACCCGACCCGCCGGCGCATGCCGCCGGAGAGGGCTCGGATCCGCTTCGCGCTGACGGATGCCAGCCCGGTCAGCGTGATGACCCGGCGGACTTCGTCATGCCTGGCCCGCCGGTCCGTCATCGCCTTCAGAATCGCCACGTAGTCGACGAACTCGAAGACCGTGAACCCCCGATGGAAACCAGCATCCTGGGGCAGGTAGCCCAGGCGTTCGCGGATCCGCGTACGGTCGTCGGGCCGCGACGGGTCGCGGCCCAGCAGGGTCACCGTGCCCCGATCCGGCGCCAGAACAGTGGCGATCATCCGGAGCAGAGTTGTCTTTCCCGCCCCGTTCGGGCCGAGCAGTCCGGTCACCCCTGGGCCGGCTTCGAGGTCGATGCTGTCCAGCGCCCTCGTACGACCGAAGGACTTGGTCGCGTCATGCACGCGTACTGTGGTCATGCGCTTCTCCCCAGCTTGATCGTGACTGTGTTGCGGAAGACGGCGAGCCAGGTGCCGCCGCTGATGGCCACGGCGAGCCAGAAGACCTGGGCGCCGATCCCGAAGGCGAGGTCGAGGTGACCGGCGATGGTGGTCGGGGCGGTCACCAGCACCCATATCGTGGCCACGACGCCGACCGCGGCCACGGGCGTCATGCGAGCGGTCAGAGCCAGCGCGGCGCAGGTGAGCCCGGCGGTGGGCAGGAGCCAGGCGACGGCCAGCCAATTCGAGCCGGGTAGCGCGAGTCCGGCCGCGGCCACGATCGGAACGGTGACCGTCAAGACCGCGGCCGTGCGGATCAGCAGTAGCCGCAACCCTGAGTACGGCGCGGCGAGCCCGATCTCCCGAGTCGGGTCCAGGCCGCCCGCGAAGGCCACCGCGACACCCGCCAGCGGCCCGAGTGGGGCGACCACGAGAAACATTCGTAGGAAACGCTCATCGACCTGAGCCGCCCAAGCCGCGAGCGCGAGTACCCCGGCGACGGCCAGTAACCACGGCCCCCGCAGGGTCGGCGTCGCGGCTATGAGGCGTGCTGTCGCCTCGCCGACGCCGAGCCGGGCCAGCATCCGCTCGGGCCCGCTCCGCCGGGGTGCGTCGACCCGGTCGACCACCTCATGCCAGATCGTCGCCACCCGTCGAGCGTCCACATAGGACGAGATCATGCCCCGGCAGGCCGCGCATCTCGTCAGGTGCGCCTCGGCGGACGCGGCCAGGTCCGGCGGGGCGGCTCCCTGCGAGTACCGGCGGATCGTCTCCGGATCCAGGTGCCAACCGGTCATCCCAACCTCCCCGTCATGCCAGCCGCTCCCGCAACAGAGCGCGGGCGCGCATCATCCGTGTCTTGACCGTGCCAGGCGGGATACCCAGCAACTGGGCGGCCTCCCGCGTCGTCAGTCCATCCAGGACAGTCGCCTGCACGACGGCCCGCAGCTCCGGTGACAGGCTCGTCAGTGCCGCACCCACGTCGCCGTACTGGACGGCGAGCAGCACGTGCTCCTCGGCTGACGTCTCGACGCCGGCGAACGTCGTCAGCCCATCGGCCGGCGGCCGGCTACGCCGCAGCGCGTCGACCAGACGGCGGATCCCGATTCCCCAGATCCACGCGGCCACCTCGCCCCGGCGATCCCACCGCCCCGCCGACCGCCAGACCGCCACGAACGTGTCCTGCACGACCTCATCGACCAGCTCCGGCGACGAGCACCGCCGCCCCAGCCGCACCAACAGCCACGGCAAGTGCCGCCGATACAGCTCAGCGAACGCCTCCCTGTCACCGTCGGTGATCGCCGCAAGCAGCTGGGAGTCCGCTCGCGGATCCGGTGGCCGCGTCACCATGCGTGACCTCCCGATACCCGTACCTCGACACCGCCGTAGCAGGCGGTGGCCGAGTCGGTCTCGGTGGCACGAGCCATAGTGCCGTCCCACGAGGCCCAACGATCGAGGTAGCTCCCATCCACACCTTGTTCGTCGTACCGAGCGGGGCGAACGGTTCACCAGGACCCGGTTGGAATCGCCACGACCGACCTGTACCTCGCCTCAGGGCCGAGTGATCGGTCGTCCGGCTGACTCAGGACGCGGCGGTCACGTAACACCCGTAGCCCTCCCAAGGCAATCGGACGGGAACAGCCGCCCTGTCCCTTGCCGGGCATCGCCGCGCCCAGTCCCGTGCGACCTGGAACGGCGCGAAGCGTTGGGCCACAGGCATCATCTCGATCACATGATGCTCGTGTCGGACGCACATGCCGATGATCGGATCACCTGATGTTCAACCGGCGACGCATTCATCGCTGGACACGAGCGCTCTGGTGACTCCGGCAAGCAGCGTTGATGGTTAGGTGAGCCGTCCGCGTTCAGGCAATACTCGACCGAGGAGCGACGGCGTAGTGACTGACCCTGAGATGTCGGCGGCCGTCGGTCCGCAGACTCCGGCTGGCTTGCGCCGCCAGCAGGTGTACCTGCTGGTCGGGGTGCTTCTCCTGCTGGCCAACGTGCCGCTGGCCTGCCTGATCTGGCTGTGGCCGGATCGGACTGATCTGGCCGGTCCCCACCAGATGTCGCTGTTCTGGTGGTCGTTCACCATCTCACCCGAGCGCCGGATCCTGCTCTGTGTGGCGTTCTGTGGGCTGCTCGGCGGGTCGATCCGCATGCTGCTGCGGATCCGTGGCGACTTCACCTCACCGAACGTCAGCCCCCGTTACGTGCCGTGGTACTTCCTGACGCCGCCGATCGGCGCCATTCTGGCCATGGGTTTCTACCTCGTCGTCCGCGGCGGCTTCCTCGCGAGTGGGACTTCGGCCGACAACGTCAACGTGTTCGCGTTCGGCGGCACAGGCGTTCTGGTCGGTCTCTTCGCTGAGAAGGCCACAGATCGGTTGGAAGCGGCGTTCGGCGGAGCCTTCGCGTCTCGCCAGCATCGATCACAACCACGGTCAGGACACACGTCCGGCGATCCCGAGCCGACCGGGACGCACGCGGCGAGCGATAGTGCCGAGGAACCGTCCTAGCGGGCATCACGCCGGGGCGCGAGTGGGCTGCGCGCGCCCGAGTGTGCGTCCGTGGCAGAGCCGAGGCGATGCTGAGCAGCTTCGCGCCGCTGATGACATGGACACCGCGCCGCGGGACCGCCGAGGCGGGTCGAGTCTGGCCGCGTTGATCGGTTCGACCAGGGCCACGCTCCTGGAGTGTGTCGCGGACGAGCGATGAGTTCCCGCTCGCTGCCAAGTCTTCAGATACGACCACCGTCCGCGCGAATCTGGAGGCCTCTGTGAAACTCCTGCTTACCTCAGGTGGCGTCACGAACCCGAGTATCCATGCGACGCTCGTGCAGCTTCTCGGTAAGCCGATCTCCGAATGCCGAGCCCTCTGCGTCCCGACAGCACAGTGGGGTCACCCGAAGTGCGATCCGACATCGGTGCGAGGATTCCTCGCCGCCGAGCCCCGATGGCAGCATTCCTCCGGCCTGGGCTGGGCGTCGCTCGGCGTCCTCGAACTCACCGCACTGCCCACCATCGGCGCGCAACGATGGATTCCCTGGATCCGGGAGGCGGACTTGCTCCTGGTCGACGGCGGCGACGCCACGTACCTCTGCCACTGGATGCGGGCGTCCGGACTGGCCGATCTGCTGCCGTCGCTACCCGACACGGTCTGGCTGGGAGTGAGTGCCGGCAGCATGGTGCTGACCCCCCGGATCGGAACGCACTTCGTCGAATGGCCGTCCGCGCCGGACGACCGCACCCTGGGAGTCGTCGACTTCTCGATCTTCCCGCACCTGAACGCCTTCCCAACGAACACCCTGGCCGACGCCCAGCGGTGGGCCGCCGACATCGGCGTCCCGGCCTACGCCATCGACGAACAAACCGCCATCAAGGTCGTCGACGGCTGCGTCGAGGTGGTCTCTGAAGGACAATGGACGAAGTTCGGGCCATAACCGCGTTCGCCGCTCAGAACAAGGTCGCGGGCTCAACCGGCTCGGGCTCGGGCAGCGTGTCGAGGCCGGGCACGAGCGTTCGCACGTCGTCGTGGAATCGGCGGGCGAGCGCGGGCGCGTCGTCGTTGTCGGGGGTGTGCAGGAAAACCGTCGGCGACCGGCCCTCGCGCAGCCAGCCGGCGACCACCGCGGTCCAGGGCCGCCACCCCTCAACCGTCTCCTCGACCGAGTCCCGGCCCAGGTAGCGGACAATCGGCTGGTCGGTCAGTGCCCGTGTGCGCCGCGGCAGCCGCGGTTTCTTGGCCCAGGCATCCTGCTCGGCCTCGCTGGTCGGCGGGCTCTGGAAGAAGACTGTGGTGTCGAAGGGCACCCATTCGGCGTTCGCCTCAGCGAGCGTCCCCTCCAGCAGCGACGTCGAGCCGGCGTCGGTGAAGAACCCGGGGTGACGCACCTCCACGGCGCGCCGGCGGTCGGCTGGCAGCCTGCGCAGGAAGCGGCCGAGGGCGTCGACATCCGAAGGGCCGAACGAGCCGGGCAACTGGGTCCACAGGACCGCCCGTTCGCCAAAGGGTTCGATCGCGTCCAGGAACGCCCGCATCTCGGCCTCGACACCGACCAACCGGCACTCGTGCGTGACGACCTTGGGCAGCTTGACCACGAACCGGAAGCCGGGATCGGTTTGCCGCGCCCAAGTCTCGACGGTGTTCCGGGCGGGGGTCGCGTAGAAGGTGGTGTTGCCCTCGACCGCGTTGCACCAGCCGGCATAGGCCCGCAGGCGCTCCCTGGCCGGCAACGACTGCGGCAGGAACCGCCCGAGCCACGCCTTGTGAGTCCACATCGCACAGCCGACATGAAGACGTGCCACTCCGCCAACTCCCCTCGATCACGAGTGAAGATAGCTTGTTGCCAGCTCGGCGGGACGGCGGCAGCCGAACATCCGCTCTTGCCACGCGATGTCCGGTGGTTTCCGCGGTCGTTAGTCCGAAAGCCCGCGGTCCAGCAGCAGCACCAGCAAGCCGGCGGCCAGCAAGGTGAGGCTGGCCAGCAACGCGCCGAGAGCGACGGCGAACACCTTTGCCCTGGCCGGCTTGCGCGAGGCGACTACCAAGCCGCCCAGCGCCCCCAACGCGGGCAGTGCGGGCAGCAACACCCAGGGCATGCCGAACTGCCACAGGGATCGGGGATGAACAAAGCCCGCCAGGCAGGCGAAGAACAAGGCCTCGGACAACGCCACGCCCGCGCCCATAACCGCCACCTGACCGCCCACAGCCTGTTTCGAGCCCTCGTCGTTGGACATCGAACCTCCCTCTGCCGGGCAATCCTCGCCGCAGGGATGGCGGCCGGCCAGAGTGGTTCTACCTAGGTTCGCCTACCCTGGATGGCGGTGACTCCCCTGGTGTAGAAAAGGATCAACAGTACTCGGGGCGGGGGTGGGCGGCGGTGACCAGGCCGGAGAAGGGTGTGGCCGTCGGCATCGACCTGGGTACGACCAGTTCGTCGATCGCCGTTCTTGACGACGGCAGGCCGATCGCCATCCCCACCCCGGAGGGCGCCGTGAAGACGCCGTCCGTGGTGGCGTTCGCCGCGAACGGGGATGTGCTGACCGGGCAGCCCGCGTCCAACCAGACGGTGACGAACGCCGGCCGGACGTTCCGGGCGGTCAAACGCCATATCGGCACCCAGTGGACGACTGGGGACATCGATGGCCGGAAATATCTCCCGCAGGAGATCTGCGCGCAGATCCTGATCAGGCTGAAACACGACGCGGAGCAGTACCTGGGCGTGCCGGTGTCCGGCGCGGTGATCACGGTGCCGGCGTTCTTCGACGACGCCCAGCGCCAGGCCACCCGAGAGGCCGCCCGGATCGCCGATATCGAGGTCCTGCGCCTGCTCAGCGAACCGACGGCAGCCGCACTGGGTTTCCGCCTCGAACATCAGGAGACCAGGACGCTGGTCCTGGATCTGGGCGCGGGAACGTGCGACGTGTCGCTGGTGGAGACCGGCGAGGGTGTGGTCGAGGTACGGGCGATCAGCGGCGACAACGGTCTCGGCGGCGACGACTGGGACCAGCGAATCGTGGACTGGCTGGCCCGCCGGTTCCGCAACGCGAAGGGCGTCGACCTGGCCGCGGACCGGGTGGCGGTGCAGCGCCTGCGCGAGGCGGCGGAGAAGGCGAAGATCGAACTGTCGGTGTCGACGGCCGCCACGGTCACCATCCCGTATGTCGCCATGGACGCCTACCGCAACCCGTTGACGCTTGAGGAATCGCTGTCCCGCGCGGAGTTCGAGGAGATCACGGCCGACCTACGGGACCGGGTGAAGGCGCCGATCATGTCGGCGCTGGAGCATTCGTACTGGGCCGAAACGGACAAGTTCGACGTCCTGTTGTCCGGCAGTGCCGGGCGCATGCCGGGTATCCAGTCGCTCCTGCGGGAGCTGCTCGGCAGCAGATGCCTGAGCATGCGCGTCGCGCCGGGCGAGATCGTCGCCGCGGGCGCGGCCCTGCAAGCGGGGATCCTGGAAGGCAAGGCGCACAACGTCCTGCTGATGGACGTCACCCCGCACTCGCTGGGAGTCGGCACCGGCGCCGGGACGATCACGAAGATCATCCCGCGCAACACCACGATTCCCACCAGACGCTCGGAGATCTTCACGACCGCCGAGGACGGCCAGTCACGCGTGCGATTCAAGGTGTACCAGGGCGAACACGAGACCGCCGAGGAGAACACGCTGCTCGCCACCGTCGAACTGACCGGCGTCAAGCCCGCCCCGAAGGGCGAGGCGAAGATCGAGATGACCCTGGACATCGACAGCAACGGCATCATGCAGGTCAGCGCCAAGGACCTCACCGCCGGGCACACCCAGTCAGTCACCGTGACAAGCAAGAGCAGCCTGCCGGAGCACGTTGTCGAACGGCTGAGGGGCCGCGCCAGGAGGCTGGCCGCGCGGACCAAGCGACGGGCAAGCGAAACCGGCTGAGCCGATCCGTCTGTCATTGATAGGGAGGTCGGTGCTGAGCGCCGTCGTTCTTGCTCCCCACGGTCTGTTTGGTACTCACGGACTGAGCGTTCGCTGTCACGAAGGGTGAGCGACGCCCGTCAAATGGTCTGGACCACGGCCGACTGGAGTATTGCCACCGACCGAACCCCGGGGCAGAATTCGTGGTGCGGCGGCCAAGTCCTCCTGTTCCAGAGAGGCTCTCTTGCACCCAGCGGTTGCAGCATTGTTCTCGCCGCCCAAAACAAACCGAAACTGTGTTGTCCAGCCTGTGTCCGCCGGGCAACACAAACACACATGGTTCCGCGGCATATCGAGCTCCGGGTTCGCACCGGGCCGTTCCGCTGACCAACATGGAGGAGGATCGCTTGCGTAACAAAACAAAGACGGTCGGTACCGCGATTGTCGCGGTCGCCACAGCCGGGATCCTGGTCGCCACAGCCACCAACGCCTTGGCCACGCCCGGCAACTGCGCCGTCACCTTCCCCAGCGCGAACTACGTGAGCAGCCTGTGCACCACCGGCACCGGCCACCACCGGGTCCACATGATCCTTGACAGCTCGAACCCCGAGGCGGGGCGAACGGCCGTGATGGGCGACTGGGCATCAGTCGGACAGTATTCCACCGCCCGTTACCCGTCCTGGAACATCGTCACCTATTGGACTGAAGTCAGCAACACGTGACACGGAGATCCAGTGGGTAGAAAAGAAACAGCCTGTGCGAAGACCTGGATTTGACTGTCCGGCACCTGATCAGCGCTGCCCGGTGCGGTCGGCTGCGAAGTCGGCATCGGGCAGCGCGAACAGCAATGACCCCTCCAGTTGCTGACGATCGGGCGGTTCGCCCGGCTGACCGGGTTGTCGATCCACGCGCTGCGCCATTACGACGACGTCAGCCTGTTGATTCCAGCCCACACCGATCCGCGGACCGCCTCGCCGGAAGATTTCGGCGAAATCCTGCGTGCCGGTGTCGGATCGGGTCAGGGGCGTTCGTAGTGGGGCTGAGAGGCTGCCCAGGAGGGGCGCCCCTGGGCAGCGAAGGACGTTCCTCATGACTACCGTGACGGAACCGGGCACAGTCACCGCACACCGCTCCAGTCGCCGGATGTGGGCGATCCTGGGGCTGGTTTTGCTGGCCGACGCTCTTGACGTGATCGATGGGACCGTCACGAACATCGCGGCCCCCACCATCGCCGGCGAGCTCCACGGCGGTGAGGGTCTGATCAAGTGGTTGGGACCGGCGTACATGCTCGCCATGGGTGTGCTGCTCGTGGTCGGCGGACGGCTGGGGGACAAGTTCGGCCAACGCAGGCTTTTCCTGATCGGCATGGGCGGGTTCACCCTGGCCTCGGCAGTCGCCGGGTTCGCACCCGACCCGACCCTGCTCATCGGCGCCCGGGTCGCTCAGGGAGCGTTCGGGGCTCTGCTCATCCCGCAAGGCATGGCGATCATGACGAAAGCGTTCAGCCGCGACATGCTCGCCAAGGCGTTCGGGCTGTTCGGCCCGGTTCTCGGTCTCTCCAGTGTCGGCGGCCCGGTCCTGGCCGGTTTCATCATCAGCGCCGACGTGTTCGGTCTGTCCTGGCGCCCGATCTTCCTCATCAACATCGTCCTTGGCGTTGTCGGGCTGGTCGTGGCCGCCAAGATCCTGCCGCGTGACGACGACGGCGACCGGTCCACCGTCGTCGACGGTTGGGGCTCCGGCCTGCTTGCGGTCACCATGCTCGGGCTGCTGTACGGCCTGATCGAGGGCTCGACCAACGACTGGGGCGTCATCCCGATCGTCTCGATCGTCGTCGGCGTCCTGTCTTTCGCTGCCTTCGCGTACCGCCAGCGCACCGCGACCCACCCGCTCATCAAGCCCTCGCTGTTGAAGAACCGGGGTTTCACTTCCGGATTGCTCGTGTGCCTCGTCGCTGCTGCCGCCGGCACCGGCCTGCTCTTCGTGCTGTCCCTGTTCCTGCAGGAGGGGCTGCACGCCAGCGCGCGGGACACCTCGCTCGGTCTGGTGCCGCTCACCTTGGGGCTCGTCGCCGCCGGGTTCGCCGCCATGGGTGGCCTGGTCGCCAAGCTCGGTCGCCGGCTCGTCTTCATCGGCCTCACCGTCGACCTCGTCGGTTGCGGTTGGGTACTGGTCCTCGTCGCCTACTCCGGGACGGACGTCAGCCTCTGGGCGCTGGCCCCGGCGTTCTTCGTCATCGGCGTCGGCATGAGCCTCAGCTTCGCCACGATCCCCGTCGTCGCTCTGGGCGACGCGAAACCTGACGAAGCCGGCAGCGCCAGCGGCTCGTTCAGTTCGATCCAGCAACTCGCTTCAGCGATCGGCTCGGCCGCGGTCACCTCGATCTTCTTCCAAGCCGCAACCTCCGGACTGGACCACGCCATGAAGGTCACCCTTGTCGTCGTCCTGGCCGTCACCGCCCTCAGCCTCCCGATCGTCGCCCTGATGCCCCGCAAGGCACCATCAGAACCCCACCAGTGAGACCTGGCCATTTGGCCAACCGATTGACGTATGGCCAACGGTCCTGCCCTGATGGCATCACGATGGCAGCGCGGGCGATCACACTGCCGTTCGGAACTCGATGGGGCTACACGCGGCTGGGAGCGTGCTGTGGAGACAGTCGGGAACACGGGAGCTGAGTCGGCACCACCGGACGAGTGGCTGGCGCGACAGTTGACCGGGGCGGTGACGACGAAGATGCCGATCGACACCATCGTCGGGTCGATGTCACCGCGGCTCACCGGGGAGAGCGAGGACCACGTCCGGTTGCTGGCGGAATCAGAGGCGAAGCTGCCGCCGATCATCGAGCACCGCGCGACGATGCGTGTGATCGACGGCATGCATCGGTTGCGGGCGGCCATGTTGCGCGGTCAACACGAGATCAACGTGCGGTTCTACGACGGTGCGGAGACGGACACGTTCGTGATCGAGCGGAGCAGTCCCGTGCTACCGGCCCTTTGAACGCAGGAGGTTGAGGCGACCGGGTCGACCGGCTGAGCGAGCCTCTTGCGCAGATCGACATTCCTTGTCCTCTTTGGCCGGCGCGCCATCGCAGTTGGTCGAGATCCGGTCGCGGCCCGAGGTCTTGGCACTGAGCAGCGCGGCATCCGCTGCCAGCAGCAGCTTCAACAGGTCACCGCCGCGCTCCCGGGGATTGGTCGCCATCGTCCGCATCTGCGAGTCGATCTCGGACTGTCGGTGGTGTGATCGTTGCGGGTATGTTCCGCGGTATCCAACCTATTGATTTGGGGTCGGCATGAACCCGGAGATCGACTGGGCCGACTGGCTGCGGCGCTGGGACGCACAGCAAGAGGGCTACGTTCCTGAGCGCGAAGCCCGCTTCACGGCGATGTTCGACGCGTTGGCCGAGTTGCTGCCCGCGTCGTTCGTGGCGGTGGACCTCGCCTGCGGGCCAGGATCGATCAGCCAACGACTGCTCGCCCGCTTCCCCGGCGCGCAAGCGATCGCGGTCGATATCGATCCGGTGATGCTGGCGGTCGGACAAGGCGCGCTCGGCACGGTCAACGGCCGACTTCGCTGGGTCCAAGCCGATCTGGCGTCGCGTGACTGGCTCAAGGCTTTGGGCGAACCACAGGTGGACGCGGTACTCAGCACCACCGCGCTGCACTGGCTGGAGCCGACGCCGTTGGCCCACCTCTACCAGGACCTCGGCCGCCTGCTGCGCCCTGGCGGGCTCTTTCTCAACAGCGACGCCATGACCTTCGACTCGTCGGCGCCGACCTTGGCACGGCTGAGCCAGCGCGTCCTCGACGAGCAGTGGACAGACACAGCCTTCGCCGCACGCGGCATCGAAACAGCTGAGCAATGGTGGGACGCGTTGGCCGGGGACCCGGCGTTCGAGACGCTGCTGGCCGAGCGAACCGCCTGCTTCGCCGGCAAGCACCGACAGGAGTCGCCGCCCGGCTTCGACGTCCACGTGGCAGCGCTGCACGACGGCGGTTTCCGCGAAGTCGGCACCATCTGGCAGGTGCTCGCGAGTCGAGTGTTGCTCGCCGTACGTTAGGCGCCAGGGTGGCCCTACAGCGATTCGGTGAAGCTCACGAACGCGCGAGCCAGTGAGCTGACTGCTTCCGGTGACCGCCACACCAGGCCGAGATGGCGCCACATCACGGGATCGACCAGCGGGATCGCCACGATCCGCCGCTTCGCGTTGGCTGCCACCGACTCAGGCAGCAGGCAGATGCCGATGCCTTCGGCCACAAGGTCGATGACGTCGGCGATGCCGGAGACGTCGCAGACGATCCGCGGGTGCGTGCCCAAGTCCGTGAAGGCTCGGTCGACCATCGACCTGTTCCCGGTTCCCTCCCGCAACGTCACCAGCGCCTCTTGGGCGATGTCCGCGAAGCGGAGTTCCCCGCGTTCCGCCAGGGCGTGGTCTGGTGGGACGACGACCACGACCCGTTCGCTGGACTGCAGCCATCGCACCGCCACGCCAGGCGAAGTGGCGGTGTCGCCGAACGAGAGGAACGCGACGTCGATGGTCCCGGAGCGGACCAGTTCGAGCAGGTCCTCGGAGCCCGCCTGACGGACCGAGAGGGTCACGTCCGGGTGCCGCCGGTGGAACCGGGCCAGCAGGCTGGGCACGCCGAGCGGTTCCACCGCATCGACCACGCCGACGTGCAGGGCGCCCCGCAGACCACCGCTGACAGCGGCGACCTCTGCGTACCCGATCTCCACGGCACGCAGCGCCGCCTGTGCGTGCGGCAGAAACATCTCGCCCGCGCGGGTCAGGCGTACAGACCTCGCGTTGCGTTCGAACAACGGTTGGCCCAGGAGCCGCTCCAGTTTCCGGATGTGCTGGCTCACTGCGGGCTGGGCGATGCGCAGCCGGGCAGCGGCACGGGTGAAGTGCCGTTCTTCGGCGACCACGACGAACGTCCGCAGCTGGTGGGGCCTGGTCGTGTTCACCACCGCGTCAGTCGCCTGTGGACTGGCCGGGACGGTTCCGGTGCTGGTCGCGCTGCGGATGGTGCAGGGAGCCGGTGCGTCGCTGCTCAATCCCGTCGCGGTGTCGATCATCAGGCACGCCTTTCCGGACCGTCGGGAGCGGGCGAAGGCGGTCGGTGTGTGGAGCGGTGTGGCCGGTATCAGCATGGCGGCCGGTCCCGTGATCGGCGGGATGCTCGTCGACGGCCTCGGCTGGCGCTCGGTCTTCTGGGTCAACGGCCCGGTCGGCGTGCTGGCGCTCGTGGCCGCCAGCGTGTTCGTGGCCGAGTCCCGCGCCGCCCAAGCCCGTCGCCTTGATCTGCCCGGGCAAGCCCTGGTCGTCTGCGCGCTGGGGTTGACGACGTACGCGCTGATCGACGGCCCGGCTGGCGGCTGGCGTGGTCCGCTCGTGCTCGTCGCTGTTCTGGCCGCAGCGGCCTGGGTCGGTCTCGCCCTGGTGGAACGCCGTGTGCCGCAGCCGCTCATAGATCCGCAGGTGTTCCGGCGTGCGGCCGTGTTCGGACCGATCGTCATCGCGTTGTTCGCCGCCGCGGTCTTCAACGGTTCGTTGTTCGTCGGTGTCGTATATCTCCAGCAGGTGCTCGGCAAGTCGGCCCTCGCCGCGAGCCTGATCCTGATGCCGGGAACGGCGGCGATAGCCCTGGCCAGCCTCGCGTCAGGAGCCATGGCCGGCCGCTGGGGCCTCAGACTCCCCCTCGTGGTGGGTGGCGCCTTGCTGGTCGGTGGATCGATGGTGCTGACCTGCCCGACCCCCACCGTCCCGCCCGCCGTCGTGCTCGTCGGTGGGGTGCTGTTCGGTCTCGGGCTGTCCATGGCCGGTGCTGTGCTCTATCGCGAGAACGCCGCCCGTCACCCGTTGGTGTTCCTGCACACCATCACCGTTCCCGAGGCCCTCCGGTCGCTGATGCGTTACATACCAGCCCATTTCCAAACAATGTCCTACGCCTTCACATGGCAGTACGTTGCCGCGATGGTCTCCATCTACGGCCGCGAGACAGACGAGCCCGCGACAGAGCTCGACGAGCCCGGATCCGTGGCCGACGTCATCGAGCGAAGTGTCGAAACCGGAGATGAACACGCCTTCAAACTGACGGCCGCGTGTGTACGAGAGTACGGACGACACAAGAACCCGATCTATCTCGCCGTAGCCGACGACTGGAACAAGAAGATGTTGCGAGCTCGAGGATGGGACCATCAACGCATGCGGATCGCCGTGTGGATGAGTCTCGATTCATGCACTAGCTTCGCCACATGCGTTGTGCACCAATAGGTTTACTCCCGCTGGCCGTGCTGGTGGTCGCCACTGCCGCGACCGGCTGCCAGCGGAGCACTACCGGTTTCGCGATCACCAGTGAATCCGCCGCGGCGACGACTGCGGCTCCAACCATTGTCGAAGACAGCTTCACCCTGCCCCCGCAGTGGCAGGTGAAGTACGACCAGGACAGCAACGCCTACGCAGCGGTGGATCTCGCGGCGTGCGCGACGCGGACGTCCGACGCCGTCGGCAAGAGGTGCGCCAACTACACAGTCCATCTTGGCCATCAGCCACCCGGACGTCCTACTCAACGTCGCCGCCAAACCGGCCAGTTCGACCTTCATCGCGGTGATCTCGGGCGGCTCGCTCTCGCCCTCCATGAACAAGATCCCCGTCATCGCGACGACAGCCGCGCCGTTCAGATCCTCGCATCCCGCCGCCGCGAACGCGGGATCGTCCCGCACTGCCGCGTTCTCAGGTGCGTCAGAGGCCGTAAGCAGATGATCCGCAGCAGCCCGTCCCGGATATCCTCGGTGATCTCCTGGTGACCCACAACACTCCCCGTACGACCGCGCAACAACGACCGGTCGAACACTAAGTCCACATCGCGACACGTGACATCCGAACGACGGCCGTGCGGCGAAACTGAGCGAGTCACCGCCCACTCTGGACGGACCCACGGGAACGACCGGGCGTGCGACACGGCGGATCCGGCGCCGCAGATACCAGTACCGGATGGAGCGGGTGGCCCACGTCGTCAACAGCCACGCCCCGGCCGCCACCCCGAGCGGGATCAGGGAGAAGTCGGTGATGGGCCAGAACGTGGCGATCAGGCCGAGGATGACCCATCCCGGCGCTCGTCTCGGCGAGTGGGATGACGTCGCGTCACGTGTCCTTGCTGTGGTCGCGACGCAGGATCTTGTCCTCGGCGTTCTTGCGTGGGAAGCCGTCCACGTCCACGCAGATACCGAACACGCGGTCTCTGCTGGTCCACCCGTTGATCCGGCCCCGGTTGTTCCCGATCTGCACTCGCTGTCCGGCGAGCGCGGTCACCCGATGCAGGTAGAGCGTTCCGGACACCCGGACCAGCACGATGTCGTCCACGTCCAGCTTTGCCGGATCGACCGGTGCGACGGTCACCAACTGGCGGCTACGGATCAACGGCACCATGGACGACCCGGTCGGCCGGAACCGCACCGTCTCGCCTCCCGCGACCCGGGCGGCGGCGGCATCCAACACACCCACGCACGGCAGCCTTCAACAGTCGGCCGGACCTACGCAACCCATTTGCGCTCGCTGGTCCGTGACCGGGCCGGATGATGCCGGCGTCGAGGTTCTCCAGCGCGGTGCGGTCGCCGTGGCGGACCATCGTCGGCAGCGGTTGCGGTCCGTGGGTCACTGAGTCCGACATGGCCTGGACGCTGACCGGGTGCCAGGGGCATTGGTCAGTGTTTGGTCAGCGCATGGTCAGCGCGCCCCAGGACGCTGCCGACATGAACACCTCGTTGACCCCCGACGTGATCTCGAACGGACGCAAGTGGGGCACGCTGGTCATCGCGTGCCTGGCCGTGCTGCTGCTGGCACTCGACCTCACCGTGCTTTTCCTCGCCATCCCCAAACTCACCGAGGACCTGGCGCCCTCATCCACCCAACTGCTGTGGATCAGCGACATCTACGGCTTCGCGTTGGCCGGTTTCCTGATCATCATGGGCAACATCGGCGACCGGATCGGACGCAAGCGGCTGCTGCTCATCGGCGTGGTCGCGTTCGGCGTCTCGTCCGCGCTGACCGCCTTCGCCTGGTCACCGGAGACGCTGATCGCGGCCCGCGGCCTGTTGGGGGTGGCGGGCGCGACGATCATGCCGTCCACCCTGTCGATCATCCGGAACGTGTTCACCGACCCCAAGCAGCGCACCACCGCGGTGGGCATCTGGGGCGCGATGGCCGCGGGCGGCTTCTCGCTCGGCCCGGTGGTCGGCGGCGTGCTGCTGAACAACTTCTGGTGGGGCTCGGTGTTCCTGATCAACTTGCCGGTGATGGTGGTGGTGTTCGTGGCGGCCCTGATCGTGCTGCCGGAGTCGCGCAACCCGCGGCCCGGCCGGCTGGACCTGTTCAGCGCGCTGCTGTCGTTCGTCGGCGTCGTGTCGGTGACCTACGCGATCAAGGAGGGCGCCAGGCAGGGCCTCGGGCACACCGAGGTGATCGTGACCGGTGCCGGCGGGCTGGTGCTGTTGGTGGTGTTCGTGGTCCGGCAGCTGCAGTTGACGCATCCGCTCCTTGACGTGCGGCTGTTCCGGCTGCCCGCGTTCTCCGCGTCGGTCGGGACCGTGGTGGTGTTGATGTTCGCCAGCACCACGTTGATGTTCGGGATCGCCCAGTACCTCCAGTTCGTGGTCGGCTGGTCGCCGCTCAAGTCCGGACTGGCCGGGATGCCGGGCGGGGCGGCCGGGATGGTCGGTGGTGTGCTGGCCAGCCTGCTGGTGCAGTGGTGGGGCCGGGCCCGGGTGGTCGCCGTCGGTCTGATCCTGGTCGGCGCCGGGTTCGCGGTCTTCGCCGACGCGATGAGCACCACCGTCAACTACCCGTACCTGTTGGTCGGCATGGTCGTTCAGGGGCTGGGCCTCGGGTTCGCGCTGGCGATCACCAGCGACACGATGCTCGCCACGGTGCCCAGGGAGCGGGCCGGCGCCGGGTCGGCGATCTCGGAGACCGCGCAGGAGCTCGGCGGCGCGTTCGGCATCGCCATCCTCGGCAGCGTGTTGACCACGATCTACCAGAACAAGCTGGTGTTGCCGGCGGGGGTGCCGGCTGAGGCGGCCGGCCCGATCCGCGAGTCACTCGGCGGCGCCGTGAGCACCGCCGGCCAGCTGGGCGACGTCGGCCCAGCCGTGGCCAGCGCGGCCAAACAGGCGTTCGTGGGCGGATTCCAGACGACCTCACTGGTCGGCGCCGGACTGATCACGGTGATGGCCCTGGTCGCGTTGATCGCCCTGCGCAAGGTGCCCAAGGAGATCCCCGATCTCGAGCCCGCGCCAGCGTAGCCCGAGCCCTGCTCCGCACTGTCCACAAAGGAACAACAGGGGGTCGATTCGGGTAGATCCGTCCACACCGGACCAATGCCCGAAGTCACATGATCGCCACCCCAGTTTCGCCGACGCGAGGATCGGGTAACCCATCACCGTAGCGGCGAACTGGAAGGACTGATCATGGCCGAACTCACCCGCCTGCCAAACCCGGTGGCCGAGGCATGGGACTGGCAGATCCGCGGCGCCTGCCGAGGCCAGGACAGCCAGTACTTCTTCCACCCGGAACACGAACGCGGTGTCGCCCGCGCGACCAGGGAAAAACGTGCCAAGGAAATCTGCCAGACTTGCCCGGTGCTCGTCCAATGCCGGGAGCACGCCCTCACCGTGCGGGAACTGTACGGCATCTGGGGCGCCATGGGCGAAGGTGAGCGCCGCGAGGCACTCAACCACCGCAGACAGGCCCGCCGCACACGGGCAACTTCTTGACCGCGACCGGTGGAGCGCCGGCTCGCCGAAGAACAGGGGGCAAACGTTGCGCGGCGCGCCTCGGCCAACGACGCGGTGCGCGGCGTGAATTCGCTGCCGTATGAACGGTTACGCGTGGCCTTCGATCGCTGTCCAACGCGCGTTGGTCAAAGAACGGCTTTAGGCCGTGTCTCGAAGTCGTAGCCACTCGTTGATCGCTGCGACTGTGACGGTGGCCTCGTAGCGGACGGCGAGCTTGTCATACCTTGTCGCGACTGCACGGTTGCGTTTGAGTCGGTTGATCCCGCACTCCACGGCAACGTCAAGTCCGGCGGGTCCGCGCCTTCCTCGTGCTGGGTCAGGGTGCTGCCAACGGAAGGTCCATGATGCCGGTGGCTTGCGACCAGACACAACGCCACGTGCCGCTGGCATTGGTGTAGACGTCGGTGTGCCAGGCATCGTGCCGCGGGATGTCCGCGCCGTCGACGGTGAGTTCGATAACGCACCGGTAGCGGAGGACGACGACGTCGGTGCCGACGATGGCGTCCACGTCGCCGGTCAGCCCCAGTTCCCGGTAGGCGACCCGCCCGGTGGTGAGGAGATCCAGGTATTCGGCCTTCGTCCACACGGTGCCGGTCGGGTTGCACAACCGGTACTCCGCGGCGTGCAAGCGGTCGTAGGTGCCGCGATCCACGTCGAGGAGACATTGGATCCGATCCTGCTCAGCCATGATCACTTGGCTGGCCACATCGTCGGTCATACCCGCTCCTATTCACTCGTTCGGTTCTGGTCGGCGACATGTGCGCCTACAACCAGGTCAGAGGGCGTAGAGGTGGTCTCTCGCTGACGCCATCTGTGCCGGCGCCGAGCCCTTGAGCATGGCCGTCGGCTACACGGTATCGGGAGACCAGGAGTACGTCACGGCTCGCTGCTCGCCGAAGAGTGGGTAGGTGAACTGGTCTCCTTCTGTAGAGGTACTGCACCTCCGACGAATGGAAGACACCCACGACGCCACGTGCGCGCACGACCAGGAACGCGCGCTCCGCACGTTCGACGACATCGTGGGTTGGTTCACGCACGAAGGGGGTGTCGACCACGTGCCCGCTGCTCCAGCCGGTGCGAAAGCGGCCCGGGCGGCGAACGTTGAGCTGCCCGATGTCCGGCCGTACCCATGCGAAGGCTGGTGAGCGCGGGAAAGCCAGCTTGACCCGAGCTGCTGGTTGGCGACTTCTGTGCGTTCGGATCGGCCTGTGCCTCACGACAGAAGATGTCCGCGCCCACCACACCGATTCCGGGAAACTCCTGCAGTTCCCAACGGATGGACCGCAACCTGCGCAGATCGCCACGCCAACGGTCGAGCAACAGCTGCGCGCCCTCAGCCAGCCGAGTTGCCGTGCTTTTCGTCGTAACGCGCGTACCCACCTCGCCCCAATGCGTCGACCCGTTGCTGCCATGTGGAATCCGCCATGCGCCGCGGTGTGTACCAGCCTGCCGCGAACAGCTCGCGGGCCGTCGCGACAGCGATACCCGCACAGATCCGAGTCGACAACAACATCGACAACACCAGCCGCTGATACAGCGGGGATGGCTTGTCACGCAGGTGGATTCCGGCTTCCTCGGCGTAGGTCCGGCTACATGTCATCGAAACCGGCGTGACAATGTTGACGGGTCGGCATGGTGAACGTCTCGATGCACGGATCGCCGCGGCAGAAGCGGATGACTTCCGCAGTTGTTCGCGAATCGCGAGAGCTGTCAGTCGTCCGTCGCCGATGGCGAGACCCCGGTCACGGCGATCGCCCGTCCCGGCGGGAACACCGTGCTGAGGGTCCGCTTGTCGCCCTTGAGGTCTCCCAGGGACAGGGCCTGCTCGATCGTGAGCCCGCCTGCCGCGAGCCCGATGACGACCTCGGGCGCGGCGGTGAAGATCGTGTCAGGCTGCTGGTCGGGCCCGACGATCGCACTGGGGCCGTCCTCGTCGATGCGCAGGACTATGAGGAATCCGTCCGTCTCGACGCCGAGCTCCACCGGAGGAGTCGCGGTGATTCCCCGGAGCAGGCCGGGGAGGGCGAGCACCAGCCAGCGCGGCTGGAACGAATCGTCGTTGCGTCCTGTCATCACCAGCGGCGCGCCCCACCTGCCAAGCGCCTCCATCGGTTCTCGGAGTGCCGCACCCCACGGCGTCAGGGCGTAGAGGACTCCCGCATCGCCCAGCCGTCGCTGCACGATGCCGTTCGACTCCAGAGCCCGCAGCCGCTCCGCCAGGAGGTTGGTCGCGATCCCCCCGAGCGAGGTCTTCAGCTCGGTGTAGCGCATCGGGCCGGGGAGCAGCTCGCGCACAATCAGCAGGGTCCAGCGCTCGCCCACGATGTCCAGGGCGCGCGCGAGGGCACAGAACTGCCCGTAGGAGCGAGGGCTCTTCGAGTCATGCTGGACTTTGTCCATCGAGGTTGATTGTATCAACTGTGCAGACGGACGTCGAGCAGATGGCCATCTGGCTGGCCGCTGTTCCTGATGCAGCGGTCGAGATGAGCGAGTTGCCGTCCCGGTCCAAGGGGCGGCAACTCGCGGTGTGTCGGCGGCACGACTCAGTGGGTCGGATCCACGATCTCGACGTCGGGGAACCGGGGCGACGGACCGTCGAGCAGCGGCTCGTGGCGATGACGCAGAGTCAGGTCTGCCCACGCACCCAGGTAGGTGCGCATGAGCTGGACGGCCCGCTTGCCGGAGACCGGCGTGAGACCGCCCGACGGCGGCCGGGGCGGCAGGTTGAGCTGGTCGAGGATGACGCCGACATCACTGAAGAAGGCGTGTCCGATGCCCGGCATGTGCAGCCAGTGCTTGGTGCTCGTCAGATGGGCCCACGTCTGGTCCCAGTCGGGGATGGTGATGTTCCCAGGAACCCGGTCCTCCCCGCTGACCATCAGGAACGGGCGGGCCAGATCCTGGGTGATCGGCGGGAGGAACGTCCCGTCCATGTTGAAGCCGGCGTCCACCCGCGGGTCCGCGACCATGGTGTTGGCGGCGGCCGCCCCACCCAGCGAGTGCCCCCCGACGAGGATCTCGTGTCGGTCGATCATTCGCCCGTAGTGTTTGTCGGCGAGCAGGCTGTCCAGAACGAACGAGAGGTCCAGCGCCCGGCTGGCGGCGATCGCCGCGTCGCGCACCTCACCACGGCAAACCTGGCACTCGGCCACGTGGCCGCCGGGGAACGTGACCGCTGCCGCTTCGTAGGTGTGGTCGACGAGGGCCACGACATACCCATGGCTGGCCAAGTCCTCGCCCACCGTCGTGAGCGTCCAGCGGGGGAAGCCTTTGCCGGGCGACAACACGACGAGCGGCGACCGGCCGGGCAACGCGGGCGCGCCCACCCGCGCGTTGGTGCGGACGCGGGCCATCGTGTCGCCCGGTGCGCCGGAGGCTGGGAACAGGCCCAGCATCAGCCGGGACTCCGCCTCGCTGGCGTAGGGCGCCCGGTCACCGCGTGCCACGGTGGCCGGATACAGCATCGAGACCATCAACTCCCGTGGCCCGGTCGGCACCCACGGGTCGGTCCGCTTCTTGTCGACCAGGTGCAACGCCTGCCAGCCGACCGGATGCGGCCCGGTCGGTGCGGGCAGGACGACCGGATTGGGCGTTGTCGCGGAACCGGCCGGCCCGGCACTCGACGGCGCGGCACTGGCCGCCCCGGCGAACGCCATGGCCGCTGCCGAAGCGGCGAGCAACGGTACGAGCTTGTGGATCAATGCCCATCTCCCTCATCGTGACATCCACATCGGACACTCAGCACGTGAAACCCTTTACGTTTCTTCGGTTTTGACGATACGAGCAGGGCCCCGTCGCGACATTGGTCCGCCGTCGGGCCGGCACCCTGACTTTCGTCAGGGGCGCGCTGATCCGTGTCTCTTGTATCGTGGGCCGGGTGCGATACCGGCGGACGGATCTGTTCTGGGCGCCGGTGTTGGTCCTGTCGGCCGCGCTGTCCCTCGCGGCGGTGCTGATATTCGAGGACGGCGGCTGGCTGCTGATACCGGTAGCCATGCTCGCCTATCCAGCCGGCTGCCGGATCGCGTCGCTTTCGCTCGCGCTGTGGGTGTTCACCGCCGTGACGTTGGTCGGCCTCGCGTGGGCCTTCTGGCACCCGCCCGATCCGCTGACGAACCGGCTGTCGGCGGTGCTCGTCGAGTTCGCCGCCTCGGTGCTGCCCTGGTGGGTCGGCCGCTACCGCCGCTTGCGCGCCGAACAGCGCGAGCACGAACACGACATCGTCGCCGAGCGGGCCCAGCTGCACGAGCGGGCCAGGATCGCGCAGGACATGCACGACGTGCTCGGGCACGAGTTGGCCCTGATCGCGCTGCACGGCGGCGCGCTGGAGCTCGCGACCGGCCTCACCGACGAGCAGCGCCACACGGCGAGACAGCTACGCGCCGGCGCCACCCGCGCCACGTACCGGCTGCACGACATCGTGCGGGTGCTCGGCAGCACCGACGCCGCAGCCGGCCGACGACCAGCCGACGAAACCATCGACGACCTGGTCCAGCGGGCCGCCTCGGCCGGCATGCCAGTGCGCCTGCGGCGGGACGGCCCGGTTCCCCTGTGGTCACCGATGGTGAGCCAGGCAGCGCGCCGGGTGGTCCAGGAGTCGCTGACCAACGCCGCCCGGCACGCGCCCGGCGCGCCGGTGACCGTGCTGCTGTCCCGGCGCGACACCGACACCCGCGTCGAGATCGCGAACGACGCACCGACGCACCCCGGCGGCGACACGGGCAACGGGCAGGGACTGATCGGGTTGGACGAGCGGGTCCGGCTGGTCGGTGGCTGGCTGGCGGCAGGCGCCCGGTCGGACGGCGGCTGGACGGTGACCGCGCTGCTGCCCGACGACGCCGGACCACGCCACGATGCCGACAGCCGGCCCGATTTCGAGCTTCGGGTGAGCAAGCGACTGACCCGGCGCCGACTGCTCCAGACCGCCACGTTCCCCCTCGGCATCGGGCTGGCGATCATCGTGGTGATCGTCGTCATCGAGATACTCTCCCTGACGCGGACCGGGCTCGCGACCGACCGCTACGACCAACTGCGCCCGGGACAGCGTCGCGTGGACGTCGAGCGGCTGTTGCCGCCGCACGCCGTCGACCGGCCACGATCGGTGCGGGCGGAGCCGCCCCAACCGGCCGGCGCCGCGTGCGTCTACTACCACGCCGGCGACGGCCCGCTCACCGTCTCCGAGGACCTGTACCAGCTCTGTTTCGTCGACGGTGTCCTCGTCTCGAAGGACCGGTTGGGGCGGTGATCCGGGTGCTGGTGGCCGACGACGATGTCCTGGTCCGCGCCGCGGTCCGCGCGATCCTGGCCACCGACGGCGGCATCGAGGTCGTCGCCGAGGCGGCCGACGGGCATCAGGCCGTCGAGCAGGTGCGGGCGCACCACCCGGAGGTGGCGCTGGTGGACATCCGGATGCCCCGGCTCGACGGCCTCAGCGCGGCGGACGAGATCGCCACGGTCGCACCGGCGACAAAGGTCGTCATGCTGACCACGTTCGGCCAGGACGACTACATCGCGCGGGCACTCGGTGGCGGCGCAGCCGGCTTCTTGCTCAAGGCATCCGATCCGCGCGAACTGATCACCGCCGTACACGCCGTCGCCGACGGAGCGGCATTCCTGTCGCCCCTAATCGCACACCGCGTCATCCGCGACTACCGCGCCGCCGGAGCGTCGACGACCCGGGCACGGCAACGGATAGCGGCGCTGACCGAACGCGAACGCCGTGTCCTCGCCCTGCTTGGCGCCGGGCACTCCAACAGCGAGATCGCCGGCGCCCTTCACATCGTCGAAGGCACGGTGAAGGCCCACGTCAGCTCCATACTGGACAAACTCAACGCTCGCAACCGCGTCCAGGCCGCCATCCTCGCCTACGAGGCCGGGCTGACCTGATCCGTCCGCCACACCAGGTGAAACGGCATGACCCCCGTTGAGGTGATCCAGGTTGAGTCACTCGCCACCCACGTGAGCAGGTCGTGCGCCTATTCGCCCAGGCCGACCGGCCGCTGGCCGAGGGCAAGGACATCGCCGATGTCGGCCCGAAACTCCAAGCCAGCGAGCCCACGGACAACCGGTGGCGCAACCACGTCGATGACCTTCTCCACGAACAGCGGGTCGGTGGACAGCTTGAACTTGTCGGACCGGTGCGCCATCGACGTGCGTGACCAGTGGGTGGCGTTGCGGGGTGTCTGTTCCAGCGTGGCCACGACGACCTCCGCCACCTGGTCCAGGGAGATCGAGGGCGGCCGACCTGGCCGGTCACGTCTCACGTTCCTCACCGCTGAGGACCAAATCGACCTTCGACCAGAGACCCGAGAAAGACCCTTTGACCAGGTGTTTCACTTGGAACAGAGGGTCTTTCTCACCCCTCGGAACGACAGAGATCTGAACCTGCGCCCCGTTGACCTCATTCGACAGCGCATGGTGAAGGATGGGCCCTTCAATGCGCGTTGTTCGACAGGGGATGGTATGGAACTGCGCGAACTGCTGAGGAGCATCGCCGACGGCTACGACCGCGAACTAGGGCGAGGGCAGCCAGCGATGCGATTACTTGAATCCGCCAGCGAGCACATCGCCGACTACGTCCCGGTGACTCACCTCGCGAAGGGCAGCACAGGAGTAGGCGGTCTCCCGTTCGTGCCCTGGGTCGCCGTCTTTGATCCTGACGAGACCGACACCGCTCAGCGCGGCATGTACGTGGTCTACCTCTTCGCGGCAGACGGAACGCGATTATATCTGAGTCTTAACCAGGGCAGTGACGACCTCAGAAACAAACGAGGCAAGGCGAGAAACGCGGCACTTTCGGTTCCCCAGCTGCTCAGGACCCAAGCCTCAGCGATTCGCGACCGGTTAGCACTCTCCGACCAAACAGGGTGGCTCGACGGCATCGACCTCCGTGCACCCCGCGACAAACAGCGACCGCGGAACTACGAAGCAGGAAACATCATCGCGAAGGCCTACGACACGAAGGCCCTTCCTGAAGACAGCAAGCTACGAACCGACCTTGACAGCTTCCTAGACCTCTACGCCGTCGCCCTCGACGTCCGACAACAGCTTGCCCTCACCGAACCGGGAGTCATCGCCTCGCCACAGCGACATCCGAGAACCGGTAGGTCCGAGGAATTCAAACCGACGGACGGCCGCGACTACTACGTGAAGATCCGCGCGCGAGACGAGCGGCGCAGCCGCAAGCACGTTCCGCTGATAGCTGCATTCGCGGAACATCTCACGGACATCGGCTACAAGCCGAGCAACCAGGGGATTCACCCACGCGACCTCACCGCCACGAAGGACGGGCAACACTGGCTCATCGAGGTGAAGGTGGTAAGACGAGGCGATGGCCAGCAGGCTTCAAGAGAAGCAGTCGCGCAACTCTTGGAGTACAGACGTTTCTGCTACCCGGATGAGGATCAGCTACATGTTCGGATGCTGGCCGTCTTCAGTGAGAGTATCGGGCCCGCCTTCGTCGCACACCTCGAATCCCTCAGCATCGCCAGCATGTGGGCACAGGAGAAGCGTTGGCTAGGGTCTCCATCCGCCTTGGCCGCCGGCCTGTGCTCCTGATTCGCCACTGTCGAAGCAGACCGCAACCGAGGGCTGACTCCTGCACCTGGCGAACCCCAAGACGCTTAGTGGCGTCTCGATCACGCCATTCAGGCCACGGTCTCCCAGCCGCCGCGCCACCCTGACCACCGCGTTGGGAACGGACACCAGAAGAGCGAACGCCGCCCGTGACTGGCACAAAGCGGAAGCCGTAGTCGCTCAGTTTGTCATTCACACTCGTGTGAGACGACGACAAGATCAAGGAGCATGATCGTCGCATGATACTAGAAGAGCCCGCTGACCATGTGTCCGTTCAGGACAGTTGACGTCAGCTGACAGTAGGTCAGTGTGCGTTCACCGCTCCAGTTTCGCTCCTGCTCCAGCCTTCATGCGGGCCGCGCAGTCGGCCGATACATCATTCTTGACCGGTCGCACCGGTCGGCCGACGAGCCCACCAACCAAAGCACACACCCTTTGCCAGAACCGAGCGCGTTGCCAACGTCCGCTTCTGCCGATTTCAGAGCGTCCCGGCTTCGGTCTGGTCATTGTGCCCGGTGAACAGTGAGTAGCCAGGCTCGATCCGGTTGACTGACAGATCGGAGAAGACAAGCGAGATGCTGTGGCCGTTGGTCTCGATCACCGCCTCGTGGAACGGCAACCCCACTCGCGCGGACCAGGCGTCGGTCTCCGCCGTGCCGGGCAGCAGCTTCATCCCTGGGTAGAGCGCCTGCCACCGAACGCCCCAGACGTAGCCGTCGAGGTCGTGACCCTGCTCGAAGTCGATCAACCTATCGTCCAGCGACCGACGCCACACCTCCGGAGACACCGTCGAGGTCACCGAGGCACGGACGCAGTACTTGAAGCGGTAACGCAGGTACTCCGGCGAGATCCCGGTGCGGGGATCAGCAGTCGCGTAAACGAAGACGTCGTAATCGCGCATGTAGTCGGCGAAGCCATGGAAGACGAGCGCTTGGTCGAAGACGTCTTCGAACGCGTCACTGATCCGGTGAACATCCACACGAGGCATCCTGCCCCACCCACCACGATAGACATCCGCTGAGCGACAGTCCGTGCAAGCACGCCCATGCCGAACAGTGTGGGTTCATTCTGGGGGTTGCGGGCCTTGGGAGGGCTCTATCTCAAGTCGGGTGGTTACGCCGCCGGTGATCTGGTGGCGCTGGGTGATGGTGTGGTCGAGCTGCTGGGCCAGGCGCGGGATGGTGGTCGAGGTCAGGTAGGTCTCGGCGCCCGCGTCGAGCATGCGGCGGACCGGGCCGCGGTAGCTGACTCCGAGGGTGTCGTCCTCGATCTCGGCGATGATGACGCGGGCCTTCGGGAACATCGACCGGAGGCCTCCGATCAACTGCGGGCTGGCCGGCGGCGCCAGCAGCACATCGGCTGTCGTCGGCGCCGTGTGCAGGTCCAGCACGATGTAATCCGCACCGAGCTGGGCGGACAATGCTGTTCTGGCCGAGGTCGACAGCTTCATCGCGGTGGCGACCACTGTCACGTTGTCGTAGTCCATCACTGGTTGTTCGGCCGCCTCGTCTGGTGAGCCGGGCTCGATGATGGCTCCGTCCAGCGCGCCGCGCGTGCTGGAGATCACCGCGACCGGGTCGCCGTCCCGCATGATGACCAGGTCCTCGCCGGGCCTGAGGGCGTCGATGAGTTCCACGACGTCATCAGGCAGGCGCGACACGTCGATCCGCCACGTCGGCACGGTGCGTTCGTCGGTCATGAGGCGCGGAACCAGCGCAAGGTGGCGGCGGTGAGAGTCTGCTGGGCGTCGTGGGCCTGGCCGGTGTCGACCTCTCCCTCGGTGGACAAAGTCGGCAATGTCGTCATGGAACTCTCCCGCACTGGCCGGATCACTGTCTGACGCTCGTCTCTGCGGCAGACGGCATCCGTCAAGACGCTCGGCGGCAGTGCCGGGTTGCCTGGGGGCAAAGTAACCGCTGGTGGACATGAGCACTCCGGGTAGGCGACAGTGGCGCGATGGGGAGACGGTGGGTTCGTCGTCATAGGGTCCTGTGAGCCGGACGTCGCCGTTGCGGCGGTTGCCTGGATACGGCCGGTTCTGGGCCGCGTCGACCGTGTCGTCCTTCGGCACGCCCGTCACCGCGTTCGCCCTGCAGATCATCGCGTTGGAGACGTTGCACGCCAGTACCGCCCAGCTTGGTCTGCTGAACGCGGCGCGCTGGGCGCCGTACCTGCTACTGGGTCTGGTTGCCGGGGTGCTGGTGGATCGGTATCGGCGCAAGCCGGTCCTGGTGGCGACCGATCTCGGCCGGGCCGCGCTGCTGTGCGTGCTCCCGGTGCTGGCGTTCGCGGACCTGTTGACCATGCCGGCGCTTGCGGTGGTCGTGTTCGCGTTCGGGGCGTTGTCACTGCTGTTCGACGCGGCCGACCAGTCGTTCCTGCCCCGGCTCGTGCCCCAGGAGTTGCTCACCACCGCCAACGCCCGGCTGGAGCAGTCCGATGCCGCCGCCCAGACCACCGGCCCCATCCTGGCCGGCGGACTGATCAAGCTGGTCGGTGCGCCGGTGGCGATCCTGCTGGACGCGGTCTCCTACCTGGTCTCCGGCCTGCTGCTGGCGTCGATCCCGGTGACCGAACCGGCACCCCGCCACCGCGAACGCAGGCCGATCTGGGCGGAACTGCGTGAGGGCCTGACCTACGTCTATCGGCATCGGATGCTGGCCCCGGCGGCGCTGTCCGGCCATCTGTGGTTCCTGGCCAATAGCATGCTCGGCACCGTCTACCTCGCCTACGGCCTGCGTGAACTGCGGCTCGGGGCGTTCTGGCTGGGCGTGACCCTGGCCAGCGCAAGTGTCGGCGCCGTGCTCGGTGGGACGTGTGCGCAGTGGGCCGGGCGACGGTTGGGCGCGGGCCGCGTGAGCATCGTGGCGCATATCGTGATGCCAGTGGCCTGGGTGTTGGTCCCACTCGCCCGCTCCGGTCCCGCGGCAGTGGCCCTGCTCGCCGCGGCCCAGTTCATCACCTGGGCGACGATGGGCGCCGCCAGCCCGAACGAGATGGCCTACCGGCAATCAGTGACCCCCGACCGCCTGCAAGGCCGGATGAACACCACCATTCGCTCGCTCAACCGCGGCATGATCGTCGTCGGTGCGCCGTTGGGTGGGATCCTCGCCGACACCGCCGGCTACCGCACCGCGTTGTGGACCGGTATCGCCGGACTGCTCGGCGCGGCCCTCATCCTGATCTGCTCCCCGTTCCGACACGCCCAGGTCCAGACCACCTCGGCGAGCACGGTTCGCCCGCTGGGAAACGATGATTGTTAGCGTGGGAATGTTCCGCGGACATCGCATATGTGCGCATCAAGCACCGTCGTTCCATCGGCACGACCTCGAAGGGAACTGGAATGGGGGCGTGGCCGCTGACCGGCCGGGACGGTGAACTGGCTGAGTTGACGCGGCTCTGGTCAGCGGGCCGAGGGCTGGTGATCGTCGGCGACCCAGGCGTCGGCAAGACGCGGCTGGCTGAGGAGTTCCTGGCGACCTTGGCTGGGGGCCACCAGGTCGGTCGGATGACGGGATCCGTTGCCACGGCCGGCATTCCGCTCGGTGCGGTGGCTGCGCTCGTTCCGGAGGGGGTCGAGTTCTCCGATGCGGTGTGGTGCTTCGCGGCGGTCGCCACCGGTCTCAACAACGGCGACTGGGTGTTCCTCGTGGACGACCTGCACCTGTTGGACCTGGCCGAACTCGATCCGACGGCAACCGGCGCCCTCCTGGAGACCGCGCTGGACGGCCCAGTCGACCGCCAGTCCGTCCTGCTTTTCCACACGATGTCCGTTGGCACGGCTGGCCGACGGCGGCCTGTTGAGATCCATAATGGACGTTCGTGGGGTCGTCTTGTCGTTGGCGCATCCCCTTTACGGCGAGGTCGTGCGCGCCGGTGGTGGTGCTGGACGACCTGTCGACCGGCTTCGCCGAGAACATCCCCGCCGGTGTGGAGTTTCACCGGCTGTCGGTGCACGACGTCGCCCAGGTGCTCACCCTCGATGCGGGGTTCGACGGAGTGCTGCACTTCGCCGGCAGGATCGAGGTCGCGGAGTCGGTGGCGCGGCCGGACGTGTACTGGCACAACAACGTCCAGGGCTCGCTGGCCTTGCTGGCGGCGGTGCGGGCGGCCGGCACGCCGCGGTTGATCTTCTCGTCGACCGGGTCGATGTATCAGGCCGAGGGCACCGAAAAGCTCACCGAGGACGCGCGGGTGCGCCCGCGCAATCCGTACGCGGCCACCAAGCTGATGGTGGACATGATGCTGGCCGGCGAATGTGGGGCATTCGGGCTGGGAGCGGCCAGCCTGCGCTACTTCAACGCCGCCGGGGCGGTGGGCAGGCTGGGCGAGCGGCATGACCCGGAGAGCCACCTGATCCCGATCGTGCTGCAGGTCGCCGCCGGGCAACGCGACGAACTGCTGCTGTACGGGGACGACTACCCGACCCCGGACGGCACCTGCGTGCGGGACTACATCCACGTGTCCGACCTGGCCACCGCCCACCTGCTCGTGCTGGAGACGATCCAGCCGGGCCCGCACGAGGTGTACAACCTCGGCAATGGCAACGGCCACAGCAACAAGCATGTGGTCGACGCGGTGCGGGACGTGACCGGGCGGGCGGTGCCGGTCAAGCTCGCGCCCCGACGGGATGGCGACGCGGCCGCGACGGTCGCCTCCAGCGAGAAGGCCCGCCGGGAACTGGGCTCGCAGCCCGCGAAACCCGAACTGCACCGCATCGTCGCTGACGCCTGGGCCTTCCACCGCGCCCGTCACTAGGAACGGTCGGGCGCGGAGCAGGCCAGAGCGGCGAGGAGGCTCGCCAGTGCCGCGTGCAGATCGCCGTTCGCCGGAGGTGCTGGCACAGACACGGACGCCGGCGCAGTCGCGGAGCTGGCGGTTTCGGCCCAGCCGTCGGTGTCGTGTCTGCTGCGGAGGAGGTACCCGAGCGCGAGGAGGAGGTGGTCGCTTGTCGTCGCCGGTTCCGCCGTGTCGACGAGTGTGGCGGCCACAGCAAGGAAGCGATCCAGCCAAGGCAGTTCATCGTCGGTGAGAAGGCGCTGTGCGGCGCAAGACGCGCGGCCGTGCGGGCCACATGCGGATCGTCTTCGAGGAGCACCTGCCACACACGCTGACGCAGGCCATCGGCCGCGGTCAGGTGTGCGGCCGTCTGAACCCGGCGAACTTCGACTGGAGCGCAGCGAGTTGATGATCGCCCAACTGGGGTGCGTCGGCCCGCCGGCGATCTCGCGGGCCTCCTCCAACGCGGCCACGGCCTTGTCCAGCAGTTCCACATCCGCCGTGATCTCAACATGCTCAATTATTGCCGCAGCCAGCGAGTTCAGGCTCAGCACCCGGCGCGGATCGGTCGGCTCGACCAACCGCGGCACCTGCTCGAAATGCCGGATCGCCGCCTCGATTCCGCCAACGTCCTGCCGTGCGGTGTGTTTCAGTCGCTCCTGGCCGAGGATGAGATGGAAGGTGGCGCTGTAGGCAGGCAGCATGTCCGCACGCGCGGCCAGGCGTTCCAGCAGAGTGATTTCCGCGGGCTCGAGTACGGCCGCGACATCGTCCTCCTCCACGAACAACGACGCCTGGTATGCCCGCGCTACGGCCAACGTCCACACCGCCATGTCGTCCGGGTCAAGGCCGGGCCAGGATCCGCGCCGTCAGCTCGCGGGCCCCCGCCTCGTCGCCCCGCACTCTTGCGGCTTTGAGCGAGTGGACCTCCCGCATTATCTCGAGCGCCTGACGTTGGCTTACGGAGTCCGTGCCGGGCAGGTCCAAGTGGGAGAGATCGAAGCCCGCCCGTCCGATCGCCGACTCACGACCTTCGAACCCGGCACGCGCGAACGAACACGCATCCTGAAGCGCGGACAGCGCCTCGGGACTGAGGAAACCTGGTTGTAAGGCCGAAACCGCGGCGGACAGCTGGTCTGGATCCGGCAGGTCCCCTTGCTTGAATGACGCCGCCATCCGGAGGGTGGACTCGGCGGCGGCCCGGCCCTGCGGCCAGAATGGCAAAGCCGGCGGATGCTCATCCGCGATGCCGATCAGCTCGGCGATCGCTCCCGGCTGATCCAGCCAGGCCTTGCCCCCCTGGCCGAGGAGCGCCAGCACCATCGCTGCGCCGACCTGGCTGCGCAGGGGACTGCTCGCACCCAACCCCTTCACTCGGCTGAGCATCTCGTCGGGGTCGCCGACGTGCCGAGCATCCCGAGGATGCCCCCGATGTCCGGACCAGCCTCAGGATCCACGCAGCACGCGGCCGCAGAGCCATGGACGTCCCACTTGGATCAGTCGAGCATCAACGCGGTGGACCGCTTGGCGACGGACCGGGCAGGTGAAGGCCCGGGTGACCGGTACGGTCCGTCGAACGGGTTTATGTGGGTTCGGTGGACCCGATGACCGGCGGTGCCACCGAGTCCGTGCCGTCGTTGAAGATCTCGTCGAACTGCTCGACGACCCCGTACTTCCGCTGGTGTTCCTTGTCCGTCTCGCCGGCCGCCCGGGCGCCACCCATGCCGCCCAGCGGGGCGCCGCCGCGCGTGCCGTTTCCGCCGGTCGGGGTGTTGGCCGGCGCTTGCCTGCGGTCTTGACGCACGGTGTCGGCGCCACGGCCGGCGCCGGTGCGGGCGCCACCGCCGAGGCCGGCGGCACCGATCGGGACCGCGCCGCCAGGTGCGGCACCGGTGGACCCGCTGGCGTGGCTTGGGTACTGGGGCGCGTTTGGCATGGTTTCGTGGGACAGCGGAATCGCGCCGGTCGATTGGGCGGCGACTCCTAGCGGGGCGGCACCCGGCACCGCCGAGCCATCCGGTGTGGAAGTGTGACCCGGCAGGGGCGCGCCGCCGCTGAAACCGCGGGCGCTCGACGACGGGGCCGATGCGGCGCCTCTTCTGGAATCCGTAGCGCCCATGGCGTTTCCGGGGTTCGCCGCGGCCATGGAGCTCGCGGGGCTGCCGGCTTGCGGTTGATCGGCACCGGCGCTCGGGTTGGGCTCCGCGTCGGGCCGAACACTCTGCTGGCTGATGCTCGACAGCGCCGTCTTGATCAGGTCCACGACGCCCATCGCGCCCTGCACGAGCTTCATCAGGTTGTCCCCGCTGGCCAGCAGCGCCGCCAGCTTCGCGGCACACTTCGCCGCGGCCGCCGCGGCGATCCCCACGCACGGCGGGATGGCCTGCGGGACGGCCCCGGGGTTTGTCTCCGACTGCGCCACGGCCTGGGTCATGATCGGAACGATCTCCCCGACCGCCTCGGAGATGATCTCGGTGACCTCCGCGACCGCCTGCGCCACCACCTGGCCCGCGCCGATGATCGCGCTGCCTGTCGTGGTACTCGCGTGGCCGAGGCCAGCGACGCCGTTCGCATGCTGCGTAGCGGTGGCCCGATAGTCCGACGCGGCCGCACCGGACCAGCCGGTGGTCTCCGCGCTGATCGCGCCCTTGTACGCGCCGGCCACACCGTCCATGTTCTGCCCGGCCTCGTTGAAGCTCTGCGACCCGGACGTGACCGAGGCCGAGTTGCCGCCCTGCAGTTGGCTGAGCGGCTCGCCGAGGAACGACACCATCGGCCCGAACCAGCCGAGGCCGGCCGTGACGAGCGTGGACAGCGGGTTGAGGGTCGAGGTCAGCAGGCCGAGCGGCGAACCCGGCACGCCGAGTCCGGGCGACACCCAGCCCATCCCGCGCACAGCGTCGTTGGACGCCGAAAGGTCGGCGACCATCTGGGCGGTGTTCGTGTTGGTCATCAGGGGTACTCCCGGTTCAGGTTGCTGGCGTTGGCCTCGTCGGTGTGCTCGTAGTGGGCGGCAGCGCGGGAGATGCCTGTGCTCACCTCGGCCACCGAGGACGACGCGTCCGTGATCGTGTTCGCGACGTGCGTCATGGCGCCCTGTAGGCCGGTCGCGAGGAACCCGGCGAACAAGCCGAGCGCGAGGTCGGCGAGGCCGCTCGGCAGCTGCCCACCGATGGCGGACAGCTGGTCGGCGACGTCTCCGACACTGCCGGCGTGCTTGCGGAGTTGCTCGTGGTCGACGACGAACTGGTCAGATGGGCTCATTGGTGATCTCCGGTGGGTTGGCGAAGTAGTCGTCGTCATCGCGTTTCCGGCCCACCGGCACACCGGCCGGCAGGTGCTGCTTGATCACGTCCAGCGCGGGGCCCTCGCCGAAGTACTCGGTCGAGATGCCGACGATCTGCGCACCGGCCGTGTGCTGCGCCTGCCGCGTGGTGTCCAGGATGAGCCGCGCGAGCTCGTCGGATTCGAGCGTGCGGGCAGCCGGGGTGAGGGTGAGGTCCTCCAGCGTGCCACCGGCGCCGACCCGCACTGTGACCTCGCCGCGCGGGGAAGTTGCCGTCCCGCCGACCTGCCGCAGCCGCGCGCCGGCTTCCTTCGAGCGCGCCACCACGTCGGCGAGCTGCTTTTCGTACTTCGCGAGCCACTGTTCAGGATCCATCGTGTTCTCTCCTTGCGATCATGGCCAAGTCGTCGAGCGTGAACCGAATATCGTTATGCCGCAACGGGTTCATACTCAGCCAGCCGTCCGCGGTGTGGTCCAGCCGGACCCGGCCGCGTGGACTGTCCAACCAGGACAGTTCGGTCCCCGACCGGGTGGCGACGCCGGCGACGCGGCGGGTCGCGCCGAGTTGCCCCCGGCCGGTCAGTTCGGGGAGCAACTCGCCGAGTTCGTCGAGCACGGCGGGATCGGCGTGATCGACGCTGTCCGACGGGAGCGTGATCGGCATGGCCTGGGCCGGCGCGACCTCGGGCACCATCTCGATCAGCGCGTCGGCCAGCGCGTTCTGGGCCACCCGGCGGACCAGCACCAGAGCCGCCGGGTCGCCGGTCTGCGGCTGGCCGCAGATCAGCGCCCAGTTCCGGTAGACCATGGCCACGACTCCTACCACCGCTTCTGGAGCGGCCAGCACGAGATCGACCGTGCCCCGGAACTCCCGCAGGGCCGTGACCACCTCGGCCGCCGGGCCGACCGGCCCGCGCTCGCTGGCCAACCCGCGGCCTCGAAGGGTCGAGCCCGCCGCGGCCAGCAGCACCTGCCGCTCGCCCTCGATCCGGCCGAACTCCGGCACCCGCAACGGGAACGGGAACCGCGCGCCGGCGTGCGCGGCGAGCAGGTCCAGCTCGACGAGTCCGAAGTAGACGCCGGAGCCGATGTCGTGCGCGACCGCGGCGGTCACGTCGAGGTTCCCTTGTCGTTGAACTGCAAGGAACCGGCATCGTCGCCGGCCTTGTACCGGTCCACGGCCGTCCGCAACGCCTTGTGGTAGCTGGCCAGTTCGGCGTCGGCCGCGGTGACCTCGCCGGTGAGCCCGGCCGGGCCGGCCGCCTCGAGCAGCCGCTTCGCCAGGTACATCGCGGGCGGCGCGGTGCCGAGCAACGGCTTGTGCTCGGCCAGCCGTTGGGCCGACGACACCAGGCCGTTCGTCTGGTCGCCGATGTCGACCAACGCCTTGACCTGGCCGATCAGCTCGTCGGTCAGCAGCTGAAAGCCGTGGTGGGGTGCCTTTCTAGCGGCCACCGTCACGCTCCTCGTCCGTCAGGTCCCCGATCACCGGGACGCTGCCTCGCTGGTCCGGCTTGAAAAGCCGGTGGTCGACGGTGGGCAACCGGTTGCCTCGCCGTTCGCGCTCGTCGTCGCCCGCCCGTCCGGCCATGCCCGGCGACATGAAGCCACCGGGCCCCGCCGCCCCCCTGGCGGCGGCCAACTCGGACAGCACGGTGTTCTCCGCGGCCAGCACGCCGGGCAGGACCGTCGGGCCGACTCCGGTCAGCCCGCCGAACCCGGCCGCGCCGCCACCCCCGACCAGCCGGGACCACGGCACACCGCCAGTACCACCGACCGCGCCCCTGCCGGCGAACGCCCCGACGTCGCCGCCGAACCCGGCCGTGGTGGTCCCCGCCCCCTCCAGCCCGTCCACCTCGTACGTCCTGGACTTGGTGGAGTCGGACTGCGCCGGCACGACCTGGTGGCCGCTGCTCGTCAGGCTTGTCTCGTAGCGCTGCATCACCCGCACCGCCTCGGCCTTGGACGCGCCCGCCACGGCGTCGCCGGTGAACAGCCGGGCGCCGCCGACGAACACCGCCTCGATCGGGTTCATCGGTCCGGCGCCGACCGCGCTCGACATCAGCGTCATCGGGTCCGGCGGCGGCGGTGGCATGGTGTTCCGGGCGAGGGCCAGCGCATCGCCGGCGTCATTGGCCGCCTTCTGGACCGCGCCCGCCCGGGCACCGACGTTCCAGATCCGGTCACTGAGCTCGGCGAGCCGGTCCGCGGCCAGTTCCGACGCCCGACCCTGCCAGTTCGCCCGCAGCGCCGACCCCTGGCCACGCAGGGCGTCCGCGAACCCGGTCAGCGCGGTGCTGTGTCGTCCCCATTCGGCGGCGACCGCGCTGACGTCCGCGACATCCGCGTCCTGCCACAGCATGCGGTACAGCTGCTCGTGGCTGTAGGCATTCCAGTTCATGCCGCCCGGCGGGGCCGGCGAACCAAAGAATTCCGCCCACACGCTGTCCAGGGCGTCGGTGAGGCCTTGGGTCAGCTGCGCGAGCGGCCCGGCCGGACCCAGTACGGAGGTGACCGCGCTCGTCAGTTCCTCGACGGTTTCGAACACGTCGCAGATGCTCGTGCGGACGGTGGGAGCGGACCAGGCTAGCGGACCGGACACCTATGTCCGGCGGCCGAATCCGCAGCTCAGCCCGTCAGGTGATCGTGGAGTCGGGCGTGCCGGAACTGGTACACCGCACCGACATGGCGCAGTACCCCGCGCTGGCACGCGTCGTCAAGGAATGCGATCAAGGCCCAGGGCAGCCGTCGGTGCAGCGGCAACCAGATACGCGCCAGCGCCAGCCACTGACCCCAGGCGGTCAGGCTGAGCGTGACGCCGAGCCCGACCGCCAGGCCGAGCACGAGCCCGTAGGAGACCCCGTGCAGCAACCCGTACCGTGCTCCGTGCATCAGCCCGGCCATGACTCCGTACGCCACCGCGGACACGAGTCCGAGAACTACCGACTGAAAGATCACGGTTGCCCGGTTGGTGGTCAGCAGGTCGGTGGGGTTGACCGCGGTTCTGACATCGAGGGGTGCCTCGAAGCGGGCCATGAGCCCCCAGACCAGCCCGATCAGCGGGCCGATCACCAGCCCGGCCAGAACCCCGTACCAGGGCCCGGGGCCGAGTTTGCCCACGATCCAGAAATGGATCCCGAGCACCCCCGCGAGCCCGAGGCCGCCCGCGAGCGCGAGCCCGACCGTCACCCCAACCATGAACCTGCGGATGAACCGCACCCCCAGCCGCCGCTCCCCGCCGTGCAGCCGCATCTGCACGCGGAAAGGTTTGATCGCCGCGCCCCCGAAGGCGAGCCCGACTCCGCGCGCGAGTCCGACGGCCAGTGCGGCGGCGAGCCCGTCCAGGGGACCGGCGGTGAACGCGTCGGCGGCTTCGGTCTCGAACCCGAGTCCACCCATCAGCGTGGCCACGAGCCCCGCCGCGAACGCGAAGGCCACCCCCGCCACCAGACCCACCACGAAGAGTCGCCGCAAGGGGCGCATGGTGCTGCCCAGCTGCCACCAGGTCAGGTCGCGGGTGCCGAGCCGATTCAGGTGCCGGGCGAGGTAACGCAGCCAGCGCTGGACGCCGTCCGGATCCCAGCGCCGGCGGCCGGGCTGATCACGGTAGACCGTCGGGATGAAACTGCTCAGCAGGTGATCTTCGAGGGCGTACTGGCCGTCGAACCGATCCGTGTCCAGCAACTCCTGCGGATCGTGGCCGGCGGGGTCGCTGTAGATGGCGCGCGCGAGTCCGATCATCAGTGGGGTGGTCAGCACCGCGCGGAGGTTGACGCTGGCCGGATGCTCGGGATGGTCACGCAACTCGTTGAGGACCGGCTCCCACCCGGTCGCACCGCTGGTCCTCGGCAGGTAGTTGACCAGATCGGACACGGTGAGATCGGTCAACGAGACGGCGGCGGCGGCCGTCAGCGCGTCGCTTCGGGCCACGGTCGCGTACTCGCCTGGGCGGCTGGTCAGCAGCAGCGGCAGGGTGGTGGCGTTGAGCGCGTCCAGGGCGGCCCGGTGCAGCCCCTCGGCGAGCTCGTCGAACCCGTCCAGAACGGGCAGGATCCGACCGGCCTCGACCAGTGCGCAGGCCAGCGTCGATCCGTCGCGGCCGGTCGCCGAAAGCCCCGGATGGTCACGCACCAGCCGGCCGGCCAGCCAGTCCCGGAACCCGGTCGTGGTCGGGTTCCACGACCCGAGGCTGAACACCACCGGCACGGCCCCGGCGCGGGGGCGCGTCCGCAACATGTCCAGGACGAACCGCCCGGCCAGCACCGACTTGCCCGATCCCGCCCGACCGAGCACGACCAGCCGGCCCGACGGTATCCGCCCGTAGAAGTCGGCGATCTCAGGCAGGTGCCCGGCCAGGTCCAACGGTGTCGCGGACTCACCCGGCGCGGCACGGCAGATGTTCGCCCAGTGATCCATCACGTCGTCGGGCGCCAACTGCCAGCGGACCGGCAGCGGGAACGGATCCTGGATCCGCCGCAGTTCTTCTTCCCTCTCCCAGCGCGCGCGGACCGCGTGCGCCAGATCATCTGTGGCCTCCGCCAGCCCGCGCTCGAACGACGACACCAGTGGGATTCCGTTGTCACTGGGCGGATCCGGCGGCGTCTGACCGGCGGCAACGGCCAACAACTGGGCCCGCTCATCCGGTTTGAGGCGCAGCGCGTCGGCGAGCAGCCGCACCGTTTCCACTTGCGGGTTGGCACTCTGCCCGGTCTCCAACCGGCGAATGGTCCGTACAGATAAGTCAGAACGTTCCGCCAGAACCTCCTGTGTCAATTTCGTCTGCCGCCGAAACTGTCGAAGTAGCGCACTGAACTGACTCGTCACACACAGCACTCTATCGAGCGCACCCAGCCACCATTGGTGGATTCAGGCCATTGGCGGACGGAGAGGCATGACCAGCTACTGGGTGAACACGACGTCCACCCAGTAGTTGGTGTCGCTGAAGGTGCGGTCCGGGAACCCGGATGCGCCCACTTTGTAGACGCCGTTGGGGCTTGTTGCCGTGCTTTGCAATGCCTTCAACGGTTCCAGCCCGACCGCCGAGTTGGTGAAGTAGTCGGAGTCAGCCGCGTATCGCCCGGTGTTCGTGTGGTACGAGGCGATGTACGTGGTGTTGGCCGTGATCGGCACGGGCTTCGAGAACGTGAGCGTCTGCCATCCCTGCGTCGTCTCGCCGGTGAACTTCCCGGTCGCCAGCAACTGGCCGGTCGCGGTCCACAGTGTACCGGTGTGCGTACCGGTGTTGCCTTGTCCTTTGTAGAACTTGACGCTTCGGATGTTGCCGGCCGCCTGTGCCTGGAACTTCACCCCCAACTCCACCGCGGTCGAGTCGTTGGCCGCCGGCACGCCAGGTACCGTGCTAGTGGACCAGATACTGCACGGGCACGGTCGCGGACTCACGACAAGGGCCTGGCTCACAGGCGCGGACAGGTTGGCGGAGTCGTCCACCGCCCGTACCCGGACCGTGCTCGGGCCCGAGGCTGACGGCGTGAACACGTACTGCCAGGTGCTCCCGCCGGCCGGCCAGTCGGCGGCATGCCAGGTGGTTCCGTCGACCGAGACCTCAACTCCCGCGACCTTGCCCGCGATGTCGGAGACCGTCCCGCTGGCGGTGTACGGCGAGCCAACGACAGGCGGGAGCGACGGGGTGATGGTCACCACCGGCGCGGCGACGTCCGTGGACGCGGTCGCCAGGACCAGCCCGGGCATCAGCGTGCCGGGTTGTACACCCATGTCGGCGAGGAGGTTCACCGTCGCCTGCTGCATCCGGACGTCCGCGGTCGGTGTCCCGGTGGCGAACAGATGCTCGTTGTCCAGTCCCCACGACCACTGCACGGTCCCCGCCGCGAACACCAAAGCGCCGCTCGACTGATCCCGGTACATGGTCAACGCGTGGACCTTGGTGCCTGGACCGTACACGTCACCGTAGTTCTGGAGCACGAACTCGCCGGTCATGGTCACGGACGTGCGCGACAACTGAGCCACACCAGGCGGCTGGAACCCGTTGTCCTCCACCGAATCCCACTCATACCCGAGAGTTCCCGGCCGGAAGGTGTAAGTGGTGTTCGAGGTGGCCAAGGAGGTGTTGCGCCACAGCCGCATCTTGCCGTACGCGGCCGGCACGGCCAACGAGTCGTTTCGGACACCGTTCACCGTGAATATCTGCCCCAGCAGGGAGTTTTCCGGCCGCCCGCCGTCCTTCGGCGGACTGAACCGCGGATCGCGCCAGGTACCCGTCCACACCGTCGGGTTCGGGTCGACCTGACCTGGTTTGGTTTCCTTGTAGCAGACCAGAGTCCGCCAGTTCGTGTGGGACGCGTCAGTGCTCGCTTCCCACCGGGTCTTCCAGAAGATGTCGTTGCCGGTCAGGAACGCCATGTTCACGCCCGCGGCCCTCGCCGCCTCCACGTTGGCGCGTTGCTCGTTCGACCAGTACTCGTCATGCCCGACCGGCATGAAGACCTTGTGGTTCCGGATCAGGTCACCACGCCGCGCACTGTCCACATCGGTCGTGTAACTAATGTCATAACCGTTGCGCTCCAGGAACTTCAGCATCGGGAGCTCGGCGTTGAAGAAGAAGTTGTTCTCGCCCTGACCGGCGACGATCGGCCGGTTGTAGCTCACTTTGTACGCCGACCCACCGTTGCCGGGCCCGGTCCCGTTGTACAGGCTGCTGCCCGTCGGGTTGCTGGTGCCGTTGCCGTAGGTGTTGTACGCCTGCCAGGTCGAGTCAGCCGTCTGGAACAGGACGTCCGACCGGCTCACGTCGTCCCGTACGACGAACACGATCTCGCTCTCCCCCATCGTGTCCAGCCGATGCAGAACAGCGTAATAGACGCCGGACACCGCTGTGGCCGGCAGCGTGTAGCTGACCGAGGTCGCCCAGTTCCCGCAGTCGACCAGCCCGGTGGAATCACCGTCCAGGCAAGGCGGCTGGGTCTGTGGCGTGGTTCGCTGCACGGTGCCGACGAGTCGTGCGCCCGCGTTGTTGTAGTAACCAAGCCGGTAAACAGAAATCTGGTAAGCGCTGGCCGTGGTCTTCACCTTGAAGTTGACCGTCGCGCCAGGTGAGTAGCTGATGTCGTCGGTGAAACCGACAATCGAGTCGTCAATGGCGGCGACCTGCCAGTCGGGGTTTCCCGGCAGCGTGTTCTCGCAGGCGACCTTGCTGGCAACCGGCGGATCGCACGGCTGCGCGACCGCTGAAGACGCCGATACCAGCACGTTCGACCACAGGAGCGTACCGACCACCACGAAAACCGAAAGGAGACGAACGAACCTGGACACTGGCAACCTCCACCGCCCGGCCGAACAGCCCATCGCCGTCACCATGACGAATCGTGGCCCAGCGGTCGAGCGTTACGACCGGCCAGAACCGGGGCCATCCCGGAGTGATCGGGTCAGTGGGCGATCCGCTTCATCAACGCGTCGACGTAGGCCGTGTACCGGTCGATGAGATCGCCGACCGGGTGCATCAGGCTGGCGACGTTGGCGCCAATGGCCACCGAGATGATCTCGTCCGCGAACACGCCGACAAGGGGCGCGGACGGCCGCTCGCCCTTGTCCCGGGCCGCCGCGATCCTCCTGGTCAACTCGCCCCGCCAGTTCGTGAGCAGGTCGCGGTACTGCCGGGCCAGGTCGGGGTTCGCGACCGAGTGCTCCCACAGCACGAGCAGCACCCGCGCGGACGTGATCCGGTGCGCGTCCAGCGGCATCGCGGCCTCGACGAAGCCACGCAGCGCCGCCAGTGGGCTCAGGTCGGGGTCCAGCGCCAGCATGTGCTGCTCGGTCTCCTTCAGCACACTCTCGAACGTCGCCGCGATGATGCTGTCCTTGCTCGCGAAGTAGTGCTTGAGGGCGCCGTTGGCGAAACCGGCCGCGGTGACGATGCTGCGCATCGTCGCCGCCTCGAAGCCGCCCTCGATGATCAGTTTCTTCGCGACTTCGACGATTTCCCGACGCCGCTGATCGTGATCGATGACCTTCGGCATGACTGGTGACTCTAGTTCAGGCCGGTTCGCGCAGGCCAAGCCACGTGTTGCGGCGTTCGGCCTGGCGGACCGGGTCGGCGACGGGCGACGCGAGCAGCAAGCGTCGGGTGTACGGGTGTACGGGCTCGCGTGTGACCGGTCCGGTGGCCCCGGACTCGACGATCTCCCCCTGGTACATCACGGAGACGCGATGGCAGACACGACGCACGACACCGAGGTCGTGCGAGACGAACAGGTACGACACGCCGGTCTCCCGTTGCAGGTCGATGAACAGGTCCAGGATGGTGGCCTGGGTGGTGAGGTCGAGCGCGCTCACCGGCTCGTCGCACACGATCAGCCGGGGCCGCCGCACGAGTGCCCGCGCGATGGCGACGCGCTGGCGTTGCCCGCCGGAGAACTCGCTCGGGTACCGGTGCACGGAGTCGGCGGCCAGCCGCACGCGGTCGAGCATCTCCGCGACGACCGCCTTCGCCTGTGTCACCCCGGCCACCACGAGCGGCTCCGCGAGGATCTCGCCGACCGTCATCGTGGGATCCAACGAGCCGTACGGGTCCTGGAACACGACCTGGATGTCGTTGGCCAGCCGCCGCCGGGCCGCGCCGCGCAGGTGCGTCACGTCCTGACCGTCGAACATGATCTGCCCGGACGTCACGGTGGCGAGCCCGAGCACGGCCTTGCCGAGCGTGGACTTCCCGGACCCGCTCTCGCCGACCAGGCCGACGCACTCCCCCGGCCCGACCGACAGCGAAACCCCTTTCAGGGCACGGAATCTGGACCGACGGCGGAGCCGGTAGTCGACGACCAGGTCGTCGATGGCGAGCAGGGCGCTCATCGACCAGTCTCCTCTCCGCCCGTGCGGGCCGGGCTCCGGTCCGGCGCGGGGTGGTCCCGGGTCCACCGATCGTCCAGTTCGTCGCGGCCGTCGGCGTCGTCCAGGGACGCGCTGATCAGCTCGGCCGTGTAGGGGTCCTCGGGCTGCCGGAAGATCCGCTCCACCGGGCCGGTCTCCACGATCCGGCCGTCCTTCATCACCGCGACCCGGTCGCAGATGTCCGCGACGACCCCGAAGTTGTGCGTGACGATCACCAGCGCCATGCCGTACTCCTGCCGCAACTCCCGCAGCAGCTCAAGCACTTCGGCCTGCACGGTGACGTCCAGGGCGGTCGTGGGCTCGTCGGCGACGAGCAGCGACGGCCGCCCGGCCACGGCACCCGCGATGAGCACGCGCTGGGCCATGCCGCCGGAGATCTGGTGCGGGTAGCACGAGAGCACCCGGTCGGGGTCGGTGATGCCCACCCGCACGAGCACCTCACGGGCGCGGGCCCGGGCCGCTGCCTTCGACAGGCCGTGCACGTGCCGCAGGGGTTCGACCAGCTGCCGTTCGATCGGGTAGCACGGGTCGAGGTTGGTCATGGGCTCCTGGGGGACGTACCCGATCGACCGGCCGAGCAGCGCCGCACGCTCCTTCGGCGGCAGGCCGCCGACTTCGCGGCCGTCCACCCAGATGCCGTCCGCAGCCGCGGTGCCGCCGGCGGGAAGGAGGCCGAGGACGGCGAAGATGGTCTGTGTCTTGCCCGACCCGGACTCGCCGACGATGCCGAGGACCTCACCCGGGGCGGCGTCCAACGACACCCCGCGGACCACCTCCTTCACTCCGGCCGGCGCCGAGTACCCGACGCGCAGGTTCTCCACCCGCAGCGCGCATTCCTCGGCGGAGTGGGCGTGTTGGCCGCTCGGGCCCCGATCCGGCAAGCCCACGGGCGCGACGAGGGCTTCCCGAACCCGGGCCCGAGCCCGTCTGGTGGGTTGTTCGACGCGGACACTGACCAGGTCCGCCAGGGTGGAGCCGATGAACGCCAGCGCGGCGATGGTGACGCCCAGCGCGATCGACGGCCACAGCAGGATCAACGGATACGTCAGGATGTTCTGGAAGCCGTCCAGCATCATCTGGCCCCAGCTCGGCGTGTACGCCGACCCGATGCCGAGGAACTGCAGGCCCGCCTGCAAACCGATGGCGATCCCGGCAGTCAGCGCGGTCTGCACGATGATCGGCGCGTACACCGCGCGCATCATGTGCGTACGCAGGATGCGCGGGGTGGTCACGCCCGCGACCCGGGCGGCGTCGATGTACGGCTCCTTGCGAACGGCCAACGCCCGCGCGCGGGTGATCCGGTAGTAGCCGGGCGCGAAGAACACGCCCAGCGCGATCATCAGGACCGTGAAGTTCTGCCCGGTGCCCGCCGCGACGACCAGCAGGACGATGATGACCGGCACCGACTGCAACGCGTCGCTGATCCACGAGCAGATCCGGTCGGTCGCGCCGCCGAGGTACCCGGCGGTGACGCCTGCCGGGACACCCAGCAGCAGACCGGCGACACACGTGATCACCGCGCCGTACAGCGTGGTCTGGGCGCCGTAGAGCAGACGGCTGAACAGGTCCCGTCCGGCGGTGTCGCCGCCGAGCGGATGACCGTTACCGGGGGCGGCGTGGGTGAGGGCGAAGTCGACGTGGTTGGGGTCGAACGGCGCCAGCAACGGCGCGAGGGCCGCGAGGGCGACGACGACCACGAACACAGCGAGGGCGGCCACCCCAACCGGCCGCCGAAAATACCGCCGTACCAGCGAGATCCGCTTGACGGGCGCCAGGGTGGCGGGGAACGGGGCTGCGGTCATCGCTCGCGCACCTTCGGGTTGACCCACCCGAGCACGAGATCGAGCAGGAAGTTGACGATGACGACGAACACCACGGTCACGGCGGTCAGGCCGAGCAGCACCGGGATGTCCCCGATCTGGGACGCGGACTGGGTCAGGCTGCCGATCCCGGGCAGGTTGAACACGATCTCCACGACGATCGCCCCGCCGAGCAGCCCCACGAACATCAGCGCCAGCACGGTCAGCGCGGCCGGTGAGGCGTTGCGCAGCACGTGCATCGTGACCCGCCGCTTCGACAGGCCACGGGCTCGCAGCGTGCGGACGAAGTCCTGGCCGGCGACCTGGAGGAACCCGTTGCGCAGCTGCTCGGCGACCATGACGATCGCGCCGAGCGCCAGCGACACCGACGGCAGCGTGATCGACCGCAGCCACTCACCCACCGAACGGTCCGGCGAGACGTACCCGACCGCCGGAAACCACTTCAGCTGGATGCCGAACCACGTCACCAGCACCAGGCTGATCCAGAACCCGGGCAGCGCGAACAGCACCACGGACGCGAGCTTGAGCCCGCGATCGAGCAGGCCGCCGGGCCGCAGCCCAGTCGCCACACCGACGACCAGGCCGAGCACGGCGGCGAGCAGCGTCGCGAACGCGACGACCGACAGTGTCACCGGCACCCGCAGCGCGATCTGGTCGCCGACGGGCTGGAAGTTGCGCCACGACGAGCCGAAGTCGCCGGTGATCGCGTGCGAGAACCACGTGCCGAACTGGCTCAGCAGCGGCTGGTCGTACCCGATCTTCGCGCGCAACGCGGCCTGCTGGGCCGGCGTCGCGCTGTTGCCGAGCAGCCCGGCGGTCGGATCGCCGACCGCCAGGTGCGCCAGGAAGAACGTCGCACTGGTGACGACCACGAGCAGCAGAATCCCCGACACCAGGCGTTTCGCGACGAACGTCAGCATTTCCTGCTCCTCACCGGCCGATCTGTCCAGTGTAGACAGATCGGGCCGGCCGGGTCGGGCGCGTCAGCCGCGCTGGATGAACCGGAGCGTCGGGAACATCATGCCGGTGATCGGCGTGACCGTGATCCCCTTGACACTGAAGTACATGTTGTTCGCCTGGTACCAGACATCCCACCAGGCCAGGTCGACCAGCTTGGCGTTGAGCTGCTTGAGCAGCTGCGCCTGCGCCGGGCCCGGGTCCGCCTTCTCGACCTGGTCCGCCAGGGCCTTCACCTCGGGGAACTTGTCAAGAGACGGGTTCGGGTTGTACCACTGCGCGGACGTGACCTGGTCGGTCAGCGTGGCCATGTCGTTGGCGTCCATGGCGATCACCGCGAGGAACATCGGGTACGTGGGCGCGTTCTTCTGGTAGTCCGGCATCTGCATGTTCTGCCAGTCGACCTTGACACCCAGCTCGCCGAACGTCTGGTTCGCGGCCGGCTGCCACGCCTGGAAGATCGGCGACATCGGCATCTTCACCGAGAAGCCGTTCGGGTAGCCCGCGTCGGCGAGCAGCTTCTTCGCCTTGGCCATGTCGGTCTTGTACTTGTCGTTCATGGACTTGTCGTAGATCGGACTGTCCACAGGCCACAGTTGGTCGGTGACCGTGCCGGAGTCGTTGCCGACCGCCTTGAGGATGCCCGCCGCGTCGAACGCATAGCCGATGGCCTGCCGGACGCGCTGGTCACCGAGCGCCTTGACCTGTGCGCCGGTGCGGTCGGCGAACTGCACGCCCACCCACGACGACGCCTTCTGCGCGACGTTCCAGCCGTTCTGCTGGGCCTTCGGCAGGTTGGCGGCGTTGGCGAACTGGACGTTGAGCTGGCCGGACAGCATCGCGTTGAAGCTGGCCGTCTGGTCGGTGATCGGCAACAGCCGTACCGTCTGGAACGGGTACGTCGTGGCGTCCCAGTGTTCCTTCTTCTTGGTGAAGACGTACTGGGACTGCGGCGTCGACTGCGTCTTGTCATAGGTGTACGGGCCGGACCCGGCCGGGCCGTTGGCCAGCGAGCCCGCCTGGATCGCCGCGGGCGAGGCCATCCAGCTGCGGCCAAGGCCCATGAAGTACAGCAGCGCGTCGTCCCGTTTGGACAGATGGACGTCCACCGCGTCCGCGCCCTTGGCCTCGACGCCGGCCACGTTCAGGTACGCCTGGCCGGACCGCACACCCGACTTGAGGTGCTGCAGGTTGGCGACCGCCGCGGCGGCGTCGAACTTCTGGCCGTCGTCGAACGTGACGCCCTGGCGCAGATGCAGGGTGAGGGTGAGCCGGTCGGGCGACCAGTCCCAGGACGTGGCCAGCGCGGGCACCGGCTGGGCGTCCTTGTCCAGCGCCACAAGCGGATCGTAAACGGCGGACAGGTACGGCCCGTCGAAGCCGATGTCCGCGAGGGCCGGGTCCCAGGACGTCACGTCCAGGAACACCCCGGCCTTGAGTTCGTCGGTACCCGCGCCGCCCCCGCCGCCGCTGGTGTCGCCGCTGGAGCTGGTGCATCCGGCGAGCGCCATGGCGGCCGCGAGCACCGCTGCGACCAGCGCCGCTGTCCGTGTCCTCGTCATCGAGTCCTTCTCTCGGGGAGCTGGAGTTCGGGTTAGTCTACGACTGTCGGCAAAAAAATCAACGGGTCACCGACCAGCCGTTATCCGCCTGATAACCGATCGTCTACGAGCGTTGACGTGGGATGTTCGTTCTGGCAGGTCGCGGCTCAGACCGCTTCGGCGACCAGCACGCGCGGACTGCCGGGCAGGACCAGGACGTCCCGTTGCCGCCAGCCGGCACCGGCCAGCCACTCCCGTACCTCGGCCTCAGGATGGACCACGGTGCCGTCGATGACGAAGTACTCGCCCGCGTGCAGGGCGTCGATCCGGCGCTGGCGGGCGTCGCCGTCCAGGAAGAAGTCGAGCAGCAGGAGGGTCGCTCCCGGGTTCGCCGCCGCACGGGCGTTGGCGAGGATCGTCCGGTTCTGCTCGGCGGTGAAGCGGTGAACGACGTGGTTGACCATGACGATGTCGTGCTCGCCCACAGGGGCGGCCGTCTCGGTGGCGGCCGGTTCGACGGTCGCCCGATCGCTGAACCCGGCCGCCGCGAGCGCGTCCGTGATGCCCTGCGTGGCCATGTCCGCGAAGACGAAACGCACGGTCAGGTCCGGGTTGGCCCGCAGCGCGCCGATGGCGAACTCCGGCGACAGTCCGCCCAGGTCCAACATGGACTTGTACGGCGTGAAGTCGAAGCCGCGGGCCAGCATCGCCGCGTGCAGCGCGTTGTACCGCATCACCCCGGCCATGAACGTGCCCCACCGGGCGTCGTCCATCCGCAGGTCACCCGGTGTTGTCGTGTCCACTGTGGAGTCGAACTGCAGCCAGTGGCCGTAGCTGATCTCGTTGAGGAACGTCAGGAACGGCGCCAGGTCGGTCACTCCCGCACCGCCGAGGTACTCCGCCGAGTCGTCGGCCAGCGCGTAGCGGCCGTTGTCGCGGTCGAGCAGGCCCTGGGCGTTCATGGCGTCGGCCAGGGTCCGGACGATCTGCTCGCTCACGCCGGTCGCCTCAGCGAGTTCCGCGACCGTACGTGAACCGTCGGCGAGCGAACGGAAAAGCCCGATGCGGGACGCGGCGAACAACTGCTTGGCACCCATGTAGCCAATCGCGATGTCGACGATCCGGTCGGGGGTGGGGACGGCCATGCTGGCTCCTCTCGCAAGTTTCTACGAGCGTAGGCAATAAACCCGGCGACCACCAGGCTTGCCCGGCCATCACTTCGCGTGCACGACCCGCCCGCCCAGAACCGTCATCTCGACGTCCACATCGGGCAGTTCGGCGGCGGTCAGCGCCAACGGGTCAGCGGCCAGCACACACAGGTCCGCCACCATCCCCTCGGCCAGCGTGCCCTTCCACGACTCGGCGCCGTCCTGGCGCGCTGAATGCACTGTGTAGCAACGAAGCAGCCTCGCCACACGTTCCCGGGGATTCGCGGCCGGACCCAGAAGCTCGTCCGCGGCGGCGATCTCACTACGCCAGTCCGGTGAGAGTACGGGCGCGTCCGACGACAGGCACAGCGGGACGCCCGCGTCGAACGCCTCCTGCAGCGGCCACGTGCTCCGGTCCGGCCCGAGCGCGGCGGTGACGAGATCCGCGGTACGGACCGCGATGCCCGCCTGGGTCGACAGTCCGACGCCCAGGGTGGCCATTCGCTTGAGCTGCGCGGGACTCACGAGGTCGCCGTGGATGACGTAGTGCCGCAGATCGGACTTCCCCGCCTGCTGCACGGCGTCCAGGAACAGTTCGATGGCGTGGTCGCCGGTGGCGTGCACGCCGACCTGGAGCCCGGCCTGGTGCGCGGCCAGGATCATCCGCCTGAGGTTGTCCTCGCGCTCAGCGGAGTTCTCGCCCGCGACGAGCAGGTCCGGCCGGGTGCCGTCGGGGTAGCACGTGCAGGCGGTGCGCATCGGCGGAATGCCGTCGGCGAAGATCTTCACACCCGCGAACCGCAGCAGCCGCGGGTCGGGCGTGGACATGTCCATCGCGGCCAGTCCGGCCCGGAAATCCGCCAGCGTGCTCGGCCCGTCCAGTTCGCCGTACAGCCAGAGGGTGGTGACCCGCGCCCGCAGCTTCCCCTCGGCCGCCAGCGACCGGTACTGCGCCACGACCGACGAGCCGAACGCGCCCGTGGCGCCCTCGTCCTCGCCGGGGCCGAGGCCGGGTTCGGTGTAGCTCGTGATTCCCAGCCGGGCCAGCAGATCACCCGCGCGGAGGATCGCCGCCCGCTGGTCCTCGACCGTACGCAGTGGACGCTCGGGAGCCGGGCCTGGTTGTTCGCCACCGAACAGGGTGTCCGGCCACAACGCGCCCAGCCAGGTCGCGTGCAGGTGGGCGTCGTTGATGCCGGGGATGACCGCGCGGCCGTTGAGGTCGACGACCTCGGTGCGCGGGCCGACGAGGTCGGTGCAGTCGGCGGCGTCGCCCACCCGCTGGACGTGCCCGGCGTGGACGGCGATGGCGGTCCCCGAGCCGGCGCCGGCCATGGTGTGGACCGGTCCGCCGCGCAGGACAAGATCCGCGTGGGGTAACGGCACGGGAGCTCCCAGAGGTGTCACAGGGTCTCGACATTTTTGTCGACACCCGTAGACTAAACCATCACGTGGCCAGGTTGTCACCGGAAGGAGCCTGATGACCGTCCCGACCTCACGTTCGCCGGCGGGGATGCCGTGGGACACACTGTTCGGCGGCCTGTCCCAGGCGTCCGACCGGATCGCGGCCATGCACCGGCTCGACGAGGTCAAGGGCCGTCATCGACCCCCGTCTCCCCTGACCGATCCGCCGACCTGTGGAAGGGCCGTGATGACCGAGTACACCCCTGTTCCGTTCGATCCCGAGATCGAACCCGCGCTGGCCGAGATCGTGCCGCAGGATGCCCCGCCGTTCACGCCTGAGACCGTCCCAGCGATACGGCAGGCCATGGCCGCGATGTTCACACCCGCGGCCGAGGCCGTCGGGGACGCACCCGTCACCGTCGAAGAGCGGACGATCCCGGGGCCGGAGGGCGCGCCCGACCTGACGGTCACGATCATCTCACCGCGCGACTTCGACCGGCCGGTTCCCGGCCTGTACAACATCCACGGCGGCGGCATGATGGTCGGCCACCGCGACATGGACGTGCCCCGGCTGCTCGCCCTGGTCCTGGAACTGGGCGTGGTCGCGGTCAACGTCGAGTACCGGCTCTCCCCCGAACACCCGCATCCGGCACCGGTCGAGGACTGCTACGCGGGTCTGGTGTGGACCGCCAAACACGCGTCGGAGCTGGGCATCGACCCGGACCGGATCGTGGTCATGGGCGGCAGTGCGGGCGGCGGCCTGTCCGCCGGGGTCGCGCTGCTCGCCCGGGACCGCGGCGGCCCGCACGTCGCCGGGCAACTGCTGCTGTGCCCGATGATCGACGACACCAACACCACGGTCGCCAGCCACCAGTACGCCGGGATCGGGACGTGGACCCGCGAGTCGAACATCGCGGGCTGGCAGTCCCTGCTGGGCGCGGACGCCGGGACGGACGCGGTGTCGCCGTACGCCGCCCCGGCCCGCGCCACGGACCTGTCCGGGCTGCCGCCCGCGTTCATCGAAGTGGGCAGCGCGGAGCCGTTCCGGGACGAGGACACTCAGTACGCCCTGCGGATCTGGGCCACCGGCGGGCAGGCGGAACTGCACGTGTGGAGCGGTGCGTTCCACGGGTTCGACATCTACGTCCCCGAGTGGCACATCAGCAAGGCCGCGCTGGCGACGCGGAACTCGTGGCTGCGCCGGGTGCTCGGGTTATGACCACCCCTGTCCCCTATGACCCGGAGCTGGAGCCGGGCCTCGCCGCGTTCCTGGACCTGGTGGAGCGGATCCCGTTGCGCGCGGACACGATCCTCGCCAACCGCGCGCACTTCGACACGATCATCCCGCCGGTCGCCGACATGATCGGCGACCACCCGGTCGATGTCGAGGACCGGACCGTGCCCGGCCCGCCGGGTGCCCCGGACGTCACCGTGACCATCGTCCGCCCGAAGGCACCGATCGCGGACGCGCCCGCCCTGTACAGCATCCACGGCGGCGGAATGGTGCTGGGCAACCGGTTCTTCGGTCTGGACGGGCTGATCCAGGACGTGCTGAGGTTCGGCGCGGTCGGGGTCACCGTCGAGTACCGGCTGGCGCCGGAGAATCCCGCGCCCGCCGCGGTCGAGGACTGCTACTCGGGTCTGGTGTGGACCGCCAAGCACGCCTCGGAGCTGGGCGTCGACCCGGACCGAATCGTGGTGACGGGCGCGAGCGCCGGAGGTGGACTGTCCGCCGGAGTTGCTTTGCTGGCCCGGGATCGCGGCGGTCCGGCCATCGCCGGGCAGATGCTGCTGTGCCCGATGATCGACGACCGCAACACGTCGGTGTCCACCCGGCAGTACGACGGGCTGGGCGCGTGGGACCGCAACAACAACGACACCGGGTGGAACGCCCTGCTCGGCCCGTTGCGCGGCACCGACGAAGCTTCGCCGTACGCGGTGCCCGCCCGCGCTCCGGACGTCTCCGGTCTGCCGCCCGCGTTCATCGACGTGGGCGCGGCGGAGATCTTCCGGGACGAGGCGACCGACTACGCGCTGCGGATCTGGGCAACCGGTGGTCAGGCGGAGTTGCACGTGTGGGCGGGCGGGTATCACGGCTTCGCGGGCTTCTCCCCCGACGCCGAGGTGTCCCGGTCGGCCGTGGCCGCCCGGTTGTCGTGGTTGCGGCGGATCCTGCGAGCCACATGAGCGTGCCGCAGGTCGCCACCCGGGTGAGTCCACGGCGGATGGCGGTCGTTCTCGGGATGCTGGAGATCTTCGGGCCGATCTCGATGGATCTGTATCTCCCGGCACTGCCCCGGCTCGCCACCGACCTGCGCACGAGCGAGAGCCTGGCGCAGGCGACGATGTCGGTGTGCATGTTGGGGCTGGCGTTCGGCCAGCTGGTCGTGGGTCCGCTCAGCGACCGGCTCGGCCGACGCCGTCCCCTGCTGGCCGGTGTCGGGCTGTTCGCCGTACTGTCGTTGGTGTGCGCGGTGGCGCCGTCGATCTGGCTGTTGCTGGTGGCGCGGTTCCTACAGGGGCTGTGCGGGTCGGCGGGCATCGTGATCTCGCTGGCCGTCGCGCGCGACCTGGCGCACGGTGTCGAGCTGGCGCGGCTGCTGGCGTTGTTGACGACGGTGGGTGCGATCGCGCCGATCGTGGCGCCGGTCGTCGGTGGGCAACTGGCGGCGGTGATGGACTGGCGGGGGATTTTCGTTGTGCTGGCGGGGATCGGCGTCGCACTGTTCGTGCTGGCGTTGACGTGCCTGCCGGAAAGTGCCCCGCCGAAGTCCGCCGGCCGCGAGTTCGGTGTGCTGCTGCGGGACCGGCTGTTCCTGCGCTTCCTGTTCGTCAACATGTTCGGGGGCGCCGCGTTCTTCACGTATCTGGCGTCGGTCAGTTTCGTCCTGCAGAACAGTTACACCCTGACACCGCAGTGGTTCAGCGTCTGCTTCGCCGCGAACGCGGTCATGGCCGTCCTCGGCGCCCAGCTCAACCGTGCCCTTGTCCGGCGGTTGGGCCTGGTTCGCATGTACACCGTCGCCACAGTCACCACCGCCCTGGCGGGGACGGCCATGCTGGTCACGGTCCTGTTCGACGCCGGCCTGGTGGCGTTTCTGATTCCGTTGGCCCTGCTGATGTTCGCGACCGGCGGCGCCCAGTCCAACGGCTCCGCCCTCGCACTGGCCGACCACGGCGACCGCGCGGGCACGGCGGCGGCTCTGCTCGGGACGTCGTTGTTCGCCCTCGGCCCGGTCGTGGCGCCCCTGGTGTCACTGGGTGGCGCCGGGCCGCTGTCCATGAGCCTGACGATGACCGCGGGCTACGGCCTTGCGGCGGCGTTGGTCTGGGGTGGCCCGCGGCGTTGAGCGGGTTCACCTGACCAGCGTCTGCCCATGCTGGTCAGGGACAGGATACGACGATCTCCCAACACTGAGACGACGCGCCGGTTGTGGCTTGGAACCCAAACTCCTGCGGCCACGCCTGTATTCACCATCGCCGGACGCCTGGCCACCCACTCACCCGGGTCCCCGTGACAGTCACCGCACTGCCCGCCGCGGTGACTGACCGCACGGGCCCGTGGAACCCGACGGAACCGGCCGTTGACCACAACGTAACTGTCTTACTCACCAGGCAGAATCACCCATCACGACCGGCCGACCACCCGGCCATTAAGCCAACGCGGCATCCAGGCCGACCTCCGCGCCGCGTGGGAAGAACTGGTCAAGCCGCACGACTGACACAGTCCACAGGTGACATTCAGTCGTGGCGGCCGAAGCGAAGCGGGAGTGCGTTCGGGCCGTGGATTCCGATGGGTGGGCGCCAGGTGAGCGGGCCGTCAACGACCGGTGGTCCCAGCCGGGAGGCGAGCACGGGAAGAGCCTCGCTCATCTCGGCCCGCGCGAGCGCGGCACCCAAACAATGATGCGGTCCGGCACCAAACTGCAAGAGGGCCGACCCCTTCCGGACAGCAGTGATGTCAAACCTGGCACCATCAGCGAAAACACGCGGATCACGCTGGGCGATGGTCACGCAGATCATGATGAACGTGTCCTTGGCGATGTGCAGGCCCTGGTAGTCGAAGTCCTGTGCGGCGAACCGGCGAACGGTCGTTGCCGACGGGATCCATCTCATGACCTCCTCGACGGCCTGGTCGGCCAGCTCGGGCCGGGCGGACAGCAGATTCCACTGCTCGGGGTGCCTGGCGAAGGCCACCATCGCGTTGGCGAGCTGATGGCGGGTGCTGTCGTGCGCCGCGAAGACCAGGGTGACGATGAGGTTGGCCAACTCCGCCCGACTGACCCGGCCATCATCCCGCTGGGCCACCACCAGGGCGGAGATCAGATCGTCGCCCGGCGCGGCCGCCTTGGCCGTCATCAACGCATCGACATAACCAGTCAAGCCGACCAACGCCGCCTCGACCCGAGCCCGAATGTCCCCACCATGAGCCAGACTGAACACCAGACCGACATCCGTGGTCCACACCCGGAACGTGTCATAGTCCTCAGCCGGCACGCCAAGCAGCTCACACATCACCGCGAGCGGCAACGGATTGCCGAAGTCCGCGATGAACTCACACACCCCAACCGACGCCAGCTCATCAGCCAACTGCTCCGCCTTCGCCCGCATGAACGGCCGCAACCCGTTGACCATCCGCGGGGTGAACGCCTTGCCGACCAGGCCACGCAGCCGATGATGGTCCGCCCCGTCATGGTTCACGATCATCGGAACGAACCAGTCGTAGATCGGGCCGTCGAAAACGCCGTTCATCTCCAGATAGCGTTTGCCGTTGTGGTCCAGCCGCTGATCCCGCAGCAACGCGTTGGCCTCGGCATAACGCAGAACCAGCAGACCGATCGGACTGTCCGCGTACCAGCTCTTCGCCTGCGCTTCGACGACCGACGAAGCGGTGAAGTCGAATTCTGGATCAACAATGTTGAGAAACGGAACATCACTCGACTTTGATACACCATCCACCACAGTTGACATTTCCACGTCCTCCCACCGGAATCACCTCCACCTTGTCGCACGGCCACCCGTGATCGGAAGAGCACAACCGACAAACTTCGTCATCGCAGCTCCTGGCGGCGGATCGCGGGATATGGATGATCAGGGCAGCAGATCCAGCCGGTCGCGCACGTTTCCTTCACCGCGACGGGGACCGGCCCCGTCTCCGCGGTCTTCCACCCGGCAGTCGACCCAGGGCAGACCGGCGTCGTCGAATGCCCGGCGCAACGCCCGGTCCAAACCCTCCCGGACGGCGACCTGGCGCGGTGTGGTTCGCCACCCCTGCCCGAACTCCTCCATATCCACGACGAGCACAGTCCGGTGGACGCCCACCCGCATGCGCCTCATCTGTTCTCCGTTGGACGCCGAAGCCATGCGGCGGCGATCATCAGGGCGACGCTTCCCGGTACCAGGCGAACTGATACGCAAAGCGCAACCTACGGACGAGGGAGAGGCGAGGGGGTGGGTGATGACCGAGCCGGCTACCGTGGCGGCCTTTTTGGCCGTGTTCGGGCACACGTCCCTGCTCGCGGTCGCGGCGGTTCCGGCCGGGCGCCGACCTGCCCACGCTGACCAGTTGGGCGCTGGTCGACCGGCGGCCCGATGACCTGGTTTCTGCTCGGTTGCCGGAGTTGTCCATCCGGCTTCAATTTCCGGGCTACGTTAGAACGCTGACGATCGGGACTGTCGCAGGGACTCGCTATCAAAGCCACGATGGGACCATGATCGCCTGCGGGCCTCGACCATTCCGGCCCCAACCTCACTCCAGCAGCGTGAAGCCCGACTCGTAACGCGTCTTGCCGAGCGCTGCCAGCACGATCTGGAGGAAGCCCATCGCCTCGAGCTCCCTTGCGCGGGTGAGAGGGCCGACGTCAACCGCACGCATTCCTGCCGCCTCGATGAACGCCGCGACGGCTATCTTCGCATCCGCGTAGTCGCCGGCGAACAGGACGGTCGTGCGTGTCGTGCCGTTCGTGCCGCTGGCGAGCGTGTCTCCGAGATTGACGTTGAACGCCTTGACGACTGCCGTGCCCGCCGGCAGCAGCTTCACGAGTTCGGCGGCGGTGGATGAGTCGGCGGGCGACTTCAACTGATCGAAGGTGGAGAAATCGATGGGGTTGCTGATGTCGACGACGACCTTTTCGCGGAGCTGGTCCCGATAGCGCTCGACGATGCTCGGGTACGCCCCGTACGGAACGGCGAGCACGACCAGGTCTCCGATGAGCTTGTCGCCCATGACGCCATAGTCGAGACCAGGACGCGCTGCGGACATGCTCTCCGCACCGCGCTTGATGATCTGGATGCTGGCTCCGGCCCGGGTCGCGACTTCTGCGATCGCCCCGCTCATCTTGCCGCTGCCGATGATGCTGATCGAAGTCATGCGCCCTGAACCCCCCGGAATCGATTGAGTGCCTGTTCGGCCACCTTCTGTGCGTCGTAGTCGAACACCACGCGTCGCCGGAAGTCGCGCCCGACTCGGATATCGGCGTCACGCTTCTTGAGGTCCGCGAATTCGTACTGTGCGTCGTACATGGCTCCGGCCCTGCGAGAGCCGTTCTGCAGGATCGCCGTGCGTTGCATGCGGACTGAGGTGTAGCGCCTGAACGCCTCGGGAATGTCGGCGATACTGTCGGCTGCTGCGAGGAACGTGGCGAGCGCCATGCTGTCCTCGATCGCCTGGTTCACACCCTGACCCTGGTGCGGCAGCATCGTGTGCGCCGCGTCGCCGAGCAGTGTGATCGGCCCTCGGGACCAGTTGGTGAGGGGTTCGTGATCAAAGAGGCCCCACCAGAATGTGTGCTCGATGAGCCCGATGAACTTCTGGAGTTTCGGGTCCCAGTCCGCGCCCGCGAACTCGGCGGCGAGTTCGCTGACTTCTGCCGGGCCGGACCAGACACCGCCCCGCGGCCTGTCGCTCGGGATACCGGCGACGAAGTTGAACAGCTTCCGCTGCTGCAGCGGATAGCACATGAAGTGCCTTCGGTTGCCCATCCACACCTGGCTGATCATGCGCCAATCGTCAGGCAGGCGGGATGCGTCGACCACTCCGCGATAGAAGATGTACCCGGAGTAGACCGGGTCAGGGAACTGGCCGACGGCTCTCCGCACCACCGAATGGATGCCGTCCGCTCCGATCACGGCATCGAACACGTCGTTCGCGCCGTTCTCGAACTCGACGCGAACGCCCGGGTCCAGGGTCTCCACCGAAGCCAGCCGGTGGCCGGGACGGATTGTCTCCGGATCGATCTCCTGCGCCAGGGCGTCGATCAGGTCCGGGCGGTACATCCCGATGTTCTGGTACTGCTTGGCCGAGTCCTCCCATGCCGCATCGGTCACCAGGCCGCCCATGGCGTTCTGATAGACGCCGTGCCCGTCGGGGACTGCTCCGACGCGCTTGATCCGATCGAGCACGCCGAGCCTGTCGAGAACGCGCGCGGCGTTCGGCGCGACCGTGACACCTGCGCCCACTTCACCCAGCTTGCTGGCCTGTTCGAACACGGTGACCTGGACTCCGGCGATCCTCCGCAGCGCGATCGCAGCAGTCAGCCCGCCCATCCCTCCGCCAATGATCGCGATTCGAGTGTCATGACTTACCATTGCTTCTCCTTGACTGACTTGCGCAACGCGTGCATCTCTTACCGGGCGCCCGCGAGTTCGCCGACGGTTTCCTTCGGCGCGAACACCGTGGAGCCGCTCGTCGAGGAGGTACGCGGAGACGGCGGCGGCGGCGCTTGAACCGGGGCACGATCGGAAGGCTCACCAGGAACGGCACGCGCCAGCCCCACCGCAGATACGCCTCGCCGGGGGAGATGACACCGGTCATGAGCGCGGTCATCCCCGACGCGAGAAGGAATCCGTGCGGGACACCGAACTGGGGCCAGGTACCCGCGCGACCGCGGCGGCCCGCGGGGGCGTGCTCAACGGCCATCAGAACCGCCCCGCCCCGCTCGCCACCGGCCGAGAGACCCTGCGAGCAACAGGATCGGCGTCGTGATGCCGCCCTGCGAGTAGGTGGGGAGCGCGCCGATGAGGGTCGTCGCAGTACCCGTCAGGACGAGCGTGACGACCAGCATCACCCGCCCGTCCGATGACATCACCGAAGTGCCCGGCGAGGAATGCGCCGAGTGGGCGGACGAGGAAGGAGATGCCGACCGCGGCGAACGAGAGCAGCAATGCGATCTCCTTGCCCGCGGGCTGGAAGAAGAGCTGAGCGAACACCAGCCCTGCGCTCGTCGTGTAGATGAGGAAGTCGTACTTCTTTCGGCTGGCTTTTCCCGGCCTGAGTGTGTTACCCAGTGTACCCGCTTTGACCTGCTGGTTTGTGCTCGTTGCGTCCGGTTGCGGCGGGACGTGGCTGGACGTCGGACGGCCTGTAGACGGCCTGGCCTTGGCTGCCTTGGTCCCTTGTGGACGGTCGGGGCCGTAGGTCTGGTTCAGCGCGTATCGGGTCCAGAGGGTGAGCTGGAAGGCGGGGAACAATGCGAGCTGTCCGGTCATGGTGGCGGCCTCCTGGCGTGACGGGCGGTGTGAAGGTGATTCGGGCGGTCCCTGCCCGCCCCCTCACCCCTCGCCCTTGCCGCGCGTTAGCACCGGGTCGTCGGTGTCAAGGGTGGGCGCTTGCGTCCATGGCGCAGCCACGCCGTAGGCGCCCTTGATGGCGGCGGGCCGGTGTTAAATGATCAAAGGAGAGGGACCTTTGGTGACCTCGCGTTGCGGTCGTTGTTGCTGTGCCCCGATCGGTAGGGGGCTGGAGGGTGAGCCGGCGGGAGCGGCGCAGGGTGACCATGCTGGAAGTACGCCCATGAAAGTCGTTGGGTTGTTGCTGGGCGGATGGAGTGGATTCCGCGGCTGGTTCAGTTCGTGTGAGGGTCGCTGCGGTCGTGGGTTGTCAGCCCGTCGGTTCCGTGTGGTTGGACCTGGCGGGCTGAGGCATGTCCGGGTTGTTGTCGGGTGGGTGTGCGGGCCTGCGCGCCGTCGTTGGCTGCTGGGACTCACGCGTGCGGCTTGGGGCTCGGCGGGCGGCCGACCGGGTGGAGCGGAGCGGGAGCCCGGTCGTGTCGCGATGCCGCTGGCCTGAGCCGCGAGCGTGATGCGCGCCGCCGGCGGCGGCGCGCCTTGATCCCATAGAGCCAAATTCGGCAACACAACAAGTACCTACATGTCAGGTGTCGGCTGATGCGCGGCACGACGACTCGACCGTGGTGCGACGCAGGACGGATTCCGAGCTGCCACCATTATCAACGGATGCGCATATTCGTAAGTCGACGTACATCGAAATGGAACCCGTTCGGAGCATGGTGCTTCATGGCGTCTCGTGCCTAACGTCGGATGCGTCGACGCTTCGACGGAAGGACGCACATGTCACTGACCGTTCCCCCAGAGTTGATCGAACAGGCCGAGAAGGGCAAGGTGGACGAACAGGCGTTCGTTGACTGTGTGCGTGACTCGCTGCCGTACGCCTGGTCCGTTGTAACTCGGCTGGTGGACGAACTGCACGGTACAGGCGCCAGGGCAACGTACAACGAGATCGCGCCGCCGGACCAGGCCGGCTACGGGCAACTGTTCCGGATGCTCGCGAGTACTTCAATTCGCGGTGCGATGGAACGTCACTTCGGGGTTCAGCTCGCCTTCCAGAACTGCTGCAAGGTCGCTGCGTTCCGGCCCGACGCGACTGCGGAGTACGCGGAGTTCATCACCTTGGAAGCGCAGATCTTGAACCAGAAACCAGAGCTGATCGACTGTTGATCGCCTGGGTGAGTGCGTGCCACCGGTAGCCCCTTGGCCGGTGGCACGTTCTTGTTCATTGTTCGCCGGACGATGGAATTCCAGGCGTCAGGGGAGCGACGGGAATCGTGTACTCAAGCTTGTATTGATTGGACGCCAATAGCAGCGTCCCGGTTTCCACGGGCGTGTCGTCGGAATACACGGTGCGAACGATCACAAGGACTGGCGTCCCCGGCTTGAGCTGTAGTTGCTTCACTTCCGACGGGCGCGGCATTCGGGAGTGCAGCCGCTCAACAACCCGGGTCGGACGCAGGGCGATTGCTGTGAACCGATCAATGATGCCGTCCCCCATGAAGGTGCCTTCCTCGGGACGCTCAATCACTGTTCCCCGGGTGATCGCTAGCGGTTCGAACGACGTCACGATCATGAGAGGTTCGTCGTTCGCGTAAGACATGTAGTCCGTTTGTATGACGGGATCTCCGACCGCGATCTTCAAGCGCGTTGCGGTCTCCAGATCTGCCCTCGCTTCCGTGGTCTCGTAGGTATAGCGCGGGGTGCGATCAGTCGCCAGGGCCTCCTCGGCGAACGGGGCACCTGGCAACGACTTGTAGTGCAACGATGCCCTACGAACAAGGGGGTCGTAGAGGCGAACTGTTGCTCGGCCGCCTTGTTGCCGATCGATCAGCCCTTCGGTTCCGAGAAGATCGAGAGCCTGACGGGCGACCTGTCGCGACACGCCGAACGCCTCGCATAGCTCGTCCTGTGTGGGTAGCTTTCCGCCGGGGGCCAGCTCGCGCGTCAGTATCTGGTCACGCAGAGCTTTCGCGATCCGCTCATACATGTACTCAGTGTCACTGTTGTTCACGTCGCCGCCCTTCTGAGCAAACTTGGCATGCCAAGTGCTTGCGCCAGTCCCCTGTCTTGTGGTTATCTTGGCATACCAACTCTTGGCATGCCAAGTGACCGCCTGCGGGTCGTCGGACAGGCGGCGGACGGAGGAGACGCAGACGACGGCCGTTCCTACAGGACGCGGACACAAGATCGATTTCAGCGTGACGACACGGACGGAGGTGGACGCCATCGATGATCAGCCACGGCATGAGGGCGGAGCAGGCGTTAAGGCTGGCTGAGCTGACCAGGGAGCTCCCTGACCAGCACGCCACACGGGACGAACGGGCGGACTGGTTCGAGAAGAAGGCCGAGTTCTTTGAATCGGTCGCCACGAAGCTCGGGCTAGAGGATCAAGAAGAGGCGTTGAAGATCGCGTCGGATTCCCGAGAGTTGGCCCAGGCGCTTCGAGCGCGGGCCGTGGGTTGACATGTACGTGTCCTGAAGCGCAAGCAAAGGCAACTAAGCAGCAACTATCTAAGGACTAATGATGGCTATCCCAAAGGGACACCGGTTTCCGGTGTCGTTTGATGAGGCGTTCCCGAAGGGTCTGGTGTTGGTCGGTGAGGTGTTGCCGGACAACGAGTACCAGTCTCGGGAGGACAGGGCGTCGGGTCGGCCGGTGCGGCAGAAGAGTGATGAGCTGACGGGCAAGCGGCAGTGGAAGATCAACGTGACGGACCCGGATGAGGGCAACGCGAAGCGGGCGTCGTTCACGATCACGTTGGTCGGTGACGTTCAGCCGGTCCCGACTACGAGTGAGGTGTTGCCGGGGATGCGGCCGATTGAGTTGGAGGGTGTGACGGCTGAGCCTCGGCTGGCGGGTAACGGTGAGTTCAAGTACCAGTCGTACGCGTTCCGGGCGACCGGGTTCAAGGCGGCCGGTGCGGGTGCGGGCTCGCGTGCCTCGGGTGGTGGCAAGGCGGCATCGGCCGGTGATGCGTCGAAGTCGGCGGCGTGATGTCTGGGCTAGGTCAGGCGTTGTGGGCGGTGGGGCCGGAAGCGACAGTGGAGGTATTGGTGGGGAGTAAGAACGATCCGCCGGGCCTGTCACTGTCGCTGGACCCGGGCGAAGTGTTGATCGCGTCACCGGCTGGGAAGGGTGACCGCGCGATGTTCGCGGCGTTCCTGTTGGACCTGGCGGATGCGGCCATGGTGCTGGCGGAACGGCTGGACCCGGACGGGATGCCCGCGCCTGCTGAGGCGGGTGACCGCAGTGGACGTTGTTTCGTCGCGCGTGATCCACTCGGCGATTCGGGCGGCGGGTATCAGTGATGGACATGCAGGGGCCGGGTGATTCCCCGAGTGTGTTGGCGGCGGCGTTGGCTGACCTGCGGTCGGCGCGGCCTACCGAGTCGGCGACCAGGGTGCAGTGGGCGGCCTGGTATCTGCGGCAGGCCAACATCCTGGATGAGATCGCTCGGGTTGATTCGTCGCATACGGCGTCGGCGCGGCGTGCGGCTGAGGCGGCACGGGAGTGTGCCCGTGAATTGCTGGAGGGCGACCGTGACTAGGAAGGAGTACAGCGCGGTCGACGTCGCTTGGAAGGTGGTTGAGGTGCTGGCGAATCGGCCGAACGGGGGGCCGCTTGTTGAGCGGGTGCGTTGGCATGAGCGCAACGCCAAGGTCCTGTTCGAGCTCGGCGGGTTGTACCCGGTGCTGGCGCGGGATGCGAACGTGGCTGCTCGCCGTGAGCTGCAACAGGCTGAACGGATTGGTGAGCAGGGGCAGGAGGCAGCGACGGGTACGGATCGGGCGGCTGAGTTCGCGCGCAGGATCGTTCAGTTGGTCGAGAACCGGCCGAATGACTCAGTTCCTGTTGAGGAGCGGGCGGAGTGGCATGAGGCGAATGCCGATGTCCTGATCGACATCGGGAAGATGTACCCGGTACTGGCGCGAGAGGCGTTCGTGGCTGCTCGCCGTCAACGTACCCATGCTCAGACGATTCGTGAGCAGGACAGGGCGACGTCATGATCAGGCAACGGCATGTCCGGCAGGGCGGCGGGTGTCTCGGGTGGCTGCCTGGAACCCGCCGTCATGCCTGGACACGACCCTAGGAATACCAAGGAGGTGTGAGAGATGACTGTACGGGGGTCGCGGCGCTTTGGGGAGGGCGTGACCACCTTGCAACAGGCGTACTCGGTGACACCGATGACGCCAGCAAAGGACGCGACGGCGCAGCAACAGCGCGACTTCTTCCGGGAGCGTGCGGCGATGTTCTCCAGCGTGGCCCGGACCGACCGGGATCATCGGTGGGAAGCGTTGGCGTGTGTCTGGTTGGAGCAGGAGAAAGTCGACCAGATTGAGCAGGCGCTGAAGTGTCCTAAGTGATCAGTAACACGCAGTAAGTCCATAGTAGACACAAGAACGCGCGGTGGGTCGTGTGGCGATGCTGCACGGCCTGTTGCGCCCTACCTCACCGGAAATTTGTTGACACAGAAGCGGATGAGCGGCCTAGGAACCTAATTCCGCTTCTGTGCCAGTCCACTTGGAGCAGACTGTGCCTAGCGTAGAGCAAGCCGCGGGGACCCCGGCAAGGGGTATCACCCAAACGCGGTGTGAGAAATGTCAACGGTTCGCTCGGCTGCTGCCTGGCGACACGAGATGTTCGGCGTGCTCCGGCGCGCTGGCCTTGGAGTTCCCCACGATCACCAGGTCCACCTCGGCTGTGCGGGGTGGTTGGTGATGCGTCGGGATGGTTCGCGCTGGGTGGACCCGGCGCCGTTGGAGATCGCCCGGCCTCGGTTGCCGTGGTGGACCCTGCTGCCCGGCTGGGTCAAACTGATCATCTCCCCGATCGTGCTGACGTGGCTGGTCATCTGGATTCTGGCCAAGCTGGTGCGGCTGTGCTGGTACTACCCGCTCACGATCACGTTGCTTGTCGGGGGCCTGGCGTTGGACTGGTGGGCCGGTCACTACCTGGTGGGCGCGGTGGCCTCGGTGGTGATCGTGGGGTTGCTGGTGTGGTGGTGGCGGTTCACGGAGTCCTTCACCCGGCGGTGCCGGTGGCTGCGCACTGAGGTCCGGCGGATGAGCGTCTATGCGTGGGAGTGGCGCACGGTAATGCGGCTGGCCAACTTGACCGGCACCGCGAAGGGCCGGGAGTACCGGCCTCGGTTGAAGCGGGTGCGGTCGGAAGGCTGGCGGGACAAGGTCGCCGTTCGGATGATCCAGGGCCAGGCGCCGGAGCAGTGGACCGAACGGGCCTCCGGGCTGGCGCACTCGTTTCACGCGAACTCGTGTCGGGTGCGGGTGACCGGGCCGGGGCGGATCGAGTTGGACTTGATCCGGTCGGACCCGTTGACCGGCACGCTGCCGCTCCCGGCCATGGCGGATGCGTCGGGCGTGGATCTCAAGCGGATCGTGATCGGTCGGACGGAGACGGGTAAGGCGTGGCGGATTCGGCTGCTGGGCAATCAGATTCTTGTGGTCGGTGTCCAGGGCGCGGGTAAGGGTTCGATCCTGTGGTCGGTGGTGTGGGCGTTGGCGCCACTGATCAAAGCCGGTCTCGTCCGGCTGGTCGGGATCGACCCGAAGGGCGGGATGGAGCTCGGGCAGTGCCCCGAGGTGTTCCACGAGGTCGTCTATGACAACGGGCCGGACGCGGTCGAGTTGTTGGAGGAGTTGGCGAACGAGGTCCGGGCACGTGCGGGTGAGTATCGGGGCCTGCGGCGACGCTGGAGCGCGGAGAGTGGTCAGCCGTTCACGGTGTTGATCGTGGATGAGTTGGCGGACGTGATCGCCTACCAGACCGACAAGCGACTGAAGGAACGCGCTCAGGCGGCGATTCAAACGATCACCTCGCAGGGCCGGGCTCCCGGGTTCGCCACGCTGGCCCTGGTGCAGGACCCGCGTAAGGAGATCGTGCCCTTCAGGAACCTGTTCACGACCCGGATCGCGATGCGGCTGGATGAGGCCACCCAGGTGGACATGACCCTCGGCGATGGGGTCCGGGAGCGCGGCGCGGAAGCACACGAGATCTCCGAACTCACCCCGGGTGTGGCCTGGGTGAAAGAGGAGGGCAAGCGGGAACCGGTGCGGGCTCGGGCGTTCTACCCGACCGACAGTGATCTGGCGGACCTGCGGGCGTACATCAACGGGTGGACCGGTGAGGTGCTGCCGTTCCGTAGCCCGAGCGATGGCGGCGAGGGGGGTGCGGCGGCATGAGCGGCACACGAACAATGATCACGACCGGTGAGATGTTGGCGTCGCTGGCCGAGCATCTGACGGGGTTCGAGCTGGCCGACCCGGTACAGGTCACAGCGGCTGTCGACGGGGGCAATTCCGCGGGAACAATCCAGCTGTCTGGCGGGTCGCTGCCGGAGTTGGCGGCGGAGTTGTTGACGTGGGCGGACACCTTGGATGCGGTGACCGCGTGCGCCTGGCGGCCGTCGTGTCCGGATGAGGACCTGGTGGTGCTGGAGGTACGGGGCCGGCTCACCGATGACGTGCCGGTGCGGGTGTTCGGTGGCCTGGTGGATGGGCCACGGTTGCCGGGCCTGGTCGCTGGTCGACGAGTGGCGTTGTCCTGGGCGCTGCTGCGGTCGTGGGCGCTGCTTGCCGATGGGCGGACCGCATGACCGCGACCAGTACGACCACAGAGCCGGCGGCCCAGGGCGTGGCCAGTGTCCCCCTGGACGTCGCGGGCCGGACCCGGGCGGAACGGATGCGGGTGCCGTTGGCGGCCGACGTGGTCAAGGCGGCGGCCGAACAGCACGGGGTGTGTGTCCGGCCGTTCACCATGGAGGTCGGAGACCCGGAGACGGGGGAACTGCGGTATGTCGCGGTGCCCTGTGGGTCCACTGTGGAGTCGGTGTGTCGGCCATGCGCGCAGAAAGCTAAGGCGTTGCGGGTCACTCAATGCCGGGAAGGGTGGCACCGGACCGACGAGCCTGACCTGACAGCGGAATCTCCCACCGGGGATCACGCGGCGCTGGTGACGCTGCGGGCGGACCTGTTCACCGCCTACCAACAGACCGTGGTCGCGGGGGATCTGGAGGAGGCGGAGGACCTGCGGGAGCAGATCACCCAGACCGATCAGGAACTTCGGCAACTGGGGATGCGGGGTCGGCTGCCGTCCCCGGACACCCCCGGCAAGTGTGCCGTGAAGCGGTCCACCAAGCGGCGCCAGGACGCTCCCGAGCTGCCTCGGCGCAAGGTCGCGAAGACCACGGTCGGCCGGGAGTACGCGGGCAGGTATCGGCCGTCGATGTTCGTCACGCTCACCCTGGACAGCTATGGGCGGGTGCTGGAGGACGGTACGCCGGTCCGGCCGGACACGTATGACTATCGGCGGGCGGCGCGGGATGCGGTGCACTTCGCGTCCCTGGTGGACCGGTGGTGGCAGAACCTGCGCCGGGTGGTCGGCTGGGATGTCCAGTACTTCGGCACGGTCGAACCGCAGAAGCGGGCGGCGCCGCATCTGCACGCGGCTGTTCGGGGTTCGATCTCGCATGAGGTGCTGCGGCTGGTCACGGCGGCGACTTACCATCAGGTGTGGTGGCCGGCGCATGACGAACGGGTCTACCTGGACGGTGAGCCGCTGCCTGAGTGGGACAGTCGGGTTCGGTCGTTTGTGGACCCGGTCACCCGGGCGCCGTTGACGTCGTGGGAGGACGCGGTGGCGGCGGTGGACGAGCCGGCGCATGTGGCGCGGTTCGGGGTCCAGGTGCATTCCAAGGGCATCCTCGGCGACACCGAGGAGGCCGGGCGGCATATCGGGTATCTCACCAAGTACCTGACGAAGTCGACCGGTGAGGTGATCGAGGCTGGTAGTGATCGGCAGGCGGCCCACCATGAGCGGCTGCACGCGGAACTTCAGGTCACCCCGTGCTCGGCGTCGTGTGCGGTGTGGCTGCTCTATGGCGTCAACCCGAAGGGTGTCAACGCTAAGACTGTGCCTGGCCGGTGCAAGGGCAGGGCACATCGGCGTTCCTCGCTGGGGCTGCCGGGTCGGCGGGTGCTGGTCTCTAGGAAGTGGTCCGGCAAGACCCTGACCGACCATCGGGCCGACCGGAAAGCGTTCGTCGCTCAGATGCTCGCGGCGGTCGGGATCGTCAAGCCTGTCACTGACACGTCCCGGTTGATCTGGCGCACGGTCGACCCGTCCGATCAACACGCCCCACCCAGAGATCACCTGCTGATGCACGCCATCGCGCAACGCATCACCTGGCGGGCGGAATATGACCGGGCGCTGTTGGCGGCGGCCGGGCCTCCTGGTCGGGATGTTTCGGCAACCACGGACACGGCCGACGCCGTGGATGCGGCGTAGTAGGACCTCGGGGGAGGGGCAGAAGACATGACCACATATCGGGAAGCGACAGCCGGTCCGTTATGGACGCCTGCGGAGTTGGCGGCGTTCCTCCAGATCTCCGAAGCGACCCTTCGGGACTGGCGGCACAAGGGCACTGGCCCGACGTACAAGCGGATGGGCAAACACGTCCGCTACGACCCGGGCGACGTGATCACATGGCTGGAAGAGATCGACAGGGACAACGTGGCCTAGCCGATTCTTTCGGCAACTGGACGGGAGAGGACACAACAACATGGCTGCTGGGCACATCCAAGACCGGTGGTGGCGCGACAAACGCGACGAGAACGGCAACGTCGTCTTGAACGCGAAGAACAAGCCCGTCCGGGAAAAGACTGATCTGCATGGGAAGGGCCTGCGGTACAAGGTCCGTTACCCCGACCCCAACAACCCCGGCAAGGAGACCTCGGAGTCGTTCCCGGACGGGAAGCTGACGCGGGCAAAGAACTTCCTTGCCAAGGTGCAGACCGATGTGCTCACGGGTGTCTACATTGACCCGGACGCGGGAAAGGCAACCCTACGGTCTTATGTCACCGGATGGTTGAAAGGACAGTCACAGGACGCTCACACGGTCCAGACCACCACGCGGCGGCTGAACGCACAGATTTACCCGTTCTTCAAGGAAAGCTCGTTGGAGTCCGTCACGGTAGTGGTGGCCCGTGACTGGCTGGCCTGGATGAAGGGAAACCAGATCACCGAAGCATACCGGGCGCAGATCTTCGACCTGATGTCAGCGATCCTGAGTGCTGCGGTGGAAGATAAGCTGATCCGATCAAACCCGTTGCGTAACAAGAGCATCAAGCGACCCAAGCCGGAAGAAAGGAAGATCACTCCGTGGCAGGAAGTCAAGATCAAGAAACTTCACTTGGCGCTACCGCACCGTTATCAGGTGGTGGTGCCTCTCGGTGCTGGTGCGGCTCTGCGACAGATGGAGATCTTCGGGCTCAGCCCGGACGACATTGATCGTGACGCGCTGGAACTGCATGTCAACCGACAGATCAGATGGATTGATCCACACCCGGTCTTCGCGCCACCCAAGGGCGGCAAGACGCGGGTGGTGCCGCTCGGTGAGGGCGTGTTGGATGCCCTCGATGACTACCTGGACACATACGAGCCGGTTCGGGTCACGCTGCCGTGGTTGGAGCCGACCGGGAAGCCGGTCACGGTCCGGCTGCTGATCGACAAGACAGACGACGGTATCGGCCAGTTCCGGGGCGCGCTGACCAACAACCTGTGGCGGGGCGGCAACTTCCTCGATGAGGTGTGGAAGCGCGCCTTCAAGGCGGCGGGCTTGGAGTACACCAACCGCCGGGACGGCATGCATGCCCTGCGGCACTTCTGCGCGTCAAACTGGCTCGCGCAAGGCAGTTCAATCAAAGAGGTGTCGGAGTACCTGGGCCACCATGACCCGGGCTACACCCTCCGGATCTACACGCACTTGGTGCCCTCCAGCCACAAGCGGGCACGGCTGGCCTCAAACAAGGTGTTCCGGCCACGCCGAACGAGAGGCGTGGCCGACGAACCGGGGACGGCCTGACGACGGCCTAGCAAGATCACAAACTCCATAGCGGCTGGTCAGGGCGGTGCGTGTGAAGTTGTCGTACCACTCGATGGTGGTGCCGATGGTCGTCGCGAAGGCGATTCGGCGTTGTGAGGCGGAATCGCCTACGGCAATGGTCGTGGCCACCGTGGCCCGATGCCCATCAGCCAGGCCGTCCGCCTCAGGCAGCAACGATGCCGCACTCCGCCACCGATCGGCCCACCTGGCCTGCGTGCACGACTCGGCGTCCGGGTCCTCGATACCAGTCAGGTCGGCGCCCAGCCGGGCAAAGCTGGACACGACCGCCTCCCGCGAGCCCGCGGTCACCCACACCAACAACTCGACCTGCCCCAAGGCCCACAACCGCTCGGCACAGTCCAACACCAACTGGGTCTTGCCCACCCCACCCAATCCCGACACCACAACGGTATGCACCACCGAGTCGCAGGCCAGCACTCGCGCCAACAGGTCGGCGACCGCGCGGTGTTGAAACGCCGCCGCCCGCACCGGAAAGATCCCGGCCCGATGCGGCAATGCCACCACCGGTCGGTGGACGGACTGGTGAACACGCATCCCACCCTCGACGATGCCCATCTGCACCACGGTGCCCACATCGCCGGCCACGCGGACAACCCTCGCGCCACGCACCGGTCGGTCAGGCGCGTCACTCATCGACCCAGTATTGCCTCACCGTCGCCCTAAACGACCCCAGTCGACCCGAACGGCCGCACGCCGATTGACACCCAAACGCTCGACAGATCAACGCTCCCACACAACACAAACCCGAACCGCAGGCGTTGCCATCCTCGCTGAAGTCTCGTTCCAGCGCTGCGTCAAAGACGTTACAAGCTGAGTTGTGGGCTACCAAGCTGTTGCGATCCTCGCTGGTCCTCGCGAACCAGCGCTGCCCTGCCTGACCAGCATCTTCCTGTGCTGGTGGGCTGACCTCGATGGCGCATCGGACGACGGATTGCCCAGGCCGCGTGACCACGGCAACGGAGATATGGGGCTCTGGCACAAAGTTGGTGATGCCACCCTGATGATCATGGACCGATCTCGTAGTTGATCACGTTCTGGGTGTGATGACCATGATCTGGCAGCCCTGCTTCCGCACCTTTCCGACCTGCACATCGAGCAGGTCACCCGCCGGGGGCCGACCGTGCGGATCTACGCCAGCACCACCGCGCCAGACGCGGTCTGTCCAGGCTGTGCGCTTCGATCCGAGCGGGTGCACAGCCGTTACCAGCGGCACCTGTCCGATGCCGCGATTAGTGGGGCCGAGACCGTAGTCTGTTACGAGTCCGTCGATTCGTCTGCGGCACACCCGAACTGCGCACGCACCACCTTCGCCGAACAAGTGTCAGCGCTCACACAATTCCCCCAGCAGGCCATGATCCGCTCACGTAATTCCCCCACTCGCCGCTCGACACGGACCACGTGGTCGCTCGTCGTCCGCACCGCGGCCCCGACGGACGTGCAGTCCAAAGCAGCAGCGAGGAGCAGGTGGCCCGCAGGTTCGCTGTCGACGCTTCAGCTCGCCCGAACTCCGGGCCGCCGGAGAGCGGGCGGTGATCGCCGCGCTCATCCGGGCCCACCGGTACCCCTCACGCAGGGGCTCGGCCAATCAGCGTGAAGGTCACGCCCCCGAGCCTGGCACACCGCGAACAACGGTCTGGCCCGGTAGGCGGGTGGGTCATGTCGGCTTCGGCGCAGTCCGGGCCAGATACGCGAGGGGAGGTGAGACGGTCAGTCGAATCGGATGTGCTTGATCGATGTCCAGGCTCGGCGTAGGCGCCCACGCAACGCGCCGTCGGTGTTCGGGGTCAGCGTGAGGTCGGCACAGGCAGCAATACGATCGGCGACCTGGGGGATGGTCAGGCGGTCGGTCCGCACGTGCTCACCGAACCCGGGCTCCCGCAGCCGCTGAAGGCACACGTCGAGCTTGGACACCGCGAAGCTCTCCCGGCCCAGCCCACCCAGGCCGCGTACACGCAGCCGACGCAGGACCCTCTCACGATCGGCCAGCAGCGCGAAGTGCCGGACGTCGTGGCCGTCGTCTCGCAGGCCGCCGATGATCTCCTGGAAGTAGCCGGGCTCCACGAGCGTCATCGGCGCGATCACCGTGCCCTCATGCTTGGTGAGGGCACGGTCCAGCACCTCCCGCACGCCCTGCCGCCACGCTTGGAAGTCCTGGAAGTCCCCGCGTAGCGACGGTGGGGCCATCCGCTGCAAGCCGAAACCGACGTGCTCCGGGTCGCAGACCACACTGTGCGGAAGCCGACGATGGATCTCATAGACAGTCTGGGTCTTGCCACCGCCGAACGGACCGTTGATCCACAAGAGCACACCCACAGGGTACGGATGGGCCTGTGAACGGGCCCTTGCCGCACAAGTGGCGACGCCATGAACCTTGGTAGGTCAGGGCTGGAAGTGGCGGTACACACCACCAGCCGGCATGAGTTTGATCTGGATGCCGTGGGCGTGCTGTGCCTTGCCGAGGCCGAAGACACCGTCACCGTCGTCGCGGGCGCTGATGTAGAGCAGCTGGCCGTTGTAGTTGCCGAGGAAGATCCCAACGTGGTGCCCGTTCGACCAGACGTCACCCAGCGCGGGCGAGGAGACGACCGGGTAGTTCGAGATGACCTTGGCGGTGTCGCCCCAGTCGGCGGCTCGGTTCGGGAAGAACTTGCCCGCCTGTTCGTCGGACGTGTAGACCTTGTGGACGGTGCCGACCGCCTCGAAGAGCACTTCCGCCACGTAGGAGCTGCATTTGTTCTGCGAGGCGGGAACGGTGGCGTAGTCGGCGCAGCTGAGTGTCACGTCGGTCGAGTCGAAGATCCCCTCGCCCCAGGTGGTGCCCTTGTCCTTGCTCCAGAGAATGAGCGCCTTCATCACGATCTGTAGGTCGTCCGGCAGCGGGTCGCCCTCTTTCAGGGCGGTCATCCGCTGCCGCAGTGCCGTGCGGAAGTCGTTGTTCACGGCGGCGAACGCGGCTCCGTTCGGGCCTTCCCGCTGGGCGACGTTGGAGAGGTGTTCGAGCCGCTCCATCACGATCGCCTCGCGGTTGGTGTAGCTGCGGCTCTCGCGTGAATCCACTGGTGTCTCGGTCGGTTCGGTGGCGGAGTCGTAGGTCACCTCGACGTCGACCCGGCGGTTCCACGCGCGGCCCGGCCAGCTGCGGCTGACCCCACGGCCGATGTCGACCAGCTGCTCGGCGGGGATCCCGGCGGTCACCAGCAGCGCCTTGATCCGGGCGGCCCGCCGGGCGGAAAGCGACTGGTTGTGGTCGGGCGCGCCTTCCTCACTGGCGTAACCGGCGATCGTGATCTTCGCGTTCTTGTCCCGCGCCAACTGCGCCTTCACGGCGGTGACGGCGACCGCGATGTGTCCGGCGCTGTTCACCTCGCTGTCCTGACGAGGTTCCGCCGAGTCCAGCGGGAACCAGACACAGACGGAGTCGTGGCCCGCAGGTGCTGAACCTGCGTCGTCCGTTTTCTGCTGCTGCCCGTCTTCCTCGCGGCTGACCAGTAGTCGCGTCATGGCCCCGTTACCCGGATACAGCCAGGGCGCGTCACCGCGAGCAGCCGAACTTTCCGGCATGCGGGCGACGGCGACGCGAGGCAGCGGGTCGAAGGTGGCCACCCTGCCACTGTCCGCCGCACGACAGCTGCAGGCAACACTCGCGCGCGCCGCACGGAGGGCAGCAGTCGCGGCCCTTGTCGTCCGGAATCCTGCAATCTGAGGATCCATAAGGATGCGTCGGGTCTGGCTGTCGTGTCCGGCGGCGCGGTGCGCGGCTGCCAGGTGTTGGTGTGGCTGGGCGGAGTAGTCGGGGGTGTCCTCACGCGGATAGATCGCCAAGGACGTGTCATGAACCCGGCGGTCGTCTACGTCTGGGCGTTCGGCTGCTTCCGCAGCGCCCGAAGCACCTCAGGTGGCTGCATCTCCATCCATTTGATCACCTGCGAGTACGTTGTGCAGATGGTCGCCGGCTTGGCGCAGACTTCGGGCATGAACCGCTCGACGGCCAGCGCGAAGGCGCCGCCCGCCCAGTCGTTGAAGTGGTTGCCGATCACCAGGGGCGCGCGGTTGCCTTGGAGGGCCGCGTTGTAGGCCGCCCGGTAGGTGTCCAGGGTGACTTCGGCGAACTCGTCGCGTTTGGACCTGTCCTCCCTGGCCTGGTTGAGGGAGACCCAGAGGTTGTAGTCCATCATGATGACCTTCCTGTTCAGGGCCGGCACCCGCACGCTGGGCATCGGGAACTCCCAGACGCCGTTCTCCTTGTCCGGCCAGCCGAGCCCGTCGGAGACCCTGCTGGAGTCATAGGTCATTCCGCGCTCGGCCAGGACCGGGAACAGGACGTCGAACCGTCCTTCAAGGCACGGGGTTCGGCCGCCCTTGACGGTGGCCGGGTCCAGCCGCAGGCCCGGGGCCTGGGTGACGAACGTGAAGAACTCGTCCAGCTCCTGGCGCCACATCTGGGCGTCCCACCGGCCGACGCTCGGTTCGGCGCCTCGGCAGAAGTGACCGTTGTAGTGCGTACCGATCTCGATTCCGCGCTGTCGGGCGGTGTTCAGGTCGTCGATCCTGGTCCGCACCTCGTCCGGCGGGCCGCCGAACCCGATCGACGCCCGGCCCGCCGCGTGGCCCGGCCCGGTGTACCGCGTGCGTTGGTCGTTGGACAACAGGTAGATCCCGGACAGGAACGCACTGAACGTCGCGTTCGACCGTTGGCCGATGTCCAGCATCCGCTGCCAGTGCTCGTGTGATCCGGCACCATCGAAGGAGAACAACACGAACTGCGGCGGTTTCTCGCCGGGATTGAGCGGACGCATCCAGTCCGGCTCGACGTCCGGCGGAAGAGCGGCCGCGGGCGCGGGCGTGCTGGCCGTGGTTCCGGCGGGCACACCCGCCCCTGTGCTGACACGTGGTACGTCGTCCTGCCTGGCCTGTAACGCCACCAATGCGATGGACACGACCACGAGCGCGAGGACAACCCCCAGTATTCGGGCCCGCATGACTTCTCCCTCCCCCAGCAGCCTGACCGTCGTCCACTAAGGTCGACGCGCGAGGCCGGGGAAGGTTGACTTCGAGATCACCCACAGGGCGGGTGGGCTGGGCGATGAGAGCGACCGGGATGAGACGGAAGCTTCGCCGAACGGTAGTCGGGAGCTCATTTCCTCATCGGGTCCGAGCCGGCCTGCTTGACGATTCCGTCGCCCTTGGCGACGGAGTTCCACAGGTCACGGTCGACTCTGATCTTCTCGGTCGCACCGGTGGACAGCCGCACCGTGAGGTAGCGGTACATGTTCGAACCGTCGGTCATACCGCGGGACTTGTCGAGGACCACGCCGTCCCACGCGTCTTGCGGGGCGGGCTTCCGTGATTTGGACATGTCCCAAGTCTGCGGGACCACCCCGGCCGCACAACTCGACCAGGCGGCGAGACCTCGACCCACCACCTGGTTGATGCCGGGGTCAACCAGGTGGTGTCCGGCCCGGCGGGGTGGGAGGGCGATGTCGCGGGCGTTGATCGTTACCGTTGGCGTGACCACTCGCCCTGCCCGTTGTCGGCTGACGAGGAAGTCGCTGATGGATGTGATAGACGAGCCGTCGCGGCCGGTGATCGCGCGGTCCTGACAGCGGGCCGCCCTCAGCGGGGTCGATCCGGGCGTGCCGATCGACCGGTCCGACATTGAGGAGTTCGATCGGCGCAGTCGGCTGATATCCGCGGCGGAGCCGGTGCTGGATGAGGTCTCGGCCGCGCTGGAGGGCACCGGACCGCCCGCGGGTCGGATCGGTGACCGTGGGCGGGGTGCCTATGGCCAACCTGCCACCGGACCGACTGCGCGAGCAAGTGGTGCTGACAACGCAAGATCACCACGTCTTTCACGACCCGGTGCGGGACAACCTCCTGATGGCGAAACCGGGTGCCAGCGACCAAGAGCTGCTCGGCGCGCTGGACCGAGTTGCCGGTGGGGCTGGACACGGAGATCGCAGCGGACGTCCAGCTCGATGGCGCCCGTGCACAGCAGCTGTCGCTGGCGCGGGTCATGCTGGACGCCGGCACGCAGACCTGCGGCGGCTACCCCGGCAGCGGGCCCAACCACTTCGCCACCGATGCCCGTGACTTCGCCTCATGGGCGGTGGACTACCTGAAACTCGACGGATGCAACGTCCAGTCCCAGCCCGGAATGAGCATGGAGGCCGTCTACAGGCTTCCAGGGAGGCCCGAACTGGCTGTCCGTCATCGGCTGGTCGGGTCAAGTCGGGCAACTCTGGCGTGAAGGCGCCGACATCGCCATGTACGGCAACGGCTCGCGTTGGGGCGGCGTGATGTACAACTACGGGTACAACAAGGGGTTCACGTCCTTTGCCTCCCTGGGCAACTGGAACGACCCCGACTTCACCATCGCCGGCGACGGCGGGGACCAGGACTCCGCCGGCCACCAGGCAACGGTCGCGTCGTCCAACTCAACCACCGACGTCCTGGTCAAGCGACTGGACCGGTGCGACCTCGACCACATCGTCCGCGCTCACCGCGTCGATCCCCGCCCATGGCACAGCCATCTGGCGACTCTCCGCGGCCAACGGGTGCGTCTCCTAGCCAGACAGTGATGGCCGCGATCTCAACAGAAGCTCTGCTCACGCACGGCTGAATCACCGCGTGCCAGGCTACTGGAGGTGCCGACAATGTCCGCAATGGACGGTTGTTCGCGAGTCGCACCCTTGTAGGTGTTCCGGCCGCCCTCAAGGAACAACGGTCGACAACCCGGCCGGTTGCCGCGAGCGGTGCGCGAGTTGCCCCTGCACGACTCGCAGTCAAGGATTTGCGTCGCGAGCCGTCCGGAAGCGACGCCGAAACTCAGGAGCCACGCATTGCCTTGTACAGAGGCGGTGAACACCTTGTCCTTTGTGGAGAACAGTGCGGACCGGCCCGCCGTACGTCTCTGGCAGTCCAGCCGCCCCGTGCCCTCAACTCACCCGGACCACGGGTCGCCCTCGCCAACAACACCGTTCGCCCGAGCCAGAACCCGTTCACCCGACCGCATCGGCTGAGCGGACGCGGCTCTGGGAGATACCTGGTACGTCCACTAACGAATTGGGGACACACCAAGCATCCGCAGGAAAGAGCGCTTGAACCCGCACAACCACCCAAGACAGTTCCCATTCGAGTGACTTGGGTGTCGATGAATCGCGATCACGAGTACGTTGAGTCCTGGTCGGACAGACAATCGGCAGAATTGGATCTTCCGCTGATTGCCACCCGACCGTAAAGGCGCCTGGCGATGGCATGCGACGCTGAACCGGTAGGTGTTCATGGCCATACCCAGGAACCTTAGCCTGACAAGGCGTTATAGCCTTGCATCACCAGATGATCAGCCCGGCCAGCCGAGGCTGTTTCCGGTATTGCCGAACAGCCTTTGGGCTTAGTTCATCGAATGTCGAGGCATGCCGGCTGTCATCCGGTCCACACGTCGAGTTTTGACATCCGAATCGGATCGCGTCGTTTAGCGCGAGGAGCTTGTTCCGGGCTCCAGAGAATTACGCATCCGCCGAACAGGAGGCGCTCAACTCATGTCCAGTCCGCGCAAATACCATTCTCCGGGTTCAATAGGCCGCACGAGTACCGTGCCGGGTGGAATTTCCACCCAGCGCCGCACGATCTTCGCGGCTCTCACGGCACTGCTGGTGCTCGCAGGTGGGATCTGGGTCTCCAGTGCCGACAACGCGAGCGCCGACCCGTCGGTGCGAACCGCGGCGGCTCCTGGTCTCAACGCGCAGAAGACCTGCATCGCCACCTGCACGGTCAACGTTCCTGCCGGCGCGGCGATGCTGGTGGAACTGTGGGGCGCCGGAGGAGGCGGTGGGGGCGGGTACACCGGAGGCATCACGGGAAGCGGCGGCGGCGGAGGCTATGTCCGCACTGTCATCAACAACGTCGGCGGCACGACCGGCACAGTCCAAGTCACCGCCAACATCGGCGACGGCGGCAGGGGCGGCGGCCCGAACGAGCTGGGTTCAAAGGGAGGCGACACCACCATTACCGTCAACGGCATGACGGTGGCCGCCTTCGGCGGCGAGGGAGGCAGCCTGAACGGAGGCGCCGGTGGCTTTTCCCAACAAGCGCCGTACGTCGTCAACGCGACCACCGGTGACACCGGTGGCGGATACAAACTCAGCGGCACCGCGGGTGACAAGAGCTTCCACCCCGGTGTCGCGGTCAACACCGGCCTGACCAACGGTGCGGGCACCGGTGGCGTGTCCGCTGCCAGCAGCTCCGGCAGTGGCGCATGGGGCAATGCCGGCATGGCCATCATGCTCTGGTAGCACCGCTCGGCGACCAATATCGGGTTTCTGCCGCTCCGGGCAGTCTCCCCACCCCCAGGCCCCGCCATGCGCGGGGCCCTGGGGCCTGTTCAGCGATCGGCGCACCCGACCAGGACATCATGGTGTGGTCGCTCTTCGGGGCTGGCGCTGGTGCTCGGGCGCTCCGCGTTCTGGCATGGCGGCGCCAACCGCTATGACGAAGGCGGGGCGGGCATGGAGATAAGGACCTCGGCCTGGTCAGCGAGCATCTTCAGGTGTTCCTCCACCGCGCCGCTCACGCTGTCGGCCAAGCGGTCTTTGGCCGAGCTGGTGAACGCCTTGGTGAACGCATCGGCCAACTCCTGTTCGAATGCCGCCGATTGCTTGCGCAGCCGAGCCTTCAGGGCTTCTTCCGAGCGGGTTTTTCGCACCCAGGAGTAGAGCTCCACGGACTGCAGCTTCTTCATCGCCGCTTCTTTGCCGGTGACGGCGACGATCAGGCCGCCGATCGCCACTATCGACAGGCTGATCGGGCCGCCGATCGCGAAGGTCGCGCTGACCACCGCGGCCATCGCGGCGACGACGCCGGCCACCGCCGTGGCCAGGACGTTGCCGATCCGGTTGACCACCTCCAGCGCCGTGTTTGCCCTTGCCGCCACGGTCATCGTCGGCGCGGGCAGCTCGATTGCCTTGTCCGGACTCGTGTCCGACGGGTGCCCCACCGGTCTGCATGCGTCGAGCGGTACCAACTTCGCCAGAGAATGTGTCGGCGTCACCGACGGGCAGTACATGTTCGGCTCGCAGTTCGCCGCGGTCGAGGGGCGGATCGCCGCGGAGAACAAGCGGGTGACATCGGGCGACGCGCCGGTCGTCACCATCGCGTTGCTCTCTCCGTTCCCCACCTCGGACACCGATACCCTGACGCCGGAGTCGATGCGTCACGAACTGGAAGGCGCCTACGCCGCGCAGGTGCAGGCGAACCGGTCGACGCCGAAGGTCAAACTGGTGCTGGCCAACGAAGGCGCGTTGGCCGGTTTGCTCGACCGGAGTGCCGTGCTCGCCGCCGACACTTCAGCCAACGCGTATTCGGTATCCCTGGCGAGGGACCATGTCCGTTTGTGGCCGACCCCGCCTCGCCGGAACTCAGCCTGACCACCTGCTGACTGCGCGAACCCTCAACGCGGCAGAAGCGGACGTGCGCAGTGTAAGGGACGTGGTCCCGGCAAGTGTGGTGGTGTCTATGGCCTGGACTGGATCCCGGACTGCCTGGAGTTGCGGGTCAAGAGGTGAGCCAGACGGCGGTGTCGGTGGGCAGCGAACCGTCGGGCACGGGTCCGCTGGCGAGCAGGATCCGGTATCCCGGTGGCAGCGAAACGGTCTCGTCGCGGAGGTTCAACGCGAACAGGAAGTCCGGCTCCCTCCGAAACACGAGGACGTCGTCGCCTTGGTCGAGCCACTCCAGGTCGCCGTCGCCGAGGGCGGGATGCCCGTGTCGCAGACTCAATGCCTCGCGGTAGAGATTGAGCATCGAGTCCGGCTTGGCCGACTGTGTCTCGACAGTGAGCGCCGACCAGTTGGGCTGCGGCAACCACGTGCGGGTTGGCTCGTGTGTGAAGCCGAACGGCGCCGCGTCACCGGACCAGGGCATCGGGATGCGGCAGCCGTCCCGCCCGATCGCTGTGCCGCCGTTGCGGTGGAAGGTCGGGTCTTCACGCCGAGCGGTCGGGATGTCGAAGTGTTCTGGTAGACCCAGTTCGTCGCCTTGATAGATGTAGGCGCTGCCGGGCAACGCGAGGAGTAGCAGCGCTGCCGCACGGGCCCGCCGGGTGCCCAGCGCGACGTCTACGTGCGCCGTGCCGCGCCGCCATTCGTCGGTCGGCACCCGGATCAGGTTCTGGTCGACTCCGAGTCTGCTGACGAGCCGGGTGACGTCGTGGTTCCCCAGTACCCAGGGCATCGAGCCGGTGGAGTTGCGTGTCATGTCGCGGGCTTCGTCGATCACCGACCGCAGTTCGCCGGCTGCCCAAGGCACGCGCATCAGCCGAAAGTTGAACGTCTGCGGCAACCCTTGGGCGGTCAGGTAAGGGAGCACCTCCTCGGGGTGGTTGAACCAGATCTCGGCGACAGCGCCGCGGGGACCCGGGAATTCGTCGGCCGGGTAGGAGTCCAGGATGGCGCGCCACGACCGGTAGAGTTCGTGGATTTCTGGCTGGTGGTAATACGGCCACGAGACGGCATCAGGCGGTAGGTCGGGGAGCGCGGCCTGTTTGAACAGAGTGTTGGCCATGTCGATTCGGATGGCGGCGACCCCGCGATCGAGCCAGAACCGCAGCACCCGTTCGAACATCGCGACGACGTCCGGGTGCCGCCAGTTGAAGTCGGGCTGGGAAGAGTCGAAGAGGTGCAGGTACCACTGGCCGTCGGGCACCTGTGTCCACGCGGGGCCGCCGAAGTGCGACTCCCAGTTGTTCGGTCGGTCGCGGAAAACGAACCGTTCCCGCGCCGTTCCGCCCGGCCGGTCGGCCAACGCCTCCCGAAACCAAGGATGCTCCGCGGAGCAGTGGTTGGGCACGATGTCGATGATGACTCGGATGTCCAGGCGACCCGCCGCACCGATCAGCGCGTCGACGTCCTCCAGCGTGCCGAACTTCGGGTCAACGCCACAGTAGTCGGCGACGTCGTAGCCGCTGTCACGCATCGGCGATGGATAGAACGGGTTCAGCCAGATCGCCGTCACTCCAAGTTCGCTGAGGTACTCCAGCCGCGACTGGATGCCCCGCAGATCGCCTTCACCACTGCCGCCCGCGCTGGCGAAGCTGCGCGGATACACCTGGTACACGACCGCGTCCCGCCACCACAGTGCAGTCATCTAGGGCGCCTTTCCCGTGGAGAAAACCGCGGCAAGCCTCGCCGCCGCACGCTTCGCTGTCGCCTCGGCCTGCGCCGCTGATCACGGCTACCTCGGCATCCTCGAGAATCCGCCACGTCGCGTCCATCTGTGGGAAGGACGGCATGGGTTTGCCCGCCTCGCACAACTGGACGAACTGCTGTAGATGCGGGTCCCGCAACGGTGAGTCGCGCATCATGACGGGCGCGACGACGCCGTCCGACAACGCCGAGATCACGTGGTCGTGCGTTAAGTAGTCCGCGAACAAGTCGTGCGCGATGATCTTGTTGGTGCCCGCTCTGGTCATGACGAGGCCGTGCACAAGCGTGAACGGGTCGCTCGCCGCGCCGTCCGCGAAGGGCGGCACCGCACTGATGGCGAACGGGGTCCCTGCCTCGCGGACGCGCGACAAGGCGTCCGAACTAGACATCAGAAAGGCGCTGCGGCCACTCGTGAACAGCTCCAGAGCCTCCTCGCGGCCGATCGACCGGCGCAACATCCCCGTGCCCGCCTCGCCCAACTCCCGCAGCCGTTCGAAGGCGGCCACGGACTCCGCCGTGGCGAGCCCGATCGTTGCCGGATCCCAGCTGCCACTGGAGTCGCGGCCGAACAACCACCCTCCCGCGCCGGTGAACAGCGGCCAGATTTGGAACGGGTCACCGGCCTCGCCGACCCGCACGGTGAAAACCGTGCGTACCCGGCCGGCGTCGCGCAAGGCCTGCCCGGTCGCGACGAGTTCGTCGAAGGTGGTGGGCGGGTGCGGTGCGAGCCTGGTGTTGCGGAACAACGCGACAGTGTCCGTGGTGGTCGGCCACCGACGAACCTCGTCCGCGGTGCCACGACCGGAAGGGCTGACTGTGCCGTTGGGGCGCCGTCCGACATACCGCGCCCCCGGGTAGAACGCCTGCCGGATGGCGTGCGCCTGAAGACGGGCGGCGTCCAGTGCGCTTGCCGCGCCGCCGGTGTCCGGGTCGCCCACCACTAGACCTGACGAGGACAGGGCAACCGGCGAGCGCGCCGCGTTCTCGCACAGCAACCGGGCCGACGCGGCGTGGGAGAAGGCGGCCAACTGCACCGCGTACACGCCGTCGCCGCGCCGTGCGGCCTGCCAGGGGATGCGAGCCAGGTCACCCATCGGGATCAGGACGATCCGTGGGGCCCGGCCGTCGGCTCGTGGCGGCCGGCTGCCGATGTATCGCTCCAGCAATGGCCCGATCGCCGCTCGCCAGGCCCAATCGCACAGTATGTCCAGGCTGTCGGCGAACTGGCTGTCGCCGGTTGGGGCAGTGATTTCACGTGACCGATCGGCCAGCGCGGCAAGGTAGCCCTCGACCTCGACGTCATCGCTCACCGTCAGGCCGGGCAAGGCGATCCAAGCAGCGGGCCCGCTGACCGGGGCGATGACCGCCAGTCCCGGTAGCGGTGGTTCGGCCGGGACCAGGTATACGAGCGCGTCGGCCGCCAACGCCGCCAACGCGGACTGGATCTCGGTGAGGCTTGGTGGATCAAACAGGCTATCGGCGGCGTCCGGCAGTTCGCGCAGTACGGCCAGCACCTCTCGGCGAAGGCCGACCGTGGCACGCCCCTCCGCCGCCCAGCGCCGCAAGAGATCCGGACGTCCCGCGGCATCAAGCCGGGCGGGAATCCTGCTGAGCTCGGACGCGGCGAACAGCATCAGACCCCGGCCGGTGTCGAGCACCCGAAGGGCATTCGCCGCGTCGTCCGCGCGCACATAGTGCCGCGCGTGATCGACGGCACCCTGCGCGGCGTTCCGAATGGCTATCCTCGCGCCGGCGGCGTCGGACTGCAGGAGAACCCGCCATGCGTAGCCGCGTTGTGTGGTCAGGCCGATCTGCTCCGACTCCCGCGGATCCTCGTTCCGGCGCCGGACTTCGGCGAGCATCTCGTTGATGCCCACCCAGTGCTGATGGTGCGGCCCGTCGAGCAGGTCACGCGCGCGCTCCAATAGTTGAGTTGCCTCGTCAAGCCCGTCCGTGGTTCCGGCCACCTCGGAACGCCAGATCAGCCCAAGCGCCACGCCCTGCAGGCACAACGCGTGGTTTGCGTGATCGACTGGGGTTAGCTGGAGCGCCTGGCGGAAGTGCTTGACAGCCGACTCGATCTCGTGGCCGCCCGCCAGAATGGCGATGCCCAGGGAGGAATGAGTCAAGGACCGTTCGAAGTCCGTGACTTCAGATTTGTCCAGCAGCTCCGCGATCTGGTCTGTGGACTCGAGGGCGCCGATCGGGCCGGGCCCGGCGACTGCCTGCGAGAGCAAGGTGACCCGTGTGGACACATCGGCCAGAACCCGCCGCAGAAGATGCCCCTCCGGAAGGTTTTCTGCCAGGTACTGCACGTGTTCGTCGTGCTCCACCATTTCGGCATGATGGTCAAGCTGCTTGGCCGCGACGCTCTGGCTGATGAGCGTGGCGAAGTTGATCAGCATCGTCCGTTCTGGATTGTCGCTCAGCCGGTCGGCGAACTTCAGCAGCTCGGTCGGCGTGCGGTGCAGCACGCTCTCGTTTCCGTCCTCTATCGCCTGCATGAACGCGCTCATCGTCTGGAGAATCCCCATGGTCGGCTCCGCCATCGGATGGTCTCCCACCATCTCCGCCAACCCGGCCAGCTCCGCTTGAAGCCCCCCGAAATCGGGCGGTTGCCCGTTCACTCCAGCGTTGGCCAGGGACAGTGTTCGAGCGAAGGAGCGCACCAGCGTCCAGTGCGGATCGTTGGGTGGGTCGGCCTCTGCGATCTCCAGCATGCGCTCCACGTGCCGCACAAGGTTGACGGCTGTCCGCGGACCTTTGCGCGACAGTGCCGTGAGTATCCCCGCCGCGAGCCGGCTGCGCTCCTGGTGGTCCGGCGACAGCCGGTCCAGGTCAGCGGCCAGGTCGGCGATCTTGGCGTCTTCGCATGGGCCGATGAGCGTAAGGATGATCGTTGCCTGGCACCGCCTGACTATGGCCGCCTCCTCGGGCGACTCGACCACCATGCCTCCTCCTAACTCCGTGACCCTGCCTTTCTCCAATGTCTGACGGACCACATGAGCCGGCAGGTGCAGATGGTCGTCCCCGTCCGTCAGCTAGGAGGTATGAGCCAGGCCGACGGCCCACTCGGTGACAGTCCGGGTCCGACGCGCCGCGAAGACGCGGCCAAGAGTGTTCCGATGACCAGACGTGAGTCTGGTGCGAAGAGGCCCTCGGTGGTCCTCGCGCTGGACGCGCTGCCTGCGGCGCTCGCCGCTCGGCTCAATGACCCGCAGGCGTTGGACGTCACGGGCGGCGAGGCTCAACTCTGGCGGGTACGCGACTCCGCGCACCCGAAGGCCCAACGGGTGCTCAAGGTCTACCACCAAGCCATCGAACCGAACCCGGTCGTGCTGTCCCGGCTGCGGTCGATCAGGTCCCCGCACGTCATCGAGATCGTCGAGAGCGGCACTTTGCTCGACGACCGGTTCTTCGAGCTGATGGAGTACTTCCCCGCCGGTAGCCTGCGCGGGCGCGGCAATGTGCACGGCTGATCTTCGTTGCACAACAACGCAATTTTGCCAAGCGCTCCCCACGCTGCCCAGAGCGTGGTTAATGATCCCTGGGTTCAGCCCAGATAGTCGGCGTGAAGTAGCCGGCCTCGTCCACCACGAGGACGATCGAGCCCACATCGGTGCCCAACTGGTTGGCGCAGCCGCTGAGCATGGCGTTGGCGACGACGGCCCCTGCGGAGACGTTCACAATGGACGTTGTCGGAGTGTTCGGCTTGCCGTTGAAGAACGTCAGGGGATAGACGAACGTGTCGACGGTCGGCTGCACACCGGTGACGTTGAGAATCGCCTGCCCAGGTTCGGGCGAGCAGGGGATCACGCTGTGGCCTTCCATCCCCGGCCCGAACCTGCCGTTCCCGTCGGCGCGACTGTCCAGTATCCGCAGCGGCGCGGCGAGCGGCACGTACCGAACCGTTGCCTGCGGGCTGAACCACCCCTGGACGTCGACGACCACATCCAGGGAACCCTGGGCGTTGCGGACGCGGATCGCGCCGTCGGCGCCAACGCCGACTACAGCCAGGTTCGCCCGGACCGCGCCCTGGTCCAGGTTGAGCGTGGACGTGTCGCCCGGGCCGCCAGGCGTCACTTCCAGGTATGTGCTGGCGGTGGGCACGACCCTGGTGACGTTGACAATCACCGCGGTGGTGTCCGCCGGGATGCCGGCCACGCCCCTCAGCGGCAAGGTGATCACCTCCCCCGGCCCCAGTCGGGCCTGGTGTCCGCCACGCGGTGCGCGTGTCCAACGCGCGCATGTACGGCACCGGCCCCTTGAACATGCCGAGGCCCGATCCCGCCCCGGTGGCGAAGATCATCCACGGTGAGGGTCGCGACCTCGGACAGGCGGGCACCAGTGTTGCTGTACAGCCGGATGATGGCCTCATCCCGGACCTGGATGAACTTCTTGCCCTTGCAGGTGTCCAAAACCTTCGACGTGTCGTGGTTGCGGATGATTGGGATCAGTTTCGTCGGCACCTGCGGCTGGCGCACTCGCTCCATCGGCGAGCGGGTGATCTCCTCCTCGCCATCGCGCAGCCACTTGAAGAACTGCTGCAGCCCCTTGTGCTTGTTCAACGCGGTCGAGGGCGAGCGGGTCTCGATCATCCAGGCTTGGAACGCCTCGACATGGGCCTTGGTCACCGCCGCCGGGTCCTCGGCCGCGTCGTCAGCGTCCGGGGAGTAGTCCGCGAGGTAGCCGGCGAGCTGGGCGGCGGCCAACAGGTAGTTGTGGCGGGTGGTCTCCGGGTAGTTCGCGGACCGTAGCAACCGGTCCCAGTCCCGCAGGTAGCCGCCCACGTCGCGGACAGGCCCGCGGTCAACCTAACAAGATCAAGAAGTGGCATTCGGAACCCTCCGAGTCAAGGAGTCGCTGAGCGGCGTGCTTGAGCTGGGAGAACCGAACAAGATCAAAAAAGAAGGGTTCCCGTAGGCTGTGACCTGCGGAAACCCTTCCCACCGTCGAGACGACAGGATTTGAACCTGCGACCCCTTGACCCCCGGGAACGTCCACAAAGGACCGTGACCGGCGGAAACAGAGAATCCCCTGCACAACATGTGTCCGTTCAGGACGGTTGACGCCAGCTGACCTCAGGTCAAGTGCGTACGTCGCTCCACTCGACCGACGAGCCCACCAACCAAGCACACACCCCTTGCCAAACCGAGCGCGTTGCCATCGTACTGACATGCCGATGAGCGGATTCCCAGGCCGCGCTTGGACCCGCAGAGTCTGATCGGTCGGTTCGCTCCGGCGAGGTCAGGAAGCACTAAGGTCGCGATGTGGCGGGGTCTGGCAGCGGACGGTGCGTGAGGAGGACTCAGTGAGCCAGTGGACCGAGTACGTACAAGCGGTGCGGCTGCTCGCCCGCGCTCGGGCCGCGGTGTTACACACGCCAGAGCGCGCTGAGTGGCTCAGCCAGGCCTTGACCTCTTCCGATGGATGGGAGCGCAGCGCCGGGTTGGAGTTTCTCATCACCTTCCCGGACGATCTGCCCGCCCTGCTCGACCAGTTGTTCCCCTTGGCCATCTCACACAAGACCGGACCTGCCGCGTGGGAGGTGCTCCGCCGGGCCAGCAAGCACGGCCTGGTCGACGAGGGGCGGTTAAGCGAGCTGGTCTGGTCCGAGCTGGACGCCGACGACGTCACCGAGTTCGAATACAACTGCGTGTACTCACTGCTGGACATCCCCGACGCGAGAACGTTGCTGGCAGCCGTCGGCCAGCGCGCACTCGCCAGCCTGGACCCGGAAATCCGGAAGACCGGCAAATCGATCCAGGAACACCGCGACACACACCCGACCACGACGTAGACAAGGCATCGATCGTCAGCGCACGCACGCTCATGCCGCCGTACGGGCGTCGCCAACGTCCGCAACTGCCGTTGCAGAAGCGGGCGTGGGAATTGATCCTCGTCGCCGCTGCTCGCGTGGAAGGTTCTCCGGTCAGGTCGGCCAGCTGTGTCACCTGCTCGGACGACAGCGCGCCTCGCAGGCAAGCCTGCGGACCGCGTCCGCGTGGTCGGGGCAGCCTGTTCGATGGCTGCTCGGCTGGTGGGTGTGAGGTGGAAGGTGGCGCTGCGCCGATCGGTCTCGTACTCCTCCCTCTCGACCAGCCCCTTTGCTCTCAGCGTTCGTTGCGATGCTGGTTCGGTCGGAGCAACGTTGCCGGCCCGCCGATCAACCTTCACGCGCTGCGCACGGCTGCTTCAGTTGGTGGTGTTCGCCGCGCCGTATCTGGCTTCCATCATCAGTACGGCCTCGTCCACGACATGTGCCATCGATGCGTCGTCAGGGGACCAGTTGATGAGCAGCATCCGGGGCCAGAAGACGTAGTTGGAGATCATCCCGAGGAACTGGGTCGCTGCCAGTTCCGTATCGTCCAGTTTGGTCGTTCCCAGGGCGTTCTCGGTGTCGAGATAGCGGCGTACCGAGTCGAAGTAGGGCATCTTGCCGTGCTCGAAGTGGGCTTCGCCCAACTCCGGGAAGCGCGGCAGTTCGGCGATGACGATGCGGAAGAGGGCGGCCATGCCGGGCCGGGCGAGGAGGGTGACGTACCGGCGGCCGATCGCCGTCAGGCCCGCCCGCAGGTCGCCCGCCGGTGGGCGGAGGTCGCCGTCGTCCTCGACCGTCCAGGACTCCGTCACGATCGCGTCGAACAGTGCCGCCTTGGTCGGGAACTGCTTGAACAGGGTCGCCTTCGACACCCCGGCCACCTCAGCGACCTTGGCCAATGACGTGCCGGCGTACCCGGCGTCGAGGAACAGTTGGGTGGCGGCCTCGATGATGGCCGCCCGCTTCTGCTCGGCGACGCGCCGGTGGTAGGTCGAGGGCTCCGTCGTCATGGGCACCACTCTACGCGAGGCGAGTCACCTGACTCACCACCTGCCATGCGCGTAGCGTTGGCGAGGTGAGTCACTTGACTCACCATTTCGCAGGGAGGACCGCGTCATGGGACGCTTCGACAAACAGACCGTTCTCGTCACCGGTGGCACTGGCGGGCAAGGCGCCAGCCACGTTCGGGCCTACCACGAGCAGGGAGCGAACGTTGTCATCGCCGCGCTCTCCGACGGGCTTGGCAACGAGCTCGCCGCTGAACTCGGCGAGCGGGCACTGTTCGTCCGCCTGGACGTCACCGACGAGGACGCCTGGGCAGCGGCGGTCACCGAGACCGAACGCCGGTTCGGCCCGATCGCGGTTCTGGTCAACAACGCCGGCGTCCAGAACCCCGCGGTGCCGATCGAGGCCATCCAACGGCGGGTCTGGGACCGCATCCTCGACGTCAACCTCACCGGCACGTTTCTCGGCATCAAGACCGTGACCCCGTCACTGCGCCGCAACGGCGGCGGAGTGATCGTCAACATCGCCTCCACGATGGCCCACGTCGGCACCTCGCTCTACGCGCCGTACGTCGCCAGCAAGTGGGCGTTGCGCGGGCTCACCAGGACCGCCGCGCTGGAGCTGGGTCGAGACGGCATCCGGGTCAACTCCATCCACCCCGGCGTCATCTCCACCCCGTTGATCAACGAACCGATCGCCGGCCAGCCGCCCATCGCCGAGTTCTACTCGCCCGAGCCGTACGCCATCCCCCGGATCGGCACCCCGGCCGACATCACCACACTCCTCCTCTACCTCACCTCAGCCGACGCCTCGTTCGTCACGGGCTCGGAGTTCGTCGCAGACGGCGGGCTCCTACTCGGCCCCGCCCTTCAGCCCGACACGACAGCGGCATGACCGAATCACCAGCCACCCTGAACGTCCTCGTCGCCTCACCGACGCCACGGCTTGGGGCAAGTGTCTTCTATTGATCGTCTTCGGCTCGGTGGCGTCGGTATTCCGCTGCCCTGGTCCGGTAGTTCTGGTGTTCCCGCGCGTGGTCCGGGGGAAGGTGCGGCGCGTCTGGGGAGGTCGTGGCGAAGAACCGCGTGAGCGCGGTGTTCGAGCTCACGGCGAGTTCCCCGGAGCGGGGGAACATCGCTGTCTCGTAGCGTGCGACCGCGTCGTCGAGGCTGATCTCCTTCTTGATGGCGTGCGCGAGTTCCGCGCCGTCGAGCAACGCGAGATTCGTGCCGTGGCCACCGAAGGGTGCCATCAGGTGGGCGGCGTCGCCGATCAGGGTGACACCGGGGACGTGGTCCCAGGTCAGCGGAGCGGGCAGGGCCCAGAAGCTGCGCTGCACGTAGTCGCCGTCGTTGTCGGCGATCAGCGGGCGCATGACCGCGGACCACTCGCTGAACTCCCGCACCAGGTAGGACCGGACTGCCTCGCGGTCGGTGACGTCCACCCCGGCCGTGACATGCCAGTCCAGTTCGGCGCGGAAGGCCACGTAGCCGCGGACCACGCCGTTGCTGTTGCGCTGGACGATCACCGCGCGGCCGTCGCCGTCGGCGGAGAACATGTGGCCGTCTCCCACGATCGCGGAGACCTCGGGGTGTCGGGTGTCCACGTCGTCGAATCGGGCGTCGAGGAAGTGGACGCCGAGATACCGCGGCTCCGCGTCGGTGAGCAGGGGCCGGACCTTCGACCATGCGCCGTCGGCGCCGATGACGAGATCAGCTTCCGCGCTGGCGCCACCCGCGAACTCCAGTCGGTGCGCCCCGCCCCCGAGCGGGGTGACGTGGACGAGTTTGTGCCCCCAGCGGACTGTGCCGGGCTTCAGGTGCTCGTAGAGCATGGTTCGCAGTTGGCCGCGGTCTATCTCGGGAGCCGCCTCGTCGCCCTCGGCGGGTGTGAACTCGGCCAGGACGGTGCCGTGGTGATCCCGGCGGGTCTTGGCCTGGCCCTCGACCCGGGCCAACGCCCGGAAGGCGTCCATCAGCCCGGCGTCCTCCAGCGCGATCTGGCCGGCATCCGCGTGCAGGTCGAGCGTTCCTCCCGGGTCACGGGAGTCCACGGTGGCGTCCGCGTCGTACACCACCGGCTGGATGCCGTGTCCCTGTAGGACACGGGCGCACATCAAGCCAGCGGGGCCGCCGCCGACGATGGCGATGCGGGATGTGGTCGTCATGAGGATGAATCCTTTCCACGCCTGGTGTTGCGGCGTGTTTGTCACCGATGGGTGCGGGCCGGGCGGCCCGACCTCCACCACAGTAGGTGAAACTGTTCAATAAGTCGAACTGTTCTACTTTTCGAACGGTTCAATACTGCGCTAGGGTGGAGACGTGACCGAGCCGGGGCGCCGCGAGCGCAAGAAGGCCGCCACCCGTCAAGCTCTGGCGGACGCCGCGCTGGAGCTGTTTCTGGAGCGCGGCTACGACGCGGTCGGCGTGCGGGAGATCGCCGACACCGCCGACGTCTCGGTGGCCACCCTGTTCAAACACTTCCCCGAGGGCAAGGAAGCACTGGTCTTCGACCAGGACACTGACCGCGAGGCCGCGCTCGTCGCCGCTGTCCGCGACCGCCCCAGCGGACAATCCATCCCCCAGGCGCTGCGCCAACTACTCCGGGACGAGCGCTCCCGACAGGTCCGCACCGACCCGCGCCTCGCTGACTTCCTCCGCCTGATCGACACCACTCCCGCACTGCGCGAGTACTTTCGCCGCATGTGGCTGCGCCACGAGAACGCACTGTCCGCGGCGATCGCCGCCGACACCGAACTACCCGAGGGCGACCCCGGCTGCCAGGCGCTGGCCCACTTCGCCCTCGAAGCCGTCACCCTCGTCCGAGGGCGAGACGACGCCGAGTCCACACTCGACCGGATCTTCGCCTTGCTCGACACCGGCTGGACCGGCACGACGAAGGAACCCGCGAGGCGCGGCGGCACCTGATCACACGACCGAACCATGGGGACAGCTCCCCGCGCCCGCTCATGCCGCTGAGAGTGCCACAGGGGTCTGATCGACTTGGTCGGGTGCCAGGACACTGCCGACGTTGTCCTGTGACGCCGACGAGCGGCCAGGCAGGACAAGCCATCCGCCCGGTCGAACGAAGATCAGGTACAGCAGTCGTACCTCATGGTCGTTAGATCACCACGAGCTCGTCCATTACGGGACCTCTAGGCGAGTTCGGTAAGGGCTAGGGTGGCTTGCAAGTGCATGCTTCGAGCGCCGCTGGTTTCCCACAGCGCGGCCGCGGTGGTGAGCATGTCCCTTGCCTGGTGGTGGTTGCCAGAGTGGGCCAGACTGAGCCCGGCGCGCAGCCAGGCGCGGCCCTCCTGTATCCGGAGGCCAGCGGACGCCAGCGCACGAGCGGCGTCCAAGGCCAGGCGAGCGGAACGGTCCGGATCGCTGGAGGTCAGGGCGTGCGCCCGGATGACGTTGGTGATAGCCACACGCACGGGATGACGGTGACAGATCCGTTCGGCTCGCTCTACCATGCCGCGCGCGGCGTGTGCGCGCCCGCGCTCGGCCTCGGCATGTGCCATGGTTTCCAGCGCTCTGAGCAGGATTCCTATGTTCCCGGAGTTGGCGATCTTGTCGTAGCACGCCTCGATCGCTGCCACGCCAGTACTGGTCTCACCAGATTCGATCAATGCCATCCCACGGACGCACTGGATCAGCGCTGCTTGCGTGACCCGCTCCGGCGAGCACTGGGCGGCAGCCTCGGCCAGGGTGCTCAACGCTGGGTTGTGGTCGCCGCGCCAGATCAGCACCAGTGCCTGGCCACATCGCAGTTGTCCCAGGGCGTGTGGTGGGCTGGTCAACCGGGCCAACTCGACAGCCTGTTCGGCGGTGGCCACTGCGTCAGGCAGCCGTCCTGTCTCGCCGAGAATCACGGCCTGCAGCACGTAAAGCATCGGCTGCATCGCGTTGTGGCCGGCGCGGTCGAGCCGTATCACGTGGCGAAGCCGGTCCAACGCGGCGTCGGCTCGGCCGGTGAACTGCTGCTCGACCTCGCACAGCAGGCAGATCGCGGCCACGTACGGTGCCAACTCGCTGGCGGAGAGGGAGTTCATCAAACGATCGGCTGTGCCGATAAGCGTGCCGACGACCGGCAAGTTGCCCTGGGAATAGGCGTTCACCGCGCGGAGCGCTGCGGCGGCGAACCGCTCGGCAGGGCCCAGATCCATGCCGGCCAGTGTGGTCAGCAGCCGGCCGGACTGATCGAAAAGGCCAGTAGTGGTGTTGAGCGTCGCCGCTGTCAGGCACTGCGGTACGACACCGGACGCGGGGAGGCCAGTCGAGTGGCCCAAATGATCGTGCAGGATCGCCGTGGCCTCTTGTGAAGACCCGAGCACTAACTCGGTACCCGCGGTCAGCACCGCCACGGTGGCTCGGCGGGTGTGATCGTCGGCGGGCAGCAGAGCCAGCAAACGCCGTGCGGTGGCGCCGCTTTCGACCAAGCGGCCGCTGACACGCTGTGCGTGGGACAGGACGGTCAGCAGATCCAGGCGCAGCGGCGCGGAACCGGGTGCATCCGCCACCGCGCGTACGGCGGCGTGAATGTTGGCTAGTTCCGTCTCCAGCCATTGCCGGGCCTGGCTCGGCGCGGTGAACACGACCGGCCCGCTCGCGACCGTCGCGGTCGACGCTCGCCAGGTGGCGGGCAGCGTCGTTGCCACCGCGTTGGATCCGACGATCCGGTAGTACTCAAGGATCCTGTTGAGCGCGGCCTGACGGTCGGCCGCTGACTCTTCCCGCTGTGCGGCGGTGCGTGCGTGCCGGCGCAGCAGGTCGTGAAACTGGTAGCGGCCCGGTGCCGGCTGCAGGAGCAGATGCACGTCCAGTAGCTGCTCCAAGCTGGACTCGGTGCCGGCCAGGCTGGTGTCGGCCAGCGCGGCGGCCAGCGGGGTGTCCCAGTGCGGGCCCGGTATCAGGCCGAGCAGTCGGAACAGGCGGCGCAAGGGTGGGGTGAGCTGCTGGTAGGAGGCGGCGAACGCGGCGGCGACGCTGCGGTCCCCGGACGCCAGCTCGGCCAGCCGCCGGCTCTCGTCGCGCAGTCGTTCGGCCATGTAGCCCACCGACCACGTCGGGCGGGCGCGCAGTCGTGCGGCGGCGACCCGTAGCGCCAGCGGGAGGTAGCCGCACAACCGCGCCACGTCCGCGACCGCGGCGGGTTCGGCCGCGGATCGTTGGTGGCCGATCACCCGGGCAAGAAGGGTGATCGCGTCGTCGGGTGGGAGGAGATCCAGCGACAGGGTATGGGTGACGTCGAGGTCGACCAGGCGACGCCGGCTGGTGACCAGGATCAGCGACCCCGCGGTGCCGGGGAGCAGCGGGCGTACGTGGGCGGCGCTGGCGGCGTTGTCCAGCACCACCAGGACGTTGCGGTGGGCCGACTCGGCCCGCCATCGGGCGGCGCGATCCTCCAGTGTCTCCGGGACGTGCTCGGCGGGCACGCCGATGGCGTGGAGCAGGCTTGCCAGCGCTGTTGCGGGGTCGAGAGTGTCCCGGCTGGTGGTGTGGGCGTGCAGGTCGATGAACAGTTGGGCGTCGGGGTAGCGGTCTTTCAGCAGGTGGGCGACCCGCAGCGCCAGGGTGGTCTTGCCGATGCCGGCCATGCCGTCGATGGCGAAGATCGTCACCGCCGTTGCGGTGGTGCCGTCGGCAGGCAGGGCCGAGCGCAGGTCACGCAACTCTGCGGCGCGGCCGGTGAAGTCCGCGACCTCGCCCAACAGGTCGTTGCGTGGCACCGCGGCCTCGGGTGCGGCTTTCGGCGTCTGGCGGATCGATGCCGGAGCGGCGACTGTGGGGTCGGCGTGCAGGATCTGTTGATACAGCCGTTGCAGGGGCGGGCTGGGATCTGTCCCCAGCTCGTCGGCCAGGCGGTGTCGGAGCGTTTGGTAGTGCGACAGCGCCTCGGCCTGGCGACCGCTGCGGTAGAGAGCGAGTACGTACTGCCCGGCCAAGCGCTCATCCAGTGGATGGCGATCCGGATTGTTGGTGAGGTCGGCCAGCAGCGCGGCGTGCTGGCCCAAGCGGAGTTGTGCGTCCCCGAGGTCCAGTTGGGCCGCATGGCGGCGCTGGCTCAGTGCGGCACGTACGGACGTGGTCCAGGTCGTGTCTGGCAGGTCGGCGAGCGGTTCTCCGCGCCACAATCCCAGCGCCTGGGTGAACAACGTGGCGGTGAGCTCGTCGGCCCGGCTGGCGCGTGCCTGGGCGACGAGGGACTCGAATCGGTGCAGATCGACCGTCTCCGGATCGACGACGAGTCGGTAGCCGGTGGTGTGCGTGGTGATCGTGACACCCGGGACCGCCGTGAGTGCCTTGCGCAGCAGGGCGATGCGGTGTTGGACGGCGTCTCGCGGTCGGCGCGGCTCGCGACGTGGGCCCCAGACCCGATCCAGCAGTTGGTCGACCGACACCGTGTGGTTGGCCTCGACCAGCAGCACAGCCAGCACGCACCGCAATTGCGCGAACCCGATCACGATCGGCTGTCCAGCAACGCGCGCTTCGATCTCGCCGAGCAGACGGAACTCGATTGTCATCTCTCCCCCTGCGAGTGGGAGCCTCCCCGACTCCGCACTACCGGGCTGACCGGCCGACTCAACCGCCGGTAAGGGACCGGTACAGCCTGCCGTGGACGCTGGTCCCGTGGCCAGCCCGCGCACCGCGTTTCTGATCCGGCCACCATCGACAAGTTCATACCGCCCAAGGAACTGACCTGGGGACAGCAAGAAGTCGCCGTCACTCGGTCGCGACAAAAAGGGCAAACGCCCGCTTTCCACCGGATGTTGAAGGGGGATACGCAATATGTGGAATCCGTTACCCAACCGGCGACGAGGTGTCCCACTGGTCGCCGCGCTGTGCGCCGCGCTCGGGTTGATCACCGCGCCGGCCGCGATCGCGGCACCAGCCGTGCCGGCACTGGATTGGCAGCCGTGTAACAACGGTTTCTTCTGTGCCACCGCCACCGTGCCACTGGACTACGCTCATCCCACCGCCGCGACCATCCACCTCGCGGTGATCAAACACCCGGCCACCGACCCGGACCACCGCATCGGCTCGGTCCTCTTCAATCCCGGTGGCCCCGGCGGTTCGGGCGTGGCCGCGTTGCCGCAGGTGTACGGGCTGTTCCCGCCGGACCTACGCGCCCGGTTCGACCTGGTCAGCTTCGACCCACGCGGCATCGGGCAGAGCACCGACCTGCAGTGCTTCGACACCATCGACCAGGAACAGCAACTGCTGTCCCGCGTCTCGGGCGGATACCCGACCAGTGCGGCACAAGCACAAGTGTGGGAGAACACCTGGGCCACCTTCGACAACGCGTGTGCCGCGCACGCCGGACCGTTGCTCGCGCACGACACCACCGCCGATGTCGCCCGGGACATGGATCTGCTGCGCCAGGCGGTCGGCGATCCGTCCCTGAACTACTTCGGCGGCTCCTACGGCACGTATCTCGGCGCCACCTACGCGAACCTGTTCCCCAGCAAAGTCCGGGCGATCACGCTCGACGCCAATGTCGACCCGGTCGCGTGGGCGACCGGAACCGACGGCTCCGCGCACCGACTGGGCACGTTCCTGCGGATGGGTTCCGACGAGGGATCCGAGGCGGCCCTGACCGCGTTCCTCGACCTGTGTGGCCGCGCCGCGACCGGTTCCTGCGCGTTCTCCGCCGGTAGCCCGGCGGCCACCCACGCCAAGTACGACACCCTGCTGGACCGTTTGGCCAACCATCCGGTCACGGTGTCGGGAAGGACCGTCACCAGATCGCTCGCCGTGTCCCTGACAGTCAATGGGCTCTACAACGCGCTGCCGATTCCGAACCTGACGGCCGGCTGGCCGCAGCTGGCCACGCTCCTGCAAACCCTCTGGGCATTGACAGACGGTAGTTCCGCGCCTGCCGGGAACGCGTTGCCGGTACAGGACTTCACGTTCCCGAATCTCGGTGTTGTGCCGAACGCGGTCACGCCGTACGCGGGCCGGGAAGCGCAGTTCGGCGTGCTCTGTTCGGACAGCCCTCACCCGCGCGATCCGGGCCAGTACGCGGCGCAGGCGGCCTTCGCGACGGCTCGCTCCGGCGTGGTCGGTCCGGTCTGGGCGTGGGTCGATGAACCGTGCGCGCAGTGGCCGGTGCTGTCGGCGGACCGCTACACCGGCCCGTGGAACCGCCCCACCGCGGCACCGATCCTCGTCATCGGCAACACCGTCGACCCGGCCACACCGTATAAGGATTCGGTCGCCATGGCCCACGACCTGGCCAACGCGCGGCTGCTGACCGTGCACGGCTACGGCCACTCCGCATTGATCAACCACAGCAGCTGCGTCGACCGGATCGAGGACGCGTACTTCGTCACTGGCGCCCTACCCGCGCCAGGCACGGTCTGCCAACAGGACCAGGCCCCGTTCGCCGGGTAACTCCGATCCAGACCCTTCAACAACCGACGCCGGCCCGCGGACGTCCGTCGGCCGGCGTCGACCTTCGAGCTGAGCGACGTTCCGCGGTGGCAGGATGCCTGGACATCAGCCAGCGCGGCCAGCATCGATTCCAGGCGGCCCAGTCCACACTTGCTCGTGTGACACGGATGACGCGGCTCTTGGCACGGCTGGTGGCGCCGGTCGTCGTGGTCAGCGTCGGCGGCTGCGACAAGACCACCAGCGGCACCGCGGTCGGCGGCGCAAGCACCTCGGTTGCGACCACGACAACCAGCGCCACCACATCGCAGGCGCAGACGAGTCTGACAATCACGCCGACTTCGTCCTCCGCCAACGACGTTCCGGACGCGGACAGCCTCGGTCCGTTCGGCTGGCGTCCTCCCGCTCCGGGCGTGGATCCGATCCTCATCGGCATGGACGCCAAGGCAGCGGCCGCGACCGGCGTCTTCACCAAGACCCCCGCGCCGAAAGACGGCTGTGCCGAGTGGCCGGCCGAACCCGGGATGTCCATTGAGACCGTGTACGTCAGCCGGACGATCGGGGTAGCCGCCATCGTCGCCCGGACCGGACCGAAGATCCACACTCCTGAAGGCGTCAGGATCGGCATGACCGCCGCGAAGGTGCACACGGCCTACCCGGCGTTCAAGGTAGCCAACACCCAATCCGAGGGCGTGCTCATCCCGCCCCCCGCCAACTCGAAGGCCCGCTACCGATTCACCTTCGACGACTCGGGCAAGCTCGACTACCTGGCCCTGGAGTCCATCTCCCAGGACTGCTACGGCTAGTGCAGCGTCAGCAGGTACGCGAGGTCCTTCTCGGTAGGGAGATTCTGCGATGGCCAGCATGGGTAGGTGCGTCCATTGGTTCGCGGGCCGGCCCAAGAGTGAGATCGCGGTCAGCGTCCGAACAGCACCCGCCGCGAACCGGTCGACGTGGGGGTGGACCCTTGCATTGCGGCGAGTACCCCGGGTGGCAGCGAGAGCCACCAGGCGCATTCCTGCCGGGCAGGCGACGGTGCGGTGTCGTCGTCGAGCACCGACCGGAGGTTGGTGGTGTTTCCGGCTCGCGCGCTGGCCGCGATGATCGCACGCAGCACGGTGACTGCCTGGCTGCCGAATGAGCGGTCCTGACGGATGTCGAGGATCCCGTCCATGAATTTGCGGGGTAGCCGTGGTGCGGCGTTGGCCAATGCCCATGCCGTTTGTACGCGGGTGTCCACGTCGAGTCGGGAGCTGCCGATGATGCGCAACAGTGTGCGGCCGGCCGCCGGGCCGGACACGACCTTGCCCGCAAGGCGGACCATCGCCCGCGCCACGGTGACGTCCTGGTATGTGGTCGTGTCAGCCAGATGGTCGGTGACCGCTTGACTCAGGGCGTCGCGGTATCCGGAGTTGGTGAGCAACGCGGTGTATCCGCTTTGGGCGGCGCCACTGCCGAAGAGCGTCTCGGTCACGACCTCGACCAGTACTCTGTCTTCACCGTGTACCCACTTGCTCCGGTGCTTTGGGCCGATTTCCTGGAGCGTGGTGGCGAACTGTTCGGCGAACTCGCGGTATCGAATCCGTTGGGCATCGGTCACGTCGCTCGGCTTCGCCCGGTACACCAACTCGCCGTCGCCCACGCGGTGCAGGACCCGGCGCGCGGCCGCCGGATCGAGGATATCCAGTAGGCGCAGGCTCGACCGCTTGACCTCCATCTCGGTGTGGGCGTCCAGTGCCGCGTCGACGCTCGCTGTGCGGAGTGCCGCTCGTTCCTTTGTGGACGGCTCCCACAGCTCGCCCCGGGTCAGTACGTCCACGCTGGTGAACAGTTCGCGGAGCAGCCAGCGGTCGGGCGGGTCGAGCAGCGAGCGCACAATCCAGTCGCTGGGCGCCTTTCTCGGCAGTCGTTGGAAGATCTTCAATGGCATGAACGACATGGGGTTGCCCGCCTGCGACGCGATCCCGATGGCGAACTCGTTCGCGATCTCGGCGACGCGGTCGACCGCCATGATCCGGACCAGCGCTTCGGCCCGGATGTCCTGGTCGGCGCCCTGGGTCGCGCAGATCTCCAGCAGGAGTCGCTCGCACAACAGCCGCCACGTCCGCATGCCCAGCTTGCGGCGGGTGACCAAGAGGTACCCGGACAGAAGGTCCCAACTGTCGGTGTTGATCGGGTCGTCCCCGTACAGGGCGTCGACGAGGTCGGCCGCGGTCTGCTCCTCCTCGTCGGTGTAGTGGATGCGCAGCAGGCTCGCGATGCCGCGGCGGCTGCCGAACAGTTTGCTCACCTTGTATGAGGGCGCGAGCAGTCGGGACCAGGGCAGCCCAAGCACACGGGCGTAGACGATGAGGTGCTCGACACGCCAGCGGGCGGTTCCACCCTCCAGCCGGGAGATCATGGCCGGCCCGAATGATGGCGTCCCTGGCTGTTCGGCCAGCGCATGGGCGAACGCGGTGGCGGTTGCCAGGTGCTCGTCATGGGCGTCGTACCGCAACGTCCTGGCAAGCCAGCCGAGGTACCCGTCGACCGTGTTCGCGGTGCTGTGCCGAGCAGGACGGCCCGACCTGGTCATCGGTCCCCTTCAGCAATTGTTTACAGCGCGGCTGGTCGTATTCAACGCCGCGGGTTCACCCGGCGGCAACGGGCATCCTCCTGTCCACAGGACGAAGAGAGAGGGACCGCGTCGTGGAACTCACGCCTTTGGTATTCATCAACTACCGCACCAACGACCAGCCCTGGGCCGCGGTGCTGCTTGATCATGTGCTGTCCAGCGAGTTCGGCGCGGACTCCGTGTTCCGGGCCAGCCGCTCGATACCGCCCGGCACCACCTTCGACCGCGAACTGCTCTCCGCGGTCCGTCGCAGCGGTGTGCTCCTGGTGCTGATCGGGGACCGCTGGCTGAATGCCCGCGACCGGTACGGGCGTCGGGCCATCGACAGCAGAACCGACTGGGTCCGCAGGGAGATCGCCGAGGCGTTCTCCCTCGGGACCATTGTCGTCCCTGTGCTGATCGGTGATATCCCGAGATTGCTCCCGCATGACCTGCCCGCCGCCATCCGCCAGTTGGCCACCTGCCAATACGTTCGGCTCCGGCCCAGAGATTCCCAGCAAGACGTCGATCACCTACTGCGCCTGCTGCCTACGCTCCTTGAGCGCCACAGCGACATCCATGCTGCCCGCCTCAGCTGAGCGTCAACGGCATCTCATTGTCACTCCCGACAACGCACGCTCATGCCGCGAGTCGCGCGACCGCGGAACGCCCGACGCTGCCGATGGGCGTGCACCTCGAGCACGCGGTCGCCGCGCGGACTTTGTCCCGCAGTACCCGCATCGCTCGTGCCGAGGGCGCCAGTTCGCGCGCCTGCTCAGCGCGTTGCCTGGTCGGCGACAAGACCACGAAGTCATCGCAATAGCGCACCAACATCCCCAACCGGGGGCCTTCGCGCTGCCACGCCTCATCCAGCACGTGCAGCGCGATGTTCGCCAATAACGGGGAAATCGGTGAACCCTGCGGGGTTCCCGCCCACTCGGCGCCGTCACCCCGCCCTCCAGGATTCCCATCCTCAGCCAAGCGCGGATCAGCTTCAGTATCGACCGGTCCACCACGCATCGATCGCGGACCGCTTGGGCCGAAACCCGTAGCTCGCCTCGGTGAACTGAGCCTCGAAGACCGGTTCGAGGACCAGCTTCGCGGCCGTCATCACCACCCGGTCCGCCACGGTCGGGATCGACAGCGGCCGGGACTCTCCCGGCCGCCCCGGTTTGGGAATCTGAACCCGCCGCAGCACTGCCGGACGATAGCTATGCGTCCGCAGCCTCTCGGCCAGGTCCCGAAGGAACGCTTCCACCCCCGAGGCCATCACCGCGTCGACGGTCACCCCGTCGACACCAGGTGCGCCCCGGTTCGTGCACACTCCGGACCACGCCCGCCCCAGGACGTCCATGCGGTGGACATGGCCATACAGGGCATGGAACCGGCGTTCGGGTTCTTGCTTGGCACAACGGCAAGGTGTCCATTGCAAGGCTCGGACCTTGTCCAGAGGACGCCGCCGTTGTTGGCGGCCGGTGTCCTCCCGGCGGGTGGAACTAGCCGATACGGCACTCACCCGAGTCCCTCCCCGTTCGCGGATCGCGTCGATGAAGTAGGGGCCCTTCGCTCCCGACGGGTTGTGTTGTCCCGCCGATCGGCACTACTACTGCCCCCTCCGACTGCCTCTCGACAGCCCACCATTTCCCGGTTCCGCCGGTAATAGGCGAGCCACGCTTCCCACGCGTGGGGCCGAGGAGGCTCTATCCAGTTCCCAGGACACCCTTCCGACCATTCCACGCTCCTTACGCCGGGAGGTTCTTCGGCGACCGCTCCAGGTCCAAGATCGCCTTCCACGGCCTTCGCCGTTCAAGCACAGGTTCGGCTCCTCCTTGGCCCCGCCATCTCTGACAGGGCTTAAATAACGACGCTGCAAGCTTCACTTCATGTTGCGGACTGGTCGGTCGCACGCCCCCGAAGGGCGCTTGTCACTCCACTTCGACGCCGACCTCTCGATCGACGCCGGGAGTCGGCTACCAGGGACCCTGGTGTCTCCCCGGACCGGACTCACACCGGCTGGCTATCCTGAGCTTGTCGCCCGGTCACATCTATTCACACCCCTTCTGGGCTGCGAAAACGCCCGGACTGCTGGACGTACACTTGAGTTTTAAGTGCGCTGGAGCGCGGAAGCCGATGTGCGAAGTATTCACCGGCCAGCGCTGTAAAGGGTCCGACGAAGTCGTCCCCAGGCCGCGCCGCACCTGTGCTTGAGCACGGGTGTCGGGTGAACACGTGACAAGTCTCGTGCGCCCAGGTAGGTAGTGTTACGGGTTGTGGCCGAGGTGACCACTTCCCATGACGTCGGCGCCGTCGTCAGGAATGAACGTGTGCTGGCGATGGCTGCGGCTGGGGCACGGCTGGGTGGCTGCGTTTTCCTCCTGACTTCCCTGGGGACGGCAGCCAGGGCCTGTTGCTGGTCGCATTGGTGGAGTCGGCCGCCCTCGTGGTCGCCTGCTGGGCCGCCGGGCAGGTTCGTACGTCGTGGACCGTGGTGGACGCGGTGGTCAATGTGGTGCTGTTCGTCGTCGTCGCGCCCGCGTACAACTATGTTCTGGTCGCGGTTCTGGTGGTCGGTCTCGCGTCGACTCGGTTGCGCTGGATCGTGGTGATCGGGTGGGTGGTCGCGAGTGTCTACGCGGTCGTCGGCGTCGCCCGAGCCAATGGTCCATTGTGGAATATCAGGCCAAACGCGGTGAGCCTGGCTTTCGTGCCGGTCGTGCCGTGGCTGATGGCCAGGCAGATCCGGGCGGCTGTGGTCCGGATGGACGCTCGGCATGCCGAGGTGATCCGGCGGGCCGAGGATCTCGCGGCCCGCAGTCTGATGATCATGTGACGCCTTGCGCCGGTGTTCGGCTGGTGCCCGGTCCGCATGGCATGACGGTGGTGTTGGGCTGGTCGTTGTCTCAGTGAGGATGGGTATGTGTCAGGACGGGGAACCGATCGTAGGTTCATGACCAGTCCAGTGAAACTGTTGTCGCCGTGTGGATTTTCGGGACCGGTCCCGAGGGCGACGTGGCAGGATGCGGACATGCGGACGATCCGAGTCGGCGTGCTGATCGCGGGCGTGGCGCTTGCTGTCGCGGCGTGCACCGCGAACTCAGTGGACTCGTCGCCGACCACGCGGGAGACCACGGCGACGAGTGCCGCGTCCACCTCGTCATCGGCGCCGCGGCCCGTGCAGGGTGTCGAACTGCCGATGCCGGTCGAGGTCACCGGCCCGGAGCCGGATCTGCTGACCAGTAACCAAGCCTACGCCGAGTTCCCGCCCGCGTCGGTCAGCCTGCCGGTGATGGAGCAACTCGCTCAGCAGATGCGCAAGGAAACCGTGCTGCGGTCCGGAATTCGTGGCCGGTTCGGCGCGGCGTCGTGCCCACGCGGCGGGTTGACCATGCGGGCCGGCGCGACCACGACATGCACGATTCGCTATGAGGGTGTCGACGTGCCGTGGAATATCACGATCGGCGACGATTACCAGCGTGGGAGCCAGTTCTTCGACTACCGAGTCACCGGCACGGTCGGTGTGCTGCGGGCGCGCGCCGTGCACGGCCTGCTGTGGAACAAGGCATCGAGGGTTCCCAGTCAGCGGCTGCGCTGCGACGCGATTCCCGAGATGAAGGTCGTGCAGCTCGGGCCGACCGGCTACCGGTGCCAGTACCTCGACACTACCGGAGCCTCGGACGCGCTGATGTGGACGGTCGTACAGGTGGTAGTCGACGAGGATGGCGAACTGCGCCTCGAATGACCTGTGATTCGACGTAGGTCGTATGTGAATTGGCTGCCTTTGGGCTCTCAGTACCTTGTCGGAGTCGATCCCGCCATAGCGCGTCAACCCGGCGTGCCCGCTGTGCACGGTGCTCTGGGTGGCTACTCCGCGCTGAACCAGGCGATCTCGTCGGACAACGGCTCGTGGTCGAGCGCCCGGATCTCCCGTTCGATCCGGGCGAGTGACTCCTCGGTGCCGGTCGTCCACGGCACGAACTCCGGCGGCTTGCCCGTCAGCTCACCGGGCCGGATGCCGTGCTCGGTCATCAGCTTGCGCAACACCGGCATGGCGGTGTCCGCGAACTGCGGCAGGCCCATCGTGCCGCCCGAGGCCTTGCGCAGGATGCCGTAGATCACGAAGAAACCCAGCCAGTCGTCAGTCGCCTCGTACACCAGGCGGTCGATGACCGCGGGGTCGTCGGCCAGGTCGCGTGCCTGCTTGCTCACTGTTTTCCTCACTTGATGTGGATCTTCGTGGTCCGGACGCCGTCGATGTTGATGTCTATCGTCTTGCCGCCCGACTTGCTGAAGTCGCGCAGCTGGATCCGGCCGCCGTCCGGCGTCCGGACGTACTCGATGTTGCCCTTCGGGGTCTCGGTGACCTCGGCCGGGCCGTACTTGTCCACCAGTTTCTGCCAGGTCTGGTTCAGCTGCTGCTCGTCCATCACCCGGACGTCCGGGCTGCGGCCGGGTTCGCCGATCGGCTCGCCGCCGGGCTCGAGGATGTCGGCCGCTGCCTGGTCGGCCGGTGGCACCGGCTCTTCCGGCGGCGACGTCTTGCCCTCCGCCTCGGCCAGCTCCTCTTCGACGGTGGAGTCCAGCTCGGCCGTCTCGGCTTCGACAGCCTCGATCGTGGGCGCGTCGGCGGCCGCGACCTCCAGGGACTCGGCCACGTCCGTGGCGATCGCCGACTCGACCTCGGCGGTCACCGCGGCCTCGAACTCGACGACCACGGGCTCAGCGACAGCGGCTACCTCGGCGGCGTCCGCGGCTCCGGCCGCGACGTCCGAACCGCCCAAGGTGAACACGGACAGCAGCACACCGACGGCGGAGGTGAGCACCACCGCGACACCGATCTCCGCGAGCGCCACCTTCAGGTCGTGGTGCGCCTTGTCGATCGCGGACGCATAACCGTCGCATGCCTTGGCCATCTTGCCGCACGTGTCCTGCAGGCCGGTGAACAACGCCTTGTCATCGCCGGACTTGGCCAACGAGTCCCAGAACTCGTTCATCGCCTGCAGGCACTCGGTGTTGTTCGAGTCCGTCATGCCCTGCACGGCCGAGTGCAGCCGGCCCACGATGTCACCGATGGACGACTGCGCGGCCCGCCACGCGTTCGCCGCCGCGCGCAGCTTGTCCGGCTCGCCGTTCGGCCAGTACTTGGCGAGGAAGTCCGGGACGTCCGACTTGCCGGCGCCCTTGGCCGAGGCCACCTCCGGCATCATCACGTCCGAGTACACGCCGAGCGGCGGGTACTGCTTCGGTGTCGCGCCACCGGCCGTGGAGTGGGCCTCGGCCTTGAGGTAGTTGTTCGCCGTGGTGACGAGCCCGTTCGCGATTCCGCCCAGGGTGCGGATGCCAGACCCGAACGCCTGCCACACAGCCTTGGCCGCGGGGTCGTAGCGGGACGCGAACTTCTCCGCGCCGCCGTCGTTGCCCGCCATACCCTCGTTGGCACGCAACGCGTCGTCCAGCGTGCTCCAGGTCTTCTCCAGCTCGCCCTGCTGCTGGGCGAACACGGTGGCGGCACTGTCGACGTCGTCCGGGTGGACATCGACCTTGCCGGATTCGTTGCCGTCAGGGGGAATCGGAGCCACCGCCGGTCACCTGCCCCGCCACATCGAAAGGTTCGCCCGCAGCGCGGCACTGTAGTTGCCGCGAGCGGTCCGGACGATCCGGTGCAGGCCGGTCATCACGTCCCGGATCTCCTCGGCGGACTTGTCCCAGTCGTCCTGGACCTGCTTGTACGCCGCGGCCGCCGCGCCGGTCCACAACGACTCACACAGCGGCGCGATCCGGGCGCGTAACCCAGACAGTTCATCCTCCAGCCGATTAGCGGCTTGGTGAATAGCCTGCTCGACCTCAACCAGCCCGCCGAAGTCGGCGACGATCTTTCCCATGGCGCCTCCGGTCGCGAAATACCGAAGTATGACGCACGGGACGCGGAAACAGTTCCGCCGCGCCACAATAAGGCGAATAGTGGACATTTCCCCCGAAACCGAATGTCAAAGAGTCCGCAAAGGACTTAAGCCGTGCGCCCCACGCAAGCGGACAGGTAAGATGGCGATCCAGCCCTCTCGGCAGGCGGCTGCCTGGTCGGCCTGGGATGGTGCGCTGGTGTGGGCAATCGACGCCCGGCACCTCACAAGCGACAACCAGGCCCTCACCGACAAGCTGGCCGCCGCCCGTTCCAACGCCCGCCGCATCGCCGACCTCGAACTCCGACTACTCGATACCCCGTCGCTCCCGCGTACGCGGGGATCGTTCTCGGTCTTTCTGCTGCTTGGGCCTCGCTCGGCTGTCGCTCCCCGCGTACGCGGGATCATTCCGCGGCGACCTTCCTGGTGGCGGCGTTGTTGGTGTCGCTCCGCTTATGCGGAGATCGTTCCAAATGCCGGGATCATGCCGTCCGAATCGCCGCGCTGCCTGTCTCGCCAGCCACACCGCCGTCCAGTCGCGGGACATCGGCCCGCGCTTCGAACTCGGACCGAACGACCGCGACGAGACGTCGCGCCCGCGCGGCACCGACTCCCAGTCGAATCCGCAGCGAATCAGCCGATATCGGCTTCTGGTGAGCCTTGCGATGAGCAGCATCCTCCAGGCGCGCCAGCGCCAACAGCACCTCAGGCAGCCGCCCGTCAGCTTCCCGCCGGCCACCCCGCCGCACAACGATATCCTCGTCAAACTGAAGCTGCGCCTCTCCAACTCCGTCGTCCGGCTTCGCAAGAACGCCCGACTCCAGGCGATCGACGTCGCACCCCGCCAGATTTGGACTTGCCGTGCCGATCGCCTGCAACAGGCAGGGGCCGACTTCCGACCACCCGATCAGTATCAGCGGTCCGACCGCGTCGAACGCCGCCGTCCCGTACTCGCCCACAACCAGCGGCTCGGCCACATTCAACGCCAAGTCCTACAGGGGAGTTGTCCGATGGCCGAAAGTTTGGTGGTTGAGCGTGGTGTGCTGACCGCATCCGACCCGGGTGTGGGACGCCGCGTTGCGGCGGGTCGTGGTGATCGGTCGGTCGGCCGAAAGGCGTACTGGATCTACGATCGACTGGCCGCCGTGACCGGCATCCCGGTGATGGATGAGATGGTCTGTTCCTGTAGTGCATCCGAGGATGGCCAGGCGGCAGGGAGGAGGCTGCGGGGATGACCGAATCCGACGACGGGCGCGATGATCAGCGGGCTCCGGGCAGCGTCGAGCACCCCCCGGATTCCTTCGCGACAGCAGGGAACGCTCCGCCGCCGTATCTCGGCCAGCCCCAGACCGCGTACCCCCATCCCGGCTACGGGTATCCGCCACCGGCCAAGCCGCGCCGGACGGGCTGGATCGTGGCCGGAGTCGCCGCGGTGGTGATCGCGCTGGGCGCCGGGGTGGCCATTGGTGTCGTCGTCGCCAGACAGTCCCCCGACCAGCCGCCGAAACCGGCCACGGCCCCGGTCTACTCGATGAACGCGGTCTCCAACGCCTGTGATCTCGTCGATCCCGCTCCGCTGACGGCGTGGTCGCCCACCCCCGCGAGCCCGCCCCAGCACCGGGAAGTCCGCCCGAGCGTCTACGGCGCTGGCAGCCTGAGCTGCCAGATCGGCTACTCCAGCGACAACGCCGTGGACACGGCCGAAATCCTCGTCGACGCGGACTTCACCAACGGCGACGCCCCGCCTTCCTACGACGGCTGGAAACGCGGTGATACGGCCAAGACCGGCGCGGGCATGGAATCCGGCCCGATCACCGGAATCGGGACCCAGGGCTACTGGCACTCCGAGACTTACGGCAACCTGGTCACCGACACGAGGTATCTGCTGGCCGTGCTGGACGGCAACGTCTCGGTACGCGTCCGGCTCAACGTCAGCCGCGACAAGGACGATTCCCAGGTGCACCGCGCTGAACTGGAGTCGATCGCCGAGGCCCAGGTCCGGAAGACGCTGAACGGGCTGAAACAGAACTAGAGGACGCGATGCGGCACACCGAGGTATGGCACCGATGACGGACTTTCCGGACGAAGCTGACGACCAGCGCGCCGCGAACGACCCCAATCCTGGTGCCGGGCAGCCGAACCCGACCCCGGTGGATCGGCTCGGCTCGGTCCGGGACACATCCGGCCACGTTCCGCCTGACCCCGCTCCGCCAGCGCCCGGTCCCACCTCAGCCACGCCCAGCTTCATTGCGGACTCGCCCACATCCAGTTCCCCCGGGTCCGGGCATGCCCCACCCCCAGGCCCCGGATACGGTCCCCCATCCGGCTATCCGCCGCCCGCAGCCTCGCCCAGCCGGGCCAACAGCTCCAAGACAGGACTGATCGTGGCCGCCGCGGTCGGGCTGGTCGCGCTACTCGGCATCGGAGTCGCGATCGGACTCTCCGTGAGCGGCGGCTCGTCCACCGAGGCCGTGCCCACGTCGACTCCGGCTTCACCGAGCCAGGTTCCGTCCACGACCACCGCCCCGCCCTCCGCGGCACCGGGAAAGTACTCGATGAGGACGATCACCAATGCCTGCGATCTGCTCGACCCCAAACCGTTGATGAAGTGGTCCTCCACGCCGACCCCGCCGGTACACCGGGAAGACCCGCCAAGCGGCGGCCTGACGTGCGATCTGAAATACACCAGCACGTCCCCCACCGACGGCGTCACCACCGACGAAGCCGGAATCGGCATCCTCGTCGAATTCACCTCCGCCAACGAGCCACCGGAATACGACAAGTGGAACAACACCGGCGCCGCACAGCAGGGATGGAGCACCGGCACAATCCCCGGACTCGGCACCCGCAACTCCTGGCGCGGTATCTCCGTCACGAACCCGGCCCCAGGCGCGAGCTACATCGTCGGAGTGCAGGACAGCAACGTATCGATGCAGGTCCAGGTCGCGGTCCACCGTGCACCCGGCGAAGGCCCGCTGAAGCTGGACGAACTTTCCGCGATCGCGCAATCACAGGCGCGGACAGTGCTGGATCGGCTCAAGCAGCCGTAATCGCAACCTGGTCAGACATTCACGAGGGCGCGCCAGGACTCAGTCGCCGCCTCATGGCTCCGAGGACGTGACGGCGACAGCAGACCAGCCTAGCCCAGGGCTTTCACGGTAGTCCGGTTGGCAGCGTGCCGTGAACCCCGGCAGGACGGTCACGATCCTGTCGAGAACACGCACTTTCGAGTAAACGCATGATGGCCACGAACTGTCCCTTGCATCGTCGCGACGCGAAGATCTCGATCCGCCACTTCAAAGCGCACGCTCCCCGGTTCCGCCGAAACGGGTAGCTACGACGGGTGAGGATGTCTTGAGGCAACACACAACAGCTTTTTGGGGCAGCCGGAAATGCTATGGAAAGGGCCTTGACCCAACTGTCGCGTACCTCCCGCGTGGTTGTCGGCCTCGTGCAGCCATAACTGGTGGCTCAAACGGGTCGACTTCCCAGGCGTCCGCACCGCGGTATTGGCGCATCTGGTCTGAGCGTGCCGGGTTGCGGATCGCGACATCAGGAGACGTCAGATCTGGCTACGGTGTCGAGTTCGGCAAGGACGATCGGGAGTGCCTCGGGCACTATCTTGATCACTGCTCGGATTGGAAGGTACCAGTCGGCGATCCTCAAAGCTCGGGCTACCGCGCGCGCGGCGGCGCAGGTCCTGGCTTGCAGTCAGAGCCAGGAAAGCCTGCGCCTGTTCTTTCGGGGTGAGGGCGGAGTCAATGGAGTCGGCGATGGCCTCGACGCGGTCGAAGTCGCCAGCCTTAGCAGCGGCGTCCGCCATCGACACGAGCACCCTAGCCTGAGTGAAGGGATTGGTAATGGAGTCGGCGACGGCCTCGGCCCGCACTATCAACGCGCGGGCTCCATCGAGATCACCGGCCTCGACTGCAGCTTCAGCCACCGGCACCAGGGCACGTGCTTGGTGGTCGGCGCCGGTGATGGAGTCGGCAATGGCCTCGGCGCGCTCGATCAACGCACGGGCTCCATCAAGATCACCTGCCTCGACTGCGGCTTCAGCCACCGACCCCAGACCAGAGAGGAACTTGTTCTGGTCCAACGGGTCGGGGATGCGGGCGATGGCCTCGGCGCGCACGATCAGGGCGCGGGCCTGCTCAAGGTCGCCGGTCATGGCTACGACTTCAGCCACCTTCGCCAGTGCCCATGCCTGCTGCTTGAGCACCGTGATGGAACGGATGATGGTCTCGGCCCGACCGAGGTCGCCGGTCTTGGCGGCGGTTTCGGCTACCGACACCAGTACCCGCGCCTGCTGGTCGAGCATGAGGCTCGAACGGGCATCGATGGAGCGCGCGTTGGCTTCGGCCCGGCCGATCAGCGTACCTGCTCGCCTAAGGTCACCGGCCTTGACGGCAGCTTCCGCCACGGAACACTGACTCCACGCCTGCTGCTCAAACTTGGTGAATGATCTAATGGAGTCAGCAGTGGCCTCTGCGCGGGCAATCAACGTGGCTGCTCTTCCGAAATGACCAGCGTCGGCGGCTACCCCCGCCACCGACGCCAGTGCCCTTGTCCGCACGTAAAGGTCAGTGATGGAGTTGGTGATGATCTCGGCGCGGTCGACGTCACCGGTCTGGGCCAGCGCTTCGGCCACTGACATCAGGGCCGCGTCCCGGTCGCCGTACCTTGTAGTGATGGTGCGTGCGATGGCCTCGGCGCGATCCAGGTCGCCGACTTGAGCCATCGCTTTGACCAGCGGCACCAGGGCACTGGGCAAGTTGCTAGCTTCGGTGATCGAGTGCGCGACGGCCTCAGCCTGGTCGATCAGGGTGGCGGCTCGCCCGAAATCACCAGCCTTGGCGGCAACTCCTGCTACCGACGCCAGCGTCAATGCCTTCGACTTGGGGTCGTTGATGGAGGCGCCAATAGCTTGCGCGTGGTCGATCAAGGTGGCGGCTCGCCCGAAATCACCGGCCTCGACTGCAGCTTCGGCCACCGACACCACGGCCTCTGCCTGCGTGAAGGGCTTGGTAATGGACCGAGCAGTAGTCTCGGCGCGATCGAGGTCGCCGGTCTTAGCCGTCGCTGTGGCGACCGATGCCAGGACATCTGCCTGCCAATCCCACCCATGTTGGTTGAGGCGGGAACGAGCGCTGGCCTCAGCCCTGTCGACCTGCCCCAATAGCGCCCAGACCGAAGGAAGGTTGAACGGGATGTTGTGGTTTTGGGCGGCGAGGTGATCGCGATGGATAGCAAGGCGGACCATGGCGATCAGATCGGGGTATTCCTGGGTAACAATCACGTCCTGCGTCGTGGTGATCTCCGTCATCGAGGCGGCGTCACCGCCGGACAGGTCACGCATGCGATCCCGGCGGCCGAGATCGGTCGCGCATTCGATCATCTCAGGCAGGTCGCCGAAGTCATCCAGCATCCGGAAGTAGCCCCGGAGCAGGTACTCCGGCGTCTGCGATGGCCAGCCCAGTTGGCGGTACTCCTCAGCCCAGACGAATATCCGACGACGGTGCTGGTCGAGGTTCTTGCCCAGCAGATTTCGGGCCAGTTCCCTCAGGTCCGTATGGGCCAACTGGTAGCCGCCGTCCCGGTCACGAGCCGTCCAGCTGTCCTTACCCAGACGGTGAAGCACCCGGCTGCTCACCGTTCCAAGGCACCGTTCGATTTCCCATTCGTCCTTGTGCGCCAGTTCCGCCAGCCACTGAATGCTCAGGCCAGTTTCGGCGGCCACGATTAGGCCCAGCAGCTGACGTGAGAGCGGGCCGTCGTCGAGCATGTCGGTGAGGTCTCGCTTTGCCCTCCGCTCGCTGAGCTTGGCAGATGAGGAAGGTGCCAGTTCCCGGACGACGCTGGGGTCCAAGAGCGGGTGGCTCTCGGGCACGTCGTCCGGGATCGGCGGGTCGGGGCGCCCCGAGACGATCACTCGCATTCCGCCTGGCGGTCGTTCGGGGAGCAGCGAGGCGATGCTGGGCCTTCGTCTCGGCTTGGTCCTGTTGGCGAACCAGTCCTCGTCCAGGCCATCCACCACGAGGACGAGACGCCGACCCTGCTGATCGCACCTATCCGCGGCGTTGCCCAGCATTGAGTCAAAGTCCGTGTGCGAGGGATCCGGAGGCGGAATCTCGCCCAGGATAACGCCGAGCTGCCGGGTCACGACACGGAGAAAATCCTGATAGTCGTCCTGATCACCGGCCCTGATGAAAACCCGACGAACGTCACCTCTGCCGTGAGCGGCGCCAGGACGAACGTTGCCAGCAGCGCGGTCTTCCCTGCCCATGCGGTGCCGCGCCAGTAGCAGTACGACTTGCCGGATGGCCGTAGGCAGAACTCTCTAAGCTCGGCTAGCTCGGCCTCGCGATCCTGGAGCACGGTCGGTGCGAGCCTGCTGACCGTCTGGGCGTAGTCAAGGACATGCTGCGGGTCCGGGCGGATGACCGAGTCCTTACCAGCTCTAGCCTCCCTCGACCCGGCTGGCGCTGCCTGCGGCTGACTCCCCGCCACGTCACCTGCCGCGACCCGGCTCCGTGCATCCACCCACGGCTGGGTATCGCTCTCGCCGCACGCCTGCACGAACAACCGCACGGTAGCCGCCCTCGGGAAGCTCTTCCCCGTGACCATCTGCTGCAACGTTGAGCGTGCGACGCCCCCGCACCGCTCAGACAGCACGTGGTAACTCAGGCCAGCTCGCTTGAACAGTCCCTGCAGCGCCGAGGTCCACTCGGCCCTAGTCCGGATCCGGCGCGGATCAGCCATCCCCGCCCGCCTCTCACTGCCTGGTACCGGCCCCGGTCATCACGCGCTCGTACGGTCTCCTGCCGAGGCCATAGGCCGTGACCTGCGAGGACGCACGGTTTACACCAACACTGCTGCAACCGAACACTAAACGGCCGCACGCTGCTGGTGCACTGCCCCATTGGAAGGGAATACCCCGTTGACGAGCAGCACCCCAGCCACCGCCCCGCTTGAGCGGCCGGAGAAAGGCGGCGCATAGTGACCACAACCGAGATCTTGGCCATGATCGGCGGCATCACCTTGGTCCTAACCGCCGCTGCCCGCATCCCCGCAGCGCTCGCCGAGTTCCTCCAAGCCTGCATCCTCGTGACTATCACCGCCCGCGAACTCCGCGCCGCCCTCACCGGGCACGCTCCCCCGACAACCTCGCGCACGCCGGGAACCCCGGCCCGCCATGTGCACAGGACTCCGTACGTTAGCCCAGGCGCTTTCACGGGTAGTTCGGGGTCGACAGCGTGCCATGAGCGGAGAATGGCGCCCTAAACTGCGATAATACAGCTTACTGAAGGACATGTCATGCGCAGTTCAGAGCACCATTCAAGTGGTCAAGGATCGTTCCCTGCACCCGCCCCGCCATATCCACCGGACAGCTGCCCGAACCCGATCCGAAGCAGCCCAAGACAGAACGCCCGACCCAATGCACAATCCTGGCTAATCAACGCCGGGTCAGACAGCAAGGCCAAGGTGATCCGTTGAATCCTATTTTTGGAGTGCCTGATCAAAAGATTGGACACATTTTACCAAGGCAGCCGTGAACACCTGGTGCCACCACTCGCCCACGGCGGCCCAACCGGCACGCCGACCCCGACCACCAGACCCGCCAGGACCAGGCCGACAAGCACGCGGCCACCGGCGAACCATCAGTAGGACCTTCAGGTCACGCCACCAAACTCACAGCGGCGTTTTCCGCTTTAGGTGCGCCTTTCTCGCTTGCTGGATCGACAGTGTTGTTCGTCTGGAACTCCGCGCGAATGATCTTGACAAGTTGCCGGGCCGATGTGGCCCCGATTCCCAGACGAACGCGCATAGTATCGGCCGATATTGGCCGGTTGCGCACCGGATCGGATCGCACCGAACCACGCCCCACCACTTCCTCGGTTCGCCAGGCTTGCTGCTGGGCGCCCTCGCAGACGACGGGCAGCTTGACAGTGCCCATCGAACTGGTCGCACCAATCGCCCGCAAGAAGCCGGGGCCGACCTCTGCCCAGCCAATCAAGAGAAGTGGCCCAACGGCGTCGAACGCCGCCTTTCCGTACTCGCCCACAAAGAGTGGGTCTGCAACGTTCAGTGCCAATGTCACCGCACTGGCGAAGACCAGCATCCGGCGGGCCGGACGCAGCAGGTCGGCAGAGGCGCCAGTAAGCGCGAGGTGCCGGATACCCAACAGCAGTCCAAGGATCGAGAGATCAACCGCGGGCGCGACGAGCGGAGCGACCCAGCCAGGTACGCCAAGACGGAGAGCAAGGCTGAGGACGTTCCCGAAGCCGAACATGAACGTCAGGCCAACGACCGTCCCTACGATCACGGTGACGGACGTGACGACGACGGTCGACTCGATCGGCGACTGTCCGGCCCTGTTGAACTCGATCGTGGTCATGAGGAGACACCACCGCGAACAATGTAATGGTCTCCTCGTTCAAGATCGAATGGGGATTTTATGGGGATCGAAACCCGCCATAACCCGTTCGAATTCGTTTCAACGAGAAGGAACAAGGCTCTCTGACCAGGAGAGTTCGATAAATCCTCAGGCCACGGCCATTCGAATTAACTTTGACACGGTAGAGGTCACCGGTTCAATTCCAACCTCACCCCGCGAGCTCATTTCCGCCGGCCAGGAGACCTGCCGACGATCATCGTCGACGAACCACGGCGTCTGCGGAAGAGGAATGGGAGCACCCCTGACCACACATGGATCACAGTCGAGAAAGTACTCACCCCAGATCACACCCCCAACTGCCCTACCGCGCCGGCATCAGGTCGACCAACAGACAGCTGACACGCGAGTAGACGCTTGAGACGTCGCCTACGTGCGAGTGCGTGCAAGAGCCTATGGAGTTGATCGACGCAGCCCAGAAGGCGACGGTGAGCCGCGGCCAGCCGGCCCGATCCATGCCACACCTTGACATCCGTCATCCGACCGTTGGCTGTCGACCGACACCGCCACACACCGACCCCACGCCGCCCACGCGACGAGCACCCCAGCCCACCGGACCCGACCAACCGCACCGGACCACCACACGGACAGCGACCGACGCGAAGTGCCCACGTCACCGCTGACAACCGATAACCCTATTCCGCCGTGTTGATCATCCTGTTCCTACACCAGGCCTCGGCGGCAAAGACCGTAGACATCGCCACCTCGATCGATCCCGCGCAGCCCTCAGACACCGCACCACCACCGCGCGCCGCCGCATAGGCCAAGACAACGGCGCCGAACCGGGCACAACCACATTCAACAGACCACAACCGCGCCGTCGCTACGACCAACAGGCCCAGACCGCACCAACCAGCCATCACCGACGCAAACCCTGACAACCTCCACGACCGTTCTAGCACGTTACGGACATCACACGGTACAGCCACCGCTCCGCGACCCCACTTGGCCAGTCCAGTCAAAACCAACCATGATCCACTCCAGTTTTCGCTCCAGTCCTGCCCTGTCGATCTTCATTAAGACCACTATGGACAGTCCGGTCAAGATCCGCACCAGAACACAAAGGAGCCTTCTGGCCTGGTGTTTAAGCCGGGCCAGAAGGCTTCGGCGCAACCGTCGGGACGACAGGATTTGAACCTGCGATCCCTTGACCCCCAGGGATGTCCACAAAGGACCGTGGCCGGCGGAAACAGAGAATCCCTGCACAACATGTGTCCGTTCAGGACGGTTGACGCCAGCTGACCGCAGGTCAAGTGCGTACGTCGCTCCAGTTTCGCTCCAGCTCCAGCCTGGTCCTGCGGGCCGCACAGCCGGCCGACACATCGCTCTTGACCGGCCGCGCCACTCGACCGACGAGCCCACCAACCAAGCACACCCCTTGCCAAACCGAGCGCGTTGCCAACGTACTGACATGCCGATGTGCGGACATTGCCGTCTCGCACGCACGCGCGACCTCAGCCACGTCGTGCAGGTCGTACCGCATATCCCGGCGACCGGTTACCGGGCGACTACTCAGGCTGCGGGGCTGGCGGTGCGCCGAGTGGGCTGAGGTGCTCGGGGAAACTCCGGTTTGCTCGGCGGGCGTTGTGACCGGCGCGCCGCCGAGGCTCACCAGCTAGCGTTGTCCTTACTCACGTTCTCCTTACTCAGAAGCCGCGCACGGACGCGATGCTGAACGGAAGCTGCGGAGTGCCCGGACCCGTGGGTCCGCCCTTGTCGAACTGGGAACGGACCACGTACAGCTTACCGTTCTTGCGCAGCAGGGTCGTCGGGGTCTGCAACGCCGAGTCGGTGAGCCGCCCGGTCGACTGGGCCGTCCGGCCGTCCGAGCCGATACGCCACCGGCTGATCGCGTAGCGGTCGGTGATGGGGTGGGCAACCCACAACGTGTCGTTTTGCAGTTCCATGCCGTCGCCCGTCATGATGTCCCCTCCGCTCAGGGCTACCTTGTCGACCTTGCCGGACGGCAGTGCGATGCGGTACAGATCGGCGCCGGTCATGTCGACCGTCAGCAGGTAGCGGCCCGTACGCTCGGCGACGATCCCGTTGAGGGTGATCGCGTCGGGCGCGTGCGGCTCGACGATCCCGGACAGGTCGAACGCGGGCCGGAGCGGCGCCTCGCCGCCCTGCTCATGGGCCTTCGCGAGTTGCTCGGGCGTGATGCGGTAGACCACGGACCGATAGCTGTCGGTGATGTAGGCGGTGCCGTCCGACGTGATGGCCATGTCGTTGACCAGACGCGGCTTCTGGTCGGGAATGGTGAACCGGGCCAGCAACCGGCGGCTGGCGATGTCGTACACCGCGACCCCGGTGGGACGGTCTATCACCCACAGGCGCCTGGCCCGGTCGACCTCGATCCCGAGGGCCTGCGTACGCCCGTCCACGAACGGGGGCAGGAACTGTTCGGCGACCCGTTGCCCAGGCGTCAGCTTGTAGACCGTGCCGCCCTCGTACGACCCGACGTACATGTCGCCGGTGTACGGGTCGGCGCCGATTCCCTCGGGATAGACGCGGTCACCTGGAAGCACATACGCCGTGGAGATGTGGGCCCGCCCCTCGGCGGGCGAAGCCGCCGCCTGCGTTGCGGAGCCGAGGAGCAGCGGCGCGGCGAGGGTCGCGACAAGGACGCGGTGTCGCCGGGTTGCACGGAACATGATCACCTTTCCGTCGGGGGTTTCTTGGCGCTGGCGTCGTCCAGCAGGGCGATTCGGACGGCGGCGAGGCGGGGAAATCAAGCACGGCAACGTTCCGCGAACTGGCCCGGGTCGTCCACCGCTGTCACATGACGGTGCGCGGCGCCGACCCGGCGGAGCATCCAGACGGTGTCCAGAGTGGCCTCCCCACCGAAGGGCGTTTCATCTGGTGACAAGAACGTATTGATTGATGAAACGATGTGTCAAGAGTGGGTTCGCGCCACCGGATGATGTTGCCCATGTTCTGGGTGCCCCCCGGCAGGGCTACATACCGGCGGTCCCGCGTCTGACCAGTGGGTTTCCAGCGGGATGCTCGTGATTGAAGGCAGCTTCCAGGTCGACAACCCCCGCGGTGACGCCTGATGGCCACCGACGGACACAGCTCCGCGTCCCGGGCGCCGACCGACCCCGCCTGCCCGCGCCGGCTGCCCATCTGGTCCCGAGCCGTCAGCATGACCGGCTGCCGGCTCGCACGTCCCGTAGTACTCAGCAGAATCCTGGTCGCACTCGCTTCCAGCGGCCAACGAAAGCCTGACGCGCCCGTGTGAACAGTTCCAAGTTGGGACCTGTACGGCTGACATAGCCGCTGCCGTCGACGATGAGGCGCACGGCATGCACGATCTCGTCAGCTTCCGAACCTTGGACGGATATCCGCTGACGCCCGCGCCCAACACCGAGTTCTGCTCCGAATGCGCGGACAGCACGAGAACGCGGTGGTCCATCGCGACGAAGTCTCGTGCATCGCACGACTACTGGAGGAACTCGACTCGCAAGCCGTCTTGACGCAAGACGATCAGCTTGCCGTGCGTGTTGCTCCACACTCTCGGGATGAGGAAGTACGATCCCCAGTCTACAAAGGCCAGTCGCAGACCCTCGTAACGGTGATGGTAGCCATCTACGCCTGGCAGGGTCGTCTTGCTTGCGTCGGCTGTCGTCGGCGCCGAGTGCAGGTCCAGCACGATGTAATCCGGACCGAGCTCGGCGGACAGCGCTGTCCTGGCCGAGGTCGGCAGCTTCATCGTGTCGCCCACACCTGGGCTGGGGACTTGTCGACGAACCGGTCCGAATGCAACACCGACAGCACCCGGCCACGCTCGGCCGCGGTGAGCGCGTTCGACGGCGGACGCCGGACCGGGTTTCCTGTCTGGCAGCGGACCATCCTGGCGGTGTCGGTGGTAGGTGGCGCGGGGCGCACCGATCAGGGCACAAGCACGGCGGACACTGGTCAGCCCGGCCAACGCCAGCACTGTCTCATCGACTACCTGGATGACGTCGGGTCGGTGTCCGCGCTCTCGGAGAGCAGTTCCAAGAGCGCCTGTGCTTTTCCCACGATCTCCAACGCGGTCTTCGTGCGCGCCAACTCTGCGGCCAGCCGCTGATTCTCGGCCGCCAGCCGCTCGTTGTCCCGCGCGGTCGCCGACTTCCCCGCAGACACGGACGTGTCCGGCGATGGCTTGCCAGACTTGACCTTGCCAGACTTGGACTTCACGGGCTTGCTCGTGCCGGTCCTGTCCGGCGCGGGCCGGCCTTGGCGCGGGGTTTCACTCACACCGCCCAGCCTGCCCGCATCACGTGCCCGACGCCAGTCCACGATATGCGAGGAGTACAAGCCTTCCCGGCGTAGCAACGCATTCTTCGCGCCCGACTCGGTCAACCGGTAGTACTCCTCCAACAGCGTCAGCTTGTACTCATCGGTGAACACCCGCCGCCGCGGCCGATCCAACCCGGCATCAACATCGGCATTACTGAACGTCATGATCACGCATCATCCACACTCGCCCCACTCCCCGACTCCACAAGACCCGGATGGTCTCACGTCATCCTGACAAAGGGGGCTGGTGAGTGCCCGGCCGGTCGCGGGACGGTGGAGTCGGCCTCGGAGCCGCGGGCAACGGGAACGGCCATGGCGCGCAAGCGCCGCGATAGAGGGCAGTCGATCACCGCGCCGGGTGTCGTGCGAGTTCGCGCCGGTTGCGCCGTGTCCCGGTCCGCCGGGCAGGTTCGGCGGCCCGCGTTGACGCCGTACCGCGTAGCTACCCGGTGGCCTGCGCATCCACTTGGCCGGTGCGCTCCTCCAGATGGATGTGCCGAGGACCCGGTGGCAGGGCTGTCCAGACCAAAGCTCGCCGGCTTCCCGCCGACGTCCTGCCGACGTCCTGCCGACGTGGGCGATTGGCGGATGACGCGGGGCGCGCCACATGGTTGTCTGCGTTCCGTCCTGAGGTGGAAGGAGCTGCCGGTGGCCTGGTTCGCACCTGGTGTTGTGGCTTTGGCGCGCACGCCGGCCCTGCCTGTGGCGATGACGGAGGTCCCTCGGGTGGGGCCGGCCGGCGCGTCCCGGGTGGTCGGTGACCCGGCGGTGCGGGCGGCCGTCACATCGGCGGGGATCGCGCTTGCCGTTGCTCCGCAAGCGATTCAGCCGTCAGGTCGACCTACGCGTCAGCGCCGACGGACGACTGCCATTCGCTGTTGCCGAACATCGATGTTCTGCTTTGGACAGTCAAGTTTGGACTACCGGTAGTTCGGCAAGGGCGTTTCTTGGATTGGGTGTTCGGGAAGACTTGGCGGGTGTGTCCGCCTGAGCTGGGGGTGGCAACGTGCGTGTTCGTCGTGTGGTTCTTGCCGGGGTTGTCGCGGCGTTAGCGGGGGCGGCGGTGACTGTCGTGCCTGACGGCCACACGCCGCCGTCCCAGCAGGTGTCGGTGTCCGAGGCACCTGATGCCGCGACGGCGGCGTTGGCCGCGTGGCGGCAGGGCACTCGGGTGGAGGTGGCTGATCAGCGGACGTCGACCTCGGTCACGTTCGCCAACCCGGGTGGCTCGTTCACCTCGGAGTTGAGCCCGGTCCCGGTGCGGGTGAAGGTGGCCGGCTCGTGGGCGCGCATCGATACCGGGCTGGTGCGCCGCCCGGACGGCTCGGTCGGCCCGGTCGCGGCCGAAGGCGAGCTGTCCCTGTCCGGTGGTGGGTCGGGTCCTCCCCTCGCGAGCCTTCGGTCGATCGGCCGGACGTTGGCTCTGCAGTGGCCCGACCCACTGCCGGTGCCTGTCCTGTCGGGCAGCACCGCGACCTACCCCGAGGTGTTGCCGGGTGTCGATCTGGTGATGCACGCCGTGCGTAACGGTTTCCAGCAGGACATCGTGCTGAAGAACGCCGAGGCGGCACGGAATCCGAAGCTGGCGGCGATCCGGCTGGGGATGCGCGCGGAGGGCCTGCGGGTCACGACGGACGCCCGGGGCGCGATCCAGGCGACCGATGAGTCGGGTGCTGTGGTGTTCACAGCGCCGCCGTCGAAGATGTGGGACGCCAGTGGTCGGGAGGCCGCGGTTGGCGTGTCGGTTGTGGACGGGTCATTGGTGCTGACGCCGGATCGGGCGTTCCTGGCCGACCCCGGGTTGACGTTCCCGGTGACGGTGGATCCGGCGTTGTCGACGTTCTACAAACAGTCGTGGGCCACGGTCCTGTCCGGTAGCGCTGTCGCGAACACCAGCTACTGGAACACCAGTGGGGACGGTCCTGGCGCGGCCCAGGTGGGTCAGTGCTGGAACGGTCGGAACCAGTGCCACGGTATCGGTGAGGCGTGGGCGTATTTCCAGTTCGACACGGGGTTCCTGGCCGGGCGGACGATCAGCGCGGCGAGTTTTGACACGACCGTGATACACAGCCCCGCCGACTGTGGTGATGCGTCGGAGCATGTGTTGTACCGTTCGAACGGGACCATCGATGACACGTTGACGTGGAACAGCAGGATCGGTGGTTCGTGGATCTCGGCCTATGGGGCGCCCACCACGTGTCACGGTGGGCAGCCGGTGACGGTGGGTGTCCCGGCTGATCGGATCGCCTCCGACGGCCTGTCGACCTATGTCCTGACGGCGAGTGACGGTGCGGATCAGGCGGCGTGGCGCAAGTACGATCCGGGGTTGACGGTGTTGCGGGTCAACTGGAACCGGCCGCCGAACGCGCCGTACGACCTGACCACGGTCCCCCAGTTGCCGGAGACGCCCTGTAAGTGGTGTGGTGGCGTGCCGTATGTCGGCGACGACAACATCCGGCTGGTTGCCCGGGTGTCGGATCCGGACGGTGACATGGTGTTGCCGCAGTGGCGGATCCGCTTCCGTAACAGCGACGGCTTGGACGATCTGCAGGCGTTCAACGGTCCCGCGCAGACATCCGGCGCGGCTCATGACACTTTCGTCGACCTGACCGGGCGGGACAAGCAGCGGGTGAACTGGTGGGTGCACGCGTCGGACGGCGCGGTGTCCAGCGGCCTGACCGGTGGCCAGTCGTTTGTGGTGGACCGGGTCGCGCCGGACAGGCCGCCCACGGTGACGGGTGTGTTGTACCAGGAGGATGGCCGCTGGCATGGTGGGGTGGGTGTGCCCGGCACGTTCACGTTCGGTGCCAACGGAGTCACGGACATCGACCACTACTTGTACTGGTGGAAAGACCAAGCGGTCGCATCGGTGGACGCGCAGTCGCTCGGCGGTCAGGCGACGGTGACGCTGGCGCCGGATCGTGATGGCCCCCGGGACCTGTTCGTGCAAAGTGTCGATCGGGCCGGGCATCGCAGTGCGGCCCAGGTGCTCCACACCTACGTGCGTGCCGGGAACGGGCCGTTGGCGCAGTGGTCGTTCGAGGGCAACACCACGGACACCGCGTTTCTGGGTGACCGGCACGGCACGTTGAACGGCGGTGCGAGCTACACCCCGCAGGGTGCGCTCGGTTCCGCGATCCAGCTCGACGGTGTCGACGATCATGTCAGTGCTCCGAACGCGATCCGTAACGACGCCGGGTTCACGGTGTCGGCGTGGGTGAAACCGAGTAGCGGTCGCGGGCCGAGGGCGGCGGTCAGTCAGGACGGGGCGATGTTCCCCGGATTCGTGTTGTGGCACCGTGCCCTGGCGGACGGTACCGACTCCAAATGGGTGTTCGGTGTGCCGACCTCGACCACGACGGACAAGGGCGTGGTGATGGCGTCGTCGCCGGTGGGTATGCCGCAGTTGAACACGTGGACTCATCTGGCCGGTGTGCGTGATCCGGGGTCCGGGCAGATCCGGTTGTACGTCAACGGTGTTCTGGTGGGTACGGCGCCGTTCACGGCTATGCCGGAGTTCGCGTCGGGGTTGGTGCGGATCGGCCGGACGGTGTGGGGTTCGACGCAGGGGGCGGATCCGTGGGCGGGCGGCATCGACGAGGTCCGGTTGTACGACCGGGTGTTGTCGTCGGCGGAGATCGCCGCGGCGGTCAGCTCCACTGGTGTTCAGGCGGCGCACTGGAAGTTCGACGACGCCTCCGGGACCACGGCGCGTAACGCGGTCGACGGCGGGCTGGACGGCGTGCTGGAGAACGGGGCGGCGTTCGTCCCGGAGGGCGCCTCGGGTGGCGCGGTGCACCTGGACGGCGACAACGACGCGGTCACGGCCGGTGGGCCGGTGGTGCGGACGGATCAGAGTTTCTCGGCCGCGGCGTGGGTGCGGGCCGACCGGTTGACCACTGGTGGGGCGTCGATGACCGCGGTGAGCCAGGACGGCAACGTCCACGGTGGTTTCTATCTGCAGTACAACGGCGCGGCGGGCAAGTGGATGTTCGTGCGGTTGACCACGGATGATGACAAGCAGCAGTGGATGGGGGTGTCCGCGACCCAGCAGCCGAAGGCGGGTGAGTGGGTGCATCTGGCGGCGACGTTCGACGCGGCGACCCGGCAGATGCGGATCTATGTCAACGGTGAGCTGGGCGGTAGTGGTGTGCTGCCGGTCGCGCCGTGGCGGGCGGATGGTCCGTTGGTGGTCGGCCGGGCCAAGTTCGCCGGGAAGCCGGCCGACTACTGGCCGGGGTCGATCGACGAGGTGCGGCTGTTCAACCGGGTGATCTCCGAAGAGGAGGTGCGCGGGTTGGTCAGCCGGGCTGATGTCACCGCTGGTGCGTGGAAGCTGGACGGCAACGCCAACGACGTCAACGGGAAACTCACCGGGACGCTGAACGGTGGCGTGGAGTGGACGGCGGGGCAGACCGGCGCGGTGCCGGACCCGAGCGACCTGGCGGCGAAACTCAACGGCGGCAACGGGTATGTGAGCATGCCGAAAGCGGTGGACACCGACCGGAGCTTCTCGGTGGCCGCGTGGGTGCGGCCGGACAGCGTCGGCTCGCAGGCCGCGGCCGTGGTGTCGCAGGACGGTCAGCAGATCAGCGGGTTCACCCTGCGTGCGTTGGCGGATGGCCGGTGGGACTTCATGATGCCCAGGTCGGACGAGTCCAAGCCGGGTGATCAGGCGACCGGTCAAGCCGCCCAGCGCGGTGTGTGGACGCATCTGGTCGGCGTGTACCGCAAGGACACTCAGCGGATCGAGTTGTACGTCAACGGTGTGCTGGCCGCCTCGGCGGCGCATACCGGTGGGTTCAACGCGGGTGGTGGGTTGCAGATCGGGCGGGCGAAGTGGACCGGCGGTCCGGTGGACTTCCTCGCCGGCGCGGTCGACGATGTGACAGTCTACAGTAGACCGTTGTTTCTCGGGGAGATCCAGAAGATGGCCGACCGGGACCTGAGCCTCGGCCATGAGTGGCCGATGGACGAGGGGCGTGGCACGACGGTCGCGGACGCGGTCGGCAGCCGGGGCGGGACGCTGGAGAACGGCGCCACGTTCACCAAGGGCCGGGTCGGTAACGCCGTGCGGTTCGACGGTGTGGATGACGGTGTGTCCACAACGGGTGCGGACGTGCGTACTGACACCAGTTTCACGGTGTCGGCCTGGGTGTGGCTGGACGGTCACGAGTGCGTCGGTGACCGGTGTGTGGCCAGTGCGGTGTCGATGGACGGCGGCGGCACCCCGGTGCCGAAGTTCCGGCTCGGGCATCTGATCGACGACGATCAGAGCTCCCGGGGTAAGTGGGTGTTCGAGATGCCCGAGCTCGCCGACGGGTCGATCACGAGGGCCGCGGTGGACACCCGGCCGGGACAGCTGAACTCGTGGGTGCATCTGGTCGGGGTGTACGACGCGCCGGCCAAGACGATCTGGCTGCACGTCGACGGTTCCGAGAAGGCCAGTGGCACGTTGTTGGCGCCGTGGCAGGCCACCGGGCCGCTGCGGGCGGGCCGGGACCAGGCGGGTGGGTTCTGGCGGGGCAAGGTGGACGACGTGCGGATGTACAGCGGGGCGTTGACCGCCGACCGGATCTCCGCGCTGTACAAGTCCTACCCGGTGCTGGACGGTGCGGCCACGCTGCCGGTGGCCGACGCCGGGTGGTGGAAGATGGACGAGCCCACCGGGACCACAGTGGCGGACGCGAGTGGACGCGGACGCAACGCGACGATGAGTGGTGGCGCTGGGCGGCTCGGTGGCCGGTCCGGGTTGTCGGCCTGGTTGGACGGCAGCACAGGCTACGTGGAGACGGCGGGTCCGGTGGTGGACAGCAGCGGTAGTTTCTCGGTCGCGGCGTGGGCTTATCTGACCGACGGGTCCCGGTACGCGACGGTGGTGGGGCAGGACGGTGACCAGGTCAGCACGTTCTACATCCAGTACGACGCGGCGGCGAAGAAGTGGGCGGCGGTCGTGCCCCAGCAGGACAAGGCCAGCCCGGATCTCACGTTCGCCCTGTCCAGCGAGACCGCGTTGCCGTACGCCTGGACACACGTGGTGTTGGTCTACGACGCGCCACTGAGCCAGCTTCGGCTCTACGTGAACGGTGGGTTGTCCGCGGTTCAGGTGGGTGTGACGGTGCGGCCGTCCAGTGGGCCGTTGTCGATCGGCCGGTGCAAGTGGAACGGCGCCAAGGGGTGTTTCTTCCCGCGTGGTGTCGATGACGTGCGTGCCTACAGTCGGGCGCTGACCGACGGCGAGGTCCGCCGGGTGCATGACGACGCCCCAACGTTGATGCACGGCTACTGGCGGTTCGACGACGGCACGGCGCGGGACTATTCGTGGCGGCAGAACGTGACCACGCTGTCCGGTGGCGTCTCGTTCGAGCCGGGCCCGGTCGGCCAGGCGCTGAAACTGGACGGCGTAACCGGCACCGCCACGACGGCGGACGCGGGGGTCCCGATGTGGGACAGTTTCACGGTGTCCGGGTGGGCCAGGCTGGATCGGTCGGACAAGGCGGCCACGGTGCTCAGCCAGGACGGCAGCCGGCGTAGTGGATACCTGTTGCAGTACCGGCCGGAGGTCAACCGGTGGGTGTTCGGCGCGGCCGCGCGCGACGCGGACAACGAGCCGCTGGTGTACGCCAACTCGTTGCAGCCGCCCGTGTTGGGCCAATGGACTCATCTGACCGGTGTGTACGACTATCCGGCGCGTCAGCTTCGGTTGTATGTGAACGGTGAGCTGGTCGGCACCCGCGACAACGTGCTGATGTGGTTGGGGCACGGCAAGTTCGCCATCGGCCGCGCCAAGACCAACGGGACGGCGGCGGAGTACTTCACCGGCGCGGTGGACGAGGTCACCACCGACATGGGAGTGGTCGCGGACGCCGAGATCCTGGCGCGGGCGACCCGTCCGGCCCCGTCCGGCGGTCAGGTCGCCCGGATGGTCAACCAGGCCGGTGACCACTACACGGCCACCACCACGGCGGGGATGTACGACAAGTTCACGCCGGTCCCGCCCGGCTACCGGTTCGACGCTCCCCTTGGCACGATGCTGTCCGCGGCAGGGTCGAACACCCGCCGGTTGTACGCGTGCATGAGGACCAACGCCGACGAGTTCACCTCGGTCGATCCGAGCTGCGAGGGATCCGGCAAGGTGGCCGATCTGGGCTGGGTGTTCACGACCCGGCCGACGGACTGGCCGACGGTCCCGTTGAACCGGTGTCGCACGGCCGGCGGCGAGCTGTTCGACTCCACCTCGCCGGACTGTGAGGGCCAGACGGTGGACCGGCTGCTCGGCTACATGGTCGGGTATGCGCCGTTGACCAGGTACGTCCATCCGAGGGTGGTGGAGAACACGGTCACCACGGGCGCGGTCCCGCCGGGGTACCGGTTCGAGGGCACGCTCGGCCTGGTGGCCATGACCGACGAGCCCGGCACCGCACCGCTGATGTCCTGTATGGATGGTGTGGACCAGTTCCTGTCGGTGGGCACGGGCTGTGGCGGCAAGACGGTGGTGGGCCCGGTCGGTCGGATCTGGACGTCGGCGCCGCCCGGTCGGGCCAGCGGGGTGTTGTATCAGTGTGCGGTCACGTCCGGGGCGGCAGCCGGCCAGATCTTCGCGTCCCGGAGCGCCGACTGTGAAGGACAGACAGTGCGCGGTCCGCTCGGTTACGTGCTTGTCGCTCATCCCGGCCCCGTCGCGGCCTGAACCAGTCGAGTAAGGGGACTTCGTGCGTAGCAGAGAGATCTACCGTCGTTCGTCCGTCTGGCTGGCCACGATGCTGGTGGCGACGCTGGTCCCAGCGCTGGCCCCGCAGCCCGCCGCCGCGGCCGGGGGGTCGCCGTCCGTGCCGTTGCCGGGCACCGCGGCCGTGCCGCTCACCCCGCAGGACGCGCAGCCGCGTCCGAAGGACCAAGCCGCGTTGAACGAGCGGACGGGCAATCAGGAACCCTCGGGCGCCAAGGATGGTGGCGGTGTGGCCACGGCCACGCCGTTGTCGCCGTCAGCCAGTTGGGCGGTGTCCGCCCAGACCGGGGACTTCACGTGGTCGTATCCGCTGCCGGTGCCGCCCGTGGCGGGCGGGCTGCGGCCGAACCTGGCGCTGGCGTATCAGTCGTCCGCTGTGGACGGTCGGACCAGCGTGACCAACAACCAGTCGTCCTGGGTGGGGGACGGGTGGGACCTCGCGCCCGGGTTCGTCGAACGCACGTACGGCAGTTGTGTGGACGACGGCGTGGAGACCGGGGACCTGTGCTGGAAGAGCGACAACGCCACCGCGGCGTACGGCGGCAGCGGCGGGGAGCTGATCTGTTGCGACGGCGACAAGCGCTGGCGGGCCAAGAACGACGACGGGTCCAGGATCGAGCGGTTCACCGGCCGGGCCAACGGTGACAACGATGGCGAGTACTGGGTGATCACCACTGTGGACGGTACCCAGTACTGGTTCGGCTCCGAAGTGGACTCGCGGTCCACTTGGACCGTGCCGGTGTTCGGCAACAACGCCAACGAACCGTGCCATGTGCCGGGAAACTTCGCCGACTCGCACTGCATGCAGGCGTGGCGGTGGAACCTGGACAAGGTCGTCGACCGCAACGGCAACATGATCCGCTACTACTACACCCCGGAGACCAACTCCTACGGGATGAACCTGAAGGACACCGCGGCGTCCTACACCCGGGGCGGCACCCTGGACCACATCGACTACGGCCTGCACGAGACCAAGGCGTCGACCCCGTCCGCCCGAGTGGTGTTCGGCACGGCGGAGCGGTGCGTGCCAGGCAGCAACTGCACGCACGACATGCCGGACAACTACCCGGACACGCCACTGGACGACAAATGTGTCGCGGCGACCTGCCCGGACAAGCACTGGCCCACGTTCTGGTCGACCCAACGGCTGAGCACCGTCACCACCCAGGTTCGCGACGGCGCCGATTTCCGGCCGGTCGACCGGTGGGACCTGACCCAGACGTTCCCCGACGCCGGCTCCGGCGAGAAGCCGGCCCTGTGGCTCAAGGAGATCACGCACACCGGCCTGGTCGGTGGGTCGGCGTCGACGCCGGCGATCCGGTTCGAGGGCACGGCCATGCCCAACCGGGTGGAGATGCGCGACGGGGTGTCGCCGTTGTACCGCTACCGGGTGACCGGGGTGGTCTCGGAGACCGGCGGGTGGCTGTCGGTGAACTACGGCTCGGAATGCCGGGCCGGCGGGCCGATGCCGGCGAACCCGGAGACCAACACGCTGCGGTGCTTCCCGGTCCGGTGGGTTCCGCCGAAGCAGGCGGAACGCACCGACTACTTCCACAAGTACGTCGTCGACCAGACCGTCACCTCCGACTGGATGTCCTCCAGCGCCCAGCAGGTCACCGGCTACGAGTACCTGGACGGCGCCGCGTGGCACTGGAACACCTCGGAGTTCACCACCGAGGACCGCAGGACGTGGAACGACTTCCGCGGCTTCGGCCGGGTCCGGATCCGGTCCGGGGCCGACCGCGACCCGTCGGGGCCGGTCACCATGTCCGAGCAGCGGTACTACCGGGGCATGGACGGCGACAAGTTGCCGTCCGGCACCCGTTCGGTGACAGTGTCCGACTCCCAGGGCGGCGTCCGGGCCGACGCGGACTGGTTGCAGGGCTTCTCGTTCGAGTCCGCCACCTTCAACGGCGTCGGTGGCCCGGTGGTGACCAAGACGATCACCGATCCGTCCTGGCAGGGACCGACCGCCTCCCGGGACACGTACCAGGCGTACATCGTCCGGCCGGGCACCAAACGGTCCTACACCACACTGGAGTCCGGCGGCCCGCGGGTCACGAGGTCGGAGACCGGCTACAACGATCGCGGCCTGCCGGTCCGGATGAACGACCTGGGCGACGAGTCGACCGCCGACGACGACCGTTGTGCCACCGTCACCTACCGCCCGCTCACCGACAAGTGGCTACTTGGTCTGACGGCCAGGGTGGCGGCCGTGTCCGTCAATTGTGGACAGACACCGGTGTTCCCCGGCAACGCGCTGTCCGACGTCAAGAACACCTTCGACGGCAACGGGAACCTGGTCAAGGTCGAGGTCGCCAAGGACCACCCGGCCAGCGGCCCGGTCTACTTCACGACCAGCACCACGACGTACGACGACCACGGCCGCGCCAAGACGGCCACCGACGCGCTGAACCGCACCACGAAGATGGCCTACGTCCCGGAGGTCGGCGGGCCGCTCACCCAGACCATCCTCACCACACCGGCCACCGACGCGGACCCGACGGGCATGGTCACGACCACCACGGTGGAACCGGCCCGAGGCAAGCCCACGTTGATCACCGACCCGAACCAACGCAGGACCCAGATCGAGTACGACCCGCTTGGCCGCACCGTACGGGCCTGGCTGCCCAACCGGCCGAAGGCCAGCAATCCGAAACCCAGCACGGAGTACTCGTACCTGATCCGCAACGACGCGCTGACCGCGGTCACCAGCACCGAGATCGCGCCGAACGGCAACCAGGTCAGCAGCAACGTCCTGTACGACGGATGGCTGCGGCCCCGGCAGGCCCAGGGGCCCGCGATGGGCGGCGGGCGGCTGCTCACCGACACCGTCTACGACTCCCAGGGCCGGGCATGGAAGTCGACCCAGCCGTACTTCAACGACGCGCCGGTCGACACCAAGCTGTGGAACGCCGGCGACGCCGACATCCCCGGCCACAGCCGGACCAGGTTCGACGGCGCCGGGCGGACCGTCGCCTCGACCTACTACGCGGGTGCCATCGAGAAATGGTCCACCAAGACCACCTACGGCGGTGACCGCGTCCACGTGACCCCGCCTGCCGGAGGGGTCGCGACCACCACGATCAACGACGCCCGTGGACAGACCCTCGAACTGCGCCGGTACACCGCCGCGCAACCGTCCGGGTCCTTCGACACGACGCGCTACTCCTACACCCCGGCCGGGGAGCTGGCCTCGGTCACCGACCCGGCCGGCACCACCTGGCGGTACAAGTACGACCTGCTCGGCCGGCAGGTCAAGGCCGAGGACCCGGACTCCGGGACCTCGACGATGACCTACGACGACGCCGACCAGCTCGTCGACACCACCGACACGAGCCACAAGACGGTCGCCTACGACTTCGACTCGCTGGGCCGCAAGAGGCACCTGTACGCCGACCGGGTCGGCGGCCCCACGCTCGCGGAATGGACCTACGACACCGCGAACAAGGGCAAGGGCCAGCCGGCCACCGCCACCCGGTGGGTCGGCGGCCAGGCGTACACCACCGCGGTAGCCGACTACAGTGCGCTGTACCAGCCAGTCGAAGCCTCGGTCACCATCCCGGCCGCGCAGGGGCGACTGGCCGGCACGTACACCGTGTACAACTCCTATGCCGCCGACGGCAGCCTGGCCGGTGTGGACTATCCCGCGGGCGGAAAACTGCCCCGCGAGACCGTCACCTACAGTTACCATGACCTCGGGCCGCTCAAGTCCAGCTCGGGCGGTTACGAAGGCAGGACCTTCCGGTACGTCACCGACACCGAGTACACCCGTTACGGCGAACCGCAACGGGTCCACCTGGGCACCGAGCCGCAACGCGCCTGGCTGTCGTTCTACTACGACACCAACACCAGGCGGCTCAACCGGTCCATAGTGGACGCCGAGGTCCCGAACCCGGTGGTGGCCGACACCCACTACACCCAGGACCCGGCCGGCAACGTCACCGCCGTCGCGGACACCCCGCTGGGCCAGCCGTCCAATGTCGACGTTCAGTGCTTCCGGTACGACCACCTGCGACGGATGACCGAGGCGTGGACCCCCGGGGCCGACACGTGGGCGGAGAAGGAGGGCTGCAAGGCCGACCCGACAGTGGCCGGGCTGCGCGGCCCAGCCAAGTTCTGGAACTCGTACACCTTCGACGGTGCCGGCAACCGGCGTACCGAAACGCGGCACGCATCCGCCGGTGACACCACCAGCACGTACAACTACAACGTTCCCGGGCACGCGCACGCGCTGGGTGCGGTCAACACCGCCGGACCCACCGGAAACACCAGCGACACCTACGCGTACAACGCGGTTGGCCAAACCACGCAACGCACACCGGCCGGTCAGGCCGCCCAGAAACTCGACTGGGACAGCGAACATCATCTGGTCAAGGTCACCGAGGGCGGCAAGGAAACGTCGTTCATCTACGACGCCGACGGAAACCGGCTGATCCGCCGTGACCCCGACGGGATCACCCTCTACCTGGGCGGCCAGGAACTGCGGTGGAACCCCAACGGTGGCGAGCCCACCGCCACCCGTTACTACGCCCACGGCAGCCAGGTCGTCGCCATGCGCGAGGAACGCGGGCCGCTGACCTGGCTGGCCGGTGATCACCAGGCCACCGCGCAGATCGCGGTCAACTCGCAGAACCTCGCGGTCACCCGCCGCCGCCAGATGCCGTTCGGTGCTCCCCGTGGTGACTCGGTCGCCTGGCCCGGCCAACGCGGCTTCGTCGGTGGCACGCAGGATCCCAGCACCGGACTGACCCACCTCGGGGCCCGCGAGTACGACCCCGGCACCGGCCGCTTCGTCAGCCTCGACCCCGTCCTCAACCCGAGTGATCCGCAGCAGCTGTCCGGATACGGCTACGCCAACGAAAGCCCGGTCACCACCAGCGACCCCACCGGTCTGATACCACCCATGTGTGTGGACCGTTGCGGCGGCGGCGGGGGCGGGCGCTCGTCCGCACCGGACCCCATCCAGGTCACGAACATCTCGGCCGGCATCGTCATCTTCGAGGACCGCGGTACCGGCAAGAGGTACGTCAACAGCGTCGCGATCGGTGACGACGCGCCCCCGACGTACGAGCTCAAGCACCTGCTGATCCAACAACAGAAGGGCAAGACCCGGCTGGAGTGGGAAGGACTGTACGACGAGAGCGAAACCATGTTCGCCATCGAGCAGGCCTGCTACCAGTACGGCGGACAAGGCGGCAAGGCGTGTAGCTCCTCGTTCCTCTGGCGGCTGAACTTCGACCAGCTGAACTACATCCAGATGGGCCAGGACGGCGGCATGGCGGGCAAGATGTCGGGTGGCGGCCGGCGCGGTGCCAACGGCCCCTACGGCAAGGGCCCGTCGGTGAACAAGCTGCTGGGCATCCTTCGCGGCGAGAAGGGCGGCGGCCGGGGCAAGCCGATGACGGCCTGCAGCTTCACCGGTGACACACAGGTCCTCATGGCCGACGGCAGCACCAAACCCATCGCCGAGATCAAGGAGGGCGACCAGGTTCTCGCCACCGACCCGGAAACAGGTCGCGCGGGTGCCCGGACCGTGACCGCGACCATCGTGCACGACGACACGGTCCTGGACCTGGTCACCGAGGACGGCGCCAAGGTCACCACCACCGAGGACCACCCGTTCTGGAACGCCACCGACGGCACATGGGAACGCGCCGACCAGTTCGACTCCGGCGACGCCCTGCTGACCCGGACCGGCGAGACTGTCGGCGTCAGCGGGCTGCGGCCCGGCACGGCCCGGCAGGCCCGTGCCTACAACCTCACCGTTGACGATCTCCACACGTACTACGTCCAGGTCGGCCGTGCCGCTGTGCTGGTCCACAACGAGTGCGGGGTGGGCCCGGTCCGCCCGCCTGCCCGGCCATTGCTGGAGAACGAGGGCGTACTGATCACGCCGGCACAGGGTTTGCAGAGCAGCACCAGTGGCGTGTTCTCGAACCTCACGCACGGCAGTCACGGTGACGCCGCGACGAAGTACCTGTGGACCATCGACGAACGTGGCATCAACGTCGCGCTGGAACAGACTCCGTTCCCGACCCCGCGGGGAAACATCGTGCACACGAACCTGAGTTCGCAGGCGTCCATCGGCGGCGAGGCATGGTTCGGCCCAGGCAACACCGTGACCATCAACGCGGGGTCCGGCCGATTCGGCGACGGCGCGGGAATCACGCCAGGGCAATGGGACGCGGCGGCCACGATGTGGCGGCGGCTCGGCTACACTGTCAACCAGATTCCGTACGGTTCGAGGTGACTGTGAAGTTCTGGCAGCTCGTGTCGGTCTGCCGCGACGAACCCGAACTGATGGAGCGTCTGGCTGGCGGCTCCGAGTGGAACGAGTACCTGGAGTGGTTCCGGGATTTCGCGCGGCTCGTGCGAGATGGCGACCGGTCCAGGCTCGACGCGGAACTCCCGACAGCGGCGTGCGTGCACGTTCTCAGCGCCTCGCGCCTGGAACTCTTCGAATCGGGTCGGTATCTGCGTTCGCGCCGGGCCGGGCCGGCTGACCGGAAGGTGACCGCCGTCGAAGTACTGAGCCGGTACGGCGGCGCGTTCCTGGAGGACCTGCTGGAAGCCGGCCTGGCCCGGTTGCCGGACGACGCCAACGGCAGGCCCGGGTAGCCATCGGCACACCACCCGTCTGTCTACTTAGGACAGCGGGTGGTGTGCCGGGCCGCCGTCGGCGACGGGGGGTGTTGCGCGGTCTGTGTAGTGATCACCGGGTGGGTCAGGCGGTCGGTGAGATCCACCAGATCGATGAGGCGCAGTGTGCGGTTTCTGTGGCCGGGCAGTGGCAGGTGAACCCGGTCGGTCCACCGGGTCGGGATCGCGTTGAACCCGTACACGACGCCAGCCAGCCCGCCGGTGACGGCGGCGACCGTGTCGGTGTCCCCGCCAAGGTCGATCGCGGCGCGTAACGCGTCGGCGAAACCGCGTGTGGTGCGTAGCGCCCAGACCGCCGACCCCAGGCAAGGCCATACTGCCCCGTTGAACTCGGTGGCGTCGGCGGGATGCCAGTCCACGGCCAGGACCGTCTCGTAGCGCTCGCGCTGGATCGGATCCACAGCGGTGAGCGTGTCCGCGAGTGCGTCCAGCGGGTCGCTGTCCTGCAGGGCGACACGGATCAGCTCGTGGAAGATGGCCGTGCCCTCGCCGGCGGCGGGATCGCCATGGGTGAGTGCGGAGATACGGCGGGCCGCCGTCATCGTGGCTGATCGGCCCTGAAGGGCGAAGTACACCGCGGCGGGGGTGGCCCGCATCAGGGAGCCGTTCCCGGCGGCGTGCGGGTTGATGCGGGAACCTGGCCTGACGGTGCGACCGAGGTGGGGAACCGCGCCGAGAACGCTCCGGCGGGCCCGAACTCGAACGGAGCGCCGAGCGCATCGCCAACAGCCGAACCGACCACCGCGCCGCGGGCCCGATCACGACGATCCACCCGACCAGACTATCCGTGAACGCACTCTCATGCCGCGAATTGAGCGTGTGCACGTCGGTTGCTCTTAGGTAATTCCTAGATTGGGTGAAAGTTCCGCTGAGCCGCGGTTGGTCTGCTGGGGTCAGGCACCGGACCGGCCGGTGCCCGCACCGAGTGAGGATACGTATGGGGATTCGGACCAGGCTCGTCGCCGCGGCCATCGCGGCGGCGCTGACCGTGGTGACTGGCACGGCCACTGCTTCAGCGGCCCCTGCCACCCAGTCGTCGGCCCAAACCGACGGTAAGAAGGACGTCCTGCTGGCCAAGATCGCCGCGAGCCTGCACGTGACGGTCCAGCAGCTGGTCACCGCATTGGGCAACCTGAAAGGCGCACTGGGCAAGGGAACCGACAAACTCGCGGCCATCACCGCGTTCGCCAAGGAACTCCGGATCACGGTAGCCCAGGCGGAGAAGGTGCTGGAGGTCCTGTTCAACGGCGGCAAGAAACCCGCGCCCGGCACAGAGGCAGGCGTGCCGGCCGAGGTGGTCAAGCTGTTGGCGGCCGAGCTGAAGATCAGCCAGGACCGGGCCCGTCAGGTGGTCAAGGACCTGGCGAAGGTGGGCGGCAAGGGCGACGACATCCTCAAGGATCCGGCGTTCATCGCCATCGCCAAGGGGCTCGGCGTCAGCCCACAGCGGCTGCTCGACGCGCTGCGCAAGGTGAAGCAGGAGTACGGCAAGCCGAAGGACGACAAGACGCTGAGCGGCGCACCCGGGAAGTGATCCTGTCCGCTGGTCTGTCCGGGCCGGCCGACGGCCGGCCCGGACACGACGGGGTGCTCCATACTGGGCGCGTGCGGGTACTGGTGGTCGATGACGACGAGGCCGTCCGCCGCTCACTGGAGCACGCGTTGCGCCGGGACGGCTATCAGGTGTCCCTCGCGGCCGACGGCCTGCAGGCGCTGGACGAGCTGGGCCGGTCCCGGCCCGAGGTGATCGTGCTGGACGTGCTGGTGCCCGAACCGAACGGCCTGGAGATCTGCCGCCGGCTGCGTCGTCGGGGCGTGCAGACCCCGATCCTCATGCTCACCGCGCGCGACCTGGTCGAGGACCGCGTCGCCGGGCTGGACGCCGGTGCCGACGACTACCTGGTCAAGCCGTTCGCGCTGGACGAGCTGCGGGCGCGGCTGCGTGCCCTGCTGCGGCGCAGTGGGGCGGTCCAGGAGGTGCTGCGGTTCGCCGACGTCGAGATGGACACCACGACCTGCCGTGTGCACCGGGCCGGGCGGGTGATCGAGCTGACCCGCACCGAGTACTCGCTGCTGGAACTGTTCCTGCGCCACCCGCAGCGCGTGATGAGCCGGGAGATGATCTTCGAGTCGGTGTGGGGCTACGACTTCGGGCCCGCGTCCAACGCGTTGTGGGTCTACATCAGTTACCTGCGCGGGAAACTGGAGTCCGCGGATGAGCCCCGGCTGATCCAGACCGTGCGCGGCCTGGGCTACGTGTTACGGGAACAGCCATGACCTTGCGCACCAGGGTCGGCCTGGCGGGTGGCGCGGTCGTGCTGCTGGCGCTGGCCGTGGCGTCACTGGTGGTCTACCCGGCCGTGCGGTCGATCATGCGCCACCAGGTCGACGACTCGCTGACGCAGACCGTCGGCCAGGGCGACGCCATCGCCCGGCAGCTCAAGCAGAAGATCGCCGAGTCCGGCGCGAAGATCCCCATCGACACCCCGGTCACCCTGGGCAGCGACCTGGTCCAGTTCGTCAGCGACCCGGTGTATCCGGGGTCGAACCGGGACTTCATCGAGATCACCCAGCGCGACACCGATGTGGCCAACGGCTGGGCGCCCGCGTACTTCCAGGACACGACGTACAACGGTGTCGACTACCGCGTCTACACCGCCAGCATGGGCAAACCACCGGGCGCGCTGATGCGAGTCGCCCGGCGGTTGGATGACCAGTCCGCCATCCTGGCCTCACTGGCCGCCTTGCTGGTCGCGCTGACGCTCGGCGGCGGTCTGGTCGCCGCGGTGAGCGCGCGGCTCGCGGCCCGCCGGGTGCTGCGCCCGGTCCGCATGCTCACCGAGACCGTCGAGCACATCGCTACGACCCACGACCTGACCGCGCCCGTCGACCACCCCACCGGACGCGACGAGATCGGCCGTCTCGGCCAGTCCTTCGTCGCTATGACAACGGCTTTGGACGCGTCGATGCGGGCACAGCGGCAACTGGTCGCCGATGCCTCACACGAGTTGCGTACCCCGCTGACCAGCCTGACCACCAACCTTGAGCTGCTCGCCGACGGCGACGGCCTGCGTGCTCCCGAGGCACCGACGCTCGTGCGGGACGCGATCGGCCAGGCCCGAGAACTGCGGTCGCTGATCAACAACCTGGTCGACCTGGCCCGCTACGGCAAGGACACCGCACGCACCGAGGACACCCGGCTCGACCTGGTGGCCAAGACCGTGATCGCGAAGGCCGCGACGCGAGCGGCGGCGCCGCGGTTCGAGTCCGTCCTGACGCCATGTCTCGTGCACGTCGACCCGGACGCGATCGAACGAGCCGTCGGCAACCTCGTGGACAACGCCGTGAAGTGGAGCCCGCCGGGCGGCGAAGTCAGGATCACCGTGGCGGACGGGGAGTTCTCGATCACCGACGAGGGGCCGGGCATTCCAGCGACCGACCTGCCGTTCGTGTTCGACCGGTTCTACCGGTCCACGCAGGCCCGGTCGATGCCCGGCTCGGGGCTGGGCCTGGCGATCGTGCGCCAGGTGGTGGAGACCCACGGCGGGCAGGTCGCCGCCGAACCCCTCGACCACGGCCTGCGGATGCGGTTCCGCCTGCCCGTCGTACCGGACTGAGCGCAGCGGCGGGTGCCGCTCCCTGACGACGAATGCGCGCTCATCGAGCTTCTCACCCGACTCGCACGATGACCGACGGTTCGATGAGGTCCGCGGTCAACGGCTCCTTCGGCTTGAAGTCATCAGTCCACTTGCGACACACCTTGGCCAGCTTGACCGGGTAGATCGTCAGGTCGCCGTCGCCGTTGATGTGCATCCGCAGGAAACTCTTGTAGTCCTCGACGCTCTGGCCGGCGAACAACTCGTTGATGTTGATCATCCACCGGCTGGCCACCATCAGGTACAGCGCCACCACCTCGGCGTCCAGGAACCCGATGACCAGCGGTGTGGCGACGAACAGGACGGCGACCGCGAGCCAACCGTCCACTGTCAACAACACCAGGGCCCAGGCTACGCTCAACACGAGATGCGCCAAGGTGTGTAGGGCACCCGCGAGCACGAGCCGTGATCTGGGCTGGTCGCCTTTGGCGAACGCGATCCCACCCGCCAGCAACCCGGCGATGACCAACGCCGCGGGTGTCCAGGCCGCCACCTGACCAAAGGCGCCCGGCATATGCACGGTCAGGCCGATGCGCAGGAACAACGCGATCACGGTCTGCAGGACCGCGGTCAACGCCCAGAAGCTGGGTGTGGCCAGCGGCAGCCGGAAGATGCCTTTGGCGAGGGCGGTCGACTCGGCACGTGACGGGTAGCTGGCGGCGAACCGGTGGACGGTCGTGTGCGGCGGGTTGAGGATGCGTGTGCCCTTGGGCGGTAGGACGAGTTCGTTCGGCAGCTGGTGGGTCGACGTCAGGTACGCGCCGCCGCCCCCGCAGGTGATCCGTTGGCTGGGGCCGTTCTCGTATCGCGCGTAGTGATGGGCGTCGCCGGACAGCATGACGTGGATCGTGGCGCCCGTGGGTTGGACGATCTCGCGTTCGAAGAACTGGATGTTGTCGTAACCACGAGGACTGCGGCCTTCCGCCGCGTACACCCACGCGGGTGTGGGTGTACACAGGATGATCCGGTCGCCGGGTTCGATTTTCTCCGCGACAGTACGGAAGTAGTCCAGCTGCGGGGCGTCGATGTACTGTTCGAACGCGGTGTCCACGGCCAGCAGCCACCACCGTTGCGGCAGTTGGACGGCGAAGTAGCTGCGGGTCTGCTCGGTCTTCCAGCCGCCAATGTAACGCTGTTGCGCGAAGACCCGCAGGAACGAGGTGAGCCCGTCGTACCAGTCGTGGTTGCCGGGCAGGGCGAACAGCAACGGGCTGTCTTCCGTATAAGGCAAGGCGGCCCGGTACGGGCCCTTCGTGCGGTCCTCGTACGCCTCCGCCGAGGCGGCCGGGTACACCTCGTCGCCGCCCATCATCAGCAGCTGCCCACGCGGCAACGTCTGCCCGTCGACCTCGACGTCCCCGGCCAGCAGCGAGGCGACCGAGAACGTGGCGTCGAACCCGTCACCGAGGTCGGCGACGAAGTCGAACCACAGCTCCTCCTCACCGCACTTGTGCACCTTCGCGGGCAGGACGCGTTGTAACTCGCGCTTGTCCGCGTACGAACCGAAAATGCTCGACAGCATCGCCTTGATGCCGGTGCTGATCAGGACAGGCGGAGCCAACCACCGAACGGCCCGCTGCGGCTGGAACGGAGACCCTGGAGAGGACACCTGGACATATTTGATGGCCGGCGGCCCCATGTCCAGCGTTCGCGACCAACACGTGCAGGTGGCGGCCGACGTTCCCCACAGACATGAGCGTCCGCCCGCACCCCGGGAGGTACGGGCGGACGAGCAACGCTGTCATCGGGATGGCGAGGCCATGGCCCTCAGCGTTCCAGCCGTCGTCGCCCAGGATACGGGAATTCCGCAGAGGCCGCCGGCTACCTACAGCAGGTTCTCGATCTCCAGCGTTCAACCACCGACACCTATCGTGAGGCTGGCGCTGTTGACCGCATTGCCCAGCTTCACAAGGCCCGTGGCAACCTCGTTCTCGCCCAGGAGACATGGCTCCAAGCACTTGACCTCTACCGAGCTCAGAATCGTTGGGAGGATGCCAAACGGGTCCAGTATGCACTAAGCCAACTCTTGACATCTCCTACCGCGCATACCACCTGATCTGCCGAGCGCTTCCCAACGCACTCTCATGCCGCGAATGTGGCAATGGAGCTGGCGCCTGGGATCACGCTCGTGGTCATGGACGTGACTGGCTTTGATGATGTTGTGGTGAGGTTGGCGGCATCTGCCTACCTCGGTCGCTACACCGGCACCTCGCGGACGCACTGCGAGTCCGACCTGCGGCTGTTCTTCACCTGGTGCGTCGGGCGCGAGCTGGCGCCGTTGACACTCGGCCGAGCACATCGAGCTGTACGTGCGCTGGATGCAGGAAATACGCCGGTTCAGGCCGTCAACCGTGTCGCGCCGGATGGCCGTGGTGACCGGCTTCTACCGCACCTGTGTGCTCGATACTGCGCTGGCGCACTCGCGCCAGCTGAGTGCGTCCGCCGCCCGCACGTGCCGAACGAATCACCGGTGCTGAGACTATCGCACCTACAGTTCGAGACTCTGCTGGCTGCGGCCGGGTGTTCGCGTACGCGGGCATCGAACTGGAGAACCAGGGCCTGTTCGCCGGGCCCTATCGGCATGTCATGTGCTGGTAACAGCACACATCTGGGCGGCGATCTGAAGCCGCGAGTTGTCCACGGAACGGAACGGAGCTCATGGCCGCGAACAGTAAGGCTTCCGCTCAGCTGCGGATCTTGCTCGGCGTCGGACTGATCATAGCGATCTTGATTCTGACGGCAGTCATCGTGTCCCTGCCTGCGATGGTCTATCCGGTGACGGGCGAACTTTCAGTGAACCCAGCAAGGCTGACCGATAAGGAGAAAATCGATGTTCTGAACGGCACCCTTCAACTGCAGAGTTCATTTCGAGCCGTACTCATACAGATCGTTGCTGGGCTCGCGGTTGTCTCGGCTGCCGCCTTAGCCTGGCGACAGTACCTCCATACCAGACGCGAGGCTGTTCGGCAGAGGCAGGAGAAAAGGCAGGACTTCCACCTCAACCTGTTCGGCGAGGCTCTCGAGAGCCTTGGCGCCGACGCGCCAGGACTTCGGATTGGAGGTATTTACGCACTCAGCAGGCTTGCGGAGATATCCAGTTCCTACAGATCGGCGTGCGCTGACGTCCTGTCGACGTTCATCCGAACCAAAAGCCCTTGGCCACCGTCGTCGCCCCGGCCGGGCGAATCGGAGATCATGCTCGCCGAGACCGGTAGGTCGCTCAGGGACTACGACCCCGACGTCCAGACTGCCCTTACAGTGCTGGGGAAGCACACTTACATCTGGCATCAGGTCGACTACATCCGGCTGCGCCACCTTGATCTTCGCAGAGCAAATCTCTCTGACGGTCACTACGAAGGTGTCTCATTCGCGGAGACGCATCTTGACGGCGGATGGCTAAAACGGGCCGATTTCAATGGCGCCGCCTTTAGAGGTGCTTCATTGGTGAACGCAAATCTTGCGGACGCGAAGCTTGACAACTGCAACTTGCGAGACGTCGACCTGACAGGTGCAACGCTCGACGGCGTGAGCATGCGGGGTGCGGTTTTCGATGCCGGAACTCGATGGCCACACGGGTTTTCTGCACGAACCGCGATATCGAACGGAGCCGTCGAAGTACCGTTGTCCGCCTCTGCCGGGTCGGCAGGCCCAATCGGAGTCACGGACGAGTAAGCACCACACTTCGCCAGCACAGGCAATGGCGAAACTCTCACTCGCGGCTTGAAGACCCAGCCAACATCCTCGCATGCCGAGAAGCGGGCGCGACTGAGTGGCACAGTATCTGCGTCTGATTCCGGCAGTGCCGGGCGGCGAGCAGATACGTCGCCCGGCACTTTCGCGCTCACACCGCGGGGTCCTCCTCTTGCTGCGCGAGATGCCCCTCGCTTGGCACCTGGGGCCGTCTGTGCCGCCCAGTCACGGGAGGGAGGCGGGCCGCGCGCTGGCGACCATCGCGGCGGTCCTAACGACCGCTACGGCCTGTCACCAAATTCGCTGGTCCTGGTTTTGCGGTCGGCCGTCGCTGCCGTCGGACGTCACTCCGCCGCACGCGGGCAGGCGAACTGTAGTGCGTCGACACGACCGAGTTGATCATCGATGAGCAGTGGCGACGTGACCAAATGGGACAGTGAAGTGCCCGGCACACATGCGCTAGGCGGCTCTCCTGCGTCGCCGCCACGTGGTGAGCCGGCTCGGTCAATCCCAACGCACCAACATCCGCTCGTGTCGCGTGTCACGATGAACGCGCGCACATGCCGAGATGAGCGTGCGCCCGTACCATTACTTCGTTGACCGCGCCGCGATACGGCTTCACGCGGGGCGAAGTGCCCGGTCGGCCCGGGGACGTCGAGTGCCGACGCTGACGGCTTGGACGAGATCCGGCTCGAAATCAGTCCGGTGAGTTCGGGCTGGAAGCCGGGAGCGTGCGCTTGGAAGCCGCGGGACGTGACCGGTCGCCCGGCTCAGTTCTGCGTCACCGGCCAGGCCGCCGCCGGGTGGCAGTGTGCCGGGCAGGCGAGGATGTAGACCTCGTTGCCGAGGAACAGCCCGTAGTGGTCGGAGCTGGACGTATCGGGCTGTTCGGGCTGGTGCGCGTGCTTTTCGAAGCCCATGTCGATCGGGATCTGGCACAGGTACACCATTTCGGCGTCGCAGGCGCAGCGATAGGACTCCGGGTCCTGCGCCCAGCTGGGGACGCCACCGATCTTGAACTCGGACCGGCCGACCTGGCGTTTGACGGGGTCGTGGTCCGATTGCCAGACGGTGACCTCCTCGGTGCTGGGACGAAGGGAGAGCCGATACGGCCGGAGGTGCGGCTCGACGTCGTCGGCCGGCTCGGTCCCGTCCTGGTGCAGCAGGATGCGCCAGAACGCGCCAGGGTCGTTCCAGACTGGCGGAACGTCCCAGTAGCGCTCCGGAAGCTGTTCGCGGATGCCCTCGACGCCGACCGCGTCGTTGTCCGAGGGACACTGGAACACCAGGAGATGGTCGCCGCCGAATTCCGGGATGTTCGGCGGGATGTCGACCTGGAAGAACAGGACCATCCGCTCGCCGCACTGGCATGTCGGCCAGCTTTCGGAAGCCGGGAGGATCGGATGGCCCCCGATCGTGTCCCGGGCGCCGACGCCCGCCTCCTCACGGCGGTTCTCGATCAGGTACATCGGGAGGCCAGCCACTCGGATCGAGGGAGGCCGAGGCACGCTCACGCGGTTACCCTAGCCAGTTCGGGACCACGCTCGAAACGGCAACTCCCGCAGCTGGCGGCGCGAGGAGACACCCAGCTGGGTACTGCGGCGGCTGCGGTCACGGCGACTGCATTCGACCGTCCGGAAATGCCGAGTTGAGGACGTTCGACTTCAGGCGAACATCCGGGTCGGTCGGTGGCCGATGTGGGTAGTCGTGACTGGTGGCGTCCGACAGGGGTGCCACCGCTGTCCGGGCTGAGCCTGGCTCTCGGCCGTGCGGGAACTTGGCCCGATGGACCTTGTGGCCAGTCCTCGGGTTGAGCATTCTCCTTGCGGTGGAACGGAGTTCGGTTCAGAGAAGGTCGTGGGATCAGCGTCGTGCGTGGGTTGGTGTGGCGGGGCTGGTGGGCCCCGCCACCTGGGAAGGATCCCTGGCCGTGGACGTGGGTGCCGGGCGGGCGCGCGTCAGTGGGTGAGGTCCGCTTGGTGGTCGGCGGCCCATGTGGCGAGGGTCCGCCCGGCGCGGCCGGTGACTCGTGCGTAGTCGGGTGAGACCTCGGGGGGTTCCTCGGCGTATTCGGCCTGGTAACCCAGCAGGTATTCGGCGAGGTCCATCGGGATGCCGGCCTGGATGTAGGCGCTGCGGGCCTGCCCGTAGGTCACCGCCTCGAACCGGATCTGCCGGCCGAGGCCGGTCCCGATCGCCGTGGCCTGCTCGCGGTGGCTGAGTGCCTGCGGCCCGGTCAGTGTGTAGGCCTGCCCGGCGTGGCCGTCACGCAGCAACGCGGTGGTGGCCACGTCGGCGACGTCCGTCTCGTGGACCGGTACCCCGAGCGCGTCTGGGAAGGCGTTGCGCACCAGGTTCTCGGCGCGGATGGAGTGCCCCCAGGCGTCCAGCTTGTTGATGGCGAATTCCCCTGGCCGCAGGTGGGTCCACTCCAGCCCGGACGCCTCGATGACTCGTTCGATGTCCAGCAGCATCTCGTAGCTGCCGGGACGGCGGACGGTGACGGCGAGGCCGGACAGGTGCACGATCCTGCGCACCCCGGCCTTGCGGGCCAGGTCGACGACGTCACCGGCGAGGTCGGCGGCGCGCTCGGGGTGCGCCCTGTCAGCGAGGTAGAAGACGCGGTCCACACCGTCGAAAACGCCGTGCAACGTGCTCGGTTCGGCAAGGTCGCCGGCGACCACTTCCACCCCGTCGGGTAGCTCGGCCGCGGTCGGCTTACGGGGCAACGCCCGCACCGGCTGGCCGGCCTCCAGGAGTTGGTCGACCACGACTCGGCCGACGGTGCCGGTCGCACCGATCACGAGGATGGTCACGGGGTCCTCTTTCCCTAGGTATTCAAACTTGAATAGACTCAACGTTAGCTCGCTATGGGAACCGTTTGCCCGCGGTTTCTTGGGGTGACCTTGACCGCAACGCGACCTCGCTACGGAGTCGCGATCACTGGCACGCCAGCAAGGGACACGGCCAGGGTGTGCGGCGACACCAGAATGTCAGTGGCGAAACGACATTTGAGTGTCAGTAGTCGCGGGTCTGCCGTCCGGATGTCGTGGTCACTCGATCCGGTGACAGTGAGGCCGGTTGGGTGCCGTTGCGGTGTTGGATCTCCTTTGCGGAGATCGGGCCGTTCACGGTGCTTGGGCGGGGAGGTTCGCGCTGGTGGGTGCCGATGCGGCCGGTCGCGTGTTGCGCGAGGCTGGGGTGCGTCGGATGGCGCTGCTGGATTCCCGCGGTGAGCTGTCCAGTGAGCATGTCCGCTTGACGGCGACGGCGGTCGGGGTGCCGGCGCGGACGCGCCGGCGTTGACGTTCGAGGCGTTCACCGCCGAGGTACTGGCGTGGGTGGCGTGGTGGAACAGCGAGCACCCGATGGACGAGCTGGGCGCCACCCCGGCCGCGTCGTGGCTGGCAGGCCCGTCGCCGATCGAGGATGTCGACCTCGCCTTGTTGTGGATGTTCACCTTGGAAGACGACCGCAAGACCCGCAAGATCACCGGCAGGGCCTCGGTCGCGGCCGGGATCGCCACTACGTGGCGGACTGGATGGTGGGCCGGGCCGGTACGTCGAAGACCTCGACCTGCGCCTGGACGACGAACACATCCGCCTGCGCGGCAAAGGCGGCACCGTCCGCACCGTACTGCTCGACGACCGCGGCTACGTCACCCTGCTCAAGCTCTACCTCGCCCGCACCAGCTACCCGTCCGGCGCGCTGTTCCGGCCCAGCATCAACGGCAGTAGTCAGCGGTGGCGGGCACCTGTTCCTACGACGCCGCCCACCACCGCTGGACCGCCTACTGCGAGCAGGCCGGTGTCGACCCACATCCACCAGCTCCGCCACGCCCACGCCGGGCGCTGACTGCAAGACTTCCCAGCATGGACACTCCCAGCCCTGAACCCTTCACCCGATCCCAGCAGTGAGCAGCAGCGGTACAGTCGGTAGGGTTGAGCCAAGATCCGCAGGTCAACGGGCTGAGTTCCGAAGGTGCGGCGTGGGACGACATCAGGTTCGCGGACAAGCGCATCGCCGCCATCGAAGTCGAGTACGCGGCCACGGTCCTGCCCTGACACATGGCCAGAGCCCCTCCCCGCAGCGGGGTTTTGGCCGCTGCTACGCCGGTCCCGTTCGTGGGTGCACGCGGGAGTTGGTGTGGAGGTACTGGGCGGGGCCGTTGGTGAAGTCGTAGATCGCGACTGTCTGGGTGTCTTCCAACGAATCCGCCGGCGGCATCAGGAAATGTGTCTCGCTCACCGGGAGCAGCTCATATGTGATGCGGTCCGGCTTCTGGAGGAACTCCGCCTGCATCGGGTCGAGAACCAGGGTCAGGCACAGCTTTCCGCCTTCGACCGCTACCTCGTGTCGGGCGCCGGGGCGCTCGTAGACGCCAACGTACCTGGACAGGTCGAGGTTCAGCGTCGTGTCCGGTGCGGGCAGATCCGGGATGGTGACCGCGCCGAGGTCGGTCAGGATCTCGTTGAACACCTTGTGGTAGAAGCTTTCCCGCGGTCCGCCGTTGGTCAGCATCGCGATGGCGGTGTTCGAGTCCGGCAGGAGCCGGAGCCGGGCGTTCTGGCCGACCGTGCTGCCGTCGGTCGCGTAAACGGTTTCGCCGTGCCAGTCACACACGATGAGACCGAGCGCCCATTGCGGCCCGAACATGTACGGATCCGGTACCGGCACCCGCGAGCGCATCATCTCCCGGAGGCTCCCCGCCGAGATGATGCGCTTTCCGTTTGGCGCCGTGCCTTCGTTGAGCAGGACGTGCGCCATCGCGAGCACCTCGCGGGTCGTCGAGGTGATGTTGCCGCCGGGGCCGAAGGCACGCGGCAGGTAGTCCATCGGTGTGACGATGGGGCCCTCTTGTAGGGAGCGGATCAGGTGCCCGGTCGCGGCCCGGGTTTCGTCCACTTGCTCGCGCCGGCTGTTCGTGCTGGTCAGGCCCATGGGATCGAAAAGGCGTTCCCTCATGACGTCGTCCCACGGTTTGCCGTCGTGCACCTCCAGGATCCGGGCGAGAATGGCGTAACCGAGCGCCGCGCTGTACCCGTGGGTGTGGCCCAGCGGGAACACCTGGGGCGCGTCGGCGATGTTCTCGACCATGCGCTCGTAGACGTCGTCGTCTTCGGCGGGATCGCCGAAGGCTTCCTCGATACCGTTGGTGTGATACAGCAGGTGGCGCGGGGTGACCTTGGCGCTTGCCTCGGGATCGGCCACCACGAAACCTGGCAGATGGTTGCGTACCGGCTCGTCCAGATCGACTTTCCCCTCGTCGACGAGCTGCATGAAGGCCAGCGCGGTCCACGTCTTGGTCATGGAGCCGATCTGGTAGACGGTGTCCGTCGTCGCGGGTTCCCGCGTTTCCACGTTCTTGATGCCGGCCGTGAACTCGGTGCGTGCCCCGTCGTGGAGAATCCCGATCGCGGCACTCGGAATTCCGTACTCCGCAAGGAGTTCGGTGACCCGGGCCTGGATCCGCGGTACGTCGATCGTCATCGGGGAAGACCGACCGCGTTCGCGGCGTCCGCTTCGAAGTACTCCGTCGTCGCGTAGGCGCCTGCGTGTGTCTCGACGAAGTCCCGAACATCGTCGACGGAGTCGTGGGTGATGATGTTTATCGCCTTGGTCCCGTCCTTGCTCGCGACCGCCAGTTTCCACTTGGCGCCCTGGGGGAGCTTGGCGTGTGCCTTCTTCAGGCCACTCCAGAACTTGCCGTCGTCCGAGACGGTCGACACGGCCATCACGTGCATCGTTGAGTCCTCTCTTTCCTGATGAGAAAACGCTACGTTGCGTTTCATACAGTGTCAACACAGTGGACACGCAAAGTGGCAGCTAGATGCCAATCGTTGCAACAATATTGTGAATGAACGCAACTACCTCAATGCCATCGTTGCAATGTACTGTTGGTGAACGCAAAAGGGGAGGTGGTGAGCCGGTGCCAGGAGGCAGGCTGACTCGCGAGGACCGTCAGCGGATCTCGGCATGGCTGGCGGACGGACTCGGGTACGCCGAAATCGGCCGCCGGCTCGGTAGGCCGACGTCCACGATCAGCCGCGAGGTGGCACGCAACGGCGCACCCGGCGACTACCTGGCCGACCACGCCCAGCAGGCCGCCGGCCATCGTGCCCGCCAACGCAAGCCAGCCCGGCCCGCCAGGCCCGCGACCGACCAGGAGCCGACCGAGGTGGTGAGCGGCTTCGTGGACCGCTTCGCCACCCTGCTGGCGACGACCGGCCTGCCCCGGATGACCGCCCGGGTGTTCGTCTGCCTGCTCACCGCGGACGCCGACGGCCTGACAGCAGCCGACCTGGTGCGCCGACTACAGGTCAGCCCGGCATCGGTGTCCAAGTCCGTTGGCTACCTCGAAGCGATGGAACTGGTTGTGCGCCAACCGAATTCCAACGGGCGCCGCGAGCGTTACCGCATCGACGACGATGTCTGGCTCCGGGCGTGGCGGGCCGACACCAGCGCACACGACGAGATCGCGACCGCCGCACAGCAAGGCATCGAGATTCTCGGCGCCGACACGACGGCGGGCGCCCGACTCGGCCGGATGGGCCAGTTCTTCGCCCGGCTCAGCGAACAGATGAGCAGCAGCACCCTCGCCGAGACCGTGGTGTACGACGCGCTGACCGTACTCGCCGCCCTCGTGCACGCCAGCCGACCACTCACTCTGGGCACGCTCGCCACCGCGCTCGACTGGCCCCGGGACCGTGCCGCCGCCGCCCTGGACGCGATCGCACGTCAACCGGCCATCGCCGATCCCCTCGCCCTGCGGGCCACCGGACCCGAGACATACACCCTCACCACAAGACCGGACCGCCTCAGCCCGGCGCAGCGCGAAGCAATCGACATGTGAGGCACCGATTCGACTGACAACCGCCCGAGACCGCCGCGCCGCGAGCCGACGGTTCGCGCTTTGCTACTTGGTCGGCCTGAACGGCGCGACACCGCTCGCTGATGTCAGCAGTGAGGCGTAATTACTGACACTCCAGGGCCCGGTGAAGCACGAGGGGCGAGCGCACCGATCTACTGACATCGAGTGTCGCCCACCTACTGACACCCGATGACGCTTCCCAGGTCAGCGAAATGACGCCGCACACAGGGGAAACGGGTCGGCCGCACTCATCTGACGTTCCACCCGATGGTTCAACTGTGATCGAACATCCGCACATGCCGATGACCGGACGTGTCCTTCCTGGCCCGTGGCCGGCTTCAAGGTATGCATGGTGAATCACTTCCGTGGTGGGACTGACGACCACCGCAGGGCGACACAGGAAGACGAGTGGTGTCTACCGTAACGCTGAGCATCACATGGCCGACCTTCCGTCAGCGACCTGTACGTCGGATGCGAGGTGTGAATGGCTGTCCAGTGGGGGGATGTGGCCGGGTGGCTTCAGGGCCTCGGTTCGTTGTTCGCACTCGGATTCGCCGCCGCGGCGGTCGTGGTCACCAGGCGGACTTACCGGATCGAGTCAGAACGCGATCGGGTGAACGCGGAAGCACGCGAGGTGCAGGCCGCGTTCACCCGGCGCGCGCAGGCGGCACTCGTGTCGGCTTGGTGGGGACCGGACCACACGGGGACACGCGGCGCGTTCGTGCGGAATGCGTCGGAAACCCCGGTCTACCAGGTCTATCTGACGGTCGTCGGTGCCGACGACCGGACCGACGGGCACAAGACTCACTACCTTGTCGTGCCACCTGGCGAAGTACTCTTCGCCCCGATCGACAGCGAAGCCGGAGCCCCTGCGGCCCGTAGGGTGAAGCTCAGCTTCACGGACGCGGCGGGTGTGCGCTGGTTGCGCAATCAGTACGGCCGACTAACCGAGCTACAGCCGACGCTCTGCATCACCGCTGATCCACCGCGCGCCAAAGTGTTCAGCCGGTTCCAAGGAGACTTCCTGGCCACCTACGGTGTCAACGTGGAGTTCCACACGAATGCGCCCGGCTATTCGCAGCGGCGGTTCGTGGCGGATCTTGAGCGCACCGCTGGGATTGACGCCCTCATCTGCCCGCACGACTGGCTCGGCGACCTGATCTCTCGCAAGCTGATCGAGCCCACGGTGCTCTCGGCCGAGCACCACAACGCTTTTCCCTCGTGGGCCCTGTCGGCGCTCACTGTCGACAGTCATCTCTATGGTCTGCTGACCGACCTGGGACCGGCCGCCGGTGTCATGCTTCACCTCGCCTGCCACGGCTCCTTCGCCACCGGACTGGACGACGCGAAGTCCTACCTGCTGCTGGCGCCAGCAGACCAGCGCGCCTCGGGTGCCGGTGAGCTGACCGCCGAGGAGATCCTGGACCTGCTGGCCACCACCGAACAGTGTCAGGTCAGCCTGGTCGTGCTGGCCGCGTGCAACACCGGGAGATCCGTCCACGGCTACGACGAGGCGTACAGCCTCGGCACCGCCTTCCTCGCCGGCGGCACCCGTTCGGTGCTGTCTACCCAGTGGAGCATCCCCGACCTCCAGACTCCGGCGCTGATGTACCTGTTCCACCACTACTGCCGCACTGAAGGCCGCCCGCCCTGGCAGGCCCTGCGGCAGGCGCAGATGTGGATGCTCGATCCCCTGCGGCAGGCACCTGAGCGGATGCCCACCGAGCTGCTGCGGTCCGTGCCGGCCGGCGAGCCCGCGCCTGTCGTCGCCTGGGCGGGATTCATCCACTATGGACTGTAGGCCGTCGCCAGAAAGGGAGTATTCGGTTTGTCGGACGGGGTCATTGCGAAGTTTCGGGCCGAGGTGGCGAGACTGTCCGGCCCGGCCCGGTTGGCCCCCTCACCCGCCTCGGGCGGGCGTTGGCGGAGCGGTACACACGCGGCGGCCCTAGCGCGGCCTCGGGGCTGCCGGCCCTGAACGACGCGATCGCGGCGATGCACGAAGCCTATGGATACCTGCAAGACGGCAACGACCTCCGCTGCCGTGTCGCCAGGCAGCTCGGCTGGCTCCTGTGCATGCGGCGCTCGTTCCACCCCGGAAAGGACGAGCAGGACCGGGAGACCAGCATCCGCCTGCTGGAGGAAGCAGTCGCCGCCCCCAACCTGCCCGAGAACATTCGGAACATGAGCCAGCTCCAGCTCGGCCGGTTCTATGTCCACCAAGCGCTCCAGAGCCTCCGGGCGCCGAACGCGCCGGTTAGGCTGATGACCGGGCAGGCCCCGCCGGACGTCGCGGCGTAGGCCGGCCGGGCCGTCGAGTGCTTCCGCGCGGTGGTCGACGACGGGCCAGGCAACACGGAGATGGCCGAACTGGCGACATCCCCTGCCGAAGCCGACCCGGTCGGTGAACACCCGCTGGTCCGGCAACGGCATCACCTGGTAGCGCGAGACCGGAACGCCTTCCGCGCGTAGCAACCGGTGCAACGCTCGACGGAATGCCTCGGGCGTGATGCCGGGCAGTCCGGCGGCGTCCGGGTCGAAGCGGAACCGGAGGATGTGCCAGGCATGCGTGCTGCCATCGGCCACCGTCGGCACTGTCAGGCCCGGCAACTCCGACGGCCGGTCCAGGAATGTGGTCACGTTGCGCTCGCGGGCGGCCTGATAGCCCTCGAACCGGTCGAGTTGGGAGGTGGTGAACGCGGCCTGCACGGAACTCAGACCCGCCGCCGGGTGAAGCGCAACATCGTCAGGCTGGGCTGCCAGCCGAACGCCGGGGCACGCGCACTGGCCAGCAGCCGGACCAACGAACGGCCGCAGCGCCTTGATCTCGTAGCACCAGTGGGGATCAAGGCTCTGCGTTTGGTGCCGAGCGGGGTCAGTCGGCGTGGAGCTGGAGTTGGATGAGTGCGGTGCTGCGGGCCCAGCGGCGCATCACCGGTCGTTCGACCAGTGCGTAGAGCCCCCAGCCTGCCAGCAGGGTGGGGATGAACAGCAGGACAGCCACACCGATGGCCACCGGTGTGCTGAACGGGTCGACCGGGAACAGGGTCCGGCCGTAGAACACGACCACGCCCTGGCAGATGTAGAACCCGAATGAGATCTCACCCAGCCAGTGCCAGCGTGGGCCTTGCAGCCCGGTCCGGCGGCCCTGGCTGTCGGCGGTCGCGTAGGCGCCGATCACCAGACAGATCGGGATGATCGTGGCCACGACGAAGCCGTACATGAACGGCACGTTCAACGCGACCGCGTAACCGACCGGCACGGTCACCAGCGTCAGCACCGGGTTGATCGCCGGGAACCGGCCCGACAGCACCAGACGGGCCAGCAGCATGCCGGAGACGAACTCCAACAGCCGGGGCGCCGGGAAGATGTAACCGAACCAGAACTGCGCCCCGGAGATCGGCGTGATCGGCGAGCGCGGCGAGTCCGGGATCAGATAGGTGTTGATCACCTGCACGGCCACCATGCCGAGGATCGCCACACCGGCCCAGAACCACAGCCGGTTTTCCCTGATCCGGGCGATCGGCTTGAGCAGCAGCGGGAACAGCATGTAGAACAGCAACTCGCTGCACAGCGTCCAGGACGGCGGGTTCACGTTCACGTACACCGTCGGGTCCGGCGAGAACGAGTGCAGCAGAAACATGTTCAGCAGCCAGCCGGACGCCGGTGTCATCGCCGCCGCGAACAGGATCATCGCCGCGGCGAACAACACCAGGTGGTTCGGGAAGATCTTGAGCAGCCTGCGCCGCCAGAAAGCGCGCATCCGCTCGCCCGGCTTGACCGACCAGGTCAACACGAACCCGCTGAGCACGAAGAAGAACGACACCCCTAGGTAGCCGGCCTTGCTGAACAGCCACTCCAGCCAGTCCGCGAGTCCCTCGTCGGCGAACGGGTTGATCGGTGTGTTCGGCGGGATGGGCGAGTTCGACAGGGTGATGTGGAACAGGAACACCAGCAGGGCTGCGACGAACCGCAGCCCCGTCAGTGAACGCAGGGAGGTGGGGCGGGTCATGCTTACCTCGAGATTTCGTTGCGGTAGACCATTAACTTCGCGTCCTTGGCGACGTAGTAGTTCTGCACCGAGTACGCGATGGTGGCGAAGTCCAGGCGGCCGTCGCCGGTGAAGTCGGCGGTGGCGATGCGGGCGACGGACTCCTCGGCCACCCGCCACTTCGCCCAGATGCCTTGCTTGGCGTCGATCGCCTTGTAGTACATGACGCCCTGCCACGGCCACGGGCCGCGCAGCGCCACGAGGAACTCGTCGTCGCCATCACCGTCGAAGTCGGCGCACACGATCTGGTGGCCCGGTCCTTCGCCGTTCTCGTTCGGATCACCGTACACATCCAGCAGAGTGCGCTGCCAGGCGTCGGCATCATCCTTTGTGTACACAGCGACAGTGTTGCCGTGGAACGGTTCAATGGCGGCGAGGTACGCGAACGCCGCATCGCCCAGCCGCCCGGCGTCCACGTCACCGCTGCCGCGGAACCCGGTCTGCTCGAACTGGGTCAGTTCCCCGGTGCCGATCAGCTCCTTGCGCCACTGCCCGGTCTTCTCGTCGAAGTACAGCCAGGTCACGCCCTCGTCCGAGGCGAGCAGGACCGACTCCAGGTCCGACCCGGGGATCAGGCCCGTCTTCTTCTCCGCGCCGTGGATCATCCGGAACGACGAGTCGTCGATGACGGTCATCGGCCACTCCTCGGCCGTGTGCACGTCGTCGGGCTGGGTGAACAGCACCACCGGCAGCACCGCGTGCACGTCCGCCTCGGCGACGATCGGCAGGCCGATGACCTCCAGCTTCTCGGTCTGCGTGAAGTGCCCGACCCGCAACCGGTGCATGCCGGTCGCGCGGCCGATGTAGTGGCGCTGCCAGCGTTCCCCGGTCTTATCCGCGCCGCCCGGGTTCTCGATCCAGTCGATCTTGCCGCCGGCCGGATCCGGGTCGTGGATGGTGCCGATCGGGCCGTAGAGCTCGTAGCACACCACGATGTCCGGGTGGTCGTTGCCGCTGATGTCGGCGAAGTCGGCGCCGACCGGCATCCGGAACCCGTCGGTCACCAGCCTCTTCGGCCAGCCTTCGGTGTTCTGGTACCAGTAGATCTCGCCGAGGCGCAGGCCGTAGCCGAACAGGTCCGGCGTGCCGTCGCCGTCGATGTCCGGCGCCTCCAGCCAGTACCCGTCGCGCAACTGCTCGGCGACGATCTCAGGGGTGAACTTCGGTGACGTCACCACGGCTGTCTCCTTTCCCGGCAACCTCAGACGGCGTGGTACTCGACAGCGAGCCAGACACAGTCGGTGTCGGCGCGGTACTGGTGCCATGGGTAAGTGAACCCGCCGTCCGGTCTGGTGCGGCAGAACGGCACGGGCGGGGTGTGACCGGGACTCATCAACTGGTCCTCGTACAGGGTGCTGTGGTCCCGCTGCTTGAACTTCTGCATCCGGCCGTAGCCGTGAAGCTGCGAGTGGATCTCGATGAAGTCGTGCTCGTTGTGGATCGCGCAGTCGGTCCCGGCCGGGGCGAACCACAGGTTCACCGACGTTTCGAAAGTTCGCTGGCCCAACGACTTGTCCTCTCCCAGGGCGATGCCCGGGTCGAATTCGACGGTGCCGATCCGTTCGACAGGCCCGCGGTGCAGCAGCGTCGACCGCGGGAACCCGGGCAGCAGGTCGGCGAACAGGTGCCAGCCGGGCAGATCGACGATGCTCGCGATGGTGTCCTCGTTGAGCACGCGCAAGAGCAGCACGCTGTCACCCTGCTCGATGGTGGTGTCCACCAGGACGGTCGACGAGAACGCTGGGATGTGCCGGACCGGTGGCTCGCCCACGGTCACCGGGGTCAGGTTGGGATTGACCACAATGGTGTGTCCGTCGACCCGAAAGTCCTTGGGCTCCACCACGAACCGAGCATCGATGTACGCGTTCGACCAGCTGATCCGCGTACTCGTGCCCGCCATCACGCCGCCAGCCCGGCCGGGACCGGCTCGATCCGGCTGCCCGGCACGAACGGAACGACCGCGGGGCCGTCGCCGAAGTAGTGCGCCAGCGCACCGACCACCCGGTCGGTCGCCTTGCCGTCGCCGTACGGGTTGGCGGTGGTGGACATCTGGGTGTACCGGACGTCGTCGTGCAGCAGGCCGGTGACCTCGGCGACGATCCGCTCGCTGGTACGACCGACGAGCCGTGCCGTGCCCGCCGTGACGGCTTCCGGCCGCTCGGTGACGTCCCGCAGCACCAACGTCGGCTTGCCGAGCGCCGGGCCCTCCTCCTCGGCCCCGCTGCTGTCCGACACGATGATGTCGCTGCGCAGCATCGACCGGCAGAACTGAAGGTACGGCAACGGATCCACGATGGTGATGTTCGAAATACCGCTGATCTGCGGCAGCATCGCCTCCCGCACAATGGGATTGCGGTGCAGCGGCACGACGATCCGGACGTCCTCGGTGTCCGCGACCTGGCGCAGCGCTTGGCCGATCTGGTTGAGCCTGCTCCACGACTCGCGTCGGTGCGCCGACGCGAGGATCACCCGTCGCGGGTCGTCGTCCAGGTCCTCCAGCGCCGGGTCGCCGTAGCCGACCGCCTGCGCAGTGGCCCACCGCAACGCGTCGATGACCGTGTTGCCGGTGACGACGATCTTGTTCTCGCTGATGCCCTCGCGGATCAGGTTGGCGCTGTTGCCCGGCGTCGGCGCCAGGTGCAGCTCGGCGATCTGGGCGACCAGCCTGCGGTTGGCCTCCTCCGGGAACGGCGAGTACTGCTCGCCGCTGCGCAGGCCCGCCTCGATGTGCACCACCGGGATCTGGTTGTGGAACCCGGCCAGGCCTCCAGCCAGCGTGGTGGCGGTGTCCCCGTGCACCATGACCGCGTCGACCGGCGCGACCGACAGGTGCTCCGCCAGCCCGCTCAACGCCCGGTGGGTCACCTGGGACAGGGTCTGCCGTTCGGCCATCACGCCGAGGTCGACATCCGGGGTGATGCCGAACGCGTCGAGCGTCTCGTCGAGCATCTGCCGGTGCTGCCCGGTGGACAGAACGACCGGGCTGAACCGCGGGTCGTCCTGCAGCGCCCGGATCACCGGGGCGCATTTGACCGCCTCCGGCCGGGTGCCGAGGATAACAGCAACCTTTCGCATGACGTCCTTCCTGTGGCCGCGAAAGGGCATGTCCCCCTGACGGCCTTAATGGACTGGTGTGACGCTTCGGATGGGCGTCGGCCATGACGCCGAGGTGGCGAATATTCACCGATGCTAGACGCACGAGCGCCGGTGAGGAATCGATGTGCAACACTACATCTTCGACGGTTGCACACCCTGAAATGTGAGTGGCGGCATGGTACCCAGGGGGAATTGCTTTCCGCCTGGTGACAAGGGTGACCCTGACAGGGACAGGACGCGTCTGCGGTTGTGCGGGACACTGGTGAAGTGGACACGGAGCTTGGTGATTTCCTGCGGCCCCGGCGGGCGCGGCTGCGGCCGGAGGAGGTCGGCATCTCCTCCTATGGTGCCCGGCGGGTGCCCGGCCTGCGCCGCGAGGAGCTGGCCCAGCTGGCCGGCGTAAGTGTGACCTACTACACCCGTCTTGAGCAGGGACAAAGCCAGAACGCGTCAGACGACGTGCTGGACGCGATCGCCCGCGCGCTGCGGCTGAACGACGACGAGACGGCCCATCTGCGCAACCTCGCGCGGCCCGCCAAGCGCAAGCGCCGCCAGGCGACCCGCCCGGAGGCCACACGGCCGACCACCCGCCAGCTGATCGCCGCGATGGACGGCGTCGCGGTGGTCGCGGTGGTCGCGATGGACCGCCGCAGTGACGTACTGGCCTGGAACAGGCTCGGTCATCAATTGCTCGCCGGCGATTATCACGCAGAAAGTCCGTATTCGGCGGCCACCCGCCCTAATCTCACCAGAATGCTTTTCCTCGACGAACACACGCGCGAGTTGTACTCACGCTGGGAGGTTGAGGCAAACGTTCGGTCGCCTCGCTGCGATTGGTCGCCGGGCGTCATCCGGACGACCGTCATCTGACCGAACTGATCGGTGAGCTGTGCATGAAAAGCACCGAGTTCGCCGCCCTGTGGTCCCGGCATCCGGTGCTCAACTGCACATTCGGGGTGAAGTACTTCCACCACCCGGTCGTCGGCCAGTTGGAGCTGTCGTTCGAGGTCGTGCAGCTGCCCGACGACTCGGCGCACCGGATCCTGATTTACAGCGCCGAGCCGGGCACCCCGTCGGAGGCCGCGCTGCGGCTGATGCGTGCCGGTGCGCAGCAGCCCGCGGCGGAGCGGGCGATTCAGGACTTCTGAGCGGCGGCCGTGGTGCGGCGGCGCCGGAGGTGTTCGGCGAACTCCCGCCAGGCACCCGCGTACTCGTGGGCCAGGTCGGACATCATCTCGGCGTGGTGGATCGGCACCGCGTCGGCCAGCCGCTGCCACTCGGCCGGACCGATGGCGTGCACGTCCAGCAGTCGTAACAGCATCCGGCCGAGGATGGCGTAGCGCACCGACGGATCGTTGCGCAGTGCGTCCAGCGCCGCCCGCCGGTCCGCCACCGGCCGCAGCGACGGCACCGGCAGCACAACGGGCTCGGCAGCACCCATCAGTTCGGCCCGTTGCTTGGGCAGCAACGGGTCCTCGCCGCGGCGGAGCCGTTCGCGGACGTCACGCGCGGTGCCGACGGAGATCCCAGCGGCCTTGGCGATCGCGCGCAGTGACGCGCCCGGGTTGCCGACCATGAACTCGTACGCGGAGCGCCTGCCCTCCGCCCCGCTGACCGGTCGGGCCTTGCCGTCCAGGCCGATCCGGATTGGCGCGGTGGTCTTGCCCGTCCTAGCCCGGATCGCCGCGACGGTCCCGGACGCGAGACCGGCGACCGACGCGATGGCCCGGTCGGACCACTCCGGCCGCCAGCGAATGATCCGTTCGGCGGCGGTGGAGCGGTCCTTCAGTGACAGCGGCAGGCCATGCTCGACGTTGGCCCGCACGGCGAACACGAAGACCTCGAACGGGCTGCCCTCGAACAGCCGCACCTCGATCGTGTCCTCGCCGCGCGCGGTCGCCGCCCGCAGCCGGTGCATACCGTCGATCACCCGCATGGTCGCCGCGTCGACGATGATCGGCGGCAGGTCGGACTCCGCCTCGGCGAGCAGCCGCACGTACTGCGCGACCTGCCCGCCGGACCTCGGCGAGGCGCCCGGTTTCAGCTCGGCGATCCGGACCGTGCGGACCGGGCCGAGCGCCGGTGACTCCACGGTGGGCTGACTGGTCATGCCTTCCTCCCCTCCCAGCGGAAGACAGCTGTCATGCCGGTTGGATGGACAACTTGTGCCGGAAGTAGTTCGTCGGGTCGTAGCGCCGCTTGACCCGCTGCAACCGGGGGTAGTTGTCCTTGTAGTACAAGGTCGACCAGGGCACGCCGGACTTGTTGTAGGACGGGTTGGCGACGTCGTTGTCCGGGTAGTTGATGTAGCAGCCGTCGGCCGAGGTGCCAGGCACCGGGACGCCGCCGGTCGCGGCGAAGAACTCGCCGTAGAGCTCACGCAGCCAGTCGAGGTAGAACGGATCGTCCTCGGGTTTCTCCCAGAACGTCTGGAAGCACATCTTGAAGACGCTGCCCCGCTGCGCGTTGGCAGTCTCGTGTGGACTGACGGCGTTCACCTTGCCACCGAAGGAGAACAGCACGAGCATGGTGTCTGGGTTCTGGAAGTCCGGGTGGGTCATGTGCTTGTACACCGCGGCGATCTGCGCGTCGGAGAAGTTCTTGAGCATGTAGGCCGACTTGTGGCCGCCGCGCGAGCTCGGGTTGGTGATGGTGGGGTTGTTCGTGCCGACCATCCGGGTGGCCTGCAGCCACGGCAGCTCACGGGGAGCGGTAAAGCCCGGCAGGGCACCGATCTCACCCATCGGGCGGATCGCGGAGCGCGGCGTGATCCCGACGCCCTCGGTGATCGCGGCCAGGTAGTCGTCCAGCAGCTTGCGGGCACCCGGCGCGCCCGCGTCGACCTGGGTGAACATCCCGAGGCTGCCGTGCGCTTTCGAGCTGACGTTGAACAGGCTGCTCAGGCTCCTCGCGGGCGAGTCCGGGGCCGCGTTGCGCTCATGCCACGCGCCGAAGTTCTTCAGCAGCTGGTGGAACTTGCCCTCGTCAAGCTGGTCCCACGGGAACTCGATTGCGCTGACCAGCACCTTGGACGGCGGCGAGATCAACTGGTCGGACGGGTTCATGCCGGTCGCGCCCGGGGAGCGGAACCAGTAGCGCGTCACCATGCCGAAGTTGCCGCCCCCGCCCCCGGTGTGCGCCCACCACAGGTCCCGGTTCGGATCGCCCTCCTCGCGCGTGGCCACCACGGTGCGGACCCGGCCGCCGTCCTCGACCACGACGACCTCGACGGCGTACAGGTGGTCGACGGTCAGACCGTGCGCCCGCGACAGCAGGCCGTACCCGCCGCCCGCGATGTGCCCGGCGATGCCGACGCTGTAGCAGATTCCGCCGGGAATGGTGACGTTCCAGCCCTTGAACAGCGCCTCGTACACGTTGATCAGTCGTGCACCCGCCTCGACGGCGAACGCGCGGCGGGCCGGGTCGTAGGACACCCGCGTCATCTCCGAGACGTCCAGGATGACCTCGACCTCGGGATTGCACACGAAGTCGGAGAAGCAGTGCCCGCCGCCTCGGATCGAGACCCGCTTGCCGGCCCGCACGACGTCGCGGACCGCGCGTTCGGCGTCCTCTGCGGAGGTGATCATGCGGACGTAGTCCGGCCGTGCCACGAACCGCTGGTTGTTGCCGGTGGTCAGTTCGGGATAACGCGGGTCGCCGGCGCGGATGGTCGCGCCCGCGAGTACCGGGACAGCCGCACGCTCAGCCTGGGCGCTCGTCGTGCCGACCGTCAGGGCACCGGTGGCCGCTGCCGCCCCGAATAAAACTGATCGGCGGTTGACACCACTTGTTTTGCGCATATCAGTAACGCCCCCCTTTATTTGTGGACATGCCCATGACATAGGACGCCATAGTCCGGAACACAAAAAGGACAAACCGTAAAACAAAGGAATTACGCGGACGGTGCGTCGGATCCCCAGAGCTTCCCCTCGGTCAACGTACCGGCATCGCGGAGCGGGTGTCAAGCGCGCTGCGGAGCTCGTCCCACATTCCGCCGCCGTGAACAATTGCGCAGGTAAACCGCTCACCGGCCGCCGCCGACAGGGAATTGCGCCGCAGGTTGCTGCACGGAAGTGGAATGCCTACCCCGCCGATCGAGTGAACCGGACAGGACAGCTATCGACAATCCGGACAGCGCGAGGGCGGCACCGACCCAATTGGGTGACGTGTAGCCCAGTCCGGCGTCAATGGTCAGCCCGCCCAGCCACGCCCCGATGGCGTTGCCCAGGTTGAACGCGGCGATGTTGGCCGCAGAGGCCAGCGCGGGCGCCCCCTCGGCCTTGTCCATCACCCGCATTTGCAGGGCTGGAACCGTGGCGAAACCGGCCGCACCGAACAACACGATCGTCACCGCCGCGGCGAGCTGTGCCTGTGCGGTGAACACGAAGATCAGCAGCACGGCCGCAAGAAGCGCAAGGATGACGTACAGGCTGGGCATCAGGCTGCGGTCGGCGGCCCGCCCGCCGACCACGTTGCCCACGCACAACCCGGCGCCGAACAGGATCAGCAGCCAGCTCACCGCGCCCGCGGAGAACCCGGCGACCTGCGTCATCATCGGCGCGATGTAGGTGAACGACGCGAACACCCCGGCGAAGCCGAGCGTGGTCGTCACCAGCGCCAGCCATACCTGCGGACGGCGGAACACGGCCAACTCGCCGCAGATACCGCCGTCGGGCCTGGGCTGCCGCGGCACGAGCGTGATGACGCCGATGATCCCGGCCACGCCGAGCGCGGTGACCGCCCAGAACGTGGAGCGCCAGCCGAACTGCTGGCCGAGCGCGGTGCCCAGTGGCACGCCGAGCACGTTCGCCACGGTCAGCCCAGTGAACATCATCGCGATCGCGCTGGCGCGTTTGTTCGGGGCGACCAGGTTGGCCGCCACCACGGAGCCGATCCCGAAGAAGGCGCCGTGACACAGCGCCGCCACCGCACGGCCCACCATCAGCAGCGCGTAGTTTCCGGCCACCGCGCACACCGCGTTCCCGGCCAGGAAGACGGCCATCAGCAGGACCAGCATGGTTTTTCGAGGCAGGCGTGAGCCCGCGGCGGTCATCAGCGGCGCGCCGATCACCACGCTCAGCGCGTACCCCGAGACCAGCAGGCCGGCGCCGGGAATCGACACCCCGAGGTCGGCGGCGACCTGCGGCAGCAGCCCGACGATGACGAACTCGGTGGTGCCAATGCCGAATGCGCCGATGGCCAGGGCCAACAAAGCGACTGTCATCGCCGTACTCCCCGAAAGCGAACGGTCAGATCTGCCGGAGCGCGCCGCCGTCGATCGCCCACTCGGCCCCGGTGACCTGGCTGGTCAGCGGCGACAACAAGTAGGCGATCACCCCGGCGACTTCCTGCGGGGTGCCCAGCCGCCCGGACGGCAGCCTGCGGACATCGCGGACGAAGTGCTCGATCGCCTCGTCCACCGGAAGCTTGAACTGGTCGGCCAACTGGTCGGCGAAACCGCCGGGCCGATCCCACAGCCACGTGCGGGTCGGGCCCGGTGAGACCACGTTGGACCGCACCCCACGCGGGCCGAACTCCCCGGCCAGTGTCTTGGACATCGACAACAGTGCGGTCTTCGCTGCGGCGTAGTCGACCAGCGAGGTGTCCGGGAACCGGGCCGCCTCGCTGGCCACGTGCACCAGGCTGCCGCCGTGCTCGGTCAACGCGGGCAGGGCGGCGCGGCTGAACCGCACGACCGAGTGGAAGTTCAGGTCGAACGTGGCCAGCCAGTCGTCGTCGCTGACGTCCAGGAAACTGGTCCGGGAGTCGAGCCCGCCCACGTTGTTGACCAGCCCGTCGAGCCGACCGTGCCGCTCCAGCACCGTGTCCACCACCAGCTGGGCCGCGGCCCGGTCGGCGACATCAGCGGCGACATCCTCGTCGCGGCGGGGTTTTCGGGCCACGCCGACCACAACGGCTCCCTCGGCCGTTAGCAGCCGCACCGTGGCCTCGCCGATCCCGGCGGACGCTCCGGTGACGATGAATACTCTTCCGGAAAGCCGCAAGTCCATTTCCCGGGCCCCTCCCCACAGCAGCGCAACGGCACCATTCTGACCCGGCCACACCGCTGCGTGGGTGTCCCTGCGAGTGCTAGGCAGCCGAGTGCTAGGCAGCGCAGGGTACTGGCTGGCTTGCTGACCAGGGCCGATTGTTAAGTGACGAAGTCACCGTTGTCCAGAGAAAGGAAATAATTGGCCATGTCCCGTGTGGAGCAGGTCACAAGCGCGGCCGGGAGTGTGCCCGCGTCGCCATCGATAACCTCTCGGCAACGCCTCACTCTGCTACTGCTGCTCAGCGCGAGTTTCACCCTCGCGGTGGACTTCTCGATCCTGAATGTAGCGCTGCCCCGGATCGGCTCGGCCGTGGGTTTCTCATTGGAGAACCTGCAGTGGATCGCCACCGCGTTCGCGCTCTGCGCGGCCGGCTTCACGCTGCTGTTCGGCCGGGTCGCCGACCTGTTCGGCCGCCGCAGGCTGTTCTTGGTCGGTATGGCGTTGCTCGGTATCGGCTCGCTCGCGGGTGGCCTGGCCACCGACCCCGCGCTGTTGCTGTCCGCGCGAGTGGCACAGGGCCTGGCCACCGCCGCAGTCACCCCGGCCGCGTTGTCGCTGTTGACGACGTCTTTTCCGGAGGGCGCACTGCGGGACAAGGTGCTCGGCCTCAACGGCGCGCTGATGGCCGCGGGCTTCACCACCGGCGCCATCCTGGGCGGTGTGCTCACCGACGTGCTGAGCTGGCGGTGGGCGTTCTTCATCAACGTGCCGGTCGCCGCGATCGTCTTGGTGCTCGCGCCCACCGTCCTCGCCGAGAGCCGCCCAGAGCAGCGGCCAAAGCTAGACCTCCCCGGCGCCATCACCGTCACGCTGAGCCTGCTCGCCATCGTCTTCGGCCTGACCACCGCCGGTGAACAGGGCTGGGCCGACCCGCTCGCGTGGGGCCCGCTCGCCGCCGGTGTCGTGCTGCTCGTGGTGTTCTGGGCGATCGAGAAGCGCGTCTCGGCGCCGCTGGTACCGACGTCGATCCTCAAGCGCCGCAGCATCGGCTGGGGCAACTTCGCCGGGCTGCTCGCGTTCATCACCGAGACCTCGCTGGTCTTTCTGCTCACGCTGTACCTGCAGAAGGTGCTCGGCTACACGCCGCTGGGCGCGGGCCTGTCGTTCGCGGTGCTCGGGGCGGGCACGGTCATTGGCGGCATCGTGGCGCCGAAGATCATCGGCAAGCTTGGCAACAAGAAGACGGTCATCACCGGGTTCCTTGTCCAGGCTGCGGCTACGCTTCCGTTGGTGCTGCTGGGTTCCAGCCGGGCGTCGATCGCGCTGCTGCTAGTGGCGACATTCGTCGGCGGGGTGGCGAACCTGATCGCGATCGTCGGGTTCATGGTGACCGCGACCTCCGGCCTGCCGGACGCCGAGCAGGGCATGGCGACCGGTCTGGCCACGATGAGCCAGCAGGTCGGCATCACCATGGGCATCCCGATCATGAGCGCGATCGCCACCGCCCGCGTGCACGCACTCGGCGGCGAGACGCCCGCCACCGTGCTGTCCGGCGTGACCACCGCGATCTACGTCAACACCGCGCTGTGCCTGGTCGCGGCCGTGCTGATCGCGCTGTTCCTGCGGCCGGCCAAGCAGGTCGCGTAGCCCGTGGGCGTCACCTGGGAGACGGTGGCCGTGCGCGGAGTGCCGGCCCGGGTTTTCCGTCCGGCCGACGGGCGGGACGAGTGGCTGGTGTGGGCGCACGGCGGCAGCTGGATCCGCGGCTCGGTCGACGGCTGGCACGAACCGTGCGCCGACCTGGCCGAGCGGGCCGGTTGCACGGTCGTCAGCGTCGAGTACCGGCTGGCGCCCCGCCACCCGCACCCGGCGGCATTGACCGACGTGCTGACCATCCTGGACTGGGCGTCCAGCAAAACCGGCCGGGTGGCGGTCGGCGGCGACAGCGCGGGCGGCACGATCGCCGCCTGCGCGGCGCTGACCTGGCGTGACCTCGGCCGGTCGCTAACCGCGCAGGTACTGGCGTACCCACCGTTCGATCCGGAATGCCGGGCCGGTTCCTACTCGCTGGACACCTTTCCGTCCACATCGGACTTGCGGGCCGCGTGGCGGCTGTACCGGGCGCACGGGCCGGGCGACTGCTACAGCACGCCGTTCGACGCGCATGATCTCAGCGGGCTCGCGCCCGCGGTACTCGGCGTGGGCGAGTACGACCCGGTCGCCGACGACGTGCGCGAGTACGCCGAACGCCTTCAGGCCGCCGGGAACACCGTGGAGTTACGGGTGTTCCCTCGCCTGCCGCATGGCGTGTTCCTGCAGCCGGACGGGAATCCGTTGCGGGACTGGCTGGGTTCGGCATTCCAGGACCTGATCTCGACCAAGGAGACCACATGACTTCCACTCATGCCGGGGCTTTGTTGCGGCACTTCGCCGACCTGCGGAACGGCACCCACGGCGAGATCGCGATACTCCGTGAGGACAAGGAAAAACTGTTCGCCGCCACCGTCGAGCTGCTAGATCCCGGTGCCCACCAAGCACTCACCGAGCTGAACGAGGACCTGTTGCTGGGCACCGGCACGATCGCGGCGTCCGGGCTGACCAGGTCGCCGGACGGTGGCATGGCCGCGGTCTGGGCGCTGACGTGGAAGGAGCAGAACATCGCGGGCATCAGCCCGGTGCTGATCCGTGCGCACTACGGCCGCGGCTTCCACCACCCGCACCTGTCCGGCGCGACCGTGGGCGAATGGCCGTTGAACGTCTTCACCGCCGAGCAGGCCATGGAGGAACTGCCGACGATGCGCGCGATCATCGCGGCGGACCTGCACAACCTGGTGTTCCAGGCGGACTACCGGATCGTGCCGGCGACCATGAACGCGGTGCCGGGGTGACCATGCGGCTCTCGATCCTGGACCAGTCCCCCCATTCCCGAAGGCGGCACGGCGGCCGACGCGTTGCAGTCCTCCGTGGAGCTCGCGCGTGCCGCCGATGGCCTCGGTATCACGCGTTACTGGGTGGCTGAGCACCACAACTCTCCGGGTTTCGCTGGTGCCGCACCGGAAATCCTGGGCGGTGCGATCCTGGCGAACACCAGCACCATGCGGGTCGGGTCGGGCGGTGTGCTGTTGCCGCGGTACATCTCGATCAAGGTCATCGAGGTGTTCCGGGTGCAGTCGACGTTATACCCGGGCCGGGTGGATCTCGGTGTCGGTCGCGCGGGTGGGCCGGCGGACGGTTCGCGATTGTTGCCAGCCATGGGCTGCTCCAGTCAAGTGGGCTAGCCGGTCCGCCCCTCGAGTGCCCGGTCTCGTCAGGCCTGACAATCGTCCAGCACCGCCACCCTGCCTTGCGCCGGAGCCGCGACACCCGGCGGCGGCCAGGACGAGTCCGGCGACGACGGGGACCTCGATCCCGGGCGAGAGCCCGGCCAGGGTGAGCAGCAGTTGCAGCAGGACCGGCGCGAGCAGCCCGGCGATCGCCAGGGTGGCCTTCTCCGCCAGATGGGTCGCGACCGGGCGTCCGATCACGGCCAGATCGCGGGCCAGCCGCTCACCGGGCAAGCCGAGCGTGCGCAGCGGGGCGATGAACGGGCGGCCGAGCCTGGCCGCCCACCCGGCGTCCCCGCCTGCCAGGATCGGTGTCGGCGCGGGCGCCGCGGTACCGCGGGCCAGGACCGCGCCCAGCGCGGGACGGGGCGGGAACGCCCACACCGCCAGCGCCCACAGGCCCAAGCCAAGCCCGGCACCCAGAATCAGTGCGGTGACCACCAACAGCCAGCGTCAGGAAGTGGCTCGTCAGCACGGCGAGCCCTACCGCAGCGAATGTCCGGTTGGGGCACACCCCAACAGCACTGTCAATGTCCGAAGTCATGTGCACGGCCGAGCGGGGCGTTTGCCCCAGTGCGCGCACCCCGGTGGACATGGTGATCGTGGTGGACGAGCGCCACCGCCTGGCCAAGGGACTGTCCAATTTGTACACTTCCTGCGCGCTGTGGCCGTGACGAACGTCCGCTTGGCAAAGCGTGGGTGGATCGGTGTCGAACTCGCCGAGATCACCAGCGGTAGGCCACGGCTGCCCACAGGTAGGCCAGATGGAGTAATGGTCACGGATTGGAGATGATCCAGTCACGATGGGTGCCTACTCCTTGGTCGGTCGCATAGTGGAAGGCCCTGGGGGCTGGCACGGCAAGGAGATGGGACCCATGGTGGTCACGCGTGGTCTTCTGTTGTCATCCGCCCTGGTGCTGTCGGCGTTGGTGGTGCCGGCGGCGGGAGTCAGCGCCCAGGAGGAGTTCGCGCCGGTCGACCGGCCGGGTCCGGCACTCAGCGTGCCCACCGGGGATCTGGCGGCCAGCCTGGTCTGCTCCAGCAACCTGGACAACGCGTCCCGGTCTCCGGTGCTGCTGCTGGATGGCACCTGGTCCAACACCAACGCGAACTTCCGCTGGAACTATGTACGCGCGCTGACCATGCGCGGGATTCCCTGGTGTACCTCGAACATCCAGACCAGTCCCCAGGCTCTCAACAACTCCGAGGACATCCAGACCCGCGGCGAGTACGTCACCTTCGCCATCCGCGACATGCACGCCAGGGCACACCGCAAGGTCAGCATCCTCGGCTGGTCCCAGGGTGGCATGGTGGCCCGCTGGTCACTGCGGTTCTGGCCCGACACGCGTCCCCTGGTCGAGGACATCATCGGCCTGGCACCAAGCAACCACGGCACCCTGGATGCCGACGTGGCCTGCCAACTGCCCTGCGCGGCCGCAGCGTGGCAGCAACGCACCCACTCCAACTTCTACCGGGCGTTGAACTCCTTCCAGGAAACCTTCATCGGCATCGACTACACCAGCATCATCACCGACCAGGACGAGGTGGTCCTGCCACCGACCAGCGGCTTCCTGCCCACCGGTAACGGTTCGATCGCGAACTACCGCGTGCAGGACCTGTGCGGCCCACTGTATGTCGCCGACCACGTCAAGCTCGGCAGTTTCGACTCGGCCGGAGAGGCGTTCGTAATGGACGCGGTGAACAACCCCGGCCCGGCCAACATCACCCGACTCCAGCCCAACGCCCTCAGCACATGCACGCGACCGTTCATGTCCGGGGTGAACCCACTGACCTTCACGACCGACCTCACCGGTCTCACCGCAAGCGTGGCCGACGCGTTCGCGACATCGAACCTGATCACCGCCGAGCCACCACTACGCTGCTACACCCTCGCCACCGGCTGCTGAGTGCCTGATTTTCGAATCCCCAACCTTGGCGAGTTCGCATCGTCGGCTTAACCGAGCAGCTAAGGCAGTGTATGTGACGTCTGTTGATCAACGCCGCCAGCTCGCCGCGCTGGTCAGCCCATCGGTCCGCTCCCCGGCATCGAGTTCGGCCTGCTTGCCCCAGGCCCGCACGGCGGTATCGGTCGAACCTTCCGGACAAGGAGATCTAGTAAGGTCTTCGCTGGAAAGGACGGGATGGAGTGTCAGTAAAGCGCAAGCAGTGTTCTCCGGAAAGGGTGAAGACATATCGAGATAAGCATTCTGAGGGACGAGCCTCCACTGGAACTGTCCGAACGGGCGCGGCTACGCGAGTTGGAGCGGGAAACCGCGAAATCAAGATGAAGTGTGAGTTCCTGGCGAAGCCACGGCGTACTTCGCGGCGGAGCGTCGGTAAGCCCGAGGTACGAGTTCATCGATGCGGAGTACGCCGCCGGTACGGCTGCGGACACAGCCTACGCTCCCACCATTAACCAGATGTGTATGTGGCTGGAGGTCTCTCGATCCGCGTTCTATGACTGGAAATCTCGTGCGGAATCCGCGACCTCAGCCAGGCGAAACGAACTTGAAATCGTGATCAGCAAGGCATTCGAAGACTCCGATGGCACGTACGGTCACTGATGGGTGGCCGCCCAGCTCGTCCGCGGCGGGAGTCCACGCACCTCGCTGAGCGTCCACAGTGTCCATTCGCCGACGGGTGCCTTCCTTGCTGGGCTTGAGATAGCGCTGGAAGGTGCGGCGGTCATCGTGCCCGGACAGGTTCATCAGGTCGGCCTCGCTCAGCCCGTCCTCGCCAGCGTGAGTCAGCCGGGAATGGCGCAGGTCGGTGGCGGCTGCGAGGGTGTCGGTCGGCGGTGCGGTAGGTCATCCGCAGCCGACGGCTGTCCGGGGTGAACTCGCCGCCGGAGGCGGCCCCAGTCCCGGCTTCGGTGGTGACGACGGCAGCCTCGATGGCACGTTCACGGCAAGACCGGGCAAGCGACGCACTGGCCACCCCCGGCGGCCCGGAGTCCCGCGGGATCAAGCGGGCACCCCATGCCGGGGCCCGCACTTCAGGTGCCGGGCCTTGACAGGCGGGCCAAGATCGAGGGCATGAGCGCGCTGCGGCCCGGGTGGATGTGGACACCATGTCGGCGACCCTGGCCGGGGCGTTCCACGACGACCTGGTGATGTCCTGGTTCATCCCGGACGAAAGCCGGCGACGACGCAGGCGGCTGCCGCTGTTCTTCGCCGGGTTGGTCCGGTACTACCACCCGCCAGGAGACGGGCGCAGCTGGTCGCCGACGGCTCCGGGATCCTTGCCGCCGCGCTCTGGGACCCGCCGCGCCGACGGCATACCCCTGGTGGCGACAGGCGTTGAGCGGCCCGGCGATGCGGCGCGCGCTGGGCTGGCGGTTACGGGTGGCCGCGGCGGCACTGACGGCGACAGAGCGGGCGCGCCCGGCGGAGCCGCACTGGTATCTCGCGGACACCGGCGTCGACCCGTCCGCCCAGGGCAAGGGTCTGGGCGGCCAACTGCTGCGCTACCGGTTGGACCGGTGCGACACCGAGGGCAGCGCCGCCTACCTGGAGTCCAGCAAGGAAAGCAACTTCGCTTTCTACAATAGTTTCGGCTTCGAGGTGATCGGGGAGATCACCTTGCCCGGCGGCGGACCGCCGGTCTGGCCGACGTGGCGGGATCCTCAAATCCGCCGGTAGCAGGCGCGCAGGAGCAGGGCTGCGTCCAGCCGCAGGGCAAACGTCACACGATGCGACGCCAGCCAACGGAACCCCTCACCGAGACTGATGATGCTCCCGAGAGTGGAGCTCCTCGGGCGACGGCACGCCGAGGCGGTCCATCTCGGCCACGCACACCCGGACCGCCTCGGCGGCCTCATACGTGATGTCGGTTCCACACGCCGATCCTCAACGACCGTGAACCGTCCGTCGCCGGCCGACCGCACCCACGGGCCGGGCACCCGGTACTCGTCCGCAGTCGGCCGCCGCCTTGATGAACGCGCCCAGGTCGGACTTCTTGTACGCGCGGTACACCTGCCACTGAAACTCGATCCGGTCGCCGCTCTCATACGCATCGGCGATGTCGACGAAGTCGGCGAACGGCCACGCAACGGCCAACTCCCGCACGGTGGCGCCGCCGAGCCAGGCCGCAGCAGATCCGGCGACCTCCGCCAACTCAGTCGTGGCCAGCCAGCTCAGATACGTCCCCCGCAGCTTGTGCCGCACGCGGAACAGGCGCTTGCCCCGAGCGGGTATCACGTACACGGCGCGGTCGCCCCTGCTTACCGTGGCCACGAAGCCGCCGAAAGCGCCCGGAGCGTCCCCCACATCGATATCGCAGCCAGGACACGCGGCCTGGAGCACAGCCTTGAGGCCACCTGCGTCGACCAGGTCCTGCTACGGCGATTCCCCCATGCCACCCCAAGTTACCCGTGGCGCTGGTCACTGACAGACGATCGCAGGCCGCGCCGTCGCGGGTGCGCCACAGCTTGGTCTTGCCTCCGGCGGCGAAGACGCCGATCACGGGGACTGACTGGTAGTCGGCCATGCGGGCCTGCCAGCCGGTCTTGCTGCCGCGTAGGTCGATGTCCCGCTTGACGGTGCCGATGGGTTCGCCGGCGTACAGGACACGCCACACGGCTCCGATCACAGCCGCACGCCTTCACTGCTTGTATGCGGGATTCCCTGATGCTGCTGCGTGCAGCGTGCTCCTACAGTGTCGGTTGCTCCAACACTGAACCTGCCGAGGGTCGCTCGGCATTGGTGCATTTATACTGGGAGGATATATGACCGGAACCAGGAGCGCTGGCCGCGGACGTATCGCTTACCTCATTACCGCAGTTGTGTTGGTGGCCAGAGTCACCATGGGCGTGGTGGGAATGTCGGTAGTCACTGTCGGCATCTCATCGGTAGCCAACCCGGTGCTCGCGCATGCCGACCAGGAACTTGTCGACTGCTCTGAAGACGGATGCGCTGGAGGTAGCGACGGTGGCGGCGGGGACGAAGGTGGCGGTGGCGGTGACACGGGAGGAGATAGTGGAGGGGATGGCGATGGAGGCGACCAGTGGGACCCTTCAAACCCTGTCGATGGATTGAACCCGCCTCCTCCGCCGGAACGCGGAGTGGATGTGATGTACACCGACATCGACGGCCAGTCAAAGTGGATCAACTGTGGCGGCTTGTTTAACATGTTGACGCAAATCCGAGATCGGCCCTACGAGGTCCAGTACCCCAAAAAAACCGCGTGGGAACGCAATCTTGAGCTGGTCTATTTTGACCAGTGTCTTCAACCTTTTTAAATGACGTGAATTCCTGGTAGACAAAGTTCCGATCGCGATCTACCAGGAATTCCGTACCATCGTGCGCGGCTTGGTGGCGTCGTCGCCACCAGACCGGTATTCGCAGTCATGCGAACGCTGCGAACCTTGAGACTGTCAGAGCCGGCGCGGTGCTCCTCGGGCTGGGCCAGAACCGCCGGACACGTACGTGGTCAGGTCACGCCGGATCAGGCACCATTCGCAGATGGCAGAAGTCGCGTGTCAGGTTGTCCGCTGGGTGGCCGACGAGCCTCAGCCGGGACTGGTCGAAGCGCAGCTCATCGACTCAGATGGCCGGTTGTGGAGCTTCATCGACAAGGAACCGGTCTTCTGCGTGGAAGGCGACTGGCCAAGGCAGTTCCCGGTTGCGGCAGCCATCCGGTGCCAGATCATCGGGCGCGAGATCATCGCTGACGGCCAGGAGGTCATCACCATCGACACCGGAAGCCCTGACGGCGTCGACTCCCGTGGTGTGACGGTCTTCCGCGTTCCTGCTTCGGCCGTTACGGATCGATGAGACGCCGGATTACTCAGATCAGCGTGACTGCTCAAGCTGAACGAGACGAAGACACCAGCCCCAACTCTGCGACCTGGGAGATGATCGTCACCGACATCTGCGCGGTGTTGCATTGAATGCAATTCCGCCCGTTTGTAACCCTCGCCGACCCACTCGTACTCGTCGCCGGTGTCGAGGTCGATCAGGGTCGGGTGCGTGCCGGTGTCGGATGTGTGGTCAGGACTGGTCATGGAGGGGCTTCTCCTTGAAGTACGCGGAATCCGTCGAGCGTTCGCCCTTGAGCCACGCCGTGGTTTCCGCCATCGAGTCGGCGAGATCGGCCGGGTTGGTCACGGCGTAGACGAGGTCGCTGAACTCCTTGCGGGCCTGGTGATCGGCGGCGGAAAGGCCGCGCTTTCCTTGCGTGCCCAGTATTCCTGTTCAGCCTCCAGCCGCGGGAGGAGCTCGTCGCGGGTGTGGGTGGTCAGGTCGTCTCAGGTAAACCGCTGGAACCGTGCCATCAGGTGCGCCGCCCTTTCTCCGTCGTCAATGTTGCTCGCGGCGAACTGGTGTCGTGCGCGGGGTGGCTTTCCATTCCGGGGCACCGGTTGCCGCGCGCTCCGGGGTCTGCCCCGCCTGCCGGATGTCCGGGCATCGGTGCTGGTCGACGGGGCGAAGGTGGCGGCCGCGACGAGGTGGGCGGGGTCGCTGGCCAGGGACGTCGGTGTGGTCGTAGAGCGCGGTGGTGTCCGCGCTGGCGTGCGCCAGCGCGGTCTGGCGTTGCTCCAGACTGGCGCCGCGGGCTTTCGCGATGGTGTTGAACGCGTGCCGGGTGCTGTGCGGGGTGATCTGGTGCGGGTCCGGGGACGCCAGCGGCCCGCGGCGAGCGTGGTGACGAGGTAGTCGACCTGGTAGCGGGTGATCCGGCGGCCGTCGCGGTCGACGAGCGGCGCGGCCTGACCCGGGTCGGCGATCCGCTGGGCGAGCCAGGCGTCCAGTAGTGGGGCGAGCTGGATCGCTGGACGACGCCCGCGCCGGCCTTGCCGCGCTACCAGTGCCCAGTTTTCCACAGGCCGAGTGGTGTCCGATGTGGATGCTCGCGCGTGATGTGGCGTGAGTCGGTCAACCTCACCGAGCCCCCGCACCCAGCAACCACTTACGGTACGTCACCAGGATTGGTCCGTTAGCGGGTAGGGATCGTGACCTTTCCGAGCTGCGCTCACGTTGTGTCACGGATCACGCCGAGGATGGATGGCCGCACCCTCCACATCGGAGTCAACGAGTCCGTCTGCGTGTCGGTTCCGGTGTTCACGAACGAAACAACCACCAGGGTCACCAACCTGAGCATCCACCCGTGCCGGTCTACCCGAGCCCAGACTGCACCGGAACACCATTCGACACAGTCAACTCCGCCAACGAGAACACCAAGGTCAAAGGCTATTTCTACGACGACTGACACGCACGCGCGTCCACCCAACCCGGGCAAGGGATCCACCACGACCCCTTGCCCGCAAGGGATCGTCCACAAAGGACAATGAGCGGCAGGAACAAGGAATCCTCTGCACAACATGTGTCCGTTCAGGACGGTTGACATCAGCTGACAGCAGGTCAAGTGCGTTCGTCGCTCCAGTTTCGCTCCAGCTCCACCCTGTTCATACGGACCGCAGTCAGCTCATACGTCATTCTGACGGGTCATACCACTCGGCGGACGAGCGACGAACATGGCCTGCGTGCGGATGAGTTCCGTGGGTATCGTCGACGGGCTCAGCCGGTCGAGAGCGGTAGGCGTCGGGTGGCCCAGCGGGGCTCGGTCGCGACCTGTCGGGAAGGTGATCACATGTCGAACGATGAGCTGTCCGCGCTGTGGAGCCAACAGTGGCCCGGGTGCCCCCGTTGGCAGACAGGTTGAAGCACGCCTTCCCTGACCGGTGGGGACGGTTCCACAGCCTGCCTGAATCCAGACGCTACCCCGAAGACGACGCCGACTGCCGCATCGCACTTCACCGGTACAACTCCATTCTGGATGACTTGTTCCGGGGCAGGAGGTTCGGATCGTCACAACCAGCTGGTCGACAAAACGTGAGCCGTCAACACATAACACGCACTGGTACCCGGCGCGCACTATTAGCTGCCCGTACGCACCAACGAAGACGTGGCGAACCCGGACTTCATCACCTACACCCCACCTGTTCCTCGACCATATGGAATGGCAGCCCGGCGTGATCGACGATGTGCTCCGTGCCGTCGCCGAGGACGCCACCAGCGGAGTGATGATCACCAGCCCGTCCTTCGACGGCATCCACCATCCCGACGACGGCGGCGCCGACGTACTGGTGCACGGCCGTCGAACGCGACGCACTGAACAACCGCGACCCCGACTGGTTCTCCACCCATCCCCTGGGCCACTGACCGCCCAACGCCAGCTCATGTCGACGGGCCGCAGCGGCGACGCCCTGCATCGAACGACGAGGGGGTGTTGATCGGTGGTGGGTCATCGGTCGACGTGTGGTGGATCGGTGAACGCACGCAGGCTTAGCCGTGTCGCGACGTGGGTGGCGAACCAGACAGCGTGGCGGTCGTCCTGGTCGAGGTTCGCGCGCACGGCGTCGCTCCAGTCCTGGCGGTCCAGCACCGTGCGGTACTGCCGCACGATGCGGTCGCGTTGTTCGGTGGTGCATCCGCACTCAGGCGGGGGCTTGTTCGTGAGGTGGAAACGATGATCCCAGCCTGGACGTACCTGCTCACGGTCGGTGCCCTGCCGGCCGAGGTGAGTCGCGTGCGCGGCGAGGACGATGGGTGCCGGGGACAGTGTTCGAGGGTCGTTCCCATGCCGAAGCTGTCCGCCATGAACGCCAGTAGCCGCCCGGTGTGGTCGACCAGGTCATCGTCGATCTCGGTGCTGAGGACTGCGTCGTGGAGGTGGCATGCGGTGGCGACCTGGCCAGCGTAGTAGCCATCGATGTCACCGTCGCAGGCATGGCGCAGCAGCCACCGGCGGGGCGCGGGCCGATATCGGCACACCTCCTCGATGACCGAGACCCAGCCCCAGCCAGCGACACGCTGGGCCAGCCACAGCAGGGCTTGCTCGCCGCCATACCGCCGCTCCAGCGCCGTTGCTGCCAACGGCCCGAATGTGTTGGACAGCAGTCCGATGGTCTGGATCAGCGGGATGTCCTGCTCGGCTCGATCCGTAGCGAGCAGGGTCAGCTCGACGGTGGCCGAGCAGCGATCGGGGCCGTGGCGAACCAGCCACCGGCCGGTGTGCTGTACCCGCTGCCGGTGCGTGCGCGTCGCTGAAGTGTCTGCCGAGGATGGCGGCGCGGTACCGCGACGCCGGCGGTGCAGCTCCTCGTCCGGGTACGGCTCCCCGTCACGGGGCAGCGGCGAGTCAGGATCTTGACGATGAAGCAGCAGAGCGTGTTGGAATAGCGGGATTCGGGAGCCGAGCGCGCCACGCCCGGTCGCCAGGCTCACTCGCGGACGGAGGACTCGATTCTTTCGAACATCGCATTCTCGACCAGTGCAGGCCGCCTGGCGGTCGGGACGCAAGTAGTCCCGTCAACCCCAGTTACACAGCCTCCTGGCCCTTCCCAGCCTCCGCGACCCCCTCAAGAAGCTTAGGTGAAACAGTCGAAGTATGCCGTCGATCTATTCGTGGAATCGGGCCAGACGCTCGCTCAGGACCCGGTCGAGGGCCGCCCGTCCCGCCGGACCCCACGCCGGCTTGCCGCCGGGCAGGCCGCGGTCCCCGTTCTGGCCCATCAGCATCAGGAAGAGGCTCTTCAGTGCGGCCAGCCCGCGGGCGCGCCGGACCGCCGCCTCGTCAGCCTCCGCGTACGCGGCGAAGAAGCGTGCGGCCGCGCCCGCCGGCAGCAGCACCCAGGCGGCCGCCAGGTCCAACGCCGGGTCGCCGACGAACATGTCACCAAAGTCGACAACGCCCGCCAGCGTCCCGTCCGCGACAACGACGTTCGCGGGATGCAGGTCGCCGTGCACCCACACCGGCGGACCCTCCCATGCGGGGGCCGCGACCGCGTCGTCCCAGACGGCCCGGACGTCGGCGGCGTCGGAGCCGATCGCGTCAGCGTCGACGGAGTCGAAGAAATGGTCGAAGCCGTCCGTGCAGTCCCTGGGGTGCGCGCCGCGGCCCGTATCAACCGGTGCGTCGGCGGGCGCTGCCACATGCAGCGCCCGAAGGAACGCCGCCAGGGTGTCGGCCGCGTGGTCGCCGCGGGTGATCGACCCGTGGTCCAGCGGCAGGCCCGGCACCCACGTCATGACCGTCCAAATCTTGGGGAAACGCTCGGAGGGCGCACCACTCCGCACCGGGACGGGGATTGGCAGCGGCAGGCGTGGGGCGAGCAGCGGCAGCCAGCGGCGCTCCTTGAGCTGGTGATCGTGGTCGGTGTCCATGCGCTGGATCCGCACGGCCAGCTCGTCCCCGAGGCGCCACATCTGGTTGCCCCAGCCGCCCTCCACCTCGCGGAGGGGCAGCTCGGCCAAGTCCGGATGCTGGTCCCGCAGCAGGTCGCGAATCAGACCCGCGGTGATCTCGATCTCGGTCTCGATCTCGGTCATGCGGAGCAACCGTACTGGGTTCGACTACGACAACGCTGTCCGACCGTTCCGACATGTGATCGATGCGCAAGCTCCAGCGCATCACACCATCGCTGCTGCCCCTGTGGCCGCCGCGGCCGAGGTGTGTCTGACAAATGCACCAGTTCCCGGGTGTAACACCCGGCCACGGCCGGGGTTCATGGATGATCTTGGTGCACCACGAGGCGCACTGCTGTATCGCCCACACAACGGACGTGGACTGGAGGAGGTGTCTGCGGGCCTGATGGCGTACCTGGATCCGTAAGGTGAATGGGGACAACGTCATGCCAGAAAACCAGCAGCCGTGCCCAGGCGTATGGGGCGGTGTGCCGGAAGGTCGGCGGATCTTCGGCCAGGTTCGCGAGGTCCTGGCCGCACAGAACAGCACCAGCGGCGGATCCAGCGACAGAAGTACGAACGTATGGCAGCGGACCCGATGGGCCCCGCCACTGCTTGTTGTCGTGCCTTCGGCTACTCCGGTGACGAAGTTGCCGAATACTCGCCGCAACGCGGTATCGTCCGCCGTCAAAGCTACCCGGCGGCCGGTCACGAGGTCTGCCATACGTCCTTAAGCGTAGCCAGATAGCCGAGGCTAGCAAGCACGGCGCTAGCCTCCACGTCTAAGTCGATCATGCACGCCACCTCGTCGACGTCAATCTCGGCGAGTCTGTCCAGCAGCCGCGCGGCAACTTCCACTTGGCCGAATAGACCGCCGGTTTCGAAGTAGCGATCGAAAGCCTGTTCGACGACGAACTCCAGATCGTCCGGGTCGAGGTCATCTGGATCTACTCCTGGGAGGACGTCGGCTGGTGCCCGCAGGAGCAGCCCCGCCTGGGTGCGCAGGAACGGGACACCGACGGTCTCCCGGACCACCCCGCGATCCTGTCCGAGGAAGGTGGGAAGCATGACCGCTACCCGTGGCGCTTCTGTCCCGGTATAGGCCTCACGATAGACAGTGATCTTCTTGGCGAGTTCCTCCAGATTCTGGCAGAGCAGGTGGGTGAGAAGCCCAGCGCCGAGCTGACCGGCTGCCCGGAAGGTATCGGGGCTGCCCGCACTCGTGAGCCAGACTGGCACTTCGGGCTGCACCGGAGCTGGGTAAATGCGTATGGTCGCCGGTTCGGCGGTGGCGTCTGCCAGTTCGAACGCCTCCTGGCACCACAACCGCCGCACGGTATCGATCGTTCGCATGAGAACTTCCCGGCGCTGAGAATAGTCCTCTGGCGCCAGGACGAAATCGGTGCTGGGCCAGCCGGGTGCGAAGGACAACGCTACCCGGCCGTCAGAGAGGTTATCGACCACCGCCCATTCCTCCGCGATCCTGATCGGGTCAGGAAGCGGGCCAACGACACTCCCCGACCTGATCTCGACCCGGTCCGTGATGGCCGCGAGCGCCGCGCCTGTCAGGGCGGGGTTGGGATAGATCCCACCGAACGGATGGAAGTGCCGTTCCGGGGTCCACACCGCCGTGAACCCATGCCGATCCGCGAAACGTGCTCCTTCGAGTAGGAGATTGTAAGGCATCCGCCGGGTTCCGCCGGCTCCGTGGTAAGCGAAGTAGAAAAGACTGAAATCCACGATTCATCCTCCAGTAAACAACCTGTTATAGCGGTCTGCCGCAGCGGATTCCGGCGCGTCCGACGCAGCAGGAACAAATACCGGGGTTGTTCATTACCCGATTCCCCTGAGTACACGCTGTACGCCAGGGTCACACCGATAGCGATCGCCAAAACAATTGCTGGAAATAGCTTAGGTGACCGGAACGCGGCACCGGCGATTCATCATAACGTCCTCTCCGTGGCTGCTCCGCCTCGATGCGATATCCCGGGCCGAACCTCCTAAGAACGCATCGCGACCACGAGGCTTTTCGGCCGCATGTCGGACCAGTTCTCGCTGATGTAGTCCAGGCACTTCCGCCTGCGATCCGGGCCGAAGAGCACGGACCATCCGCCGGGTACGTCTGCGAACTCCGGCCAGAGCGAGTACTGCTCCTCCTGGTTGATCAGCACGAAGTAACTGCCTTCCGGGTCCTCGAAGGGATTTGTCATGGCGAAGTGGCCTCCTTTCATGTAATTGCCCATCTACGGTCGTCAAGATGGAAACGGATTACCGGTCCCATCTGCGCGAGCGCATAAGCGGGCCGGATTCGGCCCGCTGTACGGGTTCCTGTTCCCCGGAGCGACCGCTGACGGCACGGGCGAGGCGCCCGACGCTCTGGTGCGCGAAAACGTCTCGCACTTTCAGCGGCAGCCCGGCCTTTCGAGCGGCGCTGACCAGCCGGATCGCAGCGAGGCTGTGCCCGCCGAGGTCGAAGAACCCGACGTCGGCGCCGACGTCGGTAAGGCCAAGCACCTGCGCGAACAGCCGGCACAGGAGTTCCTCGGTCCCGGAAGTGGGAGACCGATGGGAAGTCGCATCCGGTAACTCCGGGGCAGGCAACGCCCCGCGGTCCAGTTTGCCGTTAGGGGTCAGCGGAAGCGTATCCAGTACAACGATCGATCCGGGCACCATGTAGCCGGGGAGCATCTCTCCCGCGAAGGCGCGCAGGCCCACTGGGTCGAGAGGTGCCGCGGCCGCCCCGTCCGGGACGGCGGGAACCACGTAGCCGACCAGCCGCTTGTCTCCTGGACGGTCCTCGCGGACCACCACGGCGGCCTGCGCAACCCTCTCATGAGTGGCCAGAATGTTCTCTACCTCGCCGAGCTCGATACGGAAACCCCGGACCTTCACCTGATGGTCGACCCGGCCGATGTAGCCGAGGGTGCCGTCGGCTTGCCAGCGCGCTATGTCGCCTGTCCTGTACATCCGCGAGCCCGGCGGGCCGAATGGATCAGCCACGAAGCGTTCAGCGGTCAGTGCGGCACGGTTCAGGTAACCGCGGGCAAGGCCGACGCCAGCGATGTAGAGCTCCCCCGCGACGCCACTCGGCAGCGGCTGCAAACCAGCGTCAAGGACGTACACTCGAGTGTTCCAGATTGGGCGCCCGATCGAAATGTGGCCGACTGTGGGAGGGACGGCGGCTGTCGTCGACCAGATTGTGGTCTCGGTGGGTCCGTACAGGTTGGCTACCTCAGCTGCCCGCCCTGCCATGGCCCTAGCCAGCGCCGACGGGAGCGCCTCCCCACCGACGAGCATCCGGAGGCCCATCACGCCGTCGGGGTCGACACCGAATTGGGACTGCCACAGCGCTGGCGTGGCCTGCATGATGGTAACCCCGGCGGACTTGACGACGGCGCTGAGGGCAACCGGATCGTAGACGATGTCCCGGTCTGCGAGGACGACTCCGGCACCTGATATTAGCGGCAGCCACAGCTCAAGGTTGGAGATGTCGAAGGCAATCGTGGTCACCGCGAGCCACCGGTCAGTGTATTTAAGTGGGAAACGCTCACCCATAGCCCCAAGGAAGTTGATCAGCGCGCCGTGGGAAATGACGACCCCCTTGGGCCGTCCGGTCGAGCCCGAGGTGTAGATCACGTAGGCGGGTGCCGCTGGCAGGACCTGGGTAACCGTGCCGCTGTCGGTCTCTTTCCCATCGCTGGTCTGCTTGTCGCCAGCCAGGTCCGCGTCCAGGAGCAGGCACGGCACCTTGCCCTTTGCAAGCCCGGTGGCCGTCGCTGACGTGGCAAGCGCGAGCAAGGGGGCGGCATCGTCCAGGATGAACGCGATGCGATCTGGCGGGTAGTCCGGGTCGATCGGCAGATACGCACCGCCGGCCTTGAGCACCGCGAGCAACGCGACGACCAGCCATTCAGATCGGGGCACGCACACCGCCACCAGCTTTTCCGGGCCGACGCCCCGCGCGGCGATCCGCCGGGCCAGGTCGTCCGCTCGGGCGTTGAGTTCGGCGTAGCTGAGTTCCCGGTCGCGGCAGGCCACCGCGAGGCCACCAGGCGTCCGTCGCGCCTGGGCATCGAACTGACGCTGTACGGGAACCAGCTCCACATCAACATCGGTGCCGTGCCACGCCGCTGCCATGCGCTCGAGTTCGGCTGGTTCCAGCAGTGCTGGCCGTCCGATGGCCAGGCTGGGATCCGCGGCGAAAGCGCGCAGCAGGCGCACCAGCCGCGCCGCGAAGCACTCGACGCTGACCTGGTCATATAGGTCGCTGGCGTATTCGACGACCCCGCCAAGGCCGCCGCCGGGCTCCTCACGAAAGTCGATCATCATGTCAAAGCGGGCGCCGGCAGTGTGGACGTATTGCTGGGTGACTTCGATTCCGGGCAGGGTGAACTGCTGTACCGAGGTGTTCTGCAGTACCAGCATAATCTGGAAAAGCGGGTGCCTGGCCAGAGAACGCGTCGGATTGACAGCGCCTACCACGCGGTCAAATGGTAGATCAGCGTTGGCATAGGCCGCCAGATCGCTCTTCCGGATCCGGTCGAGTAGTTCGGTGAAGGCCGGGTCGCCTGATGTGTCGGTCCGCAGCACCAACGTATTAAGAAAGCAGCCGACCATGTCCGCTAGGGCCACATCGCCGCGGCCGGCCACCTGGCAGCCCAGCGGGATGTCGGTCCCGGCGCCGAGGCGGGTGAGCATGGCGGCGAGTCCGGCCTGCAGCACCATGAACAAGCTTGTCTTGGTGGATCGCGCCAGTTGCGTCAGCCGAGTATGTAGCGCAGCGTCAAGCCGGATCGGAACGGTCGAGCCGCGCCGACTCGCCTCGGCCGGGCGGGGCCGATCGGTCGGGAGTTCCAGCTGATCCGGCAGTCCGGCCAGCGCCCGCCGCCAGAAGGCGAGCTGCGAACCCGCCAGGCTGCCTGCATCGCGTTCGTCGCCCATCACGCGCTGGTGCCACAGGACATAGTCGGCGAACTGGGCGGCCAGCGGCTCAAAGCTGGGCTCTCGCCCTTGGGACCGGGCGGTGTAGGCGAGTGCGAGATCCGCGGCCAGCGGCCCGCATGACCAGCCATCCATCGCGATGTGATGGATCGTCATCAGCAACACGTGCTCGTCCGGCGAGACAGTGAACAGATGGCAGCGGATCGGCGGCTCAGCCGTCAGATCAAACCTGCGCACCGCCTCGGTCGCCAGCGCTTCGTCCAGTCCCTCGGGCGAGATGTCCGTAACAGGCAGCGCAGGCCTGAAGGTGCTGAGGATGACCTGGTAGGCGAGGTAGGTGATTCCGGACTCCGTTGCGGGGAAGACGGTGCGCAGTACCTCGTGCCGCGTCACCACGTCACCGAGTGCGCTCCGCAAGGCAGCGGAGTTGAGCCGACCGGACAGGCGCAGCGCCAACGGGATGTTGTAGGCCGCTGGTGCGCGTTCCGCGCCTCCCGCGACAGTGTCAAGAATCCACAGTTGCCGTTGGGTGGGTGACAGCGGGATCAGCACGGGACGTGACTGCCGGACCAGTGTGGGACGTGCCGTACCGTTTCCGCTGAGCACCGCTGTCAGCCTGTCCGGGGTCGGGTTCCCGGCCATGCTCATCACCGTTCACCTTCTCGACGACCACACCCCTCAGGACGTGCCGCGTTCTTGTCTACCTTCACCTTGACCTTGTGCTGCGGATCGAGGCCGGTCATCTCAGCGATGGCACCTCGGTGGTGTTGTAGCCCTTCGATACCTTGTTACCTCAGGCAAGTCGCTGCGCGAAACAGATATCCGTGTGTTTCTCTCGGCCACGTTGTGAACGCGGCACCCCAGTAGCACGATAGCCACCGTCGGAATCCTGTCAACCAGGATCATGGTGATCGACTGTACGTTCAACTGGAGCTTTCCGTCTGGTATCGCGAAGGTGACGGCAAGCCACCATGCTGTTATTGTCGGGGTGAGCAGCTGACCCGAGGGCGCAACCGTGGAATTTCCTTATCGGCTAGGCACTTGGGGGTGGATCTGGCGGTGACCAGGAGAATTCTCCAGACGCTTGTGGCGGCATCAGCGGTCGGTGCCGCCGTTCTGGCCTGCCTGCCATGCCCGGCGCGGAAACAACTGCTCCTCGCCCGGTTGTCCTGGTAGAGGAAGGGTGTGACGCGGGGACCCCGCCCGACGGTTTCTCGGCGGAATCAAGTGATCATAGCGACATGGAATCTGCCATCAGGTCGCTGAAAACTTCGATTGGCTTCCGCGAGTTCAACGTCTGTCGTGATCTGCCATTTAACTGTGCCGCTGCCTTATCAAGGTCGTCCTGAGTGTGCAACGAGAGGTCTGTTCCCTTGGGGAAGTACTGGCGGAGTAGTCCGTTGGTGTTCTCGTTGCTGCCGCGTTGCCAGGGCGAGTGGGGGGCGCAGAAGTAGACGGGCTGCCGGTTCGGATCGCGAAGTCCGCGCGCCTGACCATTATGACGAATCTGGTGGTGCGCTCGACCAGGGTGGCGATCTGGGGTTTGTTGCCCTCGATGATGAGGTCGCCCTCCCAGAAGCCAGGGACGGCGCGATCGTCGGCTTCTTTCGGCCGCTCGCCGATGTTGACCACGTCCTCGATCCTGCCCCTGGTCGCGGTCACTAGTGACCGGTCGACCCGGCGGGTGCGTCCCTGTCGCGGGGCCAGCGTGAGCTGGGGTGCGCAGCTCGCCCCGGGCCTGAAGGTACAGGCAGTCATAGATCGTCTCGTGGGACACGTGCGTCTCCGGATCGTCGGGGTGATCCTCGCGGAGTCTCACTGATCTGTTTCGAGCGATCGTCGAGTGATGTCGATCGAGAATCTTCCCTAGGGGATCGAGGTGAACAATCCGATTTCCGACTCAACTCTCGGGAGATGATCTCCCGTTCCCTCGAATCGCAACGGTTCGCGTCGACTCATATACCGTGCCTATCGCTCGAAAAATACTGACAAAATATCAGGCTGTCGCTACGACCATTTGACTCCGCCCGTCAGTGCGGCCGAGATGCTCGCCAGGGATCTAATTCCTGCCGCGTCCTTGAACGTGAAACCTGTATAGCCGTACTCGGCAAGAGCGGCCGCGAAACCATAGAACTTTTCCAGGTCTCCCCCCGCGCGAAGGTAGCTGTCGGCCATCGATATTTCCAGCGGCCCATGCGTATCCACAAGTGCGCGTGCCACGGCCTGCTCAGCTGACGTAGTCGGATTGACCATCGACGAGCGATGGCCAGTGCCCTCGTCCAGCACTCGCTCTGCCAACCAAGCTGACAGTTTCGCCTGATCCGCTGGCGGGCGTTCTACTAGTGTGAAGTAGTGTGGTGTCATCCCCGCTGGGTGCAGACTTAACTCGTCAACGATACGTTGGCGAACAATGCTAGGGGTCAAACCAGGGTCAGCAGACGCAACAAAGGCGTGCAGATACCTGGAGATCCCCAGTTGTCTCCGGTCGTTTCGTATGAACACCGCAATGTCAGCAGACCTCGAACACTTCTCCACCAGCGCTGTCACCTGCGGGACGCTTATCCAGCAGTTATCCAGACTCTGCCATAAGTCGTTCCGTCGAGATGATTGAAGTTTCTCGGCGAGTATATCCACTCCACTATCGAGTCCATCGGATGCGCGACGAAGAATAGCTTCAATCCCGTAGAGTATTCCTTCTACCTCGCGGGAGTCGACAGCGACGGTGTCGACGAGCAGATTGAGGAGGACAGTGCGTGAGCCATGCTGCACGTCCAGGCTTAGTCTCGTGGAGCTCTCTTCGTAAGGCCTATCTGTGCCTGGTGCTTTCTGCCACGAGCACTTCGCCGGCTGCTCCGACAAATCTGCAGTGTCCCTTTGGCGGTCGTCCAGCGATACCTGGTAGAAGTTGAACGTGACGTCAGTATTCAGATCAATGCCGCGCTGCCACGACATTCTGGACCTGATCTCGAGCAAATCCAACGGCTCGTACCAACTATACCTGTACGCCAGTATGGAGCGGCTCTGAACGTGCTTGGCCGTCTCCAGATAGCTCGAGCACATCGGGCTGGTGATGAGGAGCGGGACACGTTGCGCCGTGGCGCCGACGACTTGACTCAATGGCATAAGGTGACGGTTCGCCGCTTCTATGCCTACCACACACTGCTCGAACCCTGTGTGATGGCATATCATCATCGTAAAGGCCGCCAGGACTGCGGCCGCAGGTCGAATACTGTACAACTCTGTTATCCGGTGGAGAACTTCGACACCGCCCGGAAGAGCAAGTCTGGCCTCGTAATACCGCGGCCCGAGGCCTTGGCTCTGCGACAACGGGTTCGGGTACATCCAGGCAGGAGTGTTCTGAAAGTGCTTCTCGAGGTACCGGTAAGCGCGGCTCCGCTCAGTTCGGCCGACCGATGCGTTTTCCGCTTCCGCGAGATCTGTTGGCTGGAGCCAGTCAGCGGATTCAGATGGAACGCCATAGTCAGCGGACTTGCACAGTTTGTTGACCTGCCTGGCGATTACCTTGACGCTGACGCTGTCCATCGTCACATGATCGGCCAGCATTACAAGCCAACCCGGTCGAGCAGCCCGCTGGTAGAGGTGAAACTGGACCGTAGTGGCCCCGACCTGAGCGCACGATGACTCATAGAACTGAAGGACGAGGTCATCCAGCGGAGGGCTGGAAGCATTCACCAAGTGGCCGACCGAGATCTCCACGCGGGGTTCGGTCACGACCTGCCTGAGATATCCATCGACCACTTGGAACTTTGTGCGGAGTGTCTCGAACTTGACTGCGAGAAGTTTCAATGCCTCCTCGATTACATCCACGTCTAGGTTGGCTGGAGTCTGCCAGGAATACACGATCACCCAGTTCTCCATGTACCACTGGAACTGTTGCGCACGAGTCATCGGCATGATTGTCTGGACATTGTCGGGCGCTTTCTCGCCTCTTGCCTGAGAGGATGTGTGGTCCACGCACCTAATCCTTAACGTCAGATGAGTTCAAGCGATCATCCTGAGAACGAGCAGCCGCCAACCGCCTCGCCTGGGCAGCCAGAGCGAACGCCCAGGGGTACCGTGCCCGAAGAAGGCCCAACCGTGCGATGCCAGGGTGGAAGGCCATGTCGCCCCGTGCGACGGCGACAGTACCCGTAGCCAGTCGACGACAAGCCTGTGAACTGCCAGGGCTGGGGTTGCCGCAGGAGAGTCTGGGTGATGGATATTCCGGTAGCATTACGACTCGCGGTGGATTGTCGGGCGTGTTCTGAAGGTTGACGCGCCGCGACAGCGGGCCGCCCTGGGCCGGCGTCGCGCCGGTCTCCTGGCTCATGACCCGGCCAGAGAATCTACCCGCTCACCGCCGCAACCGGACGACGGCCGTCAACGACCTACTTGCCCTGCGCGGCTTCGTTCACGGCCGGTGGATGGACCTTCCCACCGTCGTGGCCGGGATGACGTCGCCCCTACGGCAACGGACCGATGGAAGGTGCGAACACCAAGGTCAGGCAGCGAAACCAAAAGATCTGGGCTGTCTCGCACCTGGTCTACTGCCATCCCGCTCCCCGGTGACTCGGTTGATCGGAATCGCTGGACTGGCTCCTGCGCACCAGCCTGAACAAGTCCCATTTAGTGGCGATGACGGCTATTTCGACCCGGGAGCCCACTCTGAGCTTGAGCATGATGCGCGCAATATGCTCTCTCGCCGTTCTTGCGGAGATTCCCAGCTTCATGCCAATGTTGTAATTAGTCATACCAGTGGTGACCAGGCGGAGAACCTCGAACTCCCGCGCACTCAAGGCCGACATCCTGGAGTGAATCTCATTGATATTGTCGATTGGCCCGATACCGTTTTCAACTATCATGTTCTCTGTCATGGAGATATCCCTGTCGCAGATGCCGTGAACTCTCTCTATCGACTCCGGGATCATCGGTCGTTCCTCCGCCTTCGCTCGTAGGAAATTCGATGCCGAAGAGGTCGAGCAAGGGTGTCGCCTTCACCGCGGTCTCCTCGAACTCGGCGTCAGCGTCGGAAAGCGTGGTGATGGCTCCTCCGGTTCCGAAGTAGACCTCGTTCTCGGTCATGATGATCGTCCTGATCACGACGCTGAGGTCGGCGGCTCCGGTCAGCGAGAAGTAGCCCAGGGCACCGGAGTAGATCCCCCGGGGTCCCTCTTCGAGCCCGTCTATGATCTGCATGGTGCGGATCTTCGGCGCCCCTGTCATGGAGCCGGGCGGGAAGGCCGCGCGGACGCATTGCACAGCGCTGCGGTCCGGCCTCAGTTGCGCGTGCACGGTACTGACCAACTGGTGCACCGTCGCATAGCTTTCGACCTCGAAGAGTGGATCGACCCGCACGGAGTTGGCCTCGGCGCACTGACTCAGGTCGTGACGTACCAGATCCACGATCATCAGGTTCTCAGCGCGGTCCTTGGGGTCGTTGGCGAGTTCCATGCGCAGCCGCTCGTCTTCGGGGGCGAACTGCGACCGTGGCCGCGTACCCTTGATCGGCTTGGATTCCACCGCTCCGTCGGCGCCGACGCGCAGGAACCGCTCGGGCGAGGAACTGAGCACCGACAGTGGACCGAACCGGAGCAGGGCGCCGAAGGGTACGGGATTGCGGCGGCGCAGAAGCCGGTAGGCAGCCCAGGGGCGGAATGTGCCGGTGCCGTGCAGCATGTTGGTCAGACAGATCTCGTAGGACTCGCCCGCGTCGATCTCCTTGTGGCACGCGCTGATCAACTCCAGGTAGTGCTCCTTGTCGTGCCGCAGCTTCCCTTCGTCAAGCGTGCCCGGCGATCCTGATGGCGTGTCCCTGTCCTCAACGTCGTCAGGCGCCGGCGCGGCCAGTTCCTCCATGCTGCGCCGCGTCCGATCGAACCACTCCGTCGCCGAAGCCGTATCGCCGTTGTCCACCAGGGCCAGGAGGTATATCTCGCGCAGTTCGTGGTCAAACACGACGGCACGATCGGCAAAGATCATTCCCGCGTCAGGGTGGCGTGAGTGGTGCGCCAGTTCCCCGCCGCATTCCACCTTCAGCTCGTACCCCAGGTATCCCACCCACCCCAGGGCAAAGTCGAACGGGAGATCGGGTACCTCGGCCCGGTGGGCGTGGAGGTCGTGATCGAGCCAGTCGAGGAACGGACCTTCGACGACCTCTCGCCCCGCATTGGAGGTGACGACAACGCTCCGGCAGTCCACCTGGGCCTCGGCCACCCGAGCCAGCGGACCGCTGGCGTCTCCCATGAAGGAGAACCGCCCTCGCTGCTCGCCTGTACGGCTGCTGTCGAGCCAGAAGGCGTGCCGGGCATCGGCGTACAGCGCGGCAAACGCCCGCTCGGCCGGCACCTCGAACGGAAGCCTCCGCATTGCCACCCGCCGATCAGGGCGGTGCCAATGGACTCTGGTCCCATGCAGCGGGCTTGTCTCATGGGTGAGACGCATGAAGTTGCGCAGAATGCGTGGCCCATGAACGGTGCCGATCGACTCGGGATGGAACTGCACTCCCCACAGCGGACGGCTTCGGTGCCGGACTCCCATCAGCACCTCGCCCTCCGTCCACGCAATGGCCTCCAGTTCGTCGGGCAAGTCCGCCACCGCCAGGGAGTGGTAACGGGCCGCGGAGAACGGGGACGGTACGCCTCTGAAGAGGACGTCCCCGGCGTGCGTCACCAGCGAAGCACGGCCGTGGAAGATCCCCGGTGCCGGGACGACCTGGGCGCCGTAGACGTGGCATATCCCTTGGTGGCCAAGGCACACGCCCAGGACGGGAATCTGTGCCTGGCGAATGACATCCGCACAGATGCCGAAGTCCTTGGCCTCCGACGGACTTCCCGGGCCCGGAGAGATGACAACGTTGTCAAAGTCTTCAAGCACCGACAGGTTCCAGCCCGCCTCGTTGTTCTTAATGATGGTCGGAGCGACTCCGCTCATCCCGCCTACGTAATGGGCGAGATTGAAAGTAAAGGAGTCGTAGTTGTCAATGACGAGTGTGCGCACCCGTCTCTCCTTGCCGTCGAAGGACCTCCCGATTACGGATCACCTTTCCGTTCGCGTTGCGCGGCACTCCTCCGGAAATCCGGAAGAACTTGGGAACCTTGAAGTTGGAGAGACGGGACCGACACCAGTTCGTGAGGTCGGCTGCTGTGAGCGTGGCATCGCCACCAACATACGCTTCAATGACGTCACCGAACACGACCACCGCTTCCCGTACGTGGGGGTGCAGAAGTAGCGTCTGCTCGACTTCCGTCAAATCGACTTTCAGTCCGCCGATCGCAACTACGGAGTCGGCCCTACCACGATATGTCAGAAGTCCGTTTTCCGAGTCCTGGTCGCATAGGTCGAACGTCCGAAGCCATCCGTCGTGGAACCGGTCGGCACGGTCTGACCAGAGATAAGGCGTGCATTCCATCCGGACCCGGAGCTCTCCCGCTACGACACCCACCTCCATCCCGGCGGTCGGCCTGCCCAGAATGGGAGGCTCCGAGCCTCCGATCAGATCCGCGGCGATTATCCCCGTCTCGGTTGTGCCATACACCGGGCTGATCGGCAGCCCGTAACGTTGGCGAAACTGGGTCCAGACCCTGAGGGGCAGCATTTCGCCGGCGGAAACCGCCAGGCGCAGCGACGGGACCGCACCCAGTGCGGAGTGCGCGAGCAGATCAAAGTGAACCGGCACGCCGAAGATCGCGCTCGATTCGGTCGCCCGTGCGGTCTCCGCTATCGTCTCGGCCCGTATGCGGGACGGAAACACCATCTGTGCCCCGGAGTTCAGACCATGCAGTACTCCTCCGACCAGGCCCATGGTGTGGGTGACGGAGTTCAGCAGCAGGACGCGCTCGCCGGCCCGTGGCATACCCTCCAGTGCGGCATATCGTTCAAGTTCCGCCAGCAAGGAGGCGGAACCACGACCGATCACCTTCGGTTCTCCGGTGGAACCCGAACTCGACTGAATGAGGCAGACATCTGGCGCGGCCGGACGCCCTGTCGCGCGACGCACCACAGTGAACGGCGCGTCCTTGACGAGATATCTGGTCAGGAGGGGCAAGGGCTGCGCGGAGAGTAGGAACTGGGGTTCGCAGAGCCGAAGCAACCGGTCGACTTCAAAGGACGTTGACCGAACGTCGATGAGCATGACCTGGGCCCCGCGGGTCCACGCGGCGAGCATGGCGTATAGGAGAGTGCGGCTGGGCGGCACGTACAAGGCGACCGAGGAACCGCTGCCGATCCCCTCGGCGGCCAGTCTCGCAGCGAGGAGTCTGACCTGTTCCCGTAACTCCCCGTAGGTGACGGCGGGGTCGGCCAGAACCCACAAGTCGTCGTCGTGTCGTCGTCCCAGAAGCCTTTCCCCCCACCAGGATCGTGAGCCGGTGACGGCCATCAGCCCTCCAGAGACACTCGATCGGGGAAATTCTCCGCCAGATATCCGTGAAGGTCCCGGACCGACATGAGCGAGGGGAAATCCGATTGTTCGGGCGCGATCTCGATGTTATGGCGTTCTTCCAGCAGGTGCAGGATCCAAACCAGCGTGAAGGAGTCGATCTCGATAGGGCTGTCAAGATCGATCGTTACGGGCCCGTCCCTCGTGCTCAGACATTCAGTCATTATGCCCTTGACGTTCTCAAGAGTGATCATCTGAGTTTTCCTTGTCGGGTGGGTCTCGGGTCACAGGGAGAGCTTGTAGGTGTAAGTCTCATGTCGCCTGGTGCCCGCATCAGCGCACAGCGCCATGAAGTTGCTGAGCCAGCCGAGCGACCGCACTGGCTCGCCGCTACCGCCGGAGGCCGACCCGGGGGATGTCTCCGAGAGCGTGAGCCGTGCTACTCCCGTGTCGGTCTCGATCCGACGCAGCAGGAGGGCGGCCGCGGCGTCTCCGGCGGGCAAGCGCGACCCCCAGCCATCCGCCGCAGCCAACTCGCTTACCCGGCACACCCGTTCGTTCGGCTTGGTCTCCACCCCGATGACGAGCACCTGGTGCAGTTCCAGGTCGTCCAGTAGCGCGTCGGCGACCCTTAGCGCGTCTCCGGCCGGGTCATGAATGGCCGAAATGCAGGTGAGCGGTCCATGAATGCCGTAGCGCCGGGTCAAATGACTGAGGATGGACGTACTGACTGACTGGAAGAACAGCAGTGGATTGGAGAGATTGCCCGCGACCGCCCATTGGGTCGCCGTATCCACCGTAACTGCGTCACCGTACATGGTCGCGAGCACGATCGCGGTTCCAGCGCCGTACCGCCCGACGTGGTTGTCGGGAGCGCCCGTGGGCCCCAGACAGGCTGTCGCCACCGCGTGCACCAGCGGACCGAACCGTGAAATCGCGAATCCCACGATTGGAGGAAGCTCCTGTGAAGCCGCCCCCGGCAGACCGGACGCCTCGTCGCCCCAGGGGGTCAGGCAGGCGGCATCGACGATGGCGCGGTGAGACAAGAGCCCTGACGGCATATAACTCCTTTGCGGCGGTCGCCCTTCACGGTGTGGTGGTGCCCTCATGAGGACTGCGGAGCACCCAGTACAAGGGCCGCGTTGGCGCCGCCGAATGCGGCGTTGAGGGACAGCGCTCGGGAGACCTGCGAGGGTCTCGCGGTATGTGGGATGCAGTCGACGAGGCACTCCGGGTCCGCTTCGAGAAAGCCCGCGGTAGGTGGCAGCAGCCCTTCCGCGAGTGCCAGGAGCGTGATGACGGCCTCGACGGCTCCGGTCGCTTCCAGCATGTGGCCGGTGGTGCTCTTGGTGGAGCTCACTGGAACCGTACTGGCCCGGTCGCCGAACACATGGCGCAGCGCCAGCGACTCGGCGAGGTCGTTGCGTGGTGTGCCCGTGCCGTGGGAGTTGACGTAACCGATTGCCTCGGCAGCGACGCCAGCACGCCGGAGGGCGATTTGGGCGGCGGTGGCAAGGCCGCGGCCCTGTGGATGCGGCTGTACAGGATGGTGGGCGTCCGCGGCGAGGCCCCACCCGAGAACACTGCCGTACGAGACGGCGTTCCGTCGCCGTGCGTGCTCCGCTGACTCCATCACGAGTACCGCGGCGCCGTCGCCGTGTAGCAGCCCCTTTCTTCCCATGGAAAAGGGCCGCATCACGGCCTCGGTGGTGAGGGCCAGACCTGAGTCGAATTTGGCGAAGACGTCTTCGTTGACCAGGTAGGCGCCTCCGCACACCACGGAATGGGCCTTTCCAATGCTGATGAGATGTGCTCCGTACGCTATCGCGTTGGTTGCCGCCACGCATGCGTTCACGAACGCCAATCGGGGCCGCCCGAGGCGGAATTCCTCCCCGATGACCTCTGGTAGCAGCCCCGGCAAGCTGTGCACGACACCGGCTCCTTCAGGCTGCTTCCCCGCAGCATGAACTGTCCAGAAGTCAATGTTCGCCGCATGATCCCCATCGGTGCCCAGCAAAACGGGCGCGCCCGCGCCGTCCTGGCCCGCACTGGAAAGTGCCTCCCTAACACACTCGCGCAATACGGTCAACTGAGACAACGCCTTATCCTGATATTCGGCGGCATACTGCGCGCGATATCGGGACGGGTCGAACCGACGGACCTTCGCGAAGGCTGGCTCTCCGGAAAAAACCCTTGCCCTGAGCGCTTGGGCGCCAAACCCGAACGCCGTGAACACGCCGTACCCCGTTACGACGACCTCGTGCAAGGTGAGAACCTCCAGGGTAGTAGGTCCACGGATCAGGCCTGCGTCGACCGCGGTGCCGATCAGGTCCACCGCGTGTACGCCCCGCACCTGTGAGCCGCGTTCACAGAGCTCAATTCCCATTCCCGCTGTATCGCCGGGCCGGTGGATACATGGTCCAGAAGCGCGTTTATGTCTCCCGCGGACATGCCTCATCTCCTCAGCCAAGCAACGGGCGCGAACAACGTCGGTTACCCGATACACCGCATGAAGGCGAATCGACTGCTCGGCAGCCTAGTTGTCAACCGGACACACTGACAACCAAACCCCGAAGCACACTCCACCGGTTCAACTGCTGATTGTCGTCACTTGCACGGACCCGCGCCGGACACCGCCGCGACCGGCGTCCATTGGCAGCCCGCCGCGCTGGCCCGCCTGTCCCCGCAGGGACGCGGCGTACAGGTTGGCCCCGAGCGCGGCGACGAACCCAGGACGGGTCCGACTCCGCCTGGACCGCCCGCGATCTCGCCGAACACCAGGTCACCCACGGTGTGGGATGCGGGTGATCAGTAACTCCTCGGTGGCGCGCCTGAGGTGCGCCGCGATCGCGGCGATTCTCGACGCGGCCACCTCAGCGGCACGCTGGTAAGCGTTTTCACTGTAGGTCACCAACTCAACCCGGCGTCAGAGCCCTAGATTTCGAGGCCGGTTGCCATCTGGCGGGGTGACTGCAAGCATGCGGTATATCCACTACCGTCTGCGATGACATCGGAGGGTATCTGGTGCAGCGCTCGATACTGGTAACCGGCGGCAGCCGAGGCATCGGCGCTGCTATTGCCAGAGCGTTTCTCGAACAGGGAGACCAGGTTGCCGTCGCCCAACGCGGCTCCGAAGTTCCGGCAGGTGCGCACGCGATTAGGTGCGACGTTTCTGATCCCCAACAGGTAGCCGCCGCGTTCAAGGAGGCGCGTGAACTTCACGGCCCCATTGAGGTCCTGGTTAACAATGCTGGTATTGCTGACAACATGCTCCTCATGGGAATGCGCAACGAGCAGTTCTTCCGCGTCCTAGCGACAAATCTAGGTGGTTCTTTCTACGCCACCCGGTGCGTATATCCGGACATGGTGAGAATGAGCCGGGGGCGGATCATCTTTGTCTCCTCCGTGGCGGCTCTCCGCGGTTCGGAGGGCATGGCCAACTACGCGGCGAGCAAGTCCGCTCTGATCGGTCTTGCAAGGTCGCTTGCCAGGGAGATCGGCCCTCGCAATGTCACCGTGAACGTCGTGGCCCCCGGACTGGTCTCCACCGATCTGGCGAAAGACCTCTCCGAACAGCGACGGGAGCAAATCATCGGCGAGACGGCCCTGCGCAGGTGCGGCACTCCCGAGGAAGTGGCGTCGGCCGTCACCTGGCTCGCTTCGAAGGACGCGGGCTTCGTCACGGGAGCGGTCATACCCGTGGACGGCGGTTTCGGGATGGGGCACTGATGTGTCCATTCAGGGACGTTCTGGTCGCGCGTGACGCCCTGACTGCCGAGTTGCAGGCGATGGGTGCACGCGCTCGACTTGCAGATGACGGAGTTGCAGCGCTGTCTGGGCTCAGCTCGGGACAGGAGACTTACGGATGAACGAGCAGCAGGATGAACCCAAGTCCCAGGGTGGTGATTCGGGCAAGGCGGCCCGTGCGGTAGGCCTGTACTTCTTCTCAGCCCTGGAGGAAGAGTCCGACGACGCAGCCGCCTACGGTTTGCTGCTCGACGCGGCCAGAACGGCAGACCGCAACGGTCTCGACTTCGTCTGGATACCGGAACGGCATTTCACCCGGTTCGGCGGCGGCCACCCCAATCCGGCCGTGCTCGCTGCGGCCATCGCCGTGGTCACGCGCAACCTGCGCATCCGCGCGGGCAGCGTGGTCCTGCCGCTGCACGATCCGCTGCGGGTGGCGGAAGAGTGGGCCGTGGTCGACAATCTCTCCAATGGCCGGGCCGAGATATCGGCCGCGACCGGCTGGAATCCCCGAGACTTCGTGCTCGCGCCCGAAGACTACGAGCGGCGTGCGGTGCGGGCCGCCGAGAACCTCAGGGCTGTGCGGCAGCTATGGAGCGGCGGGGAGATCAGCCGTGAGGGGCCGGACGGGGCCGAATACCGTGTCCGCACCTACCCTCGTCCCGTCCAGCCCGTGCTGCCCCACTGGATCACCGCCTCCGGGAATCCCGCGACCTTCGAGTACGCCGGCGAAACCGGCGCCGGCCTGCTGACCAGCTACGGACTGTTCGGCCCCCACGAACTCGCCGAGCGAATCGGCCTCTACCGGCGTACGTTTGCGGCGCACCACGGCGGGCGAGGGCGGGTCTGCCTGATGGTGCACGCAGCCATCGGAGACTCGGGTCCGGAGATCCGCCGTCGCGCCCAGGAGCCGCTGCGCCACTATCTCGCCGCCTACCTCGATCAGCAAGGCTCCGTGACCGATCCGGCCGTGGCGGCGAAGCGCTTGGACTTCGCCGTGCACCGGTATCTGCGCGGCCGTTCGCTGATCGGAGACCGTGCCGAGGCGGACCAGGTTCTTACCGGACTCTTCGAGGCGGGCGCCGATGAGGTGGCTTGCCTGGTCGACTTCGGGTTGCCGCGCGGCCCTGTGCTCGACACGGTCGCTGAGCTCGCGAATCTGCGCGTGAAGATCTCTGGATGAGCCCCGACCAGCGCGATAGGGGACTTGGGCGACAAGCTTGTGCATGGCTCCACCGGAGTACGCCTCATCGAACTGGGGATCGACGTTCGCCGCTGGATCAGCGAATGGAACAACGCTCCCAAGCCATTCGTGTGGGCCAAGATTGTGTCACTGGGCAAGTTTGCGATTCGCGCCAGCGGTCACCGCGATGACCTCCGGCTTCGACTGCTGTGCCGACCATAACAGGCCCGCAACCGAGGAACGCGGGCCAAAGCCAAGAAAGCGGTGTAACTCGAGAGTCCCAGACTGAAGTGAGATCACCGCGGATCTGATTGCGGTATTGCTCCGCGAACAGCACCTCGACTTGGCACCTGCCGCTGACGTTTGGTGCTCGTGGCTGGGACAATCAGTTGTGGCGGCTCGGTGACGACCTTGCGGTCCGGCTGTCCTGGGCCACTCAGGACGCAGGCGAGCTACTCCTCAAGGAGCACACCTTGCTGCCTGCTGTAGCGCCGCGCCTCCCATTGCGGATACCTGTTCCGCAGCGTCTTGGCCAGCCTTCCGAGCGGTTCCCGCACCCTTGGATTGTTACGACCTGGGTCGCTGGTGAACCTGCTAACCGAGCCCCTGCGACTCGCGGCGCCGTGGCGGCCGACACCTTGGCGGCTTTTCTGGCAGCCCTACATCAGCCCGCGCCTCAGGAGCGGAACCGCCGAGGTGATCCACTGGCCGACATCAACGAAGGCTTCGCAAGCCTCCTAAGGAGGCAACTACTCGCCGGCTGCTGACGCAGCAAACCTGCGCGGCGCTCGCGGCCGGGCGCTATGGAGGATGTCCTGGTGCCACGTCCATCGAAAGATCCTGCCGTGGCGGGACATCCGCGACGAGTTCCCCTGGATCCGCCGCATGGCCAAAGTATCCCGAGCAGTTCCGTAAGGACGCGGTCGCTCCGGTCCGTTCGTCGGGCCGGTCGGTCGGGTTTCGGCGCGCATTTCCTTCACCACCCTCGATGAACCCGATTTCCCGCTGCCACGGGGAGTCCGGCTGCGGCGAGGACGGCACGGCGCGTCAACACCCTGACCAGGTGAGCCCGGTACTCGGGGGCCGCACCCAGGTCGGACGTTGGCGAGGTGCCCTCAGCCGCCGCTTCGGCGGCCCGCACCACGGCCTCCGCAGTGGCATCCGCACCGGCCAGCGCCACCTCGGCCGCGGACGCCCGAAGCGGCGTGGCGCCCATGTTTGTCAGTCCGATGCTCGCCTCGGCGATACTGCCGTTCTCACGGCGTACCGCCACGGCCACTCCGACCACCGTGGAAGCCTGCGCGGAGAGATGGAACTTCTCGTATTGAAAGCCCCAGCCCTCCCCCAGTTTGGGCAGCCGGATCTCGACGAGCAGTTCGCCGGGCTCCAGCGCGGTCTTGTGGTGGTCGACGAAGAACTCGGCGGCCGGGATGGTGCGCCGCCCGCGCGGGCCCTCCGCCACCAACTCGCCGTCCAGCGCCAGCACCACCGAGGGCAGGTCGCCAGCCGGGTCGGCATGGGCGACGGAGCCGCCGAGAGTGCCGCGGTGGCGTACAGCGGGGTCGCCGACCGTCTCCGTTGCGGCGGCCAGCAACGGGGCATGCCGTCGGACCAGCGCATCGTGGAGGACGTCGTGGTGGGTGGTCATGGCGCCGACGACGAGCGAGCCGGCCTCCTCCCTGACGCCGCGCAACTGCGGCACTCGGCCCACGTCGACCAGCAACTTCGGGAAGGCCAGTCGCAATCGCAGCGTCGGCAGCAGGCTCTGACCGCCCGCCAGCACCTTCGCCTCCTCGCCGCCCTCGGCTAGCACACGGACGGCCTCCGCAACGCTCGCCGGGCAGGCGTAGTCGAACGCCGCGGGGCTCATGCCGCAACCCCTGGTTCGGAGAGCCCTGCTTCTGGTCCTGAGCGGCGAAGCAGCGTTTCGGCACACCCGCCCCTCTTACTGGGCGTATTGGGCTCTGTGACGGTCACTAGGCCTCTCCACCGGCAGCCGCGGCGAGCACGGCCTTGACGATGTTCTGGTAGCCGGTGCAGCGGCAGAGGTTGCCCTTCAGCGCGTGCCGGATCTCCCGCGGGCTGGGATCGGGGTTGTGCCGCAGCAGATCGCGGGCCCCCATGATCATGCCGGGGGTGCAGTAGCCACACTGCAGGGCGTGCTGCTCGTGGAACGACCGCTGCAGCGGATGCCACTCGCCGTCCTGCGCGAGCCCCTCGACGGTGGTCACCTCACTCCCGTCCGCCTGGACCGCCAGAACCAAGCAGCTCTTGACGCTCGCCCCGGCCAGATCGACGGTGCACGACCCGCAGTTGCCGGTTTCACAGCCGATTGTGGTGCCGGTCAGGCCCAGCTGGTCCCGCAGATAGTGGACGAGTAGAAGCCGGGGTTCCACCTCGTCCTCATATTTCGTGCCGTCCACGGTCACCGAGATGCGGTTCATGTGTCTTCCTTTGAAGATGGACGAACGCCGCCGAAGCCAACGTCACCGCGGAGTCCAGCGCTCGACGACCGGAAGATGCCGTCGATCATCAGCATCTGACCGGTCGCGTCGTCGCCGCTATGGTTCTGCTCCAGGGCAACCACCGAGAAGCCCCGTGCCGTCAGGAAGTTCAGCACGTCCTCGAACGCCGGCGCGTCGTGGTGCATGTTGACCAAGGGCAATTCGAGTTCGAGCAGCGCGATGCGGTCGAGAAACGGACCCGCGCCCTCGAGGACGGACAGCTCGGCGCCCTCCACGTCCAGCTTCAGGTACACCCGGCAGCCGTCGCAGCCCAGTTCATGCCACAGTGAGCGCAGCGAGCGCATTGGTACCAGCTCCGTACCGGCTTCGACGTCGTCCGGCCACACGCGGGAGTGGAGATCGGTGCGCCGGAAGACCGACGAGCCGAGTGACGTGCGCGTCAGGTGCAACAGGACTTGGCCGTCCTCCGGCCCGAGCGCCATGTTGTGGCAGTGCCAGTCGTCGTCCGACCGGGCGACTTCGGACAGCACGTCGAAGGTCTCGGACGCCGGCTCGAACGAGATTATCTTCCCGCGAAAGCCGCACTGGCGCATCCACTTCGCGTACTGGCCGCCATTCGCGCCGCCGTCTATGACCACATCGATGTCCCGGAGAAGAATACGTCGCCGTTCCTGTGCCGTCATCAGGTTCTTGGTGTACGGCGGGAGATCCCGTACACCGCGTGGTGCTGGACGTACCATGACATCCTCTGTTCGCCGTTCAACGCTGAGACTGGCGTGCATCGCCCGCTTCCTTGATCGCCGCCCAGACACGGCTCGGGGTCATCGGCATGTCGATGTGCCGGACCCCGAGGTGAGCGACCGCGTCGATGACCGCGTTCTGCACCGCGGGAGTGGAACCGATGGTCCCCGCTTCGCCGATTCCCTTGACACCGAGGGGATTCACGTCCGTGGGCGTCTCGCTGGCCGCCAGTTCGAAGTCGGGCAGGTCGGCGCAGGCGACGGCCCCGTAGTCCGCGAGCGTCGCGTTGAGAGGGTTGCCGTCTTCGTCGTAGCGCACCTCCTCGAACAACGCCTGGGCGATCCCTTGCGCGATGCCGCCGTGGCGCTGGCCTTCGGCGAGGGCTGGGTTGAGGACCGGCCCCGCGTCGTCCACGGTCACGTGGCGGAGCACCGTAGTCATCCCCGTCTCGGTGTCGACGTCGACGACCGAGAGGTGCGCGCCGAACGGAAATGTCGGCTGGTCCGAGTCGAACTCGACGTCGGCACTGAGGCTCTCCACCTCGGCGTGCCTGACGACCTGGGTCCAGGTCACGGATCGGCCGGGGTCGCCTGCCGCGTGCCACGTCCCGGAACTGGTGTCGAGGACGATATCGGTCACGCGGGCTCCGAGGAGGTCGGCGGCGTGCCGTCGGGCCTGATCCCTGACCTCGGAAGCGGCCTTGTGGACCGCGGAACCGCCGAGCTGCAGGGACCGGCTCGAATAGGTGCCAACGGCCTTCGGGATGAGGTCGGTGTCCCCGTGCACGACGGTGATCTGGTCCATGGGGATGCCGAGTTCGGCCTCGACCAGCATCGACCAGGCGGTGTGGTGGCCCTGGCCCTGCGTCGAACTGCCGGTCTGGACCGTTGCCCGTCCAGTCACGTCCACGGTCACCTTGGCGGTCTCGCCACCGCCGCCGGTCATCTCCACGTAGACGGAGATGCCGATGCCAAGCACGTGCACGCACCCGTTGTCCCTGCGGGCGGTCTGCTCGGTTCTGAGCCGGGGGTAGTCGGCGGCGCCGAGGACCTTGTCGAGGACCTCCTCGTACGCACCGGAGTCGTAGCGGGCCCCCGTTCTGGTGCGGAACGGGAACGCGTCCGCCGCGATGAAGTTGCGGCGGCGGACCTCGACTGGATCCATTTCGATCTCGGCGGCGAACAGGTCCACCGCTCGCTCGATGGCGGCCGATGCCTCCGGCCGACCCGCGCCCCGGTACTTGTTGACAGGGGTCGCGTTCGTGACGACGACGCGGTAACCGGTCTGCACGTGCGGAATGTCGTACACGCCGGGGGCCATCATGCAGGTCACGGGTGCGAGGGTGGCAGTACGCGGGTAGGCACCCGCGTCCTGGACGACGTCGAGGCGGTATGCAGTGATCGTGCCGTCGCGTTTGCCGCCGATCTTGACGCGGTTGAGCTGGGCACGGCCCTGGGTCATGGCGACAAGGTTCTCGACGCGGCTCTCCGCCCATCGCACCGAGGTTCTCGACTTCCACGCCGCCAAGGCGACGACGATCGCGTCCCGGTCGATGCCGATCTTCGCGCCGAACCCACCGCCAACATCGGGAACAATCACGCGGATCGCGTCGGGCGAGATGCCCAGGGACTCGGCGAGGGTGCTCCGGCAGCGCTGAGCGTTCTGGCTGCTGTGCCAGACGGTGAGCCTCGTGCCGTCGAAGGCCGCCGCGGTGGCACGGCACTCCAACGGGACGCAGGCCACGCGGTGGTTCACGACCTCTCGCTCGACGACCACGTCCGCGTCGGCGAAGACGCCGTCGTCGTAGGTGCCGCGGTCCCGCTGGTCGGCGAGGTTGGTTCCGGCTTCCTCGAACAGGAGTGTGTCGTCGAGGAGGGCCTGCGCGATGCCCACGACGGCCGGGAGTTGCTCGTAGTCCACGTCGACGAGCTCCGCAACGTCCTGGCCGTCGTACCGCGCGTCGGTGAGCACGACCGCGACCGGCTCGCCTACGAATCGGACCTTCCCCCCGGCGAGCAGGGGCTCGGCGAAGAACCCGCCGCCGTGCTCCGGCCGCCGGAAAGGCTGAGGTGCGGGCAGGTCGGTCAGGTCCGCGGCCGTGTAGACGGCCACCACGCCAGGGTGGGCTTCCGCCCGTGACGTGTCGATGCCGGTGATGACGGCATGCGCGACCGGGGAGCGCACAAAGGTCACGTACGCCGCCCCGATGAGCTCGGGTACCCGCAGGTCGTCGACGTATGTGCCGCCCAAGGTGAGCAGCCGCAGGTCCTCGACCCGGTTCACCCGGGTGCCGAAGGCGCTCACGGTGCGGCGTCCGGGTTCCTGGTGGTGCGCAGACAGCGGCAGGCCATCGGCAAATCGATCGTCCTGTCACCCGACAGGCCTAGTTCGGCGCGCAGGTACCCGGCTACTCGCTCGTCCACGGCATGCCGGGCCTCGGTTGACAGCGCAATCGCGCTGGCGTCGGTGCCCATCAGCCCGACGATCTCCTCGGCGGTGACGGGCATCGACCAGGTCAGGCGCAGTTCGACGAGAGGGCTGAACAGCGACCCGGTCGGCGGGTCCATGACGTCACGGCTCGGCGCCTGAGCGGCGACACCCCGGCCGCTCTCGCGGACCCGCTGTGCGCGAGTGAAGCGGTCGAGATCGGCGACCCATGAGACGGACAGATCCCGGTGGTTCCACAGGACGCCGAACGTGCCGCCGCCTCGGAGCACGCGTGCGATCTCCGGCATGGCACGCCGCGGATCCATCCAGTGCCAGGCCATGGAGATCAGCAGCGCGTCGGCGCTGCCGTCGGGCAGGAACATCCGCTCGGCGGTTCCCGGCAGCAGCCGCGCCTCCGGGCAGTTGCGGGCAAGTGTCTCGCGCATCCGCGGGTCGGGCTCGACGGCGACGACGTACTGGACCAGGTCCACCAGGCGCCGGGTCAGTGCACCGGTGCCGGCAGCGAGGTCGACCACCGTCTCGCAGCCGTCCGGGAGAAGCCAGTCCAGGGCCGCTGCCGGCACGCCAGGCCGAAAGCGGTCGTAACGATCGGCGATCTCACCGAAGGACAGTCCGCGCGTTCCGCTCTCGGTCATACCCATCACCCTTTTTCGTCGCCCATGTTCCTCAGTCGGAACGTGCCGAGTTCCTGTCGACCTTCGCCTTGACCTCGTACTGCAGATCGAGACCGGTCATCTCGGCGATGCTCGCCACGTAGAGCACGACGTCAGCCAGTTCTTCCCCCAGAAGCTCCTTCCCCTTCCGCCACGCGGTGAAGGCCGCTGCCGTCTTTTCCTGGAGCATGCAGAACTCCAGTGGTATGTCGGTGGTGTTGTAGCCCTTCAGTACCTTGTTGTCCCAGGCGAGTCGCTGCAGGGAACCTATGTCCATGTTTCCTCCCATAGCCGGGCGCGCTCGTGCTCGTTGGAACACGAATCGATGCTCCTGTTGACCTGTCAGTCGTCGATCGCCTGGTAGGCAGCCGTCCAGAAGTCGTGGAAGATTGGCATCTGCCACCACTCGGTCTGGGCAAAGAGGATCGTCGTCATGTCCTCGGCAGGGTCGTTGAACCAGGTGGTGCCGTATTTGCCGTACCATCCGTAGCTCCCGACCGAGGGTCCGAGGTACGTGCGTCGGGTGTTGATCCCCATCCCGAAACCCCAGCCGAAGTCCTCGAAGAACCCCGGCGGCCAGACGAACTTGGAGACCATCTTCTGCCTCTGCGTAAGGTGATCGCTCGTCATCAGCGTCACCGACGGCCGCGAGAGGACCCGTCTGCCGCGGTGGGTACCGCCGGCGAGCAGGGCCGAGGCGAAGGCGAGGAAATCGTCGGCGGTCGAGACAAGCCCGCTGGCAGCCGCCTTGAACGTCGGCGGCTGTCTCCCGAGCCCGTCTCGGCTGGCTGCGACGACGAACTCGCCGGTGGCCTCGTCGAGCACATATGCGGTCGCCAGCCGGCTGACACTCTCGCCGCCCACGCTGAGGGCGGTGTCCTTCATCCCGAGCGGCTCGCAGATCCGCTCGCGCAGGACATCCTCAAGGGGCATACCAGTGGCGCGGGCGATGAGCACGCCCAGCGCGATGGCGGGGATGTAGTACATCCAGCGCTCACCCGACTGGTAGACAAGCGGCAGCCTGCCGAGGCGACGGATCCACTCGTCCGGCGACGGCCCGGCATCGTCCGGGCCGTCCCCGCGCTCAAGCGCGTTCAGCGCGTCGGAGATCGGGACCGTTCCCGGCTCGGCAAGGACCGTGCCGGTGCCGAGGCGGCAGGTGAGCAGATCCCGCAGTGTTATCGGACGTTTCGCCGGGACAGTGTCGTCCAGTGGCCCGTTCGGATCGGCGAGCACGGTCATGTTCGCCAGTTCCGGAAGGAGCGCATCGACAGGGTCGTTGAGGCGGAGCGTGCAGTCCTCGACGAGCGTCATAGCGCAGGCGGCGACGATCGGCTTCGTCCACGATGTGATGCGGCAGATCGTGTCGGCCGCCATCGGCGTCCTCGAGCCTTCGCCCTCGAAGGCGAGATTGCCCGTCGCCTCGATGTGGACCTCGCCATGGCGGGCGACGACGGCGACCGCACCTGGGCCGTGTCCGGCATCAACGTGACGCTCGAGCACGTCTCGCACGCGGGCCAGCCGTTTCGACGAGAAGCCACCTGCGGCCACCTCTCCTCCTCATTCGTCCGTGTCTGTACGTCAACCAACGCGCGATGACCGCCCGCGTACTAGACCTTGCAATTCACGCGAGTTGGTGAGGAATGAGCGCCTCGACACAACAAGGTGCCCCTGACGTGATCAAGTGTCAAGGAATATCCGGAACCGCCCGTCTGAGGCTGGCCGGGTGATGTCCGTGCAGGAAGGGCCATTTAGCCTGATCGGGATCAGGAGGGTATAGCTCCGCCACCGGCTGGTCAAGTCGGCCGATCCGCCGATGACGAAGAGTCGGTGGCTAACGGGTTGCACACCAGGAAGAATCGGTAGTTGGACACGACAAGCACATAGATTTGCCGTGCCCTACAGGATGTCAGGCATTCATGAGTCGTTCGATAAATACTCGACGAATAGACGTACTTGCGGAATTCGGGGGTGAGTGACGTCAAGGAAATCCGCAAGATCATAGATCGATTCCGTTCTCAGCAGAGACAGGCAGACGTCGCCGTCAATCTCGTGCCGAGCGAGAACAAACTGTCACCGCTTGCCCAACTGCCACTCGGCACGGACTACTACAACCGGTACTTCTTCAACGACGCGTTGGATCCGGGATTCTGGCAGTTCCGGGGCGGCCAGGACGTGGCCCAGATCGAGACAGATCTGGCCGTCGGCCATCTGAGCCAGCTCGCCCGCGCTCCGCACGTCAACGAACGACCCATATCGGGGCTGTCGGCCATGATGATCGCGATGGCCGGTCTGGGCGGGAAACCGGGCGGAACGGTCGTCTCGATCGACGCCGCTTCCGGCGGGCACTACGCCACCGCGGACATGGCTCGCCGGCTCGGCTTCGAGTCGGCGACCGTTCCTGTCGTTCGCGGTCAGATCGACGAGCAACGGCTCGGGCAGGTCCTCCGCGAGCACGAGCCCGAACTGGTCTACCTGGACCTCCAGAACAGCCGCCACGAGCTGGAGGTGTCCCGTGTCGCGGACCTCATCAGGGCACACTCCCCGCGAACGCTCCTGCACGTCGATTGCAGTCACACGATGGGACTGGTCCTCGGGGCCGCCCTTGGCAACCCGCTCGACGCCGGCGCCGACACGATGGGCGGCTCAACGCACAAGAGCTTTCCCGGGCCACACAAGGGTGTCCTGTTCACCCGAACCCCGGAGCTGCACCAGCGGTTGAAGGACGCGCAGTTCACGATGCTCAGCAGTCACCACTTCGCCGAGACGCTCGCACTGGGGCTCGCCGCCGCGGAGTTCCGCCACTTCGGCCATGCCTACGCGGAACAGGTCATTGGCAACGCGCGGCTGTTCAGCAAGCTGTTGGCGGCGGACGGGTTCGACGTCGCCGCTGACGAGGACGGCCACACCACGAGCACCCACCAGGTCTGGGTGAAGATCGGGGACGCGGAGCAGACCGACCGCTTCTCAGAGTCAATGTATGACCACGGGATCCGGGTCAACGTCCAGGTGGACCTCCCCGACCTGCCGGGCCCGGTGCTCCGCCTGGGGGTCAACGAGCTCACCTTCATCGGGGGACGCGAGCCCGCCGTCCACGCGCTGGCCAAAGAGTTCGCCAACGCGCGGGCCGGCGTCCGCCGGGACGGCGGCGGCAGCCGGCGAGTTCGCGAACTGTGCGGCCCGCCCTTCTACTTCGTCGAGTTCTCCTGACTGAATGGTGCGCTCATCGCAATGACCGACCAACCAACCGTCGTCGTCGACGCGGGTTCGTACTCCTTGTCCGAGACCTCAATCGCCGGCGCGGGCCAGCGCCTCGCGGAGATCGCTCAGGTCCTCAGCCAGCGGTACACCGTGCGAGTGATCACATCATCTGCCTTGGACACCGTCGACCTCGGTGCGGCGGAGGAGGTCGCGCTGGGCGAGGAGGCGGCACGAGCCATCGCGACGGCCGACGCCGTCATGTTTTTCGACACCCCGGACCGGGGCCGGATCGAGTTCGCCGTCGCCCACCGCAAACTGATCATCGGCGAATGCCGGGCGCCCATTGAGCACATGAGCTATCCCTCGGTGCTTGCCTGTGCCGACCCGACCGGTGAGCATCAGCGATTCCTCGGCACCTACCGACGCCTGCTGCAGGTGACGCACCATTTCCTCTGCCGCTCCCAGGTCGAGCGGGCGGCGCTGCTGTCGACGCTGTGCGCTTTCGGCCGGACAACGCCCGCCGACATCGCGCGGTCCTGGACGCTGGACCACCTGGTCACCACCGTGCCGGTCGGGTTCAGCCGGCGCAGTCTCGAGGCGGCGGACGCCGCCAAGCCGGTCCATCTGGCCGACTTCCTGTGGACCGGCGGTATCTGGGCCTTCTTCGAGCCGCTCATGTTGGTGGAGGCCATGAAGGTCCTCCGTGACCGCGGCGTGGACGCCAGTGCCGCCTTCCTGCACGCGGCGCCGACTGAGGACACCCGGTCCACCATCATCGAGGTCGGCAAGGCGATCGACGATCTTGAGCTCGGCGATCGCGTCCACCTGCACACGAAGCGCCTCGCACTGTCCGAACGTGACCAGTACGTGAAGGCCGCCAAGGCGTACGTCTGCATCGCGAGGCCGGGTGCGGAGAACGAGACCGGCACACGGCTACGCCTCCGCGACACCTGGTTGTACGGCATACCCACGATCATCGACCCCCACGGGATCTCCGGCGAACTGGTCGCTCGCGAGAACCTGGGAGTCGTCCTGCGCAAGCCCAGTGCCGACAGCCTGGCCGACGCGCTGCAACAGGTGAAGTCCGGCGCGGTCGGCAGGCCCGGCCAGCGCATGGAGCGGCTCTACGAGAACAGCATGGCCGCCTTCATGGACTGGTTGGACGAGGAACTGCGCGGTGGATGAGTTGGACGTCCGCCCGAATGTCGACAGGCGAACAGGGAGCCACGTCATGGAGTACAAGGACCTCGGTGTCGTACCCGTCGTCAGCGCACAGGCCAACTCAACCCCGCTGGGCGGCTGCACACTCAGTGATGGCGTCATCTTGGCAATGGGTAACGCCGCGCGGTTCCACGTCGACCTGGACCAGCTCTGGCGGGCCGCCGGCAGCTTCCTCGCCGAGGTCACCGGCAGTGAGGACGCGTGCCCAGTCACCGGCGCAGCCGCCGGCATGGCGATCGCGGTGGCCGCCTGTGTCGCCGGGACGGACGCCCTCCGCGTCCAGCGCCTGCCCGACCCCGCTGACCGACCCAATGAAATCGTGCTGCAGAAGGGGCACTCCATCAGCTACGGGGGTGCACCCATCACACAGATGATCGCGCTGGGCGGTGGCCGGACCGTCGAGGCGGGCGCCGTGAACGAGACACTGCGGAGCCACGTCGCCAGCGCCGTTAGCCGGAGGACCGCGGCACTGGTGTACGTCACCTCTTACACCCACGCGGTCCACAAGAAGGAAGTCTCACTCGACGAGTTGGTCGCCATCGGCCGCGAGCACGGCGTCCCCGTGATCGTGGACGCTGCGGGCGAAAGCGACCTGCGGCGCTGGGTGGCGAGCGGGGCCGACCTGGTGATCTACAGCGGGCCCAAGATGCTGGGCGCGCCCACGTCCGGGTTCATCTGCGGGGGCAGCGAGCTGGTCGCGGCGTGCCGGGCGCAGTACGCGGGCATCGCCCGGCCCATGAAGGTCGGCAAGGAGAACCTGTTGGGGCTGCTGCAGGCCGTCCGGGAATACGCCGCCGTTCCGGAAGAGGAGCGTGCCGCGGCGCAACGCGTGCGGATGACCAAGCTCGCGGCCCGGCTGGACAGGCTCCCTGGTCTCTCCGCCCGCGTCACCCAGGACGACTCCGGGCGCATGATCTACCGCGTCCTGCTGACCGTCGACCCCGCCTCGGCTGGGCGGAGCGCCGCCAGCCTCGCCGAGGAGATGGCAACGGGCATTCCGTCCATCCATCTTCGCGACTTCAAGGTGCACCTGGGCCAACTCGAGGTCGACCCGCGGGCGCTCACTCCCGACGGAGAGGAAGCGGTCGTCCGGCGGCTGAAGGAAATGCTGTTGGACCAGAGTGGCGCACGAGCCGACGTAGGGGCGGCGCGATGACACGGATCACGCTGATCGGGGCGGGGTTCCTGGGAAACGCACTCACCCTGGGAGCGGCACGCCGTGGCTGGAGCACCACCGTGGTCAGTCGTTCTGATCCGTTCGCCACCCAGGACGCGGATCCCAGGCTGGGTGAGATCCGATTGCTCTCCGGCGACGGCGTCGAACGTCTGCCACAGACTCTCGACCAGAACGTGGACGCGATCATCATCGCCGCGGGCGGCCGCTTTCCGTTGCCCTCGACGGCGGCACCCGCCGCCGACGCGATCGGGACGCTCTCGCTGGTGATCGGTGTCTGTGAGACGGTTCGCTCACTCAGTCCCAGTACGAAGATCATTTTTCTGTCGTCCGCCGGTGCCGTGTACTCGCCTGGCGGCGAGCTGAAGTGCGAGTCAGATCCAGGGGAACCCACGTCTCCCTACGGAATGTCGCGACGCATGGGCGAAGAATACATGGAGTACTACAGAAGAGTGCACGGCTTGTCCACCCATTCGCTACGCTGCGTGAATGTATACGGTCGCCTCCTGCCGCGGTCGCGAGGGCAGGGTGTCGTGTCGGCGGCATTCTGGAGCGCCTTGACCGGGAAGCCCTTCACGCTGCACGGCGACGGGCGGCAGGCAAGGGACTTCATCCACGTCGATGATTTCGTGACAGCAACGCTCGGCCTGCTCGAATCCGGCCGAGACCTCCCTGGAACGATCAATGTGGGCACCGGCGTGGGCAATTCCATCACCGACGTACTCGACGCGGTTGGAGCAGCCACGGGTTCCACCATCGCGACCACTCCGGGGCCTAACGCGCACACCGACACCGGCAACCTGGCAGTCGATTTGCGGCTGCTCCGAAACATCATCGATTTCGACCCGCTCGACCTCGAGTCCGGCATCAAGCTCATGGCCCGCGAAATCGCGGCCGGCGGTTGTTCCGAAAGCCTGTGACATGTCGTCGCCCTACGTCGACGTAGCCTCTGAGAGAGCTGCTTCATGTCTACCAAGGTAAATCGTTCCGATGGATTCTTGGCGTCGTCCATCACCCTGAGCACCGCGGAGACACCGGACCCTGACTCCTTCCTCGAGAAGCGATCGGCGTCCGCCAGCTACGGCGTCGCAGAGATTCCGTTGGACGCACTGCCCGACTGGCGGATCGACGACCGCCTCTCGCACGCGTCCGGCCGGTTCTTCGCGGTGGAGGGACTGTCGATACACACGGACTTCGGGCCAACGCCCCAGTGGTGTCAGCCGATCATCGTGCAGCCGGAGATCGGCATCCTCGGCATCATCGTCAAGCGCATCAACGGCGTCCACCACTTCCTGATGCAGGCGAAGATGGAGCCGGGAAACAGCGAGCTGGTCCAGTACGCCGCGACCGTTCAGGCAACCCCCAGCAACTACCAACGCGTGCACGGCGGCCGATCCACCCCGTACCTCGAGTACTTCCGGGAGCACGCCGGACGACGCATCGTATTCGACCAACTCCTTTCGGAGCACGCGTCCTGGTACCTGCACAAGCGGAATCGCAACATGATCGTCGAGATTCCCGAGAACGAAGACATCGCGGTAGCTGACGACTTCGCGTGGTTGACGCTCGGGCAGCTGCGGCATCAGCTCGAGCGGGGGAACCGCGTGAACATGAACGCGCGCACGGTGCTGTCAGGCATCTCGTACGACGCGGAGGACGATGCGGACTCCTACGGCGACATCCGGGACGCGTTTCGCCTCCAGGTGGTCGAGTCACACAGAGCAGGCCGATCGAACGCCGACGTCTCCGCCGCGATGACCTGGCTCATCGACCAGAAGGCGAAGTTCAGCCTGGACATCAGGCGGATCAGCCTGCGCGACATGGACAAGTGGGTGCGCGGTACGGACAGCATCCGCCACTGCGAGGACCGCTACTTTCGGATCGTCGGGCTGTCGGTCGCGGCGCCGAGCCGGGAGGTCGACACGTGGTCTCAACCGATGCTCGAGCCGACGAGCAGCAACGTCGTGGCCCTGATCTGCCAGCGCCGGTCGGGAGTGCTCCAGTTCCTCGTTCAAGCCATGATCCAGCCCGGCCTCACGGACAGGCTGGAGCTCGCCGCGACGGTGCAGCTGACCCCTGGTAGCTACCGCGGACCGGAGGACCTCCCACCACTCGCGGAGTGTCTCGACGCACCCGAGTCCTGGATCCGCCTGGAAGCTGTGCAGTCGGAGGACGGTGGGCGGTTCCTACGCGCTGACACGACACACGTCGTCGTCAACGTCCCAGACGGGCACACGGTCAACGCGCCGGACAACTACCGGTGGATGACCCTGGGCTTGCTGAACCGTCTGATCCGCTCCGGCTACTACGTCAACGTCGAGGCTCGCAGCCTCATCGCTTGCCTGCTCTGACTCACACCACACCGAAGGGAGATCCGCACCCGTGCCTTCATCCACTATCGACTGTGCTCCGTACCGGGCAGAGCTACTCGCTCTCGCGTCGACACTGCCGACAGTGCCGCGGGCCGACCTGGACGCGTTCTTCGCCGACGCGATGCGGCTGGCGGACCGCCTGCCCCAGGAGCTGCGCCACGGTCTGGACGATTTCAACGCCAACGGGAACCTGGACGGTTACCTGCTCCTGCGGGGTCTTCCCGTCGAACCGGACGACGAGCTGCCGCCCACTCCTACGTCCAGCCCGCCGCCGGAGGACCGGCGACTGCTGAACATGGAGGCCATGCTCTGCGTCGTTGGCGGGGCGCTGGGGCTCCTCACCGCCTACGACCAGGGCTACGGGAACCGTCGCTCCATCACGGTCTTGCACGAGCTGTACCCGACGCCCGAGGCGCATCCACTGTCTGGGGGGACCTCCAAGACCCAGCTCGAGTTCCACACGGACCTCTCGCACCACGCCCACCAGCCGAACTACATCCTCCTCTCCTGCTCGCGTGGCGACCACGAGGGCAGGGCTGCGACCCTCGTCGGCTCGATCCGCAAGGCGTTGCCGCTGCTCAGCGACGACGTGCGGGACCATCTGTTCGAGCGGGTGTTCACGCGGCGGTTCGACGCCGCGGACCCTGGAGCCACGGCGCACGTCAAGCCCTTGTACGGCAACAAGGACGACCCGTACGTCAGCTTCAACCGGTCGTTCCTCACCGCCGAGACCCCGGAGGACATCGCAGCCCTCGACGCGCTGTCGACGGCTCTGACAGACGTTACCGAGCGGGTTCTGCTGAGTCGCGGCGACCTGCTGATCATCGACAACTTCCGGATCGCCCACGGACGTGCTCCATTCACCGCGCGCTGGGACGGCAAGGACCGCTGGCTGCACCGGGCGTACGTCCGCACCGACCGGAACGGCCAACTGTCGGGCGGCGAGCGCGCGGGCGACGTCATCCCCTTCGTCCCCCGCTGAACCCTGAAGCCATGGAACTACTGCTGATCGGCATGTCACGGTTCGCCCAGCGGCGCGTGCTGCCAGCCGCCGCGTCCATTCCCGAGGTCGAGACGATCAACGTCGTCAGCTCGCACGTCGGCGCCGAGGCCCTCAGGCGCGTGCCGAAGCTCGGCACGGTGTACACCAACTGGAGCGAGGCGTTGACCGTCGCCCGCCCTGGCCTGGTCTACGTCTCGCTGGTCAACAGCGACCACGCGCGAGTGGTTCGCTGTGCGCTCGACCACGGGCACCACGTGGTGGTCGACAAGCCGGGCCTGCCGGACCCGGACACCGCCGAGGAAATGGTGTCACTGGCCCGGTCGTCGTCGCTCGTCATCGCTGAGGCCACCTGCTACTCGTTCCACCCGGTGTTCGCGGCGGTCGAGTCGGTCCTCGCGGACCTCGACGCGGAGGTCACCAAGGCACTGGCGGTCTTCACTCCCCCCGTTCCAGCCGATGACTGGCGGTACGACCGAGCCAAGGGTGGCGGGGCACTGCTGGACACCGGTCCCTACGCGGTGTCCCTAGGTCGGGTGCTGTGGGGCGCGGAGCCCGAGCGAATCCACGTCATCGTGGGCGATCGCACTGCCGCCGCGCTCGAGACGTCATACAGCATGCTCGCGGGCTACCCGGGCGGCCGGACCGTCGTCGGTCAGTTCGGCTTCACGACCGCCTACCAGAACATGGTCCGGCTAATGGGAAACGGATTCACGATCGAGGTCGAGCGGCTCTTCTCCGCACTGCCGGGGATGCCGGTCGACCTGCGGGTCCAGGCCGGAGACCAGGTGTATGCGCACACTGTGGAGCCCGCCGACAGCATGCGAGTATTCCTTGCCGAGGTCCTCGCGGCAGCCGACAAGGGATCACAGAACTTCGAAGTCCCCCTGCTCAGCGATGCCCGGTCGCTCGCTCGTCTCACGCGAGCGGCATCGGTTTCTCCAGAAGCCGAAATCCCTTGACCGTTCCGACTAACCGCGCAGTGCACGCAAGAGACACGCACCGAAACGAGCCTGCGGGAGGTGCCAGCATGCAGCAGTTGCACGCCGACTTCAGGGATCCACGGTGCGCACGGCCCGTGGACTTCACGGAGCACGACGCCCCGAACCAAGTCGTGCACAACCTCGAAGAACGCGGCTTCGCCGTGGTCACGATGGCGGAGCCAGGGCCGCCCGACGCCAAACTCGCATCACTGTCCGCGGCATTGCGACTTGGCAATCCCTACATCCCAGCCCTCTACCGTTATGCGGAGACGAAGGACTACTCCGCGTCCTACAGCGACATCCGCAGCGACACGAACGACCGACACCCCGGCTTCAACACCACAGCCGGCCAAGCCTGGCACGTAGATGGTCTCCTCGACGAGATCGGCGACATCAGGACCACCATCCTCTACTGCGTCCGCGCCGCTCACCGAGGTGGGAACACCCTGCTCTTCAACTCTCTGGCCGCCTTCGCGGAACTCCGCGAAAGGGACCCGGCCGCGGCGGAGGCACTCCTCTCCCCTGAAGCCCTCAATCGCCGCTCCACCATCCCCGCCATCGACGTGAACGCCACCGGCCCAGTGTTCTCGGTCGACGAAGAGGGCGACCTCATCACCCGCTACACGGACAATGAAACCTGCACGTGGAACTTCTCAGCCGGCCCACCCGGCGGCCTGCACAGAGGATTGGCCTTCCTCCGCGCGGCATCCGACAACCCGCGATACCGACTGGCGATGCGCCTGACTCCCGGCCAAGCCCTGGTCTTCCGCAACGACCGCCTCTCCCACGGCCGACAACCCTATGAGGACAAGCCAAACTCCCGCCGCCACTTGGTCAGAGCGCTCTACGCCAACGTCCCCACCACACCCAACTGATGGGGCTGACTGTGGTCGGCGGAGCTGGCTAGCCCGGCGAGCCGCTGTGACAAGTTCTCCCTGGGGAAATCCCGGGGACGCGCGTTGAGTTCGGCGGCCAGGCTGTTCAGGGGAATTCTTTGGCGAGAGGACACCGCATGGGAGACACGCTTCGTCTGCTGCGGGTGATGTGGTCAGCGGGAAAGGGAATCGCGGTTGTTATCACCGTCATCCGGTTGGTAGAGAGGCTGATTCCGGCGGCAACCGCCATGGTGGTGGGACTGCTCGTGGGTCGGGTGACGGCGCTGAACGGCACCGGGGGTTTCAGTACCGTGCTGTTGCCGCTGGCGGCGTTCGGTGCGGTGTTGTTCGTGAGTCATGCGGCGGAGACCGTGGTGGAGCCGTTGGCTTATCTGACGCAGCAGCGGATCGACGGGGCACACCGCGCGGCGGTGACCCGCTTGGTGGCGAGCAGCCCGACCATCGACCTCCTGGAACAGCCCGAGGCGCAGCACCTGATTCAGCGGGCCAAGGCGGACCCTGACGAGTACACGCAACGCACGCCGGGGCAGGCCGCCCTGGCGGGGCTCGATCAGGCGGCGGATGCCATAGGGGTCGTCGCCACCTGCCTCGTCGTCGCTCAGTTCGCCTGGTGGCTGGTTCCGTTGCTGCTGATTCCCTCGCTGATCTGTGTCCGGCTGCGCTATCGCCAGCGATTGAAATTCGTCCGGCTCTGGCGGGCTCAGCTCGATGAGCTCCTGAGGGCCGACCGCTGGCAAGAAACGCTCGTCTCGGCGGGAGTGGGAAAGGACATGCGGGTGTTCGGCTTTGGCGACTGGGCTGTGCGTAGGCTGCGGCGGCAACACGTGGTCCGCTGTCAGCCCATATTTGCCTTGTGGCAGCGTAATATCTGTGGTCAGTTGTGGCTATTTCTGTTGGCGGCACCCCCCTTGCTGATCGCGATCACGGCCGTGGCGGCGGGCACAGTTAACGGGCAGGGTTCGTTCGCGACAGAGACTGCGGTGTTGACGGCTGGAGCGGCGCTGTTCACGATGATCGGGCCGGGCGAAAGCGCGCTGACCCGGCTGGCGGGGCTCGAAGCCCTGAAGGCGTATGACGAGTTGGCCGAGGTCTTCGGGAAGGACGCCCAGCGTCCGCCGCCCGCGGCCCCGGCCCACACCGGCTCCTCCAGTCATGTCCGTTTCGAGCGGGTCGGGTTCACCTACCCGGGAACGACACATGCCGTACTCGATGGACTCGACCTGGAGATCCGCCCCGGCGAGCTGCTCGCAATCGTCGGACTCAACGGGGCAGGCAAGTCAACTCTCATCAAACTGCTCTCCGGCCTTTACAAGCCGACCAGCGGACGCATCCTCGTCGGCGACGGCCAGGACCTGGCCGAACTGGAGGCCAGAGCCTGGCGGGAGCGGATATCCGTGGTCTTCCAGGATTTCGTCAAGTACGAACTGTCAGCCGCCGACAATGTCACTCTCGGCCGCCCCGGCGTCGTACCGGACCCGACCGTTTTGGAGGCAGCAGCGCGGGACGCAGGACTACGACCGGTCCTTGACCGCCTTCCTGACGGCTGGGAAACGCCGCTGGCACGCACGCGCACGGGCGGCGTGGATCTTTCCGGTGGCCAATGGCAGCAGGTCGTGCTGACCCGGGCGCTGTACGCGCTGTATACGGGCGCGGAACTTCTCGTGCTCGACGAGCCGACCGCCCACCTGGACGTCCGCACCGAATTCGAAGTCTTCCAGCGGCTGGCCGAACATCGCGACGATGCCGGTGTCGTACTGATCTCGCACCGCCTGTCGACGGTGCGCCAGGCTGATCGAATCGTGCTGCTCGGCGGCGGCCGGATCACCGAATCCGGCAGCCACGACGAGCTGATCGCATCTGGCGGCGACTACGCCAAGATGTTCGCGATCCAGGCGGAGCGCTTCCAGCAGGGCTATCGGCACACGATCGAGGAGGGCGAACTGCTGTGAGGCGCTACCTGGCTCTGTGGGCCGAGATGCTGAGGATCTCCAGGCGGCGGGCTCCGGCCGCGACGGCCGCGATGTTCGGCGTCTGCGCGCTGACCATCGCGGCCGCGGCCGGGATCGCCCTGTCGTTGCGTGCAGTGATCGACGCCAGCGCCCACGGCACGCTGGGCACGGCTGTGGCGGCGGCCTGCGGCGCGGCCGTCTGCTACGGCGTGACCGTGACGTTCCAGCAGACGATCTGGGACCTGTTGCCACTGTTGTCGGACAAGACGAACTTGGAGTTGCGTCCGCAGATCCAAGGGTGGATCGCCGGGATCGAGGGCCTGGATCACCTGGAGCGCACCGACTTCCTGGACAGACTGGAAGGAGCACGCGACAACAGCTGGCAGATCTCCATCAGCCTGTGGCACCTGGTCATGGCCGCCCGGTCAGGACTGCAACTGGGCGTCACGCTCCTGATCCTGGGCACCGTGAGCCCTTGGCTGCTGTTCCTCCTGCCGTTCGCGGCCCTCCCACTGTGGTTCGACCATCGCGGAAAGCAAGCGGTGGTGGACACCGAGACGGCGACCGCCGAGGTGTTCCGGCTTCAGCGTCACCTCTTTCAACTCGGCACCCGAGCCGACAGCGGCAAGGACATCCGCGTGGCGGGCGCCAGCGAGGAGATCGCCCGCAGGCAGGCCGCGGCTTGGGACGAGGCGGCGCACCTGCGCTACCGGGCACGGATGCGTGCCGCGAGGTGGAAGTTCGGCGGCTGGGCGGTGTTCGCCTGCGGGTTCGTCGGAGCACTCGCCCTGGTCGCCTACCAGGCAGCGCAGGGCCAAGGCACCGCGGGCGATGTGGTGATGGCCGTCACCGTTGCGTCCGGCCTGCGGCATACCGTGCAGCAGTCGGTCGGCCGCACGGCGAGCACGCTCGCGACGAGGACAGCCATCGAGTCATATTTCTGGCTGAGGGAGTACGCCGCCGCCGAGATGGCCCGCACGGTCGGCACCGCCCCCTCCCCCGCCCGGCTGGACAAGGGCATCGCCTTCGAGCACGTCTCCTACCGCTACCCCGGTATGGACCGCCTCGCCCTCGACGACGTCAGCGTCCGCATCCCGGCGGGAACCGTGGTCGCGATCGTCGGCGAGTACGGATCGGGCAAAACCACCCTGGTGAAGCTCCTCGCCAAGTTCTACCGACCGGACGACGGCCGGATCACCATTGACGGCACGGACCTCGCCGACCTCGACACCGCCGACTGGCGCTCGCACATCAGCGCCGCGTTCCAGGACTTCGGACGCTTGAAGACCATCTTCGCCGAGGGCGTCGGCCTCGGCGACCTGCCGCACCTGACCGACCGCGAGCGCATCACACGTGCGGTGCGAGACGCCGACGCCACGTCCCTTGTAGAGCGGCTCCCCCAGGGCATGGACACCCAACTCGGACGCGAACTCGGCGGCGTCGAACTCTCTGAGGGCCAGTGGCAGCGGGTCGCACTCGCGCGGGCTGTCATGCGGGACGGTCCTCTGCTGTTCGTCCTTGACGAGCCCACCGCCTCCCTCGACGCCCCCAGCGAGCACGCCATCTTCGAGCGCCAGATGGAACGCGCACGTCAACTCGCCGAGCACACCGGGGCAATCACCGTGGTCGTCTCGCACCGTTTCTCCACGGTGACCGGCGCCGACCTGATCCTCGTCCTCGACCGGGGCCGACTGGTCGAGTCCGGCACCCACGGCGAACTGAGCGCCCTCGACGGAGGCCGCTACGCCGACCTGTACCAAATCCAAGCGGCGGCCTACACGACCTGAGGACGACGTGGCACAAAGGTCGCCTGTCCGACGAGGGGAAATTCGGACACGGCGCCCCGTCGTGCCGGATCGAGATGGCCAACTCGCCCAGGGCGATTCTCAATTCCGCTTCTGGGCGTCCCGGCGGGGTTCGTGCAGGTACGTTTGCCCTGGTGGATAATACTGCTATGACAGTAGGGGAGGTTTGAACAGAAGCGGACTGAGACGGGAGTTCCTGACCTGCCCACGCAGCGTATGCCGCTGCATGGGTTCATGTGGCCAAAGCAACCGGGTGGTCGGCGTCCGCGAGTCCGACCGCGACAGGCACGTGCCCAATGCAGCCTGACTCACCGGTCGCGGCGTGATGTTCTGCCGTCCCGCCTCCCACTTCGAGATCATGCGCTCGCTGACGCCAAGGTGCACGGCAAACTCGCGGATGCTTATCCACTTCGCGTCGCACACCGCACGGACCTCGACACCAGACCAGCGTTGTACTGTCACTACGTCGCTGCTCTCCCTCGGACGAGCGCAGCTCGATCTTGACCGCCACTACAGGTGTTCGGCGGGGATGTCCGCGTACAGCTCACGCAACTCGCGCAGCGTCTTGTGATCGCTGGCCCACTGGGTACTCTCGACGGCGATAACCGACCTGACCCCTGTCACGGCGTTGGTCGCGAACGCCGCGTCCATGCCGACCAAGTCGGCGGGAGTCAGTGGCTCCGTTACCACCTGCTCATCCAATGCCTGGTGGAGCAAGGTCATCGTGATGCCGGCAAGGTACTCAGACCGTGGCCACACGATCTGTCCATCCCGGACGAAACCGATGTTCGAGGTAGCGATCTCGCCGATTGTCCCGTCCGCGTTCAGGAGCAGCACGTCATCGAAGCCGTCTCGCTGGGCGGCTCGACGAAGTCGGAGCGCGCCGAACAAGCCGATGTGCTTCACTGCCGGAATTTCCCGGTGGTAGCAGGCTGCCTGTAGGCGCCACGGTTTGGGCTCTCCCTGCGGCAGAGCCGTTCGCGTGGTTACGAGCACCTGAGGGGAGGCGTCGGTGCCGATCGTGCCCAGGTCAAGCGTCGGATCGTAAACGGTCACACGCACAATGATCGCTTGGTTGTCGTCCCCAAGAGCGTGCCGAACGCAGTGCCGCACACGGTCCACGTCCAACTCCGCGTCGAAGATCTGCCGGCAGTCTCGGGCCAACCGTTGCATGTGGAGGGACAAACCCCGGACACGTTGTCCCTGCACAAGCATTGACGTGAAGTGCCCGTAGTTTGTCAGTGCCAGAACCTTGACCTGATCAGCGGTCGCGCGTTCGCCGTTCAGTTCCATGCCTTCAGCTTCCCATCCATCAATGGCCGAGGCCGTACAGAATTGCTTGTTCCGAGCGACGCGGTTCGTCAGCGGAAGGCGGTCGTGACCACGCCGCGGGCAAGATCCGACGCCACAACTGTGGCAGCACCGGCCTCAACCAGCTCGTCGATGGACTCCCGCCGTCGGTACACATCATCGTGCTTGTTCGCCGGCTAGTTCATCGCCGGTTGAGGCCGGTACCCATCGCGCTAGGATCCGCACCGGTGCGAGTTGTCCATCATGGATGATGAAGCGCCTGTCGACTGTTGGCAGTGCAGCAAGACGGACCAGAACATTGCGGGGAGAGTGGTGCAGCGGCCAGTCCTCAGCCCTGATGAGGCCCCAGCACGTGAGTGTGTGCAGAAAGAAGGGGTCGGCAGCCACCCATCGGTCACTGACCAACACCTCGAACCAGACGTGCCGAGCTGGAAACGGAACGCCAACGAACAGCCCAGCGGCGGGCCGGACCGTCAAGCCAACATCTTCTGCTATTTTCCTCAGATACATGTTGGCCAGTTGGCAATCGGCCAGCCCAGTGTCGGCGACGTAACCAAGGTCCTGGGTGAAAGCCTCAGGAATCCGGTGAAACATCAGCCGGCGCGCGGCCGCTACCACCTCGTTCAAGGCTGACCCGAAGTCGTGGGCCTGATGCAGCGGCTCGGCCCGCCTGACCAGGGAGCTTCCGGTAAGCGGTTCAGACAAGTCACCCGGCATCATGGCCGCCGCCGATGGCCCGACGGTGAACTGGCAGGCCCCGACGTGCCCCGGCGCTGGGCATCGCCAGTCGAGCCGGATCTCGTACGCCCCGCGTTCGTGTTGCAGGCCGCCGCCGAGCGACCGGCTCCACCGCCTCAGGAGAACCCGCTCCGGACAGTCGAGGTCCAGGCTCGACGACACATTCTCGAGGTCGAACTGGTCGAACAGCAGCCCACCACCAGTACGGCGATGAGGCAGTCCCAGATCGAGCAGCGTCTCCACCAAGTCGTCATCGATGCCGTACTTGTGCTGAATACCGGCACGCACGACGGAGAAATTGCGATGCTGATCGCCGACGGTACGGATGCGGGCGACGACCATCTGCGGCGATTCTTGACTCACTCTTCCTCCTGCTCACCGCGACGTTCCGAGAGTCATCACGTGGCCGAGGTCGACCGGCCGTTGATATGCCGTTGCGGGTGGGGCAACAGGCACACAGCACGGAACGGGGTGGCGCGCTTACTGCGTTCAAGCCGACGAAGCTTGTCGAGGAGCGCGAACTCGAGGGAACTCACAGTCTCTCGCGAACTGCTCCGGCCAGCCAGCAGTACCGGGCCCACCATCGGCCGGTTCGCGACCAGTTGACAGCGACGTGCGCCTGAATCTTGCCACGCTGGACGATGTTGGACCGCACGGTGAGGTGTTCCGCCACCCGCAGGTCCTCAGTGGACCATAGTTCACCCTGGTGCCTTAGCAGTAACCTGGCCACGGACTCCAGTTCCCGCACAGCTCGCGCGAGCGCAGCCCCAACAGCCATCCGACGCCGAACAGTCTCCGGGCCGGCCCCCGGTCGCGTCCTCGACAACGGAGGCCGCGACTCGGCATCCGCGTCAGCCTCCACGGCCCGTTCGCCGATGCGTTTGATCGCCTCGGCGATGGGACCAGACAGGCTCATGTCGCAAACCTCCACACCACGTCCAGGGTGGACTCGACGGTGGCGAATGTGTCTCCGACCAGGTACTCGTCGGGGAAAGTGATGTCCAACTCGCTCTCCAACAGCATCACCAGTTCCACGATACGCAACGAGTCCATGCCCATCTCCCACAACGGAGCATCCGGCGGCAGCACGGTGTCGGCGTCGAGGCCACAGACCTTGCGGATCGCCGCAATCACGGCGTCGTTGTCAACCACAGCCACCCCTTACCATCGTCACTCTGGTCGCACCAATGACTTTCGCTCCGTCCACAACAACCTCAGCGGGAAGTCGACGGGACAGGAATCCGACCGCGCTGGCGGACAGGCCGTATGCCCCGACATTCGGCACCCGGACCAGGTCTCCGGGCATGACATCCAGTAGAATTTCCCTGTTGAGCACGTCGAACGGGGTACACAGCGGCCCGGTCACAGTCATCGGCCGTTGCCTACCTGCCTGTGAACAACGGTGCACGACCTCGATACCCACCGGCACGGGCAGTGTGCGCCCGCTCGCCTGCAACCCCGCGACGCAGTTCACGCCCGCGTCGAGGACGACGTACTCCCTACCCTTGGAGGACTTCACATCCAGCACTCTTGCGTACAAACTGCCGGCCGTCGCACTGAGGAACCGCCCGGATTCGAACACCAGTTGCGCGTCTGTCGGTGCGGCGGCGAGTTCGGTCAGCAAGGCCGCACGTAGACCAGCTAGACCAAGCACGCCAGGTCGGCCGAACGGTGCGGGGAATCCACCGCCCAGGTCCACTATGGCCGGCCGGAAACCGAACCTGCGGGTCATCTCCCGTACGAACTGTAACGCCTCTCCGGCCGTGGCGGCGAGAATCCGCACGTCCGTCTGGTTGGACATCGCATAGACCTGGAACCCCACCACGTCGCCCGCGCCGAGGTCGTGGGTTGACCACGCGCTCATCAGGTCGGCGTCATCGATGCCGAACTGGCTGGGCCGGCCCGACATGGTCAGCGAGGCACCCGTGTGCGCGGACGTGATGTTGACCCGCAAAAGGATTCCGGCGAACCCACCGACCGCGCGGACCTCTGCCAGCTCACGAAAGCTCTCCACGGTCACGTAGCCATCCCACCGCTTGGCAAAGTCGGTGAGCTGGCCGCGGGTCTTGCCGGGGCCGGAGTAGATGACCGATGTCGCGGGCGTGCCATCCGGGATCGAGGACCACTCCCCCTCGCTGCTCACCTCGACCCCCAAACCCTCGGCCAGACAGGCCGCAACGATTCCGGGATGGGGATTGGCTTTCAGCGAGTAGAAGACCCGGGCGTCGGCCGGCAGCTCGGTCCGCAGCAGCGCCGCCGCGGACCGAACCCGCGCCAGGTCGTACGTGTACAACGGGGTACCCAGCCGCGCGGCAAGCACGAGCAGTTGGTCATTGGAAAGGGACATGTCAACTCTCCCGCGCCGCGGCGAGCTCACGCAGCGCGGCCAGGTCGATCTTGCCGCGATCGTTGACCGGGAAGCGGGCCAGCACACGGATGTCGTTGGGCACCTTCCACGCACCGACCTCTCCGCCCAGGTGGCGTCGGATCAACGGGTCCGACGCCACACCCTCGACGTACAGCACAGGCTCACCACCTTGGGGCCCGGGAACCAGTGCGGCCGCGCTGACGGTTTCAAGGCCGACGACGGCACGTTCGATCTCGGCGGCGGCGACTCTGGTACCACGGATCTTGACCTGACCGTCACGCCTGCCATGCACGTAAAGTCTGCCCTCGGCATCCAGGTGACCGTCATCTCCGGTCAACAGGACACGGCCGCCCGCACGCTCAACGAACACAGCATGGGTGCGGACCGGATCGCCCCAATAGCCGCGCATCACGTTCGGACCCTGCACCACGATCTGACCGACTTCGCCGGGGGCGGCCCACACACCATCGGATCGCTCGATCCACACGGTCGTACCGGGCAGAGGGCGACCGACGGTACCCGGCGCGCGCAAGTCCTCGTCCACAGTGGAGATCGACGCCCGCTTGCACTCAGTGAGTCCGTACATCGACACCAGACCGGCGTGCGGGAACAGATCCCGCAGTTCGGCGCGAGTGACGTCATCCCAATGCGCGCCGGTACTGGTGATCAGCCGCACGCCGTCTCGAACGGGCTTGGGCCAACGAGCCGCGATCGGCATGCAGGACCGGGCGAGCGCGGGCAGTACCGGAAGAACGGTAGGCCGTCGACGGCCCGCTCTGGCGAAAGTGGCGACCGCGTCCCCCGCCGCGACCACCTCCAGGCTGGCTCCGGCAGCCACGGTCAGAAACAGTTGGTACAGGCCATAGTCGAAGGAGAACGGCGGGATCGCGAGGACGCGGTCGCCAGGTAAGTAGCCCAACATGTGTTGGATGGCGGTGACACTGAACGACACCGCCTCCCGTGAGCAGATCACACCGCCAGGTCGCCCCGACGAACCAGAGGTGTAGATGACCAGCGCCGGGTTCCCGGCCTGCTCGCCCGCGCCGCCCGGACCAGGTTCGGAGGTCTGCTCGGTCAGGATGAGATGCGGCGTGAAGTCCTGCTCGATCATCGCGCGCTGGGTGTCGCTGTAGCGGTTACCGATCACCGACACCGTCGCGCCGAGCTCCGCCGCAGCATAGAGGGAAACCGTCGTCCGCACCGCGCTGCGCGCGCTGACCAGGATCCTGCTGCCCAAGCCGATTCCCTCTCCGGCGAGGGATCGCGCGAAATCCGTGACGTGCGTCGACAATCGGGCGTACGTCACCTCGGTGCCGTCCTCGACGATCGCCACCGCGTCCGGGCGTCGTTCGGCGGACCGGTGCAGCAGATCAGAAAGGCGCGGCGACGGCACTTGACGCGTCATGAGCGTGGACCTGCCAGTCTGCCCTCTTGCAGTCGGGAATCCCAGCCACGCACCAGATCCGTAGAGTGGCAGTGCCTGTCGCGGTCGAACTGGTTTTTCACACCCGATCCGGAGGTCAGTACACGCAGAGCGGTCAACGTGTACGACGCGGCCGCGTCGCGGAGCAGCGACAAACTGTCGGTCAGTACCCGGTGTCCCGGAACAACCCGATCGGCGGTCACCACTACGACGGAAGCCGCCTTGCGGCACAGTCCGGCCGCGACAGCGGCATCGGTCATTCCCCATTTCCGCGGAACTTTCAAGTCGTCGACGACATCCGCGTCAATCAGCCGGTCGAGTGTCAGCAGCTCACCGAAGGCCACCCGGAAATCGGTCAGGCAAACGCGGCCGTCCGCACCGGTGGGATACTGCTTCGCCATGCATTCCTTCCCCCATGTGCGGACACAAAGCGTGCTACACGCAGGTCACGATATGTGGCGCGACAGACGCTAAGCCAAATTCGCCCAGGATGTCAAGCAACCGTGCACACCCTCAGTATCGGCTGGTCAACTGACCAACGCCGACAGTTGAACACGAACGATTGACCGTGTCACGCGCTGACGCGTACCATGACTACGGCACGTTAGGCAGAAACGTCAGTTAGTCAGACTGTGTGAATATCGCCGCCGACGGACACCGACGCATAAATCTCTTTGGGGGGATTTATTTGATGCCGAAGGATGACACTGGCGAATTGATTGAAGTCGGTAGTTCCGTAGCCGGAGAGGCTGCTGAACAGAACCAGTACACGAAGTGCCACGCCAACGTTCCCATCAGCACACTCGATTTCTCCGGGTCGCCACGCCTTGATGGGGAGAACCCGGCGCACACGAGGCTGCTCGCCGAGATCGACGCCGCGCTGCCGCCCATCCTGGTGCACCGGCAGACGATGCGGGTCATCGACGGCAGGCATCGGCTGCGGGCGGCGAACCTACGCGGCGAGCAGACCATCGCCGTCGAGTACTTCGACGGCGACGAGGACCGTGCTTTCCTGTTGTCCGTCAGCGCCAACCTGTCGCACGGCCTGCCGTTGTCACTGGCCGACCGGAAGGCCGCCGCCGAGCAGATCATCCGCCAGCATCCCGAATGGTCCGACCGGGCCATCGCGGCGGCAGCAGGACTGTCCGCGGGTGCCGTGTCCGCAATCCGGCGCGAAACGGCCACCGGCGGCGGTGAGTTGACCGCACGGATCGGGCGGGACGGTCGCGTCCGGCCGATCGACCCGACGCAGGGCCGGTTGCGGGCCAGCCGTATCCTCGCCGAACGGCCACGTGCGTCCCTGCGCGAAATCGCGAAGGAGGCGGGTATCGCGGTCGGCACGGCGCGGGACGTGCGAGATCGTGTTCGGCGTGGACTCGATCCGGCACCGGTCAACCATCGCGAGGAACAAGGCGCGCCGCCGGAGCAGGGGCACGAGGCGCCGAAGACCGAGTTCGAACAGGCACAGGCGCGGTTCGACACCTTGACCGCCACCCTGCAGTCGTTGAAAAAGGATCCTTCGCTCCGGTTCACCGAATCCGGGCGGCGGTTGCTGCGCTGGCTGGAAGGGCACGCACTCAAACCCGAGGACTCATGGGTGGTCCCGTCCAGCCCACCACACTGTGCGGTGCTGATCGCGGACATCGCCCGGCACAATGCGCTGATGTTGCACAGCCTCGCGGACGTCCTTGAACAGCAGGGCCAACAGGCGATGTAAACGAGCCTGGCCCACCGTGCTTGTCGTCCCTCGGCGCTCCACAGCACCGGCAGGAACGCGCTGAACCGGCGTGCCGTCCGGGCAGGACCGTGATCGAGGATCGCAGTATCGGATGGCGCAACACGAAGCGGCGCGCCAGGTCCACGGGATCGGTTGGGGGGCTTGCGCCGGACTGCCGTGTCCCAGTCGGCGCAGTCCCTGCCAGTGGTATGGATCGCGTCCCACATGAACCGCTGTCGACGACGGCCATGAGCGACTGGGCAGACGCGAACGTCTTCTCGATAAGCGCCGGGTCGGGAAACTCCACGTAGGACTCGCGCTCGACCTCCAGCACGATCCGCATCAGCCACGACGAAGTCATCCCGAGGTCAGGTAGCCGGTCGTAGACCGAGATCTCGTTCCCTTCCGGCCTGTGCGTCAAGACCTCTCGCAGTATCGCGAGGACCTGCTCCGTACCATCGCGCCCGGCGGGTGAGCCTGTCGGTCGTACACCCTCTCTTCCATCGCGGGCTACATCGCCTGGCGGCTTCGCTGTTCCAGCACCTCCGCGAACCCGTGCCACATCTGCGCGTACTGACGGGCTATGTGCGCGACCTGCACGACACAGTGCGATGGAACGGATGACGCCAGTATGGTGTCGGCCTGCGGCCGCGAAGCATGGTCGTGCAGCCACCGCAGCAGCCGCCGGCCGGATTCGGTGAACCTGAGCGACGGGTCGTTCTTCAACGATCGCAGGGCCGACTCGGGATCGGTCTCCGCCAACCCCCGCACCGGAGTTCTTCGTTCCAAGGCGGGCTCGTGCCCGGACGGCGGTTCCCTCTCGACGGCCGTCGTCCTGCGAGCTTTGCTGGGAACTGGGTCCATGCCTCGTCCGACACGGTCACGAACGTCACGAGCCGTGCCGACCGCGATCCCCGCTTCTCTCGCGATTTCCCGCAGTGACGCGTGCGGCTTGTCCGCCAGCACCTGACTGGCCCGCAACCTGCCCGCCGTCGAGTCGATCGGTCGGACCCGCCCGTCTCGCCCCATCCTCGCGGTGGACCCATCGTTGTCCGTGGCGGAGCCACGCCGGAGCCGGGCCACGGCATCTGCGGACAGCCCCACAGCGGCGGCGATGCCCCGGTCCGACCACTCGGCATGACGCTCGATGACGCGTTCCGCGGCGGCCTTCCGGTCGGCCAGCGAGAGCGGCAGGCCGTGCGCGAGGTTCGCTTGGACGGACAGGATAAAGGCGGCGTCCTCATTGCCGTCGAAGAACTCGACGGCAATGGTGTCCGCGCCACGCAACACAGCGGCCCGAACCCTGTGTTCGCCGTCGATCACCTGCATGGTCTGCCGATGCACCAGGATGGGTGGCAGCGGGGCACCTATCTCCGTTAGCAACCTGATGTGCTCGGCGTCCGTGCCGTGGACGCGCGGCGAGTTGGCCAACTTGAGCGCATCAATTGGAACTAGTACGCTGGCTTCGCTGCCGCCGGTGTCATCCAGCTCGTTGCCAACGTCTTCGTGCGCCAGGACCTGTTGCCACGGCGCGCCATAGAATTGGACATGCGACATAGACGAATCTCCCAAGAATCTATGCAGCCAACCCCCGTGTGTGCCGCTTTCACGGCACGAATAGCAGCGTCATCGGATGCGGAGTGTCACAGATCGGTCAACGCCTCACCACGAGGGTATGCCGTCGGCACACCCGCTGGCAAGATCGAGACGGGATCACCGCGCGGCATTGCCGTGCAGTTCGAACGATGGCCGGCCGACCGGCAGGACGAATCGACTTAACGCGGTACGCCCGCGAAAAATAGGGTAAGATTCATCCGGAAAACTTGCCTGTTGCGCCCACTACCTATGCAGACTATCCTACCCGCGCCTATCACGTCCGACGTTCAAGCGCACGGCTTACGCAGTTGCGCATCACCCGAAAGGACGCAGAACCTGCTCCGCCCAGAGCCTAGGAATGCAGCCACCGTCCCTTGACCTGCCGACCGGCCACGAGCCACCGTGTGCGGTTACGACTACCCCTTCCACATGTTCACCATCGAACCTGCGTTGCGGTACACGGTAGCCGGCCGCGCCAGGCGCAGCCGGGTCGGCCTCTATACACTGTTCTTCAGCGTGTGTCAGGCACCAACCGCGACGAACATTCTCGACCGTGCGGCGCCCAGACGTTGACGTAGCGTATCGGCTGAAATAGGGCGTCCGCCCTGCTCCGAGCGAAGTCCGCCCATCCGCTCAGCAGTAGCGGCCCAATCGTATCAAACGTGGCGTGGTCGACTGGCCGGAAATGAGCGGCTCGGTAATGTTCAACGCCAAGGTCACCGTGCTGGCGAACAACAATAGGCGCCGCGCCGGCCACAGCCGCTCACGGGACATGCTGTTGACACAATGTGCCGGATCGCCAGCAGCAACCCTCGCACGGAAAGCTCGGGCGACCAGTGTGCAATCCATCGAGGACACCGAGCCGAGGTAGCTATGCACGGCGTGCGCCTCCCGGCCGCGCAGGCGCCTTCATCGCATCGGCCTCCTGACTCGACTGGCTCGTATGCCCATCAAACTGCGAAACTCGAATTGGGAAAGCGCCGCTGCGGCCTTGCTCAGGGCGACGCAGCACGCTATGTTCAAGTGGGGAAGAAATCTCGCCACCCAGGCCATGTTAAATTGCGGCTCTGGTCGCCCGAAGGGGTTCTTGGGCCACGTGTTGGACAATCGACAACTTGCCAGATAGTCCCTCGCGTGTCTGATGTCGCCTCAAGCAACATGAAGTGGACACATCGTGCAGGTTCCATTGCTGACGGATCAGGCCGCGTATCTCAACTTGCTCGCGCCTGCAATGCTCAACCCAAATCGATTCCCACTTATTGTCAGACAGATTCTGCCCGCCGAAATGAGATATGACGCGGTGGTCAGGACCGTTGATTATGTGTGGAAGAAACATGATGCGTTGCGAGCGACGTTTCGACAGGGCGAAACCGGCTGGGAACAGTACATACCCTGTGCATCAGAGAATTTTCGCCTGGACCGTGCCAGTCTTCGAGATCTTCCTCCGTCGGAGCGAGAAGCCGCCGTACGTCGCATTGCGATTGACGCCGCTTCGACGCTCGACATTCACTCATCAATGGTGCGGTTCGTAGTTGTAGAAAACATCGGTGAGCAGGAAGGCGAAAAAGAGTTATTAATTTGTGTTCATCATTTGGTGTGCGATCTTCAGTCGATATCCGTATTGTGCTCCGACATCGCGACTGTGGCACGTCAGATAATGAGAGACATGCAGGTAGCGACCCCAAAGGCATACCCATATCGCGACGCAGCGGAAATCATAAATTCATACGCTTCATCTCCCGGGTTGCGGGTTGAACTTGACCAATGGACAAAGCTGCCTTGGCAAGACCTTACCCCTCTTCCTCAAGCCGATTTCGGAAAGACGCCGACAATCGTTCCGCGAAAACTGACAGCGACCAAATCGTTCAACAAGACATCTAAATCTCGCGCCTTGCCCGAGGCATTTTCGGGCTCCATGGCGGTTTTAGGTATGGCCCTAACGAGTTATTTCGGCGGCCCAGTGGCGACGGAACTGGTCCACAATGGCCGATCACTTCAACAACGAAATCCGCATGCCAGACATTCCCGCCAAGATATTCTACAACTGCGAGATTGGATACTTCCACGTACGGTGATCAATACAGTCGGATGGTTTGCCCTGTCGGGTACAGTTATTCTCCCATCAGCCAACCGAGCGTATCGAGCACTTCTCGAGTCCAGCCTCCATGCCATGCCGAATCTCGGCGCTGGCTACGGTATTTTGCGACACATTGGCGCTCCCGAAGTATTTGACGAGATGCTCATCGCGAAAGGCCGCACACCCGGAGTTTGGACCAATTACACCACGATGTCCGCATATCACTCAGAGTTTCGCACTCCATTCGAATGGAAATTCGTGGATGGGGGTATTGACTGTTTCTTCAGGGGGACGCCGCTGACCTTGAGAGTGCAAGAGCATAGCGACCGGCGAAGGGTAGCTGTCACATGGGATGTGAAGCTTCATGGAGAAGATGCTGGTTATCAAATCCTTGATCTAATCCGTCGCAGCACGGAAAGCCAATCGTGCTAACAAACTTGGCGTCGCGGTCGCGAATCAGGTATCTGAATCGGTGCCCGGCCTCCTCCGGATCACCGGCGAGACCGCGGGCCACCTGAACCACCCAGTGCCCGGTCGGATGCTGGGTGGCGCCGGGCAGGTGGACCCGACGTGTGTTGATCTCAATGACGAACGCGACATACAAGCGTTTCAGCGTCACGGTGTCGATGTGGAAGAAGTTGATCGCCAGCAGACTGTCGGCCTGGGGCGCGCAGAAAGGTGCGCCAGGTATCGTCGTGGTGCGTCGGCGGCGAGATCCTGTTGGCACGGAGGATCTTGCGGATGGGTCGAGGCGGCAACCCGATAGCCGAGGAGGCCGAACTCGCGCTGGATACGCACCGCACCCCAGGTCCGGTTTTCCCTCGCCAGGCGCACGATCAGGCGATCAGGTCGTCGCTGATCGGCGGACGGCCCGGTGGTTTCGGCTGCCGCCACCGTGCGGCGACTAACCGGCGGTGCCAGCGCAGCAACGTTCCCGGCGTGACAATTCGACGGCACGTAGGACCTTGGGAGGGATTCGGGCAGCGCTGCCAAGACCGCGCGATCCGGCCACGACAAGCGAGGCTTCGGATTTCTCGGCAGGCGACACCGCGACCGCGCTTCATGAACTCTTGAGCTCACTGCTCAGCTGGACCGCAAGCGGCATTTCGCACGCCTCGAGTGCCAGGAACGCGATACGCCTGGCCGACCACAAGCATGGAGTCGACGCGGGCTACGCCGTCGAGCAACGGGCGGATGGCTTCCCCGCAACGCTCCAGCACGCCCTCACCGAACACCGCGCCGGCGCGCATGAAACGGACGCTATCGACCGGGGTCGTAGCCGCGGAGGTTGATGTACAACTGCCCATCTGGGAATCGCTCGGCGGTGCGGTGGGCCCACCGCACCGCCAGGGACGTCTTACCGATTCCGACTGTCCCGGATATAGCGAAGATCTGCCCGAATGTTGATCGCTGAGTGGGCCCGGGGCGCGGTGCTGGGATTGCTCCCGGTCCGTTTCCCCGGACCTCTCGCCGAACCGCCGTGCGCCTCTCAGCGCAACGGGCTCTCCACGATGTCTACTGTCAGGCGTGGTTTGCAGGCGTCCAAGGGTTGGGGATGTTGCTGGCGCGGTAGCGGCATCGGGTAACCGGCACCGTTGCGATGTTGAACAGCTCGATCCCGTCCATTGCCGGTCGTCGCCATCGCCCGGTGGGCGTGGCAAACCGGCGACGGGAATCCTTCCACCTCCAGCGGTGCCGTATCCTCAGCATCCTGATCACTCGCCACCAGACGAAGTGTTCCAGGATATCGAAGGTGTGCTTGGCCACGGCGTGCTTAAGGTAGTTGGCCCATCCGCGCATGATCTGGTTGAGCCTGATCAGCACGGAACCCATGCTCTGCTGCGACAACCTGTTTGTGAGGGCACGTATCCTTGCTTTCACCCACCGAATAGGACGGTTAGCGATGAAGGCGCATACGTGCCACCGGTTCGTGCCTCGCTTGCGGCGCCACTGGACGTGGAACCCCAGGAAGTCGAATCCCTCAGCCATGTGCACGACCTGGGTCTTCGCCTCGGATAGGCGGAGCCCCATCGGCGCGAGCACCGTGGCGATCTCCTCGCGCAACGCCGCAGTGTCTTCCTGGCTGCCAAAGACCAGGGCGACGAAGTCGTCGGCGTAGCGGACCAACCGCCACGTCGACAACCCTTTGCGGCGACGGACCGCGCGCCGGGATTCGGTGGACATGAACCCGCCTGGTTTCCATGGTCCGTGCAGGTGCTCGTCGAGCGCCGACCGGGGCGATGTTTGCCAGCAGCGGGGACAGGAGTCGGGTTGCGGCGGCACGTTACCGCGCCGCCGCCCCCTCAGAACCGTACGTGCCATGCGCCATGGTGATGGCGTGTTGCTTGCGGATCGCCACCAGCGTGACGCGCACCCACTGCTCCCATTCCTGGGGGCTTTGCGGGTATTGGTCGGCATGCAGCAGAAGCCCGCCGCAGATCGCACATCGTCCTTGTTGGACACCAAGGAGGTGCCGGACGGGCGCGCTCAGCGGCGGGGGGCGGCTGCCTGCGGCGGCGCTGAGTCCAGTAGTCGGTCAGCGCCGGGTCGTCGGGAGAGGCGTTCCCAACGACCATCGAATGTCGGACGATCTTCGTCCAAGCGAACTTGGGCAGGTAGGCGCCGGTGCCCCGATCGCCGAAAATCCACCGGTTGCGCTTGGACGGGTTGAAGTGGTTCCCGTGTTCACTGTGATTCGTTCGTCGGAGTAGGAGCCCGGCTATGTCCCAGCGGCTTCGCCAACGAGTACGCCGCAGACTTTCCTCGTGGCCTCCCATTCCCGCTCTCGACCACCAGAATGGGAGTTCCCGCGTCCATATCGGACGAGGAGACGCACCGCGCACGGCCCAGATCCGCCAGGTTTGAGCCGGTGTCGGTATTGAAGGACGTCGTCACGCCGGTTCCTCGCGTACTCCTCTCCATCTCGCTTGCCGGACCTGCGCCATCTGGCGGTACTGAACACGTCCCGGCGTTGTCAGGGCTGCTCCCACCCTCGCCGGCACCACCCGGCTCAGGCTGCCCTCAGCTATGCTGACCCGCTGCGACAGGCCAACGGTGGCGGTCTCTCACCTCCACTCGAACCACAGCGCCTCACGGCGCAATCGAAGATCACCGACAGCGTCAGGCTCTCAGATGCGGCCATCGAGTGTTCTCCTTCGATCTCGAAATAGGCAACTCGAAGGATCACGCGGTAGCCGTCCTCTATGGCGACGGCATGCCGTTAACCAGCGGGAACGTCCGCTGGTTCAGCGCCCGGTGCGGTCGATGACAGTTGAAGTGCTCGACATACTCGGCCAACACCTGTTCAAGATGACGTCGGTTGACGATGAGCAACCGGCCCAAACACTCCCTGCGCACGCTGCCCACCCAGCGTTCCGCGATCGCGTTCGCCCGGGGCGCACGCACCGGGCTGCGCAAGACCGATAGCCCGTGGCGCAGGACCAGGATCTCGACATCCTTGGTGGCCGAGCGTCGGGCGAGTAGATCCAATCAACGGAACAACTGCACCGTGATCAAGTACGTCAGTCGCAACAACGCGGTTTGTGAGGATCGCACGACCCGCGCGCGGACAAGACGGCAGGTCAGCGAACCAAGCTGGCGCTGCACCGACTGCGGGCCCTTGTGCCCGGTCTTGGCCATGATCACGTTCGCGGAGATGTTGTCGTCGCCAAAGGTGTACGGCCGAGGCCGCGAACGGCGACGAACGCTGTCCTTGGCTGACACGGGAGAACGTGGTGCACGGCCTGCCCCATGACATCTGGAGGCGGCGGGGAGACCTGGGGCCAGAACGCGGCCCAACCGCGCGACCCGACCACCGAGACAGGGCTCCTGGCTCAGGAGAAGACGACCGAACGCAGCTTCAGTCGATCGCCGAGTCTCTTTCCGGGGTTCATCACGCGGAAGACATCGCCCTCGCAGCCGGCGTCCAGGAACACCGTGGCGGTCGATGTGGTCAAGTTCTCCGGCGCATATCCCGGATGGTCTCCGATGTCGGGCAGGTCGATGCATACCCCGCTTTCCGGGTCGGCGAGCCCCGTTAGGACCCCGGGAAGGGGCCCGGCTTTGTACAGAAAGTCGCCGGTTGTGGCGTTCGCCGACGCGGGTATGCCCACAGCAAGGGCCACGGCGGCGACGACAGCGGTGAGGTGACGAGCACGCATGGGGAAGTCCTCCCAATCGGCAAGCGCTCAGCGGACATACGGATCGCGTCCAGACTGGACCGTGGACCGCCCGGTCAGCACCGGCCTTCCCCCATCCGAGCTCAAGTTGCACCCGATCGAGCGCCCGTCACCTGTGGAGTACACCGGCCGCCTACGGGGAGAACAAAGGTTCTGACACGTGCTAAGTGGAAATCGCCGGGTTGGCCTCACGGCGGCTGAGCTTCCACATCCAGCAGGCTGCCTATCCCAACCTTTCGTGGCGGCTCCCGGGCTCATCCCCGAAAAGCACAGGGCACCCTTGACGACCGTGCTGAGCCGAGGTGATTAGCTGTCGACGTCCGTATGCTGGTAGCCAACGTCGAGGACGGCACCCGGTGGCAAGCCGGCGCGCAGCAGTTGGAAGTCGTCCCTCGGTTGTGTGATGAACACTCCAGCAGAGCCGGTCCGCCGCGTGACCGTGCGGCGGAAACTCGCCGGCATGGCCACTCCACGGCAGGCGTTCGCGGCCGGTCCATAGTGGATCTCACCGGCGGTCGTGGCACACCACGCTCCAAGGTGGACGTTACCGTCTGCGAAGTAGTAGCCCTCGGCATAGACCATGCCGCGTGTGCCGCGCGCTTGTGTCGCGGGGCCGCGTAGGTCGTGTCGGAATGCAGGTCGGTGGCGGCGACGAACCAGGCCCCCAAGGTCAGCAGGAGGTCCTGCGCAGAGCCAAAAACCCAACCGGCGCCGGCCTTAGCCCTTGTCCGGCGCGCTTCACGGTCCAACTGGGCAGTCAGCTCATGCCAGCGTGATCACCTGCGCGGGTGACCCCAGGCCACCAGGTGATTCGCTGCCCGGCTGCGCGGAAACGACCCACAGCCACACTCGAGCGACAGACCGCACCACTGGACCCAGCGCCAGCTGCACTCACCGGTGAGCGGTTAGTCTGCCAGGTCGAAGCACCACCCGCCGCCACCAGCGCCGGTCCCCCCAGTGCGGTCCCGCCGCAGGTAGGTCATCCCATCGACCACCACAGAGTCCTCCGGCAGGCCATCCAGCGTCCGCACCCGCACCCGGCCACCGTCGTGCGGGCCGCCCACCAACTCGACCGCAACCCAGCCACACCGAAACTGGTCGGGATCATGAATCGGCGGCACGATACTCTTCACGGTAAACCGGCCGCGGGCCATTACCCAGACCACGATCGGATGACCTGAAGCCATCAACGGCCCAGGCCGAGCATGCTGGCTCAACCGACTGCGTTGATCGCGTTGCCGTCATCGACGACCCGCACCAAGCAGGTCTCGCTCTTTCCTAATCTGGGTTTGCCAAAACTCTGAAAGCAGAACACTCTCGCCCACCGTGCCGACCCTGCCGGACTGCAGGCCGGCCACGCAATTCGATCCGTGCAGAAGCTGCGTCCCACCAGCACGTCGAAGCCATCGGGCAAATCGCGCTGGCACGCCGGCTGCCCGAGCGATACACCACCACGTGACAGCCACAGTAAGCCGGCGATGTCCATGCCCTGCGGGCTGCCCCGCAACCACCCTGACGAGGATCGTGATCACCCCAGTGACAGATCACCCGTCGTACCCAATTACAGAACGCGAACCACGGCCAGCGAATCCGGTACCACAGCATGTGTTTCCGTGCGACGAATACGATCCGATGAGGGATTCCACGCTTCGACGGACCAGGCGTACCGTCCGTCCATTCCCGCGTATCGATCGTGAGTTGGTGTCGACACTGCCTGTGTGGACTCGCTTCCGTGCTGCTTGGAGGATGGTTTGTCATGGCTTCCAGTGATTCCACCGTGCCGTCCAATTCCATCCCGTTCTGTGCGGTCGAGTCCAGCATCGTCCACGTCGTGGCGTTGCGATCCTCGCTGGAAGTCTCGTTCCAGCGCTTACTGGCGGGGTCGCCTATCCGGAATTGGGCCTGATATGGCTGACTAGCGGTAGTCCGGGGCAGTCACCACCCCGTGAGGTGTTCGCTTTTCGGCTGTGAGAACGATCGGACAGGGTGTCGCACAACAGACCAATACTGGGTGTCGGTCACCGCGGGAGGGCCTGGGAGATGCGCCAGAGGCGGCGAGGCAGGTCGCCTTCTTCGAAGGCGTGGACCTCAGTCAGATTCCAGCTGTCGGCGAGGGCGTCGACCAGGTCGCGGCCGAAGAAGTGCACGGCGAAGCCGCCGTGTTCGTAGATGTCGTCTCCGTGGGGGATGCCGGCGCCGTAGTGCGCGTCGCCGGTGTGACGGACGGTGTAGACGAACACCCCGCCGGGCCGTAGGACGCGCTGGACTTCGGCCACCGCAGCGTGGATTTCCTTGGTGGACAAGGCCATGCACAGCAGCATGTGGGCGAAGACAGCGTCGACGGAGGCGTCGGGCAGCGGCAGCGGGTCGCGTACGTCGTGCACCACCGTGGTGACCCGCTGCTCGATGCCTTGATCGCGGGCGGTGTCCTCAAGCTGCTGCAGGCCGGCGGGACTGAAGTCGGTGGCCTGGACGATGAATCCCTCGCGGGCGAAGTGCAGCGCGTCGCGGCCGTGCCCAGTGCCCAGTTCCAGTACATCGCGGGCCTGCGCTGCGCGGAAGACGCCTGCGGCGTGGCGGGCCGGGGCGGATGGCGTCTCGCCGTACATACCGGGATGGGGTGCTGTAAGTGGACTGCCAGTGCGCACGCTGGGCGTGGGCAAGCTGATCGTCCCGCTCGTGTGGCGTCACGGTCTTCACTTCCCATCGGCGGCGCCGGGAGGCCGCGACCCAGCTCGGACGAACGTTCCTGACCCCTATGTCGCGCCCTCGAGCCGCTGTTTCAACGTCGCCAGATTGGCCGGCATCTCCTTGCGTGCTCCGGAGCGAACGACGAGGGGCACGAGGACCTTGCCGATGCCGTGGCCCTCGAAGTCGATCGCGATGGTCAAGCGTGACCGAGTATCGGTCAGCGGCTCGACGGTGACGTCCACAACGGCCCGGATAGGCCCGTCAATACCGCGCACACCCCAGGTTTTCGGTGGGTCGATGTGCGCGAGTTCGGCGGTGACCTGCCGATTGGCGAAGCCGATACGCCGGGTCGTGAGACATCGCGTCCCCACGCTCGGGGTACCAGAGTCGTCCATCCGGCCGTCCACGACACCCTGCTGCCATTCGGAGAAGCGAGTCGGGTCCGTGGCGTAGGCGAAAACGTCCTCCGCCGCCCGGTCCACCTCGGTACTCGTGATGATCGGTGACATTCAGCCGGCCTCCGTCAACAGGGCGGCGTACCGGGCCAGGTACAGCGGCCATCCCGCGTCGCCTGCGATGCCGTCGGTGACAGCCTGCCAACCCGGGCCGTGCCGATCGATGTTGCGGTGCTCCAGCTCCACCCGGGTGCGCTGCGGAGTCTCGGCGACAAACCGGACCTCGACCTCGCTGGTGTTGTCCGGCTCGGTCTCGATCTGCCACTGCGGGCCGATGTCCCAGCTGAACACCACACGGTCCGGTGGCTCGTAAGCGAGAACGCGCGCCCAGCGGCACTCGCTGCCGTCCACGCCGCGATCATAGATATGGCCGCCGACCCGCGGCTCGAACACGGTCTCGGCGATCTCCGCACCGAGCAGGTTGTGCTCCGCCGGTTTGAAGTCCCCGAACCGCTCGGTGAACACCGTGAACGCGCGCTCGAGCGGAGCCTCGACGACGAGCTGCTTGCGGACCACCGCGGTCGCTGCCTGGGTCATGAACTCTCCTCTGTCGGTTGTTCGACGACGTCCTCATAGCCGGTCAGCGCCCGGTTCCAGAATGTGTCGAGTTGATCACGCAACGCGGCCACGCCGGCCGGGTTGAGCCGATAAATCCGGCGGGTGCCAGCCATCCGATCGGTGACCAGCCCCGCGTCCTTGAGCACCTTCAGATGCTGGGACACCGCAGGCCTGCTGACCGGTAACTCGTCGGCAAGTTCACCTACGGCCCGGGGCCGCTCGGCCAGGCACGCGACGATGGCACGCCGGGTGCGATCTCCCAGCGCGTCCCATCCGTCGCCGACTTGGTTAGCGTCCACGAACGGTAAGTATTTACTTACCGAAGCGCTCAGGTCAAGAAGATCGTTCCCTCGAACATCAGCCCGGTTCCCGGCCAGGCAGGTGATCCCCTACGCGTCCACTGTGGCGTGCCCACACTCGGTGCGGTAACCGCGCGTCGTGCGTGGTCACCGGCTGCGTAGCGCTTCCAGGTGGCGCCGGCATCAGCGGCAATGGCCTCAGTGCGCACGACGTGGTAGCCGAGCATCCCGGCCACGACCGGTGCGGGAGCCCGCAGCAGCAGGGCTCCGATGGCGGCGCTGCGGCTGTCCATGTTGGGAATCCCAAGGTTCCGTAGATGTAGCCGCAGGGACGTGGTGTGCATCGGTTGGCCAGCTCGGCGACCGGAGAACAACAGTCGGCTGTTGGGGTTGGTCGCGGTGGTCTGGTTCGAGCGGTGGGCGACGTAGCGGGCCAACACCTCGGCGAACGGCTCCGGTACCGGTGTGAGCGGGTCGCCCAACCGCAGCAGCATGTCGTCCCCGTCGACCAGGACGTCATCGACCGTAAGCCGGGCGATCCGGTTCAGCGGCTGCGCGTAGAGCAGGATCAGCAGCCCAACCACCCGGTCGACGTCGGGCACGGCCGAGTCGATGAGTACCCGCCGGATCAGTGCCAGGCGCTGCTGGTCGATGGGAGCCCCACCGGTGCGCGCGGTGGGCGGCAGCCGGAGCCTGGGCATCCGGCGCTGCTCGACGCACCAGCGCAGGAATGGCCGGACAGGCTCTGATCGGTGGCCGTCGGGTGCCCGGCGAACCACCGGTCGAGTTCGGCCTGGGTGCAGCCGGCCAGATCACGGCCGCGGTCGGCAAGGTCGGTCAGGAACACCGCGGCCATCTTCAGTTGCTGACGCGCGTTGTTGTTGCGGTAACCACCGATCGGCCCGTCGGCAGCGACGCGGCGGAGTTTGCGCAGGACGTGCCACGCGGCGTGGCGGTTCAAGATCTTGCGGTGATCAGGATCGTCGATCGCGGCCAGCCATCCGGGCAGCCACTGCTCGAACAGGAACAGGAACCGGTCGATCGGCGGGAGCACGCCCGCGGCGATGAGCAGGTCCCGGACGTAGATCACAGACCGCCACGGAGTCCGGCGGGGGCGGCGGCGGTGACTTCCTTGTGCCAGCAGGGCTTTGCCGACTCCTCGGCCGCGGTGGCCGTCGGCGACGTAGACGGAGGTCTCGGCGACCCAGCGATGCCCGGACGTATCCCGGCGTTCCGTTGGCCAGTCCACTGTGGTCAGTCCATGCAGCATCGGCAGGACACACGAGAACTCCACCGAGGACAGGGAGTATGACGGCGGCGGAGCCTCGTCAACCACGACTACGTGGGGATCTCGCCCGTCGTGGCGAAGTCCAACCGCCTGGCGACCGAGACGGTCTGGTCGGCGAAGCGTTCGTAGAAGCGGGCCAACAGGGCCAGGCTGGTGGCCGAGCGCACGCCGTGTGGCCAGCCGGAGCCGGTGATCGTGGCCAGCACCTGGGCGTGCAGGGCATCGACGGCGTGGTCGGTCTCGTTGAGCTCGGCGTAGCCCTCGACACCGGGCTGGTCGATCAGTTCACCCAGCCGGTCCGCCATCCCAGCAGCGATCCTGCCCAGTTCGGCGAACGGGTCCTCAAGGTCAGCGGGTACCGCGTGGTTGGGGTGACTGAAGCGGGCGGTATCGGCGACGTGGGCGGCCAGATCGCCCATGCGCTCGATCTTCTCCGCCGAGTAGACCGCGGCCAGGATGCTCCGCAGGTCACCAGCGACCGGGGCCTGCAACGCCAGCAGACTGTGCGCGTTCGCCTCACAGTTACCGCGGGCCTGGTCCAGCGCGGTGTCGCCGCTGATCACCTGCTCGGCCAGGCCGAGGTCAGCGGTCAGCAACGCCTGACTGGCCTGCTGCATCGCCTGGGCGGCCAACGCGCACATCGCGACCAACTGCTCGCGCAGCCGAGTCAACTCGCCGTGGAAGGTCTCTCGCATGGACAATGAGCCTAGCGATGCCCGTTACGTACCTGTCAGAAGAGGCGTGTCAGGGCATAGGTGAGGGCTGCGACGGCGGCAGCGGCGGGCAGGGTGAGTACCCACCCGGCGACGATGTTGCCGGCCACTGCCCAGCGGACGGCGGAGCGACGGCGGGTGGCGCCCACGCCCATGATCGCGGACGTGATCACGTGGGTGGTGGAGATCGGTGCGGCGAACACGAACGCGGTCAGGTAAAGCACTGAGGACGCGGAGATCTCGGCGGCGAAGCCGTACGGCGGCGTGAGCGGGAAGATTCGCCGGCCGAGGGTCCGCATGATCCGCAGACCGCCCGCATATGTTCCGGCGGCGAGTGCGAGCGCGCACAGCGCGATCACCCAGAACGGCACGTCGAATCCCGTCTGCCGGCCGGTGATCACGAGGCCGAGCACGATCACTCCCATGCTCTTCTGCGCGTCCTGCAGGCCGTGCCCGAACGCCAGGCTCGCCGCGGACAGGATCTGTGCCCGGCGCATCCCACGGCTGACGCGATGTGCGTCGGCGGACCGGAACAGCCAGAGCATCCCCGTCATCACCAGGTAGCCGAGGATGAACCCGACAGCGGGCGAGATGACCATCGGCAGCACGACCTTCTCGACCACGCCGCCCCACTGCACGGTCGTCGCCGAGGCCAGTGCGGCGCCGACCAGGCCGCCGATCAACGCGTGCGATGACGACGAGGGCAGGCCGAAGTACCAGGTGATCAGGTTCCAGGTGATCGCCCCGAGCACGGCCGCGATCACCACGGTCACCCCGTGGGTCGGTGTGCTGATCACGCCTTTGGCGACGGTCACCGCCACTCCGGTGCCGGCCAGCGCGCCGGCCAGGTTCATGATTCCGGCCAGCACCAACGCCCCGCGCAGGGACAGCGCCTTGGTCGATACCGCCGAGGCGATCGCGTTCGCGGCGTCGTGGAAACCGTTGGTGAAGTCGAACGCCAGAGAAAGGACAATCAGGACAAGCAGCACCAGATCCGCCGAACTCACCGGTCAGGACTCCTTGACCGCGATCGTGTGCACCACGTCGGCCACGTGCTCGAAGGCGTCCGCGGCCGATTCGAGCTGGTCGACGATCTCCTTGAGTTTCAGTACGGTCAACGTGTCCAGTTCGCCGCTGAACAGCCATGACAGCAGCCGCCGGTAGACTTGGTCGGCTTCGTTCTCCAGGTCGTTCACGCGCACCCAGTAGGTGTCCAGGGTGGATGGTTTGGCCAGTTTCGGCATCGCCTCGACGGTCAGGGCAGCCGCCTGGCACAGCAACTCCACCTGAGTGTGTACCCCGGCGGGCAGGTCTCGCAGTTGGTACAGGGTGGCAAGGTCGACCGCGGCGTCGATGAAGTCGATCACGTCGTCCAGCCGGACGGCGAGCCGATAGATGTCCTCCCGGTCGAACGGGGTGATGAAGGCGCGGTTGAGATGGTCGAGAATGTCGTGCGTCGCCTCGTCCCCGGCGTGCTCGACCTCGTGCATCCGCTGGGATAACTCCTGATGCTGTTCCGGCGGGGCGTTGACGTACTGGCGCAGCACCTCGACGGAGTCGCTGATGTTCGCGCCTGCCTTGACGAACAGCGTGAAGAACGTGGTGTCCCGAGGTCGCAGCCGCAGGCGCATGTTCGGTTCCTTCCGGATGGACTTTGGTAGGCGGACCGTACCCGGGACACGACCGGCCGGAAGTTCGCCCTGAGGTGGGGTTAGGGCGGGCTGGCTTGATCTCGCCCGGCGGACGGGTGATGCTGCTGGGCGCGGTCGAACGTGGATGGAGGCGCGATATGTGGTCCCGGATGGTGCGACGAGGCATGATCGCCGGGTTGGCGGTCCCCGCGCTGGTAGTCAGCGCGGTCCCGGCAGGCGCCTGGCCGGATCGCGGGCATCACGGTGGAATCGACCACATCGTGGTGATCTACGAGGAGAACCACAGCTTCGACAACCTGTTCGGCGGTTGGGAGGGCGTGGACGGGCTGCGTCACGCCCATGCGCAGCGCCAGGTCGCCCCGGACGGCTCGCGGTTGCCGTGCCTGCCGCAGAACGACGTCAACCTGACCTCGCCGCCGCTGCCGGTCACCTGCGGGTCGACCTCGGCGTTCACCAATCGGCCGTTCTCGATCGACACCTACATCCAGCCGCCGGACACGACGTGCCCGAAGCCCGGCCAGTTCGTGCCCAACGGCATCCCGAAAGGACAGGGTTTGCCCGGGGGCTGCACGCGGGATCTGGTGCACCGCTTCTACAACGAGCAGTACCAGATCAACGGCGGGGCGATGAACCGGTACGTGGCCGGCAGTGACGCGGTCGGTCTGGTGATGGGCACGTACGACACCCGGGGTCTGCCGATCTACGAGTACCTGCACGGCAGGCACGCGCCGGACTACGCGATCGCCGACCGGTTGTTCCAAGGCGCGTTCGGCGGGTCGTTCCTCAACCACCAGTGGCTGATCACCCCGTACACCCCGACCTGGCCCGGCGCCGTGCGCGGCGGGCCGGACGACCTGCACTCGGTCGTCGGCCCGGACGGCTTCCCGGCCGGCACACCGCTGCACCCGGCCACCCCGGGCACGGCCGATCGGGCACTGACCCAGGCCGCCAACCCGGACGGGACGTGCCTGGTGCCGGCCGGGATGGCGCCGCCGGCCGGGACGGTGTGCGGGGACTTCGCGATCAACACCATCCAGCCGCCGTATCAGCCCTACGCCCCAGGCACGCCGGTGGCGCGGCGGCTGCCACCGCAGACCACCCCGACCATCGGCGATCGGCTGTCCGCCGCGGGAGTGGACTGGGCGTGGTACTCCGGCGGATGGGACAACGCCAACGGCAACGTCGGCGGACCAGGCTGGACCAACGGCAGCACGCCCGGCACCTGCACCAGCCCACGCACAGCAGCGGGCGCGACGTACCCGAACTGCCCCGACGCCACTTTCCAGTACCACCACCAGCCGTTCAACTACTACGCCACCCTCGCCCCCGGGACCCCGGCCCGCGCCGCCCACTTGCGAGACGAGGTGGAGTTCATCTCCGCCGCCAAGGCCGGGCGACTCAAGCCGGTGAGCTTCATCAAGCCGGTCGGCGAGGAGAACGAGCACCCCGGCTACGCCAGCGAGGACGCCGGCAGCCTGCACCTGGTCGACCTGATCAAGGCCGTCGAGAACGGCCCGGACGCGGCGCACACCCTGATCGTGGTGACCTACGACGAGTTCGGCGGGCAATGGGACCACGTCCCGCCACCGGCCGCGGCCCGGCACGGGGTCGCCGACCAGTGGGGGCCGGGCACCCGCATCCCCGCCCTGCTCATCTCCCCGCAACTGCGCCGATCGTTCAGTGTGGACCACACCGCCCACGACACCACCTCGATCATGGCCACCATCGAACGCCGGTGGAACCTGACACCGCTGGGCAACCGGGACGCCCGGGTCGCCGACCTGTTCACCGCCCTACGCTGACGCCATCCCCGGCGGCAAGGTGAGATCAAGCGGCGAGGCTGTTGGCGTCGTCGCCGGACACGGACAGCACCCCGGGAATCTCAGCGAGTGCGGCGACCAACTCGTTGACCGAACCGGCTCCCTGCACGGTGAGCCACACACCCCACCATCGAAGGCCATTCACACTTCTGTCCTTCCCAGACGATCGCCAACCAGACCTCGCTCACACACGACACCCACTCGGCGCACACCGCACCCACGACCTCCCCACCGTCGCGAACCTCCACCGCACCTTCGACCTACTCGCCAAGACTCCGCACGATTCCCGCAGCTACTTCATGCCCCCGGCGGCACTCGATCGCGTCCACTCAGGGCTGAGATATGCCTGACCACCTGACCGACCTCAAGGGTTCGGGCAGCCATCGGGCTCAGCGTGCTGAACCTCTACTACGCCGCCGCTCTTATCACCGATAGCCGAATCCCTGGCCATGCCCGCACACACCCCTTGCTCGGTCGGCCTCGTTGGCTCAGATCAGATACGCGATCGGCCTGGCCCTTCTCGTTCCGCTCGGCGATTCGGTCAACTGGCGCCGGTTGGTGACCGTTCTGATGTCCGCCACCGCAACGGTGCTGGGCTTGTTGCCGTTACCCTTCTCTTGGTCAGGTTCTCGGTTCCATCCTGGCGGAAATGCTGATCAGTACCCTGCTGCGTCGAATGCTTGCTGGGTTCCGGACACTTGACATGGCCCAGCGAGTGGCCTGGGGGACGCATGCTGGCTCGGGGCTGGCTGCGGAGCAGTGGCGCTCACCGTCCGGTGGGTCATGACCCTGCTACGACGTAATCGCCACCGGAAGGGCGCCGCGACATCTACGCTGCCCTCATGATCGATCGTGCCCGCCTATCGATCGTGCCCGCCTGTGGTGTCTGCGCCATGCCGAGTCCGAGAATGTCATCGGCGGTGTCGCCGGCGCCGTTCCCAGAGCACCGTTGACACCACGGGGCCATGAACAAGCAGCGGCTGCCGCCCGTGCACTCGCACATGAGCCGATCGTCAAAGTCTATGCCAGCACGGCATTGCGCGCACGCCAGACCGCCGACACCATCGCGGCCACAATGAACCTCGACGTCGCCACCATGACCGAGCTGGTCGAGGTCGGGATCGGCACAGCCGAAGGCACGGTTGACCCCGTCATTCGGGCACAGACGGCTGAAGTGCTCCATGCTTGGGTGGTTCATCAAGACCTGGACCGACGAGTCGCCGATGGCGAGACCGGCCACGAGGTCCTTGCCCGGGTGAGTTCGGCCTTTACGGAGATCGCGGCAAGACACTCAGGTACCACCGTCGCGGTAGTCGGTCACGTCGCCACCCTCACGGTCGCGGTGAGTCTGCTCTGTGGTCTCGGCTCACGGGTATGGGGAACACCTCTCGCCCATGCCGAACCCTTCCTCGTCGAGTGGGACGGCCAAGGCTGGTCTTGTTCGGCATGGCCCACCGGGGCGGTCTAGTGCTGCGTCACGCAACGTTGGGTAGGTAATCCGGGCGGCGGATCTTGGAGTTGGACGATGTTGGCCGCCTACTTGGATGGCGCCCACCGAAACTCCCGACACCGCGCGGCAAGGGTCCTCGGTGGCAGCTCGGCGGTGAACGCCTGCGTCGCGCTACGCGCGTCCCACCGACTTCGCCAACTCGGCCAAGCATGGCATCGACGGCTGGTCGTACGAAGACGTGCTACCGACGGTCAAACTGCTGGAGAACACACCTACCCGCGAGGACGCGTATCACGGGCGGACCGGTTCGCTTCCGAACCCAGCAACGCTCGGACGCCGTGACACCGTCGTTGCGGGCGTTCGTCGAGGCCTCGGTCGCGCACGGATACCAGCGGGTGCACGACCTCAACGGCGCCGAGCAGAACGGCGCGGACGGCTACCCGGTGGACGTGGTCGACAGAGTCCGGGTTTCCTCGCGCCGGTCGGGCGGTGTCACGATGGTGACGTCCTGAGGGCGGCCGGGCGATGGGGATAGCGCCCTTTCCCGGCCCACCTAGCCGAGTGGACCGGTGGGTCGGGAAGGCGGTAAGGACCAGCTGGGATCAGACAGTCGCGGCGACTTCGGCTTTGCGGCCTTCGTAGTAGGTCTGCATTTTCTGGTTGGCGGTGGCGATGGTGTTCAGGGAGTCGGTGAAGGTTTCGAGTTCGGTGCCGGGGATGGCGGCGAGGAGTCGGTCGTCGGAGATTTCGGTGTATGTGCGCATGCCCATGCAGCCCAGGGAGATTGTGGCGGTGTGGCTGGACATGGCGGTGGGGAGTGCGGCGCAGGCGGGGCGGCCGTTGGCCCTGGGGGCGTCGGTGGTGGTCCAGCTGGCGCTGCCGGCGGCTTCGTTGTAGAGCATGGCTTGGCGGGGGGTGAGCCAGAGTACGACGACGTCGGGGTCGATGGGTAGGTCGGTGAGTGGGCCGTAGAGGATGCCGGTGCTCGCTTTGGTGTTGGTGGGGATTTTGGCGGGTTCAGCGGCGTCGAGGTAGTTGCAGTCGCATGCGGTGGTGACGACGGCGCCGAGTTCTTGTTGCTGCTGTTCAGGTAGGGCGAAGCCCATTACCATCGCGCCGAGCACGCAGTTGAAGTGTTCTTCGGCGGTGGCGTAGAAGACGCCTTGTTCGGCCATTCGCCAGAACGCGCAGGTTGAGGCGACCGGGTGGGCGGGTGCGGGGACACCGGCGGGTGGGGTGTCGGTGAAGGTGAGCGCGACCGGTGCGGTGTTCAGTGCGAGCGCGGTGCTGATGCGTTCGGCGATGGAACTTCGATCCATGGCGTAGGCACCTCTCGTTGTCTCATTTTGTTTTCGTGGTGGTGAACCTCGTTCGGCTGCGGGAGCGTCGACGCGGGTGCCGGTTAGGCGGCGTGGGCCAGGGCGCGTTGTCCGGGGGCGTCGGTGTCGTCGGGGACTTTGGGGTTGTAGAGGAGGACGAGGGCGGAGTTGAGGACGACGGAGATGAAGCTGGCGGCGTGGAAGAGCACCGCGGTGCCGGGTGAGATCAACCCGGCCAGGGCCAGGATCAGGCCGACGATGTTGTAGCCGGTGGCGAAGAGGATGTTGATCTGGATGGTGCGGATCCCGCGCCGGCACAGGCGGGCGGCGGCCAGCACGCGGGACAGGTGGTCGCCGTGCACGACGATGTCGGCGGCCAGCGCGGCGACTTCGGCGCCGGGGGTGACCATCGCGACCCCGACGTCTGCCGCGGCGAGGGCGGTGGCGTCGTTGATGCCGTCGCCGATCATCGTCACGACGTTGCCCTGGTGTTTCCAGCGTTGGACTTCTTCGAGTTTGGCTTCGGGGGTGGCCTGGGCGCGGTAGTCGATCCCGAGTTGGGTGGCGACGGCTTGGGCGGGGCGGGATCGGTCGCCGGTGACCATGACGATGTCGCGGACCCCGAGCTTGCGTAGCCCGGCGATCACCTGTGCGGCGCTGTTGCGGGGTTGGGCGAGGAACCCGAGAAGCCCGATCACGGTGCGGCCGTCGACGACGTAGGCGACGGTGTACCCGGCTTCTTCGCGGCGGGCGGCTTGGGCGCGCACCGTGGCGGGGATGGGGAAGCTGCGCCGTTGCAGGAAGCGTTCGTTGCCGACGGCCAGATTGTGTCCGGTGTGGACGGCAAGAACGCCGTGGCCGCTGGCGACCTCGAAGTGCTGCGGATCGGGGATGTCCAGGTCCCGTTGGGTGGCCGCGGCGCCGATGGCGCGGGCGAGCGGGTGGGTGGAGGGCTTCTCCGCGATCGCGGCGAGGGTGAGGACCTCGTTCTCGGTGTGGCCGAAGCTGTCGATGGTGACCAGTTGCGGGGTGGAGGCGGTCAGCGTGCCGGTCTTGTCCAGCAACACCACCTGGGTGCGGCTACAAGCCTCGATCGCGGAACCGCCCTTGATGACCAGACCACGGCGGGCGGCGTTGCCGACGGTGGCGATCAACGCCAGCGGTGTGGACGCGGTGAACGCGCAGGGGGTGATGACGAGCAGGATCGCCGCGACTCGTTCCAGTGACCCGGTGAGGATGCCAGCGATCGCGGCGGCGAGCAGGACCAGCGGCAGGAACCAGCGCAGGAACAGGTCGACGGTCCGTTTGGCCGGTACGTGCGCGCGTTGGGCTTGGCGCATGAGCGTGACGATGCGGGCCACCGCGTTGTCCTCGGCGGCGACGGTGGCGCGCACGTGGATGATGCCTTGCAGGTTGGAGGTGCCGGCGTAGACGTGGTCGCCGACACCGTGGTCGGCGGGCACGGATTCCCCGGTGAGCATCGACTCGTCCACCGCGGTCTCGCCGTGTTCGATCACCCCGTCAACGGGGATCCGCTCGTCGGGATGCACCGCGACGAGCTGTCCCACAGCGACTTTCTCGACAGGCACCATTCGGGTGCCGTCTTTGGTGAGCAGCCGCGCCTGGCGGGGCACGAGTTTCATCAGGGCTTCCACGGCGTTGCGGGCGTGGCGGCCGGCCCAGGCCATCAGGGTTTCTCCGAGCCAGAGGATGAACACGACCCAGGAGGCGTACCAGTACTCCTGTTCATAGACGACCGCGATGAGCGCGAGGGTGATGAACACTTCGGTGGTCAGTTTGTTGCGGGCGAACAGCACGGTCTTGGCCGCGATGAGGAACATCGGTGTGCCCAGGGCGAGTCCGATCAGGCTGATCCCGTGGCCGATGGTGGTCCACGGCTCGCTGTGGACCCACAGCATGATCACTAGTCCGCTGAGCATGCAGGTGGCGGCTGCGGCGAAGAAGGACACGTTGCGGCGGAACAGGCGTTCCTGACTCAGATCCGCCTCGCCGAACAGGCCGCCTTCCGCTGGCGCGGGGGTGGCGGTGTCAGTGGTCATGGCAACGATAGTCCTTTGTGGTCGAAAATGTGGTCGGCCGCTGTGGTGGCGGGGCTAGCTGATGGCGTCGACGGGGCATTGCTGCACGCAGGCGAAGCAACTGAGGCAGCCGTCCGGATCGAGCAGCGTGGCCTTGTGGTTGTCCTGCAGCGTCATCGCGCCCTTGGGGCAGATCTTCACGCAGATGTCGCAGCCGTCGACGCAGGCCGGTTCGTCCACTGTGGGCAGGAAACCCGCTGGTGCCAGGGTTGCCGGATACAGGAAGCACAGCAGTTGTTGCTTGCACACATCGGTTGGGGACCAGCTGGGGAAGTCGAGGCCGATCAGCAGTCCCATCAACGCGAGGGTCACTGCCCAGAACACGATGTCGAACACTGTGCCGCCGCTGCCCCAGGCCGTCGCCGCGGCGACCACGCCGAGCACCCCGGCCAGTGGCACGGCTTGCGGTAGACCGGGAGCGGCCGGCAATCGCGGGTAGGCCACCGCGAACAGGACGGACAGGACATAGGCCAAGCCGGCGGTGAGCAGCCCTGCCTGCCAGCCGCCGATGATCGCGGCCGGAACGCCGAGCAGGCCGGCCGGCCACAGCCCGGCGCCGATGCCCATCTCCACCCGCCGCGCGACCGGGAACGTCACGACATCGGCAACCAGGCGGGGGAAGCTCTCGTCCAGCCAGCCGGGTAGCTCGTCGATGTCGATCGGGCCGAACACCACCCGCCAGCCGGTCCGGGACCGCACTTCCTTCGGGTCCACGCCAGGCGCGGTCAGCCGGGGCAGGACCAGCCGGTGGTGATCGACGAGGTCGCCGATGCCGCTGAGTTTGATCGCGGCCTCGACCTCGTCCACCCCGAAATGCCCGCCCGCCGAGGCACACCACACGTTGACCCCGCCGGTGGGGGCAACCAGCAGATAGCAGTCATAGTTCTCCAGCACCCGCGACACCAGCCGCACGGTGTAGTCGAAGTTGCTGGTGACGAACACCGGCGAGGATCGGTCCGGGGTGCCGAAGACCCGCAGGCCCGGTTCGGTGGGGAACGGGAAGGACCGGAACACCAGTTGAGCGGCCGAGCGCACCCCGCCCCCGACGCCGCGGTGGGTTACGGCTGGGGCTGCAGGCGGCATGCCGGTTTCCTTCCCTGCACGATCTGAAACGACTGGCCATGCGAGCGGGTGGCCGCCACGTCCTGCAAGCCCCGATCGGTGACCTTGCCTTCCAGGCCGTGGGCGGCGTGAGTGGTGGTCTGGGTGAGCACGTATGTCAGCGCTGCCATCGGGAATCGTTGGGCTCGGTACGCCCAGCGCCGCAGCCGCCGTTCTGGCACGACCTCGTCAGCCACCACAAGGACGCCACCGGGGCGCAGCAGACCACAGAACACGTCCAGGGCGTAGCATTCCTCGGTCTCGGTGAGCTCGGAGAGCACCAGGCAGCACACCACCGCGTCGAACGACTCCGCCCCGAACACCCGTTCCAGGCCGGTGATGCTCACCGGCTGCAGCCTCACCCGGCCCTGCGTGATCGATGCGGCCAGCTTGCGCTCGGCGACGGCCAACATCTGCGGTGATCGGTCCACCGCCACGATCTCGCGGCTAGGGCTCACCAGCTCGGCAGTCACGCCCCCAGTGCCGCAGCCCACCTCCAGGATCCGTCCCCGCGCAGGGACCTGGGCGGTGACATCGCGGTACAGCTGGGTGATCCGACCGCCGCTGAGCACCCGCATCCCCAGGTCGTAGCGGGTGGAGCTGGTCTCCAGCAGCTTCATGAACACAAACGAGGACATTCCCGGCCCTCAGCCCGGCTGCCCGACAACGGTGGACGTCGAGCCCCCCTGCGGCACGGCCGCTTGCTGGTCGGAGGGACGCAGCACATGTTCGGTCAGGGCGGCGAGCGCGACCAGTGCTGGCACCAGGGGATGCCACACGAACCCGGCCACGACCGCAGCTACACCGACCACCAGCCGCCATGGCACCCGACCCGTCGTCATCGCCGAGCGCGCCCAGCCCAGCAGCACCACGGCAGCACACACCGCGGCAGCCCATTCCAGCCGATACGCCACCGCGGTGGACACCCCCACCACCGACAGCAGCAACGCCACGGCGCACAGCACCGCGCAGGACACCAGCATCGCGCGTCGCAGCAACACCCGCCGTCGTTGCCCGACCTCGACGCGCTGCGCGAACGGAGTCGCGCGCTCCGGGTCTGAGCAACATCCACCTGTCGACCGCTCCGCCATCGTTCCTCCCCGTATTCAGGGCACGAGCGTGTGCAACGCACGGTAAAAGTCCCACTTGTCCTATGTCAATAGGCCAAGTTGGTTAGGGTTGGTGCAGGAGGCGGCGTGCGGATGGAGGCTGGCAGTATGACAATCCGTTCACGACAGGATCGCGACGCAGCGGAGGTGGGCAGCCCGGTGGAGGTCAACATCGCGGTGAGCCGGACTCTCGGCATCCCGCTGGCCACCCAGATCCGCGACCAGATCGTCGCGGCGATCTCGGTGGGCGACCTCCGTCCCGGAGACCGGTTGCCGACCATCCGGCAGCTCGCCGAGTTCCTCGACATCAATCGCAACACCGTCGCCCAGGTGTATCGGTTGCTGGAAGCCGAGGGCTACCTCAGCACCCGGGCCGGGGGCGGCACCACCGTGGCCGCCGGCGCGGCCACCGTCGCCGCTACCGTGGCCGGGGCGCTACGCGAGATCGTCACGCAGGCGCTGCGGCGGGCCGAGGCCGCCGGCTTCACCGCCCGGGAATTCGCCGAGCTGGCCTACTACCAGGCCGCCGCACGGACAGCCGTCCCTGCCGCGCGAATTCTCGTCATCGACGAATACCAAGGCGAACTGGACTTCCTGCGCACCACCGTCAGCCAGACCCTGCCCGACAGCGTCGTCGACGCCGCCCTGCTCGCCCACCTGCAGCGTGCCGACCCCGCCCAGCGGGCGCAGCGGCTGGCCGGTTTTGACTTCGCCGTGGTCGCCTTCTACAGCCTCGATCAGGCCCAGCCCGTCCTCGCTGAGGCTGACCTGCCGCTGCTGGCCGCCGGTATCGGCCCCTCGCTGCACTCCCTGCGCCGCATCACCGAGGAATGCGGCGGCAAGCAGGTGGCCATCGTGTGCACCGAACCCGAAGGCCCTCCGCGGATGGAAGCTTCCCTGCGCCGCGCCGGGATCACGTTCAGCAGTGCCCCTCGGCACGCACACGTGCACCAGGACAACCTCACGGCGGTCCTTGCCTCCTGCGAGGCCATCATCGCCTCGCAAGGATCCACCGACGCCCTCACCGACCTCGCTCCTGGCACGCCGATCATCACCTACTCCCGGCTGCTCAGCGACGAAACCCTCGCTACCCTGCGCACTTACACCGAATACGTCGCCCGCCGCAGAAACCCCACCGACACCGGCACCTGACAAGGGATTCCGCGATGCCGAGACGAGTGATCGCCGGCCGACCGGTCGGCGAGCTGGAGGCCGAGGTCCTGCGGCGGCTGTGGACGATCTCCGCTCCGGTCACCGGCAAGCAGCTGCAGGCGCAGTTCGCCGATCGCGCGCTGGCCTACACAACGCTGATGACCGTGCTGGCCAGGCTGGTCGGCAAGGGACTCGTCGAGCGGGTCCCGGACGGCCGCGTCATGCGGTTCCGGGCGGCCGGCGACCCGGACGAGCTGACCGCCCAGGCGATCGGCCAGCTGCTCGCCTCGGCCCGCGACCCGCGCGCCGTGCTCGCGCACCTGGTCGAGGACATCGACGATCCCGCGCTGGCGGCCGATCTGGCCGCCATCCTGGACCGGGCCCGGCGGACATGACCCACGTCGCGGCCGCCGCGCTGGCGTTGGCCGTCTTCGCCATCATCCCGACCCTGCTGTCCACCCGCCGACTGCGCCAAGCGTCGCCGCGCCTGCTCGCGGTGGGTCACCTGGTCAGCCTCGTCGGCTGGAGCTTGCTGCCGGCAGGGTGGCTGGCCTGCGCCGGGCTCGGCCTGGCCGGCATACTGACTCGGTCGGCATCCGGACCGGCCGCCTGCCGGCTCGGCGAGAGCTGGTTCGGCATCGACGCTGGGCCGTGGCAACTGGCCGGTATCGGGCTCGTGCTGGTCGCGTTGAGCCCGCTGGCCTGGCAGGGCGCCCGCGCTCTGTCCTTTGCGCGGCGCACCGAGCCCCGTGGGCTCGCCTTGGCCGGCGCCACCCAATGCCGCCTGAGCGGGGGCGGCTCGGTGTGGATCGTCCCGGCCGCCGAACCGCTCGCCTACGCCGGCGGCATGCTGCATCCCCGGGCGGTCGTCACCACCGGACTGCTCAACCTGCTCGACCCCGCCGAGCGCCACGCCGTCCTGGAACACGAAGGCGCCCACGTGCGGCTCGGACACCCTCGGCTGCTCCTACTCGCCGCGCCGGTCGCACGCGCCTACCAGTTCCTCCCCCCGGTACGCCGCGCCTGGAACGGATTACGCCAAGAACTGGAAGCGGCGGCCGACGCCGAGGCCGCCCGGCTGGTCGGCACCGCCCCACTGCTCTCCGCCCTGGCCCGCATCGGACTCGCCCGCGTCGCGGCCACTGGATCGGGCTCGGCCGCGTCCTTCGGCGATCCGGAGCACCTGCGCTACCGGATTCGCCGCCTGCAGCAACCCCGTCAACCGGCCCCTGCTGCCGGTGTCGTGGTTGTTGCGCTCGGCATCGTGCTCGCCGCCGCGTTCGCCTGGTGCGCTTGCGCACTCATCACCCCGCACGCCGTCCTGCCCAGCCTGGCCGTGTGCGTAGGCACCTTCGCCGCAGTGGGATCCCGGCCGCTGTGGACCTTGCGCTCGTAGTCGCACGCGGACGATCACCCAACGTTATAACTGGATCTACGAATACGTAGTAGAGTGCCGTGCTGGGTCCGCAGTCCCGGACTTCCTGTCCGGGCGCCACGGCGCAGGAGACATCCCATGACACGTACGCCCACCAGCCCATCCGGGCCGTCGCCGGAGATCCCAGCCGCACCGAGCGCCACCGGCGGGCGCGGCCATCTGAGCACTTGGCTGGCCGCTTACGGGAGCACCTCGCTGATCGGCCTGAGCGCGGTACTGGCCTGCTTCGGGTCGCACCTGCTCGTCGCCGGTGCGGTCACCGCCGGATGGACGCTGTTGGGCGTCGGTGGCGCCGCGACCGTCGCGGCGGCCGGCGTGGGAACCGCGCTGTGGTGGCGGCATCACCACCATCGCCGCTGCGACAGGAGCTGCCCGCAGTGACCGCAACACCGAGCCTCGACGACTCAGCTGGTGAGGACACTCGGCGTTCGGTGCTCGCCACCGCCACGGAGGTCCTCACCTCACCCGGGCGACTGGTCGGCTTCGCTGTAGCGGCCGTGGTGACCGGCGTCGCCTACACGATCCTGCTGCCATTCGGCTACACCCAGCGCTTCTCCACCGCCAACTGGGCCTATCTCACCCCCGCGATGATCGCCTGGAGCGTGATCCTCGGACTGGGGATGGCCTTCGTGCTCGTCGTGCAGATCTACGCGATCCGCCAGGTCGCGGCCGGCCGGTCCGCCGTGACCGCAGGCTGGTTGGCGGTCCTGGGCAGCCTGCTCCCCAGTTTGCTGTGCTGCAGCCCAGTGCTGCCGACCCTGCTGGCGTTTGTCGGGCTGTCCACCGCGCAGGTGTATGGCACGACGGGCGCCTGGCAGTACTTCTTCGCCACCCACCAGACCGAGTTCCTCGCCGGGAGCCTCGCCGTGCTGGTGGCGACCGCATGGTGGGGTCTGCGCCGCATCGCCCGCAGCACCTGCCTGAGCGCGCAGGGCTGTCCCACTACTGACAACGATGCGGCCGGCGACGCCGAGCCCTACGAGACCGCCGCCACCGACCAGGACGGACAACCACGATGAGCCGCACCCCGCCGACCGGTCAAGCGACCCCGAACCGGCGCCGCCGACAGGCAGCCCGTGCCGCAAGCCGCCGACGGCGGCGATGGGGCTGGATCGCCACCACCGCCACGGTTCTCGCCATCGCCGCGACCATCACCGTTGTCCGGCTCGCCAACCACACCACAGCCTCTTCGGCCCCAGCGTCAGCGACCAGCGGTCACCCCGCCCCGGACGGACAGTTCACCACTGTCTCCGGGGCAACCATGACCGTGGCGTCCCTGCGCGGTCGGCCGACCCTGCTGTGGTTCGTAGCCACCTGGTGCCCGTCCTGCCAGGCCGGCACTCCCGCCGTGGCGCACGAGTTCCCCCGGCTTCGGGCCAACAACGTCCGGGTGGTGGAAATCGAGATGTACCAGGACCTGGGGCAACCCGGCCCCAGCATCGCGGACTTCGGCAAAAACCTGGCCGGTGCCTTGTACGGCGACCCGGACTGGATCTTCGGCACCTCCTCCGCCGACCTGACCTACGCCTACAACCCCAAGTCCTACACCGACATCTACTTCCTACTCGACACCAACGGGCGCATCACCTACACCGACGGTGAACCTGCCGGCAGCATGACCACTCTCCTTGAGCAGGTGGACAAACTCGCCTAGAGCGGCTCAGGGCAACACGGCCACAAGCACGCAACGGAACGACCGAAACTGGAGACGATGGTGGGTGTGACACCTGCTGCCCAAAGGGTGCAGTGGACGCGACAGAGGCGAACCCGCATTGCCGTTGCATGCGCCGCGCTCGTGGTGGCTGCCTTGGCGGTGGTCGTGGGTTCCGCACGAGGGACATCAGACGGCGCACGGGTGCAACCCGGGGCCGCTGTCGAGTCGACTCCGGCCGATGGCGTGCAACCGTTCCCGGAGTTCACCCTGACCGGGGCCGATGGCACGTCGATCACGAAGGCATCGCTGGCTGGGAAGAAGTCGCTCATCTGGTTCACCAGATCGACCTGTCCCGACTCGGTCGGCATGCAGCTCATTGCCGGCCTCGATGATAAGTTGGGCGGCAAGGCATTCACTGTCGTCGTGGTGTTGGTTGATGTTGACGAGCCGAGCCCATGGCTGGTCGGATGGCGCGACGGTTTCGGCCGACCGGACTGGAAGGTGGCGCCCAACAAGCCTGGGGACCTGTCGGCCAAGGTCAACTCGCCGTCCCTGGAAACCAAAGTCCTGCTCGACGAGCAAGGCAACGTGATCGACACGACGACGTGGCTCGTGGACGCGGACTATGTCGACTCACTACGAGAGCATGTCGTTGGGCCCTGATGTCCCGCGGCGGCGCTCGCTGATTCCTCGCCACACAAGTGAATCCGGATGGTGCCGCGCTGCAACCCGTTCTGTCGCAGCGATCACCGGCTCGCCTCGCTGGCGCGTTGTGCTCCTCGGCTGCGCAGCCAGCCCGCCAGGTGATTGGCATTGCCGCACTCGGCCGCGTCGAACTGCTCCCAGCTAAGGATGCCGACCGCTCCGCGTCGGCCGACCGCCCCGGGCTGACGTTCAGGATTGGGTCGGAGCAGGTCGTGGGGCTACTTGCTGGTCGTCGATTCGCACACAGGTCGCCAATGCCGCAGTGTTCTCGGCGGCCAGCGAACGGGCCAGTAGTACCAGGTCAGCGACACGCGCGTCGGCCACCCGGTAGTAGGAGAAACGGCCCTCCCTGCGCAGCGCCACGTAGCCGCAGTCGGCCAAGCAACTCAGGTGGCTGGACACCCTGCCCTGCGACAACCCGACCTGGGCCACGCACTCGGTTACTGTGTGCTCGGCGTGCAGCAGGAACTCCAACAGCCGCAGCCGCACCGGGTCCCCCAGCGCCCGGAAGAACTTGGCCACCACCTGCACCCCATCTGCCTCCACTGGCAGCAGCGTCGCGGTCGTCGGGTGAATCTCCGGCATGGCGGCCGTCCCTCGATCGAGTCACATGTATCCGGATATCAGAATGCTACAGTAGGCTCTAGTGTATTCGCCTGGGCGAATACGTCCAGTTTGTCGACTGAGCGGAGTGTGGCATGCCATATGACCTGGCGGTGATTGGTTCGGGTGCGGCTGGATTCGCGGCGGCCATCGCCGCGCGGGCCAAGGGCCGCAGCGTGGTGATGATCGAACGCGGCACCGTCGGCGGGACGTGTGTGAGCACCGGGTGCGTGCCGTCCAAGGCGTTGCTGGCCGCGGCCGAGGCCCGCCACAGCGCCCTCGATGCGTGGTTCCCCGGCATCCACACCAGCGCGGCCAACGTGGACCTGCCTGCCCTGATCGGCGGAAAGCGGGATCTGGTGGAGACACTGCGCGCAGGGAAGTACATCGACCTGGCCGACGAGTACGGCTGGGACATCCTGCCCGGCACCGCTCGGTTCATCGCCACCGGCTCAGGTCCGGCACTGGACGTCGAACCAGCTGGCGGAGAGGTGACCAGGGTGACGGCCGAGCATTACCTGGTCGCCACCGGCTCGGCCCCGTGGGCACCCCCGATCGACGGCCTCACCGAGGCGGGGTATCTGACCTCGACTACGGCGATGGAGCTCGATCGCCTGCCCGCCTCGATGATCGTGCTCGGCGGCAACGCCGTCGGCCTGGAGCAGGCCCAGTTGTGGCAGCGGCTGGGCGTTGAGGTCACCGTGCTGGAGGCATTGCCCCGGCTGGCACCGTTCGAGGAACCCGAGATCAGCGCGGTGCTCGCGGAGGTGTTCCGCGACGAGGGCATCCGGGTCCTGACCGACACCACGACCACCCAGGTCGAGCGCGGCCCGGCCGACTACCAACTCACATTCAGTGCTTCGGATGGCCACCCCCGCGCGCTGCGAGCCGAGCAAGTGCTGGTGGCCACTGGCCGCCGGCCGATCACCGCGGGCCTGAACTTGGACGCGGTCGGAGTGAAGACCGGGGCCCGCGGCGAGGTCATGGTGGACCAGTACCTGCGCACCAGCCATCCACGGATCTGGGCTGCCGGGGACGTCACCGGCCACCCGCAGTTCGTCTACGTCGCCGCCGCCCACGGCACCCTGATGGCCGACAACGCCTTCGACGACGCACATCGCACACTGGACTACCACCCGCTGCCGAAGGTGACATTCACCAGCCCGCAGATCGCATCGGCCGGCCTGACCGACGCCCAGGCCGTCGAACAGGGATACCAGTCTGAGTGTCGTGTGCTGACGCTGGAGTACGTGCCGCGTGCGTTGGTCAACCGGGACGCCCGCGGCCTGATCAAACTCGTCGCCGAACACGGCACCGGACGACTGCTCGGCGCGCACGTGATCGCCGAAAGCGCCGGCGAGGTGATCACCACCGCCGTCACCGCCCTCACCAACCAAATGACGGTGCAGCAGCTGGCCAACCAGTGGTCCCCTTACCTGACCATGGCCGAAGGCCTCAAACTCGCCGCCCAAACCTTCACCCGCGACGTCGCGAAACTGTCCTGCTGCGCCTCCTGAGCTCAGGCAGAAAGGGGCAACGATGACCGGCAGCAGGCAGCAGACCCAGTTGATGACGATCGGCCAGCTGTCCCGGCGCACCGGTGTGCCGATCAAGACCCTGCGGCAGTACACGGACTGGGGGCTGATCTATACCGTCGGCCGCAGTGCCGCGAACTACCGGCTGTTCGACGCCGACGCCCTGTGGTGTGTCCGGCTGATCGGCCAGCTACGGAATGTGGGCCTGACCGTGGCCGAGATCCGCGAGCTGACACGTACCGCAGCACCCATCGGTCCCCGGCTGGCCGAATTACTCCACCACTCGCGACACCGACTCACCGCGCGCGTCGCTGAGCTGCAGCAGACCCTAAGCCGCATAGACGAGTTCGAAGCCACTCACCAGGCCGACCTCGCCGGCCACAGCGACGCCTGCTGGGTAGGCGATCCCCGATGTACTGCGAGCACTTGACCCTCACCCCGGGGGCAGACCATACGGTCGCGACCGAACATCAACCCAGCCGGGAGGTACGACCGTGACCAGCACCCTGACGATCGCGGATCTGACCGAGCCCAGTGGCGTTCTCGATGTCGGCCACGGCAGGGCTCGCGTGCTCATCCGAGTGTTCCACCTGCTCGCCCAGGGCCTGGCCCGGCGTCAACCCCAGACGTTGCGCTACTAGGAGCGGCGCGGGCTGCTACCGCGCCCCCGGCCGGATACCGCGACCATCCTGCCGCGGCTCAATCCGATCCGCAGAACACCGCAGTCACTTTGAAAGCGGGACAACAACCTGCCTGACGAACCCACCGCAAGTGCCGGAGCCGACGCCGTGTGGACGGCCGCCTGTCTGCGAATGCCCGGCGGGAGCTGGCGGCTCCCGGCTGCGGATATCTAGGCCCGCGTGGCCGACCTGGCCCCCATGCGAGAGTCTCTGATCAAGGTGGTGATCCGATTTGATCCACTCGTGGCCCGCCTGTGCCCTGCCGCCAACCCCTGCACAAGCAGACCGGAGAGTCGTGATGAAGCTGCAGATCCTGTCCGTGCCTGACTGCCCGAACGTCGCCCCGCTGCAGCAGCGACTCGCTGCAGTGCTGGCCGGTCGCGAGGACGTCACTGTCACCGCCGAGGTCATCGACACCCCTGAGCAGGCCATCAGAGTCGGCATGAACGGCTCACCGACCGTGCTCGTCAACGGCATCGACCCGTTCGCGGAACCCGGGCACGCGCCGAGCGTGTCGTGCCGGCTCTACCGCGACGAAACCGGCAACCCGACCGGCACACCGTCGGTGGCACAACTCCGCACGGCCCTCAATGTGCCTGGCACACCACCACCCGCAGTCACCGTCGCAGCGGCAGCACTGGCCGAGCAGGATTGCTGCAGCCGACCCGAGAACACGGCCGACACATCGGCGGAGGGCCTGCGGACCCGCATCGCCCCGACCGACCCAGCCGCACGCGCGGTGCATCAGGCGATCCTGCGGGCGTTCGCCACCACCGGCGAACCCCCAACCAACGCGGCACTGCAACAGATCGCGGCGGCCAACGGCGCCACAGCCGACACGATTCTCACGCAGTTGCACGACGCCGACGTGATCCGGCTCAACCCGGCCAGGGCGATCGGTGTCGCCTACCCTTTCTCCGCGGTCCCGACACGTCACCGCGTCCAGCTCACCACCGGGGTCGAGGTGTCCGCGATGTGCGCGATCGACGCCCTCGGAATACCGGCCATGCTCGACACCGACGCCACCGTCATCTCCACCGACCCGGTCACCCACCAACCCGTGACCATCACTGTCCACAAACGACACTACGCCTGGAATCCCGCCACCGCGGTCGTCTTCTACAGCGCGGCCGTCGGTACCGGACCGTCAGCGGACTGTTGCTGCGACGACCTCAATACCTTCACCAGCGCAGCCACCGCCGGGATCTGGATGCGCGAGCACCCGTCCATTCCCGGTGAACTCCTCGACCCCATGACCGCCGAACGCCTCGGTCAGCACATCTTTGGTGCCCTACTCGACCGGCAGACCTTTCTTCCGCGCACAGTTGGAGAACTGGCGTAGCCGTAGCCCATAGCAAATGTGCGGTGCTATCCGATCAGCAGGGCGCCGGCGATGCCGGCGCCGACAAGTGCGGTGACCACACCTTTGCGTAGCACCAGTAGCCAGGCTGCGGTCGCGGCGAGCACGGCGAACTGCCATGGGTGCTGTAGAGCCATGGCGAGTGGGATCGTGGATCCGGCGATGGCTCCGATTGCCGCGGCACCGGCGCCGGTGAGGAAGGCCTGCACCCTGTGGTTGTCCTGTAGGCGATCGAGATATGGGCCGCCGATCAGAACGAAGGCGAACGAGGGAGCGAAGGCGACCAGCGCGGCCAGCAAGCCACCGGCGAGTCCTGCGGCGGCGTAGCCGACGACGGCGACGGTCTGCACGACCGGGCCAGGGGTGATCTGGCCGAGTGCGACGGCGTCGAGGAACTGGGCGTCGGTCATCCAGCCGTAGGTGTGCACCGCGTCGTGCTGCATGAGCGGGATGATCACGAACCCGCCGCCGTAGGACAGTGCGCCGACTTTCGCCGCGACCCAGGCGACAGCGAGCAGCCCGCTGCCAGTCGCCACGGCGGGAGCCGCCACCATCAGCGGCAACGCCGGCAGCCTGCCGGAGAACGGGGCACGAATCCCGGTCTCGATCAGCCCGGAGATGATCAGGACCAGCACCAGCCAGGGACCGGTCAGCGCGGCGGCAGTCGCCCCGGCGACCAGATAGCAGATCCAGCGGGCACGGGCGGCCGTCGCGGCTCCTGCCCGCTTCCAGCTCGCCGGAATCAGTCCCACAGCTGCGTGCATGGCTACTGCCGGGACCGCTGCGCCAGCTCCGGCCGCAGCGCCCACTGCCCACAACGGCGGCTGTGTCGCGAGGAACAGCGTGGCCAGGGCGAGGATCGCGATCAGACCCGGCACGATGAAGCACACGCCGCCGATCAGTGCACCTGATGCTCCCCGCAATCGCCAGGCACACAGGATGGCCAGCTGAGTCGAGGCTGGGCCGGGCAACAGATTGGTCGCCGCGATCCCGTCCTCGAACTCTTTGTCCGACAGCCACTCCCGTCGCTGCACACACAGCTGGCGCAGCAACGCGATGTGGGTAGGTGGACCGCCGAACCCGATGCACCCGATCCGCCCCCACTCGCGAGCGATGACGCCGAGACCGACCCGCTCGGCGTCTGACGTCGGGTTCTGGTCAGGTTGCATGAACACAAGTCCTTGTCCGTGAGCGTGGGAGGAAACCGCGGTCAGCTGGTGAGAGCGGCGAGCGTGCCGATGCGCTCGGTGAGCTGCGCCAGGACGTCCTCGAAGATCTCGTCCGTGTCGACCTGCCCGGGATCCGGGACCGACCAGTGCACATGGCGTCGCACGGAGCCCAGCTCCTCATGAGCGTTGTCGCACACGGCGACGACCAGATCGGTGGGACGCAGCACGTCACGGATGTGAGCCGTACGCCGGGAGCCGAGGTCCAGACCGTGGCGGTCGGCGATGCTGATGGCTCGCGGGTGCAGGCTGGGCCCGGGGTGGGTGCCAGCAGAGGTGACCGGTATCTGGCTGCGGGTCCGCCACACCGCGGCGGCCAGCGGCGAGCGAGCGCCGTTGCGGGTACAGACGAATGCCACCCGAGGCGCTGTCACCTTCGTGGTGGGCCTCAGCGAATCCAATGCCGCCGGGATCAGCCGGACGTAGGCGCGGCGCCCGTCGGCATGCGAGCGTGCTCGGACAACGAGACCGGCGTCTTGCAGCACACCCAAGTGGTGGGCGAGCAGGCTGGACGACAGGCCCAGGGCATGGCCCAGTTCCCCCGGCGACAAGTCCCCCACCAGCAGCGCGTCGACGATCGCCAGCCGGCCGGGGTCGGCCAGGGCGTGATATCGGCGGGCCATTATCTCAATGTCCATTGAGATAATGATGGATCCCGTACGTCCATGAGTCAACGCCGGCTCGCCGGGCGGGTGAGGAGCGCACGTCGACGACCTATCCAGGCAGGTGGACGCGCCGTGGGCAGCCCGGGTCCCACTCCGCGGCTAGCCGTGGATACCGCGCCAGCCGGCGTCGAAACTAGGCAGGGCGGCGCCGACCGTCGCGGCCACGGGGATCTCGAAGATCGCGTCCTCGGTCTGTCCGGCGGCCGTGAGCCGGTCGATGTCGGCGTCGGTTACGCGATAGCTCGGGGATTGAGTCGCCGGTCGCGGCGGCCTTGCGTAGGGCGATGTCAGGTCCGGGGGGCGTACATGATCACGGCGACGCCGATCAAGCAGAGCCCGGCGCCAAGGTAGTCCCAATGGTCGGGGTGGGACTTGTCGACGACGACGCCCCAGGCCAGTGAGCCGGCGACGAAGATGCCGCCGTAGGCGGCGAGGATCCGACCGAAATGCGGCTCGGGTTGGAAGGTGGCGACGAATCCGTAGACGCCGAGCGCGAGGATGCCGGCGGCGATCCACCACAGTCCGCGGTGTTCGCGCCAGCCTTGCCAAACCAGCCAGGCGCCGCCGACCTCGGCGAGCGCGGCCATGACGAACAGCAGCAGCGATCGAACGACGGTCATGATCGCGACGGTAGCTGGCTGCTGGCGGGCTGGCCGGACGCACATCCTGGACCGTCGCCCTCGTCACCGCAGGTGGGAGATGCGGCATACCGTCACGCCGCGGACTGTCCGTGAGGCGCCAAAACATCGCCCTCCGGTGGATCGTCCTGTCGTTGTCCCATGCCTTGCGTCGAGGGCTACGTCGTGCCATTCTCCTGATTGATCGATCAATCAGGAGTTGTGATGCCGGACGACGCGTCCCGTCGAGAGCGGCTGGTGGATGCGGCGCTGGTGGTGTTCGCCCGCCACGGGGTGGAGGGTGCGAGCATCAAGGACATCGGCCGGGAGGCCGGAGTGGCTCCGGCCCTGATCTATCACTACTTCCCCAGCAAGGAAGCCTTGCTGGCGGCCGCGGTCGACAAGCACGGCTTTCTGCCAGAACTTCGAGTCGTGTTGACGATTCCGTCGCGCGAGCCGGCGTCCGAGGTCTTGATGTCGATGGCCCGGGGGCTGTACGAACGGTTGAGCGAGCGGATCGACCTGGTGCGAGTGGTGATGACCCGCTCACAGACCCACCCGGAGATGCGGGCGCGGATGGCGGAGCTGACCGGTGAGGCGGAAACCTTGCTGGCGCGGTATCTGCGGGCCCGGGTCGCAGCGGGCGAGTTGCGCGACCATCCAGCCGAGGTGGCAGCGCGGACGCTGCTGTTCACGGTGGTCATGTGGCGGCTCACGGACGCCCCGGCCGAGGAGCTCGACGCGGCGATCGACGTGATCGTGGCGGGACTGAGTGCGGTTTCACCGCGGTTGTCGAGGGACTAGGTCCATGACGGGAACACCAGCACAAGGCTTGTCGATCACTGCGACCTTGGTCGTGGCGGCCACGGTCGTCGGCGGACTGTTCGGGTCACTGGTGGACCGAGCCCTTGTCGCCACTCCAGCGTGGCGACACCTCGGGGTGGTCGCATGGGCGGACTACAGCCGGCAGGCCGATCTGGGCAACGGGAACATCGTGTACCCCATCGGTGCGATCCTGTTGTGGGGACTGGTTTTCGGGGCCGCGATCGCCTACCGACTCGATCGGACGGCGCCCCGGCAGGCCGTGTGGCCGATCTACCTGGCCGCGGTGTCGGCGCTCGGCGCGATCGTGTCGACGATCATCGCGGCTCCGGTCATGCAGCACGTGGGGACTGTTCCGGACACCGACACCGCCGCGCTGCATACAGCGTTCGAGACCTTCACCCTGTGGGGCGTCTACATTAGGGGCGGCTTCTTCGGATTGGGCTTCGTGTTCATTGTCTGGGCACTCGTTTCGATCCTGCGGCATCCCCGGCGGGCTGGGTAGACGCGCCCTCGTTGCCCGACTCACGCGCCGTCGAGCACCTCACCGTCGACGAGGCCGTCAACAGTGACACCACCACCGGCCCGCCCGTACCCCAGCAACTGGAGTTGGCCGGGGCGTTCTTCGTCTCCCAGGAACCTTATGCCGCAGGCAGCGCGCCGATCGCCACCCGGATCTCCCACGACGGCCAGCCGGTCCGGCTCGCCTTCGGCTACCCGGCTTAACGTCGTAGCAGACGTCGGACGACGTAATGGGCGTCGCGACCGACGCCGCGCAGTGTGGCTGAGGAGAAGCTGCGTTGCCATTCCAATCCCACGTATCCGAGTCTGGGATGCGTTGTGGACGGTCCGCGTCGGTGGCGCGGGGTGCCGTCCATAGCGACAGCGCCCAGGTCGGTGAGGTAGGACAGGTTGGGGCGGTAGCCGGTGGCTAGGATGATCGTGTCGACGTGTTCGCGTGTGCCGTCGGCCCAGGTGAGGTGGGTGCCGTCGATGGTGGTGAACATTCGCCGTTGGTCTGGACGGCCGGCGGTGATGGCGCGGCGGTGGCGGCCGTCGTCGTTGACCGGCACGGGTGGTGGTGTGGACAGCAGTGGCCCGATCGGCGCGGCGTCGAAGCCGGTGATGACTGACCAGAAGTGCACGTCCCGCCCGAACGGGCGTTGTGGTGCGAACTTGACGGGTTTGCGGGTGGCGAGGGTGACGGTGGCGTGCTCGGCGAGTTCGGTGCCGATCTGGACTGCGGAGTTTGCTGCCCCGACTACCACGATCCGCTGCTCGGCGAACGGAGTTGGCTCGTGGTAGTCGGCTGAGTGAAGCAGCGTGCCTGTGAACGAGTCGAGGCCGGGGAGCGTGGGCCGATGGGGTTGGCCGAACGCGCCGGTGGCCGCGATGAGGATCGGTGCGCGCAGCTCGGTGCCATCGGGCAACTCCACCCGGAAGCTGGTGTTCTCGGCGTGCACTGTGTCGACGCGGTGGCCCGTGCGGATGTCGGCGTTGAGGTTCTTGGCGTAGCGGCGTAGGTAGTCGATGACCTCGTCGCGGTGGGGGTAGTGGTCGGGGTCGCCGGGGAAGGTCATGCCCGGCAGGGCCGAGTAGCGGGCTGGGGAGAACAGGGTCAGGCTGTCGTAGTAGGACGGCCACGATCCGACCGGCTCGTCGCCGGCTTCCAGCACGACTGGGTCGAGGCCCGCCACGCGTAGGGCGTGTGCGGCGGCGAGTCCAGCCTGTCCGCCGCCGACGACGAGCGCGTCGATCTCGTTCACGTTCCTGTCCTTCTCAAGGTGGTTTCGGTGTACTGGTAAGGGAAAGCAGGGCGGCGCCGACGGTGATCGCGCCCAGCAGCAGGAAAGTTGTCGCGTAGCCGTCGAGCAGGTCGGCGAGAGCGGCTCCGGCGAACGGCGCGAGGGCCATCATGATCGTCAATGGCGCGGAGAGCAGTCCGGTGAGGTGCCCGTAGTGCGCCGCGCCCCACCGGTCGGTGACCGCGGTGGCCTGCAAGAGGGTAAACACGCCACGCGCCATACCCGCCAGAACTGCCGCGGCCACCAACGCGAGCACGCTGGTGAGCACACCCAGTAGCGCAGTCGTGGCAGCCATCGCGAGCAGGATCAGCGCAGTCCGCGTGCGTACGCTGGTACGGCGGGTGAGGGTGGCGTAGCCGAGGCGGCCGGCGACCTGCCCAGCCCCACCGAGTCCCAGCGCGACCGCGGCCGTGCCGGTGTCGACGCCGCGTTCGGCCAGCAGCGGCACCAGGTTGACCACGATTGCGTACGAGGCGAATGCCGCGACACCGAACGCCACGACCAGGGTGAGGAACGCGCGGCTGCGCGCCACCCGCCCCGGGTCCGCCGCGTGGTGGGGCTCGATAGGTGGGCGCGGTGGCCACGGCAACCGCAGCCCGAACCAGTGTCCAGGAATCGTGACCAGGGCGAGGATCCCGGCGAGCACCAAGTATGTGGCGCGCCAGTCCAAGCTCTCGGACAGCCACGCGGTCAACGGTGCGAACACCGTGCTGGCCAACCCCGCCGCGAGCGTCAGCACGGTCAGTGCGCGAACCCGGCTAGGTCCGTGCCAACGGGTAAGCGCGGCGAACGCGGGCGGGTACAACACCGCGCCCATCGCCACCCCGACCAACAGCCACGCGACCAGGAAGCACACCAGATTCGGCGAGACAGCGACCGCCACGACCGAGGGCACCGCCAGCAGCGAGCCAGCGGTCATCACCCCGCGCGGGCCGCGGTGATCCAGCCACCGCCCGACCGCGATGCCGACCAGTGCCGCGACCAACTGGCTGGCCGACAACGCCGCCGTGATCGCGGTGGTCGACCAGCCGGTCGAAGCGGTGATGTGTCCTGCGAGCACGGGGAAGGCGTAGTAGAGCACGCCCCAACTGGTGATCTCCGTCGCGCACAACACCACCAGCACCCGCCGCAACCCCGTCCGCGTGGCCGCGTCCGGAACGACCACCTCGGGTTAGCGTGCGGATGGTGCGGACAGCGACAGGTCCTGTGCCCCAGAGGGTGTGCCGCAGCAACTGCTCTGGTCATCGGGCTGCGCGTCGAACACACCCGAGCCGCCGCAGACGCCGGTCTCGGGCAGCACCAGCTCCACTCGCTCGGCGGACTCCCGGTCGCCAGCCAGTGCGGCGGCGATCGAGCGGACCTGTTCGTACCCGGTCATCGCCAGGAAGGTCGGTGCGCGGCCGTAGCTCTTCATTCCGGCCAGATAGAGGTTCGGCTCCGGATGCGCGAGTTCCTTGACGCCGTGCGGGTAGACCGTGCCGCAGGAATGTACGTTCGGGTCGACCAGTGGTGCCAGCGCGACCGGCGCCTGCAACGTCGCATCCAGCGCGAGGCGGACTTCGGACAACCACGACAGGTCCGGCCGAAACCCGGCCAGCACCGCCACCTCGTCCACCGCCTCCAGCCGCTGCCCCTCCGACGACAACAGCACCAACCGGCCATCACTGCCGCGCTCAACTGCCTCGGTGCGGAACCCGGTCACCACCGTGATGTATCCCGCCTCGACCGCGGCCTTCGCCCGCATACCCAGGGCGCCGCGGGCAGGGAGTTGGTCGGCCTCCCCGCCGCCGAACACCGCGCCGACGGTTCCTCGCCGCAGGAGCCACGTGATCCGCGTCGACGGATGCCGCTCGGCCAGCCCGGCGAACGCCACAAGTGCCGTCAACGCCGAATGGCCGCTGCCGGCGACCACAACATGTTTGCCCGCATACCGCGCGGCCACTGTCGCGTCGGTGAGGTTCGGCACTTGGTAGACGATCCGGTCCGCGGCCGCGGTTTCACCGATCGCGGGCAGCCCGTCGCCGCCCAGTGGGTTTGGCGACGTCCATGTGCCGGAGGCGTCGATCACCGCCCGCGCGGTGATCCGCTCCTCCCCGCCGTCGACGGTGCGGACGTGCACGGTCAGCGGCTCGGACTCCCGCCCGTCATCCACCACACGATCCCGACCCCGCCGCGCGACCCCAACCACCTCGGCACCAAACCGCACCCGCTCGCCGAGCGCGTCAGCCAACGGACGCAGGTACAGCCGTGCCCACTCCTCTCCGGTCGGGTAGCCGTCGACGTCGGGGTGCTGCCAGCCTTGGGGCTCCAGCAGGCGCCGTGCCGCGGGGGCGACCAGCTCGGCCCAGCGGGAGAACAGCCGCACATGGTGCCACTGCGCCACGGCCGCACCCGCATGGTCGCCGCGTTCGAGCACCAACAGCGTCTGCCCCCGCTCGGCCAGTTCCGCCGCCGCGGCCAGGCCCACCGGCCCCGCACCAACGACCACCACAGGCAAGTCGCTCATCCCGCACCTCTTCCATCGATCCAGCTCGATTGACACGGCCGAGAGTATCGACCCAGATCGATAGACGCAACCATCGATTTCAATCGATACACTGGCCGGTATGCCGATCGCGTTGCCGCAAGCCCAGGTCCTGCCCACCGGCGAGGCCACCACCTACGCCGAATGGTTCGCCTGCCTGGCCGAACCCGTCCGGGTCCGGCTGCTGCATGCGGTCGCCACCACTCCCAAGGGCATCACCGTGGGCGCGCTCACCGAGATCCTCGGCACCAGCCAATCCACCACGTCACACCACGTGCGCAAGCTCGCCGACGTCGGCTTCGTGCGCCTGCACAAGGAGGGCACGGCCACGATCGTCACCGTCAACGAAGCCTGCTGCGCCGGCCTGCCGCACGCCGCCGACGCCGTCATGGGACTGCTCGCCCCGCGTCCGTGCTGCCCGGACAACCTGCCCGCCGGTGTCACCGTGCGAGCCCTGGAAACCGGCGACTGGGCTTCGGTGCGACGCATCTACGGCGAGGGCATCGCCACCGGCCTGGCCACCTTCGAGACCACCGTGCCCAGCCGCGCCAGCCTGGACGCGAAATGGCTGCCGGAGCATCGCTGGGTCGCCGAGATCGACGGTGAGGTCGTCGGCTGGACCGCCGCCAGCCCAATGTCCACACGCGACTGCTATGCCGGCGTCGCCGAAACCTCGGTCTACGTCGCCGACGGACATCGCGGCCGAGGCGTCGGCAAAGCCCTGCTACACAGGCAGGTCACCGCCGCAGACGACGCAGGCATCTGGACCCTGCAAACCTCGATCTTCACCGAGAACCGCACCAGCATCGCCCTGCACCACTCGGCCGGATACCGCACCGTCGGCATCCGCGAACGCATCGCCCAACTCAACGGCGTCTGGCACGACACCGTGCTGATCGAACGCCGCTCACCCGTCCGATAGTGACCGTTCCCTCCACTTGCATCTTGTACGTAGGTACAGGCTTACCGTCCTGGCATGAGCACCGACGCACTCGAGCCGGACGCGGCGTGGACGCCCACATCGTGCACCTTGCCGTCCGCTGACCGCCCGCTGCGCGTGGCGGAGTTCGACGATCTGTTCACGCGGTCGCTACGCGCGCTGGATCGGCACGACCTGACGGGGCTGCGGCTGGATCTGGCCTCCTCCCCGGAGGTGGTCGAGCAGGCGGCCAGCCTGGTTGTCCGGGAGACAGCCTGCTGCTCGTTCTTCACGTTCACCCTGACGGCGACCGGCGGCGAGCTGTGGCTGGAGATCACGGTCCCGCCGAGTCAGGCCGCAGTCCTGGACGCGCTCACGACGCGCGCCTCCGCGGCTGCGGGATTGCCGAGATGACCGGCCTACGCAGCGGACAGCTTGCGGAGGCGGCCGGGGTGAATCCACAGACACTGCGGTACTACGAGCGCCGAGGGCTGCTGCCCGAACCGGACCGGACGCTCGGCGGGCACCGGGTGTATTCGCCCGAGGCGGTGACCGCACTGCGGGTGATCAAGGCCGCGCAGCGGCTCGGGTTCACCCTGGAGGAGATCGCCGACCTGCTCGACCTGGGCCGCCACCGGCACGGTTCCCATCCGCAGGCCGGACTACAGGCCCGAGCGACCGCCAAGCTCGCCGAGATCGACGCCAAGATCGCCAACCTGAACGTCATCCGGGACACGCTGCGCGCCGCGCTTGCCGCTGGTTGCGACGACCTCACGGCGTGCTCGCACACGCCGTCTTGTCCGATTCCGTTCTCCGACCTCGCCGAGGAACGGACCTCCGGTGACTCGTGCTGCCGACCGTGATCGCCCAGGTCACACATCGCCGTCCCGGTTGGCGTGGCTGACTGGCGCGGCCTGTGCGGCTTGCTGCCTGACCCCGCTCCTGGTCGCAGCCGGCGTCCTGGGTGGAGTCGCCGCCGTCGTGGTCGGCCAGGTCCTGTTCGGCGCTGCGGTGGCACTCGCCATGGCCGCAGGCCTGGTGTGGTGGACACGGCGTCGACGCTCCCGCTGTGCCGGAGGCGACAGTTGCAGGTGCGCTGATGACTTATCGTCGCGACCATGACGGTCGTTCGTTCCCTGGTGTTGTTCATGCTGGCCGCGTTTGCCGAGATCGGTGGGGCGTGGCTGGTGTGGCAGGGCCTGCGGGAGCATCGGGGTCTGTTGTGGATCGCAGCGGGTGTGATCTCGCTCGGGGTGTACGGCTTCGTGGCGACGTTGCAGCCTGATGCCCATTTCGGTCGGATACTGGCCGCCTACGGTGGGGTGTTCGTTGCCGGCTCCCTTGCTTGGGGTGTGGTCATGGACAAGTTCCAGCCCGATCGGTGGGACTGTCTCGGGGCAGCGATCTGCCTGATCGGCGTCGCAGTGATCATGTTCGTTCCTCGCGGGTGACGTGCCGTGTTTGCCTGCGTGGTTGACACCAGGCATCGACTCAACAATCATTGACTCAATGAATGTCGAGCGATTGTGGTCGGTGCGGGAACGGGCCGGGGTGCACGCGGCCTTGGGTGAGCCCGCGCGGTTGGCGATCGTCGACCGGTTGGTGCTGGGCGACTTGTCCCCGACCGAGATCGGACGCGAACTGGGCTTGTCCAGCAACCTCCTGGCTCACCACCTGAAGTTGCTGGAACAAGCCGGAGTGGTCGAGCGGTCGAGGTCGGAGGGCGACCACCGGCGTACGTATGTACACCTGCGGCCCCAGTCGCTGACGGGTTTGGCGCCGATGGGTCTGCGGACGGCGCCGAGAGTGGTGTTCGTGTGCACGCACAACTCGGCGCGGTCGCAGTTGGCCGCAGCGTTATGGGCGCGGCTGAGCCCGGTCCCAGCGACCTCAGCGGGAACCCATCCGGCGGCACGGGTACATCCACGCGCAGTGGCGATCGCACGAAACCGTGGCCTGTCGCTGGCACGGGCCCGTACTTCCCGCGTCGACAAAGTCCTGAACGACGGGGACCTGGTGGTCGCGGTGTGCGACAACGCCCACGAAGAGCTAGGCCCACAGGCCGATGACCGGCTGCACTGGTCGGTCCCGGACCCGGCCCGCGTGGACACCGACGACGCGTTCGAGCAGGCATTCACCGAGATCGCCGACCGAATCGATCGGTTGGCACCCGCCGTCCACCTCCCGGGAGACAGCGATGACTGACACCGAGTCCCATCACCACTCCGACCTGAACATCGACCAGCAACTCGCTCTACGTACCGCGGCGACCCGACTGCGAGGCGAGTTCGACGGCACGTTCGGGCAGGAGACCATCGAGCGGTTCCTCCACTCCAGCTACGACCAGTTCGCCGCCCGCGCCTCGATTCCGAAGTTCCTGCCGCTGCTCGCGGAGCGGTTCGCCCGCCAACGGCTGCGCGCGTTGGCCAAAGTGGAGGGACACACCCACGACGGCAAGCCGACCGTGCTGTTCCTGTGCGTGCACAACGCCGGGCGTAGCCAGATGGCGATGGGTTTCTTCCAGCACCTGGCCGGCAACCAGGCGATGGCCTGGTCCGGTGGTTCCGAGCCGGGCTACGAGATCAACCCCTCGGCGGTCGCCGCGATGCGCGAGCGCGGCATCGACATCACTGATGAGTTCCCGAAACCGTGGACTGAGGAGATCGTCCGTGCGGCCGACGTGGTGATCACGATGGGCTGCGGCGACGCCTGCCCGGTGTTCCCCGGCAAGAAATACCTGGACTGGGAACTGGACGACCCGGCCGGCAAGAGCGTCGAGGATGTCCGCCCGGTGCGGGACGAGATCGAACGCCGGGTCCGAGCGCTGCTCGACGAGTTGGGCGTGCCCGTCGCCTGAGTCGAAATCCACTGTAGCCAGTAGGGAGTCGTTGATGGAGCAGCCGTTGCCCCGCAAGTTGGTAGCCGAGTGCCTCGGCAGCTTGCTGCTGGCCGCGCTGGTGATCGGCTCGGGGATCGCCGCCCAACGCCTCTACCCCGATGACACAGGCTTGCAATTGACCGAGAACGCGGCAGCCACCGCGGCTGGTCTGTTCGCGGTCATCCTGATGTTCGGTCCCGTCAGCGGGGCACACTTCAACCCCGTCGTGTCCTTTGTGGATGCCGCTTTTGGTGGCCTGCCGTGGCGGCAAGCGTTCGCCTATCTGCCGGTACAGGTCACCGGGTGTGTCAGCGGCGCCGTGCTCGCGAACCTCATGTTCTCCGGCAGCGCGGTGACCATCAGCGCCACTCACCGGGCCACAGTGGCGCATGGACTGTCCGAGGTCGTCGCGACGGTCGGGCTGATCCTGGTGATCTTCTCGCTGGCCCGGTCCGGACGGACTGAACGGGCACCAGCCGCCGTGGGCGCGTACATCGGGGCGGCGTACTGGTTCACCAGCTCCACCAGCTTCGCCAACCCCGCGATCACCGTCGGCCGCATGTTCAGCGACACCTTCGCCGGCATCGCGCCGTCCTCGGCCCCGGCGTTCATCGCCGCCCAACTCGTCGGCGGTGGGCTCGCGTTCCTCCTCGTCCGCGTGCTCTACCCCGGAGTCCCGCCCAGCCAGGCGGCGGACGTCCTGGTCCCACCCGCTAACCGCGTCGGCATCTCGTGATCGAGGCGGTGGTGTTCGACGTTGGTGAGACCTTGCTGGACGACTCCCGCGAATGGGGGCGCAGCGCGATGGACGGTCAGGCGGACGAACTGGTGGTGCTGCGGAGCACGAAGGGGATCAGGGCGAGGTGAATGTCCCGCTCGGGATCGTCCTGGGCGTGCATCGTGAACTCGAACTGCTCGTGGTCACCATGCCGAGGACGGCTGCGTTTGTGGTTCGGGTGTTCCTCGATCTTGGCTATGGCCTTCTCGATGACCGCGGTCACGTCCTTCCTGCGGATGAACAGCAAGATCGCGGCTTTGGTGTCGCGCCAGACCAGGTATCGGAAGAGCTGGCCCAATGCCTCGTCCATGGTCTTGGGGCCTGCCCACACCTTGCACTCACCAATGAAGATGTTGCGATCATCGACGCGAACGAGGATGTCGGTCTTGCCCTCCCCGTTGAACAACTCACCGCCGACATCGCCCTCGAACTGCGCGTTGAGACCGACGAGCAGCAGGTCCCGGATCTCCTCTTCTTTGAGTTTGGCCGCGAGCGAGGGGGTGCGCTCAAGCGCGTTGCGCTGATTGCGCAGGACCCGCAACGCGGCGTTGTAATCCTCGTCGTTCATGGCCGGCTCGGGCTTGAACGACGCCCGAGGGTTCGCCGGGCGCTGCTGGACCGGCCTGACCGTGCGGCGATGAATCGGAACGCTGAAGGTGTCTGCGTCCGCGCGTCGGCGGATCGGATAGCCGATCTCCGCCTGCAGATTGCGGGTGGCCAGCAGCTGGTCGCGCCGCTTGGCCACCATCGCCGGAAGTTCGGCTTGAACCTGCTGGTTGTGCTGTTCGATCTGCTCCCGCGACCAAGACAGGTGCTGCTCGATCTTCTCGATCTGCTCGTCGAAGGCTTCCTTGACTTGGACCGGGTTGTCCGGTGGGCCGTCGATGACGAGGTGTAGCTCATGGTCGGCGAGCCGGAGCACCCGGGGCGGGTTTGACGACCACCGGTTCGCGCGCAGGGTGAACACGATCTTCTCGCCGTCGAACGGGACGACCAGCACGAGCCTGGTCACCCGACGCGTGTAGTGCCGTCCAAAGTTGACGAAGTCCTGGTTGACCTCGGTCGGCTCCGGCATCCATGCTTGGTCGACGAGGAGCGTGGGGCATCGCACCGAGCCGTTGTCCAGAAGCCGCTCGATGACATCCTCGACGGGGGTCTTCAGCAGGTTGTCGGGATCCCAGTTCTGCAGGAGCTCGACCATGGCTTGTGTTGTGCTGCGTAGCCCGTCATCGAGGTTGCCACCCGGATAGAACAGGAGATCGTCGTCCATCTTCATATGGTCGCCGCAGAGGCCGACCAATGTGACTTGACACGCCCACCCGCCGCCAGCTGCTCCGGCCGTCGCGGTTGATGAACACGCCGAGGTCAGTGGCTGGTCCCACGACCGCCCGCCGTTCGTCTACCTGGTGGCGATGGCTGCCCAGGTGGTTTGGTGGAACTGCTGGCCGGTGATCGGCGGACGGGACGAGACATTCCAGACCAGGGCGGCCTTCTGCGGTGTCGCGGCGACGCCCATGTAGTCCCCGTAGAAGATCGCGGTCAGGGACTGGGCGGCCCACTGGACCTGGCTGGGTGGGCCGACCGTGTGCTCGAAGCCGAATGTCCTTCCGTTGTCGGTGGAGGCGATGTAGTTCTGGTCCACTGTGGGCGCGGTTCCGCCGGCGGCCCGGGTGCGGTAGGTGACGTGCACCGAGCCACCGGCCGCGGCGACGTCCGGTGTGAACCGGTCCAGCCCGGCGACCTTGGGATCGACCTGGGTCGGGGAGCTCCAGGTCTGGCCGCCGTCCCGGGACACCGACAACACGATGTTGTTGAGGCCGTCCGGGTTGAACCGGGTGTCGTTCCATGTCACGTAGATCCGGCCGGTGTTCGCGTCGATCGCCGCGGCCGGCAGCCCTCCAGTGCGAGTCCCAGGCACAACCGCCCCGAGGAACTCCCCCACGGTTACCGGCGCGGACCAGGTGAGCCCGCCGTCATGGGAGGTCTGCGCGGTCACGAAGTCGCGCATGTTCGCGGCGAGGTTGTAGACGACGGTGACTGAGCCGTCGCGTTGCACCACGGGGAGCAATCCTTCGGTGTCAACGGTGCCGGACGTGATGTTGGTCGGACGGGTCCAGGTCTGGCCACGGTCGTCAGAGAAGCTGACAACGCCAGGTGCGTGTATCACGTCACCGGTGGGGACGAGCCTCGTCCACACCGAGTAGAGCCGGCCGCGGTGCGGGCTCGCCGGGGACGTGTCGGCCACGATCCAGTTCTTGTCGTTGAAGATGTTGATGTCGTTGTCGTCCACGACCAGGACTGGCGGTCCGAAACTGAGCCCGCCGTCGTCCGAGCGCTGGACGGACACCGCGCTGCGCGGGTGGTTCTGGTCGAACGGGATTGTCTGCAGGTATACCGCGCCGTCCGGGCCGATCGTGACCGCAGCGTCCGACGCTCGGTCGAACGGGCCGCCCACTGCCTTGGTCAGCAGCGGCATGTTCCCCGCGGCCCAGGTTTTCCCGCCGTCCTGCGAGGTCGCGTACCCGGGGTCGGCACTTCCTCCGTCCTGGTAACGACCTTGCTGGAAGGTTGTCACAATCACGTTGGGATTGTTCGGATCGATCGCGATGTCCGGCTCGGTCTGCGTGTCCGGCTCGGCTCCGGCGAACGGTCCCAGCGTGTCTCTGCTCACCTGTTTGATTCTCGCTGATCCGGTCGAACCCACCGGCCCGCGCACCGGCAAGTGGCACCGCCGTCACCGCGCTGTGGGCGTGCCGCCTGGCGGCCATCCGCTGGTCGAACGCGGCGTGCGCCCGTTCGGCCGCTACTCGTGCCGGGACCACCGCAGCCGTTGCCGGCGCGGTAAAAGCGACCATTGCGACAGGAATGAGCAGGATCACCAGGCGCATGCCACCCAGTCTGGCCCGCACCGCCATTCGCAGCGACCCGCCATCAGGAGGAACCCGAACACGTCCCAGGGGCGGATGTTCGTTACTCCTGTTTGTTTACAATGGACAAAGCAAATCCGTCGCCCGCTCCGCCCGAGAGCCACCTCTTGTCACGTGGTGCTTGGTGAGCACAATGTTGAGTGACGAGGCCGCGCATGGCTGCTCGCCGGGAAGGGGCGGTGATGGGCCGTCGGTACTGGGTCGTCGCGGTTCGGTGGGCGCGCTGGCGATCGCCCCAAGCAACGACAAGATCATCTACGCCGGTTCCGGCGAGGGCGCGCTGTCCGGCGACAGCTACTACGGCGACGGCGTCTACAAGTCCACGGACGGCGGCGTGAGCTGGGCCCGGGTCTCCAGTGACCAGTTCAACGGCCAGGCCAGCTCGGCCATCGAGGTCGACCCGACCAACCCCGACCACGTCTACCTCGCGACCCTGCGCGGCCGGGGCGGGGCGAAGCGCATGACGCATCCCACCGACGCCCAGTTCGGCGTGTGGGAGTCCCGGGACGGCGGCCGGAACTGGACCTTGAAGAGGGGCACCAAGGACGAACTGCACGGCGCGACCGATCTGGTGATGGACCCACGCAACCCCAGGATGCTGTGGGCGTCCTTCTGGGGCGACGCGATCTACCGTTCCACCGACGGCGGCGCGACCTGGACCAGCACGTTGGGCACCCTGCCGGCCGGCAACTTCCTGGAAGGCGGCACCCGGTTCGCGCTGGGTCTGTCGCACCCGAACGGCGCGGCCAACCCCACGATCTACACCAACTTCGACTACTTCGATCTGTCCGACACCTACCACCCCTCGCAGGTGTGGAAGACCGTCGACGGCGGCACGACGTGGACGGTGACCGCACCCGGCTCAGGGCCGGACGCGGTCGCTGGTTCCTGTGGCACGCAATGCTTCTACGACAACTTCGTCAAACCCGACCCGACCAACCCGAACGTCGTCTACGTCGGCGGCAGCTACGGCTACAACAACTCGCCGCAGTCCGGCGGCGTCTTCCGGAGCACCGACGGCGGGGCGACCTGGAAGAGCCTCGGCTACGACCTGCACCCGGACTTCCACGCCTTCGCCTTCCAACCCACCAACACCCAGCACGTCGTGATCGGCAACGACGGCGGCATCTGGCAGTCGTTCACCGGCGGCGGACGCAACGGCGCCGCGGATCCTCTTTCCGCCGCACAGTGGGAAAACCTCAACGGCACAGTCGACCCCACCAGCGGCGCCCTGATCCACTCCACCGGGCTGCGGATCACCCAGTACACCAGCATCGCCACCGTGCCTCAGGTCCCCGGCCAGTACTGGGGCGGCACCCAGGACAACGGGACGCTCCGCCGGTCGCTGGCCAACAGCCGCTGGTTCGACCAAGCCGGTGGGGACGGCGGCCAGGTGCTCGTCGACCGGACCACCACCAACCCGCTCAACCCGAACCTGCCCGCGTACGTGTTCGGGACCTTCTTCGGAATCTCGCCGTACCGGTACAACCCGTCCGAGGTGGGCACGTTCTTCGGCAACGAAACCATCGACGGCGGTATCAACCTGACCGACCGCGCCGAGTTCTACGTGCCCTGGGTGCAGAACCAGAGCAACCCCAACCAGATCTTCCTGGGAACCTACCGGCTCTACCGCACCAACAACGCCGAAGCGGCCTCCGCTGGTGACGTGCACTTCGACACGATCAGCCCGGACCTGTCCACCGGCTGTCCGGGCGCGGCGCCCAACGGCGCCCGTGGCTGCTTCATCAGCGCGATCGGCCTCGCCCAAGGCGGCGACGGCGTCTACGTCGGCACAGACGACGGCGTGGTGTCGGTCAGCCCGAACGCGGTGACCTCGAACAATCCAACGTGGACTCGCGTGGGCCAGAAGTCCCTGCCCAACCGGCCGATCACCCAGTTCGCGGTCGACCGGTCCAACTGGCGGGTCGCCTACGCGTCCTACGCCGGCTTCGGCGCCGCCACCCCACGCAACCGCGGCCACGTGTTCAAGACCACCGACGGCGGACAACACTGGGACGACATCAGCGGCCGGCTGCCGGACGTCCCAGTCAACTCCGTGATCCTGGACCCGTCCGACGACAACACGCTGTACATCGGCACTGACGTCGGCCCGTTCAGCAGCAGGAACGGCGGCCGCACCTGGAAACGCCTGGGCACGGACATGCCGAAGGTCGCCGTGTGGCAACTGGACTACGACGCCAGCCACGCCACCCTGGTCGCCGGCACCCACGGCCGCGCCGCGTACACATTGGACACCGGCGTGTCCACACCGGCGCTCGCGGTGTCCACATCAGACAATGGGCTGCCGGTCGGCCCTGGCAGCCAGGTCCACTACACAGTCACCATCCACAATGACGGCAACGCCCCCGCCACGGGTGTCCGGCTGGACGTGCCGCTGCCCGCGCGGACCGGCTTCGTCTCAGCCGACAACGGCGGCACATCGCGCGGTGACTCCATCCGATGGCGTGACCTCACAGTCCAGACCGGCGGCACCACATCCGTCAACTTCACCGCCCAGATCGCCAACCGCCTGCCCAGTTCAGTGACGTCGATCGTCAACGACGGCATCACACTGAGGTCCGACCAAGGCGTTGACGCCTCGGGCAGCCCGCACACCGTGCCGATCGCGCCCGCGCACAGCGTCACCATAACCGCAGCCGAACAGAAGGGCGGCGCCCGGGTCGGCACCGACGCCAGCTACACCGTCCACCTGACCAACAAGGGCTTCCAGCCGGACACCTACACGTTGTCCACGACCAGCGCCTGGCCGGCCAAGACCTTTGACGCCACGTGCACGACGCCCGCACCCACCACACCCACCGTGGCACCGGGCAGCAGCACCGACGTCTGTGTGAAGGTAACCGTGCCCGCCGACGCGGCCAATGCTGCGACCAACGACACCGCACTGACCGTGAAATCCAGCGGAAATGCCACAGTTGGCGGCTCGGGCACCCTGACCACCATCGCGGTGGCCGTCGACACCCTGATTGTCGACCAGGATCTCGGCGCCCCGAACGTTCAGACGGCATACCAGGATGCCCTGACCGCCAACGGAGTGAAGTTCAGCTACTGGGACCTGTCCGCCGACCAAGCGTTGCCAAGGACTTACGTCACGGCACACCGCAACGTGGTCTGGTTCACCGGCAAAACCTTCCCCGCCCCGGTCACACCGTATGAAGGACTGCTCAAGACATTCCTCGACGGCGGCGGACGCCTGTTCCTGTCCGGCCAGGACATCCTGGACCAGGCCGCCGGCACCACCGCGTTCGTGCACGACTACCTGCACATCGCCTGGGACGGCACCGAACGGCAGAACGACAAGGCGACCACCGCCGTGCACGGCGTGCCCGGAAACCCGGTCACCGACGGCATCGCAGCCGTCCCGCTCGACCATTCCGTGCTCAACGCCACCTTCGAGGACGAAGTCACCCCGATCGCACCGGCCACCGCCGCGTTCACCGACGACACCACCGCACCCGACGCACTCACCGTGGCCGCCGGACCGTACAAGGTCGTCTTCCTCGCATTCCCACTGGAGGGATACGGAACCGCCACCCAGAAAGCAGACCTCATGAAACGAGTCCTGACCTACTTCACCACCTGACAATCCTGCTTGCACCCCGGCCCAACGGTCCGGGGTGCAAGCAGGTGTTGTGTCTGGGTGCGGTGTCATGGTACGTCGCCAGGGAGTCTGGTGCTCTGCCTGGCGGCTCCCACAAGTCAGAAGTACTGCTGCGGCGCAGGATTTGGTAGTAGGCGAGGTCCTCTCCCGTGGTCGGCGAGGTCAGCCGGATGCACATCGCGTCGTTGCTGGGGCGACGATCGCGATCTTGGATGCCTCACCGAGGTCGACGCCGGATGTGCTCGCTCGCGGTGCATCTGTCGGCGTGGAGGTTGATGTCGACCGACCCGGCTGGCTGGTGCAGGGCGACGCCGCGAATGCGTCCATCACCTTCTTGCTCGCGGTCGGCATCAGCACGTGGCTATGGGTGGCGTCAGCCACCCACACCCTTCGCGGGCAGTCGACGACCTGCTGCGCGATCGGATTCGACAAGTACCAGCTCAACACCCTCCACTTCGCCACGTCGACCGCGGCATTTCGACTTCCTGCTCGTCCGAGCTGGCTACCTCCGCATGTCAGTCGTCGATACGGACGGCCCAGACGCTGCGGCCGAAGGTGGCGGCGTACAGGGTTCGTCCGTCGCCCGTGATCTTGATATCCAGGATGGACGTGTTGGGCAGTCCTCGACCCAGACGCCGCCAGTTGCGCCGGCCGTCGCGGTTGACGAACACACCGAGGTCAGTGGCGGCGTACAGCCGTTGCCTCGACTGGTCGTAGGCGAGCATCTCGACCGGCGCGTTGGGCAGCCGGCCGCTGATGTTGTCCCAGTTGGTCCCGCCGTCCGTGCTTTCCCAGACGTTCGCGGCGAGATCGCCCTCGCGGTAGCCGGAGAATGCCACGAACACGTGTCGCGCGTCGGTGGGGTCCACCACGACACTGTTGACCCACCGGGTGGGCAGTCCCTTGCCGGTGAACTCGGTCCAGTGCGCCCCGAGGTCGGTCGTCTTCCAGAGGCGACCGGTGTCGGTGCCGAGGTAGATCGTGTTGGGGTCGGTCTTCGCAGGCGCGATCCACGTGATGGTCGCGTACTCGTTGGCGTAGAACGGTCCCTTGTCGTCCTCGTTCGGCGGCACTGGACCGGTCAGGAAGTCGCCGGGTGGGCTGATCTGGGTGAAGGTGGTGCCGCGGTCGGTGGAGCGGTCCAGGACGTTGCCGCCGAAGTACACGATGTTGGGATTGTTCGGGTCCTGGATGATCGGGGCGTCCGTGGTGGTTCTGGTGGAGTGTCGGGCGCCGAAGTTGATCGACTTCGACGTGCCGCTCGAGTCCTCATGCCGGTGGCAGACACCGACCTGTGAGCACTCGTAGTACACGTTGTGGTCGCTGTAGTCGATCAGCACCTCGTGGCCGTCTCCCCCGCCGTACGCGTTCCACTGCGTCAGATCACCCGGCGGGGTCGTGGCCGTCCAGGTCCGGACGCTGCCGTTGTCCTGCAGGCCGGTGGCCAGCCGCGTCGGGTCGTCCCGGGCCACGGCCAGGTGGTAGGACTGGTTGAAGGGCTCGTAAGTGGCATGTACCCAACTGGCCGACGCGCCGTTGGTGTCCGACCGGTAGACACCACCGTCGTTGCCGAGGTAGACCCGGCCGGGCTGGTTCGGGTCCCATTGCATCGCGTGCTGGTCGGCGTGCACACCGGCCGACACGTGCCAGGTGGTGCCGCTGTCGGTGGACTCCCGCAGGTTCACGTCCGCCTCGAACAGATGCGTCTTGTCCTTCGGGTCGACCCACAACTTGCCGAACCACCAGGCGTAGCCACTGTCGCCGCCGGCGTGCCCGCCCGGCGCGAGCGTGGTCCCGCCGTCGTTGGAGTAGTAGAAACCTTTGTCCGGACCGTATTGCGTAGCTGTGATGACGTATACCCGGTTCGGGTCGTTCGGCGCGACTGCGATGCCGATGCGGCCGAGGGTGGCGTCACTGTGCAGCCCGGTGCCGGTCTTGTCGGTCGGCGCGGTGCCGATCACGTTCTCCAGCCTGGTCCACGTGTCGCCGCCGTTGTCGGACCGGAACAGTCCGGAGCCGACACCGCCATAGACGCGAGCGCCGTTGTTGCGCTGGTGATCCCACAGCACGGCGTAGATCCGATTGTGGTTGGTGGGATCCATCGCCAGATCGACGCCACCGGTGGTCTTGTTCGGCGCCGGCAGCACGAGCCGCCAGTCCCGGCCGTTGTTGTCCAGTCGGTAGATGCCACGCTGCTGGGCCGTTCCGGACAGGTTGCCGGTCGCGGCCACGAAGACCCGCCGCGGGTTCACCGGGTCGACCAGGATCCTGCCGATGGAACCGCTGTGGGTAAGGCCCCAGGAGTCCCAGGACCGGCCGCCGTCATCGGACCGGTACACGCCGTTGCCGAAGAACGTCAGCCCGCCGCCGGACGGATTGGCCTCGCCCGTGCCTGCCCACAACGTGCCGTCCCGTCCCATCTCCAGAGCGCCAAGCGCCTGCGGCAGCCTGGACGGCCATGCGGACTGGAAGGTGTTGCCGGCGTCCGTGCTGCGCCACACCCCGCCACCGGCCGCCGCGACGTAGATCGTGTTGGGGCGCCTCGGGTCCACCACGAGACCGGTCACCCGCCCGCCGACGTTGGACGGTCCCACCAGGCGCCAGTTCTCGCCGTTCTCGCCGAACTCGGCGGCCTGCGCCTCGGCCTGCTGGACCTGATCGTCCGTGACTGTCTGGAACGATGAGAACCGGTCGTTCAGAAAGTCCGCCGGTGCTTGCGGACCGCCCACATCCTCATCTTCGTCGACTTGCCCACTGTCCGCGTCCTGATCCACATCCTCGGATCCGGCCACCTGCGCGGCCGCCGAGGTCAACACCCCGGCCGCGACCACCACTGCGGCAACAATCGCCACCAGACGCGCAAAACGCCACGAAGCCCATAACCGACGGAAACCGAACATATCGCACCTCGCCCGCGAATCCCCTGATCAGGAAGGCACGCTAACCCGCGACAAGGTCCAATGTCACCGGACGATCGACGGAAACCAAGCCCAGCACGGAGGCTGGACCGTTCAGCCCACACCGGAAGTAGTGAACCCGCCTTTCCGGCACAGCCACTCTTTTCCGGCATTCCAGGCAGTGCCGGAGAGGGCTGCCCGCGACACCTTCTCGTTCACCGAGGTGTGCCCCTTATGACGTACCAACGGGATCGACTCCGTGGCCGAACTACTGTAGCCGGGTAAGCACTCCTGCCCGAGACATCGTTTCGCGAATACCACGAGAATAGGGCCATTTGGCTCCGCATTGACAGCGACGAGCGCGGGTGAGCAGATTGTCTGCTGTTGCGACTGGGGTTTCGCGTCGCCAGAGGTGAATCGCTGCCGATTCGGAAGATCGCGACTCATAGCTGCTTCTAGGGGAGGACAAGTGATTCTCAAACGTTGGCCCGCAGTATTTGCGGCCACTGTGGTGCCAAGTCTGTTAGTCGCCCCCGTCAGTCTGGCGTCGGCACATACGGACGCTGCGCGGATTCCCGCCGGTGGCACAGGCGCCGCGACGGCACGCGCGGTACAGGTCAAGGACGTGGCCGAGCTTGCCGCCACAACAGCCGGTCCGGAGCATGTCCCGCTCGGACAGGACGGGCGGCCCGCGGGCGCAAGCCTGCCCGCAGCGGCGCCCCGTGGCACCAAACCTGTTGCCGCATCAACCGCCCGTGTGACTGGGGGCCCGAACACCGGCCGTGGCGTGCGACCGTTGACGGCTCCTGGCACGATCAACGCGAATTTCAACGGCATCGATCAGGCCGGTGGCGGTGGCGCGCAACCGTCGGACATCAACGCCGCGTCGGGCGCGACGCAGATCGTGGAGACGGTCAACCGGCGCTTCACCGTCTACGACAAGTCCGGCGGCCAACAGTGCACCGCGACCTTGGCCGGATTCCTTGGGGCCACTGAGGATGTGTTCGATCCGCGAGTGCAGTACGACAACCTCAACGACCGGTTCAGCATGGTGGTGTCGCTGACACCACCATCCGCGACAGGGGCGGCAGCGTTGTATGTCGCGACCAGCCAGAGCGGCAACGCGTGCGGCGGCTGGTGGGTCTTCCGGGTGACCTTCAACGGCAGCCTGTACCCCGCCGGCACCCTGCTGGACTACCCGCAACTGGGGCAGGACAGGGACGCACTGCTGTTGTCCAGCAACAACTTCAACCCCGGCTACATCAACTCGGCGGCGTTCTCGATCCCGAAGTCGGCGGCCTACTCCGGCGCCGGGTTCAGCTTTCCCGCGTTCGCGGTCAGCTTCACCACCCAGCCGGTGACCGTCGGCGGCAACCCGATCCCGCCCACCGCCAACAGCTACTTCCTGTCCTCGGTGAACGGCACCGGATACAACCTCTACCGGATGACCAACAGCGCCGGACCGGGCACCACCCTGACCCTGCAGTCCACGGTGAACTCCGCGTTCAACGGCCCGCCACGGCAGGTCAACCAGCCCGGCACCGCCACCCAGTTGGACCCGCTCGACGGGCGCATCGTATGGTCGCCCTACCAGGTCGGCAACTTCATCTGGTTCACCCACGGCATCGCCATCGCCGGTTTCCCCGGCATCCGCTACGGCGCGATCCGGCTGAGCGACAACGTCCCCTTCGTCGCCATCGCCTACCGCAGCGGCACCAGCGACGACTTCAACCCGTCCATCGGAGTCTCCGACGCCGGCGGTAACGGCAACAACATCTGGCTCAACTGGGCCTACACCGACCCTGCCGCAGGCGTCGCCACCTCAGTCACCGTCGACGGGGTGCTGCCCGGAGGCGGTGTGCCCAACCTGATCGGCACCGGCGCGGTCCTGGTGAACGGCGCCTCCACGTCCACCAACACCCGGTTCGGTGACTACTCCTCGGTGTCGGTGGAGAACACCTGCACCGCCGTCGTCGCGCAGCAGTTCTTCGCGGCTGGTGAAGACTGGAACACCCGGCTGGGGCGGCTCAGCTTCTGCTGACCGGTCAGCCTGACGGGACGCCTCCACGTGGGGCGTCCCGTCGGATTCAACCAACCCGCGTTGGAGGCCCAGGATGCGTCCGGTGTCGACGCTGTGGATGACCGTGCTGCTGCTCGTCGCGGCCGGTTGCGGAGGCAGCCCGCCCTCGGACCAGCCACCGCCACCCACAGGACACGGCACCGGCACCGGCACCGGCACCGGCACAATGCTCACCAATTCGCCCGCGCCGTCGGCAACCTCTGACACCGGCTGCGGCCCGCACACCGTGACCGCCCTGCCGTCCGAGCAACCCGCCCCGGTGTGCCTGACCATCGGCGCCGGCCTGCACATCGCCACGCAGCCGTCACCCAGCCAACCCTGGAGCGTGCCGACCAGCTCCGACGAATCCGTGCTGCGCTGCACCGCCCGTCAGCTCGCCAGCGGCGCAGCCGAGGCGACCTGCACCGCCGTACACGCTGGCACCGCTGTCGTCACCATGACTACCAGTCCGTTCGCCGGTGACCCGCACGGACCACCCCAGCCACAATGGCGGCTGACCGTCACCGTTGTCTGAACCCCAACCATCCGAAGTGGACATATACCTTCGACGTAGGCCACCTGGTGGACTTACCCGCCCTCTCACTGTATGCGAGGCTTTTGGACGCTGACACGAACAGGAGGTTCCTTACTGTGCGACGAAGTATGAGCCGAAGATGCGGCTACGTGATAGCACTCGTGACGAGCATGGTCGCGGTCGCACCGACCGCCACGACACAAGCCGAACCTGTTGTCTCTCAGTCGTTTCGCCTGACCGCAGCGGCGGCGTTCGATGTCTCGCCACCGTTGCGCGACCTCGCCAAGACGACGATCCCGACAACCACCGCCGCTATCTCCGAGCGGGGACCTGTCGTCGCCGACAAGGGGCACAGCGCGGACGGTGCCCTGCAGGACAACGCCCGAAGGGCACAGGACCCACTCGAACAGATCTCCCCGCCCCGCATCAATTTCGAGGGTATCGCGAACTCGGCGAACCCGACCCTGATCTCGCCGCCCGACCCGGACGGCGACGTCGGCCCCAACCACTACGTCCAGGTCGTCAACGTTCAGTACGCGGTCTACAGCAAGACCGGTCTGCGGCTCGCCGGTCCTGCGCAGATCGGCACGCTGTTCGCCGGCTTCCCGATCAACGACTGCACCGGGTTCAACGGCGACGCGATCGTGCTGTACGACCAGCACGCCGACCGATGGCTGATCACCCAGTTCACCGTCACCGGCCCGCAGTACTGGAACTGCGTGGCCGTCTCGACCGGCCCGGACCCGACCGGCACCTACTTCCGGTACGCCTTCTCCACCGGCCCGAACTTCCCGGACTACCCCAAGTACGGCGTCTACCCGGACAGCTACTTCCTGTCCACCCGCGAGTTCGCCCAGGGCACCAGCTTCGTCGGCATTGGCGCGTACGCCCTGGAGAAACACCGGATGCTGGCCGGCGACCCGACCGCCCGCGCGATCAGCTTCGTGCTCCCTCCGGGCGACACCCCGTGGCTCACCGGCGACGGGCTCCTGCCAACCGACTGGGACGGCAACCGCCCACCTGGCCGCGCCACACCGAACTGGTTCGTCGGCAGCCAAGACGACAACGGTCCCTACGGAGCGCCGTCCGACGCGCTGAACGTCTTCGAGTTCAACGTGGACTGGCGACCTTCACCGCGCGCCACGTTCGGCTTGGCCGCGCAACTCCCGGTCGCGTCGTTCGACTCGATCTTCCCCTGCGACCCCGCGCCCAACACGCGGGACTGCATCGCCCAGCCCGGCACGACCAACAAGCTGGACATCCTGTCCTACCGGCAACGGCCGACCTGGCGACTGGCCTACCGCAACTTCGGCGGCTACGAGTCACTGGTCACCAACCAGTCCGTGGAGGCACGCCCTGGTGAAGCAGGCGTGCGCTGGTACGAACTGCGCCGTCCTCGTGGCGCGGCGACGCCGAGCCTGTTCCAGCAAGGCACCTTCGCACCAGGCGACGGCGTGCAACGCTGGATGGGCAGCGTCGCACAGGACAAGAACGGCAACATCGCCCTCGGCTACAGCGTGTCCAACGGGACCGACGTGTTTCCCGGCATCCGCTACACCGGCCGGCTCGCCGGCGACCCCGCCGGAGTGCTCGCCAGGGGCGAGCAGACCCTGATCAACGGCACCGGTTCACAACTGGTCAGTTCCCGCTGGGGCGACTACACCTCGCTGCACGTGGACCCATCCGACGACTGCACCTTCTGGTACACCAACGAATACTTCGCCACATCGTCACCCAACGGCTGCCAGACCAGAATCGGCTCGTTCAAATTCCCCAGCTGTCGATTCTGACCACAGGAGAAACACACCTAGGTACCAGGCCCACTCCAATGGCCTATTGCCGGTCATTCCGGTGCGGCTTAGCGTCGGTGGATTTCGTCCACATAGGATCGGATCGGCCATGAAACGATTAAGACGAATCCCGATCATCCTGGCAGTCACCACGGTCGCGGTCGCTGTAGCGGCCGCACCCCATGCGACGGCGACCCCGTTCGGGTACAGCCACCTGAACAAGATCCAGCAGCGGCACGTGTCCGGACTGCTGGCGGCCAATCTCAACGGCGATGACGCCGCCCGCCAGGCCCGTGCCCCGGTGGCTGTCACACAGCGCCGGGCGGCGACCAGCGCGGCCTGCGCGAACCAGTTCGGCGACAACGTGAAGGTCAACCAGAACTGTCTGAACATCAGTGATCCTGACCTGCAGGGCCGTGGCCAGGCACAGAACGAGACCTGGGTGTCGGTCGACCCCAACAACCCAGCGCACCTGGTGGCCAGCTACAACGACTACCGCCGGGGCGACGGCACGTGCGGTGTGTCCTATTCACTGGACGGCGGCCGGTCCTGGGCGGATTCGACGACGCCCAACGGGTTCACCCGCGGTGACGCGTTCGGCGCGGCCCGCGAGTACTGGCAGGCGGGCGGCGACACGTCGACCGCCTGGGATACCAAGGGAAACGTGTACCTGTCGTGCCAGATGTTCCTCCGCGGCGCGGGCACCTCACCCAACCCGGACCAGTCCAGCGCGTTCTACGTCTACCGTTCCACCGGCAGCAACGGCGCGTCCTTCAACTTCCCCGGACGCCCCGCGGCGGTGCACAACGACACCGCTGGCGCCGGTGATTTCCTGCTGGACAAGCAGTTGCTGACCGTGGACAACCATCACGGCAGCCGGTTCGCCGACCGGGTGTACCTGACCTGGACCACGTTCGCCGCGGACGGCACCGGATACATCTACTCGGCACACTCAGCCGACTATGGTGAGACGTTCACCGCGCCAGTGTTGGTGAGTACGACCAGTCTCTTGTGTGACAACACCTTGGGGTTGCCGACACCGGCCGGCACCTGTAACCAGAACCAGGACTCCCAGCCGTTCACCGGCCCGGACGGCACGCTGTACGTGGTGTTCAACAACTTCAACAGTGCTGTAACCGGCACAGAGAACCGCAGCCAGGTGTTGCTGACTCGCTCGACCGACGGCGGCCAGACGTTCTCCGCCCCGGTGCGGGTCGGTTTCTTCTACGAGCTGCCCGACTGCGCGACCTACCAGAACGGCCAGGACCCGGGCCGAGCGTGCGTGCCGGAGAAGGGACCGTCGGCGAACTCGATCTTCCGGGCCAGCCAGTACCCGATCGGCGCGGTCGACCCGAACCGACCGAACCGGGTGGTGGTCACCTACGGGTCGTACATCAACCGCGACTCCAACGAGACCACCGGCTGCACACCCGCTGGCCTGGACCCCAACTCCGGCGGCAATCTCTACACCGGCGTGAAGAACGGCACCTGCAACAACGACATCGTACTGTCGGTGTCCACCAACTCCGGCGCCAGCTTCCCCGGCACCGACCCACGCCAACTGCCCGTCGTCACCACGGCGCCCGGACAGGCCCGCACGGACCAGTTCTGGCAAGGCGCGGCGTTCGCTCCGGACGGCACGTTCGCGGTGAGCTACTACGACCGTCAATACGGCGCGGACGAGAACATCGGATTCTCTGACATCACCGTGTCCACGTCCAGCAACCTCACCGCGTTCCGGCACACCCGGGTGACGTCGACGAGCATGCCACCGCCGACTGGATTCAGTGGTCTGTTCTACGGTGACTACGCGGGTATCGCGGTCACCGACCGGGCCGCCTTCCCAGTCTGGTCGGACACCCGGCCGGTGGACCTGTTCCTGTGCCCCGGCACCGGAACACCCACCACTGCGCCGGCGGTATGCGAAGGCGGCGCCCCGAACGCGTCTGTCGCCAACGACCAAGACATCTACACCAAAGCGATTTCCCTGCGATAGCTGAGAGACGAGGTTGCCGGGCGCTGCCCGGCATCCTCGTGTCGGGGTCGAATATGAGATCACAGGACCATTCCCTCGATCCTGTCCTTGTTATGCACCATTTCGCCACTTTGAGACGATTCTGTCCACCCCGCTACTTTCGAGGTGAGCCGTCCGGCGGATTTACCTCGTCTCGGTGTGTGTGGCTGGATGAGGGCCCGAGTTCCCTGCCTTGTCGCTCACTGACGAAAGCTGACAGTGCCATGTCTGTGACTGCACGCACTCTGATCACCGCAGCACTACTTCCACCCGCCGTCGTCGCCGGGATGTTCCTCGCCGCCGGACCGGCTGCCGCGAATGTCGCGGTCACACAAGTCAGTTCCGACCCGTTCACCGACGCCCAAGCGCAGCACCGTACCGAGGTCGAACCGGACACATTCTCCTTCGGCACCACGATCGTCTCGGCGTTCCAGGTCGGCCGGGTGTCCGGCGGCGGTGCCTCCAATGTCGGATTCGCCACGTCCACCAACGGCGGCGCGACCTGGACCCAGGGCTTTCTTCCTGGCACCACAGGAAACTCCGGCGGCCCCTGCGGGTCGCTCAGTGACGCCTCGGTGGCCTTCGACGCCAAACACAACGTCTGGCTGATCTCCACCCTGGGCGTCACCTGCCCGAACACCCCGGTGTTCACCAGCCGGTCCACCGACGGCGGACTGACCTGGAGCAACCCCGTCACCACCGCCACAGGGTCCAACGACAAGAACTGGATCGTCTGCGACAACACGACGACCAGCCAGTTCTTCGGCAACTGCTACACCGAGTACGACGTCACCAGCAACGGGAACGCCCTGCGCATGACGACATCCAGCAACGGCGGCGCGACCTGGGGTCCGGCCCGCGCTACCGGCGACAATGCCAGCGGTCTGGGCGGCCAGCCGGTTGTGCGTCCTAACGGGACGGTTCTGGTGCCGTACTTGTCCGGCAACGGCCAGATCCGGTCGTTCCGTTCGATCGATGGCGGCAACAGTTGGCGTTCCACCGTGCTCGTGTCGGCCGTCAGCCATCACGACGCGGCCGGTGGCCTGCGCGAGGAGTCCCTGCCCAGCGCTGAGATCGATGCGGCCGGCACCGCGTACGTCGTCTGGGCCGACTGCCGGTTCCGGTCCGGCTGCCCCAGCAACGACATCGTGCTGAGCAAGTCCACCAGCGAGACCACCTGGGCAGCGCCGGTTCGGGTGCCGATCGACGCCACCACCAGCACGGTCGACCACTTCGTGCCTGGCATCGGCATCGACCCGTCCACCTCCGGCGCCACCGCCCGGATCGGTCTGACGTACTACTTCTACCCCACCGCGAACTGCACCGCGGCCACCTGCCAGCTGACCGTCGGCTTCGTGTCGTCCACCAACGGCGGCACCAGCTGGAGCGCCGCCACCCAGGTCGCCGGGCCGATGTCGTTGTCCTGGATCCCCAACACCTCCCAGGGCCGGATGTTCGGCGACTACATCTCCACCTCGGTTCGGTCCGGCGGTAACGCCTTCCCGGTGATCCCGATCGGCACCGCGCCCACCGGCAGCACCTTCAACCTGGGCATGAACGCGCCCACCGGAGGGCTTCCGGTGACCGGAGGCGCCATCCGAGCGTCAGCCGACGTGCTCGGCACAGCGAGCAACCAGAAGGCCAGTTTGGTCACCGCGTTCTGACAGAACGGCCCCGGCGTTCACGACTAGAACGCCGGGGCTCGGCATTGCAATAGCCAGCGCACAGGACTATCCAAGGGACGTGTCCCGGCCGACGCCTGATCTTGATCACCGCCGCAGTGATCGCGGTGGCGCTCGCCGGCGGCATCGTGCTGATCCTCACCATCCGCACCCCAGACGCGCCCGTCGCCGCCGAGCAGCCACACCCCGGCGCATCGGCGGCGACCGGGTCTGAATCCACGACGGCATCCGCAACGCCGACATCCGCCACTTCAACCCAGCCGCCCGGACCGCCCATCAGCCCCACCGCCGCACCATCGCAGAACCCCGGCCCGTGCACCAACGGCACGATCACCCTGACGTGGACACCGAAGCGACCGACAGATCAACTTTGCGTCCACGTCACCAGCGAGATCATCTTGTCGATGCCGCCCATCGACCCTGACCGGTGGCTGCAACCCACCAGCTCCGACCCGCGCGTGGCCACTGTCGGACCGCTCGGGTTCGACCAGGAGGGCGTCACGTACACCACCGTGACTGCCAGAACCCCTGGCACGGCCACCGTCCGGGCCACCGCACGCCCACAGGATTCCCACGACCTGCCGCGAGGCGGCCAGCCACGACAGCTGTGGCTACTTGTCATCACCGTTATCACGTGACACCAAGGAAACTGGCCGCTCATGCTGACCACCGCACAACCGGTACGGTGCGTGGGCATCGGATTGATCATTGTTGTCGGGTTGTTGGGGTTGCATCTCCCGCACTATCTCGTCGAAACCGCGTCGTTCACCATGTACGCCGCCTATCCGGCGGTTATCCTGGTCGTCGCGATGATGGGATCCCTCGCCGCGGCGGTGAACATCGCACGCAACCGCCGGTTCGGCTGGCGTTTGGGGATCTGGGTGGCTGTCCTGTCGTGGGTGCTCTACGTCGTCCAGGAAACGCTCGGCTTTCCTGGCCTCTCGCAAACTTGGTGGGAACCAACCAGATTGCTGTCACTCCTGCTGGCCGCACTGTTCGTGCCGCTCGCACACCACCAACTCGCACGCGTCACTAGGTAATGGCCGACGTCGACCACAGGTGATCGAGGCTGTGTTCCCGCCGTTCGGGGGGTGTTGTGGCCGGTCGGGCTGGGGCCAGGGTGGGGTATTGGCGCCTGTGGGAGGTCATGACCATGCCCCTGATGCCCAGGCACGCACTCGTGCTGTTCACCGCGCTCGCCTCGGCGCTGCTGACCGCTCCGGCGGCGACTGCCGCCCCTGGCAGGGACGTCAACCCCGCGCTGTTCCAGAACCTGGTGTGGCGCAACATCGGGCCGAACCTGGGTGGGCGGTCGCTCGCCGTGGCGGGCAGTGCGGCCCGCCCGAACGAGTACTACTTCGGCGCCACCGGCGGCGGGTTGTGGAAGAGCACCAACGGCGGCACCGACTGGGCGCCGGTCACCGACCACCAGATCTCCAGCTCGTCGGTGGGCGCGATCGCGGTCTGCCCGACCAACCCGGATGTGGTGTACATCGGGATGGGTGAGGTCGACCTGCGCGGGGACGTGATCCCGGGCGACGGGGTGTACAAGACCACCGACGGCGGCCGGACCTGGCAGCACATGGGGCTGACCGACGCGCAGATGATCGGCAAAATCCGGGTCGACCCGACCCACTGCGACACGCTGTACGTCGCCGCGCTGGGGCACGCGTTCGGCCCCAACGCCGAACGTGGCGTGTTTCGGTCCACCGACGGCGGCGCGAACTGGCAGCGGGTGCTGTTCCGGGACGCGCTCGCCGGTGCGGTGGATGTCGAACTGGATCCGGCAAACCCCCACGTTGTGTACGCGTCGTTGTGGCACGCGTTCCGCAAGCCGTGGCTGCTGGAAAGCGGCGGACCAGGCAGCGGACTGTTCACCTCAACCGACGGCGGCGACACCTGGACCGAGCTGACCGGCAAACCGGGACTGCCGGCCGGGCCGATCGGCAAGATCGGGCTCGCGGTGTCCGCCGCGCGACCGAACCGGGTGTACGCGCTTGTGGAGGCCCCGGCGGGCGGACTGTTCCGCTCCGAGGACGCCGGCGCGACCTGGCAGCTGGTCAACAACTCCGCGACGATCCGACAACGTGCGTTCTACTACACGCACGTGTTCGCCGACCCGATCCTGCCCGACCGGGTGTACGTACAGAACGTACAGCTGTTCCGGTCCGACAACGGCGGTACCACGCTGTCCACCGTCCCCACACCACACACTGACAACCACGACCTGTGGATCGCGCCAGACAACAACCAGCGGATGATCGAGGGCAACGACGGCGGCGCGAACGTCACAGTGAACGGCGGCGCTGCCTGGACCGCCCAGGACTTCCCGACCGGGCAGTTCTACCGGCTCACCACCACCAACGACAAGCCCTACTTGGTGTGCGGCGAGCAACAGGACCGGGATTCGGTCTGCGTGTCGTCCACCGGCGGCTCGGACAGCTTCGGTGTCGGCGGTGGGGAAAGTGGTCCGATCGCGGTGGATCCGCGTGATTCCAACGTCTTCTACGCCGGCAACTACGACTGGCTGCTCACCCGGTTCGACCGCGGCGGAGTGGGCGAGCGAGACATCACGCCGTGGCCGGACAACCCTATGGGCCACCCGGCGCGCGACCTGCTGCACCGTCCGCAGTGGACGTTCCCGCTGGTGACCACCCCGGCCGAACCGGACGCCGTGTACGCCGGCTCGCAGTTCGTGATGAAGTCCACCAACGGCGGCCAGAGCTGGCAGCAGATCAGCCCCGACCTCACCTGGCACGACCCGACCACGCTCGGCGACTCCGGCGGCCCGATCACCAAGGACCAGACCAGCATCGAGTACTACGCCACCGTGTTCGCCATCGCACCATCCACAGTGGACAAACGGATCATCTGGGCGGGCTCGGACGACGGCCTGGTGCACGTGACCGACCAAGGGGGCACCTGGCACCCGGTGACCCCGCTGGAGATGACCAAGTTCAGCCGGGTGAGCATGATCGACGCCGGGCACTTCGACACCGGCACCGCCTACCTCGCCGTGCACCGCTACCGAATGGACGACACCACCCCACTGGCCTTCCGCACCCACAACGGCGGGCGCACCTGGACACGGATCAACACCGGCTTCGCCCCCGCTGACTTCCTGTGGTCCATCCGCGAGGACCCGGTCCGTCCCGGCCTGCTCTACGCCGCCACCCAGCACGGGGTGTACGTGTCGTTCAACGACGGCACCACCTGGCAGTCACTGCGCACCAACCTGCCGGACACCTCCGTCCAGGACATTACAGTCAAGGATGGCGACCTGGTGATCGCCACCCACGGCCGCGGCTTCTACGTCCTCGACGACGGCGCCACCCTGCTGCGCCGTCTCACCCCGAAGACCACACCGAAGGACATCAAGGACTTCCACCAAACCGTGCCACCGGTCACCCCCATCCCGCCCGTCGCGCCATCGCCCGCCGTCGTCCCGCCGACCACGCATGCTCCCGACGCGGAGAACGCCGTGGCCATTCTGCGCGACCCGAACAACCCGGTGCGCTCGGTCAGTCCTAACGCGACTATCAGCTACACGCTCAAACGGGACGCGGGTTCGGCAACCGCCACCATCCTCGACCCGGCCGGCACACCGGTCACCGCGTTCACCCTGCCCACCACCGCCGGCGACCGGACCGTCACCTGGAACCTGCGCTGGCCCAACGCGGTCGGCTTCCCGGGCCTGATCTACTGGGCCGGCAGCAACACCGGCCCCAAAGCCGACCTCGGCAGCTACATCATCCGACTCACCGTCAACGGCCAAACCCTCCAGCAGACCTTCGACCTGCTCAAGGACTCTCGACTCACCACCGTCACCGACGCCGACATCCACACCCAGTTCACCCTGGACCTCGCCGTCCGCGACCGCACCACCGACGCCAACACCGGGGTGATCAACATCCGCGGCTGCACGTCCCAGGTGGATGACCGGGTCAGCAAGGCGGCCGATCCAGCGGTCACCCAGGCGGGCGTGGATCTCGACCACTCACTGTCCACAGTGGAGAACGCGCTCTACCAGACCAAACTCCGCGCCGCCCAGGACCCACTGAACTTCCCGATCAAGCTCAACGACAAGATCGCCGGCCTGCACGACGTGATCGAAAGCGTCGACAACCGCCCCACCGACCAGACCACCCAGGTCTTCACCCTGCTCACCAGCCAACTCCGCACCCAACTCGACAACCTCGCCCACATCATCAGCAGCACCGTGCCCACCTTCAACCAGCTCATCCAGACCAAGGGACTGCCACCGATCACCTGCGCCGCGGTCAACCAATCCAGCTAGGACAACGCTGAGGTCAGCGTCTATCGGGAACAGGCCGGGTTGCTGCCGGCCGCCCGGACCAGGTCGAACTACCGGGTCTACGACGAGTCGTCAGCCAAACGAACCAGGACGATCAACGTCAGCGGACCGAGAAGGCACGCGTTGGCACGCGTGGTTCGGGGCGAATCGCGGGGACACGAATGGCGGATCTTGGTACCCCGGGCATGAGAGTCAGGAGGTCATGGCGTAGGACTTTGTGCGTGATCGAGGCCGTGGTGTTCGACGTCGGTGAGACCTTGCTGGACGACTCCCGCGAATGGGGAGCATGGGCGGACTGGATCGGCGTGCCGCGGCACACGTTCTCGGCCGTCCTCGGTGCCGTCACCGCAGAGGGCCGGGACAACGCCGAAACTTTCCAGTACTTTCGCCCTGGCTTTGACGTCGCCCACGAACGCCGCCTCCGCGAAGAGGCCGGCCGTGGCGAACACATCAGTGATGAAGACCTCTACGCGGATGCCCGGCCAGCCCTCGCAGCCTTGCGGGAACAAGGCATGTGGATCGGCATTGCCGGCAACCAGACCCCGCTCGTCGCCGAGCTGCTACGCGCGATGCACCTGCCAGTGGATCAGATCGCGACATCAGGCGAGTGGGGTGTGGCGAAACCAGCCGCGCCGTTCTTCGAGAACGTGATCGCGATGGCGTCCACAGCTCCGAACAAAACCCTCTACGTCGGTGATCACCGAGACAACGACATCGTCCCAGCCAAAGCCGCCGGCCTTCGCACCGCGCTGATCCGGCGAGGGCCATGGGGCTATCTTTGGGCGAACGATCCTGCGATGGTCGAGTCCGCCGACTGGATCATCGACTCGCTCGCCGAGCTGCCCGAGTTGCTGGCTAACGCACGCTGAGCCCGGCCCAACCCGCGAAGTTTCGCACGTCGGCGTCGCGACCCAGGCGTGTTCGCATCAGGGCTGCCAGCGACTGCCGAACATGGGGGTGGTGCCGCACCTGTTGGGGCGCGATCTGCCGCGCGGTCCGCAATCCGTCGTACGCATCGCCGTAGAGGCCCACTTGGGCCTGTGCTCGGGCCCTGTCGATGAAGTAGTGCGAACGGCGTTCTGCGGGAAGCTGCTGCGGGGGCTGCCATACACCTGTCCGCTCAAGCGCGGTCGGCGCGTCGCCGAGGTCGATGTGGACGGCGACCTCGTGGATTCTCACGGAGTCCGGCCCGAAGGCGGTCCCGTAGTACACCCCCTCGGGCGCCTGATCAGCCATCGACTTCGCGTCGACAAGGTGATCGCGGGCGGAGTCGCTCTCTCCCAGTCGGGCTGCGACGACTGCTGCCCTCATGTGCAACGAGCCATTCACGGCCGAACCTGGCGCAGTGACCAGGGCTTTGGTGGGAATGCGATCCAGGGCTTGGGTCAGACTGCATCGAGCTGTTTCGAGGTCATCGGTCGCGAAGAACGTTTCGGTCCGCACGTACGATACGGTCCCAATCAGGAGCTCGTCACCCGATTCTTCCGCCGTGCCGCGCATCAGTTCAATAAGCCGAGCGGACAAATCCGTATAGCCGTACTTGAACGCGAGCCCGTCGGCGGCGCGATACGCCAGGGTCAACGCGCGACTCAAGTTTTGTTGACCTTCTGCCTGAGCCTGCAGAATTTCGGCGATCAGCTCGGGCGCCGTCCGAGCGATCTGCACATAACGGGCTTGCAGCCGCGCCTCTGTCAACTGCACGACCGCCTGATCAAGTACATGGGCCGGTCTCGTGAAACCACCTTGGTACAGATCGCGCGCGTCGAGGACCCTGCGCAGCCGCTGGATGCCCGCGTGTATCTCCTCACCGTGGTCGACTTGGCCTACTTCGACATCAGCGCCGGTGGCATGCCTGCGAGCACGCTGCTCGAGTTGCGCTTGTTCACGGAGTCGAAGGAGCTCTCCACCTGCGGCCAGAGCTAGGTCGAGAGCTTTGACCAGGTCAGCCGAAGGCAGAGGTCGCCCAGAGCGTTCAGCGCGCGACACGTACTGGCGGGTGTAGCCGAGATCAGCGGCAAGCTTCGACTGCGACAGACCAGCTGCCTTCCGGAGGCGCCGGATCTCGCCGGCCAAACGGGCCACGGCCTGGAACTCGTTCTCCTGTGTGGGTGCGTCGTTGCTCACGTCCGGACTCCGGTACGTCACTGCGGTTAGGGAACAGGCCATCCGCGTGTTCCACTCTATTTGGAATCATAGCTTCGCTGATCGCATTCCAGCACCGACGGACGTACCAGCACCCAAAAGGACGAACCGTAATGCTGGAGGTTGCGGATAGACAGAAGGCTCAGTGCCACCCTGATCATCTGCGCTGTCTCGACCGGCGTAGCCACCACACCACAAACTCACGGTCAGTCCGGGCGTCCTGCCACCTGGTCCTGGAGTCACCCTGGGACGTGCACTCCGCCGGAGCCTCACACGCATAGCGTCCAGTCGACTTACCCCGCACACGTCCGTGCTCCGGCCCGATCTCGCTGTCCACTGTCTACAGATCGCTCACTGCGAATCACTGTCACGAGCCTTCGAGACCTCACAGCTCCGATGCGCAAACGCTTCCGAAGTGTCTCGGCCGAGATCGGCCGTTGACGCTCCTCCCGATGTCGCGCGTCCTCTGCCCGTGCCAACGCGACCAACTCCCGCTCTTCACGAGAGTTCACTACGTCACTGTCCCGAGTGGAACGGATGAATGGCTTCGCCGGAGCGGCCTGCGGAAGGCCGCTGTGCCGTGGATCAGTGCTCTTCTGATGATCTGTGTGGTGATCGACCGAGTTGATCGTCTGCAAGAGGCTGGGGCCCACCTCCGCCCAGCCGATCAACAGCAACGGACCCACTGCATCAAACAGAGCCCGCCCAAACCGCCCAGCGAGCAGGGGGGCGGCAACGTTCAACGCCAACGTGACGATGCTCGCGAACAGCAGAAGGCGCCGTGCCGGCCGCAACCGCTGCGCCGGGACGTCGTGCATCGCGAGAACCTGACCGCCCGCAGCAGGCCCAGCACGGACAGGTCCAGTGCTGGGGCGATCAGCGGCGCGATCCACACCGGGACGCCTAGCCGCAGCGCGAGATTCAGGACGTTGCCAAAGCCAAAGAGGAACGTGAGCCCGACGGCGACCCCCATGATCGCCGAGACCGTGCGGATCGGGCTGCTCCCTGCTGAGCGGTCAGACATCGTCGCCGATCCCCATACGAGCGTGTACCTCCTGGGCGCGCTCGGCGGCAGCGCTCTGGCCGTAGTGGCGCGGCATGTCCTCGGATGCCCAGCCCATCAGCATCATCAGATCCCCGGTATCGCCACCCGCGCGTTTCCACTCGTGCGCGAAGTTGTGTCGCCACCGATGTGCGAACACGCCCGGCAGGCCCGCGGCCTTCCCACGGCGCCGCAGCATGATCTTGATCCCATTAGCCTGGAACGGACGAGCACCTCGCTCCGCGACCCACAGTTGGGGCAACGATGCGCCGGCATGCTTCGCGCGGGCCCGCAGGTAGCGGCTGATCGCCCGCGCCGTCTTCGGCCCGTACCGGACACGGCGGTCCTTGCCACCCTTCCCGTGATACCGGACCGACTCAGTGTTCTGATCCACGTCATCCACAGTGAGGTTCGCGACCTCGGACAGGCGGCCACCGGTGTTGCTGTACAGCCGGATGATGGCCTCGTCCCGGATCTGGATGAACTTCTTGCCCTTGCAGGTGTCCAAGACCTTCGTGGTGTCGTGGTTGCGGATGATCGGGATCAGTTTCGTCGGCACCTGCGGCTGGCGCACACGCTCCATCGGCGACCGGGTGATCTCCTCCTCGTCGTCACGCAGCCACTTGAAGAACTGCTGCAGCCCCTTGTGCTTGTTCAACGCGGTCGAGGCAGACCGGGTCTCGATCATCCAGCCCTGGAACGCTTCCACGTGGGCCTTGGTGACCTCGGCGGGGTCTTGGGTCGCGTCGTCGGCGTCCGGGTCCGGCGAGTACTCGGCGAGGTAGCCGGCGAGCTGGCTGGCGGCGAGCAGGTAGTTGTAGCGGGTCGTCTCCGGATAGTTCGCAGAGCGCAGGGAGCGGTCCCAGTCCCGCAGGTAGCCGGCCCACGTCGCGGACAGGTCCGCGGTCAGCTTGGGAAGATCAAGAAGTGGCATTCGGAACCCTCCGGGTCAAGGTGTCGCTGAGCGGCGTGCTTGACCTGGAAGAACCGAACAAGATCATAAAAGAAGGGTTCCCGTAGGCTGTGACCTGCGGAAACCCTTCCCACCGTCGGGACGACAGGATTTGAACCTGCGACCCCTTGACCCCCAGCGGGCCAACGGGTGTCCGCGGGCATCCTGCCCAGTCCATTTCGGCTGGTCGAGTCCGGAGAAAGTCCAGGACAGGGCCTCCAATCCGGCCCCGTCCCACAGGTCTGTGAGACGCGTGTGAGACGGGACCCGAGTCTCAGAGGTCCTGTAGATGAAGAACACCACCCCAAGTTCGGCAGCCGCGGCACCGCTCCAGCAACGCGAGTCGACCACCCACGTGGCCCGTAAGAAGATCCGCAGCCCGCACGACATTCCGCGCCAGTCGGTGGATTCGATGGTGGAGCAGTGGTCGGGGGCCCGCATCCGGGCCTTGCTGGCCAAACACTCTGGCACGGTGGAACTGGATTCCGAGGACTTGTTCGTCGAACTGGCGTATGGAGCGCGGATCGCCCAGGAGGCACTCGCAGGGCGATGGTGCGCGGTGGCCGACTTGTTGCGGGTAGGCGCAGTGGAGTCGTGGATGCAGGTTGGCTTCGCGATGAGTCTGGCGGAAACCGAGGCACGCGACGGGTTCCACGTATGGATTGCCGGGCAGGTTGATCTTCGACGTCACACCGGCTCGATCGGGTTCACCGATACCGAGGCCAGTCAGCTGTCCGCACTGGCCGAGGCGGTGGCCCTGTGACCGGCCAGCACCGTGCGCCGCTTCAGCATGCACCGCACCGAGTTCGACCGCCGTTCAATGTCGCCGAGAACCTGCGCCCACGGAGGACCGTCCACGACGATGGAGACGCCTGGCGTGAGGATCGCGTAGCGGCGTTGCTGGAAGCGTTGGACGGCATCGAGTTGGGCGCTCACGACCGGCGGATCATCGCTTGGCTGGCCGAGTGGGGCACCTCGACCGTGGGCACCGTAGTGTCACTGCTCTACCGCATCCGCACAGCCGGGGCCGACGAATGCGGTGGTGGCCAGTGAGCATCGAAGCCATCCGGTGGGCGCTGAACGCGGCGCCTATCCCCCGCGATCGGCGGGATGCGTCCAGCCTGGCGGTGGTACTGGTCGGGTTGGCCAACCACGCCGACCCCGACGGCCGCAACGCCTTCCCGTCCCTGGCTAGGTTGGCGCAGTACACGCGACTGTCTGAGCGTTCTATCCGCTATGCCCTGCGCGAGCTGGAAAAGCTCGACCTGATCCAGGGGTCGGACCCGGACATCGTGGCCGCCTACGTGAAACGAGCCGACCGCCGACCTAACGGCTACGACCTCGCCATGCACCGACACGACTGTGGACAAAGCGGCTGACGCTGTGGATAACGCGCGTCGCGAGGGGCACAATGTGCCGCCCGTTGACCAGCACGAGGGGCAAACTCGACCGGCACGAGGGGCAAACAACGACACCACGAGGGGCAAAGCCTGCCCCCGAACCGTCCTTAACCATCCAGGGAACCGTCCCACGCGCGAGCGCGCGCCCCGGGCGCGCTCGCCGCTGCCGCCGCCGTGCGGCCAGTGCGATGCCCGGCCCGACGATCCAGTCTCGGCACGGGTGCTGTGGCTCAACGCCGAACGGACGCAGTCGACCAGATGCCTGCGCTGCCATCCGTCCACCGTCGAGGCAGCGGGAGGCCGCCAGTGAGTACACCAAACGCAGAGTTGGCGACCCAGGTACGCCAGGCGATCGAAACCGCGCGGCGGGCAGGCCAGCCAACGCCTGGGCGGCCGACGCTGGTGCGGTTGACCGGGGCCACCGACCACGCGGTGCGCAAGGCCCTGGCGGAACTGGCGACGCAGACCACCAGTGCTGGAGAACTCGACGTTCAGCATGCCGGCGACACTGATGGGTGGCCCATGGGGCAGTCCGGCGCGACCGACTGGCAGACGGCCGGCGGCGGCCTGGTGAACGGGGTGGCCGCCGATGCTGGTGGCCAAAGCGACGTGACCCCGCCAGCAACAGACCAGGCCGCCGCCCCTGGTGGCCGATCGGTCACCAGGACGCCAACATCGGTCCCGCCGGGCGGACGGCTGGTTGCGTGGGCGGGGTTCGTGTTCGGCTCGGCAATGTCCATCGCGGCGAACGTGCTGCACGCCTGGCTTGCTGCCGGACACGAACCAACTGGTTGGTCACCGGGAATCGCGCCGCAGGTCGGAGCGGCGGTGTGGCCGGTTGGGCTGATGCTCGCGGTAGAGGCCCTCTCGCGTATCCGCTGGCCCAAGGGCCTTGGCTGGGGGCTGGCGCGCTTCGGCGGCGCGGGGGCGGTGGCGGTCGGCTCGGCGGTCATCTCCTACGGACATCTGCGGGACGTGCTGCTGGCTTGGCACTACGGCCCGATGGCGGCCGCGGTCAGGCCGCTGGTCCTTGATGGGCTGATGGTGGTGTGCGGCTTCGCGCTGCTGGCGAACAGCCACACCAGCACTAGTGCGCCTGGCGACGGCGGACGCCAACCTACTGCCACCGTGCATGGGCCGGCACACAATGCGCCGCCAGGTCCACACCAACCTGGGTGACCCGTGTCCCGCCGGAAGTCCGCCAGACCAGGTACGGATGACCGCACCTGGCGCTGGGTGTCGCATAATAATCGACCGAAGGCCAACACGCAGCCAGCATCGCCACCCCGTCCATTCTCTACCCAACGAGCGGTCGGTCGTTCTCGCTATAAGCCCCGATCTGGCCTGTGTGCCGGCCACCCGGCCCTGCAACCTCCACCTGACAGCGCAGCCTCCAGCAACGGCCGCCGGTTCAAGCCTGCCACCGCCTACACAGTGAGTACTCATGGGCAGACGCATCCTTCTGTACGGAGACCGCACCGAGTGCCGTCACGAACGCCCTAACGAGGGTCATTTCCGTGTTGGTAGTGGGATTCTCGCCAGGCTTGAATCGTGCTTAGGCGCACTAACTGCCTTGACGTGTCCACTCGACCATAAGTTCTTGTGCCTGGTTGGGATCGACATCGTGGGCAAGGAGCACAAGGTGGAGGATGGTCATCGTGTTGGTTAGCTCCTCGTCCTCTCCGCGAGCCGATGCGGTGACACGCTGGGCGAAACTGCCAGGATTGGTAGCCGCAGGCCCTGCCGGGACTGTAGCGCCGAATTCCCCCTCTACGGCACGGACTTCCGCTTGAACGCCCCGGTACCAGTCGTAGATGACCGCGAAAGCTTGGCCTGGCAGGGTCGAGAACGCCGTCTCCGTGAGCGAGATCGGTCCCGATGTCTCCTCGTTGGCTGGTGGCGGTTCTGTCGCGGCGTTCGCCGTGTTTGCCAAGTGACGGAGCGCGTCTTGTAGTTGAGCAGCCGCCCGATCAGCAAATTCTTGTTCAGTGGGGCAAAGGCTGCGACGCTCGCGGAGCAGATTGAGGGCTGACAGGGTCACCAGTGCTGACTCTGCCTCGATCGCGGCCGTGTAGGTCGGTGCAGCGAGCAGCGGAAGCCCGACATGCACCTGCCACCCATCCACGTGGTCCAGTCTAGGAAGCAGACGCTGCTCGTGGACCTGATAGGTCAACGGAGCGGCCAGCTGATCCCCCAATACACCGAGAAGGGTGAGGCTGGCGGCCAGCGGCAGCACGCTGCCGCGAGCTCGTTGCGCGGCCGGGATCAGCTGGATGATGGCGGACAAACTATCTGAGCGCGCCACAACAGCGAAGTCCTGCGGCGGCCAGGCGACACCATAGCGATCGTCACTGGCGCGAGTGACAACCTGCGTGCGAACCGGCAGCGAGTCGACGATTTCGGCCAGCGCCTGATGCAAACGGCTTGCCATGATGGTCGTTCGCTCAGTAGCCGCCTGTTGCGCTGCGGCCGCGGCAGCCGCCAAGGGGGTAGGACTAGTCGCGGTTTGGCGCAGACGGCCCAGGGAAGGCTGCTCGTCCTCGCTTGCTCCGACTTCGGCTAGAACATCATGAAGTTCGCCCATGAGCGCGGCAAGCGCGGCAAGCTGGTCGTGCGGTGGATCAGCGATGAGCGTCCAGTCTGGCCGCGCGTCAAGCTGATCGATCTGTTTCCGCAGCGTGCCGGTGAAGGCAGCGATGCTCATGAAAGCCCCGAAGGGCTGGAGCAAACGCGGCACGAGATTGGTGATGACCGCGCGGGCAAGATCAGCTGAATTGAAGGTTGGCGGCAGGTCAGGCGCCACGCGTGGGTCTGCGTAACGCCGCAGCTGCACACCGAGACTGACTGGTAGAACCGGTGACGATAGTGCGGCGCTGTCCTGCTGGAGAGTGATCAGCCGAGTATGGGCCCTTCTAGCAGCTGCAGGCGGCGTGGTGCGGTCATAGTCGCCGCGGATCCAGTGAGCCAGGAAGGCGGCCACTACGGCGGTTAGGCGGTCGACGACCGCAGCCTCAGCCATGAGACGGGCGGTGGCAGACATCTCACCCGACATGGCCGCGATCGTCGCAATTTGCACGCGGTTCCAGGCGATGTCGGCAAGAGTCGGCAGATTCTCGCGAGGGATGGCCTTGTTGGCGACCTCAAAGTCGCCGTACCCCGCTGGCCCCTCGTCAGCACCGACGGCCGTCACCTTTGCGATCGTCGCAGACGGTTGCAACGCAAGGAGTGAGCAATAGTCAAGACCTGTGGATGAAGATCTTTTAGGCGGCTGTTTGTGGAGCGTGGTCCTCGGGTCGTTCGACCAGATTGCCGTTGTCGAAGCGGGCGCCTGCTCGCACGAGGGCGACGAGGTGGGGCGCGTTCACGGCGCGCCAGCGGGCTTGTGCGGACTCGATGAGCTTGAATGCCATCGCGAGCCCGGCGGCGCGGGAGCCGGGTCCTTTGGTGACCTTGGTGCGGTGGCGGACAGTGGCGAAGGTGGACTCGATCGGGTTCGTGGTGCGCAGGTGCACCCAGTGTTCGGCCGGATAGTCGAAGAACGCCAACAGTTCCTCTGTGTCATCGGTGATCTTCGCGACGGCCTTGGGGAACTTGGTGCCGTAGGCGGCATCGAAAGCTTTGACTGCCACCAGGGCGTGTCGTTTGTCCTCGGCGTTCCAGATCTCCACGAGGGCTTTCTTCGCGCCAGGGTGCGCGGTCTTGGGCAACGCGGACAGCACGTTGCCGATCTTGTGGAACCAGCAGCGCTGCTCGCGGGTGTCGGGAAAGACCTCGCGTAACGCGCCCCAGAACCCGAGGGCACCGTCGCCGACCGCGAGGACCGGGGCGTGCATCCCGCGTCGGGCGGCGTCGCGCAGCAGATCCGCCCACGACTCAGTGGATTCGCGGTAGCCATCAGCCAACGCGACCAACTCCTTGCGGCCGTCGGCGCGGACGCCGATCAGGACCAGCAGGCAGAGTTTGTGTTCCTCCAAGCGAATGTTGACGTGGATGCCGTCGGCCCACAGATACACGTAGTCCAGATCAGACAGGCCGCGCTGGGCGAAGGCGTGTTGCTCGGCCTTCCACTGCTCGGTCAGCTTGGTGATCACCGGCGCCGACAAGCCTTTGCCCGAGCCGAGGAACTGCCCCAGCGCGGGCACGAAATCGCCCGTGGACAGCCCATGCAGATACAACAGCGGCAGCACCTCAGTGACCTTCGGGGTCTTGCGCGCCCACGGCGGCAGGATCGCCGGGGAGAACCGCTGGCGCTTGCCGGTGTCAGGATCGGTGCGCTTGTCGTTGACTCGCGGCGCGGTCACCTCGACCGCACCCGCGCTGGTCAGCACTTCCCGCGGGGCGTGGTAGCCGTTGCGGACCACCAGTCGGCGGCCCTGTTCGTCGAGCTCACCGGTGAACGCCGAGATGTAGGCGTCCACCTCGGCCCGCAACGCCTCGGCCAGCATCCGCCGGGCACCCTCCCGCACGATCTCGTCAATCAACGAACCCGCCGGTGCCGGCGCGGCACCACCCTCGTCGTTGGAATCATCGCCAGGGACTACGGTGAGCATGGGCGTGCCTTCCCAACCGACGCGCCAACGTCGGCCTTGCTTGAGTGACCTAGCTGATCACCGGGAAGGTACGCCCCTTCCCGGCCGATCCACAGGTATCAAGCATTGCTCTTGCGATCTCCGGCAGATCACCACGGATCTCACCCTCAGCGTCATAGGCCGGCCTCCACACGGGCGCTGTCCTCGTAAGGTCCCGCTGCGTCAACCTCACTCGATAAAGTGGCACCGTGGTAGACGACGAGACGGAGCGGTCAGGCCAGATCGTGGAGATCTACACCGACGACGCGTGCAGCCCCAATCCTGGCCCCGGCGGCTGGGGCGCTGTGCTGCGTTACGGTGTCCACGAAAAGGAGCTCTACGGCGGCGAGGCCACCGAAACTACCAACAACCGCGTGGAATTAACTGCCCCGATCATGGCGCTAGAAAGTCTGAAACGACCGGTGGTCGTACGGCTCCACACCGATAGCGCCTACGTGTGCAACGGCATCACGCAGTGGATGGACCGTTGGAAGAACAACGGCTGGCAAACCTCCGGGAAGACCCCGGTCAAGAACGCTGACCTGTGGCAGCGACTGGCTGCGGCCGCTGAGCGGCACAAGGTGGAATGGGTGTGGATCAAGGGACACGCCGGACATCCGGAAAACGAACGCGCGGACCGATTAGCGGTCAGCGGACTTGAGGAGATCACCGGGACAACCGTCGTTCAACCATCACGACGAACCATCACACCAGGCCACACGACGCGCACCGAGCGATCCGATACCCCACCTGTCCAACGCTGCCGCGAGGTCACCCTCAAAGGCCAGCCCTGCCCGAACAACGCCCGCCCGTCCGGCCTGTGTCACTTGCACGATCCAGCCGTCCAGTGCGGTGCGCCGAAACACAATGGCCAGCGGTGCACGACCGCAACCGGTGGCGGGCTGTGCAAGAAACACCTGCCGCAGACCAGCACAGAACCCGACCTCTTCGGCTGAGCGCAGGATAATGGCCGGCACTCGCGTCGTGTTAACCGAGATCGCCGATCTCTGGAACTCGACCACAGACGAAGACCTGAACGGTCTTGTCCAGGCGATCGCCGAGACCGTTGACATGTGCGAACGCGAGCCTTGACGACTACTCGGCACCGGTGGGCGGGTTGGTGAGGCAGCGACGAGCCAGCCTACCGCGGCCATGGCCGACTCAACCTAACTGGCTGCGCGGCTTGTTCGGGGGCGGGTGCAGCATGACCAGCGGAAATGATCCGACCGGCGTCACGGGTATCGTGCGTTCTCCGGAATTCAGGCGAACACGAGGCGCTACCGCAGACGACGGACCTGGTGCGGGACAATCCTCCGGAACTTCCGGCAGAAGGGAGGTGCAGCACGGGTGCCCATGTCCTTGCCTCCAGACCCCTGGCGCGAAGCCTTGGGCCGGTTTGGCCGTCTACTGCAAGATCTGCGCAAGAAGACACGCCTGACCCAGGAAGATCTCGGCAACAGGATCGGCTACAGCGGCAGGAAGGTGTCCGACCTCGAGCGAGGCATCGGCGAGCGAGTTCCGTCGGAAAGGCTCGTCATTCCCTATATCGATCAGTGCATCGCGGTCTGGAACATCGATAAGGTCATCAAGAACGAACACCGCCAGGTGCTGTTACGCGAGTACGCGGCGCTGGAAATATTGCGTGATCGTCTCCGCCTAAGCCCTCGTGGCACCGGCAGCGCTATCGACGTACCTGCCCTACCCGCCGAGGCCGAGTGGCTCACCGACGATCGTATGGTGCGGCCGTTGTCGGCGCCGCCGCCACGTTCTCGTCCGATTTGTGAAGTGCGGTTTCCGGTGCTGGTTCGACGCATGGCGATTTGGTCAGCCATAGCCTTGATGGGATTGCTGGGCACGGTGCTTCTGGTCCCCGCCACGTTGTCGCCAACACTGCTCGGCCCGGTCGCGGTTTTGTCCGTGTTCGTCGGCTGCTATCTGCTAGTGGCGTCGCTGCTGTTCAGAGTCTTGACTCGGGCATTCTTGGTTGTGGAACGAAAGGCGAGTACACAGACGGGTCTAGAATACGTGCTCCGCGGCGCGGTGTTGGCATTGTTGATGGTTGCTGTTGGCTACGTGGGAATCAGGTACGCCGCCGCTGGGCTGCCTGCTCCCTGGCATGATTACCTACCCCTGGTAATCGCCGGGGTTGTCGCGTGGTGGGCGGCGGGAGCCGGCATGCGCGGATACCGGATCGACCGTGCCGCACGGTCTGCTGGTGTGCCAGGGGTGGTAGCCGGTTGGCGCCGAGATGGCAAACCCGAGGCGTTTGTCTGGCGACGGGCCGCGCAGGGACTCTACGACAGATTGACCGGATCGCCAGAATGGCGGCGACCACGATCTCCGGCGCGCCAAGATCAGGTCACGAAGGAGTATGAGGCTCTCAGCGACGCCCATGCGACCCTCCTGCGCCAGGCGGCCCGGCCATTGCGGCAGTGGCTGGCCGAGGACCATGCCCGCGCCGCCGTACTGGGCACGGTGTGGGCTGTCGGCACAGTCGGACTCGTCCTCATCGTGGTTGTCGAACTTGTACTGGCCGGCCACCCGTTACCGCGCATGGTTGGCGTCGCGGTCGGCGCGATTGTCTTGGTGTGCGGTATGGCGATCGCTGGTGTCCGGCTCGGACACGGCTCGATGCGCCATCGAGATACTCAACTGGCCGCCGAACTGGCCGAGACTCTCGCGACTCTTCAACCATTGATTCAAGACCAGCACACCGACTGACTCCCTCAACAAACTGGCGAGGAACCGGAACGCGATTTTGCCCACCGTCGTCAGATGGCGTAACCACGACATGGGGTTGCTCTAACTGTGGATCGGTCGGCAGTTTCCAACCTGTGCCCGGTCGTATGCGTGAGAGGAACCGCCAGCGTGGTCCATGTCTTGAGGTACATATACAACGTGGGACTGCAGTCTCTAGGGGCGGATGTCTGATGTGGGCACACGGGTGTGGAGTACGGGAGCCAAGCCTGCTCGGCGCCCCACCGGCGGCCTCGTCAAGATCGGTGCTCCGGGCCCTGTAGAACCTGGGATAACGACGCCCAAGCGGAGATCAAGTGTGACAGGGGGCACGATGAGTACCGTGGAACCGGAACCTGTAGAGAAGCTGGCCGTCCTCATCTCCGGCGAGCGTTGGCAGGACGGGGTGGAAGACGAGTTGCACAACGATGTCACCGATCGGCTTGCCGCTTCCGTCGTGGTGAAGGCGTTGACTGACACTTTGCCGCGAGCATTTGTAGCCGCCGGGTGGTACTACTGGCGCCGGTTCGAGTCATCGCGGGGGACGGACATCGACTTGCAAGCTGCGGCAGCTATGTTCGCTCCGTTGTTCGCCCACAGTCCGGAATATGTTCCATTTCCGCTGCAGAAGGCGTTTCAGGATGATCCCGGACGCACCGAAGACACGCCGCAGTGCGCTGCTGACCGCGCCACCGCGCTCCTCATGGTGGCAGCGCGGGCGTCGAGCGCGGAATTGACCAATGCCTGTATCCATATTCTGGAGACAGTTGTAACGGAGTTCATCTCTCTGGAAACCCCGCCGGACGAGCTACCGGACGTCCTACTCGATCTGGCCATGGCGTGTGAACAGCGCTACCGGCACGAAGGGGACGCTGCCGATCTTGATCGGATGATCGATATGGCGTTGGTGGCAGTGGAACGCACGCCGCCCGGCGCGTCACAGTTGCCAGTACGGATGTCAGGGGCGGCTACCGCGCTGTCTGTCCGATACCGTCACAGCCGGGAGCTGTCAGACGCCGACGGTGCTGTGGCGTTGGCGGGCCGCGCGGTCGAACTACTCGACCCCACCGCTCCCTATCAGGCGAAACTGCACGCCAACCTCGCTGCCGCATTGATCCAGCGGTATGAGGGATTCGGCGCTGCGGCAGATCTGCGATCAGCTGTGGCCGCAGCCGAAACCGCGGTACAGACGGGTGCGAACTACGCGGGTCAATCGGCAAGACTCACCCAGTGGTGCTATGCCCTTCGCAGGCTCGCAGAGCTCAACGACGACCGGAATTCACTGGAAGTGGCGCTTGATGCGGCCGTTGAAGCCACAGGACTGGATAAGGAATCGCCAGAACCGCAGATCGCACTGGGCAGCATTCTCACGTCGAAATACGCCTTCGATAAGAACGCGGAAACAGCGGAGGTGGCCGTCGACGCCGCCCGGCGTGGGGTCGAACTCACGTCTCCGCAAGATCCGGAACGCAGCAGGCGGCTGAGCGTGCTATGTCTCGCGCTGCGGTCGCTGTCGGAAGCCACCCGGGCCACGGGGCCGCTTGACGAGGCGATCAGGGCTGGCCGGGTGGCGGTCGAATTGCTGCCCGACGACCATCGCGACCTTGTGCCACGCCGTATAGCGCTGGGGGTTGTTCTGCAGGCTCGCTATGACTTGGCTGGCGGTGTAGCCGACCTCGTCGAGGCTGGCGTCCAGTTCCGGCGTGCGTTGGAGTCCTGTACGTCTGAGGCTCCCGACCGAGCGGCCTGCTTGGACAACCTAGGCCTGAACCTGCGCATACAAGCGTTGCGCACAGGCGACCCTGCGGAACTCGATCAAGCGATAGCGATGGCGCGCGAAGCCGTCCAGGCCACTCCACCAGGCCACCAGGACAGCCCCAGCCGACTCAACAATCTCGGCGTGGCACTGATCGAGCAGGCAGAGCTGTCCGGTGGCTCGGAATACGCCGACGAGGCGGCGAGGGTGCTGCGTGATGCGGCTAGAACTGATCGTCCTGAGCGCTTGGAGTATCTGGCCAACCTGGCGTCCGTGCTCTTGCTCATCACCGCCAGGAACGCCGGACCCGCCGGTGACATGCCGCTGCTGGACGAGGCACAGGAAGTCGCTGAAGCGGCGGTCGTGGGCGGCAGTGCGGCCGCGCATTCGGTCCTTGGCGCGGTCCTGTTGGCTCGTTTCGAACGATCGAACGCCGCCGCCGATCTGAGTGCCGCACTGAACAGCGCGCGAGCCGCAGTGACAGCCGCGCGAACCACGGGTGTGCCCGAATTGGGTCACTACCTGTCGAATCTGGCCGGGCTGCTGGTTCTCCAACTGGACCTCGACCTCGTCGAGGGATCGGCCGACGAGCTGGTCGCCGTCGCTCGGGAGGCCGTGGACGTCGAGCAGAACCAGATCGCTGACCAAGCCCGGCGGCTTGTTCATCTGGCCATCGCCCTACGCCGGATCGACGACCTGCGCGGCGCCCAGGACAGCCGGGCAGAGACGATCAGGCACTGCAGGACCGCGGCGCACCAGCTCTCCGCACCTGTTCCGGTCCGTATCCGCGCCGCGGCCGAATGGGCGCACGCGGCGGTCTCCGCGGGCGACTGGGCCACCGCACACACCGCGCTCCGGCTCGCGGTCGGTCTGCTGGACCGGCTTGCCCCACGGAATCTCAAACGCGATGATCAGCAGCGGCTTCTGGCCGACCTGCCTGGGCTCGCGGTGGACGCCGCAGCGTGCGCGGTCCGTGATGCCGACGCCCGTACAGCTCTCGACCTGCTGGAACAGGGCCGGTGTGTACTGCTTGGCCAGGCGCTGGACACACGTGTCGACCTGAGCGATCTGGCCGCGCACTCACCTCGGGACGCCGCCGAGTTCATTCGCTTGTGCACGCTGCTCGAGTCCACGGACGGCGACCCGCAGGCGGCCGCCCGGCGGAAGTCGTCAGCGATGGAGCTGACCGACTTGATCGAGCGAATCCGGCGGTCCGGATTGAACGACTTCTTGCGGCCTTTCACGGTCGATCCGGCCACAGACGGAGCTGACGGCCCCATCGCCGTATTCAACGTCAGCCGATACGGCTCCGACGCGTTGGTCCTCACGTCGGACGGTGTCACGCGCGTGCCCCTGCCGGATGCGACGCCGGCCTCGGTGCGGGGGCAGACCAGGCTGTTTCTCGCGGCCGTGGAACAGGGCACCGATGAAGTCGCCGAGGACGACCTCAGCACCGTGCTCTCCTGGCTGTGGGAGGCAGTCGTCGGGCCGGTCGTGACGCATCTGGGCTTCGGCGCTCGCACCGATGACGAAGCACCCTTTCCCCGCTTGTGGCTGTGCCCCACCGGATTGCTCTCCTTCTTGCCGCTGCATGCCGCGGGCCACGCCGCAACGCCCGGCGGGACGCTCTTGGACTACGTGGTGCCGTCCTACACAGCGTCTGTACGCGCGCTGCGCCACGCCCGCCGCAAGAGACCGCTTGAATCGGCGGGAACTCCGCGTGCGTTGGTGGTGGAAATGCAGGAGACGGATGACGACGTCATCCTGCCCGGCGTCCGCGTTGACGCCGCACTGCTCGGTGAACTGCTGCCCGAACAGGTCACTCGGCTGAGCGAGCAGGCGGCGACAGCATCAGCGATCCTCGAGAGCCTGACGCACCATCATTGGGTGCATTTCGCATGTCACGCCACAACGGACCTGATCGATCCCTCTCGCAGCAGCATGGCGGTCGTGGGATCGCTGGACATCGCTGCTCTCGGTCGCGCCCGCCTGGACACAGCGGAACTCGCATACTTGTCGGCATGTAGTACAGCGCAGACCACCCCGCCGTTGGCCGACGAGGCGATCCACATGGCGTCAGCCTTCCAGCTTATGGGATACCGTCACGTGATCGCCGCCCTATGGCCGGTGTACGACAGGCACGCGGCCACCATCGCGACCCAGGTGTACAGCGACATCGTTCCTGCCTGGCCCCAAGCGAAGGACAGCCCGGTGGCGCTTCACGCTGCGGTACGAGCACTTCGCCGGATCTGGTCGAAGTATCCGTCCGTATGGGCGAGTTACATCCACATCGGGTGTTAAGGGCCTTGCGATGGTCGGAATTCGCAGCACGCGAGGCCTCATAGACTTGTCGTGCCAGGGTCTGAAGCCGCAGCACGAAAGACAACCGAGTGCTCACCTCCCGCCCGGCTACCACCAGGAGTGTGCGGATGGCTCACTCCCAGAACTGATTAGGACAATGCCGATGTCCCAGCCTCCGGCTCCCGATCCGTGGAAGCACGCGCTGGTCAACTTCGGCCAACGGCTGCGCAAGCTCCGTCTCGGGGGTGATTTCACCCTGGAGGCTCTGGCGAAGGAGATCGGGAGCTCGAAGAGTACGCTGTCAGAACTCGAACGGGGTTCGGGAAGCCTTCCTCCAGCACGGGATACTGTCACTCGGTACATCGACCGATGCTTGCGCAAGCTATCCGCTGGCAAGGCTGTGCCGAGAGAATTTCGACAGAGCCTGCTGGCGGACTATCAACGGCTCGTCGACCTACATGAAATCGTGGCCGACGCCCAGAAGAAGGAACGAGAAGCCGGACGCCGGCTACCGAGCCCAACCACGACTTCGACCACGCCCGTTCAGTTGGCCGACGTCCTACGTGCACCGGTTGGGAGAACTGCCGCAGCACGCATTGCGGCTGAGAACCCGGTGGTCCCGCAAGAAGCGCAGGCGGTCGTGTTCGCCTCCGACGCATTGTCCTATCAGGCATTCGCCGGCCTTTGCACGGGGACTGCGGAAGGCCCTGAGATCCGCGGCACGGTTTTCGAGCATGCCGTGCTGGGGTCGTGGCGGGTGTGGCTCGCCCAAATCGGGTCGGGCGGCCCGTCCGAGGCGCTGCACCTCGAACGGGCGGCCGTTCACCTCGACGCTCGTGTCATGCTCCTGGTCGGTCAGGCGGTGAGCGTTGGAGCGGCCAGATCTGGCGATGTTGTGGTCGCGGACTATGTCTACGACTATGAGGCCGGCAACGACACCGACAACGGACTGTTGGCGTGCATCAAGACGGCGGCTCCTTCGTACCGTCTGATCCAGCGGGCTCAGCAGGTGGCCAGACGCGGGTTCTGGGCGCCTCGCGGCGATACCGTGCCCCGAGCCCTGATCGGACCGATCGCGGCCGGTAACAAGACAGTCACCGGACGCCAGTCCGCCACTCGCCGCTGGATCGACGAGCATTGCGGCGACGCGCTTGCGATAGATCTTGGCGGGCACGGCTTCCTGCACTCCGCGTACGCCGACCCACACGTTGACGCATTGGTGGTACGAGGGATCCGTGCCGTCGTCGGTGAGACCAGCGAGGAAGAGTGTCATGTGGCCGCAAGCAACGCCGCCGCTTTCACGGCTGCCTTGTTGACAAGTATTCCCCCGGCATGAAGGCGAACGACGCAGAACCGTAGGACGCCGGCTTCCGCATCACCACAAGGACCACTGTGGCACGACTATGCTCCACTGTGGATGTGCCCGGCCCAGACGTCGGGGAAGTCTCGCCAGACTTCCCGCAGCTCACGGGTCGCCGTGTGCAAAGCGCGAGCCGCTGCCGCCGCTCCCTGCTTGGAGATCGTGGCGTAGACCTTGTCCGCGATCCACACCGCGTGGCGGTCCATGATCGGCCATAACGTGGCCACCACATGCCGGTACCCCGCCAGCTGAAACGCCGACGCCAGGTGTATCGCCTCATCGGACAGGTGCTCGCCAGTGCGTGCCGTGGAACATGCTGACAGAAAGGCGAACTCGGCGTCCTCCAGTCGCAGGCGGCTGATGTCCGCGACCGCCAACGGCACCCTCTCGTAGTCCATGACCAGCAGCCTGCTGGCGGACGGAGCATCCGGATCGCTGTGCCCATGGCAGCAGAAGTGTGCCCACGGATGGTGTGGCAGGGCGGCCAGTATGTCGTCCCGTCTGGCATCGTTGCCGATGAACTCGGTCCTGGCAGCAACCTGCCGGGCCAGAATGTCCACTTCCGCTGTGGCGTCCCACATCCATTCCAGCGTCCGATGCAGACGCTCGTTGTCTTCGGTTTCGTCTGTGCAGGCGAGAACGGTCGTGACGTGCTCGCGCACCGTTTCCGGTGTGGCGTCGGGCAGGTCGACCACGGCGACACCTTCCGTGGTCAGCACCAAGGCGGCCGAACACAGCTCGCTGACCATGGTCACGACCACCGGTCCCTGCTGAGCCGTCCGCAGCAGATCCCCGATGTCGGGGGGCTGGAGAAAGCCGCGGAACTCGCGCAACTGTCGGATACGCCGCAACAGGTCCTCGAACTGCACGACCAATGCCCTGCGCCGCTCCCCGGTGAGTGCCGTGGCCAGCATTCCTCCGTCCTCAAGCCGGTCGCTCAACTCGACGAACTGCTGGGCCAGCGTGGTGTCGGCGCGAGCCAGGTCTGTGATGTCGGTACGCGCGTCCAGGGCCTGCGCCAGCAGGACACCGACGGCCTGATCCCACAGCGAGACCGCGCGGCCGGCATCGCCCAGGAGCAGACAGCACGCTGCGGCGTCGGCACCCAAGCCGGACAGCGAGCTCAAGGCGTGCTCAGCGTCGATGCGGGCAAGCCCTCGTGGCGCTACCGTGCCGATCAGCTGCACCGCTTCGGAGTAACCCGCAACTGCCCCTGGCCAGTTCTCGAGCACCGTGGCCGCGCGGCCCCAGCTGCGTGCGACGTCCAGGCGTACAGACGGGCTGGCAATCCGCAAGGAGGATGCCCTTCGGTCGGCCGAGACAACCGCCCTCGCGTCGTCGAGATCTCCGGTCAGTTGATGGCGTGCTTGTCGCGCGGCTGCCAGATTGGCCAAGTACATCGCGAGGTTCGCGTCATCGGATGGGCACTCGGCCACGGCTTTCTCGCCGAGCACCACCGCGTCATCAAGGTCTGCCGGGTGGCCGTCGCCGTTGCGGTACCGGCAGAGCAGGGCGTACACGAGATTGGACAGACGCGACGCAAGCCGCGGATGGTCGGCACCCGTGGCTCCGAGAGCTTCGCGCATCAGCGCAACCGCTTCGTCGCCATCGGACGCGCGGGCCGGAGGCACCTGCTGGTAGCGAGTGAGCAGCGCAAGGGCGAGGTTGCTCTGACGCTCGTCCTGCGATGGGTCGGCCGACGGCAGCGCGGCCATGATCCGCCTGGCGACAACAATCGCCTCGTCAACATCCCCGGAATCACGCAGGCGTTCAAACCGGGACAACAGCAAGGCAGACAAGTTCGTTCGGACGATCACAGCATCGACAGGACGATCATCCGCCACTGTCTCGGCTGCCTGCCGGCTCGCCTCAACGGCCTCGTCGAGGTCATTGCGTTCATTGGTGCGGCTGAAGCGAGTGTGCAGGGTGATCGCCAAAGTGCTGAGCAACACCGAGCGATCGACGTCCTCTGGCGGAGTCATGGCGACCATGCGGCGAGCCAGCGCAACCGCTTCGTCGGCGTCTTCGACGCGGCCGGTCCGCTCAGCCCGCACGCGCAGTGCGTCGACGAGGTTCGAAAGCCTTTTGGTCTGTTCCCACGGCTGATCCGTGAGCGCGGCAGCCGCTCGCAAGTACTCGATGGCCTCGTCCAGGTCGGCGATCCTCCCGGTCAGGTCGAACGAGCTCCTCAGCGCGATTCCCAGCCTGGACAACCTGGTGACGCGAGTCGAGTCGTCGGCCGCCGCTGCGAGCGCTGCACGGGACAAGTTGATAGCTTCGGCCAAGTCCGTCAGATCGCCCCGCTGGTCGGAACGCAGGCGCAGCAGCTGCGAGAGCTGGGAGCACAACGCGGACTCATCCGCTGATTCTGGCTTGGCCAGTCCGATCGCCGCACGGACCGCCTCCACGGCCGGGTCGAGATCCTCGTGGTCGCTGCGGTGATCGGCGCGGTCGCCCAGAGCGATCGCCATCTCCTTGAGCCGGTCCATCCGGTCTGGATGATCCGATTCGGTGGCGGACACCGCGGCCTTGAGATGGTCGACGGCGTTGTCGAGGTCCTCGAACACACCTGCGGCGCGGTATCGCCACATGAGGTGCTTGCCCAGGATGAAGGTCCAGTCGACCCAGTTCCGGCTAGCGGGCTCGAGCACGGTGAGCACCGCCCGCGCGGCTCTGATCGATTCGCTCAGATCCTCCAGCGCGTCAGTCTGACGATAGCGAAGCCCCCAGGCTGCATGCAGATTCATGAGGTAGGCGACCCGGTCAGGGCCGTCGTGAGGAGTTGTGCGCAGCGCGAATCGAAGGTAGTCCGACGCCGTGTCGAGCCACACCAACTCGTTGGTGTGACTAGCGTATATCAGCAGCCGTGCCGCTTGGTCACCAACGAACTGCGGTGTGGGCTGGTCCAGATCCTCGTACAGGTGCTCGGGAATGTGCGCTGTTCCCAGGCGCCGCAGCGGGCGGAAGAGCTCGAGCGCCCGTGCGTAGTCGAGACGGTCCTCTTCGTCCGGCAGTACCTGAAAGCGCATGATGCAGAAGTACGCGGCCGCGCGGTTGGCGTCTACGTCATCGGAAGACGTCGACTGGAGCAGCGTCAGCAGATCGGCCACCGCCCCCTCTTCGAGGACGGCATCGTGGTCGTCCTGCTGGGCGAATCGTGCGATCCGGGCCCGCACGGCTGCGAGGCTCATCGTGCCGCACTTTGTTTGACGGGCAAGGTGCCGAGAAGCTCGATGGCGAACGCGGCGGCGTTGGTGGACGCGTCAGTGGCGTCTGGAGGATCAGCGTCGGTCAGCAGTCGCGATACGCCTACGACGACCAGGGCGTCTACTTTGTCGTTGACGTATGCGGCATGCAGGAAACCATAGCTGCCGCGCGTCACTGCGTGCGCGTCCGACGCCGCCGCTTCTAGCAGACGAGCCACGGTGGACGACGGGTGGACGATCACTTTGGATCCCGCCGCCAACGGTCCGACTACAGCCGACGGTTGCCGAGTGCCTTGTAAGCGCTTCTGCCAGAGGTGCTTGCGGGCAACGAACTGCGCCCGTTGGACGAGCCGGTGGGATGCGTGGTGTGTCTTGATCGTCGGCCTGAAACCCGGAACATCGTCCACTCCTGATTCGTAGTCGTAGACGGATGCGGCAGCCACGACGTCCCCCACCTGCACACCAAGCCTTCCACTCGCCGGGCACAAGAACATCACCACTTCCGGGCAGAAGCGGTCGACGGCTCGCTCGAGCTGAACTCCCGCGGCAGACGACGAGCGAGCAACCTGAGCAAGCGCGACACGCCAGGGTCCCTGTGCTCCGGGGAGTTCGCCCAGTTCGTACACAGTGCCGCGCACCTCACACTCGACCACTTCTCCCGTCAGATGTTCGCTGAACGCCGAATAGTCGGCTTCCGTTGCGGTCAGCACCACAGCCCACCGCCCTTTCAGCACAGAGGACGACGGACGGGCGGCGATTCTGCGTGCGTCCGCGAGCGCCTCCGCCAGGCTGTGCTGCTCGTCGGCCAGCCGCTGCGTGAACCAATCGGCCAGCGCCACGTCGTCAGTGAGCGGACCCGTGCCGGTCACCCGGCCGCCCAAGGCTTGGCGCAGGTTCCCCGCCGTGATACCGGCGGCCGATTGCAGACGGGTCAACCTGCTGAGCAACATCTCCACGATATCAACGTCCTCGCGCAGGCCACCTTCGGACACCGAGAACAGCGCACGCTGCACACCTTCGTCGAGCCGACGCCGCGCCTTCCGAGTCACGTGTCCATCCGCGAACCGTCGCACCGAGTCCCGGACTTTGGCGGCGTGCATCAGATGCCTACCGAGCGGCGCGAGTTTGGCGTCCCCGGACGACCACACCAAGCTGTCGATCGTTCCCTCGTGACGAGCGGCCCCGACAGCCGCGAGCCTGCGCACCGGACGGCCGTCCGACGTCAACGGGCCCGCCTCCCATACACGCAGGGTGTCATGCTCCGTGCCTGGCAGAGTCACGTCGTCGTGCCGGGTGTGCCAGCGCACCGCCCACGGCTCGGGAATCGCCGTGCGGACCTCGGTCTCCACACCGTCGGCGTCGGCCTCATCGCCGGTCAACGCGAGAAAGATTCGAACCTCACCGAACAACGTCGACGAATACGGAGAAGCGGCCGACAGCCACCGCCGCTCCAGTGCCTTCCATTCGCCGGAACAGTCAAGCTCCCGTGCCGGTGCCATCATAGCCGCGAGACACACCGTGTCGTGTTCGATACGGGCCACCAACTGCCATACTTCGGGTAATTCACCAGCACTTGCCACTGCCAGCAGTTCGGACGTCTCCCGCGTTTCCGGCGACATGCCAGGCAGTGTGGCCGGCGCATCCAAATTCACCACAGGCCCGGTAATACCCAGGGCGTTCCACAACGCGACGAATTCCGCCCAGGCATCACTCGCCGGATCGAGCGGATGGTATCCGTAGACGAGGAGCGCGGGCGCGAACAAGCCCACGGCCATCAACCCCGCTGGTCGTCCGCGCCGCTCACCGGGCGATCCGGCGGCGGCCAGTCGAGGCGGTCGTTCGCACGATCCCGCAGCGAAGCAGGCATCTCGGTCCTTCCATCATCCGGATCCTGACCGTTCGTGGTCTTTACCCGGCGAGCGAGAAGGTCGAAAGAATGGGCCACTCGTAGCAAGTCATCGGCATTGCGATTCACCAACGCCACGTCGTAGTCGTCAAGCGTTGTGGCCACCTCGCCCCACTCGGCTTCTGTATGCCGCTGTTCGCGTAGCCAGCCGAGTGCCATCAACGCCTGCTGACGGGCTACTTCGAAGTCCGTCACCATGTGCCTCCTCACGCCGTCCGTCAGACAAACGGTATCGCGCCGCGTGTGCCGACGTTCGGCCAGCTGGGACTACTGCTGAACACCATGATCACCTTTTACTGCTTTCCCGTAGCCCAGCTGTTGCCGCAGCCGCTGGCGGTGTCGGTGGACCTCGCCTGTCGAGGCGGGCAGGAGTGGAGGCGCGAGGCCCAAGGTCTTGCCTGAAGTACACCCCTCCGCGAGACATGCAGTTACAGCCCCTTCTCGAGCTCCGCTGGCTGACAAGTTTGCCGCGAATGCGATAGCGACAATGAAGTGCCAAATAGTACCGTACAGATGGCGTGACCATGTGCCATATTGCGGGTTGACGAACCACTGGCGAGTAATCGAGTCGTCGAGCTCACCCTTTGTAGCCACCACAGTCGGATCGGACATGCTATCTAGAAATCTATTAATGTATCTCGTAGTGTTATCCAAAAGTCCAGCTTCAGCAGCGAGGTTGCCACATTGTAGCCACCCTACTTTCACGGCGACACAGAGATCGCTCCCGCTGCATGCCGGTGCTCAGCCATAGCAACTCCGTCCCTCGGGTTATTGGTACTGCGCATCGCTCCGGAGTTCCGGAGCGAACTCCGGAGAGCAAGCCTAGGACCAGGGACAACAGTCCGAGATGCGCCGGAATTCCGGAGAATGATCAAACAGGGTCCGCGTCGGGTCACGATTTCCGCTGTTCAGGCGGCTGCCTCCTCAGGCGGCTCAACGTGTAGCGGAAGGTGCGCGATCGTGTTTCGACGTTTGCTCGATGAGATGCTGAGGCACCGGGCCCGGCGCCAGCGGGATACCCCGCCCCGGGGCCGTCCGATGGACGGCACCATGCCGATGGATCAGCAGGTGATCGCGCCGGGGCATCCAATCGCCGAGCGATGGATCACGCGTCCGGATTGCCGGTTGATCGGAGTCGTGATGCCGCACGACCAAGCAACTGCCCGGATTCTGGACGTGCTGCCCCAAGTGGAGGCCGACCCGCGAGTACAGGCGGTGTTCATCACGCCGGCGACCGGCTTCCAGTGGGCCCGCATGGAAGAATCCGCTCGAAGTCTGGGAGGGCTGTGGGTGCCGTGGCGGCAGGCACTCGAGATGCCGTTTGATCTCGTACTGGCGGCCTGTCACTGGGGCATCCAGGACCTGAGCGGCCCCGTGCTGCTGATGCCGCATGGGGTGGGCTTGGTGCGATCCCGGATCAGCCCGTGGGATGACCAGGCACCACACGACCTCTACCCAGGCAACCTCATGCGCGGAAACGAGGTGATCCCCTCCAGGTTGGCCCTGGCCCACGACGGTGAACTGGCGGCACTGGCAGAGTCCTGCCCGCAGGCCATGCCTCAAGCGATCGTGGCTGGCGATCCCTGTTTCGATCGGATGCTGGCCAGCCAGCCATACCGCCAACTCTACCGCGAGGCGTTGGGCGTGCGGGACGGCCAGCGATTGGTGGTGGTCAGCACGACGTGGTCGCCGCATTCACTGTTCGGCACCGATCCCGGCATCTTCGCCCGGCTGACCGCCGAGTTGCCGGGCAAGGACTATCGCGTCGTGGGCGTGCTGCACCCGTTCATTTGGCGCGGTCACAGCCGCCGCCAGGTCCTCGCCTGGCTCGCCAAGCCTCGCACCGCAGGCCTTCACCTCGTGCCGCCTGAGGAGGGGTGGCGGGCCGCTGTGGTCGGCGCTGACTTGGTCATGGGTGATCACGGATCGGTGACAATGTATGGGGCAGGCCTGGACCGTCCCATCCTGATGAACACCCGCTCCCTGGCCGATGTCCGCCCCGGCAGCCCTGCAGACATTCTGGCCCAGCTGGCGGCTCCGCTGCACGTGGACCGCCCCTTGCTGCCGCAGGTCGAGCGGGCCATCGCCAGCCATGTCCCCCAGCGTTACGCTCGGATCGCTGAAATGATCACCTCCCGCCCAGGACAGTCCGCAACGATCCTGCGGCAGACCATCTACAGGCTGCTGAACCTGCCCGAGCCCAGCCACGACGTCCCGGTATCCGCAGTGCCGCTTCCCAGGCTCACCCCATGACAAACCGCGTCGACCCCGGTGACCCTGCAGGAAGACGCTACACTCACCGGGGTCGCAGCGGGTCTGGACTATGCACCGACTAGCTGCTGCGGGTTATGAGGTTGTTGACGGGGCTGTGTCCGGGGTGGTCAGTGCATGCAGTCGGTCGCGGACACGCTCGGCTTTCGGGTCGCCCATCCGCTCATAGAGATCAAGAGCCTGTTCCCAATTGTGGCGCGCTCCAAGAAGGTCACCGGCCTGTTGACTGACCTCGCCGAGCCGTTCCAAGACGGCAACCCGCAACGCCGGGACCGCCGTAGCGCTGAGCACCTCCAGCCCCGCGGTCATCTCCGCGATAGCCAGGGCGAATTGGCCCTGACGCGCGTACACAGTGCCGATGCCGACGATTGCCTGTGCCCGGCAGTGGTGATCGCTGATCGAAGCCGCTGTCTCAGCAGAGCGCTGGAACGAGTCGATCGCGCTGTCCGGCTCGCCGTGATCGGACAGGGCGTAGCCGAGATAGCACTGCAACAGCGCAACCCCGCGGACCTCATGGTGCTGCTCATTGAGGTCCAGGGAACGCCGGTAGTAGCCGATCGCGTCGGCAAGGCGGCCTTGGGCGTGCGCGGCAGCGCCCAGGTTCTCCAACGCGGTGGCCTGGCTGCGCCCGTCACCCGCCTCCTCAGCTCGCTCCCACGCCTGTTGGCACCAGTGCATGGCTGTGTCCGGTTGGTTGAGTCGCAGGTAGGCCGCTGCCAATTGCACCAGCATGCGCGACTCCGCGACAAGATTCCCGCACTGGGCGGCAGCGCGTGCACCGCGCTCGCAAGCTGCCATCCACTCCGGATAGTGGCTGCGATAGAGAAAAACGCCCCACAACGCCTCGCCCAACTGCCACACCAGCTCATCCCACCCGCAACGGGCCGCGGTGTCCTGGGCGGCCAGCAGGTTGGGCAGTTCGTTCTGAAGCGCGTCCAACGCACGCGAGGTGTCGTTCGGCTGCGGGATCCGCGGAGTCGGGATCATCGCCTGCGGCAGCCGCTGGTAGCGGTCGCCAAAACGTCGTCGCAATGGGGTGATCAACGCATCCGCTGCTACTGCTTGATCGAGATACCACACCACCATCGCGCGTACCGCGTCCTGCCGCGCCCCCTGTGGCTCGTGTACCTCGACGTATCGCCGAGCGTGCAGGCGCAGCAGATCGTGAAAGCGGTAGCAGTCCTCGGCGACATCGACCAGCATACTCGACTGCACCAACACATCCAGCAGCTCGGCGGCCTGCGGCACCGGCATCCCGATGGCCGCGGCCGCGACGCCGCTGCCGAATTGCGCCCCCGGATGCAACGCCAACAACCGATACATCCGGGCGGCCGCGCCCGGTAACTCCCGGTACGACAGGTCGAAGCTTGCCTGGACGGAGACCGAGTCGTCGCTCACAGCCAAGACGTCCAACCGATGCCGCTCGTCGGCAAGCTCACTCACCAGACCGGCGAGACGACGGCGGGGCCGGCTGGTCAGCCGCGCCGCGGCAATCCGCAGCGCGATCGGCATTCCCCCGCATAGCGAGGCCAACTCTCGCGCCGCGGCTGGCTCCGCCGCCACTCGGTCGGGACCGACCGTCGCGCCTATCAGGTCCGCTGCTTCCTGCGGCTGCAACGGCCCCAGCGACACCATGACAGCTCCGTCCACCGCCAGCCCACCGAGCCGCCGTCGACTTGTCACCACCACCACGCAGTGAGCAGAGGCTGGGAGCAGCGCCCGCACCTGTCCGGCAGAGGCGGCATCGTCGAACAACAGTGCCACCGCCTTATCCGCCGTGACCGACCGAAATAACGCTGCCCGCTCCGCCGTCGCGAGCGGAATCGCGTCACCGGACATACCCATGCCCCGCAATAACCTACCGAGGATCTCACCGGGCGTAGCTGGACCTGTCGGGCCGAACGCCGACAAATCGGCGTACAGCTGACCATCGGGGAACCGGTCAGTCCTGCTGTGCAGCCACGACAACGCCAACGCGGTCTTCCCCACGCCAGCAGCCCCGGTCACCACCGCCAACATCGGCCCGCCATGGATAGCCCCGGTCGCCGATGCCTTATCTAAGGCGGCCAACTCGGATGCTCGGTTCGTGAAGTATCGCGGACTTGCAGGCAACTGTCGCGGAATCACCGGCGGGACGACCGCAGGACCTATGTGCACCCCGCCATGAACCACGCCTGCCTGCACTACCGCCCCGGCCGTCGACAGTGACACCTCGTTGCGAACTTCGACATCCCGTTTCACAGCACCACCTCCCACATGACGAACCTGACTCCACCCTGCTTCCAATCCGCCAGAAGGTGAACACTCTTCGTGTCATGACATGGTGGGCATTGACGGCGTGGCCTCCTGACCTGCGGCATCACGCAATAGAGATTCCAGACGGCGGCCATGTCGATAACTGGCATCGGTAGCCCCGTCCGGACCTCACTGAGTGCTGCATTTGCACACGGCGAGGTGCTGGCTGTCAACGGCATGCAGTGCCGTTGCTAGTCCGAGCCCAGCTCCCGGGCCAACTCAGAGGCACTGTCAATCCCCCGGAATCGTGGAGACGGTCTTATGCCACTTTGGCTCTGACCTGTGCTTCCCCTAATGACATCCGAACGGCCACGGTGACCGAAAGATGTCTGTGCTTCCCCTGACCGTGCGAGAGGTCCCCCACGAGATCGACGCCGAGGCCAGCATGGTCGTTCCCGAGTGGGTGGTGGCCTGGCAGGCCAGGTGGACGACTGTCGTGTCCGGGAGCTGTGGAGCCCTGCTGATAGAGCGGCGCCCGCGGCGTGTCGGGTCACCACCTGCACCCTTGATCAACGAGGTTGATGTTCGTGGTTGCAGCCCGTTCGCACGGTCGACACCTCGCTCAACGAGAGCCCGCGAGCTCTGGCGTGCAGACCGGAACCGTGCGGATCGCTGAGATCGCGAACGGCTCAATCGGAGGGAAGGCCATGAGCCTCATCATTAGGGCGCCGCGCGTCCTCATCAGGGGCAGTGACCAGCATAGATACCCCAACGAACGGAGATCGGCACGTGACCGCACGGCCCCGCGCATTCTGCGGCCTGGACTGGAGAGAAGGGCACCACGACGTCGCCATGGTTGACCAGGACGGCAAGCTCATCGCCAAACGACGCATCACCGACGACGCGCAGGGCTTCACCGAACTGCTGGATCTGCTGGCCGAGGCTGGCGACAGCGCCGAGACCCCCATCCCGGTGGTCCTCGAGACCTCGCGCGGGCTGATGGTGGCCGCGCTGCGGGCCACCGGCCGTGCGATCTATGCGCTGACTCTGGCCGGGTCGAACAGCCAGGTCTTGCACCTCCCTCGTTTCACCGGCGGCTCATGGCGCACCGCCCACTCATGCAGCTGATCGAGCGTCACACCGAACCTAATCATCAGCACCCATGTACACTTACCACGATCTGGAGCCGCACTCGCCGCTCCTCCAGGAGAGGCGACCACTTTACCTCGCGGTAAGGTGCAGACTTCTCCCCCAGGGTCGTCCATAAAGGATGGTGACCAGCGGGAACAGAGAATCACCTGCACAACATGCGTCCGTTAAGGACAGTTGAGATCATCTGACGACAGGACAAGTACGTCCACCGCTCCAGTTTCGCTCCTGCTCCTGCACTTCTGTGGTTCACCAACAGCACTGAAGCGGAACGGCTCGCCACACTATCGATCGATCGCTGCAGCGTCACCTTTGCAAGCCTGACCCCGTTCCCTTGACCCCCGGCCAGGCCGGACGCGTCGCGACACGCGGCGGGATCGTCTGGGGCGGAGTTCTTCACAGTACTGCATGCCACTTGACATGCGTTAGTTTCGCCATTCACGGGCTGGCTCAGTTGCCGTTCTGAGCTCCATATAGGAACCGGCTCGGTGCGCCATGCCAGAAGATGGCCAGGTCATCACGAGCACGAGTGGCCGCAACGAATAGCAGCGACCGATCGCGTCGAAACTCTCGCGCGTACCGGGTAGGATCGGTCTTGCGCCGCCTATCGATGGCCGCTCGGGGCAGCAGATCATCTGAAGCACCCGCGATGATCATCCGTTGGAACTCCAGTCCCTTGAAACGGTGCATCGTTCCAATGTGGACACCTTCCCGCCCCTTCGGACCATCGGGCGTGATCTCGACGGTTTGCACCGCCGCTGCGGCCAGCCGCGCAGCGACTCGATCCACCAGATCCTTCGTCGGCACGCACACTGCAATCGCCTCCAGCGGCGTACCGCTGGTGACCCATTCCTCCACCTGCGCGGCTATGCCGTCCAGTTCAGCAGTCAGCGTGTCGAATCCACGCACCGTAGGTACAGCGCCGCGCAGCACGGACCGGTATCCAGCAAGGCTGTCGACACCGCCGTCGAGGTCGTCGTAGCTCTCTTCACTCAGCAACCTCAGCGCTGAGCCGAGAATCTGTTTGGTGGTCCGATAATTGAGAGTCAGACGGGCCGAGCGGCCCCGAATATTGATGCCGAGGCTGCCCAGGGACACCACATTGTCGTAGATCCGTTGGTGGGTGTCACCGACGCAAAAGATATCGTTGCGCGAGCCTTCAGCGACCATCGCGCGCAGCATCTTCCAGTGCGCGGCGTGCAGGTCCTGCGCCTCGTCCACGACGACATGCAGGTAGCGATAACCGCGGCCCCCGACACTGAGCTCGCCTGCGGCGATCCGGGCGGCGCGTTCCGCCTCGATCCGCGCAGCCTGTGCCGCGGTCGCAGCGTGAGTGGTCCAGCCGTTGTCATCCATGCGCTTGGCGAATCGCTCCGCCAACTGCCACACACTCATGCGTTCGGATCGAGTCAACGGGCGGCCGCGTCCGGCTCGGCGAGCCCGCGCGTATTCCGTGAATGACCCCAGTGCCTGGCCAAGAATCACGTGCGACCACTCGTCAGCGAGGAACTCCCCATCCCAGCCCGTGTCGCCCATCTCCGCAAGCAGTGCACGCCACTCATCAATGGCCTGGTGATCAGTTAGGACGACCCGCTGACGACCCGATCGCTCGACGTTGTCCACAACCTTGCGAGCCAGCTTGTCGATGTTGACCACATCAACGCGGTCAGCGACGTCCTTGCCGGCCAGTTCGACCAGCTTGGCCCTAAGGTCGGTAGCCAGGTTGCGGGTATAGGTGGTGAGCAAGATCCGTTTCTCACCATCGTCGGGCAGCTGCGACACCAGGTGCGCGACCCGGTGTAGGGCGACGATGGTCTTGCCTGTGCCTGGGCCGCCACTGACCCTCGCCGGTCCGCTGTAGTCGCGGGCAACGAGTTTGCGTTGAGTGGGGTGCAGGAAGACCTTCCATCGATCGAAGTCGCCTTGTAGCACCGCTTTCAACTGTTCGTCGTCGGTGGTGACCTGGGTGGCTGGGCGAGCCAACGCCTCCACGAGGTTGTCTCGATCCACCGGCCAGTCAGCGGCCTGCGGTTCAACGATCTCGGCGCGCACCTGGTCTACGGACTTGCCGTCGTGCAGAGCGAGCAGGACTTCACCGGTGAGCTGTGGGGCGTACTCGATCAGGCCGAGCAGCTCCTCCTCACTCGTTAACTTAGCGACGATCGGTACCAGTGTTTCGGCAACGCCCAGCTCGACTAGCTGCTTCGCGCTGTAGGCACCGAACAGCGACGGAGTCCCTGTCTCCGGTGGCCGCCGTTCGTTGATGCTGTTCTCGACCGCGAGTACGTCGACGAACTCGATGCCACCGGTCACTGCGTTGACCTCGCACGCGAATCGCTCCGCATACTTCTCCAGGTCGTCGTAGGACTCGCGGCGATGAGCAACGGTCAGCAGTAGCCAGACGTTGTCCTTGACCTTCGCCAGGATGGCCCGGTAGTCGTCCTTGACCCGAGCGGAGAACAGCTTGGAACCCCGGAGCTGTTTGAGTTGCAACCCGGGAGAATCCGGTTCACGCCGGAACTTGCCCTGGAAGTCCCAGACCGCGCCCTTCACATTGCGCTCGAGCTTGGAGATTTCCTTCTCGGCCTTCTCCAGCATGCGCAGGGTGACCGGCATGCTGTTCCGCGTGCTCAACGCAGGTCCTCCTTCGAATCCGCCACGATCCGTCGCACCAAGCCGTCAACCGACCAGTCCTTGGCGAGGCGGGTTTCCCATCCCGCACTGACGTAGGCGGCGTCACGACGGCGCTGTTCGTCCGGCGCCCTGTGCTGAACGAGATCGACCACGACGCCGACCTTCCGGTCAGGCCAAGCGAGTTCGGCTTGCCAGCCTTCACCACCCAGTTCGAAGCCGACGGTGGGCGCGGGTACTCCGCGGGCTGCCAGTGCACGGGCCAGGACGACTAGCTCCGGCTCGTCGGGATCGAGCAACTCCAGTGCTCCCCGCCAGCTGACGTCGACGGGCACCGACGGCGCTGGATCCGGATCGACAACCGGCGTTGTGCCGTGCTCCGCGGCCCGTAGGGCCAGGAAGGCTCCGGTGCCGCCGCTGGCCGCCAACAGCGCGGGGTCGACGAGGTCGATGTCGGTGACGGCGAGCTGCATGCCGTCCCCGCTGTCAGAGCCGAGGAACTGCAGCACGTCACCCCAGCGCAGCCACGCGGCCCAACGCCGCCGATGGGCCTCCTGGTCGGCCTCGATGGTGCCGGTGCGATCGTCGAGCACGGTGAACCCGCTGAGCACCGGCGCTGTCGGGTCACGCCGATCGACGGCGACGACAACCCGGCAGCCCATGCCGTCCACGTGTCGAATCACAGTGATCATGCCTTCGACCGATGCGGGCACCGCCTCGCCATGAAGCGCGGCACGGAGCCGCTCCGGCGCGCCATCGGAATTGGTGGTGACAAGTTCCCGCCGGCTGGGCTCGTGCGCCAGCAGTCCGGTCAGCACGGCTTCCGCGCTCAATCGCCACCGATCGGCGTCGGGATCGCCAAGGAAAGCTAGCAGCGTCTGCATCGGGTTGGTCCAGATGAGCTCATCGAGTTCCTCCCCACGTCCACCGAGCTGTTGATAGCGCTGCCGGGCGACGTGTTGTGCCGAGCCCAGGTATGGCTGCCAGGCATGATCGGCGTGGTGGTCACCGGCCAGGTTGGTCACGTCGTCCCAGGTCAATTGAAAGACGAACATCCCGTCGGCCCGCAATCGCATCCGCTTGCGCGCGTCTGCGGCAATCCGGTTCTTGTCGATGCTGGCGTGGTAGCGGTACCCGTCGAGGTACACCGCGATACGCAGCGGCGGCCCATCGAGCCGGGAGAACATCACGTCAGGGATCTGGTCTTCAAAGTTGTGCTGGAGCTCGACCTGCCAATGGGTGACACGGGTGCGATCCGGCGAGTCGACCCGGAGATCCAGCATCTCCTTGCCGTCCACCTCTGTCACCGGCCCCAGGCTGCCGGGTGTCCGCGGGTTGTTGCACCAGGCGCGCAGCCCCTCGACGAACTGGTTCTCCAGCTCGCTGTCAACCTGCCTCGACAACGGGATCGCCGCGGCATCAGCGACATCGCGAACCACAAAGGCCGCGCCGTCCGGACCGAGCAGGTCATCGAGCATGCGCAGGGCTTCAGACCGGCTCACCAAGGGATGTTCCTCGGCTGGCACGTGGGCCAACAGGCACCGATGGCACGCGGGCTTGCCCTGCTCGACGCACACGCAGCTGTTGATCACAGTGCGGGCGACCTCCAGCACCTCGTGAAACGCCTGCGGCGTGGCCAGGCGGTGCAGGTAGCCAGTGCCCCCTGGCAAGCTGTCGTAGAGCACCAGGAACCTGCGTCGTTCTCCGGTTTCCTGGTCGGGCATCGACGCCTTGGTGACCTTGAGGTGCTCGGGATTGCCTCGGTAGTGGGCGGCGATACCTGCCCGAAGCGCCGCGGCGAATGAGGTTCGGCGCTCGTCCACCATGATCGTGACCGCCGGTAGCAGGATGCGGATGGCCTCGGTGGCCAGCTCGTGCACGAGGATGAGCCGCTCGTCGAAGCCGGCCTTCGGATTGCGTTTGCGTGGGCACCACGGGCGGTGGGGGTTGTCGCTGATCGACGTGGCGGCAAGCTGGCCGGGGTCCTCGGGAGTCGCGTACCCGCATTTCGGACACACCCCGAATCCGGTGATGCGGACCTGCTCGCCGGCCACCGATCCGGTTGGCTGGACGTCGAAACGCTGCCGGCCGAGATTGAACTGCCTGATCACGGCCCGACGAGTGAAGTCCACACCGAATGTGATGCTCTCGTGTCGCCATGCCCCCGGCGCGAGGTGCCTGGTTTCGATGTCCACCGCCGGAGCGACCTCGTAGTACATCCGATCGCGGTCATCGGAGTCATCGCTGACCCGGACGTCCTCGCGGCGGTCCCTGGCGACGACTCGCTGGGGCGCCAGGACCTTGTGCACGCTGCCTTGATCGGCGATGGCACTGCTGTGACAACGCTGGCAGGGGCTGGTGTCCTCGGTTGCGCGATGGGTTCGCACGTGCCCGCAGTCCGGGCACAGCCGCCACACCTGCCACAGTGGCCGGGCTTCGGAACCGACATCCAATCCAGTGATCTTGTGCTTGTATCCATTGACATAGAACGTGTTGCCGGGAGCGAGTTCGGTCAGCGCGAGCTCACCGGCTCGGTCGTACTCGCGCAACTCGCTGTGGTAGCTCGTCTGATCGGCCTCGCTCACCTGCTGCCACGTCAGCGTCGCTTCCAGCTTGGTTCTACTGTCGATCAGGGAGTAGTTGGGCAGGAGGCCAAGTTCGACCAAGGTGCTGTGCGCGTCGGCGCGCACACCGATGTCGTTGACGCGGCGTCTGATCTGGGCTCGCTCAGCATTGAGTTCCCGTTGCAACTGGGCATGTTCGGAGTCCTGTGCGACCAGGCCGGACATCGCTTCCTCAATGGACCGCAGTGTCGCCCGCAGGTCATCCATTCGGCGGGTGAAGCTCGCCCCGGCATCGGCGACCTTCTTTTTCAAGCCGGTGGTGGCGAACTCACGCAGCGCACTGTGCGCCTGGTGGCCCACTTCGTCATCGGGGTGGAGTGGGAAGAGTGCGAGGAACCCGGCGACGAGTTCATCGGCCCGTTCGACGGCCGCGGTCACCAGCTCGGCGAGCCAACCCGAATCGCCGAACAACTGGGAGGTCCGCCTCGGCATCGGCAGAACTCCGGGCAGCCTTCCCCGCGCCGCGGAGTCCACCAGATGGGCAAGGTACTGGCGGTGCAGGATCTCCACCGCGGCTAGGTAGCAGCCGGGCGGGGTGATGCTGCCGGCGATCATCTCGAGGGGGTCGGCGAGGTAGTACAGGTCACGGGGTCGGCGCCCGATCAAGGTGAGCAGCAGCGCATTGCCGGTCCGACGACCGGCGCGGCCAACGCGCTGCACGTAGTTCGCAGGCCGTCGGGGTAGCGAGGCCAAGATCACCGCGGACAGGTCGCCGATGTCGATGCCCAGCTCCAGGGTTGGCGTCGCCGACAGGACATTGGGGTCTGTGTAGGCGGCGCGAGTCCGGAACCCCTCCTCGACCCGTTCCCGCTGGCCCCGAGACAGCATGCCGGTGTGTTCCGCGGCAACCACTTGGTAGGGCCCGGCATTGCGGTACAGCTGTCGGTAGTAGTCGATCTGGAAGTCCCGTCCCGCGCGAGTGCCGGCCGACCGCAAGGTACCGGTGCATCGGAATCGCGGACACGGCTTGTCATGCCAGACAAGCTCGTTGCCAGGAAACAGCGGCTGGTAGCGGTGACATCCATCGCAGACGAGCACCGCGTCGGCGAGCAGGTCGTCAGAGATCAGCTGAACGTGAAGATGACCTGGGAGCAGGCCGAACACGCGGTCGTCATGCTCGGTGGTGTGCGCCGCGATCACCCCCGCGCCGGCGAGTGCGGGCAGCAACTCGGCGAAGTAAGCCGGAGCCGTGGCCCTCGGGATCCCGAGACACCGGATCGCCCAATCGACGTACCAACTACCAGGCGCACCCCCGAAGTCGAACCCACTCCTGCCTCGTGCCTGCTGAAGTAGGAACGTCGGCGCCGACACGCCTTTGGGAAATGCAGGCATCCCCGGGCTGCGCCCGCCCCAGATGAGCCAGCGTCGCACACCGCCATTGTGAATGTACCTGTCGAGCCAGTGGTGCTTGATCGCTCCCGAGGTGCGCAGCCGCTGAAGTAACCCGTGCACGAAGGTGAGGTAGCGATCGAGGTCCGGCAGCGGAGTTGCCGGGGCGAGGACGATCTGCCCGGCCAACCCCTGGTGGATATCCTTGGCCAGGCCAGCTATCCGATGGGGTTCCGGGATCGCGACCTCGATCGCGGCGGTACGGGTCAGTTCCAGGGTGCGGCCTTGGCGGGAACGCAGGCCGAACTCGCAGATCGCCGCGAAGGCCAACCGCTCGCCGATCAGCTCCCAGGTGGCGGGCGACACCGGGGCGCCGGAAAGCAGCTCGTGGACACCGGGCTGGCTGTGCAGGTCGGGCGGCACAACCGCGGCCAGCGTCTGTGCTTCGGTGGCCGCGCCAAGCAGGTCGGCAAGCAGGTCGTTGAGCGCCTTCGGGGCGTCCTCCCTGATCTGGCTGGTGAGCAGGGCACGCAGCGAGAAGGTGTACGCGCGGTCAGCGACGAACCCCGCGCGGTGTGCGGCGTCCTGCACGGAGTCGTTGAACAGCAACGTCTTACGCTCGCCGGCTGCCAGTTCACCGCCGGTGAACAGTTCGGTGATCGCGACGGATGCCAGCGTCGCCAAGCCGGCGCCGAGGAACAGGATGCCGTTCTTCATCCCACATGCGGGGCAGACTCCGTCCGCGGCGGCTTCGTCGGCTGCTTGGTCCGTGCGCATGTCGGCCAGTATCGGAGCGCCGACAAAACCAGCCGGAGTGAGGTCGCGGACCGGGTCGATGGGGCGGAGTCGGTCGCCGTTGGGGTCGAGCACGTACACCGATGTGTCGGCGCCAACATGGGCCAATTCGGCCTCGGTCGCGTACATCAGGGGGCGTTGCCGCCTCCGGTCGGTCGTGAAATTCGCCCGATAGATCCGGTCCAGCTTGGTGATCAGCTCGGTTGGGTTGGCTTCCGGCGAGATGGCCATCCACCCTGAGCGGCCGCAGTGGCGGCAGTACACGGCGGGGAGATAGCGACCTGGCTGCCGGACGACCATAGTGCGGGCCTCGTCGTCATCACCCACGGCGTACACGGTGTTGCCGCCGGAATCAGGCTCCGGTCGGTCATCTGACCACAGGAATGCAGGGGTACCGCTGACTTCACGCAAGAGCCGGGTAACGGCCCTAACCCAAAGGTGGGCCTCGACATTGACCAGCGGTCGCTGCGGGTTGCGGGCATCGCGTGCATGCGAGAGCAGTGCTACGAATCGTGCCAGGGCGGTCGCCGCGGCCCTGGGATGAGTGCGCACGGCGGCACCCCAGGCGTACACGCCGTTACGCGGCAAGCGGGCAAGCATTTCGTCGAGGTCGGCGGGTCGTTCGGACAGCACCGCCAGCACCGCCGACGTGAGGATGTGTCGGCGCAACCGGGCGCCCAACTCGGCGGGGTCCGTGATCGGCTCGCCCAGCACGGCAACACTGATCTGTTCCAGTGCCGCTGGATCGTCTGCGGGGTCAGGCAGAGCGGCGAGCTCCTGCGGACTGGGCACCGGGAGGTGGTAGTCCATCTCCTTGTCAGGGACGAACTCCTCAACAGTCAGTCGATCCTCACCGATGACGGCAGCGTCGGTGAATGGAGTGCCGAACACCTGACCCGCCACGGACAGCAGTTGGGTTCGCGCGTCAAGATCGGTGGCGTCGTTGCTGGCAAGAGTGGCGGAGGTCGCGACCGGGCAGATGCTGCCCAGTGGGCGACCCGGCTCGGAAACACCCAGGGCGGCGGCCAGGCGGCGCAGCAGCATGGCGACATCGGTCCCCTGCGCGCCGTCGTACGTGTGGAACTCGTCAACCACAACGTATGCCGGGGCGGCGTCTTCCCATAGCCGTAGGTCGTCCTCGCGTTGCAGCAACAGGTCGAGCATCTTGTAGTTGGTGATCAGGATGTCCGGCCGCGCCCGTCGGATCTCGCTGCGCCCGGTGAGCACTTTGGGGAACTCGGTCTCCGAGGTGTCACCGATGTAGAGGCCCGCGGTGACTCCGGCGAGCGCCGGATCCTGCAAGCTGTCGCCGATGCGCAGCGCCTGGTCGGTGGCAAGCGCGTTCATCGGGTACAGCAGGATCGCTTTGACGCCGGCCTGCCCGTTGCGGCGGGCACGTGCGCAGTGGTCGAGAATTGGGATCAGGAACGACTCAGTCTTGCCCGAGCCTGTACCCGTGGTGATCAGCGTTGGCTGGGCAGGACCTCGTCGTGTGGACAGCCGCTTGAACGCCTCGGCCTGGTGCCGGTACGGCGTGAACCCCGGTGGAAACCAGTCCAAGTGCTTGCGCCAGCCGCTATCGGCTTCCCGGAACGGAGTGCGGATACGCAGGTAGGGGCCGCGGAAGATGCCGTCGGTCGGATCGGTGAAGAACCGTTCCAGCGCCGCGCGGGTCGTGTCGTCGTCGAGCGCGAAGGTTGTGGTCAGGTACTGTGTGATGTTGCGCCGCAGTTCGTCGGCAGCAAGCGTTGGCCTCATCGAGATTCCTCCAACCGCTTGCTGAACACCGCGTGAGCCAGCTGCATCTCAGCGACCCGGTCCGCCTTGTAGAACGGCGGCCTGTACCCCGTCGGCGGCGGCTCACTGTCCTCCAGGTACGCCATCAACTGCTGGTAGTGCTCCTTGGTTTGACCGTGGCCGAAGGTGTTCCAGTTTCCAGCAATCTTTCTACCGTCAGCGTCGAACCACGTGACATCTTCGTAGTCGGACAGAATCGGGTAGCGAGACCGGTAGATCGCCTCCAAATGATTCGCGGTCAGCCCCAGCCATACTGCAACCAGTGCGTCAACCTCAACCAATGCGGCTCGACGCTCCCGCTCGGTACGCAATGGAGTGTTCGAACCCCATTCACCGGTCACCTTGCCTAGCGGCGCCAACCCTGGCCAGGTGGCCGCCCATTGCTCATTCGGCCAGGCGATGTCGAACAGCTCTGTCCACAATGGAGCATAGGCCGCAGTCAGGCAGTTCAACCGTAGCGTTCTAAGTAGCAGCCCTGAAGCCAGGACATGGTCGGCACTCGAAGCAGGCATGAACCGTGCCGCACCCGGTTGCAAGTCCTTCGTTGCCGTGGCCCGCAACAGATAGTCCAACGGCATTGCTGCCCAGAACCCGGCGGTTAGCGCAGTCTCCCGATTATCCGACAACGCCATGGAGTGCACTGCATGGACATGAGCTGGGCCCGGCGGGATTAATGCGGCAAAAAGGCTACGATCTGTATCGTCCGCGATTCTGCGACGCCAAGCCACACGATAGAAGTCAGTATACGGTCGCTTGGATAGCTCCCGAAGGTGGGCCTCGATCTGCTCATCCGTAACCTCTGCCAGCAGGAGATCATATTGCTCAGCCACAGCGAACCGAGCCTTCTCGACCGCCTGCGCTGAAGCCAACAGCTCGGCGAGCGCTCGATGATCCACCCAACGATCTTGAGCTATCGCAGCCCCGTCAGGTTGCTCGATGCAGCGATAGCTCGTGCCCGGCACCGCATCGACAGGGAGCTCGGTCAAGTCTTGCGGACGTGCACCCGTTCCCGTGTTCGGCGGCTGCTTGAAAAACGGCGTCGCAACACCGAGTTGTGGGCCTTTGAGGATCACATCCGACCAGTCGTCCGACTGACCGATCCACCATTCAATCAGGCCATCCTTCTTTGCATTCGCCTCGTCATAACCACGACTTATCCTCGGCTCCACATCGGCTAGCCTGCACCCGAATCCGCCCAGTGTGACGATCGCCTCATCCTCTGACCGACTGACCGGATACAGCAACTTGGCCTGTTCAACCGGAATACCCGTCTCGCCGGTGAGTCTCGCCCATGCCGACAACATCTCACGATCGACGTTAATGACCCGGCTTCGGTGCGCCTGGACATCCCATGCACCGTCAACCCGAACGCCCACCAACCGATCTTCGCTCTTAGTATCAGCAGCGAGCGAGTCGGTGAGAACGGACGCTCCGAAGAGCCAACTAAGGTGCGAGAATCCAATCTTCTTCGATCTACCGTAGACGTGTAGTCCAAAATGTGAGCTCCGATTTACCGGCGGAGGGAAGAACCTGTTTCCTGCATTGACAAAGTCACCGTGCACACGCAATCGCGCGTAAGCCTCCGCGCGAAGTCGACGTTCCTTGTCGCCACCGAAGTGGGTATCTGGATGTAGCAGCCCAGCGGTGCCACATAGACCAAGGTTAGCCCATGTGCGGATCATGAAGGCTCGATAGAGGTCTGGCTGGGTTCCAACAAGCAACTCGTAGGTTGCCGGCGACCCAAGGTATTCAGCGAGACCAACCTGACTTGCCAGTTCACTGAGGAAGAACTGCTGTGCGCGTACCTCATAAAGCACCGCAGATTTACGATCCCTCCACGCGCTCGCAGCAGGATTTTCGGCAAGCTTGAACCAAGGGTCCAGCTCCGCGAGTACGGTGTTTTCCTCCCAGCGCGGCCGGACCCAAGGTGGATTCCCAAGCTGCAGGTCGAAGCCGCCGGCCTTGAAGATGTGGGCGAAGTCGAGTTCCCAGTGGAAGAACCCGTGCCGCTCGGCGAGGTCCTCCACCGTGCTCAACCATGGGAACCGTTGGGGCAAAAGGAACTCGTTGTCCATGCCCATCTGGCTTGGCAGGTCGTGCTCCAGTTCGTCAAGCTCACGCAGGGTCGTGATATCGCTGTACAGGTGCCCTTCGCCGAGATCGCTGGTACCCAGCAGGGCTTCGGCGAATTCCAGCCAGTCATCGAGGCCAGAGAGCGGAACCACTGGACGACGACGAACCTTGGGTGCGCGAGGCTGCTTGAACGGACGTGCCTCGACTTCGCTCGCCTCGCCGAACAGCGACTCCTGCATCAAGGGCAGCAGGCTCGTCTGTTCAGCAAACGGCACCGGCACAGGTGCCTCAGCGGGCTCGGTGAGCTCGGCCGATTCAGTCTGTTCGGCCACCTGCCGCGAATCCGGGTAGATCGAAGCGGTGCCGTTCAGCAGACCTGCTTGGTGCACTGGCCAGAACCACAGCGCACACCAGGTGTTCATCAGCGTCTTCAGTCGCCAGTATGGCGTTCCCTCAGCATGCAGGTCGTCGTAGACTTCCTGCCGGTCCACCGCCTCGTGCGGATGGTCCAGCTCTTCGGCGCCCCACACGTCGATCCGGCGACTGATCTCACGCTCGGAGATCTCCAGTCGTTGGATCACCAAGTCCCACAGGAACTCTGTCCTTCGGGCCAAGGCCTGCAGGCGTTGGGTCTGCTTGCCCTTCTTCGGTTTGTGATGGATCCTCTTACGCCAAGCCGCAAGTTGGGCGACAGCTTCAGGTGCGAGCGCGCGGGCTTCCTTCTCGCCTGCCACAGCGCCCCAGCCAATCGCCGGCAGCAAAAACTGATGCACCGCACGATCGGGGAGAGCGCCGTCCCGGAACGGAAGGTCGGTCGGAGGCAGCGTGTCCTTCGACCGTAGCCAGTCGCCATGCGGAAGTTGTTCGGCGGAGTAATAGCGTCGGCTGGCGCCGATCAGCGAGTTTCCTCGTCGCAAATGCAGGCCGAACCAGGGCGCGGCCAGACCAGGGTGCATGACGTTCAGCCACAGCGACACTTCGGCCAACTCGACGGCGGTCTCATTGAGATCGACACCGTAGCCGTTGTGCAGCGCGATATATGCCTTGACCTGTCGGAGCCTGGTATCGTACTCCTCCAGCGGAATGTCCTCGTCGAGTTCCTCCTTCTTCCGCCGAAGGTACTCAGTGGCGACCTGGTTGATCGCCTCGTTGAGGAACGCACCCGAGCCGAGCGCCGGCTCACAGATCCGCCAGCGCAGCAGGTCGTTTGCCTTGACGGGTACCGGGTTCTCCTCGATCCGCTGCTTCAGCGCGAGCTGCACGGTGACCTTGGTCAGCGATTCGGGCGTGTAGTAGGAGGCACTGGTCTGACGATCGCGGCCGGCCAGTCGGTACACAAAGGACCCTGCCGGGTAGCGGACCCGCCGCTTGTCACCAGTCTCATCATCGTCACGAGTGACGAAGACGTTGTCCTGAAACTGATCGGCCTTGGCCGCCGGAATCATCCAGCCACCACCCGAGGGGTCGCCACCCTTGGCAACCTCGTACAACTCCTCGGCGGCGATGAATCCCGTGTAGGACATCAGCCCCTCGTATACAGCGCCGAGCTGGTTGATGCCGAGCTGGGCGTAGGAGATGAAGCCGCCGCGCTCCTTTTTCTTGCCACGCACGATCATCAACAGATGCAACACCTGGTGCAGGGTCTCGTTGCGCAGCCGCGTGTCGATGTACTCGGGCACCGCTTCGGGTTGGTCCTCGTCCCAGTCCGGGTGCTTCACGACGCCGATCAACGTGATCCGCTCGGGCCCAAACAGATCAGAGTTCAGCGGCTCGAACCGGATTCCTTCGTCAGCGCTGGTCGAGCCCTCGCCCATCAAGCGCGGCCGGTAGCCCTTGTTGACCCGACTGAACAGCAGGTCGAGCGACTCATAGAGGTGGAAGCCGGTACACGCGGCCTCATCGACAAGTGGATGCGTGACGAGCTCGCCGAGCCGCGCCATGCCGTACCCCTCGGCGTACTCCGGATAGTCGGCGGGCAACACGCCCAGCTCTGGCCGCGCCTCGGCATACAGCAGAAACAAGATCCGGTACAGGTAGCGCAGTGACTCCCGGGTCAACGTACGGGCCAGTGCTCGCACGTCGTCAAGCTGCTCAGGTTGGACGTTCGCGTCCCGGATCCGGTCGAGCACCTCGTTGGCGATCAGCTCCACCGAGCGCTGCAGACCCGTGCGTAGGTCATCGCTCACGCCGACGGCATGTTTCTGCGCGGCGTCAACCAGCGAAGAGAGCGGGTTCTCGCCGCTGTCTGGGGAGTGCAGCGCCTCAGCGGAGAACAGCGCCGCAATGATGTCGAGCTCGCCGGCCAGCGAGGTGTCGTTGCGCCCCAGTGCGGTGTCGAGGTTCGCCGCGAGGTACCGGCCCTCGCTCCAGGCATGGCGATCGGCCAAGATCACGATCGCGCCGACCAGGATCAACACGTATCGGGGTGGCTTCTCCGTACCGAACAGAAACGATGCCAGATCGGCACCGGTCGCCAGTTCCTTGCCCGAACTCAAGGAGATCAGCTGCGGCAATCGTCCGGCGCCAGCAGAGTCTAATGCGGCGTCGAGATCGGTTGCCCAGCCGCATGCGATGACGACTACGTCCCGCTCGTGATGCAGCACCGCCACCTCGTGCTCGGCGCCGCTGTGCTCCACCGTGATGGTCATCGGCTCTGTCACGGCGTCGAACCCCAGGCTGGCCAGCACTTTCTCGCAGTGCAGCTCGTCCAGCGCGCTGCGCCAACTCGGAGAGAACGGTCCTGAACCCTGGTCAAGTTGTGCGCGAGCAGCGAAGAACGGCTGCCGCAGCGCTCGCAGCTGCGTACGCGGGGAAGGCTCCCCTGCCTTCTCCCGCTTCGCCCAGGCCGGCAACCTGTCGCTCTTGAGCGTCTTGGGCATGACCTCGGCTAGGTAGTGCGCCGAAACGTACTCCCCGACGTTGAACAGCGAGTCCATGCTCACGCCCCGGCCTCCAACACCGCAAGCACTCGCAGGAACGGTTGGCCTGAGGTGCGCAGCGAGTTGGCGAGATGACGCTGTTCACTGACTGTGTCCCGGACGATTTCCTGCTTGCGCGCGGTGATCGTGCCGGAGTCGAACAAGCTGAGCTGCTCCCAGCGGTTCAGCCGGTGGAGATGTTCTTGCAGAGGCTGGGCGATCCCGGTATCCCACTCTGCGCGCCGCGCTGCGAGATACCCGCGCGCAGCGGCCACCGCTGGTTTCACCAATCCTTGCAAGGTCGTCATGTCCTCCAGATGTCCCTTATTGATCATGTTCGGCCCGATCTCGGCCTCCGCCAAAACCTCGAACATCGGGCGCACGATCGGCTGGTCCGGCAACCCCGACACGGCCATCCACTCCACGACGGTCGGCCGACCGAACGCGTTGGAATACATGCCCTGTACCAGCACCACTGGCTCGGTCACCCGTGCCGCGAGTACCGGCGCCTCTAACCGGCCGAACCGCACCAGTACCTTGTCGACCAACCACTCGATCATCGGGTGCAGATCGCTGGCAAAGCTCACGGCCGGCCACGTCGTCTTCGCGCCGCTGACGGCCTTGGCCAGTTGGTCGTCCCCGGTGTCTCGGTCGAAAGTGAGCAGCAGTCGCTCGTTGATCCGCTGTTCCTTGAGGTAGGACGGCGGCAGGACTGAAAGCCTGCGCTTCAGGTCGTCCGGTGGGATCAACCTGAGAACGTTATCCTCGCGAGTGACTCCCAGCGGGTTCCCCGTGCCATACAGCTCGCGCAACGCTTCGTCGACGAAGGTCGCGGTGCTGGCGAACAAGCTGGGCTGGGACACCTGTGCTGCCCTCGCGCCTGCTGTTGGCTGAACGGTCGGCGCCAGCAACTCGGCTAGCACGTCGTGCTGCGGCGACTCGTCTAATGACTGCTCCGCCGTCTTTCCGGCAAGCAGATCCCGAACTAGTCGGTCCTCTTCTGCCTTTGCGTCGTAAAGACCGGTCACGGTCTCGGCCGTTCCCAGGCTGAGGTGCGCCGCCTGCTCACGGGCCAGCAGCTTCTCGGCCACCGTGGTGTCGTCCTTGGCGCCAGGCGTGGCAGACGTGAGGATCATGGCGGCGAACTGAGGCTGCTTGCGCTGACCGAATCGGTCGATACGGCCGTTGCGTTGTTCGATGCGGATCAGGCTCCATGGCAGGTCGTAGTGGATCAGGTGGTGGCACTGGTCGTGCAGGTTCACCCCCTCGGAGGCCACGTCGCCGGTGAGCAGGACGCGCACGGGCGTGGACGCGAGACGGAACTGCTCCAGGATCTCCTGCTCCTGCTGATCGGAGACACCGCCGTGAAGCACCTGTACGGCGGTGTTGGCGGATTTGCCGCGGAATCCGAGCCGGCCAGGCAGAGTCTTGGCGAGCCACTTCAGCGTTGGCACGCGCTCGGAGAACACCACCACTCGCGTCGTGCTGCCGGGGCCGACACCGATCTCGGTCAACTTCGTCACCAGCGCGGCTAGCTTCGCCGAACCGTCATCGGTGACGCCGTCGGCGAGATCACGGAGGCGTTCCAAAGCTATCCGTTCTGGCTCCGTGTCCTGCGTCGAAATCCGGCCAGCCAGTGTCTTCAGGCGCGCTGTCACGGTGTCGCTGAGTGCCCGGTGTGAGGACAGGAACGACTTCATCAGGTTGTACGGGAACAGCTTGCGGTCCTTGCCGGTGCCCAGCTGCGAGTCCTTCGCGAGCCAGCGTTCGGTCAGCTCGGCGAAGATCCGTTCCTCGGCGGTGGTCGCTGCGCACCGGATCGGCACGGACGGCCTCCGATCGGCCCAGTTGTCCTTGACGTGGTCGCGCACCTCAGGGCTGATCTTGGTGCGCCGTATGTACAGGTGCTCGATGTCGCCGGGTTTGTAGTTGTCGCGGTCGGCGATCGCAGCCGGGTCCAGCAGGTCGATCAGCTCGGCGAAGGACGCGCGGTCGCCGTTGTGTGGGGTGGCGCTGGCCAGCAGCAGGGCATCGGTGCGTGGGGCGAGCACCTTGGCCAGTTGGGCCCGGAAGCTGGACCCGCCGAACAGGTTGTGCGACTCGTCGATGACGACCGCGTCCCAGTGGATGTTCTCCAGGTGATGCCGGTATTTGCCGACGCTCTTGAGCGTATCGATCGAGATGATGACCCGTTTGAAGTAGGTGAACGGGTTGCGGCCGGCCGGAATCTCCCGCTGAATGCGCTGGATGCCCACCGAGTCCAGCCTGACCAGGGGGATCGAGAACCGGGTCCACAGCTCGCGCTGGAACTGGTCGAGGATCTGTTGTGGCGTGACCACCAGGATCCGCTCGCCCCGACCGCGCCGAATCAGCTCCGCCAGCGCCAGCCCGATCTCCATGGTCTTGCCGAGGCCTACGACATCGGCGATCAGCAGCCTCGGCCGCAGGTTCGCAAGCGCCATCTCCGCTGGACGCTGCTGGTATGGGTTGCGCTTGAGCAGGAACTTCTCGGCCATGGCCAGCCGCCGCTCCGACTGCGGCAGTGGAGTCCGGCGTAATGCGGCCTCCAAGAATAAGCGACTGGCCCTGAACTGCGGGCTGGCGTCCGCCACGAGCCGGGTCTCCTCGGGCTGGAGTAGCTGCACCTTGTCCAGCTCGGTGAAGAAGGTGGCCTCCTGGTCGCGGACCAGCCCGGATATCCCGATGGCGCGAATCTTGTCGCCGTCATGCTCAGTGCGAGTGCAGTTTCGGACCAGCCAAACCTCGTCACGTACGACAATCTGGGCTCCTGGTGCTAACCCACCAGTCTCCGTCTCGGTCACGCACACCCCTCGTCCACGTCACCCCCGCGGTATGTATCCGCCGGGTGGCTCGGAAAGTTAGCTCTACTGCGTTACAACGCTGCATCTCTCGCGTACGCCACGCGCAGCTTGCGCGCGGCGCGCAGCACTCCTTTCGGCGACGGTGTACTGGAATACAGCGGCTCCCTCCCCGTGCGGGGGACGCTCACTTCCTGCTGGTGACTCTCGCTAGCGCTTGCTGTCACGGGCTCGGCTTCCCTCGGCGTCGTCCGCGCCGTTGTGTGCCGCAGCAGCGTGCGCGCGCGTTGAGCGTCAAAACCGGCCGCGTTGACGATTTGGACTAGGGTGGCCGTGACCTGGCTCAGACTCGGACGGTCCGACGGGGTCATTGCCAGCATCGTCGTGATGGGTGGATGCAACGCGGGCGGCAAGAGGGTCACGTTTGGTGCAACCGACGGAGAGTTGATCTGCACCGACAGGGCGAACTGGTTGGGCGCTTCATACGGATAGTTGCCAGTAGCGGCATAAAGCAAGGTCGCGCCGAGCGCATAAACATCAGCTGCTGCTGAGAGGGGCTCCCCTCGCACCTGCTCGGGGGGCATGCACACGAGGGTGCCGACGGTGTCGCCGGGAGCGGTCAGCCTGCCAGCGTCCTCCGCCCTACGGACCTTGGTTTCGGCGAGCAACGCCAGGCCGAAGTCGATCACGAACGGTCCGTCGTGGCCGAGGATGATGTTGCGGGGCTTCAGGTCTCTGTGCAGTAGGTTGGCATTATGGATGGACTGGAGACCCTCCGCCAGTGCGGCGCCCATGATCGCGACGAGCACTGGCTCCAGCGGTCCGTTGGTGTTGACGTACTCCCAGAGGGTGTCACCTGGAATGTACTTGACCGCCAGCCAGGGATCCTCATCGGTTGGGGCACTGTCACCTGCGATAAAGGGCACAACGCGCGCGCCGTAGACGATCTTGAGAGCTTCGATCTCGCTGTGGAATCGAGCCTTGTCATGATCGGTGAGAACGACACCGCGGATCTGCTTGACGGTAACAATCTCGCCAGCTGGGGAAACACCCTGATAGACCACGCCCATGCCGCCCTCACCGAGCAAAACTCGGATCTTGTACGGGCCGATACGTTCCGGTAGCTGCGCGATCTGACTGGGCACAGTGACTCCCTCGGTCGGCGGTCACCAATCTTGCCACGTGATCCACATCTGGTGTGGCGGATTAGAGGCTTTACATTCGACCACTTCTTCGTCCAAGATGGCCGACGTGGTTGAACAAGTTCCACCAGAGGACCAATCTCCGGCGCAGGGTCGGGGGTTGTTTGACGGGTACGAGATGTACCGGACACCCACTGACGCCGAGTACCGAAACGTGCTCACCAGCGGTTTGGTAGTACTGGATACCAATGTGCTGCTCAACCTCTACCGGTACACCGCCCAGGCACGGGCCGACTTCCTGAGCGTATTGCACGCGCTGCAACCCAATCTCTGGATACCCGAACGGGTGATTGACGAGTTCTGGAACAGTCGAGAGGGGGTGTTGCGGAACCCTAGACGGACCGCCGAGACCCTGAAGCAGCTTGACTCACAGCGCAGCAACGCCCTGACGCAAATCAACCAGTGGGCGAAACTCGCATCGCTGTCGAGCGACGACACGGCCACGATGGTCAAGACACTGCGCACCGCCTTCGACTCGATCCGGGACACGATCGAGGAACACGAGGATGACCAGGTCAGCTCGTTCGCTCAGGACACCAACAGCGACTCACTACTCGGCGAGCTCGAGCCGATTCTGGACGGACGAGTTGGCCCGCGCCTCAACGAGGACGAATACCAACGACTGATCGACGAGGGCAAGCGGCGACTCGAAGCAGAGATAGCACCCGGCTTCTGCGACGTCAAGGCCAAGGGGCTCGACGGAGCCGTAGGTGACTACTTAGTGTGGGAACAACTGCTACAGCAAGCGTCAATCGTTCGTCGTGACGTCCTGATCGTGACCGCGGAAAACAAGCCGGACTGGTGGCGGATGGAACGGGGAGAGCTCCGCGGCCCGCACCCTCATCTCATCAACGAGCTTCGAGAGCGCGCAGGAGTGCAGTTGTTCATGCTGCAACCAAATCGCCTGCTCGACTATGCCAAGGCCGCTCTCCAGATTTCAGTGCATGAGGGATCATCGGAATCTGTTGCTCGGGTGAATAGCTCGCTCGCCGACGAGGGCGACTTGCCGACCGGCGGCTGGAATGCCGGGGCTATCAGCGAGCTGCTAACCCGACTCGACCGTGAGGCGCCGGTCCAGGCGGCAGCAATCCGGCAGGCTGCCAAACAAGGCGGCTACATCAGCCGCGACGACGTATACGAGCTCGGCGAATACGATCCGGAGCGACGCCAGCTCAAGGGGTTCACCCGACCCATCAAACGAATCGTCCAGGAACTTCGAGACCGTGGCGTCATACCTGAAGAAGCCCTCGACGTTTTGGGAACCAGGTACGACCACGAGAAGTTCGGATGGGCTTCCGGTTTCACCCTCACTGAGGAATTGGTTCCACTTCTACTCGTCTGACGTCCGCCACTACCCAAGCACGGAGTGATGGCGCGCTTTAGACGCAGAGGTCTTGCCATCACGCCACCTACGACGGTGGTCCGCCTGTCGCGGGAGCCCGGAAACTGTTCCACTGCAGGAAATCCGGACCAACGCTCGAGCCCAACAACAGACAACTGCATGGAAACAGCGCTACGCCCTTCGCGCCGACGCTGAAGCCAGCGCCTCAGAAAACCGTGAATGCCCACGGGTTACGCCAGTGCCGATACTGCGGCCTGGGCGAAGACACACGTCCAGTGATGTCAAACCCACAGCCCAGTGCCAGCCGGACCACAAAGGACCCCCAGAGGTCGGGGAGCCAGACTCCCCCAGGACACAAGACCTCAACCATGACGTATCGATTCGGTCACCTCCAGATTGGACCGTAACACACCGTCCCAGTAGGACGAACTCGTCGAGTACAGCTGAAGACACGCCGAAGCAGACCTGCGACACGCGCTTCTCCGACGTGCCTCCAACAATAGGAGGCGACATGAAAGACGACTTTGTATTCGGTGTTGACCTCGATGGCGTCTGCGCGGATTTCTACGGACGGATGCGAGAGGTCATGGCCGAGTGGCGTGGCGTCGACATCAGCACTCTCACCGAAGAAGTCAGCTACGAGCTGCCGGAATGGGGATTACTGCCGAACGAGTACACAAGACTGCATCGATTTGCGGTAACACAACGTAGCCTGTTCCTGTCATCCAATCCTATTGCCGGAGCTGCCCAATCCATTCGTCGACTCGGCACCGAGGGCGTTCGCATCCGCATCATTACCCACCGCCTGTTTATCCGATACTTCCACAAAGCCGCTGTAGCACAAACGGTCGACTGGCTGGACCAGCATGGTATCCCATATTGGGACCTATGCTTCATGCGCGACAAGGCCCTCGTTGAAGCCGATATATACATCGAAGATACGCCTTCGAACATCGAAACGCTTCAAGCTCGCGGAAAAGCTGTCATCGCATTCACCAACTCCACCAACAAGCACATGGATCCCGCGCCAATCAGACGAGTGGATGATTGGAATCAGGCAGAGGAGACCGTCCGACACCAGTACTACACCTGGCTGCGGGAAAGAGGCCGTCCGCTTCCGCCCGCTCCTGGTCACCAACCTCCAGACGCGGAAGAACCGCCGGACTTCGCCTCACCAAGAGCCGGTTGAGGAGGCGGCTGGAAGTACGGACTCACCGCCGGGCGTTCACTTCATGCCCGAACGGCGTAGGAGAGGCGGGTGGTTTGGATGAACTCAGAGAAACCGCCACCGGTCTGGTCCCACTCCAGCTTGGTTGTTCCGCCAGGGCCGAACCCTGAGCTGGTCTGCCGTGGCGGACTTGCCGGGTTCCATCCGTAGCGAGCCGAATGTTCGCCTCAAGCACATGGCCCGTTCGTGCAGGAGGTTTGTGATGTCTTGGGTAGAGCACACCAGCGGCCAGCACTGGAGAGTCCGTTACCGCCGGCCAGGCGGCTTCGTCGCCTCCGAAGGCGGCTTCACCGACCAGCAAACCGCAGAAACCCGTGCGCATGAAATCGACGACGATCGACAGCGCCGCGCCTTCCGCGGTCTCACAGGCAGTCGCACCACTGTGGACGAGTGGCTGGTCTGTTGGTGGACCACCCTCAACGTCGACGAGACCACGCTCGACAACTACCACTACCTCGTTGGCAAACACATCGCCCCACGCTTTGGCATCCTCCCACTGAGGAACCTGCGCTCCAGCGACATCAACCGATGGTCCATCAAACTGCACGACGCAGGATACGAACACTCCACCGTGGAAGGCATCGTCAGCCTGTTCCGTCGCATCCTCGGCGACGCCGTCGAGGACGGCCTGCTTCCCGTCAACCCGATCCATCCCCACCACAACCGCGGCAAACGCGCCTTCCACATCCAACACGAAATGCTCTGGGCCACACCCGAAGAAGTTCTGCGTGCGGCCCAACAAGCCGAACGACTCCACAACCGCACCAGCGCCCTCCTGATCATCACCGCCGCCTGGACCGGATGCCGCTGGGGTGAACTCGCTGGGCTACAACGTCTCAATACCCACCCCGACGACAGAGTCATCGTCATCGATCCGGATGTCGGAGCACTCAAGGAAACCGCCCACCGTCAATGGCTCGGCCCACCCAAGACACCAGCCAGCGCCCGTACGGTCACACTGCCCGTATTCCTGGCCGTACTGCTCAAACACCACTTGGCCACTCACGACCCACTCGGTCGTCTTTCCCAGCGACTCCGGCGGTTTCCTCTGGCGGCACACGTGGCGCCCACGCACCTTCAACCCTGCCTTCGACGGCAACCTCACCCGACCACACCCCACCGTGCGCCTCTCCCCCATCCGGCCCGGCCTGACATTCCACGAACTCAGACACAGCCACAAGACCTGGCTCATCGCCGCCGACATCCCCGAAATCGCCCAAGCCCGACGACTGGGCCACCGCCTCGACAAGCGTGTCGTGGAGGTCTACAGCCACGTCGCCGACGAAGTCGAAGCCCGCATCCAAGCCGCCCTCAAACACGCCTGGCTCGACGCACGACACGCCCTCGCCGAGCACCCAGCACCACCACCGGTCCCAATGCGTACCGGACGCATCCGCCGACACCTCGACACCGCTGCTGAACCCCGCAGCAACGGTCAAGGACCCACCAGCCACACCAGCTGACACACCACTCCCAGACCAGCACAAACACGAGAGGCGGACCCGCGCCACCATGATCGAATATGGAGCAACCCCGCCCCACAACCGCCCCATATTCGATCACAACCCGGACAACGGAGATCACGATCCGAGCCTCACAAACCCACAAAGAAGCCCTCTGACCTGGTGTTTCAGCCAAGTCAGAGGGCTTCCTCGCAACCGTCGGGACGACAGGATTTGAACCTGCGACCCCTTGACCCCCAGTCAAGTGCGCTACCAAACTGCGCCACGTCCCGGTTGAGGTGCTGGTACAGCTTAGCGCATGGGTGCCAGGGGGTTTGGTGTGGGGTTACTTCTTGCGCTTCTCTCGGACTCTTACCGAGATGCGGACTGGGGAGCCGGTGAAGCCGAACTCTTCGCGGAACTTTCGTTCGATGAAGCGGCGGTAGCCGGCTTCGAGGAAGCCCGTGGTGAAGAGGACCAGTGTGGGGGGGCGGGCTTGGGCTTGGGTGGCGAAGAGGATTTTGGGTTGTTTGCCGCCGCGGACTGGTGGGGGGGTGGCGGCTATCAGGTCGGTGAGCCAGCTGTTGAGTTGGCCGGTGGGGACTCGGGTGTCCCAGGATTTCAGGGCTGTGCGCAGGTGGGGGGCGAGTTTGTGGACCGCGCGGCCGGTCAGGGCCGAGATGTTCACGCGTTCGGCCCAGGGGATGCGGACGAGGCCTCGTTCCAGTTCGCGGACCAGTTGGTGGCGGCGGTCTTCGTCGACCAGGTCCCACTTGTTCATCGCGATCACGCAGGCGCGGCCGGACTCGACCGCCATGGTGAGGACGCGGAGGTCCTGCTCGCTGATGGGTTCGGCGGCGTCGAGCAGGACGATCACGACTTCGGCGGCGTCGATGGCGGCTTTGGTGCGCAGGGAGGCGTAGTACTCGGCTCCGCTGGCTGTGTTCACGCGTTTGCGCAGGCCGGCTGTGTCCACGAAACGCCAGATGTCGCCGTCGAGTTCCACCAGGGAGTCCACTGGGTCCACTGTGGTCCCGGCGACCGCGTCGACCACTGAACGTTCCGAGCCGGTCAGTTTGTTCAGCAGGGAGGACTTGCCCACGTTGGGTTTGCCCACCAGGGCCACGCGGCGGGGTCCGCCCTGGCGGCCGAAGGTGTCCCTGGGGGTTTCCGGGAGGACTTCCAGGATGCGGTCGAGCAGGTCGCCGGAGTTACGTCCGTGCAGCGCCGAGACCGGGAACGGCTCCCCCAGGCCCAACGACCACAGCATGGCCGCTTCGGTGTTGAGCCGGTCGTCGTCGACTTTGTTGGCCACCACCAGGACTGGCTGCTTCGAGCGACGCAGGATCCGTGCGGCGGCTTCCTCGGTCGCGGTCGCGCCGACTGTCGTGTCCACCACCAGCAGGATCGCGTCCGCTGTGGACATCGCGTATTCCGCTTGGGCCGCAACGGATGCCTGCAGGCCGGTGGCTGTCGGCTCCCAGCCGCCGGTGTCCACGACCGTGAACCGGCGGCCGTTCCACAGCGCGTCGTACGCCACCCGGTCCCTGGTCACCCCGGGGACGTCCTGGACCACGGCCTCGCGGCGGCCCAGGATCCGGTTGACCAGGGTCGACTTGCCCACGTTGGGCCGGCCGACCACGGCCAGCACCGGTTGGGGCGCCGGCGCGCCGAGGCCGGAATCGTCGGCGGACGACTCGGTCGACGTCCACTCGGACTCGTCGATCCAGGTACCGTCCAGCTCTGTCATCGCAGATCTCGCATTCGATCAAGTTCACCGACCAGGTCAGCCAACGCGGACCTGATCTGCTCGGTGCCGGCCTCCAGGCCGGCCCGGCCGGGCCCTACCGAGATCTCGAAGGGCTTACCCACCAACACATCCACCACCGGCCGAAAACGACGACCTGACCCCTCGGGTCGCCGTGTCCCACGCACGGCGATGGGTTGCACCAACGCGCCTGACGACCGCACGAGCCACGCCGCGCCTTGTTCGGCGTTCACGACATCACCGGAGCCGCGCGTGCCTTCCGGGAACACGCCGATCAGCCCGCCGCCACGCAGGACGCCCACGGCCGCCAGCAGCGGCTTGCGGTCCGGGACGCCCCGTCGGATCGCCACCTGGCCGATCCACCGCAACAACGGACCGGCGATGCCCTTGAACATTTCCTCCTTGACGAGGAACACCGCCCGGCGCGGCAGCAGTCCGAACAGCACCTGTGGCTCGATCATCGAGCTGTGGTTGGCCACGACCACGACCGGGCCGGCCGGCGGCACGCGGTCCATGTGGTGCACCCGGAACCGGAACGCGGGCACGTACAGGTACCGCCCGACCACCCGGCCGACCTCGTGCAGCCACGGGATCGCCTCCTTGGGCAGATCGCTCACCTGGTCACCGCCTGGCTGACCCGCAGCCCTCGCTTGTCGACCATGGCCAGCAGCTCGGCGAGCACCCCGGCCAGGTCCAGTTCGGTGGTGTCGACCTCGACCGCGTCACTGGCCTGCCGCAGGGGTGACACGGCACGCGTCGAGTCCAGCCGGTCCCGCCGCTGCACGTCGGCCAGCGTCTCTTCCACCGAGGCGGTCCGGCCGGCGGCGACGTCCTGACGGGAGCGTCGCTGCGCGCGGGCGTCCGGCGACGCGGTCAGGTACACCTTCAGTGCGGCGTCCGGGGCCACGACCGTGCCGATGTCACGTCCCTCGACGACGATTCCGCCGATCGAGCGCAGCGCCGAAGCGATCAGGTCACGCTGCTGCCGGACGAGGGCCTGCCGCACCTCCGGCACGGCGGACACGGCGGACACGGCCAGGGTGACCTCAGGCCCGCGGATGTCCGTGGACACGTCGACGCCGTCCAGGCGCACGGTCGGGTTCGTGGGGTCCGTGCTCAGCTCGAGCCGGGCGGACGCGGCCACGGCGGCCGGGTCACCGCCGGTGCGCAGCACGGCGAGGGTCACGGCCCGGTACATCGCCCCCGTGTCCAGGTATCCCGACCGCAGGGAGCCGGCCAGTCGCCGCGCCACGGTGGACTTGCCGGTGCCGGAGGGGCCGTCGAGCGCGACCACCCCACGCAACTCACCTTGTTCCACACGCCTGCCCTTCGCCTCGTCTTCGCCGCCGCCAACGTTCCATTCTGCCTGGTCCGCGGCCGCGTTGAAGCGCATGGTCGGCCGGTGAGGGGATCGCCCAGGCCAGTTGCCGCGTGGGCAGCGGGGGTCAAGGTCAAGGTTAACTCACATCACCCACGGGAAATTTCGCTGTACCAGCGGGCCCGGGGTCCATGTCAAGATCCGTGCCATGCAGACGATGGTTCTGAAGCCTGACGACGCCGCCCTGGTCATCGACATGAACAACGCCGCTGTCCCGAACGTGAACCACGCCGAGGTGGACGAACTGGCCGAGCTGGTCACCATGTCGGAGCTCACGGTGGCGTTGGCCGACGGCGACACTGTGCTGGGCTTCGTGCTGACCCTGCCGCCCGGCGTGAGCTACGGCAGCGACAACTATCGCTGGTTCAGCGAGCACTACGACGAGTTCGTCTACGTCGACCGGATCGTCGTCGCTGAGGAGGCTCGCAGCCGCGGTGTCGGCGCGGAGCTGTACCGGTTGGTGGTCGAGTACGCCGCTGAGAACAAAGTGCCGAGAGTGACGTGTGAGGTGAACCTGGATCCGCCGAACCCGGGCAGTCTGCGGTTCCACAAGCGCCTCGGGTTCGTGGAGGTCGGCGAGCAGGTCAGCGGCAACAGCGGGCACCGCGTCAGCATGCTGGTCAAGGAGCTCACCACGGCGTGAACGGCGCCAGGTCGACCGGGGCCGGGCGGCCCAGCGCGAGCGCGGCCGCGACCAGGCCGGCCATCGGCGCCAGGGTCAGTCCGCTGGCGCCCAGGCCGGTGGCGACGACCAGGCCGGGCATGGGCGAGCCGAGGATGGGCCGGCCGGTGGTGCTCAACGGCCGGAACCCGACCCGCACCGACTCCAGGGTCGCGTCGGCCAGCCCAGGGGCGATGCTCAGGCAGTCCGCCAGGATCTTGTGCACGCCGCCCGCGGTGTGCCGGTAGTCGAATCCGCTGCCGGGTTCCCGGGTGGCGCCGGCGACGATCCGGCCGCCGGGGAACGCCAGCAGGTAGTGGTCCCGCAACGACCTGATCATCGGCCGGTCCGAGGTGTCCACATCGGACACAGTGAGGTGGGCGATCTGGCCGCGCTGCGGCTCGACGGGCACGTCGATCCCCACGGGTGAGCACAACGCGGGTGTCCACGCACCGGCGGCGACGACCACGACGTGCGCGCCGTGCACCTCACCGTCGATCTCCACGCCGGTGACGCGGCCGCCCGCGGTGACCAGCTTGGCGGTGCCGGAGAGGTGGCGGGCGCCGTAACGGTCCGCGGCACGCAGCAGCGCCGCCTGCAGGAGGCGGCCGTCGACCCGGCCCGCTCCCCCGACGAACATGCCGCAGAGGTCGGCACGGAGTCCCGGGAATCGGGCCGCGGGTTCACCTTGCGGCAACGCCTCGATCTCGCCGACCGACGGGTCACGTTCCCGGGCCGCGTACAGCTCCGCCGCATCCAGTGGTTCATCACTGACGGTAATTGCTCCGACACGGGCGAAGCCGGGGTCCGGTTCGCCGTCCGAGGCCAGCTGGCCCAGCAATATCGGATACTGACCGGCCGCCGCCCACCAAAAGTCGGCCCAGGTCTCATCGCCCCGATAAATGGGCCAGGGAAACACCACACCGGCGCCGGCAAACGTGGCCTGCCCGGAAAATCCGGCGTCCACGGTGAGTACCTCGGCACCGTCCGCGGCCAGGTGATAGCTGGTCACCGCCCCGACGACGCCCGACCCGACCACGATGACGCGCATACCCACAAACGTAACTACCGGGCACCCCCGTGAGAACCCCCTGTTGTCTCACGAGGATGCCGCGCCCGGTCCCTGCATTGCCGGTGTCGCCCAGTGTGTCCGTGCCGTCATGGACAAACCTTGTATTCATCTTGAATCCGAAGGAACCAGGTGACGGTCGAGTTCCGAGCGCTCGGCGAAGTCGAGGCACGGCTGAACGGCCAGCCGGACCGGTGAACTCAGGTACCTGGCCGAGCACATGGCGGGTTCGGTCGCGGCGATCGACAGAATGGCGCGCCGGACCGGATTTCGACGTGCCCGCGGCGGCCGCGCTCGCCGATGTCCCGGTGCCGGAGGCCGACCGGCTGCTGGAGCGGCTGTTCGACGTGCACCGGGAACGACAAGTACACCAGCCGGCTGTCCGCGACGATCTGGCGGTACCGGTACCTGCGCGGTCACCGTCTTCGCCGCCGGGACCCGGCTGCTGGAGTCGAAGTCCTGATCAGCCTCGGGGGGAACAGTCTGCCGATGGACGACCCCGGTCGGGCCCGCGACCACCTGCGGCAGGCGCTGGCGATCAGCGACGAGACTGGGCTGTAGGTCGGGCAGGCGCACGCCCGTCACCGGCTCGGCCGCGCCTACCGCGGTCTCGGTGACACGGAGACCGCGAAATACCACTGGAAGCTGGCGCCGCGGATATCCGACGACCTCGGCCTGCCCGAGGCCCGTACCGTGCGCGAGCTGTTGGAAACCCCGTGAGTGGCAGGGTATCGGGGGCCCAGCCACTCACGAGGTGGCCTACTCTAGTTCAATCCTCCACGTAGTGCGGTGATGAGTTCCCCGTTGCTGGTGTCACCGGTCATCTCCCAGAAGAACGCGCCGCCCAGCCCCTGGGACTTGACGTAGCCCATCTTCCCGTTGATGGTGCTCGGCGTGTCGTAGCTCCACCAGTTGTTGCCGCAGAAGGCGTACGCCGTGCCGGCCACGGTCCCGTTCGACGGGCAGGAGTTCTTCAGAACCTTGTAGTCCTCGATGCCCTGCTCGTACGTTCCGGGCGCGGGGCCGGTCGCGGTCCCGCCGGGCGCGGCCTGCGAGACACCTGTCCAGCCGCGGCCGTAGAACCCGACACCCAGCAACAACTTGTTCGCCGGGACGCCCTTCGACCTGAGCTTCTGGATCGCCGAGTCAGCGTAGAACCCGGCGATCGGGATGCCGTTGTACGAGGTCAGCGGCGAGTGCGGGGCCGTCGGTCCCTGCGCCGCCCAACCGCCGAAGAAGTCATAGGTCATCACGTTGTACCAGTCCACGTACTGCGAAGCGCCGGCGTAGTCGGCCGCGTCGATCTTGCCGCCGCTGGTGCCGTCGGCGGTGATGGCCGCGGTGACCAGCATCGACGAGCCGAACCGGGTGCGCAGCGCCTGCAGCAGGGTCTTGAGCGCGGCGGGACCGCTGGTGTCACAGCTCAGGCCGCACGCGTTCGGGTACTCCCAGTCGATGTCGATGCCGTCGAACACATCGGCCCACCGCGGGTCCTTGACCAGGTTGTAGCAGGAGTTCGCGAACGCGGTCGCGTTGGCCGCGGCCTGGCCGAAGCCGCTGGACCAGGTCCAGCCGCCGAACGAGTAGATGACCTTCAGGCCGGGGTGCTTCTTCTTCAGCTCGCGCAACTGGTTGAAGCTGCCGCGCAGGGCACCCGCGTCCCACGTGTCGCTCGTGCCGTCCACGCTGGACGAAGCGTCGTAGAACCGGTCGTAGTCCGCGTAGCTGTCGCCGATGGCGCACTGGCCGTTGGTGACGTTGCCGAACGCGAAGTTGATGTAGTTCAGTTTCGCGGCCGTGCCGCTGGTCTCGATGTTCTTCACGTGGTAGTTGCGCCCGTAGACGCCCCAGTCCACGAAGTAGCCCATCGACTTCAGCCCACCGGGCGGCGGCGGGGTCGAAGTGGTCGTGCTGGACGACGGCGGGGTGGTCGTCGACGACGATGACGAACTGGAGGTGCTGCTGGGCGGGGTGGTTCCGCCCGCGTCACAGGAACCGCCGTCGAGCTTGCAGCCGGTCGGCGGGGAGTACGTGCCGGTGTAGGACACGTTGAAGCCGAAGCTGGCCGTGCCACCGGGCGCGATGTTCCCGTTCCACGAGTTCTTGGCGGTCACGTGCTGGCCGCTGGCGGTGTAGGTGCCGTCCCACAGCGAGGCGATCTTGGCGCCCGCGGGCAGGTCGAACTCGACCGTCCAGGACGTCCTGGCGGCCGTGGAGCCGTTGCTGATCGTGTACTTGCCCTCGTATCCGGTTCCCCAGTCGGAACCCTTGCTGAAGGTGGCCGACACACCACCTGCACCGGCCGCGGGCACGACGGCGATGCCGAGCACCAGCGCGGCAAGGGCCGCGAGCAGGCCCAGATAGTGCCATGTGAACTTGGACATCGGTCTCCTTGGAAAAGGCAGGGTGAGAGACGATGCCTGAACGATGTGGTTTGGACCACTCCGAACGCAAGGGTCTAGACCACTCCGTCACTCGAACGGAGTAACATTTCGGTTCACCTCCATGAAAATCGCAGGCCAAACCCTGTCCTCACTTGGTCAACTTCTCACCGACCTCCCGTCAACTTCTCGCCGACTTCCCCAAGCAGAACCGTGTAACGGTCCCGCCCGAACGCGACGACACCCGCGTACAGCGCCCGGAAACAACCCGTAACGGATCCTCCTCACTCGCCGCCAACAATGCCGGAAACGCCATCGCTTGCTGGAGAGCGTTGTCGTACCTGCGGTCCAGTGTGGTCACGAGCGTCCGCGGCACATCCGGGTCGGACAGCAGATGATCCCACCCTTCGCGGTCGCCGAACGGCAACGGCTCACCACGTTCCACCGCCGACAGGGCATCCGCGATCCAGCCGACACCCGTCAGCTGCGCCTCGGCGAGCACACGACGGATCACCCAGTACGCGATCTCCTTGTGGGCAGCCGGATCCGTCGCGGCGATGGCCTCGGCCAAGTCGCGGTCCAGAGCGACGATCGTCAGCGCCTCGCCACGTAACTGGCGCAGGCGCTCGCTGGGTAACCGGCCACCCCAGTCCTTGAGCTCACGTCGTCGGCTCGCCTCCTCGGCCTCGCGTTCTCGTTCGACCGCGGCTAGCCGCTCGGCCTCGGCGATCTCCTCCGGCGTCGGCGGCGGAGGTGGCGGCGGCTGCTCACGCGCGAACGCGTGCCAGTAGGCGGCTTGTTCGCTGGTCTCCTTCACTATCCGGTCCGCCTCGGGCGGCGCGGGCCAGAACTGCAGCAGGTACCGGTCGACTTCGGGCTCATCGTCCCACCGCGAGTCCTGGGCTCGGGCGGCGTCCATCCCGCTGCCGCAGTACCGGACGCGGTAGTCGGTCTCCGCCAGTTCGAGCGGCCACCCGTGCTCGCCGCCCCACGTGACGAGCGCGGCCTCGCCACGGGGGCGGTAGGAGACCTCGACGACCTCCTCCCACCTGTCGTCCGGAGGCGGCGGCGATTCATGGACCTCCACGGTGAAGCCGACTGTGCCCGTGTGCCGACCGGTGATCATGAACAACACGCCAGGCATGGCCGCGCCACACAGGCCGTTGCGTTGGCCGCCGAAACACATGCCAAGGTCCGGCGCGTGATCCGCGCTCTCCACGTAGATCTGGCCATAGTGGACGTGGGCTTCGCCGCTCATCATTGTTCTCATGAGGGCATCATGGCGTACGGCACCGACAATTTCGTGGCACCATGAATCATGACTGATTCGGCACTGCCTGGTGCGGTCCGGCTCCCCGACGGGAGCTGGGTCCGTGGCCGAGGGCTGCGCAATCCCACACCGGCCGGACCGTCACCGGAGTACGGCCTGTACCTGGGCTCCAAGAAGATGCGCGAAAAGTACACCATCGAGTGGGCGCACGACTGGATCGAGTGGCCCGATTTCCTGCTGCCGCGCGACTCCGCGCGGGCTCTTGTCCTCATCCGCGGGCTGCATGAGCGCGCCAAGGCGGGCGAGGCCGTGGAAGTGGCGTGTGGCGGCGGTATCGGGCGGACGGGCACGGTGATGTCCGTTCTCGCCGTGCTTGCCGGGGTCGCGCCCGCCGAAGCGGTGGCGTGGACGCGAGTCAACTATCACCCCAAGGCCGTGGAAACTCCGTGGCAGCGCAGGTGGATCATGCGGAGTACAGCGGACTTACCTGCCTGACCTCGTCGGCGAGGTCCGCCCGTTCGACAACTTCCACACCGGCGGCCGCGAGCCGTTCCGCGCCTTCACCGACAACGAAGCGGGACGGCTCGCGCAGGCCGAACACAACCTTGGGGAGGCCTACGTCGATTATCCACTGTGTACAGGAACGAGGTCGGGATTTCCTTGTGCTGCACGGTTCCAGCGAGCTGTAGATGGTCGCGGTCGACAGCCTGGGGTCCCCGGCGGCTTTGGTGAGCGCGACTTCTTCGGCGTGCGAGATCGGATCGGTCTCCCGGGAGTAGCCGCGCGCGATCTCGGTACCGTCGACGTCGATGATCACGGCGCCGACGGGATACGCGGTGTCCGAGGGCGGGCACTTGCGTGACTCCTCGACGCACTGCCGCAGCCAGTACCGGTCGGCGTCGGGAAAGTACTGCAGCACAGTCACATCACCGACTCTGGACACGTCACCGAGGACCATCCGCCCGACCGGGAACGTGCCGTCGTTGACGAACCGGGGCGCTTTCCGGTCCCCGACGAAGATGGGCGCCACCGCGAGCAGCAGCTCGTCGGCCAGGCCTTGGGTGAGGAACGCGGTGTGCACGGCGCTGCCGCCCTCCACCATGAGCCGGCGCACTCCCCTGCCGAACAGCTCACTGACCACAGTGGACAGTGATGCGCCCTGGTACACCACGTGGTGGTCGTCGGCGAAGAAGTTCGCGGCCGGGTCGATGTCGCCGGACCCGGTGACGGTCACCCGCAACGGGTTCGCGGGCAGGCCACGGGCCTCCCGCTCGGCCCGGCGCCGCTCGGAACGGACCTTGAGCCGGGGGTTGTCGGCGCGGATCGTGTTGGCGCCGACCAGGATCGCGTCGCTGCCGGCCCGCAGCTCGTCCACCCGGTCCCAGTCGGCGTCGTTGGACAGGATCAGGCGTTCGTCGGTGGCGTCGTCGATGTAGCCGTCGACCGACATCGCGACGCTGAGGATGGTGTACGGCCTCACAGGCCGACCGCGTTGAACAAGGCACCCACCTCGGCCCTGGTCAACGCGCGCAGCGTGCCCGGTCGCTGGTTGCCCAGCCGGATGTCGCCCACCGCCGTCCGCACCAGCCGCTGCACCGGGTGCCCGACCTCGGCGAGCAGCCGGCGGACAATGTGCTTGCGGCCCTCGTGCAGGACGATCTCCACGGTTGCCTTGCCCGGCAGCGAGTCGACGAGTTTGAACGAGTCCGCCTTCGCGAACCCGTCATCGAGCTCCACCCCGTCCCGGAGTCGCCGGCCGAGATCGCGCGGGATCGGGCCGGGCACCTCGGCCAGGTACGTCTTGGGCACCTCGAACGACGGGTGCGTCAACCGGTGCCCCAGGTCGCCGTCATTGGTGAGCAGCAGCAGGCCCTCGGTGTCGGCGTCAAGGCGACCGACGTGGAAGATGCCCGCGTTGGCGTTCCGTTCGTACTTGTGTATGTAGTCGCCGACACACGGCCGGCCGCGGTCGTCGGTCATCGTGCTGTACACCCCGACCGGCTTGTTGAACGCGAGATACACCAGGTCCTCGCTGAGCACGACCCGCACGCCGTCCACGTGGATCACGGCGTTGACCGGGTCGACCCGGGTGCCGAACTCGCGCACCACCTTGCCGTCCACACTGACCCGGCCCTCGGCGATCAGGTCCTCCGCCGCCCGCCGGCTCGCCACCCCCGCCTTGGACAGCACTTTCTGCAGCCGGACACCCTCCGGGCTTTCAGACATCGTCGATCGCATCCACTTCAGGCAACAGGGGGGCGATCGGTGGCAGATCCTCCAACGAGGACAGCCCCAACCGCTCCAGGAAAAGTTCGGTCGTCCGGTAAAGGATGCCACCAGTGTCCCGGTCCGTGCCGGTCTCCTCGATCAGCCCCCGCACAAGCAGCGTCCGGATCACCCCGTCGACGTTCACCCCACGCACAGCCGCGACCCGTGCCCTGGTCACAGGCTGGCGGTACGCGATGACGGCAAGGGACTCCAACGCGGCCCTGGTCAACTTGGCGCGCTGCCCGCCGAGCAGGAGCTTCTCCACGAACGGCGCGAACCGGTCCCGCGTGTAAAACCGCCAGCCGCCGCCGACATTCCGCAGGTCGATGCCCCGATCGTGGACGTGATAGTGCTCGGCCAGGGCTTCCAGGGCCTCGCGGACGCGTTTGACCGGCTGGTCGAGGGCGTCGGCCAGGCTCTCCTCCTCGGCCGGGCCGTCGATGACCAGCAGGAGGGCTTCAAGGGCGGCGTGGAGAGCGGGGTCCGCGCTGAGATCCGGCAGGTCGGAGGTGGTGGTGCCCTCTTCGCCGGCCTGGTCCGCCGGATCGGGCTCGGCCTCGGCGGGCTCGACCCCGGGGGAATCGGACCCAGCAGGCTGGGCATCAGCGGGCTCGACCTCAGCGGACTCGGACCCAGCGGGCTCGACCTCGGGGGACTCGATCCCAGCGGGCTCGACCTCGGAGGACTCGGACCCAGCGGGCTGGGCATCAGCGGGGGCGGACTCCGGCCCGACGAACTCCGGCCCGACCGGCTCAGACTCCGCCGACTCCTGGTCGGCGGGCTCCGGGCCAGTCGGCTCCGGGTCGGAGGGGTGGGCCCCGGCGACAGGAGGTTCGCCGTCGGTGACCGAGTCTGATTCGGTCTCGGCCGAGTTCGCCGAATCAGGTTCAGCTTTCTCGGTCGGGGGCGAATCTGATTCAGGGGGTGATGGGGGCGTGGTCACCCGTACTCCTCTTCTTCGGTGCTGGCCCGGGATGCTTCGGCCGCCGCGGTGGCTTCCTCGACTGTTCCGCCGGTCCAGGTCACGCGCAGCGAACCCAGGGGTTCGTCCTGCTCGAACAGCACAGTCGCTTCGCGGTACAGCTCCAGCAGTGCCAGGAACCGGGCGACCACGTCCATGGTGTGCTCGCAGTCGGCGACCAGTTCCGCGAAGGTGGCCGTGCCCGCCGCGGCCAGTCGGATCCGGAGCATGGCCGCGGTTTCCCGGACCGAGACCTTGCCCATGTGCAGGTGGTCGAGGTTGACCGTGGGTGGCGGTTTCGGGCGGAACACGGCCGCCGCTATCTCCGCGAACTTCTCCGGGGTGACGCCGAGCATCACCTCGGGCAACAGCGCTGTGTACCGCTCCTCCAGCGCGACCGACCGTGGGTAGCGCCGCAGAGCGTTGGCTTCCAGTTCGGCGAAGAGGGCCGCGACCTGTTTGTACGCCCGGTACTGCAGGAGGCGCGCGAACAGCAGGTCGCGGGCTTCGAGCAGGGCCAGGTCCTCTTCGTCCTCGACGTCCCCCGCCGGCAGGAGCCGGGCCGCTTTCAGGTCCAGGAGGGTGGCCGCGACCACCAGGAACTCCGTGGTCTCGTCGAGGTCGAAGTCCTTGCCGAGGGCACGGATGTACGCGATGAAGTCGTCGGTGACCCGGTGCAGGGCGACCTCGGTGACGTCCATCTCGTGCTGCGAGATCAGTTGCAGCAGCAGGTCGAACGGCCCTTCGAAGTTCGCCAGCTTGACGGTGAACTTCGATGCGGTCGGTGCGGCGGCGGGATCCTCGGACACAGAACTTATTGTCACTGCCCCGATTCCTGGCGGAGCCTTCGGACGAGCATGGATTCCTCGCCGTACTCCTCCAAGTCGGCCAGGAGCACCGCGATCGCCTCACGGACCACGCGGCCACGGTCGACCGCGAGCCCGTGCCGGGCGCGCAGGGACAGGCGGGCCTGTTCCAGGGCGAGAAGTTCTTCGTCGGACACGTAGACCGTGATCTTCGTGTCGTGTTTCTGGCGCGGCGAGCCGCCTCGGTCCACCCGCGGACGAGGGGTGTCCGACGTCGGTGGGGTCGTTGGGCGGAAGAGCTCGGCCGCGCCCGGCAGGGGGGCGCGACGGGTCACCTGGCGATCACCTCGCGGGCGAGCGCGCGGTATGCCTTCGCACCAGCCGACCGCGGCGCCCAGCGGGTGATCGGCTCGCCGGCGACCGTGGTCTCCGGAAAGCGGACAGTTCTGTTGATCACGGTGTCGAACACGATATCCCCGAACGCCTCCACAACGCGGGCCATCACCTCGCGTGAGTGCAGCGTACGCGGGTCGAACATGGTGGCGAGGATGCCGGTGATCTCCAGCTTCGGGTTCAGCCGTTCGCGTACTTTTTGAATGGTGTCGATCAACAGCGCGGCACCACGCAGGCTGAAGAACTCACACTCCAGGGGGATCAGGACGCCGTCGGCCGCGGCCAGGGCGTTCACTGTGAGCAACCCCAGCGACGGCTGGCAGTCCACCAGGATGTAGTCGTACTTGTCCAGCACCGGACGCAACGTGCGCAGCAGCGTGTGCTCCCGGCCGACCTCGGCGACGAGCTGGACCTCGGCCGCGGACAGGTCGATGTTGCTGGGCAGCAGGTCCATGTCGTCGACGACGGTCCGGATGACGACCTCGTCCACCTCGACCGACCGCTCGATGATCACGTTGTAGATCGTCTGCTCCAGCGAGTGCGCCGGGATGCCCAGGCCGACCGACAACGCGCCCTGCGGGTCGAAGTCGACGAGCAGCACCCGCCTGCCGTACTCGGCGAGCGCCGCGCCCAGGTTGATGGTCGACGTGGTCTTGCCCACACCGCCCTTCTGGTTGCAGATCGCCAGGACCTTCGCGGGACCGTGCTGCGGCAGCGTCGCCGGCTCGGGCACATGCCGGCGCGGGCGGCCGGTCGGGCCGATCGCGCCGTCCGGGCCACTCGACGGGTCCTCCTCGTCGGTGTCCGGTGCGGCCTTGGCTGGCAGACTCAGGTCTTCCTCGCTCGGTCGGGGCGGCGCCGAAATGCTGGCCCGCTGGGGCTGAACAGGTGGAACGGGATCCGGCTGGGGCCGCGGTTGCTCGTACTGCGGCTGCGGATACTGCTGACCAGGCGGTGGGTACTGCGGCTCCACTGGCGGCTGCTGGTACTGCGGTTGCACCGGCTGCTGGTAAGCGGGTTCGACCGGCTGTTCGTACTGCGGCTGGGCCGGCTGCTGGTAGGCAGGCTGCGGCGGCTGCTCGTACGGCGGCTGGCCGGGCTGCTGGTATTCCGGCTGGCCGGGCTGCTGGTAGGCGGGCTGCTGGGGCTGGACGGGCTGCTGGTAGGTGGGCGGCTCGTACTGTGGCTGCGGCGCGGAGGCCTGCGGGTACGGTGTGTACGGCTCTGCCGAGGCGTGCCCCGGCACGCCGTAAGGCTGCGCCGCTGACTCGAATGTCGACATGCCGACCTAGCTCCTTGTCGTCCGGTCTGGGCGCAGCCTAAGGGCGACCTTGCCAGGCGGCAACGCGCCTCGCCGGGGAACAGGTCAGATTACGTGCTGGCAGAGTCGAGCGTCGGCGCAGACCCGTCAGCAGGGGTCGAGCATCGGCGCGGACTCGACCATCGGTGCGACAGACCTGCTCGCGGAGTCGAGCACCTGCGCGGACTGCCTGCTCACAGCGTCGACCATCGGCACGGAAGACCTGCTCACGACCTCAGTCATCGACGCGGACGACGTGCTTGCCGCGTTGACCATCGACACGGGGGTCGAGCGTGAATGCGCGGCCAGAACCGCGTCCAGCAGGTTCGGGAACTCCGTGTCCAGTGCCTCCCGGCGGATCGACAGCCAGCGCTGGTTGCCGTCCGGTCTGGTGTGCGTGACACCGGCTTCTCTGAGTACGCGCAGATGTTGCGACAGGGTGGACTTGGCTACCGAGACGTCCAGACAGCCACAGGACATCTCGCCGACGTGGTCGAGCTGGGCGACCACCGCCAGGCGAGTCGGGTCGCTGAGCGCGTGCAGCACGGCCGTGAGGTCGAACTGCTCAAGTGTCGGGTCGGCCACCCCAAATCACACCCTCCGTCTGCCAGTTGCCAGGTTCTACCCGTTCGCACGAGGGTGCGCCGTCGCGTACACCTCGCGGAGCGTGTTCACCGTTACTAGCGTGTAGATCTGCGTTGTGGTTACGGACGCATGGCCGAGAAGCTCCTGAACCACCCGAACGTCGGCGCCTCCTTCCATAAGGTGTGTGGCAAACGAGTGACGCAAGGTGTGCGGCGACACGATCGTGGTGATTCCCACCCGTTCGGCCGAGTCCTTCAGGACCTGCCAGGCGCTTTGCCGGGAGAACCGCCCACCGCGCCGGTTCAGGAACACCGCTGGGGTTCCTCGCCGGACGAGTGCGGGGCGTTCGCGCACGAGATACGCGTCGAGCGCGGCCAGCGCCGGCCGTCCAACTGGGACAAGGCGTTGTTTGCCGCCTTTGCCGTCCAGCAGCACGGTTCGCTGTTCCGCGTCGATGTCGTCGATGTCCAGGCCCACGGCCTCGGAGATCCGGGCGCCGGTGGAGTAGAGGAGTTCCAGTAACGCCCGGTCCCGCAGCCCGGCCGGTGCCTCGATCAGCCGCAGGACGTCGTCCACGGGCAGCGCCTTCGGCAGGCGCCTCGGGGTGTTCGGCGGCTTCACGTCCCGCGCCGGATCGTGATCGACAACGCCTTCCCGCACGGCGAACTTGTGCAACCCGCGGACCGCGACCAGTGCGCGGGCGGCGGATGTCGCCGCGAGCGGAGGGTGCTGCTCGTCGCCTTCCCGCAGCACGGCGAGGAACGCGGCCACTTCTCGTTCGGTGACCGCGTCGAACTTGGTCTCCCCCAAGTGTTCGGCGTACCGCCGCAGGTCGCGCGCGTAGCTGTCGAGGGTGTTGCGCGCGGTGCCGCGCTCCACCGCCAGATGATCGAGATAACCGGCGACGACATCCTCGACGGACATGGCCGCAGCCTACCGAGCGACGCTCCTGAGGTGCTCGAACCCGGCGGCGGCCATGTCCGGCAGCCGCTGGATCCGCCCGGCCCGCCGGCGCGGTGGGTCGTCGTGCCGGGGATGGGGCGGCCGACCTGGCCGACCACGTCGGCGCCGGGTTAGGGTCGCGGGATGGACCTGAAGCCGCGCAGCCGGGATGTCACCGACGGGTTGGAACGGGCCGCGGCCAGGGGGATGTTGCGGGCCGTCGGCATGGGCGACGAGGACTTCGCCAAACCGCAGATCGGGATCGCGTCGTCGTGGAACGAGATCACGCCGTGCAACCTGTCGTTGCAGCGGCTGGCGCAGGCGAGCAAGCAGGGTGTGCACGCGGCCGGCGGCTTCCCGATGGAGTTCGGGACCATCTCGGTGTCCGACGGCATCTCCATGGGGCACGACGGGATGCACTTCTCGTTGGTGTCCCGTGAGGTGATCGCGGACTCCGTGGAGACCGTCATGCAGGCCGAACGTCTCGACGGCGCGGTGCTGCTCGCGGGCTGCGACAAGAGCCTGCCGGGGATGTTGATGGCGGCCGCGCGGCTCGACGTGGCGGCCGTGTTCCTCTACGCCGGCTCGATCCTGCCGGGCACGGTCGACGGCCGTGAGGTCACGATCATCGACGCGTTCGAGGCTGTCGGCGCGTGCGCGCGTGGGCTGATCTCCCGCGAGGAGGTCGACAAGATCGAACGGGCCATCTGCCCCGGCGAGGGTGCCTGCGGCGGGATGTACACGGCGAACACCATGGCCTGCGCCGCGGAGGCGTTGGGGATGTCCCTGCCCGGCTCGGCCAGTCCGCCCTCAGTGGACCGGCGGCGGGACCGGTTCGCCCGGTCCAGCGGTGAGGCCGTGGTCGGCATGCTGGCCAAGGGGATCACCGCGCGGCAGATCCTGACCCGGGCGGCCTTCGAGAACGCGATCGCGGTGGTGATGGCCCTCGGCGGCTCGACCAACGCCGTCCTGCACCTGCTCGCGATCGCCCACGAGGCCGAGGTCGAGCTCACGCTCGCGGACTTCACCCGGATCGGCGACCGGGTGCCGCACCTCGCCGACGTGAAACCGTTCGGCCGGCACGTGATGACCGCGGTCGACCGGGTCGGCGGCGTGCCCGTGGTGATGAAGGCCCTGCTGGACGCGGGTTTGCTGAACGGCGACTGTCTCACCGTGACCGGCCGCACGCTCGCCGAGAACCTGACCCAACTGGCCCCGCCGGACCTGGACGGCGACGTGATCCGCGCCCTGGCCAACCCGATCCACCCCACCGGCGGCATCACGATCCTGCACGGCAGCCTCGCGCCCGACGGAGCCGTGGTGAAGAGCGCCGGCTTCGACTCGTCCCGGTTCGAAGGGACCGCGCGGGTCTTCGACGGCGAGAAAGCCGCCATGGACGCCCTCGGCACCTTGCGTGCCGGCGACGTGGTCGTCATCCGCAACGAAGGGCCACGGGGTGGACCGGGAATGCGAGAGATGCTCGCCGTCACCGGCGCCATCAAGGGCGCTGGCCTGGGCAAAGACGTCCTGTTGCTGACCGACGGCCGGTTCTCCGGCGGCACCACCGGACTGTGCGTGGGCCACGTCGCCCCCGAAGCCGCCCACGGCGGCCCCATCGCCCTGGTCCACGACGGTGACGCCATCGTCCTCGATATGGCGGCCCGGACTCTGGACCTCGTGATCGACCCGGCCGAACTGGACCGCCGCCGGCAGGAGTGGACCGCGCCGGAGCCGGCCCGCCGCACCGGCGTGCTGGCGAAGTACGCCCGCCTGGTCGGATCGGCCGCACAAGGCGCGATCTGCTCGTAACCTGCGCGGCAACCGAACTTGACCACTATTTGTCACCCGCCTGGATCAAGGACTGACCGCAAGACAACAAGTACACGCCCATCGGAGCCTTCCCGTGGCTCGGTCCGATACGACATCATGAATGTGGGCTGGAGAACGTCGTGGAGGGATAACGCCATGAACACACTCTCGGCAGACTCGCAGCAGGGCATCACGTCCAATTTGATCGACCTCGCCTCAGTTCCACTCGCGGTATTGCGTGGGCTGGACAACGATGAGTTGCACCGTTCAGTGGGTCATGTGGTCGAGCAAGCGGGCCACCCGACGATGTCGAAGGGCAACTCCTCCACAGTTGACGCGATCCACTGACCACCGGCGTGCCGACACAGGACCACGGCCTCGGACTGCACCGACTGTGCTGGGCTGACTTCGACGCGCTCGCCAGCGGAGCCGCGGGGCCCCGGGTGATCCGGGTCCTGCGGCGCGCCGAACGTAGTCGACGCCTGCTCCTGTTGCGTGCCTTGATCGACGAGACAACGAAGTCCTCGAACTTGACCGGTTCGCTCCCCGCACCGGACACCGGGTGGGAACTGCTTGCCCGAGTTCAGCAGCACGCGCCGCGCGTCCTCGACCGCATGCTCGCCCACCCCTACACCGGCAGTTGGCTGGGGTATACGACAAGACTGCTGAGCAAGCAGATCGACGGCGTATGTCCGCTGTGGATACACGTGGGCCATCTGCACGCGATCGCTGCGGCAGCGGCGATCCGGGCGCACATCGTGTTCGAGACGCGCATACCTGTGTGGCGAGGTGGCGCAGCCCTGCCGACACTCGGAATGGCCTGTTTCCCGGCCGAAGAATCCTGGTCCTCGGCCGAGATCCACGGCAACGGCAAGACGGTTGAGATCAAGGCCGGAGAGCACGTGGTTGTCCTTCCCGAGGACTGTTCCGCTGACACGACCGGCTGGTGGGGCGTGCGGCAGCTGAAGACGGACGCGTACGGCAAGCGACTCACGGTCCGGCTGGACGATCTCGACCCGTACCGAGGTCTGTACGAGCCAGTCCCACCTCAGCGGCTGACCGAACGCGAGGTGGCGGCATGGCGATCACTGCTGGACGACGCTTGGGAACTGGTCGTGTCGCTCCTCCCCGACTACGCCGACGCGATGACAGCGGGCCTGGACTCGCTGGTGCCGCAGCCGGCAGTCCCCTTCGAGAATCCCAGTGCTTCCACGGGCGAGGCGTTCGGCAGCGCCATCATCGCGATGCCCACCGACGCGGCCGCGCTCGCAGCCACTCTGGTCCATGAATTCCATCACATCCGGCTCGACGGACTGCTTCATCTGGCGCAGTTGTACGAAGACGATCCGCAGGAACGTTTCTACACTCCTTGGCGGGACGATCCACGCCCGGTCGGCGGCGTCCTTCAAGGCGTTTACGCGTTCTTCGGGGTGACCGCCTTCTGGCGCGCTCTCGCCAATTCCGCCAGCGGGATCCAGTCCACACGTGCGGCTTACGAATTCGCTTACTGGCGGGCTGGAGCGTGGCGCACATTGCAGGCGTTACGCAAAGATCCCGCCCTCACCGATCCCGGCCGGCGGTTCGTGGACGGTATCGCCGAGCGACTCGGCCCGTGGCAGCATGACCCGGTACCGCCCACTGTCGCGGCTCTGGCCGCGTCGATCACCGCGGACGACTACGCGGGTTGGCGCATCAGATACCTGCGGGCCGCGCCTGATGTCACGCGCAAGCTGGCTGACGGATGGATCAACAACCGGACATGGCCACTGGACGTCACGCTCGAGCCTGACCCGACCCCAACCCCGGTCCCCGACGGCTCGTGGACGACCAGGCGGGCGCGCCTGTCGAAGGTTGCCCTCCTCCAACCTGCTCTGTTCGAAACGGTATCGGGCACCAACACCGCGGACACTGCCTACGCCGCAGGCCACCTGGTCGAGGCAATGGACGAGTACCGGCTTGTTCTCGCCGCCGATCCGGACCGCGCGGAGGCCTGGGTCGGCCTGGGCCTGTGTCTGTCCGCCGTCGGGATGAACCTCAGCGCCGCTCGGGCATGCTGCGATACCCGGAAGTCGTGCGCGCGGTGCACCGGCAGGTCCGCAAACTCACCGACCGGGCCCCTGTCCCCGAGGAACTCGCGACATGGATCGGTCGTTACGCGCACTGACCGCTGGAACAACGAAACCCGTCGTCGTGATCGGCGACCACGACGACGGTTGCGACCCGTCACATCAGCCCGGCAGCGGGTCGATGTCGCAGTCGGCTCGAACACTCCGGTCGGCTGCGACCGTCGCCGGGTGTACGTCGGTCAACACTTTGCGGTACCGCGCGACCGTGTCATCGTACAAGCTCTTCGATTCTTCGGTCGCACCGAGCAAACGCTTGTCCAGAGCCAGGTTCAGGGCGGCTGCCAGTGTTGTCGGATGGTCCTGGCCCAGCACACGTTTCGACCGTTCGAGCGCCTCCGTCCCGGTGCTCACCGCGACCTCGGTCTCCTTCAGCGCGGCGATGTCGCTGGCAAGGTTGATCATGCAGACCACAGCGTGTGGATGGTCCGGGCCGAGCGCGACCCGGAACTGCTCCAGTGAACGTTCGGTCAACTGTCGAGCATTCATCGCTTCACCTTGCAACCGCAGGGTCACCGCCAAGTCCACCGCGGCCGACAACGTGTGCGGATGATGTTCACCCAGCTTGTTGCGATATCGCTCGAACGTCCCCTCGCCCAGGGCACGGGCGTCCTCCAACCGGTCCGCGTGCCGCAGATCGATGGAATGCGCGATGGCCGCCGCCATCGTGTTCGGATGGTCGTCGCCGTAACGCTGGCGGGAGAGGTGCAACGTCTCCTGCGACAGCAGGAGAGCCTCCGCGTGCGCACCGTCCTTGCGTTTGGCCACAGCGAGATAGCTGTTGCGGCGCAGCGTGTCTGCCTTGTCATCACCGAGGATCTCACGAACGCGCTTGGCGACCTGTTCGTGCTCGACCCGTGCGCGCGGATAATCCCCGAGCTCTTGTCGGTCCAGGATCAGACCGGTCAATGTGTTGAGGGTCCCCATATTGTCGTAGCCAAGGACCTCGCTGCGACGTTGGTAGGTGCGCTCGTCCAGGTCGAACGCCACCCGGTAGTCGCCGCACAGTCGCAGGGTGACGGCCAGGTCGTGTGCGGTCTGGAGGGTGATCGGGTCGTCCTCGCCGTAGAGCCCCTTGGCTTTCTGGTAAATCCGTTCGTTCATCTCCCGGGCCGCTGCGAACTCGCCACGCGCCTTGACATCCGCCGCCACCCGGAGCTCCGCCAGAATCGTCTCCTCGGAGTTCTCGCCGGACACCTGACGACGCAACGACAACGTCCGCTCGTTGATCTCGGCCGCCTCCGGGAACCGGCCGAGAGCCCAGAGGCACAACCCCAGGAAGCTGGCCGCCTGCAGCGAATACTGGTCGTTCTCGCCCAACTGCACCGACCAGTTGTCGAGAGCCTGCTTGAGCAGCGCCGCCGCTTCCTGGTGGTCACCCCAGAAGTACAGGAACCGGCCGATATTGATGACCAGCTGACGTACCCAGGGATCCTCGCACTCGACAACCTCCGCGTTGGCGATGTGCGGCAGCACTTCCTGATACCGCGGCCACACCTTCGACGACGTCGGGTCTCTTGGGTCCATGTTGGCGAGCAACAGATGGGCCCCATGCCGCATGTCGGCGTGCCGCTTCGGACTCATCCTGTTGCGTAGGACCGCCTGCACCAGCCTGTGCAACAGCAACGTGTTGCTACGGTGATCGATCTTGGCGAGACTGTACAGATAGATGTCCCGGATCGCCCGACTGAGCTGCATGGGGTCGCGCAGGGCCGCATCCAGCTCCGGTGAGATCTCCACGCCGCGCGCACCGGCGAACAGGTCACGGGAAATCGGCTCCGGCGCGAAGAAGGCGCACACCTGCAACAGTCGGTGAGCCGCTGGGTTGCGGTTCTTCAACTCGTCGAACGACACGTTCCACGCGGCAGCCACTGAGAGGTCGTATCCGGTCGCCGGCGAGGTATCCAGGATCTCGTTGACCTTCTCGTCGAACAGTCGCAGGTACTCGGCGACCGGCATGCCTGTCACCGCGCGCCAAGCCGCCGCTTGTTCGATGGCGAGTGGTAGGTCGCCGAGTTTGTCCGCGAGCGTGTTCGCATCCTCGTTGTTGACCTCGGGCCCACGGCGCCTGAGCAGTTCGATGCTCTCCTCGCGGCGGAACACAGTCACCTCAAGCGGACGGGCGATCCCGGCCCAGTCCGGGTTTCGGGACGTGACCAGGATTTCGCCGGGTCCGTTCGTCGGGAAGAACGGCCGCACGGCATCTGGACTCTCCGCCGAATCGAACACCAGCAGCCAACGACGATACGGCCTGCCGATCCGCAACGCCTCGCGTACCGCGGGCACCGCGGTGTGCGCCTCCTGGCTGCCCGGCAAGCCCATGTACTGGGCCAACTCGGTCAACCCCGCTCGAATCTGCGCCGGCTGGGTGGCCTGCAGCCACCACACGATGTCGTATCGGTGCAGACGACGATAGATGTACTCGACTGCCATCTGCGTCTTCCCGATCCCGCCCATGCCGTGCAGCGCGGCAGGCAGGATAGCGGTCGTACCACCGGCGACGAGCCGCTTGCTCAACTGGTCGAGCAGTTCCGCCCGGCCGGTGAAGTTCAGGTTGCGGGGCGGCACGTTCCCCCAGATAGGCGGAATGCCCTCGATTCCGGTATCTGCGACCTGGCTCACGACACCGAGCGGGCTCCGCGCCTCGCCGGCCGCGATGGTCTCGGTGCTGCCCGAAACCTCGCCAGCAGAGATCTCCGCCGGCGGGGCGTGTGTTGTGATAGCTGACTGCCTGAGCGAATCCGTACTCTGGGCTGTCTCCGTGTTGGGCATCTCGTTGCCTGTCTGCTCGTCCGTTCTGTTAACGTAGGACCCCTTCTTCGGGCTAGCACGAGATGTCACGGGTGACTGTATCGATCTCTGGATCGGTTCAGAAGGAGTGGGTTCTGGCAAACCCACAGGATTTAAGCGGTCCGCACGCGACGCGTACGGCCCACTAAGGGCGCGCATCACTACCCGGTCGTGGGCGATCTCATCGGCAAGAACAGGATCCGGCGTGGTGTCCGGGTCGCGCAGCGCGTCACGCAGACGGCCGAGTTGAGGGATGTCGTCACCGAATCTCGATGCCGCGACGTGGATCGCCTTCGCGGTGGCCGACCGACGTGCACCGCTGAGCAACAGCGCCCGCGCGGCGGCCACCATGTGAAACCGGATCTCATCCCAGTTGGCCAACCCGGCATCGTTCGCGGCTGGCTGTACCAGGCCGCTGACCAAGATCTCGACCAGATGCTCCGGCCCGGACTCGGGCGCCAGTTCCCGCTGCAGCATGCGGGCGATCGACACGTTGATCGGGACCGCGGCCAGCAAGGTCGCCAGCCTGAACGCCTCCGGCGAAGCCACGCTGCGAAAGTGGTCCACCTGTTCCCGCACCGACCGCGTCTCGTCCGGCAGCACGCAAGGCCGAGGCTTGGCGCCGGTGAGGAGGGCACGTGCCCGCACCGCCTGCCGATGCCCACCTGTGGCCGTTCGAGCCCACCAGCCCAGCCAGTCCGGCTCCAGTTCGACCATCGGCACCGGCACGGCGTCCACCGGCAGCGCGCCCTTCGGCCGCAGCCAGGCGTCAACAAGTTGGCACGACCAGCGGCGGTTCGGCGTCACCCCGGGCGGCTGGCTGAGCTGAACGCGTTCCACCGGCATCCCGGTGCGGCTCCACATCCGCTCCGGCAGCAGGTTGACGACACAGACCTGGGACGTCTGCCCCCAGCGCGCCAGGACCGGGCCGACCAGGTCCTGGCGCCAGCACTCGGCGATGCCGTCGGTGACGACCAGGATCATCCGCCGCCCACTCGGATCCCGAAGCTCGGCGGAACCCCGTACAAGGGCATTCGCGGCACCGCCACGCAACACAGGCTGTCCGCCCGCATCCCCACTGGTATCCAGCCGACGCAACTGAATCGTCCGAAACGCGCCGCGATTCTCAAGCGCGGACAGAAGGGCTGTGAACTGCGAACGCCACAAGGTCATCGACGGGCTGCCGTCCACCACCACCGTGAGGTCGAACAACCGTTGGCTGTCCGGCTTGGTGACCGGCCACCACAGGTTGTCCCGCACCGCACGTTCCGCTGTGGCCTCCGCATCAAAGATCAAGTCGTCCTCGCGCCAGGAATTCATCGACTTCTTCAATGGCCAGAGTGCCCGCACTATCGCGGCCACTGCAACCGGCGCATGGACGACCTCTTCTCGACGCGGCCCCCTGACCAAACGCAGTTCGGAGTCCGCACCGCCACCGCCGGCCACATGCCGGTCGGCCACAGCGGTGTCACGCACCGGCTCTTCAGGGCGATGATCAGCGATTCTCTCTTTGCCTTGAGTGCCAGAGTCTCCCGTCCCCAGTGCCGAGGGATGGTCGGCCGGCGGTGGAGAAACTCGCTTGGCCGCAGCGAAGTCGGCGTCCGGCTGCTCGGCGGATGGACTGCCTTCAGTCCGCCAGGACCGGTCCATGATCGAGGCGAGGTAGAGACTGTCGGCCACTTCCCACCATGTCGCCTCGGTGGCACTCAACGACGTGTGGCCGTGCACCTGCTGTGACGGCGCACTGCTGTCTGCGAGGTTCGCCGGTACATCAGGGTGGGATCGGGGAACTCCCGCTGGCCGTCCCATGCGTCACGACACCGGGCTCAGACGCCGCCAGAGGCTGTCAAGCAACCGTGGCCACGCGGTGTCGTTGTCCTGGTAAGCGCCGGACGTGGCCAGATAGATCGCGTCAAGAAGGCGATCTGTTGGCAGCCCGTCGACTTCCGCGCTTCTGGCCAGGAAGTCGTGGATCAGCCGTGCTTTGTGCTCCCCCTGTTCGTCAAGCATGTGACCGGCCACGATCGCAGCGAGCTTGTCAGCGTCCGGCTGACTGATCTCCAGTTGGAGGCATCGACGAAGGAACGCCGGCGGAAAATCACGTTCGCCGTTACTGGTAATAACGACAAAAGGAAAAGCGCGGCAGCCGATGTGCCCGTCGACAACAGTCGCCTCGACACCAGGGTCGTCGGTGAACACCGATACGCGCGGCAACCGGCTACGAACCCGTTCGAGCTCAGGAATACGGAAGTCGCCGTCTTCGAAAATGCTCAGCAAGTCGTTGGGTAGGTCGGCCTCGCTCTTGTCCAGCTCGTCAATGAGCAGTACTCTCGGCAACCGACCGGCCAGAAACGCCGTCCCGAGTGGCCCCAGCCTGATGAATTCGCCGATGGACGAGTCGTCGCCGGCAACCTCGGCGCCCCGCAGCGAGGCGGCGTTCTTTTGTCCCGCAGCTTCCGCACGAGCGATCGCGTCGTAGTGATAAAGCCCGGACCTGTAGGTTGTGCGACTGCTGATCGGCCACCGCAGAACGCGACCGAGTCGCAGCTCTCTGGCCACCCGGAACGCGAGACTGGATTTCCCGACACCTGGATTCCCGGTCACGAGAAGCGGCCGGCGCAGAAACAGCGCGGCATTGACCATGTCGATCTCGTGCGGATCGGCCCGATACTCGCGGACATGGATCTCAGCGCCCAGCCGGCGATCGGTCTCCCCATCATCGTGCGGCGGTGCCTCCCGGGCCGGCAGCGGACCCCCTTGGAAATCTCGATAGGGTGGAGGTGGCGGCAGGACCTGGTCCAACTGAACGTCTTGGAGAGGGTGCCCGGTGCCGCGGTAGACCCACCATTCAGGTACGTCCAACCGCTGCGAGTACTGGGCCGCCGCTACCTCGGCGGATTGCTCGTCAGTGCTCATCCGCCGATTCCTTCGCGGCTCCGGAGGAAGTGCCAGGCAAATCCAACTCTACTCGACGTTCCGGCGAGTCCCACAGTACCACCAAACCATGAAGTATGTTGATATTGGGCGAACCTTGTGACGCCGCCAGGGCCCCGCGCAGCTCGGTATGCACTCGTTCTGGGAGAGCACCAAGCCCCTCATCGTCGAGCAACGAGTCCACAACTTCACGAAGTTCATCCGGCAAACCGTCCTGATGCCAGATAAGCGCTGGTAGGCCGCATTGCAGTGCCGCGGTGTACTCATCAACTCCAGGCTGTGCCGGTGGCTTGGTCGGTGGTGCCGCCGACAGCACCGACGACACCAACTGAGGGTTGCTCAGCAAAGCATCGACCTGATATGGCCGCTCATGGTCAGACGGTTGACTGAAATGGACACGTTGGGGTGACGGGTCCGCCACGAGCAGGCGCCAGCGATGATGCCACATGCGGTGCCAATGTATGGACGACATCCGCTCGAGGCTCCGCAACACGATCGGGTAGTCCAGCCGCAGGGGTCTCGGATTCGTGGAACGCTTGTCCTTCTCCCACTCATGTATGTGCAGGTCAATCAAGCTACGTGGCACCAAGAACTCGATCATGACCGCGGCAAGCGAGTCACTCCACGTCCTCTCGGCGGCGAGCACGACCTGTTCCACCGCCCGCTCAAGATCAGCCAGTGCGACCAAGCCGACCCTCGCGCGGTTCGGCGGCCACGCCTCCGGGTCGTCCTGCCGCCAGTACGAGAGCCAGTACTGGTTCTCGTAGAGACTGTGCGGCTCGAACGCGATCAGCAGATGCAGTCGTGGGTTCTCCGGCACATGCGACTCCGCTGTCACGCGTTCCCGGAACCTGGACTCCAACCGCAACCTGCGCGCCTGGGTATTCGCCCACTCCGTTACGTCGGCCCCGCGCTGCCCATCCAACTGGTGCGCGACCAGTCCGAGGAACACCAGGGCGGGCGGCAGGCCGTCCTCGCCCGCGTTGATGTCGTTGAGCTCCAGGAACATGTCCCACGCGTTGTGGCTGCGCGGTATCGGTGTGTTCGGATTGGCCGCCCGCCGGACGATCGTGGCCGGATGCGCCACCGTGACGTCGGCAAGCCACCCCGCCAGGCTCTCAAGGTCCGCGTCAGCGAGAACAGGCAGCGCATTCTCCGTGTGCGGCTGCGCGGCCAGGTCTCTCGGCGTTGGAATCCCGCGAAGGCACATCCACGCGTCGCCGGAGAAGTCCTTGACCTCGACGCGGATCTGCTGATAAGAGTCCGGATCGGCCGCCGGATCCTGCAGGATGACCTCGCGGTAGAACAGATCAGAGGCGATGAACGCCACCATACCAGCGGACTTCTTGAGAGCGGCTTTGGCTGCGGAGGCGTCCAAGATCCGAAAAGCGTCGTTGACCGCCCTGCTGACGACTCCGTTCTTGTTCTTGTAAACCTCGCCGAAGTGCAGGCCGATCCGCAACTGGAACGTTGCGCTGCGGGCATGATCGGCATTGTACCGGCGCAGCCCCGCGACCACCCGGTCCGGAAACTGATCTGTCAACCGAGTCTTGGAGACGTCTGCCGGAATCAGGATCATGACACCGTCACCGCGGTCCTCGATCGCACACAAGTCCCACGGTATCCCTGACTCGGCAAAAGCCTTCTCCAGTACTACGTACAGTCCCTCCTGCACCGCGACGAGGTGCGGCAGCCGTCTCGCCGGGTTGGTGAACCCGGCGACGTCAACGACCATGATCGCGCGATGTTCAGCCCGCACGGCGAGCGCCAACTCCTCCCCAAGGACTGTCAGTGGTGGCCGAGACCAATCGGCCGAGCTGATAGTGATGATTATGTGCCGTCATCGCCGTCTGGCACAGACCATCGATTGGAAAGGGAGCGCGACCTGCGACTATCGCATCCAGGCCGATCTCGCCAGGATATGTACCGCGAACGTCATCCAATGTGCCACATGACATTGACAATGTCGCCGACTCATGAGGCATGCGTTCGGTCTGTCCTGGATTTGTGGAAGCCGACCGCTATGACCAGGCCCGCGGCCATGAACACGGGTCGATGACGAGCCCTCCCTCGATGGTCAAGAGGAACGGGTTGTCGTACTGGAGGGTGGCGCTGGGCTGCGTCACGAGGTCCAGGAACGTGCCGACCAACTGGCACGTCAGGGCGACACACACGATGGTCGAATATTCGGTCAGCACCATCGTTACCTGTCGCGGAACGCTCAGCAGCGCGTCAATGCGATAGGACACGTTCGCGTACGCAAACTCACCGGAATCGAAGCACAGCGACCGATGTCGGCTATGTCGACCTGGCGAGCGGGCCGGGATCCGCAGGGCCGGAGGCACCCCGTCCCGGGCCCGCGTTGACGTCGGTCAGTTCGCGGTGGACGTCTCACGCGTTGGTACACCAGCGCAATGCGGCGACCCACTCTGCTCGGAAACCGGTCGGCCATCCACGCCTTGGGCACTTCCAGCGGAATAAGGATCATGGCGCCAACTCCAGCGACACCGCACCCTCCTCACCGGCCACCGGCGGCCAAGGGCGGTCAGTCGGGGCCGACACCCAGGATCATGTGCCGCCGTACGGCTGACAGCCCAGCCCTACCGGACGAAGAGACCGCGTTGGAAGTGCATCACCTCGTGATCTTCACACTGACCAGTTCATGTCCACCGACCCGCCCCGCCAGGCGGGTCGTCGTGGGTGGCGACACCGTGCCGGGCGCCACCACCCACGCCGTGATCAACCGGTCTTACGTGAATTGTTGAAGCGTGCCGCGACGACCAGGCCGGCGGCAATGAAAACGAGGTTCTTGATGACGAACTCTCCTTCCGTCGTCAGCAGGAACGGGTTGCCGTGCTGGAAGGTGACGCTGGGCTGCATCACGAGGGCCAGGAACGTGCCGACCAGGTGACACGTCAGGGCGACGCACACGATGGTCAGATAACGGCCGACGATCATGGCCAGACCGAGGAGCATCTCGAACACGCCGAGCGCGGGCACGACCCAGGCACGGTCGAACCACGGCAGCGTGTTGGCCACGAAATCACTCACCGGTGAGGTGTTGTCTATCTTCAGCGCACCGAACCAGATGAAGACGACACCTATCGCCCCCCGCAGCAACGGAACACTTATCCGTCGCAACGACACGACCAGCCGCGCTTCGAGCGCGAGGTACCGGTCAAAACGGTCGGCAGGGGAGGTGGCGATCACTGGTTGGTGGGCGGTATCTTTCGTCGTCATCCCGGTAAATCCCCTTTTCATAACTTCAAAAGGCTCGCACTCCGCCCAGTGCGACGTATTCTGGAGTGTGCGGGGAGTTGATGTCGCCAGACAAGACACTCAGGTATTTCCACCTGGTCAAGACAGCCGAAGACCCCGTGAGTAATTTGCATGCATGCAACAGGCAAAAATCGCACGGGGCCGAGCTGATCAGGGCCGTGGAATGGCGACAGCGGTATACGGTGTATCCGGTGTGGGCGGCGTGCTGAACCGGGCGTTCGGCAGATACAGACGGTGACCGAAGGAGGCGACCGTGCTCGGCACGTCGAACCGCGGGTCAGTGGCCTTGGCCAGTAGCTTCCCGGTCGAGCCGGTTCGGTCCAGGGCGAACTTCTCGACCGTGTTCAAGCGGTTCTGCACCACGAACAGGGTGTTCCCCTCGCGCAGCAGGCCGTCGCCCGCGGTCAACACCTCGCCGGCCAGGTCGACCTGCTTGGTCACGCCGGTGGCCGGGTCGACCTTGAACAGCTTTCCGGTGCTGCTCTGCACGATCAGCAGCGACCGGCCGTCGGGGGTGGTGGCGATGCCGTTCGCGTTGGTTCCCGGCGTCAGCACGAAGTCGCCGGTCAGTGGCAGGGTCTCGAACGTCTTCGGCAGCCGGCCGTGCCGCAACGGGAGCTTGTACAGGACCGCCCCGCGTGACTCGGTGAACCAGGCCGCGTGGTCGGTGACGACGACGTCGTTGATGAACGTGTCGGTGGTGGTGGCGAACTTGTAGCTGGCCAGGACCTTCCCGGACCGGGCGTCGACCACCCGGCCGTCACCGCCGGACGCGCCGGACACGAACAGCCGGCCCCGCCTGTCGATCTTCAGTCCGGTGGACGGGGTTCCCGGGCCCTGGCTGAAAAACTCACCCCGACCTGTGACCAAATTCACTCGGAACAGCGAGCCGTCCTTGCGGGAACCGAAGTACGCGACCGGCGCGTCCCCGATGGCGATCCCTTCGGGCATGAAGCCGTTCGGCAGGGCGAACTGGGTGGGAAATGCGCGGCCGGTCTCGGCGGTGGCCGGTACGGCGCCGACGAGGGTGACGCCGAGGGCCGCCACGGCCAGCACACCGAATCTTCGGAACATGCTCACTCCAATCGTCTTGTCCGCTTACTCCCCGCAGTCTTTCGCAGCCACAGCCGGTCGTGGGGAAACCGACAGCGAACCGACAGTCGGCCGACATCCACAGGACATTCACATATCCCCCGTCAGCCGACCACTGTTCCGCCATAGGGTCGGCGGCATGACAGAGGGGCGTCGGATCCTGGTGGTGGAGGACGAGCTCACGATCGCCGAGTCGGTGGCCGCACGGCTGCGCGCGGAAGGGTACGACGTCGAACTCGCGCACGACGGGCCGAGCGCGGTGCGGTCGGCGGTGGCGCGGCCACCGGACCTGATCGTGCTTGACCTGATGCTGCCCGGATTCGACGGCCTGGAGGTGTGCCGGCGGGTGCACGCGCACACGCCGGTGCCTGTGCTGATGCTGACCGCCCGGGACGACGAGACCGACCTGCTGGTCGGCCTCGCTGTCGGCGCGGACGACTACATCACCAAGCCGTTCTCCATCCGCGAGCTGGCCGCGCGGGTGCACGCGCTGCTGCGCCGGGTCGACCGGGCCACCCAGCCACCGGCGCCGACGGCCCGGATCGTCCTCGGCGACCTGGAGATCGACCAGGTGGAGCGACGGGTGCTCCGGGCCGGCACGCAAACGCACCTGACCCCGACCGAGTTCGACCTGCTGGTGCACCTCGCCGGGCGGCCGCGGGCGGTCGTGCCGCGCGACCGGCTGCTGACGGAGGTGTGGGGATGGGCCGACCCGGGCGGCACGCGGACGGTCGACAGCCACATCAAGGCGTTGCGCCGCAAGCTCGGCGCCGACCTGATCAGGACCGTGCACGGCGTCGGCTACGCGTTGGAGGTACCGAAATGATGCTGCCCCGGCCGTTGGACCCGATCCGGTCGATCAAGCTGAAGATGGGTCTGATCGTGCTCGGCGGCGGCGGCGCCGCGCTGGCGTTCTTCTGGCTGCGAATGGGCTGGCTGCCCGCCTTCAACACCTCCATCATCGCCATCGGGATCGGCCTGGCCACCTCCCAGGTCCTCGCGCACGGCATCACGAAGCCGCTGCGCCAGATGACCGCCGCGGCCCGCGCCATGGCCCGTGGGGACTACACGCGTCAGGTCCGGGCGACGTCCCGCGACGAAGTCGGCGAACTGGCGCGGGCGTTCAACCAGATGGCCGCGGACCTCGCCGCGGCGGACCGGCAACGGCGGGAACTGATCGCGAACGTGTCGCACGAGCTGCGCACCCCGATCACGGCGTTGCAGGCGGTGCTGGAGAACGTCGTCGATGGCGTCGCCGAGCCGGACCCGGCGACACTGCGGACCGCGCTCGCGCAGACCGAACGCCTCGGCCGCCTGGTCACCGAGCTGCTCGATCTGTCCAGAGTGGACGCCGGGGTGACCCCGCTGGACCGCGAGTTCTTCGAGCTGGCGCCGATGCTCGGCGAGGTGGTGGCCGAGGCCGAGGTGGCCGGCCGGGGTGTTCGGTTCACTGTGGACGTTCCGGACGGCAAGGTGTTCGCCGACCGGGAACGCCTGCACCAGGTGGTGTGGAACCTGCTGGACAACGCCGCCCGGCACGGCCCGCAGGGCGGCGAGGTCCTGCTGGCCGCCCGGTTCACCGACTCGGCCGTGGTGCTCGACGTCCGCGACGACGGCCCCGGGATCGCCCCGGCCGACCGGGAACGGGTGTTCCACCGGTTCGTCCGCGGCGAGCGCGCCGGCGGCGGCACCGGGCTGGGGTTGGCCATCGCCCGCTGGGTCGTGGACCTGCACGGCGGCGACATCCGCGTGGTCGAACCGGCGACCATCCGGGTCACGCTGCCCCAGGACCAGCCTTGACCTAGGAGAGGAAGCCGCGCAGCAGGGAGGCGGTGCCGGCCAGGTGCTCGGCCATCGCGTCCCTGGCTTTCGCCGGGTCGCCGTCCAGGATCCGCTGCACGATCTGCTCGTGCTGCGCGTTGGAGTGGTCCAGGTTGGTGTCCAGCAACGGGATCGCGTCCAGCAGCTCGTTGATCCGCACCCGCACGTCGGCCACTGCTGAAGTCAGCGTCGGCGACCCCGCCACCTCGGCGATCGCCAGGTGCAGCCGGGAGTCCTTGCGCCGGTACTCCGAGAGCGCGCCCGTCGCCGAATCGGCCAGGTGCGCCCGCAGGTACTGGCGTTCCTCCGGGGTCAGCGTCCGGGCGGCCGCCGCCTCCGCGGCGCCGACCTCCAGGATCCGCCGCATGGTCAGCACGTCGTCCAGCTCGGTGGTGGTGACTTCCTTGGTCCGCTTGCCCGTGGGCAGCGTCTCGTTGACGAACGTGCCGCCGTACCGGCCGCGCCTGGACTCCACGTACCCGGACTCCTGCAGCGCGCGGATGGCTTCGCGCAGGGTGACCCGGCTGATGTTCAACCGGGTCGCCAGCTCCCGTTCCGCCGGCAGCCGCTCCCCCGGGCCGGCCACGCCGAGCCGGATCGCCTGCAGCAGCCGCTCCACCGTCTCCTCGAACGCGTTCCCCGTACGAACCGGCCGGAACAGCGCGTCACCGGCGCTGGCCAACGTGGAGGTCCGGGCAGGGGAGTCGGTCACACAAGCGAGTCTAGGTGGTCAGCATTCGATTACGTTGAGAGCAAGGCCGCCGCGCGCTGTCTCCTTGTATTTGGTGCTCATGTCCGCACCTGTCTCGCGCATGGTTTTGATCGCCTTGTCCAGCGGCACCACGTGCGTTCCGTCACCACGCAGGGCGATCCTGGCCGCGTGCACGGCCTTGGTGGAGCCCACCGCGTTGCGTTCGATGCACGGGATCTGCACGAGCCCGCCAACCGGATCGCATGTGAGGCCGAGGTGGTGTTCCAGCCCGATCTCGGCCGCGTTCTCGGCCTGCGCCGGGGTGCCGCCGAGCACGGCCGCCAACGCGGCCGCGGCCATCGCGCACGCCGAGCCGACCTCGCCCTGGCACCCGACCTCGGCGCCGGAGATGGACCCGGTCTCCTTCAGGATCACGCCGATCGCGCCGGCCGTCAGCAGGAACCGGACCACGCCGTCGTCGTCCGCGCCGGGCACGAACCGCATGTAGTAGTGCAGGACCGCGGGGATGATGCCGGCGGCGCCGTTCGTGGGCGCGGTCACCACCCGGCCGCCGGACGCGTTCTCCTCGTTGACCGCCAACGCGTACAGGCTGATCCAGTCCATCACGTACAGCGGGTCGGCGTCGCCGTCCTCGGCCAACAGCTTGTCGTACAACGCTTTCGCGCGCCTCGGCACGCGCAGGCCACCCGGCAGCGACCCCTCCTTCGAGCAGCCGCTGGTCACGCACGCCTGCATCACGTCCCAGATCCGCAGCAGACCCGCGCGGATCTCCGGCTCGGACCGCCAGGCCAGCTCGTTGGCCATCATGACGTCGCTGACCGTGAGACCGTGAGCGGAGCAGTGCTCCAGTAGTTCGGCACCGGTCCTGAACGGGTACGTGACCACGGTCGTGTCCGGGACGATCCGCAGCTCCCCGGTGGTCTCCGCGTCCACCACGAACCCACCGCCGACCGAGTAGTACATGTGCGACGTGAGCTCTGTCCCAGCGGCGTCCGTGGCCGCGAACCGCATGCCGTTCGGGTGCGCCGGCAGGGTCTTCCGCCGGTGCATGACCAGGTCGTCGTCCTCGTTGAACGCAATCTCGTGGGTCCCCATCAGCCGCAGCCGATGCCGGTCGCGGATCTCGGCCACGCGCGGCGCGACCGTTTCCGTGTCGACGTCCTCCGGCCGTTCCCCTTCTAGGCCGAGCATGACGGCGGCTGGGCTGCCGTGGCCGTAGCCGGTCGCACCGAGCGAGCCGAACAGCTCGGCGTGCACGGTCGCGGTGCGGTCCAGGACGCCGGCCTCGGCGAGACCGGCGACGAACGTGCGGGCGGCCCGCATCGGACCGACCGTGTGTGAGCTGGACGGCCCGATGCCGATGCTGAACAGGTCGAACACGCTGATGGTCATGACAGTCCCGGGTAGAGGGGGTGTTTGGCGGCCAGTGCCTCCACGCGGGCACGTGCCGCCGCTAGATCCGCGCCTGGCTTGAGGACCTCGGCGATCACGTCCGAGACCTCGGTGAACTCGGTCGGCCCGAAGCCGCGGGTGGCCAACGCGGCGGTGCCGATCCGCAGGCCGGATGTGACCATCGGCGGCCGCGGGTCGAACGGAACGGCGTTCCGGTTGACCGTGATCCCGACGTCGTGCAGCAGGTCCTCGGCCTGCTGCCCGTCCAGCTCGGAGTCCCGCAGGTCGACCAGGACCAGGTGGACGTCCGTGCCGCCGGTCAGCACCCGCACGCCGGCCATGTCCGGCGCGGTCAGCCGCGCGGCCAGGATCCGGGCACCCTCCAGGGTACGCCGCTGCCGGTCGGCGAACTCGGGGCTCGCGGCGACCTTGAAGGCCACCGCCTTCGCCGCGATGACGTGCTCCAACGGGCCGCCCTGCCAGCCGGGGAACACCGACGAGTTGATCTTCTTGGCGTACTGGAGGCGGGCCAGGATCACTCCGCCGCGCGGGCCACCGAGGGTCTTGTGGGTGGTCGTGGTGACGATGTCCGCGTGCGGCACCGGGCTCGGGTGCAGCCCGGCCGCGACCAGGCCGGCGAAGTGCGCCATGTCGACCAGCAGCTTGGCGTCCACCAGGTCGGCGATCCGGCGGAACTCGGCGAAGTCCAGGTGCCGGGGGTACGCCGACCAGCCGGCGACGATCATCTTCGGCCGGTGCTCGACCGCGAGACGTTCCACTTCGGCCATGTCGACCAGCCCGGTTTCCGCGTCGACGCGGTAGGCGACGACGTTGAACAGCCGGCCGGAGAAGTTGATCCGCATCCCGTGCGTGAGGTGCCCGCCGTGCGCCAGGTCCAGGCCGAGAATCGTGTCACCCGGGTCGAGCACCGCGAACATGGCGGCCGCGTTGGCCTGCGCGCCCGAATGCGGCTGCACGTTGGCGTACTCGGCGCCGAACAGCTCCTTCACCCGGTCGATGGCCAGCCGCTCGATCACGTCCACGTGCTCGCAGCCGCCGTAGTAGCGCCGGCCGGGGTAGCCCTCGGCGTACTTGTTGGTGAGCACCGACCCCTGTGCCTCGATCACGGCGACCGGCGCGAAGTTCTCCGAGGCGATCATCTCCAGCGTGCCACGCTGACGGGCGAGTTCGGCATCGATGGCAGCGTAGACCTCGGGGTCCACAGTGGACAAATTAGCGTCGAGCACGGGAGCTCCTTCCACTCGCGGGTTTCGGAACTCCCCCTCTGTCATGGGTACCTGAGAGCTTCGCCGCGGCTGCGGCTTGCACCGTTGGTGAGGCTCCTGGCGAGCCTGCTTTCCAGAGTGGTCTGGCCGTGGCGGTAGCTGGACCTGAGAGATTGTGGGGAACTTTGCTCCTTCGGTGCTCCAGGCTTCCGCTGGAGACTCTCCCGCCGCGGCTCGTGGCGACCCATATTGAGTTTGGGTCAACCTACGCCCCCGCCCACCGGTGGTCCACCTCACGTCGGGGATGATGACCAACCGCCACCGCGTTGACATGGTGGTATCGCGAACGATGGGAGAAGTGAGATGAACCCCGCACCGGTTCGGATCAGTCGGGACGCGCCGGCGAAGTTCACCGCGACCAACGGGCGCGGCGCCTCGATCAAGGTGGGCCGGTCCCAGGACGGCGCCGACTTCTCCCCGGTCGAACTGCTGATGGCCGCCTTGGGCGCGTGCGCCGCGCTGTCCGCCGACCACGTGATCTCCCGGCGGCTTGGCGACGACGCCCCGATCGACGTGGAGGTCACCGCCGAGAAGGACGAGGAAGCCGACCGGCTGACCAGCATGGCGACCCGGTTCGACCTGGACATGTCCGTGTTGGGCCAGACCGACCAGGACACCCTCGTCAAGCTCGTCGCCCGCGCCGTCGAGCGGACCTGCACGGTCAGCCACACGATCGAGCCCGGTGTCCCGGTGGCACTCAGCGTCGACCAGGTCTAGGTGACGTCCCGGCGCACGCTGATCACTCGTGCGCCGGCCGCCACGACCCCGCAGTACGCCAGGAACACGACGATCGCGGCCCACTGCGGAAGCAGGTCGCCCGGGGTGGCGAACCCGGCCCGGCTCATCCCGATCACCGCCTTGGACACGCCCGTCGGCGTCCAACGGCCGACCGCGGGCACCAACGCGATCAGCACCCACTCGACGTAGAAGAACCACACGAACGCGATCACAACTGCGGCTGTCTGGTTACGGATCAGCAGGCCCAGGGCGGCGCCGAACACACCCCACAGCGCGGTGGTCAGCACGGACGCCACGAGGACACCGGGAACCCCAGGCGTGTAAACGGCACGATCGGTCGCGCTGAGCATGATCGCCGCCGCGGGCGCTGTGACGATGACCGCGGCGATACCGAGCACTGCTCCGATTACGGCGTTCGTGACGAGCTTGGCGGTGATCACCCGGCCACGTCCGGGGGTGACGAGGAACGCCCAGGTGATGGTCTGGTGACGGTACTCGCCGGCGGTCAACAAGATCCCGAGGATCAGCGCGAACAAGTAGCCCTGCTGGGCCATTCCGTACGCGTCCTCGGACCGGCCGCCGAACACGAACACGTCCAGCGCCGCCCAGCCGACGCAGAACACCACACCGATGGCACCGATCACCCAGAACGACCTCGTGGCGGCGGCTTTGCCCAGTTCGGCCCTGACCAGGGTCACCATTCCTTCACCAGCTCCAGGTAGGCCTCCTCAAGATCGCCGAAGTCGGCCATGGGCGCTTCCACCACGAGCCGACCCTTGTTGACGACGATCACCCGGTCCGCGACCACGGACATCTCAGCGAGGACGTGACTGGACACCAGAACCGTGCAGCCGCCGGCCGCGAGCGCCCGCAGGAACCCACGCAGCCAGTGGATCCCCTCGGGGTCCAGGCCGTTGGCCGGTTCGTCCAGGATGAGCACGGCCGGGTCGCCGAGCAGGGCCGACGCCAGGGCGAGCCGTTGCCGCATCCCGAGGGAGAAGCCGCCCACCCTGCGGTCACCGGCGGCCAGCCCGACCTGGTCCAGCACCTGGCCGACCCGGTCGGTGGACAGCCCGCTCGCCACACAGAGCGCGGTGAGATGGGCACGTGCGGTCCGACCCGGGTGGAACGAGGTGGCCTCCAGCACCGCGCCGACTGTCGTGTTAGGACGCCGCAGATGCAGGTACGGTGTCCCGTGGATGGTCGCCGTGCCCCGATCGGGCTTGACCAGGCCAAGGATCATCCGGAGCGTCGTGGTCTTCCCGGCGCCGTTGGGCCCCAGAAATGCCGTCACAGTGCCGGATCCCACCGTGAACGAGAGATCCGAGACGGCCCGTACCTTCCCGAAGGACTTGCTGATGTTGGTGACGGCTATCGCTGACATGCGATCAGCTTGATGACGATCCGCGCCCGGCACATCGGGCCGGAGCTAGAGGGCCAATCCATAACCACGGGTGGAGGCGGCGCCCGTGGCCGCGAGTTACCGTGGATGGATGCGGCGTCCATGGTGGCATTACCTGGCGGGGGTGGCCTCGGCCATCTACCTGCTGGGCGGCATGGTGTGGGCGGTCGTCGGCAGCGCCCAGGACTTCGGATGGCTCACGGCATCCGGAATGTTCGTGACGCACGTCGTCGCGCTCGGGTGCGGCGTGCTTGCGTTGCGGCGAGTCGGTGAACCATCTGTGCTGTTGCCTGTCGCCGTGGCAGCCGGGATCGGCGCCGAAGCACTACATGTGTACAGCGGGATAGCGCTGCTGTACTTCGCGGTGTCGGTTGCGCCGTACAGGATGCGTCCGCTGCCGGCGTTCTTGTTGACAGCAGTGGCCATCGCGGGGTTCGTCTGGCTCTCCTATCTGGATGCCATGCCGGCGTCTGCCCTTTTCGGTGTGGCGTTCGGGATGATGTGGGTCGAGTTCTTCAGTGCGATCCTGAACCAGTTGGGGGTCGCCCGCCGACAGGCCGCCGCACTGGCGGAGGCGAAGATGCTGGCCGAACGGCAGCGCCTGGCCAGGGAGATCCACGACGTGCTCGCGCATTCGCTGTCCGCCCAGGTGGTCCACCTGGAGGGCACCCGGATGCTGCTGGAGAACGGGTACAGCCGGGAGCAGGCGCTGGATCGCGTGATCCAGGCCGGTGACCTCGCGCGTGTCGGGCTGGAGGAGACGAAACGGGCCGTTGCGGCGCTGCGCGGCGACCAGACACCGCTCGCCGACCAACTGGAGTCGTTGGCCACGGAGTTCCGTGGGTTGACCGGGCGGCCCTGTTCGGTGGAGGTGCGCGGTGATCCGGACGAGATGGCTGCGGAGACGCGGTTGGCCGTGCTGCGAACGGTTCAGGAGGCGTTGACGAACGTCCGCAAGCATTCGCCCGGTGCTTCGGTGACCGTGGTGTTGAAGCTCGTCAACGGGTGGTGTTCGCTCGAAGTCGTGGACACCGGCGGGGATTCGGCCGAGCCCACCGGGACGGGATACGGGCTGGTGGGGATGCGTGAGCGGGCCGAGTTGATCGGCGGCAGCTTGGAGGCGGGGCCGACCGGCGGCGGGTTCCGAGTGGGGTTGCGGGTGCCGGCATGAGAGTTGTCGTGGTGGACGACCAGACGGTCGTGCGTGAAGGTCTGGTGCTGATCCTCGGGCTGCTGCCGGACGTCGATGTCGTTGGGGCCGTCGCGAACGGTGCAGAAGCGGTGCGCCTGGCCGCGGCCGAACGTCCGGACATCGTGCTGATGGACCTGCGAATGCCCAAAATGGACGGTGTGGAGGCGACGCGCCGGATCAGCACGGACACCAAAGTCATCGTGTTGACCACGTACTCGGACGACGAGTCCATTCTGGCCGCGTTGAAGGCGGGCGCGCGCGGCTACATCACGAAGAACGCCCGCGCCAACGAGATCGCCCAGGCGCTCCACGACGTCCACAGTGGAGAGACCCACTTCGACCCGGTCGTCCAGCGGCGCCTGGTCGACCTGGCGACCCGCGAGCGGCCCACCGGGCTGCCCGACGGCCTGACGCCACGGGAACTGGACGTGCTGAAGCTGATCGCCGAGGGGAAGTCCAACAGCGAGATAGCCCAGCAGCTGTACATCACCGAAGGCACGGTCAAGACGCACGTCAACAACCTGTTCGCCAAGGCCGGCCTGCGCGACCGGGCGCAGGCCGTCACCTACGCCTTCCGCCACGGCCTCGCTACAGCGGGGTGACGTACGCGCCCGATATCCCGCCGTCGACCAGGAAGCTGGACGCCGTCATGAACGACGAGTCGTCGCTGGCCAGGAACGCGACGGCGGCGGCGATCTCCTCAGGTTCGGCGAACCGGCCCATCGGCACGTGCACCAGCCGGCGCTGGGCCCGTTCCTGGTCCTTGGCGAACAGCTCCTGCAACAACGGCGTGTTCACCGGACCGGGGCACAGGGCGTTGACCCGGATGTTCTGCCGGGCGAACTGCACGCCCAGCTCACGGCTCATCGCGAGCACGCCGCCCTTGGACGCGGTGTACGAGATCTGGGACGTCGCCGCGCCCATCACGGCCACGAACGACGCCGTGTTGATGATCGAACCCCGGCCGCCGCGCAGCATGTGCGGTATCGCCGCCTTGCAGCACAGGTAGACCGAGGTGAGGTTGATGGTCTGGACCTTCTGCCAAGCCTCGATGCCGGTGTCCAGGATCGAGTCGTCGTCGGGCGGGGAGATGCCGGCGTTGTTGAACGCGACGTCCAACGAGCCGTAGGTGTCCACCGTGGTCTGGAAGAGCGCGGCGACCTGTTCGGGGTCGGTCACGTCGGTGCGGATGAAGAGGCCGTCGACCTCATCCGCGGCGACCTTGCCCGAGTCCGAGTCGATGTCGGCAATGACGACATGGGCGCCCTCACTGGCCAGGCGGTGCGCCGACGCCAGGCCGATGCCGCTGCCGCCGCCGGTCACGACCGCGACTCTGCCCTGCAACCGCATGTCAAGCTCCTCAGTCGTTCGCGAAAAACACGGTCTTGGTCTCGGTGAACGCCGCCACGGCGTCCGGCCCCAGTTCCCGGCCGAGGCCGGACTGTTTGAACCCGCCGAACGGGGTCCAGTACCGCACCGACGAGTGCGAGTTCACCGACAGGTTCCCGGCTTCGACACCGCGCGCGACCCGCAGCGCACGGCCGACGTCCCGGGTCCAGATCGACCCGGACAGCCCGTACTCGGTGTCGTTGGCCAGCCGCAGGGCATCGGCTTCGTCGTCAAACGGGATGACGGCGACGACCGGCCCGAAGACCTCATCGGTGACCGCTCGGTCGGTCGGCGACACGGGCGCGAGAACCGTTGGGGGAAACCAGAATCCCGGACCAGCAGGCGCGTCGCCACGGAACGCCACCGGCGCGTCCTCCGGCACGTATGAGGCCACTGTGGACCGATGGGCGGCCGAGATCAACGGGCCCATCTCGGTCGCCGGCAGCCCGGGATCGCCGACGACGACACCTTTCACCGCGGGTTCGAGCAACTCCATGAACTTCTCGTACGCGCTGCGTTCCACCAGGATCCGCGACCGCGCGCAGCAGTCCTGGCCCGCGTTGTCGAACACCCCGTACGGCGCCGTGGCCGCGGCCTTCTCCAGATCGGCGTCGGCGAAGACGATGTTGGCGTTCTTCCCGCCCAGTTCCAGGGTCAGCCGTTTCACCTGGCGCGAGCAGCCCGCCATGATCTGCTTGCCGACCTCGGTTGACCCGGTGAACACCACCTTGCGAACCAGCGGGTGATCCACGAACCGTTGCCCTACAACGGATCCCTTGCCGGGAAGCACCTGGAACACGTCTTGCGGGATACCGGCCTGAACGGCCAGCTCGCCCAGCCGGATCGCGGTCAGCGGGGTCAGCTCGGCCGGTTTCAGCACGACCGTGTTGCCCGCGGCCAACGCGGGCGCGAACCCCCAGCCGGCGATGGGCATCGGGAAGTTCCACGGCACGATCACGCCGACCACGCCGAGCGGCTCGGCGAACGTGACGCTCACCCCGCCGGGTACCGGGATCTGCCGGCCGAACAGCCGTTCCGGGGCGGCCGAGTAGTAGTCCAGGACATCGCGGACGTTGCCCGCCTCCCACCGGGCGTTGCCGATGGTGTGCCCGGCGTTGGCGACCTCCAACAGTGCCAGGTTCTCCAGGTCGGCGTCGACGGCAGCGGCGAACCGGCGCAGCAGCCGCGCCCGGTCACCGGGTGTCACCGCGCGCCACGCCGGCCACGCCGCGTGGGCGCGCTCGATGGCCGCGTCGGTGTCTTCCTGGGAGGTGAGTGGGACGGTCCGGACGATCTGCTCGGTGGCCGGGTTGATGACGTCGAACGTGGTCAAGATTTCTTCCTTCGGGCGGCTTGGACAAGTCCTTCGAACAGGCGGACGTCCGCCGCGTCCTCCTCCGGGTGCCACTGCACGCCGAGGACGAAGCCCGCCTCCGGCATCTCGACGGCCTCGATCGTGCCGTCCGCCGCCCAGCCGACCGCCACCAGCCCGGTCGCGAGCTGGTCGATCGCCTGATGGTGGTGGCACCGCACGGACACATGGTCACCGATGAACCCGGCCACCGCACTTCCGGACGCCAGCTTGACCTCGTTGGTGCCGAACACGCCCGGCTTCGGGCAGTGCGACTCGGTCTCGACGACGTCCGGCAGGTGCTGGTGCAGCGTGCCGCCCAGGGCGACGTTGACGAGCTGGAGACCGCGGCAGACCGCCAGGACGGGCAGGTCCGCCTCGAGCGCCAGGTGGAACAGGCTGAACTCGGACATGTCCCGTTCCAGCCGCAGCGCCCCGGTCCGCTGGTGCGTCGCCTGGCCGTAGCGGCTCGGGTCGATGTCCGCGCCGCCGGCGAGCACCAGTCCGTCCAACCGCGACAGATGCTCGGGCAGCCACCGGCCGACCGGCGGCAGCAACACGGGCATCCCGCCCGCGGCGACCACAGTGTCCACATAGGTGCGGGCGAGCACGGCCGCGGGCACGTCCCACAGCCCGAAACTGGACTGCTCCAGGTACGACGTGACGCCGATCAGCGGCACGTCAGAGCCGTTCGAAACCACGGAACATCTCCCAGTCGGTCACGGCGGCGTCGAACGCGGCCACTTCCACCTTCGCCGCGTTCAAGTAGTGCTCGACCACGTCGTCCCCGAACGCGGCCCGGGCCAGCTTGCTCTCCGCGAGCAGCTCGGCCGCGTGCCGCAAGGTCGACGGCACAACGGGTTTCGCCGAGCCGTACGCGTTCCCGGTGAACGCGGGCTCCAGCGCCAGCTCGTTCTCGATGCCGTACAGGCCGGCCGCGACCAGGGCGGCGACCGCGAGGTACGGGTTGACATCCCCGCCCGGCACCCGGTTCTCCACCCGCAGGGACTCGCCGTGCCCGACGACCCGCAGCGCGCAGGTCCGGTTGTCCTCGCCCCACGCCACCGCGGTCGGCGCGAAGCTGCCCGGGACGAACCGCTTGTAGGAGTTGATGTTCGGCGCGAAGAAGTACGTGAACTCGCGCAGGCACGCCAGCTGCCCGGCGAGGAAGTGCTCCATCAGCGGGGAGAAGCCGTGGTCGCCGTCGCCGGCCATGACCGCGTTCCCGTCGGTGTCGCGGACGCTGATGTGGATATGGCAGGAGTTGCCCTCGCGTTCGTTGTACTTGGCCATGAACGTGAGCGCCTTGCCGTACCGGGCCGCGATCTCCTTGGCACCCATCTTGTAGATGCTGTGGTTGTCGCACGTGGCCAACGCGTTCGTGTACCGGAACGCGATCTCGTGCTGCCCGGGGTTGCACTCGCCCTTGGCTGACTCGACGTACATCCCGGCGCCGGTCATGCTGTTTCGGATGTCCCGCAGCAGCGGCTCGACCCGTCCGGTGCCGAGCAGCGAATAGTCCACATTGTACTGGTTCGAGGGGGTCAGCGAGCGGTAGCCGGTACGCCACGCCTGCTCGTAGGAGTCGTCGAAGAGGATGAACTCCAGCTCGGTCCCGACGAACGCCGCCAGGTTGTGCGCGGCCAGCCGGTCGAGTTGCCGGCGCAGCACCTGCCGAGGGGACGGTCCGACCGCGCCGCCCTCCACCCACTCGATGTCGGCGAGCACCATGGCGGTGCCTTCGTGCCAGGGGATACGACGGAGGGTGGCTAGGTCCGGGCGCAGCACGAAGTCGCCGTAGCCGCGCTCCCAGGACGAGATGTCGTACCCGCTGACGGTGTTCATGTCGACGTCGACCGCGAGCAGGTAGTTGCACGCCTCGGTGGCGTGCCGGAGGACCTCTTCGACGAAGTATCCGGCCGAGCACCGCTTGCCCTGCAGCCTGCCCTGCATGTCGGTCATGGCCACGAGCACGGTGTCGATCTCGCCGGCGTCGACCAGCTCGCGCAGCCGCTCGACGGTCAGCAGGCCCTCAGTGGTTCGCATCGGCACCTCGACTCCCAAAGGGTCACGTCTGGCCCATTGATGGACATTGCTACCCGAGTGACAAGGTACTCGTCAACACCTGCTTTAACGGATCCTTGACATGCGGGCCCCGAGGAGAGTCAATGTACGGCCAATGGCCCGTAGTTGACCCATTCGGCCATTGATCGACTTCGCGGAGGCCCTGGTGAGCGAACTGTCGTCCGACGAGAAGCGGTTGCACGAACTGGGCTACGCCCAGGAACTGTCGAGGACCATGTCCGGGTTCTCGAACTTCGCGGTGTCCTTCACGATCATCTCGGTGCTGTCCGGCTGCCTCACCCTGTACGGGACGGGCATGTCCGCGGGCGGGCCGGCGCTGATCTCGTGGGGCTGGCCGTTCGTCGGCCTGATGACCCTGCTGGTCGGCCTGGCCATGGCCGAGGTGTGTTCGAGCTACCCGACCGCGGGCGGGCTGTACTACTGGGCCGCGAAGCTGGCGCCCCGCAACGGCGCCGCCTGGTCGTGGTTCACCGGCTGGTTCAACTTCCTCGGCCAGGTCGCGGTGACCGCCGGCATCGACTTCGGCGCGGCCACGTTCATCAACGCCCTGCTGGGCATGCAGTTCGGCTACGACGTGACATCGGAACACACGATCATCATCTTCGCGGTCGTGTTGCTGGTTCACGGACTGCTGAACACGTTCGGCGTTCGGTTGGTGGCCCGGCTCAACGACGTCAGCGTGTGGTGGCACATCATCGGGGTCGTCGTGATCGTCGGCTCGTTGGCCCTCTTCCCGTCGCGCCACCAGTCAGCCGAGTTCGTGTTCGGGCAGTTCGTCAACACCACCGGCTGGACCTCCGGCTTCTACGTGGGCCTGCTGGGCCTGTTGCTCGCCCAGTACACGTTCACCGGCTACGACGCCTCGGCGCACATGACCGAGGAGACCCACGACGCCGCCCGAAGCGGCCCGCGCGGCATCGTGATGTCCATCGTCGTGTCCCTGATCGCCGGCTGGGTGCTGCTGATCGGCATCACGTTCGCCATCCAGGACTACGACGCCGAGGCGGGCGCCACGGTCCCGCCGGCACAGATCTTCGTCGACGCGCTCGGCGACACCGGCGGCCGGCTGCTGCTGTTGGTCGCGATCGGCGCGCAGCTGTTCTGCGGCATGTCGTCGGTGACCGCGAACTCGCGGATGATCTACGCGTTCTCCCGGGACGGCGCGCTGCCCGGGTCCAGCTTCTGGCACAAGATCAACAAGCGGACCCGGACACCCACGAACGCGATCTGGCTGGCCGCGGGCGGCGCGTTCATCCTCGGCCTGCCGTCCCTGTGGAACAACACCGCGTACACCGCCGTCACGTCGATCGCGGTCATCGGGCTCTACATCGCCTACGTGCTGCCGACTTTCCTGCGTCTGTTGCAGGGCAGCCGGTTCCAGCGCGGTCCGTGGCACCTCGGTCGGTGGAGCAGGCTCGTCGGGACCGTCGCGGTGGTGTGGGTCGTGTTCATCTCGATCCTGTTCATGCTGCCGCCGAAGTCGCCGGTGACCGCCGAGACGTTCAACTACACGCCGGTCGCCGTCCTGGTGGTGCTGGGCTTCGCCGGGATCTGGTGGCTGGTGTCCGCCCGCAAGTGGTTCACCGGGCCGAAGGTGCAAGGGACGCCTGAGGAACTGGCCGAGATCGAACGGGACCTCGACTCAGTTTGACGGCGACGAGGACCGCGGTCGCCGCGCACAGGGCGGCGTTGACGTAGATCGCCGTCGTGACCCCACCGGTCATGACGGCGCTCATCACCGGGATGCCCACGGTGATGCCGACCTGCTGGCTCATCGTGGCCAACCCGGTGGCGAGGCCCTGCTCGCCGTCCGGCAGGCCGCTGGTGGCGGTGACCATGAACCCGACGATGGCCACCAGGTTGGCCACTCCGCCGACGAACGTGGCCGGCAGCAGCAGCGCGAGGCCACCGTGTCCAATGAGGACCAACGGCAGCGTGGCGGCGGCCTGGACGGCGAACCCGGCCACCACGGTCCGTTTGTTGCCAAGCCGGGCGAGGATCTTCGGCGCGACGATTCCGCCCAGGACCGTGCCCACTCCGAGCACGGCGAACGACAGCCCGGCACCCAGCGGGGTGTAGCCGAGCTGGCCCTGCAGGTACACCGTCAGCACGAACACCAGCGACGTCTCGGTCATGAACGCGAGCAACCCGGCCACGTTGCCCCAGCGGACGTCCCGTTTCCTCACGATCGACACCGGTACCAGCGGCGCGGCGACCCGGTTCTCGATGATCCAGAAAGCTCCCAACAACACCGCGCCGGCGATCAGCGCGTAGGGCGACGTGGTCAGCCCGTAGACGATGGCCAGCAAGCCGAGCGTGACCGTGATCGCGCCGGGAACGTCCAGCCTGGGTCGTTCGGCCGGCCGGCTCTCGACCAGAACCGCCGGTGCGACAAGGAGAACGGCCACCGCCACGGGCACGTTGACGAAGAACGCCCACCGCCAGCTGAGCAGGTCGGTGAGCACACCGCCGAGGATCGCCCCGGTCGTGAACCCGGCGGCCATCAACGCGCCGTTGAGCCCCAACGCCTTGTCCCGCAACGCTCCCTCCGGAAACGACGTCGTCAGCAACGACAACGCCGCCGGCGTGACCGCGGCCGTGGCCAACCCCTGCGCGACCCGAGCGACCAGCAACAACCAAGGAACCGTCGCCACACCACCGACCAGCGACCCGATCCCCAGCAACACCATGCCCACGAGGAACAGTCTCCGCCGGCCGAACAGGTCCGCGATCCGCCCGAATAGCAACGTGAACCCGGCCGCGCACAAGGCGAACGCGGTCGCGACCCATTGCAGGGCGCCCGCGGAGAACCCGACATCAGCCCCGATGGCGGGCAGGGCGACGTTGAGGATGGAGAAGTCGACGGCGAGGGTGAAGCCCGCGCTGAGCAGGACGATCAAAGTGATCCGTTGTCGTGAGGTCATACGTTCACGATCGTCCCGGGTGGACCAGGCAACCAGCACCCTGGCCCGCCTACCACTCCCAGTGCCGGTTACAGCAGGCGCAAAGCGGCCTCGGACGGCGATCCCGGCTCCGCGCTGTACACCAGGACCCGTTGCCCGGAGTCGTCCGGCAGCTGCAGCATCTCGAACCGCAGCTCCAGCCGGCCGATCACGGGATGGTGCAGGTACTTCGTGCCGGTCGTGCAGTTCAGCACCGGGTGCCGGGACCACAGCGAGGCGAACTCCGGGCTCTTCAACGACAACTCCCCGACCAACTCGGCGAGCCGCCGGTCATCCGCGTAACGACCAGCGACCAGCCGCAGGGACGCCACGGACCGCTTGGCTTCCTCGTCCCACCGCGTGTACAGCTCACGCGTGTGCGCGTCCAGGAACAGCATCCGGGTCAGGTTCGGCCGGTCGTTGTCCGGGATGTCGTACGGGCAGTGACCGGCCAGCACCTGGTGTCCCAGGGTGTTCCACGCGAGCACGTCACTGGTCCGGTCCATGGCCACCGCGGCGACCCCCTGCATGGCCGCGATCATCTGCCGGACGCCGGGCCGCAGGGACTCCTGCCGGACCGGACGACGTTTGCGCTTGGTCGGGCGCGCGAGGTCACGCATGTGCGCGGTCTCGTCCTCATTCAGCTGCAACGCCCGCGCGATCGCGTCGAGCACGTCGTCCGACGCGTTCTGGCTCTGCCCCTGCTCCAGCCGTGTGTAGTACGTCACGCTCACACCTGCGAGCTGCGCCAGCTCCTCACGCCGCAGCCCGGGGACGCGGCGGGCGCCGTACGACGTGACGCCCACCGACTCCGGCCGCAGCCGAGCGCGCATGGTCCGCAGGAACTCACCCAACTCCATGGCCCCAGTGTTACTCGCCGGACGCCCCGCGTGCCGCACCCTGTGAGTGCTACCTCTGGCGTTTGGCGAACGCCGTCGGCCGGTCCGCCCAGGGCGCGTCGGCCGGTCGCGCCGTCGCCACCCCCGTTTCCACGGCGTACGCGGCGAGGATTCCGGCGACCGTGGCGGCGTTGATGATCTCGCCGCGCATCACCATGGCCAACGCCTCGGCCAGCGGGACGCGACGGACCACGATGTCGGCCTCCTCGTCGCCCTGCGGGTCCTCCCGGTCCGCCGCACGCAGCCCGTGCGCCAGGAAGACGCGGACCACCTCGTCGGTGAAGCCCGGCGAAGCCGCGACCTCCACCAGGGTGGCCCACTCGTCCGCCGCCAGGCTCACTTCCTCGGCCAGTTCGCGGGCCGCGCACACCTGCGGGTCCTCACCGTCGACGTCGAGCAGGCCGGCCGGCAGCTCCCACAGCCGGTGCCCCAGCGGGTGCCGGTACTGGTGGATGAGGACGACCTGGCCCTCGTCGTCCAGCGCGACCACGGCGACCGCGCCGAGATGCTCGACGACCTCACGCCCGGCGGTCTGGCCGCCGGGCATCGAGACCTGGTCCAGCCGTAACCCGACCACCCGGCCGACATGAATGTCCCTTGAGGACAGGACCTGGAACTCGTGCCGGTTCACGCGCCCACCACCACGTGGTTCGCCGCGGTCTCCGGCAGGTCCGTCTCCGGCAGCTCCACCGGCAGCCGGTCGGCGGTCCGGTACGCCAGCGCGGCCCGGACGAACCCGGCGAACAGCGGGTGCGGCCGGGTCGGCCGCGACTTCAGCTCCGGGTGCGCCTGGGTGCCGACGAAGAACGGGTGCTGGTCGGCCGGCAACTCGACGAACTCCACCAGGTGCCCGTCCGGCGACGTCCCGGAGAACACCAGCCCGGCTTTGGCCAGACGGTCCCGGTAGGCGTTGTTCACCTCGTAACGGTGCCTGTGCCGCTCGGAGACGTTCGGCTCGCCGTAGGCGGCGGCCACGACCGTGCCAGGCGCCAGCGCCGCCGGGTACGCGCCCAGCCGCATCGTGCCGCCCATGTCCCGCTCGCCCGCGACCACGTCCTCCTGGTCGGCCATGGTGCTGATCACCGGATGGTCGGTGATCTCCTCGAACTCGGCCGAGTTGGCGCCGGCGAGCCCGGCCAGGTTGCGTGCCGTCTCGATCACCATGCACTGCAGGCCGAGGCACAGGCCCAGGACCGGGATCCGGCGCTCCCGGGCGTACGTGATCGCCCCGATCTTGCCCTCGATGCCGCGCACCCCGAACCCGCCGGGCACCAGCACACCGTCCACACCGGACAGTGCGTGCGCGGCGCCCGACGGGGTCTCGCACGAGTCGGAGGCGACCCACACGATCTCCACCTTGGCCCGGTTGGCGAACCCGCCGGCGCGCAGCGCCTCGGTCACCGACAGGTAGGCGTCGGGCAGGTCGACGTACTTGCCGACGACCGCGACCCGCACGGTCTCCTTCGGGTTGTGCACCCGCCCAAGCAGGTCGCCCCAGACCGCCCAGTCGACGTCCCGGAACGGCAGGCCCAGGCGGCGCACCACGTACGCGTCCAGCCCCTCGTTGTGCAGGACCTTGGGGATGTCGTAGATCGACGGCGCGTCCGGCGCGGCCACGACCGCGTCGGTGTCCACATCGCACATCAGCGCGATCTTGCGCTTGAGGCCGTCCGGGATCTCCCGGTCGGCGCGGCACACGATGGCGTCCGGCTGGATACCGATGTTGCGCAGCGCGGCCACCGAGTGCTGGGTCGGCTTGGTCTTCAGCTCGCCGGACGGCGCCAGGTACGGCACCAGCGAGACGTGCAGGAAGAAGCAGTTGTCCCGGCCGACGTCGTGCCGGACCTGCCGGCACGCCTCCAGGAACGGCAGCGACTCGATGTCGCCGACCGTGCCGCCTACCTCGGTGATGACCACATCCGGCACGCGGCCGTGCACGTCCGGCAGGGCCATCGCCTGGATGCGGGCCTTGATCTCGTCGGTGATGTGCGGGATGACCTGCACGGTGTCGCCCAGGTACTCGCCGCGGCGCTCCTTGGCGATGACCGTGGAGTAGATCTGGCCGGTGGTCACGTTCGCCGAGCCGGACAGGTCGCGGTCCAGGAACCGCTCGTAGTGGCCGATGTCCAGGTCGGTCTCGGCGCCGTCCTCGGTGACGAACACCTCGCCGTGCTGGAACGGGTTCATCGTGCCCGGGTCGACGTTCAGGTACGGGTCGAGCTTCTGCATGGTGACGCGCAGGCCGCGCGAGGTGAGCAACTGGCCGAGGCTGGACGCGGTGAGTCCCTTGCCCAGAGAGGAGGCGACGCCTCCCGTCACGAAAACGTGCTTGGTCGTCCGTGCTTGAGGCAGCCGCCTACTGTTTTCCACGGGGTTTCACGGTAACACCTATCGGCCATTGACCGTACAACCAGGTGTCGGTGTGTCCCCGAACGCACGTCAGGGCACGACGGACTGCGCGTTGCCCGCGTTGCCGTACCGGCCGGACTTGCCGTCGAGCTGCTCGCGCAGCGCCAGCACGGTCACCACCCGCCCGGCACTGCTCTCCGCGTTGTCCACAGTGGACAGAATGGAGGTGGCCGCGGTGTCCGCCCGCACCACGCCGACCGCACCGGTGCCGTCCGCCGACCCGGTGTCCCCGGCGAGCACGGCCCCCGCGCCCGACCGGTCGATCTGAGTGGCGAACCGGGCCAGGGTGGCCGCCTTGTCCCCGGCGCCGTTCCCGGACTGGGCGGTGCCGGTCAGGATCACCGCCAGCTGGGCCGGCAGGATCTTGTCCGGCATCCGGACGAACCCGCCGTCGGCCAGCCCGGTCAGCGCGGCGGTCACCTCCGCGGGCTTGGCCTGCGGCTGGTTCGTGTCCTTGTTGATCAGCACCAGCGACCCGATCAGGCCGCCGGCCAGCGTGCCCGGGTCGGACGCGGTCGGCAGCTGCACCCCGGCCGGCAACAGCCGGGTCACCACGTCCCGCAGCTGGTCGGCCCGCTGCGGGTCGGCGAACCCGTCGGTCAGCTGCAGCTCCCCGGTGACGCTGCCACCGGCGTTGCCGATCAGGTTGCGGATCGCGTCCCGGTCGGCCGGTTTCGCGTCCGCCGTGGTCACCAGCACGACCGTCCGCTGGTCCAGCTCGCCGCGCAACGCCATCGGCCCGATCGACCCGGCGAAGGCGTCCTCACCGGCCAGCCGCGCGTTCAGGGCGTTGCGCTGCGCCTGCAGGTCGGACACCTGTTTGGCGAGGTCGCTGCGCTCGTCCGACAGTCCGCCGAGGACGGTCCGGGACAACGTGCTCGACCCCAGCAGGACCCCCACAGCCAGCGCGAGGAACACCGCGGCGATCGTGATGATGTGGTAGCGCATCGAGATCACGTGAACAGCCCCTTGACCCAGTCGACGAAGTCCTGCCAGGTGTGCACCGCCCAGTCGACGTACGTGTGCCCCACGCCGGACACGGCGAGACCGGCGGCCACGGCGACGAGCGCGGCCAGCACCAGCAGCACGATCGCGAACGTGGACACGCGGCTGCGGTGCAGGCTGGCCACCGCCTTGCCGTCGACCAGCTTGCCGCCGAGTTTCAGTCTGGTGAGGAACGTCGACGGGTTCGACCCGGACCGGCCGCTGTCCAGGAACTCCCGCAGCGTCGCCTGGAACCCGACGGTGACCACCAGATCCGCGCCGTGGGCGTCCGCCAGCAGCAGGGCCAGGTCCTCGGCGTTGCCGGACGCGGGGAACGTGACCGCGCCGATCCCCAGGTCCTGGATGCGTTCCAGGCCAGGCGCGTGCCCGTCCGGCTGAGCCGGGATGACCACCTCGGCGCCGCTGGTGAGGGTGTCGGTGCCGATCCGGTCCGGGTCGCCGACGATGATGTCGACCTTGTACCCGGCCGCGACGAGCGCGTCGGTGCCGCCGTCCACCCCGACCATGACCGGCCGGTGCTCGGAGATGTAGCGCCTGAGCTGCTTGAGGTCCGTGGCGTGGTCGGCACCGGACGCGACCACCAGCACCTGGCGGCCTTTGAGCGGCTTCCGCAGCTCGGGCACGCCGATGCCGTCCAGGATGAGCGTGCGCTCCCGGCGGAGGAACTCGATGGTGTTCGCCGAGAACGCCTCCAGCTGGGCGGACATCCCGGCCTTGGCCTCGATCATCTGGTCGGCGATGGTCTCCGCGGACTGGTGGGTGCCCCGCGCGAGCTCCTTTTCTCCACAGTAGACAGTGCCGGCGTGCAGCCGGAGCTTGCTGCCCTCCCGGATCTCCCGCAGCGCGTGCACACCCACCCCGTCGACCAGCGGGATACCGGCCTCCAACAGCAGCTCAGGCCCCAGATTCGGGAACCGCCCGGAAATGGACGGCGACGCGTTGACCACCCCCGCGACCCCCGCCGCCACCAAGGCGTCCGCGGTGGCACGGTCGAGATCCAGCTGGTCCAGCACGACAATGTCGCCGGCACCGACGCGTTTCAACACCTCACCAGTGCGCCGGTCGACCCGCGCCACCCCGGTGACCCCGGGAAGGCTCTGGCTGGAACGACTGAGCAGTCCGGGCAGCCTCATACCTCGGATGGTGACAAAAGGACTGTCCACAGTGGTTCCGCCACGCCGGGACCTCACCCACGCGGGGTAGGATCATCCGAACGCGCAACCGGCCGTCACAGCCCACCCACCCGCGCTTGGCCGCAGGCCGAAGTCAACATCGCCCGGAATTGTCAGCCCCTTCCGCTAACGTGGAAATTGGGGGACCCCCGGCGGGGACGCCCGTCGCGGCGTGGGCCTGGGCCTGGCCCTGGGCTGGGATCGGGGACCGGAATTGTCGGTCCCCCTGGCTACGGTCCGCCTTATGAACCGCACCGACCGCCTGTACGCGATCGTCGAGGACCTCCGAGCTGTCGCGCCCCGGCCACGCTCGGCCCGGCAGCTCGCGGGCGACTACGAGGTCAGCGTCCGCACGATCGAGCGCGACATCAGTGCCCTGCAGCAGGCGGGCGTCCCCATCTACGCCAACACGGGCCGGCGCGGTGGCTACGCCCTGGACCCGGCGATGACGCTCCCGCCGCTGAACTTCACGCCGGAGGAGGCGGTGGCAGTGTCCGTGGCGCTGCAGCACGCCGCCGGCTCACCGTTCGCACACGCGGCCCGCACGGCTTTACGCAAGATCGTGGCCGCGATGCCCGCTCGTGAAGCTTCTGCCGCCCACGAGTTGGCCTCGCGTGTCCGGTTCATGACGCCGGTGGGCACGTCCCGCCCCGCGGCCATCCCCGGGATCATCCAGAAGGCGGTCGCCGACCGCCGGGTGCTGCGCCTGGACTACCTGGACCGGTACGACCAGCCGACCGAACGCGTGGTGGAGCCGGTGATGTTCGTGGCTTCGCCGAACGGCTGGTACCTGACCGGCTGGTGTCGGCTGCGGGACAGCCTGCGGACGTTCCGGCTCGACCGGATCGTCACTGTCGAGGAGACCGGGGAACAGGCGCCGGTCCGTCCACCCGGCCCGGTCCCGGCCGAGATCGCGGGCTTCGAGGTCCAGGTGGCCGCATTGGCCTGAAAACACCGACAGGGGGTTGTCGCCAACCATGGGAATCCTGGTGTCCCCATCACCAAGGAGGCATCACATGACCCACGGCACGGTCGGCTGGGTCCAGGTCGGCACGACCAACCCGGAGGAGGCGAAGCACTTCTACGGCGAGCTGTTCGACTGGACCTTCGCCACGGACCCCAACGGTGGCGGCAAGTACGACATGGCCCTTTACGCCGGGGCCGACGGCCCGCATGGCGGGATCGCCCACACCGACGACAGCTCCGCCAACCACGCGATCTTCATGGTGATCGTGTCGGACGTGGCGAAAGCGGTGGCGCACGCCGAGCAACTGGGCGGCAAGGCCCTCACGCCGCCCATCACCACAGGCAACGGCCTGATCTTCGCGCACCTGCGCGACCCGGCCGGCAACGAGTTCGGCGTGTTCACCCCACCCACCGCGTAAACCGGGGGTGGCGGGCCGCTGGGACCAGCCCGCCACCTCCTCACGCGGTGACGAGGCGTTCGGCCTGGTCACGGGTGGTGTACAGGTTCCAGTAGACGGCGGCGATGTCGTCCGGGTGCATCGTCACCACTCCTGCGGGCGCCGGGGTTCCCTCGATCCACGCGCCGATGGCGACATGGCCGACATAGACGCCCTTTTCGCCCAGGGCCTCGTGGAGGTTGAGGACCCAGTTGCGCAGGGCGGCTCCCGCGATGCCGGCACTGCCGAAGGCCGCCCTCGGCACGACCGAGCTGGCGCCGGTGGTGAACAGCAGCGTCCCGGTGCCGGCGGCCACCATCGCGGGCAGCACAGCCTGCGTCGCGGTGATCGCTCCGTAGCAGACGCACTCCATCTGCGGCCGTACGTTCGCCACGGTCACGTCGAGCGCCTCGACGAAATCAACCGGCGGAACGGAGAACTCCAGCACGTCGATGCCGCCGAACTGGTCGGCGGCCCGGTTCAGCGCGCCGACCAGTGCTTGTGGGTCCGTGACGTCGGCGGGGAACCCGACCGCCTTGACGCCGTCGGTGGCCAACCGAGCGGTGAACCCGCCGAGCTTCTCCTCGTTCCGGGCGATCAGGGCGACGTCGAAGCCGTGCCGGCCGAAGACCTTGGCGATGGACAGGCCAAGTCCGGCCCCGGACCCGACGATGGCGATTGCGGGCAAGTTCGTCTCCTTAAGGGTTTGTCCTTGTGCCTCAACCACATCACCGGCACCGCGGGCACGTCCAAGACCCACTCGGCCACGATCGATAACCTGGAGGCATGGATCGGCTGGAGACGCGGGAACTGGCTCACTTCCTGGCCGTGGCGGACGAGCTGCATTTCGGCCGGGCCGCCGCACGGCTGGGTATCGCCCAGCCGGCACTGTCCAAGACGATCCGGCAGCTGGAACGCCGCCTGGGGCTCAGCCTGTTCGAACGCACCAGCCGCTCGGTCGCGCTGACCCCCGCCGGTGAGGTACTCGCCGGCGAAGCCCGCCATGCGCTGGACGTGGTGTCCGCGGCGGTGCGGCGCACCCAGCGGGCGGCCAGCCCCGATCCGCGCCTGGTCCTGGCCATGAAGCCGGGTGGGGACGCGGGCCTGCTCCCGGCCATCCTCGCGGCCTACCACCAGGAGCCGCAGTCGGTGCCGGTGCGTGTGATCTTCGGCGACGACCGCGCCCGGCTCCTGCACGACGGGCACGCCGACGCCGCGCTGCTGTACAGCCCGCCCGACGACGTGCGCGGGCTCGACACCCAACCGCTGCTCACCGGACCCGCGACAGCCGTGCTGGTCGCGACCCACCCACTCGCCGCCCGGTCGAGCGTGCGCATCGCCGACATCCCCGGCGACAAACTGCACCGCCGGCCCACGGACACCGCCGATGTCGGCAGCATCAGCGAGTTGATGCAGATCATCGCCCTGGGGCAGAAAATCGCCGTGCTACCTCAGTTCCTGACCACACCGCTGCGCGACGACCTGGTCACCGTGCCCGTCAGCGACATCCCGGCCACCACGCTGTTGCTCGCCTGGCCCACGCACAGCACATCCCCAGCTGTCGCGGCCCTTGCCCGCGCCGCCGACACAGTCACGGTGCCATCCCCCGGCTAGCCACATTGTCCACAGTGGTCACTTTCTCGGGGTACGCGTCCACACAGGCGTGCTTACCGTTTGCGGCGGGATTTCTTGCCGTTGACGGCTTCTTTCTTCGCCGCTTCGGCCACCGCGAGGAGTTCCTCCGCGTGGGCACGGCCAGTCTCGGTGGATTCCATGCCCGCGAGCATCCGGGCGAGCTCCACCACCCGGTCCTTCTCGTCGAGCACCTTCACGCCGCTGCGGGTGAGGCCGCCGGCCGTGTTCTTGTCCACCACCAGGTGCCGGTCCGCGAACGCCGCCACCTGCGCCAGGTGGGTCACCACCACGACCTGGTGGCTGCGGGCGAGGCGAGCCAGCCGACGGCCGATCTCGACCGCGGCCCGGCCGCCCACACCGGCGTCGACCTCGTCGAAAACCATGGTCGGCACGGGGTCCGCGTGGGCCAGGACCACCTCGATGGCCAGCATCACCCGGGACAGTTCACCGCCCGAGGCCGCTTTGTGCACGGGCAGCGGGACGGCGCCGTCGTGGGCTTTGAGCCGCAGTTCGACTTCGTCCACGCCGTCCGGGCCGGCGTTCAACGTGGCCGAGCCGACCTTCAGGGCATGCGCGTCTTCAGCGGAGGCCAGGCGGGGTCGCACGGCGACGTCGATGGCGGACTGGCCCATGGCCAGGCCGGCCAGTTCGGCGGTCACCTCGGCCGCCAGGTCGACGGCTGCCTTCTCGCGCTCCTCGGTCAACGTGGCCGCATGCCGCGCCAGCTCCACGGCCAACCCGTCCCGGCGGCGGGCCAGTTCGGCCAGTGCCTCGTCGGAAGTGTCCAGGCTGCCCAGTTTCGCGGCCGCGTCCTGCGCCCAGGCGAGCACGCCGGCGATGTCCGCGGCGTACTTCCTGGTCAGCAGCTTCAGCTCGGCCTGACGCGCCAGCACCTGCTCAAGCCGCCCCGGATCCGCCTCCAGCGCCTCCAGGTACGAGCTGAGTTCGTTGCTCACGTCGCTCAGCAGCACGGACGCCTCGGTCAACCGTGGCTCCAGGTCACGCAGCCGGGGATCTTCCGACGCGGCCAGCCTGCGGCGCGCCTCGTCCACCAGACCCATGGCGCCGGCACTGTCCGCGGGGTCGTCCACGTTCCCGCTCAGCCCGTAGTGCGCCCCGGTCGCGGCCTCCCGCAACTGGTCGACGTCCGCCAGGCGCCGGGCCTCGTCGACCAGTTCGGCGTCCTCGCCGGGCTTGGGGTCGACCGCTTCGATCTCCTGCAGGCCCATCTTGAACATCTCGGCCTGTTTGGCCAGTTCACGAGCTCGCTCGGTGCGTTCCCGCAGCTCCTCGGCGACCTCGATCCATTCGGCGCGCGTGGAACGGTACGCGGCCAGCGCCTTCGTGACCGCGTCGCCGGCGAACGTGTCCAGCACGGCGCGTTGCTCGGTGGGGTGCAGCAGGCGCAACTGGTCGTTCTGGCCGTGCACCGCGATGAGTTCCTCAGCCAGCTCGGACAGCACGCCGACCGGCACGGAACGGCCGCCGAGGTGGGCGCGGGACCGGCCATCGGAGCCGACCGTGCGCAACGCGATCAGGCTGCCGTCCTCGTCGGGTTCGGCGGCCGCGTCGACCGCCACCTTGGCCGCGGGGGAGTCCGGCGGCACGGTGAACCGCCCCTCCACCACGGCCCGGCTCGCACCGCTGCGGACTCTGGACGCCTCGGCCCGACCACCGGACAGCAGATGCAGCCCGGTCACGACCATGGTCTTACCCGCCCCGGTCTCACCTGTGACGACGGTGAATCCGGGGTGCAGGAGCAGGGTGGCCTCGTCGATGACGCCGAGGCCCTGGATGCGCATCTCGGCCAGCACAGTGCGAACCCTACCCACTCGGTACGACAGTTATCGAGATCGCCACCCTTGGACCGGCAAACCGAACTTCTTGACGAGCCGGTCGGTGAACGGCCCGTCCCACAACCGAACCAGCTTGACCGGCTCCGATCCGGCGGAGACCTCCACCCGCGAGCCCGGCGGCAACGAGAACGTGCGTTGACCGTCACAGAACAGGACCGCCGGATGGCCGCCCGGATCGACGGTCAGTCCGACCTTCGACGACGGCGAGACGACCAACGGACGGGCGAACATGGCGTGCGCGTTGCTCGGCACGACGAGCATCGCCTGCACGTCCGGCCAGATCACTGGCCCGCCCGCGGAGAACGCGTACGCCGTGGATCCGGTCGGCGTCGCGCACAACACGCCGTCGGACCCGAACGCCGACACCGGCCGGTCGTCGACCTCGATCAGCACGTCCAGGATGCGTTCCCGGCTGCTCTTCTCGACGCTGGCCTCGTTCAGCGCCCATGTCCGCGCGATCTCGTCACCGTCGTGCGTGGCGACGACCTCCAGGGTCATCCGCTCGTCGACGTGGAACTTGCCGTCCAGCACCCGGGACACCGCGACGTCCAGGTCGTCCGAGTCGGCCTCGGCGAGGAACCCGACCCGCCCCAGATTCACGCCGAGCACCGGCACCCGGGCCGGCCGGGCGAGTTCCGCGGCCCGCAGCAGCGTCCCGTCGCCGCCGAGGACGAACACCAGGTCGACGCCTTTGGCCGCGTTGTCGTCCGCGGACACGATCGCGAGGCCCTTGCTGAAGTCGTCGGCTTCGACGTCGAGCGCGCGAATGGACACACCCGCGCGGGAGAACTGCTCGGCGACCAGTTCGGCGGTGCGCCGGTTGGCGTGCCGCCCGGTGTGCACGACCATGAGGATCTCGTGGATCTCGCTCATTGCGGCCCCTTTTCCACGCTCACGCGTACCATGTCCGCGACCTGCTCAGGGTCGAGCGGCTCGCCACGACGCAGCCATGCGAAGAACTCCACGTTCCCGGACGGTCCCGGCAAGGGGCTGGCCACCACGCCGTGCGGACGCAGGCCCAGCTCGGCAGCGGCGGCGAGCACCTCGGTCACGGCCTCGGCGCGGAGTCCAGAATCGCGCACAACGCCGCCGGAGCCCAGTCGTTCTTTCCCGACCTCGAACTGCGGCTTGATCATCGGCACCAGGTCGCCGTCCGGTCGCGTGCACGACAGCAACGCCGGCAGCACGAGCCGCAACGAAATGAACGACAGGTCGGCGACGACGAGGTCCACTTCGCCGCCGATCACCTCAGGCGTGAGATTGCGGACGTTGGTCCTGTCCAGAACGACCACGCGCGGGTCCGTCATCAACCGCCAGACAAGCAGGCCACGCCCCACATCCGCGGCGACGACCTGCTCAGCTCCGTTACGTAGCAACACATCCGTGAAACCGCCGGTGGAGGCACCCGCGTCAAGGCAGCGCTTCCCGGTCACGGTCAGCCCGTCGAACGCCGCCAACGCGCCGACCAGCTTGTGCGCGCCGCGGGACGCCCAACCAGGGTCGTCAACGGCTTCCCGGACGACGACGGCCACGTCGGATTCCACCGCGGTGGCGGGTTTCCGGGCGACGACACCGCGGACAGTGACATGACCGTCGGTGATCAGCTGGGAAGCGTGTTCCCTCGATCGAGCGAGGCCGCGTCGAACCAGCTCGGCGTCGAGCCGGGACCTGCGGGGCACGGATCAGACCTTGTCGATGCTCGACAGCGCCTCGGTCAACGCCGAATGCACCGCGTCGAACCGGGCCACGTGTTCGGCCGGTTCCAGCTGGTCCAAACCGTCCAAGCCGGCGAGCGCGGCGTCCAGCTGCCGCGTCATCCAGCTGTCGCCCGAGGACCTGCTTTCCGGGTCGGGCATTCGCGCTGTGTCAGGCTGCACCTCATCACGGTACCGCCGTTTTGGCGATCCCAAGTGCGCGCAGCGCGTCCCGTGTCGTGTCGTCTTCCGCACGGACGAAGACGTCACCGCCGTCGATCGGCCGGTGCACCGCGCACAACGCCCGCAGCAGCGCGAACTCGTCGCCCCGGTGACCGCTGCCGGCGGCACGCACCGACACGGCCAGCTCACTGGTGCGTTCGACCTCCCAGCCGCGCTGGGGCGCGATCTCCAGCTCCGCCGGGGGAGTCCGGACGGAACCGATGTCCGCCGCGACATAGCGTGGCCGTAGCCACGCGGGAGCGGCCAGCAACTCGGCTGCCGTGGTGACACCGGACAGCACCAGGAGGGCGTCGACCTCGGCGGTGACAGCACCCGCGATGTCGGTGTCCAGCCGGTCGCCGACCACGAGCGGGTTGCGTGCGCCCGCGGAGTTGATGGCCTCGTCCATGAGCGGCCGTGCGGGCTTGCCGGCCACCACCGGCTCCTGGCTCGTCGCCGCCCGCAACGCCGCGACAAGGGCGCCGTTCCCGGGCAGCTCACCACGTTCCGTCGGCAACGTGGCGTCCATGTTGCACGCCACCCACAGCGCGCCGTTGCGGATCGCCAAGGCCGCTTCGGCGAGGTCCCGCCAGCCGACGTCCTTGGACAGTCCCTGGACCACTCCGGACACGGTCTCGGAGAACTCGTCGACGGGGGTCAGCCCGGCGGCTTCGACGATGTCCGCCAACGAACGAGTGCCGACCACGAGCACCTCGGCGCCCGCGCGCAGGCGGTCCTTGAGGACGGTGCCAGCGGCCTGCGCGCTGGTGCTGACCTCGATCGGCTTGGCGGGGATGCCCATGTCGGTTAAGTGCTCAGCGACGTCCTCAGGGCTGCGGGACGCGTTGTTGGTGACGAACCGCACGGCGGTGCCGTTCTCCCGCGCGGCCTTCACCGCCTCGGCAGCGCCCGGCACCGCCTCGTTGCCGCGGTAGACCGTGCCATCGAGGTCAAGCAGCAGGGCGTCGTAAATGTCCAGCAACCGACGTTTCACTGAAGTGCGGCCCCAAGTTCCACGGCCCGCTCGGCCGCGTCGGTTTCCTCGTCGTCATCGGCCTGCGCGGCGTTGAGGAACCAACGGATCGCCTCGTCGGTCCGGCCCGCCGCTTCGAGATTGTCCGCATACGCGTAGAACAACCGCGCGCTCCACGGGTTCTTGCGCTTCGGGTCCAGGTCCGGTCCCTGCAACGCGACCACAGCCGCGTCCAGCTGCCCCATGTCCCGACGCGCGCCGGCGGCCACGATCCGCAGCTCCACGGCGGTCGACGGACTCAGCTCGGTGCCGACGTCCTTGGCCAGGTCCAGGGCACGCTCCGGCCGGCCAAGGGCACGTTCACAGTCCGCCATGACGGCCACGTGCGCGTTGGAACCGGTCATCCGCCGGACCGCCCGCAGGTCAGAGAGGGCCTCGGCCCACTCACCGGCGTGGTAGGCGGCAAGACCGGCGGCTTCCCGAACGACCGCGACCCTCGACGCCTTGCCGCGTGCGATCCGCGCGTGGTCCAACGCCAACTCGGGATCCTCGTCGATGAGCATGCCGGCGGCGGCCAAGTGCTTGCCGACCTCCTCGGCCTGGGCCTTGGGCAGGCTCTTCAGCTCCTGCCGAGCCTCGGCATCGAGCTTGCCGATGTCCGCGCCCTCAGGCAAAGCCATCCGGTCCGGCACCACCTGCGGCTCATCACCCTGTTGCGCGGCAACAACTTCGTCCTCGACCGACGCCCCACCACGGAGAACGACGACCTCAACGGCCTCATCCGGGTGATCGTCGCGCCGGTCGGACGGCGTGTCGCGGTCAGAGCGCGCACTGTCCCGCAGGTCGTCGCGGCGTCCCGATGGCTTGTCGCGGTCGACCGGACGGTTCGAACGCGGGCCATCTCGCCGGTCATCACGAGAGGCGAAGTCACGCCGACCCGGCTGGTCCCGGTTGAACGGCTTGCTCGAACCAGGACCGTCCCGCCGATCATCGCGCGAACCGTAGTCACGGCGTTCGGTCGGCTTGTCCCGGTCGTACGGGCGGTTCGAGCGAGGAGCGTCACGACGGTCATCGCGCGAGCCGTAGTCGCGCCGACCCGACGGCTTGTCCCGATCGGAGCGGGGGCCGTCACGCCGGTCGTCACGGCGACCGGCTGGCTTGTCCCGGTCATCACGAGAGGCGTAGTCGCGCCGACCCGGCTGGTCCCGGTTGAACGGCTTGCTCGAACCAGGGGCATCCCGCCGGTCGTCACGGGAACCGAACTCGCGGCGGCCGGTCGGCTTGTCGCGGTCATACGGCCGGTTGTCACGGGAACCGAAGTCGCCGCGGCCGGCCGGCTTGTCCCGATCGAACCGTCGGTTCGAACCAGGGCCGTCTCGGCGGTCATCGCGCGAACCGTAGTCACGGCGGCCGGTCGGCTTGTCCCGGTCGGAACGAGGGCCATCGCGGCGGTCGTCGCGCGGAGCGAACTCCCGCCGGCCCGACGGCTTGTCCCGATCGAAGGACCGATTGGAGCGTGGCCCATCGCGCCAGTCGTCACGGGAGCCGAAGTCACGGCGTTCGTTCGGCTTGTCCCGGTCGTAGGGGCGATTCGAGCGTGGGCCATCTCGGCGGTCATCACGCGGGGCGAACTCCCGTCGACCCGACGGCTTATCCCGGTCGAACGGGCGGTTCGAACGGGGGCCATCTCGCCGATCGTCACGCGGGGCGAACTCCCGTCGACCCGACGGCTTATCCCGATCGAAGGACCGGTTCGAGCGCGGGCCATCTCGCCGATCGTCGCGTGGGGCGAACTCCCGGCGACCCGACGGCTTATCCCGATCGAAGGACCGGTTCGAGCGTGGGCCGTCGCGCCGGTCGTCGCGTGGGGCGAACTCCCGGCGGCCGTGCGGCTTGTCCCGCTCGAACGGGCGGTTGGAACGCGGGCCGTCACGGCGGTCATCGCGCGGGCCGAATTCTCGGCGGCCGTGCGGCTTGTCCCGCTCAAAGGGGCGGTTGGACCGAGGGCCATCTCGGCGGTCATCACGCGGGGCGAACTCTCGCCGGCCCGACGGCTTGTCGCGGTCGAACGGGCGGTTGGACCGCGGGCCGTCACGGCGGTCATCACGGGAGCCGAAGTCGCGCCGGCCCGACGGCTTGTCCCGGTCGTAGGGGCGGTTCGAGCGCGGGCCATCTCGGCGGTCGGCCGGTGTGTCCCGGCGGTCGTTGTCCCTGCGGTTGCCGGAGCGGGGGTCTCGGCGGTCGTTGTTGTCCCGCGGGTCGCGCCGGTCGTTTCGCCAGGGTTCGCGTTTTCCCTGGTCGTCGCGGGAACGTGGGTTGTCCCGGCCGCCCGTGCGGGGCTTCCGGTCGCCGGCGTTGCCACGCCGGCCGTCCTTACGACGATCGTTCTGCCGACCGCCGCCGGCGCCGCTGCCGCGCGGCTGGTCGCCGCCGCCCTCGGGCCGTTCGAACTCTGACACCTAGACCTCCAAGCCCCGACGTGTGGGGGCCAAGCAAAAAGCAAAGTAAGCCGTCGACCATGGTAACAACCGTGTTGGCCCGTTCGGCCGAGCCCAGCCTCGACGAGGGCTGAGGACATGCGAAAGGCCCCGCGGATGAACAGCTGGGCCTTTCGAAAAGGAAATCGGGGGGTCGCCCCCCTCAATATTACACTGAGGCCCCCTGGTTCGCGTCACAACAGCGAACAAGGGGGCCCCAGGGACGAAGCTACGGCGGTGTCCTACTCTCCCACACCCTACCGAGTGCAGTACCATCGGCGCTGGAAAGCTTAGCTTCCGGGTTCGGAATGAGACCGGGCGTCACCTCTCCGCTAAAACCACCGTAACACCATGAAACACACACACCGGAGGCGTGCTGTCTCAGAACCGTACAGTGGATGCGTAAC